>NZ_JACHZE010000004.1 GCF_014193285.1 Atlantibacter sp. RC6
ATACCACGAGCTTTTTCTTCCGGCGCGTTATCGATCTGATCGAATGCACGAGCAGAACCACCGTAGGTTTTAGCCAGAACGGTAGTGATGGCAGCAGTCAGGGTAGTTTTACCATGGTCAACGTGGCCGATAGTACCAACGTTGACGTGCGGTTTTGTACGTTCAAATTTTTCTTTAGACACGGCTATATTCCTTACTATAGTGCTCTCCCCAACAGGAGAGAGCACGGGACATTAGTTTTAACCTCGGGGCTTATTTGCCACGAGCTTCAATTACGGCCTGAGCAACGTTGTTCGGCGCATCATCATACTTCAGGAATTCCATGGTATAAGATGCACGACCTTTGGTCAGAGAACGCAGCTGAGTTGCATATCCGAACATTTCAGACAGCGGAACTTCAGCGTGGATCTTAACGCCAGTAACATCAGATTCCTGACCGCGCAGCATACCACGACGACGGCTCAAGTCACCGATAACGTCACCGGTGTTCTCTTCCGGAGTTTCTACTTCAACCTTCATGATCGGCTCAAGCAGAACTGGTTTCGCTTTCTTAAAGCCTTCTTTAAAGGCGATAGAAGCGGCCAGTTTAAACGCCAGTTCAGAGGAGTCAACGTCATGGTAAGAACCGAAGTGCAGACGAATACCCATGTCTACTACCGGATAACCCGCCAGCGGACCAGACTTCAGCTGCTCCTGGATGCCTTTATCAACGGCAGGGATGTATTCGCCAGGAATTACACCACCCTTGATGTCGTTGATGAACTCGTAACCTTTCGGATTTGAGCCCGGCTCCAGCGGGTACATGTCGATAACAACATGGCCATACTGACCACGACCACCAGACTGCTTAGCGTGTTTACCTTCGATATCGGTAACTTTCGCGCGAATCGCTTCGCGGTAAGCAACCTGAGGTTTACCCACGTTAGCTTCAACGTTGAACTCACGCTTCATACGGTCAACGATGATGTCCAGGTGCAGTTCGCCCATACCAGCGATGATGGTCTGGTTAGATTCTTCGTCAGTCCATACGCGGAATGACGGGTCTTCTTTAGCCAGACGGCCCAGAGCCAGACCCATTTTTTCCTGGTCAGCTTTGGTTTTCGGTTCTACGGCGATGGAGATTACCGGCTCAGGGAATTCCATACGCTCCAGAATGATCGGGTTGTCCGGATCACACAGAGTATCACCCGTAGTCACGTCTTTCAGACCGATTGCAGCCGCGATGTCGCCAGCGCGAACTTCTTTGATCTCTTCACGCTTGTTAGCGTGCATCTGAACGATACGGCCAAAACGCTCGCGAGCGGCTTTCACGGAGTTCAGTACGGTATCACCTGAGTTAACCACGCCAGAGTACACGCGGAAGAACGTCAGGTTACCCACGAACGGGTCGGTCGCGATTTTGAACGCCAGTGCAGAGAACGGCTCTTCATCGCTAGCGTGACGCTCAGCCGGGGTATCTTTACCGTCGTCCAGGATGCCGTTGATCGCAGGAACGTCAGTCGGTGCCGGCAGGTAATCGATTACCGCATCCAGCATTGCCTGAACACCTTTGTTCTTAAATGCAGAACCACAGGTTACCAGGATGATTTCGTTGTTCAGAACGCGCTGACGCAGAGCTTTCTTGATTTCTTCCTCGGTCAGCTCTTCGCCGCCCAGGTATTTTTCCATCAGCTCTTCAGAAGCTTCAGCAGCAGATTCGATCAGATTCTGGTGCCATTCTTCAGCCAGGTCCTGCATCTCAGCCGGGATATCTTCGTATTCGAAGGTCACGCCCTGATCTGCATCGTTCCAGTTGATGGCTTTCATTTTCACCAGGTCAACAACGCCGGTGAAACCTTCTTCAGCACCAATCGCCAACTGCAGCGGAACCGGGTTCGCGCCCAGACGGGATTTGATCTGACCAACAACTTTCAGGAAGTTCGCACCCATACGGTCCATTTTGTTAACGAACGCGATACGTGGAACTTTATATTTGTTTGCCTGACGCCATACGGTTTCAGACTGCGGCTGAACACCACCAACTGCGCAGTAAACCATTACCGCACCGTCAAGAACACGCATGGAACGTTCTACTTCAATGGTGAAGTCAACGTGGCCCGGGGTGTCGATGATGTTTACACGATGCGGTTCATACTGCTTAGCCATACCAGACCAGAACGCAGTAGTCGCTGCGGAGGTGATGGTGATACCACGCTCCTGCTCCTGCTCCATCCAGTCCATGGTAGCGGCGCCGTCATGAACTTCACCGATTTTATGGTTTACACCGGTGTAGAACAGAATACGTTCGGTAGTAGTGGTTTTACCGGCGTCGATGTGTGCACTGATACCGATGTTACGGTAGCGTGCAATGGGTGTTGTACGAGCCATTTGATTCCTCGTTTATTGCATTAGGCGTTCAGATTAAGTTAACCAGTGCGGGCAACCCAACTGAAGCGCCCGCCTGGTGACTATCATTCCGAAGGGATTACCAACGGTAGTGTGCGAACGCCTTGTTGGCTTCTGCCATACGGTGAACGTCTTCACGTTTCTTCACTGCAGTACCTTTGTTGTCTGCAGCGTCAGTGAGTTCGTTCGCCAGGCGCAGAGCCATGGATTTATCACCGCGTTTACGAGCAGCTTCAACGATCCAACGCATTGCCAGAGCATTACGACGGACCGGACGAACTTCAACCGGAACCTGATAAGTTGAACCACCAACGCGGCGGGACTTAACTTCTACAGTCGGGCGCACGTTTTCGAGAGCAACTTCGAAAGCTTCCAGTTCAGATTTACCAGAGCGTTGAGCCAGGGTCTCAAGAGCACTGTATACGATTGATTCTGCAGTAGATTTTTTACCATCTACCATCAGGATATTTACAAATTTAGCCAGCAGTTCTGATCCGAACTTCGGATCCGGCAGAATTTTACGCTGACCAATGACGCGACGACGTGGCATGGAAATACTCCGTTGTTAATTCAGGATTGTCCAAAACTCTACGAGTTTAGTTTGACAGTAATATAAAACGTTTGGCCTTACTTAACGGAGAACCATTAAGCCTTAGGACGCTTCACGCCGTACTTGGAGCGAGCTTGCTTACGGTCTTTAACGCCGGAGCAGTCAAGCGCACCGCGAACGGTGTGGTAACGAACACCCGGGAGGTCTTTAACACGACCGCCACGGATCAGGATCACGGAGTGCTCCTGCAGGTTGTGACCTTCACCACCAATGTAGGAAGTCACTTCAAAACCGTTAGTCAGACGAACACGGCACACTTTACGCAGAGCGGAGTTCGGTTTTTTCGGGGTGGTGGTATATACGCGAGTACATACGCCACGTTTTTGCGGGCATGCTTCCAGCGCCGGCACGTTGCTTTTTGCAACTTTGCGAGAGCGTGGTTTGCGTACCAGCTGGTTAACTGTTGCCATTAAATAGCTCCTGGTTTTAGCTTTTGCTTCGTAAACACGTAATAAATCGCCTCATATAATATGAGGACGCAGAATTTTATGGCTCTGTCGAAAAGGAGTCAAGAAATATACAGCGATCTCGGGCTACCAGTTCATCTGACTTGGGTGCGTAATGGCTAATCTGACGAAGTCATTATAGCTAACCCTGCCGATATCGGTCGAAATTTGACCACTCAAACCTCTCGCAACAATGTCATTTTCCAGCGCGTAAAGGGATATGGGGGCCTGCTGTAATAATTCAAGGAAGGAAGTGCCTGCGATACCGGCCGCCACGCCATCCTGAATCAGCAAGACATCATCGCCGGGCGCAAGCATCCGCAGGAAGCCGGTGAAATCCATCTGCCACGGCGAACGCGTTAAGGTATGCAGCATTGAAACCTCAGAAACGTAAAATTACATCGTACTGGCTAAGCATGTCCCGCAGGCGCGCGCTGCCCAGCGTTTCTGCCTCCACGACAAACTCGCTGGCATCCGGGTCCAGCCCCCGCTCGCGCAACGAATCGGCGCAAAGCCAGCAGTTCTCGATATCGTAGAGCGCCAGCAATTTGAAGGTGGCAATATAGTCGCGGGCCAGGATCTCGCCGGGCTGTTGTCCTGCCAGGATTTGAAAAACGCCGTCGCCAATAAAGAAAACACCCAGCTCATCGCTTAGTGCCGATGTCGCCAACAGCGCATCCAGCCCTTCACGCCCTGCTGAGGAGCCATGGGGCGCGGAGGAAAAAACAAACGCGACACGGTTCATTAGAATTGCACCATACGATCGCTGGTCAACGCCGCTTCAGCCAGTGCGCCCAGGCCGCTTAACGTAAATCCCGGCTGTAGATTAGCGCCAGGCAAATTGAGTTGCTGCGCCTGTTCGTTGTCGGTGATGCCGCGTCGTAATGCCGCCGCAACGCAAATATGCAGCGCCACGCCCTGCTCTTCACTTAAGCGCTGCCAGGCGCGCACCATATCAAATTCATCGCTGGCGGGGGACGTCAGTTGGTTGGCGTTGTAAACGCCTTCCCGATAAAAGAAGACGCTTTCCACGCGATGCCCTTCCTCAATGGCCGCCCTGGCGAATTGATAAGCGCTGCTGGCTTGCTGTGTGCCATACGCCGGGCCGGTAACCATAAGCGCAAAACGCATTAGCGTTCTTGCCCGGTGAAATCGCCGCTCTTGAACTGGCGAATATAGAGATAAACCGTGTGCTTGGAGATATTCAACCGATCGGCGACCTGGTTAATGGCGTCTTTAATATCGAAAATGCCTTTCTCATACAGATTGAGGACAATCTGGCGGTTCTTGGCATTGTTGGAGACATTGCGATCCGCGTTGACCTCTTCAATGGTGAATTCCAGCGTCTGCATCACAAGGTCTTCCACCGAGGAGGCGAAGTTAACCGAGGATGGCACTTCCTGATCCTGAGTTTCCGGCGGCACAAAGGTGCTCATAATCTGCGAAAACGGCACGTCGAGATTCATATTGATGCACAACAGGCCAATCACCCGCTGGTCACGGTTACGAATAGCAATGGTCACTGACTTCATCAGTACGCCGCTTTTGGCGCGAGTGAAATAGCACTTTGACACGCTGCTGTCGGCACCGGTCATATCATGCAGCATGCGCAGCGCCAGGTCGGTTATCGGCGAGCCAATTTTACGCCCGGTGTGTTCGCCGTTCGCAATGCGGATGGCGGAGCATTTCAGGTCCTGCAAAGAGTGCAACACGATTTCGCAATGTGAGCCAATCAGCATAGCTAACCCGTCCACTACCGCTTCATAGGATTTAAGAATATCGAAATCAGTTTGATCAAAAGGACGCTGGTCCAGTAAATCAAGTTCACTGGTCTCGTTAGTTAAAAGCGAATTGGACATGAAAGAATACCACCCTATACATAGAGCCTGTCGTATTTCGGTGTCAGGGCAGACTCATCACTCAGTTGTTACGCAAACAGATAAAGTAATACAGCGTCAGACGTGTTTTCCAGTGTTAATTATACCCGTCATCTTTCGGGTTGCCTGTACCCTGGCCTGGAACATAACGGGCAAATCCCCACCGGCAAATAAAAAACCGCCGCCTGGAAGGCGGCGGTTTCAAACTCTTGCTTATTTCTTAGCGTCGTCGCCGGCAGCGGCTTTATTTTCTGCCTGAGGCGCGGCATCGGCTTTCGGAGCCGGTTTAATGTCCAGCAGCTCTACGTCAAACACCAGGGTAGAGTTAGCAGGGATGCCCGGTACGCCATTTTTACCATAAGCCAGCTCCGGTGGGATAACCAGCTTGATCTTGCCGCCTTTCTTGATGTTTTTCAGGCCTTCAGTCCAGCCAGGGATCACACCGTCAAGACGGAAGGAGAGCGGCTCGCCGCGGGTGTAAGAGTTATCAAACTCTTTACCATCGACCAGCGTCCCTTTGTAGTTAACCACAACGGTATCGCTGTCTTTCGGCGCATCGCCAGTCCCTTCTTTTTCAACTTTATACAGCAGGCCAGTAGAAGAGGTTTTCACACCTTTCTCTTTGGCGAAGGTGTCGCGATAAGCTTTGCCTTTATCAGCATTTTCTTTCGCGTCTTTTTCCATCTTCTCTTGCGCAGAGGCTTTCACACGCGCTTCAAACGCTTGTAGAGTTTGCTCAATTTCTTGATCGGAAAGTTTGCTCTTATCCGCAAAGGCGTCCTGAACACCGGCAATCAGCTGCGCTTTATCTAACTTGATGCCCAGCTTTTCTTGTTCTTTTAAGGAATTCTCCATGTAACGACCCAGCGAAGCACCCAGCGCATAAGCTGATTTCTGGTCATCGTTTTGGAATGCTGATTTGCTCTCGGCTGTTGCAGCCGGGGCCGCTGCAGGCGCAGCAGGAGCAGCAAACGCAGGGGCATTCAGAGCAACGGCCATGGTGGTCGCCAGCAGCGTGACTTTAAACAGTGATTTCATCCATTTCTCCAGAACCGAGGCATCTCCCCCCGGGTTGATATCAGCAAAGAGGCTTACTATAACGTTGCCAACGAAATCTACACAATCCTCGTGGCCGGTATAGGATCAAAATGAGACTATTTTTGTATGAAGAAGTTTCATCCCCATCAAAACTCCCCTGCAAGCGCTCTGTTTTTTCGCGTAAAATCGCTAAACCTGTTTAAACGCTGTCAGAGAGGTTAGTCATGCAGCATCAATCGACCGAACAACGGCTGGCAGAGCTTGAAAGTCGTCTTGCATTTCAGGAAATTACCATCGAAGAGTTAAACCAGACGGTAACGGCCCATGAGCTGGAGATGGTTAAGCTACGGGAGCATCTGCGGTTATTAGTGGAAAAGCTAAAGGCCACACAACCGTCAATGATCGCCTCGCAGTCTGAAGAAACTCCCCCGCCCCATTATTAACATCCGCCCCGGCGTGCAACCACGCCGGGGTGTTTTTTTGACGCGAACTACCAGTTATAACGCAGATTCAGGCTACCGCTGAGATCGCTGTAGCTATCGCTGCCTTTCTGTCCGGCCACCTGAGCACGCACGGTCAATTGCGCATTAACATTCGCTTGAATGCCCAGCTTCAGTTCGCCGCGGTCGGCCGGAAGATCCTGTTGCACACTAGCCTCATCGAATGCGACCGATACTTCATCACTCGTATGCAGCCAGTTAGCTTCAGCAAACGGTTGGATCACCGCCTGCTCGCCTTTGTACAGCTTGCTATCCATACGCAAGCCTAAACGTGTAGTCCAACTGTCACTGTTTTGACCATCAATTCGGGTGCCACTATTATCGACGATGCTGTCAGCACGGTAGTTTTGCCAGACGACCTGCGCCTGCGGCGTCAGGCTAATCATGTTATGGCTTTGCAGCGCTATATCGTAGCGGTAGCCGGTTTCGAGTGAAATGGCGTTAGCGCTGGAGTCATACTCTACCCTCCCGACGTCACCGTCATTCACGCTGTTGTTAAACATGCCGTACTGATACCAGCTATCCAGATACAGACCGCTGTGGTTTTGCGCATCGGCAAACCAGGTCGCGTAAACGCCAAGATTATAACCATCCACATTTCCGGATGCCGAGAAACGGCTGCCATCCGCACCACGGTTTGCGGTACTGGTGGTGTCAGCATTGATATAGCTTCCCATCAGGCCGGCCGTAAGGCTTTGTTGCTGAAATTTCCCGTCAAGGATATAGCCGCCAAGCTGGAACTGGGAATAGTTGTTATCAATATCTTCTGCGCCATTAATGGCCTGTGAACCCGCTTTACCTGCCTTAAACCGCGCCCAAACGCTGCCATCATCGGTGCGGTACTGGCTACCTTCGCGATCGTAGAGCGTTTGCATTTGCAAATTACGCACCATCCACTGGTTACTGAGATACACGCCAATATCGGGACGGTATTGTGGATCGTAGGGCGTCGGCGGAACCGGAACATCTCCACCATCATCGTCGCCACCGTCGTCAGGATCGGGAGGTGTTGCTGTCTGCGAGCGCAGATACCAGTCGCCATCGCTTTCATCTTTATACAAACGGTACTCGTATAGTCCCGCTTGTACCTGGTTGCCCTGTGTAAATACGCCACCAGACTTGCCGCCAACATCCACGACTTCAATACCTTTATTGGTAACTGCGCCATCCCCGCCCGTAGGATTGATATATAGCGTTGTATTACCTGATGTATCACCCGTAACTTTCATGGTGTCGGTGTCGGAAGTATCGTCACCCAGATAAGTATTAAGCCTCAACGAACCACCGTTACCGAAATAATTTCCGTTAATGAGCAATGTATTATTGGCCTGGCCGCTGCTGGTGAGTTTGTTGACAGGAAGCGGAATATCACCACTGCCGCTCACTATTGCGCCGTTATTTGTCACATCGCCGTTAACAGTCAGAATATTGTCGAAATAGAGCGCGCCACTGTTGGTAACCTGCCCGTTAACCGTCGCACTATCGCCGCCGAATGCCGCATTCTGCGCTACCAGTACCTGCTGCTGGCTACCTTCCACACCGATTGAGGATTGCGGGTTGAGCCACAGCGCACCCGTTTGAATATCAGTGGCTCCACTATAGGTATTCTGGGCATTAAGGATCAGCGTGCCATCGCCCTTTTTGGTAAGCGACTTACCGTCCCAGCCGCTCTCGCTATTAGGCGCGACATCTTCTAACAGTGCGCCAAGCGTAAAGCTTTGACCTGCTTTGGCAATGGTGAATGAGCCGTTGGCCGGCACCAGTGAATTATAGCGATCGGCATACCATGTAAGGCCGAGAGTGACGTCATAATGGGTCGAATCCGTTCTGCCAATACGCCCTTGAGCATTAATAAAATCCACCTGGCTGGCGGGTATGCCTGCAATAGTTAACTCATCAAAATCGCTTTGAATATCATCCCCGGCATCGATAACCGTAACGGTCCCGGTATATTGATGGTCTGGCGCGCTGGTAAAACCGGTAATATTAAGAGTGCCGTCCAGATAGGCCTCCTGCGCGGTGACTGTCGCCTGCGGTGCCGAGAGATCCAGGAACACATCCAGCGAACTGCCTTCTTGCTGGGTCAGGGTATCCACAGTGACTCGGCTCCCCTGCTCTATACCGAGGGTGCCGCCAGCTTGCGTGGTGATGCTCTGGGCAAAATCAGCCGGACCATCAACATCCAGTATCAGTTCGCCACTATTGTTAATATCACCGCTACCCAGCGAGCGAATACTGGTCGCCAGCAACACGCCGCTTTCAATATCTGTTCCGCCGCTATAGGTGTTATCGCCGCTCAGGATTAGCGTACCATCGCCTTTTTTGGTCAACGTTTTGCCATCCCAGCCGGTGGTGGCGTCAGGAGCGACATCCACTAACGTGCGGGTGACTTCAAAACTTTTCCCTGCTGCCAGTGTAAAAGTGCCATGTGCGCCAGTCGTTGACGCGTTAAGGGATGCGCCCCCCGCATACCAGCTTAATCCCGCGCCCAGCAAATATTGCGTATTATCGTTGGTATTGATTTGCCCGCTAAAGGCGAGGTAGTCCGGTAACGTATCCGCATCTTTCACCACGCTGGAAAAATTACCGTTAATCGCCGTGTCTGCGTCAATTAAAACAATTTGCTGCTGCGGCAGCTCGTTATCAGAGTTCAGGCTGTCGAGACCGGATGTATCCACATCGGAAAGATGCAACACGCCGTCCAGCGTAATGCTCTTCGCGACAATTAGTGGGATGTTATCGACGTGGGCTTTTGCGGCTGCGCCATAATCAATGTTCAGTTCGCTGGTATTTTGTAGCGTGATATTTTCTGCGCTCAATGTGCTATATGCGCCATTATCGTCAGCGCCGAATACCAGGCTACCGGCGTTGACTAAATGGGTTAATGAAGAGTCACCCGCTATTATCCACTGACTTTGATCTGCCAGCGTCAGGTTTAGCGTGGACGTAGCGTCAGCATTCATCATGTTTATGTCGGGATTAACCGTAGTATCACCAGCAAAATAGGAACCTGAATCCATAGTAAGATCGATACTTCCCCAGCCGCCGCTAACGATATCGCCTTCTATATCCATTTTTCCACTACCGGACACGGTCCCCCCCGGCGATACCGTACTTTGGCTGGACGCGGGTTTTGCAATGAGAATAGCGGCGCCTTCGTCGGCTTTGATGATTGTGTCGCCTGTCAGATTAACCTGGCCGCCTTGCTGCACCAGGATGCCAGCGCTATTGGCACCGCTGTCGGTCATATCAATCGTCAGGTTTTCGCCATTAATAATACCCCCGCTGGTTAAGCTATTATTCCCAATAGCCCAAAGCCCATAAGCACCATTATCGCCGCTCATGATGATATCGGTGTTCGAGATATTCATCTGCTGACCGGAAAACTGTGCTGATGCGCCATAACCATTCACTGCATAAATAGTGTTGCGGTTATCGGCGGTACCGTTGAAGTTAAAAATAGAATTACCGCCAACACCGGATCTTGATGCGCAAATACCGTTAGTGACACCACTTGCGCCGACGAGGCGACCATCAATCACACTTCCCGCGCCAACATTCGCCGTGGTGTTTTGAACAGTTCCCTGAACATTAATACCGATTGACTGCTGCGTTTTTACTGTCAACTCGCTGGCGTTAAAGGTGCCACCCGTTATCCAGACGGTCTCTGCGATACCGGTTGCGCTAACAGTGCTGCCTTGACCGAGATCGATTGTTCCGCCATCCATCTGGATACCGTAAAGCCGCTTGCCACCTATCACATCGACCGTCAGATGATCGGCGGTAAATGTTCCCCCAATGCTGGAGATGTCAATTCCCTGCCCCTGAGTAAAACCGGATACCGTAATTGCCGAACCACTGCCAAGGTCGACGTTTCCACCGTAGTCAATCAACACGCCGCGCCCGGTAGTACTCGATGAGCTGGTATTGGCTGTCATGACATTAAGAATGAGATTTTCAGCGGTGAAAGCACCGTTATCCTCAACGATGAGGCCATGTGCCATAGTAGATTTGCCCGTGAGCGAAATAGTGCTGCCGCTCCCAAGATCGACGTTGCTGTCCCTTCCCTGTTCAAAGCCGTATTCCCATCCTGAATCTGTATTCGAAACATTAAGTGTCAACGCATCCGCTTTTAATGAACCAGAGCTATTGAATTCACTCACTGAGATACCGAGCGAATTCGATTCACTGGTAACGTTCATTTGCATGCCGCTGCCCAAATCAACTTGCGCGTTACCAGAGCTATATAGCCCTCTTGCCCGCCCTTTAGCGGCAGTGACACTGAGGGTGCCCCCCTCCATATTAAAATCACCACTATCATTGTATAAATACACGCCATAGGCGTAACTAGCGGCACTGTTGACAACGGTAATCGTGCTTCCTTGCCCTAAATCGATATTGCCACCTTTACCGAAATCATGAATACCGTAAGCAGCCCCACCAGCGCTTTGAACGTTAATATCAAGGCCATTGGCGGTAATAGCGGTATTGGGCTGCATTGTCTCAATAAAAATTCCCCGCGCTTCGCCAGAGGTGGAGGAGTTGTTTACGTCAATCTCCGTGCCGTTGCCAAGATTATTGGTCGCGCCATTATCCAGGCTGATACCGGTCATCGAGTTGGAAGCGCCAGTGACAGTAATACTCGCTTTACCGTTAATTTGTACCCCTGAGCCTCCGGCAATTACGCTATCAACACCTTTACCACTCGTGGTTGACGTTATTGTATCGCCATCCTGAATAACAATACTGGCACCGCTTTGCGGACCTATTTCCTTAGCGTAGACAACATCCATTCCGGGAATAATCAGATTTAACGCTACGCCGACCACACAGGTTCGCCGGCGTAGAGCACTGCCACTGCGCACGTGTTCGGCAACGACCATATACATATTACGGGCCGCGTTCCAGACGATGTTATAGCATTTGTTCATCCCTGACTCCTTAATGGATCATTCGTTACAGTGATATTTTTATAAAATAAATATCCATCCCAAATATATTGATAATATGAATGTGCCGTATAACTTATTGCCAGCAGACCAACATTTTATTCCTTCTGGCAGTTAAAAATAAAATACAAAAATGTTTTTTTGCAAAACTCATTCAGATTTTGCGATCAATATTCAAAACGCAAATTATTTATATAAGCTTTTATGATTTAAAAAATAAGCCTTAGCACCCCCCTAAAATTCAGCTGCTAATTCACCTTAAAATAAAATACCATTAAGATTATTGATGATTAAGCATATTGTGGAAAACAAGAATAAGATTAACTCTTACCCGTAACGGGATTATTGATTAAATTATCTGTATAAAAAGCCAATAAACCGAAACGGCAGAGGTATATCCAGTAACGAGTGGGGATGAATATTTATCAGAAGTGATAGGTACGGCGCAATGGCGCTATCAACAACAAAGGCAGCCAAAGCTGCCTTAGAATGCGAGCAAACACCCAACTTGATAAAGTGAATGTTTGCTTACAGCACAAGAAAACAAACATTATGTTCTCGTGCTATTTCCGTAAACAAAAACTCAGGACGCGCCTGAGTTTTATCGCCGGGTGTGCAAACTTAGTGGCAACCGCAGCCGCCGTTGCCGCCGCAACCGCCTTTGCCGTGCTCGTGACCGTGGTCATGGCCGTGACCGCCGCAGCAGCCATCGTGGCCGTGGTCGTGATCGTGGTCATGACCGTGCGCGCCATGAACATGGCCATGAGCCAGTTCTTCTTCGGTCGCTTCGCGGATCGCCACAACTTCCACGTTGAATTTCAGATTCTGGCCAGCCAGCATATGGTTGCCATCGACCACAACGTGATCGTCTTCCACTTCAGTGATCTCAACAGGAACCGGGCCCTGGTCAGTTTCAGCCAGGAAACGCATGCCTACCTGCAGTTCGTCAACGCCCATAAAGACGTCTTTCGGTACGCGCTGCACCAGGTTTTCGTCATACTGGCCGTAAGCATCGTTGGCGCCCACAGCAACGTCGAATTTGTCGCCGACGTCGTGGCCTTCCAGCGCATTTTCCAGACCGGAAATCAGTGAACCATGACCATGAAGATAGTCCAGCGGTGCACTCACCGGAGACTCATCCACTAATACACCGTCTTCTGTACGTACCTGATAGGCCAGGCTGACCACCAGGTCTTTTGCTACTTTCATGATATCTCCTGAGCGTGGAAAAATTTCTGGCGCCGATTGTAACGGAAATCGACGCCTGTGTACTCCTAAGCTTAAAAAAAGCTGGCCGATCACGCTAGTCGGGATGGAAAATCCCAATTACTTGCTCTTGCTCGCGCACATGCGACTGGGCAGATTTATCCGCCTCACGCATTTGATGACCGCACTTAACGCATTCAACAATATCGACATTATTTTCGCGCCACATCGCCAGCGAATCTTGCGCCTGGCAGGACGGGCAAACCGCCCCGGCTATAAATCTTTTTCGCACTGCCGTACCTCGTTGTTACTCAAACTCATCCCAACCATCAAACTGCCGCCGCTCCTGCTGCATTTCACGCTGGAAGATCTCTTCCAGCTCGCGGCGAGCTTCGCGCACGCGGGATATCTGCGCGGTATCGGAATGGATCGGCATTAATTCCCGCAGCATACGCATATCCAGCCGACGAAAATGAAGCTGCGCGCGTTGGGCCTGATGGGGATGCAGCCCCACCGATATTAACGCTTTGCGGCCAAGCTCAAGCGCGCTGGAAAACGTCTCACGGGAAAATTGCGTAACGCCTGCCTGCAACAATTCATGCGCCTCAACGCGCCCCCGCGCACGGGCTAAAATCGCCAGGTGGGGAAAATGCTGTTGGCAAAGGTGCACAATCTTTAGGGTATCTTCCGGCTCATTGCTGGTAATGACAATGGATTTTGCTTGTTCCGCCCCGGCAGAACGCAAAAGCTCGAGTTGCGTCGCATCCCCGTAGTAAACCTTGTATCCGTATTTGCGCATCAGATTGACGCTGCTAATATCGCGCTCCAGCACTGTAATACGCATTTTGTTAGCCATCAGTAAGCGCCCGATCACCTGACCGAAACGACCGAAGCCCACCACGATCACCTGCGGCTTATCATCCTCAACCCAGGGTTGCTCATCGCCATCTTCTGGCTCATTGAACCGGCGCGCCAGATGCTTATCAATGCGCTTCATTAATAGCGGCGTGGTCATCATCGACAGCGTCACGGTGACCAACAGCAGCGCCATCTGGTCCCCCTGAAACAGCCGCTGCGATGAAGCCGTTGAAAACAGCACAAACGCGAATTCGCCTCCCTGGCTGAGCACGCCGGAAAATTGCAGCCGCTCCGAATTTCGCAACCCGTAGATGTGGGCAAGGCCGTACAGCACCGCCATTTTCACCGCCACCAAAATGGCGACGCCCGTCACCACCAGCAGGATATGGGTATACAGCACCCCCAGATTGAGCGCCATGCCGACGGAAATAAAGAACAGCCCCAGCAAGAGTCCTTTGAAGGGATCGATGGCGATTTCCAGCTCATGGCGGTATTCGCTCTCCGCCAACAGGATCCCGGCGATAAACGTCCCGAGCGCCATTGACAGGCCTAACGCATCCATAAACAGCGCCGAGCCCAGCACCAGCAACAGCGTCGCGGCAGTAAACACCTCGCGCACCCCGGAACTGGCGATAAAGCGAAACACCGGGCGCAGCAGATAGCGTCCGCCAATCAGCATTCCGGCGAACGCCAGCACCTTCAGGGCGACTTTGGTCCAGTCTAGGTGCTCATCGGCATTGCCCGCCAGTAGCGGTACCAGCGCCAGCGCCGGGATCACCGCCAGATCCTGAAACAGCAGTACCGAAAAGCCCAACTGCCCGGACTCGCTGCGGTTCATGCCTTTTTCGCGCATGAGTTGCAGCGCCATCGCAGTTGAAGACATCGCCAGGCCAATCCCGCCGACAATCGCCGCCTGCCAGGAGAAGTGTGTGAGCATCAGCAACCCGGCTAAGATCCCCGCGCTAAGCAGCACCTGCGCCGCCCCTACACCGAAAATAGACCGCCGTAGCTGCCACAGTTTCGCCGGGTTCAGCTCCAGTCCGATGATAAACATCAGGAACACCACGCCCAGCTCAGAGAAGTGAAGGATTTCATCGACGTCGCTGATAAACCCCAACCCCCAGGGGCCGATGGCGATCCCCGCCAGCAAATAGCCCAGCACCGCGCCAATACCCAAACGCGCCGCCAGCGGCACCGCGACCACTGCCGCGAATAAAAACAGCACGCCCGCTAACAACAAATCCGCGCCTTCCATTATCGGCCTCCCGGAATGCGCGGCGAGGCCAGCCATTCGCCATAGGCTTTGGCGTGACTTTCTAACTCCGCCAGCGCCTGGCGACGCGCCCAGTAAACAATCATCGGCGACAACCACTGCATATGGCACATGGCCGCCGTCAGTTCGAAGGGACGAAGGATTTCACTGAGCGAGTAGCGATTAAAACCATCACCACGATAAGCGCCTTCCGGCTCGCCGGTGGTAATGACGCTACGCCAGTACTTTCCCGCGAGCTGATTTCCTCCCGGTCCACTGGCAAAGCCACGGCTGAGCACCCGGTCGAGCCACTCTTTAAGCAGCGCGGGGCAACTGTAGGTATAAAGCGGATGTTGAAACACAATGACGTCGTGCGCTAACAGCAATTCCTGTTCGCGCGGGATATCGATAAAAAAGTCTGGATAATGTGCATAAAGATCGTGCACGGTAACATTTGCAAGTTGCGAAGCCGGCTTAAGCAGAACCCGGTTTGCCACCGAGTCCTGGGATTCCGGATGGGCATACAGCAGCAACACTTTCGCTGTGTCTGACATCATTCCCCTCCCGGGTGTAAAACTTTTCTTTTTCTGACGGGCACGCAACAGCCTGCGCCGCCAATCTTCTTGCCGCAATGGCGCAGCCAGAATGATTTTGTGTATCGTCTTCTTTTTGGGCTACCATTGCGGCCCGGTGCGGCACATCGCTCACACCTTACATTATCATAATGACAAATTAACATAGTCAGAACATACGGCGCTCTATGATTGTATTCTCCTCGTTGCAAATTCGTCGCGGCACACGCGTACTGCTGGATAACGCGACTGCGACCATCAACCCTGGCCAAAAAGTGGGTCTGGTGGGTAAAAACGGCTGCGGTAAATCTACCCTGCTGGCGCTGCTGAAAAGCGAAATCACCGCCGACGGGGGGAGTTATACCTTTCCGGGCAACTGGCAGTTAGCCTGGGTGAATCAGGAAACCCCCGCTCTCGCCGTCCCGGCCATTGAATATGTGATCGACGGCGATCGCGAATACCGTCAGTTTGAGCGCGAGCTTAACGACGCCAACGACCGTAACGACGGGCACGCCATCGCCGCCGCACACGGCAAGCTCGACGCCATCAATGCCTGGACCATTCGCTCCCGCGCCGCCAGCCTGTTACACGGTTTAGGCTTCAGCAACGAACAACTCGACCGCCCGGTCAGCGATTTCTCCGGTGGATGGCGGATGCGCCTGAACCTGGCGCAGGCGCTGATCTGCCGCTCCGACCTGCTGCTGCTCGACGAACCGACCAACCACCTCGATTTAGATGCGGTTATCTGGCTGGAAAAATGGCTGAAAAGCTATCAGGGAACGCTGATTTTGATCTCCCACGACCGTGACTTTCTCGATCCGGTGGTGGATAAAATCATTCATATCGAGCAGCAGACGATGTTCGAATACACCGGCAACTACAGCTCATTCGAGCGCCAGCGCGCCACGCGTCTCGCGCAGCAGCAGTCGATGTACGAAAGCCAGCAGCAGCGAGTGGCGCACTTGCAAAGCTTTATTGACCGTTTTAAAGCTAAAGCCTCTAAAGCGAAGCAGGCCCAGAGCCGCATCAAAATGCTTGAGCGCATGGAGCTGATCCTGCCTGCGCACGTTGATAACCCGTTCCACTTTAGTTTTCGCGCCCCGGAAAGCTTGCCCAATCCGCTGTTGAAAATGGAAAAAGTGAGCGCGGGCTATGGCGATAAAACGATTCTCGACTCCATCAAACTCAACCTGGTACCGGGGTCGCGTATCGGGCTGCTGGGCCGTAACGGCGCGGGTAAATCGACGCTGATTAAACTGCTGGCGGGCGAACTGGCGCCGATGCAGGGCGAGATTGGCCTGGCGAAGGGCATTAAGCTCGGCTATTTCGCCCAGCACCAACTGGAATTTTTACGCGCCGATGAGTCGCCGCTTCAGCACCTGGCGCGCATTGCGCCGCGCGAACTGGAACAGCAACTGCGCGATTATCTCGGCGGTTTTGGTTTCCAGGGCGATAAGGTCAGCGAGAACACTGAACGCTTCTCCGGCGGCGAAAAAGCGCGGCTGGTGCTGGCGCTGATTGTCTGGCAGCGTCCTAACCTGCTGCTACTCGATGAACCGACTAACCACCTCGATCTGGATATGCGCCAGGCGCTCACCGATGCGCTGATTGAATTTGAAGGCGCGCTGGTGGTGGTCTCGCACGACCGCCATTTATTGCGCTCCACCACCGATGATTTATATCTGGTGCACGACGGCAAAGTGGAAGCCTTTGACGGCGATCTGGAAGATTATCAGAAGTGGCTGAGCGACCTGCAAAAACAGGAGAGCCAGCCGACTGAGGCGGCGAAAGAGAACGCCAACAGCGCCCAGTCGCGTAAAGATCAGAAGCGCCGCGAGGCGGAGCTGCGCACCCTGACGCAGCCGCTGCGCAAAGAGATTATGCGTCTCGAAAAGCTGATGGAAAAACTCCAGCAGCAGTTGGCGGACGTAGAAGAGCAGCTTGGCGACAGCGCGCTGTACGATCAAAGCCGTAAGGCCGACTTAACGGAGTGCCTGCAACGCCAGGCAAAAACCAAAACCGACCTGGAAAATTGCGAAATGGAATGGCTGGACGCTCAGGAGCAGTTAGAGCAACTGCTTCAGGAATGATAATGACTCACGCCCTTCTATAAGCATGAAGAGCGGATATTTAGCGTGAACCGGTGCTATGACTGAAATTACTCCTGCGGATATAACTGATAACGAAGAGACGTCGCGCCATTTTCGGCCCATGGCTGGCGCGCGCAATCCCCACTTGCAAACCATGCTGCCGCGTATTCTGCGGCGGCGCCTCCAGTTCACCCCGGTGTGGCAGCGGCTTGATACCCCCGACGGCGATTTTGTCGATCTGGCCTGGAGTGAAGATCCCCAACAGGCACGCCATAAGCCCCGGCTGGTGATTTTCCACGGGCTGGAAGGGAGTCTGAACAGTCCTTACGCCCATGGTTTAATCCAGGCGGCGCAAGCCCGGGGCTGGTTGGGTGTGGTGATGCATTTTCGCGGATGCAGCGGTGAGCCGAATCGCATGCACCGGATTTATCATTCCGGTGAAACGGAAGATGGCCGCTGGTTTCTTGAGTGGATCGCTCAGCAGTTTGGCGAACAGCCCACCGCGGCGGTGGGGTTTTCCCTCGGCGGCAATATGCTGGCCTGCATGCTGGCGAAATACCCGCAGTTGCCGGTCAACGCGGCGGTGATTGTTTCCGCGCCGTTTGTACTGGAGCACTGCTGCTACCATATGGAAAAAGGCTTCTCCCGGGTCTATCAGCACTATCTGTTGAATCTGCTTAAGGCCAATGCCTCGCGCAAGTTGCTGGCTTATCCGGGCACGCTGCCGGTGGATTTAACCCAGTTGAAACGTATTCGCCGCCTGCGTGAATTTGACGATCTGATTACCTCTAAAGCTCACGGCTTCAACGACGCCATCGATTATTACCGGCGCTGTAGCGCGATGCCGCTGCTGCCATCGATTACCCAGCCTACACTTATCATTCATGCGCAGGACGATCCGTTTATGGATAGCCACGTGATCCCGGACATCACCCAGTTGCCGGTTAATATCGAATACCAGCTGACCGAATATGGCGGGCATGTCGGGTTCGTGGGCGGTACCCCCTTGCGCCCGAAAATGTGGCTTGAAGCACGCATTCCCGACTGGCTCACACCTTATCTGGACAAACCATGATTATTCCCTGGCAATCTCTCGACCCGGATACGCTTGAAAACCTCATCGAAGCTTTTGTCTTGCGGGAAGGCACCGATTATGGTGAACATGAGCGTTCCCTCAGCGATAAAGTCTCGCAGGTAAAACACCAACTGGAACGCGGCGACGCGGTACTGGTATGGTCGGAACTGCATGAAACGGTCAACATTATGCCCCGTGACCAGTTCCGGGGATAAACCCGCTCGCTGAACAATAAAAACTACTGGCGGTTGACCAAACCGCCAGAACTCATTCGCCTTGCACGGGTCTTACCTTCACGTCGCTACCCTAAGGAGTTGTTCCGCTATGTCTGCCCAACATCCGATTATCGCCGTTACCGGCTCCAGCGGGGCCGGAACCACCACCACCAGCCTCGCCTTTCGTAAGATATTCGCCCAGCTCAACCTGCATGCCGCCGAAGTGGAAGGGGACAGTTTTCATCGCTATACCCGCCCTGAGATGGATATGGCGATCCGCAAAGCGCGCGACGTGGGTAAACACATCAGCTATTTCGGGCCGGAAGCCAACGACTTCGGCCTGCTGGAGCAGACTTTTCATCAGTACGGTCAAACCGGTACCGGGCAATCGCGTAAATATCTGCACACCTATGACGAAGCTGTGCCGTGGAACCAGGTGCCGGGCACCTTTACGCCCTGGCAACCGCTGCCTGAGCCGACCGACGTGCTGTTTTACGAAGGGCTGCACGGCGGCGTGGTAACGCCCCATCATGATGTGGCGCGGCATGTGGATTTACTGGTCGGCGTGGTGCCGATCGTCAACCTGGAGTGGATCCAGAAACTCATCCGTGACACCAGCGAACGTGGACACTCCCGGGAAGCGGTAATGGATTCGGTGGTGCGCTCGATGGAGGACTACATTAACTTCATCACGCCACAGTTCTCCCGCACCCACATTAACTTCCAGCGCGTCCCTACTGTAGACACCTCAAACCCGTTTGCCGCGAAAGCGATCCCCTCGCTGGATGAGAGTCTGGTAGTGATTCACTTCAGGAACCTGGAAGGCATCGATTTCCCCTGGCTGCTGGCCATGCTGCAGGGTTCATTCATTTCCCACATCAATACATTAGTGGTACCTGGCGGGAAAATGGGGCTGGCGATGGAGCTGATTATGCTGCCGCTGGTAAAAAGAATCATGGAAGGACGAAAAATTTAAGGCGGCAACGCCGCCTTAACAAATACTGTTTAACCTTCAATCACTTCGTAAGAATGGGTGACGTTGACCGCTTTTTCCAGCATCAACGCCACTGAACAATATTTCTCTGCGGAGAGATCCACCGCACGGGACACCGCCGCGTCTTTCAACGCCTTACCGGTCACGATGAAATGCAGATTGATATGGGTAAAGTAGCGTGGCGCTTCTTCACGGCGTTCAGAGGTTAATTTCACTTCGCAGTCGGTAATGTCATGACGCCCCTTCTGGAGGATCGACACCACATCAATTGCGCTACAACCGCCCGCCGCCATCAGCACCATTTCCATCGGGCTGGGCGCTTTGTCACCGGAGTTGCCGTCCATTAAAACCTGGTGTCCGGAAGCGGACTCACCGAGAAAAGTTAACCCTTCTACCCACTTCACTCTTGCCTGCATTTTGGTTACTCCAGTGTTTCAAAATTACTGACAGATTACGCGGCTGTAACAAAACGCGCAACGGATGAGAGCCAGGTCAAGCTGAAACGAGACAATAGGAGACACTCACGTAAAGCTATGCTAAAACAGTCGGATGCTACAGCGATACATTGATGTAATGCATGTGTGCATACGACCACACCTATTACAGGCCACAGGACATTAAAGGCCCCTTCTCCGGCCAGGAGAAGAGATGATTGCAAAAACCCAGAGGGTTATTATTGTTGCTCTCTGGAGTCAGCTTAAAACAGAGGATAACCGCGCATGGTGCTTGGCAAACCGCAAACAGACCCGACTCTCGAATGGTTCTTGTCTCATTGCCATATTCATAAGTACCCATCGAAGAGCACGCTGATTCACCAGGGTGAAAAGGCGGAAACGTTGTATTACATCGTTAAAGGCTCCGTGGCAGTGCTGATTAAAGATGAAGAGGGCAAGGAGATGATCCTCTCTTATCTGAATCAGGGCGATTTCATCGGCGAACTGGGATTGTTCGAAGAAGGTCAGGAACGCAGTGCCTGGGTTCGCGCCAAAACGGCGTGTGAAGTGGCAGAAATCTCTTATAAAAAATTCCGTCAGCTCATTCAGGTTAACCCTGACATCCTGATGCGTCTTTCTTCGCAGATGGCGCGCCGTCTGCAGGTAACGTCAGAGAAAGTGGGCAACCTCGCCTTCCTTGATGTGACTGGCCGTATCGCACAAACGCTGCTCAACCTGGCGAAACAGCCGGATGCCATGACTCACCCGGATGGCATGCAGATTAAAATCACCCGTCAGGAGATCGGCCAGATCGTCGGCTGCTCCCGCGAAACCGTTGGCCGCATTCTGAAGATGCTGGAAGATCAGAACCTGATCTCCGCCCACGGTAAAACCATTGTGGTTTACGGTACCCGCTAAACCCGACGAAACGGCGTGGCGACACGCCGTTTTATCCGACCTCACCCATGTGGCGACGCCTGATCTACCACCCGGAAATCAACTACGCACTTCGTCAAACGCTGGTGCTGTGTCTACCTGTGGCGGTGGGTCTGGCTCTGGGCCATTTACAACAGGGCCTGCTGTTCTCTCTCGTTCCTGCCTGCTGCAACATCGCCGGTCTGGATACCCCGCATAAACGTTTCTTTAAACGCCTGATTATTGGCGGATCGCTGTTTGCGCTCAGCAGCCTGGCGATGCAATTACTGCTGCTTAACGCTGTGCCGCTACCGCTGGCGCTCTCCGGGCTGGCGCTGATCCTGGGCGTAACGGCGGAAATCAGCCCGCTTCATGCGCGCCTGCTCCCGGCCTCGCTCATCGCGGCCATTTTTACGCTCAGCCTGGCGGGCTATATGCCGATATGGGAGCCGCTGCTGCTGTATGCCCTGGGCACGCTGTGGTACGGGCTGTTCAACTGGTTCTGGTTCTGGCTGTGGCGCGAGCAGCCGCTGCGTGAAACCCTGAGCCTGCTGTACCGTCAGTTGGCGGAGTATTGCGAAGCCAAATACAGTCTGTTGACCCAGCATACCGATCCGCAAAGCGCGTTGCCGCCGTTGCTGGCGCGCCAGCAAAAAACCGTCGACCTGATTACCCAGTGCTATCAGCAACTGCATATGCTGTCGACCGGTAATCATCATGGCTATAAGCGTCTGTTGCGCACCTTCCAGATTGCGCTCGATTTGCAGGAGCACATCTCGGTGAGTCTGCATCAACCTGAAGAAGTGCAGAAACTGGTGCATGAAACCCACGCCGAAGCGGTGATCCGCTGGAATGCCCAAACCGTGGCGGCCCGTTTGCGGGAGCGCGCCGATGACATTCTGTATCATCGCTATCCCAAACGGTTCGAAATGGATAAACAGATTGGCGCGCTGGAGAAAATCGCCCGCCAGCATCCGGATAACCCGGTAGGCCAGTTCTGCGAATATCACTTCAGCCGTATCGCCAGGGTATTAAAATCCCAGCGCCCTCTCTACTCGCGGGATCTGATGGAAGATAAACAGCGCCGCCTGCCGGTGCTGCGCGCGTTGAAAAGCTATCTGTCCCTGAAGTCCACCGCGTTACGCAGTTCCGCGCGTATCGCCGTGATGCTGAGCATCGCCAGCCTGGTGGGCAGCGCCCTGCATCTGCCGAAACCCTACTGGATTTTAATGACCGTGATGTTCGTGACCCAGAACGGCTACGGCGCCACACGGGTGCGCATTCTCCACCGTGCGGGCGGCACCATGGCGGGGCTGATCATCGCCGGGGTCACCCTGCACTACCACGTTGCCGATGGCTATACCCTGCTGGCGATGCTGATCATCACCATCGTGAGTTATCTGATCATCCGCAAAAATTACGGCTGGGCCACCATCGGCTTTACCGTTACTGCGGTATACAGCCTCCAGTTGATCACCCTGAGCGGCGAGCAATATATTCTGCCGAGGCTTATCGATACGCTGATAGGCTGCCTGATTGCCTTTGGCGGTATGGTCTGGCTGTGGCCTCAGTGGCAAAGCGGCCTGCTGCGTAAAAACGCCCACGACGCGCTGGAGGCCGACCAGAAAGCAATACGCTTAATTCTCAGCGATGACCCGCAGCCGACGCCGCTGGCGTGGCAGCGCATGTTGGTTAATCAGGCGCACAATGCGTTATACAACTCGCTGAATCAGGCCATGCAGGAGCCGGGGTTCAATACCCACTATCTGGAAGAGATGAAACTGTGGGTCACGCACAGCCAGTTTATCGTCGAGCACATTAATGCCATGACCACCATGGCGCGGGAGCACACCATGCTGACGCCGGAGCTGGCGCAGCGTTATTTGCAGTCGTGCGAAATTGCGCTGCAACGCTGCCAGCAGCGGCTGGAATATGACGAGCCGGGTGAAACCAAAGACGCGATGATCCTGGATATCCCTGAAGCCCTGTCACAGGGCCCGTTAAGCGTGCTGGAGCAGCACCTCCAGCGGATACTCGGCCATCTCGACACCATGCATACCATTTCTTCGGTAGCATGGCGTCAGCGGCCGCATCACGGGATCTGGCTTAACCGGCGGCTCAATAATCCAAAAGCGGTTAACGACTGACTTTCGCTACGGCCTGCGCAAAACGCGTCATGCCTTCGTCGATGTCCACCGCGTCCACCACCAGCGATGGCGCAAACCGCATGACGTCCGGACCGGCGTTAAGCACCATGACGCCCGCCTCAGCCGCCGCGTATAAGAACTCGCGTGCGCGGCCTTTAAACTGCGATTTCAGCTCCGCGCCAATCAGCAGCCCCATACCGCGAATATCGCTGAACACATCATACTGCGCGTTGATGCGCTCAAGATGCTGCACGAACTGCGCGCGCTTTTGATTCACGCCAGCCAGTACATCAGGGGTGTTGATAACATCGAACGCCGCACCGGCAACCGCGCAGGCCAGCGGATTACCGCCATAGGTGGATCCGTGAGAACCCACATGGAACGCCGACGCGATATCCTGAGTGGTCAGCATCGCGCTGATCGGAAAACCGCCGCCCAACGCTTTAGCGCTGGTGAGGATATCCGGCGTCACGCCGTAATGCATGTAAGCGAACAGATCCCCGGTACGGCCCATGCCGCACTGCACTTCATCAAATACCAGCAGCGCCTGATGCTGGTTGCACAGATCACGCAGCCCCTGTAAGAATTCCGGGGTCGCCGCCGTCACACCGCCTTCGCCCTGGATCGGCTCCACCACGACGGCGCAGGTGTGATCATCCATCACCGCTTTCACCGCATGCAGATCGTTAAACGGCACGTGGATGATATCCGCCGGTTTCGGTCCAAAGCCGTCGGAATATTTCGGCTGCCCGCCGACCGACACGGTAAACAGCGAACGGCCATGGAACGCGTTATGAAAAGCGATGATTTTGGTTTTATACGGGCTGTGGCGGGTAGAGGCGTAATAGCGCGCCAGTTTAAACGCGGTCTCGTTGGCTTCGGTGCCCGAGTTCATAAACAGCACGCGCTCGGCAAAGGTGGCGTCGATAATTTTACGCCCCAGGCGCAGCGCCGGCTCGTTGGTAAAGACGTTGCTGGTGTGCCACAGGGTTTCTCCCTGGGTTTTCAATGCCTCTACCAGCGCCGGATGACAATGTCCCAGCGCGGTGACCGCAATCCCGCCGGCAAAATCAATATACTCCTTGCCCTGCTGATCCCATACGCGGCTGCCCTTGCCTTTTACCGGGATAAACTCAGCCGGTGCATAGACTGGCAGAATAACGTCGTCAAAAGTCGCCCGGGTAATTGCCGTCTGTTCTGTAGCCATCTTACGCCCATCCGTTTATGCAAAATCTTGATTGAAAATATAATCACAAAATATGCATAAAAAATCAGTTGATAGCAACAGAAAATCAGCGGCGTAAAAAGTTGCCCAGCAGCGCGTGGCCCTGTTCACTGAGAATACTTTCCGGATGAAACTGCACACCTTCCAGATCCCACTCGCGATGGCGAATGCCCATGATTTCCTGTTCGGCACTCCAGGCCGTGACGTCAAAGTCGTCCGGAAGCGTGGCGGGGTCAATCAGCAAAGAGTGATAACGCGTGACGGTAAGCGGGTTATTCAGACCGTGAAACACGCCGCTGCCGTTATGGCGGATCGCCGAGGTTTTACCGTGCATCACCTGGCGGGCGCGAATAATCCGCGCGCCGAACGCCTGGCCTATCGCCTGATGGCCAAGACAGACGCCAAGGATGGGCAGCTTGCCCGCGTAATCGCGAATCACATCCAGCGAGATACCGGCCTCGTTGGGCGTACAGGGGCCGGGTGAAATAACGATTTTTTGCGGCGCGAGCGTGGCGATATCAGCAACACTGATTTCATCATTGCGCTTTACCACCACCTCCGCGCCGAGTTCGCAGAAATACTGATACAGGTTCCAGGTAAACGAATCGTAGTTATCAATCAGCAGTAGCATGGCGGCTCCGGAAAAATGAACCGCGCTATTCTACTCACTTTCCCGGGCTTCACTCACCACTTTGCTGAAGATTGCGATCAGCGGCGCCAGATCGCCCATCGCCCCGGCCTGATTCGCCTCGCGCCAGAACGACGGGTCGATATCACGCCAGTCGAGGCTGTATCCGGCATGGATAGCCAGTTGCTCAAAGAAAATGCGCTGGCTCAGACCGGAACCCAAGCGGAACGGGTGCAGCACGTTGATTTCGCAATAGTAATGCGCCAGTCGCTGAATAAATTCCTGCGCCGGTAGCCCCGCCAGATACCCTTCATCCTCCAGATCCTGGAACAGGTCGTTGCCCTCTTTTTCGATGTAACCGAAATGGCAAAACCGGGTATCGCCTTGGTAAATATCCACTTCACGCAGCTCGCCCGCCCAGTCGAACACGTCCTGAAACAGATGACGGTGGATAGCGCACAGATGAGGTAACCCGCGCGGGATCGGCCCGAGCGGCAGCGTGGCGGCGCGCAGCGCGATCAGTTCCAGCATCGCGGCGTCCAGACGCTGTGCCTGGCGGATATTAAGACGGTTTTTCAGCACATCCAGCCCGGCATACAGATACGGGTCGCGCCCGTCGCCATATTTATCGCTCATATTGCCCCCTGAGTTCCTGAAGGCGTTGCTCGGCGGCGTCTGCATTCAACTCAATTAACGGGATATCACGTCCTTCCAGGCGCAGGCTGGCCTGAAAGTTACCGTTTCGCTTTTGTTCCCAGAGACGGGATTTCTGTTTGTCGGTGAGTTTTTTAGACATAGCGCCTCCCTGATCGTGACCGTATTTGCCACAAGTATAAGCAGCAAATCACAGACACGCCGGGAAGCGGCAAGCGCGGGTTAAACGAACCCGCGCGAAAGACGGTTACGGCAGGACTTTAGCAGACAGGATAACTATCGGTTTTGACGGGACATTTTGGTAAGGGCCCACGTCGTGAGTTTGGGTCTGGGCGATTTTATCAGCCACGTCCATCCCTTTCACAACTTTACCAAATACCGCATAACCAAAATCACGCTGGCCGTGGTCAAGGAAGGCGTTGTCCGCCACGTTAATAAAGAACTGGCTGGTCGCGCTGTCTTTATCTGCGGTACGCGCCATGGAGATGGTGCCGCGGGTGTTGCGCAGGCCGTTATCAGCTTCGTTTTTGATCGGCGCGTTGGTTTGCTTTTGTTGCATATCAGCGGTAAAGCCGCCGCCCTGGATCATAAAGCCTGGGATCACGCGATGGAAAATGGTGTTGTTGTAGTAGCCGCTATTCACGTAATCAACGAAGTTTTTTGCAGAGATAGGTGCTTTCTGGCTATTTAACTCCAGTTCGATATTGCCGGCAGAGGTCGTCAACAGTACGCGAGGATCGCCTT
The DNA here is from genome assembly GCF_014193285.1 of Atlantibacter sp. RC6. Lineage (GTDB taxonomy): Bacteria > Pseudomonadota > Gammaproteobacteria > Enterobacterales > Enterobacteriaceae > Atlantibacter. Next base: position 26,815 of record NZ_JACHZE010000004.1, read on the forward strand.
TAGCAGCCAGCGCCGCAGGTGAGAGAGCGGAAAGAGCGAACACAGCTGCAACAGCCGCCAGAGTTGATTTGAGCATGAAGCATTCCTTACGAAAACAGGGTTAAAAGCGAGTGGCTTGATTCTAAAGACCGTTACCGCATCGTGCCAGAGATTTACCTGGTTTTACGATGCCTGGCTAACATCCGAGATTTTTACCTGGAAAGTTTAGGAAATATATGTGATTTGACTCACACCAAAACGTGAGTTTTGCAGCAAATAAACATCGAAATATTTATACGCATCACAAAAAGACATAAACTGCCCGCGCTTCCGGCGTCCCCAGGATGCTTTACCTTTCTCTTCACAGGATCTTCATGACTAACAGCAATCGCATCAAGCTCACATGGATCAGTTACTTTTCCTACGCCCTGACCGGCGCGTTAGTGATTGTCACCGGGATGGTGATGGGCAATATCGCCGACTACTTCGGCCTGCCGGTTTCCAGTATGAGCAACACCTTTACCTTCCTGAACGCGGGGATCTTGATTTCTATCTTCCTGAACGCCTGGCTTATGGAAATCGTTCCGCTGAAAACCCAGCTGCGCTTCGGCTTTGTGATGATGGTGCTGGCCGTGGCGGGACTGATGTTGAGCCACAGTCTGGCGCTGTTTTCCGCCTGTATGTTTGTACTGGGCGTGGTCAGCGGCATTACCATGTCTATCGGCACCTTTCTGGTCACCCAAATGTATGAAGGGCGTCAGCGCGGCTCGCGCCTGCTGTTTACCGACTCCTTCTTCAGCATGGCGGGCATGATTTTCCCGATGCTGGCGGCCTGGCTGCTGGCGCGCACCATTGAGTGGTACTGGGTTTATGCCTGCATCGGTCTGGTTTACGTGGCGATTTTTATCCTGACCTTCGGCTGCGAATTCCCGGCGCTGGGCAAACACGCCAAACAAAGCGACACCCCTGTCGTGAAAGAAAAATGGGGCATCGGCGTGCTGTTCCTGTCAGTTGCGGCGCTGTGCTACATCCTTGGCCAGTTGGGCTTTATCTCCTGGGTGCCGGAGTACGCCAAAAGCCTTGGCATGAGCCTGAACGACGCCGGTAAGCTGGTGAGCGATTTCTGGATGTCGTACATGTTCGGCATGTGGGCGTTCAGCTTTATTCTGCGCTTCTTCGATCTGCAACGCATTCTGACCGTACTGGCGGGCCTCGCCACGGTGCTGATGTACTGCTTTATCTCCGGCGAACCGCAGCATATGGCGTGGTTTATTTTGACGCTGGGCTTCTTCTCCAGCGCCATTTATACCTCGATCATCACCCTCGGTTCTCTGCAAACCCACGTGCCGTCGCCGAAACTGGTTAACTTTATTCTGACCTGCGGCACCGTCGGCACCATGTTGACCTTCGTGGTCACCGGCCCGATTGTCGCCCACAACGGCCCGCAGGCGGCATTGAATACCGCCAACGGACTGTACGCCGTGGTGTTCGTGATGTGCTTCATACTGGGCTTTGTGACGCGCCACCGTCGCCACGGCGCGACCTCTGCCGCACATTAATGCACAACGCGCCCTTTAGTCCGCTGAAGGGCGCGTAAAGTAAATCTCCTCTCCGCCGTTATCCATTTGCACCCAGGTTTGCGACAGCTGTGTGGTGGCGATCACTTTGCCGTGACGCACCGACCAGCGCACCGGCACCTGGCGTCGTACCGCTTCAAAGCCGTTCTCCGCCGGGAGAATAATCAGATTGGCCGGGTTGCCCTCTTCAATGCCGTACTGCGCAATGCCCAGGGTTCGGGCGCTGTTATGCGTGATGAAATCCAGGCTCTGGTTAATCTGTTCATAGCCCATCATCTGGCAAACGTGCAGCCCCATATGCAGCACCTGCAACATATTGCCGGTGCCCAGCGGATACCATGGATCAAAGACGTCGTCATGCCCGAAGCAGACGTTGATGTCCGCCGCCAGTAGCTCCTTCACCCGGGTAATCCCGCGCCGTTTCGGATAATCATCAAACCGCCCCTGTAAATGAATATTCACCAGCGGATTGGCGACGAAGTTAATCCCGGAGAGCTTCAGCAGGCGGAACAGACGCGAGGTGTACGCGCCGTTATAGCTATGCATCGCAGTGGTATGGCTGGCGGTCACGCGTTCGCCGATATTTTCCCGCAGCGCCAGCGCCGCCACGGTTTCCAGAAAGCGCGACTGCTCGTCGTCAATTTCATCACAGTGAATATCCAGCGGCCGGTCATATTTCTTCGCCAGTGCGAAGGCAATATTCAGCGACTCAACGCCGTATTCGCGCGTGAACTCGAAATGCGGGATCGCCCCCACCACGTCCGCGCCGAGCTTGAGCGCCTCCTCCAGCAAGGCTTCACCGTTGGGATACGAAAGAATGCCCTCCTGCGGAAAGGCCACCAGCTGTAAATCAATCCACGGCGCGACCTCCTTTTTCACTTCCAGTAGCGCTTTCAGCGCCGTGAGCGTCGGGTCGGAGACATCCACATGGGTACGCACATACTGGATCCCCTGGGCCATTTGCCACTTCAGGGTTTGCCAGGCGCGCGCCTTAACATCCTCGTGGCTCAGCGTCGCCTTGCGTTCGGCCCAGCGCTCGATGCCTTCGAACAGGGTTCCGGAGAGATTCCAGCTGGGCTCGCCTGCGGTTTGCGTGGTGTCCAGATGGATATGCGGCTCGATAAACGGCGGAACGGCTAATCCGCCGCGCGCATTCAGCACATCAAGGCTGCTGTGAACGCCGTTTTCCATCGGCGCGATAGCCCCGAACCGGCCTTTATCAATAGCGATTTGCCATAATCCTTCTCGCCCCGGTAAACGCACATTCTGGATTAACCATAAAGACGTTGAAGACATACTCCCTCCGCTGTAAACGCTTTTTACAGAGTGATACCACATTCCGCCTGGCCTGGCCCAAATTTGTTTAAAAAGCGCGCAAAATCGAAACCTGAATTAATTCCGCCACTTAGAAAATCCTACAAAAATCAAGGATATACCCATTAAGGGGTATATGGGACGGAAATTGATCTGAATCAAGAAGGGGGTTTGCTGAATCGTTAAGGTAGGCAGTAGTAGATTAGAAATTGAGGCAAAAATGAGCAAAGTCAAACTGGCTATAATCGGTAACGGCATGGTAGGCCATCGTTTTATTGAGGATCTTCTCGATAAAGCTGACGCCAGCCAGTTCGACATTACCGTATTTTGTGAAGAGCCACGTATCGCCTACGATCGTGTTCACCTCTCCTCTTACTTCTCTCACCACACGGCTGAAGAGCTCTCTTTAGTGCGTGAAGGTTATTATGAGAAGCATGGCGTAAACGTGCTGATGGGCGAACGCGCCATCACCATTAACCGCCAGGAAAAAGTGATCCACTCCAGCGCCGGGCGCACTGTCTATTACGACAAACTGATCATGGCGACCGGTTCCTATCCGTGGATCCCGCCGATCAAAGGGTCTGAAACCCAGGATTGCTTCGTCTACCGCACCATCGAAGATCTCAACGCCATCGAGTCCTGCGCCCGTCGCAGTAAACGCGGCGCGGTGGTCGGCGGCGGGCTGTTAGGCCTGGAAGCCGCTGGCGCGCTGAAAAACCTCGGCGTGGAAACTCACGTCATTGAATTCGCGCCAATGCTGATGGCTGAACAGCTCGATCAGATGGGTGGCGAGCAGCTGCGTAAGAAAATCGAAAGCCTGGGCGTAAAAGTCCATACCAGCAAAAACACCCAGGAAATCGTCCAGAGCGGTAAAAACGCCCGTAAAACCATGCGCTTTGCCGACGGCAGCGACCTGGAAGTCGATTTCATCGTGTTCTCCACCGGTATTCGCCCGCGCGACAAGCTGGCGACCCAGTGCGGCCTGGCCGTCGCGCAGCGCGGCGGCATCGTGATTAACGATAAATGCCAGACTTCCGACCCGGATATCTACGCCATCGGCGAATGCGCCAGCTGGCATAACCGCGTGTATGGTCTGGTGGCGCCAGGCTATAAAATGGCGCAGGTGGCGGTTGACCATATCCTCGGCAACACCAACGCCTTTGAAGGCGCCGACCTCAGCGCCAAGCTGAAACTGCTGGGCGTGGACGTTGGCGGCATCGGCGATGCCCATGGCCGCACCCCGAACTCCCGCAGCTACGTGTTCCTGGACGAGAGCAAAGAAGTTTATAAACGCCTCGTCGTCAGCGAAGACAACAAAACCCTGCTGGGCGCGGTGCTGGTGGGCGATACCAGCGATTACGGCAACCTGCTGCAACTGGTCCTGAACCAAATCGAACTGCCGGAAAACCCGGACGCCTTGATCCTGCCAGCGCACGCCAGCCAGGGCAAACCGGCCATCGGCGTCGACAAACTGCCGGACAGCGCGCAAATCTGCTCCTGCTTCGACGTCACCAAAGGCATGCTGATCTCCGCCATCAACAAAGGCTGCCACACTGTTGCGGCGCTGAAAGCGGAAACCAAAGCCGGTACCGGCTGCGGCGGCTGTATTCCACTGGTGACCCAGGTGCTGAACGCCGAACTGGCGAAACAGGGCATCGAAGTCAGCCACAACCTGTGCGAACACTTCGCGTTTTCCCGTCAGGAGCTGTATCACCTGATCCGCGTGGAAGGCATCAAAACCTTCGACGAGCTGCTGGCGAAATACGGTAAAGGCTACGGCTGTGAAGTTTGTAAACCGACCGTGGGCTCGCTGCTGGCGTCCTGCTGGAATGAATACATCCTGAAACCGAAACACACCCCGCTTCAGGACACCAACGACAACTTCCTGGCGAATATCCAGAAAGATGGCACCTACTCAGTGATCCCTCGTTCTGCGGGCGGGGAAATCACCCCGGAAGGGTTGATGGAAGTGGGCCGTATCGCCCGCGAGTTCAACCTGTACACCAAAATCACCGGTTCGCAGCGTATCGGCCTGTTCGGCGCGCAGAAAGATGACCTGCCGGAAATCTGGCGTCAGCTAATTGAAGCGGGCTTCGAAACCGGCCATGCCTATGCCAAAGCGCTGCGTATGGCGAAAACCTGCGTCGGCAGCACCTGGTGCCGCTACGGCGTGGGCGACAGCGTCGGCTTCGGCGTCGAGCTGGAAAACCGTTACAAAGGCATCCGCACCCCGCACAAAATGAAGTTCGGCGTTTCTGGCTGTACTCGTGAATGCGCCGAAGCGCAGGGTAAAGACGTGGGTATTATCGCCACCGAAAAAGGCTGGAACCTGTACGTGTGCGGTAATGGCGGCATGAAACCGCGTCATGCGGATCTGCTGGCGGCGGACCTCGATCGCGACACCCTGGTGCGTTATCTGGACCGTTTTATGATGTTCTACATCCGCACCGCCGACAAACTGACCCGAACCGCGCCGTGGCTGGATAACATGGAAGGCGGCATCGACTATCTGAAGAGCGTGATCATCGACGACAAGTTAGGCCTGAATGCCCAGCTCGAAGCCGAAATGGCCCGCCTGCGTGACGCCGTGGTCTGCGAATGGACCGAGACAGTGAACGATCCGGCAGCCCAGGTTCGCTTCCAGCACTTTATCAACAGCCCGCTTCGCGACCCGAATGTTCAGGTGGTTTCCGAGCGTCAGCAGCATCGTCCGGCCACGCCGTATGAACGTATCCCGGTCACCTTTGTGGAGGAGGAAACCGTATGAGCCAGTGGATTAACATCTGCCCAATCGACAAGATCCTGCCTGCAACCGGCGTCTGCGCCCTGCTGAACGACCAGCAGGTGGCGATCTTCCGTCCTCACCAGTCTGACGACGTCTACGCCATCAGCAACATCGACCCGTTCTTCGAGGCCAGCGTGCTGTCGCGCGGTTTAATCGTCGAACACCAGAGCGAGTTGTGGGTGGCGAGCCCGCTGAAGAAACAGCGCTTCCGCCTGCGCGATGGTTTGTGCATGGAGGATGAAAGCCACTCCGTTGCCCATTATGAAGCCCGCGTGAAAGACGGGCAGGTGCAACTTAAAGCGTAATGCCCCAGGGCGAGGATCCTCCTCGCCCTTTTTAAATTTTTCCGTCCCCGGCCTCTTTGCACGCAAAGATGTGCGGTAAACCGTGGGCGTTTTGCGTGAGGCAACGCGATAAAAACAGACCGGAAATCATTCCGGCCGCGAATGCCAGCGCAGCCAAATTTATTATTTTTCAATCTATCAGGATAACCAACATGTTTACAGACACCATCAACAAGTGCGCGGCTAACGCGGCGCGTATCGCCCGTCTCTCTTCCGGCAATCCGTTCGGTTTTTGGGTTAGCTCCGCGATGGCGGGTGCGTATGTCGGGCTGGGGATTATTTTAATTTTTACCCTCGGCAATCTGCTCGACCCGTCGGTGCGTCCGCTGGTCATGGGCGCGACCTTCGGCATCGCGTTAACGCTGGTGATCATCGCCGGTTCGGAGCTGTTTACCGGCCACACCATGTTCCTGACCTTTGGCGTGAAAGCGGGCACCATCAGCCACGGCCAGATGTGGGCGATTCTGCCGCAAACCTGGCTGGGCAACCTGGTGGGTTCGGTGTTCGTGGCGCTGCTGTACAGCTGGGGCGGTGGTAGCCTGCTGCCGGTAGATACCAGCCTGGTGCATACCGTGGCGCTGGCCAAAACCTCTGCGCCCGCAATGGTGCTGTTCTTTAAAGGCGCGCTGTGTAACTGGCTGGTTTGCCTGGCGATCTGGATGGCGATCCGCACTGAAGGCGCAGCGAAATTCCTGGCAATCTGGTGGTGTCTGCTGGCGTTTATCGCGTCCGGCTATGAGCACTCCGTCGCCAACATGACGCTGTTCGCCCTGTCCTGGTTCGGTCACCACAGCGATGCCTACACGCTTTCCGGCATCGGCCATAACCTGTTGTGGGTAACCCTGGGCAATACCCTCTCCGGCGCGGTGTTTATGGGATTAGGTTACTGGTATGCTACGCCAAAAGCGGAGCGTCCGACTCCTGCACACATCGCAACCGTTGCGGCGAAAGCCAGCCACTAAGAGGTCATGTCGTGGATCACCTGCCGATATTTTGTCAGTTAAAACAGCGCCCCTGCTTATTAGTCGGTGGCGGGGACGTAGCAGAACGCAAAGCGCGTCTGCTGATGGAGGCAGGAGCCCAGGTTACGGTAAACGCGCTGGCGTTTACCCCGCAGTTTCAGGTCTGGCATGACGAGGGCGCGTTAACCCTCACCGCCGGACCGTTTGACGCCAGCCTGATGGACGAGTGTTGGCTGGTAATCGCCGCCACCAATGACGACGCGGTTAACGCCCAGGTCAGCGAGGCTGCCGAAGCGCGCCGCATCTTCTGCAACGTGGTGGATGCACCGCAGCAGGCCAGTTTTATTATGCCGTCAATTATTGACCGCTCGCCGCTGATGGTGGCGGTCTCTTCCGGCGGCACCTCTCCGGTTCTTGCGCGGTTATTGCGTGAGAAACTCGAATCCCTTCTGCCCCAACATCTGGGGCAAATCGCCCACTACGCCGGGAAGCTGCGCCGTCGCGTCAAAACTACTTTCGGCAGCATGAGCGAGCGCCGCCGCTTCTGGGAAAAGCTGTTTGTTAACGATCGGCTGGCGCAGTCGCTCGCCAATCAGGATGAACAAAACGTCGCGACCCTCACTGAAGCCCTGTTCACTGAACCGCTGGATAACCGCGGCGAAGTGGTGCTGGTGGGCGCCGGTCCGGGCGATCCGGGCCTGCTGACGCTGAAAGGGCTACAGCAGATCCAACAGGCGGATATCGTGGTTTATGACCGCCTGGTATCCGATGAGATTATGAATCTGGTACGCCGCGACGCCGACCGGGTGTTTGTTGGCAAGCGCGCCGGTTACCACTGCGTACCGCAGGAAGAGATTAACCAAATCCTGCTGCGCGAAGCCCAGCGCGGTAAACGCGTGGTGCGGCTGAAAGGCGGCGACCCGTTCATTTTCGGGCGCGGCGGCGAGGAACTCGAAACGCTGATCGGCGCGGGGATCCCGTTCTCCGTGGTGCCTGGTATTACCGCCGCGTCCGGTTGTTCCGCCTACGCAGGCATTCCCCTGACCCACCGCGATTACGCCCAGAGCGTGCGGTTAATCACTGGTCACCTGAAGAGCGGCGGCGAGTTCGACTGGCATAACCTGGCGGCGGAGAAACAGACTCTGGTGTTTTATATGGGCCTGAATCAGGCGGCGACTATCCAACAAAAACTGCTGGAACACGGTATGGATACCGCTATGCCGGTGGCGCTGGTGGAAAACGGCACCAGCGTGAAACAGCGGGTGGTCACCGGCACCTTATCGCAGCTTGGCAAACTGGCGCAGCAGGTGGAAAGCCCCAGCCTGATCTTCGTGGGCCGCGTGGTGGCGCTGCGCGATAAGTTACGCTGGTTTTAAACTGGCTCGGGCAGGACGCCGCTCCTGCCCGGCGCTTTTCCTCTGCTTCTGTCTCGCACAACCGAACGATATGGCATCCGGGCGTCCCCGCATAACATGAAAAAAGTCCGCAATGCGGACTTAGTTCTTTTTCAACTTCTTTTTCTTCCATCGGGTGGCTAACCACTCAAACTCCTGATACGTGATTTCGGAGTTTATCTTCTCTCTGATGGCGCGTATCAGTGGTTCAGCAATATCCCATGTTTCGATTACCGTCGTATAAGATGTTCTTTTTATCATTTCTTCGTTGTAAATACCCTGCCGGATACTGACTGCGACGCGCTCGTAAAAGTTAAGTATGTACTGGAATTTGCGACGTTCATCCAATTCTTGATCGGTAATAGCAGTGCCAGGAATCGGGAAGACGTAGGAGCGGAATGATTTGCCCGACTGATGAGCCTTCTTCAGGATATGAAGCGATTCAACGTAATCTTTATCTTTGCGGCTTTCAAAAAGAAAAACTGCGGTTTGTGTTTTCTTAGCCGTTCTTACGTTGTAGATAAGTGTGACAACAGCAACGATAACGCCAATAAGGACAATGATGTTGCTGATGATCTGAATTGTTATAGGGTCCAGTAACATACATTTCTTCCATGAAAAAAGGCGGGAAATACCCGCCCCGTAGAGGTTAACTTGATTTAGAAACCATCAAATTCATCAAACAGCTTTTTCATGTTACCTCCTTAAGGCATGTATCTAATCACGACTTATGTACTGTGACAGGTATTCTCCTGGAGAATGACCTCAAGTAATGCTACTTAAAAACGCTCAATGATGCAAAGTGAAGGGGGATGAACTCAGATTAACGACCATTGTCAGAGCGGCTTAGCGGGTACATGCGCCATCATCATCAGCACTCATCTTCATTCCTGTTGGTGCGTTGCCGACAACAGCTAAGGTAAGTGGAAAGATTCTACTTTGCCCGGCAAACCTTACACTATTTTTTTCTGTTTTAATTTCAAAAAGTTATCCCAAAGACAGTTAACACCTCGCTCACAAATGGCGATTTTGTGATCTACCTCGCCAATACAATTCATCATATGTTGTTATATTCGTTATGCGTCATCTCATAATGAAAACAGCAAAGCGATCTTCCACGATCTCCACTGCGGATCGTGCGGCGACCTTCTGCCTTCATGCAGACGCACTGAACCCTACAACTCCATTTGATAATTAAAAAGGTAACGATATGGAAGGCCAGGAACTCCAACGCAAGCTCGGCTTTTGGGCCGTGCTGGCCATTTCCGTCGGAACGACCGTCGGTTCCGGTATTTTCGTTTCGGTTGGTGAAGTAGCAAAAGCGGCTGGCTCGCCGTGGCTCACGGTGCTTGCATTCGTGATTGGCGGGCTGATTGTCATCCCACAGATGTGCGTGTATGCGGAGCTCTCTACCGCCTATCCCGAAAACGGCGCGGACTATGTGTATCTGAAAAACGCAGGCAGCCGTCCGCTGGCGTTTCTCTCCGGTTGGGCCAGCTTCTGGGCCAACGATGCGCCTTCGCTCTCTATTATGGCGCTGGCGATTGTCAGTAATCTGGCCTTTCTGGTGCCCATCGATCCCTTTGCCGGAAAGTTCATCGCCACCGGTCTGATTCTGGCATTTATGCTGCTGCACCTGCGCTCTGTAGAGGGCGGCGCAACCTTCCAGACGCTGATCACCATCGCCAAAATCATTCCGTTCGCCATTGTGATTGGTATCGGCGTGTTCTGGCTCAAAGGCGATAACTTCAGCGCGCCGACGACCGCCACCACCAGCGCGGCGGCGGGCATTATGGCGCTGCTGGCCGGGATTTCCGCCACCAGTTGGTCCTACACCGGCATGGCATCCATATGCTACATGACCGGCGAAATCAAAAACCCTGGCAAAACCATGCCGCGCGCGCTGATCGGCTCCTGTTTACTGGTGCTGGTGCTCTATTCGCTGCTGGCGCTGGTGATCACCGGGCTGATGCCGTTCGACAAGCTCGCCGCTTCGGGGACGCCCATTTCCGACGCCCTTACCTATATTCCAGCGCTGGGCAGCATAGCAGGCATTTTTGTCGCCGTGACCGCCATTATCGTGATCCTCGGCTCGCTCTCCAGTTGCGTGATGTACCAACCGCGCCTCGAGTACGCGATGGCGAAAGATAATTTGTTTTTCAAAAGCTTCGGGCATGTCCACCCGAAATACAACACGCCGGATGTTTCCATCATCCTGCAATGCGCCCTCGGCATCTTCTTTATCTTCGTTTCTGACCTGACCAGCCTGCTGGGCTACTTCACGCTGGTGATGTGCTTCAAAAATACCCTGACCTTCGGCTCGATTATCTGGTGCCGCAAGCGTGAGGACTACCAACCGCTGTGGCGCACGCCGGCATTCGGCCTGATGACCTTCGCGGCTATCGCTTCGAGCTTAATTCTTGTGGCTTCCACCTTCGTGTGGGCGCCCATTCCGGGGCTGGTCTGCGCCCTGATTGTTATCGCCACCGGTCTGCCAGCTTACGCCTTCTGGGAAAAGCGCAACCGCCGCCTGGCTCATATTTCTTAACCCTGTCTGGAGAGTTGTTGCATGTTAAATATTGATAAAAGCACGGTGGATTTCCTGGTAACCGAAAACATGGTCAAGGAAGTTGAAAAAGTTCTCGAGAAAGACGTTCCTCGCGTGCATGCCATTGTGGATGAAATGCTTAAGCGCGGCGTGGATCGTATTTACTTTGTGGCCTGCGGCTCCCCGCTGAATGCGGCGCAGACGGCAAAACATCTGGCGGACCGCTTCTCCAGTTTGCAGGTCTACGCGCTTTCCGGCTGGGAGTTCTGCGATAACACCCCGCACCGCCTGGATTCGCGCTGCGCGGTGATTGGCGTCTCCGATTACGGCAAAACTGAAGAAGTGATTAAAGCCCTGGAGCTGGGCGCGGCCTGCGGCGCGCTGACCGCCGCCTTTACCAAATGCCCGGACAGCCCGATTACCCAGGCCGCCGAACATGTGGTGGCGTATGAAGCCGATTGCATCTGGGAAATCCATCTGCTGCTGTGCTACAGCGTGGTGCTGGAGATGATTACCCGCCTCGCGCCGCATACCGAAATCGGCAAAATCAAAAACGATCTGCGCAAACTGCCGCAGGCGCTCGGACATCTGGTACGCACCTGGGAAGATAAAGGGCGCCAGCTTGGCGAGCAGGCATCCCAGTGGCCGATGATTTATACCGTGTCCGCCGGTCCGCTGCGCCCGCTGGGTTATAAAGAGGGGATCGTGACGCTGATGGAATTTACCTGGACCCACGGCTCGGTGATTGAGAGCGGTGAATTCCGCCACGGCCCGCTGGAAATCGTTGAGCCGGGCGTGCCGTTCTTGTTCCTGCTCGGCAATGACGAAAGCCGTCACACCACCGAGCGCGCCATCCGCTTCGTGCGTGAGCGCACCGATAACGTCATCGTGATCGACTATGCCGAGATCTCCCAGGGGCTGCACCCGTGGCTCGCGCCGTTCCTGATGTTCGTACCGATGGAGTGGCTCTGCTACTACCTCTCTATTTACAAAGACCACAACCCGGATGATCGCCGTTATTACGGCGGCATCGTCGAGTATTAATTCCCTCGCCCGGCCTCCGTGCAGGCCGGGCATCGCAGCAAGGAGCAGAAAGATGAAAACGGGTATGTTTACCTGCGGGCATCAGCGTTTACCGCTGGAGCACGCGTTTCGCGACGCGCATGAATTAGGGTATGACGGGCTGGAACTGTGGGGCGGCCGGCCCCACGCTTATGCGCCGGATCTCAACGCGGGCGGCATTAAGCACGTCAAAGAGCTGGCGCGGGTGTATCAGATGCCGATTATCGGCTACACGCCGGAAACCAACGGTTATCCGTACAATATGATGCTGGGCGATGAGCGGATGCGCCGCGAAAGCCTGGATATGATTAAGCTCGGGATGGATATGGCGAAAGAGATGGATGCCGGCTTCACGCTGATTTCCGCCGCCCACGCAGGCTATCTCGCGACACCCGAGGCTATCTGGCAGCGGCTGGCTGATAATCTGCGCGAGCTTTGCGATCATGCGGAAAACATCGGCATGGATCTGCTGCTGGAGCCGCTGACGCCTTATGAATCCAACGTAGTATGCAACGCCAACGATGTGCTGCGCGCGCTGGCGCTGGTACCCTCGCCGCGCCTGTTCAGCATGATTGATATCTGCGCCCCGTTTGTCCAGGGTGAGCCGGTGATGAGCTATTTCGATAAGCTGGGCGACAAGCTGCGCCATCTGCATATTGTCGACAGCGACGGCGCCAGCGACAGCCACTACATACCGGGCGAGGGCAAAATGCCGCTGCGCGAGTTAATGCGCGATATTATCGACAGCGGGTATAACGGCTACTGCACCATTGAGCTGGTGACGATGTATATGAACGAGCCGCGGCTTTACGCCCGCCAGGCGCTGGCGCGCTTTCGCGAACTGCTCCCTCAGGAGGCGCAATGAAACGGCTGGCGACGGTAGGTGATAACTGCGTGGATATCTATCCCCAGTTGGGCAAAGCATTTTCCGGCGGCAACGCTGTTAACGTGGCGGTCTACAGCACGCGTTACGGGATGCAGCCCACCTGCGTCAGTTGGGTGGGAGAAGACGATTACGGCGCCATGTTGCGCCGCGATCTGGCGCAGCATGGCGTGGATATTTCCCATCTGCGGGTGATGCCCGGCGTAACGGCGCAAACCCAGGTGGAGCTGCGCAATAACGATCGCATTCTCGGCGACTATACCGAAGGCGTGATGGCGGATTTCCGCGTCGGCGAGCAAGAGCTGGCGTGGCTCCTGCAATTCGACATTATCCATTCCGCCATCTGGGGCCATGCGGAGTCCGCCTTCCCTGCGCTAAAAGCGGCAGGCAAAATCCTGTCGTTTGATTTTGCCGACAAATGGGAAAGCCCGCTGTGGCGCACGCTGCCGGAACATCTTGATTACGCTTTTGCCTCGGCAAATGAAGATAATCCGTGGCTGCGCGACCGGCTGCAAACCGTGGTGCAATGCGGTGCGGGGGTCGCTATCGCCACGCTTGGCGAAAACGGCAGCCTGGCGTGGGACGGCACACAGTTCTGGCCGATGCCGCCGCAGCGCGTGGAGGTGGTGGATACCATGGGGGCGGGAGATTCCTATATCGCCGGGTTCCTGTGCGCTATCGCTAACGGGTTGCCGCTGCAGGAGGCCATGAAACAAGGCACCGAGTGCGCCGCACGCACCATTGGCTATCATGGTGCCTGGTGAGGCCTGGCGTTGGCGTGACATTACACACGCCAACGCCTGTTACTGATCCAAAAACGCTCATATAATCAACCCCACTCCTCTTACAACTTCAGGGTCGATTCATGCCAGCTACGGAGCGCTACTCACATCAACTCCTTTACGCCACCGTGCGCCAACGCCTGCTTGATGATATCGCGCAGGGGGTTTACCGGGCGGGTCAACAGATCCCGACGGAAAGCGAGTTATGCACGCTCTATAACGTCAGCCGCATCACCATTCGTAAAGCGATCAGCGATCTGGTCAACGACGGCGTGCTACAGCGCTGGCAGGGTAAAGGCACGTTTGTGCAAAGTAAAAAGGTTGAAAACGCGCTCCTGACGGTAAGCGGATTCACCGATTTCGGCGTATCTCAGGGCAAGCCGACCCGGGAGGAGGTGATTGAACAGGAGCGCATCAGTGCCGATCCGTTCTGCGAAAGGTTGAATATCCCTGGCGGCAGCGAGATTTTTCGTCTGATGCGTGTCATGTATCTCGACGACGAGCCGCTGTTTATCGACAGCTCCTGGATCCCGCTGTCCCGCTACCCGGCGTTTGACGAAATTTATACCGCGGGCGCATCCACCTATAAGCTGTTCCAGGAAAAATTCGACACCCGTGTGGTGAGCGATAAAAAGACGATAGATATCTTTATGGCCACCAAAGCCGAGGCGCAGAGATTAAAGTGCGAACTGGGCGAACCGCTGTTTCGCATCAGTAAAATCGCCTTCGATCAGAACGCGAAGCCGGTGCATTACTCAGAGCTGTTCTGTCGCGCTAACCGCGTCAGTCTGACTATCGATAATCAGCGCCAGAAATAAAAAAGAGGGCCGAAGCCCTCTTATCATGTTGCGCAGCCAGGCTTACGGCTGGGCCACAAAACCAATCACTTCGTAAACGTGCTTCAGCGTTTCGCTGGCGCGGGCGCGGGCTTTCGCCGCGCCGTCTTTCATCACGCTCTGGAGAAAAGCTTCGTCGTTACGATAGCGATGGTAGCGCTCCTGTAGCTCGGTCAGCATGCCAGAAACCGCCTCCGCCACTTCGCCTTTCAAATGGCCATACATTTTGCCTTCGAAATGCTGCTCCAGTTCCGGAATACTTTTACCGGTCACGGCGGAAAGAATGTCCAGCAGGTTGGACACGCCCGCTTTGTTCGCCACGTCGTAGCGCACCACCGGCGGCTCGTCGGAATCGGTGACCGCGCGTTTGATTTTCTTCACCACCGACTTCGGATCTTCCAGCAGGCCAATCACGTTATTGCGGTTATCGTCAGACTTGGACATCTTTTTGGTCGGTTCAAGCAGCGACATCACGCGCGCGCCGGATTTCGGAATAAACGGCTCCGGTACTTTAAACACCTCGCCATACAGGGCGTTAAAGCGCTGAGCGATATCACGGCTCAGCTCCAGATGCTGTTTCTGGTCTTCACCCACCGGCACCTGGTTGGTTTGATACAGCAGAATATCCGCCGCCATCAGCACCGGGTAATCAAACAGGCCGGCATTGATGTTCTCCGCGTAACGCGAAGATTTATCTTTAAACTGGGTCATGCGGCTCAGTTCGCCGAAATAGGTGTAGCAGTTCAGCGCCCAGGCCAGCTGCGCGTGTTCCGGGACGTGCGACTGAACGAAGATGGTGCTTTTTTGCGGATCGATGCCGCAGGCCAGGTACAGGGCCAGGGTGTCCAGGGTGGCTTTGCGCAGCGCAGCCGGATCCTGACGAACGGTGATGGCGTGCTGATCGACGATGCAATAGATGCAGTGATAGTCGTCCTGCATGTTGACCCACTGACGGAGCGCACCCATGTAGTTGCCGATAGTCAGTTCACCTGAGGGCTGTGCGCCACTAAATACGATGGGCTTACTCATTTGTTAATTCCTGATTTTCACTGTGGGGGAGCCCAAGTGCGGGCAGAATGTCTTTGAAGTGATGGAACACCACGTCCGGGTTGCTCAGTTCAATCGCTTCGCCGTAGTTGTAACCGTAGGTCAGGCCGACGGAACGGCAGCCTGCGGCGGCCGCAGCCAGAATATCATTGCGCGAATCGCCGACAAACAGCAGTTCGCCTGGGGCCAGGCCTAATTTTTCCGCCACCAGCAGCAGCGGCTCCGGGTGCGGTTTTTTATTCTTCACATCATCGCCGCCGATCACCACGGTAAAATATTTAGCGATATCCAGCGCTTCCAGCAGCGGCGCAACGAACGGCGTCGGCTTGTTGGTGACCAGCGCCATGGGAATATCATTTTCCGCCAGTGCGCTCAGGGTCGCGGCCACGTCCGGGAACAGCGCGCTGCCTTCATCCACCGCATCCGCGTAGAAACGGTCAAACAGTTTGCGCAGCATACGCACGCGATCGGCGTGCGGAATATCCGCGTCTTCAACCGCCGGTTTGCCCGACGCCGCACGCTGGATATCACGCTCCTGGCGCGCCCAGGTCAGGGCGCGTTCCACCAGCACATCCGCGCCATTACCGATCCAGGTAATTACCCGCGCCTCACCGGCCTGGGGCAATTCCAGCGCATACAGCGCCATATCCACCGCCGTGGTCAGGCCCGGCGCGCTGTCGACCAGCGTACCGTCCAGGTCGAACGCCACGCCGCGAATATTGTTAAACTTATCCATGACTTACCTTTGCCAGTTCACGACGCATCTCGTCGATTACCGCTTTATAATCCGGGGCGTCGAACACCGCCGAGCCCGCAACAAACATATCCGCGCCTGCGGCGGCGATTTCACCGATGTTGGAGGCTTTTACGCCGCCGTCCACTTCGAGGCGAATGTCATAGCCCGAGGCGTCAATGCGTTGGCGCACTTCGCGCAGTTTATCCAGGGTGTGGGGAATAAAAGACTGGCCGCCGAATCCGGGGTTCACCGACATCAGCAGGATCACATCCAGCTTATCCATCACGTGATCGAGATAGCTGAGCGGGGTCGCCGGGTTAAACACCAGGCCCGCTTTACAGCCGTGCTCTTTGATCAATTGCAGAGAGCGATCGACGTGCTCGGAGGCTTCCGGATGGAATGTGATATAGCTGGCGCCCGCCGCGGCGAAATCAGGAATGATGCGGTCCACCGGTTTCACCATCAGATGCACATCGATGGGCGCGGTGATCCCGTATTTGCGCAGCGCCTTCAGCACCATCGGGCCGATGGTCAAATTCGGCACGTAATGGTTATCCATCACGTCGAAATGGACGACATCGGCACCGGCGGCCAACGCAGCGGCAGTATCCTCACCCAGACGGGCAAAATCGGCCGACAGAATCGAGGGGGCAATCAAAAACTGTTTCATCCGCTTCTCCATAAGTGTGTTGTGCGGCGGGCGAAACGGCTCAGGCGGAATAGAGCGCCAGCAGTTCGTCCACTTTTTTACGGGTGCCGCCATTGCTGCTAATGCTACGTCGTACTTTAACCTGAAAATGCTGCGCGGCTTTGTACCATTCCCGCGTATCAGGCGTGTCATGATTCGAAATTAACACCGGAATTCTTTTGCTAACCAGCTTTTCCGCCATCTCAGCCAGACGCGCCTGCTCGGCAGGGCTGAAGCTATTGGTGTGATAAGCGGTAAAGTTCGCCGTCTCTGAGAGTGGGGCGTAAGGCGGATCGCAGTAGACCACCGAGTTTACATCAGCCTGTTCCATACACGCTTCATACGAGAGGCAATGGAACTCCGCATTCTGAGCTTTTTGGGCAAAGTGATACAGCTCTTCCTGCGGGAAATAGGGCCGTTTATAACGGCCAAACGGGACGTTAAACTCGCCGCGTAAATTATACCGGCACAGGCCATTGTATCCGTGACGGTTGAGGTACAAAAACAGCAGCGCGCGCCGGAATGGGTCCTGGCTCTGATTAAATTCATTACGCAACTGGTAATAGACGTCGGACTGGTTTGCCTCCGGCGTAAACAGATCCCGCGACTGCTGCACATACTCTTCAGTTCGCGTCTTGACGATGTTGTACAGGCTAATCAGATCGCTGTTGATGTCTGCGAGAATATAACGCGAATAGTCGGTATTGAGGAAAACCGAACCTGCTCCGACAAAGGGTTCTATCAGACAGTCACCCTGTGGAAGGTGCTTTTTGATTTCATCGAGCAGGGGGTATTTCCCCCCAGCCCATTTTAGAAAAGCGCGTTTTTTTTTCATGCTGTGTGACTGCTTAGCCTTCTCCGTTTAAGGAGAAGGCACATAGAGCATCCTGCGCTTTAATCATTGCTTGAGATCGGCCTGAACCTGATGAATCGGTTTCGCCCATGGGTTTTTAGCCTGTACATCCGCCGGTAACGCCGACACGGCGCGTTTCGCGTCTTCTTTAGAGGCATAAACGCCGCTGACCAGCACATACCAGGGTTGACCGTTACGGGTGGTCTGATACACCACATAGTTTTTCAGGCTCTCTTTCTTCGCCCAGGCATTCAGGTTGTTGTAGTTCGAGGAACTGCTCAACTGAAGCGTGTAGTGGCTGGACGGCGCTGATTTCAGCGAACCGACGTTGCCCGTGGACGCGCCCGCGCTGGCAGCCGGCGCGGATGCGGTGGCGGTTGGCGCAGTGGCAGTCGCTTTCGGCGTAGTCGTGGTGGCAGCCGGCGCAGTGGCGGTGGCAGTCGGCGCTTTAACCGGCGTGCTGGTGTTCGCTGCTGGCGCGGTTTGCTTCACGGTCGCCGTCGGTTTGGTTTCGGTCGCTTTCGGCACCGCTGGCTGACGAGCCGGCGCGGTTTGCGTAGGCTGCGTTTTGCGCGGAGCGGGCTCAATGACGGCCTGTTTGCGTTCGGTACGCGTCGGCTGCGCTTCGCCGCTCGCAGCCTGCTGGCGGTTGGCATTATGCCCGCCCACAGCGGCCACGGTAGCCGGTTCAGTCGGCAGCGTAGAGTTGGTCACCGCCGCATCGATCTGGCCCTGCTGCGCGGTTAACGCGTTATTCAAATCGCCCTGTACTTCAACGCGCTGTTGGCCTTCAGGCGCCGCAGTGACCTGGCCCTGAGTCGGCGTAGAGGAAACCGGCGGCAAAGAGATATCCTGGCCGTTGGACGGGTTTTCAGCGGAGGTCGCGCCCGGCGCGGGCTGGGTGCCATTGGCCTGGTTAGCCGCGGCGTTGTCGCCGCCGTTGAGATTAATGCTCTTCTCGGCAGGTTGATTCTGCGCAGTGGTGGAGTCTGACGATGGCGCTTTAAGCGCAGAGCCAATGCCGATAATCAGCAGCAACAGCACCAGAATGCCGATGCCCATCATCATATGCTGACGGGAAACCGGGCCTTTGGCAGGCGCTTTTTTGCGTTTGCGCGGACGGCGTTCGACGTCAGCATCATCGGCTAACTCTTCTTCCGCCTCATACTCGGCCTCTTCGTCACGAGCACGGCGCGCGCGCGTCGGACGGCGATCGTCCGCGTCAAGATCGACGTCGTCGATATTCAGTTGCGGCTCGTTGTCGAACTCGGAAGATTTACGGGAACGACCAGTACGACGATCGCTGGGATCGGGTTTCAGCTCGTCTTCTGGTTTAAACTCATCCATTTCACACCCCACTAAAAGGCTTATGTCAGTACAACTGCCACGTCACCTGAATTAAACATCGCCTGATGGCGAAACACCTTTTTAATAGTTACGCTTGCTGACAATCCGCAATCGCGCTGAGCACCAGGTCGTGCGGCACGCCGCCGCGTACCTCACTTTTACCTATTGCCAGCGGCAATACCAGACGCAACTCGCCGGCCAATACTTTTTTATCGCGCATCATGTGCGGTAAATAAGCGGCAGGCGACATGCTCTGCGGGCCATTCACCGGCAAACCTGCTCGTTGCAGCAGCGTAATGATGCGTTGAATATCCTGTTCGCCAAACTGTCCTAACCGCTGGGCGGTACGTGCCGCCATCACCATACCGGCCGCGACGGCTTCGCCATGCAGCCAGTTACCGTAACCCATTTCCGCTTCGATGGCGTGGCCGAAGGTATGGCCCAGATTGAGTAAAGCACGTAAGCCGCTTTCACGCTCGTCTGCTGCCACAACTTCCGCTTTCAGCTCACAACAACGGCGAATACAGTACGCCATAGCCGTGGTGTCGAGCGCCATCACCGCATCCAGATTGGTTTCCAGCCAGTCAAAAAATTCCCCATCAAGAATGATGCCGTATTTGATGACTTCGGCCAGTCCGGAAGAGAGTTCGCGGGGCGGGAGGGTGTTTAAACAATCCAGATCGACGACCACCGACGCAGGCTGATAAAACGCGCCGATCATATTTTTGCCGAGCGGATGGTTAACGGCGGTTTTGCCGCCGACCGAGGAGTCGACTTGCGAAAGCAGCGTCGTCGGCACCTGGATAAAACGTACGCCGCGCTGATAACAGGCCGCAGCGAAACCGGTGAGATCGCCAATCACACCGCCGCCGAGCGCGACGAGCGTGGTATCCCGACCGTGGGGTTTCTCTAATAACGCACTGAAGACGGTTTCCAGCACGGCGAGGCTTTTATGCTGCTCGCCATCCGGAAGAATAACCTGATCGACTTTAACACCCGCCTGTTCGAGCACCTGACGGACTTTATCAAGGTACAGCGGGGCCAGCGTTTCGTTGGTGACCAACATCGTCTGGTCACCCGCTCGCAAAGGCCAAAAGGAAGCCGGCTCGTTGAATAAGCCGGCAGCGATGGTGATAGGGTAACTGCGTTCCCCGAGAGTGACTGTTAACTGCTCCATGACGCTCAACACCTTCTGTTGCTTGTACCCGCGGGCGAGTGTTTATTTAGCCAGAATCAGTTGTTTTCCAGCATATGAATAATCTGGTTTGCCACCACTTTCGCGCTTTGATCGTCAGTGCGAATGGTTACGTCGGCAATCTCTTCATACAGCGGATTACGTTCACCGGCCAGCGCTTCCAGAACTTCGCGAGGCGGGGTTTCAACCTGCAACAAAGGACGCTTTTTATCGCGCTGGGTACGAGCCAGTTGTTTTTCGATGGTTGTCTCAAGGTAAACCACGACGCCGCGAGCGGAGAGACGGTTACGGGTTTCGCGAGATTTTACAGAGCCGCCGCCGGTTGCCAGAACAATGCCTTGCTTCTCGGTGAGTTCATTGATGACTTTTTCTTCTCTGTCACGGAAGCCTTCTTCGCCTTCAACGTCGAAGACCCAACCTACATCAGCGCCGGTTCGTTTCTCAATCTCTTGATCAGAATCGTAAAATTCCATATTGAGCTGCTGAGCTAACTGACGCCCAATCGTGCTTTTGCCAGCACCCATCGGCCCAACCAGAAAGATATTGCGTTTCTCTGCCATTTTTTTGGTACTACTAAGACAATTCGTTGATGGTAAACCCGCCGCGCGACATGTTTGCGTTACGGATAATGAACTGAAACCTCTTTATGCGATAGTGCGAGAGTCAGACCAAAAATTATCTCAACACTCAAGGTGGTTTGGCAACCGATTAAATTACCGCGCCCGAAGAGCTGGAGGGAAAAACGCCATCGGGAGTACCGAAATGGACTGACACTCAAATCGGTACTCCTTGTATGCTAATTCGGGTCTGACGTCAAACGCCCGACCGAATAAAAACGTGAAATCGACAATAAAGGACGCTATGCCTTCGGTGCGATCAGCCGTGGCGTGATAAAGACCACCAGCTCCCGCCGTTCATCATCCTTCCCGTCATAGCTAAACAGGCCGCCTATCAGCGGGATATCGCCTAAAAACGGCACTGTATCCTTCCCGCCTTTACGCTTGCGCTGGAAGATGCCGCCGAGCGCGATGGTCTCGCCGTCTTTTATTTCTACCTGGGTTTCGATTTCCTGCTTATCGATGGCCATGACTTCGCCATCCGACTGCTTCAATACCTGCCCCGGCATATTCTGGCTGATGCGCAGTTTCATTTTGATCCTGCCGAAGGGTTGAATCGTCGGCGTCACCTCCATCCCTAATACCGCTTCTTTAAACTCGATCGAGGTGGCCCCGCTTTCGCCGCTGGAAACCTGATAGGGAATTTCGCTGCCCTGTTTGATGCTTGCAGGCTGCTGATGGGAAGCCAGCAGGCGCGGGCTGGCGATAATCTCCAGCTTATGTTTCTGCTCCAGCGCGGAAAGTTCAAGATCCAGCATGTTGCCGTTGATCCTCCCGACGTTAAAACCTATGCGCGTTGAAGCGTTCGGCACTGACAGATCCGCTGTTACGGCGCTGGGGCGATAAAGCCGCTCTTTGCCCTCGCCTTCCGCCGTACTCCATTTAACTCCAAGCTCGCGCAGGCTGGTTTGGTTGATCGTAACAATGTGCGCCGATAGCTCCACCTGGCCCACCGGGATATCCATGCTGGCAATCCAGCTTTCTATCTTTTTCAGCGCCGCGCTGTTGTCGTTAATCAGCAGTCGGTTAGTGCGCTTATCCGCCATCACACTGCCTTTGGGCCCCAGTAATTTGTCGCCCTGCGCCGTTATCGCCGCAGCCAGCTCCGCCGCATCGGCATAGCGCAGAGGCATCATGCGGGTGCTCAGCGGTTGGTTATTGAGCCGCTGCAAGCGGGCTTGTTCCTGCTCCTGCTGCTGACGTTGTTGCCACTCTGCCGGATAAACCCGCAGGATAGTGCCTTCTTTATGCCAGTGCAGTTGGCTGGTCTCTACCACGGTCTGAAAGGCCACCTGCCAGGGGACGTTCACCAGATGCAGCGTCACGTCACCCGAGACTTCAGGCGCAATAATCACGTTTTGCTTTTCTGTTTCCGCCAGCGCCTGCAAAACCTGGCGGACGGGCACGTCATCCACCACCAGAGAGATATTACTTGCTGGCGTTGCGGCCAGCGCGCTTAGCGGGAGCAACAGCAGTCCGGCTAATCTGTACATCCTTGTCATTGAATTTCTCCTTGCGTTGCCAGCGAGTCTCGCCGTTATCACACCCGGCAGGGATGGCGAGCACCACCGCGTCCACGGTGATCTCCTTAACCTGTAGCTCTGCCGATAAATTCTGCTCCGGGCTCACCCGCAGCCATTTACCTTGCGGGTCCTCAATTAACGCTTTGATTGCCGGGGCGTTGCCCACCGCGCCGTGAAAACGCCAGGCTTCCCACTGCGCGTATGGGCAGTGATTGACGGGCGGCTGAAAAGGATCGCGCGGCGCGGCATCCGCCGCCATGCAGAACAATAGCGAAAGCGTCGCGATGCTATTTCTCATGCGCCACCTCCAGCCACAGGGTCACGGTTAGCGCCCCTTCCCCTGCCGCCACGGAGAAACGTTTTAAACGCGCGTCGGTACGGGATAGCGCGTTAAACAGCTCCGGGACGGGTAGCCATTGGCTGCGTAACTCCAGCTCGGCAACTTCACCCTCCGGCTGCCATTTCATCAGCGTCACGCCGGGGAGTTTACCCATCGCCATGGCGGAGAAGCGCTCCGACGCCAGAGCCGGTAAATTGCGTTGCGCCGCATGAAGCTGCGTACCAAGCGCGCGCTTTTGTTGCTGTTGCGCTTTTATTGCCTGAAGACTGGCGGCCAGGCTGACGCGCTGCTGCTCCAGCGCCTGATAACCAGGTTGAATCACCCACAATCCGCCCAGCAAAATCAACAGCAGCATTGCCGCCGACCACGAGGCGACACGCAGCCTGGCATCCGCCGTAAGCCATTGCTCAAGGGATCGGCGCATCGTCAGGCTCCAGCGTTAATGACCAGTGAAAGCGCCAGTTGGCATCGCTATCGCGCGTGGTCGCCCCCTGATGAAGCACGCCCGCGCCTGGCAACATTTTTAGCGTCTCCGCCCACTGGCTTAACGCCTCTGTGGTTAAAGACTTGCCGGTGATGTCCAGCCGTCCGGCGTCAAAACCCAGCGTGGTAAACCAGACCGCATCCGGCAACTGCGCGGTGAGCTGTTCTAACCGCCGTGCCCAGCGCTGAAAAACGGCCTGATTGCCAAGCGTCGCCAGCCGCTGTTGATGAACCCCCGCCAGCTCGTCCAGCTGTTGGCGTTGCCGGGCATTGTCGCCGCGTAGCGCTTCCAGTTGTTGGGGCGACGGCTGTGCTAACCGCGCCTGCTCGATGTGATATTCGATATATCCACGCCACGCGCCACACAGCGCTGTAATTGTGATAATGCCCGCCAGAAACAGGCTGGCCCAAAATATCGCCCGCTGTTTCAACCGCTGGGCGCGCCAGGGCAGAAGATTGATTAGCCTGCTCATACCGGGTAACTCCCCATCGCCAGGCCGAGCGCTACGGCAAAGCGCCACTCGGCAGGCGCTTTTGGCGGATGCGCACGGGTCAGCCAGCGCCAGGGATCGCAAACGGCTACGCCGTCCTGCGGAACCTCGCTACAGCAAAGCCATTGCGAGAGAGGAAGAGTGAGCATCTGGGACAGGCTGCCAATGCCGCCTTCAGGCTGGCATCCCCAACGTTCCCGCGTCGCCCAGAGCCACTGTTCGCCATCCCAGGCAGCAATTCCCTGGATCTGCGGCGCGGCATAAGGGAAAAAGCTGCTCAACGCGCAGGCATCGGGCGTCAGCGCATAATCAGAAAACCCGGCACGCTCAACCAACGTCATCACCTCTCCCACTTCCTGACGGTGTGCGGCCGTTACGGAAAGCGTCTGGTGCGCCGGGTCGACATGGTAATCAGAAAACAGACTGTCCGGCGTCATCTGTAGCGCTTTGGCGGTCGCCGCCGTGGCATAGGTCTGGCATTCCGACTCGCAGAGTTGGCGAGGCAACGGCATGGTACGTTGCAACGTGCGTCTCGCCGGAAACGCGACGCGCAGATGATGCTGCGTCGGAAGCTCGGCGCGGAGTTTTTGCAGCGCCTCAATGAGTGGTGCGCTGCTGATCGTGACACCGTGGTTATCGGTGGCGGCGGCAAGGGAAAAATACCACCACTTTCTGAGCTGCCAGCCCTCCCGGCGGCGCTGCACCGCAACGGCCCTTACGCCATCGTCTTGAATATGAACGCCAATTTTCCAGATTCGACTCACCATCCTGCACTCCTTGCTGGCCCTGTTAATGAAAAGGACATATCAATGCTTCTGGCTTGCCTTTATACTACCGAGCTGTTGTTTATAAACTGCCCAATTGAAATCTGGTGAGAAATCCTCGGTGAAGTTCGTAAAGTATTTATTCATCCTTGCAGTGTGTTGCATCCTGCTGGGAGCAGGCTCGATTTATGGTTTGTACAAATATGTCGAGCCGCAACTACCTGACGTCGCGACGCTGAAAGACGTGCGTTTGCAAATACCTATGCAGGTTTACAGCGCGGATAATGAACTTATTGCGCAGTTTGGCGAGAAGCGCCGGATCCCGTTAACGCTTAATCAAATCCCACCGGAGCTGGTCAAAGCGATTATCGCCACGGAAGACAGCCGCTTTTATGAGCATCATGGTGTTGACCCGGTGGGGATTTTCCGCGCAGCCAGCGTGGCGGTGTTTTCAGGGCATGCCTCCCAGGGGGCCAGTACCATTACCCAGCAGCTGGCGCGTAACTTCTTCCTGAGCCCCGAGCGCAAATTGCTGCGTAAAATCAAAGAAGTGTTCCTCGCCATCCGCATTGAGCAGTTGCTTAACAAAGACGAAATTCTCGAGCTGTACCTCAACAAGATCTATCTCGGCTACCGCGCCTATGGCGTCGGCGCTGCGGCGCAGGTCTATTTTGGTAAAACCGTCGATCAGCTGACGCTCAGCGAAATCGCGGTGATCGCCGGTCTGCCGAAAGCGCCGTCGACCTATAACCCACTGTATTCACTGGATCGCGCGACTGCCCGTCGTAACGTGGTGCTGGCGCGCATGCTGAACGAAGGCTACATCACGCAGCAGCAGTACGACACGGCGCGTAGTGAAGCTATCGACGCCAACTATCACGCGCCGGAAATCGCCTTCTCTTCGCCTTATCTTGCGGAACTGGTGCGCCAGGAGATGGTGAGCCGCTACGGCGAAAAAGCCTACGAAGATGGCTACAAGGTTTACACCACCGTTAAACGCAAAGATCAGCAGGCGGCGCAGCAGGCGGTACGCGATAACGTTCTTGCCTATGATATGCGTCACGGCTACCGCGGCCCGGCTAACGTGCTGTGGAAAGTCGGCGAAGCTGCGTGGGATCAAAAGAAAATTATCGACTCACTGAAAGGCCTGCCGGGCTATGGCCCGCTGCGCGCCGCCGTGGTGACCCAGGCCAGCGCCGATGAAGCCACCGCGCTGATGGCCGACGGCTCCAGCGTGTCGCTGAAAATGGCGGGGGTACGCTGGGCGCGTCCGTACCGTTCCGATACCGCCCAGGGCCCAACGCCGCGCCGGGTCAGCGATGTGCTGCAGGCGGGCCAGCAAATCTGGGTTCGCCAGGTGGATGAAGAGTGGTGGCTGGCGCAGGTGCCGGACGTCAACTCCGCGCTGGTATCGCTCAACCCGCGCGACGGCGCGGTGCTGGCGCTGGTGGGCGGCTTCGACTTTAACCAGAGCAAGTTCAACCGCGCGACCCAGGCGCTGCGTCAGGTCGGCTCGAATATCAAACCTTTCCTCTACACTGCGGCGATGGATAAAGGCCTGACGCTGGCCAGCATCCTCAACGACGTGCCGATTTCACGCTGGGATGCGGGCGCTGGCTCTGACTGGCGTCCGAAAAACTCCCCGGCGGAATATGCCGGCCCGATTCGTTTGCGTCAGGGCTTAGGCCAGTCGAAAAACGTAGTGATGGTACGCGCCATGCGCGCCATGGGCGTGGACTACGCCGCAGAATACCTGCAACGCTTCGGTTTCCCGGCGCAGAATATTGTGCATACCGAATCGCTGGCGCTGGGTTCCGCTTCCTTTACGCCGATGCAGGTCGCGCGCGGCTATGCGGTAATGGCCAACGGCGGTTTCCTGGTGGACCCGTATTTCATTACCAAAATCGTCAATGAGCAGGGCGACAACATTTTTGAAGCCAAACCGAAAATCGCCTGCCCGGAGTGCGATCTGCCGGTAATTTATGGCGAAACACCGAAATCCAACGTGCTGGATAACAACAACGTGGAAGATGTCGCGGTGTCTCAGGAGCAGCAAAACGCCGCCGTGCCGATGCCGCAACTGGAGCAGGTCAACCGCGCGCTGGTGGCGCAAAGCCAGCCTCAGGAATATGCCCCACACGTGATTAATACCCCGCTGGCATTCCTGATGAAAAGCGCGCTGAACACCAACATCTTTGGCGAACCCGGCTGGCAAGGCACCGGCTGGCGTGCGGGCCGCGATCTCCAGCGTAAGGATATCGGCGGTAAAACTGGTACCACCAACAGTTCGAAGGATGCCTGGTTCTCCGGTTACGGTCCGGGCGTGGTGACCACAGTATGGATTGGTTTTGACGATCACCGCCGCGATTTAGGCCGTACCACCGCGTCCGGCGCGATCAAAGATCAGATCTCCGGTTATGAAGGCGGTGCGAAAAGCGCGCAGCCTGCCTGGGATGCCTTTATGAAATCCATTCTGGAAGGCGTGCCGGAAGAGCCGCTGACGCCGCCGCCGGGCATTATCAGCGTCAATATCGATCGTAGCACCGGTCAGTTGGCGAACGGCGGAAACAGTCGCGAAGAGTATTTCATTGAAGGGACGCAGCCGACACAGCATGCGGTTCATGAAGTGGGCACCACCCTTATCGACAACGGTGAAACCCACGAGCTGTTTTAAACGGTCGCGCTAAAAATTAAGGCCCTTTTCAGGGCCTTAATTATTTGTCGTTCAGAGCCGGCCCTGCGCCCGTAGCCACTCACGCACCAGGAACAGCGCGCTGACGTTACGCGCCTCGTTGAAATCCGGATCGTCCAGCAGCGCCATCATATCCTTGAGCGGCCAGTGCACTTTTGGCAGCGGCTCCGGCTCGTCACCCTCCAGGGATTCCGGATACAGATTTTCCGCCACGACGATATTCATTTTGCTGGAAAAGTAGGACGGCGCCATGGTCAGCTTTTTGAGGAACGTCATCTGGTGCGCACCAAAGCCCACCTCTTCTTTCAGTTCGCGGTTCGCGGCTTCAAACACCGTTTCACCCGGGTCGATCAGCCCTTTCGAAAAGCCCAGTTCGTAGGATTCCGTACCCACCGCGTATTCCCGGATCAGCACCAGACTGTCGTCAATAATCGGCACGATCATCACCGCCTCGCGTGTCGAGGGGCGCATCCGCTCGTAAACCCGGCGCACGCCGTTGCTGAACTCCAGATCTACCGTTTCAACGTTAAAGAGGCGCGAACGGGCGACGGTTTCAACACGCAAAATAGTAGGCTTTTGTAATGGTTTACTCATCGTAAGGAGAATGAAATAAGGAGAATGACAATATTGTGCGATATCCCACACAGTTTGACCAATGTTAATTGTTTGTTATTTGCACTTTTGGCATTTTCCTGGGGGCTCAGCCAGATGAGCGATGTCGCCAGGTTTGAAATCCTGCTAAGAATTTGCTGATAATTCAGCGGCTCTATTGCTGCTATTCTGAATCGTCACGGTGAGCCCGGCAAAATTAGCCGTTTGCGCTACAGTCGTCGATAAATACTCACTGGCAACAATTTTTGTTACAGTTCACCTTCACGCGTGGAAGAGAAGAATTTTTGGTTATGGGGAACGCATGGGCACCTTATTAACGGTGATAGTGACGGTGCTGGTTATAGGGATAGCGGTCGGTTTGATTTTCAGGCATCGCCTGGGGCAACGCCGTGCGCTGCCGTTGCTGCAAGCCTTTGCCGGCGCGGCCACCCGCAAGCTGACGCCGGAAGAGCGCAGCGCCGTTGAAAACTATCTGGAGTCCCTGACCCGCACAGAAAATGCGCCTGCCCCGACCGGCTCCAGCAAGTCGCCCGGCGCGCTGACACTAACGCCGCAGAGCAATACCGTGTATGCGGTAACGCGGGCGATCACCCGCTATGGCTTATCTACTGACGATCCCAATAAATGGCGTTACTACCTCGATTCGGTGGAAGTGCATTTGCCGCCGTTCTGGGAGCAGTACATCACCGATGATAATAACGTCGAGTTTATCCGCACCGAAACGCGCCCGCTGGTGATTTCACTGAATGGCCACACGCTGCTGAACTCTCATCAGGATACCGGCAGCTACGCCCTTGAACGCGTGACCGGCACCCAGGCGTCAATTCGCGGTGAAGAAAGCGAGCAGATCGAATTACTGAATATTCGTCAGGAAACCCGCGAAGAGTATGCCCTGAGCCGCCCGGACGGGCTGCGTGAAGCCCTGCTGATTGGCGTCTCCTTCTTTTTCTTTTTCAGCTGTCTGGTGGCCCCGGACGTGTTAATTCCCTGGCTCGCCGGGGGCGGTGTTCTGCTTCTGGCCGCCGGACTGTGGGGATTATTCGCGCCGCCCGCCAAAAACACGCTGCGCGAAATTCATTGCCTGCGCGGTACGCCAAAGCGCTGGGGTTTATTCGGCGAATCCGATCAGGAGCAGATCAACAATATTTCGCTGGGCATTGTCGATTTAGTCTATCCACCGCACTGGCAGCCGTTCACCCATTACGATTTAGGCCAGAAAACGGATATCGATATTTATCTCGATCGCCGCGTTGTCCGCCAGGGGCGCTTTTTATCGCTCCATGAAGAGGTAAAAAACTTCCCGCTGCAACACTGGCTGCGCAGCCTGGTGTTGAGTGGCGCCGCGTTTCTGGTGCTGATGATGCTACTGTTCTGGGTGCCGCTGGATATGCCGATTAAACTCACCGTCTCCTGGCTGAAGGGGGCGCAGACGGTTGAGGCCACCAGCGTAGAGCAGTTGCAAAAATCAGGATTCAAAGTGGGCGACACGCTGAAAGTGTCCGGCACCGGCATGTGTAATATCCATGTTCCTGGCACCTACTCCCCGCGCCAGAGCTACCCGTTTATGCCATTCGATTGCTCGCAGATTATCTGGAATTCCGCGCGGCCGCTGCCGCTGCCTGAATCGGAGATTGTTAATAACGCTACGGCGCTCACCGAAGCGGTTAACCGTCAGCTTCATCCGCAGGAAACGGATTCCAAAGTCAACCCGCAGTTGCGTTCCGCAATCCAGAAATCCGGCATGGTGCTGCTGGATGACTTCGCGGAAATCGTGCTGAAAACGCAGGCGCTGTGTACCGCAGACGATGAGTGTATCCGGCTGAAAAATGCGCTGATCAACCTTGGCAATACCAAAGACTGGGAAGCGCTGGTTAAGCGCGCCAGCAGCGGAAAACTTGATGGCGTGAATGTTCTGCTGCGCCCGGTGAGCGCCGAATCGCTGGATAACCTGGTGACCACCTCTACGGCGCCGTTTTTTATTCGTGAAACCAACCGCGCGGCCCAGTCACTGAACAGCCCGGCTCCCGGCGGCTTTATGATTATCAGCGAAGAAGGCGGCGATTTAGTCGATCAGCCGCTGCCGCCGATGTCGCTTTACGATTACCCTGCCCATCAGCAGTGGGGCGAATTCCAGCGGTTGGCGGAAATGCTGATGCAGACGCCATTCCACGCGGAAGGGGTGATTACCAGTATCCGCACTGACGCTAACGGCACCGAGCATGTTTCGCTGCACCGTATCCCGGATAGCGCAGGCTTATGGCGCTATATCAGCACCACCCTGCTGCTGTTCGCCATGATAGTTTGTAGCCTGTACAACGGCGTGCAGGCGATCCGCCGCTGGCAGCGCCAGCGCTCGCGGCTGGCGGACATCCAGCAATATTACGCCAGTTGCTTCAATCAACAGCTGGTTCCCACCACCGAGGTGCAGCATCTCCCCTGAGTAAAACGTGGCGACGGGTTTATGCTACCCTGTCGTCACTTTTTTATAGGGTGGGATGACTCATGCATGTAGATATCGCCTGGCCGGATGTTGATACCGTGTTACTGGACATGGACGGCACCCTGCTGGATTTAGCGTTCGATAACCATTTCTGGCAGCAACTGGTGCCAGAAACCTTAAGCGAGCTGCGCGGCATCACGCTGGACGAGGCACATCAGTATATTCGCCAGGAATATCACGCGGTCCAGCATACGCTAAACTGGTACTGTCTGGATTACTGGAGCGAGCGGCTTGGCCTCGATATCTGTGCGATGACCACACAGCAAGGCCCGCGCGCGATACTGCGCGATGATACGGTGCCTTTTCTGGATGCGCTCAAAGCCTGCGGCAAGCGCCGAATTCTGCTGACCAACGCCCATCCCCATAATCTGGCGGTGAAGCTGGAGTACACAGGCCTGGCTTCACACCTTGATTTATTACTTTCCACCCACACATTTGGATATCCGAAAGAGGATCAGCGCTTGTGGGAAGCCGTCAAGGCCCATACCGGGCTCGATCCGGCGCGAACGCTGTTTATTGACGACAGCGAACCGATTCTGGATGCGGCGGCGCAGTTTGGCATTCGTTACTGCCTCGGCGTCACCAATCCGGATTCCGGCGTGGCGGAGAAAGCGTATCAACGCCACGCCGCGCTCAATGACTATCGTCGGTTAATCCCCGCGTTGCACCCTCATTGCAAAACAGGTGACGACCATGAAAGAGAAAGCGCCGTCTGAGGTACGCCTGGACAAATGGTTATGGGCGGCCCGTTTTTATAAAACCCGCGCGCTGGCGCGTGAAATGATTGAAGGCGGAAAGGTGCACTACAACGGACAACGCACCCGCCCCAGCAAAAATGTGGAACTGAACGCGGAGATCGTACTGCGTCAGGGCAACGATCAGCGTACCGTTATCGTGAAAGGGATCACCGATCAGCGTCGCCCGGCGAGCGAAGCCGTGTTGCTGTACGAAGAGACGGCGCAGAGCGTGGAGAACCGCGAAAAGCTGGCCCTGGCCCGCAAAATGAATGCGCTCACGATGCCGCATCCGGAACGCCGCCCGGATAAGAAAGAGCGTCGTGATTTGATGAAATTTAAATACGGTGACGACGAATAACCGTCGCCCGCAAGAGAGAACATTATGGCTCAACACGACCAATTACATCGCTATCTGTTTGAAAACTATGCCGTACGCGGCGAGCTGGTTACCGTTTCAGAAACCTGGAAGCAGATTCTGGAAAATCACGACTATCCTCAGCCGGTGAAAAACGTGCTGGGCGAGCTACTGGTGGCTACCAGCCTGCTCACCGCCACGCTGAAGTTTGCGGGCGACATTACCGTACAGTTGCAGGGCGATGGCCCGATGACTCTGGCCGTGATTAACGGCAATAACGAGCAGCAAATGCGCGGCGTCGCGCGCGTTCAGGGCGACGTACCGGCAGATGCCTCTCTGAAAACCCTGGTGGGCAACGGCTATCTGGTGATTACCATTACCCCTGCCGAAGGCGAGCGCTATCAGGGCGTGGTGGGTCTGGAAGGCGAGACCCTGGCGGAATGCCTGGAAGATTATTTCCTGCGCTCCGAACAGCTGCCGACGCGTCTGTTTATTCGCACCGGCGACGTAGACGGCCAGCCTGCGGCGGGCGGTATGTTGCTCCAGGTTCTGCCTGCGCAGAATGCTCAGGCGGATGATTTCAATCATCTGGCGACGCTGACCGAAACCATCAAGGCGGAAGAGCTGTTTACCTTACCGGCGAACGATGTGCTGTGGCGTCTGTATCATGAAGAAGAAGTGACGCTTTACGATCCGCAGGACGTGGAATTTAAATGCACCTGTTCCCGCGAGCGCTGCGCGGGCGCGCTGAAAACCCTGCCGGATGAAGAGATTGAAACCATCCTGGCGGAAGATGGCGAGATTGATATGCACTGCGATTACTGCGGTACGCACTATCTGTTCGATGCCATGGATATTGCCGCCATCCGCAATAACGCTTCACCGGCGGACCCGCAGATCCACTAAGGATTTGCGTTGTGATAAAAACCCAGAAACAGATCCTGTTTCTGGTTTTTTTTACTGCGCGGTAATAAGGCGTTTTTTAGCGATCCTGATAATTCACAATCATTGTTTCGCCATCGATAACCAAATTTTTCCACTCCTTGGGTTTCAGCTCCAGTTTATTACCCTGGATAGACTTGCGGAATTTTTCTGAATCCAGCGCTTTTGGTAAAGCCATGCTATAACCGATAACACTCCATTCGTCTTTATCTTTTAGCGCAAAAAAAGAGCATGTCCGCTCGGCAACATCGCAGAGCATTATTTCATCCAGCTTATCGCCGTTAAGATCGAGGGATTTAATCATGCAACGGTTGTTTCCTCTGTAGCATTCATCAGGGCTGTATTTCCATTCATTCACAACCCATGCCCACCAGGTTTCGGGTATCACTGATCCTTTTGCGACTTCAGTAACGCCTTGTAAGGTCACTACCGTTATCGATTCTGAAATATCAATACGCGGGTTCAGGGCGTCATTAATAAGCGCGCTACGCATCTCTGAACTCATAAAATCTTTATCTTTTTTCAGCGCCTTTATTGCGTCATGTCCACGGCGCCCTGCGTCTTCCAGCATCGCGATACTGACATCATCCGCTTTGATTTCCCCACTATGGTAGCGCGCCATATGCGCATTCACACTAATACGTAAAGGATCGATAATCGGAGTATGACTGATAAAAATCATCGCCGCCGCCATAATCAAAAACAGCCGGGTCGGCGCGTTGACATTGACGGTACAGGCATTGCGGCAACGGATGGTTTGTAAACTCACGCCAAATCCAGCTACCGTCAGCGTTAAGATAGTAAGCGCCCCATCAACACGTAAAGGCGACCATCCATACTGATGGATACGTATACCCAGCGCCCAGGCGGCAATCAACGTGAACAGCGGTAAAATAACCATCGACAGGCGCACCAGATAAGTGAATGCCTTATTCCAGTTAGGTGTCGTTCGCGATGACGTTCCCATGATCCAGGCCAACATCATGATCAATAGCGCCAACGTACTTAGCGTTCCGGCACTGGAAACGCGTTCAGTAACATGATTCAGCCCTACAAACGGCAGCATCGCTAAAAATAACAGCGCAATAAAAGCGAGTAGCGGGAACAATACTCTGGCAAGTAGAGTAAAGAAATTTTTGATGGCTTCGATGATCTTTAACTGGCACCGACAAATAACGATCGCAATGGCCAATATAAATGAGGTGAAAGTTGCCTGAAAGCAGTTGTTTTCGATGAATAATTCACGGAAAAAAGTAATATCAATAATATAAAATAGCGTTGCCCATAACCATAATACCGACCAGGCTATACCCAGGATAAAAAGTGATAACAGGATCGTAATGCCATTCAACCAGAGATTACGGTTCAGGTTTCGATATCCGGCCCCCGGTTCATCCTGGGATAAATAGTATTGTATCCAGGGAACAAGAAAAAAATTGAAAATTAATAGCCAACCCAAAAAATTGGTCACGGAAAATTGTGCAGCAAAAGTGACATACTCACCCGCCAGATTCCATTTTACCCAGGCCGCCATGATACAAGACAGTAAAGCGACAGCGCCTGTTACACCCCATAACCGTTTCGAATTAAAACGTTGAACACTCAGCATCAGCACCGCAGCACAACTAATGCAGAGCGCCCTAATAAATATCGAGGCGGTGAAGCCTGCATACAACATGCCGCTGTTATCGGAACAATACCATAACAAACCTAATGCAATACCCGTAAGTCCAATCCCCCGGCGCGTATTGACTGACAAAACCTCATTACTGAACATTGTCGAATTCCTTTTCAGCACAGAAAAAATTCACGATTGATAATCAACCTGATGAACAGGTGAGCTTATATTTTGAGAAACGCGCCGACAGTGCAATAGTTGCCGGAGAATGACGATGGGTTTCAGAAAACAGTAAGACTCATTCACCCCTATGAAGAACGGATGGCCCATTTTGGGTTTGAGACCATCCTGGCGGAAGATGGCGAAATTGATATGCACTGCGATTACTGCGGTACGCACTATCTGTTCGATGCCAGGGATATTGCCGCAATCCGCAATAACGCCTCACCGGCGGACCCGCAGATCCACTAAAACCGTTACGAGCGCCTGCGATGCCGGGCGCTCGCTATTTTCCACTGCCGTTGCCCCTGTTTGCAAAATCGATTCGTCCATAAAAACGAGCTAATCTTTCATAAAACTTACTTTTAAGAAAGCGCTTACACTCACAAATTGTCATATTACTGCCTCCATTCATTAACATAACCAAAACATTTTCCGCTTTCCGTTATACACTCCTCCGCTACTCTATCCCGCGTCGTGAGCTGAATCACAGTATTTTCCGCTGTATTAAAAGCGTCGATACGTAAATCTATGAAGCACGTCCCGGTTAACATGTTACAAACAACCCTACAATTTCAGGCAGTACAAATTGGCTAAGGAGAAGTGATATGCGCGTTAAAGGTTTAACCCCGCAAGATCTCAAGGCTTATGGTATTAACGACGCCCAGGACGTGGTCTACAACCCTGATTACGATACGCTTTACCGCGAAGAGCTTAATCCAGAACTGGAAGGCTACGAGCGCGGTGTATTAACCAATCTGGGAGCCGTTGCAGTCGATACAGGCATCTTTACCGGCCGTTCGCCGAAAGATAAATATATCGTCCGCGACGACACAACACGTGACACGCTGTGGTGGGCGGATAATGGCAAGGGAAAAAATGACAACAAGCCGCTGTCGCCTGAAACCTGGCAACATCTCAAAGGGTTAGTCACCCGCCAGCTCTCCGGTAAACGCTTGTTTATCATTGATGCTTTCTGCGGCGCCAATGCCGACACCCGCCTTTCGGTGCGTTTTATCACCGAGGTGGCCTGGCAGGCGCACTTCGTCAAAAATATGTTTATCCGCCCGACTGATGAGGAGCTGGAGGGTTTCGAACCTGATTTTGTGGTGATGAATGGCGCGAAATGCACCAATCCTGACTGGAAATCCCAGGGGATGAATTCCGAGAACTTTGTCGCGTTCAACCTGACGGAGCGGATGCAACTGATTGGCGGCACCTGGTACGGCGGCGAAATGAAGAAAGGCATGTTCTCGATCATGAACTACCTGCTGCCGCTGAAGGGCATTGCCTCAATGCACTGCTCGGCAAACGTCGGTGAAAAAGGCGATGTGGCGGTGTTCTTCGGCCTCTCGGGCACCGGTAAAACCACGCTCTCAACCGACCCGAAACGCCGCCTGATCGGCGACGATGAACACGGCTGGGACGATGACGGCGTGTTTAACTTCGAAGGCGGCTGCTACGCCAAAACCATCCGTCTTTCCGAAGAAGCCGAGCCGGATATCTATCACGCCATCCGCCGTGACGCGCTGTTAGAGAACGTCACGGTACGCGAAAATGGGGTGATTGATTTCGACGACGCCTCGAAAACCGAAAATACCCGTGTGTCGTACCCGATTTACCACATCGAAAACATCGTTAAGCCGGTATCCAAAGCAGGCCACGCCACCAAGGTGATTTTCCTCACCGCGGACGCTTTTGGCGTGTTGCCGCCAGTATCGCGCCTGACCGCTAACCAGACTCAGTACCATTTCCTGTCCGGCTTTACCGCCAAGCTGGCCGGTACCGAGCGCGGCGTAACTGAACCGACGCCGACCTTCTCCGCCTGCTTTGGCGCAGCATTCCTGTCGCTGCATCCGACGCAGTACGCGGAAGTGCTGGTGAAGCGTATGCAGGCCGCTGGCGCGCAGGCATATCTGGTTAACACCGGCTGGAACGGCACCGGCAAGCGCATCTCGATTAAAGATACCCGTGCGATTATCGACGCTATCCTTGATGGTTCGCTCGACGACGCCGAAACCTTTACGCTGCCGATGTTTAACATGGCGATCCCCACCACGCTGCCGGGCGTCGATACCGCTATTCTCGATCCGCGTAATACCTACGCTTCACCGGAGCAGTGGCAGGAAAAAGCCACCCAACTGGCGAAGCTGTTTATCACTAACTTCGAGAAGTATACCGATACCCCAGCCGGCGCGGCGCTGGTCAGCGCAGGACCGAAACTTTAAGCCGAAGCGGCTGTTAATAAAAAACCACCCAGGGTGACCGTGGGTGGTTTTTTTTATAGCGGTAATTGACCGGAAATTAACTTTCTCTCACCGGATGCGCGACCCGGGCAACCGGCACCGGTAGCCAGGCACGTATCCGCAAACCGCCGCGCTCGCTGCGGCCAATGTCCAGCGCGCCATTGTGATTATCAATAATACGCTGCACGATGGCTAACCCAAGACCCGTACCGCTGGTGCTGCGCGCGCTGTCGCCGCGCACAAACGGCTGGAACAGATGCTTAAGCTGCTCGGGTTTGATACCGGGGCCATCATCTTCCACCTGAAACCAGGCGCGGTTAAGCTCGGTGCCGCTGCTGACCTTGATCCAGCCGTTGCCGTAGCGCGCCGCGTTTACCACCATATTGGCTACCGCGCGCTTGATGGATAACGGGTGAATATTCACCATGATCACGCCGTGCTGGAGATCGGTTTCGATTTCGCGTTCATAGCCGCTTTCCGCCGCGATCACTTCACCCAGCACACTGTTCAGGTCCGCCAGCTCCAGCGGCATCTCCTGGCCGGTACGCAGATAATCGATGAACTGCTCAATGATAGCGTTGCACTCTTCGATATCTTTGTTGATGGATTCCGCCAGATAGCCATCTTCGGCGCTCATCATTTCGGTCGCGAGACGAATGCGGGTCAGCGGCGTGCGTAAATCATGGCTGACGCCCGCCATCAGCAGGGTGCGGTCGTCGGCAAGCTGCTTCACGCCTGCCGCCATATGGTTAAAGGCGCGGGTCACCGAACGCACTTCCGACGCGCCATATTCGCGCAGCGGTGGCGGAATAATGCCTTTACCGACCTGGAGCGCAGCATGCTCCAGGTCCACCAGCGGTCGGTTCTGGATGCGGATAAACAGCCACGCGCCGCCTATCGCCAGCAGCATAATCGCCAGGGTGTAGCGGAACAGCGGAGAAAAATCGCCCTGATGAATTTCCGTCAGCGGAACGCGCACCCAGATATTGGGCGAAAGCCACGTCTTCAGCCAGACCACCGGCGAGCTCTTATTGACCTCAACGCGCACTTCCGTCGGGCCGCCAAGCTGCTGCGCCATCTGCTGGCTTAAGAATTCATAATGCTGGGCCCAGCGCAATCCAGCGTCTTCCGCCGCT
This sequence comes from Atlantibacter sp. RC6, assembly GCF_014193285.1. Classification (GTDB taxonomy): domain Bacteria; phylum Pseudomonadota; class Gammaproteobacteria; order Enterobacterales; family Enterobacteriaceae; genus Atlantibacter. The sequence continues at coordinate 64,422 of NZ_JACHZE010000004.1, forward strand.
TCATTGGAGTACAACGAGATCCCCAACTCCCGGTAGATCTCGCGCCGAAAAGCAGGCGGCACCACCAGCTGCGTACCATCTTCCAGTTGCAGTTTGTCGGTCATCAGCATACGTACTTCGTACGCCAGCACCTTATTAAACTGCTGCAAGCTCGGCAGAATGGCGAAGTTCAGCACCACTAAATAGGTCGTCACCAGGCTGACGAACAGCAAGGTGACGATGAGCAACAGGGTTCTGGCAAACGAGCTACGCGGCGAGAAGCGCAGTCGCCTCATGCTTTAGCGCCATCCGGTACAAAGACGTAGCCTAACCCCCAGACGGTCTGGATGTAGCGCGGATGCGCCGGATCTTCTTCCACCATGCGGCGCAGGCGGGAAATCTGCACATCGATGGAGCGTTCCATGGCGGAATACTCGCGGCCGCGCGCCAGGTTCATCAGCTTATCGCGGGATAGCGGTTCGCGCGGATGGCTGACCAGCGCTTTCAGCACCGCGAATTCCCCACTGGTGAGCGGCATTGGCTCGTCTTCGCGGAACATCTCGCGCGTGCCAAGGTTGAGCTTGAATTTACCGAAAGCGATAACCGCCTCTTCCTGAGAAGGCGCGCCCGGCAGTTCGTTCGCCTGGCGACGCAGCACCGCGCGGATACGCGCCAGCAGTTCGCGCGGGTTAAAGGGTTTCGGGATATAATCGTCGGCACCGATCTCCAGGCCTACGATGCGATCGACCTCTTCCCCTTTTGCCGTCACCATAATGATCGGCATCGGATTGCTCTGGCTGCGCAGGCGGCGGCAAATCGACAGGCCGTCTTCACCCGGCAACATCAGATCCAGCACCATCAGGTGGAAAGATTCACGGGTCAGCAGGCGGTCCATCTGTTCAGCGTTCGCTACGCTACGAACCTGGAAGCCCTGCTCGGTAAGATAACGCTCAAGCAACGCGCGCAGGCGCATGTCGTCATCTACTACCAGAATTTTATAATTCTCTTGCATCGATTTAACTCCCAAAGGTTCGAATACTGTTATCGGCAAAACGGACACGCGTATTTACACGATGAAGCCATTTTTAACTACACGTATTCTAAAAAAGGCTGCGCTGACCACCAGACTTAACTGGTATATATTCTAGTCGAAATTGTTACAAAGCATATTTAACAGCAAGTTATCTGCCTATTTCATCACAATTCTCTTACCTCGTACCGTCAGTGCGGCAGATTTTTAATCAACGGTAACGCCGCCTGGATGTCATTAAACTTTATACGTGGCACAAATTGGTTGACCACTGTTCTCTATTGCCCCGTTAACGCCCGCTTTTACTGCTGTAACCCTTGTTTAACATGCCGAAGTAAACTGTGACAGGGTTAACCAATTCGTCGCCGCGCATTGACTTTTGGCGAATTTTAGTCGAAGTTGTATGCTAACAAACAGAGTTGTTACACCACTACGACAGAACAGCGCATTGAGTTCGCTGAAGTGGTCAACCAATAACACCCAGGCGAACGGCCTTGATGGCATCCTAAAGACTGAGCAGAGGTAAAGCATGAAGCAGACATGGCGCTGGTACGGCCCCAACGATCCGGTAACGCTTTCAGACGTCCGACAAGCCGGCGCGACGGGCGTGGTCACCGCCCTTCACCACATTCCTAACGGTGAAGTCTGGACGGTTGAGGAGATCCTCAAGCGTAAAGCTATCGTGGAGGACGCCGGGCTGGTGTGGTCCGTGGTGGAAAGCATTCCGATCCACGAAGACATCAAAACCCACAGCGGCCAGTACGATCTGTGGATCAAAAATTACCAGCAGTCGATCCGCAACCTGGCTGAATGCGGTATTTATACCGTTTGCTACAACTTTATGCCGGTGCTGGACTGGACCCGTACTGACCTGGAATACGTGCTGCCGGACGGCTCCAAAGCGCTGCGGTTTGATCAAATTGAGTTCGCCGCGTTCGAAATTCACTTGCTGAAACGCCCAGGCGCGGAAGCCGATTACACCGCGGAAGAAGTCGAGCAGGCCAATGCCCGCTTCGCCGCCATGAGCGATGAAGATAAAGCGCGCCTGACGCGCAATATTATCGCCGGTCTACCAGGTGCCGAAGAGGGTTACACCCTTGAGCAGTTCAGCAAACACCTTGAACGCTACGCGGATATCGATAAAGCCAAACTGCGCGAAAACTTCGCCTTTTTCCTGAAAAATATTATCCCGGTCGCCGAACAGGTTGGCGTGCGTATGGCGGTACACCCGGACGATCCGCCGCGCCCAATCCTTGGCCTGCCGCGCATTGTTTCCACCATCGACGATATGCAGTGGATGGTGGATACCGTCGCCAGCATGGCGAATGGCTTTACCATGTGTACCGGCTCCTATGGTGTACGCGCCGACAACGACCTGGTGGATATGATCAAACAGTTCGGCCCGCGTATTTACTTCACTCACCTGCGTTCAACGATGCGCGAAGATAACCCGAAAACATTCCACGAAGCAGCCCACCTGGCGGGCGATGTGGATATGTACGAAGTGGTGAAAGCCATCGTTGAAGAAGAACATCGTCGTAAAGCCGAAGGCGTGGAAGACCTGATCCCGATGCGTCCGGATCATGGTCATCAGATGCTGGATGATTTAAAGAAAAAGACCAACCCCGGCTACTCCGCCATTGGCCGCCTGAAAGGCCTGGCGGAAGTGCGTGGCGTAGAACTGGCAATCCAGCGCGCTTTCTTCAGTAAGTAAATCTTCTCAGGGCGCGGCCTTCGTCGCGCCCTGCCTCCTTTCAAATTTGCATTCAGGCAGGCCCACTGCCCGGAGTTTAAAATGGAACCGACTATTGCTAATAGCACGCTGCCCGTGGCGCGTCCGCTATGGGATAACGCACGTCTGTCATCCCGGATTGTTCACCTTGGCTGCGGCGCGTTTCACCGCGCGCATCAGGCGTTATATACCCATCATCTGCTGGAGCAGTCTGACAGCGACTGGGGTATCTGCGAAGTCAACCTGATGCCCGGCAACGACCAGACGCTGATCGAAAACCTGAAAAAACAAAACCTGCTGTATACCGTGGCGGAAAAAGGCGCACAGCGCACCGAACTGAAAATTATCGGTTCGATGAAAGAGGCATTGCACCCGGCGATTGACGGCTGCGCAGGCATTCTGGCCGCCATGGCGCGCGAGCAAACCGCCATTGTCTCCCTGACCGTGACCGAAAAAGGCTACTGCACCGAGGCCGCCAGCGGCGAACTCGATCTCAATAATCCACTGATCCAGCACGACCTGGCTCATCCTGACCAGCCCAAATCCGCTATTGGCTATATCGTGGAAGCGCTGCGCCTGCGCCGCGAACAGGGGCTGAAGGCGTTTACCGTGATGTCCTGCGATAACGTACGGGAAAACGGCCACGTGGCGCGCGCCGCCGTGCTTGGGCTGGCGAAAGCGCGCGATGCCGCGCTGGCGGACTGGATTGAAACTCACGTTACCTTCCCGTGCACCATGGTTGACCGCATCGTGCCTGCCGCCACCGCAGAAACGCTGGACGACATCGCCGGCCAGCTCGGCGTTTACGATCCGTGCGCTATCGCCTGTGAGCCGTTCCGCCAGTGGGTCATTGAAGATAACTTCGTTAACGGTCGCCCGGCGTGGGACCGCGTAGGCGCGCAGTTTGTCGAAGACGTTGTGCCATTTGAAATGATGAAGCTGCGGATGCTCAACGGCAGCCACTCTTTCCTCGCGTACTTAGGTTATCTGGGCGGCTATGAGACCATCGCCGATACCATGACCAACCCGGATTATCGCGACGCGGCGCTGGCGCTGATGCTGCGCGAACAGGCTCCGACGCTCTGTATGCCGCAAGGCACCGATCTGGAGGCCTATGCGCGTCTGCTGATCGAACGCTTCAGCAATCCGTCCCTGCGCCACCGCACCTGGCAAATCGCCATGGACGGTAGCCAGAAGCTGCCGCAGCGTATGTTGGACCCAATCCGCCGCCATCTGGCAGAGGGTCATGCCTGGTCGCACCTTGCGCTGGGCGTGGCGGGCTGGATGCGCTACGTGGCGGGCGTGGATGAACAGGGTAACGCCATTGACGTAGTGGACCCCTTGCTGGCGGACTATCAGACTATCGACGCCAGTGCCAGCGCCGAACAGCGCGTGCAGGCGTTACTCGGCCTGAGCGCGATTTTTGGTCAGGATTTACCGGCCAATCCCGCATTCGTTTCCGCCGTCGTGATGGCGTTGCAGCAGTTGAACGCCAGCGGCGCGCGCGCCGCGGTCGCCGCGCTGAACCGCTAACCCACCAACAGGCCGCTCAGCGTGCTGGCGCGGCCTGTTTATCCACTGACTCTGCGGGTTGATATGCTATAGTCAGGCCAATTCCGGACGGTTTTCGACGCCGTTCGCCACTGAATCATTCTGACAGTAACGTTATGAAAGCAAACACTCCTCAACAGCGCCCTTACCAGGAAGTCGGCGTGATGCTGCGCAATATGATTGCGCAAAAACAGTACGCCGTCGGCGAGCGGCTTCCGCCGGAACGTGAAATCGCGGAAATGCTTAACGTGACGCGTACCGTGGTGCGTGAAGCGTTGATCATGCTGGAAATCGAAGGGTTGATTGAGGTGCGGCGCGGCGCGGGCATTTTTGTGATTTCTACGCCCTCTGCGCCCCTGAACGCCCCTGGCACCGCGGCGCAGTGCAACGATGCCGGGCCGTTTGAACTGCTCCAGGCGCGCCAGCTGCTGGAGAGCAATATTGCCGAATTCGCCGCCCTACAGGCGACCCGTGAAGATATCGTCAAAATGCGCCAGGCGCTGCTGCTGGAAGAGCAGGAGCTGGCGTCCGACGCGCCGGATGAAACCGAGAGCGGCGATATGCAGTTCCATCTGGCGATTGCCGAAGCCACCCACAACAGCATGCTGGTGGAACTGTTTAAGCAATCCTGGCAATGGCGCGAGAATAATCCCATGTGGATCCAGCTTCACCGCCATCTGGATAACACCCGCTATCGCAAAGAGTGGCTGTTGGACCATAAACAGATCCTGGCGGCGCTGATCAAGAAAGATGCAAAAGCCGCCAAGCTGGCGATGTGGCAGCACCTGGAAAACGTCAAACTGCGGCTGCTGGAGTTCTCCAACGTGGATGACATCTACTTCGACGGCTACCTGTTCGATTCATGGCCGCTGGATAATATGAATGGTTAACGGCAATACCTGGAGCCCGTTCTCCAGGTATTTGCATTATTCCCCTTCCCCTTTCTCATAGCGAATACTGTTCACAAACCACATTTTTTCCCCTTCCGGCGTTTTTACCACAAACTCTTCGTCGACCTGTTTTTTCAGAATGGCGCGCGCCATCGGGGAGTCAATGGAGATGTAGTCTTTACGTTCGCCGTAGATCTCTTCCGGGCCGACAATGCGGAAGGTTTTCACATCCCCCGCTTCGTTTTCAATTTCCACCCAGGCACCAAAGAAAACCCGGCCCTCCTGCTGGGGTGAATAATCAACGATTTGCAGTTGCGGCATCAGTTTTCGCAGGAAGTGAACTCGCCGGTCAATCTGGCGCAGAATGCGCTTATTAAAGGTGTAATCGGCGTTTTCGGAGCGGTCGCCGAGACTCGCCGCCCAGGAGACAATTTTGGTGATTTCCGGGCGTTTCTCGTTCCAGAGATAGTCGTGCTCTTGCTTAAGCTTGTTATACCCTTCGCGGGTAATCAGTTTGGTCGCCACGCGTTCACTCTCGGTTGATTTAACATAAACGGAACTGTCTGAATCCATGACCGCATCGTGCGGCGACTGGCATTTTGTTCCGGCAATCCGTATAACTGTGCCCTGAAATTTTCGCATCCAACAGATGAAATTGCCATGATGAATGATTCACTCAGCCGTATTATCGCCGGTGAACTTCAGGCCAGAGCCGAACAGGTCGCCGCCGCCGTTCGCCTGCTTGATGAAGGGAACACCGTACCGTTTATCGCCCGGTATCGTAAGGAAGTGACCGGCGGCCTGGACGACACGCAATTGCGTCAACTTGAAACCCGTCTGGGTTATTTGCGCGAGCTGGAAGAGCGCCGCCAGTCGATTCTCAAATCGATTGAAGAACAAGGGAAACTCACCCCGGAACTGGCTTCCGCCATCAACGGCACGCTCAGCAAAACCGAACTTGAAGATTTATACCTGCCGTATAAACCCAAGCGCCGCACCCGCGGGCAAATCGCCATTGAAGCGGGCCTTGAGCCGCTGGCGGACCTGTTGTGGAACACGCCCTCTCACGATCCGGAAACCGAAGCCGCGAAGTTTATCGATGCCGATAAAGGCGTGGCCGACAGCAAAGCTGCGCTGGACGGGGCGCGCTATATCCTGATGGAGCGCTTCGCCGAAGACGCTGCATTGCTGGCGAAAGTACGCGACTATTTGTGGAAAAACGCCCATCTGGTTGCCAGCGTGGTGAGCGGTAAGGAAGAGGAAGGCGCGAAATTCCGCGATTATTTCGACCATCACGAGCCGATTTCCACCGTCCCTTCGCATCGCGCGCTGGCGATGTTCCGTGGCCGCAACGAAGGCGTGCTGCAACTGGCGCTGAATGCCGATCCGCAGTTTGATGAGCCGCCGCGCGAAAGCCATTGCGAACAAATTATTATCGATCACCTTGGCTTACGTCTGAACAACGCCCCGGCGGACAGCTGGCGTCGCGCCGTGGTGAGCTGGACCTGGCGTATCAAAGTGTTGATGCATCTGGAAACCGAACTGATGAGCACCGTGCGCGAACGCGCCGAAGAAGAGGCCATCAATGTGTTCGCCCGTAACCTGCACGATCTGCTGATGGCGGCTCCTGCCGGGCTACGCGCCACCATGGGTCTCGATCCGGGTCTGCGCACCGGGGTGAAAGTGGCGGTGGTAGACGGCACCGGCAAACTGGTGGCGACCGATACCATTTATCCTCACACCGGCCAGGCCGCAAAAGCCGCCGTGGCGGTCGCCACGCTGTGCGCTAAACATAACGTCGAGCTGGTCGCCATCGGCAACGGCACCGCGTCCCGTGAAACCGAACGCTTCTTCCTTGACGTGCAGAAGCAGTATCCGCACATCACCGCCCAGAAAGTGATTGTCAGCGAGGCGGGCGCATCGGTGTATTCCGCCTCGGAACTGGCGGCGCTGGAGTTCCCGGACCTGGATGTATCGCTGCGCGGCGCGGTGTCTATTGCCCGTCGTTTGCAGGATCCGCTGGCAGAGCTGGTGAAAATCGACCCGAAATCCATCGGCGTCGGCCAGTATCAGCATGACGTCAGCCAGTCGCAGCTGGCGCGCAAGCTGGATGCGGTAGTGGAAGACTGCGTAAACGCCGTGGGCGTGGATTTGAATACCGCTTCGGTGCCGCTGCTGACCCGCGTGGCCGGGCTGACGCGTATGATGGCGCAGAATATCGTCAACTGGCGCGACGAAAACGGTCAGTTCCAGAATCGTCAGCAGTTGCTGAAAGTGAGCCGTCTGGGACCGAAAGCCTTTGAGCAGTGCGCGGGCTTTTTGCGCATCAACCACGGCGATAACCCGCTGGACGCCTCCACCGTCCACCCGGAAGCCTATCCGGTGGTTGAACGCATCCTGGCCGCCACCCGGCAGTCGCTGCGCGATCTGATGGGTAACAGCAATGAATTGCGCAATCTGCAAGCGGTGGATTACACCGACGAGCGTTTCGGCGTGCCCACGGTCAGCGACATCATCAAAGAGCTGGAAAAACCGGGCCGCGATCCGCGTCCGGAATTTAAAACCGCGCAGTTCGCCGAAGGGGTGGAAACCCTCAACGATCTCACGCCGGGCATGGTACTGGAAGGCGCGGTGACCAACGTCACCAACTTCGGCGCTTTCGTGGATATCGGCGTCCACCAGGACGGCCTGGTGCATATCTCCTCGTTGTCGGACAAGTTTATCGACGATCCGCATAAGGTGGTGAAAGCGGGCGATATCGTGAAGGTTAAAGTGCTGGAAGTGGATTTGCAGCGTAAGCGTATCGCGCTCACCATGCGTCTGGACGAACAGCCTGGCGAAAGCACCCCTCGCCGCAGCGCTGGCGGGCCGGCATCCCGTCCGGCGCAGCAGCAAAAACCTCGCGCGCGCGATAATAAACCCGCAGGCAATAGTGCCATGGGCGATGCCCTCGCCGCCGCTTTTGGTAAAAAACGTTAACAACAAAGGCCGGGAAACCGGCCTTTTATTTCCGCGGTAATATTTCGCAATATGAGAACTGCGGGATATTTTCAATTATTGATTTTATTGATTTTCCCGGCGCGGATTATCATAAAATAAACGCGCCATTCTCATTTTAATAACAAAAAAACGGTGAAGCCCGCATTTAACCAATAAAGCCTGGCATACATCAATTTAAATCAATTGCCTGATATCATTAAGATTTCTTAATAAATGCGCATTTCAAGCGTTTATTTTTCATTTTTTGCGCCAAAGCAATGAATGGTTAAATATTGTATTTAGCAACATATTCTCCATTGAAGATACAAACCATTCTCATTATCATACCATTCCATCAAGATTTTTCCTTTTCTGCCAACGAATCTGGTTTTTGTGCCTGCCCTCCAGGCATGAAAACTCTATTTCCGACGACGAAAGACAAGAAGGCTCTATGCAATTTTGCGCTAACAGTACCTGGAAAATCACCGGCTTTGCCCGGGAAATTAGCCCGGCTTACCGTCAAAAATTACTTTCGTTAGGTTTACTCCCCGGCTCCTCTTTCGATGTGGTGCGCGTCGCCCCGCTGGGCGATCCGATTCATATTTCCACTCGCCGGGTAAACCTCGTGTTACGCAAAAAGGATTTGGCGCTGGTACAGGTTGAAGCAACGTCCTGATTTTTGAGCTCACATTGACCTATGAAAAAGCTAACCATTGGATTAATCGGCAACCCGAACTCGGGTAAAACGACCCTGTTTAACCAGTTAACCGGTTCCCGGCAGCGGGTTGGCAACTGGGCGGGCGTCACCGTCGAACGCAAAGAGGGCTTCTTCGCCACGCCCGGGCATCAGGTCACACTGGTGGATTTACCCGGCACCTACTCCCTGACGACGATCTCCTCTCAGACCTCGCTCGACGAGCAAATTGCCTGCCATTACATCCTGAGCGGCGAAGCCGACCTGCTGATTAACGTGGTGGACGCCTCGAACCTCGAACGCAATCTTTATTTGACGCTGCAACTGCGCGAGCTGGGTATTCCCTGCATTGTTGCCCTGAACATGCTGGATATTGCTGAGAAACAGCACATTCGCATTGATGTTGATGCGCTGGCGAACCGCCTCGGTTGCCCGGTGGTGCCGCTGGTTTCGACGCGCGGGCGTGGCATCGATACCCTGAAACGGACCATCGACCGCGATCATCGCGCGCAAAACGCCATCGACGTGCATTACGCCGCGCCGCTTTGCCGCGAGGCTAAATATCTGGCGGAACAGATGCCCGGCGAGATGCCGTTCACCCAGCGCCGCTGGCTGGGTTTGCAGATGCTGGAAGGCGATATCTACAGCCGTGCGTTTGCCGGTGATGCCGCGCAAAAACTAGGCGTTGCGTTAGCGCGGCTTAACGAAGAGATGGACGATCCGGCGCTGCATATCGCCGACGAGCGTTATCAGAGCATCGCCGCCATTTGCGACAGCGTCAGCAACAGCTTAACCGCGGAGCCCCACCACTTAACCACCGCGCTGGATAAAATCGTCATTAACCGTTTCCTCGGTATTCCGGTGTTTTTACTGGTGATGTACCTGATGTTCCTGCTGGCGATTAACATTGGCGGCGCGTTGCAACCGCTGTTTGACGTCGGTTCGGCAGCGATCTTTATTCACGGTTTACAGTGGGTTGGCGCAACGTTCCATTTCCCGCAATGGCTGACGATTTTCCTCGCCCAGGGGATTGGCGGCGGTATCAATACCGTTCTGCCGCTGGTGCCGCAAATCGGCATGATGTATTTGTTCCTCTCGTTCCTTGAGGATTCCGGCTATATGGCCCGCGCGGCGTTTGTGATGGACCGTCTGATGCAGTCCCTCGGGCTGCCCGGCAAATCCTTCGTCCCGCTGATTGTCGGCTTCGGCTGTAACGTGCCGTCGGTAATGGGCGCGCGTACCCTGGATGCGCCGCGCGAGCGGCTGATGACCGTGATGATGGCCCCGTTTATGTCCTGCGGGGCGCGGCTGGCGATCTTCGCCGTCTTCGCCGCCGCGTTCTTCGGCCAACAGGGCGCGCTGGTGGTATTTTCACTGTATCTGCTGGGCATTGTGATGGCGATCCTCACCGGCCTGATGCTCAAGCACACCATCATGCGCGGCGAAGCGACGCCATTCGTGATGGAACTGCCGGTGTATCACGTACCGCATCTGAAAAGCCTGGTGTTACAAACCTGGCAGCGCCTGAAATCCTTTGTGATGCGCGCCGGGAAAGTGATTGTGGTGGTCAGTATTTTCGTCGGTGCGTTAAACAGCTTTTCTTTTAGCGGCAAGCCGGTGGACAACATTAATGATTCCGCGCTGGCGTCGGTGAGCCAGGTGCTAACCCCGCTGCTGAAACCCATCGGCGTACAGGAAGATAACTGGCAGGCCACCGTTGGGCTGTTTACCGGCGCGATGGCGAAAGAAGTGGTGGTCGGCACGTTAAACACACTCTACACCGCCGAAAATATCCATCAGGAAGCGTTCGATGCCGCCAGCTTTAATCTGCTCGATGAACTGGGCGGCGCGGTAGAAGAAACCTGGCAGAGCCTGAAAGATACCTTCAGCCTGAGCGTGTTGATGAACCCGATCGAGGCCAGCAAAGGCGACGGCGAAATGGAAAGCGGCACTATGGGCGTGATGAGCGCGAAATTCGGCAGCAGCGCGTCGGCGTACAGCTACCTGATTTTTGTGCTGCTGTATATTCCCTGCATTTCGGTGATGGGGGCTATCGCCCGCGAAACCAGCCGTAGCTGGATGGGTTTCTCCATTCTCTGGGGGTTAAATATCGCCTACTCGCTTTCGACGCTTTACTACCAGACCGTCTCTTTCCAGCAGCATCCGCAGTACAGCCTGGTGTGCATCCTGGCGGTGGTGTTATTTAACGTGCTGGTGCTGACGCTGTTGCGCCGGGCGCGCAGCCGCGTTGATCTCGGCGTGCTGGGGCAGCGCAAAGCGGCGGAAGTGTGCTGTGAAACGTCATCCAGCCACTGTCATTAAGGTGAACGTATGGCGACGCTGATACAGGTACGGGATTTGCTGGCATTGCAGGGACGTCTGGAGGCCAGCCGGATGAGCGAACTGCTCGCCACGCCGCTGCCAATGATTAATGCGATGCTGGCGCGCCTTGAAGCCATGGGCCGGGCAACGCGCGTAACGGAAGATTTGAGCGGGTGTTTGTCAGGCAGTTGTAAACGCTGCCCTGAAGGAAATGCTTGCCAAAAAACGTTCTGGACGCTTCAATAGCACCACAAAATAAAGAAAGCAGTGGCACTAAAAAAGGCGGGTTTCCCCGCCTTTTCCATTATTTGTAGACATCCGCAGTGGCGCGTACGTCCTGCGTTTTCTTTTCTGCGCTGGTAATGACGTAGTATTTCCCGCCCAACTCATCGGCTTTCTTCGACAGTTCTTTTCTTGCATCCATTGGAGCGGTGGTGTCATCAGTGGTGATAGTGCCGATCTTTGTTAAGTTCATACCGTCCACTTTATCTCTCTGGAGTTCTTCTGCAGCGAGAACACCAAATGACAGCGAACCGATAACTAAAGAAGTAACAATGCCAGTGACTAATTTCATAGCTTCACACTCCTTAGAAAGGTTTATTGTTTTGTGATGCCTGGCGGGGGCGACTCAGCGCCTCAAAAATAAAAATTGCCCGTAAGGACAACCACTTTTTAAGTATTGTCTGTTATTTGTACTTTTTCCAGAAGCTGGCGCAGGCTAAACAACAGCTCGCAAAACATTTCAGAATTATTGATAAAGGGCGCGTGGGCGGCTTTATCAAACATCACCGACCGGCTACCCGGATAACGTTCATCCAGTAAGGCCGCTACCTTGCGCGGCACCAACCCATCCAGCCGCCCGTATATACGCCAGAACGGCATCGCCAGTGCGGCCAGATCGGCGCGCAAATCGACTGACCGGAGGATCTCCAGGCCGCCGTTCAGCACCTCGACGGAAGGCATCGGCGCATCCAGCACAATCGCCTTCAGCCTGCGGGCATCCTGACGGGCGCTTTCCGTGCCCAGCGTCTGTAACGCCAGGAAGCGCTCAACGGTGCGCTGAAAATCTTCGCTCAACTGCTGCTGAAAACCGGCCAGCACGGCGGGTTTAATCCCCGGCCACTGCTCTTCTTCACGGGCGCTGAAACAAGGAGAGGAGGCGACGGTCACCAGCGCGTCTACCCGTTCCGGGTGCGTGAGCGCGATCTGGCTCGCCACCAGCCCGCCCAGGCTCCAGCCCAGCCAGATGGCATTTTTGGGAGCCTGGCGCAGGACGCACCTGGCCATCGCGTCGAGATCCATTGCGCCGAAATCCGTACTGCGACCATAACCCGGCAAATCCACCAGATGCAGGGTAAATTGCGAGGCTAATTGCTCGCTTATGCAATCCCACACGCCAGCATTCAGTCCCCATCCGTGCAACAGCACAAGATGAACATTTCCCTCTCCCCGGGTCTGCCACCAGATGTCATTCATTCGCTAAAGTCTCTTTTTTGTCAGGAAGACGATGATGCTAACAGTACCCGCCTTGTGTTGGCTATGCAGGATGCCGCTTGCCGTTTCCCAGTGGGGGATCTGCTCCTGCTGTTATGCCGCGCTGCCCGCCCCACCCCCCTGCTGCCCGATTTGCGGATTGCCTGCGGTGGTCACCACATTGCCCTGCGGACGCTGCCTGCGAAAATCCCCGCCGTGGCAACGGCTGCTCTACGTGACGGATTACCGTCCGCCGTTGAACGCACTGGTGCAGGGGTTAAAGTTTTACCGACAAACCGCTCTGGCCCAGCCGTTGGCGCGGCTGATATTACTGCGCGTGCGTCAGGCCCAGCGGGAATGGGCGCTCCCGCTTCCCGATTTAATCATCAGCGTGCCGTTGCATCGACGGCGGGCCTGGCGACGGGGCTTTAACCAAAGCGCGTTGCTGGCGAAACCGCTCGCCCGCTGGCTGGGTTGCCGCTATGAGGCGCGGGCATTAAGGCGCGTCAGGAACACGCCGGTTCAGCACCATCTCAGCGCACGGCTGCGAAAAAAGAATCTGCGCGCGGCATTTCGCCTTGAATTGCCCGTGCGCGATCTCCATATCGTTATTGTGGATGACGTCGTTACAACGGGCAGTACGGTCGGAGAAATTGCCAAACTATTGCATCGCCATGGCGCGGCGACTGTCCAGGTATGGTGCCTGTGTCGAACCTTGTAGAGGGTCGATGATGGGCGTATTATAACCAGGTAAAATAGTCAACTATTAGGCCATTGCTATGATTCGTATTTCCGATGCTGCCCAGGCGCACTTTGTCAAACTTCTGGCTAACCAGGAAGAAGGCACCCAAATCCGCGTGTTCGTGATTAACCCAGGTACGCCGAATGCAGAATGCGGCGTGTCATACTGCCCGCCGGATGCGGTTGAAGCCAGCGACACGGCGCTGACCTTTGAACATCTCACCGCTTATGTGGACGAGTTAAGCGCTCCGTATCTGGAAGACGCGGAAATCGACTTTGTCACCGACCAGTTAGGTTCGCAGCTGACGCTGAAAGCGCCGAACGCCAAAATGCGTAAAGTGTCTGACGACGCCCCGCTGATGGAGCGCGTAGAGTACCTGCTGCAATCGCAGATCAACCCGCAGCTGGCCGGTCACGGCGGCCGTGTGTCGCTGATGGAAATCACCGACGAAGGCTTCGCCATCCTGCAATTCGGCGGCGGCTGCAACGGGTGTTCCATGGTGGACGTGACGCTGAAAGAAGGGATCGAGAAGCAGTTGCTGAACGAATTCCCGGAACTGAAAGGCGTGCGCGATCTCACCGAGCACCAGCGCGGCGAGCACTCTTACTATTGATTTGCTGACCCGCTACAGACAAAAAAGCCGCTGATGTATTCCAGCGGCTTTTTTATGTCTGCCTATTACTTCGCTTTCGGCGTCGCCCGCTTGCGCGATGCGGCGCGGCGTCGTTTATCCAGATCCTTAATCAGCTTGTTGACGCCTTCATCGGCGAACATCTTCTCAAGGGGCGCGGATAGTTTACGCCGCCAGTTTTTGTACTGATAGCTGGTACCAGGAATGTTGACCGGGTCCGCCATATCCAGCCAGTCCTCCGGCTGTAAACCAAGCAAGGCGCAGTGCGTATCGGCGATATAACGCTGCATTGCCCGGTTAAGCAGCGGCGTCATTTTCATCCCTTTGGCTTTACGGCCTACGCTTTTCGGCAGGCAGTTGTACTGGTGCAGCGCATCCAGCAGCCCCTGTTTGGCGCGTTCACGATCCTCATACAGCCCGCGCAGCACGATTTCATCCGGGTAGAGGCCCAGCGTTTTACCCAGCGTTAAATCGCCGCTTTCCCAGTAGCCGCGCAGGGTCGGCAAATCGTGAGTCGTCGCCACCGCCATCGCCTGCTCAGGCCAGGCCTGCGGCGCGCGGTAGTGCTTGCGGGAGTCGTTTTCGAAGTAGAGCACTTTGTAGGAATAGACCCCGTTCTGGCGCAGTTTGCCGACGATCTCCACCGGCACGGTACCCAGATCTTCGCCAATCACCATGCACTGGTGGCGTTCGCTTTCCAGCGCCAGGATCGCCAGTAAATCGTCCACCGGATAGTGCACGTAAGCGCCCTGATCCGCGGTTTCGCCGTAAGGGATCCACCACAGCCGCAGCATCGACATCACGTGATCGATACGCAACGCGCCGCAGTGAGTCATATTGGCGCGCAACAGCTGGATGAACGGCTCATAGCCGCGCGCGGTCATCACGTGCGGATCCATCGGCGGCAATCCCCAGTTTTGACCGAGCGGCCCGAGAATATCCGGCGGCGCGCCAACTGACGCTTTCAGGCAGTACAGCTCGCGGTCGCACCAGGTTTCCGCGCCGCCTTCCGCCACGCCCACGGCCAGGTCGCGATACAGGCCGACCGGCATACCGTGTAACTGGCTGGTCTCCCAACACTCCGCGAACTGTTTCCAGGCCAGCCATTGCAGCCACAGATAGAAGTCGATGTCATCGGCGTGCTGTTCGCAAAAAGCTTTTACCTGCGGGCTATCGATGGACTGATAACCCTCGGGCCAGACGGGCCAGCCCCAGCGCAATCCATCCTCTTTCACCTGCTCGGCGTGCAGCGCATCGAACGCGGCCTGCCAGTAGAGGCTGTCGCCTTCGCTGGCGACAAAATCACGAAACGCGCGCATCTGATCGTCATCTTCGCCACGTAAGGCAAATTGTTTCCAGGCCAGACGCAGGCCCGCCATTTTCAGCGCGGTCACCGCAGAATAATCGACCCACTGCGCCTCGCGGGCCGCTTTCAGGGTTTGTTGAGTGGTAGGCATTTCCCACCAGCTGCGCGCCTCTTCGCTTTGCTGGAAATCGTCAATCGCGTTTACGTCGATATAAATCACGTTCATCCAGCGGCGCGACGAGGGGCTATAAGGGCTGGCGCTTTCCGGATTAGCGGGATAGAGCGCATGAATCGGATTCAGGCCGATAAAACTGCCGCCCCGTTGCGCCACGGACACCAGCATCCGTTTCAGATCGCCGAAATCGCCAATCCCCCAGTTAGTGAGCGAGCGCAGGGTATACAGCTGTACGCAGGCACCCCAGATTTTTTCGCCTTTAACGAGGGTTTCCGGTTCGAAGCAGCGTTTCGGCGCGACGATCAGCCGGCATTCCCACTGCTGGGATTTCTGTTTCAGCGTCAGGGTGTGATAACCCAACGCCAGTTTGGCGGGAAGCCGCAGGCTGTCGCCGCCTGCCGCGCTTCCCTTATGCTGCTTGCCCGCTTCCGTGGTTAGCAGCCATTCAAAGTCACCTTTGCCCTCAAGGGTAATCGCCATGCGGGTACTGGAGCGTAGCACCTTCACACCGGGGATCGGCGCCGCAGCCGGTTTTTTAACCGCGTGCGTGCGGTTCATCGCTTCCAGCAGACGGCGCTTGGTATCCGGACCAATCGCCTGAGCTTTGCCGTGAGCATTAATGTAATTAGCGCTAATACCCGCCTCGAGGGCGGCATTATTCAGGCGTTTATCCATGGCATATCCTTAACGTTTGGCTTGCCAGATACGGGTCTGGTAGTCGCGAATCGAGCGGTCAGAGCTGAACATGCCGCAACGTGCGGTATTCAGGATAGCAGCTCGCGTCCAGGCTTCCTGGTCGCGGTACAGTAAATCCGCCTGTTTTTGCGCCGCCACGTAGGAGGCGAAATCGGCCATCAGCAGATACGGGTCGCCGCCCGCTTTGCCGATACTTTGCAGCATCGGGTCGAAAGCGTGCTTATCGCCCTCAGCGTAGACGCCCTTCTCCAGCTCCTTCAGCACCGCATCCAGCAGTTTGTCTTTCTTACGCCATTTCACCGGGTCGTAACCTTTGGCTTTCAGCACTTTCACTTCGTCTACCGTCAGGCCAAAGATGAAGATATTTTCCACGCCCACTTTCTCGGCGATTTCAACGTTCGCGCCGTCCAGCGTGCCGACGGTGAGCGCGCCGTTGAGCGCTAGTTTCATATTACCGGTGCCGGAAGCTTCTTTACCGGCAGTAGAGATTTGCTCGGAAATATCCGCCGCCGGGATCATTTTTTCCGCCGCCGACACACAGTAGTCCGGCAGGAACACCACTTTCAGTTTGTCGCCCACCAGCGGATCGTTGTTGATCGCCTCGGCCACTTTGTTGATCGCGTAGATGATGTTTTTAGCAAGGTAATACCCCGGCGCGGCTTTCGCGCCGAACAGGAACACGCGCGGCACGCGGTCAGCTTTCGGGTTTTCGCGGATCTCTTTGTACATCGCCAGAATCTGCAACAGGTTCAGGTGCTGGCGCTTGTACTCGTGCAGGCGTTTAATCTGGATGTCGAACAACGCTTCCGGGTTGATTTCAATGCCGGTACGCGCTTTCACAAAAGCAGCCAGCTTGACCTTGTTGCGCTGTTTGATGGCGCGGTATTCCTTACGGAAATCGGCGTCATCGGCATATTTTTCCAGCTCCGCCAGCGCGTCTAAATCGTTCACCCACTCTTTGTTCAGCGTCTTGTCAATCAGCGCCGCCAGTTCCGGGTTGCACTGTTTGATCCAGCGGCGCGGCGTGATGCCATTGGTCACATTGTGGAATTTGGTCGGCCACAGCTGGTGATATTCCGGGAACAGATCTTTCACCACCAGATCCGAGTGCAGCGCCGCCACGCCGTTAACAGCGAAGCCGCTGACCACGCACAGGTTCGCCATGCGCACCTGTTTGTCATACACCACCGCCAGTTTGGCCCATACCGCCTCATCGCCCGGCCAGGTCTTGTCCACCAGCACTTTGAAGCGCGCGTTGATCTCTTTGATGATTTGCATATGGCGCGGCAGCAGAGTGCGGATCAGCCGCTCGTCCCAGCACTCCAGCGCTTCAGGCATCAGGGTGTGGTTGGTATACGCGAAGGTTTTGCTGGTGATGGCCCAGGCCTCATCCCAGCTCATCTGGTGCTCGTCAATCAGTACGCGCAGCAGTTCAGGAATAGCGATAGTCGGATGGGTATCGTTGAGCTGAATCACTTCATAATCAGCCAGTTCGTTAAGCGAACGGCCCAGATAGTGATGGCGGCGCAGGATATCGGCAATCGAGCAGGCACACTGGAAATACTGCTGCATCAGACGTAGCTTTTTACCGGCCTGATGGTTGTCGTTCGGATAGAGCACTTTAGTGAGCTTATCCGCGTCAATGCCCTGCTGCTCGGCGCGCAGGAAGTCACCGTCGTTGAATTTAGTCAGGTTGAACGGATGCGCGTGGGTGGCCTGCCACAAGCGCAGCGGCTGCGCCACGCCGTTCTGATAGCCAAGCACGGGCAAATCCCAGGCCTGGCCGGTAATGGTAAAGCCCGGTTCCCAGATCTGCTGGTCGCCGTTTTTCACCATCTTGCCGCCAATGCCCACCTGCACATCCAGCGCTTCGTTGTGGCTGAACCACGGGTAGCTTTCCCGATGCCAGTTATCCGGCGCTTCCATCTGCTTGCCGTCTTCGAACGACTGGCGGAACAGGCCGTACTGATAGTTCAGGCCATAGCCCGTCGCTGCCTGGCCGACGGTCGCCATAGAGTCCAGGAAACAGGCCGCCAGACGCCCCAGACCGCCGTTACCCAGCGCCGGGTCGGTTTCCGCTTCCAGCAGATCGGTCAGGTTGACGTTGTGGCTCGCCAGCGCGTCGCTCACTGCCTGATACCAGCCCAGATTGAGCAAGTTGTTGCCGGTCAGGCGGCCAATCAGGAATTCCATCGAGATGTAGTTAACATGGCGCTGGTTGGCTTCAGGCTGAACCATCGGCTGGGCGCGCAGCATTTCCGCCAGCGCGGCGCTGACGGCGTGCCACCACTGGCGAGACGTCATCTCGCTGGCGGCGGATAAACCAAAACGTCGCCACTGACGCGTCAGGGCGGCCTCAAATTGGGTGTGGTCAAACGTCGTCTGTGACATAGAAACAAGGGTCCTGTAAAAAAGTAATGGCATTAGCGCTAGTGTGCCAGGCGACCACGGCGAATTCCTCATCCTGCGGGGGATTAGGCAGGGAGGAGTAGCGGGGAGTAGGCAAAACTGTGATCCCAGACACTCAATATGCTCTCAAATTACTTTTCAGCCAGCGGGTGTAAACCCGAACGAAGCGAACAATCTGTAAACACCTTTGTCCGGCTCTTCCATAACGTAAAGTGTGATTTTTTACAGGGGTGATAAATCCCAAAAAATGGCCTGTCAGTCTCACTTGCCTCTCCAGGCCCCATCTCACCTCACCCGAATGGCGTAGCGATCATTCATAATAGTTATCGAAATGTGACTTAGTGCAACTTTACCTGCTATTAAAATCGACATAACTTGCAATACTTCATAGGGTGTCCGACCCTACATGCCAGTATTAATTACGAGGCGCAAAATAAATCATTCGGCCTGGATTACACAGTGAAGTGATCTTCTATGTTGATACCGTCTAAATTAAGTCGCCCGGTTCGTCTGGAAAATACCGTCTTACGTGAACGGCTTCTGGCGAAACTCAGCAGCGCGCATCACTATCGACTGGCGCTTGTCACCAGTCCGGCGGGCTATGGTAAAACCACACTGGTCTCCCAGTGGGCTGCCGGTAAATCCGATCTCGGATGGTTTTCTCTGGATGAAGGGGACAACCAGCAGGAGCGCTTCGCGATTTATTTGATTGCCGCCATCCAGCAGGCCACCGGCGGGCACTGCGCCACCAGTGAAGTAATGGCGCAAAAACGCCAGTACGCCAGCCTCAACTCCCTGTTTGCCC
The DNA here is from genome assembly GCF_014193285.1 of Atlantibacter sp. RC6. Lineage (GTDB taxonomy): Bacteria > Pseudomonadota > Gammaproteobacteria > Enterobacterales > Enterobacteriaceae > Atlantibacter. Next base: position 83,836 of record NZ_JACHZE010000004.1, read on the forward strand.
AGTTGTTTATCGAACTGGCCGACTGGGAGCGCCCGCTGTATCTGGTCATCGACGATTATCATCTCATCACCAATCCGGTGATCCATGACGCGATGCGCTTCTTTCTGCGCCATCAGCCCGAAAATGTCAGCCTGGTGGTGTTATCCCGTAATCTGCCGCAGCTCGGTATCGCCAACCTGCGGGTGCGCGACCAACTGCTGGAAATCGGCAGCCAACAGCTGGCCTTTACCCATCAGGAAGCGAAACAATTTTTTGATTGCCGCCTGAATGCGCCTATCGAACCGGCTGAAAGCAGCAAAATGTGCGACGACGTCGCCGGATGGGCGACCGCATTACAGCTTATCGCCCTCTCGGCCCGCCAGAACAACACCTCGGCGCACCAGTCCGCGCGCCGTCTGGCAGGTATTAACGCCAGCCATCTTTCCGATTATCTGGTGGATGAAGTGCTGGATAATATTGATGTCGATGTGCGGAAGTTCCTGCTAAAAAGCGCCCTGCTACGTTCCATGAATGACGCGCTGATCGTGCGCGTTACCGGCGATGAAAACGGCCAGATGCGGCTGGAAGAGATTGAGCGCCAGGGGTTGTTCCTGCAACGTATGGACGATAGCGGCGAGTGGTTTAGCTATCATCCGCTGTTTGGTAACTTTTTGCGCCAGCGCTGCCAGTGGGAACTGGCGACGCAACTGCCGGAAATTCATCGCGCTGCCGCCGAAGGCTGGATGGCGCAGGGCTTCCCCGGCGAAGCCATCCACCACGCGCTGGCGGCAGGCGATGCCGCGATGCTGCGCGATATTCTGCTGAATCACGCCTGGGGCTTATTTAATCACAGCGAACTGACGCTGCTGGAAGAGTCCCTGAAAGCGCTGCCCTGGGAGAGCCTGCTGGCGAACCCGAAACTGGTGCTATTGCAGGCATGGCTGATGCAAAGCCAGCATCGCTACGGCGAAGTGAACACCCTCCTCGCCCGCGCCGAACAGGAAATGAACGGCGAAATGGACGAGACATTGCAGGGCGAATTTAATGCGCTGCGCGCCCAGGTGGCGATTAACGACGGCGATCCGCAAGAGGCGGAGCGGCTGTCGATTATCGCACTCGACACGCTGCCGCTGGCCAGCTTTTACAGCCGCATCGTCGCCACCTCGGTGCACGGCGAAGTACTGCACTGCAAAGGCGAGCTCAGCCAGTCGCTGGTGGTGATGCAGCAGACCGAAATGATGGCCCGTCGCCATGACGTATGGCATTACGCCCTGTGGAGCCTGATCCAGCAAAGCGAAATTCTGTTCGCCCAGGGTTTTTTACAGGCCGCCTGGGAAACTCAGGATAAAGCCTTCGCCCTGATCCGCGAACAGCATCTGGAACAACTGCCGCTGCATGAATTTTTGCTGCGCATCCGGGCGCAGCTACTGTGGGCCTGGGCGCGTCTGGATGAGGCCGAAGCCTGCGCCCGTCAGGGTATCGAGGTGCTGGCGAATTACCAACCGCAGCAGCAGTTGCAGTGCCTGGCGCTGCTGGTGCAAAGCTCGCTGGCGCGCGGCGCGCTGGATAATGCCCGTAACCACCTAAACCGTCTGGAAAACCTGCTGGGCAGCGGCCCGTATCACAGCGACTGGGTGTCGAACGCCGATAAAGTGCGGGTGATCTACTGGCAAATGACCGGCGATAAAACCGCTGCCGCCAACTGGCTGCGCCAGACGCCGAAGCCCGGCTCTGCGGATAACCATTTCCTGCAAAGCCAGTGGCGCAACATCGCTCGCGCGCAGATTCTGCTGGGGGATTTCGATCCGGCAGAGATGGTGCTGGAAGAGCTGAATGAAAACGCGCGTAGCCTGCGCCTGATGAGCGATATCAACCGCAACCTGCTGCTGTTGAACCAGCTTTACTGGCAGTCAGGCCGCAGAAGCGACGCCCAGCGCGTACTGCTGGAAGCGCTCACGCTGTCCAACCGCACCGGTTTCGTCAGCCATTTCGTGATTGAAGGCGAAGCCATGGCGCAACAGCTGCGCCAGCTGATCCAACTCAACACGTTGCCGGAGCTGGAGCAGCATCGCGCGCAGTTGATTTTGCGTGAAATTAACCAGCATCACCGGCACAAGTTCGCCCATTTTGACGAGAATTTTGTCACCCGGTTATTAACCCATCCTGAAGTGCCGGAACTGATCCGCACCAGCCCGCTCACCCAGCGCGAATGGCAGGTGCTGGGGCTGATTTATTCCGGTTACAGCAACGATCAAATCGCCGGCGAGCTGGATGTGGCCGCGACCACCATCAAAACCCATATTCGCAATCTGTATCAGAAACTGGGCGTGGCGCATCGCCAGGCAGCGGTGCAGCATGCCCAACAACTGCTTAAAATGATGGGATACGGGGTGTAAAAGCACCCGGCAATGCCGGGTGCTTGCTGTTAGCAGAGTTCCAGCTGGATGTTATGCTCGCGGATCACCTGTAATACGCCCGCAGGCGGCGCGATATCGGTGTAAACCGCATCCACCAGACTGATGCTGCCCAGATTGACCATGGCGTTACGGCCAAACTTCGAATGATCCACCACCAGCATCACGTGGCGCGAGTTTTCAATAATCGCCCGCTTGGTGCGTACTTCATGGTAGTCAAACTCTAACAGCGAGCCGTCGCTGTCGATGCCGCTGATCCCGAGAATGCCGAAATCCAGCCGAAACTGGGAGATAAAATCCAGGGTCGCCTCGCCGATAATCCCACCGTCGCGGCTGCGCAGTTCGCCGCCCGCCAGAATGATACGAAAATCATCCTTTACCATCAGTGTATTGGCGACGTTGAGGTTATTGGTCACGATGCGCAGATTTTCGTGGTTCAGCAGCGCGTGGGCCACCGCTTCCGGCGTGGTGCCGATATCGATAAACAGCGTGGCGCCATTAGGGATTTGGCTGGCGACCCGCTGGGCGATGCGCGCCTTTTCCATGGTCTGGGTGGCCTTACGGTCATGCCAGGAGGTGTTGACCGAACTGGACGGCAGCGCCGCGCCGCCATGATGGCGCAAAATCATATTTTGATCGGCCAGATCGTTTAAATCGCGGCGAATGGTCTGCGGGCTAACGGAAAATTGCTCCACCAGCTCTTCAGTGCTGACATATCCTTGTTTTTTAACAAGTTCAATAATGGCGTCATGACGCTGTGTTTGCTTCACTCTTTTCTCCTGCACTGCACTGAATTATGTTCGTTTTCGCAAATGAAGGCAGTCAACGAACGCCATCGCCAGCCCTACCAGTAATCCGGTCAGGTGCGCGGCATTGGCAATTGAGAACCCAAACAGATCGAACCAACCGGCAACCAGCCACAGCAGCGCAAAAACCATTAACCCGCGCGGCATGACGATACCGCTTTCGGGATCGCGCTCGCCGCGCAGCCAGACATAGCCCATCAGCGCGTATACCACGCCGGACAAGCCGCCAAACCAGGCGCCGCTGAATTTATGCTGCACGTAGCCGCTCAACAGCGCGGATACCAGCGTCAGTACAATCAGCTTGCCGCTGCCAAGGCGTTTTTCCACCGGCCCGCCGAGATACCACCACCATAACAAATTAAAGGTGATATGCATGATCGAGAAGTGAAGCAGCGCGTGGGTAAAGTAGCGCCAGAATTCAAAATCGAGACTTGAGTCATAAGGCCAGGCCAGCCAAATCATCACCGCCTGGTCACCAACCATCAGCATCAGGACATAAACCGCGATACAGACGCTGGCAAGCCCAATGGTGAACGGACCGGCGCGTTCGCGCAGCGTCGCCATAAACGGATAGCGGCGATAATGCAGGCCGCTGTTGGTATGGCCGGTGCGCCAGCTGGCGGCCAGATAGCGCGGATCGTTCGGGTCTTCGAGAAATTTAGCCAGTTCGGCCTGCACCCGGTCGGCCTGTTGATCGTCAGCCAGCCAGACATCGGTCTGGCTGTGCTGCTGAATGGTCAGAACAACGCCCTGCGTGGCCATGTAATCCACAAAGGCCTGGGCCATTCGCGGATTGGCAAAAGTCGTAATCAGTACCATCAATAAACGCCGTTTTCCACACAAAGAAAGGGAGTATATACGCTAATCAATCCAGCTTATAAGCCACTTCGGCGGGAAAGTGCCGGTGCCAGGCATCAAAGCCGCCGTCCACGCTATACACATTTTCATAGCCCTGCTGCAACAGATACTGCGCCGCGCCTTTGCTGCTGTTGCCGTGATAGCACATCACCATTACCGGGGTGTCGAAATCCGTGTGCTGCATAAAGTTGTTCAGCGTGTCGTTGGTTAAATGAAACGCGCCGGGCGCGTGACCAATCGCATAACTTTGCGGATCGCGAATATCCACCAGTACGGCGGTGCCGCGTTGCATTTTCTGGTGCGCTTCTTCAACACCAATACATTCAAAGTGATCCATGGTCGCTCTCATTCTCTACGGTTATTCACATTATCCGGCCATTGGCCGGTTGCTTCAGGTTTACCGTTTAAGTGTACGTGTTGAGCAGGGCGGCGCGCCATATTGTTATGTGTATCACGCGAAATTGTTTTTTTCTTGTTACCAAACGACCGCAACATTTGCTATTATGAGCGATAACGAACATTTTTGAGCTTTAACGAAAGTGCAAGAGGCAAGCATGGAAACCAAAGATCTGATTGTGATAGGCGGAGGCATTAACGGCGCAGGCATTGCGGTGGATGCAGCCGGGCGCGGTTTATCGGTGCTGATGCTGGAAGCGCAGGATTTGGCCTGTGCCACCTCATCGGCAAGTTCAAAATTGATCCACGGCGGCCTGCGCTACCTGGAACATTATGAATTCCGCCTGGTCAGCGAGGCGCTGGCGGAGCGCGAAGTGCTACTGAAAATGGCGCCGCATATCGCGTTCCCGATGCGTTTCCGTCTGCCGCACCGCCCGCATTTACGTCCGGCCTGGATGATCCGCGCCGGTCTGTTTATGTATGACAACCTGGGCAAACGCACCAGCCTGCCGCGCTCGCACGGTTTGCGCTTTGGCGCGGATTCGGTCCTGAAGCCGGAGATCGTGCGCGGTTTCGAATATTCTGACTGCTGGGTGGACGATGCGCGTTTAGTGCTCGCGAACGCACAAATGGTGGTGAAGAAAGGCGGCGAAGTGATGACCCGCACTAAAGCCACCTCCGCCCGCCGTGAAAACGGCCTGTGGGTGGTGGAAGCGGAAGATATCGACACCGGTAAAACCTACACCTGGCGCGCCCGCGGCCTGGTTAACGCTACCGGCCCGTGGGTGAAAAACTTCTTTGATGACGGGCTGAAACTGCCGTCGCCGTACGGTATCCGTTTGATCAAAGGCAGCCACATCGTGGTGCCGCGCGTTCATCAGCAGAAGCAGGCCTATATCCTGCAAAACGAAGATAAGCGCATTGTGTTTGTGATCCCGTGGATGGACGAGTTTTCGATCATCGGCACCACCGACGTGGAGTACAAAGGCGATCCGAAACAGGTGGCGATTGATGAAAGCGAAATCAACTACCTGCTGAAGGTTTACAACCTGCACTTTAAAAAGCAGCTTAGCCGCGATGATGTGGTGTGGACTTACTCTGGCGTCCGCCCGCTGTGTGATGACGAATCCGATTCGCCGCAGGCCATCACCCGTGATTACACGCTGGATATTCATGATGAAAACGGCCAGGCGCCGCTGCTGTCGGTGTTCGGCGGCAAACTGACTACCTACCGCAAGCTGGCGGAACATGCGCTGGAAAAACTGGCAAACTACTACCCGTCGATGGGGCCGGCGTGGACCAAAAACTGTGTTCTGCCCGGTGGTGAACTGAATGGCGATCGCGATGACTATGCCGCGAAGCTGCGTCGTCGTTATCCATTTATCAGCGAATCGCTGGCGCGCCACTATGCGCGGACCTACGGCTCCAACAGCGAGCTGATTTTAGGCAACAGCAGTCGTCTCGACGAGTTGGGCGAGGATTTTGGCCACGAGTTTTACGAAGCGGAACTGCGTTACCTGGTGGATCATGAGTGGGTGCGCCGTCTGGATGATGCGCTGTGGCGTCGTACCAAGCTCGGTATGTGGCTAACTGCCGAACAGGAGTCGCGCGTGGCGGCCTGGCTCACTGCATACACCAAACAAGAGCTTTCGCTCGCGTCTTAAACGAAGCGGGTCGCTCCGTTTCCTGGTTTATTATGACGCCCCTGTCACAGGGGCGTTAATTATTGATTGTTATTTTCCCTTGATGCCTGAATATCTCCTCAAACCATAAGAAATAAACAGGATGTTTATATGGGATTGAGTCTACCGGGAAGCCGTCTTATCTACCTGTCTCGCGATAATCTTCCTCCAGAATCGTTTGAACGGATTATCCCGCCTTTTGCGGCATGGAAACACGCCGAACAGGACTACCAGTTTAATGACCGCTGGGATCACCAGCGCTATATCATCAATATCGAGCCAAAATCCACTTATCCACTCGCCGCAGCACTTCCCGAATTTGGAGAACGCTCCAGGGAAAAATTAAAGGCCCTGATAGAGCATGGTGATGTGGTATGTCTGGACGATATCTCCAACCTGCCCGCCAGTTTGTTTTACATTGACGACAACGGAGCGTTAATTTGCCGCGATGAAAATGCTTTTAAATTCGGCGGAGCAAAAAGAATTATTGAAGCGTTTAACATTGCAGTAAGCAAACGCGACTATCGACGTACCGGGGGAAAACCCGCGCCAACCTGTTCAAGACAACTCAGGGGAAGAAGCAGCCAGCCAGAGACCTACGATAGCGTGGGGAAAACCCTTAATAGTAAAAGCGTTGGTCGATTACTTGCCGCTGGCGGTATTTATAACGGCAATAGCGAGGGGTTTCGTAAAACGGCGGAACAACTGGGCGGTGAGGCTCCTGCAGGCTACGAGCAGGTCATGGATAACAAGGGACTGATAATTGCCGGGGCTTCAATAGCTGCGGGGTTCGGTATGAGTAGTTTAGCAACCGCCCGTAAGCTCTCCGAACTTAAAAACCTTCATGCTTTAGGCTCGGTTGAAGGTGAATACACGATATTAAATCCAGGCCCATTACCTAAAGAATTAGCTGATACCTTTTCTAGCGGCGCATATAAAGTGATTTCGCTATCAACAGACACCGTATTTTACAGAGGTGGAGTAAAGGGGAAACCACTTGGCCAGTTTTTTGGATATGAACAACCTCAAGGTATCCTCCAGACTAGAGCAGACAAAGCCTTATTGCCCACATGGCCTAATGGCAATGCATCACCCCTTGATAGCTATCACGAGATTCAAATTCCGGCAGGAACAAAAGTTTATGTTGGCGAAGTAGGATACCAAACAGACCTTTACTCTGGTGGAACAGAGCAAGTTGTAATACCGACACCGTGGAAAATACCAGGCGTTAAGATCCTTGGCCAGGGAGGATTAAAATGAAGAATGAAATTAAAATAACAGTAATCAATATTATCAGTACGTTGTCATCAAATGATGAGATTGCATGGGCAAACGCTTTCGAAGCAGCAGGTACAGCGCTTGATAGTCATTACCATGACTCCCTTCTTTCTTTGAAACGGTTTTATGGTGGTATAGGATCGTTTAACGATGTGGTTCTACATAACAATGGAATCCCATTAATTGCTGAAAATAACAAACTTGATGCTTTAAGGCACACACTTTACGAACAACTTGAGAAAGCAATGTGTGAGGAAAATCTATAGTAAACATAGTGTTGGTCGGTTACTTACTGCTTTCAGTTTCTATAACAGCAATCTTGAGGTAAAACGGCGGAGAATCTCCGCCGTTTTTTATTACTGTTTACAACCGCACCGGTTTAATATTCCAGATATTTTCGGCGTATTCCTGAATCGTCCGGTCGGACGAGAAATACCCCATATTGGCAATATTCTGCATCGCGCAGGTAGACCAAGCTTCGGGCTGGCGGTACAGCTCGTCAACTTTATCCTGGGTATCCACATAGCTGCGGTAATCCGCCAGCACCTGATAGTGATCGCCAAAGTTAATCAACGAATCCAGCAGATCGCGATAGCGTCCGACCTCATCCGGGCTAAAGACCCCGGTGCCGATCTGGGTTAACGCCAGATGCAGCTCTTCATCCTGCTCATAATACTCGCGTGGCTTATACCCTTTGCGGCGCAGTTCCTCGACCTGCTCCGCCGTGTTGCCGAAGATAAAGATATTCTCCGACCCTACGTGCTCGAGCATTTCCACATTTGCGCCATCCAGCGTGCCGATAGTCAGCGCGCCGTTGAGCGCAAACTTCATGTTACTGGTGCCGGACGCTTCAGTACCCGCCAGAGAGATCTGCTCGGAGAGATCCGCAGCCGGGATGATCACCTGCGCCAGGCTGACGCTGTAGTTCGGGATAAACATCACTTTCAGATGATCACGCACATCGGGATCGTTGTTGATCACCTCGGCCACATCATTGATCAGGTGAATAATGTGCTTCGCCATGTAGTACGCCGAGGCGGCTTTACCGGCGAAAATATTTACGCGCGGCACCCAGTCGGCACTCGGATCGGCCTTGATGCGGTTATAGCGGGTGATCACGTGCAGGACATTCATCAACTGACGTTTGTACTCGTGAATACGCTTAATCTGCACATCGAACAGCGCTTTTGGATTGACCACCACATCCAGCTGCTGGGCAATGACGTTCGCCAGCCGCTTTTTGTTTTCGAGCTTGGCCTGACGCACCGCCTGATTCACCAGCGGATAGTCGATATGCTGCTTCAGCTCGCTCAGTTGGCTCAAATCAGTGCGCCAGTTGCGGCCAATATTGTCGTCCAGCACCTCCGACAGCGCCGGGTTCGCCAGCGCCAGCCAGCGGCGCGGCGTCACGCCGTTGGTCACGTTGCAGAAACGCATCGGGAAAATGCGCGCAAAATCCGCGAACAATGATTGCACCATCAGGTTTGAATGCAGTTCCGACACGCCGTTGACCTTGTGGCTCACCACCACCGCCAGCCAGGCCATACGCACTTTACGACCGTTGGATTCGTCGATAATCGAGGTGCGGCTCAGCAATGCGGTGTCGTTCGGGTACTGCTCCTGAACGGTTTTCAGGAAGTAATCGTTGATCTCGAAAATAATTTGCAGATGGCGCGGTAGGATTTTGCCCAGCATATCTACCGGCCAGCTTTCCAGCGCCTCGCTCATCAACGTGTGGTTGGTGTACGAGAACACCTGGCAGGTGACTTCGAAGGCTTCATCCCAACCAAACTTATGTTCGTCGATCAGTAAACGCATCAGTTCCGGAATCGACAGCACCGGATGAGTGTCATTCAGGTGGATAGCAATTTTATCCGCCAGATTGGCATAGGTTTTATGCATCTGGTAATGGCGGTTCAGGATATCCTGGATAGTTGCCGACACCAGGAAGTACTCCTGGCGCAACCGCAGCTCGCGCCCGGAATAGGTGGAGTCATCGGGATAAAGTACCCGGGAGACGTTTTCGGAGTGGTTTTTATCTTCCACCGCCGCAAAGTAATCCCCTTGGTTGAATTTACCAAGATTGATTTCGCTACTCGCCTGGGCATTCCACAGGCGCAGCGTGTTGGTGGCGTCGGTATCGTAGCCGGGGATAATCTGGTCGTACGCCACCGCCAGGATCTCTTCGGTTTCGATCCAGCGGGTTTTCTTACCTTCCTGCTGGATACGCCCGCCGAAGCGCACTTTGTAGCGGGTGTTGTGGCGTTTAAACTCCCACGGGTTGCCATATTCCAGCCAGTAATCCGGGGACTCTTTTTGACGGCCATCAACGATATTTTGCCGGAACATACCGTAGTCGTAGCGAATACCATAGCCGCGGCCTGGCAGACCTAAGGTCGCCAGCGAGTCCAGGAAACAGGCGGCGAGACGCCCGAGGCCGCCGTTACCGAGGCCAGGGTCGTTCTCTTCATCGATAAGCTCTTCAAGATCGAGCCCCATCTCTTCGAGCGCGTCCTTCACATCGTCGTAAATGCCCAACGAAAGTAATGCGTTCGAGAGAGTTCGGCCAATCAGAAATTCCATCGACAGGTAGTAAACCTGGCGCATTTCCTGAGAAAGCTGCGCGCGATTGGAGCGCAGCCAGCGCTCCACCAGACGATCCCGCACGGCAAACAGCGTCGCGTTCAGCCATTCGTGTTTATTGGCGATGGCTGGATCTTTACCAATGGTAAACATCAGCTTATAAGCAATGGAATGCTTTAGCGCCTCAACGCTGACTGTGGGGGATGAATAGGAAAAGGGTGCATTCATACATGTGATTCCAGGATAGTTACATCAAGCGTTGATAAAGTTCGCGGTAAGACTTCGCCGCAACATGCCAGCTAAAATCCATGCCCATCGCCTGACGCTGAACAAACCGCCAAAGTGATGGACGCGACCACAACACGAAAGCACGCCGAATCGCACGTAGCAGCGACCAGGCATTACTATCTTCAAACACGAAGCCACTGGCCATTCCATCGGCTAAATTCTCCAGCGAGCTGTCTGACACGGTATCCGCTAAGCCACCGGTGCGGCGCACCAGCGGCAGCGTGCCATATTTCAAACCGTAGAGCTGCGTTAAACCGCACGGCTCAAAACGGCTGGGCACCAGGATCACATCCGCGCCGCCCATGATGCGGTGGGAAAACGCTTCGTGATACCCAATCTGTACCCCAACCTGGCCCGGATGTTCGGCAGCGGCGGCAAGGAAACCCTCCTGCAACACCGCATCACCCGCGCCAAGCAATGCCAACTGCCCGCCCTGCTCCAGCAGGCCCGGCAGCGCTTCCAGCACCAGGTCGAGACCTTTCTGGCTGGTAAGTCGGCTCACCACCGCAAACAGCGGGACTTTGTCATTCACCTTCAGTCCCATGGCAATTTGCAGCTGGCGTTTGTTTTCTGCTTTCTCTTCTAACGTATCGCGGTTATATCGGGCAGACAAGAGCAGGTCCGTTGATGGGTCCCAAATGTTCTCATCCACACCGTTGAGGATGCCGGACAGGCGGCCTTCGCGATGACGCTGTTGCAGCAGCCCCTCCATACCGTAAGCGAACTGCGGCTCGGTAATTTCACGGGCATAAGTCGGGCTGACCGCCGTGATATGGTCGGCGTAGTAAAGCCCGGCTTTTAAGAAGGAAATTTGGCCGTTGAACTCCAGACCATTAATGTCGAAGAACCACCACGGCAGGCCAATCTCGCTCATATGATGTGCGTAGAACATGCCCTGATACGCCAGGTTATGGACCGTAAACACCGATTTCGCCGGGTGGCCGCGCGCGGCAAGGTACGCAGGCGCAAGGCCGGCATGCCAGTCGTGCGCGTGTACCACATCCGGCTTCCAGAAGGGGTCGAATCCGCATGCCATTTCACACCCCGCCCAGCCTAACAGCGCGAAGCGAATCACGTTATCGGGATAGGCATACTGATTGGTGTCGTGATAAGGACTCCCCGGGCGGTCATACAGATCCGGTGCGTCAATCATATAGATACCGACGCCGTTGAAATGCCCGAACAGCAGCGTAACCGGCCCGGCAAAGGTGTCGCGGTGCGCGACCTGCTGGGCATCGGTGACACCACGTCGAATATCAGGGAATGCGGGCAACAGCACGCGGGTGTCCACGCCATCGGCAATCTGCGCGGCGGGCAACGCCCCAATCACATCCGCCAGACCACCTGTTTTCAGTAGCGGAAACATTTCAGAACAAACGTGTAAAACCTGCATTATGGCTCCCGTTCAATTACCCGGCGCGAAAAAGCGCGCCAAACGCGAAATTTAACCGCACGGCCTGCGCCGCGCGGTTATTCCCTGCGCAATTACCCTTCCAGTTTCCTGAGCATCTCGCGCGTAACTAAAACAATCCCTTCTTCGGAGCGATAGAACCGGCGAGCATCTTCTTCCGCATTTTCGCCAATGACCATACCTTCAGGGATCACGCAGGCGCGGTCAATAATGCAGCGACGCAGACGGCACGAACGGCCAATCCAGACGTCTGGCAACAATACTGAAGAATCAATATTACAGAATGAATTTACCCGAACCCTGGGGAACAGCACCGACTGCACCACCACAGAACCGGAAATAATGCATCCGCCGGACACCAGCGAGTTCAGGGTCATCCCGTGACTGCCGGATCGGTCCTGTACAAATTTAGCAGGTGGTAGCGGTTCCATGTGGGTACGAATTGGCCAATCGCGATCGTACATGTCCAGCTCCGGGGTGACCGAGGCCAGATCGAGGTTGGCTTTCCAGTAAGCTTCCAGCGTCCCTACATCGCGCCAGTAGGGCTCTGCGTCGGGATCGGACTGCACGCAGGAGAGCGGGAACGGGTGGGCGTACGCTTCCCCCGCCGCCGTCAGTTTAGGGATAATATCTTTGCCGAAATCGTGGCTGGAGTTCGGATCGTTATCATCCTCTTCCAGTAATTCATACAGATATTCAGCATCGAAAATGTAAATCCCCATGCTGGCCAGCGATTTGGTCGGGTCGTTCGGCATGGTCGGCGGATCGGCCGGCTTTTCAACGAAATCGATGATTTTGTCGTGCTCGTCCACATCCATCACGCCAAACGCCGTCGCTTCGGCCTTAGGAACCGGCATACACGCTACCGTACAGCGCGCGCCTTTTTCCACATGGTCAATCAGCATCCGCGAGTAGTCTTGTTTGTAGATATGGTCCCCCGCCAGGATCACGATATATTCAGCGCCATAACGCCGGATAATATCGAGATTCTGGGTGACGGCGTCTGCGGTACCACGGTACCAGTTTTCGCCGTGCACGCGCTGCTGCGCGGGAAGCAGATCGACAAACTCGTTCATCTCTTCGCTGAAGAACGACCAGCCGCGCTGGATATGCTGAACCAGAGTATGTGACTGGTACTGGGTGATTACCCCAATCCGGCGGATGCCCGAGTTGATGCAATTGGATAACGCAAAGTCGATGATGCGGAACTTACCGCCAAAGTGAACGGCGGGTTTGGCTCGGGTAGTGGTTAAATCTTTCAGGCGCGTGCCACGTCCACCCGCCAGAATCAAAGCGACAGATTTTATGGGCAGTTGTCGCGCTAACATCAGAGGATCGTTCTTTTCAAACCTAACCATGACTGACTCCTTTTATTATGACTTTTGGAATACGCACACTCCGTGCGCGGGCCCATGCCATACAGCCATTACTACCGGATTGTCCTCTCCGGCAAATGGGGGGATAGCACGCCACTCCCCTTTGGGTAAGACGATCTCTGACACCACATCGGTTGCATTGATCGCAATAAGCCAACGTTCGGAAAGCTGGATCTGCAAATAGCGCGGACCCCCTTGCCACTCGTCAGCACGGAGGGGTTGTCCCTCTCGATTCAACCAGCGGACGTTGTTATCACCTTCATCCCACCAGCGATTTTCGGTCAGCGCCGGAATCGTCTTGCGCAGGTGAATAAGCGCCGCTGTAAAGTTCGTTAAACCGTCATTGCTATGGGCCCAATCAAGCCAGGTCAGTTCGTTGTCCTGGCAGTAGGCATTATTGTTGCCGTGCTGGCTATGGCCGTGTTCATCACCGGCCAGCAGCATCGGGGTGCCCTGAGAAAGCAATAACGTGGTAAGCAGCGCATGAATACTGTCGCGCCGCCGCTCTTTAATATGTTGCCCTGCCTCCAGCCCTTCAAAACCGTAGTTATTACTGAAGTTATGAGTGGTGCCGTCGCGATTATCTTCGCCGTTGGCTTCGTTATGCTTACTGTTGAAACTTACGCAGTCGCGCAGCGTAAAACCGTCATGGGCGGTGATTAAATTAACGCTGGCGGACGGCAGGCGGCCTTCGTCGCGAAAGATGTCACTGGAGCCCGCGAACCGGCAGGCAAAGCCGCCTAACGACAAATCCTGATGCAGCCAGAAACGCCGCATACCGTCGCGAAAATGATCGTTCCATTCCGCGAATAGCGGCGGATAGTTCCCCACCTGGTAGCCGCCTGCGCCGATATCCCACGGCTCAGCAATCAACTTCACTTTCGACAGCACCGGGTCCTGGCGGATAGCCTCAAACAGCGGCGCATCCTGCCGGAATGCCGGAGTACGCCCCATCACCGACGCCAGGTCAAAACGGAAGCCGTCGACGTGGCACTCTTCCACCCAGAACTTCAGGCAACCAATGGCGAAATCCACCACGCCGGGATGGCTTAAATTCACGGTATTGCCGCAGCCGGTCCAGTTGTGATCGTCGCCGTTATCCTGTAACCAATAATAGCTACGGTTATCGATTCCACGCATGGAATAGGTTGGCCCCTCCTCATCGATCTCCGCCGTATGGTTGAGAACGATATCCAGGATGACCTCGATCCCCGCGCGATGCAGCGCTTTCACCGCATCGCGGAATTCATCGAGCGCCGCGCTAACATCCTGATTTATCGCATATCGTGGCGACACGCACCATAATGCGAACGGGTTGTATCCCCAGTAATTGGTTAACCCGAGTCGTTGAAGACGCGGCTCGTTAGCGAAGTTGGCGACAGGTAGCAGTTCCAGCGCAGTGATCCCCAGGCGCCTGAAATAGTCGGTCATCACCGGATGACCCAATGCGGAATAGGTGCCGCGCATGGCGGTGGGGATTTTCGGATGCAGCTGGGTCAGGCCGCGCACATGGCCTTCATAAATCACCGTCTCGCCCCAGGGCGTATACAGCAATTGATCTTCTTCCCAGTCGTAGTCGTCCTGAATCACTATGCCTTTCGGGGCGATGGGCGCGCTGTCGCGGTGGTCCGGCTCCTGATAGCCGCCGTGCAGCAACGGTGAATCTTCGACATCGCCGTCAACGGCGCGCGCGCAAGGGTCGAGCAGTAATTTAGCGGGATTGAAGCGATGCCCCTGGCGCGGAGCCCAGGGGCCGTGAACCCGATAACCGTAGCGCTGCCCGGGGCGGATATTGGCCAGATAACCGTGCCAGATATCGCCGGTACGCGCCGGTAAATCATAGCGCTGTTCATTGCCCTGCTCATCAAACAGGCACAGCTCGACTTTTTCCGCGTTGGCGGAAAACAGCGTGAAATTCACGCCCTTTCCATCGAAGTGCGCGCCGAGCGGCGCTGGAGCTCCTTTAGCCAGCAGGCTCATTCCCCCTCCCGGACTAGCCAGATGGTCGCCAATGGGGGAATGGTGATGCACAGTGAGTTATCGCGGCCATGGCTGGGAATAGCATCGGTCTGCACCACGCCGCCGTTGCCGGTATTACTCCCGTGATAGTGCATCGAATCGGTGTTCAGCTCTTCACGCCAACGGCCTGGCTGATTGACGCCAAAGCGGTATTCATGGCGCGGCACCGGCGTAAAGTTCGCGGCAACGATGATTTCGTTGCCCACGCGGTCACGGCGCACAAACACAAATACCGAGTTAGCTTTATCTTCCACCACCAGCCATTCAAAGCCATTGGGGTCGAAATCCAGCTCATGCAGCGCTTTATGGTGGCGGTAGGTATGGTTGAGGTCGCGTACCAGCCGCTGAACGCCGTGGTGCCAGTTGTCGCCGCCTTCCAGCAGATGCCAGTCGAGGCTGGAGTCGTGGTTCCACTCGCGCCCCTGGGCAAATTCGTTGCCCATAAACAGCAGCTTTTTACCCGGGAACGCCCACATCCAGCCGTAATAGGCGCGCAGGTTGGCGAATTTCTGCCAGGCATCGCCAGGCATGCGGTCGAGAATCGATTTTTTGCCGTGCACCACTTCATCGTGCGACAGCGGCAGCACAAAGTTTTCGGTGTAGTTGTACAGCATCCCGAAGGTCATTTTGTCGTGATGATACTGACGGTGCACCGGGTCGAGCTTCATGTAGTCGAGGGTGTCGTGCATCCAGCCAAGGTTCCATTTGAACCAGAAGCCAAGGCCGCCCGCTGAAGGGGGGCGCGACACACCCGGGAAATCAGTGGATTCTTCCGCCATGGTCACCGCGCCATGCACCTGCTCGCCCAGCACACGGTTGGTTTTCCTGAGGAATTCAATGGCTTCGAGGTTTTCACGCCCGCCGTATTCATTAGGGATCCACTGCCCTTCGGCGCGGCTGTAATCGCGATAAATCATCGACGCCACCGCATCCACGCGCAGGGCGTCGATGCCAAAACGCTCAGTCCAGTACAGGGCGTTGCCTACCAGAAAGTTGCTGACTTCACGGCGACCATAGTTATAGATCAGCGTATTCCAGTCCTGGTGATAGCCTTCACGCGGGTCGCTGTGCTCATACAGTTCGGTGCCGTCAAAATTCGCCAGACCAAATTCATCGCTCGGGAAGTGCCCCGGCACCCAGTCGAGGATCACATTCAGCCCGGCGGCATGGGCGGCATTGATAAAGTATTTAAAGTCGTCGCGCGTGCCGAAGCGGCGAGTTGGCGCATACAGACCCAGCGGCTGATAGCCCCAACTGCCATCAAAGGGATGTTCGTTAATCGGCAGCAGTTCGATATGGGTAAACCCCATACCTTTCACATAGGGCACCAGTTGTTCGGCAAGTTCACGGTAGCTCAACCAGAAGTTGTTATCGGTATGGCGACGCCAGGAACCTAAATGCACCTCATAAATGGAGATCGGCGCATCCATCTGGTTGGCTTTTTGCCGCGCCGGGCTGATGGTGGTTTTTTCCGGCAGATCGCAAATCATCGACGCCGTTTCCGGACGCATCTGCGCCTCAAACGCGTAAGGGTCAGCTTTAATACGCAGATTGCCGTTGGCATCAATCATTTCAAATTTATAGAGCTGACCGTTATGCGCGCCGGGGACAAACAGTTCCCAGATGCCGCTCTCTTTGCGAAAACGCATCGGGTGACGCCGTCCGTCCCAGTAGTTGAACTGGCCGACCACGGAAACGCGCCGCGCATTGGGCGCCCAGAGCGTAAAACGGGTGCCGGTGACGCCATCCATGGTTTGCGCGTGCGCGCCAAGGGTTTCATAAGGGCGCAGGTGCGTCCCTTCCGACAGCAGCCACGCGTCCATTTCCTGCAACAACGGGCCGAAGCGATACGGATCGTCAATCAGGTTTTGCTGGCCGTGCCAGATAACCGCCAGCTGGTAACGGAAAAAGTTTTTACGGCGCGCCAACACGCCGCTGAAGAACCCACGAGAATCAAGGCATTCCAGCTTGCCGACCTTACGACCGGTTTTCGGTTCGATGACCCACACTTCGGTGGCGTCCGGCAATAGCGCGCGAACTTCCAGCCCAGCCTCGGTTTTGTGCATGCCCAGTACGGAAAAAGGATCCGCAAAATGGCCCGCAATAAGCGCATTAATCACGTCTCTATCGATGCGATCAGACATGGTTTCGTCATCCTGTTTTTATGTATCGCCCTACGCCTGAGCGTCTGGTCGTGATACTTCTCTTGACCTGAACGAGCAGCCAACTCGTCATCCTCTGGCCGATCGTCCCCACCTGTAAGTTTCAGCGGTAAAACCACCCGAACCTTAAGCATAGCCAACGCGCTATCCGACCCCCGAGAAAAATTGCAACAAACCGGTTTACATTCTCCTGTACTAAAAAAAACGGGAGCGCTTACGCACTCCCGTTATGATTTCCCGTTACGCTAACTGCCGTAACATACGGCGCAGCGGCTCGGCGGCGCCCCACAATAACTGGTCGCCAACAGTAAAGGCAGACAGGTATTCCGGGCCCATATTGAGTTTACGCAGGCGGCCAACCGGGGTCGCCAGCGTTCCGGTCACCGCGGCAGGGGTCAGTTCACGCACGGTGATGTCGCGATCGTTCGGCACCACGTTCACCCAGTCGTTATGGGTCGCCAGCATCTCCTCGATAGAGGAAAGCGAAACATCTTTTTTCAGTTTAATGGTGAATGCCTGGCTGTGGCAGCGCAGCGCGCCAACGCGTACGCACAAGCCATCCACCGGGATCACGGACGAAGTGCCGAGGATTTTGTTGGTTTCCGCCTGGCCCTTCCACTCTTCGCGGCTCTGGCCGTTATCCAGCTGTTTGTCGATCCATGGGATCAGGCTGCCGGCCAGCGGTACGCCGAAGTTATCTACCGGCAACTGGCCGCTGCGGGTCAGCGCCGTGACTTTACGTTCGATATCCAGAATGGCGGAGGCCGGATCGGCCAGTTCGCTCGCCACGCCGTTATACAGTTGGCCCATCTGCGCCAGCAGTTCGCGCATATGGCGCGCGCCGCCGCCGGACGCTGCCTGATAGGTCGCCACGGACACCCACTCCACCAGATTCTGCGCGAACAGACCGCCCAGCGACATCAGCATCAGGCTGACGGTGCAATTGCCGCCGACAAACGCCTTCACGCCTTTATTTAAGCCTTCGGTAATAACATGTTGGTTGACCGGATCCAGAATAATGATGGCGTCATCTTTCATACGCAGCGACGAGGCGGCGTCAATCCAGTATCCTTGCCAACCGCTTTCACGCAGCTTTGGGTAAATTTCGTTGGTATAATCGCCGCCCTGGCACGTCACGATGATATCCAGCGCCTTCAGCGCGTCGATAGAATATGCGTCCTGAAGCGTGCCGCCCTGATGGCCGCCAAAGGACGGCGCAGCCTGCCCAAGCTGGGAAGTGGAAAAGAAGACGGGACGAATGGCGTCAAAATCGCGCTCTTCAACCATGCGTTGCATGAGTACGGAGCCAACCATTCCGCGCCAGCCGATAAAACCAACATTTTTCATAGCGAGTTATTCCTGCGAGGTGTGTGCGTGTTGTGCGTGCCGGGTAAAGCCGGACATCCTTTCACCTTACAAAATGCAGCTAAAGTCGCAAGTGAAATAAATCAATGATCGCGCGATCATCAGTAAAGCAACTTATTTAAGCGGGCAGTGGACCCGATTTACAGGAAATGCGTACATGAATGACATTATCTCCGCCGCCGTTTTGCTGGTCCTCATTATGGATCCCCTGGGCAATCTGCCTATTTTTATGTCTGTCCTTAAACACACAGAACCGAAGCGGCGTCGGGCAATCATGATACGCGAACTGTTAATCGCGCTGCTGCTGATGCTGATTTTCCTGTTCGCGGGCGAAAAAATACTCGCTTTTCTGAATTTGCGCGCCGAGACGGTTTCTATTTCCGGCGGCATCATTCTGTTTTTAATCGCCATCAAAATGATTTTCCCGAGCCAGGAGGGCAACGCAACGGGATTACCCGCTGGCGAAGAACCTTTTATCGTCCCGCTGGCAATCCCACTGGTCGCGGGCCCGACGATTCTGGCGACGCTGATGCTGCTGTCGCACCAGTATCCCAATCAGATGGGGCATCTGGTTATCGCGCTGCTGATTGCCTGGGGCGGAACGGTGGCGATCCTGTTGCAGTCATCACTGTTTTTACGGCTGCTCGGCGAGAAAGGGGTCAATGCGCTGGAACGGTTGATGGGGCTGGTGCTGGTCATGCTCTCCACGCAGATGTTCCTGGACGGTATTCGGGCATGGATGAAAGGGTAATTATTCGCTTTATTCATCTGTCTACAAGCTGCAAAAATCATACATCAGTGCCGCGTATTTATGTGATTTATGATGGTTAACCGTGACTTACCCTTGATGACATCTTCAAAAAAGAATTAAGCGCAGAGTTGAGCATTAAATGTAATCAAGGAGAAAACTGATGGCATGGAATAAATCACAAGCAGTGTCTTCCGCGCGGATGCGCGCATATGCCGAAAGCCAAAAACGGTGCGCGCATTACGTTCCGCTTTGTTGCTCTCTGGCCTTTTGTTTCATGACGTTCAGCATAAGCACTTTTTCCGCAGAAGCGCCCGATCCCTATAGACGAGAGCCTGCTAATCCCTATGGCGCACCGGGAAAAGCCGCTCTTGAATTTAACCGCTGGTATTTGCAGCAATATGCTGAAAATAAAAATCCCCTCACTCACCATGAGATCGAGCGTTACGTTACCGCCGATACGTTAAAAAAGATGCGTAAGCTTGACGCCAGAACAGAAGAGTACATGCGCAGGACTGGCGACTTACCTGAATTCGCTTATGAAACAGACTACTTTACAAAAACTCAGGATATCTCGCCGGACTGGCCCACTCATGTATCGATTGTGGGTGCCGACTATGACCCGGCGTGCGCAAATGTCTATGTAGCCTTTGGTAAGGATAAAAGGTTTATTCTTGCTGACTGCATGGTTGAAGAACAAAACGTCTGGAAAGTGCAAAGCGTTACGCAGATTGAAGGGGGAGCCTGGCGATATTAATAACTACATATAAACAAAGGCCCGGGTAACCGGGCCTTTGTTCGGCTTCTTACCAGAGTAAAAAGCCCAGTCGTACGCTTAACTCACTATCGCAAACGCGATCATCCCGACAATCGCGCCGACGGTTCCCAGGATGGTTTCCATCAGCGTCCAGGTTTTCAGGGTTTGCCCTTCGGTGGCACCGGTAAATTTACCGAACAACCAGAACCCGGCGTCGTTAACATGGCTCACCACGATTGATCCGCCCGCGATGCAAATCGACAACGCCGCCAGCTGCGCGCCGGAGTAATGCAACTGCTCAATCACTGGCATCACCAGGCCTACCGCCGTCAGGCAGGCAACCGTGGCGGAACCCTGGATAATGCGCACTGCCGCGGCCAGCACAAAGCAGGTAATGGCAATCGGCAGGCCCATGCCGGTTAACGCTTCACCCAGCGCCGGGCCCACGCCGGAATCCACCAGCACCTGTTTGAACACGCCGCCTGCGCCAATCACCAGCAGGATAATCCCGGCGGGTTGCAACGCGTGGCCGCAGATTTCCATCACTCGCTCGCGCGGCATGCCGCGACGCATCGCCAGGCCATACATCGCCACCAGGCAGGCAATCAGAATGGCGGTAAACGGATGGCCGATAAACTGCAACCATTCATAGAGCTGCGAGCCCTGTTCGGTAAAGCGCGCGGCGATGGTTTTCAGGCCCACCAGCACCAGCGGCAGCAGGATCAGCGCCAGGCTGAAGCCGAACGATGGCAGTTTGCCTTCGCCCAAATGCGGTTCGCTGATGTCATCCGGAATGTGCAGTTCAACATGCTTACTGATGAAGTTGCCGAACAGCGGCCCGGCGATCAGCATGCCTGGGATCGCGGCGCACAGGCCAATCAGGATCATCCAGCCAAAATCGGCGTGCATCTGCGAGGCCAGTAGCATCGGCGCAGGCCCTGGCAGTAAGAACGCCGCTGCCGCCGCCACGCCGGCAAATAGCGGGATCACCAGCTTCACCAGGTTGGTCCCGGTGTGGCGCGCCATGGAAAACGCAACGCTTATCAGCAGAACAATCGCCACTTCGAAGAACAGCGGCAGCGCGCAGATCAGGCCCGCGAGGCCAATGGCGTAATGCGCTTTGCTGTGCCCGAAGGATTTGAGCATCTTGACGGCGATCTGGTCGACCGCGCCGGTTTCATGAAGGATCTTGCCAAACATGGCGCCCAGCGCCACCACGACCGCCAGAAAACCCAGCGTGCCGCCCATCCCTTTTTCCATGGTTGCCGCAATCTTATCGAGCGGCATACCAGAGAAAAGTCCTGCACCAATAGACACCACCATCAAAGCAACGAAGGCATGCATACGGGCCTTCATCACTAAAAACAGCAGTAACAGCACGGAGCCGACTGCTGTTAACACCAATGTTAAAGTATTCACGCCGCCTTGCCTTCTCCAATTGCGGCAATGGTGCTTTCCACCACGCCTTCCAGCGGCTGATCGATATCAATCACGATAACATCGGTCTCGTCGGCTTTCGGTTCTTCCAGGGTCTGGAACTGAGTGACCAGCATCTGCGGTTTAAAGAAGTGGCCTTTACGCGCTTTCAAACGCCCTTCAATCACGTCAGATTCCCCTTTCAGGTAGATAAAGGAGAGATTCGGGTTACCGTCGCGCAGTTGGTCGCGATAATCCTTTTTCAGGGATGAACAGACAATCAGCGACACTTTATTGGTGCGCTGCATGGCGAATGCCGCGTCGTTCAACGCTTTCAGCCAGGGTCTGCGGTCGTCATCGTTTAGCGGCTCGCCGGAAGCCATTTTCATAATGTTGCTGCGCGGATGCAGGAAATCGCCATCCAGAAAAGCGGCCTTCAGGCGGTGCGCCACTTCGCTGGCTACGGCGGATTTACCGCTGCCGGATACGCCCATTAAGACGTAAATGTGGTGATCATGGTTGGTCGTGCTCATCGCGTTGCTCCACTGGCACAAAACGTTGGAAGGGAAATGTTACGGGTAACAGTTATCGGTAACATTGTCATGCGGCGTTGGGGGCGACGCAATCTCCGTGCGTCGCCAGTGTCAATAAGTGTGAGCCAGTTCAAATTTGGCGAGGTTAAATCGATCCGCCTGGCGACAATGTGAAACCTAAATCTAACAATTTAGGCGTTACGATTTCACCCCGGATACGCGCCAGCAGGCGCTCCGCGCCAATTCGCCCCATGCGTTCACGCGGCGTCAGCACGCTCGCCAGCCGGGGTTCCATCACCTGCCCGATATCGTGGCCGTGAAAACCGGCAATCGCCATATCTTCAGGAATACGCAGCCCCAGCCGCTGGCATTCGAACGCCGCGCCGATAGCTAAATCGTCATTGGTGCAGAAGATGCTGTCAAGTTGAGGGAATTCGCGCCGCGCCTGGCGCAGCAGTTCAATACCGGTGGAATAAGAAGAGGATTGTTCAACCATCACGCTGTACGGCGTCAGGCCCGCATCGCGCATCGCCTGTTCGTAGCCGCGCTGTTTCTGAATGGTTCGCTCGTCCAGACGCGCCCCCAGATACGCCACGTGGGTGTGGCCGCGTACGATAATTTCCGCCGTCATCTGGCGCGCCGCTTCAAAATTATTGAAGCCGACGGCGATGTCCAGGCACGGGGAGACGCTGTCCATCAGCTCGACCACGGGGATCCCCGCCACTTCAATCATTTTGAGCGTCCGCGGCGTGTGGGTGCGTTCGGTAAGGATTAATCCGTCGATGTTCCAGGAGAGCATTGATTCCAGCCGCTCCTCTTCCAGTTCGGGCTTATAACCATAGTGCGCCAGCATGGTCTGGTAGCCATGGGCGTCAATCACGCTTTCGATACCGCGCAGCACTTCGGCAAATACCTGATTAGTGAGCGACGGCAGCAGCACGCCGATAGCGCGGCTGGTGGCGTTAGAAAGAATATCGGGTGCGCGGTTGGGGATATAGCCCAGTTCATCCAGCGCGGCGGCGATTTTTCCGCGCAGCGCCTCGGACACCTGCTCGGGATTGCGCAAGAAGCGACTGACGGTCATTTTCGTCACGCCTACGCGATCAGCCACATCCTGTAGTACCGGTCTTTTCTTTTTCATCGTCTCGAAGGCGCAAAATGGATCTGTTAAGCGAGTTTATCACGGACGACGCCCGGGCTTCCTCTGTAACAGTGGAAGCCCGGGAAAAAGCACGGAATTTTGCAGCGCGCGCACCGTTTCACGATGCGCGGTTACGGTCACGATCAGACCGGCGGCAGGTCAAACAGCAGGATTTCGCTGTCGCTGTCGGCATGGATAGAAAGCGCCTGCTCGTCGCGGATCGCCAGACCATCGCTGGTGGTGGCTTTGGTGCCGTTAACGGACACATTGCCCTTCACCACCTGGATCCAGACATTGCGGTCAGCGGCAATTTGGTACAGGCCTTGCTCGTCTTTCAACAGCGCCCAGCGCGACAGTTCCATATCCTGATTCACTTTCAGCGAACCGTCGCGGGCATCCGGCGACAGCACCAGCTGGCGGCCCTGCGTGGCGTCGAAGCGGCGCTGCTCGTAGCGCGGCTCGATGCCATTTTTTTCAGGGATGATCCAGATTTGATACAGGCGCAGACGCTCGGTCTCGCTGGGGTTGTACTCGGAGTGACGCACCCCGGTCCCGGCGCTCATAATCTGGAATTCGCCCGCAGGCACCTGCTCTTTATTCCCCATGCTGTCCTGATGCTCAACCGCGCCTTCCAGCACGTAAGTCAGGATTTCCATGTCTTTGTGCGGGTGAGTGCCGAAGCCCTGACCGGCGTCGATCACATCATCATTAATCACGCGCAGGGCGGAAAAGCCCATAAAATTTGGATCGTAATAGTTGGCAAAAGAGAAGGTATGCCAGGAGTCTAACCAACCGTGATTGGCGTGGCCGCGATCGGCTGCTTTGCGTAAGTAAATCATTGTGTACCCCCAGTTCGTTTGCGATGGAAGTAGTGTGGACCGGAAGCGCCGTTGATGATAGAGGGCGAAAATTGACGCCTCTGTTCAAAAAATGTGAATGAGTTATCGGGGCCGAAATCAGGATAAAAAAAAGCCAGCGCAAGGCTGGCTAAGAAATACTGGAAGCAATGTGAGCAATGTCGTGCTTTCAGGTTTACACCGTAGGGGTCTCCCTGAACGCATGGCAATAATAATCATTATCATTCGCATGTGTCCAGCTTTTTTTGGAAAAAAATCAGATTGACGAAAATTGAAAAGTCAATGATGTTTAAAGGGTTTTATAACTTATTGAGGACAAAAGGGATGAGCGAGATTGTCATCCGGCACGCCGAACCCACCGATGTTGAAGCGGTACACCACCTGTTTACCCAACCGGAGGTGTATTATAACACGCTACAGGTTCCCCACCCGTCACTGACAATGTGGCAGGAGCGGATGAATTTTAAAACACCCGGTCATTACCACCTGGTCGCGCTGATTGATGACCTGGTCGTCGGGCATCTGGTCATCGCCGCCGAAACGCGTCCGCGCCGCAGTCACGTCGCCAGTTTTGGGATTTGCGTCGATTCTGCGCACGCCAGGCAGGGCATCGCCACCGCCCTGCTGCGCGAGATGATCGCCATGTGCGACAACTGGCTGCGCATTGAGCGCATCGAACTCACGGTGTTCGTTGATAACGCGCCAGCCATCGCGGTGTACCATAAACTCGGTTTTGAAATCGAAGGCACCGGCAAACAGTACGGCTTGCGCGATGGCGAATACATCGACGCTTATTTTATGGCTCGCCTGCGCCCATCCCGTTAAGCGTTTGCCCACCCAACCGATAGCCCGCCATGAAAAACAAGATGACGCACCCGGCTGGGTTTTGGTAAAGAAGCCGATTTTTCCGGGGTATTTCCCCGGTTAAAATGTCACCCACTCTTCTTGTGCGGTTGTCTGGCGGGGTGCCGGTCGGGATGAGGGGTTATCCTCAACAGCGGCGAGCGTACGCTCCACCAGCCGGAAATGCTCTACTGACTGTTGCAGTTCCGCCGTCTGGCGCTCCAGGCTGGCTGCCGCGGCAGATACCTGCTCTACCAGCGCCGCGTTGTGCTGCGTTACGCTATCCATCTGGGTGATCGCCACGCCGACCTGGGCAATGCCTTTACTCTGTTCATCGGTCGCTGAGGCGATCTGCTCCATAATCGCCGTGACCTGCGCCACCGCATCGACGATTTCCGCCATGGTGATCCCCGCCTGGTTCACCAGTTCCGCGCCTTTCTCGACCCGGTTAACGGAATCGGCAATCAGCGTTTCGATCTCTTTCGCCGCCTGCCCGCTGCGGCTGGCCAGGTTGCGCACTTCACTCGCCACTACCGCAAACCCACGCCCCTGCTCGCCCGCACGCGCAGCTTCCACCGCGGCGTTAAGCGCCAGAATGTTGGTCTGGAAGGCGATGCTGTTAATCACCGTGGTGATATCGGCGATTTTCTTCGAGCTACCAGAAATGCCGGTCATGGTGGTCACCACATCACCCACCAGCTTCCCGCCTTTGCTGGCAGTCGCCGAGGCCTTTTGCGCCAGTTGGCTGGCTTGATGGGCATTATCGGCATTGTGCTGCACGGTGGCGGTCAGTTGTTCCATGCTGGCGGCGGTTTCCACCAGCGCCGACGCCTGCTCTTCAGTGCGGGTAGAGAGATCCTGATTGCCGGCGGAGATATCCCGCGCGCCATGCCAGATATGCTCGCTGCCCTGGCGGATGGCACTCACCGCATCACGCAGGCTGTCCTGCATCGCGGTCAGCAGCGGTACCAGTTTACCCACGCAGTTGCGGCTGGCCTTGACCGGCACCGGCTGGCTGAGATCGCCATTGGCAATAAGCTGGAAGTGATCGCGAACCCGGTTAAGCGGGCGCACCAGCATGGTCACCAGATAGCGGTCGGCCAGGATCAGCATCAAGACGCCCAGCGCCACGCTGGCGATGATGATGGTGCGGGTCAGCGAGGTCTGGTTATCCACCGTTACGCGGGTTTCATCCAGCATCCGGCCCGCATTGGCATTAAACTCCTCAGCGCTGGCACCGAACGCCCGGCTCAACGCGGGGGTAATATTGTTGGCATGAGCGCGAAACGCGTCCAGATCGCCCTGCAGGGCCAACTGGAACTGACGGGTAACCCCCTCGTCGAGCAGCTTCTGCCAGCTGGTAATCACGTTATCCGAGGTGGCCTGATCCATGGGCCCCGACGAGAGTGCTTTAAACTGCGCCAGCTCCTGCGCCATATTCTCCAGCGCTTTCTGCACCGGTTTCATCACCGTTGGGTCAGGCTGCATGCCTGGTTTGGTTCCGTCCATCACGCGCGACAGGCGCGTCACGAAACGAAAATACTGATCGTTGCCTTTACTGAGCACCGTCATCTGGCGCACCAGATGCCGATCCACCGCATTTCCCTGGCTCATCTGGTTCAGCGAAAATACGCTAAACAGCCCGGCACCGCTCCACAACAAGCACAGCAGCCCCAGGATGGCGACCATGACGGAACGAATGGTGAAATGTTGAAGTAAACCCATAACTCTTTCCTTTGTATACACAGTGGATTATCCACCCGATATATTCTTTATCGGCAGGATGGACAAAAGGTATACAAGGCAGGAGAGGAATTTCGCGGTTAAATCGTAAATAAGGGGTAGTGTTTATGCCCATTAATTATAAGGAAAAGTAAGAACTGGACGGAATTTCACCGTCCAGTGTTTTACAGAGAGATTAATATCCCGCCGTCAAATCATCCACCGAGCGCGGATCGGATGTGCCATACAGCGCGCCATCAGGCCCAACAACAATGCTCTGGGTGCTGCCCATCGCCTCTTTCACCGCCACGTTCTGGCCTTTATCTTTCAGCAATCTCAGCGTATCGGGGCTAAAACCTTTCTCAACCCACAGCTCGTCCGGTAGCCACTGGTGATGGAAGCGCGGCGCGTTGGTGGCTTCGGCGATATTCATTCCGAAATCAATGCTGTTCACCACCATCTGCAAAACGGTAGTGATAATCCGGCTGCCGCCCGGGCTGCCGGTGACCAGCCAGGTTTTCCCGTCTTTCACCACGATGGTGGGCGACATCGACGACAGCGGGCGCTTATGCGGCCCTACCGCGTTCGCTTCACCGCCGACCAGGCCGTAAACGTTAGGCACGCCCGGTTTCGCCGAAAAGTCATCCATTTCGTTATTCAGCAAGATCCCGGTGTTGCCAGCCACAATGCCGCTGCCGAAAGTGGTGTTCAGGGTATAGGTCACTGCCACCGCATTGCCGTCTTTATCCACCACCGAGAAATGGGTGGTTTGATTACTCTCGTAAGGCGCGAGGTTACCGGGTTTAATCTCTTTGGACGGACGCGCCTTCGCCAGGTCGATCTGGTCTGCCAGGGTTTTGGCATAGGCTTTATCGGTCAGCGCCTGCCAGGGCACCTTCACAAAATCCGGGTCGCCCAGATATTCCGAACGGTCGGCATAGGCGAATTTCTCCGCTTCGGCCATGATTTGCATCGTATCGGCGCTGCCAAAGCCATACTTCTTAAGGTCGAAGTTTTCCAGGATATTGAGGATTTGCACGATGTGGATCCCGCCGGAGGACGGCGGTGGCATGGAGAACACCTGGTATCCACGGTAGTCACCGCTGATTGGCGTCCGCTCTACCGCCTTGTAGTTCGCTAAATCGTCCTTACTAATCAGCCCACCGTTTTTTGCCATCTCATCGGCAATCTGGTCGGCGATGGCGCCTTTATAAAACGCATCCGGCCCGATTTCGGCAATCATCTCCAGCGATTTGGCGAGATTGGTCTGCACCAGTTTGTCGCCTTTTTGCAGCGGGTTACCATCACTTTTCCAGAAGATGGCTTTACTGTTGGGATGATTGGGCAACGTTTCGCTGCCATAGGTTTTCAGGTCATCCGCCAGCGCGTCGTTGACCACGAAGCCGTCACGCGCCAGCAGGATCGCAGGCTGCACCACCTGGTTGAGCGGCATAGTGCCATATTTTTGCAGCGCCAGCGCAAAGCCCGCCACGGTGCCCGGCGTACCGGTCGCGAGGTGCGAAGTCAGGGACTTTTTGCTGTCGGCGTTACCGGCCGCATCAAGGAACATATCTTTGGTGGCTTTCTGCGGGGCCATTTCACGGAAATCAATGGCAGTGGTGTTGCCATCTTTGGTGCGCAGCATCATAAACCCGCCGCCGCCGAGGTTACCGGCCTGCGGATGGGTTACCGCAAGGGCGAAGCCCACGGCGACGGCGGCATCCACCGCGTTGCCGCCTTTTTTCAGGATCTCGACGCCAACCTTCGTGGCGGTGGCGTCCACCGAGGCGACCATCCCTTGCTGAGCGCGAACGGGATGGAACACATCCTCTTCCACGCCGTAGGAGACGGGTGCGGCTGTAGGGGGCGGCGCGGCAAACGCCGACAGACACAGTCCCATGAGTAATGCAGGCAGGGCTTTCCACATCATCTTCATTGTTGTTCTCCGGGTTTTTCGGGGCTCGTCCCCCGCTTAAGCCTGGTTCACAACTCTTAAAAAATCATCGTACTGTCGGAAAGCGAGTAAACTTAGAAGATCCTTCACGAGGAGGAATGATGATGAAAAAACTGTTAATTCTGGCGGCGCTACTGTCGCCCTGTAGCTTTGCACAGCCGATTAATGTGTTGAATAACCCGAATCAGCCGGGGTTCGTCAATCCAAGCGAGCAGCGGATGCAAACCCAGATGCAGAGCCAGCAAATCCAGCAGAAAGGAATGCTGAATCAGCAGTTGCAGACCCAGACCCGGGTCCAGCAACAGCATCTGGAGTCGCAGATCAACACCAATACGCAGCGCATCAGAGAGTCTGCGCCGGGCGAGCTGAACCCGCAAACCCAGCAGATGCTGCCCAACACCAGCGGCAGCATGCTGAACAACGGCTCATCCAGCCAGGACCGGATGCTGGATAATCAGCAACATATGTTACCCGGTAAAACCAACGGCGATATGCTGCGGCCCAATAACGGCACCCTGAGTAACCAGGGCGTGACCACCATGCCGCAGCCGAATATCCCGCTGAAAACCATTGGCCCTTAAGCGTTGAAATGCGGGCCGATCTCATCGATGCGATCGGTACAAATGCTATCAACCCCCCAGCGCAGCAGCGTGGCGGCGCGCTGGGGATTGTTGACGGTGTAAACCAGGATTTTCAGCCCCGCCGCCTTGAGCGCCGCAATCCGCGCCTCATCCAGCAATTTATGATTCAGGTGAATCGACACGCAGGCAAGGCGTGATGTTAATTCGCGCCAGTCGCTGCGCCATTCATCCAGCAGTAACCCACGTGGCAGTTCCGGCGCGGCCTGTTGCGCGGCTTCCAGCGCCGCAACGGAAAACGATGACAGTAACGGCGGCGTCATGCCCTGCCACAAATCACGCGCCGCCAGCGCCACCACTTTGCCAGTTTGCGCGTCCACCCCCGTGGTGGGTTTAATCTCGATATTGGCCATCATGCCGTGTTCGCGACAGCGCGCAGCCACGTCTTTCAGCAGCGGCAGCGATTCGCCTTTGAACTCGCCGCTGTACCAGCTCCCCGCGTCTACTTTTACCAGGTCGTCCCAGTCCAGATCGCCGGCAATACCCCAGCCGTTGCTGGTGCGTTCCAGCGTGTCGTCATGCAGCAAGAAAATCTGTCCGTCTCTGGAAAGTTTGGCGTCAAACTCGATCATGGTGTGCCCATAACGCGCCCCCACGTCGATAGCCGCCAGCGTATTTTCGGGAGCCAGCTTGCCGCCGCCCCGGTGGGCGACAATCGCAGGGTATGGCCAGTTATTCATAGACGTATTCCTGTTTCACCATCAAAAAAGTGCAGATGCTCCGGCGGCAGATGCAGCCAGAGCGTCGAGCCCGCCGCAGGCCGGTGCTGATGCGCAAGACGCACAATCACTTTTTGCTCGCCGAAGCGCCCGTGCGCCAGGTTATCCGCCCCCAGCATCTCAAGGGTTTGCACGTTGAGCGGCACGCCGCCTGCGGTCTGTGAGCTTAGCGCAATATGTTCGGGGCGGATACCCAGCGTCACCACGCGGCCAGCCAGCGCCAGATGACGCGCCCCCAGCGGCAGGCTGAAGCCGTCTGCGTCAAAATGGGTCGCCTGGGCATTAATACGCCCCTCCAGCAAATTCATGGCGGGCGAGCCGATAAAACTCGCCACAAAGCGCGACGCAGGGCGCTCATAGACCTCCACCGGCGTCCCGATTTGCTCGGCGACGCCTTTATTCATCACCATCACCCGCTGGGCCAGGGTCATGGCTTCCACCTGATCATGGGTAACGTAAAGGCTGGTGGTTTTCAGGCGGCGATGCAGTTGTTGCAGCTCAAGGCGCATCTGCACCCGCAGTTTGGCGTCGAGGTTGGAGAGCGGCTCATCAAACAGGAACACCGCCGGATCGCGCACGATAGCGCGGCCCATCGCCACGCGCTGGCGCTGCCCGCCGGAGAGTTCGCGCGGACGGCGTTTCAGTAAGCCATCCAGCTCCAGAATACGCGCCGCTTCATTGACCCGCGCCTCGATGTGACCTTTACCCATACCGCGTATTTTCAGGCCCCAGGCCATGTTCTCTTCAACGTTCATATGCGGATACAGCGCATAGTTCTGGAACACCATGGCGATACCGCGCGCTTTCGGCTCCAGTTCAGTGACGCGTTGATTATCGATCCAGATATCGCCGCTGGTCACGCGCTCCAGCCCGGCGACCATGCGCAGCAGCGTGGACTTCCCGCAGCCCGACGGGCCGACCATTACGATAAATTCCCCGTCCGCCACGTCCAGGGTCAGCGGCTTAATCACCTGGGTTTTGCCGTCCCAGCTTTTGGTTACTGCCTGTAATTTTAATCCAGCCATGTGACTTCTCTATTTCTCGCTATCGACCAGGCCGCGCACAAACGCGCGCTGCATCACTAATACAATTACCACCGGCGGGATCAGCGTCAGCAGCATCGCCGCCATCACCTGGTTCCACTGGGTGCTGCCTTCGCCGGTTGAAATCATCCCTTTAATGCCCGCCACCGCAGTGCCCAGGTTAGCGTCGCTAACGATCAGCAGCGGCCACAGATACTGGTTCCAGCCGTAGATAAAGGTGATAACAAACAGCGCCGCCAGATTGGTGCGGGACAGCGGCAGCACGATGTCGCGGAAAAAGCGCATCGGCGACGCGCCATCAATGCGCGCGGCTTCTATCAGCTCATCGGGCAAGGTCATAAAAAACTGGCGGAACAGGAACGTGGCGGTGGCGGACGCCATCAGCGGCAACGTCAGGCCGGTATAGCTGTCGAGCAGATTCAGCCTGGCGATCACCTCTACCGTCGGGAAAATACGCACTTCCACCGGCAACATCAGGGTGATGAAAATCAGCCAGAAGCAGAGATTACGCAGCGGGAAGCGGAACCAGACGATGGCGAACGCCGACAGGATCGACACCGCGATTTTGCCCACCGTGATGGTCAGCGCCATCACCAGGCTGTTAAACAGCATCAGGCCGAACGGCGCGCTGTTCGCCCCCACGCCGTGCTGCCAGATATGACGGAGGTTTTCCCACAGATGGCCGCCGGGGATCAGCGTCATTGGGGTTTCGAATACCGCTTTGCTGTCCAGAGTGGCGGCCACAAAAGCCACGTACATCGGGAACAGGATCACGGCGATACCGAGGATTAACATGCAGTGGCTGAAGATATCCAGCCCGCGACGGTGTTCTATCATTGGTAGCGCACCCTTTTTTCAACGTAGCGGAACTGCACCACCGTCAGCACGATCACCAGCGCCATCAGCACCACCGACTGTGCTGCTGATGCCGACAGATCCAGCCCGGCAAAGCCTTCGCGGTAGATTTTGTAGATCAGCGTCGTGGTGGCCTGCACCGGCCCACCGGCGGTGGCGGCGTCGATCACCGGGAAGGTGTCGAAGAAGGCGTAAACCAGATTCACCACCAGCAGGAAGAAGCTCACCGGGGCGATCAGCGGCAGCGACAGTTTAAAAAACCGACGCACCGGACCGGCGCCGTCTATGGCTGCGGCCTCCACCAGTGAGCGGGGGATCGACTGCAACGCGGCGAAGAAAAACAGGAAGTTGTAGCTGATTTGCTTCCACACTGAGGCGAACACCACCAGAAACATCGCCTGGCCGCTGTTCTGGGCGTGATTCCATTGGTAGCCCATCAGCTCCAGCCAGTGGGTAATCAGCCCGCGTCCAGGGTTAAACAGGAAAATCCACAGCACGGCGGCAATCGCAGGCGCGACTGCGTAGGGCAGCAGCATCAGGGTTTGATACAGGCGGCTGGCGCGCACCACATAATCCACCAGCGCGGCGAAAAACAGCGAGCTGACCAGGCCGAAAAACGTCACCATGGCGCTGAATTTAATGGTGGTCCAGAACGAGTCCAGGTAATAGCTGTCGTTAAGCAACTGGCGGAAGTTATCCAGGCCGACAAACTCACTGGACAGGCCAAAGGGATCGACGCTTTGCACCGAATACCAGAGCGCTTCCCCGGCGGGCCAGATAAAGAACACCACCGTAATGGCAAGTTGAGGCAATAACAGCAGATACGGCAACCAGCCGGACTGGAATACCGGGCGTGATGAGGACATAGCGTTACTCAATAAAAAACCCCTCACCCGGCGCGTAGCCAGCGTGAGGGGCGAGACTTATCAGGATTTGGTGGATTGTTCGAAGCGGCGCAGCAGTTGGTTGCCACGCTCAACGGCGGCATCCAGCGCCTGCTGAGGCGTTTTCTTGTTGGTCCAGACGCTTTCCAGCTCTTCGTCAACCACGGTGCGGATTTGCGGCATGTTGCCCAGACGCAGCCCTTTGGTGTAATCCAGCGGCGGCTTGTTCAGCATCTGACGGGTGGCGATATCCGCGCCAGGGTTTTTATCGTAGAAGCCCTGTTCGCGGGTCAGGTCATAAGCCGCTTTGGTGATCGGCAGATAGCCGGTTTTTTGGTGCCATTCGGCGGCGTTTTCCGGCTGCGCCAGGAAGTCGAGGAACTCGGCCACGCCTTTATAGGTTTCTTTGTCTTTACCCTGCATCACCCACAGGCTGGCTCCGCCGATAATGGCGTTTTGCGGCGCGCCTTTGGCGTCGGCATCGTACGGCATCATCCCCACGCCGTAATTAAATTTGGCGTAGTGGCGGATGTCGGCCAGCGAGCCGGAAGAGGCGGTGGTAATCGCGCAGTCGCCGTTATAGAACTTCTCGGTGGATTCATCCTTACGGCCGAAATAGGTGAAGTCCCCTTTCTTGTTTAATGCCTGAAGCATGGCGATATGTTTCACCTGCTCCGGCTTATTGAATTCCAGCACCGCGTTAGTGCCGTTAAAGCCGTTGTTCTCGGTGGCGACCGGCAGGCCGTGCCAGGCGCTGAAGTTTTCAATCTGGATCCAGCCCTGCCAGCCGCTGGCGTAGCCGCACTTCATCCCGGCGGCTTTCAGCTTCGCGGTGTAGTCCGCCAGTTCCTGCCAGGTTTTCGGCGGCTGCTCCGGATCTAAACCGGCTTTTTTGAAGGCGTCTTTGTTGTAATACAACACCGGGGTGGAGCTATTAAACGGTTGCGACAGCAGATGGCCGCTTTTTGCGTCGGTGTAGTAACCGGAAACCGTCGGCACAAACTGGGATTCGTCGAATTTAATGCCCGCATCGCTGAACACTTCGTACACCGGTTTGATGGCTTTCGACGCCATCATGGTCGCCGTACCCACTTCATACACCTGCAAAATCGCCGGGGCATTTCCGGTGCGGAACGCCGCAATTCCGGCGGCCAGGCTCTGCTCGTAGTTGCCTTTATAAACCGGGGTAATCTGATAATCCGGGTGAGTCTGGTTGAAGCG
Source organism: Atlantibacter sp. RC6 (assembly GCF_014193285.1). Lineage (GTDB taxonomy): Bacteria > Pseudomonadota > Gammaproteobacteria > Enterobacterales > Enterobacteriaceae > Atlantibacter. The sequence continues at coordinate 117,784 of NZ_JACHZE010000004.1, forward strand.
TTGCGCTAAGGATTCCACTTCTTTACCCAGTTCGCCCTCCATGGAATGCCAGAACGGAATGGTGGTCGCAGCGAAAGACTGACTGGCAAACGCCATCCCAATCGCCAGAGCTGAAGCTGTACGTAACGATGTCATGCGGTTATCTCTCTTGTTGTGCCGGATGCGCGAAACCACGCGTTTTATGCTCGCGAGGTAACATGACATGCGCGAATGACAGAAAAATAACCTTTTGATTACAAAACGGTGACAGCAAGATGCCGGGGAAATGTCGAAAGGATGATGATGAGATGATGAAAAGATGACGGGAACCGCTGGGCACTTTTAATATGCCTTCTCTGTGTATAGCTTTTTGCTGTACACATGGTTATTATTTATTCATTAGAACTCGCACTAACAGGAGGCGATATGCCCTCACCTCGCATCCCCGCCGGTACTAAAAAGTTACCACGGGAAAACCAAATCAACCTCCGCGCCAGCGATGAAGAGCGTGCCGTCATCGACTATGCCGCAACGCTGGTGAATAAATCGCGCACCGATTTCATTCTGGAACTGGCCTATAACGAGGCCCAAAATATCATTCTCGACCAGCGCGTCTTTATGCTGGACGATGAACGTTATGCCGCTTTTATTCAACAGCTTGAAGCACCGCTGGAAAATATTGAAGGACGCAACCGCTTAAAGGATGTTAAGCCAGAATGGGAATAAAGGTGACGCAGCCGGTATTACTGACACAGGAGCACGACTTAACGGAATTTGACTGCGGCAATGCTGCGCTCAATGACTGGTTAGTACGTCGTGCTTTTAAGAACCAGACGCTGAACGCGTCCCGAACTTTTGTCACTTGCCAGGCGGGAACCCATATTGTTGTCGGGTATTACTGTCTGGCGTCTGGCTCTGTCGATCATACTCACGCAACCCGAGGTTTACGTCAGAATATGCCAGACCCTATCCCTGTTATTTTGTTGGGTCGTCTGGCCGTTGATGTCGCGTATCAGCGCCATAAAGTAGGACAGTGGCTGTTAAAGGATGCGACCGATCGGGTAGAAAAGGTTGCCGGGCATGTTGGTGTTAAGGCCATTATGGTTCACGTCATTGACGAAAAGGCGATGCATTTTTACCAACATTACGGCTTCGTGCAGTCAGTGATTTCACCAAATACTTTGTTGTATCGGCTTAGCTAACCGGTTCAGGGCATTGGGATTTTCTTGTAACCTGATGACTGCAATTTTAAGGCAATGTCTTCCAGCGTGAGCTGGCCTGCTGCGGCTGCAACCGTTAGCCCGACGTATCTGCCAGTTCCCTGATCTCATTGCCATATATCGCCATAATGGCCGCAAATTCCGCATCCATCTTTGCGGATTGATAACGCTCGAATTCTTCAGCGCTAATAATCACCGCAGGCTTGTGTCCCCTTCGGGTAATGGTGACTGGCGTTCCCTGGGCAGCGCTTTCAAGCGCAGCGGCGAGATTTTGACGTGCTTCGCTGTAATTCATCGTTTGCATAGAACCTCCTTTTGCGTACAGGTTAATTGTACAAGTAGAGCGTACAAAAAAGGAGCCTTGCGGCTCCTTGATCGGCGGTTCTCAAGCTTTAGCCACCCAAATACGCGCTACGCACCGCTTCGTTGGCCAATAGTGCATCGCCGGTATCTTCCAGAACCACGTGACCGTTTTCCAGCACGTAGCCGCGATCGGCGAGCTTCAGCGCCTGGTTGGCGTTCTGCTCCACCAGGAAGATGGTCATCCCCTCTTCGCGCAGCTGTTCGATGGTGTCGAAAATCTGCTGAATGATGATCGGCGCAAGGCCCAGCGACGGCTCGTCCAACAGCAGCAAGCGCGGCTGGCTCATCAGGGCGCGGCCAATCGCCAGCATCTGCTGTTCGCCGCCGGACATGGTGCCCGCGCGCTGGATACGGCGCTCGTGCAGGCGTGGAAACAACTGGTACACGCGCTCGATGCGTTCGTGATACTGCTGGCGATCGGCAAAGAAACCACCCATCGCCAGGTTCTCTTCCACGGTCATCCGGGAAAACACCCGGCGACCTTCCGGCACTATCGCCACCGCTTCACGCATGATTTTGGCGGTATGCCAGTCGGTAATATCTTTGCCGTCGAACACGATGCGCCCGCTGGTGGCGCGCGGATCGCCGCACAGCGTGCCAAGCAGCGTGGTTTTACCCGCGCCGTTGGCGCCAATCAGGGTGACGATTTCACCCTGCTTAATCTGCAAACTGACGTCGTGCAGCGCCTGGATTTTGCCGTAGTGGGCGCTGACTTTGTCAAAAGACAACATGACCTTTTCCATCTTATGCCTCGCCCAGGTATGCACGGATAACATCAGGATTATTACGGATCTGCTCCGGCGTGCCGTTAGCCAGCGGCGTTCCCTGGTTTACCACATAAATGCGGTCGGAAATCCCCATCACCAGTTTCATATCATGCTCAATCAGCAGGATGGTGGTGTTGTGATGGTCGCGCAGCTCGACGATCAGCTCATCCAGCTCTTTGGTCTCTTTCGGGTTCAGGCCCGCCGCCGGTTCATCCAGCATCAGAATTTCCGGCTGGGTCACCATGCAGCGCACAATCTCCAGACGGCGCTGGTCGCCGTAGGCCAGGTTGCTGGCCTGACGGTTGGCGTGCGCCAGCAGACCGATGCGGTCGAGCCAGGTGGCGGCGCGATCCAGCGCTTCGCTCTGGGTGCGGCGAAACGCCGGGGTTTTCAGCAGGCCGGAAAACAGACCGGTTTTTAACTGCTGATGCTGCGCCACCAGCAGGTTTTCAATCACCGTCATTTCGCGGAACAGGCGCACGTGCTGGAAGGTACGCACCACGCCCATGCGCGCGATTTGCTGGCCCGGCAGGCCCTCCAGATGCTTGTCGCGCAGTTTGATGGTGCCGCCGGTCGGTTTATAAAAACCGGTCAGGCAGTTGAACACCGTAGTTTTCCCCGCGCCGTTCGGGCCGATTAACGACACGATTTCATGTTCGCGCAATTCCAGAGAGACATTGTTGACCGCCAACAGGCCGCCAAAACGCATCATCAGGCCTTCGACGCTTAAAATTGGCTGACTCATGCTTTCTCTCCTTCAACGTGCCCATTCTTCAACTTCAACTGCGGACGCGTCATCGGCAGCAGCCCCTGCGGACGCCAAATCATCATCAGCACCATCAGGCCGCCCAGCATCAACATGCTGTATTCGTTGAAATCACGCATCAGCTCGCGCGATACCACCAGCAGGATAGCCGCCAGGATAACCGCAAACTGCGAGCCCATGCCGCCCAGCACCACAATCGCCAGCACAAACGCCGATTCGGCGAAGGTGAAAGACTCCGGGCTAACAAAGCCCTGACGCGCGGCGAACAGCGTCCCGGCGAAACCGGCAAACGCGGCGCTGATGGTGAACGCGGTCAGCTTGATGCGCGTCGGGTTCAGGCCCAGGGAACGGCAGGCGATCTCATCTTCACGCAGCGCTTCCCAGGCGCGGCCCAGCGGCATACGCAGCAGGCGGTTAATCACAAACAGGGTGATCACCACTAACAGCAGCGCCACCAGATAGAGGAAAATAATGCGGTCGCTGGGGTCGTACTTCATGCCGAAGAAGTTGCTGAAGGTATCCCAGCCCCCTTCGCGCGGTGTGCGGCTAAACTCCAGGCCGAACAGCGTCGGTTTCGGGATCTGGCTGATGCCGTTCGGCCCGCCGGTCACTTCAGTGTTGTTCAGCAGCAAAATACGCACGATCTCACCGAAGCCTAAGGTAACAATCGCCAGATAGTCGCCGCGCAAACGCAGCACCGGGAAGCCCAGCAGAAAGCCTGCCGCCGCGGCCACCAGGCCCGCCAGCGGGAGGCAGGTCCAGAAGCCGAGACCGTAATAGTGGTTCAGCAGCGCAAAGGTGTACGCGCCGATGGCGTAGAAACCGCCGTAACCCAGCACCAGCAGGCCAGACAGCCCCACCACCACGTTTAGGCCCAGACCGAGGATCACGTAAATCATGGTCAAGGTGGCGATATCCACCGTGCCGCGCGACACCATAAACGGCCATGCTACCGCCAGTACCAGCAGCGCCACCAGGAACAGTTTCTGCTTCGGCGTAGAACCATCAATAGCAGGCAGAATGAACTTCGGCCCGGAAACGTTTTTAAAGCTTTTCTGGAACAAGGGGCGCAGCAGCTGGAACAGGAACACCACCGCCGTGCCCACGGCAATCCACTCCCAGCGGATGACGGACGCGGTATCCACCACCAGTTTGGTGCCGGACAGGCTTAACTGAACGCCCATCATCACGCCAGCCAGTACGAAGAACAGCACGGCAGAGAGCAGCGCCATGGCAAAATGCATCGGTTTCATACTTTCTCTACCTCCGGACGGCCCAGGATACCGGTAGGCATGACCAGCAAGACGCCAATCAACAGGGCGAAAGAGACCACATCTTTATATTCAGTACTCAGGTAGGCAGAGGTCAGCGCTTCGGTCAGCCCAAGGATCAGGCCGCCGATCATCGCGCCGGGAATGCTGCCGATGCCGCCCAATACCGCAGCGGTAAAGGCCTTCATCCCCGCCATAAAGCCGATGTACGGGTTAATTACACCGTAGAACTGGCCCAACAGTACCCCGGCTACCGCCGCCATCGCCGCGCCGATCACGAAGGTCAGCGAGATGACGCGGTCAGTATTAATGCCGAGCAGGCTGGCCATTTTCAGGTCTTCCGCACAGGCGCGGCAGGCGCGTCCCATACGGGAGTATCGGATGAAAAGGGTCAGCGCCAGCATCGCCAGGAAGGTTACGATCCAGATAACCAGCTGCATAGTGGTGATGGTGGCAGAAAAGTTTTCACTGCTGCCTACCAGCCACTGGCCGTTAAACAGGCTCGGTAGCGCCACATCGCGCGAGCCCTGGGTCAGGCTGACGTAGTTTTGCAGGAAAATGGACATCCCGATGGCGGAAATCAGGGCGATCAGGCGCTTGGAGTTACGCACCGGTCGATAGGCGACCCGCTCGATGCTCCAGCCGTAGGCGCTGGCGATGACAATCGCCCCGATAAAGGCTGCGCCCACCAGCAACCAGCTGGCGTCGATACCCATCATCATTAGCGCCGCTACGATCATAAAGGAGACGTAACTACCAATCATGTACACCTCGCCATGGGCGAAGTTAATCATGCCGATGATGCCGTACACCATGGTGTAGCCGATGGCGATCAGCGCGTAGGTACTCCCCAGCGTGACGCCATTAAACATTTGCTGCAAAAAATAGAGGAACTGCTCGGACATAACGTAACCTTTTATCACTCGTTCAGGTCAGCAATCCAACGTCGCATAAATAATGAATGCTCGAATTATCACGAGCGTTTATTTGACCACGTTGGTTGACGACCCGTCGGCATGCCACTGGAATACACCAAATTCAAATCCCTTCAGATCGCCTTTTTCATCCCAGCTCAGCGGCCCAATCACGGTATCAGCCCCGTGTTCTTTTAAGTCCTTAATCAAATCAGCCGGTTCTTTTGAACCGCTTCTGTCCATTGCCGTCGCCAGTGACTGTACGGCGGCATAGGTGATCCACACATACGGGCCGCTGGCATCTTTTTTCTCGGCTTTCAGGGCATCGACGATAGCCTTGTTCGAGGCTTCCTGGTCATAGCGTTTCGGCATAGTCACTAACATGCCCTCGCCCGCATCGCCCGCAATATTGGACAGCGACGCGTTGCCCACACCTTCCGGGCCCATAAACTGGGTTTTCAGGCCGGTGGCGCGCGCCTGGCGCAGCATCTGGCCCATTTCCGGGTAATAACCGCCGTAGTAAACGAAATCGATATTTTCTTTTTGCAGGCGCGCCAGCAGGGCGGAAAAATCTTTCTCGCCCGCAGTGATGCCGTCAAAGAACACCACGTTGGCGCCGCCTTTTTTCAGGCCGTCCTGAACGGAACGCGCCAGGCCTTCGCCGTACTGCTGCTTATCATGAATGATGGCGATACGCTGCGGCTTAACGGTTTCCAGAATATACTTCGCCGCCGTCGGGCCCTGTGCAGAATCCAGCCCGGCGGTACGCATGATCATCTGATAGCCGCGCTGGGTCAGTTCGGGGTTGGTCGCGCCCGGAGTGATCATCAGAATGCCTTCATCTTCGTAGATATCGGAAGCCGGCTGAGTGGATGAAGAGCAGAGGTGGCCAATCACGTATTTAATGCCGTCGTTAACGATTTTGTTGGCGACGGCGACCGCCTGTTTCGGATCACAGGCGTCGTCATACTCTACAGCCACCAGCTTATCGCCTTTGACGCCGCCTTTAGCGTTAATGTCTTTAATCGCCTGACGCGCGCCGTTAAATTCCATATCGCCCCACTGGGCGACCGGGCCGGACATCGCCCCCACCACCGCGACTTTAATCTCCTGCGCCGCTGCCGTGTGAGTCAGTGCCAGCGCAACCATCCCTGCGAGTAGTGTTTTCGCGTTGTATTTCATTCCGTGCATCCCCATTCATGCCAGTTGTAAATTTCTGGTTTTATTATGGTTAAAAAATGTTCTGCTGTTTTTATAAACAACACTATTTTTACCTGTCTCTTTAATGAGTTAGCGCTAATTTTCGCTATTACACAGGCTAAAACGTCTATATATCATGACATTAAGCAAAGATAATATTCTGGATTAAGCCAGAGTTAAACAAAAAAAAGCAGTAATTCCAGCATAAAATATTGGTGCATTAAGCCGAATAAATCACTACCTGTCAGAGTAAAAACCTGGTTAAATTTCATTCCTGGAATATTCGCACTGCTTTTGATACGTGATAAAAACTATTCAACTACTCTATGAATTAAAAAAGAGCAGGCGTTATGGTCAATAATTTGGATACACTCCGATAAAACTGCCTTCGGGATGCCACTATGAAACTCACTATTATTCGTTTGCAGACTTTTACGCCGCAGGACCATATCGACCTGGGCAAAATTTGGCCGGAATACTCCAGCGCATCGTTGAAGATTGATGAAGGCCACCGTATTTACGCCGCGCGTTTTAATGAACGGCTGCTGGGCGCGGTCCGCGTGACGCTGACCGGCGATCAGGGCGCGATGGATTCACTGCGCGTACGCGAGGTGACGCGCCGGCGTGGCGTTGGTCACTATCTGATTGAAGAGGTGATCCGCGATAACCCCGCAATCAACCACTGGTGGATTTCCGACGTCGGCGTCGAAGACCGCAACGTGATGAATGCGTTTATGCAGGCGCTGGGCTTTTCGATCGAGGAAGGCGGCTGGGAGAAGCGCTAAATCGAGAGAGATCGACATCACAGCGCAGGGCGAGATGGGCTGTAACTACCGCGTCGTTTAACTAACGTTTTGCGACGCTGTTTTGTTGTTGAGAAAAGCGATCAAGGGTGCGGGTCATCAAACGCGTTCCTGTTAACGAACGCTGCAACAGATTGAACCTTCCAGATACCCTCTTCCTGTACCATGCAGTCAGCGACGACATAATCTTGCTCTTTCCCAAGCGCAATATAAACAGTCGCGCAAACCGGATCATAATCCGCTGAAATCACATTAATATTCGTTGGCCAATCGCTGATTATGTCTTCGGTTTTAGTGAAGAAATCCTCGTCGCCATACGTAAAATCAGCCCCCGTTTTTTCCACGAGTAAGCGTGTTTGCGCATCTCTGTTGCGCACTTTTTTTAACGTATCGACAGTGACGTACTTTTCTATCTCTTTTCCATCAATGGGAATGTACTTCCTCATCTCTTTTCCCACAGGATGTGAGTCAATGTTCTTGAAATGACCAAGGTACCATTGATTAAATTCAAGGGCGGCCTTTGCTGGGGCACCATATGAAGGCACTGCGGATAACGCGTTAGCGCTGAAAGCCATCAGCGATACGGCAATAGCAAATAGTTTCTTCATTCACCGGTCTCTGTAAGGAATTTTTCAGTCACTGGAAATCTGAGTAACGCTTTTTACTTTCCAGACACCGTCCTCTTTCACCATACAGTCAGCAAGAACGTATTTTTGGCTCTTACCGAACGCGACATAGACATTCTGGCAACCATGTTCAAATGTGTTTGAAATCACGGTTATGTTAGTAGGCCAGTCTTCCAGAATATCCTGGCTTTGGGTAAAGGGATCAGCGTCAATCAATGCGTCTCCCGTTCTTACTTCCTGAGCAAAAATCTTAAGCAAGTTTTGTAGGGTGTCGGCAGTGACATATTTTTCAATCTCGTGCCCATCAAGAGGATATTTGTTATCCTGGATCTGATCCAGATACCATCGGTTAAACTCAAGCGCAGCTTTTTCCGGCCCGATTTGCGTAGTACCTGCAAAGGTCAAAGCACTGGACAGAAACAAAGGCAAGACGGAATAATTTATCTTAATCATGGCGGTAGATCTTATAAGCTGGCCGACGTTTTCTGTACTCAGGGCCAGAATACATCCCTTCCTCTCCGCTGCCATGAGTTTGCCGATAATCACTTATCCACTGGCGGTGATGAGCATCATAAATACAGGTATGACCGTCTGTATGGCCGGTAATGCCGAGTGATTGAATAACCGCTACATCACCTTCTCTCAAATTTCCATGGACTTCATAAAAGCCGGCTTGCTCCAGAGTTCGTCCCATGTCCCTGGCATGATGAGTATTTGGTAGATTAAGTCCACCAGCGCGTATCGCATTTGAAACGTAACGCCCACAGTAACCGGATGATTTGGGTAAAGCGTGCACCCGTGCGTAGCTAACGGCATTCAGTGGATTCCATGTCATCAATGCTTTCCTTGTTTGACTTTTTTATGCTGCCAAACTTTACGCGTCCTCTTGTTATTTGGGTGTAACCAAGAGTAAATGGCAATTAACCATCATGGATTCAAATGATTATTTATAGTGAAATGTTTAGAAAGTGATTGAATCGCAGATCGAAGCCTGTATCTTAGCTTTGATCGCATCCACAATTGGCGTACAATGTGTTTAAGATGGGATGCATTAATTGTATTTTGTTAAGTATTAATTTTCGGCAAATGGATCTTTATAAGTATTACAATGAAAAAAATCACCTACATCCTAATGAAAATTATATCATTAATCCTGTTTTTGTTTTTGATTTTTGCGGTTTATTCATTTATTGTAACTCTTATATATATAAAATCAGTTGGGGGACTTTCCGCCCTGAACTATGCAGAAGTCACGGGGCACCTCGTTATTATCTTCTTTAGTTTGGGTTGCTTTTATTTTTGCATTAAGGCAACCCGGAAAATGAAAGATAATTGACTACCGATTATCTAATCCCTGAGCAAGCCTAACCAAAATCTCGTCCCATGCGACGGGATTATTTTTTTCAGTATCAAAGCATCCAGGAATGGGCCAGCGTAGGCTTCAACAAGAAAATAAAAAAGGCCGAGATCTCCAGCTACTCTGAGGTCGTTATAGATCTGATAGTCAACCTGCTTCAGTTTTTCCGATGTGTAAACCGCCCTGGAGACCGACCCACCTATCGAGTATATTGTCGATATTATTAACCCTGCAGTCATACGTCCTATAAATTTTTGAGTGAATATAGATGCTAAGTCATTTATCAATGCGGCGTTGATAAACAGTTTGCCAGTGCCTTTCGCTAAATTATTTCAAATGTAGTTCCGCTTACTTTCTTCTATTTCTCGGGTAAAATTTTTTAAGACTATATTTAGTATCGTACTGAGTTCTCCATCATGTAACCCTCTTTTTAACCTATAAAGAAGCCTGTATGTATTTGCTTCATTGATATATCTATTATCAGTATCAATGAAGTTTACAGCAATAGCGGAGATATCATTTGTAAAATCTAACACTACCTCGCCAACTTTTTGTGTGTAACGTATATACACAGACTTACTTTTTCTGTGTTGCAAGACCTCAATTATTCTATTTGCAATCCTTTCTGCTTCTGACATGCTTATGTCCCTGTATTAATGTTAAATATCTTTTCAATTCAATTTTAGTGAGATAATAAACTCTTCAATAATACGCAGGGAGGAGTGATTAGGTGTAATTAAGGTTAAGGAACAATTAACCATCATGTGCCCAAATGATGCTTTATGACGGTTTATTCAGAGCGTAATTGAATTGCATCCAAAGTATTGTATAAAAACCCCGAAAACTTACATCAGTAAGTAATCGGGGTTGTTAATGTCGTCAGCGCTGCGTGAACGTGACAGGCAAATTATTTGGCGTCGGTCGCCGTACCGTTGGCATGCCACGTGAACACGCCGAACTCAAAGCCTTTCAGATCGCCCTTCTCATCCCATGACAGCGGACCCATCACGGTTTCCACAGAGTTAGCCTTCAGGTATTTGGCGATTTCAGCCGGATCGTCAGACTGGTTCAGGCCGGCTTGCAGGGATTGCAGCGCAGCGTAGGTGGTCCACACGAACGCACCGCTCGGATCCTGTTTCTTGGCTTTGATCGCGTCCACAATCGGTTTGTTCGCCGGAATCTGATCGTAGTTCTTCGGCTTGGTTACTAACATGCCTTCCGCGGATTCGCCGGCGATGTTAGACAGGGATACGTTCGCCACACCTTCTGGACCCATAAACTGCGTTTTCAGGCCTGCCGCGCGGGACTGGCGCAGGATCTGGCCCATTTCCGGGTGGTAGCCACCGTAGTAAACGAAATCAATGTTTTCTTTCTTCAGACGTGCCACCAGCGTAGAGAAATCTTTCTCACCGGCGGTGATACCGTCAAAGAACACCACGTTCGCGCCGGCTTTCTTCAGGTTATCCTGAACGGAACGCGCCAGGCCTTCGCCGTACTGCTGTTTGTCATGAATAACAGCAATGCGCTGCGGCTTCACTTTCTCAGCGATGTATTTAGCCGCAGTCGGGCCCTGGTCGGAATCCAGACCGGTGGTGCGCAGCACCAGTTGATAACCACGCGCGGTCAGTTCCGGCGCAGTCGCCGCTGGCGTGATCATCAGAATGCCTTCATCTTCATAGATATCCGATGCTGGCTGTGTAGAAGAAGAGCACAGGTGGCCGATAACATATTTGATGCCGTCGTTAACCACTTTGTTCGCTACCGCTACCGCTTGTTTCGGGTCGCAGGCGTCATCGTATTTGGTCATAACCAGTTTGTTGCCTTTGATGCCGCCCTTGGCGTTAATATCGGCAACCGCTTGCTCTGCGCCAGTAAACTCCTGGTCTCCATACTGCGCGACCGGGCCGGACATAGCGCCGACGACGGCGATCTTAATATCTTCCGCCATTGCCGCGCTGCTCATCGCCAGAGCGATACATCCCGCCAGTAACGCTTTACCCGTCATTTTCATCCTGAGGATCCCCATTGTTGTGGTTGTTGAAGTTGTTTTGTTGTTTTGATTTGGCACATTATATCGCCATCGCACTTAGGCGCAGCATTAGATAGTAGAAAGGAGGGATGCCACCGGTGCCTGAGCAGCATACTCTGCTAAAACATACCCCATTTTTCTAATTTTGGAACAACAATTTTGTGGGGTGAATAACAGAAAGTGAGCGCGGCGGGGTCTTATTGCAACATTAGTGCAACAACAACGCCTCGCCGCGTCAGGATTAGCGCGGTAAAACCTGTTTAAGAATATTTAGCGCCTGGGTGAATTGCGCTTGTGGGATCGTCAGCGGATACAGGAAGCGGATCACGTTGCCGTATACGCCACAGGTGAGTAACAGCAGCCCCTGCTCCAGCGCCGCTTGCTGAACTTCGCGGGTGATGTCCGGCGACGGTTTACCGGTTGCCGGGTCGTTAAACTCCACGGCAATCATCGACCCCAGCCCGCGCACCTGGGCTACCGCTTTGCTCTGCGCCTGCTCCAGCACTTCTTTCAGCTGCGCGCCGAGTTCATTCGCGCGCTGGCACAGTTTTTCATCGTCAATCACATCCAGCACCGCATGGGCCGACGCAATCGCCAGCGGGTTACCGGCGTAGGTGCCGCCCAGCCCGCCCGGTGCGGGGGCGTCCATCACCTCGGCGCGCCCTGCCACAGCGGATAGCGGCATTCCCCCCGCCAGGCTTTTCGCCATAGTGATCAAATCGGCTTTCACCGGGTAATGCTCCATGGCGAACAGTTTGCCGGTACGCGCAAAACCAGTCTGCACTTCATCAGCAATCAGCAGAATGCCATGCTGGTCGCAAATCTGCCGCAGCGCGCTGAAAAATTGTGGCGGCGCGACGTTAAACCCGCCCTCGCCCTGAATGGGTTCCAGCACAATCGCCGCCACCTGGTCCGGAGCGATATCGGCTTTGAAGATGTATTCGAGGCTTTCCAGCGCCTGCTCAACGCTGACACCGTGCAGATCATTGGGGTAGCGGGCATGGAACACCGAACCGGGGAACGGGCCAAAGCCGAGCTTGTACGGGGCCACTTTGCCGGTGAGCGCCATGGTCATAAAAGTTCGGCCATGGAACGCGCCGCTAAAGGTGATAATACCGGGGCGACGGGTACTGGCCCGGGCGATTTTCACGGCGTTTTCCACCGCTTCCGCGCCGGTAGTAAAAAACGCGGTTTTCACCGGTCCTTCAATGGGCGCGCGTTCATTGATGCGTTCCGCCAGCGACACGTACCCTTCATAGGGCACGATTTGATAGGCGGTATGGGTAAAAGCCTTAAGCTGCTTTTCAATCGCCTCAACCAGGCGCGGATGGCGGTGGCCGGTATTCAGCACGGCGATCCCGGCCGCGAAATCAATCACTTCCCGGCCTTCCACGTCCCACAGCGTGGCGTTTTCCGCGCGCTCAGCGTAAAACCCGCACATCACGCCGATACCGCGCGGCGTTGCATTCTGACGGCGTTGATTTAGTTCTGAATTTTTCACTTTCTTCTCTCCGCAGCTCTTTTACGTTGATGCAACATGTACACTACATTGTGGTTTATTTAGCGCGCTTTGGTTCTATAATCGAGTACCAATCCTGATTGATTGAGGGATCCAATTGCATTCTCTGGTGGGCGATTTAATGCTGGTGCGCTTTGCGGCGCAGCCGGATAAGCTTTTGCATCGGCGGTTATATAACGCGCTGCGCCAGGCGATCCTCGATAAAAGCCTGGCCCCGCAGACGCGCCTGCCCGCCTCGCGGGATCTGGCCGCGCAGTTGGGGATTTCACGCAACAGCGTGATCACGGTGTACGAACAACTGCTGGCGGAGGGTTATGTCACCTCCCGCCAGGGTAGCGGCACCTGGGTGGCGCAAACCCTGCCGGATAACGTGTTTCACCCACAGGCGTGCGGCGATGCGCTATCGCAACCCGCCACGACGCCCGCGTTTTCCCGACGTGGGCAGCAATTGCTGGATAACATCAGCGCCAGCCCAAGCCAGTGGGGCGCGTTTATTCCCGGCGTGCCGGACGTCAGCGCTTTTCCCCATCAGCGTTTCAGTAAAATCCAGGCGCGCATCAGCCGCCGCCCCGCTCCCCGACAGCTCACTTACAGCAATAACGGCGGCTCACCGGCGCTGCAACAGGCGCTGGTGGAGTATTTGCGGGTAGCCCGTTCAGTGAACTGCAATGCTGAACAGATCCTGATCGTCGAAGGCGTGCATCAGGCCATTGATTTGGTGACGCGAATGCTCACCAACCCGGGGGATCGCGCCTGGATTGAGGAACCCTCTTATTGGGGTATACGCCATATTTTGCAGATGAATGACGTGACGCTCTGCCCGGTGGATGTCGATCAGGCGGGGATGGCTCCTCCGGATACCGTGGAGGAAGTTCCGCGCTTGATCTTCGTCACCCCTTCGCACCAGTACCCACTGGGGCCAGTGATGAGTCTGGAACGGCGGCAGCGCCTGCTGAACATTGCGGCGCGCCATCCATGCTGGATAGTGGAAGACGATTATGACAGTGAATTTCGCTTTTCCGGGCAGCCAATCCCGGCGCTCCAGGGTCTGGTGTCCGACGCGCCGGTGATTTATATCGGCACCTTCAGCAAAACGCTCTATCCGGGACTGCGGCTCGGGTACTTGGTGCTGCCGCCGGCCCTGGCTGAATCATTCCGGAAAGCCCATGCCGAGTTGTACCGCAGCGGGCATTCGCTGATCCAGACCGCGTTGGCGGAGTTTATCGAGTCCGGGCTGTATACCGCCCATATTCGCCGGATGCGCCTGCTGTACAGCAAACGCCGGGCGCTGCTGTGCCAGTTAATTATTCAGGCGTTTGGCCCACAGGCGCTGAATGATTTCAACGACAACGCCGGGCTGCATCTGATTTTGCATCTACCAGGCGAGGCGGATGATGTGGCGATTGCGGCCCATGCTAACGCCCGGGGCATTCTGGTGCGGGCGCTGTCGCGCTATTACGTGGGAGATAAAAAACGGCGGGGATTGCTGATGGGATTTGCCAGCATTACCGAAGAACAGATGCCAGAAGCCTTTGAACGGCTGTTGGCATCGGTGCGGTTGTTTTGCCCGCACGCGTTCCTCTGTCCTAAAATGATCGATATTCCGTGAAGATCTAAAAAGGAATTTAGGGCCTAAATTTTTAATAGTGTAATTTTCCACATTTATTTTCAATTACAACCACTTGAAATTAATTACCATTAAATGTCAGCATTATTTTACGGAATGATTAAATGAAGGAATCTATACATTACATCAATGGACGAAATTATTTATTTACTACGCGTGATAATAAAACTTTTCTTACATATAAAGCGACTACGCGCCCTGTTGAAGAGAATTATATTGAAGTATGTATTATTCCGAGTTGTAAGATTATCACCAGGAACAACGGCGATATACTTTTTGCTTTAGCGTTAAACAAAAAATCAGATGAGAAATTTGAGATATTGACTGCACAACAGCTTTATAATAAATATGCCTGGCAATGGTTCGAACCATTAGCCGATAATTACCATGAAATGATTTATTTAAATACTGGCCCTGAAACATTTGATGCATATAAACATTTCACCTGGAAGCAAATTGCAGATTTCGCTTTGGTAGATCGTCCTTCGGCCTCTTTTTATCCCAATATGCCCGGAGACTGGAAAAGCAACTCCCAGGGCGGGGACGATTATTTGATGGTCATGATAGAGGGGCAACCTTACTGGAGTGATGCCATTGGTCAGATACCTTTTGCAGTAGATACATATCGATCGTTACATAATATAGAGTATGTGATAAAAACTGGGATGAAATGGGCTGACGGAACGTTCAGTAGTGAAACAGACAGGACAAACCGATACGATAACTTCTTCTTGTTGAGAGGCGCCCTATTTGCCAGTAAAAAGTGTATTTATACTTATGCTAGTTCACTCACATTTGATTCATCTGTTAATGAAAAAGAACAAATCACAGATATTGATGCAGCTACCTTAGCTCGGCCTATCTCAGAACAAGAGTTAGAAACCTATGGTGTCTGGAATGACAAATAATTACCTTTTTTATGTCTCTAAAATTACAGTGGCTGCGATATGTGCTGTAATCATGATTATAATTCATGATTATGGTCACGCGCTATATATAAAAAATTTTTCACCACATAGTCATGGCATTTCGTTAGGATTCGTAAGGTTTTACATTGTTTACTTTATGCTGCCATCGTTTTTTCTAATGGTACTTAGCAACAATAAAATATTTATTTATATGTATATTACCATAATGATTTTGATGATTTCTTTATGGTTCACAAGCCATCCATTACGAATTTCACTTATGGGCATGTCTTATAGTATTTCTACAAGTATCTTATATGTCCTAAAATATTATATTGAAAAAAGAGCAGGAAAATGAATCATATTTGTAATAGATCGAATCTCTGATAACCCAACAAAAATACCCCATGATCTCTCACGGGGTATTTTTTATCGTCAGCGCTTATCAGGCTTCGATAGCGGCGCGCAGTTTCTTCATTGCATTCTTCTCAAGCTGGCGCACACGTTCGGCGGAAACGCCATAACGGTCGGCCAGTTCCTGCAATGTGGTTTTGCTGTCTTCATCCAGCCAACGGGCGCGGATGATATGCTGGCTACGTTCGTCCAGCCCCTGCATCGCATCAGACAGTTTATCCGCCGCGTGCTCTTCCCAGTTATCATCCTCAATGCCGTCGGCAAAGTTCGAGGATTTATCCTGTAGATAGAGAACCGGGGCCATCGGCTGTCCGTCCGGCGTATCGTCATCCGGCGACATATCAAACGTCATGTCCTGGGCCGCCATACGCGACTCCATTTCACGCACGTCTTTGCTGGTCACGCCCAGCTCGCGCGCCACCATTTCCACTTCATCCTGGTTAAACCAGCCCAAACGCTGCTTGGTTTTACGCAGGTTAAAGAACAGCTTGCGCTGCGCTTTGGTGGTTGCCACTTTCACAATACGCCAGTTACGCAGTACGTATTCGTGAATTTCCGCTTTGATCCAGTGCACCGCGAAGGACACCAGACGCACACCCACTTCCGGGTTGAAGCGGCGCACCGCTTTCATCAGGCCGATATTGCCTTCCTGAATCAGATCCGCCTGCGGCAGGCCATAGCCCGCGTAGTTACGAGCGATATGAACAACAAATCGCAGGTGAGACAGGATCAGCTTTTTCGCTGCTTCCAGATCGCCCTGGTAATGCAGCTTTTCAGCAAGTGTCCGTTCTTCCTCGGCCGATAACATCGGCCAGGCATTGGCGGCCCGGATATACGATTCCAGGTTGCCTACCGGAGCGAGCGCTAAAGTTTGCATTTCTTTGGTCATTCAAATCCTCTCAATCATTATCAGACTGGCGGTACGTTGTCCCCATCAGGCAACAAACGGGCCAGTTCTTATGAGCAACGAGAATATCATCCACTCTTTCTTCAGACAGTGATTTTATCCACAAGTTCCGTGTCGGTTTGTGAATAGTTTACACACAGAGTGTGACAACGCTATGAAAAAGCGCGGCAGGGTTTGTAGAGTACTGCTCCCCTGCGGACGGGAACTCGTAGCAGGGGAGAAGTATACCAAACTTTTTTTAGTCGGGGGTAAAGTGACGTAAATGTTGCACAGTGGCAAGCCAGGCTGCCAGCCAGCCGATCATTGAACACACCAGCAGCAGCAACAGGCACTCATCAAAGGATAAGCCGTTGAGATCAAAGGAGGTCCCGAACACCCGCGCCACCTCGGTCACGGCGGATGACAACCGCATCACCAAAATTTCTGAAAGAATCAGTGACAAAAATGCGCCGCTAAAACCGAGTAATGCGCCGCCGTATAAGAACGGACGCAGAATAAATCCGTCGGTCGCGCCAATCAGCTTTTGCACGTTAATCGTGTCGCGACGGGCGAAAATACTCAGCCGCACGCTGTTGCCAATCACCAGGAACACCGCAGCGACCATCAGCACGCCAATCATCGCCGCCACGCGTCCCACCAGGCCGGTTAAGGCCGCAAGACGGGCGAACCAACTGTCGTCCATACGCACTTCGTCCACGCCCTGCACGCGCGCAACCCGGTCGCGCAGCGTGTTCAGCGATTCAGTGCCCTGGAAATCCAGTTTTGGGACAATCACCGCCACCGCGGGCAGCGGGTTTTCTTCCAGCATATCCAGCGCGCCGCCAAAGCCTGACCAGTTGCGGAACTCGCCTAACGCCTCATCCCGCGACAGGTAATTGACTTTCTCAACCCCCTGCTCGGCCTGCAATTGCCCCACCACCTGCTGGGCCGCATCGTCATCCAGCGCTTTATCAAGATAAACGGTGATCTGGGGGGAAGGATAATACTGGGTCGCCGCCTGGTTGACGTTCTTATAAACCATGTAGCAAACGCTGGGCAGCGTCAGGGAGATAGCGATGACCATCACGGTCAAAAACGTGGCGAACGGTTTGCTTTTCAGATCCTGTAGCGCGCCGTTCCAGGCGTAGCGGAACTGTTCGTTAACGCCGCCCTTGCGGGATTTTGCTTTGTTAGGCTGGCCTTTAGCGCGTTTCGGCGGCTGACGGTTGCTATCGCCGCCCATCTTCTGGCGGGTAAAACCGCTGAGTTTGTTGCCAAAGCGCTTCATTTCATTCAGCGCATCACGTTTATTCACCGGGGCGGCCTCCATGCAAATGCCCTTCGCTCAGGGTCAACATTGGATAATGGCGGCTGGAAATCAGCCCCATATCATGCGTGGCCATTAATACCGTGACGCCCACGCGGTTAAACTCTTCGAACAGGCGCAAAATCCCTTCCGACAGCGCTTCGTCAAGGTTACCGGTCGGTTCATCCGCCAGCAGCACAGCGGGCTTGTTCACCACCGCACGGGCGATGCCCACGCGCTGTTGTTCACCGCCGGAAAGCTGGATCGGAAAGTTTTTGGCTTTATCCAGCAGGCCGACTTTGTCCAGCGCGGCGCTAACGCGGCGGCGGATATCCTCGCTGCTGGCCCCGGCGATGATCAGCGGGATCGCCACGTTGTCGAATACCGTTCTGTCCATCAGCAGATGGTGATCCTGAAAGATCATGCCAATCTGGCGGCGCAAAAACGGCACTTCACGATTTTTTAAACGGCTGATCTCATGACCGGCAAAATAAATTTGCCCCGCACTGGGGCGTTCAATGCCGCAGATAAGCTTCAGCAGCGTACTCTTACCGGCGCCGGAATGGCCGGTAAGGAATGCCATCTCGCCAGGTTGCAGGTGAAATGTCACCCCCTGCAGAGCCTGTCTCCCACCAAGATAGGCTTTGCTGACCTGTTCAAAGCGAATCATTGTTAATCCTCTCGGGCAAAAAGTGCCTCTATAAAGTCACCCGCATTAAACGGGCGCAAATCAGAAATTTGTTCGCCAACGCCAATATAGCGAATCGGAATACCGAACTGGTCCGCAACAGAGAAAATCACCCCGCCTTTGGCCGTGCCGTCCAGCTTGGTCAGCGTAATGCCCGTCAAACCTACCGCCTCATGGAACAGTTTGGCCTGGCTGATGGCATTCTGCCCGGTGCTGGCGTCAATGGTCAGCATAATCTCATGCGGGGCCTCTTCGTCGAGTTTTTTCATTACCCGGACGATTTTCTTCAGCTCTTCCATCAGGTGCGATTTATTCTGCAAACGACCTGCGGTGTCGGCAATCAACACGTCGATATGGCGCGCTTTCGCCGCCTGAATCGCGTCGAAGATCACCGAGGCGGAATCCGCGCCGGTATGCTGCGCCACCACCGGGATATTGTTGCGCTGGCCCCAGACCTGGAGCTGCTCGACCGCCGCCGCGCGGAACGTATCCCCCGCCGCCAGCATCACCGATTTCCCCTGCTGCTCGAATTGACGCGCCAGTTTGCCGATAGTGGTGGTTTTACCCACGCCGTTGACGCCCACCATCAGAATAACAAACGGCGTTTTACCTTCAACGTTCAGCGGCTCGTCAACTTTCGCCAGAATCTCGCCCATCTCTTCCTTCAGCAAACCGTACAGCGCTTCGGCGTCACGCAACTGCTTGCGGCTGGCACCTTCGGTAAGACTGGCAATGATTTTGCGGGTGGTTTCCACGCCCACGTCGGCAATCAGCAGCTGTTCTTCCAGTTCCTCAAACAGATCATCATCGATTTTCTTGCCGCGGAACAGACTGATAAATCCGGAACCAAGATTTTCTTTGGTTTTAATCAGGCTGCGCTTCAGGCGTGCGAAGAACCCTTCTTTAGTGGGTTTCTCCTGGACCGGGACGACCACGTCAGCCTGCTGCAACTCCTCAAGCGGTTCTTCCGCCTGCTGGCTCGCCGCCAGCGCCTGGGCTTCCAGCTCTTCGTCGCTGATGTCCGGCTCGGCTTCCGCTAACGGCTCTTGCTCCGCCTGCCATTCTTCCGGCTCGATTTCTTGCGCCTGTACTTCTTCCGGTAACGGCAGGGTTTCGTGTTCAATAACCGCAGTTTCTTGCGGCTGCTCAATCACCTCGACCACATCATCAGCGACCGGCTGCGGTTCTTCCGCCTGCGCTGCCTGCTGCTCGGTGATTTCAACGACCTCTTCCGCAAAGGCCTGCGATTCTTCCAGCGTATGCGGGGCAGGCGTTTCAACGTCTTGCGCAACAGGCGCGTCGGACTCGGCAACAGGCTGCTCGACGGTTTCCGGCGGCAGTTCGGTAACCTGATTCTCAACCTCTTGTTCCGTTACCTGCTGCTGTTCAACTTCAGGTTCCTGCTCTTTTTGGCCGAAACCCAGCCAGGAAAAAAAGCCCCGTTTTTTATCTTTTGCCATTGGCGACTACACCCCTCGCTGTTGAATCCTGGCAGCCTCACCGCGCAATCACATCGCGGGCGCTAAATTTTTTACGAATGAATACGTTATTCTATCACTTTCCCGCCAGCGCATCACGCCGACGGATTCAGGTTTCACCTGGCGGCTTGCGCCGCTAGAATAGCAGGCCAAATTATTAAGCCCAGTGAACAGCATGAAGAAACCCACCTCCTCTGGCAGCGGCCAGATTCGTATTATCGGCGGCCAATGGCGAGGCCGAAAACTGCCGGTCACCGACAGCCCCGGCCTGCGTCCGACCACCGATCGGGTGCGTGAAACGCTGTTCAACTGGCTGGCCCCTTATATGGTCGATGCGCGCTGTCTCGACTGCTTCGCCGGCAGCGGCGCGTTAGGGCTGGAGTCGCTGTCCCGCTATGCCGCCAGCGCCACCCTGCTGGAGATGGAACGCCCCGTGGCGCAGCAACTACAGAAAAACCTCGCGACGTTAAAGGCCGCCAACGGCAAGGTGGTCAACACCAATACCCTGAACTACCTTAATCAAACCGGTACGCCGCACGACATCGTGTTTATCGATCCGCCGTTTCGCAAAGGTTTACTCGACGACACATTAAGCCTGCTGGAGAAAAACGGCTGGCTGGCGGACGGGGCGTTGATTTACGTCGAAAGCGAAGTCGAGAACGGCATGCCGCCAGTGCCGGCCAGTTGGCAGCTGCACCGGGAAAAAGTGGCGGGCCAGGTGGCTTATCGCCTCTATTTACGTGAAACGCAAGGAGCGGAACATGCTGATTAATCTGGGACGGCTATTGATGCTGTGCGTGTGGGGTTTTTTGATCCTGAATCTTTTCCAGCCTTTCCCGCGCCCGCTGAATATTTTCGTCAACGTGGCGCTGGTGTTTATGGTGCTGATGCATGGTTTACAACTGGCAATGCTGAAAGCCACTCAGCCCAAAAACGCGCCGCCGATGGGTAAACCGGAACAGATGCGCATTTTTCTGTTTGGCGTATTCGAGCTGCTGGCCTGGCAGAAAAAGCAAAAGTTGAAGTAATGCTGGCGCAGGCGTGGTTACGGCTGCGCATCGAAACGCACAAAGCGCGTCCCCTGATAAACCAGTACGCCTTTCTCCCCCACCGTCAGCTGATGATAATCCGCCGCCTGAAGCCGGAAGGTCATTTCCATCCCGCCCTGTAACGGCGTAAAGCTGGCTTCATAACGCATCGTCTCGCCCGCCGGCGTCACGTCACGCTGGCGCGAGCGGCGGTCATTGGCGGGCTTTTCTCGCTTGCTGCTGATCTCCACCTGCTTTTGTCGCTGCGGCGCGGCCTCGTTGCTGGCATTCTCCCGACGCTGCTGCACATAGCGAAAGGAGGCCGATATCACAATCAACCCAATGATAACTATCAGGAAAAGCGGTATTTTACTCATAACGGCACTCTCATCAAAAACGCGCTTTTTAGAATACTCTGGCCTGATAAGCATTGTCATCTGCCCCGGCGGGCCACTAGACTGAAAGACAGAGCCGCGCACAACGGGTGCGCGTTACAATAACTGAATCAGGGACTTATCATGCTTTGGTCGTTTATTGCTGTCTGTTTTTCCGCCTGGCTTTATGTGGACGCCTCCTATCGAGGCCCGGTCTGGCAACGCTGGGTATTTAAACCCGTCACATTATTACTGTTACTGCTGCTGGCCTGGCAGGCCCCGATGTTTGAAGCGCTGGGCTATCTGGTGGTCGCCGGGCTGCTGGCGACATTAGTGGGCGATACGCTGACGCTGTTGCCGCGTGAACGCCTGCTCTATGCCATCGGCGCGTTTTTCCTGTCTCATTTGCTCTACACCATTTATTTTGCCAGCCAGATGACCCTGTCATTCTACTGGCCTCTGCCGCTGGCACTGGTGGTGATTGGCGTGGCGCTGATTGCCGTGATCTGGACGCGTCTGGAAGAGCTGCGCTGGCCAATTTGTACCTTTGTCGGCATGACGCTGGTGATGGTGTGGCTGGCAGGTGAACTGTGGTTCTTCCGCCCCACCGATACCAGCCTGTCGGCGTTTGTCGGCGCGGCGCTGCTGCTGTTAAGCAACGTGGTCTGGCTGGGCAGCCACTACCGCAAGCGCTTTACGGCAGATAACGCCATCGCCTCGGCCTGCTATTTCGCCGGACATTTTTTGATCGTGCGTTCGCTGTATCTGTAAATTTTGCAGAAAAGCTAATCATTGGCTTGACTCTGGAGTCCACTCCAGAGTGTACCCTTCCGGTAATGAGAAAATTATCGTTACCGGAGGATGCCATGACTACCCCAACGCCAGATGGCAAACCCATTCCCCAGTTTGGTTCCGTTAAATTTAAACCGCTCAATACACAGACGCCCTGTTGCGCCGACGGGCAATGCAGCGAGCCTCAGCCGCTGACGCCGCCTTCTGACGATGCCCGGCGCTTTAGCTGGCATGTGCAGGGTATGGACTGCGCCGCCTGCGCCCGCAAAGTAGAAAACGCGGCGCGCCAAATCCCCGGCGTCAGCCAGGTGCAGGTGGTTTTCGCCACCGAAAAATTACTGGTGGATGCGCGTGTCGATGTGCGCGAACAGGTGGAGCAGGCGATCCGTCAGTCAGGCTATACCCTGACTGATAGTCATTCCCCCGCGCCCGTAGCGTCCCGCCCCTTCACCTGGCGCGACAACCTGCCGCTTATCGGCCTGATGGTGCTGATGGCGCTGAGCTGGGGCGTCGCGCAAATTAATCCGCCGTTGGGTGAAATCGCGTTTATCGCCACCACGCTGGTGGGCCTGTGGCCTGTCGCTCGTCAGGCGCTACGGCTGATACGCAGCGGCAACCCATTCGCCATCGAAACCTTAATGAGCGTGGCCGCCATCGGCGCGCTGTTTATCGGTGCGACCGCCGAAGCCGCGATGGTGCTGCTGCTGTTTTTGATCGGCGAGCGGTTAGAAGGCTGGGCGGCAAACCGCGCCCGCCAGGGCGTCAGCGCGCTGATAGCGTTAAAACCGGAAACCGCGACCCGCCTCAACGGTGACCAGCGTGAAACGGTGGCGCTGAGCGAACTGCGTCCCGGTGATGTGATTGAAGTGGCGGCGGGCGGCAGGCTGCCTGCGGATGGCAAACTGCTCTCACCGTTCGCCAGTTTTGATGAAAGCGCCCTGACCGGCGAATCGCTGCCCATAGAGCGCAGCCAGGGCGATAGCGTGGCTGCCGGAGCCACCAGTGTCGACCGGCTGGTGACGCTGGGAGTGATCTCCGAACCCGGCGACAGCGCCATTGACCGGATTTTACGGCTGATAGAAGAAGCCGAAGAACGCCGCGCGCCTATCGAGCGCTTTATCGATCGGTTTAGTCGAATCTATACGCCCGCCATTATGCTGTTTGCATTGCTGGTGGCCGTGCTTCCTCCGCTGCTCACGGGCGCGCCATGGCTGCCGTGGATCTACAAAGGGCTGACGCTGCTGCTGATCGGCTGTCCGTGCGCGCTGGTGATCTCCACGCCCGCGGCCATTACCTCCGGCCTGGCTGCCGCCGCACGGCGCGGCGCGCTGATCAAGGGCGGTGCGGCGCTGGAACAGCTCGGCCAGATCCGCCAGGTGGCGTTTGATAAAACCGGCACCCTGACGCAGGGCAAACCGCAGGTTACGGGCATTTCTGTGGCGCCAGGGCTGGACGAAAACATGCTGTTACGGCTGGCAGCAGCGGTTGAGCAAGGCTCCACGCATCCGCTGGCGCTGGCGATTATCGAACGCTGCAAAAATCAGGGGATTACCCTGCCCGTGGCAACCAACCAGCGCACCCTGGCGGGTATCGGAATTGAGGCGACGGTTGAAGGCGAAACCTATCTGCTAAGCGCGCCGGATAAGCTCCCCGCCGCGATTCTGGACGAGACAACCCGGATCACCATCCAGCAACAGGAAGCCCAGGGCCAGACAGTGGTAGCGCTGGTGCGCGACAATCAATGGCTGGGCACGCTGGCGCTGCGTGACACGCTACGGCCCGATGCCAAAGAAGCGGTTCAACGATTGCAGGGTCTCGGCATACAGGGCGTGATCCTCACCGGTGATAACCCGCGCGCCGCCGCTGCTATAGCCAGCGAACTGGGTCTGGAATTCCGTGCAGGCTTACTGCCCGCTGATAAAGTGGCGCACGTGAACCGTCTCAACCAGCACGCGCCGCTGGCGATGGTGGGCGACGGGATTAACGATGCGCCAGCTATGAAAGAGGCCACCATCGGCATCGCCATGGGCAGCGGCACCGACGTGGCGCTGGAAACCGCCGACGCTGCCCTCACCCATAACCGCCTCACGGAACTGCCAGGCATGATCGCTCTTGCCCGCGCGACCCATGCCAATATCCGGCAAAACATCGCCATCGCGCTGGGGTTAAAGGGGCTGTTCCTTGTCACCACGCTGCTGGGCATTACCGGCCTGTGGCTGGCGGTACTGGCCGATACCGGCGCGACAGTGCTGGTGACCGCCAATGCGTTAA
This sequence comes from Atlantibacter sp. RC6, assembly GCF_014193285.1. GTDB lineage: Bacteria > Pseudomonadota > Gammaproteobacteria > Enterobacterales > Enterobacteriaceae > Atlantibacter. The sequence goes on from NZ_JACHZE010000004.1 coordinate 142,370, forward strand.
GGTTGCTGAGCAGGAAATAAACAGACAATAACCTATGGTTTCTAAGGGACTCTTTCCGTAGGATATTTTCAGCCAGTTTTACTGGTGAGGTGCAGCGTTGCGGGGGCTTCTTCCCCGGCGGCGTAGTCGCCAGATAAAGAAAAACCCCCGCACGTTGTTGGTAATTAAACCATGCAACTGAACGGGGGCCATTCCTTGTCTCGACAACAAGAGAATAGCCGCGAACGGTTGCCATTGCAACGCAGGCGGTTATATGACGTTCAAACAGGCCTTTTGGCTTGGGGTCTTAACGTCGATCATCGGGCCGATTGTGGTCGCGCTGATCCGTTATTACTTCAGCTTTTAAGCTAACCCGGGCGTCACCGCTGCTGTGATGGCAACATGCGCCCGAACTGGCCGCAGGCGTAACAACCTGCGGCTTTTTTGTCTGCAGATAAAAAGCCCGGCAAAACATCGTCATCGCGCTGGCGTTAAAAGGGCTGTTGGGCAGGAAATAAACAGATAATAACCCATGGTTTCTAAAGGGCTCTTTCCGTAGGATATTTTCAGCCAGTTTTACTGGTGAGGTGCAGCGTTGCGGGGGCTTCTTCCCCGGCGGCGTGAATTGCTGGATAAAGAAAAACCCCCGCACGTTGTTGGTAATTAAACCAGGCAGCATAACGGGGGCCATTCCTTGTTCCACAAACAAAAGAATAGCCGCGAACGGTTGCCATTGCAACGCAGGCGGTTATATGACGTTCAAACAGGCCTTTTGGCTTGCGGTCTTAACGTCGATCATCGGGCCGATTGTGGTCGCGCTGATCCGTTATTTCTTCAGCTTCTAAGCTAACCTGGGCGTCACCGCTGCTGTGAAGGCAACATGCGCCCGAACTGGCCGCAGGCGTAACAACCTGCGGCTTTTTTGTGCAGATAAAAAAGCCCGGCAAAACATCGCCATCGCGCTGGGATTAAAAGGGCTGTTGGGCAGGAAACAAACAGATAATAACCCATGTTTTCTAAAGGACTCTTTCCGTAGGATATTTTCAGCCAGTTTTACTGGTGAGGTGCAGCGTTGCGGGGGCTTCTTCCCCGGCGGCGTAGTCGCAGGATAAAGAAAACCCCCGCACGTTGTTTGGTAATAAAACCTGGCAACATAAACGGGGGCGATCCTATCTCTAGACAAGTTAAGGATAGCCGCGAACGGTTGCCATTGCAACGCAGGCGGTTATATGACGTTCAAACAGGCCTTTTGGCTTGCGGTCTTAACGTCGATCATCGGGCCGATTGTGGTCGCGCTGATCCGTTATTTCTTCAGCTTCTAAGCTAACCTGGGCGTCACCGCTGCTGTGATGGCAACATGCGCCCGAACTGGCCGCAGGCGTAACAGCCTGCGGCCTTTTTGCCTGTAGACAAAAAACCCGGCAACAGCGGCCGGGCGCCAGTCAACATCACATCATTCCCAATATTTTTGGTAGCCACAGCGATATCGCCGGGACATAGGTCACCAGTCCCAACACCACCAGCAGCGTGGCATAGAACGGCAGCATAGCGCGCACCACATCTTCGATTTTGCGCTTACTCACCGCGCTCGCCACGAACAGCACCGATCCCACCGGCGGGGTGATCAGGCCGATACCCAGATTCACCATCATGATCATCCCGAAATGCACCGGGTCGATGCCCAACATATTGGTCACCGGCAGCAGCACCGGCGTCAGGATCAGGATCAACGGTGCCATGTCCATCAGGGTGCCCACCAGCAGCAGCATGATGTTCAGGTACATCAGAATGACGTATTTGTTATCCGACAGCGAAGTGAAGAACTCAGTGATGCGCATCGGCAGTTGCATATAGGTCATTACCGCGCCGAAAGCCGCCGCGAAACCGATAAGGATCATGACGATAGTCACCGTTTTCACGGTGCGGAACATCAGCTTCGGCAGTTCATTCCACTTGTAATCGCGGTAGATAAACATAGTCACGAAGAACGACCACAGGCAGGCCACTGCCGCCGATTCCGTTGCCGTAAACACCCCGGTGAGAATACCGCCCATGATGATCACCACGGTCATCAGGCCCCACAGCGCATCGAAGAAAATTTTCAGCGCCTGTTTGAACGGAATGCGCTCGCCTTTCGGATAGCCGCGACGGTGGGCGAAGCCCATGCACAGCACCATCAGGCTTAGCCCCAGCAGCAGACCCGGCAGAACCCCCGCGATAAACAGCGAAGCGATCGACACCGTACCGCCCGCTGCCAGCGAGTAAATCACTGAGTTATGGCTGGGCGGGATCAGGATCGCCTGCACCGAACCGCTGGCGGTGACCGCCGCCGCGTACTCGCGCGGATAACCCTTTTTCTCCATTTCCGGGATCATCACGCTGCCGATGGAGGCAGTATCCGCCACCGACGAACCGGAAATTGCACCAAAAAAGGTCGAGGCGACGATATTCACCAGCGACAACCCGCCGCGAATAAAGCCCACAAAAATATAAGCGAAGTTCACCAGGCGGCGTGCGATGCCGCCTTCCGCCATAATCGCCCCCGCCAGGATAAAGAACGGGATCGCCAGCAGGCTGAATTTATTCACCCCACTGGTAATTTGAATCATGATCGCTTCCAGCGGCAGTTCGATGTACAGCGCGCCTACCACGGCGCTCAAACCCACCGCAAAAGCCACCGGCATGCCGACCGCCAACAAAACACCCAGGGTAAAGAGTAAAACGAACGCGTCCATAAATGCCCCTGTTAACCGTGATTGCCGATAAGCACCACCGGACGATTCTCCTGGGAACCGAACAACAGCCGCTCAATAACGAATAGGATCATGATCGCTGAGCCAATCGGCAGCGGCAGATAACTTTCCCCGGAGGTCAAAATCGGAAATTCCGCCACCGGCTGTTCCCAGAGATCCATACACAGCAGAGCGCTGTACCAGAACATGATCCCGGAAATAGCCAGCATTAAAATATCCACCAGTTTCGCGCACAGGCGCTGCATGGCTGGCGGGATGCGGTCAATCAGCATGTTAACGGCGATATGCGAATTGGCGCGGTAACTCACCGCTGCGCCCACAAAGCTGAACGTCACCATACAGAGAATGGCAATGGGTTCCGGCCAGGACTCACCCCGGTTCAGAACGTAGCGGGAGAAGATGCCAATCGGGATCACGATGGTCATGACCAACAGTGAAAACCCGGCCACAAACATGGCGAGCAGGTACAGGCGATCCATCCACTTTATGTATAAAGAGGTCATAAGTACTCCGGGAAGATGCGCCGGGCAAGCCGGCGCCTGAGATCACTGAACGTCTGCTATCGCTTTCATCAGATCCTGATGCTTGTCGCCAAACTGGGCGCGCACCGGCTCTGTGGCTTTAACGAAAACGGCTTTGTCGATGTCATGGAACTGAACGCCGCCCGCTTTCATTTTCTCCAGCGCCTGGGTGTTATAGGCTTGCCAGAGTGTGCGCTGTTCCATTTGCGCTTCACGGGCCAGGGTCAAGATTTTTTGCTGCTGATCGGCGCTGAGTTTGTCCCATTTCACTTTGGAATAAAGCAGCATTTCTGGCGTGATAAAGTGGCCGCTCAGGGTGTAGTTCTTGGCGACCGGCATGTAGTTGTGGGCGATAAAGGTCGGCGGGTTGTTTTCCGCGCCGTCAATCACGCCGGTTTGCATACCGCTGTACACTTCGCTCACGCCCATGGCAACGGAGTTCGCGCCCATGTCTTTCAGCGTAGCCAGTGCCACCGGGCTGCCCTGAACACGGATTTTCATCCCTTTCAGGTCTTCTGGTTTCACGACCGGTTTCACGGTGATCAGGTTACGGGTGCCGGAGTCCATCCAGCCCAGGAACACCAGTTTTGATTTCGGGTTATTGGTCAGTTTGTCACCGATTTGTTTGCCGATATCGCCGTCGATCACTTTGTGCATATGGTCTTCATCACGGAAAACATACGGCAGAGTGAACACTTCGATATCCGGCAGGATGGCGGCAACCGGGGCCATTGAGACGCGAATGATATCGATAGCGCCCATTTGCGCCTGCTCGATCATCTGTTTCTCATCCCCCAGCACGCCGCCAGGGAAGACTTTGATTTCAAGTTCGCCATTGGTTTGTTGTTTGAGCTTTTCACCCATGTTTTGCACGGCCACCACGTTGGGATAACCCTGCGGGTGAACGTCGGCGGCTTTTATGGTCTGCGCCAGTACGGTTGGTGCAAATAACGCGGTGGAGAGGCACAGGCCGGCCAAAACCGGTATCAGAGTCTTTTTCATCGGGTCAGCTCCAGAAGGTACGGATGTAAGAGGTAAAACGTTGTTTTGATTTTCCGCTTATAAACTAGCCGAAGATGTTAAAAGACGTGGTGAAGCACTTCACAAAAGCAGCAAAATTTGAAACAGGGGTTTAAAGAGAATGCACCAGGGGTTCAGCGCAGAGTTTTATATCTCTGCGCCAGAATGATTAGTGTTTTTTGCGCAGCAAGTAGCGATAAGGCAGCGATTCCGTCTGTGAAGCGATCAGATCGTGCTCCATAAAACGGCAAAAACCCGGAATGTCGCGGGTGGTGGCAGGGTCGTCGGCAATGACTAACAGCGTTTCGCCGGTCTGCATGCCGCGCACGGTTTTGCGCACCATCATCACCGGTTCCGGGCAGCGCAGCCCCTGGGCATCCAGGGTATGGTCAGGATGGGTAAAAAGGTCGGTCATGGTTATCTCGGGAAAGGTAAAAAACGGCATTAGTTTACCCTGCGATTGAGTCGGTGCAAGCGAGGTTAACGATTGCGTTAAAATTAACCATTGCAAAGATGTGCTGAAGCAGTATGATGCGGCGGTTTTGATTCTGGGTTCCCTCACCCCATCCGACAAAAAGGTCACAATATGACGACGTTTACATCACGCCAGCGCCGCAATGCGCTTATCTGGCTATCGCTGTTTCATTTACTGGTCATTACGTCCAGTAACTATCTGGTGCAGCTACCGATCACGATTTTCGGTTTTCACACCACCTGGGGCGCATTCAGTTTTCCCTTTATCTTCCTGGCTACCGACCTGACCGTGCGGATTTTTGGTGCGCCGTTAGCGCGTCGTATCATCTTTGCGGTGATGATCCCAGCGCTGGTAATTTCCTACGGTATCTCCTCACTGTTCTATATGGGAAGCTGGCAGGGTTTTGAGGCATTAACCCACTTCAACCTGTTCGTGGCGCGTATTGCAACGGCAAGTTTTATGGCTTACGCGCTGGGCCAAATCCTTGATGTGCATGTGTTCAACCGGCTGCGCAAAAGCCGCCGCTGGTGGCTGGCTCCCACCGCATCGACCATTTTCGGCAACGTCAGCGACACTCTCGCATTCTTCTTTATCGCTTTCTGGCGCAGCCCGGATGCCTTTATGGCCGAGCACTGGGTGGAAATCGCGCTGGTGGATTACTGCTTCAAAGTGCTTATCAGCATCGTATTCTTCCTGCCGATGTACGGCGTATTGTTGAATATGCTGTTGAAAAAACTGGCAGATAAATCTGATTTCGCGCGCTTCCAGCTGGGTTGACGGTCGCCAGGAATTCTTGTGATAAGATGCGGTACAAGGTCACTTGACCGTTATCGTAAAGGAAGAATTCAATGCGCAATCTGGTTAAATATGTCGGGATTGGCCTGCTGGTGATGGGGCTGGCGGCCTGTGACAACAATGACAGCAGCAAGCCGGCGGAAGGTGCCGCAGCCGAAAGCAACGCGGCGACACAGCAGGTGACGCTGCTGGACGGCAAACTGAGTTTTTCGCTGCCAGCGGATATGACGGATCAGAGTGGAAAGCTGGGCACTCAGGCCAACAATATGCACGTTTACTCTGACGCCACTGGCCAGAAAGCGGTGATTGTGATTGTCGGCGACGACACCACCGAAGGGCTCGACGTGCTGGCGAAGCGCCTGGAAGAACAGCAGCGTAGCCGCGATCCGCAGCTTCAGGTCGTGACCAATAAATCCATCGAGGTGAAAGGCCACACCCTGCAACAGCTGGACAGCATTATTTCTGCTAAAGGCCAGACCGCGTACTCTTCCGTGGTGCTGGGTAAAGTGGATAACAAACTGCTGACCCTGCAAATCACCCTGCCGGCGGATAACCAGCAGCAGGCGCAGGCCCAGGCTGAGAACATTATTAATACTCTGGAAGTGAAATAAAATTATTCGCTTTCGGTAAAAAGCCTGCCGGTGAAAACCGGCAGGCTTTTTTATTTGATGAAGTTATGGAGGTTCGAAAACTATTATTTCGTGGATGAATTCGGGCGCTTCGCTGGCGATGATTAATCCCTTTTACCCTTAAACAATCCTGTTATGACGTCCAGTTATACTCACTGAAAAAATTTCCCAGACCTTGACTTACAATGTATATTCGCATAACCACATTTTCTACATGGATATGTTATGCAGGCATCTGATTATTTAAAGATGAAGTTTCAGAGCGACCGGCAGCTGGCTATTTATGGACAGCAAGGGGTTGCTGGAACGTGGAAGGCATTAAAAGGGATCGGCTCTGATATTTACTCAGGAATGGAGCGCGTAAGTTGGTATTCATCGTGCTTATTCCCCAGCTATCACGACGTGTGCGATGAGCTTCTTTCAGAAGAAAAGAGAATGTATCTCTCCATTGTGTCTATTTACCGATATCGTGATGTAATAGCATACATGCTCTATCTCTATTTTGTCAGTATTTTAAACGATTCTGAAAATAATAATGAACAAAATCGCATTCGTAAGACGGATTCAAAAGTCACTGGGTTAGTTAAAAATATCGCGGCAAGCAAGGCCGCACGTTTAGCGATAGCTCTGGCGCTGGTTAAATCTCTTTCGGCATCTGATTTACTCTCAGAAGTCGTCGTCGAAAGACTTGCACGACGCGTACCTAACGTAGTCATGGCGCTACAACTGATTGGTGCAGACCAAAAGTGCGCTCTGGCTGCCCGTCGCCTGAAAACAGTAGACCCGAGGTATTACTCTATCTTGTATGCTGCACAGCTGGAGATGCTTTACTATTTTATTGAGCCTTTTCTGTCAGACCTGATAAAGAAAGTACAAATGGGATTCTATAAAGATTTCGAGGCAATTTATGACGAACTAAAGGATAAGTGACATGTTTAAGAGTCTGCTATCGATTCTATTTACGGATATCTTATTCCCTGTTTATATTTTTGCGTGCGCCTCGTTATTCCTGTGGCTGGTGCCTGACTACTGGGTCTTACTAACAGGCATTGCATTTATAGTCTTTATTATTGTTCATCCGATAATCTTCGGTCGCTTTGATAAGTACGATTAAATTTTATAAAAAGGAGTTTTTATGTCAAACCCAGCGTATTTACTTCTCACAGATGAAAACGGATCTCCCATGATCGGCTCCTCCCTTGTGTTCGGGCGTGAAGGTGCCATTGAGTTAAAGTCGTTCACTCACAACGTCAATATTCCCGTCGATGGAAACACAGGTAAGTTGACGGGTACCCGCATACATATGCCTGTCATGTTCCAGAAGGAATTTGATCGGGTAACCCCGCTTTTATTTCGGGCACTGAGTACAGGAAGAACACTAAAATCAGCCGTCATAAAGATGTACCAGATAAATGAGGCTGGTTTAGAGCAGGAATATTTTAATATCCTCCTGGAAAATGTGAAAATAACCTCTATCACACCAGACCTGTATCCAGGCTCAGGCACCGGAACACACCTGGAAACGGTGCTTATGCGCTATGAGAAAATCACCTGGAAGCATTGCGACGGAAACATCATTTACAGCGATGCCTGGAATGAGCGGGCAACGTATTAACGTGCCATAACAAGCACTCAGGGCGACGTACTGCCCTGAGTGCTGTAAGCGCCCATTGTTCCTAAAGGTCCGCGCCAGCGCCTGAATGACGGGATGACGCCCGCAACTTCAGCGTCAACCCGGCCGCCAGCGCCACCAGCCCCGCCGTCGCCAGATAAATACTCGACACCCCCGCCCAGGCCATCAGTAAGCCAGCCAGCGGACCGGTGATGCCGAGCGACATATCCATAAACACCGTATAGGTGGCCAGCGCGCTGCCCTGGTTCTGCGCCGGAACGGCTTTCACCGCCACCACGCCCAGCGCCGGGAACACCAGCGAAAAGCCTGCGCCGGTCAAGAAGGTGCCCAGTTTCGCCATCCATGGGCTGAACGCCATGCCCACTAACAGCAGGCCGACGATCTCCACGGCAAAACAGACCAGCGCCACGTTTAATCCGCCAAACCGGTTGATACCGTTAGGGAACAGCAAACGGGTGCCGACAAAGGCGGCGCTGAACAGGGTTAACGCGAAGGCCGCATCATCCCAGCCCTTCGCGTCGTAAAACAGGGTGATAAAGGTGGCGATCACGCCGAAACCCGCCGACCCCAGCGCCAGCGCCATGCCGTACAGCCAGACTTTGCCCAGCACGGCCCGGAACGGCAGCGGCTTGCCTTTGCTGGCGGTGACAGGCTTACGCGGCAGCGCGCACAGGATAGCCACCAGCGCGATCGCCATAATCACCCCGGCCAGCAACTTCATGCCACCAAGATGGAAAATCCACACCCCAAGCGGCGCGCCAATCGCCATCGCGCCGTAAGTAACAATTCCGTTCCAGGAGATCACCCGGCCAATGTGCAGCGAACCCACGACGCCCACGCCCCACAGCGTCGATCCGGTCCCGGCGAAACTTTGTCCAATACCCAAAATAAGCCGCCCGGCGCACAGCAGGATCAGGCTTAGCAGCGCGGCGTCGGTATTCAGCCCCGCCACAAAATAGCCCAGTCCGCTAAGAAAACAGCCGCAAAGCCCAAAAATGACAATTTTCTTCGGCCCGAACAGGTCAGCGTAGCGCCCGGCGTAAGGACGGCTCAACAAGGTGGCGAAATACTGGAGGCTTATCACCAACCCGGCCCAGAAGGCGCTAAAACCCATGACATCATGGACATAGCCGGGCAAGACCGCCAGCGGCAGGCCGATGGTGAGATAGCTGGCAAAATTAAAGATAGCGACAGAAACGATGCGCAGATTTAAACGCAATCCACTTATTGCCGGTTCAGCGGCTTCGGGCATGACAATCACCGGAATGGTAAAACGAGGGTTGAGTATAACCCCGATAGCGTAACGCTTCACACCCATCACTTTCAGAGCGATCTACTCCATCACCTTATACGCCACGCACTACACTTTATCCGTCGCCCTGTTAATTGCAGATCCCCTGCGTTGGGCGAATCAAGGACTTCCCACGCAGATGGTAAAAATGAATCCAAAAATAACGACTCCCCCAACCGAAAAAGTCGGTTTGCATATGCTGCAAAAACTGGCGGCGCTGGTGATTATCCTCGCGGGTATACATGCCGCTGCCGATATCTTAGTGCCTATGCTGCTGGCGCTGTTTTTCGCCATCGTTCTTAACCCGTTAGTCACCTGGTTTTTACGCCGGGGATTTAATCGCACCATGGCGATTACCATTGTGGTAGTAGTTATGCTGATTGGCCTGACGCTGTTGTTCGGCGTGCTGGCGGCCTCGCTTAATGAATTTGTCGCCCTGCTGCCTAAATACAACAAAGAACTCACGCGTAAACTGCTTAATTTGCAGGAATTTTTCCCCTTCCTGAACCTGCATATCTCCCCGGAGCGGATGCTCAAGCGCATGGACTCAGAAAAGATGGTCACCTTTGCCACGGCGTTGATGACCCAACTTTCCGGCGCGATGGCCAGCATTGTGCTGCTGGTCATGACGGTGGTGTTTATGCTGTTTGAAGTACGCCACGTGCCGTACAAACTGCGTTTCGCCCTGTCGAATCCGCAAATCCATATCGCGGGCCTGCACCGCGCGTTAAAAGGGGTGAGCCATTATCTGGCGTTGAAGACGTTAATCAGCCTGTGGACCGGGGTGATTATCTGGCTGGGTCTGGAATTAATGGGTATACAGTTCGCTCTGATGTGGGGCGTGCTGGGCTTTTTGCTCAACTACATACCGAATATCGGCTCGGTGATCTCGGCGATCCCGCCGATGATCCAGGCGCTGCTATTCAACGGTTTCTATGAATTTATGCTGGTGGGCGCGCTGTTCCTGGTGGTGCACATGGTGCTGGGCAATATGGTGGAACCGCGCATGATGGGCCACCGGTTGGGAATGTCGACGCTGGTGGTGTTCCTGTCGTTGCTGTTCTGGGGATGGCTGCTGGGGCCGGTGGGAATGCTGCTGTCGGTGCCGTTAACCAGCGTGTGTAAAATCTGGATGGAAACCACAGTGGGCGGCAGTAAAGTCGCCGTATTGCTGGGGCCAGGCAGGCCTAAAAGTCGGCTTCCCGGGTAAAATAGCTACCACTTTTGGTAGTTAAAAATAACGCGTCAGGAAATATATCTGGCGCGTTATTTTTTCGTGTGAAAAAGAATGGCCTGATATCAGACAAAATATTGCGTCATGTTTTTTGATAATTTACCATCACACCTCTTCAGGTTAATCAACGTGTATTAGCAGAAGGAACAGCGAAAACCTAAACGGATGAAAAAATCATTATTTTTAATGACCTATAAAAGCTAACGCATCTGTTTTCGCCGTCCATTACACAGTTTCACTGACTGGTATTTGTGAGCCAGCAAATCATTTTTGCTCATTGCGTTTTGGCGCATTGGGTAATGGGGTTGTATTGATGAAACGTCTATGGAGATCGTATGAAGAAAATCGTTAAGCTTTTAACCGCTATCGCTTTCGCAGGGGCGCTGGCAGGTTGCGCAAATACCGCACCGGTCCAGCAGGTTAACGCCACCGTTGCCGGCAAACACACCGCTGAACAGGTGCGTACCGCGATCCTGAAAGCGGGCGTACAGCGCAAGTGGGTGATGACCGATGCGGGCGCAGGTCTGATTAAAGGCCGCCTGCAGGCGCGCGATCACGTAGCCGAAGTGCGTATTCCTTACTCTGCTAATAGTTACTCCATTATTTATGACAGCAGCCTGAACCTGAAAGCCGCCGACGGTAAAATTCATAAGAATTACAACCGTTGGGTTAATAACCTGAACCAGGATATTCAGATCAATCTGTCCGCTGGCGCGAACCTGTAATTTCAATGAATTAACAACCGGCCGGGTATGGCCGGTTTTTTTGTTTACCTCTGGTTAAGGAACGCACCGTGCGTCATCACTACGATCGGGATACACTCTCCGCGCTGGACGCTATTACCGAAGCGCAACGCATCGCGTTTGCGCCGATGTTATTTCAAACGGCGGTGATATTACGTGACAGCGGCATCCTCGGTTTTCTCGATAAACAGGGAAAAGCGGGAGCCACATTAGAAAACATCGAAGAAAATTGTACTCTCGATAATTATGCGGTTAGCGTACTGCTGGATATGGGTTTGAGCGGCCGTATTGTTACCCAACAAAACGAACATTATCACATCGCTAAGGTCGGACATTTCTTACTTCACGACCCGATGACCCGCGTGAATATGGATTTCACCCGCGATGTTTGTTATCAAGGGCTGTTTTTTCTCCAGGATGCATTGCGCAACGGAAAACCGGAAGGGCTAAAAGTTTTTGGCGACTGGCCGACAATCTATCCAGCGTTGTCGCAATTACCCGAACCGGCGCGCAGCAGTTGGTTTGCCTTCGATCACTATTATTCTGACGCGGCTTTTAACGCGGCACTGCCGCATGTCTTTGAGCTGGCGCCGGAAAAACTGTACGACGTGGGCGGAAATACCGGCAAATGGGCCATTCGCTGCTGCCGTTATCATCCGGCGGTGAATGTCACCATTCTGGATTTGCCGCAGCAAATTGCGCTGGCGCAGGAAAATATCGCGGCCAACGGTCTGAGCGATCGTATCGACTTCCATCCGGTGGATATGCTCAGCGACGCGCCGCTGCCCAATGAGGCCGATGTCTGGTGGATGAGCCAGTTCCTTGATTGCTTCTCGGCAGAACAGATCGTCGCTCTGCTGGGGAATATCGCCAGGGTCATGAAGCCCGGCGCCCGCGTTTGCATCATGGAGCTGTTCTGGGATGCGCAAAAATTTGAAGCCGCCGCATTCAGCCTGAACGCGTCATCGCTCTATTTCACCACGATGGCGAATGGCAACAGTCGTTTTTATAGCGCCGCCACGTTTATCAAACTGGTGGAGCAGGCAGGGTTTGAGATTGAACAACGGCTCGACGATCTGGGCGTTGGGCATACGCTGTTAGTGTGCCGCAAAAAAGCGTAACGGGCGGCGTAGCTGCATAAACAGAAACAAAAAGCGCGGAAAGCGTGTAGATGAAATTTTCACTTAACATCATTGACTGGCAAGCCAGAGCGCCGGGGCTCAGCGATGCCGCAGACTGGCGCGCATGGGCGCAACAGGATCGGGAAATCGATCCGGCGTCCCCCTATGCCAAACCCAGCGAATTGCCGATGATGACCAGCCGCCGTCTTAACTCAGGCAGCCGCCTGGCGGTGGACAGCGGTCTGGCGATGCTGCGCCGCCACGCGCCGGATGCGGTGCTGTTTACCAGCCGTCACGGCGAGCTGGAGCGCAATCTGCGCATTCTGGACGCCATCGCCGCCGCGCAGCCTATCTCCCCCACTGATTTCGCCATGTCGGTGCATAACTCGTCGGTAGGCAACCTGACCATCACCGCGAAGCAGCCGCTGACGTCGTCCTCGCTCTCCGCGGGCCAGGACACCTTCCAGCAAGGATTGATTGAAGCGCTGACGCTGTTCCAGGCGGGTTATCAGCGAGTATTGATGGTCGATTTCGACGGTCTGCTGCCCGGGTTTTACCACCCCCACCTGCCCGCCGATATGCCCACCTGGGCGTGGTCGCTGGCGCTGGTGCTGGAAGCGGGCGAGGCATTGCGCTGTGAAACCCATTCCCGCGATGAACGCCGTGAAGCGCCGCTGCCGCAGGGATTACAGTTCCTGCGCGGCTGGCTGAAAAACGACGCGGCGTTCAGCGTGGACGGCGAACGCGCAGAATGGCGGTGGAGCAAATCATGAATCGCATTCTGGCGCAGGTTAACTGGCTGTGGCGTCTGGTAATGACCGGCGTTTGCTTTGCGCTGTTCGGCCTCGGCGGGCTGCTGCTCTCCGTGGTGTGGTTCAATCTTCTGCTGCTGGTACAGCGTAATCCAGATACGCGCCGCCGCCTGGCGCGCCGCAGCATCGCGGCCAGCTTTCGCTTCTTCCTGCGCGCGGCGCGGGCGGTGGGCGTGCTGGATTACCGCATCGAAGGCAAATCGGTGCTGGATAACGAACGCGGCTGCCTGGTGGTCGCCAATCACCCGACGCTGATCGACTACGTGCTGATCGCCTCGGTGATGCCGGAAACCGACTGTCTGGTAAAGAACGCGCTGCTGAAAAACCCGTTTCTTGGCGGTGTGGTGCGGGCGGCGGATTACCTGGTTAACGACCAGGCGGATGCGCTGCTGCCCGCCTGCCGCGAACGGCTGGCCCGCGGCGAAACCGTGCTGATTTTCCCGGAAGGCACCCGCAGCGTGCCCGGCCAACCGCTGACGCTCCAGCGCGGCGCGGCCAATATCGCGGTGCGCTGCCACAGCGATTTACGGGTGGTGCATATCCTGTGCAGCGAACATCTGCTGGACAAGCACAGCCGCTGGTATGACGTGCCGCCCCACAAACCGCTGTTCGAGGTGGTGGTGCGCGAGCGTATTCATACCCAACATTTTTACGATCCGACGCAGGATCAGGAGCCCGCGCTGGCGGCTCGCAAACTTAATCGACACCTTTTGCACCAATTAACACCAGGCCTGACGCCTGGCCCAGGAAACAACGATGCAAGCGCTCTACTCTGAAATCAAAAATCTGATTATCACTACCCTGAACCTCGACGAACTGTCCGCCGATGATATTGACGCCAACGCGCCGCTGTTTGGCGATGGTCTGGGCCTCGACTCCATCGACGCGCTGGAATTAGGGCTGGCCGTGAAAACCCAGTATGGCGTGGTGCTTTCCGCCGAAAGCGAAGAGATGCGCCAGCATTTCTATTCCGTCGCCACACTGGCTGCTTTCATTGATTCTCAACGCGCCTGAAGACGAGCACGATATGGTTGATAAACACGCGATTTACCAGGAAGTCTCCGCACTTCTGACCCAGCTTTTCGAAATCCCCGCCGAAGAGATCTCCCCTGAGGCGCGTCTGTATGAGGATCTGGAACTCGACAGCATTGACGCCGTGGACATGGTGGTGCATCTGCAAAAGAAAACCGGTAAGAAAATCAAACCGGAAACGTTCAAATCGGTGCGTACCGTTCAGGATGTGGTGGACGCGGTTGAGCGTCTGCTGAACGACGCGTAACCGATGCTGCACGCTGCCCTCACAGCCGCGCGCCGTCTGACGCAGCCGGCCATCGCCCTGGTGATGGTCGCCTGGCCGTTCATTATCTGGTTCGGCATCACGCATCACGCTCTCGCCTGGCTGCTGCCGGTGATGGTGCTGCTGCTGTTGATCCGCCTGCGCCAGGCGCGGCTACGCGGCGGCCCGCTGCGGCTGATTGCCAAAAGCGTCGCCCTGACCGGCGTGGTGCTGTGCGTGGCGAGCCTGGTCCTGCGCAGCCATCACCTGCTGCTGTGGTATCCGGTGGTGGTGAACGCGCTGCTGCTGGGGATGTTCGGCGCGTCGCTGTGGAGCAGTATGCCGCTGGTGGAGCGTATCGCCCGCCTGAAAGAGCCGGATCTGCCGCCTGCGGGCGTGCGTTATACCCGGCGCGTCACCCAACTGTGGTGCGGCTTTTTTATTGTTAACGGCAGTGTCGCGACCTTTACCTGCTGGTACGGCGACACCGATCTCTGGACCCTCTGGAACGGCATGATCGCCTATCTGTTGATGGGCGCTTTGATGGCGGGGGAATGGCTGGTACGCCAACGCGTGATCCAGCGGGATGTATCATGATGACCACCTTACCTCTGGCGCAGTGGCTGAGCGCGCAACGCCCCGACGACACGCCCGTCGCCTGGCTGGGCGACCACACCTGGACGCTGGGCCAGATGCGCCATGACGTCGCAACCCTGGCCCGGCATCTGCGCAAGCAGCCCGGCGAGCGCTGGGCGCTGTGCTTTGAAGACAGCTACCTGTTTATCGTCGCGCTGCTCGGCGCGCTGCACGCGGGCAAAACGCCGGTGATCCCCGGCCACAGCCGCCTGTCGCTGCTGGACGAGCAGCGGGAATTATTCCACGGCGTACTGAGCGACCGCACCCTCGGCTGGAACGGCCCGATGGTGGTGGTGGCCTCAGCGAAGCGTTCGTCCGGGGCGATCGACCTGCCGGCGATCGACCCCGCGAGTTTTGTTGAGATCTTCACCTCCGGATCCACCGGCACCCCGCGCCGGGTGATCAAGCCCATCGCGTCGCTTGATCGCGAAGCCGCGCTGCTGGCGGAACGCTTCGCTGAACGGCTGGCGGGCTGCCGGATTGTCGCCTCGGTGGTGCCGCAGCATCTTTACGGCCTGACATTCCGCATCTTCCTGCCGATGTCCCTCGGCTTGCCGCTGCACGCCGCCATGACCTATTACGCCGAACAACTGGTGGCGCTACCCGCCACCCACCGCTACGGCTTTATCAGCAGCCCGGCGTTTTTAAAGCGGCTCGATCACACCCTGACGCCGCCGCCCATCGCTCTGATTGTCTCCGCTGGCGGCATGCTACCCTGGGGCGATGTGGTACAAACGCGGGCATGGGCCAACGTCACGCCGGATGAAATTTACGGCAGCACCGAAACCGGCATTCTCGCCTGGCGCTATCGCGCCGAGGACGACACGCCCTGGCTGCCCTTCGCCGGGATGCGCTTCGAGCAGGAAAACGACGCCTGGCGGGCGTTCTCCCCACTGATCCCCGACCCCGCCGGACTGCTGCTGGACGATAATCTGGCCTTTGAAGACAACGGCCTGTTTCGCCTGCATGGCCGCCGGGGCCGGGTTGTGAAAATCGAAGAAAAACGCATTTCACTGTGCGAAGTGGAGCAACGGCTGCTGGCGCTGGACGGCATCATTGAGGCCGCCGCCCTGCCCATCACCCGCAACGGTCGCCAGGGTATCGGCGTGCTGGTGGTGGTGGATGACGCCACCCGCGCCCGTCTTAACGCCGCCGCAGGCAAACAGCTGGAGCTGGCCTGGCGCAAGGCGCTGATCCCGTGGCTGGAGCCGGTGGCGATCCCGCGCTACTGGCGGGTGATCGACACCATCCCGGTTAACAGCATGAATAAACGCGTCTATGCGCAACTGCAGGAGTTTTTCCATGACCCCGCATGAAATTGCCCGCACGCGGCTTGCTCCCCATCGTTGGGAGATCTGTTTGCGCCTCGACCCGGCGCTGTTCTGGTTTAAAGGCCATTTCGCCGTGCAGCCGCTGCTGCCGGGGGTGGCCCAGCTTGACTGGGTAATGCATTACGCCCGGGAACTGCTGGCCCCGGAGGCCCGGTTCCATAAAATCATTAATGTGAAATTCCAGGCACCGCTGCTGCCGGACAACGAGGTGTGTTTGACCCTCGACTGGCAGCCGGAGCGCCACACGCTCTCCTTTAGCTATCAGCGTCTGTGCGGTGAACAGCGCCTGCCTGCCAGCAGCGGGAAAATCCGGTTATGCCAGTAAGCGACGCGTTCTCGCCCTGCGTGGTGATCCCCTGCTACAACCACGGCGCGATGATGGCGCAGGTGCTGACGCGCCTCGCGCCGTTCGGTTTGCCGTGCATTGTGGTGGACGACGGCAGCGACGCCGCCACCCGGCAAGCGCTGGCTCAGTTGCAGACCGATTTCCCGGCGCTGACGCTGGTGCGGCTGGCGCAAAACGCCGGTAAGGGCGCGGCGGTGATCCGCGGGCTGGAAGTGGCCCGCGACGCCGGGTACAGCCATGCAGTACAGGTGGATGCCGACGGACAGCACGCCATTGAAGATATCCCGCAGTTTCTGGCCGAGGCGGAACGCCACCCTGACGCGCTGATTTCCGGCCAGCCGATTTATGACGACTCCATCCCGCGCTCGCGCCTGTATGGCCGCTGGGTTACCCATGTGTGGGTGTGGATTGAAACCCTGTCCCTGAGCCTGAAAGACAGCATGTGCGGGTTTCGCGTCTATCCGGTCGCGCCAACCCTGGCGCTGGCGCAGCACATCGCCCTTGGCAGGCGCATGGATTTTGATACCGAAGTGATGGTGCGCCTCTACTGGCGCGGCCATCCGAGCTATTTCATCCCGACCCGCGTCACCTACCCGCAGGACGGGCTGTCGCATTTCGACGCCCTGCGCGACAACCTGCGTATTTCCTGGATGCACACCCGGCTGTTCTTCGGCATGCTGCCGCGCGCGCCGGGGCTGCTGATGCGTAAACGCCGCCAGCACTGGGCGCGCACTGACGAGGTCAAAGGCCTGATGGGAATGCGCATCATGCTGGCCGTCTGGCGCTTACTGGGACGCGGCGCGTTTGAACTGCTGCTGCGCCCGGTGGTGGGCGTTTACTGGCTGCTGGCCCACGACGCGCGCCGCGCCTCGCAGCAGTGGATCGACACGGTGACGCAACAGCGGGCCGCGCGGCAAATCCACGACAATCAGCGCCTGAGCAGCTATCGCCACTTTTTGCGCTTCGGCAGCGCAATGCTCGATAAAGTCGCCAGCTGGCGCGGCGAGTTGCAGCTCGGCAAGCAGGTGGTATTTGCACCGGGCGCGGAAGCGGTGCTGGACATTACCGGGCCGGACGGCAAGTTGATCCTCGCCTCGCATCTTGGCGATGTGGAGGCCTGCCGGGCGCTGGCCCAGCGCAGCGGCGCGCGCACCGTTAACGCGCTGGTGTTTACCGATAACGCCCGGCGCTTTAAGCAGATTATGGAAGAGATGGCGCCCCAGGCGGGCGTTAACTTGATCCCGGTGAGCCATATCGGCCCCGACACCGCCATGCTGCTGAAAGAGAAGCTTGATGCCGGTGAATGGGTGGCGATTGTTGGCGACCGCATCGCGGTCAACCCGCAGCGCGGCGGTGACTGGCGAGTGATCTGGAGCCGCTTTATGGGCCGCCCCGCCCCGTTCCCCCAGGGGCCGTTTATTCTGGCCTCGGCGCTGCGCTGCCCGGTGGTATTGCTGTTCGCGCTGCGTGAACAGGGCCGTCTGGTCCTGCACTGCGAGCCGTTTGCCAGCCCGCTCACGCTGCCGCGCGCCACCCGCCAACAAGCGTTGCAGGAAGCGGTTGATCGCTATGCCGCGCGTCTGGAGCACTACGCCCTGCGCTCGCCGCTCGACTGGTTTAATTTTTTCGATTTCTGGCAGTTGCCCGACGCGGCGCGCCAGCAAGATAAGGAGTAACAGGTGCTGAACGATCCGCGTTTTACCGCCGAAGTTGAGCTGGCCATCCCGTTTCACGATGTCGATATGATGGGAGTGGCGTGGCACGGCAACTATTTCCGCTATTTCGAAGTGGCCCGCGAAGCGCTGCTGAATCAGTTTGATTACGGCTACCGCCAGATGAAAGAGTCCGGCTATCTGTGGCCGGTGGTCGATACCCGGGTGAAATACCGCGATGTGCTGACTTTTGAGCAGCGCATCCGCGTGCGGGCGCGCATTGAGGAGTTTGAGAACCGCCTGCGCATCGGCTATGAAATTTTCGACGCCGCAACCGGCAAACGCACCACCACCGGTTACACCATCCAGGTGGCGGTGGAAGAAGCCACCCGCGAACTCTGCTTCGTGAGCCCCGCCATTCTTTTCGAACGTATGGGAGTGACGCCATGAGAGCGCTGACTTTGGTCCTGTTACTCCTCAGCCCGCTGGTGCACGCCATTACGCTGGATGACCTACAACAGCGCTTTACTTCGCAGCCGGTGGTACGCGCGCACTTTGTGCAGGAGCGGCAGATTAAAGATATGCGCCAGCCGCTGCGCTCCTCCGGCGAGATGATCATCGCCCGGGATAACGGCTTGCTGTGGCAGCAAACCGCGCCATTCCCGATGACGCTGATGCTCAACGACAGCCAGATGGTGCAAGTGATCAACGGCCAGGCGCCGCAGGTCATCACCGCGCAAACCAACCCGCAGATGTTCCAGTTCAACCACCTGCTGCGCGCCCTGTTCCAGGCCGACCGCAAGGTGCTGGAGCAGAATTTCCGTCTCGATTTCCAGGATAAAGGCAATAACGCGTGGCAACTGGTGTTAACGCCCATCACCACGCCGCTGGATAAAATTTTCGCCACTATCACGCTGAACGGCAGCGCGTATCTGGATGCCATCCAGTTAGACGATAAACAGGGGGATAAAACCCACATCACCTTTAGCCAACACCGCCTGACGCCAGCGACCCTGACCGATGACGAACGCCAACGTTTTGCATTCTGAGCCGCGGCGCCGCGGCGCGCTGATCTGGCTGGCGGTTTGCCTGTTATTCGCAGCGACGCTGGCGGCGCTGCTGCCCGGCGCGCGGATCAACAGTTCGGTGCTGGCGCTGCTGCCGAGCCAAAGCCTGGGCGCGGTGCCGCCTGCGCTTAACGACGGCTTTATGCAGCGCCTCGACCAACAACTGGTGTGGATGGTGAGCCCCGGCAAGCAGGCCGATCCGGCTGCCGCCCAGCGCTATCTGGATTTATTGCGCCAGCAGCCCGCGCTGGCGAAAGTTGGCGGTCCGGTGGACGCCGCCGCGCAGCAGGCGTGGGGCGAATTCTTCTTTACGCACCGCAACGGCAGTCTCGACAGCGCGACCCGCGCCCGGTTGCAGGACGGCGGCAACGCCCAGGCGCAGTGGATTTTATCCCAGGTCTATTCGGCGTTTTCCGGGGTTAGCGGCAAGGAGCTACAGCACGATCCGCTGATGCTGGTGCGCGGCGCGCAGATGAATCTGGCGCAAAACGCCAGTCATCTGCGGCTGCTCAACGGCTGGCTGGTAGCCCAGGATACGCAGGGCAATGACTGGTATTTATTGCACGGCGAGCTGGCCGGCTCGTCATTCGATATGCAGCAAACCCACCAGATGGTGGAGACGCTCAACGCCCTGCAAGCTCAGTTGAAAAGCGAATTCCCGCAGGCGCAGGTGCTGTCGCGCGGCACGCTGTTCTACAGCGATTACGCCAGCCAGCAGGCGAAGCATGATGTCTCGACGCTCGGCGTCGCCACGGTGCTGGGGGTGATTTTGCTGATTGTCGCGGTATTCCGCTCGGTAACGCCATTGTTGCTGTGCCTGCTGTCGGTGGGCGTCGGCGCGCTGGCAGGCAGCGTGTCGGTGCTGCTGGTGTTCGGCGAACTGCATTTGATGACGCTGGTGATGAGCATGAGCATCATCGGCATCTCGGCGGACTATACGCTTTACTATCTCACCGAACGGATGGTGCACGGCGCGGAGATGTCGCCATGGCAAAGCCTTGCCAAAGTGCGCAACGCGCTGCTGCTGGCGCTGCTCACCACCGTAGCGGCGTATCTGATCATGATGCTCGCGCCGTTCCCCGGCATCCGCCAGATGGCGCTGTTCGCGGCGGCGGGGCTGAGCGCCTCGTGCCTGACGGTGATTTTCTGGCATCCGTGGCTGTGCCGCCGTTTGCCGGTACGCCCGGTGCCGGGCATGGTGTGGCTGATGCGCTGGCTGGCGGCGTGGCGGCGTAATAACGCGCTGCGCATCGGGTTGCCGGTGGCGCTGGTCATTGTTTCTGTCGCCGGATTGAGCCTGTTGAAAGTGAACGATGATATCGCCCAGCTCCAGGCGCTGCCCGCCGATATCCTGGCCCAGGAAAAAACCATCACCGCGTTAACCGGCCAGGGCGTCGACCAGAAGTGGTTCGTGGTGTATGGGGATAATCCTGAGCAGACGCTCCAGCGCCTCGAAGCCTTTACGCCCGTACTGGCGCAGGCCAAAGACCAGGGGTTGATTGACAGTTGGCGGCAGATCCCGCTCAACTCCCTCGCCCGCCAGCAGCAGGATCTGGCGCTGATCGAACAGAGCGTGCCGACCGTGCGCCAGGTGCTGAGCCAGGCGGGCATTACGCTCAATGACCCCGACATCCGCCCAATGACGGTCACGCCGCAGCAGTGGCTCAACAGCCCGGTGAGCGAAGGCTGGCGGCTGATGTGGATCACCCTGAAAAACGGCCAGAGCGGCGTGCTGGTGCCGGTTAACGGCGTAACGGCCAGCGACGCGCTGGAGAATCTGACGCACCAGGCCACCGGCGTGGTGTGGGTGGATCGCAAAGCCAGCTTTGATAGCCTGTTCGCGCTGTACCGCACCCTGCTGGGCGGGTTGCTGGGCGTGGCGCTGGTGATTATCGCCATCGGCGCAGTGGCGCGGCTGGGCCTGCGTAAAGGCGCGATAAGCCTGGTGCCGTCGCTGCTGTCGCTCTCTACCGGCCTGGCGGTACTGGCGTTTACCGGTCACAGCCTGAATCTGTTTTCCCTGCTGGCATTAGTGCTGGTATTAGGGATAGGCATTAACTACACGCTGTTTTTCAGCAATCCACGCGGTACGCCGCTGACCTCGCTGCTCGCCGTCACCGTGGCGATGATCACCGCGCTGTTGACCCTCGGCATGTTGGTGTTCAGCAGCACCCAGGCGATTGCCAGCTTTGGGATTGTGTTGTGCAGCGGCATCTTCACCGCTTTCATGCTATCGCCGCTGGCGATGCCGGACCGAAAAGAGAGAAAGAAACGATGAAGCAGACACTCTGGCGCGCGGGCCTGTTGCTTGCGGCGCTGTGGCTCGCCGGATGCAGCCATTCCACGCCGACGGAAACCCGCCCTAAAGCCTGGCTGAAGCCGGGGGTGCAGGTGACGCTACCGCCGCCGGGCATTACCCCGGCGGTGAATTCCCAGCAGTTGCTGACCGGCAGCTTTAACGGCCAAACCCAGTCGCTGCTGGTGCTGCTCAACGCCGATGAGCAAAAGCTCTCGCTGGCCGGATTATCGTCAGTGGGCATCCGCCTGTTTTTACTGACTTACGATCAAGCCGGCATCCATACCGAGCAGTCGATTGTGGTGCCGCAACTGCCGCCTGCCAGCCAGGTGCTGGCAGATGTGATGCTCAGCCACTGGCCGATTGCCGCCTGGCAAACCCAGTTGCCGAAAGGCTGGACGCTGCGTGATATTGGCGATCGCCGCGAACTGCGCGACGCCAGCGGCAACCTGGTGACGGAAATCACCTACCTGCTGCGCAAAGGCAAACGCGAGCCGATCAGCATCCAGCAGCACGTGTTCCACTACCACATCACCATTCAATACCTTGGTGACTGATATGATTTATATCTCTGCCATCGGCATGGTCAATGCGTTGGGCAACACGCTCGACGATATCGCCCGTCAGTTAGCGCTCGGCGTCGCGCCGGGCATGAAGCCGCGCCAGGGCTGGCTGGTTAACGGCGACGACGCAGTACTGGGCGGCGTAGAGGGCGATCTGCCCGCTATTCCAGCGCATCTTTCGGCCCACCGTTCGCGCAATAACCAGCTACTGCTGGCGGCGCTGGCGCAGATCCAGCCGCAGGTGGACGACGCCATTGCCCGCTACGGCAACGAACGCGTGGCGGTGATCCTCGGCACCAGTACCTCCGGGCTGGATGAGGGCGATCGGTTTGTGAGCCATCACCATCACCGCGAGCGCGACGATAACTGGCACTATTACCAGCAGGAGCTGGGCGATCCGTCGCGTTTCCTGAGCCAGTATCTGAACCTGTCGGGCCCGGCGTACACCCTTTCCACCGCCTGCTCCTCCAGCGCCCGCGCCATTATCAGCGGCCGCCGTCTGATTGAAGCCGGTCTGGCGGACATGGCGATTGTTGGCGGCGCGGACTCGCTGAGCCGGATGCCGGTGAACGGTTTCGACAGCCTGGAGTCGTTTTCCACCACCCTTTGCCAACCGTTCGCCCGCGAACGTTGCGGCATCACCATCGGCGAGGCGGCGGGCCTGCTGCTGCTCACCCGTGAGCCGCAACCGCTGGCGCTGCTGGGGGTGGGCGAATCCAGCGACGCGTTTCATATTTCCGCGCCGCATCCCGAAGGTGAAGGGGCGATCCGGGCGATTCATCAGGCGTTACGGGACGCCGGGCTAATGCCGCAGGATATCGGCTATATCAACCTGCACGGCACCGCCACGCCGCTTAACGACCAAATTGAGTCCAGGGTGGTTAATGCGATTTTCGGCGCTGACACGCCGAGTAGCTCCACCAAACATTTAACCGGGCATACCCTGGGCGCGGCGGGCGTGACCGAAGCGGCGCTCAGCGCGCTGATATTACTGCGCGGTCTGGATTTACCAGCTCAGGACTTCCGCGACGCCACGCCGGACGACAGCCTGCCGCCGTGCGGGCTGTTGCATGCGCCTGCGCCGCTGGCCCGCCCGGTTATTTTGTCGAATTCCTTCGCGTTTGGCGGGAATAACGCCAGCCTGATTATTGGGAGATGTTGATGAGCGGTTACCTCACACCAGGCGACTATTTACCCCACGACGCGCCGATGCTATTGCTGGATGAGGTCATCAGCGTCAGCGCCGACAGCGCCCGCTGCCGGGTTGCGCTGAATGCCGACGGCGTACTCGCGCCGTTTCTCGACGACGAAGGCCGCCTGCCCGGCTGGTACGCGCTGGAGCTGATGGCGCAAACCGTCGGCGTCTGGTCCGGCTGGCACCGCCACCAGCAGGGCGAAAAGCGGATTTCCCTCGGCATGGTGCTGGGCGCGCGGGATCTGGAAGCGAAAGTCAGCCACTTCCCCGCCGACGCCACGCTGGATATCGCGGTACACCTACTAATGCAGGACAGCCGTTTCGGCAGCTTCGAGGCGACGATTTATCAATGCGGACAGCCCGTGGCGACGGGGCGTATTAATACTTTTCAGCCGGACGAGGCTGAATTAGCACAGCTATTTAACCAGGGATCACCACAATGAGTCGTTCAGTTCTGGTCACCGGGGCCAGTAAAGGCATTGGCCGGGCCATCGCCATTAAACTGGCTGCGGACGGGTTTACCGTCGGCGTGCATTACCATCGCGACCTGCCAGGCGCGCAGCAAACCCTGGAACAGATCGCAGCGGCGGGCGGCCAGGGCCGTTTGCTGAGTTTTGACGTGGGCAACCGCGAGCAGTGCCGTACGGCGATTGAACAGGATATTGAGACCCACGGCGCGTGGTACGGCGTGGTGAGCAATGCCGGCATCGCCCGCGACGGCGCGTTCCCGGCGCTAAGCGACGAAGACTGGGACGGGGTGATCCATACCAATCTCGACAGTTTCTATAACGTGATCCAACCCTGCGTGATGCCGATGATCGGCCTGCGCAGCGGCGGGCGGATTATCACCCTGTCATCGGTATCCGGCATCATGGGCAATCGCGGCCAGGTGAACTACAGCGCCGCCAAAGCCGGGATTATCGGCGCCACCAAAGCGCTGGCGATCGAACTGGCGAAGCGCAAAATCACCGTTAACTGCATCGCCCCCGGCCTGATCGACACCGGAATGATTGAGATGGAAGAGGCCGCGCTGAAAGAAGCGATGAGCATCATCCCGATGAAACGTATGGGCCAGGCGGACGAAGTCGCCGGGCTCGCCAGCTACCTGATGTCGGATATCGCCGGTTACGTCACCCGCCAGGTTATCTCTGTAAACGGAGGCATGTTATGACGCGTCGCGTTGTTATTACCGGTATGGCCGGCGTCACCGCGTTTGGCGAAACCTGGCAACAGGTGGCGGCACGGCTGAAACAGGGCGAGAACGCAGTGCGCCAGATGCCGGAATGGAAGGTTTACGATGGGCTGCACACGCTGCTGGGCGCGCCGATTGACGATTTCACCCTGCCGGAGCACTACACCCGTAAGCGCATCCGCTCCATGGGCCGGGTGTCGCTGATGTCGACCCGCGCTACCGAACTGGCCCTTGAGCAAGCAGGGTTGATTGGTGAGGAAGTGCTCACTAATGGCGAAACCGGGATTGCCTACGGTTCCTCTACTGGCAGCACCGGGCCGGTGAGCGAATTCGCCACCATGCTGACCGAAAAGCACACCAACAACATCACCGGCACCACCTATGTGCAGATGATGCCGCACACCACGGCGGTGAATACCGGGCTGTTCTTCGGGTTGAAAGGCCGGGTGATCCCCACCTCCAGCGCCTGCACCTCCGGCAGCCAGGCGATTGGCTACGCCTGGGAAGCGATTCGCCACGGTTATCAGACGGTCATGGTAGCGGGCGGCGCAGAAGAGCTGTGTCCGTCGGAAGCGGCGGTATTCGACACCCTGTTCGCCACCAGCCAGCGCAACGACGCGCCAAAAACCACGCCGTCGCCGTTCGATAAAAACCGCGATGGCCTGGTGATTGGCGAAGGTGCGGGGACGCTGATCCTTGAAGAGCTGGAACACGCCAAAGCGCGTGGCGCGACCATCTACGGGGAGATCGTCAGCTTCGCCACCAACTGCGACGCGGCGCATATCACTCAGCCGCAGCGGGAAACCATGCAGATTTGCATCGAAAAAGCGCTGAAAATGGCGGGCCTCAGCCCACGCGATATGGGCTATATCAGCGCCCACGGCACCGCCACCGATCGCGGCGACATCGCCGAAAGCCAGGCCACCGCAGCGCTGTTCGGCGCGCAAACGCCGATCTCCTCGCTGAAAAGCTATTTTGGGCACACCCTGGGCGCCTGCGGCGCGCTGGAAGCCTGGATGAGCCTGGAGATGATGCGTGAAGGCTGGTTCGCCCCGACCCTGAACCTCCAGCAGCCTGACGAGCAGTGCGGCGCGCTGGATTACATCATGGGTGAGCCGCGCTATATCGACTGCGAGTTCCTGCAAAGTAATAACTTTGCGTTTGGCGGCATCAACACGTCGCTGGTGATCCGCCGCTGGCCATAACCATGCTACGGCTGATTGAGGGTGAGATTTCACAGCTCAGCGCGCCGCACGTCGTAGCGCGCTGGCTGCCAGCGGATATCGCCGCCGCAGCGCCCGAAGGTCCGCGCCGCCCGTCCTGGCTGGCGGGCCGGGTGATGCTGGCGGCGCACTGCCCGTCAGAAAGTTTGCAGGCGCTTACTTACCATCACCATGGCAAACCCCTTTTCACTCGCCCCGGCGCGCCGCATTTCAATATCGGCCACAGCGGCGATCGGATTGTGTTGGTTATTGACGATTGCGCGCCGGTCGGCGTGGATATCGAGATCCTGCGCCCGCGGCGCGCCTGGCAGCGCATCGCCGCCGACTATTTTGGCGAGGCTGAGTCTCGTCGCTTAGCGGCCCTGCCGCAGGACGAGCAACTACTGGCGTTCTGGCGCGGCTGGACGTTGCGGGAAGCAGTGTTGAAACAGCGCGGAGGCAGCGTCTGGCAAATGGCGGCACTGGATATGTCGCCCGAATCGCTAAGCCAGCAAAATCTCTTTACCGCATGGCATCACGGCGCGACGACGCTGATTGCCGTCTGCGCCGCGCATCCGTTTGAGCTCACCCTCAGCGTGATGACCGGCGTTTAAGCCGCCACGCGACGCGCTGCCTGATAGTGCGCACGCCAGTATTCATTACTCAGGGAAGAAATCGTTACGCCCTGGCTGGTCGACGCGTGAATGAATTCATCGCCGCCAATAAACACGCCGACGTGACGCTGGTTGCGGCCCGTTTTGAAAAACACTAAATCACCGGGCTTTAATTCGCCGCGCGACACCGCTTTGCCGTGGCGCAACTGTTCCGCAGCGGTGCGCGGTAGCGATAAAGCAGTAGATTCAGAAAACAGATGCTGCATCAGTGCTGAGCAGTCCACGCCGCGATGGCTGCTGCCGCCCATATGATAGCGGGTGCCTTTCCAGGCGGAATATTGTTTTAATAATCGCGCTTTCAATACTTCATTGGTCATATCACGGGCAATAAACATTTTCCCGCTATGCATTCGCGTTAAATGAAAGGGTGATGTATGAATGGGTGAGGTTAATTCAGCCGCAAAGGTTACCCGCGAAATAATAACGAATAAAACAAAAAATAATGACTTCATCATAACCATTAATCAATGAATAATTCACTCCTTACCTGACGGGATACCCCGGTTCGAATGACCTTTTCGAGGTGCGAACACTACCAGTTTGGTTATCTTTTACTCAATTAATTTTCTCTACAACAACCATTAAGCAATAGGTAATTGTTAGCTATTTCAGCAAGATAACGGAGAATTTATGAAAATATGAATTGTTCGCAATACAGGTCTGGTTCAGGATTATTCCGAAGTTATCCCCTTCAATAATAATTTGATTTTTCGTTATCGCGGGTTTACGGCAAACTACATCAAACATAATCGCATAATAGCGACACAATATAAGCAACACCGGGTTCGCATTTGGCAAGGCATGACAATTAATGATGCTGAATATCGTTCGAAACGCATTACATTTACGACGTATTAAACAGTGCGCGCGTAAACAAATGGCGCTGATTAATTTAACGTGGCTGGCGCGTAATTTTGATAAAGCGAATGCCCGGCTGGCGGTATATGGGCGAACTTACGCCATCGAAGAGTCATACCTGTCGGTCGAGACGCCGCTTCCCACGCAGTACATCGCGCCGGGGCTGCCGCTGGAGAGCGTCATCCAGAATTTGCTGGATCAATTCTTTCGCTGTCTGCCGGCGCGCCTGTCGGAAATCCGTATTCAGGAAGATCTGCCGGGTATTCTGACGCTGGGGTTATTTGTTCGCGGCAGCAATACGCGATTAATGGCGTTTACCCTGGTGGATGAAGTCGCCTGGTATCTGTTTCACTGCGGATGGGAAGTTTCGGTTTCGGAGGAGATGCTGGAGCAAGCCGACGCGCGTTATCGTCAGCTTACTCAGCAACAGCACGTTCACCACGCGCCGTCATGACAGCGTGACGCGGGTATCGGGCCCACACAGCCGAATTGGTTGCCCGGCGTTGAGTTTTTCAATGAACTGGCTGTGTTTATTGCTACTGATCCCGCGGCCGCACCACAGCAGGTGATGCTGATAGCGTTGGGTAGACACCGCTGGCTTATCGCTGACCCGTAAGGAGAGTTCGACACCAAACCCCTGACGCGTCAGGCGGATCGCCTCCAACCAGACATCGGTTTCGTCGGCAATGCTTACTGCTTCCAGAAACAGCGGCACACGGTTATTTCGATAAGCATCGCGCATGACGCACTGGGCGCGATGTAATACCGCCTCATGAAAACGAGCAAGGCGTCGCACCGAGCCTGCAAGGGTGTCTTCCTGGCGCAGCCATTTATTTAACGGCCGCAAAACATGATTAATATAATCATCGCCACAATACTCATGGTCGATTTTACGCATCAAGCGCGCCAGAGCACGATCGGAGCCATATTCCAGTTGCCATAATAATTCGCCGCGATGGGCGGGCCAGCCTGCCGTCCAGGTGCGCTTGCCTTCTAATTGCCAGACGCGAATTTCAGTTAACGATGCGCCACTGGCAGCCATATCAACGACGCGATGAATATCGCCGATCTGCTCAATCTTCCAGCCGGTTTGTGAATCATGCAGGCTGATTAATCCCGCTTTTGACCAACGCTCAATACAGGCAGGATGGCTACCCGTTATCGCGCAAATCGCTTCGGTTGAAAAAGTATTCATTCGAACCCCTTAGTGAGGGGAATGGCCGTCGGATTTAATCCGGGGATGGAGGACCATTGTGTACTTTTATAGCGGGGAAATATACGTTTATTTATTAACCAGCCAGATTAATTTCCTGAATAATTATTCCCTAATACAATCAGGGAGTAAAAACACCGCATGAAAATATATGATGTATGATATGTACGATGTCGGGCGCTTCGTTTGCTTATTAAGGAGTAGTTTAATTGACTTTAAAATAATATCTCATCCATTGCGCCGATAAAATTACAATTATTCGCCATGCCAATAAAATATATTCTTTCGCTGGTTGTCGTTTTTATGGCGACTTAAACACAGCGTAAAGCGGCGAATTTATTTTTTACCTCATAGAACATTCTGAAAATTACGCAAGCAAAGCGGTGTAAAGTCAATTAAATATCCGAACAAAAATTAAAACTATTCGCGGGTTCGCCACCTGGCGTCTACCTTTATTAATCCCACATATAAACGAGACGCGAACCATGACGATTAATGATAAACACCATCTCAACTATCCCCGCCCTCCTTTCGCTGAACAACCGCAAAAAGCGCCGGGCCTGGCATCTGAAATGAAGCCGTTGCCGGATCATGGCGAAACCAGTTATATCGGCTCGGGTAAACTGGAAGGGAAAAAAGCATTAATCACCGGAGGGGATTCCGGGATTGGTCGTGCAGTGGCCATTGCATTTGCCCGTGAAGGCGCAGACGTGGCGATTAATTATCTGCCGGAAGAAGAAACCGATGCCGCTGCGGTGATTGCGTTAATCGCCGCGGAAGGGAAAAAAGCGGTGGCGATCCCGGGCGATATTCGTTCAGAAACCTTTTGCCAACAGCTTGTTGAAAAAGCCGTTCAACAGTTAGGCGGTCTGGATATTCTGGTGAACAACGCTGGACGCCAACAATATTGTGAGTCGATTGAAGAACTCACTACCGATGCCTTCGACGACACCTTTAAAACCAACGTGTATGCCCCGTTCTGGATCACCAAAGCCGCGGTTCCGCATCTTCAGGAAGGGGCGGTGATCATCAATACCTCGTCGGTACAGGCCTATAACCCGAGCGACATCTTACTCGACTACGCCCAGACCAAAGCCTGTAACGTGGCCTTCACCAAATCGCTGGCGAAACAGTTGGGCAAGAAAGGCATCCGCGTTAACGCCGTTGCCCCAGGCCCTTACTGGACGCCGTTGCAGTCCAGCGGTGGTCAGCCGCAGGAGAAAGTGATGCAGTTCGGCGCCACCGCGCCGCTGGGCCGTCCGGGCCAGCCAGCGGAAATCGCGCCGCTGTACGTGACGTTCGCCTCCGACGCCTGCTCGTTCGCGTCTGGCCAGGTATGGTGCTCAGACGGTGGTACAGGAACGCTATAATTAGACGGTCGTTGCTGGCGCAAGGGGATTGCCTGATGAAAAACCAGACCTATCACCATCAACAACGCATTAATGGTTATGCGGGGCTGGGGGACTATGCCGCTCTCGGCGACGGTCGTTCCGTCGCCCTGATCGCGCCAGACGGAGCTATTGACTGGTGGTGCGCGCCCAATATGGATTCGCCCGCCCTGTTTGACCGCATTCTGGACGCCAAAAAAGGCGGCTATTTTCAGATAGCCCCGGTGGGCGACTACTGCACGGAACGGCGCTATCGGGATAACAGCAATGTGCTGGAAACCTGCTTTAAAACCGCCACCGGCGAGGTGCGCATCACTGAATCCCTGAATAGCACCTTTGCCGGGCGTCTGCCATGGTGTGAACTGGCGCGGCGGGTTGAGGGCGTGAAAGGCAACGTGACGCTCAAACTCTGTTTTGTACCCGGCACAGCGTCCTGTACGCGCGCGGCGTGGATCGCCCCTTCACGCCTTGGCGATGTGCTGCACATCGGCGATTTAATGGCGATGCTGCGCACCCCGGATGACATGGAGTGTTCGATTAAAGACGACCAGATGATTGAGGGCACTTTTTGTGTGTCTGAAGGCGAGCGAACGCTGGTGGCGCTACTGGTCAGCCAGAAAGAGCCGCTGGCGGTGCCGAGCATGGAATCCATCGACGAGCGCATCGAGAACAGCGATCACGCCTGGCGGCACTGGACTGAAAGTTTAACCTATCAGGGTGAGTTTAAAACTCACGTTAACCGCTCGGCGTTGGCGCTGAAATTCCTGCTTTATTCACCCACTGGCGCGCTGGCCGCCGCCCCCACGACCTCGTTGCCGGAAGGCATTGGCGGGATCAAGAACTACGATTACCGCTACGCCTGGATACGCGACGCCTGCCTGATTATTCGCGCCTTTGCGTTTATTGGCGCGCTGGCGGAGTGTAAAGCGGCCTTCTCGTGGCTGACCGCGACCATTCTGCGCCACGAAGGCGCATTGCGGGCCTGCTACACCCTGGACGGCGATATCGTGCCGGACGAAAAATTCCTGCCGCTGGAAGGTTATATGGGCTCCCAGCCGGTGCGGCTTGGTAATAACGCCCAAAGCCAACAGCAACTGAGTATGTATGGCGATATGCTGGAAACGGCGTTTTTGTTCGTCAATGCCGGTCACGTTCTGGATCTGACCACCTCGCGTCTGCTGGCCAAGCTCGCCAACGAATGCGCCGATCTGTGGCGGCAGGACGATTCCGGCATCTGGGAACTGCACGAGCGCCGCCATTACACCCATTCCAAAATCGCCTGCTGGATCACGCTGGATATCGCTATCCGTCTGGCGGAGGAAGGCCATATCGAGACAACCTGGCAGCACCGCTGGGAACGGGAAAAAACCCGCATCAGCGACTGGGTGGAGACCCACTGTTGGTCTGAAGAAAAGCAGGCTTATACCTTTTACGCCGGGACGGACAAACTCGACGCCGCGCTGGGGCTGGTGTGGTATTACGGGCTGAAGATTAACCCCGATCGCATGAAATCCACCTATGACGCGATGGTCAAAGAGTTAGGGCACGGCACGCCGATGCTCTACCGCTACAGCGACGTGGAGCGCGAAGAGAGCACCTTTGTCGCCTGCTCGTTCTGGCTGGTAGAAGCCTGGGCGCGGCTGGGCGATCAGCAAAAAGCGCGCGAGTATATGAATCAAATCCTGGGAACGCTGTGCCATAAAGGCAACGTTGAAACCTTTAATGAGATGTTCGATGTTCGCACCGGTGAATGGCGCGGCAACGTCCCGCAGGGCTTAAGCCATCTGGCGCTGATCTGCGCGGCGGACGGTATCGCCGGGAACCGCTTCTGGGTGAAAGAGGATGAGTAACGGTGATGCCGCCGTTGCGCCATGCGCGTAACGGCGGTGATGTTTACAGTACTCTTTGCGGCCACACCACATTCGGCACGCCGTTGAGCACCGGTCTGGCGAACAAAAAGCCCTGAAAACGCTGAACGCCAGCGGCCTCCAGCCAGCACCACTCTTCGACCTTTTCCACGCCTTCGGCCACCACGCTGATTTCCAGCGCCGAGCAGCAGCTCAGGATCGCCTGCACAATCGCCTGCTTTGGCCCATGCACGTGGATATCGCTGACGATGCTGCGGTCGATTTTGAGTTTATCCGGCTGGAAGCGGGTGAGCAGCGACAACCCGGCAAACCCGGAACCAAAGTCGTCAATCGCCAGGCCGATGCCTGCTGAACGCAGCTCGCGCAACGCCACCTGGAAGGCGTCGAAGCGGGAAATCACCTCATCTTCCGTCACCTCGACAATGACCTGCTCCGGCACCAGGCCGTTGCGGGCGATCTGCTCCAGCAAAATATTCACGGCGTTCGGCACGGTCACCAGCGACATCGGCAGCAAATTGATGGAAATTTTATGCTCGCCAATGCCGATTTTACTGGCCAGCGCAAAAGCCCAGGCTTTGGAGTAGAGATCGGCTTCGTGCAGCTTATTTTGCGGAATGGTGTTGAAATATTGCTGGGGAGAACCGCCGTCCGGGCTGCGGATCAGAGCTTCAAGGGAGCTGATTTTGCCTTGCAACGGCTCAACGATGGGCTGCAACGCAAACTGGCAGGGCTGCGCCGACGCCAGCGGTACGGTAATCGATTCAAAGGCGCGGCTGTCCTGGATGAACGACCAGTCGCGCGGTTCGGTACTGTGCGTAAGAAGCGTTTTCCAGTCGCCTTTAATAAAGGCTTTAATAAACTTATAGACGCGATCTTCACCAGCCAGGTCGAAAAACCGCGAGCTTTTAATGAGCGGCGTGCGGAACACGGCGCTTTGCTGCGCGCTGCGCAGGTCGATTAACTCCATACCCAGATTGTTAAAGCGCCGCCGCGGGGCATAATCGCGCATCAGCTCAACCACGCTGTCATGCCGGGGGTCCAGACGGATGGTCTGGTACAGGAAATTAACCGATTCCAGTGGCCCTTCAAGCACTTGCAGAAAATGCGTACCGTCAAAAAGCAGGATGCCTGTGACCTGTAAGCTTTCATTTTTCGCCTGCGCCCTGGCCACCAGTGGCGGTAATTGTTCAGGAGTAAACCCTGAATGTAAGCGACTCCGGTAGATTAACGTCGAAAGCATCAAATCAAGTCCTTTTGCGTAGGAGACGTGCTAAGGAGACAAGCTAAGTGTCGCGAGTGAAAGCCGTCCCAGAATACCTGTAATTTTTTGGAAATAACAACCAGCCGGGCAAAGAAATAAAGTAATCAGAGGAGTATGCGCATAAAAGCCATAATCAATTAAGGGATAAAGACAGGATTTTTAAGGTTTACCGGGGGATAGCAATATGAAAAGAAAGGGAAAATATCATTAAAATGAAATTATTTCATCACATAAGTGAAATAAGATGAACCACCGGGGATATGTCCCGGTGGCATAAGCTTATGAGCATTATTTCTGGTCGGGTTTCTTATCACCTGATTCCGGCGCATTAGTCGGATCGTCTTTTTCTTTTTCGTCTACCTGTAGCTGAGCGAAAAATTTCATTATGCCTCCTCAATAATTGTCTGAACTCATGGTGAATATATTCTGATAACCTTTTTCAGACTATAAAGTATGGTCCAGACTGGCGGATTTTCCAGATCAATAATTAATTTTCGTTGCGGTCGCTTTTGCCGCTTCGTTTATTTGGCGGTGGGTTCAGGATTGTTCTGATACAAAAAAATGCCGGCTATTCTAAAAATAACGGTGAATCAGATTCACGTTTTGTTGTTTCCGTTAACACTTTGATACTCAACCATCAACCTGGTAATGGAGATTATTATGTTTTCGCATTGGCTGGTTCATAAACAGGGCGCGATAAACGATCTTTTTTTCCCGGTACGCATTGGTAATAAGCTTTGCCTGATCCTGCGCAAAGGCGGGGTAATATATAAACCCGCCGGCTGGCTAAAAAAGGAAAAACATCATCTGTTCAGGCTGAATAAATTTTGAGTGTCCGGGTTTCACCGACGCCGCGAAAAAAAGCGTCATGCAACGCCACCTGATTTCGCCCCCGGTGTTTAGCGCAATAGAGCGCGGTATCCGCCGCGCTGTATAACGATTCAAAATCACTGTCGCGTAAACCGAGGCTGACGCCAATACTGGCAGTCACTAATTGCCCCGGCAGCGCATCCAGCGGCGAGGCGTTTAACGACGCGTGGATATAACCCGCCGTAATCATCGCATCCTCAATCCGCGCATTCGGTAACAGAATGGTAAACTCTTCACCTCCCACCCGGCCAATAGCGGCAAATTCCGGCACCGCGCGGCGAACCCGCGCCACCAGCGAGCAAATCACTTTATCGCCCATCGGGTGGCCGTGCTCATCGTTGATGCGTTTGAAATGGTCGATATCCAGCAGGATCAGCGCCACATTGCCCTGGGTCAGCGCCTGGTTAATCTGATTGATGATGGCGCTGCGGTTAAACACCGCCGTGAGCGGATCGTGAGTGGCTTCGTATTCCAGCTGTTTCGCCAGCTGTTGCAACTGTTCGTTGATGCGGTTTAGCTCGCGCTCCGCGCGGTCGCTGCGCGAGATAAGCCGGTAAGATTCGCGGATCAGGCGCTGATAGCGCAGAGCCAGCACCAGCAACTCTTCGCGGCAGGCGTCCGCAGGCAGCGAAGCGTTGGCGGCAGCTTCCCGCGCCTCTTCCAGCACCGAAAATTCATCCCTGAACAGTTCGTTAATATCTAACATGCGCTTAAATCCGCAATCGGCGTGACATTCAGCGCCGGGAAATCAAGGCTCAACTCCTGGCCGAACTCTTCGGAAATATCATCCTCAACGTCGTAATACCAGTACAAATGGCACGGTTTGCCGGCCTGCGCAAAGCGGTTCAGGCAGTCGAATAACTCAAACAGCAGTTTGGTGCTGGAGCTGTTGAAGTAGCTCAGCGCCACGTGGATCTCCACGCTGTGGGGCGCGGCGGCGCGCGCCTGTAGCCAGGTGTCAACCGCCTCCAGCAGCGGGCGAAAAAACGCGGCGGCGTTTTCCGGATAGGCTTCGCCTTTTATCATCAGGCGGCAGGCCGCAAAGTCAAAATGGACTTCCGGCGTAGAGTGCGTGGCGGCAAGCGCAATGGACGGGGTTAACGTAGTATCAGTCATGGCAAAAGGTTGCCTTCAGGTGGAAGGCGGACAATGGGCTGGCCGCCAGTGGATGTAAGCGATATTCCAGCGGTTCGCTGGTGTCTCGCGCCATCGTCAGCAAGCCGATATTGGCTCCTTTGCTGGTCGGCGGCGCTTCGCTGCGCAGGCCCTGTTTCCAGGCCTGTTTAATTTCTTCCTGGGTCATGGTGCGCAAGACTTCCAGGTTGGTCTGAAGTAATGAGGACGCCTCCTCGCTCACCAGATTGGCGGTTTCCAGGTAGTAGTGGCGATGATCGGTGTGGAAGCACAGCGAGCCGAAGCGCAGCTCCTCCTGGCCGGTACACAGATAGCGTTCATCCGACGAGTAGCGGACAATGTTCTGCCCCATCTCGACAAATACCGAAAACAGCCGACGGCGTATCGCCGACGAGGATTCGTGCTTATCCAGCCAGACCCGAATCACCTCCCCCATCGCAATAATGTTCTGTTGGGAAAAATAGCCGGTATAAAACAGCGCAACATCGCTGTGGCGCGACAGCCCGAACAGGGGCATCAGCACGGCTTCTTTTACCTGAATATCGTTCATTTTCATCTGCATCTCACCAGCGAAAGCCAAACCATGTCATGTCGTCCCGGCATATCTGTTCGCCCTGCCAGCTTTTTAGCGCCGCCAGCAGCGCGTCGGAGCGTTGCGCCATTGGCCGTTCGCGCTCCTGCAACAGCAGCGCCTGGATACGTTTCTTACCCAACATGATCCCACGCTCGCCGCCAGGCTGATCGGTGACGCCATCGCTGACAATCAGCACCTGATCGCCGCGCCTGAGCGGACAGCAATGGCGCTGCCACTGATAGTCCGACGGGGTATCGATATAGCCCAGGCCCTGGCGATCGCCGCCGAGTACGGCCACCGCATCCGCGTCGCTCGCCAGTTGAAAGGCGTGCATCTGCGCATTGGCCCATATCAGCTGCTGGTTATCGGTGTCGACAAACAGCGCGATAGCGTCGCAGCCGTCATTGGACTGGCTTTTTTCGGCGCTGGGCTGGAGTTGGCTCAGGGTTTGTTTGATGTGCTGATTAATAATGCTCAGCAGGCGCTCCGGCTCGTGGGGCGGTGCCTGGGTCAGCGCTTTTTCCAGCGCCGAGGAGAAAATAAAGGTCATAAACGCGCCCGGCACGCCATGGCCGGTACAGTCCGCCACCACCTGAAGCCAGCCGTGTTCGAACGGGTAAAAGGCGTAGATATCGCCGCCCACGCAGTCGCGCGGATGCCAGTACAGACACCAGTCATCAAGGTGGCTTTCTATCGACTGGCGCGAGCGGTTGAGCATCGATTCCTGAATCACCCTGGCGTACTCAATGCTCTGCATAATTTGCTGGTGCTGTTTCGCCTGGCGTTCAGAGACGGTTTTAATCAGGTCGATACCCAGCCCGATACCCACATATTGGCCCTCGTCGGTGAGGATAAAACCTTCCGTTACCGCTTTATCGCCGGTTTCGATCACCCGCTCCGCCAGATAATCCAGCCCGGCGTCGGCCTCGACAATCAGCGGTGTTTTATCCATAAACGCGATGCAGCTTTTCTGATCGTACAGTTCATGAAAGAACGGGCGGCTCATCTGGGAGAGGAAAATATGGCGGTTGATCATGCCGATGGGCCGGTTCAGCTCCAGCACCGGCAGGCCAATCAACGATTTGTGGTGAGTAAACAGCGCCATAACCTGTTGGTTACTGGACGAGGGCGTCACGTGCGGCACCACGATACGCAGCATTCCTGCGTTCAGTTCACGTGACGAAGAAACCATTGCCAGAGGTAAATCCATGATGGATGATGACTCATTACCGTAAGAATTATCTCAGGGTATGAGGCAATTGTGACAGTTTTATCTCAGCGGCGCGGCTTGGTTAAAATCAAGATAAAATAATCACATAACCAAAATCACGCCGCGTCGTCGCTACTGATAAAAGCGCGCCATCATCAGCATCACTGTGACAGCATTTTCGGTGAATCGATCACTTTCGCCTGCGGCACGGCCTAATAAATCAAATAAAGAACGTTACGCTGAATCGAGTCACATCGCCCCGCTTCGCAGGTTTATTTTTCAGAATAGAGATTGACTCGCTCCGGCATTTTCACACGCTAACATGCCGTTATTTTTTCAGATATTGACGGTCTGGCCGATTATTTAACAATTTATCGGTAATTAAAAAAGCAAAATGGATGAATAATTTAACTGCGGAAAATACTCCCTTTTAAGTATATTTTTTCACGCCACAAAGCACGCCTTCTTATCGCTAAAAAAATAGCCAGAAAGATTTAACTTAAATCGCTTAATTTTCATAGGATTAATACCATAAAAATTATCATTCCTCTGTTTTAACTAGCTGTGTTCGGCCATTTTTATCTTATGCTCAACATGTAATCCGCTTTAACAACGCTATTTGAGATCACAAAACGTCCCCCACCCGGTAACACCCACCCTACAAATTGACCTTGAACAAAAATAGACCTTTTTGTCTGTGATAATTTTCGCACGGCAATTTCTGCAATGTGGTGCTTTTCCAACACCCAACACCTGGGAAATTTCTCCGGCTAATAACTAACCATTAATGAGTAATTAATTTTAGTTAGCGGCAGGATTATTTCACTGGCATCACCCTTTACCAATAAAGATGAACAGAAAATAACCTCTGTTTTTGGTTGAGGAATGAGGTTCAAAACAAAAACATTCACCATCACATGGGGTAAACAATGGATGTGAATCGCAGGCAATTTTTCCGGATTTGCGCCGGTGGCCTGGCAGGTACCACCGTTGCCGCTCTGGGATTTGCGCCCAAAACGGCACTGGCGGGTATTCGCGACTATAAATTGTTGCGCTCGACCGAAACCCGCAATACCTGTACCTATTGTTCCGTTGGCTGCGGATTATTGATGTACAGCCTCGGCGACGGCTCAATGAACGCGAAATCCGCGCTGTTCCACGTCGAAGGGGATCCGGACCATCCGGTGAGCCGCGGCGCGCTGTGCCCGAAAGGCGCAGGGTTGCTGGATTACGTTCATAGCGAAGGCCGTCTGCGCTACCCGGAATACCGGGCGCCGGGCTCGGATAAATGGCAGCGCATCAGTTGGGACGACGCCTTCAACCGCATTACGCGGCTGATGAAAGCGGACCGCGACGCTAACTTTATCGAGCAAAACGCGGCGGGCACCACGGTGAACCGCTGGGTCACCACCGGCATGCTGTGCGCGTCTGCCGCCAGCAACGAAACCGGGATGCTGACCCAGAAATTCGCACGTTCCTTAGGGATGGTGGCGGTAGATAACCAGGCGCGCGTCTGACACGGACCAACGGTAGCAAGTCTTGCTCCAACATTTGGTCGCGGTGCGATGACCAACCACTGGGTTGATATCAAAAACGCCAACGTCGTGATGGTGATGGGCGGTAACGCCGCTGAAGCGCATCCGGTGGGTTTCCGCTGGGCGATGGAAGCGAAAAACAACAATGACGCTACGCTGATCGTGGTCGACCCGCGCTTTACGCGCACGGCGTCGGTTGCCGATCTCTATGTCCCCATTCGTTCCGGTACTGACATTACATTCCTGTCAGGGGTTTTGCTGTACCTGATCGAAAACAACAAGATTAACGCCGAATACGTTAAGCACTACACCAACGCGAATCTGCTGGTGCGTGAAGACTATTCCTTTGAGGATGGTCTGTTCAGCGGCTATGACGCGGAAAAACGTCGCTACGATAAAACCACCTGGAACTATCAGTTCGACGAAAACGGCTACGCCTTGCGCGACGAGACGCTGACCCACCCGCGCTGCGTCTGGAACCTGTTGAAACAGCACGTTTCCCGTTACACCCCGGAGATGGTGGAGAAAATCTGCGGCACGCCGAAGGCGGACTTCCTGAAAGTATGTGAAGTGCTGGCCTCCACCAGCGCCCCGGATCGTACCACCACGTTCCTGTATGCCCTTGGCTGGACGCAGCACACCGTCGGCGCGCAGAACATCCGCACCATGGCGATGATCCAGCTGCTGCTCGGCAACATGGGTATGGCGGGCGGCGGCGTAAACGCCCTGCGCGGCCACTCCAACATTCAGGGTCTGACCGACCTCGGACTGCTGTCCACCAGCCTGCCGGGTTATTTGACGCTGCCGTCGGAGAAGCAAGCCGATCTGGAAAGTTATCTGAAGGCCAATACGCCGGTGGCGACATTGCCGAATCAGGTGAACTACTGGAGCAACTATCCGAAATTCTTCGTCAGCCTGATGAAGTCATTCTATGGCGATGATGCCCAGAAAGAGAACCAGTGGGGTTATGACTGGCTACCGAAGTGGGACCAGGTTTACGACGCCATGAAGTACTTCGACATGATGGATCGCGGCGAAGTGAACGGGTACATCTGCCAGGGCTTTAACCCGGTGGCGTCACTGCCGGATAAAAACAAGATCGTCAGCCGCCTCAGCAAGCTGAAATACCTGATCGTCA
Source organism: Atlantibacter sp. RC6 (assembly GCF_014193285.1). Taxonomy (GTDB): domain Bacteria; phylum Pseudomonadota; class Gammaproteobacteria; order Enterobacterales; family Enterobacteriaceae; genus Atlantibacter. Next base: position 181,855 of record NZ_JACHZE010000004.1, read on the forward strand.
TCGACCCGCTGGTTACCGAAACCAGTAACTTTTGGCAGAACCACGGCGAGATGAACGATGTCGATCCAGCGAGCATTCAAACCGAAGTGTTCCGCCTGCCGTCGACCTGTTTCGCGGAAGAGGACGGCTCCATCGCCAACTCCGGCCGTTGGTTGCAGTGGCACTGGAAAGCGGCGGATGCCCCTGGCGAAGCGCTGAACGACGGGGAGATCCTCGCGGGCCTGTACCATCGCCTGCGCGAGCTGTACCGCAGCGAAGGCGGCAAAGGCGTAGAGCCGCTGCTGAAAATGAGCTGGTCTTACAAACGCCCGGATCACCCGGAATCGGCGGAAGTCGCTAAAGAGAACAACGGCGTGGCGCTGGCGGATCTGTACGATCCGAACGGCAACCTGCTGGCGAAGAAAGGCGAGTTGCTGAACTCGTTTGCGCTGATGCGCGACGACGGCACCACCGCCTCTTCCTGCTGGATTTACGCCGGTAGCTGGACCGAGAAAGGCAACCAGATGGCGAACCGCGACAACAGCGATCCGTCCGGTCTGGGCAATACCCTCGGCTGGGCCTGGGCGTGGCCGCTCAACCGCCGCATCATTTATAACCGCGCGTCCGCCGATCCGATGGGTAAACCCTGGGACAGCAAACGCATGCTGATCAAATGGAACGGCAGCAAGTGGGTCGGGAACGATATCCCGGACTACAACACCGCCGCGCCAGGCAGCGGCACCGGTCCGTTTATCATGCAGCCGGAAGGGCTGGGCCGCCTGTTCGCCATCGACAAAATGGCGGAAGGGCCGTTCCCGGAACACTACGAGCCGGTGGAAACGCCGATTGGCACCAACCCGCTGCACCCGAACGTGGTGTCCAACCCGGCGGCGCGCCTGTTGCCGGAAGACGCCAAACGTATCGGCGATCGCAACGCGTTCCCGTATGTGGGCACCACGTACCGTTTAACCGAGCATTTCCACACCTGGACCAAGCATGCGTTGCTCAACGCCATTGCCCAGCCGGAGCAGTTCGTGGAAATCAGCGAAACCCTCGCGCAAGCGAAAGGCATCGCCAGCGGCGATACGGTGAAGGTCAGCAGCAAGCGCGGGTTTATCCGGGCGGTTGCGGTGGTGACGCCGCGTCTGCAGGTTCTGAACGTGGACGGCAAGCAGGTTGAAACCGTGGGTATCCCGCTGCACTGGGGCTTTGAAGGCACCGCGCGCAAGGGTTATCTGGCGAACACCCTGACGCCGCCGGTCGGTGATGCTAACTCACAGACGCCGGAGTACAAGGCGTTCCTGGTTAACATTGAGAAGGCGTAAGGGGCGAACTCATGTCAATGCAATCTCAGGACATTATTAAACGTTCCGCCACCAACGGAATGACCCCGCCGCCTCAGGCGCGTGACTTCAAGGAAGAGGTCGCCAAGCTTATCGACGTCTCCACCTGTATCGGCTGTAAAGCCTGCCAGGTGGCGTGCTCGGAGTGGAATGACATCCGCGCTGAGGTCGGTCACTGCGTGGGCGTCTACGACAACCCGACGGACCTGTCCGCCAAAGCCTGGACGGTGATGCGCTTTAGCGAAACCCGCGCCAACGGCAAGCTGGAGTGGCTGATCCGTAAAGACGGCTGTATGCACTGCGAAGATCCGGGCTGCCTGAAGGCGTGCCCGTCTGCGGGGGCGATTATCCAGTACGCCAACGGCATCGTCGATTTTCAGTCGGAACACTGCATCGGTTGCGGTTACTGCATCGCGGGTTGCCCATTCAACGTGCCGCGCCTCAATCCGCAAGACAACCGGGTCTATAAATGCACCCTGTGCGTCGACCGGGTGAGCGTGGGCCAGGAGCCGGCGTGCGTGAAAACCTGCCCGACGGGCGCGATCCACTTCGGCACCAAGAAAGAGATGCTGGAAGTGGCGAGCGAGCGCGTGGAGAAACTGAAAAAACGCGGCTACCCGCACGCGGGTATTTACGACCCGGCGGGCGTGGGCGGCACTCACGTGATTTACGTGCTGCACCACAATGACCAGCCGGAGCTGTATCACGGCCTGCCGAAAGATCCGCAAATCGATACGCCGATAAGCCTGTGGAAAGGGCTCCTCAAACCGCTTTCCGCTGCGGGCTTTATCGCGACCTTCGCCGGTCTGATTTTCCACTACGTGGGCGTCGGTCCGAACAAGGAAGTCGATGACGACGAAGAGGAGGAGCACCATGACTAAGAAAAGTAAGATGATCGTTCGGACCAGCTTTATCGACCGGGCGTGTCACTGGACGGTGGTGATCTGCTTTTTCCTGGTGGCGTTATCGGGCATCGCGCTGTTTTTCCCGACCCTGCAATGGCTGACGCAAACCTTCGGGACACCGCAGATGGGGCGTATTCTGCACCCCTTCTTCGGCGTGCTGATTTTCTTCGCGCTGATGTTTATGTTTGTTCGCTTCGTCAAACATAACATCCCGGACAAGCAGGATTTGCCGTGGCTGAAGAACATTGTGGAAGTGCTGAAAGGCAACGAACATCATGTGGCGGATGTGGGCAAATACAATGCCGGGCAGAAAATGATGTTCTGGAGCATCATGAGCATGATTTTCGTGCTGCTGGTGACCGGCATTATTATCTGGCGTCCGTACTTCACGCACTTCTTCCCGATGTGGATCGTGCGCTGGAGTCTGCTGATCCACGCGCTGTCGGCCATCGTGCTGATCCATGCGATCCTGATCCATATGTATATGGCGTTCTGGGTCAAAGGATCGATTAAAGGCATGATCGAAGGGAAAGTCAGCCGCCGCTGGGCGGCTAAACACCACCCGCGCTGGTATCGCAAAGTTCAGAAAGCGGAAGACGCTCAGGAGTAATGAGCGGGCTTAATAAATAACAACGGCGCCTGATGAGGGCGCCGTTTTTGTTTAAACAAAATGTGATAACTCGTCGGCGGCTTACTGTGTATGCTTTTTGGGTGTTAGCGTGTACAGGAGCGGATGATGGATAAAACAAAGCGCATTTTGCTGGTCGAAGATGATGAGGATATCGCGCAGCTGCTCCAGTTGAATTTACGCGACGAAGGCTATCTGATTACCCATGAAAGCCACGGCGGGCGGGCGCTTGAGCGGCTCGATCAACACGCCTGGGATGTCGTGATCCTCGACCTGATGCTGCCGGAGGTAGACGGGCTGGAGATTTGCCGCCGCATCCGCATGATGACCCGTTATCTGCCCGTGATTATTATCAGCGCCCGTACCAGCGAAATGCACCGGGTATCGGGCCTGGAAATGGGCGCCGACGATTATCTGGCAAAACCGTTTTCCATACTGGAGCTGGTCGCGCGGGTTAACGCGCTGCTGCGCCGCCAGGAGGCAATGGCGATGAATTTGCGTCTCGACGCCGGTACGCTCGCTTTGGGCGGTTTAACCATCGATCCGCTGGCGCGTGCCGTTAACCTGCGCGGCAGGGATATCGAATTAACGCCGCGCGAATTCGAGCTGCTTTATTTTCTGGCCCGCCATCCCGGCACCGTCTTTTCAAGGTTGAACTTACTTGAGCAGGTATGGGGTTATCAGCACGACGGCTATGAGCATACGGTGAATACGCATATCAACCGGCTGCGCATTAAAATCGAACGTGATCCCTCCGAACCTGAATATATTCTCACCGTATGGGGCAAAGGGTATAAATTCACCAGCGCCAGCCCGCAGGGAATTGTCGATGCGTAACCTGAGCCTCAGCCAGCGCCTGACGCTAATTTTCACTACGCTATTGTTGCTCTGCGCCATGGTGATTTGCTGGATGCAGTTACGCAGCAATACCCAGTATGGCAATACCATGGTTCAGCAACTCTCCGCTAATTTAGCCAGCCAGATTGTTGCCCGTGAAAAACTGATTAATGACCAGGGCGAGATTAATCGTGAAGGCCTGAAAGGATTATTCGATCGATTAATGACGCTTAACCCGAGCGTAGAACTCTATTTACTCTCCACCGATGGGCGGTTATTGGCCGATGCCGCCCCTGTTGGCCACATTAAACGCCAGTCAGTTGAGATGAAACCGCTGCATGCTTATCTCAACGGGCAGGATTTCCCGCTTTACGGTGACGATCCGCGCAGCAGAGATTTACGCAAGGTGTTTAGCGTCGCGCCCATTGATCAAGGTGGCCGCACCGTCGGCTATTTATACATCATTTTACAGGGCGAAAAACTTAACAGCCTGGCACAGCAGGCCTGGAATCATACGCTTTGGCAAGTGATCGTCTGGACCCTGATTCTGGTGACGGCGCTGGGGCTGCTGGCAGGCACGCTGGTATACCTGTGGGTTACGCGTCCGGTGCGTCAGTTGACTCAACTGGTGCGTACGCTGGAACAGGACTCTATCGCCGCCATTAAAGCAATCGCCAGGCTCGCCCCCCAGCGGGAGCAGGGTAATGAACTCATCCTGCTGCGTAATACCTTTATTGAACTGTCGCGGCAGATTTCCAGCCAGTGGGATCAGCTGGCAAACAGCGATCGCCAGCGGCGCGAGTTCATCGCCAATATTTCCCATGATTTACGCACCCCGCTCACCTCGTTATTAGGGTATCTGGAAACGCTGTCGCTAAAAGCGGGTTCGCTGACAGAAGATGAAGCCCGCACATGGTTACAGATCGCGCTGCGCCAGGGCAACAAAGTGCGCCACCTTTCTCAACAGCTATTCGAACTGGCGCGGCTGGAGCATGGAGGTATCAAGCCGCTACGGGAGCCGTTCTCAGCGGCAGAACTGGCGCAGGACGTGATGCAAAAGTTCGAACTGATGGCCGAAACGCGCCAGATAACGCTGCGTCTTGATGTGCCGCCTAAACTGCCCGCCGTAGATGCCGACGTCTCAATGATTGAACGCGTATTCACTAACCTGTTGGATAACGCGCTACGCCATACCCCAGCGGGCGGTGAAGTCACGCTTCGTTTGTGGAAGGCGCGCGGGCAGATTGAAGTGGAAGTCGAGGACAACGGTGAAGGCATTCCGGAATCCTTGCAGGCGCGGCTGTTTGTCCGGCCTTCGGCACTGACCAGCGAACAATCCCGACAGGATCGCGGCGGTTTAGGGCTGATGATTGTCCACCGGATGCTGCAACTCCATCACTGCGATATCCGACTCATCGATAAAACGCCTGGCGCGTGTTTTCGATTTTCGCTGCCCCTGGCAGGGTAGCGCTACTCCGTCAACGCCTGCGCACAAGCCCATGCCGATGCCCAGGCCCACTGGAAGTTGTAGCCGCCCAGCCAGCCAGTAACGTCCACCACTTCACCGATAAAATAGAGCCCCGGCACGTTGCGGGCTTCCATGGTGCGCGAAGAGAGTTCATGGGTATCCACCCCACCCAGGGTCACTTCGGCGGTGCGATAACCTTCGGTGCCGTTCGGCTGCACCTGCCAGGCGGTCAGCAGCTCGACTAACGCCTCCTGCTGGCGGGCATTAAGCTGTTTCAGGGTACAGTCAGGTATTTGCCCCATTTGCTGGAGGATCTCGATCAGCCGCTTCGGCAGTTGCATCGCCAGGGTGTTTTTCAGGCTCTGATTTGGATGCGCGTTGCGCTGCTCATCAACAAAGGCATTTAAATCGCAATCGGGCAGCAGATTAATGGTGACTTTTTCCCCCGGCTGCCAGTAGCTGGAAATTTGCAGAATAGCCGGGCCGGATAGCCCGCGATGGGTGAACAGGACATTTTCGCGGAAAACGGTGCCGTCCTGCGCGCTGACCACCGACGGCACGGAGACGCCGGACAGCACCTGTAGCGCCTCCAGCAACGGTTTATGGAGGGTAAACGGCACCAGCCCGGCGCGGGTCGGCAATACTTTCAGGCCGAACTGTTCCGCCACTTTATAGCCAAATGGCGACGCGCCCAGCCCCGGCATCGAGAGCCCGCCGCTGGCAATCACCAGTTTCGCGGTGCGCACGCTGTCGCCGTTCAGGGTCAGCAGGTAACCCTGCTCGTCGCGCTCAATGCCCAGCACTTCGCTGCGCAGGCGCATCGTGACGTTGCCTTTCCCGCACTCCGCCACCAGCATATCGACGATTTGCTGCGCCGAGTCGTCGCAAAACAGCTGGCCGAGGGTTTTCTCATGCCAGGCGATACCGTATTTCCCTACCAGATCGATAAAGTCCCACTGGGTATAGCGCGCCAGGGCGGATTTGCAGAAATGCGGATTGGCGCTCAGGTAGGCAGCCGGTTCGACATACAGATTGGTGAAGTTACAGCGCCCGCCGCCGGACATCAGGATCTTACGGCCCGGCTTTTTGCCGTTGTCGAGAAGCAACACCCGTAATCCCGCCTGCCCGGCCTGCGCCGCGCAAAATAACCCCGCCGCGCCAGCGCCGATAATCACTGCATCAAACTGTTCCACACCCTGCTCCCCTGAAAGTAAGGTTGCGAATTGTAAAGTTTCTTAGCTGGTCGCACCAGCGATATGCCCTTGCAAGAATGCAGCCAATTGTTTTTTAAAGGGTAAATCTTTTCAATCGTTGACGTTATGCGACGAGGCATCAAAAAAAGTCTATATTTCACTTTGCCCCTGCCGCCAAAGTCCCTGATAATGCGGCGCGTTCATGTCCTCAAGATGGCGTAACGTCTATGCTACATTTATTTGCCGGCCTGGATCTTCATACCGGCCTTTTGCTTTTGCTTGCTCTGGGCTTTGTCCTGTTTTATGAAGCCATTAACGGTTTTCATGACACAGCCAACGCAGTTGCAACCGTAATCTATACGCGAGCGATGCGTTCGCAACTGGCAGTGGTTATGGCAGCGGTGTTTAACTTCCTCGGCGTTTTGCTGGGCGGGTTAAGCGTAGCCTATGCCATTGTTCATATGCTTCCCACCGATCTGTTGCTTAACGTAGGTTCCGCACATGGCCTGGCCATGGTGTTCTCTATGCTGCTGGCGGCGATCATCTGGAACCTTGGCACCTGGTATTTGGGTCTGCCGGCGTCCAGTTCCCACACCCTGATTGGCGCGATTATCGGTATTGGTTTAACCAACGCCCTGATGACCGGCACATCAGTTGTGGATGCATTAAATATCCCGAAAGTGATCAATATTTTCGGCTCGCTGATTATTTCTCCTATCGTCGGTCTGGTGTTCGCAGGCGGCCTGGTGTTTTTGCTGCGTCGCTACTGGAGCGGCACTAAAAAACGCGCCCGTATTCACCTGACGCCTGCCGAACGTGAGAAAAAAGACGGCAAGAAAAAGCCGCCGTTCTGGACCCGTATCGCACTGATCCTGTCAGCCATCGGCGTGAGCTTCTCTCACGGCGCTAACGACGGGCAGAAAGGCATCGGCTTGATTATGCTGGTACTGATTGGCGTCGCGCCCGCAGGCTTCGTGGTCAACATGAACGCCTCTGGCTACGACATCACCCGTACCCGTGACGCCATCAACCACGTTGAGAGCTATTTCCAGCAGCACGGTGAAGCCATCAAACACGTGATTGATATGAATCCGGTGATCCCGACGCCGGAAGAGGTGAAGAGCCAACCGCAGGAATTCCACTGCGACGCTAACCGCGCCATGCTGGCCCTGCAACGCGCCAAAACCATGCTGACCGGCCTTGAGAGCTACGACAAGCTGAGCATTGAACAGCGCAGCCATATGCGCCGTATGCTGCTGTGTATCTCTGATACTGCCGACAAAGTGGCTGGCCTGCCGGAAACCTCTAAAGATGACAAACGTTACCTGAAAGAGCTGAAAGCCGACCTGCTCTACACCATCGAATACGCACCGGTGTGGATCATTATGGCGGTGGCGCTGGCATTGGGTATCGGCACCATGATCGGCTGGCGTCGCGTCGCCACCACCATCGGTGAGAAAATCGGTAAGAAAGGCATGACTTACGCGCAGGGGATGTCGGCGCAGATGACCGCGGCGATTTCTATCGGGGTAGCGAGTTATACCGGTATGCCGGTCTCCACCACGCACGTACTGTCATCGTCCGTTGCGGGCACCATGCTGGTTGACGGTGGCGGATTGCAGAGCCGTACGGTGAAAAGCATTCTGATGGCCTGGGTCTTCACCCTGCCCGCCTCTATTGCGCTCTCTGGCGTGCTGTACTGGATTTCGCTGCACTTTATCTGATAGCGAAAGCGGTTAAAAAAAGAGCGGGCATTGCCCGCTTTTTTTATTACTGCCAAATCATCATCGCGATGAGGCAGACTATGACGAGACCGCACAACGCGCTGGTTAATATAAAATGACACCGTACTCGCTCACAGCGGCGGATGAATTCGTCGTCATGATGATCGCGGTAACGTTGAGCATAAATATACCAGACCAGACGCATTTGCTTATTTGGCTGACCATGGGATGTGAAAAAACCACTGCCATCTACATACTGGTAGAGCAAGGGATCACAACCACGAAGCACCACAAGCAGCGCACGTAACGATGAGAAGTAGCGCGCCATATTGACGATGCATACCACACACAGAGCCCAGAACAGCGCAACAGTGCTTATCATAACACCTCCCCGGCGATAGCCACGGAGTCCTCCCCGGGACAACCGCACCCCCGATACCAAGTCAGTCAACTCGTTCCAAATGAGAGAGATACCAAAAGTCGATCGGGTTCACATTTATTTACCCGAGTGACTCATTTAATAGTGTAGAAGATCAGGTTATTTTTTTGCCACATCGTTCTGGTCAATCATTCGTGATATCTGTATTTCGATTTAGAATGAATGCGGGCGCAGCGGATTGACGGATTTCTTCCTGGGCGATAAGGTAAAAAGAGACCGTTATGCTTAAGTCTTTCTATATCCTCATGCTTCAGGCTGAAGGATATCGTTTACAGGTTCCCGCGAGAGCGGTATGCAGGACGCGGGGCAAGGACATCATCGATAACCTAAAGCGTTGTCTGATCCATTGTCATCGACATCTTATGGAAGGAGTAAAATTATGGCTTACAAACATATACTTATCGCAGTCGACCTCTCCCCTGAAAGTAAAGTGCTGGTCGAAAAAGCCGTCTCCATGGCACGCCCGTATAACGCCAAAGTTTCACTGATTCATGTCGATGTAAATTATTCCGATCTCTACACCGGCCTGATCGACGTCAATCTGGGCGATATGCAGAAACGCATCTCTGAAGAAACCCACCACGCGCTGACTGAGCTGTCCACCAATGCCGGTTACCCGATTGCGGAAACCCTTAGCGGCAGCGGCGATCTGGGCCAGGTACTGGTTGATGCGATTAAAAAATACGACGTCGATTTAGTACTGTGCGGCCATCACCAGGACTTCTGGAGCAAACTGATGTCGTCCGCCCGTCAGCTGATCAACACCGTGCACATCGATATGCTGATTGTGCCGCTGCGCGACGAAGAAGAGGAATAATCGCCCATTCTTGCCCATAACGCCCGCTGATGCGGGCGTTTTTATTTCCGCCCGCCAACGTAAACCACTGACTTCAATAAGTTCATTAGTGTGATCTGCCGCTGCGATCGTTTTTCGCCAATACAATAACCTGCTTTAAAGCGTATACCCGGCATTACTCGCCGACAAATGACAAAGCGGCGCGATCCTGAGGCCGCGACCATACTTTTACTGGCATCACGTTAAGGCAACGGAAAAATGAACAACACTGCACCTGTCGGCTTACTGCAACAGCCGAAACCCTTTTTTATGATCTTTTTTGTCGAGCTGTGGGAGCGTTTTGGCTACTACGGCGTTCAGGGCATTCTGGCGGTTTTCTTCGTCCAGCAGCTTGGCTTCTCCCAGGAACAGGCTTTTGTCACTTTCGGGGCGTTCGCCGCGCTGGTGTACGGGCTGATCTCTATCGGCGGCTACGTGGGCGACCACCTGCTCGGTACTAAACGCACCCTGGTGTTGGGCGCGATTGTGCTGGCCATCGGGTATTTTATGACCGGGCTGTCGCTACACCAGCCTTCATTGATCTTCATCGCTTTAGGCACCATCGCGGTGGGCAACGGGCTGTTTAAGGCTAACCCCGCCAGCCTGCTGTCCAAATGCTATCCGCCAAAAGATCCGCGTCTCGACGGCGCTTTTACGCTGTTTTATATGTCGATCAACATCGGCTCACTGCTGTCACTGTCGCTGGCACCGGTGATCGCCGAGCGCTACGGCTACGCGGTGACCTACAACCTGTGCGGCATCGGGCTGATTATCGCCCTGCTGGTTTACTTCGCCTGCCGGGGCATGGTGAAGCACATCGGCTCCGAGCCGGACCATGCGCCGATGCGCCTCAAAAATTTACTGCTGGTACTGGTGGGCACGGTCGCCATGATTTTCCTCTGCGCCTGGCTGATGCATAACGTACAGGTCGCCAATCTGGTGCTGATTGTGCTGTCGATTGTGGTGATTATTTTCTTCTTCCGCGAAGCGTTCCGGCTGGATAAAACCGGGCGCAACAAAATGTTTGTGGCGTTTATCCTGATGCTGGAAGCGGTGCTGTTTTACATCCTCTATGCTCAGATGCCCACCTCGCTGAACTTCTTCGCCATCAACAACGTGCATCATGAGATCCTCGGCTTCACCATTAACCCGGTGAGTTTCCAGGCGCTGAACCCGTTCTGGGTGGTGGTGGCGAGCCCGGTGCTGGCGATGATTTATACCCGTCTGGGCAGCCGGGGCAAAGACCTGACCATGCCGATGAAATTTACCCTCGGGATGTTCCTGTGCGCCCTCGGCTTCCTGACTGCCGCTGCAGCAGGCATGTGGTTCGCCGATGCCCAGGGGCTGACGTCGCCGTGGTTTATCGTGCTGGTGTATCTGTTCCAGAGCCTGGGCGAGCTGCTGATCAGCGCGTTGGGGCTGGCGATGGTCGCCGCGCTGGTGCCGCAGCACCTGATGGGTTTTATCCTCGGGATGTGGTTCCTGACTCAGGCCGCCGCGTTCCTGTTGGGCGGTTATGTCGCCACCTTTACTGCCGTTCCTGAAGGGATCACCGACCCGCTGCAAACCCTGCCGATTTATACCGGGGTGTTTAGCAAAATTGGTCTGGTAACGCTGGGCGTATCAATCGTGATGGGCTTAATGGTGCCGTGGCTGAACCGGATGATTGCCACGCCGGAAGAGAAGTAGGTCGTGTATTTTTCTGCTCCATGTTCTCGCCTCATTCTGTAGAGCGAGGGCATGGGGCGAGGATGCTCAGGAATGACGTCTTTTCTTAATCTCAAAAATCACTAAATCAGGTTTATTAACAATAAAAATACTCCCAAGGACACATCAATCATGGGCTAATAAACAGACGAGATGCCGAGAGGAATGTCTTTTTTAATGGGATTTATTCCAAAAAATGAAAGCGATAGCCTTTTTTGTTTCGATGCTATTCCCCTGCTTTTCTTATTCAAGTGAGGGATACAGCATAGTGTTATCTAACAGCAGCATGTTAATCATGATGGATATGAAATGTTCGCCCTGTGATATAGAGTGCAACAAAATAACTTACCGAATGTTTGATACATACCAATCCATTCAAATCAGTGGGAAGGCGGAATCCCTTAATGCCGGGGTTAACAGAAATTTTGTTGGATACAGATTATTGGGTCACAAAGAAAGTTACCGGTTGAGCGCAAGCGCGAAAGATAACGTCTGGGATTTATATACTGAGAGCAACGGTAAGGTAATATCAAAAAGCCAGGTAAACACCGTTTACGATGACGGAACCTGTTAATGATATTACCTTAGGCGTCGCAATTACCCAGCCTGTGTTCAGGCTGGGTAGTGAGCTTACAGCGCCTGATGCTTTGTCTCATGGGTCAGCAGCAACGCAATCAGCGTCAGCGCCGCCATTGACGCCAGATAAACACCCACGTAGAAAAGCCCATAGTTCGCCTGTAACCAGGTGGCGATATAGGGCGCAACGGAAGCGCCAAGGATCGACGCCACGTTATACGAGAACGACGCGCCGGTATAACGCACTTCGGTCGGGAACAACTCCGGCAGCAACGCGCCCATCGGGCCGAAAGTCAGGCCCATAATGCTCAGGCCAATCAGCAGGTACGCCATCACCATAGCCGGGTTGCCGGACTGCAACAGCGGCGGGAACACGAACAGCGCAAACAGAATAATCAGCGTGGTAATCACGATCATGCTCTTACGGCGGCCAAATTTATCCGCCAGCACGCCGGCAATCGGCACCATCACGCCAAAGCCGATCACCGCCATCATCAGCATCCACAGCACTTCGTTACGCGGGAAGCCCAGGCCATTCGGGGCCGCCGCGGTGCTGAAGGTCATGGAATACACCGTCATGATATAGAACAGCGTATAGGTCGCCAGCATAATAAAGGTGCCGAGAATGGTGACGCGCAGATGTTTGGTCAGCAGCGTACCCAAGGGCACTTTCACCTGTTTGTTGGCTTTGGCAATCTTCGCGAACACCGGCGTTTCGTGCAGAGAAACGCGCACATACAGGCCAATCAGCACCAGTACCGCAGAGAACACGAACGGCACGCGCCAGCCCCAGGACATAAACTGCTCGTCGGTCAAAATCCACGACAGCAGCAGGAAGGTGCCGTTAGCGAAGAAAAAGCCGATCGGCGCGCCCAGTTGCGGGAAGGAACCATACAACGCGCGTTTACCGGCAGGCGCGTTCTCGGTAGCCAGCAGCGCTGCCCCGCCCCATTCGCCGCCCAGACCCAGCCCCTGGCCGAAACGCGCCAGCGCCAGCAACAGCGGCGCGAATATGCCAATGGTTTCGTAGCCCGGCAACAAGCCGATCACCACCGTGGAAATACCCATGGTTAACAGCGAGGCCACCAGCGTGGCTTTACGCCCGACGCGATCGCCAAAGTGCCCAAACACGGCGGAACCGATAGGACGCGCCACAAACGCGATGGCGAAGGTTGCCAGCGACTGTAGCGTGGCGGCAGTCGGGTCGCCCTGCGGGAAGAAAATATGAGGGAAAACAATAACCGCCGCAGTGGCATAAATGTAGAAGTCGAAAAACTCAATGGCGGTGCCAATGAGCGAGGCGACAACCACTTTACTGCGCGAGTTAACCGGAGGCGCGTCGTGATCAACGGATGTGGTGATGGATGCTTGCATATATTTTTCTTATTTATGTGAAACGAAATTCCATATTACGCATAGCAAAAGCCACATTTCAATGCGCCACAAAACGTGAAGTTGTTCAGAAAAGCGGCAAAAAGAGGATAATTTTCATGCTCGCAATTTCACTTCTATGAAATGCTTCACACAAATTTTAAATTAGCAGAAAACACCAGAAAATGGTTAAAGAAAAGTTACGGAATGGATTTATCGTCTAAAACGCTGGCCCGGGCTGAAGTTTTTTGCGTTTTACTTCAGCCCGGCCCGATTAACGGTGGGATTTACCCGGCATCCGCTTGTCGTCTTTGTACTCCGCAGTGGCGATCCAGGCCGCGCAGAACAGCGTCAGACGGGCAAAGAAGTAGAAGAACGCCATAATCCCCAGTACGGAGCCAAATGCCGCGCCGGAAGGAGACGTCATCAGCGACGGCAGCGTCCAGGTCATAATGATTTTAATGACCTCAAAACCCACGGCGGCCAGAATACTGCCGCGGATCAGCGCTTTTTTACGCGGGCGGTGGCGCGGCAATCGCCAGAAAATCCAAAAGAACAGCAGGAAGTTGGCGCACATAGAGATCGCCAGGCCAATTAGCTGCCAGACCGGCTTCAGCCACGGGATATAGTCGAGATACAGCCAGCGGATAATCATTTCCTGGGCCGAGCCTGCCACGGAGGTGATGGAAATGGTGATGATCAGCGCCACCAGCAGGCCAATCAGCGACACAAAATCCCGCAGATATTTGGCCCACCACTTCTCTTCATCCTGGGCGGTGCGCTCCCAGACATCACGCGACTGGGCGCGGATCGCCTCGCGCAGGTTGCCCATCCAGTTCACCCCGGAATAGAGCGCCACGGCGAGACCGACGATGCCCACAGTGGTGCGCTGCTGTACGGCGGTGTTGATGGTGCTTTTCAGCGTGGTCGCCAGCGTCTGGTCGCTGACGTTCATCAGGATTTTATTGAAGATGTCCTGCAACAGCGTCGGGTGCGACGCCAGGATAAAGCCTGCCGCCGCAAAGGACACCATCAAAATCGGGATCATTGATAAGAAAGAGAAATAGGTTATCGCCGCGCCGAACTGGTTGCCGAGCCGGTCATTAAAACGCTCCGTGGCCCGAATCAGGTGGGCAATCATCGGGCGGCGCTCCAGTTTTTCCACCGTCTCGGTGACCTTCGCAATCGCCCCTTCGCCTTTTTCATGGTTATCACCCTGTTCAGGCTGATCTTTTTTCGCCTCTTCAGAGCGGGTATCCAGCTGTGGCACCGGCTTATAATCCAGATCGTTGGTTGGCCGTTTCGGGGTGTTCTCCGGTGTTGTCATTGCACGCAATTCCTTGTCAGTGATAAACGTCATGGGAAAAGTATAGACTTACGTTAATCAACGTAACCTTTCATCACGCCGCCTAACCATTCCATAAACAAATGCACCCGCCGTGACAGATTACGGCGATGCGGGTAAAGCAGCGAAACCGGCATCGGTTCCGGCCGGTACTGGGGCAGGATTTCAATCAGTGTCCCGCTGCGTAGTGCCTCTTTGATCCCCACGCGCGGCACCTGGATAATGCCCAGCCCGGTCAGCGCCGCCGCCTGGTAGGTTTCGGTGCTGTTGACCGTTAAGATGCCGCCGGTTTTTATCCAGTGGGTTTGCTTATCTATCGCGTATTCAAAACCCTGGGGGCGGCTGCCGAAATGCGTGGAATAGTGCACCACGGCGTGGGCTTCTAAATCCTCCAGCCGTTCCGGAAAGCCAAAACGTTCCAGATAGCCCGGACTGGCGCAGTTTACGACAGTGAGTTTGCCGAGCGGGCGCGCCACCAGGCCCGAATCTTTCAGATGCCCGACGCGCACCACGCAGTCGAACCCTTCGCGCACCACGTCCACCAGCCGGTCGCTGCTGCTCAGCTCCAGTTCAATCCCCGGATACTGTTGCAAGAACGCGGGTAGTTTCGGCATCACTAAATTTTTAGCAATACCTACCGGCATATCCACGCGTAAGCGCCCGCTGACGCTGGAAGGATCGTGCAGGAATAGCCCGTCAAGCTCCTCCAGATTGGCCAGCAAATCGCGGCAGCGCTCGTAATAGACCATACCGTCCTGGGTGAGCTGCACCCGCCGCGTGGTGCGGTGCAGCAACCGCGTGCCTAACGCATTTTCCAGCGCCTGGATTTGGCGCGATACGCTACCTTTAGGGAGTCCGAGTGTTTGCGCGGCCTGGGAAAAACTCTCCAGATCCGCCACCCGAATGAACAACTGCATTGCGTGAATTTTATCCATCGGTTGGGCTTATTGTTGTTATTAATGAAACAGTGATGCGCAGCGCGGCATCTTTATTGATTTCATAGCAGCTAATAAGCTTTCCCTCAACCACCCTGATAACGCAGACGAGGTTTTTTATGACGCAACGTATCGCAATTGTGACCGGCGGCAGCCGCGGCCTTGGGAAAAACGCAGCGCTAAAGCTGGCTGAGAAGGGAATTGCTATTATCCTCACCTACAACAGCAAGCGTGAAGACGCGGATGAAGTGGTGCGCGAAATTGAGAGAAAAGGCGTGAAAGCGCTGGCATTACAGCTTAACGTCGCCGAAAGCGAGAGCTTTGCCGCCTTCGCCAGTGAAGTGAAGCAACAGCTTAAACACGTCTGGCAGCGCGACAACTTTGATTATTTAGTGAACAATGCCGGGATCGGTATTAACGCGCCGTTTACCGATATTACCGAGGCGCAATTCGACCAGTTAGTGAACATTCACTTCAAAGGGCCATTCTTTTTAACTCAGCACCTGTTGCCGCTGATGAAAAATGGCGGACGTATCCTGAACGTTTCCAGCGGCCTGACGCGTTTTGCCCTGCCGGGCTATTCGGCCTACGCCGCCATGAAAGGTGCGATGGAAGTGCTTACTCACTATCAGGCCAAAGAGCTGGGCGCACGCGGCATCTCCGCCAATATCATCGCCCCGGGCGCGATTGAAACCGACTTCGGCGGCGGTGCCGTGCGCGATAACGCTGAACTGAACAAGGCTATCGCGGCGCAAACCGCTTTAGGCCGTGTGGGTCTGCCGGATGATATTGGCGAAGCCATCGCCGCGCTGCTGAGCGACGGCCTCGGCTGGATGAATGCCCAGCGCATTGAAGTGTCAGGCGGAATGTATATCTGATGGCTAACCGCCGGGCGGCATCAGCCCGGCGTGAATTCCCGCGCCAGCAGGCCGAACAGCCAGTCGTCCTGCCAGCGCTCGTCGAGAAAGTAGTTTTCCCGCAGCGTCCCTTCCAGCACAAACCCGGCCTTTTCCAGCACCCGCTTCGACGGCTCATTGCCAACCGTCACCGTAGCCACCAGTTTCCGGTAGCCGCAGATTTGAAACCCGTAGTCGCAAACCGCCTGCAACGACTCATAGCCCAGCCCCTGCCCATGCACCCGTGTCGCCAGCAGATACCCGACTTCCGCAATCCCGTCGCCGCGATCGATAAACCCCGTCACGCCGAACGGCTCACCGCTGCGCTTTTCGCGCATCACCAGGCACAGCCAGTGACGGCTGCCCGGCTCCCATCGCGGCAATCGGCTGTCAAACGCGGCGCGCAGGGCCTCATCATCGTGAGACGATGCCAGATAGCGGGCAATACGCGGATCGCGCTGCAGCGCGACAAAAAAAGACCAGTCTTCCGGAGTGATTTGCTGGTAAGTGATGCGGGTTGAAGTTACGTAGTCTGCCGGTTGCACACGGGCTCCTGTTAATTAAAGAATATATGGAACACTTTTCGCCCGATGGTATGACGAGTGAATGGTCTATCTTTGAGTTAACTGTCAGAAAGTCTCAACACAACAATATACATAATCATAATAATCAGGCGCTATGCCGGACAGAGCGGCGTCGCGCATTAACGAGTGTAAGGATAACCATGACTCGTTCAGCACAGCTTATCGCAAGAGAACAATTCGAAGCGGCCTTGCAGGCGATCCGTGAGGCGTCAAAAGCCATCCTCTCGCTGCTCGGCAACCCGGTTGCGGAAGCCAAAGATCCGCAATGGTTTTTACAGCAGATGGATAATGCCCGCCAGCATCTCGGCAGTTGGGGTCTGGTGGCAAAGCGGCTGCATATTAACGATGCCGAGCTGTCGCAGTTTACCCTCCAGTTGCGCCACCTCCAGCAGCTGGTGCCGCAGTATGAAAGCGGGGCTGAAGTCAGCGCCACGGCGCTGATTGCCGCGCTGCGTTTTGTCGCGACGCTGGAACGGGTTCGCCTGCGTCAACCGTTGCTGCATTACAACACGGAACTGGCGCTCAGCCAGCCGCCGCAGCCGCGCGCCGCGCGCGTTCAACTGCGTAGCCTGGAGTTAACACTGACAGGGCTTATCCGTGAGGCCTGGCCGGATGAGGTCACGTTGGTGAACCATCTCAAGCTGCTCTTTGGGGCCAACAAAGTGCGGCGCTGGCTCAAATTCGCCAAACCGGGCGACATTCTCAGCGGCATGCAGTTCAGCGAACTGGCGCAGTTGGTAGTGGATAAAAAAGAATTCGCCAAACATTACGCCGCCCATTTTCCGGAAAGCGGCGCGTTAAGTTTCCTGATTGAACCGCGTAAATCCCTGCTGACGTTTCTGGACGATGTGCGTCTGATCCGCAACCACGCGCTGGGCCAGCAGCCGCTTTCCCCGGTGCAGATGACGCTGCTGGAGAATTACTCCGCCGCCATCACCGCGCCCCTACAGCAACACCATGTGCAGGGGAAAACCCCGGTAAATCCGGCCAGCTTCAACGCCTGTGATGATAACGAGCTTGAGGCCTGGTTTGCCGATGCCGCACAAAAACATCAGGCGATGAGCGGCGATATTTTCGAGATCCGCGATGTGATCGAGTCACCACGCCACAAGCCGCCGCGCACCCGCGAACAGCGCGAACAATTGGTGGTTGGCGTTTTATGGAGCGCGGTGGGGCTGGTCGCGGTGGCGATTGCCGTGGGTGGGCTGCACCTGGTAAACCAGACCCGCAAACCCGTGGCGGCAAGCCAACCGGTGGCTTATGCCGCCCCCGTAGAACCCCTCGACGCGCGCGAGAGCACGCCGCGCCAGCAATTAAATCGTCTGGGTATCGCCTGGGATGAAAACCATTTTCGCTCCGCAATTGACCGCGATGATGACCGTATAGCCCGATTATTTTTACAGGCTGGTATGGAATGGAAAGTCTCCTGGACCGAACAGGCGCTGGCGAGCAAGCAACATAAGGTGCTGGATCTGCTGCTAAGCTATCGTGTGCAAATGAACGAGCCTAAACCCTGTCGGCGGATGATCGCGAATCTCGGACACGCGCTGTCGCAGGGGCAGCCATTCACCGCAATTCGTAAAACGTATTTGAAAGCGTTCTGCACCACGCCCGCCGTGGTGAAGCGCCAGGCCAGTGATGCGGCCCAGGCCCAGGCGCGCGCCGCCGCTACCCGCGATAAAAGCGATGAAAAATGGGCGGCGATCCAGAAAGCGATCTATAGCGAAATCAATTAGCCGGAGGGTAGGCAAATGCAAAACGCACACGGCAGCCTTGTTGATGTCCCCGGAGTTAAAGTCGGCCACGCCGCAGATGCGCTAAAACAGACCGGCTGCAGCGTGGTGCTGTTTGAAGACGGCGCGGTGTGCGGCGTGGATGTTCGCGGTGCGGCTCCCGGCACCCGCGAAACCGATCTGCTCAATCCCACGAATCTGATCGACAAGGTTCACGCGGTGGTGCTGAGCGGCGGCAGCGCCTTCGGGCTGGATGCCGCTTCTGGCGTGATGCAATGGCTGGAGCAGCGCAAAATCGGCTTTGATGTCGGCGTGACGGTAGTGCCCATCGTTCCGGCGGCGGTGCTGTTTGATTTAACTTTCGGCGACCCGGCGGTACGGCCCGATGCGCAGATGGGTTACCGCGCGGTGAATGCCGCATCGGAAAAACCGTTCCCGTCCGGCAATACTGGCGCAGGCGTCGGGGCGACCATCGGCAAAATGATGGGGATGGAAAAAGCCATGAAGGGCGGCCTGGGTACGGCGTCGGCAACCGGGCCGGATGGATTGATCGTCGCGGCGATGGTAGCGGTTAATGCGGTTGGCGAAA
Organism: Atlantibacter sp. RC6; assembly: GCF_014193285.1. GTDB lineage: Bacteria > Pseudomonadota > Gammaproteobacteria > Enterobacterales > Enterobacteriaceae > Atlantibacter. The sequence continues at coordinate 200,942 of NZ_JACHZE010000004.1, forward strand.
TTCGCGATCCGCATACCGGGCAAACTATCGCCGGTGCCTGCGATGCGCAGGGCAAGCTGCTGGATTTACCGGCCAGCGTACTCAACAACCGCGACAGTCACTTCAGCGCAGGCACCAACACCACCATCGGGATTATCTGTTGTAACGCCGCCTTCACCAAAAGCCAGATGCAGAAAGTGGCGCAAATGGCCCATGATGGCCTGGCGCGCACCATTTACCCGGTGCACACCCTGAGCGACGGCGATACGCTGTTTGCCGCCACGACCGGCGGCGTGGATACCAGCGTTAACATCGTTGGGATGCTGGCGGCGGACGTGATGGCCGCCGCAGTGCTGGATGGGGTGCGCGCCGCGCGCAGCGCGCATGGGGTACGGGGTCTGGCGGCTAATTAATGTAGTACGCCACGTCGGTGGGTTTCATATCGGTCGCCGTCTGGGTAATTAACCCCTCGGTTTGCGCCTCTTTGTAATACAACAGTTTGCGATTCGCTTCGCTGGATAAAATCGTATCCAGCTCCGCTTCATCATATTTAGTACAGGTTTTATAAATCGAGGCGAAGAAGTTGTTACCCATGGAAAGCGACTGGCTGAGCGTTTTAATATCGTTAGGCTTCAAATCGCCAGAAACATTGTGCATGGTCAGCGCAGCAGGATGCAGAAGAAACAGCGCATCAGGCATACTGCGGCGGTTTGTCGCCGCGCAATACAGCAGGGTAGCGGCAGAGGCGACTTGCGACAGGTTTACGGTTTCAATCGGCAATGAAAAGTTTTTAATGGCTTCATATCCCGCATAACCGGCATCCATATCCCCACCGGGGCTATTGATATACAGACTGACCTGTTTGGTGTTCGGGTAATTCATGGTAACGCCATCCAGCGCTTTCATTAAGTCGGCGATACTGGCATTAGTGACGGGGGTATTATAGACAATTTTGATGGTGGAAACGTCCAGCGGCGTCAGCCGTTCTGTTTTCATTTCAATTAATTGCCCATAACTGCCAAAAGAACAAAGACCCAGCAGCATAATTAACGACGAGGTTATTTTTCGCATTGTGGTGGCCTTATAAAAGACAGCATGTCAGAAGAATGAGGCTCAGGTAGCGTAACAAATACCGTTTTATTTGACAAAAAGTCATTGCGCTGAGGAGATTATTTTTAATGAAATATAATATATCTGGCAGACCATTGCTGATAATAAAATAGCCCGTCAGGCTTCAGGCGATGACGGGCTATCTTTAACTCGGGAGGTTGATATCAAACGTATTCTTTCAGAAGATCATTTTCTTTCTCCTTTACGCTATGATGCTTTTTTGGCGGTCACGGCTTTGTAGGCAAACCAGGACACCAGGGCGATAACCAATGGCGCAACGATATGCGGATTCAGCGCATAGCCCATATTTTTCTGTACAATTTCAGAAAGATAGTCACAGCCCAGGATGATGACAAAATAAATGCACGCCATCAGCACCAGAAATTTAGGTTTAGTAAATGGGTTAACTTTACGGTTATTACGATTCATCACGATCACCATTGGGTAGCGGGCTTGCTTAATGATTGAAGCTTACGCCTGAATTTATCAACCAATTATCAATATAGCGTTAAAAATAAGGAGCGCGGGGTGGTTAAACGGTTATTCTTTCGGGATAACAACAAGATCCACTGGTTCCCCGGTTATGAAGAAAAACCGGAAATCCTGTTTGGGCAAAACAATAGCTTTACCATCAGGAACTTTCGCAATGCCTCGATGATCGATAATACGCTGCATTTTGAATGGCAGGACAAGACGCTCAATCTGGATGATATCGCCAGTGTCGATCTGGTTATCTCTTACTGGTCCAGCCGACATATTGCTCATGTGTTTCTTTCTTTTGGTTTTTCCAGTGGCGACTATGTGGCGATTTCCATTGAAACCCGACGTCGGGCTTCACAAAATTATTCTACCTGGAAAGGGTTCTTCAACGCTTACGAACTCATTTACGTGGTCGCGGATGAAAGAGATTTAATCGGGATTCGGGCCAATGTCCGTAAAGAGGACGTCTATATTTACCGGGTTAACGTGACCAAAGAGGTATGCAGGCAGGTTTTTTTAGATTATGCCGCGCGGATTAACAGCCTGAAAAATAACGATGAGTTTTACAACACGCTGAGAAATAACTGTACCACCAATATCTTACGCCACAGCCGTAAAGCCGCGCCTGATTTCAAATACAACTGGATGGTGCTGTTTAGCGGCCATGTCGATCGGTATTGCTACGATTTAGGGTTGCTCGACAACACCTTAACCATTGAAGCGTTACGGGCCAACAGCAAAGTCGCGCCCGTTACCGGCCCCCTCAATGATGATTATTCACAACGGATAAGGCCAGGCTTCTGTGAGCCATAACAATAAAGGATTCAACACGATGAGAAAGAGTGCTGCCATCGGGATGGCGCTATGGCTACCGCTGAGCGGAGCCATGGCGGCGGAGATTGGCCTGGGCGTCGAAGGGGAAGCGCAGTTCAACCCCTATAAAAGCTATAAAACCGACTATTCGCTTATCCCCTATCTGGGCTATGACAATAAGATTGTTTATCTGGACGGCACCGAAGCGGGCGTCTATTTCGTTAATGACGACAAAAATGAATTCAAAGCGCGCGTCTGGTATCTGGATGTGGAATTCGATCCGGATAACGCCCGCCAGTGGGCAATCCGCCAGTTGAACAGCCGTCACAGCACCATGATGGCCGGGGTCAGCTATCAACGCATCACCGACATCGGCGCGTTTCGCGGGGAATTTTCTGGCGACACGCTCAATACCAGCAATGGCCTGATGGCGACGTTAGCCTGGGCCGGGCAGATCGTTGCCGAGCCGGTAACGATTTACCCGCAGGCGGGTGTCGACTGGTATAGCGACAAGCTGGCGCGCTATTACTACGGTATCAGCGAGCGGGAGTCCGCAAAATCCGGCCTGGACGCCTGGTCGCCGCATGACGCCTTCGCGCCCTGGCTGGCGGTGGCGGCAGACTGGAAGGTGACCGATAATCTGCATTTTTACCTGCAACCGCGTATCACCTTCCTGCCCTCCACCATTCGCCACAGCCCAATGGTGGACGATAACGTCCTCGCTGATATTGAATCCGGGCTGGTTTGGTCGTTTTAACTCGCCTGGTCCCGCGCCGTGGAACGCCATTTCCACGGCATGCGTTTATACCAGGGCTGGGGAACCGGATGCACGATGGCGCTCAGCGCACGGGCATAATCCATCACCAGGCCCGGCGTCCAGGCCATGGTTAAGGCTCTTTTACGCACCTGCGACGCAATCCACAGCTCCGGCATAAACAACACTTTCAGGGTGGCCAGCCAGCTGCCCCGCCGGTTGGCTAACACCCCATCGAGGGCGGCCTCCAGCGAATACGCCACGCTGCTTGAGCAGTTGCGGTAGGTCAGATTATAAATTTCATCTTTTCGATAGTTCGTCCAGAAGCGGTGCAGCGCCTCGCCGTTAAAACCGTGGAAATGGATTTTTTTATCGGAATGGCACCAGTTACTGGATTCAGTCGCGTAATCCGGCTGATATTTCCCGGCGATATCGTTGTCGTGGGTGGCTTTCAGCAGGCGGAAAAACTCGGACGGCGAGCGGTCGATATCCTCCGCCGGGTACAGGCTCACGTAAACATGGGGCGAGGCCTCCAGCGCCGCATGGCCGGTCGAGATCACGCCGTGGGCATCCACGGCGGCAATATAGCGGTTGATCACCGGGCGCGGCACCGCCGGTTCATTGGCGGAACCTTCCGGCGTCCAGATATGCACCGTCAACGGCGAGGTAAATTCCAGCGCTGGCGTCACCGTCTCGGCGACCTTATCCGGTGCCGGGCTGCCTTTCACTTTGGTGGTAAAGCCTTTGGCAAATTCACGCGGCACCATCAACTGGAACACCGAGGTGGCATTTTTCAACTGCCTTGCCCGCATCGCCACACGCAGCGTGTTAATGCTGCCCGCGATCATTAATACGCCCAGGAAAAACGACACCGTCGCGCTGGAATGGGTGATTAAAAACCCGGCAAAAGCAATTTGCAGGCAGCCCATAATCAGCGACGTGCGCCAACGCGGGAAACGCACCACCCAGGCGGAGGCAATCACGAACAGGCCGATTACGAAATACGAGAAGCCGAAAATCACCGACAGCAGAATATTACTGTAGCGGGCGTCCACCAGCATAATTAACGAGACGAAGAAAAACACGCCGCCTTTAAAATAAAGCACCGCTTTTTGCGCGCCGATCCCGCTTGCCGCCACGCTCAGGGTGATCAGGCTTTCTAATAGCAATACGATGCCAAAGGTTTTCAACGGGAAATAGGTTTGGCCGTCAAAGCCGTCAATAAAGATTAATACGCCTGCGATACCCCACAATAAGCCGCTAATCCAAAGATATTTGGCTTTATCACGGACAAATTGAGCACCGAAAAGCAATAATGCGATTTGTAACATAACGACTCTCCGCCTCTCTGCGCTTAACTGAATGTGGTGGTGCCACTGATTCGCCAGTTGCCAATAATGATGGGTTGCGCCTGATGATTAATCAGCACGTTGCCGCTATCGGTGATGGTCACCCAGCGATCGTTTTTATCTTTAAAGCGAAATGAGATCGTCGGCAGCTTATGCGCCTGCCCGATATCGCGCCACTGGCGCTGGAATTTCTCGCGATCGTCCGGATGAACGCGCGCCAGCATTTTTTCTTTATCGGTCAGTTCATCGGTGGCGATGTCGTCAAGCACATCCAGGGTGTGATCCCAGTACAACTGCCCGGTAACCAGATTCAGTTGATAAATCGCATCGCGCGCGCTTTGTACGCCGGTGCGATTATCCAGCCGCTGGGCGCTGCGGGTTAATACCCGAATAAACACCATTAATAGCGCCGTCGCGGTTAAATAACACTGGGCAATCAGCAGCGGCTCGCCGGTGCGCAGCCCTTTAATAAAGAACGGACCCATTTTTTGGATCGAAAACCAGATAACAATCGCGCCGAGGGTTAATAACGCAAAAGAGCCGCCCCGGTTGCCCCACAATATCGCCAGCGCCACCGTTAATACGATAGGAATACAGGCTGCGGCAAAACGCAGCACATCGTAGCGGTGAGCGTTGAACGCATCGGTGACATATTTCACCGAATCGCTGAATATCCAGGTGGTAATCAGGATCAGCAGCACCCAGACAAAACACCCGGCAATCACTATTCTGCGGTGCATGCCTTCAGTGCGCAGATGATTATTCAGGAAGCCCATAATAATCGTGGTGGCAAAGAAAATACCGGTGATGTCGGCAATTAATCCCGGCCAGAAGGTGCCGGTAAAGGATTCATTGCGGAAGAACCACAGCCCGGACGACAGCACCAGCGCGTCCACCACGCTTACCAGCACCGTCATCACCAGCCACATCACAATTTGGTGCAGGTCGTCGCCTTCGCGCGATAGCCGCCTGACAAGCCAGGCGATAGCCATGGTGGACGGCATGGATAACACGGCGAACATCAGGTTGGTGGGGAAGTTCACCGTGGTGGTGTTGTTGAGCAGCAGATTGAGCGCCACAAAACCGGCGAGAAACAGCCACCACTGCCGCCATGGCGCGCACAGGAACGCGGCCGTCGCCACGCCCGCCGGGAACCAGACGATGGAAAAATCCAGGCTCGGATCATCAAGCTGAAGCGAAATCAGGCCAGACAGATAATAAATCAGCATCCAGATGGCAAAGGAAATGGCCTGATGCGTAAACGGTGAGAGTGTGCCTTTCATAGGGTCGTCTCGTTGGTTTTATGAAGTCAGTATTATCGGCGATAATCCGAAAAATTTCATAGCAGCAAGGTAAACGCCGTGTTGATTTTGCGCTTTTATCCCCCCGCCGCGCCTCGATATATCATATAAACCCGGTTTTCAAACGAGGTTGATCTCGCCGCCGGGTTTTCACTATTTTTACCGATCCGGTTTCCGTTATTTTCTGCGCCAGACAAAAAGCCCAATTCGAAATTTATTTTTGTACACACAATTTATTTACCGCTTCGCTTTCAGAAAAACGGCATCAGCGAAATATATAAAATATTATCAGCGACAAAGCCGAGAAAACGGCATGTAGGCGGACTGTAAATATTTATTTCAGCGCTTCTAAGAAAAATCCTGAAACTATTCTAATTGACCACAGGCGAGGATCAATATGACATTGGCGTCTATCCTTATGCAGGCCAGAGAAAAAACTGGCACGACGATAATACTCATTATTTTTCATTAAAAAACGATGGGTTACGGTCTGAGAAAACTACCGCGAAATCGAAGACCTGATATTTATCCGTGGGTGGTTCTGTTATTGCAGAACGGAACGGAGAATACGCCGACCGTTATTTTCGACCAGCAACATGGGTGTCGAAAACGCGCCGGGAGATTTTCGATAAGGTGTTTAATCTAAGAGGAATAATCATGGCAACGACTTACGAAGAAAACTATCTGGACTGGGTAAGAGATGCGCATGCGATGGAGAAACAGGCTGAATCCATGCTTGAGAAAATGGCCGGACGTCTGGAGCACTATCCGGATTTGAAAGCACGCATTGAGCAGCACATTGAAGAAACTCGCCAGCAACAAACGCTGATTCAGTCCGTTATCGATCGTCACAACACATCCAACTCCACCTTCAAAGATGTCATGGGCAAGATGGCAGCGACCGGTCAGGCGATGGGCGGTATGTTTGCCGATGACGAAGTGGTGAAAGGCGCGATCAGCAGCTATGCCTTTGAACACTTTGAAGTCGCTTGCTACACCTCGCTGATTGCGGCGGCGCAACTGGTCGGTGACCAGGAAGGCGCGCGCATCTTTGAACAGATCCGCGAGCAGGAAATCGCCATGGCGGAGTGGGCGTTAAATCATATTCCCGATGTTACCGAGCAATTCCTGGTGCGGGACGCCGCCCCTGGCGTCGAAGCCAAAAAATAATCCCTTCTTATGCATACCAGATGCCCGCCACCCAGGCGGGCATTTTAGTGCCTTTTACTTTTGCGGAGTGAGCTATGTTCAGACATGTCAAAAAACTACAGTACACAGTACGCGTTTCAGAACCGAATCCCGGCCTGGCGAACCTGCTGCTCGAACAGTTTGGCGGCCCGCAGGGTGAGCTGGCGGCGGCGTGCCGCTACTTTACTCAGGGGCTGGGAGATGACGATCCGGGCCGTAAAGATATGCTGATGGATATCGCCACCGAGGAGCTGAGCCATCTGGAGATCATCGGTTCACTGGTGGGGATGCTTAATAAAGGTGCTAAAGGCGACCTGGCCGAAGGCACTGAAAAAGAGGGCGAGCTCTATCGCACCATCACTGGCAACGGCAACGACAGCCATCTTACCTCGCTGCTGTATGGCGGCGGCCCGGCGTTGGTCAACTCAGCGGGCGTGCCCTGGACCGCGGCTTACATCGATACCATCGGCGAAGTCACCGCAGATTTGCGCTCCAACATTGCGGCTGAAGCCCGCGCCAAAATTATCTATGAGCGTTTGATTAACCTGACCGACGACGTTGGCGTAAAAGATGCGCTGGGCTTCCTGATGACCCGTGAAGTGGCGCACCAGATTTCATTTGAGAAAGCGTTGTATTCGATTCGCAATAATTTCCCGGCCGGGAAGTTGCCGCCGATCGAACAATACTCCAACGTTTACTTCAATATGTCTGAAGGCGACGACATGCGCGGCAGCTGGAACTCTGACGAGAACTTCACCTATGTCGCCGATCCGCAACCGGCCGTAGATGGCGGCGATGGCCTGGCAAGCGTTCAACTGCCTGCCTCGCAGAAAGCCAATCTGGATAGCATGATTGCGCGTACCGCGTCCGATCCGTCGGTTAACCCGGTGACCGGCACCGATCTCGGTTCGGTTCCGCCGATCGAAAATGAAGCCGCAGCCAGCAAATCTCCGGTGAAAAAACCGAAGAAATAACATAACAGGTGACGGCTCACAGAGCCGTCACGACCTCCCCCACCCGAGTGCGCTATACCCGCCAGAGATCAACAAATCCATTCATTCAGTGTGTCTATAATGCGGAGCCAATTTTACTCTCGCCCGTGTAACGGGGAAGGAAAAATATGTCTCTTATCACTGAATTACCCGCCATTTTCGATCAGTTCTCAGAAGCCCGCCAGAAAGGTTTTATCACCGTCATGGATCTCAAAGAGCAAGGCGTTCCGCTGGTTGGAACCTATTGCACCTTTATGCCCCAGGAGATCCCGATGGCTGCCGGCGCGGTAGTTGTTTCGCTGTGCTCCACCTCTGACGAAACCATCGAAGAAGCCGAAAAAGATCTGCCGCGCAACCTGTGCCCGCTGATAAAAAGCAGCTACGGTTTCGGGAAAACCGACAAATGCCCCTACTTCTATTTCTCCGACCTGGTGGTGGGTGAAACCACCTGCGACGGTAAGAAAAAGATGTACGAATACATGGCCGATTTTAAGGCCGTGCATGTGATGCAACTCCCGAACAGTGCCGTCGATGCCGCGTCCCGCGCGTTGTGGAAAGCGGAAATCCATCGCCTGAAACAGGCGGTTGAACAGCGCTTTGGCGCAACCATTACCGAGCAGGCACTGCGCGAGGCCATTGCGCTGAAAAACCAGGAGCGCCGCGCGACTGCCAATTTTTACCACGTCGGGCAGCTTAACCCGCCTGCTCTTAGCGGCATGGATATCCTTAAAGTGGTGTACGGCGCGACCTTCCGCTTCGACAAACCCGCGCTGATCGACGAACTGAACGAGATGGCGGCCCGCGTGCGCCAGCAGTGGCAGGACGGCAAACGGCTGGAAGCCCGCCCGCGTATTCTGATCACCGGCTGCCCCATCGGCGGCGCGGCGGAAAAAGTGGTGCGCGCCATTGAGGAGAACGGCGGTTGGGTGGTGGGTTTTGAAAACTGCACCGGCGCGAAAGCCACCGAACACTGCGTGGATGAGACGGGCGATGTTTATGACGCGCTCACCGACAAATATCTGGCGATCGGCTGTTCCTGCATTTCTCCTAACGATCAGCGCCTGAAACTGCTTAGTGAGATGGTGGAAGAGTACCAGGCCGACGGCGTGGTGGATGTGATTTTGCAGGCCTGCCACACCTATGCCGTGGAATCGCTGGCCATCAAGCGCCACGTGCGTGAAAACCACAACATCCCGTATATCGCTATCGAGACCGATTACTCAACATCAGATATCGGTCAACTCAGCACCCGCGTGGCGGCCTTTATCGAGATGCTTTAAGGAGCGGTTGTGGCTGTATCAGTAGGTATTGATTCCGGTTCGACCACTACCAAAGGCGTCTTGTTGCAGGACGGCGTGATTGTGCGCCGCTTCCTGTGCCCGACGCCTTTCCGCCCGGACACGGCGATCCGCGACGCCTGGCAAAATCTCAGCGCCGGGCTGGATGAGCGCCCTTTCCTCACGCTCACCGGCTATGGACGGCAGCTGGTGGATTTTGCCGATAAACAGGTCACGGAGATTTCCTGCCACGGCCTGGGGGCGCGCCTGTTAGTGCCGGAGACCCGCACGGTGATCGACATCGGCGGCCAGGACAGCAAAGTGATCCAGCTCGACGAACAGGGCAATCTGACCGACTTTCTGATGAACGACAAATGCGCCGCCGGTACCGGGCGGTTTCTGGAGGTGATCTCCCGCACCCTGGGCGCGAGCGTTGACCAGCTCGACGCGATTACCCAGGGTGTAGAGCCACACGCCATCACCAGCATGTGTACGGTATTCGCGGAATCAGAAGTTATCAGCCTGCGTTCGGCGGGTGTCGCCCCGCAAGCTATTCTGGCGGGCATCGTCAACGCCATGGCGCGCCGCAGCGCAAACTTTATCAGCAGGCTGTCGGCACAGGGTCCGGTGCTGTTTACCGGCGGCGTCAGCCACTGTGCGGTGTTTGTCGAAAAGCTGACGGAGCATGTGGGCATGACGGTGCAAACCCACCCCGACGCCCAGTATGCCGGGGCGGTAGGCGCGGCGCTGATCGGCCAGCAGCCGGGGAAACGCCGATGACTGAATACCTGTTTCTGTTCCACAGTACCCTCGGCGTGGTGAAAACCCGCCGGGCGCTACAGGCGGCAGGGGCCGAGTTTCGGGTAACGGATATCCCGCGCCAGCTGCGTAGCGGCTGCGGGCTGTGCGTGTGGATCATCTGCCCTGAAGAAGGGTATCAGGTGTGGGTTATGGCCGGGCTGACGCAATCGGTGTATCGGGTGGAGGGGGAACAGTGGAAATGCATCGCCACGTATCCCTCAGGATGAAATGTTGACAGCGATCCAAACAAATGGTTGCATTGTACAACCATTTACTGCTCTCAGATGCTGCCATGATCGACTCTGCCATTATCAACGATATTCGTGTCTCCTCGCGCCTGATGGTTCGCGAGCTGGGCTTTATGAATACCACGCTTGCCGCCACGGACTATTCCCCTTCCGCCGTTCATACGCTGGTGGAAATTGATGCCCACGGCGCGCTTACCGCTGCGCAACTGGTGCAAATCCTTGGGCTGGAAAAATCCAGCGTCAGCCGGATGGTCAGCAAACTGATCGCCGCCGGTGAGTTGCAGGAGACACCGTCGGCGCAGGACGGGCGGGTCAAGCAGCTGCAACTCACTGAAAAAGGGCGGGAAAGCGTCGCCCGGATCAACCAGTACGGCGCGATGCGGGTGGTCGAGGCGCTGGAGCAGCTTAACCCGTCACAGCAACAGTCCGTGGCCCGTGGGCTGGCGGCCTATGCCCGGGCGCTGGAAGCCTGCCGAAACGGCGCACGCGTTAGCGAGGCGAGCCCGTTTGAAATTGTCACCGGGTATCATCCCGGCATGATTGGCCGCATTAGCGAAATGCACGGCAGTTATTACGCTAAACATTATGATTTCGGGCACTTCTTTGAAGGCAAGGTCGCATCGGGTCTGGCGGAGTTTTGCACGCGGCTGGACAAGCCATGCAATCAGATCTGGTTGGTGAAGCATCACGGGCGGATTGTCGGGTCGGTTGCTATCGACGGCGAGGACCTGGGTAATAACGAAGCGCACCTGCGCTGGTTTATCCTCGACGACGACTGTCGCGGCAGCGGCATGGGCCGTCGGTTACTGAGTGAAGCGATGGATTTTTGCGACGCTCAGGGGTTCGCCGCCACGCAACTCTGGACGTTCAACGGGCTTGATGCAGCGCGTCGGCTGTATGAGTCGTTTGGATTCCAGCTTGCCCGCGAATGGCAGGGCGACCAGTGGGGGAGAGAGATGCTGGAGCAACAGTTTACGCGGGCGGGGCGTTGAGAACAAAAATGCCCACCATTAAGGTGGGCACTGTTCTCAACAACACAGGCAGCGAATTAACGCATCGTCACAAACTCTTCCGCCGCCGTCGGGTGGATCGCCACGGTGTTGTCGAAGTCTTTCTTGGTCGCGCCCATTTTCAGCGCCACCGCGAAGCCTTGCAGGATCTCATCCATCCCGAAGCCAATCCCGTGAATGCCGACGATTTTCTCTTCCGGGCCGACGCACACTAATTTCATGCGGCACGGCTGGCGGTGCGAAGTCACGGCGGTATACATCGCGGTGAACGACGATTTATACACTTTCACCTGGTCATCGCCGTACTGCTCGCGCGCCTGCGGTTCGGTCAGGCCTACGGTGCCGATCGGCGGGTGGCTGAACACCACGGTCGGGACGTTGGTGTAATCCAGATGCTCTTCCGGCTTGTTGTTAAACAGGCGCTCGGAGAGACGGCGACCGGCAGCAACGGCCACGGGCGTCAGTTCCACCGCGCCGGTGTTGTCGCCTACCGCGTAAATCCCGTCAACGTTGGTATTCTGGAACTTATCGACGACGATATAGCCTTTTTCGTTGGTTTTAACGCCTGTTACTTCCAGGTTGAACGTGTCGTTCGCCGGTTCGCGGCCAATCGCCCAAATCAGACAATCAACGGTTTCGCTACGGCCATCTTCCAGTTGCAGCGTCAGGCTGCCGTCGGCGTTTTTCACTACCGCTTTCGGGATCGCCTGCGTGTGCAGCGTCGGGCCTTCGGTATTGATCACTTCCACCAGCGTCTCGACGATCAGCGGATCAAAGTTACGCAGCGGCGCGTGTTTACGCACAAACAGATGGGTATCCGCGCCCAGCGCGTTAACCACCCCGGCAATTTCAACGGCGATGTAACCTGCTCCCACCACCGCAACGCGTTTTGGCATAGCGTCCAGTTCAAAGAAGCCATCGGAATCAATACCGTATTCCGCGCCGGGAATCGACGGAATAGACGGACGGCCGCCAGTTGCGATCAGGATATGGTCCGCGGTAATGGTTTCACCATTCACTTCCACGGTATGCGCATCCACAAAACGCGCAAAACCCCGGATCACATCGACAATGTTTTTCTTCAGCACCGTCTCATAAGAGGTATGAATGCGGTCGATATAAGCGGTACGGCTGGCGACCAGTTTTTTCCAGTCGAAATGATTCACGGTGGTATCGAAACCGTAATCCGGGCCGTACAAATGGATAGCTTCCGCGATTTGCGCCGCATGCCACATCACTTTTTTCGGCACGCAACCGACGTTGACGCAGGTGCCGCCCAGCTCTTTGGCTTCAATCAGCGCGCACTTCTTCCCGTACATGGCCGCCCGGTTAATGGAGGCAATACCGCCGCTGCCGCCGCCGATCGCGAGGTAGTCGTAATGTCTGGTCATTATTCTGGTCCTTAATGTCTGATTGCCGCGATTGTATACCTGAAATCAATAGGTTCCATCAATGGCTGCGATTATTCCGGCACGATCCAGCTAACGGTGGCGTGGCCGGTTCCCGCAGGCACCAGCTTTTTGTGCAGCCAGGGCAGCACGCTGTTCATCTGCTGTTCCAGCTTCCACGGCGGGTTGATCACAATCATCCCCGACGCGGTCATACCGCGCCGATCGCTGTCTGGCAGCACCGCCAGTTCAATTTGCAGAATGCGCCGAATACCTGTTTCTTCCAGCGCATGAACCATGCGTTTGATCTGCTGGCGCAGCACCACCGGATACCACAGCGCGTACACGCCGGTCGCAAAGCGGTTGTAACCTTCTTTAATCCCGGTGACCACCGCCTGATAGTCGGTTTTCATTTCATAGGGCGGATCGATAAGAATCAACCCACGGCGCGATACCGGCGGCAGTTTGGCTTTCAACTGCTGATAGCCGTCGGAACGGCTGACGGTAGCGCGGTCGTCTTTCTGAAATTCCGCGCGCAGCAGCGGGAAATCGCTGGGGTGCAGCTCGGTCAGTTGCATGCTGTCCTGCGGGCGCAGCAGCTGGCGCGCGATCAGCGGGGAGCCAGGGTAGTAACGCAGTTGCCCGCCACGGTTGAAATGCTCCACCGCGCTGATGTACGGCTCCAGCTCCGCAGGCAAATCATCCTGCTGCCAGATGCGCGCGATGCCTTCCAGATATTCACCGGTACGCTCCGCATGTTCGCTGCTTAACTGATAGCGCCCTGCCCCCGCATGGGTATCCAGATAGAGAAACGGTTTCTCTTTTTCTTTAAGGGATTCAATGATAAGGCTTTGTACAGTGTGCTTCAGCACATCGGCGTGGTTACCGGCGTGGAAGCTGTGGCGATAGCTAAGCATGAAGAACGTTTCCAGATGGGATCTTAAGGGTATGGCGACAGTATACCGGAAAGTTAACCCGACCGGGGATTGCCGACGGCGACCATTGAAATCCACTACACTAAACCCCAGATCACCACACAATGAACAAAGCGCCGCTTGACGCGCTTCACTTACCTTTTAATCAGGAACGCGCTTATGACCAATCCATTACTCGTCCCTTTCGAGTTGCCGCCCTTCTCCGCCATTAAACCCGAACATGTGGTGCCCGCTGTGACGCAAGCGCTGGATGCCTGCCGTCAGCGTGTGGAAGACGTGGTCGCGAAAGGTGCGCCGTACCGCTGGGAGACGCTGTGCCAGCCGCTGGCGGAAGTGGACGATCGTTTAGGGCGCATTTTCTCGCCGGTCAGCCACCTCAATTCGGTGCAGAACAGCCCGGAACTGCGCGAAGCCTACGAGCAAACCCTGCCGCTGCTGTCCGAATACAGCACCTGGGTCGGTCAACACGAAGGGCTGTATAACGCGTATCGCGATCTGCGCGACGGCGAGCATTACGCCGCCCTCGATACCGCGCAGAAAAAAGCGGTGGATAACGCCCTGCGCGATTTTGAACTTTCCGGCATCGGTCTGCCGAAAGACAAACAGCAGCGCTATGGCGAAATCGCTGCGCGACTGTCCGAGCTGGGTTCCACCTACAGTAACAACGTGCTCGACGCCACCATGGGCTGGAGCAAGCTGGTTGCCGATGAATCTGAGCTCGCCGGGATGCCGGAAAGCGCGCTGGCCGCCGCCAAAGCCCAGGCCGAAGCCAAAGAGCAGCAGGGTTATCTGCTGACGCTGGATATCCCGAGCTACCTGCCGGTGATGACCTATTGCGACAACCAGGCGCTGCGTGAAGAGATGTACCGCGCCTACAGCACCCGCGCCTCTGACCAGGGCCCGAACGCCGGGAAATGGGATAACAGCCCGATTATGGAAGAGATCCTGGCGCTGCGTCATGAACTGGCGGAGCTGTTGGGCTTCGAAAACTATGCCCATAAATCCCTCGCCACCAAAATGGCGGAAAACCCGCAGCAGGTGCTGGATTTCTTAACCGATCTGGCAAAACGCGCCCGTCCGCAGGGTGAAAAAGAGCTGGCCCAGTTGCGCGCATTCGCCAAAGCCGAACACGGCGTGGACGAACTGCATCCGTGGGATATCGCCTACTACAGTGAAAAACAGAAGCAGCACCTGTACAGCATCAGCGACGAGCAATTGCGTCCCTACTTCCCGGAAAACAAAGCCGTTAACGGCCTGTTCGAAGTGGTTAAACGCATTTACGGCATCAGCGCTCAGGAGCGCAAAGACGTGGACGTCTGGCATCCGGATGTGCGCTTCTTCGAGCTGTATGACGACAGCGGCGAACTGCGCGGCAGCTTCTATCTCGACCTGTACGCCCGTGAAAACAAGCGCGGCGGCGCGTGGATGGATGATTGCGTCGGCCAGATGCGCAAAGCCGACGGCTCGCTGCAAAAACCGGTGGCCTATCTCACCTGTAACTTCAACCGTCCGCTGAATGGCAAACCGGCGCTGTTTACCCACGACGAAGTGATCACCCTGTTCCACGAATTCGGCCACGGCCTGCACCATATGCTGACGCGCATCGAAACCCCAGGGGTGGCGGGCATCAGCGGGGTGCCGTGGGATGCCGTAGAGCTGCCGAGCCAGTTTATGGAAAACTGGTGCTGGGAACCGGACGCGCTGGCGTTTATCTCCGGCCATTATGAAACCGGCGAACCGCTGCCGCAGGCGCTGCTGGAAAAAATGCTGGCGGCGAAAAACTACCAGGCGGCAATGTTTATCCTGCGCCAGCTGGAGTTCGGCCTGTTTGATTTCCGCCTGCATGCGGAGTTCAGCCCGGACCTCGGGGCGAAAATCCTCGAAACCCTGGCAGAAATTAAGAGCCAGGTCGCGCTGATCCCGGGTCCGTCATGGGGCCGTTTCCCGCACGCCTTCAGCCACATTTTCGCAGGCGGCTATGCGGCGGGTTATTACAGCTACCTGTGGGCCGATGTGCTGGCGGCGGATGCGTATTCCCGCTTTGAAGAAGAAGGGATTTTTAACCGCCAAACCGGCCAGTCGTTCCTCGATCACATCCTGACCCGCGGCGGCTCCGAAGAGCCGATGGAGCTGTTCAAACGCTTCCGTGGCCGCGAACCGCAACTGGATGCGATGCTGGAACACTATGGCATTAAGGGTTAACCCTCCTCGTGAACATCTGTTTAATTGATGAAACAGGCGCCGGAGACGGCGCCTTATCACTTCTGGCCCAGCGCTGGGGGCTGAACCACGACGCGGATAACCCGATGGCGCTGGTGCTGACGGCGGATCGTCTGGAACTACGCAAGCGCGATGAGCCGAAGCTCGGCGGGATTTTTGTCGATTTTGTCTCCGGCGCGATGGCCCATCGCCGTAAATTCGGCGGCGGACGCGGCGAAGCGGTCGCCAAAGCCGTGGGCATTAAGGGCGATTATCTGCCGAATGTGGTGGATGCCACGGCGGGCCTGGGGCGTGATGCCTTTGTGCTGGCGTCGGTGGGGTGCCATGTGCGGATGCTGGAACGCAATCCGGTGGTGGCGGCGCTGCTGGACGATGGTCTGGCGCGCGGCTATCAGGACCCGGAAATCGGCCCCTGGCTGCGGGAACGGCTGCATCTGATCCACGCCTCCAGCCTGACGGCGCTGGAAAATATCACGCCACGACCTGAGGTGGTCTATCTGGATCCGATGTTTCCCCACAAGCAGAAAAGCGCGCTGGTGAAAAAAGAGATGCGGGTGTTTCAGTCGCTGGTGGGGCCGGATATCGACGCGGACGGATTACTGGAACCCGCCCGGCGTCTGGCGACCAAACGCATTGTGGTCAAACGCCCCGACTATGCGCCGCCGCTGGCGGGCGTCGCCACCCAGTCGGCGGTGACGACCAAAAGCCATCGCTTCGATATCTACCCGCCGCTGGCATCAATTACTGCGGCATCGCCTCACGCGGAATAATCGCGCCGCGATACTGGATCACGGTGCTGGCGGTGAGGTGACCACGCTTCGCTGCCGCTTCGGCATCGCCGCCAGTCAGACGCACCGCCAGATAACCCGCGCTGAACGAGTCGCCTGCTGCGGTGGTGTCGATCACTTTCTCTTTCGGCAATTTCACCGCCGGGACTTCCAGCAGCGGCTCGCCGGCAATCGCCACCAGGCAAGAATCCGCACCGCGCTTAATCACCACTTCGCTGACGCCTGCCGCCTGCGTGCGGGCGACGACTTCATCAACCGGCTTCTCGCCCCACAGCGCGTCTTCGTCATCCAGCGTCAGGAAGGCGATATCGGTGCAGGTCAGCATCTGCTGATAAACCTGCTGGGTCACCTCTTTGCTGGCCCACAGACGCGGACGGTAGTTGTTGTCGAAAATAACTTTCCCGCCGTTGGCGCGGCACTGGCGCAGCAGCGCCAGCAATTTCTCACGGCTTTCCGGGCTTAAGATCGCCAGGCTGATGCCGCTTAAATAGATGTAATCAAACTGCGCCAGTTCGGCGCAAATGGCGGGCGCCTGCTCGCTCTCCAGCCAGAAACGCGCGGCGGCTTCGTTGCGCCAGTAGTAAAAGGTACGCTCGCCGGCGGCGTCGGTTTCGATGTAGTACAGGCCCGGCAGGCGGTTTTCCATACGCTGGATCAGCGACGTCTGCACCTGCTCAGCCTGCCACGCTTCCAGCATCTGCTGGCTGAAGCTGTCCTGACCCAGCGCGGTGACGTAGTGCACGCCCAGCGCCTGGGCATCAACCTGACGCGCGATATAAACAGAGGTATTCAGCGTATCGCCGCCAAATCCGCGGTTTACTTCCGCGCCTTTCTGCGACAGTTCAATCATGCATTCGCCAATGACGGCAATCTTTTTCAACGACATAGTGGCCAACCCGGATTATCAATATTATGCGCAGTGTGTGCTGCGAACGAAAAGTCGTCAAATATTTTAAAACAATGTTCCGATAATTTTTTTGAGCCAGGTGGCGATCCCGAAACTAAATCCCCAAAAAACTGCCAGAAATGGTGTCGACCGGAACATAAAGTTCTCAAGCGCGGGGCCGATAATTCCAATGTCCAGGTATGTCACCCCGTTTAACAGGACGATGACGATGAAGTTAAAGCAGGTCACTCACCGGCTGACAATGCCCGCCGCGAGTATCGAAAATTTAGAAGAGCATCGATATTGGTTGCAGTGTGAGCGTGCTTATACTTATCAGCCAATCTATAAAACCAACGGCAAACTGCTGGCCGTGGAGCTGTTGACGGTCGTCACGCATCCTGCCACCCCACAACAGCGCATCGCGCCGGATCGCTATTTTGCCGCTATCCCGGTACGCCTGCGCCTGAGCGTGATTGAAGAACAGCTGCGGATGCTCCAGCAACGGGAAAATTTCTTCCTGCGCCACGAGGTGCTGGCGTCGGTGAATGTCGATGGTCCCACGCTTATCGCCATGCGCGAGCGCAGCGACATTTTGCAACTGGTCAACGAACTGCCCTGGGTGCGCTTTGAACTGGTGGAGCATATCCGCCTGCCAGAAGACTCCAACCTTGCGGGCATGAGTGAATTCGGCCCGCTGTGGCTGGACGATTTCGGCACCGGCATGGCGAATTTCTCGGCCTTAAGCGAGGTGCGCTATGACTACATCAAAGTGGCGCGCGAGCTGTTTATCATGCTGCGCACCACGCCGGAAGGGCGCAATCTGTTTACTCAGTTGCTGCAACTGATGAACCGCTACTGCAATGGCGTGATCGTCGAGGGCATCGAAACCGTGGAAGAGTGGCAGGACGTTCAGGGATCGCCCGCGCTGGCGGCCCAGGGCTATTACCTGTCGCGTCCGGTCTGTTTCAGCACCCTGGATGAGGTAGAAATGCTGCTGCTCTGATGCCCTTTCTCTGGCCTGAACTATCTTTATTAAAAAAGATAATCAGAAATCAGACAGAGGTGGGCATGACGCGAACCGGAAAAATTATAAGCGGAGTAGCAGGCGCTTTTTTGTTGTTGGTTGTGGTGATTGTCATTGTTATTGCGACATTTGACTGGAATCGGCTGAAGCCAACCATCAACCAAAAAGTTTCTACTGAACTGAACCGTCCGTTTGCTATTCGCGGCGATCTGAGCGTCGCCTGGGCGCGTAACCGCGACGAGCCGGGCTGGCGCAGTTGGGTGCCGTGGCCCCATGTGTACGCCAACGATATTATCCTCGGCAACCCGCCGGACATCCCTGCCATCACCATGGTGCATCTGCCGCGCGTGGAAGCCACGCTGGCCCCGCTGGCGCTACTGTCGAAAACCATTTATCTGCCCTGGATTAAGCTGGTTAAACCCGATGCCCGGCTGATCCGCATTAATGAAAAAACCAATAACTGGACCTTCGATATGGCGAAAAGCGATAGCGAAGACGAGCCACAGCAACCCTCTTCCTGGTCGTTCCGTCTGGACAATATTCTGTTCGATGAGGGCCGCATCGCGGTGGATGACAGCGTCTCTAAAGCCGATGTGGAAATCCTGGTGGATCCGCTAGGTAAACCGCTGCCGTACAGCGAAGTGAGCGGCCAAAAAGCCAAAGACGACGATAAAAAACCCGGCGATTACATTTTTGGTTTGAAAATGAAGGGCCGTTATAACCAGCAAAGCGTCCAGGGCAGCGGGAAAATTGGCGGTATGCTGGCGCTACGCAGCGAAGGCACGCCGTTCCCGGTGCAGGCCGATATTCGCTCCGGCAATACACGGGTGGCGTTTCAGGGCACCGTGAATGATCCCATGAAAATGGGCGGCGTGGATCTCCAGCTTAAATTCAGCGGCGATTCATTAGGGGAGCTGTATGAACTGACCGGCGTCCTGCTGCCGGATACCCCGCCGTTCGAAACCGATGGACGGCTGGTGGCGAAAATCGATGCCGAAAAAGGCTCGGTTTACGACTATCGCGGCTTCCGTGGGCGCATTGGCGACAGCGACATTCGCGGTTCGCTAACCTACAGCCAGCGTAAACCACGTCCGAAACTGGAAGGCGATCTGGAATCGCGCCAGCTGCGGCTGGCGGATTTAGGTCCGCTGATTGGGGTGGATACCGGTAAAGGCGCGGAGAAGAGCCGCCAGTCCGAACAGAAAAAAGGCGAAAAGTCCACGCAGCCAGCGGGCAAGGTGCTGCCGTATGACAAGTTCGAGACGGATAAGTGGGATACCATGGACGCCGATGTGCGGTTTAAAGGACGGCGCATCGAGCACAGCACGACTCTGCCGCTGAGCGATCTCTCCACCCATATCCTGCTGAATAACGGCGATTTGCGCCTCAAGCCGCTTAAATTCGGCATGGCGGGCGGCACCATTGCCTCTAACATCCACCTCGACGGCAAGCAAAACCCGATGCGCGGCGAGGCCGATATCCAGGCGCGCCGCCTGAAGCTCAAACAGTTGATGCCGGACGTGGAACTGATGCAGAAAACCCTCGGTGAAATGAACGGCGATGCCGAGTTCCGCGGCACCGGCAACTCAATCGCCGCCCTGCTGGGCAGCAGCGACGGTAATCTGAAGCTGCTGATGAACGACGGGCTGATTAGCCGCAACCTGATGGAAATCCTCGGTCTGAACGTGGGTAACTTCCTGGTCGGGCAAATCTTTGGTGATGAAGAAGTCCGCGTCAACTGCGCCGCCGCTAACCTGGATATCCGCCGTGGCGTGGCGCGCCCGCAAATCTTCGCGTTCGACACGGAAAACGCGGTGGTCAACATCACCGGCACCGCCAGCTTCGCCTCGGAGCAGCTCGATTTAACCATCGATCCGGAAAGTAAAGGGATACGTATTGTCACGCTGCGCTCGCCGCTGTACGTGCGCGGGACCTTTAAAAACCCGGATTACGGCGTGAAGCCGGGGCCGTTGATTGCCCGCGGTGCGGTGGCTGCGGCGCTGGCGACGCTGGTCACGCCGGCCGCCGCGCTGCTGGCGCTGATTTCTCCGTCGGAAGGCGAAGCGAATCAGTGTCAGGTGATTTTGTCGCAGATGAAGAAATAAGGTGAAGAAATCACCCGAAAACAAAAAACCCGGCTCTCTTTAGCGCCGGGTTTTTTCATTACTGCGCGGCAGGTGCGCCCGCATCGCCTTCAGGCGTGGGTTCTTCTATAACGGGTTCCTGGGCCATGATTTTGTCCCAGGTCGCTTTCAACACCTTCATATCAAATTCCGGCTCGCCTTTCGGCTGCAACAGAATCAAGGCCATTTCATGAGACAACTGCTGGCGCAGATCCTGGTTCAGTTGCTCCACCGTTAAGCCGTTGAGGAAATCCTGGCGCAACTTCTGGTATTGCTCCGGCGCGATATCCACCACCTGGTTTTGCAGCGTGCGCAGCCGTTGGTTAATCAGAATATCGGTGTCAGTGCGGGCATAGGTCGCGAACAGCTTTTGCAGCTCGGCGGTTTTCTGCGTGATGAGCGCGTCAAACTCCTCTTTTGCCAGCCCTTTGCTGCGCACATTCGCCAGTTCTTTCGCCACCAGATTCAGGTTGCTGTCCAGCTTCTCGCCCGGCGATTCGATATTGATAGCGCACTGCGCGCGCTGGAACAGCACCCGGCAGTCAAAGCCCAGATTGAGATCTTTGACGTTGCTGCGGGTTAAGTACTGTTGCACGTGCCAGAACAGCGCTTCCCGGGCCAGATCGGCGCGCCAGTAGCGCAGCAGCGCGCTGGATTCGCGGATCGGCTGCCACGGCGTATCCCAGGTGATGCCAAGACGGTCCTGGCGCACGGCGGTTGTCATAATGCTGACGGGATCATGGCGCAGCGGAGAAAGCGTCGGTACCGGCGCAGGGGTTTCGCGTTTGCCCTTCAGGTTGCCGAAGGTTTTGTTAATTTGTTCCGCAACCGCGCGGCTGTCGATATTGCCGACCACGATCAGCGTCATGGCATCCGGCGTATACCATTTTTGATAAAACGCCTTCAGATGTTCAACATCCACCGGTTGCTTCGGTGATTCGGAGGGATCATGGCCCAACAGCGTCGAGCCTTTCAGGCGGTAGCGCCAGCTGCCTTCTTTAGTATCAGCCGGTGCCGTCAGCACCATATCCTGAGTTTGCAGCGCGTGGGTTACGCTCTGCGGGGTAATGTTCAGATTGCCGGCGGCATCCGCCAGCCAGGTTAACGACTCTTTTAGCAGATCATTGCGGCTGTTCGGCAGGCTGAGATTGTATTGTGTGAAGTCGTAAGAAACGATGGCGGGCGGCATAGGGCGTTTAGGGTCAACGCTTTGCTGCCACATGGAGCGAGCCTGAACCGGCTGTAAGCTGCCGCTTTGGGTCAGCGCAACCCGGGGCAGAAAGTGGCTATAACCCGTTTGTTGGGTGCTTTCAGTCAGTGAACCGGTATTGATTAACAGTCGGATTTCGATGCGATCGCTGGGACGCTGCGGAGTAGCCAGAACTTGCCACTGAAAACCATTTGAAAGTGTGCCCTGTTGCCATGCCGGGTCCGGCTGGAGCGCTTCTGCCTGCACGTTACCGACGATAGCTAACAGCAAGCCGCCGGTGAAAATTCGAGTAAATGTGCCCTGCATGTGAACCCCTGATCAACATTCCTGGTTAAAAACAAGCAAAGATGGCCCGTCCTTTTTACGTGGGCCACCTAAGGTAACGTTTCGCTACAGCGTTTGACCGCGCAAACTGAAAAACGTCACGTTAAAAAGTAAAAATTAGGGCAATTATGCGCAGGAGCCCGCGGCCAGGGCAAGCCGCCGCGGGCAAATGAGTGATATCAAGAGGATAATTGTTGTTTCGTTTCGTTACTTTCGCGGTTATTCAGGGTGTCATTGAGCTTTTTCTGGTCCAGCTCTTTAACCCATTTCGCGACCACGACTGTCGCCACGCCGTTGCCCACCAGGTTGGTTAACGCACGCGCTTCCGACATAAAACGGTCGATGCCGAGGATCAGCGCCAGGCCTGCCACCGGCAAATGCCCAACGGCGGAAATGGTGGCGGCCAGCACGATAAATCCGCTACCGGTCACCCCTGCGGCACCTTTTGAGGAGAGCAACAGCACCACCAGCAGCGTGATTTGATGGAAAATATCCATATGGCTGTTGGTGGCCTGGGCAATAAATACCGCCGCCATGGTCAGATAAATCGACGTGCCATCGAGGTTAAACGAGTAACCTGTCGGGATCACCAGCCCCACCACCGATTTGCGGCAGCCCAGCCTTTCCATCTTATCCAGCATACGCGGCAGCGCGGATTCAGACGACGAGGTGCCGAGTACAATCAGCAACTCTTCACGGATATAGCGAATGAACTTGAAGATACTGAAGCCGGTGGCCCGGGCGATACTGCCGAGCACCACCACCACGAACAGAATACAGGTGATATAGAAGCAGATAATCAACTGGCCGAGCTGTACCAGGGTGCCGACGCCATATTTGCCGATGGTAAACGCCATCGCGCCGAACGCGCCGATAGGGGCCAGACGCATAATCATGTTGATGATGCCGAAAATCACCTGCGAGAAGCTTTCAATCACGTTGAAAATCAGCTGGCCTTTGTTGCCCAGGCGATGCAGCGCAAAACCAAACATTACCGCGAACAGCAGCACTTGCAGGATGTTGCCGCTGGCGAACGCGCCGATGACGCTGTTCGGGATCACGTCCATCAGGAACGCCACAATCCCCTGCTGTTCCGCCTGTTGGGCATACACGGCGACGGCTTTGGCATCGAGCGTGGCCGGGTCGACGTTCATGCCTGCGCCAGGCTGCACGATATTCACGATCACCAGACCGATAATCAGCGCCAGCGTCGAGACGATTTCAAAGTAGAGCAGCGCCACCGCGCCGGTGCGCCCTACCGCTTTCATGCTTTCCATACCCGCGATGCCGGTCACCACGGTACAGAAAATAACCGGCGCGATAACCATTTTAATCAGCTTAACGAACGCATCGCCCAGCGGCTTCATCTGCGCGCCGAGTTCAGGGTAGTAATGACCGAGTAAAATCCCGATAGCGATGGCGGCCAGAACCTGAAAATAGAGACTTTTGAATAATGAGATTTTCATAGGGTGTCCTTGCGAGGAGATTTCCACAGACTTCATAAGGTCTTTATGCAACCCGTGGCGCTAAAAATAACACCCACCAAACGACGCAGATATAACAATGAATCAAAATTGAAACATAAATGTTAAAAAACATGAGCTGACTCGCACCAGCCCATGTCGTCACGCTGCGTTAAAACCTCATACTTTCGGGTGAGGTAACCAGTTTTTTTCGAACTCGGCTGGCGTCACCGCTTTGCCAAACAGATATCCCTGAGCAACGACCACACCCGCGTCAGCCAGCCACTGGCGCTGGGCATCGTTTTCCACCCCTTCAGCAATCACGTCCAGCTCCATGCTTTTCGCCATCGCGATAATCGCGGAGACCATACTGTGGTCGTCCGGGAGGCCTTCTACGAAGTTTCTGTCGATTTTTAACACATCCACCGGCACGGACTTCATATGATGCAAGTGACGCAGGCTGGCGTAACCCATGCCAAAATCATCCAGCGCAATGCGCACCCCGGCCTGGCGCAGCGGGCGCAGAATGTTAACCGCCGCGTCCGGATCGTCGATACGTCGGCTTTCGGTCACTTCGAGGATCAGGGTGCCCGGTTTGATGTGATAACGCGACAGCAGCTCCAGCACGTCGTTCATCATATTGTGATGCAATAACTGGAGCGCCGAGAGGTTCACCGACAGCGGCAAATCAATATTGCGCGACTGCCAGGCCGCCAGCAGCCGGCAGGACTCTTCCAGGATCCAGTGTCCCACCGTGACCATCAATCCGCAGGACTCAATGCGGTCGATTAAATCTTCCGGCAACGTCCAGTTACCGTCCGGCTGTTTCTGGCGCAGCAACACTTCCGCACTGACCAGTTCACCGCTGCGTAAATCCACCTGCGGCTGTAGCCAGATGGCGAACCGATCGCTGTCCAGCGCGGTAATAATGTCGCTCTCTTCGGTCAGACGCTTTTGCGCCAGTGCCATCTGTACCGGATCGAAGAACTGGATCTGGTTTTTGCCTTTGCGGCGGGCGCTGAAGGCGGCGGATATCGCCCGACGGTAAAGCTGCTCCGGGCTCAGGCCGCCGTAGAACATAGCGATGCCGATACTGGCGGTGGGGCGTAGCTGAATACCGTTAATCGGCAGCTTTTCACCCAGTTCTTTTTGCAGGCGCTGCGCCAGGGTAATGGCGTGCCAGGGCTCTTTTACGCCGTGAGCGATAATCGCGAAATCGTAATGGCTGACCTGCGCCAGCACCATGCGCGGCGGCAGCGCCGCTTTGAGTTTGCTCACCAGCGTCAGCAGCAGGACTTCACGCTGTTCTTCATTTAATACCCCCGCGACGTCCTGCAATGTTTCGCAGGCAATCACCAACAGCGCCAGCGGGTGGCTGTTGCCG
Organism: Atlantibacter sp. RC6; assembly: GCF_014193285.1. Classification (GTDB taxonomy): domain Bacteria; phylum Pseudomonadota; class Gammaproteobacteria; order Enterobacterales; family Enterobacteriaceae; genus Atlantibacter. The sequence continues at coordinate 225,989 of NZ_JACHZE010000004.1, forward strand.
GTGGACTGCTCCAGCAGCGCCATCAACAGCGGCTTATTGGGTAATTCCGTTGCCGGGAAGCGCGTGGCCTGCGAGGTGATTTCTTCGTGCTGGCGCAGCAGCGTTTGCTGATTGCGGTTGTAGCTGCGCACCAGCATGGCAATCTCATCGTCATGATGCAGGCGCGGCAGGGTCAGTTGGTGCCCCAGCACATCCTGGGCGTCCAGATGGTTGAGCTCGCGCGCCAGTTTGCGCAACGGACGCACCATCAGCCGGTTGATGCACCAGGTGATCGCCACAGACAGCATCAGCGACAGCAGCAGCCACGAAGTCACCAGCGTCGAAATGGCGCTGATTATGAATTTGTACATCCGCCAGGAGTCCGCCTGCAGCACCAGATAGGCCAGCGGCTGCGGATTGGCGGGGCGCTCCAGCGAATAGAGCGGCAGAGAGATTTGCACCGGAATTTCAAAAATACGCGCGATCATGACCGGAATCGGTCTTTCCGGCGTAAAACTCAAGCGCAACGCCTGGAACTGATTGGGCAGCACCACATCCGCACGGCTGATGATGCCAGCGGGTTTGATCTGCTTAAGGATGGCCTCGGCTTCCGGGATATCGGCTTTCAGCACGGCAGCGGAAAGCGGCAGGCGCACGGAACGGGCAATGCTTTCCATCTGCATCGCGGTGTGATAACGATTTTGCTGTGCGAAATGGAAAAGCAAAATCACAACAAAAATGAAAATAAAAACCACAGCGACGGCAGAAACCATCGCCATCTGCTTTATCGTTAACGAACGACTGACTCGCAAGCTCTTTCTCCAAAGATACGGCTACTCGCAGGATACGCTCATCATTACCCTGCGCGGCCAGAGTATACTGCATTGCGGGGAGTTTTAATCAGGCCCGGCAGGGCTTTAAAGATTAATCCGGCTGCGCCTTCGCCGCACGCAAATCGTCTGCGCCTGTTGTTATCCTCTGGCGAAGAGTATAGACGCTAAGGTCATCATCATTAGCGGTTATTGCCAGTGTAAGCCACTGTATTAACGACATCGCGCGAGCATAATCCACGGGGAAACGCCGGGAACAGCTCAGAATTATTATTCCTGCCGCATCGAAATAATCACCAGGTAATTCATCATGGGGTAAACAAATAGCGCGTAGCTTATTTTGTCAAATATGCAATACGACGTTTGAATAATTTCCCGCCCTTTAATCCACCAGCGCACGCGTTGGCGAAATTAATTAACAACTATGGATATAAATACACTGGTTTTTCATTTGAGATGCAAAAGCAATAGCAAAATAATGCTAATCAAAGTGTACAACCCTCGTGAAACATGTCCAAAATTGTACAAAAATCCGCTTAAATATATAAGGGACAAGGCTTTGCCTGAACGAGCAAGTTTGTCTGAGATCATGATCGGCGTCACTCTTTTGACCAACAACGCAGCAGCTAAAATTAATAATTATTAATTTTTCTTAAGAAACACCACATCACAAGTCATTGAATATACATAGATTGCTGAAAAATTAATTTTTCAAGAATCATACTTTCAGCGGTAAAAGATTAACTATAATCCTGAGTAACTTTGTTAAGAAATAATTTTGAAGCTGTAAATAATCTGGACACATAAATTTCGCTTGATATAATTTTTGCGTTTTCACCTGTGAATAGGGAGTTTCACAAATATCTCTGACCGGGTGGTCAATAAGCCTTTCGTATGAATTTACTTATGAAATCTGGGGAAAGTTCGTCATTCTCCGACCTTGTTTTGTACGTATTGCAATAGGCAATGTGTAGCGTTGACTGTCTCGGGCAGGAATAAAAAATATAAGGGGTGTTATGCGTACCGCACAGCAATATAAAAAGATTGCCTTCAGGCAAGGTTTAAGAGCGTCCTGCGCTCTGGGTTTATGTTTATTTTTTCCCATCCTGGCAAACGCAGCGGATAGCAACTACGACCAACTCATTATTCAGGCGCGTGAAGGGAATACGCGCGGGTTGCTCGATTATATGCGTGCCCAGGAACAACAAAATGAGCTGAATGCCAACCAGGTGGCCGACTGGCTACAGGTGGCGGGATGGTCAGGCAATGATGCGGAAGTGACCCGCGTCTGGCAGCGCTATCACACCAGTATGGATATCCCCGTCAGGGGCGTCGCTGCCGCCGCGCGGGCGTATCGCAATCAAAAGCAGTGGAATACCTCGCTCAGTTTATGGGAGCAGGCGCGCCAGATTGAGCCCAAAAACGAGGACCTGCACGTCGGTTGGGTCATGACGCTGGCAGACGCGAAGCAAAATTATCGCGCCCTGGAGGAGGCCGAAGCGATGCTGGTCGCCGATCCAAGCGCCAGGAACTATCAGCTGCTGGCTTATGTGTATCGTTCGCAGGGTAAAAGCTGGGATACGCTGTTCGCCACCACCCGCGCCGAAGGGATTGAGCCAACTAATGCCGAACTGGAAAAGTCGCTGCTCGGCACGCTGTCGGCCAACCGCATCTCCGGCCCGGCGCTGAATATGTCGCAGTCCGCCAACATTTCTCCGCAATTTGAACGCACCCTGGAAGCCGACGCCGCCGCAGAACTGGTACGCATGTCTTTCACTTCCACCCGCAACGAGCGCGAACGCTTTTTAGTGGCCGATAAAGCCCTCGCCCGTTACGACGTGTTGCTGAATAAATGGAAAGACAATCCCGATGCCGCGGTGGAATATCGCCGCGCCCGCGTGGACCGCCTCGGCGCGCTGTTGAACCGTAACCGCTACAGCGAAGTGGTCAGCGAGTATGAATCTCTGTTGGCCGACGGCAAACCGGTGCCGGATTACGCCCGCCGCTGGGCCGCTTCGGCGTATCTGGCCGACCGTAAACCCCAGGAAGCGCAAAAGCTGTTTTCCGAGCTGTTCGGGCCAACCAACGCCGTGAACCTGCCCACCGACGATGAACAGGATCTGTTCTATGCCTACATGGAAAGCGAGAACTACGCCTTAGCCCAGCAGGAAGTGGGGCAGATCCTCGCAAAAAGCCCGTACCAGCGGCACTTCTACGGCTCGCCGACGCCGGGGCCGAACGATAAGTGGCTACTGGGCCGCACCCTGCTGGTGCAGTACGAGGTGATGACCAACGACCTGCCCGCCGCCGAAAAACTCAGCTATAACCTGGCGCGCAGCGCGCCGGGCAACCAGGGGCTGGTGATTAACTACGCGTCGGTACTGGACGCGCGCGGATTACCCCGCGCCGCCGAGCGGGAGTTGAAAATCGCCGAAGCGCTGGAGCCTTCTAACCTGGAGCTGGAACGCCAGCAGGCCTACGTCGCGCTCGATCTCCAGGAGTGGCGGCAAATGGATCTGCTGACCGATGACGTGGTCGACCGGAGCGCTGAAGATCCGGCCACCCAGCGTCTCGACCGCATCCGCGATATTCACCATAAATCGGAACTGCGCATCAGCGGCTCGCAGGGCATTGACTCCGACAGCCCGGTGAGCGGTAGCCACGACTTCACACTCAACTCGGCGATTTATGGCCCGCCGATGGGCGATAACTGGCGGCTGTTCGCCGGGTTCAACTACGCCAACAGCGAGTTTGAAGAAGGCAAAGGCATTACCCGGGATGCGCTGGGCGGTATCGAATGGCGCGCCCGCGATTACTGGGTTGAAGCCGAGCTATCGAACCGCAACTACAACGGCGGCAATAAGTTAGGTGCACGGCTCTCCGGCTGGCACGACTTCAACGATAACTGGCGTGTCGGCGGTTCCGCCGAGCGGCTGTCGCAAAACACCCCGCTGCGCGCCATGCGTAACGACGTAACGGCGGATGGCGGCACCGCGTATGTACGCTGGTATCAGAACGAGCGCCGGGAATACCAGCTCAGCGTCGCGCCGAGCTGGTTCTCTGACGGCAACAACCGCTGGGAATTCGGCCTGAGCGGCAAAGAGCGGATGTTGACCCGTCCGACTTTCACGCTCGATTTCACCCCCAGCCTGTACGGCAGCACCAACAGCAAAGAGAACGTGCCCTACTTCAACCCGAAACAGGACTTTTCCGTTACGCCCGCGATTCAGGCGGAACACATCATGTACCGCCGTTACGAAACGGTATGGAGCCAACAGTTTGCCGCAGGCGTAGGTGCCTACTGGCAGAAAAATTACGACACCGGTTTGATTACCCAGGTGGGATACGGTCAGCGGTTGCAGTTAAACAATACCTTCGATGCCGGCGTCATGTTGACCTGGGACAAACGTCCCTACGACGGGAAACGTGAGCAAAACCTTGGCGTCGCCTTTGATCTGAATGTACGGTTTTAAGGATTAATCATGCTGAAACAAGTGTTCCGTATCGCACTGTTGGTGGCGTCCTGGTTACTGATCACCGCCTGCGGTAACGCACAAAAGCCCCGTTTCCTGCCGCCGGATCAGCGTCCGCAGCTGGAAGCGAACCGCCCCTGGCCGCAGAACAGCTTTCTGGTACTCGGCTACCATGACGTGGAAGATAACGCTGCCGATCAGCGCTATTTATCGGTGCGTACCAGTGCGCTGAACGATCAGATGGCCTGGCTGCGCGACCACGGCTATCACCCGGTTAGCGTTCAGCAAATTCTTGATGCCCATAATGGCGTCCGTCCGTTGCCTGCCAAAGCCGTATTACTGACCTTTGATGACGGTTACCGCAGTTTCTATGACCGCGTCTGGCCGCTGTTGCAGGCCTATAAATTCCCTGCGCTGTGGGCTCCGGTGGGAAGCTGGGTCGACGCGCCGCCGAACCAAAAGGTGAATTTCGGCGGCCTGATGACCGAGCGCAAGAAGTTCGCCACCTGGGATATGGTGCGGGAGCTAAGCAAGTCGCACCTCGTGGAAATCGGTTCCCATACCTGGAACTCGCACTACGGCAGCCAGGCCAACCCGCAGGGGAGCCAGTTACCCGCCGTCGCCAACCGGTTGTATGACAAAAACACCGGTAAATATGAAACCGACGAGCAGTTCACCCAACGTATCGAAAACGACGTGGTGCGCATTACCGATAAAATCACTCAGGTCACCGGCAAAGCACCGCGCGCCTGGGTTTGGCCATACGGCGCGTCCAATGGCACCTCGCTGGCTATCGCCAAAAGACATGGCTACCAGATGGCGTTCACTCTCCAGGACGGCCTGGCGAACGCCAGCGATCTCAGCAGTATTCCGCGCGTGCTGATTTCCGATAACCCGAATATCCGCGAATTCGCCAACACCCTGAACCAGGTGCAGGAAGTCTGGCCGAAACGCGTGATGCATGTCGATCTCGATTATGTGTACGACAAAAATCCGGAACAGCAGAAACGCAATATCGACAAGCTGATCCAGCGCGTATTCGACATGAAAATCACCCATGTCTATTTGCAGGCCTTCGCCGACCCGACGGGCGACGGCACCGTGCGATCGGTGTACTTCAATAACAGCGTCCTGCCGGTGCGTGAAGATCTGTTTAACTATATGGCCTGGCAGTTATCCACCCGCGCGGGCGCGGTGGTGTATGCATGGATGCCGGTACTGGCCGTTGACCTGGAAAAATCGATCCCTCGCGTGCAGGCCTGGGACCCGAAAACCAATCGGATTGCCATGGGCAAGCAGCACTATCAGCGGATATCACCGTGGAGCCCGCAAGGCCGCCAGCAAATCACTCAGCTTTACCAGGATCTGGCGCGCTACGCGTCGTTCCGCGGCGTGCTGTTCCATGACGACGCGATGCTGACGGATTTTGAAGACGCCAGCCCGGTGGCGATGAACGCCTATCACGCCGCGGGCTTCAACGGCACCATCAGCGATATTCGCAGCAACCCGGATACGTTCCAGCGCTGGACGCGCTACAAGAGCCGCTATCTGATCGACTTTACCCGCTCCCTGACTCAGGCGGTGCGGGAGATCCGCGGCCCGTATGTCAAAACCTCGCGCAACATCTACGCGATGCCGATCCTCGAACCGGAAAGCGAAGCCTGGTTTGCGCAAAACATGAACGATTTTCTCTCAACCTACGACTGGGTCGCGCCGATGGCGATGCCACTTATGGAAGGCGTGCCGTTAAACGAGAGTAATGCCTGGCTGGATAAGCTGGTACGAACAGTCGCAAAAGACCCGAATGCCCTGAATAAGACGGTCTTTGAACTTCAGGCCAGGGACTGGAACAAGGATGACAATCACTCGGAAATCAGCGGTGCGCAGTTAGCCGAATGGATGAAGCAGCTCCAGATGAGCGGCGCCAGACACTTTGGTTACTACCCTGATGATTTCATAAACGATAAGCCTGAGATGTCGCAAGTCAGACCGGCATTCTCATCTTACTGGTATCCGAAAAATGATTGATCGCTTAATAGCTTTTCTCGTTCTTTGCCTGGTATTCAGTATCCCGCTCGGCGTGGCGGTGATCTTTACCGGCGAAATGATGCTGAACTTCGTGTTCTTCTGGCCGCTGTTTATGTCCGCCATCTGGATCACCGGCGGGATTTACTTCTGGTTCTATCGCGAGCGCAAATGGCCGTGGGGCAAAGATGTGCCCCCGCCGGTGCTGGAAGGCAACCCGCTGATTTCCATTCTGATCCCCTGTTACAACGAGGGGCTGAACGCGCGGGAAACGATAGAAGCCGCCATGGCGCAGCGCTATGAAAACATTGAAGTGATCGCCATTAACGACGGTTCTTCCGATAACACCGCCGAGGTGCTCGACCAACTGGCTGCGGAGTATCCGCGCCTGCGGGTGATCCACCTGGCGGAAAACCAGGGGAAAGCGGTGGCGCTGAAAACCGGGGCCGCCGCCGCGCGCAGCGACTTCCTGGTGTGTATCGACGGCGATGCCTTGCTGGATCGCGATACCGCCGCCTATCTGGTCGCGCCGCTGTTGCAGTTCCCACGCGTCGGCGCGGTGACCGGCAACCCGCGCATCCGCACCCGCTCCACGCTGATTGGCCGCGTGCAGGTGGGGGAATTCTCCTCCATCATCGGGCTGATTAAGCGTACCCAGCGTATTTACGGGCAGGTGTTTACCGTTTCCGGGGTGATCGCCGCGTTCCGCCGCAGCGCACTGGCGGAAGTGGGCTACTGGAGCCCGGATATGATCACCGAAGACATTGATATCAGCTGGAAATTGCAGCTGCGCCACTGGTCAATCTTCTTCGAACCGCGCGCGCTGTGCTGGATTTTGATGCCGGAAACGCTAAAAGGCCTGTGGAAACAGCGTCTGCGCTGGGCGCAGGGCGGCGCGGAAGTGTTCCTGGTGAATATGCGCCGCCTGGCCGCCTGGGAATATCGCCGCATGTGGCCGCTGTACTGGGAGTTTACGCTCTCCACCACCTGGGCCTTTGCCTACGCCATGAGCGTGGCGCTGTTTGTGCTGGGTTACCTGGTGCCGATGCCAGAAGACCTGAAAATCCACAGCCTGTTCCCGCCGGCCTTTACCGGGCTGATGTTAGGCGTGGTGTGTTTAGTGCAGTTCCTGGTCAGCCTGCTGATTGAGCGCCGCTATGAAAAGGGCATCGCCGGCTCGCTGTTCTGGGTGATTTGGTTCCCGGTGGTGTACTGGATGCTGAGTTTGTTCACTACCCTCGTGGCCTTCCCGAAAGTCATGTTGAAACGCCAGCGCGCCCGCGCGCGTTGGGTGAGCCCTGACCGTGGTATTGGGAGAATATAACGATGGAACATCCATTAATATTCACTGAACAGCGCAAGCTGCCGAAGTTTATCGATTTTTTGATGACCGTTGCCGCCTGGCTGGGATTCGCTTATCTGATCTATCTTGGGCTGGTTAAAGCGCTGTCGGAAAACGCCTTTATGGGGCCGCGCCCGTTTGAATCCACCCTGGTTACCCTGGCGCTGTATTTCCTTATCGCGCTGATGAACGGGCTGGTGCTGATCCTGTGGGCTAAATATAACCAGCTACGCTTTCGCGTGGAGCGCCGCAAACGCCGTCCGGCGCTGGCGGCCAAAGAGCTGGCGGTCAGTTTCCATATCACCCCGGAACTGGTCACCGAGCTGAATAAAGCGCGCGTGCTCACGGTGCATCACAATTCTACAGGCGGGATTTCGTATGTGGATATTAAGCAGGGGATCAACGATAACCTGCTGCCCGCCCCGCCACTAAAGCTGCAAATGGTGTCCCCGCCGCTGCGCCAAAGGACACCCGCGACGTTGTAGAGGGGCAATAAGTGAAAACGCCAGCGAAACGCTGGCGTTTTTGTCTGGATTCGTGGCCGCAATTAAATGTATATCCCATTGACATATCCCATGAGACTTTTAATCTTATAGTTTAAAAGTTGTACACATAGCGGAGGCCATGATGGGAAAAACGACGGTATTCAAGAGCAACCGCAGTCAGGCGGTTCGCTTGCCAAAAGCCGTTTCGTTACCGGAAGACGTTAAGCATGTTGAGATTGTCGCAGTTGGCCGTACCCGTATCATCACGCCCGCAGGAGAACGCTGGGATAGCTGGTTTGATGGCGAGGGAGTCAGCGATGACTTTATGTCCGACAGGGACCAACCGGCGGCGCAAAACAGGGATGATTTTTGATGCTTAAGTATCTCCATACTCCATCTACGAAGCAACGAACGTTGTGAGTTTTTCAAACTGGCTACACGGAAAGAACATTGTTCGCGTATCCTGACGAGAAAGAACGAACCCCAGCGATCGATAAAATGCCACCGCGCTTTCATCTTTTGCCTCGACAAATAATGCGTAAATTCCCACTACCCCCGCCGTTAGCCAGGTACGTTTAATCGCATCGAAAATGAGTTTTTCTCCAAACCCATAGCCCTGCGCCCGTTGATCAATCGCCAGTCTGCCTAACAATACGCAGGGCAGATTTTTATAAGGGAGTTTTCGTTGCTGGCTGGCAGATAAATGCGCCCTTTCGTAAGAGGCACCGGAAAGGGTATAAAAACCCAAAATTTCCGGTACGGTTTCATTCGTCACAAGCACATAGCAGCGCAATATTCGCCGCTGTTGCTGAACGGGCATTTGCTGTTTTAGAAAGTTATCTAACTGCATTACACCACAGCAAAAATTCTCATACCGGTAGGTTTTATTGAGATCAAAAGGCTCGATCCTGAGCGTTATTTTTTCTGCCACATCCATGTCTCTTCATCATCAAAACGGGCCGCGATAGCTCTCAGCCGATCGGTGGGTTCAGGAGGATTTTCCAGCAGTGAATGGATCATATCCCACGCTTGTTCATCCACCAGAAGTCTACGATGCTCATTGATCACCCGGGCTGCACGTTCTCGTATGGCTTCGGTCACAAATGAGGAAACCGGTACAGAGAGCAGGCCGGCGGCTTCCTCCATTTGCTGCTTCAGTTTTTCATCGAGACGGAAGTCAAAGCGCCCTTTTTTAATCGTGTTCATATCATGTCGCTTACAGTAATGTACGGATATTCTCCGTACATTATAACCACACTGATGCCATTTTCATCAGCGTACAGGCATTTAATGAACGCCCTTTCCGCCTTCACCGCCAATCATCATTAACCCGGCCTCAGTCTGAACAAAGCGTGGCGCTTTAAGATCCGTCACCAGCACTGAGATTAATTCAGATAACAGCCCGGTCACCGATTCTTGCTGTTGCGCCGTTTGCTGATGTTGTAATAACAGCAGCGTGAGCGCCGCGCAGTATTCCCGTAATGTTTCGGAATCTGTTGCGAGGGGGCAGCGATAGTGGCCCGGCGTGGCCGCATCGGTGGTGAGCCTGTCGATCAGATGCGGCGGTAAGGGCGCTTGTAATGCGCTTCTTAACACGTCCAGCCCGGCCAGCAACCGCCCGCACAGCGCCATGCGCTCGGTGTGATTGTCGCTTTCAAGCAACGCGTCGGCATGATGACGGCAGCGGTCGAGTAACTCGAATAAATCCAGGCTGTTACCCAGCGGCGCAGAAAGCAGAAGCGGGATCGCAGAGTCGGTATCTGACTCGGGGAGCATGATTTCAGGACGAGCGAATGTGGTACTATTAGCGTTAGCCATAGCGTTACTCCGTATAACGATTGTGGTTAGACGCCCCGGTAGTGTTCGCGCACGCCGGGGCGTTGTTTATGGTGGTTTCACTGTGTTAGGGTGACCACTTACATAAGCTAAATTAAATTGTAGGTGACCCCTTGTCAATTGCAAAAAGAGATAAGAAATCGACAATTGGTGGACAGGCTCCACAATTCAGGATGCGTATTGACCCGGCATTACGTGAACAACTCGACGCCGAAGCCGCAGCACAAGGCGTGAGTCTGGCGAACTGGTTTAAAAACCTGGCGCGTGAGGCGTTACGGCAGAAAGGCATTGAGCCGAAGGGGTAAGACAAATATCAGATTTTTGCCTGGTAACAGGGCAACGGTCGCTGACACTGTTAAGCAAAGAGTTTTTATAGCTCCGGCTCATCCACATTCATCATCCGATGGAGCCGGTGCCGGTAGCATTGCAATACTGATTCCACATCGCTTTCAGGCATAAACGACGCGCGATAAACATTCTCAACCGTTATGGCCTCTTTTTGCATTTGGTCAAACAGGCGTAACACCACAGCACGCGCCAGCCCCATCGCCTCACCCAGCAGTAAAAAATCTATGCCGAGATATTCGGCGTACTGCGTTTTCATACCCGGCGCCAGATCCTGTTCCCCCTCTTCGCAGCGCAGAAGCGGCAATGCTAAAAACCCGCTGTTAAACGCGGCCGGATAAGGCGCAACACTGACAAAATCATAAATCGGCGCCAGTTCAGGGTCGCCTGCAATCGGCAGGCTCAGCCCGAAATTGCGCAGATGCATATCGTTATTGCCGAGCAGATAAGCGTAAGCAATACGCCGGAACAGGTCGATTTTAAATGCCAGGTTGTCGTTAACATGCGCAAGCAGGAACTCAGCCAGCTGTTGATAACTGACGTATTGTTTGCCGTCTTCACGAATTTTGCCGTACTTTTCGCCGACGTTCATCGCGGCATCCAGTTGCTCCTGATGCAATGCCTTTCCTTGGGCGTCCCGGTCGAAGCGGCGCACGATAAACGCGTATTCCTCCTGTGCGTCTGACTGAGTGTTAGCAAAACGTACCAGCCCGTGCGGCGGTACGGTAAACCCCAGTCGCGACATTAATGTCATGGTGGCATGTTCGTTTTCCGCCAGAAAAGGAAACTCCGCTGGCGAGGGCTTGAGAATATAATCACCCTGGTGATCCACCACATTAAACGCGCCGTTGTGATGCACTACCTGTAATTTCGGCTGATAGCCGGAAATACTCATCCCCGCCTGCGCTTTTGGCAGTTCAGCGATAAACTCACTGCGGGAGAAAGGAAGCTGCGGATCGGCCCGTCCATTACCGGTAAGGTGTTTTAAACCGCGCGCAGAGTAACCCGTCGCCTCATCGCGGGGATACAGCGGCTTCAGAGAGATTCGACAGTTCGCCATTACGCCTCCTCGGCCCTGATTTGTACGGCGCCAATCAGGTTCTTACCGTTATCGATCAGCATCCCCAGCAGATCTTTTTCATCCCGCTGTTGAAGCTGGCTATAGCGATTCCTGAGCCAGCCTTCCGGGGCCAGTGAAACAAAAAAGGGGTGTAGCGTGGCGCAGTGAAAGGTGCGCTGATTGACCGGCATGCTCAGCGACAGCGGCGGCCCCTGATAGTTATCGCGATAGGTAAAGCGAAACCCCGTCGCATCCTGCATCAGCTCGCCAACCGGTTCGCCATACAGCAGCACGGTCACACGGCGGTACATAGTTTCACTCCCAGCGCCCGGGCGACCGCAAGCACGGTGCCGAATTTGACCTGCTCAGGATCTTTAAACAGCCGTTTAAGGGTAGAAACCGAGACGCCCGTTTGCAGTTCCAGCATCGCCAGATCGATGCCCAACTGTTTGCGGCGTTCATTTAACAACACGCCAAGCTCGGCGGGCGCGTCGACTGCCTGCGCGTCACCCGATGCCGTAGCAACGTCATGGTTTAACAGGCTTTGACGAACCTTATCCAGCTCTTCGCTCAGCGCTTGTAGTTTCCAGGTGACAGAAGCAAGGGTGTTTTCGTTCATAAATGAGCCTTGTATTCATTTATTAAAGTCAATAGCTCAAACATAAACCAAAAAACATAAAATAGCTCATAAAAAATACATTAAGGGGATAAATAAAATAAAAAGCTCATAAATGAGCTTAAATGCCGACAATTTAACAGGTTCAACTCCGTCGGCAGCTATTTAAAAACACCAGCATCGCTGTCGCGTCTTTCCCAACATAGAAATTCACCATCCGGTCATTGAACTCCTGCGCCCGGGCAGCCGGTACGCTGATAGGATCAAAACCATGCTTCATTAACCAGCCATTCATCATATGGCGACTGGTGCGCTTATTACCGTCAAAAAAGAACTGTTGCAGTGCGCCGAACAGGAACATCACCAGCGCGCCCTCAAAAGGCGGTAGCGTTTTAATGAAGGCGACGCCCTCAGCATAAACCCGGTTAAGCTCCGCCGCGCCCGCCACCGTGGGCAAAGGGTGATGCTCCCCCTGTTCTCCCAGCGCGACATACGGGGAGTAGCTGGTCTCCTCCCCTTCTTTGCGAAACACGCCCCATTCCAGCGCTTCGTTACGCGCCACGATGGTATGCAACAGAATGAACGTGGGCTTATCCAGGTCAAAGCGCCCGTTCTTCACCAGTTCCACCAGCTTTTTGCTGCTGTCGGCCAGGTTAGTGACCTGCTCTGCATCGGAAAGTTTGTGCCCGCCGACGGTGACGCCATCCAGCAGCGTTTGCACTTCGACAAAGGTGAACGGGTTATTTTCCAGCTTCGCCGCATCCCAGACAAAAGACGCCAGCTGTTGCTGATAGATCGCTAACGCCCGGCGCGTGGTGCCTGGCGTGACAGCAGGAAGAACGCTGGCATCCCAGCTAAAACCCAGCGGCGTGGAAGAGTGTGTACTCACGGTAAGCTCCTTTTGTCGCTTCGCGGATCAGTAAAGTTAGCGCTTCGGAAGAGACAAAAATGTATCACAACAGGCGGGAACTGAAGAGTGGACGAAAAAAAGCCGGGATATCATCCCGGCTGATGGACTTAACGGATTTCCCCGTTCTCATCCTGGTCCACCGCGAAGCAGGCGACTAACTGCCCGCCATAAGACTTCAACTGCGGCTGCAACTGGGTGCAGGGGCCGAAGCGGCGGCGGCAGCGGGCGTTGAACGCGCAACCCGGCGGCGGGTTGAGCGGGCTCGGCAGCTCACCAGTGAGTTTGATGCGCTCGCGGCGGTCGTCCGGGTTCAGGCGCGGCGTCGCGGAGAGCAGCGCCTGAGTATACGGATGACGCGGATTGTTGAAGATCTGATCCTTGGTGCCTTTTTCCACGCAGCGGCCTAAATACATCACCATGACTTCATCGGCGATGTGTTCCACTACCGACAAATCGTGGGAAATAAACACATAGGACAGCCCCAAATCCTGCTGCAAGTCCATCATCAGGTTCAGCACCTGAGCGCGCACCGACACGTCCAGTGCGGAGACCGGTTCGTCAGCAATCACCACGTCCGGATCCAGCATCAGGCCGCGGGCGATAGCGATACGCTGACGCTGGCCGCCGGAGAACATATGCGGATAGCGGTCATAATGCTCGGTTTTCAGGCCCACTTTGGCCATCATCGCCAGCGCTTTCTCACGGCGTGCGTCTTTGCTGAGATCGGTGTTGATCAGCAGCGGCTCTTCGAGGATCTGGCCCACTTTTTTACGTGGATTGAGCGATCCGTACGGGTTCTGGAACACGATCTGGATTTTCTGGCGACGCAGCTTTTGCGCCTGCGGATCGTGCTTAAGCAGATCCTGGCCCTGATAATACAGCTCGCCGCCGGTGGGCGTTTCAATCATAGTCAGCAGACGGCCCAGGGTGGATTTACCACAGCCAGATTCGCCCACCACCGCCAGGGTTTTGCCGCGCTCCAGGCTGAACGACACGCCGTCCAGCGCTTTTACCAGCCGCTCCTGGGCGAACAGCCCCTTTTTAACCGGGTAGTGTTTCTTTAAATCTATAGCCTGCAACAGCGGTTGCGTGGTGGCCTCAGGCGTACTCATAGTTTGGCCTCCCGGCGTCATCGAGTGGGTAATGGCATTTCGACTGACGACCGTTGTCTACGGTATTCAAATCGGGTTCTACGCTGCGGCATTTGTCGGTGGCGTAGGGGCAGCGCGGATTCAGCAGGCAGCCGTTCGGGCGGTCGTATTTACCCGGAACCACGCCCGGCAGCGACGCCAGACGCGCTTTATCCTGAGCAAACTCCGGCAGCGCGCGCAGCAGCGCCTGAGTGTACGGATGGCGCGGCGCGCGGAAAATATCCCGCGAGTCACCCGCTTCCACCACCTGCCCCGCGTACATCACGATGATTTTGTGGGCCGCTTCCGCTACCAGCGCCAGGTCATGGGTGATGAGGATCAGCGCCATGTTCTCTTTTTGCTGAAGCTCCAGCAGCAGCTCGATGATCTGCGCCTGGATGGTCACATCCAGCGCCGTTGTCGGTTCATCGGCGATCAGCAGTTTTGGCCGACAGGCAATCGCCATGGCGATCATTACACGCTGGCTCATCCCGCCGGACAACTGGTGCGGATAAACATCCAGACGTGACGCCGGATCGGGAATGCCCACCTGGTTTAGCAAATCAATCGCCCGCTGGCGGCGGGTTTTCTTGTTGCCGCCCTGATGCACCTTGATGGCTTCCATAATCTGGAAACCCACGGTGTAGCAGGGGTTCAGGCTGGTCATCGGGTCCTGGAAAATCATCGCCACTTCAGAGCCCACCAGATTACGGCGCTCTTTTTCTGAAATGCGTTTCAGGTCCGACCCGTTGAACGCCAGATTGTCCGCCATCACGCGGCCCGGATAATCAATCAGCCCCATAATCGCCAGCGAACTCACCGACTTACCGGAACCGGATTCGCCGACGATGCCCACCACCTGGCCTTGCTCCACGCTGTAACTGACACGGTCAACGGCACGGAACGGAGTGCCTTCGTCGCCGAAGTGCACCGATAATTTATCTACATTCAATAACGCCATCTCGTGCCTCTTTACTGCTTGAGTTTGGGATCGAGCGCATCACGCAGGCCGTCACCCATCAGGTTAAATGCCAGCACCGTCAGCAGGATAGCCAGACCCGGGAAGGTCACTACCCACCAGGCACTTTGTGCGAACTGCAACACGTCGGAGAGCATGGTGCCCCACTCCGGTGTTGGCGGTTGCGCACCCATGCCGAGGAAGCCAAGGGCGGCCATATCGAGAATGGCGTTAGAGAAGCCCAGCGATGCCTGAACAATCAGCGGCGCAAGGCAGTTAGGGAAAATGTTGATGAACATCTGGCGCATCGCGCCAGCGCCCGCCACGCGGGAGGCGGTCACGTAATCGCGGTTCACCTCCACCAGCACCGCCGCGCGGGTTAAGCGCACGTAGTGCGGCAGCGCCACGAAGGTGAGCGCCAGCGCGGCGTTACCAATGGACGGGCCGAAAATCGCCACCAGCACCAGCGCCAACAGCAGGCTGGGCAGCGCCAGCATGATATCGACTACGCGCATGATGACGTTATCAACGATACCGCCGAAGTAACCCGCCACCAGGCCGAGCACGATGCCCATCACCAGCGACAGCACCACCACCAGGCAGCCCACCAGCAGCGACAGGCGCGCGCCGTACATCAGGCGCGACAGTACATCGCGGCCCACATCGTCGGTGCCCAGGATATGCGCCAGGCTACCGCCATCCTGCCAGGCAGGCGGCGCCAGCAGCGCGTCGCGGAACTGGTCCGCCGGGTTATAGGGCGCGATAAAGTTGGCGAACACGGCGATAAAAATCATCACCGCCACGTACGCCAGCCCGACGACCGCGCCTTTGTTGCGTTTGAAGTAGTGCCAGAACTCCTGCATCGGCGTCATCGGCACCGGCGCAGCGACCACTTTATTCTCAGAAACATGTGACATGACGGCCCCTTACTTCTTATGACGAATACGCGGGTTCACCACGCCGTACAGCAAATCGACCAGCAGGTTGACCAGGATAATCATGGTCGCCACCAGCAATACGCCGCCCTGCACCACCGGATAATCACGGCGTTGCAAAGCATCAATCAGCCAGCGCCCCAGGCCCGGCCAGGAGAAGATGGTTTCGGTCAGGATCGCGCCCGCCAACAGCGTGCCGACCTGCAAACCGATCACCGTGACCACCGGCAGCATCGCGTTACGCAGGGCGTGGACGATGATGACGCGCATACGGGTCAGGCCTTTGGCGCGCGCGGTACGGATGTAATCTTCACCCAGCACTTCCAGCATTGAGGAGCGCGTCATACGCACAATCACCGCCAGCGGAATGGTGCCAAGCACGATGGCCGGTAAAATCATATGGGCCAGCGCATCAATAAAGTTGCCCTCTTCGCCCCAAATCGCGGTGTCGATCAGCATAAAGCCGGTCAGCGGATTGGAGTCGTCGAGGAACACCATGTCGCTCACCCGCCCGGAAACCGGCGTCAGGTTGAGCTGCACCGAGACCAGCATAATCAGCATCATGCCCCACCAGAAAATCGGCATGGAGTAGCCGGTCAGCGCCAGGCCAACGGCGGTGTGATCGAAAACAGAGCCACGTTTTACCGCCGCCAGTACCCCAACCGGAATACCCACCGCAACGGCGAAAATCATGGCGCATACCCCCAGTTCCAGGGTGGCCTGGAAACGAGGCACGAATTCTTCCCAAACCGGGAGACGGCTTTTTAACGAAATGCCTAAATCACCGTGCATCACACCCCAGATATAGTTGACGTACTGTTGCCACAGCGGCTTATCAAGACCGAGCGCTGCCAGCATTTCAGCGTGACGTTCCGGGGAGAGCCCGCGTTCGCCAGCCATAATCATGACCGGGTCGCCTGGGATCATATGGACGAATGCGAAGGTGAGTAGGGTGATGCCTATGAAGGTAGGAATAACCAACCCCAGGCGTCGAAGGATGAACTGCAGCATATCCCGAATTCTCAGTAATCTCCCGGCGCGTTGCCGCGTCAGGATTGTATTGCTCACAAATCTTTCACCCTCTCTCCCTGCGGAGAGAGGGAATAAAAGCACTGGCTAACTTTTATTATTCGACAGAGACGTTTTCGAAGTGGTGTTTGCCTAACGGATCAACCACATAGCCTTTAACTTCTTTACGCACAGGCTCGTAAACGGTGGAGTGAGCGATGATCAGCGCCGGAGCCTGGTCGTGCATCACTACCTGAGCCTGTTTGTACAGCTCGATACGCTTGTTGTGGTCTTCCGCAGCACGCGCCGGTTGGATCAGATCTTCAAACGGCTTGTAGCACCAGCGAGAGTAGTTGGAGCCGTCTTTCGCCGCGTCGCAGCTAAACAGGGTAGCGAAGAAGTTATCCGGATCCCCGTTATCGCCGGTCCAGCCCATCATCACCGCCTGATGCTCGCCCGCTTTGGCGCGCTTGAGATACTCGCCCCACTCGTAGGTCACGATCTTGGCCTGAACGCCGATTTTCGCCCAGTCAGCCTGGATCATCTCCGCCATACGGCGCGCGTTCGGGTTGTAAGGACGCTGTACCGGCATCGCCCACAGCTCAACGGTAAAGCCTTCCTGACCAGCTTCTTTCAGCAGCGCTTTGGCTTTCTCAACGTCGTAGGTGTAGTCCTTAACGTCGTCGTTATAGCCCCACATGGTCGGCGGGATCAGGTTTTTAGCCGCAACGCCTGCGCCCTGATAAACCGCTTTGATGATCGCTTCTTTGTTCACCGCGTAAGTCAGCGCCTGACGCACTTTCACGTCGTCAAACGGTTTCTTCTCGGTGTTGAAAGAGAGGTAGCCCACGTTCAGACCGGCCTGCTCCATCAGGTTGATGTTTTTGTCCTGCTTCATGCGCGCGATGTCTGCCGGATTCGGGTACGGCATCACCTGGCATTCGTTTTTCTGCAGTTTGGCGTAACGCACAGACGCGTCCGGGGTAATGGAGAATACCAGGCGGTCGATCTGCGGTTTGGTGCCCCAGTAACCTTCAAACGCTTTGTACAGAATACGGGAGTCTTTCTGGTACTGCTGCAGCTGGAACGGACCGGTGCCGATTGGGTTCAGGTCCACTTTCTCCGGCGTACCGGCTTTCAGCATGTTGTCAGCGTACTCTTTAGAGAGGATCGACGCGAAGTCCATCGCCAGGTCCGCCAGGAACGGCGCTTCCGGACGGGTCAGCACGAACTGAACGGTTTTGTCGTCGACTTTTTTCACTTCAGAAATCAGCGCCGGGAGGCCCATGCCTTCGAAGTATTCATAGCTGCCGCCAGACACTTTATGGTACGGGTTCTGCTCGTTTTTCTGACGATCGAAAGAGAACACTACGTCGTCGGCGTTAAATTCGCGCGTCGGTTTGAATTCTTTGCTGTCCTGCCACTTCACGCCCTGGCGCAGGTGGAAGGTATAGGTTTTACCGTCTTCGCTGATTTCCCATTTCTCAGCCAGACCCGGGATCACTTCAGTGGTGCCGGTTTTGAACTCAACCAGACGGTTGTAGATTGGCACAGAGCTGGCGTCATAGGTGGTGCCAGAGGTGAAAAGCTGCGGGTTGAAGCCTTCCGGGGAACCTTCTGAACAGTAAACCAGGGTTTTCGCTTGTACACTTGCTGCGACAGTCATCGCCACCAGGCTAAGACCAAATTTCAGCATCCCTGACTTCTTCAAGGAAATACTCATTATTCTGCTCCAATGTGATTTGTGTTGTGTTTACTCGCCCTGGTCCGTTTTACGCCTCTGCGGGGACGCGTACGCACCGGGAGAAACTCCGGGTGTGGCTGCGTTACCGTAGCTGTAAACCGAAATACGTTGAGTAATTACCATCAGACCTTTTTTTGTTTTTTACCGGTCTTAACGGAATCTGCCCGAAGGGCAATGTGAGGATGGGGAATCCTTTCATTTGAATGTCTGAGTTGCAGTACAGATCGTCCATAAAGTGCCCCTCACGCCCTACAATCTGTCAACAGAATGTGAAAACGTCAATACAGGTATCCGTTATTTACAACCGGGGTGAGAAACGGCAGACAAAGATTAAAAAAACTTCGCGCCACTATTTCCAGCACGGAAAATTATGCTACCGGCAACCTGGCAGAATAATCGTCCTGGTTATCAGTGCTTACCAGTTATATTCATTGGTGGACGATATTTGAAATTTCTTAGCCAATGGCGAAGATATGAACGCTAAATGCCGAAAAGTTTGCGCCTTTCAGCAAAAAATCCTGATGCTATCCATAAGTAGAGCGAAAAACCCACACCGGCATTCATAATAAAATTCAATGAAAAATGTCACAAAACGGTGATGCCGCGGTAAAAACGTTGCTAATTATCAATAACGAATTAAGTTCCAGTTTCAGCCATTTAATTCTGATAGCCTGACAGGTCTTTATCGCGTTATGAGGAGGAAGGTTTATGCACATTACGGCCCAGGCTCTCCAGGTGGTGATTACCACAGCGCGCTGCGGAAGTTTTGCGGCAGCGGCGGAGGAATTACATAAGGTCCCGACGGCCCTGAGTTATACCGTGCATAAGCTGGAAAGCAGTCTGGGCGTGCGTTTATTTGAGCGCGATGGAAAACAACTGCGCCTGACAGAAGCTGGCCGCTTTTTTATTAAAAAGGGTGAACTGATTCTGGCGGAGCTGGATGAATTAAGTTTTTCCACCCAGCGTATTTCCGCAGGCGTAGAAACGCGCCTGAGCCTGTCGCTAAATAACATCATCAGCATGAAGCCGATTTATGAATTATTGCGCGACAGCGAACGCCATTTTCCCCAAACCGAAATTCATATTTCCATTGATGTGCATGACGGCGTCTGGGACGCGCTGCTGGATAAGCGCGCGGATATCGCCATTGGCGCGCCGAATTTAAAAGCCGGAAACGAAATTCGCTGTGAAGATATCGGCACCGCGGAATGGGTGTTCGCCATTAGCCCTGATCATCCGCTGGCCGCGTACCAGCGTCCATTGCGCGCTGAAGATTTACGCCCGTGGCCGGCGGTCTGTATCCGCGACACCTCGGTGCGGCTGGAGCCGAAAGTCGCCTGGCTGCTGCGCGGGCAAAAAGCGCTGGTCGCCCCGGATTATCACAGCAAAATCGCCATGCATCTGGCGGGGCTGGGGATCGGTTTTCTGCCATATCACATCTGCCAGCCGTGGCTGGATGACGGGCGCTTAGTCTGTATGACCATCGAAGAAGCCAAACAGCCGACGCCGCTCTATCTCGCGTGGTCGTCGGAACATTCGCGCCCCTGTTTTTCCTGGTGGATGGAACAGTTACGCAAACCGGCTATCCAGCAGCAGTTTTTACAACCGCTGGCCTGACAGCGCGCGCAGGGTAAAGAACAGGCCGGTCAACATATCGTGCCCGGACGAATGGCCGTATTCCGCCACGCGCAATAACCGGTGATTCAGCGATATGTTCGTGGGCGTGGTCAGCGCCAGCAGCTGCTCGCCGAACTGCCCGCGACAGCCGTAGTACAACATCGCCCGGCTGATGGTGGTGGTGCGATCCAACAGGGCGGTTATCGCCGCCGCCAGATCGTCAACGCGGCGATGGCGCGTCGCTTTCAGCGCAAACAGCATACCCAGCAAAAAATCATCCCCGGACGGCGTCAGGCCCGCGCCCGCGCCGATCAGCGTTTTTAGCGCGTTGCCCGGCGTTTGCGCATCATCATCCAGCCAGGCCGCCAACTGCCGCACCGCCTGCATCATCCGTTCATTGCTGCTGTGCAGAATATTCCAGATGCCGTACTCCGGCGCGATGACGGGCAAAAATACCCGCAGTTGCGCCAGTAAGTTTTCCGGGAAAACCGCATCGTGCGGCACGCGGGTAGACAGGCAGGGAACGTCCGCCAGCGTTAAACGGCAGCCCGCAGTCGCAAACGAGCCGTCAGCCTGCTGCCTCAGCGTCTCGCCAGCCGAAAACCGCGGGCGCAAATCCGCGCACGCCATCCGCACCGCGCCAGGGGCCAGCGGGGTGTCCTGGGTTAACAGCGTCAATAAATGATTGTCCGGCGTAGTGAGATTACAGGCGTGATGAAACACCGAGTGCACCACCAGCGCCCCGCCGTTCAACTGCTGCGGTACGCTGTCGCACATCACAATAGCCGTTAAATCGTTCAGTTTTCCGTTCACGTTTCCCCGCCTTTTTCTATCGCGATCACAAATTCGCGCTTTGCTTTTTCCACGTTTACCGTAATGGTCTATGGGCGATGTTTTCGCCAGGCCAGAGGCCGCAAGGCCTGAGCCATTGTGCCTGCATTAAAACCTCGCTGCCCTCAGTTTTTTTGAGGGTTAGCCAGAAATCCTTTTTGGGCGCGCGCCATGGCGCTTTCCTACACTGACCAAAGAACATACACCAGCAAGGAGCAGGTATGAAAACCCTTGATGCACAACCTTTTGCGTATTCGTTCGACCCGGCGACCACCGCGCTTATCGTCATCGATATGCAACGTGATTTCGTCGAGCCCCACGGCTTCGGTGAAGCGCTGGGCAATGACGTTTCCCTGCTGCGCCGGGCGATTGATCCCTGTCGCCGCCTGCTGGACGCGGCGCGCCGCGCCGGGCTCTTTGTGGTCCATACCCGCGAAGGGCATCGCCCGGACCTCAGTAACTGCCCGGCAGCCAAACTGACGCGCGGCGGCAAAACCTTTATCGGCCAGCAGGGCAGCATGGGGCGCATTTTAATCCAGGGCGAACCCGGCCACGACATTATTCCTGAACTCTACCCACAGGCTGGCGAGCCGATTATTGATAAGCCCGGCAAAGGGGCATTCTTCGCCACCGATCTTCACCTCATTCTTCAGGCCCGGGGCATTAGGTCGCTGATTATTTGCGGCGTCACCACCGAAGTCTGTGTGCAAACCACCGCCAGGGAAGCCAATGACCGGGGCTATGAAGTGCTTATCCCCGAGGATTGCTGCGCGTCATATTTCCCGGAATTTCACCGGGCCGCCCTTGAGATGATCAAAGCCCAGGGCGCGATTGTTGGCTGGGTGAGCGACGCCGACGCCGTTATCGACGCCCTGCGTTAATCCCCACAGAGGACATTTTTCTGCGCCGCTTGCTGCGGTGCAGGCCCCCTATTATCTCAGGAACTGATAATGAAACTGCATTGCAAGAGTTACCCTAACCTGTACAAAGACTCGGTTTCTTTGATGCAGGTCTCCGCCAGACTCAACGCCTTTGAAGGCGTCAGCCAGGCATCGGTGGCGATGGCGACCGACGCCAACATTGAGCGGATGCGCGACGCCGGGATGAACGTTGAGATGGACGCGCGCCCGAACGACTTGCTGATCGCCCTGATGGCAGACGACGAAACCGGCGCAGCGGCGCTGGAGATGGCCGATGCGCTGTTGCGCCCGGATAACAGCCGCGACGGCCAGCAGAGCCTTGAACAGCGCGAGCCCACCAGCATCAGCATGGGTGTGGAAGATCAGCCGGACGCCACGCTGGCGCTGATTTCCGTACCGGGCCGCTATGCAGGCGGCGAAGCGATGAAAGCCTTGCAAAACGGCCTGAACGTGATGCTGTTCAGCGACAACGTGCCGGAAGACGAAGAGCGCGCCATTAAAGAATACGCTGCCGAACAGGGCCTGCTGGTGATGGGGCCGGACTGCGGCACCGCTATTGTTAACCACCTACCTCTCGGCTTCGCCAACGTGATCCGCCCCGGCGCTATCGGCCTGGTGGCCGCCTCAGGCACCGGGCTTCAGGAAGTGAGCTGCGCCATTCACCATCTCGGCGAAGGCGTCTCCCAGGCGCTGGGCACCGGCGGGCGCGATCTGCATGAGGAGATCGGCGGCCTGAGCATGATCCAGGCGATCCGCCTGTTAGCCGACGATCCCGACACCCGGCTGATCACGCTGATCTCTAAGCCCCCCGCACCTGCGGTTGCCGGGACGGTGCTGCGTCTCGCCGCAGGCTGCGGTAAGCCGGTGGTGGTGCATTTCCTCGGCGCGGACAGCCAGCAGATCACCCCCTATGGCGTAACGGCAGCCAATAGCCTGCAACACGCCGCCGAGGTTTCCGTGGCGGTACTGCGCGGCCAGACGCCGCCCGCGCCGCAAGATCTCCCCGCCGAACTGAGCGATAAATTGCGCGCCGAGGCCGGGAAAATGGCCGACGGGCAGCGCGATATTCGCGGCGTGTTTGCGGGCGGCACCTTCTGTTACGAAGCCCAACTGGCGCTGATTGCCAGCGGTTTGACCTGTGAATCCAACTCGCCGGTGCGTGGCGCAACGCCGCTACACGATAGCCATCGCGGCCAGGGCCACAGTTTTGTCGACATGGGCGACGATGAATTCACCCAGGGCCGCCCGCACCCGATGATCGACCCGACCCTGCGCGATGAGCGCTTAAAACGCGAGGCCGCCAGCCCGGAAACTGCCGTGCTGCTGTTTGACGTGGTGCTCGGCTACGGTGCCAGCGCCGATCCCTGTGCCGGGCTGCTGCCACTGCTACGCGAGGCGCAGCAGAACGCCCAACAGCAGGGCCGCCATCTGCTGATTATCGCGCACGTTTGCGGCACCGAACGCGACCCGCAGTCGCGCCAGCAGCAGATCGCCGCCCTGACCGACGCAGGCGTGCTGGTCGCAGACAGCAATGTACAGGCCGCACAGATGGCGGCGTTTGTCGCTCAATTACGGAAATAGATTATGACTACGCTTTTTCAAAAACCGCTCAACGTGATCAGCATGGGGCTGAGCAGTTTTGCCGATAATTTACGCGAAGCGGGCGGCGACGTGTTGCACCTGAACTGGAAACCGGTCGCCGACGGCGACGCACAGGCCAACTGGCAACTCGCCACGCTGCTTAACGATCCGCGCGTCAACGCCGCTAACGAACAGGCCATTGCCCGCTATCTGGAAGCGCAGCCGGAACTGGTGGGTATCAGCACCGCCGGCGCGGCGATCCCGGCGCTCAACGGGCAGAAACGCATCCTCCACGCCGGCCCGCCAATCGCCTGGCAGGCAATGTGCGGCCCGGTGCAGGGCGCCATCGCCGGTGCGATTGTTTATGAAGGCTGGGCCAGCGATGTCGACCAGGCGATGGCGATGGCGGCGCGCGGCGATATCGCCCTGGAGCCGTGCCATCACTACGGTGCAGTCGGCCCGATGGCGGGGATTATCAGCCCGTCGATGCCGGTATGGGTGGTGGAAAACCGCACCCACGGCAACCGCACCTTCTGTAACTTCAACGAAGGGCTGGGCAAAGTTTTACGCTTCGGCGCTAACGGCGAGGAAGTACTCACCCGCCTGCGCTGGATGGGCGATGTGTTAGCCCCGGCGCTCGCCAAAGCGCTGGAAAGCACCGGCAGCATTGAGCTGAAGCCGATGATCGCCCAGGCGCTGCATATGGGCGACGAGTGCCATAACCGCAACGCCGCCGCCAGCGGACTGTTCTTCAAACGCGTGGCCCCGGCGCTGGCGCGGATTGAGAACGGCCCGGAGGCGCTGGCGTTTATTGCCGCTAATGACCACTTCTTCCTGAACCTGTCGATGGCGGCCTGTAAAGCCATGCTTGATGCCGCCCGCGATGTACCGTTCAGTTCGATGGTGACGGTGATGGCGCGCAACGGCGTTAATTTCGGCATTCAACTTTCCGGCACCGGCAACCGCTGGTTCCAGGCCCCGGCCAACCCGGTCGATGGCCTGTTTTTCCCGGGCTTTAGCGTGGAAGACGCGGCGGCGGATCTCGGTGATTCGGCCATCACGGAAACCGCAGGCATTGGCGGCTTCGCCATGGCGGCCTCCCCGGCGATTGTTAAATTCGTCGGCGGCACGCCGGTGGACGCCACCCGTCACAGCATGACCATGCAGGAAATCACCCTGACGCAAAACCCGGCCTTTACCCTGCCCGCGCTGAACTTCGCCGGCTCCGGTAGCGGCATCGACGCGCGTCGGGTGATCGACCGCAATATCCTGCCCGTCATTAATACCGGGATTGCCCATAAACGTGCAGGCGTGGGCCAGATCGGTGCAGGCATCACCACCGCGCCGCTGCCGTGCTTTATCGAGGCCCTCGCCGCGCTGGCGGAAACCCTGGAGGGGAAACCATGAGCCAGAAAAAAATCGCCGTTGTGGCGGTGGGCGGCAACGCGCTGATCCGCAGCCGCGACGCCGTCTCGCTGGACGCACAGTACCAGGCGGTCAAAGAGACCGCTCATCACGTCGTGGCGCTGATCGAAGCGGGCTGGCGCGTGGTGCTGACTCACGGCAACGGTCCCCAGGTGGGGTTCATTCTGCGGCGCAGTGAAATCGCCCGGGACGACGTGCCGGTGGTGCCGCTGGAGTACGCGGTGGGCGACACCCAGGGCGCGATTGGCTTTATGTTCCAGAACGCGCTGTACAACGAACTGCAACGGCGCGGCATCGGCGACACGCCGGTCAGCGCGCTGGTCACCCAGACGCTGATTGACCCCCATGATCCGGCGTTTACCGCGCCGGATAAACCCATCGGCGCGCATATGGATCGCGACGTGGCGGAAAAACTGGCCGCCAGCCAGGGCTGGACAATCGCCGAAGACGCCGGACGCGGCTGGCGGCGCGTGGTGGCCTCGCCGAAGCCGCTGCAAATCATCGAAAGCCCGGTGATCCGTCGCCTGCTGGAGGACAACGTGCTGGTTGTCGCCTGCGGCGGCGGCGGCATTCCGGTTTACCGCAACGAAGACGGCACGCTCAGCGCCGCACAGGCGGTAATCGATAAAGACCGCGCCTCCGCACTGCTGGCACAGGAATTGAATGCCGACATGCTGCTCATTCCAACCGGGGTGGAGCAGGTGGCGATCAATTTCGGCACGCCGGCGCAGCGCTGGCTCGACACGCTGACCTGCGAACAGGCGCAGGCGCTGCTGGATTCCGGTGAATTCGGCGCGGGCAGCATGGCCCCGAAAGTCGAAGCGATTGTCACCTGGCTACGCCACGCGCCGGGGAAAACCGGCATTATCACCAGCCCGGAAGCCATGGGCGATGCCGTCGCTGGCCGCAAAGGCACGCGCATTACCGATTGATTTAGCGACATTTTTCCAACACCAGGGAACTCATTTCTACACACTTAAGGAACAGTAATGATGAACGGCAACATTCTTCTGGCGGTAAACGGCACGCTAATGCGGGGGTTAAAGCTCAACCCCAACATGCTGGCGGTCGGCGCCGAATTCGTCAGCGACGCTAACACCGCGCCGTGTTACCGCTGCTGGACTATCAATGACGACCATCCCGGCATGCTGCGCACGCCGGGCGAAGGCGCACGCATCGCGCTGGAGCTGTGGGCCGTGCCGCCTGCCGGGCTGGGTCAAATCCTGCAAAACGAACCTGCCGGATTGTGCATCGGCAAAGTGGCGCTGGACGACGGGCGCGAGGTGCTGGGGGTGTTAGCGGAGCCCTGGCTGGTTGAAGGTCAAAAGGAAATTACCGAACTGGGAGGCTGGCGCGCGTACACCGGCCAGCTCCTGGACGAATAACAGATAAGGAGAGCATCATGGGTTCTCAGTCTTCTGCTTTTCGCCCCAAACTCTGGGTGCCGGGCGATCTCAACGCCTTTTTCGGGTTATTCACTAACGTGCTGTTAAACGTGCTGGTCCTGAGCGGACTGGCGCTGTACGTGGCGCAAATCCCCGCGGAGACGGTGTTTGGCCGTATTCTGCCCGCGCTGGGGATCGCGCTGCCCCTCGGCAACCTGTTTTACGCCTGGCTCGCCTGGAAACTGGCGAAGCGCGAAGGGCGCAGCGATGTCACCGCCCTGCCTTATGGCCCCAGTGTGCCGCATATGTTTATCGTGGTGTTCGTGGTGATGCTGCCGACGCTGTTGATCCACAAAGACTGGATGCTGGCCTGGAAGCTCGGGCTCATCTGGGCGATGATCGTCGGCGTGATTGTGCTGGCCGGGGTGATTGTTGGGCCAACCATTCGTAAATACACGCCGCGCGCCGCCATGTTGGGCACGCTGGCCGGCATCGCCATTGCGTTTATCGCCATGCGTCCGGCGTACCAGATGTTTGATACCGCGTGGATCGGCGTGGTCTGTTTCGCCATCATTCTGCTGAACTGGGTCGGTAACGTCCGTCTGCCGTTCGGCCTGCCGGGCGGTCTGGCGGTGGTGCTGGTGGGCTGCGTGCTGGGCTGGGGCGCGACCCTGCTGGGCTTTAGCGACCTTATGAACCCGGCGGCGGTGGGCGAAGCGGCACAGCGTTTCTCGTTGCATCTGCCGTCGATATCCGGGGATGTGTTCTCGGTGCCGATGGAGTTGGTATGGCCATTGCTGGTCACCGCCATCCCGTTGGGTATTTTCAATTTCACCGAAATTCTCAATAACGTCGAATCCGCGGCCGTGGGCGGCGACAGCTACAATTTGCGCGCGGTACTGGCTGCAGACGGCGTGGGGGCGATTGTCGGCGCACTGCTGGGTTCGCCGTTCCCGCCAGCGGTGTATATCGGCCATCCGGGCTGGAAAGCCATGGGCGGGCGCATCGGTTACTCCCTCGGCACCGGTATCTGCATGGCGCTGGTGTGCTTCCTCGGCTTAACCGCCCTGCTGCTGTCGATTATTCCGCTGGTCGCTATCGTGCCGATCCTGCTGTTTATCGGGCTGGTAATTGGCGCGCAGGCGTTCCAGGTGTCGCCAAAACGCCATGCTCCGGCGATTGTGCTGGCGCTGGTGCCGAACATCGCTGAATGGGCGAAAACCCAGGTAGATGGCGCACTGTCTGCGGCGGGCGCGAATCCCGTACAGCTACCGGCAGAGATCGCCGCCAGTATGGCCAATAACGGCGTGCTGTATCATGGCATGGCGACCACCGGCGGCGGTGCAGTGCTGGCGGGTCTGATGCTGGGCGCGATCGCGGCATTTATTATCGACCGGCGTTTTAACTGGGCGGCAATCTATTCCGCAGCCGCTACCCTTCTCTCGTTCTTTGGCTTTATTCACGGGCACCAGATGGCGTTTAACGCCTCGCCGACGGTAACCTTTGGCTATGGCGTCGCCACGCTGATCTTTATCGTGATGGCCCTGCAACAAAGCAAAGCCGATGGTAAAACCGACTGGTCGCCGATTGATAACGGCGACGAGCCGATGCATTGATTAACATGTGATAACCTAAAAGCCCAACCTTCGCGTTGGGCTTTTTATCATTTAACTCCGCAAAAATGCTTAAGTATAGGTAAGCTGTAGAAGGAGACTTTTTCAACGGGAGCTGTGATTTGTCTTTTCGCCAGAACATTAGCAGAACGCTTGCGCTTGATACTTCTCTTGGCAGGACCCTGACGGTTTTTATCGCTTGTTTGCTGATCGGCACGCTCGCCGCCAATATTCTTTCGTTATACCTCTCCTGGGAACGAACCATACAAGAGGCGGAAAGCGAGGCGATTAACCTGTCGATTTCCCAGGCCCGGCAGGCCGAAGATACCTTTTTGCAAACCGATCTGGCGCTCCAGCAGATCCGGCGCGCCGTGGGGAATGACGCGCCGGACGCGCGCTATAACTATCTGCTTTCCGACCTGAAAGACCGCCTGCCGCAACTGCATGGCCTGTTCGTGTTTGACGCCCAGGGTAACTGGAAAAGCACCTCGTTTAACTATGCCCAGCCGGATGTGAATAACTCAGACCGCGAGTATTTCATGTATCACAAACAGAACCGGCAGACGGGCACGCATATTGGTCACGTGATCCGCAGCCGCACTACCGGCGACTGGATCATCCCCGTTTCCATGCGCATTAACGATCCGGATGGGGCTTTTGCCGGGGTGATCCTGGCGACCATCAAGCTGGATTACTTTAAAAAGTTTTATGCTTATTTCGAAATGGGCAACAAGGACCTGCTGGCGTTGCTGCTGCTGGACGGCACCGCGTTGTATGTCCGCCCGTTTACTGAAACGGTAATCAACCGGAACCTGTCTTACAGCCCGCTCTTTAAACGGGAACTGGTGCGTGTAGACCAGGGAAGCGCCACCTGGCTGTCGGCGCTGGATGGAATTGTGCGCGTGTACGGCTTTGCCCGTATCGAAAACTATCCGCTGGTGGTGGTCGCCGGCTTCGATCGCTCTGCGCTGCGCCGCCACTGGATAGAATCGAATCTCACCGACTGGCTCATTAACGTGCTACTGCTTGCCGGGCTGCTGGTAATGGGGCGCGTGGTGTTCAGGCAGGTACGGATCAACAGCGACGACCAGCTTGAGATGTCACACCTGCGAGACGACCTGGTGAAGATAAACCAGACGCTCCAGACCATGGCCATGGTGGATGGCCTTACCGGCCTGGCCAACCGTCGGAAATTTGATATCGCGCTGCAACAAGCGTTGGCGGATTCAGCAATGACCGGGAAACCCGTTTCGCTGATCCTGCTCGATATTGACTATTTTAAACGTTACAACGACGCCTGCGGCCACGTGGCTGGCGACGCCTGCCTGCGTATTGCCGGAAATGTACTGGAAAGGGCGGCGCTGCGTACTGATGATCTGGTGGCCCGCTACGGCGGCGAGGAGTTTGCCATTATTCTGCCAAACACGGCAGTTGAAGACGCGCTTAAAGTGGCCTGGCGGGCGGTGCGTAGGGTGAGCGATAAAAAAATACCCCATCCGGCGACCGATAATGAGGAGCCCATCGTGACCATCAGCGCAGGCTGCTATTCGGTTATCGGCAGCGGTTCAGAACAGGATGTGGCGGCGCTGATCCAGGGTGCGGACCGCGCGTTGTATCAGTCGAAGGAACAGGGGCGGAATCGGGCGACGAGTGCGTCGGGTGCTGTCAATCAGGAAACGAAATAAGCGTATATCCTTGCCTGGGCGAGTTAGGTTTGTTGGGAAATGCCAGTTTCAGTTGCTTCGAATCCACCATAGGCTTCAGGTAATTCTGACGGATACTCTGCGCCTTGCGCCCCAGTAATATTTCCATAACTGCGACAGACAAGTAGTGTCCATCGCACAATCTAATAAGAAGCTGTTCCATCACAGCAGTATCCAACCGCCGTTGTTGACGCGCGGGAGCCGTCAACGCTTCAAGGATCTCTTTGAATTACTCGCTTAATTCGTCAAGATCATCAATGAAAGGCTTATCTAACAGATGGCTAATAAACCGCCCATGTTCATCCCTTCTCTGATGGCTATCTACTCTTCTATCGGTAGCGTTATGCGTTAAGTTAATGGCGCTATGCGTTAAGTCTTGTGCGTTATGCGTTAAGTCAGAGGCAGAGCTTAACGCATTAGCAAACACCTCTTCTGGAGAGGGCAACGCCATACCCGGCAGACTGTATGATTTATCTCGTTTTTCGCCACTGGCGATAAGAAAACCTTTATCCACTAACTTTGGAAACGCCAGGGTTACATCACGAGAATGCCGGGTCGTTAACTGGCAGACTCTCTCATGATTCACCCAACCTTCTGTCGCCGTCGTAATCACGATCATTCGTTCCAGTTCATCAAGCTGATAAAACCGCTCGCCAAACAATGTATTGAGGCGGTCTGTCACTTCTTGTGATACCAGGCTTATCATGGACAGTTCAAGCAGCGTTTGTTCTGAAGGCTCCGTTTTTTCATATAACTTTGGTGTGCGCCAGTTTGCCCATTTCCAGCCACTCATAATTTTGGGAACACCAGAACCTGCACGCTCGCCCGCACCGATCATTAAAAACATTTGATGCATTCGACGATTACGACAATCACTTTCCCCGCCTTTAACGGCAATGTCCGGGGGAATTCGCATCAATCCAGGGTTACGAAAGCCGAAAAGATCCGGGCGCCTGACCACTAAAATAGAGCTTCGACCGGTATAATCAGCATGAACCAGTGTGTTTACAAGCGCTTCGCGGATAGCCTCATGAACTTTTGTTTCATCCAGACGAATGCCGTCCTGTAATTCAAAAGGTACCTTCAGATCGGTGATGAGTTTTCGATATGTCCGACGATAAAAATCGAAGACATTGCCTGACCATGATCCATCAGGATAGATACGATCGATCCAGCGAGAATCAGGTTGCACATCATCCCGTTCACGATAATCGACGAAATAATTTGGCACAGCATCCTGAATGGCGTTCCAGGAACCAAACATCAAAATACCGGCAAGAGTGACCCCTTCCTCTCCGCTCTGACGATTCTTTCGCCAACCACCTATATTCCAGAATAAATCGATCAGCTCCAGTTCCAGCCACGGATGCTGAGGCTTAGCAATAGCAAAGAGATTCCGGTATGCACGTAAACTATTCTGATCGATATCACTGAAGTCAAACCCGACAAGGATTTTATCATCGCGACTATCCTCAACCTGCTCGGCCAACATTCTTTTGATTTGCTCTTCCGAACAATGGCAGTCCCCTTCATGGCGTCGGATATATGTCTCCGTCATGGGCTGATTGTTAAGATAGACCGGCTTTTGCTCGCGCCTTGCGGCAGGGATCTCAATAACAATAATCGATTTATTATCAATACTTATTATCTGAACCGAATGCTCGGTTAATAAGTTGACGTTAACCTTCTTTTTGTTATTTACAATATCAAACAACTGCTTAGTAACAGTGGCAATATCGCTGATCCCTTCAATGATAAAGATTCCTTTCTTTTCTCTGACGCCCAAAACAACATAACCTCCACGGGTATTCGCCATTGCACTGTATGTACGCCAAAAATCCTCCGGGAGCTTACCTTTTCCCTCTGCTCCCTGCGCCAACTTAAATTCAAGCTCAACCGATTCAGAAAGTGTTTGTAAATCCACCAGGTCATTGACAGGAAACATAATTAATCTGGCACCTGTTTAATTTAACCATCCAGAAAGAGATAAGGATAACCAGGGCGAATATCTGACTGTATAAACAAGATAAAAAGCCCGGGGTGCATCCGGAAATTTCAGCCTACGTCCAGAACTCATACCACCCAAGCCTACACAGGGGGAATAAAAATTTTATTTATCAGTAAATTATGAGAAAAAAACTTAGCTATATGGTTGGGATTATTGCATTAGGAAGGTGATAAAGAATGAATATTGCTTCGCTTGACTTGCCCCCGGAGGTTCAAATCCTCGGAAGCTCAGATGCAAAAAACCCGCAGTTTTCACTGCGGGTTTTCAAATTTGGTCGGTGATAGAGGATGACTCGCCGCTGTGCGGCTCGCCCTGCGGGCCGTTGCTGCGCAACGTTGTCTCGCTGCGCTCGACTCGAACCTCCTGCCCCCGGAGGTTCAAATCCTCATTGACCCCGGAAAGCAAAAAACCCAACCTTGCGGTTGGGTTTTTCAAAATTTGGTCGGTGATAGAGGATTCGAACCTCCGACCCCTTCGTCCCGAACGAAGTGCGCTACCAGGCTGCGCCAATCACCGAATTGCGGGGCGCATCTTACTGCCGCGCACCCCAACCGTCAATCCCTTAATCAAAAAAAGCCATCCGATCGGCTGAAAAGCCAGCAACCTTACTTCCCTTCCGGGACGTGACACCAGTTGTTGTTCTCATTGATGCCGCCGTTCGGCGAGGTGTAGCCCAGGCAGCCCATGATGGTATCGTACAGCTCCACGTGGCGGCGCGGCACTTTCATCTCCGCTTGCTGCTTGAGGTGCTGGAACGAACGCTGGTGATCCGGGCTCTCCAGATATTTGTCCGACATCCATACCATCATCGGCACGCGGAACTGCTCCGGCGGTGCGATGTTGCGTGGCGTACCGTGCAGATGCTCTTTCTCGTTGATGGATTCGCCGTGATCCGCCGCGTAAAACACAATCGCTTTCTTATCACGCAACTGGTCGATCACTTTATCGATAAAGCTGTCGACGTAAAGCACGGTGTTGTCGTATGCGTTAATCAACTGCTGTTTGCTGCAATCTTTATCGATGCCCATGCATTCAGGCTGGAACGTCGCGTAATCGCGGGTATAACGCTGGAAATAGTTATAATGCGACCCCTTGGTATGCAGAATAATCATGTGTTTGCCGTTCGGGTGCCCGGCAAGGGAGTTCTGCATCTCGTTAACCAGCAGCATGTCGTCCACCTGCTTGCCACGGTTGCGCGGCTCCGCGCCAATCTGCTCGCGGTAGGCAATGTTATCCGCCATGGTGTTGCTGTAGAACCACAGTTCGCTTTGCATCGCCAGCACGTCGGCGCTAAAGCCTAACTGCTTCAGTACCGCAAACACGTTTTGCTCTTTCAGGGTACGCTGCGGGTTATCTTCCGCGCCGCCCTCGCGCACAAACATACAGCGCAGCGAGAGCTTGGTCGCGGTGTCGCAGGAGTAACCCCGGAAGGCGACCAGATTCTTCTCTTTGGCGAGTTTCGGCGTGGTATCGCGTTGGTAACCCAGCATGCCCATGTGATCCCAGCGAGTGGTTTCACCGATGATAAACACCATGTAAGTGTCATCAATATCCGCAGGGGCCTGATAGCTGTACTTTTTCGCCGGGTTAATCAGCGATTTGTTGTCATTGGACTCATCCACTTGCGCCCAGGCATACAGCCCCAGCGCCGACAGCCAGTTAGACGGCAGATAAGAGTTCGCCACTACGCCGCCGTAGCTCGGCATATCGACACCTGAGCTGCGTTCAACATTCTTTTGTTGCATATCCAGCAGACGAATCGGCGCCCACACCAGCAGGCCTGCCATAATCACTACGCCCGCGCTGCGCAGCCGGACGCCACGGGTGGTGAGTTGCTTCCATAACGTGTCATCGCAGCGGTTGAACCAGATCAGCCACAGCGGGACCGCGCTCACCAGCGCCATCCAGACGAAGAAGCCCCAGCCGACCACCTCTTTGGATAAATCAATATCCGTGGTCATCACCGAGGCGATAATCCCGTAGCCAATCACCACATTCAGGAAGGTCATGTAGTAGCTGGCGCCGGACGAGAATAAAACAATCAACGTGGTAAGGACTTTCCACGCGCGCCGTCCCAACAGCGACAGGATGCGCAACAGGAAAAAGGTGACTAATACCGTGCCGACCAGCTCCACGACGGCTGAAATTCCTTTTATGGCGGTAAAGTTTTGAGCGTATCCGTCAAAGCGACGGATAAAAACCGCGCAGTTTAAAAACAGGCCGATGTAGACCGCGATCAGAAAACTCAGCTTCTGATGCGACATCGAATTCAGGTATTTCATGTAAAGCCCCTGGGACAGGTACAAAATTCTCTGACCCGTTACCGGGCGTCGAGTTCTAATAACCAACAATGCACCAGCAAAACGGGAAGATTCCTGGTGAGAGCGCGGCTAGTAGACCATAACGCTACGTAAAAGTTGTGCGGAGTTAGCATTCAGGCGATGAATTTACAAATTAATGCTACTGAATTCTCATCTCCAGACTGTTTTTTTCTTAAAAATCGTCTACCTGGGAAGGGTGAAGCGAGAACATAAAAAAAGCCGCGCTTAAGCTTCAGCGCGGCTTTTAGCAGACCAATAAATCAGGCGTGGGCGTGTTTGAGCACCTGACGCTGCGGCTGGCGGATAGTGGTGGAAAGCGCCAGCGAAACAATCAGCAGCGCGAAGATCACGCAGAACGTGACGTAGAAGCCGCCGAACAGCGAGGCGATGGCGGAACCGCAAATGCTGCCGATGCCGAAGCCCAGGTAAATCACGCCGTAATTTTTCGCCAGGTTGTTCAGGCCGAAGAACTCGCTGACCAGCGATGGATAAACGGTAATGGTGCCGCCGAAATTAAAGGCCACACAGGCGATCGCGGCGAAGAAGGTCATTTCATTGAGCGGCGCGAACAGCAGCGCGGCCATGCCCACCAGGGAGATCATCTGGCCGAGGGTGATAACGCGGATACGCGACATTTTATCGGACAGGATGCCCAGCACCAGACGGCCACTGAGGTTAGCGATAGAAATCACCGTCACGGCATTCGCGGCGGAAGCCACATCCAGGTTCACCAGGTTTTGGGCGATATCTTTCGCCACGCCAATCACGTACAGGCCGCTCATACAGGCGGTGAGGAACATGGTCGCCAGCATCCAGTACTGCGGTTTACGCATGGATTCCGCGAGGGTGAAGTCGTTGCTGGTCACGCCGTTCACCGACTGAACCGGCTGGTTCGGCGCATCGGTCATCAGCATCGCGCCGCATACCACCATCACCAGGGCAATCGCGCCCCAAATCATAAAGGTGTGCTCCAGGCCGACGCTGGCCAACAGGTGGCTGTCGATAAATTTAAAACCGAGGCTGCCAAGACCGTAAGCGCCGATAGAGAGCGCGGAGATCAGCCCTTTGCGCTCCGGGAACCACTTCACGCAGTTTGAGAGCGTCAGCAAATAGCCTGCGCCATCCGCCAACCCCACCAGCACCCCGGCGCTCAGCCACAGCATCATCAGGTTACTGGAGTGGGCGGTGAGGAAGAAACCCAGGCCGAGCAGCAGGCCGGAAGCGATGGTCACGCGGCGCACGCCAAAACGCTCCTGTAATTTCCCGGCGACGGAAGACGAGATCGCCAGGCCAAGGCTCAACAGCCCGAAGGAAAACGCCACCTGGCTGATGGGCACATCCAGCTTTTCGGAAAGCGCGCTGTTAAACAGACTCCAGGTATAGACAGAACCCAGCGCAAACTGAGTCACGATAGTGCCGAAGAGGGTAAGCCAACGGGTACGATTTTGTAGGGCGTTCATGGCAGTCATCTCATCCAGAAAGGGAAAGTTATCTGCCTGTAAGCCTAACGAAAGCCCTTGCTGCCAGGGGGGAAAACGCCATGAAGTGCCGTAAGAACGGAATGAACTGCCGCGAGACGGGAATGAAACGCCTTGTATTCCATTCCCGCCCCGCGTCTGGAAAGCAGATCCTCGTTAAAAACGGGCATTCACCCCGAGGTTATAGGACGTCATATCCCCGGCCATAATCCCTTCGGACTGAGAAAACGACGCATAGGCCGCGAGATTTTTATTCAACGGCATATCGGCGCCCACCGTGACATCCATCCAGTTGCCATATTGATTCGCCGCAGGAACGGCATGCATCCCCGACTGGGATTTCCAGACGTTTTCACCGTACTGCTGGTTGTAGCTCACCTGCGCCCACGGACGCACGTAGCCGAATGACGAATCAACCCGCCAGCCGAGGGTGCTGACGCTGGCATGCCAGAGCCGATCCGCGTCACCCGATCGCGAAATGCTGTCGCCATAATCATTAAACATCGACGCGGTGCTGCCGTCCCAGTGCCAGGACGCGACCGGCCCGGTGGTCACATTTTTGTAGACCGGGATCGCCAGCCCGACACCCAGCGTCGACGGCTGCGTGGTGGTGCTGTTTTGTGATGAAGTAATAAGGTTAAAGCCTGACGAATAGGCCATATCCAGCGGCGCGTTCAGGCGTTCCGCCAGGATGTCGTTGTAATCGGGTTGGTGATCGCTGTCCCATGTATAGCGCTCAAACGTATTACTTTCAGGGTCATCAACGCTATATTCTTGCTGCCAGGCGAAAGCACCTTGTGAATAAATGCAACACGCAAAAATCGCCACACTGCTTAACGTGCGGCGGCCACTACCTATAGTTGTCATCATTATGCGACTCCAGAAAGAGCCAAAATCCGGCGTTTTTTATTTTTTTGCCTGAGTGAAGGCTTGTTACCCGAATAATTTGCGCAACTGTGGCTTGAATTATGAAGGGTATAGCCCTGAATTAACTATTGTCTTTTTCACTCAGACGTCAAGTAGGGTTAAACAAAAAGAGGGATATTTTATGCAGCGTTGTGGATGGGTGACCCAGGACCCCCTGTATCTTGCGTATCACGATAACGAGTGGGGCGTTGCGCAAACCGATAGTCAGAAACTGTTTGAAATGATCTGCCTGGAAGGGCAGCAGGCCGGGCTCTCGTGGATTACAGTGCTGAAAAAGCGCGAAAACTATCGGCGCTGCTTTCACCAGTTCGACCCTGCTGCCGTTGCGCAAATGCAGGCTGAAGACGTAGAAACGCTGCTTCAGGACGCGGGTATTATTCGCCATCGCGGTAAAATCGAAGCCATTATTAACAACGCAAGGGCCTTTCTGGCGATGGAAGCCAACGGCGAACCTTTTTCTAAGTTCGTCTGGTCGTTTGTCGATAACACGCCCCAGGTGACACGGGCTGCCGCCCTGAGCGAAATCCCCACCACCACCCCCGCGTCGGATGCGCTTTCCAAAGCGCTGAAAAAACGTGGCTTTAAGTTTGTGGGTTCCACCATTTGTTATTCGTTTATGCAGGCTTGCGGGCTGGTGAATGACCACGTGACCGGCTGCCTCTGCCATCCGGAGAATCACACATGATCCGTGAATTCCAGCCCTCCGATCTGCCTGCGCTGCTCAACGTCTGGCTGGAGAGCACCACTGCGGCGCACCCGTTTATCGATCCGCTCTACTGGCAGCAAAGCCTGCCGCTGGTGCGCGACAGCTACCTGCCGGACGCGCAGACCTGGGTTTACCTGGAAAATGAACAATTGCTGGGATTTATCAGCGTGATGAACGCGTCGTTTGTCGGGGCGCTGTTTGTGGCGCAACATGCGGCGGGGCGCGGGATCGGCAGCGCGCTGCTGAATGAGGCGAAGCGGCACTACGCCGCGTTAAGCCTTGAGGTGTATCAGAAAAACACCGTGGCGGTGAATTTTTACCACCACCACGGTTTTCGTATTGAAGACAGCGCCTGGCAGGACGAGACTCAACATCCGACCTGGATTATGCACTGGCAGGCGGATCAAACGCCGTCACGCTAAGCAAAGGCCCCTGATATTTCTCTACCCACGCCAGGGCTGTGTTCCCCGCGCAGCCGTTAGCCAGTTGGGAGCTGGGAATATCTTTGGTCAGCACGTTAACCGCGCCGTGCTTACACAGGCCGCCCGCCTGTTTATCCAGATCCGGCCATGCCCCTTCATGCAGGCAGATCACACCCGGCTTAATCCCGTCATTCACTACCGCGCCCGCCAGCACCTGCCCACGACTGTTCCATACCCGCACCACATCGCCATGGCGAATGCCGCGCGCACGCGCGTCGTCCGGATGCAGCGTCAGCGGCTCGCGTCCGGCCACCGCATACTGCTCGCGTAATTGCGCGTAGTTAAGCTGGCTGTGCAGCCGGTGCGCGGGGTGAGCGGAAAGCAGTTGCAGTTGGCCCGGCTCGGCGTTGCCGTGCCATTCGTCCGGAGCCAGCCAGCTCGGATGCCCCGGGCAGTCGGCGTAGCCGTAATCGGCAATGCGCTGAGAGAAGATCTCGATTTTGCCGCTCGGGGTTTTCAGCGGATTAGCCTGCGGATCGGCGCGGAACGCCGCAAAACGGATAAATTCGGCATTCTGTGGGCTTTCCGGCATTTCAATCAGCTGGTTGGCTTGCCAGAACGCCTCAAACGGCGGCAGCGTCACCTGCTGCGCTGCGCCGCGCTGCTGCGCCATGGCATAAAACTCGGCCAGCCATTGCAGTTCGCTTTTACCTTCGCTGAAACGCACGCCGCCGCCCAGCTCCCAGCGCTCGCTCAGTTCGGCAAACACGTCGAAATCATTGCGGGCCTCGTATTGCGGCACCACCACCTGCTTCATCGGCACCAGGTGTTGGTTGCTGTAATCCCCGGTCATGGTGAGATCGTTGCGCTCAAACGAGGTGGTAATGGGCAGCACAATATCGGCGTGTTTCGCCGCTGCCGTCCAGAAGCATTCGGAAATCACCACCAGCTCCGGCTTCTGCCAGGCCTTGATCAGGCGGTTAGTGTCCTGATGGTGGGTGAAGTTGCCGCCGCCCGCCCACCAGATCATGCGGATGTCCGGGAAACGCCGCGCTTCGCCGTTATGCTGATAAACCTCGCCGGGGCGCTCCAGCGCTTCCACAATGCGCGCGACCGGGATTTTCTCCACCGCGTCGGCGCCATTTTTCACCGAGCCCTGCATCGAGCCGAGCACCGCCGCGCGGCGCGTCGGGTTGCCGCCGTTGGCGAAATGATAAGAGAGACCAAACCCGCCGCCCGGCGTGCCGATTTGCCCCAGCATCGCGGCCAGCGTCACCAGCATCCAGTGTTTTTGTTCGCCGTACTGCTGGCGCTGCATTCCCCACCCCGACATCAGCATGGTACGGTTCTGGCTGAACAGCTGCGCCAACTCACGTAGCGTCTGCGCCGGTACGCCGCAAATCGGCGCGGCCCAGTCGGCGGATTTCGCCACGCCGTCCTGCTCGCCCGTCAGGTAAGCGGCGAAGCGCTCAAAGCCTTCCGTACAGCGGTTGAGAAATTGCGCATCGTGCCAGCCGTTTTCCAGCAGCGTGTGGGCAATGCCCAGCATCATCGCCACGTCGGTGCCCATATGCGGCGCAATCCACTCCATGCGGTCACCAAAGAACTCGACGGTTTCTGAGCGCATCGGATCGATGCAAATCAGCCGTTTTCCGCTGTTTTTCAGAGCCTCAAAATAGCCGATGCCCTGCTCATCGCTGGCGTTCCAGGCGATTTTCAGGGTGTTGAGCGGGTTGGCGCTCCACAGCACCACCACCTCGCTGTGCTCGAGGATCAGCGGCCAACTGGTCTGCTGTTGGTACACCTCGTTGCCGCCCACCACGTAGGGCATGATCACCTGCGCGGCACCGGTGGAGTAATCTCCGAGATGGCCGGTATAGCCGCCTGCGAGGCTCATATAGCGCTGCAACAAGGTGGCGGCTTTATGCAGCACGCCGTTAGAGCGCCAGCCGTAGGAACCGGCGAAAATCGCCGATGGGCCCCAGGTTTCGCGGATGCGGTGATGCTGGGCGTCAATCAGCGCCAGCGCCTGATCCCAGCTAATGCGCACGTAGTCGTCATCGCCGCGCACGCCCTGCGGGTTTTGCGGGTTAGCCAGAAAGCCTTTGCGCGCCATCGGATAACGCACGCGGGTTTTGCTGTGTACCTGATCCGGCACGGCGGTTTGCAGCGAGTTAGGATGCGGGGTGTTAAGCGCGCTGCCGGAAGAGAAAACGGTTTGCCCGTCGGTTTCTACCCGCATCGGCCCCCAGTGGGCGGCGGTTAACACAGATGTGGTTTGCGATGTATTGGCCAAAGCAGCTCCTGGCGGTGTTTGCAGGTCAAAATCGGGGTTCTGACGACCCCATCGTTACTTTCGCTGACAAAATCAGACGACTTCCCAAAATTTTCTAACTATTCACAGGTCATAATCAACCGCTACGCCCGGTTGTGGCAACGAAATAAATCATTGGGATTTGATAATGAAAAAACGCGTAATGGTTCTTGCGGCTGTGATCAGCGGCGCACTGGCAGTTTCTGGCTGTACCACTAATCCTTATACCGGCGAGCGTGAAGCCGGCAGCTCCGGCATCGGAGCGGGGATCGGCACTCTAGTTGGCGCAGGCGTCGGCGCGCTCTCCTCCTCGAAAAAAGATCGCGGCAAAGGGGCGCTGATTGGCGCGGCGGCCGGTGCGGCCCTCGGCGGCGGCGTCGGCTATTACATGGACGTGCAGGAAGCCAAACTGCGCGAGAAAATGCAGGGAACCGGCGTCAGCGTGACGCGAAATGGCGATAACATCGTGCTTAACATGCCGAATAACGTCACCTTCGACAGCAACCAGGCCAACCTGAAACCGGCGGGCGCGAACACCCTGACCGGCGTGGCGATGGTGCTGAAAGAGTACCCGAAAACCGCGGTTAACGTGCTGGGCTACACCGACAGCACCGGCAGCAGCGACCTGAACATGCGTCTGTCGCAACAGCGTGCCGATTCCGTGGCCAGCGCGCTGATCACCCAGGGCGTGGCGGCCAACCGCATCCAGACCCGCGGTATGGGCCCGGCGAACCCGATTGCCAGCAACGATACCGCTGAAGGCAAAGCACAAAACCGCCGCGTAGAAATCACCCTGACCCCGATTCAGTAAACCGCTGCGCTGGCTGGCCCGGCGCAAAAAGTGTGATACTGTTGCCTCCCCCTTGCCTCCCATAACGGGAGGCAAACAGGGATTGTCTGGAGCATAACGGCACAGGGGCAGCGATGACACGATCCACGGCGCGCGCAACCATCAGCGATGTAGCCAAAGCGGCGAGAACCGGTAAAACCAGCGTTTCACGTTATTTAAACGGCGAAAAGCACCTGCTTTCCGACGATTTACTGGCGCGCATTGAACAGGCCATCGCCACCCTCGATTACCACCCCAGCCAGATGGCGCGCGGGCTTAAGCGTGGCCGCACCCGGCTGATTGGGCTGATCATCGCCGATATCACCAACCCCTATTCTGTGAATGTGCTCAGCGGCATCGAAGCCGCCTGCCGTGAAAAAGGTTTTACGCCGCTGGTCTGTAATACCAATAACGAAGTGGATCAGGAGCTGCATTACCTGGATTTGCTGCGCAGCTATCAGGTGGAAGGCATCGTGGTCAACGCCGTGGGGATGCGCGAAGAGGGGCTGAACCGCCTGCAACAATCCTCGCTGCCGATGGTGCTGATTGACCGTAAAATCCCGGATTTCGCCTGCGACGTCGTCGGGTTAGACAATAACCAGGCCGCGACCACCGCCACCGAACACTTGATTGAACAGGGGTTTGAGGCGCTGCTGTTCCTGAGCGAACCGCTCGGCACCGTCAATACCCGCCGCGAGCGCTTGCAGGCGTTTGAGCAGACCGCCCAGCGCTACCCCGGCATTGTGGCGCAGAATGCCGAAATCCCGCTGCACGAAGCGGAAAAGCTCGATAACACGCTGCGCCAGTTTCACCAGACCTGGCGCGGCATGCGTAAAGCGGTGATCTCCGCCAACGGCGCGCTCACGTTGCAGGTGGCCCGCTCCCTGAAGCGCATTGGCCTGCACTGGGGCAGCGATATCGGCCTGCTCGGTTTTGACGAACTGGAATGGGCCGAACTGGCGGGCGTCGGCATTACCACGCTGAAACAGCCCACCTGGCAGATCGGTTACGCCGCGCTGGAGCAAGTGGTGCGCCGTATTGAAGGTGCCAGCGACGCCGTTCG
This sequence comes from Atlantibacter sp. RC6, assembly GCF_014193285.1. GTDB lineage: Bacteria > Pseudomonadota > Gammaproteobacteria > Enterobacterales > Enterobacteriaceae > Atlantibacter. Next base: position 267,808 of record NZ_JACHZE010000004.1, read on the forward strand.
CGAGCAGGTTTTCTCCGGCGAGCTTATCGTACGCGGCTCCACGTCTCGTTAATTTGCTTCGTGATGGCGATCATAAATTCGTCATACCCGCCTTTTCTTTGGAACCGGTTCCAATTAGCGTATTCCTTATCGATGAAAAAAACGTCGCTGAGGAATAACCATGAAAAACGCGATTATTGTTGTTACGGCGGCCTACGGGAATTCGCGCGTGACTGCCATGGGCGGCCAACAGGCGCTGCTGCCGATTATTGCTGGCGCAGGCGCCGACGGCGTGGAAATCCGCCGGGAACTGCTGTCCGGGCCGGAACTGAATGCGCTCCCGACGCTTGCCGCCGCTATCGCGTCTCACCATCTGAAAGCCTGCTATTCCGCGCCGCAGGCGCTGTTTAGCGATAACGGCGCGCTTAATCCCAATATTGCCGCCCTGCTGGAAGAAGCGCAGATCCTCAATGCGCACTGGCTGAAGCTGTCGCTGGGTAATTTCCAGTCCAGCCATGCAGCCGAACCGCTGCGCGAGCTGCTGGCGGATTCGCCGGTCGCGCTGGTGGTGGAAAATGATCAAACCGTTTACGGCAAGCTCGCGCCAATGCAGCGCTTTCAGGCGGCCGTATCGGTAATGAACCTGCCGGTCACCCTGACCTTTGATATGGCCAACTGGCTGTGGGTCGGCGAATCACCCGAAGTGGCCGCCAGCAAACTGGCCCCGCTGGTCAGCTATATCCACGTTAAAGCCGCCGAATCCCGCCATGCCCGTTTCCACGCCATAGCGCTGGATGACGCCGAACCGCGCTGGCTGGCGCTGCTGCGCCAGCTGCCGGGCGATGTGCCGCGCGGGATCGAATTCCCGCTGGAAGGCGATGATCTGACGGCGGTTACCCGTCATTACGTTAATTTGTTACGCGAGGTTTAAGCGATGTCTGACTCTCTGGATATCATCACCGTCGGCGAAGCCATGGCGATGTTTGTCGCCACCGAAACCGGCCCGCTGGAAAACGTCGAACACTTTATTAAGCGCGTCGCAGGCGCGGAACTCAACGTAGCGACGGGCCTGGCCCGCCTCGGTTTTAACGTCGGCTGGGTCAGCCGCGTCGGCAACGACTCTCATGGCCGCTACGTGCTCGAATGCCTGAAGCGCGAGGGTATTGATACCCGCGCCGTAACGATTGACGACCGCTATCCAACAGGATTCCAGTTGAAATCTAAAGCCGAAAATGGAACCGATCCCATTGTGGAATATTTCCGTAAGGGCTCCGCTGCCAGCCATCTGTCGGTGGAAGATGCCGGTTATATCGGCTTTAACGCGGCGCGGCATTTGCACCTGAGCGGCGTGGCGGCAGCCCTGTCCGAAACGTCACTGGCGCTGTTGAACCATGCGGCCTCGCTGTTCCGCAACCAGGGCAAAACGATTTCTTTCGACCCGAACCTGCGCCCGGTGCTGTGGAAAAGCGAAGCGCAGATGGTGGAGCAGCTTAACAAGCTGGCGTTCCAGGCCAACTGGGTGCTGCCGGGCATTAAAGAGGGCGAAATTCTCACCGGCTATCGCCAGCCCGAAGCGATTGCCGACTTTTATCTCGACCACGGCGTACAGTGCGTGGCGATCAAAACCGGTGCGGATGGCGCCTGGTTCAAAACGGCTCAGGGTGAGCAAGGGAGCGTGGACGCCTGCCGCGTTGAGCAGGTGGTGGACACCGTTGGCGCGGGTGATGGCTTTGCCGTCGGCGTGATCAGCGGCTTGCTGGATGGACTCTCGATTCGCGACGCGGTACGCCGGGGCAATACCATCGGCGCGCTGGCGATTCAGGTGCAGGGGGACAGCGAAGGCTTGCCCTGCCGCGCCGAACTGGCCGAACGCGAATCAGCGCTGTGTGTGTAAACCTTTAAATAACAGATTCAGCATTAGCCTTTTACCCTACGACGACAGAGAGATGATTATGAAAAGCCCAACGAATGCGCCAAAACGCTGGTGGTATATCATGCCCATCGTGTTTATCACCTACAGCCTGGCGTACCTTGACCGAGCCAACTTCAGCTTTGCGTCTGCGGCTGGCATTAACGAGGATCTCGGCATCACCAAAGGCGTCTCATCGCTGCTGGGCGCGCTGTTTTTCCTCGGCTATTTCTTCTTCCAGATCCCCGGCGCGATGTACGCCGAGCGCCGCAGCGTGCGCAAACTGATTTTCATCTGCCTGATTTTGTGGGGCGGCTGCGCGTCATTGACCGGGATGGTCAGCAACATCCCGATGCTGGCGGCCATCCGCTTTATCCTCGGTGTGGTGGAAGCGGCGGTCATGCCGGCGATGCTGATTTATATCAGTAACTGGTTCACCAAATCGGAACGTTCGCGCGCCAACACCTTCCTGATCCTCGGCAACCCGGTGACGGTGCTGTGGATGTCGGTGGTTTCCGGCTACCTGATTCAGGCTTTCGGCTGGCGTGAAATGTTCATCATTGAAGGCGTTCCGGCGATTATCTGGGCCTTCTGCTGGTGGGCGCTGGTGAAAGACAAACCGAACCAGGTGACCTGGCTGGCAGAGAGCGAAAAAGCCGCCCTGCAGGCGCAGCTGGATGAAGAGCAAAAAGGCATTAAAGCCGTGCGCAACTACAGCGAAGCCTTCCGCTCGCGCAACGTGGTGCTGCTGTGCATGCAATATTTCGCCTGGAGCATCGGCGTTTACGGCTTCGTACTGTGGCTGCCGTCGATTATCCGCAACGGCAGTGAAAATATGGGCATGGTGGAAGTGGGCTGGCTCTCTTCCGTACCTTACCTGGCCGCCACTATCGCGATGATTGTGGTCTCCTGGGCATCGGACAAAATGCAGAACCGCAAACTGTTCGTCTGGCCACTGCTGTTGATCGGCGCATTCGCCTTTATCGGCTCCTGGGCGGTTGGCGCGAATAACTTCTGGCTCTCTTACACCCTGCTGGTGATCGCCGGTGCCGCGATGTATGCGCCGTATGGCCCGTTCTTTGCGATTATCCCTGAGATGCTGCCGAAGAACGTGGCGGGCGGCGCGATGGCGCTGATCAACAGTATGGGCGCGCTGGGGTCGTTCGTGGGCTCGTGGTTTGTGGGCTATCTCAACGGCGCGACCGGCAGCCCGTCTGCTTCCTACATTTTTATGGGTGTGGCGCTTTTCGCCTCAGTGTGGCTTACTCTGATTGTTAAGCCTGCTAATCATCAAAAACTTCCGGCAGGCGCACGCCATGCTTAAAGGCAACGGGCGGCGACAGGCCGCCCGTTTTGCCATCACATCCGACACGTTCCACGGAGAGAGTGAATGAAGCCGTCTGTAATTCTCTATAAATCCTTACCCGACGACCTGCTTACCCGCCTGCAAAACCATTTTGAGGTGACCGAGCTCGACAGTATCAACGCGGAAAGCCAGGCGAAACACGCGGATCTGTTCGCCAGAGCGGAGGGCCTGCTGGGCTCCAGCCAGAATGTCGATGCCGCCCTGCTGGAAAAGATGCCGCAGTTGCGCGCCGCCTCGACGATTTCTGTGGGCTACGACAACTTTGATGTCGATGCGTTAACCGCCCGCAAAGTGGCGCTGATGCACACCCCGACCGTGCTGACCGAAACCGTAGCCGATACCATGATGACGCTGGTGCTGGCGACAGCGCGCCGCGCGGTGGAAGTGGCGGAACGCGTGAAGAAAGGCGAATGGCAGAAAAGCATCGGACCGGACTGGTTTGGTATTGATGTGCACCATAAAACCATGGGCATTATCGGTATGGGTCGCATTGGCCTGGCGCTGGCGCAGCGCGCGCACTTCGGCTTCTCCATGCCGATCCTGTATAACGCGCGTCGCCATCACAGCGAAGCCGAAGAGCGCTTCAACGCGCGCTATTGCGATATCGACACCCTGCTGGCGGAATCCGATTTCGTCTGCCTGGTGCTGCCGCTGACTGACGAAACGCACCATCTGATCGGCGAAAAACAGTTTAAAGCCATGAAATCATCCGCCGTGTTTATTAACGCCGGTCGCGGCCCGGTGGTGGATGAACAAGCCCTGATCGCGGCGCTGAAAGCCGGCGAAATTCACGCCGCCGGTCTGGACGTATTCGAGCAGGAGCCGCTGCCGGTAGACTCTGAACTGTTGAAGTTGCCGAACGTGGTGGCGCTGCCGCATATCGGCTCCGCCACCCATGAAACCCGCTACAACATGGCGGCCTGCGCGGTGGATAACCTGATCGACGCGCTAAACGGCAAAGTCGAAAAGAACTGCGTTAACCCGCAGGTGCTGAACGGTTAATCGTGCTTTTCAGCCGCTTTCTGCTTCGGAAAGCGGCTGAGCGCGCGGCGACGGGCACAGAAAACCGGCCCACAGCGTCAACAGCCCGTACAGCGCCACTGGCAGTAAAAAGCTGTACCGCAGCGTCACCCCCTCAATCAACACACCCTGCAACCACGGCAGCGCCGCGCCGCCTATTCCCGCCATAATCGCCAGCGCCGAGGCCAGCCCGGCTTGATTCTGGGCATCCCTGAGCAACTGGCTAAAAATCACCGGATAGAGGATGGCGTTTGCCAGACCGGTTATCAGCAATAAATAACCGCCATGCGCGTTATTCAGGATCACTGCCGCCAGCACCAGCAGCATAGCGCTCCAGGTCATGCACAGCGTCGCCATCCGCACGCTGATGCGATGCGCCAGGCCGCTGAACACTAATCGCCCGACCAGCGCCCCGCCCCAGTAAATCGCCATCAATGACATCGCCTGATCGATGCGCTTGCCGCCGGTCTGCACCCACCAGTTGGCGGTACTGGTCGCCAGCGACACCTCGACGCCCACGTAAATAAACAGCGCCAGAATATGGAAAATCATCCGCTTACGCTGAAACAGCGCGCGAAAACTCGGCGTCGCCACGCGTATCGTGACATCCGGCAGACGGCTGGCTTTCCCCAGCGCGATAATCAGTACCGCAAACAGCGCCAGCGCCATCCACAGCCAGCGCAGCGGTTCCTGATGCAGCGTGCTGTTAAGGGGGAAATTCGCCAACAGGACGGCGACGGCTAATGGCGCAAGCGTGGTGCCCAGCGAATTGAGCGCCGAGGCCAGCGACAACTGGCTGACCTGGCGTTCCGGCCCGCTCAACGTCGCCAGATAAGGGTTAGTCACCACCTGCAACGCCGCCACGCCGGACGCCATCACAAATACCGCGCCCTGGCTCAGGCGAAACTGGTAAAGCATCAGGCCACACGCCAGTAACACCGCCCCTGCCGCCGTTAACAGCAGCGCGCTATACAGCATGCGTCGGTAGCCCAACCGGGATAACAGCCATCCGCAGGGCAAACAGGTGAGAAACGGCGCCAGATAAAACAGCGTGTTCATGCTGATAGCCTGTTGCCAGGTGAGCTGGAAATAATCTAAAAAATAAAGCGGTAAGGTACTATTGATTGCGGTTATGGTTCCCCATAAAAAGAAAACCAGAATTAATACCCCTGTTGTTTTCGCCATCTGCCGTTATTTCCTTTTCGCGTTATGCCGCCCCGCGCCGTCTTGTGATAAAGTTTTGAGGATTATCTGGAGCGCAAAATGGACATCCAAAATTTATTCCGTGATATTAAATTCACCCGAACCGAATTACTGGTACTGAATTACATTCAGGATAACCCTGAGTTATGTCTGAAAGAGGGGGTGCGCAGCGTTGCAGAAAAATGTTACAGCAACCCTTCCACTCTCGTCCGGCTGGCTAAAAAACTAAAATTTAGCGGCTGGCTGGAAATGGTTTATTTCATCAAATTCAATATTACAATGCCGCGACGGGATGTTACTAATGATGTCGATTTTATGAACATACAACCCGCCGAATCCCTTGATACCCTGCTCCAGAGCCTGAGCCACGAAAAAATCCTCATTCACGGCAGCGGATTTTCTCAGCTTATCGCCCAGTATATTTATAATAAATTTCTGGTCACCGGCGTGAATGCCAGCCTGGCGCTGTGGCCCGATTATGAAATTCTCGAACAAAAGACCACCGCCAAATTCGATTCCATCTGGATAATATCCAAATCCGGACGCAGCAGCTCGGCGTTAAACTGGCTTAAAGCCCTGGAGAATAAAAATATCAATATCGTCTGCTTTACCGGGGATTATCAAAGCCCGCTGGCGACTCAGGCAAATACCGCGTTTATTATCCACGACCCGCAAAAGTATGATGATGATATTTACTGGTCCAATCCGTTTTTCGGCTACTGTATTTTAGGCTTTGAGCATCTGCTGAAGCTGTGGTTTAACCAAAAAACGAAAGGGGCGTAACGCCCCTTTATTCTCAGGCCTTGTTCGGTTCATCGATGTAGGCATGAACCAGCTTTTCCGCCAGGCTCCATGAGCCGATCAGCGGATGCGCCATCAACGCCCGCACCGCCAGGCTACGGTCACCGGTAAGAATCGCCTCCACGCCCAGCCGCTCGTACTCTTTCACACAGGCAATCATGTTCTTCTGCGCCTGCGGTACATAAGCTGGCGTGACCGGCTTCAACCCGTCTTTGCTCAGGTCGCAGCTGATCTCAATCACATCGTCCGGGCGCAGGAAATCCAGGGTACCGTTATTGGGGATCGACACCACAATGCGTTTGGTTTCTTTACTGTTGACCGCTTCAAGAATGTCCAGCGCCACGCCCGCATAGCCGCCGGTGTCCGGCTCTTCGATAAACTGTTGCAGCGTTAGGGGCTCCCTGGTGTGGAATTTCTCCTGCTGCGATTCATTCTGCATGTAGCTGTTTTCACGGCGCAAATAGTGCTTCATCCACACGCTAAAGGCGCGTTGCGGCTCGGCTTTAACATCAATACCCGACAGCTCTTCACGCATTTCGCGGTTGATGCGGGCGATCTGCTCGCCGCGCGTCTCGCCGGATGCCTGAATGGCCGCCAGCGCTTCTTCTTTGTAGTAATAGTAATAAAGGTACTCGTTCAGTAGCTGGTTGTCGCACAGGCGTACCAGCTCCGGCGAGAAATATTGCATCGCGGTACGGGCATACAGTTCCGGCATATTGACCAGTTTTTCCGTCACCGACTCGCCGTTTACCGTGATGTTGGTAAACCAGGAGAAATGGTTCAGGCCGTAGCACTCCACGCGCAGATCGCGCTCTTCACAGCCCAGCAGGGCGGGTAACTCGCGGATCAGCTCTGAAGGTGCATCGCAAATGCCGTAAACGCGGCGCGTAAAGCCGGACTTCACAATCGCTTCCGTCACCAGCCCTGACGGGTTGGTAAAGTTAAACAGGATCGCATCGCTGGCCGCATGTTGTTCAATCAGACGGCAGTATTCCAGAATGGCGGGCACCGAGCGTAATGCCATGGCGAAGCCGCCTGCGCCAGTGGTTTCCTGACCGAGGGTATTAAAATTCAGCGCGATGCGCTCGTCGCGAATGCGGCTTTCATCACCGCCGACGCGCAAGGTGGTGATGATGTAATTGGCGTCTTTCAGCGCCACCAGCGGATCGCGCGTCAGTTTGAAATCAATGTCCGGGCGAATGGTGGTAAACACATAGCGCGCCAGTTCGCCGAACAGCGCCAGGTTCTGTTCAGAGCTGTCCAGGAAAACGACTTCTTTAAGATTGATGCGATGGGCATTGTATGCCAGTGATTTGGCCAGAAATGCCGAGCGAACACCGCCGCCACCTAATACTGCTAATTTCATACGTTACTCCCGGTTGGTGTTTGCGCGAGCCAGACGTCCACTCGTGAGCGGATCTGCCCTACTCTCACGCCATAAATTACCTGTACTTCATTACTATTTCGCACTACGCCGTTAGCCCCGGTTGATTTAAGGATGGCGTCATTAACCTGCGTTAAATCTTTTACCGCTACGCGCAAGCGGGTAAAGCAGTTGTCAACCGACAGAATATTTTCCCGGCCTCCGAGGCCTTTAATGATTTCATCGGTCACGTCTTTATTTTTTTGCTTATTTTTCGCCTGGTAATCTTGCTTGCTGTACAACTTCACTTCATCGTCATCTTCGCGGCCCGGTGTTTTCAGATTCAGTTTCACCACCAGGGTGCGGAATATCACATAATAGGCGGCGAATTGCCCAATACCGATCACGATATATAACGGCCAGCGGGTTAATGCCACCGGCAACGGTAGGTTATAGATCACAAACTCAATTAACCCGGACGCACCCCAGGGGCGTACGCTGAACAAATCGCAAATTGCCTGGGACGCCGCCGTTAATGTGGCGTGGATCACCCACAACAGCGGAGAAACAAACAGGAAGGTAAACTCAATCGGCTCGGTAATACCGGTTAAAATAGAAGTAATGATCGCCGGTAATAATATGGCCTTCGCCATCTGTTTTTTCGCCGGGCTGGCAGTGTGATAGAACGCCAGCGCCGCACCGGATAAGCCAAAGATGGTGGTCATGCCCTGCTGAGAAAAGCGCAACGCATCGTTCATCAGCGGCGTTAAATCCGGGTGGCGCATATAGGCGAGGAAAATCGCCTGGGTGCCGGATACCGTCTGTCCATCCACCGTTAACGTGCCGCCAATCTGGGTTAACTGGAACGGTGACCAGACAAAATGATGCAGGCCGGTCGGGATAAGGAATTTTTCAAAGAAGCCGTAGACGAATACGCCCGCCACGCCGGCGTTTTTCATAAAGCCGGTCAGCGCGGTAATGCCGTGGGTCATCACTGGCCAGATAGTGGTAAAGGCGATAGCATAAAGCAACACCACCGGCGTCATGGCAATCAGGGTTAATTTCGCCCCGCCATACATGGAAAGCGCGCCGGGTAATTCAATCTGCGACACGTTATTGTGAACCCACGCAAGCGTGCAGCCCAGAATAATACCGAGGAAGACCCCCATATCCACTACCACAAAACCCAACAATCGCGTTTGTCCGGTGCCGTAATATTCGCCGTTGATGGTTTGTGCAACCTGATGGGTTAATTCCAGCCAGGAATGATTAGCGCCCAAAAACATAATAAAACACATCACCGCCACCAGGGCGACTTCGGTTTTTTTATCTTTGGCGAGGCCGTAGCTAATCCCCACGCAAAATAATAAACCTAAATTTCCAAACAGCGGCCAGAAGGTATCCCCCAGCAGCTGGCCGATATTATGAATAACACTGTTTTCAGGGATCAGAGAGGGATTGGTTAATACCGAACTGAGTGCCAGAATTAAACCGATTACCGGTAAAAATAATACTGCGCCGATCATCGCTCTGGAAAACTTTTGCATATTTTCCACGGTGCGTTGCCGAATTTCAGACATGGGATGTCCTTACGCTTTTGTTAGGGGTGAGGTGCGTTTTTTTATTACTTCCAGTGAGAAAGTTATAACAAGCGGGGCGCGGGAATGAAACCTGTACCGGTTAAATAGGCACAAAGCGACAGAAAATGCACACCAGTTTCGTGACCGGGGCAAAAAAAAGCTTCCTCACGCGTGTTGCATGAGGAAGCGGGGGGATTACTGCAGCGAGTTAACTACGGCGGAATAGGCCTGGTTAAACGCCTGATGCTGCGCAGCCAGCGGTCCAATCAGCTGGTTGTACTGGCTTGCCTGCTGCGATGTTGGGAACTGGATCCCGTTAGCCACAAAGCTCACCTGAGTACCCTGCTGGCCAATGAAATCGCCCACCTGCACCAGTTGCTGGGTAAAGGTCTGGGCCGCCGGGATCAGCGGTTGCAGCGCATTCGCCGGATTAGTCACGACTTTTTCATAAACTTTATCGTAAACCGATTTTAAATCATCCGCTTGCTTCAAAGACGCTTTAGAGCTATCAGCCTGCATCTTCGCATTCTGCAACTGCTGGCTCAGCACGCCCAGCGAGCCGTTAGCCTGGCGCAGCGGGTTGCTTTGCGTCATATAATCCTGCGGAACGCGGATGGCGTTAACGCTATCGACCACCGGACGAATACCGGCATCCATAGCCTGATTAACCTGTTGGGAATAGCCATAAATAATGGCGTAATCAGAGACAAACGGCCCGAATTGCTTTTTCTGATCCGCCGTCAGCGTCGGCAAACGCTCGCCGCTGCGCATCACCGTGTTTTGCAGAAAATCGATAAACGCTTTGCGTTGATCGCCCTCTTTATCGAAGCAACCACTCAGGCTGACCACCATCAGTAACGCCGCCAAAGGCGCAAACCAGCGAGAGCAGGACTTACCTGTCGCCATCTTTAAACTCCTTCACCCAAAAATACGCACACGACAACCCGTATGCCTTCAACGTTGACAAGGATAGTGCAGTCACGCCCTGCATGATACCCCCATAACACAAACTCTTGATCCGTTGCTTCATGACGGTGCGCCGTCTGAACCCGCATTGCACCGCTATGACGCAGCGGTTTTTTCGCCGTCGGCAGCGACAAACCACGCAGCCTATTGTACTGCAACAGTTTTTTAACGAATTACCGAAACTGGCATTCATCTTGCTCTGATAACTCTGCAGGGGGGACAGGCGGTACGCCGCCGTCGCCTGACAATCTGGAAATGGATCGCTAGGGTTCCGGTCGCAAGACGCTGGTCCGAGAGCGATCGACCGCCCTCTGGCGGTTACACGGCGGGACAAAAGCCCGGGAGGATACGCGACTGGTTCGCGCCCTCCTGCTTATTCCGTCAACGTCAGAGGAACCATCATGTTTAAAGCCTGCCACAAAGCCATTCTGCTCGCCGCGCTGGTCCTGTTTAGCGCCACCGCCGTCGCGGCGAAACCCGCCTTCAAACTCTGCTGGTCGATTTATGCCGGATGGATGCCCTGGGATTACGCCCAACAGAGCGGCATCATCAAAAAATGGGCCGATAAATACAACATTGATATCCAGTTTGTGCAGGTTAACGACTATATCGAATCCGTAAACCAGTATACCGCCGGCGGCTTTGACGGCTGCACCATGACTAACATGGATGCGCTGACCCTGCCCGCCAGCGGCGGCGTGGATTCCACGGCGCTGATTATCGGCGACTATTCTAACGGCAATGATGGCATCCTGACCAAATCCGCCGACAGCGTCGCGGCGCTGAAAGGCCAGCCGGTGAATCTGGTGGAGCTTTCCGTTTCCCACTATCTGCTGGCGCGGGCGCTGGAAAACGCGGGCCTGAGCGAGAAAGACATCAAAGTAGTGAACACGGCGGATGCGGATCTGGTGTCGGCTTTCACCACGCCAGACGTCAAAACCATCGTCACCTGGAACCCACTGCTGGCTGAAGCACAAAAACAGCCGGGCGCGAAAACGCTGTTCACCTCGGCGCAAATCCCCGGCGAAATCCTCGATCTGCTGGTGGTAAATACCGTCACCCTGAAAAAACATCCTGAACTGGGCAAAGCGCTGACTGGCGCGTGGTTTGAAACCCTGAAAACCATGCAGGGCGACGGCGAAACCGCCAAAGCGGCACGCACTCAGATGGGGGAAGCGGCGGGCACCAACCTGGCGGGTTTCGACGCACAACTGGCCGCCACGCACCTGTTCACCACGCCACAGCTGGCGCTGGCCTTCACCAGCAGCCCGCAGCTGAAAACCACCATGCAGAAAGTCGCGGAATTCTCTTTTAACCACGGTTTGCTGGGCGAAGCCGCCCCATCCGCCGACGTGGTGGGCATTGAAACGCCTGCGGGCGTCTGGGGCGACAGCCAGAACGTCAAATTACGTTTTAGCGACGAGTTTGTCCGCCTCGCGGCTAACAACCAACTGTAATCACGGAGGCGTCCATGCGCAAAATGATCAACTTTCAACCGCAGCCGATGAGCCGGGTGCTGCTGGGCGCCCTTCCACTCCTGGCGATGCTGTTTGTCTACCTGATCGCCTCCGATGCGCGGCTGGCGGCTAACAGCGCCGATAAACTGCTGCCCGGTTTTGATGCCATGTTCAGCGCGATTGACCGGATGGCGTTTACGCCCAGCCCGCGCACCGGGGAGTACCTGCTGTGGGCCGACACCGCCGCCAGCCTGCTGCGTCTGCTGAGCGGCGCGGTGCTCAGCGCAATTATCGCGCTGGCCTTTGGCCTGTTTTGCGGCGCATTGCCTGCAGTACGCGCTTTTTTATCACCGCTGATCACCACGCTGGCGCTGATCCCGCCACTGGCCATTCTGCCGATTTTGTTTATCTGTTTCGGCCTCGGCGAAGTGTCGAAAGTGGTGCTGATCGTGATTGGCATTACGCCGTTTATCATCCGCGATTTACAGCTGCAGGCGATGGCGATCCCCCATGAGCAACTGATCAAAGCCCAGACGCTGGGCGGACACAGCGGACAAATCCTGTGGCGGGTGTTTCTGCCGCAGCTGATGCCGCGCCTGATTGATGCCGTGCGCCTGTCGCTGTGCTCGGCGTGGCTGTTTTTGATTGCTGCGGAAGCCATCGCCGCGACCGAAGGGCTGGGCTACCGCATCTTCCTGATGCGCCGTTACATGGCGATGGACGTGATTTTGCCCTACGTCGCCTGGATCACCCTGCTCGCCTTCGCCCTCGATTTGCTGCTGCGAGTCGTGAACCGCCGTTGTTTCCCCTGGTACTACGCCCGCTGAGGAGCTGCCATGCCTTTATTAGAACTGAAAAACGTCGCAAAAGAGTACGACAGCCAGGTGGTGCTGGAGCGGCTGAACGTCAGCGTTGAAGAGGGGGAATTTATCACCATCGTCGGCGCGTCCGGCTGCGGTAAAACCACTTTTCTGAAAATGCTGCTCGGCACCGAATCGCCCTCCAAAGGGACCTTTTTGCTCGACGGTAAGCCGCTGGCTCAGGAGCCCGACGCCCAACGCGGCATTGTGTTCCAGCGCTACTCGGTATTCCCGCACCTGACGGTCATTGAAAACGTGATGCTGGCGGAAGAGTTCAGCCAGGCGCGATGGCTGGGCCGCGTTTGGGGCCGCAAGCGCGCCGCGATCCGCGAGCAGGCGCGGGTGATGCTGAAACAAGTCGGCTTGCTGGGCGCCCAGGATAAATATCCGCATCAGCTTTCCGGCGGGATGCAGCAGCGCCTGGCGCTGGCGCAGGCCCTGATGAAACAGCCGCGCATCCTGCTGCTCGATGAGCCGTTTGGCGCGCTGGACCCCGGCATCCGCGCGGAAATGCACGTGCTGATCAGCTCACTGTGGGAGCGCCACAAGCTGACCATTTTTATGATCACCCACGATTTGAAAGAGGGGTTCTCGCTGGGCTCGCGGCTGTGGGTATTCGACAAAGTGCGCCACGACCCGCAGGCCCCCGAAGCGTATGGCGCGAGCATTACCTACGACATCCCATTAGATCGCAAACCCGCGGGCAGCGTGACGCCGCTGTTCCCTGACGCGCTGTATCCCGTTACCGAACAGCCCGCCGCGCTGTTTGGTCATTAACAAGGAGCCATGATGAACGCATATCAAACTCAATTACCGGCGGGCAGCCACTGGTCGCTGATGATGCGCCAGGGCACCGCCCTGACCCTGACCGACCTGGCGGGCGGGGTCAACGCAGGCGTGCTGTTTTACAACCCGGAAAACCTGCTGGAACGCTATAACGCCCCCGATACGCTGAAGTGCCAGCACACCTTTCGGCTGACGGCGGGCCACTGCCTCTACTCCGATATGGGGCGGATTTTTTGCGGCATCGAACAGGACAGTTTCGGCTGGCATGAAACGGTCTGTGGTACCGCCAACGCGGCGCTGACCGAACGGCAGTTCGGCGCGAGCGATTACCAGCAGGCGCGTAACGATCGCCACCAGAACGGCTACGACAGCTTTCTGGTAGAGCTGGCGAAATACGGCCTTGGCAAACGCGATATGGCGGCCTGCCTGAACCTGTTCGCCCACGTCGCCGCTAACGATGACGGCAAGCTGGAGCTGGTGCGCCAGGGCGCAGCGGGCGCGAGCGTCACCCTGCGTTTCGCCATGGATACGCTGGTCGTTTTACACACCTGCCCGCATCCGCTGAGCAACGCGACGGCGTACCCGCGCCAGCCGCTGGGCATCCGCATCGACGGCGAGCGCAAACCCCTTCCCGCGCAGTGCCTCGAACGCGCGGAAAACCAGCGCGGGCTGTGCAACAACCATCTTTATCATCTCAGCGAAGGAGCCTGCTCATGCTGACCGAAAGCGCGCGCAATCCGGCGGATGCGATCTATCGCGCCACCGTTAAGGCTGGGGATTACTGGCTGTATAACATCACCGAAGGGCAAACCCTGCGCATTACCGACCTGGAAGGCAACCAGGCGGCGGATACGCTGTTTTTCAATGCCGATGACATCGCGGAACGCTACAGCATGTCGGACACGGTACGCGGCCAGGGCAATGTCTTTCTGACCACCGGCACGGTGCTGCGCTCCAGCGACGACCGCCCGATGCTGGAGATCGTCGCCGATACCTGTGGCCACCACGATACCCTGGGCGGCGCCTGCGCCACCGAAAGCAATACCGTGCGTTACGATCTTGAAAAGCGCCATATGCACGCCTGCCGCGACTCGTGGATGCTGGCGATTGCCGAGCACCCGGCGTTCGGCCTGACGCGCCGCGATATCACCCACAACATCAATTTCTTTATGAACGTGCCGGTCACCCAGGACGGCGGGTTGTGCTTCGCCGATGGCATCTCCGCGCCGGGGAAATACGTTGAACTGGTCGCCAAAATGAACGTTCTGGTGCTGATCTCCAACTGTCCGCAACTCAACAACCCCTGCAACGGGTATAACCCGACCCCCATCGCCGTCACGGTGTGGTGATCCGGCGCTGCGGGACGACCCGCAACACAGCGCGATGAATAACGCAGGACGACCTGCCCGCCGGAGAGCCGGTTATGTTAACTCGAATTCTAATCGCCAACCGTGGCGCGATTGCGGTGCGCATCATCCGCACCCTGAAGCAAATGGGCATTACCGCCATTGCCGTGTATGCCGAAGCGGATAAACACGCCGAGCACGTTCGCCAGGCGGATGTCGCCATTTCATTAGGTGATGGCAACGTGCGGGAAACTTATCTCAATCAGGACAAACTGTTCACCATCATGCGCGAACATGGCGCGCAAGCGGTACATCCGGGCTATGGGTTTCTGAGTGAAAACGCTCTGTTTGTTGAGCGCTGTGAACGCGAGGGCGTGGTGTTTCTCGGCCCAACCACCGAGCAAATGGCGGCGTTCGGCCTGAAACACCGCGCCCGCGAACTGGCAGAGCAAAACCATGTGCCGCTGCTACCGGGTAGCGGCCTGTTAACCACGCCGCAAGCCGCGCAGCAAGCTGCCGAGAAAATCGGTTATCCGGTGATGCTGAAAAGCACCGCGGGCGGCGGCGGCATTGGGATGCAACGCTGCGACGACGCGGCAGCGCTTGACGAAGCTTTTACGCGCGTAAAACGCCTGGCAGGTAACAATTTCGCCGACGATGGCGTCTTTTTAGAGAAATTTATTGCCCGGGCGCGGCATATTGAAGTGCAAGTCTTCGGCGACGGCAACGGCAACGTGATCGCGTTGGGTGAACGTGACTGCTCGGCCCAGCGTCGCAATCAGAAGGTGATTGAAGAAACCCCTGCGCCGCGCCTCTCGGACGCTAACCGTCGGGCGTTGCACGATACCGCAATCCGCCTGTGCCAGGCAGTGAATTATCGCAGCGCCGGCACCGTGGAATATGTCTACGACGACGTCTCCGGGCAGTTCTGGTTTTTGGAGGTAAACACCCGTCTACAGGTAGAGCACGGCGTCACCGAGATGGTCTACGGCGTAGACATCGTGCGCTGGATGGTGGAACTGGGGGCACAAACGTTGTCTGCGCTGGATACGCTGATGACTGCGCCACAAGGCCATGCCATTCAGGTGCGGCTGTATGCGGAAGATCCGGCGAAAAATTTCCAGCCGGTGGCCGGGTTGCTCAGCGAAGTGGTTTTCCCGGAAAGCGTGGAGGCAGCGCAACTGCGCATCGACAGCTGGATTTCCGGCGGCTGCGAGGTATCGGCATTTTACGATCCGATGCTGGCAAAAGTGATTGTCCATGCCGACAGCCGCCCGCAGGCATTAGCGGCGCTGCAAAACGCGCTGGAGCAAACCCGGCTTTACGGTATCGAAACTAACCTGAACTGGCTGCGTCATTTGCTGACGCTACCGCAGGTGCGCGACGGCAAGGTCATTACCGCCACCTTAGGCGATGTGAGCTGGCAGCCCGCCACCCTGGACGTGCTGAGCGGCGGCACCCTAACCACGATCCAGGATCTACCGGGCCGCGTGGGCTACTGGGACGTTGGCGTGCCACCCTCCGGCCCGTTCGATAGCCTGGCATTTGAGCTGGGCAACCAACTGCTGCAAAACCCGCACGACGCCGCCGGGCTGGAAATCACGCTGCGCGGCCCGACGCTGCGCGTTAATCAGGCTTGCTCCATCGTGCTGACCGGCGCGGATATTGACGCCACGCTAGACGATGCGCCAGTCGCGATGCGCCAGGTGGTCAACGTGCTGGCAGGCCAGATCCTCAAAATCGGCGCGGTACAGGGCGCAGGCTGCCGTAGTTATCTGCTGATTGCTGGCGGCCTGGATTGCCCGCATTACCTGGGCAGCCGCAGTACCTTTACGCTGGGAAAATTCGGCGGCCACGCCGGACGGGCGCTGCGGGCGGGGGATGTCCTCCACCTCGCCGCACCGGCGATCCGCCCTGACGCCACGCTGCCCGCCGATGCTTACCCCGTTATCACCAGCCACTGGCAGCTGCGGGTGATTTACGGTCCGCATGGCGCGCCGGAATTCTTTACCGGGCAGGATATTGAAGCGTTTTTCGCGGCCCGCTGGCAGGTGCATTACAACTCCAGCCGCACCGGCATCCGTCTGATAGGCCCCAAACCCACCTGGGCGCGCCCGGACGGCGGCGAGGCGGGAATGCATCCATCCAATATTCACGATAACGCCTATGCCTTCGGCACGGTGGATTTTACCGGCGATATGCCGGTGATCCTCGGGCCGGACGGTCCGTCGCTGGGCGGGTTTGTCTGCCCGGCCACGGTGATCCATCAGGATTTATGGAAGCTGGGCCAGCTGAAAGCTGGCGATACGATCTCCTTTGCGCCGGTTACGCTGGAAGAGGCCGACAGCACGCAGCAAACCGCCAGCGCATCGGGTGATATAGCGCTTAACGCTCTGCCATCGCCAATTTTATGGCAGGACGACGCTCGCGACGGTATGCCTGCCATTGCCGTGCGGGCGGCGGGCGACCGCTTTCTGCTGGTGGAATATGGCGAGCAGCGGCTGGACATCGCTCTGCGCTTTCGGGTCCACGCGCTGATGCAACAGTTGGAAGCCATGTCGATCGCCGGGCGGCTGGAAATGACGCCGGGGATCCGCTCTTTGCAGATCCATTTCGATCCGGCGCAGTGCCCGCGCGATGCGCTGATCGCCATTATCCGCGAGGCCGATCTCCAGTTGCGGGATCTGCGCGACGCCAAAGTGCCGTCACGCACTGTCTGGCTACCGCTCAGCTGGGACGACGCCGCCTGCCGCGAGGCGATTACCCGTTACACCCAGTCGGTGCGTCCCGGCGCGCCGTGGTGTCCGAGCAACATTGAATTTATCCGTCGCATCAACGGACTGGATAGCGTCGAACAGGTCAAAGAGATTGTGTTTAACGCCTCGTATCTGGTGATGGGGCTGGGAGATGTCTATCTCGGCGCGCCGGTCGCCACGCCGGTCGATCCGCGTCACCGTCTGGTGACCACGAAATACAATCCGGCGCGCACCTGGACGGCGGAAAACTCGGTGGGCATCGGCGGCGCTTATTTGTGCGTCTACGGTATGGAAGGACCTGGCGGCTATCAGTTCGTGGGCCGTACCGTACAGATGTGGAATCGCGATCGTAAAACGGAAGTCTTCACCCAACCGTGGCTACTGCGTTTTTTCGACCAAATCCGCTTCTATCCGGTCAGCCATGAGGAGTTATTGACGCTGCGCGAGCGCTTCCCGTGGGGCGACCATCCCTTGCGTATCGAACAGGGGGAGTTCAGCCTGAGCGACTGGCAACACATGCTGGAACAGGACGCAACGGATATCGCCACCTTCCAGGATAAACGTCAGAAAGCGTTTGATGAGGAACTGGCACGCTGGCGCGCCGATGGTCAGTTTACCTTTGAAAGTGAATCCGACGCGCAAAATGACAGCGACGACACTATCCCCGACAGCTGTTGTGGCGTTGAAAGCCTGGTAGCAGGCAGCGTCTGGCAGTGGCTGGTGAAGCCGGGAGAAAAAGTCGCGGAAGGCCAACTGATCGGAATTCTCGAATCCATGAAAATGGAGATCCCGATTACCGCGCCCGTTACCGGAACGATCCGGACGTTCCAGCGTCAGCAGGGAAATCAGGTACAGGCGGGGCAACTATTGATGGTGATTGAACGCGCCGCTTGAGGTCCAGGCCTGCCGGCGATCTTACCGGCAGGCCAGATCCCGGACGCAGAGTGATTTACGCATTATTTCTACCCAAAGACATAAATTTTCTAAATCTTTATTGGTTTGCATAATCAGTCAGTTAGCATGAAATTAACCGCGATTTGCCGCTTAAAAAAATCTAATCGCGCGATTAATCACCAACGCAACCATCCCTGATTGCATTTAGGGACTATTCTTAATGTGCTTCTTAGCGTTCACGATCCCGCAGTGTGATTTATGAGGAGTTCTCAATGGAATATAAAGATCCAATGGTTGAGTTGCTCAGCAGCCTTGAGCAGATTGTTTTTAAAGATGATTCACAGAAAGTGACCCTGACCCATAAACCGTCCGCTTTTTCCGAGTTTGAACAACTGCGAAAGAGTACCGGTCTGAAAGTTGATGACCTGGCCCGGGTGATGGGCGTGAGTGTTGCCATGGTGCATGAATGGGAATCAAAACGCGTAAAACCCTCCAGCACCGAACTGAAGCTGATGCGCCTGATTCAGGCGAACCCGATGCTCAGTAAGCAGTTGATGGAATAATTTTATTGCTCTGTATCCTTTTGGTTTTCCTGGTCGTGACAACCCCCGTTTAAAACGGGGGTTGTGTGTTTTTAGAGATCAGTGTGGGTGCCTTCAGGCCCAACCCGTCAGTTGACTGAAATGCGGGAGATTGCTCTCCCGCACTGCAATTACTTCCCTGCTTCGTAAGCAAGGACCGCCCGTAATTCATTGTTTTGTTCTTTAAGAGTGAATTCACACAAACGATCCTTCACCATCCAGATAAAACAAAGCAGCGTTACGCATATCACTAATAAGCAGAGAAATGTGTATTTATACTTTACAGGCATAATTGCCTCCTTCAGTTGAAGGGGCTACAATCCAACTGTTGGTGTTGGGATTGCGGCCCCGTTAATTAAATGGATTTAATTACGGGGCTTTCGTCTATCCAACCTTCGCGTCATGCTCCGGCTAAATAGCCTTGAGCACCCGAAGTGATAGTAATCATTTTTATGGCGCAAATAATTAACGGAACCGCTAATAACACTGGCGTTTTAGATAAATAAAATTGTTTTCGGATAATGGCTGGAGCAATATCCAGGAATAAATTTGGGTGCCTTCAGGCCCAACCCGTCAGTTGACTGAAATGCGGGAGATCGCTCTCCCGCACTGCTTTACCTCCCTGCTTCGCAGGCAAGCACTGCCCGTAATTCACTGTTTTTCTCTTTAATGCTGAATTCACAAAGCCGATCCTGCACTATCCAGATAAAACAGAGAATGGTTAAACATATCACTAATACACTCAGAAATGTGTATTTATGCTTTACAGGCATAATTGCCTCCTTCGTTGGAAGGGGCTACAATCAAACTGTTTCGGTTGTGATTGTGGCCCCGTTAATTAAATGGATTTAATTACGGGGCTTTCGTCTATCCAACCCTTGCATCATGCTCCGGCTAAATAGCCTTGAGCACCCGAAGTGATAATAATGAGTTTTTTGGCGCAAATAATTAACGGAACCGCTAATAACGCCGGTGTTGTAGATAAATAAAATTGTTTTCGGATAATGGCTGGGGCAATATCCAGCAATAAATTTGGGTGCCTTCAGGCCCAACCCGCCAGTTGACTGAAATGCGGGAGATCGCTCTCCCGCACTGCTTTACCTCCCTGCTTCGCAGGCAAGCACTGCCCGTAATTCACTGTTTTTCTCTTTAATGCTGAATTCACACAGCCGATCCTGCACTATCCAGATAAAACAGAGAATAGTTACACATATCACTAATAAGCAGAGAAATGTGTATTTATATTTTACAGGCATAATTGCCTCCTTCGTTGGAAGGGGCTACAATCAGACTGTTTGGGTGTGATTGCGGCCCCGTTAATTAAATGGATTTAATTACGGGGCTTTCGTCTATCCAACCCTTGCATCATGCTCCGGCTAAATAGCCTTGAGCACCCGAAGTGATAGTAATCATTTTTATGACGTAAATAATTAACGGAACCGCTAATAAGACTGGTGTTTTAGATAAATAAAATTGTTTTCGGATAATGGCTGGAGCAATATCCAGGAATAAATTTGGGTGCCTTCAGGCCCAACCCGCCAGTTGACTGAAATGCGGGAGATCGATCTCCCGCACTGCTTTACCTCCCTGCTTCGCAGGCAAGCACTGCCCGTAATTCACTGCTTTTCTCTTTAATGCTGAATTCACACAGCCGATCCTGCACTATCCAGATAAAACAGAGAATAGTTACACATATCACTAATAAGCAGAGAAATGTGTATTTATACTTTACAGGCATAATTGCCTCCTTCGTTGGAAGGGGCTACAATCCAACTGTTTGGAGTTGGGATTGCGGCCCCGTTAATTAAATGGATTTAATTACGGGGCTTTCGTCTATCCAACCCTTGCGTCATGCTCCGGCTAAATAGCCTTGAGCACCCGTCAACGATAATACCGATCTTTAACTTATCCATAATTAGTCTAACCGGTAACAGAACGGCTATTTTTAATAAATAATTATGTTTTAAGATAACGTCAAAAATAAAAAACCCGCCTTGCGTAGCGGGTTTTTTCATTTACTACAACAACCGTTACTGCAGCAGAGAAATATCCGCGACCTGCAGGAACAATTCGCGTAGCTTAGACAGCAGCGTCAGACGGTTAACGCGCAACTCCTGATCGTCTGCCATCACCATTACTTTATCGAAGAAGGCATCGACCGGGGCGCGCAATGCGGCCAGTTCCACCAGCGCCTGCTGGTATTCACCTTTGGCAAAAGCTGGCTCCAGTTTATCGCGCAGGATAACCAACTGACGCGCCAGTTCGATTTCTTCCGGTTCTTTCAGTACCGAAGCGCGGACATGGTCGTGCAGCGTTTCGGTGGATTTCGCCAGAATATTCGATACACGCTTGTTGGCAGCTGCCAGCGCAGAAGCCGCTTCCAGGGTACGGAAATGCGATACCGCTTTCATGCGGGCATCAAAATCCGCCGGTTTGGTCGGACGACGCGCCAGCACGGCCTGGATGGTATCCACGCTATGGCCTTCTTCCTGATACCATGCGCGGAAACGGCCCAGCATAAAGTCGATGACGTCATCAACCACGTTGGCGTTGGTGAGCTTGCTACCATACAAACGTACCGCTTCTTCCGTCAGGGTTTGCAGATCGAGCGGCAGGTTTTTCTCAACGATGATACGCAACACGCCGAGCGCAGCGCGACGCAGCGCAAACGGGTCTTTATCGCCTTTGGGATGCTGGCCGATGCCAAAAATACCCGCCAGGGTATCCATTTTGTCGGCGATCGCCACCGCACAAGCCACCGGGTTAGACGGCAGAGCGTCGCCCGCGAAACGCGGCTGGTACTGCTCGTTCAGCGCCACGGCAACGTCTTCCGCCTCACCATCGTGACGGGCATAGTGCATCCCCATCACGCCCTGGGTGTCAGTAAACTCGAACACCATGTTGGTCATCAGATCGCATTTGGACAGCAGGCCAGCGCGGGTCGCATGATTCACATCCGCACCAGTTTGCCCGGCAATCCAACCGGCAAGCGCTTGAATACGGTCAGTTTTATCGCGCAATGTGCCTAACTGCTGCTGGAACAACACGGTTTCCAGACGCGGCAGATGCTCTTCAAGACGCTTTTTGCGGTCGGTATTAAAGAAGAACTCCGCATCCGCCAGACGCGGGCGCACTACTTTTTCGTTACCAGAAATAATCTGCTGCGGATCTTTAGATTCGATATTCGCCACAAAGATGAAGTTAGGCAGCAGCTTCCCGTTATTGTCATATACCGGGAAGTACTTCTGGTCGCCTTTCATGGTGTAAACCAACGCTTCCGCCGGTACTGCCAGGAATTTCTCTTCGAATTTGGCGGTCAGCACGACTGGCCATTCCACCAACGAGGTGACTTCTTCCAGCAGGCTTTCGCTCAGATCGGCATTGCCGCCAATTTTACGTGCGGCCTCTTCGGCGTCGGCTTTGATTTTGGCTTTGCGCTGCTCATAGTCGGCAATGACCTTACCGCGCTCCAGCAGGATATCCGGATACTGATCGGCACGTTCAAGGGTGAATTCCGGCTCGCCCATAAAGCGATGCCCGCGGATCACGCGATCGGACTGAATGCCGAGGATATTGGCCGGGATCAGTTTGTCATCCAGTAATAGCGTAACGGTATGCACCGGGCGCACAAAATGAACGTCGGACGCGCCCCAACGCATCAGTTTCGGAATCGGCAATTTCGCCAGCGAAACGCTGATCATGCCCGGCAGAAGCGCTTCAACGCTTTCGCCTTTGACGTGAGCGCGATACAGCAGCCATTCGCCTTTGTCGGTGGTTAACCGTTCAGCCTGATCGACGGTAATACCGCAGCCGCGCGCCCAGCCTTCCGCCGCTTTGCTCGGCTTGCCTTCGGCATCAAAGGCCTGGGCAATGGCCGGGCCGCGTTTTTCCACTTCACGATCCGGCTGAGATTCCGCCAGATTAGCGATTTTCAGCGCCAGACGACGCGGCGCAGCGAACCATTTCACCTCGCCGTGAGCGATATTGGCCGCATCGAGTTCAGCAGTAACGTTCGCAGCGAAGGATTCCGCCAGGCTGCGCAGAGCTTTTGGTGGCAGCTCTTCAGTGCCGATCTCCACCAGAAAAGTTTTTTCAGACATGGCAGCCTCTTAATTGTTTCTGTTACACATCGGGAAGCCCAGCGCTTCACGGGAAGCGTAGTAGGCTTCCGCCACAGCTTTGGTGAGCGTACGAATGCGCAAGATATAGCGCTGACGCTCGGTTACCGAGATGGCCTTACGGGCATCCAGCAGGTTGAAGCTGTGGGCGGCTTTCAGAATACGTTCATAGGCTGGCAACGGCAGCGGGGTTTCCAGCGCCAGAAGCTGCTGGGCCTCTTTCTCATACTGCTCGAAGCAGGTGAAAAGAAAATCCACGTCCGCGTATTCGAAGTTATAGGTCGATTGTTCCACTTCATTTTGATGGAACACGTCGCCGTAGGTGGTTTTACCCAGCGGGCCGTCGCTCCATACCAGATCGTAAACACTGTCCACGCCCTGGATATACATAGCGAGACGCTCAAGACCGTAGGTGATTTCACCGGTCACCGGCTTACATTCAAGGCCGCCAACCTGTTGGAAGTAAGTGAATTGAGTGACTTCCATACCGTTCAGCCATACTTCCCAGCCGAGACCCCAGGCGCCCAGCGTCGGGTTTTCCCAGTTATCTTCCACGAAGCGAATGTCATGAATCGTTGGGTCCATACCCAGCTCTTTCAGCGATCCGAGGTACAGTTCCTGAATATTGTCCGGCGACGGTTTGATGATCACCTGGAACTGATAGTAGTGCTGTAAACGGTTGGGGTTTTCGCCGTAGCGGCCATCGGTCGGGCGGCGGGAAGGCTGCACATAAGCGGCAGCGATAGGCTCAGGCCCGAGCGCACGCAGACAGGTCATAGGATGTGAAGTGCCGGCGCCGACTTCCATATCCAGCGGTTGAACGATGGTGCAGCCCTGGCGGGCCCAGTAATCCTGTAAGGTCAGGATCAAGCCCTGAAAGGTCTTGGTATCAAACTTTTGCATGTTGATTTCGCACGCGATACGAGTGGGTTTAAGTGGAAGCGACCAGTATATACTCAAAAGGCTCAACGTTGCATCACGGGGGCAACGGAACGGGGCGTCAAAACGGGCTTCAGGATGGAATTCCGGCGATTATTTAAGGTTATTACCCACCGTTAAGCGCATTAACGCATCGACAGGTGTAAAAACTGCCCATCCAGATCGAACGCGCAGGTAAAACCTTCATGGCGTGCGGTGCTACCTTGCATTTCATAACTGCCCTGGAATGCATCGAAATCGGTAATATGGATATTTTGACTAGTGAGGTTATAGCGATGGGCCGCGTTTTCCCGGCACTGGTTTTCCATTGCCAGCGAATGCATCGGCGTGACTTTCGCTTTTTGGGCGTGCTGTGGCTGCGTTTCCTGGCTGGCGCAACCAGCAAGAAGGATGACGGCGGCAAGCATAGAAAAGCGTATGGGTGTCGTAGTCATTATACTTTGCTATCCGTATTGAGGGGTTATACGTGCGTTCAGGACAGAACGCATTGTGGCTGGCCCGCGCGGCACCTCGCAAGCCCTGGAAAGCAAACTCGGAATGATCCCGAGTACAGTGATAATTAATAGACCGACACTAGCGGAATAGCAAAGTATGAGCCGGGGAGAAAATGCAGCACAAAATAAACTGGATAGATAACCTGCGCGGTATCGCCTGCTTAATGGTGATTATGATTCACACCACGACCTGGTATATTACCAACGCCGACGTGGTCACGCCTTTTAGCTGGAATTTTTCCAATGCTTTGAATTCCGCCTCGCGCGTCAGCGTTCCGCTCTTTTTTATGATTTCTGGCTACCTGTTTTTCGGCGAACGCAGCGCCGAACGACGCCACTTTTTACGCATCGGATTATGTCTGCTGTTTTACAGCACCGTTGCGTTTCTCTATATCACACTGTTTACCTCCATCAGCCCGCGGTTATCGATCATCAATCTGTTGCAAAAACCGGTGTTTTATCACCTGTGGTTTTTCTTCGCGATTATCGTTATCTACCTGTTATCGCCATTGATTTCGGTAAAAAAGGTTGGCTTGCCGGTGATTTTTGGCGTGCTGTTGGTGGCTGGCGTGATCGCAAACCCCAATACGGTGCCGCAAAGTTTCCACGGCATGAAATGGCTGCCGGTTAACTTGTATATCAATGGCGATACGTTTTATTACGTGCTGTATGGGTTATTGGGCCGCGCGCTTGGGATGCTGGAAACACATTATCGCCGTTATACCGTTATCGCCGCGCTGGCCTTTATCACCTGCGTCACGTTAATCAGCCTGGGAACGCATTCGGAACTGGCGCGGCAGGGCAATTTCAGCGACACCTTTTATCTTTACTGCGGGCCACTGGTGTTTATCGCCGCCCTGAGCCTGTTTGTGGTGGTCAAAAACACGCTTAACGCCCGTCCATTGCCAGGGTTGGCGTTAATATCTCGCCACTCGCTCGGCATTTACGGCTTCCATGCTCTGTTTATTCATGCGCTGCGCACTCGCCATATTGAAATCACGCACTGGCCGGTGCTGGATATCATCTGGATTTTTAGCGCCACGCTGGTCGGTTCGTTGATTCTTTCCGTGCTGTTGCAGCGGATTGATACGCGAAAGCTGGTTAGCTAGCGCGCTGTCGGGCGCGATACAGCTGGCGCGGTGATGAAAATCCCGCCGCATGGCAGGCCTGTTCAACGCCCTGCCCTTGTAACAGGCGTTGTTCAGCCTGCGCCAGGCGAAGCTGCTCCAGATAATCGCGCACGCTAATGCCCAGATGCTGCTGGAATAAGCGCGACAGGTGACGCGGGCTGACAAACACCCGTGCGGCGATATCCGGTAGCCGCCATTCAGATTCCGGCGCTCCCGACAGCAGATCCTGCGCTTTATGGACCGCCGGATGCATATGATTACGATAGCGAAGCCAGGGCGAGAGCTGCGGGTCCTCCCCCGAACGGCGGAACCACACCACCATTTCCCGGGCCACGTCTAACGCCAACTGTGGGCCATGCAGCCGGTTAATCAGATGCAGGGATAAATCGATACCGGAGGTAATACCCGCGCTGGTCCAGATGCCGCGATCTTCAACAAAAATCCGCCCTTCCCGCACAATAGCGCCCGGTTCAGCGGCTTTAAGCCGCGTTATCACATCGTGATGCGTGGTGCATTCTACGCCGTGCAACAGCCCGGAACGCGCCGCCAGCAGCGAGCCGGAACAAACGCAGACCAGCTGGATATCCCCGCACTGGATAGCGGCAAGTTGGCGGCCCAGCCAGCGTCGCGCCTCTACCGCCTGAGGCGTATCGAAATAGCGCGTAGAATCGCTGACACCGGAAAGCACCAGCAGGCTTTTTTTCGGTAGATGTTCAGGTAGCGGGCCGATGCCGCCCATAGTCAACCCGATCGAGGTGCTAACTTCCGGCTCCGGCCCAATGTAATGCAGACTGAACGCTTCGCTTGCCAGGCCCAGCGTTTCCGCAGGCCCGATCATGTCCAGCGCCAGCGTGCCGGGCAACACCAAAAACCAGACATCTGTTTTCATCTCAGCGACTCCAGGCATTCAGCGACCGTTTGCACCGTGGCGAATCGGCCTTCCAGCACCGTTTCAGTACGATGCCGCAGGGTTTGGCTATCCAGCGTAATGTCTTTATAGCGCATCGCAAAGGTCAGCATCGCTTCAGAGACAAAACTTACCCGATACCCCAGGTCAGACGCCACGCGGGTGGTGGTTTCACAGCACTGCTCGGTGCGTATCCCACAAATAATCAGGTGGTTAATTCCGCGCACGCGTAACCAGTGGTCCAGGCCCGTGTCGGTAAACGCGTTATGAACATGCTTATGGAAAGTGATATCTGCCTGATGCGTCAGAAAAGGCATCGGCTTCACATAGCCGGACTCCAGCGAAAACGGCCCCTGATCGGCTACGTGGAAAATATCCACCACCGGGATGTCCCGCTTTTGGCAACCGGCAATGAGTTGGGAAATCGCCAACTGGAAATCAGAGAAGTCGCTATCTTCCCAGTAATCGCGATGAAAGAAAGAAACTTGGGTATCGATGTTGATTAATGCGGATGGTGACATTTCAGGACGCCTCGCTCAGTGGGTGTAACCCCATTCTGGCAAGGCATCTGAAGCCCGGTAATACCAAAAACGGACAAAGAAAGGTAAAACCAGGACGTCTCGCTCTGCTACTTCATCAACGGCGCTAACTGCTGATAAATTTGCCGGAATGTCTCACGTCTTTCGCTGTAGCGGTTAAAGTTAGCGTCGTCAGGCTGATGTTGCTGTTCCAGATGCAGCGGCGGCAGTAAATCTTGCAGCGGACGCCCAGGTGAAAGCGCAATCTGCGCCAGACGCGCCGCGCCCAGCGCCGGGCCGACATCGCCGCCGGTGCGGTAATCGAGGATTTGCCCGCTGATGTCCGCCAGCATTTGCCGCCAGTATTCACTGCGCGCCCCGCCGCCGATCAGCGTGACGCTCTTTGGTTGCAATCCGCAGCTGTGGACGACGTCCATGCCGTCAGCCAGCGCATACCCCACCCCTTCAAGCACCGCCTGCGCCAGCTCCGCCGGGCCATGCTGATGCGTCATGCCAAAAAATACGCCTTTGGCGTTCGGGTTGTTATGGGGGGTCCGCTCGCCGGAGAGATAGGGAAGGAACCATACCGGGCCAGCATCGACGTTGGCCTGTTTTGCCGCGTCAATTAACGCCGGGACGCTGCCCAAACCGGTGAGTTTGGCTGCCCAGTCCAGACAGGACGCGGCGCTCAGCATGACGGACATCAGGTGCCAGCGTTTAGGCAATGCGTGGCAGAAGCTGTGAACCGCGCTCTCCGGCTTCGACAGAAAACCCTCGCTGACCGCGAAGTAGACGCCAGACGTTCCCAGGGAGAGCATCGCCTGCCCGGCATCGGCAATGCCGACGCCAACTGCGCCCGCGGCGTTATCGCCGCCGCCTGCAACGACTGGCACCGCAGGCATATTCCAGCGGTTGGCGATGTCCGCCGTTAAACGTCCGGTCACCTCGCTGCCTTCAAACAATGCGGGCATGTGCTGACGCGTTAACCCACATGCTTCCAGCATTTCGTCACTCCAGTCGCGCTTGCCGACGTCCAGCCACATCGTTCCTGCGGCATCAGACATATCGCCTGCAAACTCACCGGTCATCCGCAAGCGGAGATAATCCTTCGGTAACAAAATCTTGTCGACCTGCTCAAATACCGCCGGTTCATGGCGTTGCACCCATAGCAACTTGGGCGCAGTAAAGCCCGGCATCATCAGGTTGCCGGTGATAGATCGGGAATCGGCAATTCTGGCCTCAAGCAGTTGGCACTCTTCACCGCAGCGACCGTCGTTCCATAATATCGCCGGGCGCAGCACCCGCTGTTGTTTATCCAGTAGCGTTGCGCCATGCATCTGCCCCGCGATGCCTAAAGCCTTCACCGCTTTCAGGCTATGCTGCGCGCCCAGCGCCTGCATGGCCTTGTCGGTGGCTTGCCACCATGATTCGGGATCCTGCTCAGACCACAATGGATGGGGGCGCGATACCGTCAGGGGCTCGGAATGCGTCGCCAGCAGCTCGCCCTCCTCGCCCAGCAAAATGACTTTCACGCCCGAGGTTCCCAAATCAATCCCGATATACATGGCGGCAACTCCTTAATCAGCGCCACCGTTGTGGCGCAGGGGGTTTAACGATCGAACAGATAGTGATTGACCAGATTTTCCAACAGCTCCTGATGCCCGCTCTGATGACGCGGCGCCAGGTTTTGCTGTTCAGCGTACTTCGCTAATTGCTCCAGCGAGAGCTGCCCTTTCAGAATTTGCTGGCCCAGTTCACCATTCCAGCCAGCGTAGCGTTTGGCGACGCGGCTATCCAGCTCGCCGTCCTCAATCATGCGCGCCGCGACTTTCAGCGCCAGCGCCATGGTATCCATCGCGCCGATATGCCCATAGAACAGATCGTATTTATCGGTACTTTGGCGGCGTACTTTGGCATCGAAGTTCAGCCCGCCAGTGGTGAAGCCTCCCGCCTTGATGATTTCATACATCACCAGCGCGTTCTCTTCCACGCTAATTGGGAACTGGTCGGTATCCCAGCCCAGCTGCGGGTCGCCGCGGTTGGCATCAACGGAACCGAATACGCCCAGCGCAATTGCGCTGGCAATCTCATGATGGAAAGAGTGCCCGGCCAGCGTAGCGTGGTTGGCTTCAATATTGACCTTGATTTCTTTTTCCAGGCCAAACTGTTTCAGGAAGCCGTATACCGTCGCCACATCATAATCGTACTGGTGTTTCGTCGGTTCCTGCGGTTTCGGCTCAATCAGTAACGTCCCCTGGAAGCCAATTTTATGTTTGTGCTCAACCACCATTTGCATGAAACGGCCAATCTGCTCGCGCTCCTGGCGTAAATCGGTATTAAGCAGCGTTTCATACCCTTCGCGACCGCCCCACAACACGTAGTTTTCACCGCCCAGACGGTGCGTGGCGTTCATCGCCGTCACCACTTGGGTGGCAGCCCAGGAAAAGACTTCCGGATCCGGGCTGGTTGCCGCGCCTGCGCCATAGCGCGGGTTAGTGAAGCAGTTGGCGGTGCCCCACAGTAATTTCACGCCTGACTGCTGCTGCTTTTGCTCAAGCACATCGACCATATGGTGGAAATTATTGAGATATTCTTTTAGCGACGCCCCTTCCGGCGAGACATCAACATCATGGAAGCAGTAGTACGGCACGTTCAGCTTATGGAAAAATTCAAACGCCACTTCCGCTTTACGGGCCGCCAGCGCCAGCGCATCGCCCGGTTGCTGCCAGGGGCGATCGAAAGAACCGACGCCAAACATATCTGCGCCATTCCAGCAGAAGGTGTGCCAGTAGCACGCGGCGAACCGCAGGTGATCTTCCATGCGTTTACCCAGCACCTTTTGGTCCGGGTTGTAATGACGAAACGCCAGAGGATTCGATGTCTCAGGTCCTTCATATTTCACACGTTCAAGCTGGTCGAAATAACTTTGCATAATTAACTCCGTAATCAGAGAGCGGGTTCGAGCACTGTGTAAAATAATCCTGGATATTACCCGCCCGTTCCTCAATTACGTTATTTCACACTGCCATTAAGATAATGCACAAACGCGCCACCGGTCACAAAAACTCTATTTACAGAAATGACAAAAGTGCGAGGAATTATCCAGAACCAGGTAATCCAGGTGATTTGTTAAATTTAAAATTCGATCGCGGTCATAAAACAGAAAACAAACAAAAAAACGTAATGCCAGGACGAAAATCTGTAATTGAAGGTTCGCTGCTTCCAGGTCAAAACTCTAAACGTTTACTGAAAAGAACGTCTCTTTACTCTGAGTTGTAATACGCCACTATCACCCTACAACAGGTATTAACACTATGAAGATAAAGAACCTTGCCCTCACCCTGTGCGCTTCTTTGCTGCTCACCAGCATGAGCGGCATCGCCAAAGAAGTGAAAATCGGCATGGCAATTGACGACCTTCGTCTGGAACGCTGGCAAAAAGACCGCGATATTTTCGTCAATAAGGCGGAAGCGCTCGGCGCGAAAGTGTTTGTACAATCCGCGAATGGCAACGAAGAAACCCAAATGTCGCAGATCGAAAACATGATAAACCGCGGCGTGGATGTATTAGTGATCATTCCTTACAACGGCCAGGTATTAAGCAACGTGGTGGCGGAAGCCAAACGCGAAGGAATTAAAGTATTAGCCTATGACCGAATGATTAATAACGCCGACATCGATTTTTATATTTCTTTTGATAACGAAAAAGTCGGCGAATTACAGGCTAAAACCCTGGTCGATAAAGTGCCGCAGGGTAATTACTTCCTGATGGGCGGTTCGCCGGTGGACAATAACGCCAAACTGTTCCGCGCCGGGCAGATGAAAGTGCTGAAGCCATTTATCGATGACGGCAAAATTCATATCGTCGGCGATCAGTGGGTAGACGGCTGGTTGCCTGAAAACGCGCTGAAAATCATGGAAAACGCCTTAACGGCGAATAATAACAAAATCGATGCCGTGGTTGCCTCCAACGACGCCACCGCAGGCGGCGCGATCCAGGCGCTGAGCGCCCAGGGGCTGGCGGGCAAAGTCGCCATTTCCGGGCAGGATGCGGATCTGGCTGGCGTGAAACGCATCATTGCCGGTACCCAGACCATGACGGTATATAAACCGATTACCGAACTCGCTACTACCGCCGCAGAAATCGCTGTCGAGCTGGGTAATGGGCAAGCGCCAAAATCCGACGCGAAGTTGAACAACGGGCTGAAAGATGTACCGGCTCGTCTGCTGAATCCTATCGAAGTGGATAAAACCAATATCGAATCTACCGTCATCAAAGACGGCTTCCACAAGCAAAGCGATTTGTAATCTCTGGGCGCCCGCAGCCTTTGCGGGCGCTATCGGCCTGAATTCAACCGTGAACAACGGGGTTGGCATGCCTTACTTACTCGAGATGAAAAACATCACCAAAGCCTTTGGTGCTGTGAAAGCGGTGGATAACGTCAGCCTGAACGTCAACGCAGGCGAAGTGCTTTCTCTGTGCGGAGAAAACGGCTCCGGTAAATCCACATTAATGAAAGTGTTATGCGGCATTTATCCGCATGGCAGTTTTGACGGCGAAATCTGGTTCGCCGGCGAAAAACTCGAAGCGAGCCATATCCGCGATACCGAACGCAAAGGCATCGCGATCATTCACCAGGAGCTGGCGCTGGTTAAACACCTCACCATTCTGGAAAACATTTTTCTGGGCGCGGAAATCACCCGCCACGGCGTGATGGATTACGACGCCATGACGTTGCGCTGCCAAAAGCTGCTGGCGCAAGTGAACCTGAATCTGTCGCCTGATACTCGTGTGGGGGATTTAGGTCTTGGTCACCAGCAACTGGTCGAAATTGCCAAGGCGCTGAATAAACAGGTGCGGCTGCTGATCCTCGATGAACCGACGGCCTCGCTGACCGAGCAGGAAACCACGGTACTGCTGAATATTATTCGCGATCTGCAAAACCACGGCATCGCCTGCATCTATATTTCCCACAAGCTGAACGAAGTCAAAGCCATATCCAACACCATCTGCGTGATCCGCGACGGTCAGCATATCGGCACCCGCGATGCCGGGCAGATGAGTGAAAGCGACATTATCACCATGATGGTGGGCCGCGAGTTAACCTCGCTTTACCCCAACGAGCCGCATCAGATTCATGATGAAATTTTGCGCGTGGAGAATCTGACCGCCTGGCATCCGGTGAATCGCCATATTAAACGCGTTAACGATATCTCGTTCAGCCTGCGGCGCGGGGAAATCCTCGGCATTGCTGGCCTGGTCGGCGCAGGCAGGACCGAAGCGGTGCAATGCCTGTTCGGCGTCTGGCCTGGGCGCTGGGAGGGCAACATTATTATCGATGGCGCACCGGTCTCGATTAAAAACTGCCAGCAGGCCATTGCCCACGGCATCGCGATGGTACCGGAAGACCGCAAAAAAGACGGCATCGTGCCGGTCATGGCAGTGGGGAAAAATATCACCCTGGCCTCATTACGCGATTTTACCGGCCCGGTAAGTACCCTGGATGATGCGGCGGAACAGCAGTGCATTTTGCAGTCCATCGCCCGGCTGAAGGTGAAAACGTCATCACCGGAACTGGCGATTGGCCGGTTAAGCGGCGGGAACCAGCAAAAAGCCATTCTGGCCCGTTGCCTGCTGCTCAATCCGCGCATTCTGATCCTCGATGAACCGACCAGGGGCATCGATATCGGTGCCAAATACGAAATCTACAAGCTGATTAACCAACTGGTGCAACAAGGCATCGCCGTCATCGTTATATCTTCAGAATTACCAGAAGTGCTCGGCCTGAGCGATCGGGTGCTGGTGATGCATGAAGGACGTCTGAAAGCCAATCTGATCAACCAAAACCTGACCCAGGAGCAGGTAATGGAAGCGGCCCTGAGGAGCGAACCCCATGTCGAAAAGCAACCTGTCTGAAATAAAACTCGCTGCTCCGCTGGCGAAAACACCCGGTGGCCTGAAAGCGCTTAACTTACAAGTGTTTGTCATGATCGCCGCCATCATCGTGATTATGCTGTTTTTTACCTTTATGACCGAAGGCGCGTATCTCAGCGCGCGTAACGTCTCGAACCTGCTGCGCCAGACCGCCATTACCGGCATCCTGGCGGTAGGCATGGTGTTCGTGATTATCTCGGCGGAAATCGACCTGTCGGTCGGCTCGATGATGGGGCTGCTGGGCGGCGCGGCGGCGATATTCGACGTCTGGCTGGGCTGGCCGTTGCCGCTGACCGTGGTGGTCACGCTGGCGCTCGGCCTGCTGCTTGGCACCTGGAACGGTTGGTGGGTCGCCTATCGTAAAGTACCGTCGTTTATCGTTACCCTTGCGGGCATGCTGGCGTTTCGCGGCATCTTGATCGGCATCACCAACGGGACGACCGTTTCGCCGACCAGTAATGCGATGTCGCAAATCGGTCAAAGCTATCTGTCTAACGGTATTGGATTTGTCGTGGGCACGCTCGGGCTGATGGCGTTTATGGCGTGGCAATGGCGTGGCCGGGTACGCCGCCAGGCATTAGGGCTGCCGGTTAACGCCGCCAGTGGTACGGTGGGCAAACAGGCGTTAATCGCCGTGATCGTGCTGGGGGCAATCTGGCTGCTTAACGACTATCGCGGTGTGCCGACTCCGGTTCTGATCCTGGCGTTTTTACTGCTCGGCGGCATGTTTATGGCAACGCGTACCGCCTTTGGTCGCCGCATTTACGCCATTGGCGGCAACATCGAAGCGGCGCGTTTGTCCGGGATTAACGTCGAGCGCACCAAACTGGCGGTGTTTGCCATTAACGGCCTGATGGTGGCGATTGCCGGGTTGATATTAAGTTCACGGCTCGGCGCAGGCTCGCCTTCGGCCGGCAACATTGCCGAGCTGGATGCTATCGCCGCCTGCGTGATCGGTGGCACCAGTCTGGCGGGCGGTATCGGCAGCGTTGCCGGCGCGGTGATGGGCGCATTTATCATGGCCTCGCTGGATAACGGCATGAGCATGATGGACGTGCCGACTTTCTGGCAATACATCGTTAAAGGCGCGATTCTGCTGCTGGCTGTCTGGATGGATTCTGCAACCAAGCGACGCGGCTAATAAACTGCGTAACCGATCGCACTGCCGGAGCGTAAAATCTCCGGCATCTTGTCATTTATGCTATTCAGGAAAGGGAAGAACTGTCAGGGCTACGTCATGTTTGAAAAACGTCACCGCATTACTTTGCTGTTTAACGCAAACAAAGCCTACGACCGGCAAGTTGTTGAGGGTGTAGGAGAATATCTTCAGGCGACCCAATCGAGCTGGGATATTTTTATTGAAGAGGATTTCCGGGCGCGTATCGATAATATTAAAGAGTGGTTAGGTGACGGCGTTATCGCCGATTTTGATGATAAGGAGATCGAGCACCTGCTGGCGGATGTTAACGTGCCGATTGTCGGCGTGGGTGGCTCTTATCATCAGCCTGAGCACTATCCTCCGGTTCATTACATCGCTACCGATAACCACGCGCTGGTCGAACAGGCCTTTCTCCATTTAAAAGAAAAAGGCGTACACCGCTTTGCCTTCTATGGCTTGCCTGCATCCAGCGGCAAACGCTGGGCGGCGGAACGTGAACATGCGTTTTGCCAGCTTGTCGCCCAGGAGAAATACCGTGGCGTGGTGTATCAGGGCCTGGAAACTGCGCCAGATAACTGGCAGCACGCCCAGAACCGGCTGGCGGACTGGCTGCAGACCCTGCCGCCGCAAACCGGTATTATCGCGGTAACCGACGCCCGCGCGCGCCACGTTTTACAAGTCTGCGAGCATTTACATATTCCGGTGCCGGAGAAGATTTGCGTGATTGGTATCGATAACGAAGAGTTGACGCGCTATCTGTCACGGGTGGCGCTGTCGTCGGTGGCGCAGGGCACCCGCCAGATGGGGTATCAGGCGGCGAAGCTACTCCATCGCCTGTTAGCCAATGAAACCCTGCCGCTGCAACGCTTGCTGGTGCCGCCGGTAAAAGTGGTTGAGCGCCAGTCCACGGATTACCGTTCTCTGCACGATCCGGCAGTGATTCAGGCGATGCATTACATCCGTAATCACGCCTGTAAGGGGATCAAAGTTGAGCAGGTGCTGGATGCCATCGGCATGTCGCGCTCCAATCTTGAGAAGCGTTTTAAAGAAGAGGTTGGCGAGACCATTCACGCTGTACTGCACGCAGAAAAACTTCACAAAGCCCGCAGCCTGCTGATATCAACTTCGCTGTCTATTAACGAGATTTCGCAAATCTGTGGTTATCCGTCACTGCAGTATTTCTATTCGGTGTTCAAAAAAGAGTACGACGCTACGCCGAAAGATTACCGTGAACGGCATAGCGAGTTTTCCCGTTAGGCAACAAAAAACCCGGCCTGATTAGCCGGGTTTTGTCGGTTCGTAATGGTGAATTACATATTCGCCGCCAGCAGCCGCTGGTTATCCTGATACATGGCAAACAGGTAATTGTTATAGCTCTGTCCTTTGGTGGAGTAGCCCCGGAGCTTGTGGAT
This sequence comes from Atlantibacter sp. RC6, assembly GCF_014193285.1. Lineage (GTDB taxonomy): Bacteria > Pseudomonadota > Gammaproteobacteria > Enterobacterales > Enterobacteriaceae > Atlantibacter. The sequence continues at coordinate 303,286 of NZ_JACHZE010000004.1, forward strand.
CATGTTGCTCGCCGTCAGCTCCTGATCCGCTTTTCGCAGCTGCGCACGCGATTTACGGAACGATGAGTACGCCGGATGGGTATTCAGATTGTTCACGTACGCCGACACAGACTCTTTCACAGAATCAAAGTGCGAATAGCCTTTCACTTTACCTGTCCCGCTGTTGCAGTGGCTTTTCGCACACTTCATGCCGAAAAGGTTGTTATTGCTACGGGCCAGTTTTGACGTCCCCCAACCACTCTCTGCCGCCGCCATCGTCGCCACCATACTGGTTGGGATAATGTCTACGCGCTCCAGCAAAGTGTTCCACGGAATACGCTTAGTATTTCCGTTCCACTTTACGTCGTAGTTTTGGGCAATTTTCTTCAGGCGCGCACGTTCGCTCGGCGACCAGCGCCCGTCGTACTGTTTAGAGATAAGCCAGTTACGTTCCGCAGTAATCACCGCGTTTTGGCTGGTAATGTAAGGCATGACTGTCCGGAGAAACGCTTTTTTTCTTGGGGTCCCGGAAGGGTATTTTCGCAAATCAGGAAGTGAACCGCTTATTTCACTATTGCGAGAATACTCTTTCTTACTGCTTGCCTGATGCTTACCGCTGGTTTTCTTAATCTGAGCTGTGTGACTCGTCGTGTGCTGTTTTGCCAGCACTTCACCTGAAACTGCATAGGTGAAAAAGATGAGTATCGCCGCCCCGATTGTTCGTAATCGAGTCGATATCATTAGGTCTCCTGGTCGGATAAACGCATTCCAACACCTTATTCATGAGAAAAATTTGTGAACCGAATCTCAAATCTTACCAAAAATAACCTTCAAGAGCAGTAAAAGAAATAATACAAATCCGAAACCTTGTCACGTACGACCTTCTTATCGTAGTCAAAAATAATGATTTATCTGACGCTTATCGCAGAAAAAAGCAAAAATGAGAGATGGCTCACTCATCCTGTGGATTCCTCCTCGCAACCCTGAAACAAGGATGAGACCCGCTGGCGAAATTTTTGCCAGAATAGTCAAAACCCTTGAGTGAGCCGCCTGATGAAGAAAACATTGTTAGTTCTGCTACTGCTGCCTGGTGCTGCGTTCGCACAGTGGAGCCTGCCTGATCTCCCTGCTTTTGAAGAACAAAGCCCCGGCGTCTTTAGCGCCCAGGGCCCACTGGAAAAAGGTGAGCGTCCCCTGCGCTTAACCCAGGGTGAACAATGCTGGCAGCCAGGCGGAGCAATTAAATTAAACCAGATGCTGTCGCTTACGCCCTGCACGGGCGACGCGCCTGAGTGGCGGTTGTTCCGCAGCGGCAATTATCACGTGCAGATTGATACCCGCTCGGGCACGCCCACCCTGATGCTGAGCGTGAAACAGGATGAACCGCAAACCGTCGCGACAGCGGTTCGCCAGTGCCCGAAATGGGACGGCAGCCCGGTGACCGTTTCGGTTAACGATCGCTTTGAAGAGGGTTCACAGGTACGCGATTTTTACAGCGGCAACAGTGCGACCGTCACCGACGGCAAAATTACCCTGATGCCGGCGGCAAGCAGTAATGGGTTGCTACTGCTGGAAGCAGAAGAAACGAGCGATAAAGCGCCCTTTAGCTGGCATAACGCCACCGTCTATTTTGTGCTGACCGACCGCTTCGAAAACGGCAATCCCGATAATGACAATAGCTACGGGCGGCACAAGGATGGCATGGAGGAGATCGGCACCTTCCACGGCGGCGATTTGCAGGGTCTGGCGCAAAAACTGGATTACTTGCAGGCGCTTGGCGTAAACGCGTTATGGATAAGCGCCCCCTTTGAACAGATCCACGGCTGGGTCGGCGGTGGCACGAAAGGCGATTTCCCGCACTATGCCTATCACGGTTATTACACCCAGGACTGGACCACGCTCGACGCCAATATGGGCACCCGCGACGATCTCCAGAAGCTGGTTGACGGCGCGCATCAGCGCGGTATCCGCGTTCTTTTTGATATCGTTATGAACCACGCTGGTTACGCTACCCTGGCGGATATGCAGCAATACCAGTTTGGCGCGCTGTATCTGAAAGGCGATGAAATCACCAAAACCCTCGGTGAGAACTGGACTGACTGGAAACCCGGCCCGGGTCAGAGCTGGCACAGTTTTAATGACTACATCAACTTCAGCGATAAAGCCGCCTGGGAGAAATGGTGGGGTAAAAACTGGATCCGTACCGATATTGGCGACTACGACAGCCCCGGCTTTGACGACCTCACCATGTCGCTGGCGTTTCTACCGGATTTGAAAACCGAATCCATCACGCCGACCGGATTACCGAATTTCTATAGCCAGAAACCTGACACCCGGGCCAAAGAGCGCCCCAATTTTACGCCGCGTGATTATCTGACCCAGTGGCTCAGCCAGTGGGTGCGTGACTATGGCATTGACGGTTTCCGGGTCGATACTGCAAAGCATGTTGAAATGGGTGCCTGGCAGCAATTAAAAAATCAGGCCAACGACGCGCTGCGGGAATGGAAGGCCGCTAATCCAGATAAAAAGCTGGACGACGCGCCTTTCTGGATGACTGGCGAAGCCTGGGGGCATGGCGTCATGCAGAGCGATTACTACCGTAACGGCTTTGACGCGATGATCAATTTTGATTATCAGGAACAGGCGGCGGGTGCGGTGGATTGCCTGGCGAATATTGACCCTATCTGGCAACAGATGGCGGACAAACTTCAGCAGTTTAACGTCTTAAGCTATCTCTCTTCGCACGATACCCGGTTATTCCGTGAAGGCGGTACCCGCGCGGCGGAGCTGTTACTGTTAGCGCCCGGCGCGGTGCAAATCTTTTACGGTGACGAGACGGCGCGCCCGTTTGGCCCCACCGGTTCCGATCCGCTTCAAGGAACCCGTTCGTCGATGAACTGGCAGGACGTTGAAGGTGCGCAGGCCGCGACGCTGGCGCACTGGCAGAAAATCGCTCAGTTCCGCGCTCGCCACCCGGCGATTGGTGAAGGGAAACACATCCCGCTGAGCGATGACAAGATCTACGGTTTTAGCCGTGTTCAGGGCGACGACACGGTGATGGTGATCTGGGCAGGTCAACCGCAAAAGTGATGCAGCAGCAGGTTATGCCAGAATATCGCGCATGTCTGGCATAATCGGCAATACTTGTCTGGACTGGCCTGTTTGCGCCGGTGAACAGGTAGCGTTATCGTGAGCCTCTTTTATAAGTATTCGATATCAAGACGGCTATGACTTTTTCTCTTTTCGGCGACAAATTCACCCGCCATGCAGGCATTACGCGCCTGATGGAAGACCTTAACGACGGGTTACGTACTCCTGGCGCAATCATGCTGGGCGGTGGGAACCCGGCGCAAATCCCGGAGATGAATGACTATTTCCAGAAACTCCTGGGTGAGATGCTGGAAACCGGCAAAGTCACTGAAGCGCTTTGTAATTATGATGGCCCACAGGGTAAAAGCGAACTGCTGGACGCGCTCGCCGGTATGCTACGCGAAGAATTTGGTTGGGATATCGAACCACAGAATATTGCGCTAACAAACGGCAGCCAGAGCGCGTTTTTCTACTTGTTTAACCTGTTTGCAGGTCGTCAGGCGGACGGCTCGACTAAAAAAGCGTTGTTCCCACTGGCGCCGGAATATATCGGCTACGCGGATTCCGGCCTGGAGGAGGAGCTTTTCGTCTCGGCGCGTCCGAATATTGAACTGTTGCCGGAAGGCCAGTTTAAATATCACGTGGATTTCGAGCATCTGCATATTGGTGAGGAAACCGCGATGATCTGTGTCTCGCGCCCCACCAACCCGACCGGCAATGTGATCACCGATGACGAGTTGATGAAGCTGGACGCTCTCGCCAACCAGCACGGCATCCCGCTGGTCATTGATAACGCTTATGGCGTCCCCTTCCCGGGCATTATCTTTTCTGAAGCGCGCCCGCTGTGGAACCCGAATATAGTTCTGTGCATGAGCCTGTCAAAACTGGGCCTGCCGGGCAGCCGCTGCGGAATTATTATCGCCAATGAAAAGATCATCTCCGCCGTCAGCAATATGAACGGCATTATCAGCCTGGCGCCCGGTGGCATCGGCCCTGCTATCGCCTGTGAAATGATTAAGCGTAAAGACCTGCTGCGCCTGTCTGAAACGGTGATCAAGCCGTTTTATCAGCAGCGCGTTCAGGAAACGATTGCCGTTATTCGTCGCTATTTACCGGAAGAGCGTTGCTTGATCCACAAACCGGAAGGCGCGATTTTTCTGTGGCTGTGGTTTAAAGATTTGCCGATTACTACCGAGCTGCTGTATCAACGCCTGAAAAAACGCGGCGTATTGATGGTGCCGGGGGATTACTTCTTTCCGGGTCTTGATAAGCCGTGGCCCCATACCCACCAGTGTATGCGTATGAACTATGTGCCGAAGCTGGAAAAAATCGAGGCGGGGGTGAAAATCCTGGCGGAAGAGATTGCGCTCGCCTGGCAAGAGGCCAGCGCATAACGGCTTACCACGCCGCCGCCCGGCGGCGTTTATCCGCGCTGATTTGCTCAAGCTGTTTCGGGTCCATACAGCGCAGAGCCGATGTTGGGCACGCCTCGACGCACGCCGGGCCCGCGTCCCGATGCCAGCATAAATCGCACTTCAGCGCCTGCACCTGATGCGCGGCGACGGTAACCACCTCCATCGCCCCGTAAGGGCATGCCACCATACAGGTTTTGCAGCCGATGCAGCGCGCCTGATCCACATCAACAAAATCCCCACGGCGGGAAATCGCCTGGGTGGGACACACCGCGCCGCACGGCGCGTCTTCACACTGGCGGCATACTGCGGCAGTAGACAGCATACCGGTCTTGACCACCCGAATACGCGGTTGAAAGGCTTCCGGGCTGACCACTGAGCAATCCTGCGCGGCCTGATGCGAGACGACACAGGCCACTTCACAAGTACGGCAACCAATACATTTATTCGCTTCGGCAACAATAAAGCGGTTCATTTCCCACTCCATCAGACCCTAAAAGAGCCAGATTGCCAGAAAACCCCTGCCACTCTCTTTGATCCTGGCGGGTAAAGCGGACAGTTTTCACTCGCTGCTTATCGTTTGCTGATAAATCCTGGCTAGCCTGCTGTTTTTAAACCATTACCTTTATTTACACTCCGCTGGCGGGCCTCAGCCATAATTAATCGTATGCCTCTCTGAAAGGAAAATCATATGCAGCATTTCATTGGCTTCGATGTAGGTGGGACACACATCAAACATGGCGTGATGGATGAAGAAGGGAATGAACTGACTTCCGATGAGTACGACACGCCGGAAGACGAGCAAACGTTCCGCAAAAAATGGCAGGAAGTGGTTGAGGCATATCAAAAAGAGCACGACATTACCGGTATTGGCGTAAGTTTTCCGGGGCATATCAATGCGCACACCGGAGAAGCCGCAAAAGCGGGCGCGCTGGACTATCTGGATGGCGTTAATCTGCTGGAACTGTTCGGCGAACTGACCGATTTGCCAGCCATCGTGGAGAACGACGCCAACTGCGCGGCGCTGGGCGAGCTGTGGCGCGGCGCGGGCAGAGATTTTGAAAACTTTGTGTGCATCACTGTTGGCACGGGTATCGGTGGCGGGATTATTCTCGACAGAGAGCTTTACCGGGGCTCCCACTACCGCGCCGGGGAGTTTGGCGTGATCCCGGTGGGCAACAACGGCGAGTGCATGCATGAAGTGGCGTCCGCCAGCGGGCTAATGGAAGCCTGCCGCCAGGCGCTGGCGTTGTCCGTGGATGAAATGCCCCACGGCAAAGAACTGTTTGAACGCATGGATAGCGACGTGCATTTACGCGAAGCGATTAATGCATGGGCGCGCAACCTGGCGCGTGGCGTCTATAGCGTGATCTCAATGTTTGACCCGCAGGTAGTATTAATTGGCGGCGGAATCAGCGAAGAAGAGAAAGTGTTCCAGCTATTAAAGCGTCATCTGGAGACCTTTGAGCTATGGGATGACTTGCAGGTTCCGATCCAACCCTGCCAACTGGGTAATCAGGCTGGGCGACTCGGCGCGGTATGGCAGGCGAAAAGAAAAATCGCGCCCCGCAAATGAGGGCGCGAGCGTCACGGCGAATAATTAAAATGCCGCCTGGTAGATAGCCACAATCTCTTCATGTGACGCCTGAATGGGATTGGTCAAACCGCAGGCGTCTTTCAGCGCATTGGTGGCGAGCGTCGCGAAATCCTGCTCTTTGACGTGCAGGTCGCGCAGCCCAGCCGGAATATTGACCCGTTTGGCCAGTTGGCGAATGGCTTCAATGCAGGCCTGCGCGCCTTGCTGTACGCTCATGCCGCTGACATCCACCCCCATCGCCTCGGCGCAATCGCGTAAACGCGCGGCGGCTACGCGGCTGTTGAACTGCTCAACGTGCGGCAGCAGGATGGCGTTACATACGCCATGCGGCAGATCGTAGAAGCCGCCGAGCTGGTGCGCCATCGCGTGAACGTAGCCGAGCGAGGCGTTATTAAAGGCCATACCCGCCATAAATTGCGCATACGCCATGGCTTCACGCGCAACCATGTTATCGCCTTCATCAACGGCAACCGGCAAATTTTTGGCAATCATGGTAATTGCTTTTAGCGCGCACGCATCGGTAATTGGCGTGGCGGCAGTAGAAACATAGGCTTCAATAGCATGGGTTAACGCATCCATACCGGTTGCTGCCGTCAGGGATTTCGGCATCCCCATCATCAAGGCCGGATCGTTAACCGACATCACTGGCGTCACATGTTTATCAACAATCGCCATTTTTATATGGCGCTGCTCGTCGGTAATAATGCAGAAGCGGGTCATTTCTGACGCTGTGCCCGCCGTGGTATTAATGGCAATCATCGGCAGTTGTGGTTTAGAGGAGCGATCGACGCCTTCGTAATCCCCTATATCACCGCCATTAGCGGCAACCAGAGCAATCCCTTTTGCACAATCATGCGGGGAACCGCCGCCCAGTGAAATCACACAATCACAATAATTCGCGCGCAACATCGCCACACCGGCTTGCACATTAGCCCTGGTCGGATTGGGATGGGTTTCGTCGAATACAATACTTTTGATATTGCGTTCCGCCAGCGCTTGCTGGAGCTGCTCCGCCATGCCGAGTTTTGCCAACATAATATCGGTGACGATGAGCGCGCTTTTATAACCATAATCGCGGGCAGTATTTAACGCATCATTTAACGAGTTCGTGCCAATAACATTGACGGCAGGAATATAAAATACGGATGTCATCATTTTCTTCCTTGGTGGATTTAAAAACTTTTTCCGTAATATACCCGCGAAATTCAAAAAGAAAGCGTCAGATAATAAAAAGCAACAATAAAAGGCACCACAAATAGCAATTAATAGAAAATGAGAAGTTATTTATTATTAATTATAATGAATTGAAGCGAGGCATATACATAAATATATACCTCGCTCCGCCAGCACGTCATTATCGATGGCCGAATAACGCCGCATCCCGTAATAAATGCTCATTACCGCGACGGCGAGTGAAACCGATACGGTCGAAGTACTCCAGAATTTGAATCGCCAGTTTCCTGCCGACGTTCAGGCTGTCACGGAAATCCGCCGCCTGGGTGGATCCCTTTTCACTGTCCAGGCGGCGGATCAGGTCAGCGAACATCACAATCCGATCGTTACGGTAATAACGATCTTTTACGATCGCGGTAATCAGCCCCTGTAACGCCGCCTGACGCAGAAATTTACGCATCTCCTGCTCATCGGTGCCGGTTTCACGGGCCAGATCGCGAACCCACCACGGGTCGTCGCCAAACAGTCCGGCGATGCTATCCCAGCGTTGCTGCTGTTCGGGCGTAAAGCCCGCCTGATGCCCCGGTAAATGCAGCCAGCCCTGATAGCTGACAATCAACCCCGTCTCGCGCATCTTCTCAATCAGCGCCAGCACCAGCGGCTCCTCCTGCGAAGGCAGCGCCATACGCCGCAGGCGTTCGCGCCCCGGCCCCGGTTCATCGCTATGCTGGTCGTGATAGTAGCTGAGGGTATCCAGCAGCTTACGCTGCCAGCGCGCCGCCACTTCGGCACTCAGTAAATGCTCGCCTGCCTGTAGCCGCTCGGGCCGGTTTAATAACGCCGCCAGGCCCTGTGGCGTCAGTTGACGATGCCAGGCGAAATCCGGCAGTGATACTGCGCCGCGCTCAAGATGCAGCGTCAACGCCCCGGCATCGTCCTGTACATCAGCGAGACGCGCCAGCCAGTCGAGAAATTCACTCTGGCGCTTGCCGCGCCGCGGCGGATCGGTCAATAGCACTCTCCCGCCGCCCAGGGTATGCCTGGCGCTGATATCGCGCAAAATCACCCGATCGTTGTCGCACAGCCACAGGGGAGTATCCAGTACCAGCTCGGCGAAGCGCTCGTCGAGCAGGGAAATACGCCCGGTGATATGGCTGGCGGCGTGATGGATATGCAGCGGTTGCCACTGCTGGAACGCGGCCAGGGCATGCGTCTCGACAATCACCCGATCGCAAAGATGGCGCGGCGCGGCGGAAAGCAGCCAGTTGCCACGGCTAATCTGCTCTTTTTGAGCGTCGCCGCTGATATTTAACGCAATGCGCTGCCCGGCGCGCGCCTGTTGAGTGTCGGTATTTTGCGCGTGTAAACCGCGCACCCGCATCGGTTTATCAACGCCCGTCAGCCACAGCGTGTCTCCGACGTTGACTTCGCCGCTTAGCGCCGTGCCGGTCACCACCAGGCCCGCGCCTTTGACGGTAAACGCCCGGTCAATCGCCAGGCGAAAACGGTGCTCGACCGGGTGCGCCTGCGGTTGCAGCTCCCGGATATGTTGGCGTAGCGCGTCAATGCCCTGGGCCTGGGTGGCGGCGGTGACAAACAGCGCCGCCGCGGGCCAGTTCATACGCGCCAGCAGGTTTTCCACCTCGGTTTTTACCTCATTAACGCGCGCATCGTCGACCCTATCCGCTTTGGTCAACACCACGGTGAGCGTGGGGCGTCCGGCCAGTTGCAGCAGGGTTAAATGCTCTTCGGTTTGCGCCATCACGCCGTCATCACACGCCACCACCAGCAGCGCATGGTCGATCCCCCCTACGCCCGCCAGCATGTTGGCGAGGAATTTTTCATGGCCCGGCACGTCGATAAAACCGATCACCCGGCCATCTTCCTGCGGCCAGTAGGCGTAGCCCAAATCAATGGTCATGCCGCGCTGTTTCTCTTCCGGCAAACGGTCGGCGTTTACGCCGGTCAGCGCCTGCAACAGCGTGGTTTTACCGTGGTCAACATGTCCTGCGGTGGCAATAATCATTTGGTCAACATCTCCATAAAGCGCGCTTCATCGGCAAGGCAACGTAAATCCAGCCATACCCGTCCATCATAAATGCGGCCAATCACTGGCGTGGTTAAATTGCGCAGCTCGCAAGCCAGTTTTTCCGCCGTGCCGCCGCGTCCATCGCGAGGCGTAAAGGTTATCGCCGCGCTGGGCAGGCGATCCACCGGCAACGAGCCACTGCCGATTTGCGACTGACACGGCATGATGGCAACGTCGAACGCATCGCCAAAACGCTGCTGCAAACCGGGGAGCAGGCGCTGCGCCTGCTGGTGGATCGACCCGGCATCGCGGGTCAGCAGCCGCAGCGTGGGAAGCTGTTGTTCGAGCGCTTCCGGATGTTGATACAGGCGCAGCGTGGCTTCCAGCGCGGCGAGCGTCATTTTATCCGCCCTCAGCGCGCGTTTTAACGGGTGGCGCTGCACGCGGTCGATTAGCGCTTTTTTACCAACGATAATGCCCGCCTGCGGCCCGCCCAGCAGTTTATCGCCGGAAAAGCTCACCAGGCTGACGCCAGCGGCAATCAGCTCCTGCACCATCGGTTCTTTGGGCAAGCCGTAACGGCTTAAATCCACCAGCGAGCCGCTGCCTAAATCCGACACCACCGGCACGCCGAGCGGATCGGCCAGTTGCACCAGTTCGGCTTCGCTGATGGCCCGGGTAAAGCCTTCAATATGGTAATTACTGGTGTGAACTTTCATCAGCAAGGCGGTGTTTTCACCTATCGCCTGCTGGTAGTCCGCAGGATGCGTGCGGTTGGTGGTGCCGACTTCCACCAGTTGGCAACCCGCCTGGCGCATCACATCCGGAATCCGGAATGCGCCACCGATCTCCACCAGTTCGCCGCGTGATACCACGACCTCTTTGCCAGCGGAACAGGCTGCCAGCATCAGCAATACGGCGGCGGCGTTATTATTAACAATGCAGGCGTCTTCCGCGCCGGTAATCTCGCACAACAGCTGGGCCAGCGCCCGGTCGCGGTGACCGCGTCCGGCATCGTCCAGATCGTATTCCAGGGTGACCGCCGACCGCATCACTTTCGTCACGGCCTCGATGGCGCTTTCTGACTGTAACGCGCGCCCCAGGTTGGTATGCAGGACGGTGCCGGTGAGATTGAACACCGCGCGATACGCACTTTGCGTGGCGGCTGTTAACCGGCTTTCACAGGCAGCAGCCCAGTGCTGGCACCAGCCCGGCAACGCATGGCATTCCCGCACGCTGTGCCGGGCCTCGTCCTGCAGCTGGCGCAGCGTATCGGCAACCTGGGTATGGCCCCAGTGTGCAAGTAACGGTTGAAAAGCCGCATCCCGCAGCAGGCTGTCCGTGGAGGGGATCTGGCTATAGAGCGAACGGTTTTCTGTGGTCATGGCGCTGAATGGGTTGTGGAAAATGCCCATCAGTGTACAGGGGGCAATACCCCCTGTCACAGGAGGAGATCATGCCGTTGGCGGTTCAGTACGGGCAAAACTCTCGCGCTGGAACAGGGTTTCCACCAGTTTCACCAGCTTCGGGCGATCCACGCACCAGCCCGGCGATACCCGGCGGAAATTGAGATAACCAATGGCGCAAGCCACGGCAATGGTGGCGACATTCAATTCATCGGCTTTCAGCGTGCCGTCCGCCACGTAATGTTCCAGGGTATCCAGGCTGCGGCTGATTTTTTCGCGCTGGCGCAGCAGCTCGGTCTCAGACTGTTGCGCAGCCGGGCGAGCCTGCTCGCGCACCGAGACCAGCCCCGCATCCATAATACCGTCAGCCAGAGCTTCAATCTGGCGCACTTTTAACGAGGCCATGGGATCGCGCGGTAACAACGCCGGGGCGATACCCAGCAGTTCCAGGTACTCCACGATAATAGGAGAGTTAAACCACACCTCTCCGTCGTCGGTCACCAGCGCGGGCACTTTGCCCAGCGGGTTGTACTGGATGATTTTGTTCTGCGCTTCATACGGGGCATCGTTGACAAACTCAAACGTGATCCCCTTCTCCAGCATGATGATCGAAATCTTGCGTACAAACGGACTGGTATAGCTACCGACAAGCTTCATGACTGACTCCCTGGATAAACGCCAATAAAGCGTTAAGTATGGCGCAGTTCAGGCGAAATGGCAGGACAGCAAAGCAACTTGCCGTCCCGTTTTGTGGATTAGTGATCAAGGTAGAGATAGTGCATCCAGCTGGTCATCCTCAGCAGCACTTTGCGCATCACGGAAACATGGGTGAAATGCTGGGAATAGACGGCAACCTGGGCGTAGATACCGTCCGGCAAGGCATCGATATCTTCGCTGGGGTCGAGGATAATCGTCGCGATCACCCCGTCGCCGCCGGGCGTAATGTTGAGCGTTTGCAGCGTGCCCTGCGACTGATACGCGCCGGTGGGGACAATCGGGCTGATCATTGCCAGCTTGCCGTGGAACACCTGCCCCGGCAGCGCGTTAAACACCACCTCCGCGTCATCACCGGGTTGCAGGCGCAGCAGCGAGTTCTGGCGGAATGCGGCAATCACCTGGCGTTTTTGCTCGGGGATAAACACCATCACCGGGCGCAGCGGCAGCGCCGCCGCATAGGTGCCGGGTCGTACCAGAACCTGAGTGACATAGCCATTTTCCGGGGCGCGCACCACGGTTTGCGACAGGTTGTAGGTGGCTTCCGCGACCTGAGCGCGCAGGCTGGCCACTTCGGACTGATCGCCAAACAGCCGGCTGTCAATCTGGCTTTTTATCTGCTGCTGATCGGCCAGCGACGCTTTCAATACCGCTTCCTGGGCCAGATATTGCTGGCGGGCGGTATCAATATCCCGCTCGGAAAACGGGTTCACCTTCGCCTGGCTGCCGCGCAAGTAGCGTTGATAATCTTTGAAGAATTTGTCGCGTTCGGCAGTCGCCTGATCGGTAATCGCTACGGCTTCCTGCAATTGCGATTCCAGCACTTTGGTGGCGTTTTCCGCGGTAACCAAATCCGCCTGCAATTTCCTTAACCGGGCCTCATAGCGCGTCGGGTCGAGCTTAAACAGCATCTCGCCTTTCTTAATGAGCTGGTTTTGCTTTTGCGTCACGTCAACAACCACACCCGTGACCTGGGGAACGATGGGAATAGAGATCACTGCTTTTTGCGCGGTAAACGTATAAGGGTGGTTGTAATTCATTAATAAAATTAACGCACCCACCAAAAATACGCCGCCCAGGGCTGCCGTGGGGATGGTCCATTTATTTACGGGTATTTTAAAGATTTTAAATATTAACCAGGCCAGCGCGACATAGGTGAGAATAATAAGTAGGTCCATGATTATTCACCCGTTTCATTGGTTTTTTGAAGTGTTTTCTGACGCGCCAGTTCGTTTTCCAGCACAATAATTCGCTGATTTAACGCATCTATTCGTTGAGTATCCTGCATTCCCCAGCCACGCTCGGGGCGGTAAAGCGTGGCCCAAATCCATAAGAACGGCCAAATGACATGCAGAGTAAACAGGCTGACCCAGCCCGCGACATGAATCGCGTCCGCATGAGGATGATTACGCTTTTTGGCTATTTCATAGGGAATGTCATGAATAATGATTATCCCGTAGAAAATCACCAAAAAGACCACGACTAACACACCGAGTGCGAAATAATTAAGAAACATGTCGGCCTCCCACGAGAAACCCACCCGACGCGCGCGTCACAGTCGGGCATCAGGGACAAAGCATTAGTTATCCGTGATGTGGAAATACGCCAGCCAGCGTTTTAATGAGGGATAACGCTGTTATCTGGCTGTCATGGTTTAGTGTTATTAAGTAGCCCATTGCAGGCCCGTACCGCTTGATAATTCAATAATAGAATAATTTAGCCACGGTCGCTTTGCATCATACTGAAGGATGATGACCCTCACTGGATGTCGCAAAGTTACAGGCTGCGTTGATGCCATAGTCAGGTTTGCTGTTGATCACATTCAGTTAAATCCGAGTCAAAATTTATTGTGATCACCATCACAAACAAATAACAAACCAGCCGCGACAAAACGTGATAACTATCACATTTAACCCGCTAAAACGGCGCTTTCTTTACCTTTGTTCTTTTTCTACACAGAGTATTTGTGATCTCCGTCACCCCATATACCTGGCCTACCCCCTGCAAAAGGAGATCTAAATCACATTATTTTCCGTCGACTGGACAGGTGAACGATTCAGTGCCAGATTTCGCATCACCAGGACATTGAGCCGGCTACCTCTGCCGCCACGTTCACACTAAACCTCGGGCCGCAAGCCTGCGCGTAAATACATAAGAAGGGGTGTTTTATGTCATCCGATATCAAGATCAGAGTGCAAAGCTTTGGTCGTTTTCTAAGTAACATGGTAATGCCAAACATCGGCGCATTTATCGCCTGGGGTATTATCACGGCGCTGTTTATTCCCACCGGATGGTTGCCGAACGAAACGTTGGCGAAACTGGTCGGTCCGATGATCACCTATCTGCTGCCGCTGTTAATCGGTTATACCGGTGGTCGTTTGATTGGCGGTGACCGCGGCGGCGTGGTGGGTGCGATCACCACCATGGGCGTGATCGTGGGTGCGGATATGCCGATGTTCCTCGGCGCAATGATTGCCGGTCCGCTGGGCGGCTGGGCGATTAAACATTTCGACAACTGGGTTGACGGTAAGATCAAATCCGGTTTTGAAATGCTGGTGAACAACTTCTCCGCTGGCATCATCGGTATGATCCTGGCGATTCTGGCGTTCCTCGGCATTGGCCCGATGGTAGAAGTGCTCTCTAAAGCACTGGCGGCAGGCGTTAACTTCATGGTTGTCCATGAGATGTTGCCGCTGGCGTCCATCTTCGTTGAACCGGCGAAAATTCTGTTCCTGAACAACGCGATTAACCACGGCATCTTCTCGCCGCTGGGTATTCAGCAGTCTCATGAACTCGGCAAGTCTATTTTCTTCCTGATTGAAGCTAACCCGGGCCCGGGTATGGGTATCCTGCTGGCGTACATGTTCTTTGGCCGTGGCAGCGCCAAGCAGTCTGCGGGCGGTGCGGCAATCATCCACTTCCTGGGCGGTATCCACGAAATTTACTTCCCGTATGTGCTGATGAACCCGCGTCTGCTGATCGCCGTTATCTTCGGCGGTATGACCGGTGTGTTCTGCCTGAGCGTGCTGAACGGCGGCCTGGTTTCTCCGGCTTCTCCGGGTTCTATCCTGGCGGTGCTGGCCATGACGCCGAAAGGGGCCTACTTCGCTAACCTGGTGGCGATCTTCGCAGCAATGGGCGTCTCTTTCGTGATCGCAGCCATCCTGCTGAAAACCAGCAAAGTGAAAGAAGAAGACGACATCGAAGCCGCTACCCGCCGTATGCAGGATATGAAAGCGCAGTCCAAAGGCGTAGCGAATCCGCTGTCTGCGGGCGAAGTGACCAACGACCTGAGCCACGTGCGTAAAATCATCGTGGCCTGCGACGCCGGTATGGGCTCCAGCGCCATGGGTGCAGGCGTGCTGCGTAAGAAAGTGCAGGACGCGGGTTTGACCAACATCTCCGTGACCAACAGCGCGATTAACAGCCTGCCGTCTGATGTGGATGTGGTGATCACCCACCGCGATCTGACCGAGCGCGCAATGCGCCAGGCTCCGCAGGCGCAGCACATTTCGCTGACCAACTTCCTGGACAGCGGCCTGTACACCAGCCTGACTGAACGTCTGGTTGCCGCGCAGCGTCATACTGACAACGAAGCGAAAGTGCGCACCAGCCTGCAGGACAGCTTTGACGCCAACGATAGCCACCTGTTTAAGCTGAGCGCCGAAAACATCTTCCTGGGCCGTACCGCGAGCCACAAAGAAGAAGCGATTCGCTTTGCCGGCGAGCAGTTAGTAAAAGGCGGCTACGTGCAGCCGGAATACGTGGAGGCGATGCTGGATCGTGAAAAACTGACCCCGACCTATCTGGGTGAGTCCATCGCGGTACCGCACGGCACCGTAGAAGCGAAAGATCGCGTTCTGAAAACCGGTGTTGTCTTCTGCCAGTACCCGCAAGGCGTGCGTTTTGGCGAAGAAGAAGATGATATTGCCCGTCTGGTTATCGGTATCGCGGCCCGCAACAACGAGCACATCCAGGTGATCACCAGCCTGACCAACGCGCTGGATGATGAAACCGTAATTGAGCGTCTGGCGAATACCACCAGCGTTCAGGAAGTTCTCGACCTGTTAGCCGGTAAGAAAGCGTAACACTTCTCCCTCTCCCTTCACGGGAGAGGGTTTGGGTGAGGGGCACGACGTTCGGCTCTTCACCCCAACCCTCTCGGGTGATTCAAATTTAGGAAGGTTCAGACAATGAAAGCATTACATTTTGGCGCAGGTAATATTGGACGTGGTTTCATCGGCAAACTGCTCGCGGATGCGGGTATCAGCCTCACTTTCGCCGATGTAAACCAGACCGTGCTGGATGCGTTGAACGCGCGTCACAGCTATCAGGTACACGTCGTCGGCGAAAACGAACAGGTCGACACGGTATCTGGCGTGAACGCGGTCAGCAGCATTGGCGACGATGTGGTTACGTTGATTTCTGAAGTGGATTTAGTCACCACGGCGGTCGGCCCGGTGGTATTAGAGCGCATCGCGCCTGCCATCGCCAAAGGCCTGATGATGCGCAGAGCCAACGGCAACACCGCCCCGCTGAACATCATCGCCTGTGAAAACATGGTGCGCGGCACCAGCCAGCTCAAAGGCCATGTGATGGCGGCACTGGCGGCTGACGATCAGGAGTGGGTGGATGAGCATGTCGGCTTTGTGGATTCCGCCGTAGACCGCATCGTTCCGCCTTCCGAATCCGCCACCCACGATCCGCTGGAAGTGACGGTAGAAACCTTCAGCGAGTGGATTGTCGATAAAACGCAGTTTAAAGGCGATCTGCCGACCATCCCGGGCATGGAGCTGACCGACAATTTAATGGCGTTTGTCGAGCGCAAACTCTTCACCCTTAACACCGGGCATGCTATAACCGCGTACCTCGGAAAACTGGCGGGTCATCAGACCATTCGCGACGCCATTCTTGATGAGAAAATCCGTGCCGTGGTGAAAGGCGCGATGGACGAGAGCGGCGCGGTGCTGATTAAGCGCTACGGCTTTGATGCCGATAAACACGCGGCGTATATCCAGAAAATCCTTGGTCGTTTTGAAAACCCGTATTTGAAAGACGACGTAGAGCGCGTAGGCCGCCAGCCGCTGCGTAAGTTGAGCGCGGGCGACCGTTTAATCAAGCCGCTGCTGGGTACGCTGGAATACGGTTTGCCGCACGACAACCTGGTGCTGGGGATTGCCGCCGCGATGCACTATCGCAGCGAACAGGACCCGCAGGCTCAGGAGCTGGCGCAGATGCTGGCAGAGAAAGGCCCGCAGGCAACGCTCGCTGAGATCGCCGGTCTGGATGCCAACAGCGAGGTTGTGGCGGCGGCAGTTAACGCGTACAACGCGCAACCATGATGTGTCCGGGTGCGGTGCAGCCCGCACCCGTTTTTAGATTGTCAGATATGCAGGCAAAAATGGAAGAAACACAGGCCTTTGAAAACCGTGTGCTTGAGCGTCTGAATGCTGGCAAAACCGTCCGAAGCCTGTTAATCGCCGCGGTAGAATTGCTTACCGAGGCGGTTAATATCCTGGTGCTTCAGGTCTTCCGCAAAGATGACTACGCGGTGAAATACGCCGTTGAACCTCTGCTGGACGGCGATGGCCCGCTGGGCGATCTTTCCGTGCGATTAAAACTCATCTACGGTCTTGGCGTGATCAGCCGCGCCGAGTATGAAGACTGCGAGTTATTAATGGCGCTGCGTGAAGAATTGAATCACGACGGCAACGAATACGCCTTCACGGATGATGAAATTCTCGGCCCGTTTGGCGAGTTGCATTGCGTCAGCGCCCTGCCCCCCGCGCCGGTTTTTGACGTAGGCGGCGATCCGGAGCTTAACGCCATGCAGAAACAGCGCTACCAGCAGATCGTCCGCTCCACCATGGTTCTCTCCCTGACTGAGCTTATCTCCCGGGTAAGCTTAAAAAAAGCCTTCCAGAAGTAAGCCTGCGCACAATAGTGTATCCTTGCAGTTAATTCCCACCGTTTTGAGTCATCATCATGAAAGAAGTCGAAAAAAACGAAATTAAACGTCTTAGCGATCGTCTGGACGCCATTCGCCACCAGCAGGCAGGCCTGTCGCTGGTTGAGCACGCAGATAAATACGCCGAACTGGAAAAAGAAAAAGAGACTCTGGAAACCGAAATCGCCCGTCTGCACGGCGTGGTCAGCCAGAAACTCAGCAAAGAAGCGCAAAAGCTGATGAATATGCCGTTTAAGCGCGCCATCACTAAAAAAGAGCAGGCTGATATGGGCAAGCTGAAAAAAAGCGTCCGCGGCCTGGTGGTGGTGCACCCGATGACAGCGCTGGGCCGGGAAATGGGTCTGAAAGAGATGACCGGCTTTGCGAAGAGCGAGTTTTAACATTGTCTCAACCTGCACCAGTGGCTAACGCTGGTGCAGCACGTTTTTCTGTTCGTTCCGCCGCGAACTCTCTCCCCTTTTCTGATTAATCCCTTTCATGCAAAGTGGGATGCCACCCAAGTGGCCCTACCAATTCGCAAAAATTTCCCCTCAAAAATCACAAAGCCACAAAATACCCGTTACCACCACATTGCATACAAGCAACATTTGGTTAACCATTCATCGACACCAACCCTACATCACACTATTGGTAGGACCACCTTTACAAATAACGTGACGCAAAGCTGAGCGGAGACTCCTTGCGTAGCGCATTTGCGGTCCTCGGGAGAATTGCATGAGCCTCTGGCAACAAAACTACGATCCGGCTGGTAACATTTGGCTTTCCAGTCTTATCGCATCGTTACCGATCCTGTTTTTCTTCTTCGCGCTGATTAAGCTGAAGCTGAAAGGCTATATCGCCGCTTCGTGGACCGTGGCGATCGCGCTGGCGGTTGCCCTGTTCTTCTACAAGATGCCTGCGGATAACGCCTTTGCATCGGTGATTTACGGCTTCTTCTACGGCCTGTGGCCGATTGCCTGGATCATCATCGCGGCGGTATTTGTCTACAAAATTTCGGTAAAAACCGGGCAGTTCGACATCATCCGTTCATCAATACTGTCGATTACCCCGGACCAGCGTCTACAAATGCTGATCGTCGGCTTCTGCTTTGGCGCCTTCCTTGAAGGGGCTGCGGGGTTCGGCGCGCCGGTGGCGATTACCGCCGCGCTGCTGGTGGGCCTCGGTTTTAATCCGCTGTACGCCGCCGGGCTGTGCCTGATTGTGAATACCGCGCCGGTGGCGTTTGGCGCGATGGGCATTCCTATTCTGGTGGCGGGCCAGGTAACCGGCCTGGATAGCTTTGAAATCGGCCAGATGGTGGGCCGCCAACTGCCGTTCCTGACCATCATCGTGCTGTTCTGGATCATGGGCATTATGGACGGCTGGCGCGGCATTAAAGAGACCTGGCCTGCGGTGATGGTCGCAGGCGGCTCCTTCGCTATCGCCCAGTACCTCAGCTCCAACTTTATCGGCCCGGAACTGCCGGACATCATCTCCTCGTTGGTTTCACTGGTGTGCCTGACGCTGTTCCTGAAGCGCTGGCAGCCGACACGCATCTTCCGCTTCGGCGATATGGGCGCATCGGTGGTCGATCAGACTCTGGCTCGCAAAAATTACACCGCTCGCCAGGTGATTCGCGCCTGGTCGCCGTTCCTGTTCCTGACCGCCACCGTCACGCTGTGGAGTATTCCGCCGTTTAAAGCGCTGTTCGCCCCTGGCGGCGCGCTGTACGACATGGTGATTAACGTTTCCGTACCCTATCTGGACAAACTGGT
This sequence comes from Atlantibacter sp. RC6, assembly GCF_014193285.1. Lineage (GTDB taxonomy): Bacteria > Pseudomonadota > Gammaproteobacteria > Enterobacterales > Enterobacteriaceae > Atlantibacter. Next base: position 322,408 of record NZ_JACHZE010000004.1, read on the forward strand.
GGCCCGTATGCCGCCGGTGGTCAGCGCCGCCACGCCGTACGCTGCGGTGTACAAATTCGACTGGTTCTCCGCCACCGGCACCGCAATCCTGTTCGCCGGGCTGATCTCCATCGTCTGGCTGAAAATGAAACCCGCCGCGGCGATCAAAACCTTTGGCGAGACGTTAAAAGAGCTGGCGTTGCCGATTTACTCTATCGGGATGGTTCTGGCCTTCGCCTTTATCTCCAACTATTCGGGGCTGTCGTCTACGCTTGCCTTAGCGCTGGCGCACACGGGTTCGGCGTTTACCTTCTTCTCGCCGTTCCTCGGCTGGCTGGGGGTATTCCTGACCGGGTCGGATACCTCTTCTAACGCCCTGTTCGCCGCGCTTCAGGCCACCGCCGCCCAGCAGATTGGCGTATCGGATGTATTAATGGTCGCCGCCAACACCACCGGCGGGGTCACTGGCAAGATGATTTCGCCGCAGTCTATCGCCATCGCCTGCGCCGCCGTCGGGCTGGTGGGCAAAGAATCGGACCTGTTCCGCTTCACGGTGAAACACAGCCTGATATTCACCTGCATGGTGGGCGTAATCACCACACTTCAGGCCTATGTCTTAACCTGGATGATTCCATGACGATAACCACGCTGCGCCTGGCTGACCAACTGGTCGAGCGTATTCAGGCGCTGATCGCGGACCAGCAGCTCGACGGCGGGATGCGCCTGCCGTCCGAGCGCCAGCTGGCGGTGATCCTCGGCGTCTCGCGCAATAGCGTGCGCGAGGCGATACAGATTTTGATTCGCGAAGGCACGCTGGTCAGCCGCCGGGGAGGCGGCACCTTTGTGCGCTATCAGCTTGAGCCCTGGTCAGAACAACGTATCGTCCAGCCGATTAAAACGCTGCTGGCGGACGATCCGGGCTATCGCTATGACATTCTCGAAGCCCGCCACGCCATTGAGGCCAGCACCGCCTGGCACGCGGCGTTGCGCGCCACCGAAGCGGATAAAGAGAAACTGCGTTACTGCTTTGACGCCACGCTGAAATTCACCGAACGCGATGACCCGGATCTCGCCGCCCAGGCCGACGTGCGATTCCATCTGGCCGTGGCGGAGGCCTCCCATAACGTGGTGTTGCTCCAGACCATGCGCGGCTTTTTCGATTTGCTGCAATCCTCAGTGATGCAGAGCCGCCAGCGCATGTATCTCGAACCGCCAATTTTTTCACAGCTCACCGAACAGCACCGCGAGGTGCTGGACGCCATTTTAGCCGGGGATGCCGAGCGGGCGCGCAAAGCCGTGACGCATCATCTTGGCTTTGTTCATTCCACCATTAAACGTCTTGATGAAGATGTGGCGCGCCAGGCGCGAGTCACCCGCCTGCCCGACATCGACGATAACCCCAGGGAGAACGAATGATGATTATTTCCGCCGCCAGCGACTACCGCGCCGCCGCCCAACGTATCCTGCCACCGTTCCTGTTCCACTATATCGACGGCGGGGCCTATGCCGAATATACCCTGCGCCGCAACGTGGACGATCTGTCGCAAGTCGCCCTGCGCCAACGCGTGCTGAAAAATATGTCGGACCTGAGCCTCGAAACGAAGCTGTTCGACGAAACGCTATCGATGCCGGTGGCGCTGGCACCGGTCGGGCTGTGCGGTATGTACGCCCGGCGCGGCGAAGTACAGGCGGCGAAAGCGGCAGACGCCAAAGGGATCCCGTTTACGCTGTCCACCGTGTCGGTCTGCCCGATTGAAGAGGTCGCGCCGAAAATTCAGCGCCCAATGTGGTTCCAGCTGTATGTTCTGCGCGATCGCGGATTTATGCGCAACGCGCTGGAGCGCGCCAAAGCAGCGGGCTGCTCAACGCTGGTGTTTACCGTGGATATGCCGACCCCTGGCGCGCGTTATCGCGACGCGCACTCCGGGATGAGCGGCGCTAACGCGGCGATGCGCCGCTACTGGCAGGCGGCGACCCATCCGCAATGGGCATGGGACGTGGGTTTGCACGGTCGTCCGCATGATTTAGGCAATATCTCCGCCTATCTCGGCAAGCCCACCGGGCTGGAAGATTACATCGGCTGGCTGGCGAATAACTTCGACCCGTCGATCTCCTGGAAAGACCTGGAGTGGATCCGCGAATTCTGGGATGGCCCGATGGTGATTAAAGGCATTCTCGACCCGGAAGACGCCAAAGACGCGGTGCGCTTCGGCGCGGACGGGATTGTGGTGTCTAACCACGGCGGTCGTCAGTTGGACGGCGTGCTCTCCTCAGCGCGCGCGCTGCCCGCCATTGCCGACGCGGTGAAAGGCGATATCGCCATTCTGGCCGACAGCGGCATCCGTAGCGGTCTGGATGTGGTGCGAATGATCGCCCTGGGTGCGGATACCGTACTGCTGGGCCGCGCGTATCTCTATGCGTTAGCGACCCACGGCCAGGCGGGCGTGGCGAACCTGCTGAACTTGATTGAGAAAGAGATGCGGGTGGCGATGACCCTGACCGGCGCGAAATCGATTAAAGAAATCAGCCGCGATTCGCTGGTGCCGGACCCGGAATTTACCTCGGTGCTGGCGTCGTTACCGGCTGCCAGCGCCAGCGTGTCGAAGCGCGTGGATGCGGCGTAATACAGGACTGCTCTCAGGGATGAGAGCGGTGAGTTTGTTTAACTGATCCCATCCAGCAGAAAATCCAACGCTGATTTAATGACATCACGTTGGATTATGATGCTGCAGACTTCTTCACCCAGCGCTCTTTCAGGAATACTCGCGAGTTCGTGAGTCATTAATACAAATTTTTCAGATCCTACCGTCAAATGGGTAATGATGTACTTTTTACATAAGCAAATAATCACCAGTCCTGTACCGACGCCGCTTTATCGTTTTTCCCGCGCCACTTTTTAAGCTCAAACAGACTGCGCGGTGAAAGATAGACGTTGCCTTTGCCCTCTTTCATCGCTTTCATCAAGCCCAGCGCAGTGAGTTTCTTTAAATCCTCGCGGGCCGTATTTTCGGATACGCCCATCCGTGCGCAGACTTCCGCAGCGGTAAACAATATGCCGGGCTGATTAATAGCGATTGTCGCTAATTCACGCTGACGGGTGTTGATCTGGCTGAAAATCCCCGAGTCATACAGCCAGGAGCGCAACTCAACACGGGTATGAATAAACTGTTGAATATAATCCAGATACTCCTGCACGGCGCGTGACACAATCTCACATTGATAGTTGACGAAATAGGTTAAATCCATCTCATCCGTTTCAGAGTAAAGATATGCGCGGACGTATTTGGCCGGTGCGTTTTTTAACAGTTTAGAGATTGAGATATAGCGGAACGCGGTATAGCCGCATTTCAGCATATACCAGTAAAACATCGCCCTGGCGGTTCTGCCGTTACCGTCTTTAAAAGGATGCAGATAGCCAATCATGAAATGAATAATGCAGGCTTTTACCAGCGGATGGAGATAGGTTTCATCTTCTGCGCTTTCATGCGGCGTATTAATAAAAACGCATAAACTTTCCAGCGCGTCGGGTAGCGTGCCTGCGTCAGGAGGCGTATGGATCACATTCCCCTGATGATCGGCGACGACAATCTTATCGTTCACCGTTCTGAACTGTCCGGGCGTATATTTATCATCGCTGATACCCTCAATGGCCACCCGATGCAGCGCCTGTATTTCTTCGACATTAAACGGCGCACTTCCCCGCTCCGAGACATAGTTCATCATGCGGTAATTCCCCATGATCATTTTCTCGCCTTCGTCACGCGGGATGCGTCCGACTTTAAGCATTTCCAGTGCTACCCGGCTGGTCGTCGCCGCGCCTTCAAGCTGACTGGAGGCAATGGCCTCGGCCAGCGTTAACTCATCCATTAAATAATCTGCCGCGTCGAATTTCTCATAACGTTCGGTTTCAGCCGCAGACGAGGTTAAACGGTCAACAACAGAGCACGATTTTTGGATCAGTGCGGTGATATTAATCCGGGGAATACAGTTTCTTGCTGACGGAACGCGAGTGCGCAACAAAGGAAGCTGCGTGGCGGAAATACGGCGCGCCATAACAATATGTTGCCACAGGGAAAGCAGTTTTTCTGCGTCGCGAATTCGACGTTTGAGCTGATCGTAATGGAGGTACGGCGTACCTTTCAGGCGGTATTCCACCAGGTAATCCATGATGAATTCTGGGGTCATCCCACTCAGGGGTAATCGTTTCGGCGGAGGAGTGACCTTCACGCTTCACCTCAAAATCGAATGAAATTGAGGTGATGATGGGCTGAATGCGCTTACAAGACAAGCAAAAGGCTAAAAAAACCTCACCCCGCTGGCTTCGCACTCCCCCACAACCGGCGCGAATAATCTTCGATCTTCCCGGAAATACGGCGCTTTTGCATGGTTCGGGTCCAACTCACCGACAACCCCGCCGCGCTTAACAGGCGGTGATACTGTTCATCATCAAAGGGCATATGCCAGGCGATAGCGGCGGCGTCGCGAATGCTGACGTCACTGGTACGGGACGCCAGTTCCAGCGGCGCATCGGCGCTGACGGCGCCAGCCTGGATTACGCGATATAACCAGCCGGTGCGGGTCGTGTTTTGCATCAGCAATGACAAATCACTGATAGAAAAATGGAAATTGACTTTAAAGCACGGCGAGCGCGGTTGGGTGACCTGAATCAGCGCCTCGCCCCAGCGGAAAATATCGCCGATACAGACGTTCTCTTCGGTGAGCCCAACGGTTGAGATGTTTTCGCCAAACGCCGGTGCGACAAACAACTCTGCCTGCGCCGGGAATTCGCGCGCCCACCGGGCGTAATGCTCGCGGGGATAATGGCAAAGCGCGCGATCCGGTCCGCCATGGATCACTTTTTCCGCCTGCTGATCGCCTGTCAGCCCCCGTTCGGTCAGGGTTAACGCGCCTTCAACCTGAACCTTGGCGATGGCGCTGGGGCGGCTGCCGGGGTAATCACGCACCTGGCCAATGTAAATGTCTGCGGGATAATGCATCTGCTGCTCCTTATGCGGATACAAAAAAAGCGAGCCTCAGGCTCGCTTTATCACTGCAATATTGCAACCTTATTTTTTGGCAGCAAAACGTGCAGCCGCTTCGTCCCAGTTCACCACTTCCCAGAAGGCTTTGATGTAGTCAGGACGTTTGTTCTGATATTTCAGGTAGTAAGCGTGTTCCCACACGTCCAGGCCCAGGATCGGGAAACCGGATGCGCCGGAGATCGCTTCGCCCATCAGCGGGCTATCCTGGTTTGCGGTAGAGACCACAGCCAGTTTGTCGCCCTTCAGCACCAGCCACGCCCAGCCGGAGCCAAAACGAGTCGCTGCTGCTTTCTCGAATTCTTCTTTGAATTTTTCCACGGAACCGAAATCGCGCTCGATGGCTGCTTTCAGGTCGCCCTGCAGGGTAGTGCCGGTTTTCAGGCCTTTCCAGAACAGGCTGTGGTTCGCGTGGCCGCCTGCGTTGTTACGCAGTACGGTTTTCTTGTCAGCCGGAACCTGATCCAGTTTAGCGATCAGCTCTTCAACCGGCAGGTTAGCGAATTCAGGCAGGGATTCCAGCGCTGCGTTAGCGTTATTGACGTAGGTCTGGTGGTGTTTGGTGTGATGGATTTCCATCGTTTGCTTGTCGAAATGGGGTTCCAGGGCGTCGTAAGCGTAAGGCAGGGATGGCAGTGTATAGCTCATTTTTCATCTCCATTATTGTCGGGCGGCAAACGGACTTTTCAGCACCGGTGTGTTAACGCCGCGTAATCAGTGGGATCATTATAGTTAATTAAATGATATTGAAAATGTTTATCAATGCCGCATTTATTATAAGGTTATTCACAACAGGAATAAGCCAGTTTGCGAGGCACTTCACAGAGATAACGGTTTTTCTGCCAGGTCGCTGTCAGGGTGGCAAAAATACGAAGGTTACCACCGGGTAAACAGGCCATAGTCGATGCTCCTCATGTTCCCTGGAGCACAAAAATGACGATAAATATCGCACTTTTTGGGGTGGGTCTGGACACCTACTGGCCGCAGTTTCACGGTCTCGAACAGCGTCTGACAGGCTATCTGTCGCGTATCCACCAACGCCTTTCCTCCCCTGAACGCCATATCATCAATGGCGGCTTGATCGACAGCATCGCTAAAGCCGACGCTTTCACCGCCAAACTCAACAGCCAGCCGGTTGATGTGATTTGCCTCTACCTCAGCACTTACGCGCTCAGCGCCACGGTGCTGCCGCTGGTGCAGCGAATCAATAAGCCAGTGATTATCCTGGCACTCCAGCCCGAACCCGGCCTGCCCTACGCCACCATTCGGGCGCTTGCCGATCGCGGCGCCCGCACCGGCGAATGGCTGGCGCATTGCCAGGCATGCAGCGCGCCGGAACTGGCAAACGTGTTTAACCGCGCCGGCATCCGTTATCAGTTATTAGTCGGCGCGCTGGAAGGCGATGAGGCCATCTGGCAAGAAACCGACGCCTGGCTTGAGGCGGTGAACGTACAGCGCGCCCTGGCGGCTGCACAGGTAGGCGTGCTGGGGCATTACTACGACGGCATGGTGGATGTGTACAGCAATATGACCAATCTGTCGGCCAGGCTTGGCGTGTGCTTTAAGCCGCTGGAGATGTGCGAAGTCGCGGAGTACCGGGAAAACGTCACGCTGGCGCAAACCCAGGCCAAATGGCAGGAGCTGGAGCAGGTAATGCAGATCGATCCGGCCTGCGAGCAGAGGGAGTTGGATCGCGCCGTGCAGACCGCCTGTGCGCTGGATACGCTGGTGGAAAATAACCAGCTGGCGGCGCTGGCCTATTACTACGAAGGACGTAACGGCAACGCCTGTGAAAACATCATTACCTCCGTGATCATGGGCACCACGCTGCTCACCGGGCGCGGCATCCCGGTAGCGGGCGAGTACGAAATCAAAAACGTACTGGCGATGAAAATCATGCAACTGCTGGGTGCAGGCGGTTCGTTCTCAGAGCCTTATGGGATCGAATTTCAGGATGATGTGGTGCTGTGGGGCCATGACGGCCCGGCGCATCCGCTGATGGCGGACGGCGAGGTGCGGCTGGTGCCGCTGCCGGTGTATCACGGTAAACCCGGCAAGGGCGTGTCGATTCAGATGACGGTTAAGCCCGGCCCGGTAACGTTCCTGTCGGTGGTGGAAGACGCGGATAACCGCGTGATCCTGCAATATGCCGAAGGCGAAGCCGTGGCGGGAGAAACGCTCGACATCGGCAATACCAATAGCCGCTACCGCTTCCCCGTCAGCGCCCGGGATTTTACCACTCGCTGGAGCCTCGGCGGCCCGTCGCACCACTGCGCGATTGGCATCGGTCATCAGGGCGCATTGCTGGAAAGACTCGCCTGGCTGCTGGCTATCCCGGCAGTAAAAATCGCCTGACCCGCCCTCCTCCCGGCCTGCGCCGGGAGGAGAAAATTCGAACTGTGATCCCGGTCTTACCCACCCGCTGTTTTTTGCCATTTATGATGTGCGCGCGGCAGTTGCCCGAAGGTAGCGCTTTCCCTGGATCCCTAAACTCGTCGTCATTGGGGGTGTGCTCGAACCCCTGGCCATTCGACAAAATGAGGAATTAAAGAATGAGTAACGCAATAACGATGGGGATCCTCTGGCACCTTATTGGCGCGGCCAGCGCCGCCTGTTTTTACGCGCCCTTTAAACAGGTAAAAAACTGGTCATGGGAAACCATGTGGTCAGTGGGCGGGCTGGTCTCGTGGATTGTCCTGCCCTGGGCGGTCAGCGCCGCGCTGCTGCCTGACTTCTGGTCCTACTACGGTTCGTTTAGCGCTTCCACACTGCTGCCGGTATTTTTGTTCGGCGCGATGTGGGGCATCGGCAACATCAACTACGCCCTGACCATGCGCTATCTCGGCATGTCGATGGGCATCGGGATCGCCATCGGTATTACGTTAATTGTCGGCACGCTGATGACGCCGATCCTGAATGGCAAATTCGGCGTACTGATTGGCACGCCTGGCGGGCAAATGACGCTGCTTGGCGTGCTGGTCGCGCTGATTGGCGTCGCTATCGTCACCCGCGCAGGCCAGCTGAAAGAGCGCCAGATGGGCATCAAAGCCGAAGAGTTTAACCTCAAGAAGGGGCTGATTCTGGCGGTGATGTGCGGCATTTTCTCCGCCGGAATGTCGTTTGCGATGGACGCAGCAAAACCGATGCATGAAGCCGCCGCGGCGTTAGGCGTCGATCCGTTGTATGTCGCCTTGCCAAGCTACGTGGTGATCATGGGCGGCGGCGCGGTGATTAACCTCGGCTTCTGCTTTATCCGCCTGGCGAAAGTCCAGAACCTGTCGGTACGCGCCGACTTCTCGCTGGCTAAGCCGCTGATCATCAGCAACGTGCTGTTCTCAATGCTGGCCGGCCTGATGTGGTACTTGCAGTTCTTCTTTTACGCCTGGGGCCACGCCAAAATCCCGGCGCAGTACGACTATATGAGCTGGATGTTACACATGAGCTTCTATGTACTGTGCGGCGGCCTGGTGGGGCTGATCCTTAAAGAGTGGAAATCGGCGGGACGCCGTCCGGTGGGTGTGCTGAGCGTCGGCTGCGTGGTGATTATCATCGCCGCCAATATCGTGGGGCTGGGGATGGCGAACTAACCCTCACGTACACCCTCGCGCTTTAGCCATTCATGACACTGCTGACGCCACAACCGTGGCGTCACGCCCGTTTCACGGGTAAACACCACCGAAAAGTAATTGCTGTCCTCAAAGCCGCAGCGCGACGCGATATCGCTAATCAGCATCTCGGTATGGCGTAGCAGATATTGTGCCTGGCAAATCCGTAACTGGCGCAAATAATGGTTGATGGTCATCCCGGTCTGCTGGCGGAAACGCTGGCGCAGCGGGCGCTCCTGCACCTGATGGCGCTGGCAAAATTCCTGTAAATCAAAGGCGTTATTAACGCTGTTATCCAGCGCGGCAATCAGCAAATCCAACACCTCACCCTGATCTGGCGAACCGGTGCTATCCGGCTGATAGCGATGACGGCGCAGCGTAATGCACAATTGCAGAAACAGACTTTCGCTGAGGGTACGCGACAGCCCGTCGTCTTTCGGGCTTTCATGTTCGAGCTGACTAATGATTTGCCGCGCCTGGGCGATCCCCTGGCTGTTCAGTCGCCAGCGCGGGTTGAGTTCCTGCGGTTTCAGCAATGCGTCCCAGTCCACATTCAGGGTAAGCCGTTCCGGGCAGTAGATGATGTTATGCAGCACCAGATCGTTTACCGACTCATAGCTGTGGCGATCTTCCGCTTTGATATAAAACAGGTCGCCACAGGTAATGCGCCAGGGCCGGTCGTTCAGCACGTGCAGACCGTTGCCGCGCCATACCATCACCAGTTCGCAAAAATCGTGGGTGTGCTCCGCGAACACGTTCTGCGGGTAACGGTCCGCCACCGCCACGGGCTGCATGGGCGAAGCGAAAAAATCGGCTTTTTTGAGGATCAACTGAGCGGCCAACGTTTGCCCCCGGCGTGAGTCAATGTGGAAGTATACAAGTCGCCCGCCGTACAGCCTGTCAGGGCGGGCCTGGTCGCAATCGGAAATTATTGAATTTCCTGAGGCAAAAAACGGTGATGTTGTTCGCGTTACTGGAGCTGGCGATCGCGGCCCTGGCGGATATCGCGCGGAGAGAAACAAAACTCACGCTTAAACAGCGTCGAAAAGTGGTTACTGTCGCCGAAACCGCATTGATAAGCGATATCCGTGACGCTTTCTTCGCTGTGACGCAGCAAGTGGCGGGCGCGCATCAAACGCAGCCGATTCAGATAACGCTGAGGCGTTAGCCCAGTTTGCTGTTTGAGTTGGCGGTGCAGGGTTCGCAGCGACAAATCAAACTGTTCGGCCAGCGTCTCCCAGCAAACTTCGCTGGCAAAATGCTCCTCCAGCCAGCCGATCATCATATTTAACCGGTTATCTGCGCCAGCAGACGGGTCAGCGAGGCTACCTTTGCGGATCTGGATCAGCAACTGCATAAACAGGATTTCACGCTGGGCCAGGCTGTGGGTGTCAGTGGCGTTTCCTAATGCCTCCAAATCAGCCAGCAAATTCTTCACCTGCGCCAATACTTGTGGCGGCACGCGCCAGTGCGACGGGTATATGCCGTCCTGCTCCTGAGGCAGCAATTTATCCAGCCCGGCAAGAAAGCTGAACGCATCAGGCGCGCGATAGAGCACATTGGTCAGGCACAGATTCTCGGTATGTTCAAACAGGTGCCTGTCGTGATCGCGCACAAAGCATACCGAGCCGCCGCTCAGGGTATAGGGCTGCCCGTTAAAAATGTGCGCCCCTGTGCCGTGTTCGACGATGACAATCTCATAAAAATCATGGTGATGCTCTGGAAATGCCGATTGCGGCAAACGGGGTTCTATCGCCACGGTCGCGGCGCTGCATGGGAAATAATCGCTGCAGGTTAAAACGGTCATTTTCGCCTCCCACCCACTGAAATTTCGCTTGATAGTAGATAACCGCCCCCGGCCGCACCTTAATTTTTCGACGCTAAACAGCGCAAATTGTGTTCGTTTTTTAAGAATCAGCGGGAAAGATCGGGAATTGCGGCAAGGCTCACAACACGCATGAAATGCAAACTGTGAATTCACTCACGTTCACCTTTGCCTTGTTGCCAACGCAGGTTTGACATTGTCAGTGGCGAGAAGGTGACGCGCCGGGCTTGTTTTTAGACTGATGGGCATTGATTCAGAGAAGGATTCCCATCATGTCTATTCGACATAGCGTTGCGGTTGATCTGGGTGCCTCAAGCGGCCGCGTGATGCTGGCGCGCTTCGATACCGCCAGCCGCGACCTGCAATTAAAAGAGATCCACCGCTTTACTAACCAGCTTATCCGTGACGGGCAGTTTGACTGCTGGGACGTGGACGCGCTGGAAAGCGACATCCGTTTCGGCCTGCAAAAAGCCTGCGAGCAGGGCGTCGCCATCGACAGCATCGGCATTGATACCTGGGGCGTGGACGTGGTGCTGCTGGACGCCCAGGGCCAGCGCGTCGGCCCGGCGGTGGCCTATCGCGACAGCCGCACCGACGGCATCATGCAACAGGCGTGCGAATCGCTGGGCCGTGAAGAGATTTATCGCCGCACCGGCATTCAGTTTTTACCCTTCAACACGCTTTACCAGTTGCGTGCGCTGACTCAACAGCAGCCGGAACTGGTGGACAGCGTGGCGCATGCCCTGCTGATGCCCGATTACCTGTGCTATCGCCTCACCGGCGTGATGAACTGGGAATACACCAACGCCACCACCACCCAACTGGTCAATATCAACACTGATAACTGGGACGAGGCGCTGCTGGAATGGGCAGGCGTGCCGGCGCGCTGGTTCGGCACCCCAGGCCATCCGGGCAGCGTGGTGGGTCACTGGGTGTGCGCCCAGGGTAACCCTATTCCGGTGGTCGCGGTCGCGACCCACGACACCGCCAGCGCCGTGATCGCCGCGCCACTGGAAGGTAAAGACGCCGCGTATCTTTCGTCCGGCACCTGGTCGCTAATGGGCTTTGAAAGCAAAACGCCTTACGCCCACGCCGACGCGCTGGCTGCCAACATCACCAACGAAGGCGGCGCGGAAGGCCGCTACCGGGTGCTGAAAAACATCATGGGGCTCTGGCTGCTACAGCGCGTCATCAAAGAGCACAACATCACCGATCTGCCCGCGCTGATTGAACGCGCCCGCCAGCTACCGGCCTGCCGCTGCGTGATTAATCCGAACGACGACCGGTTTATCAATCCGCACAACATGAGCCAGGAGATCCAGGCCGCCTGTCGCGAGAGCCATCAGCCCGTCCCGCAGAACGCAGCGGAGCTGGCGCGCACCATTTTCGACAGCCTGGCGCTGCTGTATGCCGATGTGCTGCACGAGCTGGCGCGGCTGCGCGGCAAGCCGTTTACCCGTTTGCATATCGTCGGCGGCGGCAGCCAGAACCATTTTCTCAACCAGCTGTGCGCTGACGCCTGCGGGCTCCCGGTTTCCGCCGGGCCGATCGAGGCTTCGACCCTGGGCAATATCGGTTGCCAGCTGATGGCGCTCGACGACATCGCAGACGTCGACGACTTCCGCCGGGTGATCAAACAGACCAGCTCACTCACGACCTTCACACCCAATCAACATAGCGAAATTGCCCGCGTTGCTGCGCAGTTTCAGCAAACCCATCAAACAAAGGAGCTTTGCGCATGACTACGTCTATTAATCAGGCATGGGAACTGGCTAAACAGCGTTTTGCCGCCGTTGGCGTCGATGCCGAACAGGCCCTGGCGGCGCTCGATCGCCTGCCGGTCTCCATGCACTGCTGGCAGGGCGATGACGTCGCCGGTTTTGAAAATCCGGAAGGATCGCTGACCGGCGGCATTCAGGCTACCGGCAACTATCCGGGCAAAGCGCGTAACGCCACCGAGCTGCGCGCCGATCTGGAGCAGGCCATGAACCTGATCCCAGGCCCGAAGCGCCTGAACCTGCACGCCATTTATCTGGAATCTGACACCCCCGTTGAGCGCAACGCCATCAAACCGGAGCACTTTAAAAACTGGGTGGAATGGGCGAAGAAACAGCATATTGGCCTCGATTTCAACCCGTCCTGCTTCTCGCACCCTTTGAGCGCCGACGGGTTTACCCTGTCCCACGCTAACGATGAGATTCGTCAGTTCTGGATCGATCACTGTAAAGCCAGCCGCCGCATTTCCGCTTACTTCGGCGAGCAACTGGGAACGCCGTCGGTGATGAATATCTGGATCCCGGACGGTATGAAAGACGTACCGGTGGACCGCCTTGGCCCGCGCCAGCGCCTGATTGCCGCGCTGGATGAGGTGATCAGCGAGAAGTTCGACGATGCCCACCATATCGACGCCGTTGAAAGCAAACTGTTTGGCATTGGCGCAGAAAGCTACACCGTCGGCTCCAATGAGTTCTACATGGGCTACGCCACCAGCCGCCAGACCGCGCTGTGCCTCGACGCCGGCCACTTCCACCCGACCGAGGTGATTTCCGACAAGATCTCCGCCGCCATGCTGTATGTGCCGCGCCTGCTGCTGCACGTTAGCCGCCCGGTGCGCTGGGACAGCGACCACGTGGTGCTGCTGGATGATGAAACCCAGGCCATCGCCAGCGAAATCATTCGCCATGACCTGTTCGACCGCGTGCATATCGGCCTCGATTTCTTCGACGCCTCGATTAACCGCATCGCGGCCTGGGTTATCGGCACCCGCAACATGAAAAAAGCCCTGCTGCGCGCCCTGCTGGAACCGACCGATCACTTGCGCAAGCTGGAACTGAACGGTGATTACACGGGCCGTCTGGCGCTGCTGGAAGAGCAGAAATCCCTGCCGTGGCAGGCGGTATGGGAAATGTATTGCCAGCGCAACGACACTCCGGCAGGCAGCGAATGGCTGGAAAGCGTGCGCGCTTACGAAGAAAGCGTCCTGCGCAAACGCGCGTAATTGATAACGACTCAGGTTCACAGGGGCCGCTGGCTGGCCCCGTAAAGGAAACAACACTATGCAGACTATTATTCATTCCTGGTTCGTTCAGGGCATGATCAAAGCCACCACCGACGCCTGGCTGAAGGGCTGGGACGAGCGCAACGGCGGCAACTTAACGCTGCGCCTGGATGAGGCGGATCTGGCGGATTATCAGGCTGATTTCTACGCCCAACCGCGCTATATCGCCCTGAGCCAGCCGATGCCGCTGCTGGCCAATACGCCGTTTATCGTTACCGGCTCCGGCAAATTCTTCCGCAACGTGCAACTGGCCCCGGCGGCCAACCTCGGCATTGTCAAAGTCGACAGCGACGGCGCGGGTTATCACATTCTGTGGGGTCTGGAAGAGAGCGCGGTGCCAACCTCTGAGCTTCCGGCGCACTTCCTCTCCCACTGCGAACGTATCAAAGCCACCCAGGGCAAAGACCGCGTGATTATGCACTGCCACGCCACTAACCTGATTGCGCTTACCTATGTGCTGGAAAACCGCACCGACGTCATCACCCGCAAACTGTGGGAAGGCAGCACCGAATGCCTGGTGGTCTTCCCGGACGGCGTCGGCATTCTGCCGTGGATGGTGCCGGGCACTGATGAAATCGGCCAGGCCACCGCACAATCAATGAGTCAGCATTCGCTGGTGCTGTGGCCGTTCCACGGGGTCTTCGGCAGCGGTCCAACGCTGGACGAAGCCTTTGGCCTGATTGATACCGCTGAGAAATCCGCCGAGATCCTGGTGAAAGTCATCTCCATGGGCGGTATGAAACAAACCATCTCTCGCGATGAACTGATCGCGCTGGGCAAACGCTTTGGCGTTACCCCGCTCGCCAGCGCGCTGGAACTGTAAAGGAAGACAGCCATGAGCTTTTTATTAGCACTGCCGAAAATCAGCCTGCACGGCGCAGGCGCGATTGGCGATATGGTCAAACTGATCGCCGGGAAAAAATGGGGCAAAGCGCTGATCGTCACCGACGGCCAGTTGGTGAAAATGGGTCTGCTGGACAGCCTGTTTACCGCGCTGGACGCCCATAAACTGCCGTATCATCTGTTCGGTGACGTATTCCCCAATCCGACCGAAGCGCTGGTGCAACAGGGTTTCGCGGCTTTTAAAAACGCACAGTGCGATTACATTATCGCTTTCGGCGGCGGCAGCCCGATTGATACCGCCAAAGCGGTGAAAATTTTGACCGCCAATCCAGGGCCGTCCACCGCTTACTCCGGCGTCGGCAAAGTCACCCATCCGGGCGTGCCGTTGGTCGCGATCAATACCACCGCAGGCACCGCAGCGGAGATGACCAGCAACGCGGTGATCATCGACAGCGAACGCCAGGTCAAAGAGGTGATTATCGACCCGAATATCATCCCGGATATCGCCGTGGATGACGCCAGCGTCATGCTGGATATCCCCGCCGCCGTCACCGCCGCGACCGGTATGGACGCCCTGACCCACGCGGTAGAAGCCTATGTCTCGGTGGGCGCGCATCCGCTGACCGACGCCAACGCGCTGGAAGCGATCCGCTTAATCAGCCACTGGCTGCCGCAGGCGGTGGATAACGGTCACAACCTGCAAGCGCGCGAAATGATGGCTTACGGGCAGTATCTGGCGGGCATGGCGTTTAACAGCGCCGGGCTTGGGCTGGTGCATGCGCTGGCGCATCAGCCGGGCGCGACTCATAACCTGCCGCACGGGGTCTGTAACGCGATCCTGCTGCCGGTCATCGAGAACTTTAACCGCCCGAACGCCGTCGCCCGTTTTGCGCGTATCGCCCAGGCCATGGGCGTGGATACCCACGGACTGAGCGACGAGCAGGCCAGCGTGAAAGCCATCGAAGCGATCCGCGCCCTGTCGGCCCGCGTCGGCATTCCATCAGGTTTCGCTGCGCTGGGCGTAACCAACGCGGATATCAAAGGCTGGCTGGATAAAGCGCTGGCCGACCCGTGTGCGCCATGCAACCCGCGTACCGCCTCTCGTGATGAAGTGCGGGCGCTGTACCTGGAGGCGTTATGATCCGCAAAGCCTTTGTGATGCAGGTGAACCCCGATGCCCATGAAGAGTATCAACGCCGCCATTCGCCGATTTGGCCAGAACTGGAGGCGGTTCTTAAGCAGCACGGTGCTCATCACTACGCTATTTATCTCGATGCACAGCGTAACCTGCTTTTTGCAACCGTAGAGATCGAGTCAGAAGCCCGCTGGAATGCGGTGGCGGATACCGACGTGTGCAAGCGCTGGTGGAAACACATGCGTGAAGTGATGCCGAGCAATCCGGATAACAGCCCGGTGAGCGAAGAGTTGAAAGAAGTATTTTACCTGGATTAAGGTAGTGATTAATAAGCCCGACACGCAATGCGCGGTCGGGCGTTTTTATTTTGGCTAACGCGAATTAATGCGCAAACTGGCAATGCGTCGTTTTATTATCGAGTTCGGTGACCGCCTGAATAATCACCTTTAATACGATGCCTGTTACACAGCATTATGGACAGGCTCATTATTCATTTTGCATTTCTTTTATGGCTTGCTCAGAAGCCTTGCCCAGTTTCTCGCACAAATTCTTAGAATGTTGGGGACAATCATTCCTCGCGTGTTCAAAAATTTCTTCCAGATAGCGATCGCCAACCGTGGTGTTAATGTGAGTGATAACCCATGGTTCAAAGCGTTTATTCTGCTCAGATATCACGCTTATTTCATCGATACTTTCCCATTTATCGCTCAGGCGTTTTACCACAGCCTCTGAAATACCTTCGGCGAGATAACCATCATCGCAGTTTTCAAACGTTAAAAAGAATGAATTCAGGTCATGCCAGTTTTGTACTGCGCTCAGGGCTTGTTCGGCTGTATCCATTTCCTCTGTTGTTTGGCAGTCCGCAGCATTAGCTATGCCTGATACAAGCAAAAAAACCATCGACAGTGTGTTAAATTTCATCATGTAAGCCAGGTTCTCACTGGATGATAAGAGCGTGGAGCGACGGGTGAATCAACAGAAGGGCCGCTGTTATTTTTTTACCGTAAATCAACATTGTTGTAAGCCGTGCGACTTTCTGATTAGTTAAAAAGATAATCTTACAACGCTGGCTTTCAGCTTGATTAATTTAGCTGCGCCAGGTTGAGATCCCGGTATCAATTACGCCAAGGCCTTTTCCTAATTATTTGTTTTCCTGGATGTGTTACGTCGCACAATTTTTTTATTCAACTCATCATCAAAATGTCGTGCGTCGCTGACATATGCTGTGTTAGTTCGCGCGCGAGGGTAACGTAAAATCATCAGGCATTATCACAGGGAGTGAAGCTATGCCATTAATTACCCCATCGGATATCAACCTGGATATCGAAGGCAACAGCGCCTATTCCGTTTTGAAAGCGCTGGCCCATCATGCTTATCAGCAAGGCCACGTCAGCGACCAGAAGCGCTTTTTGCAGACGCTATTGCTGCGCGAAAAAATCCACTCCACCGGTTTCGGCGGCGGCGTGGCCGTTCCCCACGGTAAAAATGCCTGCGTGGTGCGACCCTTTATTCTGTTTGCCCGCAGCCGCACCCAGCGCGTGGGCTGGAAATCCATGGATGACCAACCCGTCAACTGCTGGATCTGTCTCGGCGTGCCTGAACATGCCGATGCCGCACAGGTCAGCCTGATCGGCACGCTGTGCCGAAAAATCATTCATCAGGAATTCACCGCCCAACTGAAAACCGGTAACGAGCAGGAGATCGTCGCGCTGCTTAACGCCACCCTTCAATAACTGCGAGACGCGATATGGAAAAGCCTATCAGGATTGTCGCTATTACCAACTGCCCGGCAGGAATTGCACACACCTATATGGTGGCCGAAGCGCTGGAGCAAAAAGCCCGCGCGTTGGGTTACGTGATTAAAGTTGAAACCCAGGGCTCCAGCGGCGTGGAAAACCGGCTCAGCGCGGAAGACATCGACCAGGCCGATTACGTGATCCTGGCGATTGGCCGCGGGCTGACCCGCGAAGACCGCGCGCGCTTCGCGGGCAAACAGGTCTACGAAATTGCCATTTCGAAAGCGTTAAAGAATATCGACCAGATTTTTAATGGTTTAGCCAGCGAGTCCACCCTGATGGCGGCAGACAGCGCCGTGCGGCTCGGCAAACAGGAAGTCGAGAGCGGCAGCATCATGAGCCACCTGATGGCGGGCGTTTCGGCGGCTCTGCCGTTTGTGATTGGCGGCGGTGTGCTGGTCGCCGTCGCCAATATGCTGATGCAACTGGGTATGCCGTATCAGGATATGAGCAAAGGCGCGCCGTCGTTCACCTGGATTATCGAGTCCATCGGTTACCTCGGGTTCAAATTTATGATCCCGATTATGGGAGCCTATATCGCCTGGTCGGTGAGCGATAAACCGGCGTTCGCGCCCGCGTTTCTGGTTTGCTATCTGGCGAACGACAAAGCGCTGCTGGGTACGCAATCCGGCGCGGGTTTTCTGGGCGCGGTGGTGCTGGGGTTGGCGATTGGCTACTTTGTGCGTTATTTCCGCCGTCTGAAACTGGGTAAAGCGTTGCAACCGCTGCTCGGTTCGCTGTTTATTCCCTTCGTCACCCTGTTGGTGTTTGGGGTGCTGACATACTACGTGCTGGGCCCGGTAATGGGCGGCCTGATGGATGGTCTGCTGCACTTTCTGAATACCATTCCGCCGTCTATGAAGCTGGGCGCGGCTTTCCTGGTGGGCGCGATGCTGGCCTTTGATATGGGCGGCCCCATCAATAAAACCGCGTGGTTTTTCTGCTTCTCGCTGCTCGAAAAGCACATCTATGACTGGTACGCCATCGTCGGCGTGGTGGCGCTGATGCCCCCCATGGCCGCAGGGATTGCGACTTACCTTGCGCCGAAACTGTTTACCCAGCAGGAGAAAGACGCCGCCGGCAGCGCCATCGTGGTCGGTGCGACGGTCGCGACCGAGCCCGCCATTCCTTACGCCTTAGCCGCGCCGCTGCCGATGATCACCGCCAACACCCTGAGCGGCGGCATTACCGGCATGCTGGTGATTGCCTTTGGGATTAAACGCCTCGCGCCGGGGCTTGGGGTTTTCGACCCGTTTATCGGGCTGATGTCGCCTGCCGGGTCATTCTATCTGGTGCTGGCGATTGGCCTGATGCTCAATATCGGCCTGATTTTGCTGCTGAAAGGCGCATGGATGAAACATAAAGCCCGTCAACAGGCGCTACAGGAGCTGTCTCATGAACACTGAATTACTGGAATCCCTTTGCCTGGCGACCGCGGTCAGCGGCGATGAGCATGACGTGCGCCAGCTGTTAATCTCCCGGCTGGAGGGCGTCAGTGATGAAATCCACTTTGACGGCCTCGGCAGCGTTATCGCCCGTAAAGGCTCACGCGGCCCGAAAATCGCCATCGTCGGGCATATGGATGAAGTGGGCTTTATCGTTAAGCACATCAGCGCCGACGGTTTTATCCGCTTCGATACCATTGGCTCATGGTGGAACCAGTCGATGCTGAATCATCAGGTGGCGATCCGCACCCGCAGCGGGGTCAGCGTCCCGGGCCTGATAGGCTCAATCGCCCCGCACGCGCTGAGTGATAAACAGAAACAGCAGCCCGTCGAGCATGGCGAGATGTTTATTGATATCGGCGCAGCCAGCGCTGCCGAGGTGGCGGCAAGGGGCGTCGCGGTGGGCGATTTTATTAGCCCTCAGCCTAATTTCGCCCGCTGGGGCGATGACCGCATCGTCGCCAAAGCGCTGGACAACCGCGTCGGCTGCGCGTTGATGGTCGAACTGATGCAGCGCGTGAACAATCCTGAGATTACGCTGTTCGGCACCGGCACGGTGGAAGAAGAAGTCGGCCTGCGTGGTGCCCAGACCTCAGCCGAAACCAGCAAGCCCGATCTGGTGATCGTACTGGATACCGCCGTGGCGGGCGATATTCCCGGTATAGACCCGGTGCATTTCCCGCTGAAGTTGGGCGCAGGGCCGGGGATCATGTTGTTCGATAAGCGCTATTTTGCGAACCAGAAACTGGTGGCGGCGTACAAGGAACATGCCGAAGCGGAGTGGATGCCGTGGCAGTTGTGCACCATGAAAACCGGCGCGACCGACGGTGGCCGCTACAACGTAATGGGCGGTGGCCGACCGGTGATTTCGCTGTGCCTGCCGACGCGCTATCTGCACGCCAACAGTGCGATGATCTCGATTCGGGACTATGACGCGCTGCTCAACACGCTCGCCCGGTGGCTGAATCAACTGGACAGCGAGCAAGTGGCTGCCTATCGCGATTTCCGCTAACGATGCTGAACGCCCGCCAACTGGCGCTACTGGATCTGCTCGAACAGCACAAACAGCCGATGGCGCAGCTTGCCCGCGCGCTGGAGGTTTCCGGGCGCACGGTGCTGCGGGATATCGATTACGTGAATTTCACCCTGAGCGGCGCGGCCGCCATTACTCAACCGGGTAACGGCGGCTACCAGCTGGAGATTTATGACCGGCATAACTACTTTCGCCTGCTCCAGCGTCACGACATCGACGACCAGATCCTGGCGCTGTTGTTAATTCACGGCGTTATGACGCGCACCCACCTGGCGGATGCGCTGACCATACCGGAAAGTATGGTCAGCGATAAACTGCTGCGGCTGAAACAGCGCTTCGGGCGCACCGTTACGTTAGCCAGCCGACCAAACGCCGGTCATTTTATTAATGAGCCGGAAACAAAACGCATAGTGATTCTGGCGAACCTGATTAAAAAAGATCCTGATCTTTTCCAGCCGCAAGGCATCACGACGCGCCTGTATCAGACGCTGCGCGATACGCCGCACAGCCACCCTGCTTTTTCTGTTATCAGCAACGACTACCAGGCCTCGGTACTGCTGGCAGTCTATGTATTACGCAACGCGCTTACGCTATGCCCGCAAACAGAAATTGAGCCGTCAGTGCGCACCCGCTACGACGCCGCCGGGCTTTATCTGGGCGAAAACGGGCTACGCCATGCCAGCGCTCTGCTCAGCGATCTGGCTCAGTGTGCCGCGCGCGTGAATCGGAGCTGGATTGAACACGCCGTTAACAGCCTGATGAAACAATACCGGCTGGAACCCGCCGACGGGCAGCTTATTGATGATTTAACCGGGCATATCACCCGCTGCGCGGCTTCCCCGGTCTGGCTCAGCGAAAGCCGTCAGGGCAGCATGAACCCGCTACGCGCCGCCTGGCCGGTGGCCTTTGATTTGAGTATTGGCTTCATTGCCCGCCTGCGTCAGCAACTGGATATCACCCTGTTCGACAGCGATCTTATTGGCCTCTACTTCGCCTGCGCGCTGGAGCGCAACCCCGGTGAAAAATACGCGCTAATCCTGCTGTGCGAACAAAACGCTATCGCCACCATCAATAAAATGGCGATTGAGCGGGAGCTGCTGAATTGCCGGGTGATGATTGTCAACACGCCCGCAGCGCTTAACGCGCTGCGGGTCGAAATCGCGCCCGTGCTGGTGATCAACAACAGCTATTCGGTGGTGGATTCTCCAGGTCTGGACGTGTTGACCATCAAGAATATTATTGGCGCCGCAGGCATTAGTCTGATCAAAGAGCATCTCGAATCGGCGCTGATTCGCCAGAAAATCAGTGACTGGTTGCCTGCCGCGCACAGTTTTTACTACGAAAATCAAGCGCATGAAAACTGGAATGATATTGTCGGGGCGGTGTGCGAAAAGCTCACGGCGCGCGGGCAGATCACCGCCGCCGATGCCGGGCGGATACGCCAGCGTGAAACCGAAGGCGATAATCTGGTGATCAACCACGTGGCGGTGCCCCATAGCTGGAGCGAGAAACAGCCGCAGTTTCGCGGCTATCTGGTATTACTGGCGAATCCGGTGAAAGTGAATGATGAAAAGGTCTTTCACCTGCTGGTGGCCTGCGTCAGCCCTTCCGCCCGTGAGGAACTGAAAATATTCAGTTATCTGGCCAGCATGCTGCAACGCCATGATACGCACGCTATCGCCAGCGCTGGCAGCTATGAAGAGTTTGTCGCGTTAATCAGCCAGTAACGATGCGCTGCGGATGAGTATAGACCGTGGCGCGGCCCTGTTTGGCAAAGCCCACCAGCGTCAGATTGCAGCGCTGCGCCACCTCAACCGCCAGGGTGGTTGCCGCAGAAACCGCAATCAGGATTTCAACGCCGCACAGCGCCGATTTCTGCACCATCTCATAGCTGGCGCGGCTGGAAACCAGTACCGCGCCATCGCGCCAGCCTTCGCGCGCCCGGCGGCCCATCAGTTTATCCAGCGCCACATGACGGCCAATATCTTCATGCCCGCCAAACATGTCGCCCTGGGGGTTTAACCACGCCGCCGCATGGGTGCAACCGGTGATCTGGCCGATAGGCTGCACGCTACGCAACTGGCTGACCACGCTGTCGAGATTTTTGAGGTTGAAGGTCTGGGTAAACGGCAGCGGCGCAACCGGTCTGCCGATATCGTTAAGCTGCTCGACGCCGCACACGCCGCAGCCGGTGCGGCCCGCCAGCGCGCGGCGGCGCTCTTTCAGCCCCATAAAGCGGCGGCTGGACAGCTCAATTTGCACTTCGATGCCGTTGCAGCTGTTAACAATATCCATCCCGAAAATATCCTGGGGGGAGTCAATAATCCCTTCCGATAGCGAAAAGCCCAGCGCAAAAAGCTCAAGATCTTTCGGCGTCGCCATCATCACAACATGGGAAATACCGTTGTAAACCAGCGCAACGGGAACCTCTTCCGCCAGCCAGTCGCTTTTCGGGTGGGTGAGATCATCGTGTTTCCATAATTCACATTCGCGTACACCGGTGAACCTGGTCACATTTTCAACGCTATCAAGAGGATCGTTATTCACTTTTTGTTAACCGTATGAGAACACCCTTAACACTATTGTGGTATTCTGGGGGAACTATCCCTCCCGGAAGGAGGGCTAATCCAGCAATTCTGAACCTTTGCGGGTACAACCGCAAAATAAAAACAAAGACCCAATGAATTTCGTGCGCAGGATAGCGAAAAACGGCGGGGAAGTGACAATGTCAAAACAAGGAGCGATCCATGCAGGTCAGCAGAAGGCAGTTCTTTAAGATCTGCGCTGGCGGTATGGCAGGCACCACGGCAGCAGCGCTGGGCTTTGCCCCCAGCGTCGCGCTTGCGGAAACACGGCAATATAAATTGCTGCGCAGCCGCGAAACCCGTAACACCTGTACATACTGCTCCGTTGGTTGTGGACTGTTGATGTACAGCCTCGGCGACGGCGCAAAAAACGCGAAAGAATCCATCTTTCACATTGAAGGCGACTCTGACCACCCGGTCAACCGTGGCGCACTGTGCCCGAAAGGCGCAGGCTTAGTCGATTTCATTCACTCAGAAAGCCGTCTTAAGGCCCCGCAGTATCGCGCGCCAGGCTCTGATAAATGGCAGGACATCAGCTGGGATGAGGCCTTTGACCGCATCGCTAAGCTTATCAAGCAGGACCGCGACGCCAACTTTGTGGCGCAAAATGACAAAGGTGTGACGGTAAACCGCTGGCTCACCACGGGCATGCTGTGCGCATCCGCCTCCAGTAACGAAACCGGCTATTTAACCCAGAAGTTTTCCCGCGCCCTCGGCATGTTAGCCGTGGATAACCAGGCGCGTGTCTGACACGGACCAACGGTAGCAAGTCTTGCTCCAACATTTGGTCGCGGTGCGATGACCAACCACTGGGTAGATATGAAAAACGCCAACCTCATCGTCGTGATGGGTGGGAACGCGGCAGAAGCGCATCCGGTGGGATTCCGCTGGGCGATGGAAGCCAAAATCCACAATGGCGCGAAGCTTATCGTTATTGACCCACGCTTTACGCGTACTGCATCGGTGGCCGATTTCTATACCCCGATCCGCTCCGGCACTGACATTGCTTTCCTGTCAGGCGTATTGCTGTACCTGTTAACCAACAACAAATTCAACCGTGAATACGTTGAGGCGTACACCAACGCCAGCCTGATCGTGCGTGAAGATTACGGCTTCGACGACGGCCTGTTTACCGGCTATGACGCCGAAAAACGCAAGTACGACAAAACCTCCTGGAACTACGAGCTGGATGAGAACGGCTTCGCTAAACGCGATACGACGCTGAGCCATCCGCGCTGCGTGTGGAACCTGCTGAAAACACACGTTTCCCGCTATACGCCGGACGTGGTTGAAAACATCTGCGGTACGCCGAAGGCGGATTTCCTGAAGGTGTGCGAATACATCGCGGAAACCAGCGTTCACGACAAAACCGCGTCGTTCCTGTACGCGCTGGGCTGGACGCAGCACTCCGTGGGCGCACAGAACATCCGCACCATGGCGATGATCCAGCTGCTGCTCGGCAATATGGGCATGGCAGGCGGCGGCGTCAACGCCCTGCGCGGCCACTCCAATATTCAGGGTCTGACCGACCTCGGCCTGCTGTCCCAGAGCCTGACCGGCTATATGTCGCTGCCAAACGAGAACCAGCCGGATCTCCAGACCTATCTCGCCGCCAACACGCCGAAACCGCTGCTGGAAGGCCAGGTGAACTACTGGGGCAACTATCCGAAATTCTTCGTCTCGCTGATGAAAGCCTTCTATGGCGACAAAGCGACGGCTGAGAACAGCTGGGGTTACGACTGGTTGCCGAAGTGGGATAAAGGCTACGACGTGTTGCAGTACTTCGACATGATGCACCAGGGCAAAGTGAACGGTTACTTCTGCCAGGGCTTTAACCCGGTGGCCTCGTTCCCGAATAAGAACAAGGTCGTTGCGGCGCTGTCGAAACTGAAATTCCTGGTGACCATCGACCCGCTGAACACCGAAACCGCCACTTTCTGGCAAAACCACGGTGAGCAGAACGATGTGGATTCGGCGGTAATTCAGACCGAAGTATTCCGTCTGCCGTCCACCTGCTTCGCCGAAGAGAACGGATCGATCGTTAACTCTGGCCGCTGGCTACAGTGGCACTGGAAAGGCCAGGACGCACCGGGCATCGCGCTGAACGACGGCGAGATCCTGGCGGGTATCTTCCTGCGCCTGCGCAAAATGTATGCCGAAGAAGGCGGAGCCTGCCCGGAACAGGTGCTGAACATGACCTGGAACTTCCTGACGCCGCATAACCCGGCCCCGGAAGAAGTGGCGATGGAAAGCAACGGTAAAGCGCTGGCGGATATCACCGACCCGGCGACCGGCGCGGTGATCGTCAAGAAAGGCCAGCAGCTCAGCAGCTTCGCGCAACTGCGCGACGACGGCACCACCTCCAGCGGATGCTGGATTTTCGCCGGTAGCTGGACGCCGGAAGGCAACATGATGGCGCGCCGCGATAACGCTGACCCGTCTGGTCTTGGCAACACGCTGGGCTGGGCATGGGCGTGGCCGCTTAACCGCCGCATCCTGTATAACCGCGCCTCCGCTGACCCGCAGGGCCAACCATGGGATCCGAAGCGCCAGTTGCTGCGCTGGGACGGCGCGAAATGGGGCGGCGCAGATATTCCGGACTACAGCGCCGCGGCGCCAGGCAGCGATGTCGGGCCGTTCATTATGCAGCCGGAAGGCATGGGGCGCCTGTTCGCTATCGATAAGATGGCCGAAGGCCCGTTCCCGGAACACTATGAGCCGTTTGAAACGCCGCTCGGCACCAACCCGCTTCACCCGAATGTGGTCTCCAACCCGGCCGCCCGCGTCTTTAAACATGACCTGGAAGCAATGGGTAAAGCCGATAAGTTCCCGTATGTCGGGACCACCTATCGTCTGACGGAGCACTTCCACTACTGGACCAAGCACGCGCTGCTCAACAGCATCGCCCAGCCGGAACAGTTTGTGGAGATCGGCGAGAAGCTGGCGAACAAGTTGGGCATCGCCCAGGGCGATACCGTGAAAGTCTCCTCTAACCGTGGCTATATCAAAGCCAAAGCGGTGGTGACCAAGCGTATTCGCACCCTGAAAGTGAACAATCAGGACGTCGATACCATCGGCATCCCGATCCACTGGGGCTACGAGGGCGTGGCGAAAAAAGGCTTTATCGCCAACACGTTGACGCCGTTTGTTGGCGACGCCAATACCCAAACGCCGGAATTTAAGGCGTTCCTGGTGAACGTGGAAAAGGTGTAACGGAGACGACTTATGGCTTATCAATCGCAAGACATTATCCGTCGTTCCGCGACTAACGGTTTCACTCCCGCGCCCCACGCGCGGGAACACCAGCAAGAGGTGGCGAAACTTATCGACGTGACCACCTGCATCGGCTGTAAAGCCTGTCAGGTGGCCTGTTCCGAGTGGAATGACCTGCGTGACGAAGTGGGGCACAACGTCGGGGTGTATGACAACCCGGCGGATCTCACCGCGAAATCCTGGACGGTGATGCGCTTCTCGGAAGTGGAGCAGAACGACAAACTGGAGTGGCTGATCCGTAAAGACGGCTGTATGCACTGCGCGGACCCGGGCTGCCTGAAGGCCTGCCCGGCGGAAGGGGCAATCATTCAGTATGCTAACGGCATCGTCGATTTCCAGTCCGAGCAGTGCATCGGCTGCGGCTACTGCATCGCTGGCTGTCCGTTTGACGTGCCGCGTCTGAACCCGGAAGACAACCGCGTCTACAAATGCACCCTGTGCGTAGACCGCGTTACCGTGGGCCAGGAACCGGCGTGTGTGAAAACCTGTCCGACCGGGGCGATTCATTTCGGCTCGAAAGAGAGCATGAAAGCGCTGGCCAGCGAGCGCGTGGCGGAACTGCAAACCCGGGGTTATGACAAAGCGGGCCTGTACGATCCGGCGGGCGTGGGTGGGACGCACGTGATGTACGTGCTGCATCACGCCGACAACCCGAATCTGTATCACGGGCTGCCGGAGAACCCGGAAATCAGCGACACCGTTAAATTCTGGAAAGGCGTCTGGAAGCCGCTGGCCGCGATTGGCTTTGCCGCGACCTTTGCCGCCAGCGTTTTCCACTATGTCGGCGTCGGCCCGAACCGGGCGGATGATGAAGAAGACAATCTTCATGAGGAGAAAGACACGCCTCGTGACGATCGTGAGGAGGGGCGCAAATGAGGAAACGTCACACCATCGTGCGCTACACCGCGCCCGAACGCATTAACCACTGGGTCACCGCCTTCTGCTTCATCCTGGCGGCGGTGAGCGGGCTGGGGTTCCTGTTCCCCTCCTTCAACTGGCTGATGCACATCATGGGGACGCCGCAGTTGGCGCGCATCGTCCACCCGTTTGTCGGGGTGGTGATGTTTGCGTCGTTTATCATCATGTTTTTTAGATACTGGCACCACAATCTAATCAATCGTGAGGATATCTTTTGGGCGAAGAATATTCGTAAGATCATCGTTAACGATGAAGTAGGTGACACCGGACGTTATAACTTCGGCCAGAAATGCGTTTTCTGGGCGGCGATTATCTTCCTGGTGTTGCTGTTGGTGAGCGGCGTCATTATCTGGCGCCCGTATTTCGCTCCCGTCTTCTCGATTCCGGTGATCCGCGTGGCGCTAATGGTACATTCGTTTGCCGCGGTCGCCCTGATTGTGGTTATTATGGTGCATATTTACGCCGCTCTGTGGGTGAAAGGCACCATTACCGCAATGGTCGAAGGCTGGGTCACCTCCGCATGGGCGAAGAAACATCACCCGCGCTGGTATCGCGAAGTGCGCGAAAAACAGGATAAATCGACTGAATGAGTATTCGCATCATCCCGCAAGATCAGCTGGAGAAGGGCGAAAAACATACGGCGGATATGATTCCGCCGTTATTGTTCCCCAGGCTGAAAAACCTCTATAACCGCCGCGCAGAGCGTCTGCGCGAGCTGGCTGAAAGCAACCCGCTGGGCGATTATCTGCGCTTCGCCGCGCTGATCGCCCATGCCCAGGAAGTGGTGCTGTATGACCATCCGCTGCAGATGGATTTAACGGCACGCATCAAAGAGGCCGCAGCACTCGGCAAACCGCCGCTGGATATCCATGTCCTGCCGCGCGACGCCCACTGGCAGAAGCTGCTGCACTCAATGATTGCCGAGCTGAAGCCGGAGATGAGCGGCACGGCGCTGGCCGTCATCGAAAACCTGGAAAAGGCCTCTGGCCCGGAACTGGAAGAGATGGCGAGCGCGCTGTTCAACGCCGATTTCGGCACTGTCAGCAGCGACAAAGCCCCGTTTATCTGGGCGGCGCTGTCGCTCTACTGGGCGCAAATGGCGAGCCTGATCCCTGGCAAAGCGCGTGCGGAATATGGCGAACAACGCCAGTTCTGCCCGGTATGCGGCTCGATGCCAGTTTCCAGCATCGTGCAGATTGGCACCACCAACGGCCTGCGATATTTGCACTGCAACCTGTGCGAAACCGAATGGCACGTGGTGCGCGTCAAATGCAGTAACTGCGAGCAAACTCGCGACCTGCATTACTGGTCGCTCGATAGCGAGCAGGCAGCGATTAAAGCGGAAAGCTGCGGCGACTGCGGCACTTACCTGAAGATTCTGTATCAGGAAAAAGACCCGAAAGTTGACGCCGTGGCGGACGACCTGGCCTCGCTGGTGCTGGACGCACGTATGGAACAAGAGGGCTTCGCCCGCAGCTCCATCAACCCGTTCCTGTTCCCGGGTGAAGGGGAGTAATTTCCCTGTAGCGTTGATTCCCGTCTTCGGTTGAGGGCGGGGATTAATTTAATAACCCGGGGATCACCACGCCACGCAGGCCGCCGCATTTTTTATTTTCCCGCAGTGCTTGCTTCCTCGCCTGAAGTAAATATAAAACCCGCCACGTATTGTTCTCCATTAAGTGCGGTGAGAGCCACGCTATACCCTTTTGCTGGGTGAAAGGGATAGTTTGCAAACCAGGGTTTCAGGCAAAAAGGCGAGACCAGTTTTACCCGACCGGCCCCACTTGACGGGAAAATTCGCGTTGCCTCTTGCCCAGATTCTCCTGCGACCTCCACGGTAATCCGTGAAATAAATCGCTCTTCATTCCGGCGTGCATCCGGCAATAGCAGGCAAACATCATTATGGGACACTAATGCCTTTACAGGTATGTAACCAATGCGGTCACCCATTGGGCAACCTGTCAGCAATAACAGGAGGAAAAGTGAAAATTTTTTCATCATCTCACCTTCACAAAATTGCTTTATATTTGCCTGACAAGCCTGCATCAATCACGCCGGTATACTTTCTTGCTCTGAGCATAAAAAAGGCATTCTCACCCCACGTTTGTAAATGCCGCCCGAAGGCGGCAGTGAAGATGATTTACAGCGTGACGCTAAATGACAGCTCGCCGCTGATCGGGGTGATAACGATGCCCAGTTCACCGGGGCAAGAACGGGCATTCGCGACCTCTTTAAGCTGGTGAATATTGCGCAGGCAGAGCGTCCAGTTAGTGGCGTTGCCCTCGCCGTGCACCATCAACTTATCGCCCTCGCGTTTCACGTGCAGGGTGAAGGCTACGGAGCCGTTCGCCATCGGCACATCGCACTGCGCTTCCCGCCCATCGTCGAGATTAAAGAGCTGGAACGCGGTGCCGTCATGCCAGGCGTAATCTGGCTTTTGGTCATTGTTGCCGAGAGCAAGCAACGTGTTGTCACGCACGTACACTGGCAGGCTCATAAAGTCGTGATGCTGTTTCAGCCAGCGGCTACCGCGCTGCTCGTCGTTGTGCCACAAATGCGTCCAGCGCCCTTCCGGCAGCCAGAACGCCACCTCGCCCGCCTCGCTGAACACCGGGGCCACCAGCAGAGAATCGCCCAGCATATACTGGCGGTCGAGGTAATCGCAGGCCGGATCGTCCGGGAATTCGAGCATCATGGCGCGCATTATCGGCGTACCGCTGGCATTCGCTGTGACCGCCTGGCGATACAAATAGGGCATCAAGCGGCATTTTAGTTCGGTGAAGTGGCGTACCACATCGCAGGCTTCGTCATCGTACGCCCATGGCACCCGATAAGATTTGCTGCCGTGCAGGCGGCTATGGCTGGAGAGCAGTCCAAAGGCGCACCAGCGTTTGTAGACGTGCGCGGGCGCGGTATTCTCGAAGCCGCC
Organism: Atlantibacter sp. RC6; assembly: GCF_014193285.1. Taxonomy (GTDB): domain Bacteria; phylum Pseudomonadota; class Gammaproteobacteria; order Enterobacterales; family Enterobacteriaceae; genus Atlantibacter. Next base: position 351,871 of record NZ_JACHZE010000004.1, read on the forward strand.
GATATCATGGCTCCAGAACCCAAAGCCGGACAGCCCAATAGACAGCCCGCCGCGCAGGCTCTCCGCCATGGACTCGTAGTTGGCATAGCAATCGCCGCCCCAGTGAACCGGGAACTGCTGCGCCCCCACGGACGCCGAGCGGGCAAACAGCACTGCCTCCTCTTCACCGACGGTGTGTTTCAGCACATTCCACACCAGCTCGTTGTAAATAAATGCGTAATGATTATGCATTTTTTGCGGTTCGGAGCCGTCATACCACACCACATCGGTAGGAATGCGTTCGCCAAAGTCGGTTTTGAAGCAGTCCACACCCATATTGACCAGCCGTTTCAGGTGGCTTGCGTACCACGCGCTCGCCGCCGGGTTGGTAAAATCGACAATCGCCAGCCCGGGCTGCCATTTATCCCACTGCCACACCGCGCCGTTCGGGCGCTTCAGCAGATAGCCTTTTTCCATCCCTTCACGGAACAGCGGCGATTTTTGGCCGATATAGGGGTTAATCCACACGCAAATTTTCAGGCCACGGGCTTTCAGGCGCTTCAACATGCCTACCGGGTCCGGGAACGTCGCCGGGTCCCATTCAAAATCGCACCACTGGAAAGCCTTCATCCAGAAGCAGTCAAAATGAAACACGTGCAGCGGCAGTCGGCGCTCCGCCATGCCGTCGATAAAACGGTTTACGGTGGCTTCGTTGTAATTGGTGGTGAACGAGGTGGTGAGCCACAGCCCGAACGACCACGCAGGCGGCAGCGCCGGGCGGCCCGTCAGGCGGGTATAGCGGTCCAGCACCGCTTTCGGCGTCGGTCCGTCGATCACGAAATATTCGAGATACTCCCCTTCCACGCTGAACTGCACTTTCGAGACTTTCTCAGAGCCGATTTCAAACGACACGCATTCCGGGTGATTCACTAACACGCCGTAGCCGCGATTGGTCAAATAAAACGGGATATTTTTGTACGCCTGCTCGGTACTGGTGCCGCCGTCGCGGTTCCAGGTTTCCACCGTCTGGCCGTTGCGTACCAGCGCGGTAAAGCGCTCGCCCAGGCCATATACGGTTTCACCCACGCTGAGATCCAGCCGCTCGAACATATACTGACGCGAGGTATTGCTATCCTGCACGTAACCGTTGTTTTTCACCTGGCTACCAGTTATGCGGATGCCGTCGCGCAGGAAATCAAGCGCCCAGTTTTCGCCTTTGGTAACCCGCACGCTCAGGTTACCGCTTTTTAGTTCGGCAAAATCCGGCGTGTTACGCATCTCAACCGGCACATTACCCAGTACGTTAAGAGGATAATGCGGACCGTTATTCATCACCCCCTGAAAATGCTCAATACGCACGCCGATAACGCCCTGCTGCGGCGAGAAAAAGCGCAGAGTGAACAGCGGCGTATCGAGCTGCCAGGTGCGCTCGCGCACGTCGCGCGGCGCGGCATACACAATCATCTCGTTGCCATGCTGCTCAACGTCAAACACCTGAAGTGGGTGAGTTAGCGTTAAGCCCGGCTGGATTAGCCAGTTTCCATCGCTGATTTTCATCTGTTATCCCTCTGAATGATTCAGGTCTTTGCTGACCGGTGACTTTTCAAATTCCCGTTGATGGCTGCGCGCGCTTTGACCCAGCTCATTGAGGATATTGCGTAGCAGCGGCGTTTTCAGGGTGTAGAAGCGTTTGGCGATGATGGCGCTCAGCAGGTAGCAAATGCCGGGCACAATCGTAAATAGCGCAATAATAATGGTAATAGTGGCGTTGTTCTGGGTATGCGCGCTCGCGTCATAACCGCCGCCCGCCAGCATCCAGCCGATCAGCGCGCCGCCCAGCGCCAGGCCCAGCTTCAACACAAACAGCGTGCCAGCAAAGCTGATGCCGGTGAGGCGTTTGCCGTTACGCCATTCGCCATAGTCGACGGTATCGGACATCATGACCCATTGAATCGGCGTGACGAGCTGGTGCAGTACGCCAATGGCAAAGATAAATACGAACATGACGACGGTAGATTGCAGCGGCACAAAGAACATCGCGACGCTCAACACCGCCAGCGCGGCGTTAGTCCACCAGAACACGCTCACTTTGCATTTCCAGTCGGTAAGCGGCTTAGCGAGGGCGCTGCCAATCAGGTTGCCGACGCAGTAAAGCCCGAGGAACCAGGAGAACAGCGCCGCATCGCCCATAATCCAGGTGACGTAATACATCATCGCCCCGCCGCGCACGCACACCGCCAGGATATTGAGGATGGTGAGTAGCCCGACGACGCGCCACTGGTCGTTTTGCAGGATATCGCGCAAATCTTCGCGCATGGTGGAGGTGCTGGGCGGCGCTTCGACGCGCTCTTTGGTGGTGAAGAAGCAAAACGCCAGCATCAGGAAAGCGGCCACCGCCAGCACGGCGATACCGCCCTGGAACCCGAACGCCTTATCATCGCCGCCAATCAACTCCACCAGCGGCATCATCAACACCGTGGAGAGCATGCCGCCGAGGGTTGCCAGCACGAAGCGCCAGGATTGCAGGGAGATGCGCTGCTCCGGGTCGCTGGTGATGACACCGCCCAGCGCGCAATACGGGATGTTGACCACGGTATACATCAGGGTCAACAGCGTATAGGTGACGGCAGCGTAAATCATTTTCCCGCTCATAGTCAGGTCCGGCGAGCTGTAGGCGAACACGCATACCACGCCAAAGGGCAACGCGCCGAAAAGCACCCACGGACGAAACTTGCCCCAACGGCTGCGGGTACGGTCGGCAATCAGGCCCATCGCCGGGTCGGAGATGGCATCCAGCGCGCGGGCCAACAGGAACATGGTGCCGACAAACCCGGCGGGAATACCGAAGATATCGGTGTAAAAAAACATCATATAAAGCATGACGTTATCAAACACGATATGGCTGGCAGCATCTCCCATGCCGTAGCCAATTTTCTCTTTAACCGATAACACTTGATCGCTCATAGCGGCCATCCTTATCACACAGCGTAAATTTCGCTTAGGGTGTTTTAGCCCTGCATGAGGACGCATGGAATTGTGTTTTCTGGTTATTTATTTATGTTTATTGTTTTCTGTGATCGAATTAACTCATTGATATTTAAATCAATTAGTTTTCCTAACGGATGGGGTTTTTGTATTCACATGACGGATAGTTTGCGTTTACGCAACGGGGGAGAAAAAAGAACGCAGCGGGTATTGGTAAGCGCCTGAAACGCGCCTATAATGCGCCGGCCTCCATGTAGCAATGAAGGCTCGGAAGATCGTCGTCTCCGGTGAGGCGGCTGGACTTCAAATCCAGTTGGGGTCGCCAGCGATCCCGGGCAGGTTCGACTCCTGTGATCTTCCGCCACTTTTCTCTCTTTCCGCTCGGTGAATCGCTCCTGTTTCCAGAAAAGATTTCCAGCAAATAAACACATCACTGGCGATGAGTTTCATCCTGGTTCTCTGTCATACTTAGCCAACTACCACGTTTTTAGCCCGGATAAAGCGGAGGCGGCACATGGATGATAAACATTTGATCCCATCCCCGGCAGGCGAATTTATTTTGTTTACCAGTGATGACGGTGAAGTGCGTGTTGAATGCCGTTTTGAGCAAGATACATTGTGGTTGCCCCAGGCGACTATTGCGAATCTCTACCAGATTACTCCTCAGGCCATTACTCAACACATCAAAGCAATTTATGAAGATGGGGAACTTGAGCAAAACTCAACCTGTAAGTCTTACTTACAAGTTCGACAGGAAGGCACTCGCAAAGTAAGCCGTAATACCCTACCGCGTCGTCAATATGTGGCTGGATTTTGCTGAGGATCAGGCGCGACGCCGCAGCAAGTTTTTCTACGAGACTGGCAGGAAAAGCTGGATCAGTTTCTGAAACTTAATGACCGTGATGGTTTGCAGGGCGCGGGAAAGATAAGTAAGAAGCTAGCTGATGATAAGGCACAGGCGGAATATGTTAAGTTTGCTGAGCAGCAGCGGCGGTTAAAAGAGGCTGAAGGGGAGAAAAATATCAATGAATTGTTAGGCTGGGAAAAATAAGCCAATAAAGGAAATTGACTGCAATATTTATTTATCATTCTTTTTTTAAGATTCGTTAGAGTCAGTATTAATCATTCCCAATTTCATTAATTCCTTTCTCCCTAAGTTTTTAAACCAATTCCCCAAACTCACGCCCTCCGCTTTTGCAGCCGCTTCAAACTGCGCTTTTAGCTCAGGGGTAATCCGAATCTGAAAGGTTGGTGAAGGTCCATTTTTAGAGTGTTTTGCATCCCGCTTGACCATTGTTTATCCCTCTTGTTTCGCTATAAGATTTTCATCACTGTACGTACAAATAATGAAAAATTTCTTTTTCCTTAACGCCCCAACCGGGTATTACCAGTACCCGGCTGGGGCTAACCACCACCAACTAAACCGGAGTTGATCATGGCTACCAACCATTCTACCAAATCCACCCACACTTCCAGAACAGACAAACCTCTTATTGTGGGATATCGGCCGCAGGGCGGAGAGACCAGCACGCCGCAAATTACCCTTTCCGGTAAATGGCTCAGCGAGGCGGGGTTTGAACCCGGTCAGCATTACACTGTAAAAATCAGCGATGGCTGCCTGGTGGTTATGGCAATGAATTCGCGTGAGGAAGAGTTACTCGCCGAGTTAGAAACTACACGCCGCAAACTGACGGAAATGAAACGCTCGATCGGCGACGTATTTAAAGCCGCCTGATCAAGCAACGGGGCAGGCGTGAAGCCTGCCTTAAAACCGTTAAACTTTAGCGCTCACACACCAAACTCCACGTTAAAATCGACTTTATCCAACGCCACAGGCCGCCCGATAAAATACCCCTGAGCTTCATCGCACTGGTACTCTTTCAGCCGCTTTAACTGCTCCGCCGTTTCCACGCCTTCAGCGGTAATGGCCAGCGAGTAGGCTTTACCGAGGCCAATAATATTTTCAACAATAATTTTGGCGTTATCGGATTCCTCCATGGCGAATACAAAGGATTTATCCAGCTTAATTCCATCAAACGGGAAACGCTTCAGATAGCTTAATGCCGAATATCCCGTGCCAAAATCATCAATCAAAAAACGCACGCCGATATCTTTTAGCTGCGTCATGGTTTCAAGCGTAGCGTCAGGGTTGGAAATGGTCACATTCTCGGTTATTTCCAGCTCCAGCCGTGACGGCTCAAGTCCGGTTTTTTGCAGAATGGCTTTCACCCGCTTCGCCAGCCCGCCGGTATTAAATTCCACTGCCGAAATATTGACGGAAATCTTTAAATCTGGCGCAAGGCGCAAACCGTCGAAGCAGGCTTTTTCCAGCACCCGATCGCTCATGTCGATAATCAGGCCCGTCTCTTCCGCGAGGGGAATAAACTGATCGGGCATCAGCAAGCCCAGGCGCGGATGCTGCCAGCGGACCAGCGCCTCCACGGCAGCGATACGCGAAGTTTTAATGTCGTAACGCGGCTGATAAACCAGCTGGAACTGCCCTTCACTCAACGCTTCACGAAACTCCTTTTCCATTTCCCGGCGCTGGATTAAATATTCCCCCATATCCGGCTTGTAGAATACCCAGTTATTGCGCCCGGAATTTTTCGCCTTATATAACGCGATATCGGAATAACGAATCAGATCGCTGGCATCCATGGCATCCTGCGGCGCTAACGCAATACCCATACTCACGCTAATATGCACATCGTTTCCGTTAACCTGAAAAGGACGGCTTATTTCTGTAGTGATGCGCTGGCAGAGGGTCTCAATATCTTTCTGGACGTAAATATCCGGTAAGATCAGGATGAATTCATCCCCACCCTGCCGGGCGACAAGATCCACTTTACGGGTACAGGCGCGTAACCGGCTGGCCACTTCATTGAGTAATTCATCACCCGCGTTATGCCCGAATAAATCATTAACGGGTTTGAATTTATCGAGGTCGAGGCTAATCATTGCCAGCGGATGTGCCGGATCGGGCAGCGAGCGCAGCTTACCTTCTAAAAACTCTTTCATTCTTAGCCGGTTAGGCAAGCCCGTTAACTCATCATGGCGCGATAAATACTCCACGCGTTCCTGCGCTTCGACTTCCAGCGTCACATCGGTTACCGTGCCGCGAAACCCCATTGAGCCGTCATCCATAATGGCGCGTTTCGCCACCAGATTGCAGTACCGCTGATGGCCCTGCGCAGAATAATAGCAGCCCTTTTTAAGGGTGAACGTGCCGCCTGCCTGCGGGTTAAGCAGCCATTGGGTAAAAGCAATTTTATCTCTGGGGATGAAATCCAACATGCTTCTGCCAAGCCAGGCCTCTGAATGATGACCTGTAATACCGGAAAAGCGGTCGGAGAGCCACGTCAGGCGCGACTGGCTGTCCGCTTCCCATATCCAGTCTGTAGTGGCTTCGATGACGTCGCGAAAGCGCCGTTCGCTTGCCGCCAGCGCCTGGCGGCTCTGTTCCAGAAGAAACACGTTTTCATCGTTTTTTTGCGCTTTAATTATCGCGTTGCGCCGCATTACCCAGGTGAAGGTCACTGTCAACAGAATCAGCAGTAAGATTAACGGTAGCTCCCGGCTCATAATCTCCCTGCCAGGGTTATCGCTTCGCCACTCCACCAGCACATTACCGCGATCGATGGGCAGAATAATCCGCGCTTCCCGGTAATTGGGTTTCATCTGCGACATGCTGCCGTAGGTATGCGCATCCTGGATGCCGTATTCATTACCCATTTGCCGCATTTTGGCAGGCGTCAGCACATCAACGAAGACCATCATCGACGCATCACCCGCCACGGGCGTTATGCTTTCATCATCCCCTGCCGTGATCCACGCCGCCGCCAGCAAGGTCAGTTGACCGTTAGCCATCAGCAGCCGTGAGACGGCTTTGCCCTGGGTTTGCGAGAGCTCGCTGATCAACTCGGCGGTGACATTACGGTTCAGCCATTTCTCAAAAGCCAGGTTAACAAGCTGCCCCTCGATCACGCTGTAGCGGGTTTCACCCGTCGGGGAGAGAACAAAAACCCCTTCGTAGTGATAGTTAGTGTAAAGCGACTCGCCAAGGTTTTGGCTATCCCACGCCCACTGCACGTTAACCTGTTTGTGAAGATGGTTATACGCCTCTCCCCAGTCGGCATTATCCATCAAATTAGAGCGGATTTTGTCCTGTCGGTTGGTGAGCGCCTTTTGCAAAAGCATGCTGCTACGGGCATCCGCTTTTTCGTTCAGGCTATCGGCGATATAAAAAAGACTCACTATCGCTGCCAGAAAAAGAGCGCTCAACAACGCCGCGGTGATAATAAATGTCTTCTTTACTATCCCGCTGGTTTCCCCTGAAAACGTACTTACATGATGAATGCGCTGCCAGTTCATTTTTTTCCACCTCTTCGTGGGTGTGTAAAGATTTGCCTGCAAAGTAGCCCTGTTGGTAAATCCATATCTCCTGAATGCGCGTCGTTCTCACCCCCTTTTAAGCGTAAATTTAATATAAGTAGAGAATTCCCTGAGAATAGTGTGCGCATAAAATGAGTTGTGGTAAGGGGTGTTGCGTATTTCCATCCCTGCGCTGGGCAGCACCCATGGCTGCTTCCTGTCCAGTAATCTTAGAGAAGCCAGGGGCAAACAAAGGGTTAATTTCATCATACACGCCAGCCGAGCAGAATCTTTATTGTTTTTTTACTCAATAAATCAACAAGGTATAGTGAATTAAGGCATTCTGACTCGTTGGGCGGCGTTTGTGGAAATATCATACTTTTTCTCAATCGTGACATCTTTACTTTAATTATCTTAGGCGAGACATAAAGAGCCAGGCAACTTGATTTCATTAGCAATGTGATATCCGCAAATATTTTAAAAAGAGGAAAAATATTGCATGAAAATATTTAGGATAGGGAAAGGAAAGCTTTCGTTTTTCGTTATAGCAGATAAACACGGTCCTTAAAGGATTATTAGTGATAGCTGCTCATACAATTACAGTTATATAAGATATATCCTCCAGTGAGAACTATTACGCCTCTTATTGAGGTGGATATTAACGCATTCAGGACGCCTGTCATTACACCCTATTTTAAATACAATTATTTGCTATTGCGGCCTCACTGTTTTGCTTACCCGCCTCGCTGCCATCTGAATCGCTAAGCGCGGAACGCATACTCAGCGCCTCCGCCAAGGCGGCCAGTTTATTTTCCTGAACATTCCCATAACCGATGCGAACCCACGTAGCTTTGCTACAGTTTTTCAGATGTCGTCTAGTTTCAGGAACCACACATGAAAATTGCTTGTCTGGGTTGGGGCTCGCTTATCTGGAAGCCGGAAAATTTACCCGTTGTCGGAGAGTGGAAAACCGACGGGCCTTTATTGCCGATAGAGTTTTCGCGCGTCAGCGACGGCGGCGAACTGGCAACGGCGATCTGCGTCAACGCGGCGCCCGTTCAGGTGCTCTGGGCGTGGCTGGAGAGTGAAGATGTCACTGTCGCCTGCGATGAATTACGCCAGCGGGAAGGCATTGATGAAGATCGTGTAGACGGTATTGGGTTGCTGATCATAGACGACACGCCGGAAGGCGAGCTGGCGGAATGGGCGCAGGCGCGCGGGATCGAAGCCGTGGTCTGGACGGCGCTGCCGGTGAGAAGCGCAGAAATGGAAGGCCGGGCACCCACCGTGACAGAAGCCGTGGCGTATCTCGATAGCCTGACAGGCGACACGCGCGAGCATGCGCGGGATTATGTTCAGCGCGTTCCTCCACAGATCGACACGGTCTATCGCCGGGCAATTGTTGAGGCGCTGGGCTGGAAGTGATGGCAAAACGGCCTGCTTACGCAGGCCCGCTCTGCGACTACTTATTACCTTCCGCGATACCGGTCAGTTTGGTATCGGTGGCTTTCTCCTCATTGAGGGTTTCTTCCAGTAGTTTGGCTGCGTCTTTATAACCCAGCTTCAGCGCCAGAGTACGCAGCGTCCCGTAAGAAGCGATCTCATAGTGCTCCACTTTCTGTGCCGCACCGATAAGCCCTTCATCTCGTAGCGTACCGGCTTCCACCGATTCGATGATCTCCTGAGCCTCTTCAACCAGGCCTTCCAGCGCATGGCATTTCATGCGGCGGATGCGTAAACCTTCTGTCACTTCAACGATCTGGTCGATACGCTCAATCTGACCGCGGGTCTCTTCGAGGTGCGCCTCAAACGCCGCTTTCAAATTTTTATCGGTTGCTGCACGTGCCATTTTTGGAAGCGCGCGGGTAATTTGCTTCTCCGCGCTGTAAATATCTGACAGCTCGTGAATAAATAGATCTTCAAGTGTCTTAACTGAAGGCATAATATATTCCTCGTCTCGTCATCTTTGCCGTTACGGTTAATTATAGGGAATAAAAAACGGTACCCCTTTTCACTGAACGCAAACTCTCTGCGTAAGGGATACCGTTTGTATGCTTCGCTTAAAAAATAATTAAGCGGATAATAGAAACAACCTTCATTTAATTAGGTAATTAAACGACTGCTCATTTCAAAGGTGGGTTAACTCACCCAACGGTATCAGCCCTAGCGACCACCGCCGCTGCTTTTACCGCCTTTTTTCCCCGCTTCGGATGCTTTTTGCGGGTCATTTTTGAAATTGCCGCCGCTGTTTTGGCCGCCTTTTTTGCCAGCCTCAGAAGCACGCTGTTTATCTTCTGCAAAATTACCTGAACCGCCACGATGCTGAGTCATAATAATTTCCTCATTATGTTTTGGTGAAAGTTTTAATAAATTGGGAAGCGTTATTCCCGTCAAGCAGTGTTAACTATAGCCTGCATCACACTTCACGCAAGAATAAAATCCACTGCCGTCAGGTAATATATCCTGCAAATAAGATTTATCTCAGCATTAAATATGTGGGCAAAAATTCTAACTCCTTAGTATTGTGTCGTTTTAATACTTTTTAATATTTTTGGAGATCATATTTCGGTAAAATCAATCTAAATATTCGTTATTAAAAAAATGATCTATCAGAATTTCTTATAGTTTCCAGAAATATATCCTGTATCCGGCAGTGTTAAACGGCTGTCGCCAGCAACAGATCCCCATGGTAATATACAAAACGTATATGTTTCGTATAGGTGACCTATGGGTATCGTTAAGATCTCTGACTTGATGCATGAAAATCTGCGTGTCGCCAGCAACGCCATGAGCCGTTCTATTAACGCTCAGGCGGAGCACTGGATGAAAATCGGCATGCTGGCGGAACTCTATCCGCATCTCACCCACCAGCAGTTGGCTCGCGCGCTGGTGCAAGCGGAACTGAAAGGCGGCGTGGATATCACCGCGTTACTGGATGACACGCTTCCCGAAACCAAAGAGGGCGCCGCGCAATGACTATCGTTCTGCATACCCAACAGGAAATTGAAATGGCGCGCGCCGCAGGCCATGCCGCCGCCGCCGTGCTGGAGATGATCGCGCCCTATGTGCGTCCTGGCATCTCCACCGATGAGATTGACCGGATCTGCCATGACTATCTGGTTAACGAGCTAAAGGTGATCCCGGCGAATATCGGCTATCACGGTTACACCAAAACGGTGTGTACCTCGGTAAACCACGTGGTGTGCCACGGCATCCCCTCCGACAAACTGCTGAAGGCAGGCGATATCGTCAATATCGATGTGGCGATTATCAAAAACGGTTGGTACGGCGATACCAGCCGCATGTACTTCGTAGGTGAACCGTCGATCCGCGCACGCCGTCTGGTGGACGTGACCTACGATTCGATGGTCGCAGGCATTAAAACCGTGCGTCCGGGCGCGACGCTCGGCGATATCGGCGCAGCGATCCAGCGCGTGGCGGAAGAGGCCGGTTTTTCAGTGGTGCGTGAATACTGCGGGCACGGTGTGGGTCGTGAATACCACGACGAACCGCAGATCCTGCATTACGGCACGCCGGGCACCGGCATTGTGCTGGAGCCGGGGATGATTTTTACTATCGAACCGATGATTAACGCCGGTAAACCCGCCACCAGCGTGCTGAGCGACGGCTGGACGGTGGTCACCAAAGACCGCTCGCTGTCGGCCCAGTGGGAGCATACCGTAGCGGTGACCGATACCGGTTATGACCTGCTGACACCGTGGCCGGATGGCGTCGGAGATTACGCGCCGCTATAAAAGAGACGCGTTTTTCGCTATGGCTGTAGGGCCCGCCGCTGCCAGCGGCGGGCCAGTACGCCCAGCCCGCTGCACAGCAGGTAATAGACCACGCCGACGAAGATAAAGATCGCCGCCGGGTAAATCTGCACCCGGCTGTTCACCTGCCCGGCGACGGTGGTCAGCTCCGGCACGTTGACGATAAACGCCAGCGAGGTGTCTTTCAGCAGGCCGATAAAAATCCCCACCAGCGACGGCAGCACATTACGCAGCACCTGCGGCAGCAGGATCATCCTGAGCGCCTGCCATGGGCTGAATCCCTGGGTCTGGGCCGCTTCATATTGCCCGGTCGGCAAGGCCTGAAGCCCGGCCAGCGTCGAGTGCATCACCGACGCCGAGGTAAACCATGCCAGCGCCAGTGTGACCGTCACCGCGCCCGGCAGGTCGATGCCCATCATCATCGGCAGCAAATACCACAACCAGAAGATAACGAAGATCAGCGGGATGCCGCGGATCAGCTCCGCCCAGGCAAACAGCACGCGCCGCACCACACCAGAATAACGCCACGCCAGACACGCCAGCGCGATGCCGCCGGGCAAGGCCAGCACGCCTGCGCCAAGCGCCATCATCAAGGTTAACAGCACACCACCCGGCTCGCCCTGAGCCATCCGGCCCCACAGCAGATAGTCGAGGTTATCGGTAATCACAGTGATATTAGCGATCACGTTGCACCTCGCTTTGCGCAATGGCGCGCTGAGTGACAGCTTTTCTTCGCAAGCTCCCCGGCCCGATCCTGCCGAGCACCACCCCCATCACCACGCCAAGTAATAAATAAAGCACTGTGCCCACGGCGAACGCCTCCAGCGCGTGGGCGTTGTAGCTTTCGATCTGGCGCACCTGATAGGTCAGTTCGGCAAAACCGATGCCGCTGGCCAGCGACGATAGTTTCATCAGATTCAGATACTGGCCGACAATCGGCTGCCAGGCATTTGCCAGCCCCTGCGGCAACAGCACGCAGCGAAACAGTGCCCAGGTTGAAAACCCCTGAGACAGCGCCGCTTCGCGCTGGCCGTTGGGCACCGCGCTTAAGCCGGCTTCAATCTCCTCGATTAAAAACGCCGACGTAAAGACGCCCAGTCCCCAGGCTGAGCAGAGAAATTCCGGCGTCAGCCACCAGACGTCACCCGGTAAAATCGACCAGCTGTGATCGGCGTTAATAAAATCGCGCACCGCCAGCGGCAGCAGGTTCCAGGCCGCGAAGTACCAGAACAGCAGTTGCACCAGCAGCGGCGTATTGCGGAATACCGATACCCAGCTTGCCACCACGGCGCGCCCTGCGCCGCCGCCCGCCAGCCGCAGCGCCAGAAACAGCACTGCCAGTACGGTGGCCAGCGCCATGCCGATGAGCGACACCCACACCGTGGTCAGGAAGCCCGAAATAATCCATTGCAGGGGAAGCCCGGTCAGCACTCCCTGCCAGTCCAGATCAAACATCAGTCGGGCCGCTCCTGGTGTAAAGGGTCGAGCACTTTCTTCAGGAAGCGCTGGGCGCGGGGATGTCGAGGCGCGGAAAAAAACTGCGCCGGGGCGGCCACTTCGAGAATGTCGCCACCGTCGATAAACACCACGCGATCGGCAATTTCCCGGGCGAACTGCATTTCATGGGTCACCACAATCATGGTGATGCCGCTGTGCGCCAGGGATTTCATCACATACAGCACTTCACCGATCATTTCCGGGTCCAGCGCCGAGGTGGGTTCATCAAACAGAATGATTTGCGGCGAGGAGGCCAGCGCACGGGCAATTGCCACGCGCTGCTGCTGCCCGCCGGAAAGCTGTGCGGGAAGTTGGTCGGCTTTGTCCGCCAGGCCGACCTGCTGCAACAACTCCCGGGCGCGCGCGTCTGCCGCCGCCTGTTTCCAGCCGTGGACCTGCACCAGCGCCAGGGTGATATTCTGGCGCGCGGTGAGATGGGCATACAGATTGAATTGCTGGAACACAAACCCAACCCGGCTGCGAAGCTGACGCAGTGCGCGGCCCTCAATGCCATGGGTAGGTTTATTGTCGATCAGGATGTCGCCACCGCTCAGCGGCTCAAGCTGGTTGATCAGACGGATCAGCGTGGATTTACCCGAGCCCGATGGCCCAAGGATCGCCACCACTTCGCCCTGATTGATCGTCAGGTTGATACCGTTCAGTACCCGGTGATCGCCGTACTGTTTCACGACATCGCGAAACTCAACGCTCGCCTGCTCCAGATGTGAAAAATCCGCGGACGATGCCGCGGAACGTGTTATTAGGCCAGACAGCATATTACTTGGCTTCTATGGTAAAGGAACGCGGCTGCGGAGTCTGGGTAGACGGGCCAAACCAGGTGTCGTAAATACGGCTGGCTTCGCCGCTCTTCTCAAGATTTACCAGTTCATCATTCACCGCTTTCAGCAGCGCGGTTTCACCTTTCTTCACGCCAACGCCGATCTCTTCTTTACTCAGCAGATCCGGCAGGATCTTGAAGTTGGCTTTATCCGGCGCGCCAGCCAGCAGGCCAGCCAGAATGGTGCTGTCCTGGGTGATGGCCTGGACGTTGCCGTTACGCAGCGCGGTCAGGGCCAGCGGGATATCGTCATACGCCAGCACGCGCGCCTGCGGATAACGCTGGTGCAGCGCCTGCTCGCCGGTGGTGCCTTTGACTGCGCCAATGCGCGCGCGGCTGTAATCATCCAGCTTGTCCGGAGATTTGGCCGGGACCAGGAATTGCTGGCCGGTAACAAAGTACGGGGTGGAGAAATCAATCACCTGGGCGCGCTCCGGGGTGATGGTGATATCCGCCACAATCAGATCCGCTTTGCCGGACTGCAATAAAGGAATACGGTTCGCCGGGTTGGTGGCGACCAGCTCCAGCTTCACGCCAAGGGATTTCGCCAGCGCGTTGGCGAAGTCCACATCGTAGCCGACGATTTGATGGGTTTTCGGGTCCACGGAGCCAAACGGCGGGTTAGCATCAAATGTCGCCACTTTGACGACGCCCGCTTTCTTAATATCCGCTAATTGATCGGCCTGCGCGGATGAAGCGGCAAAACCGCCTAATGCCACCATTGCCAGAGCCAGTAGTGCTTTGCGCTGTTTGCCAAATTGATGTGCCATAGTTTCCTCTGATTACCCTGTATTTATTAGTTTGTGGTATTACGCTCCCATAACTTTTTCGCTTCGACAAATGCCAAAAATGACTTAACACATACAAAAAGGTTATTAGTAAACAGAGTGTTAACCATTACAGGAAGTTGTGTTAAAGGATAATAAAGTAACCAAAGACGCTATATTTATTTTCTAAATCCCGGCATGGTAAACTCCATTAAATTAAATATCGCGCTAAACATGCATTTTTGATACACATCATGTTCAATACCCATTTGGGGGTATTTTAAATATTTCGTGACCGCCGATCTGATCGTTTTATTAATTCTGGAAGCGCCGTCATTTATTTCACTGCAATAAACTAAAATTACTTAACTGCTTGTTATCAATGAGCATTACCTCTCTCCATATATATTTACTGACTTATCTTTACTCTTGATCGAAAACAATATTTTTAATGTGGTTTTTGCTAATTTACGCTCAGAGCAATGTCGAGATGGCAATTATTGTCATTCCCTTTAGTGAATAAAAATAACCGCACTGACGCGGCTTACTTTGGACGGAACGCTCATGGCCAGGATAAGCAAATTTCTTCCCTACTTCTGGAGTCTATTCGCCGGCTTATTGTTGTTAAGCCCGGCACACGCAGAACAAGCTCCTGCTGCAACCGCACCCGCAAAAATTGAAGCGCATAACGAGGTTTTCGCCAATAAACACCCCGATCAATTCAATTCATGGAAATCCACCAGCGAGCAATCTGAACGTGAAGACGCGCTGGCGGAAGACCCGAATATGGTGATCCTGTGGGCGGGCTACCCGTTCTCGCGGGATTACAACAAGCCGCGCGGCCACGCTTATGCGCTCACCGATGTCCGTGAAACCCTGCGTACCGGCGCGCCGAAAACCGCCGAAGACGGTCCGCTGCCGATGGCCTGCTGGAGCTGTAAAAGCCCGGACGTGGCCCGCCTGATCCAGAAAGAAGGCGAAGCGGGTTACTTCCACGGTAAATGGGCGCGCGGCGGGCCGGAAATCGTTAACGATTTAGGCTGTGCCGACTGCCATAACACCGCTTCTGACGACTTTGCGAAAGGCAAACCGGCGTTAACCCTCTCCCGTCCTTATGCGGCGCGCGCCATGGAAACCATCGGCAAACCGTTCGACAAAGCCAGCCGTCTGGATCAGCAGGCCATGGTCTGCGGCCAGTGCCACGTTGAATACTATTTTGACGGTAAAGACAAAGCGGTGAAGTTCCCGTGGGATAACGGCCCGAACGTTGACGGTATGGAAAAATACTACGACGACATCGCCTTCTCCGACTGGGTGAACCCGCTGTCGAAAACCCCGATGCTGAAAGCGCAGCACCCGGAATATGAAACCTGGAGCGCAGGTATTCACGGCAAGAATAACGTGACCTGTATTGACTGCCATATGCCGAAGATGCAGAACGCCGAAGGCAAACTGTTTACCAGCCATAAGATTGGCAACCCGTTCGATACCTTCGATCAGACCTGTAAAAACTGCCACACCCAGACCAAAGAAGCATTGCAATCCGTGGTCGCCGAGCGTAAAGCAGCGATTCAGGATCTGAAACGTAAAGTGGAAGTTCAGCTGGTCCACGCGCATTTCGAAGCGAAAGCCGCGCTGGATGCTGGCGCGACTGACGAAGAGATGAAGCCGATCCAGACCGATATCCGCCACGCGCAATGGCGCTGGGACCTGGCAATCGCCTCGCACGGCGTTCATATGCACGCGCCGGATGAAGCGTTGCGTATGCTCGGCACTGCGCTGAATAAAGCCGCTGATGCCCGCGCCAAACTGATTCGTCTGCTGGCCACCAAAGGCATCACTGAAGAGGTGAAACTGCCGGATATCTCCACCAAAGCCAAAGCCCAGGCGGCGATTGGCCTGGATATGCAGAAAATCAACGCAGAGAAACAGGACTTCCTGAAAACCGTGGTGCCGCAATGGGACGATCAGGCGCGTAAAAACGGATTGCTGGGAACCGAAGGCAAATAACCCCTAATGCCGCCCCGCAAGGGGCGGTAAAAATACGGAGTGAATATGAGCGTATTACGTTCGTTATTAACTGCTGGGGTGCTGGCGTTAGGCTGTTTATGGATATTACCCGTACAGGCTGCGCCGTCTTCCCAGGCAGACACCGATTCGAGCTATACCGTGACGCAGCAGCGCAATCCCGATAAGGCTTGCCTGGATTGCCATAAGCAGGAAAAAGAAGGGATGCACGGGAAGCATGCGCAAGCCATCAACCCGAACAACAATTTGCCGGTCACCTGTACCAACTGCCACGGCAATATTTCGCCCGAGCACCGCAACGGCGTGAAAGATGCCATGCGGTTTAACGATCCGATGTACACCGTCGAGCAGCAGAACAGCGTCTGTATGGCCTGCCACCTGCCGGAGCAGCTGCAAAAAGCGTTCTGGCCGCATAACGTGCATGCCACCAAAGTCGCCTGCGCCAGCTGCCACAACCTGCATCCGAAGCAGGACACGATGCAAACGCTGAACGATAAGAGCCGGATCAAACTTTGCGTCGATTGCCACCGCGACCAGCGTGACAATCCCGCATTCAATCCCTCCTCGGTTCATCTGGGTAAGGAGCATCCATGACATGCTCTCGTCGTCAATTCGTTACCAGAATGGGGGCATTGATCGCTGTGAGCGGAACGATGGGAGTTTCAATTGCTCAGGCGCTCACCATCAACGGCGTGCGCTACGGCATGATCCACGACGAGTCGAAGTGTATTGGCTGCACGGCCTGCATGGACGCCTGCCGCGAAGTGAACAAGGTGCCTAAAGGGGTCTCGCGTCTGACGATTATTCAGAGCGACCCCATCGGCGAGTTTCCGGATGTGAAATACCAGTTCTTCCGGAAATCCTGCCAGCACTGCGATCACGCGCCGTGCGTGGACGTGTGCCCGACCGGCGCATCGTTCCGCGACGCGGCGACCGGCATCGTGGATGTGAACCCCGATCTGTGCGTAGGCTGCCAGTACTGTATCGCCGCCTGCCCTTACCGCGTGCGGTTTATCCATCCGGAAAACAAAACGGCGGATAAATGCGATTTTTGCCGCAAGACTAACCTCAAGGAAGGCAAACTGCCGGCCTGTGTGCTTTCATGCCCGACCAGCGCACTGACCTTCGGCAATCTCGACGATCCCAACAGCGAGATTTCGTTGATGCTGGCGCAGAAACCGACCTACCGCTACAAGCTGGCGCTGGGCACCAAACCCAAGGTGTACCGCGTGCCGTTTAAATATGGGGAGGTCACCCAATGAACCCCGTGAATCCAACCCCGTTCCATTTTGAATCGCTGGTCTGGGACTGGCCGATTGCCGTCTATCTGTTTCTGATCGGTATTTCGGCCGGGCTGGTGACGTTGTCGATTCTGCTGCGCCGTTACCACCCGACGCTGGGCGGTTCGCAAAGTACGCTGATTCGCACCACGCTGGTGCTGGCGCCGACCACCATTATTCTCGGTCTGCTGATCCTGATCCTGCACCTGACGCGGCCCTGGACCTTCTGGAAGCTAATGTTCCATTACAGCCTGACCTCGGTAATGTCGATGGGCGTGATGCTGTTCCAGGTCTACATGGCGGTGATGGTGGTGTGGCTGGCGAAAATCTTTGAAAGCGACGTGCTGAAGCTGCAACAGCGCTGGCTGCCGCGCTTCACCTTCGTGCGCGCCGTGCTCGGCTGGCTGACGCCGTTCCAGCGCCCCATCGAAACGCTGATGCTGGTACTGGCGGTGCTGCTCGGCGCGTATACCGGCTTCCTGTTGTCGGCGCTGAAATCCTATCCGCTGCTGAACAACCCGATCCTGCCGGCGCTGTTTTTGTTCTCGGGGATTTCATCCGGCGCGGCGGTGGCGTTGCTCGCCATGTTCCGCGACCCGCATAACAAAGAAGCGCATTTTCTTCATAAGCTGGAAACCCCGGTGGTTTGGCTGGAAATCTTCCTGCTGGGGGCGTTTTTCGTCGGCCTGGCGTTAGGGGATGACGGGAAAATGCGTTCGCTGGCGGCGGCGCTCGGCGGCGGGTTCTGGACCTGGTGGTTCTGGATCGGTGTGGTGGGTATCGGGCTGTTCATTCCGATGCTGCTAAAACGCCTGTTACCGCAGGCCGCAACGCCCTCCGGCGTACTGCTGATCAGCGGAGCCAGCCTGACCGGCGTGTTGCTGCTGCGCTTTTTTATCCTCTATGCGGGGCAATTAACCGTTGTGTGAGCAGGGTGAAGCGTGGAACTGATGTTGCCCGAAATTGGGTTTATAGCACTGCTTCTGGCCTGTGGTATCTCGGCGGCGACAGCCTGGCTGTCGCTTGCCGGATACCGTTATCGCTGGTCCGGCGTTTCGCGCCTGGCCAGTTCCCTTACCCTCGCCCAGTTCGGCCTGCTACTGCTGGCGTTTGGGCTGCTGATCCTGGCGTTTCTCACTGACGATTTCACTCTGGTGTATGTGGCGCAGCACGGCCACCGTCAGTTGCCGTTTGGCCTCAAGCTCGCCGCCGTCTGGGGCGGTCATGAAGGCTCTTTATTACTGTGGGTGCTGTGTTTATCCGGCTGGAGCGCGCTGTTCGCCTGGCGCTATCGCCACGCGCAGGACCCGTTTTTCGCCCTGACGCTCGCTCTGCCCGGCATCATTACCGCCGCGCTGCTGATTTTCGTGCTGCTGTACTCCGACCCCTTTACCCGCATTTTCCCGCCCGCCATCGAAGGGCGCGATTTAAACCCGATGCTGCAACATCTCGGGCTGATCCTGCATCCGCCGCTGCTGTATCTGGGCTACGGCGGCCTGACCATTGCCGCCGCCGTATCGCTTGCCGCCCTGCTGCGTGGGGAATTTAACGCGGCGATTGCCGGGCTGTGCTGGCGCTGGACGGTGCCCGCCTGGAGCGCGTTAACCGCAGGTATCGTGCTCGGCTCCTGGTGGGCGTACAGCGAGCTGGGCTGGGGCGGTTGGTGGTTCTGGGACCCGGTGGAAAACGCCTCGTTGCTGCCGTGGCTCACCGCCAGCGCGTTGATGCACAGCCTGTACGCCACCCGCGCGCGCGGCGTGTTCCGCCACTGGTCGCTGCTACTGGCGATTTTTGGCTTTATTTTCAGCCTGCTGGGCACGCTGATTGTCCGTTCAGGCGTGCTGGTGTCGGTGCACGCTTTCGCGCTGGATAACGAACGGGCCGCGCCGCTGTTTACCCTGTTTATCGCCCTGAGCGCCGGCGCGCTGGCGCTGTACGGCTGGCGCGCCAAAGAGTGGAAACCAGCGGCGCGCTTCGCGGGCTGGTCGCGGGAAACCTGGCTGTTGCTGTGCCTGCTGCTGTTTACCGCTGTGGTGGTGATTGTGCTGTTAGGCACCCTGTATCCGATGCTGTATACCCTGTTCGGCTGGGGCAAAATTTCAGTCGGCGCGCCCTACTTCAACACCGTGCTACTGCCGTTCGGGCTGGTAATGCTGTTAACCCTCGGAATTGCGGCGGGAAGTGGCTGGAAACGCAGCCCGCGCTGGACGCGCCTGCGCCTGTTCGGTTCGCTCGCCGCTGGCGCGCTGGCCGCGCTGGCCCTGCATTCGCACGGGATCATCGTCGCCTGCGCCACGGCGCTGGTGTGCTGGGTATTGAGCGCCCAGTGGCTGACCTCACCCGCCTTGTTAAAGCGCCAGCTACCGATGCTGCTGGCCCACACTGGCGTCGGGATTTTCGCCCTGGGGATTGTGTTTTCCTCCGGCGAAAAACAGGAAATGAGCCTGAACGTCACTCAGGGCGAGCAGGTCAGCGTGGCGGGCTACCAGTTCCGCTTCCACACCCTGAACCTGCTGGCCGGAAAAAACTATACCGCCGAGCAGGCGGTTATCGATATCAGCCGGGATAACCAGCCGATTGCCCAGGTCGCCCCGGAGCGGCGTTTTTACACCGCCCGCAGCCAGTTAATGATCGAGCCGGGCATCGCCTGGGATCTGCTGAGCGAATGGTATGTGGTGATGGGCGAAAAAACCGGCGACAACCGTTACGCCATGCGCTTTTACGTGCAGAGCGGCATCCGCTGGATATGGTTTGGCGCCGGGATCATGATAGCGGGCGCCCTGCTGGGCTGGTGGCGCGGGAGAAAAGCCTATGCGTAAGCTGATCGTCCTGCTGTGGGTGTTGCTCACGCCGTGGTGCCAGGCGCAACTGGTGGATACCTGGGAATTTCGCAGTCCGGAACAACAGCAGCAGGCGCTGAACGTCGCCGGGCAGCTACGCTGCCCGCAGTGCCAGAACCAGAGCCTGCTGGAATCCAATTCTCCGGTGGCGGTCAGTATGCGCCATGAAGTCTACGCCCTGACCGAAGCGGGCAAATCCGAAGCGGAGATCATGTCCTTTATGACGGCGCGTTACGGGGAGTTTGTTCGCTATAATCCACGGCTACAGCGTGAAACCAGCATTTTGTGGTTTACGCCGCTGGCCCTGCTGCTGGGCATTGGCCTGGCGATGGGGTGGATGCGGCGGCGCGGGGCGCGCAGGCAGGGCGATGTGATCCGCCGCGCCCAGGGCGCAATTGCTCGCCACGCCCAGGCGCAAACTCAGGACGAGGCGTTAAAGCAAGAGCTGGCGCAGGATATTCCCGACACGCCTTCGGATAACTGGCAGCCACAGCGCGCGCTGCCTGCCCGCGCCGTGTGGCTATCGCTTGGCGCGGTACTGCTTATCAGCGGGGGAATGTATGCGTTATCGGGCCGCGCCCCGGCGGTGATGGCCGAACATAAACGGCTGGCCGATCCGCTGCTTAATTTCACCAACCAAGAAATAGTGGAGCAGCAGCTCGCGGCGCTTCAGCAAAAAATTCGCGCCAATCCGCAGGACAGCACGCTGTGGGCAGAGCTGGGCGAATACTATCTTTACCGCAACAGCTACCAGAACGCATACCAGGCGTATCAGCGCGCGATGTTATTGCGCGGCGAAAATGCCGAGCTGTGGTCGGCGCTCGCCACGGTGCGTTACTACCAGGCCGGGCAGAAGATGACCGACGAAACCCGCCAGCTTATCGACAACGCCCTGGCGCTGGACAGCAACGAGGTGACCGCCCGTATGCTGCTGGCGTCCGACGCCTTTCTGCATGCCGATTACGCCGAAGCCATCAGCCAGTGGCAGCGCCTGCTCGATCTCAACTCGCCGCGCGTTAACCGGGCGAAGCTGATCGAAGCCATCAATATGGCGAAGATGCTGCAAAATCAAGGCTGATGGCGCAGCCAACGCGCCGCGGCCACCACCACCTGGCCGAATGATACTGCGCCGTCCCCTGCCGGAAGCTGCATCGGGAAGCGCAGATCGAAATCCGCCAGATAATGGGTAAAGCGCGCCTTCAGTAGCTGGTTATGCAGCACGCCGCCGGAAAACACGAGGGTGTTAATGCCCCGCAGCCGGGCGTGATGGCGCGCCATATCCGCGAATCCTTGCGCCAGCGCGTCATGGAACGCATACGCCCGCTCGGCATCTGGCGCTTGCCAGGCCAGCCACTGGCGCCAGAACGTGGCCATATCCAGTTCATCATTGATAAACGGCAACGTGACCGGATGCGCGGTATTCACTGCCTGCATCGCCAGCGCCTCCAGCCAACAGGCGGCTTCGCCTTCATAGCTTTGCGCGTCCGGCGCCAGGCCCAGCGCGCAGGCCACTGCGTCAAACAGCCGACCGGTCGACGAGGCCAGCGGCGCATTGATTTGCCGCTCAATGGCGCGCGCCAGCACCTGCCAGCAATGCGCGGTTAATGCCACGGCGTCAGGATACGTTTGCCAGTCCGGCACAAACGCCTGCCACTGGGCCAGCAGATTGCGCCACGGCTGGCGCGCCGCCAGATCGCCGCCGGGCAGCGCCACCGCCGGTAACCCGCCCAGCCGTTCGCAGCGCACATAATCCACCAGCAGGCATTCGCCGCCCCACAACTGGTCATCCGCGCCGTAACCGATACCGTCGAGCGTCAGCGCGATCGCCGCGCCGCCGTCCAGCGGCCACTGGTGCTCCGCCAGGCAGGCGGCGGCGTGGGCGTGGTGATGCAACACCACCTCCGCAGACGGGTCCATTTCGCGGCCCATCTGGCTGCTGATGTAGCCGGGATGCGCATCCACGACGATCCGCGCCGGGGTAAAGTCATACAGGTCGCGCATAATTTTCAGCGCCAGTTGCCACTGCGCCGGGACGCGCTCTTCGGTGAGATCGCCCAGATGTTGGCTCAGCACGGCGCTGTTGCCGCGCAGCAAACAGAAGGTGTTTTTCAGATCCGCGCCCACCGCCAGTATCGGCGGCAGCCCTTCAAAACCCGGCGGCAGCGCAATGGCGTCGGGCACATAGCCGCGGGCGCGGCGCATCACTTCGCCGCTCTGGCGCACCACGGAATCGTCCATGCGCTGATTAATGTCACGGTTGTGCAGCAGCCAGCCGTCAGCGATATCCGCCAGTTCATCCAGCGCCTGCTGATTAGTGATGGCAGGCGGTTTGCCGTTCAGATTGCCGGAAGTCATCACCAGCGGCGCGCCATATTCCTGCAATAATAAATGTTGCAGCGGATTAGCAGGCAGCATCACGCCCACTTCGCCGAGGCCGGGGGCGATATAACGGCTCAGGCCGGAAACGATTTGCGCCTCCACCAGCACCACCGGCGCGGCGGGGGAATGCAACAACGATAGCGCCGCGTCGGGCAGGCCAGCGCCATCCGGCAGCATCACCGCCAGCGGTTTCACCGGGCGCTGTTTGCGTTCACGCAGGCGTAATACCGCGCGGTCGCTGCGCGCATCCACCGCCAGGTGCATCCCGCCTAACCCTTTGATGGCCACGATCTCGCCGCGCCGTAACGCCGCTACAGCAGCATTCAGTGCATCATCACGATGCAGAGTGTGATCGCCCTGCCGCCAGAAAAGCTGCGGGCCGCAAACCGGGCAGGCCAGCGGCTGGGCGTGGAAACGACGGTCCAGCGGATTACGGTATTCACGCTCACAGTCCAGGCAGAGCGGAAACGCCGCCATCACGGTATACGCCCGGTCATAAGGCATTGCCTGAATAATGGTGAGCCGGGGGCCGCAGTGGGTGCAGTTGGTGAACGGGTAGCGGTAACGCCGGTTACCGGGTGTGTTGATCTCTTCCAGGCAAGCCGGACAGGTGGCGGCATCCGGGACGATTTGCGTATCCATCGCGCACTGCTGGCTTTGCACGATGATGAAATCTTGCGGCGCGGCATCCCAGACCATTTCGCTGCGCGCCACGGAATGAATCGCGGCCAGCGGCGGGCAGTGCGCGTACAGTTGCGCGACAAAATCCCCTTCGCTGCCTGCAATACGCACCACCACACCGTTACCGGTATTGCAGACATCACCTTTAAGATCCAACCGCTGCGCCAGTTGCCAGACAAAGGGCCGAAACCCGACGCCCTGGACTTTACCGCGTATATGCAGTTGAACGCCGGGAGTCTGGGTCATTCGACCTCCATTTCACGTACCCGCATCGCGTTGCCTTTATCAATCTGGATCTCCCGGGAGCCGCAGTGCGGACAGGGCGAGGCGTGCTGCCCGGTGTTAAACGCGCTGCCACAGGCAAAACACCAGCCTTTCGCCGGCACAATATCAATATGAAACTGCGCTTGTGCCGCCACGGTTCCCCGGCGCGCCACCTCAAGGCCAAACTGTAATGAGGAAAGCTCGACACATGCCAGCGCGCCGACCTCCAGCCAGACATGGGTAATGCGCTGGAAATGTCCGGTAGCGGCCTGATCTTCCAGCAACTGAATAACGCCCTGGGCTAACGATAATTCATGCATATTTTAAAGTGTGAATTTTAAAATTAAGAATTTATGTATCTATTGTGGGTGATTAGCGGTTATTTTTCATTGACAGATAACAAGAGAGAATTACTAATTTTCTTACAAATTATTTTAACGACGTGATCATCTATCCCCGTGACAACCCGCCCAGCCGCGGGTTGTTAATAATTCTTCTCAATACAGAATCTATTATTTCCACATACCCCTTATGGGTTATATTTCGTGCAAAATTACCTTTTCTATTATCGGATTTTTCATTTTTAACAACGACTGAAACGTTCAGTCTCACAATATTGTTCATCCCTGAAGCTGAATTAAAGTTTCGTTGATAAGTGTCAAAAAAATAATTATCAAAAGTTTCACTGTATAGCCCACAACGAAAACAAGGACTTTTTGCTCGTGATACATCACGCCGCAGGGAAATGGCTTT
Organism: Atlantibacter sp. RC6; assembly: GCF_014193285.1. Taxonomy (GTDB): domain Bacteria; phylum Pseudomonadota; class Gammaproteobacteria; order Enterobacterales; family Enterobacteriaceae; genus Atlantibacter. Next base: position 376,306 of record NZ_JACHZE010000004.1, read on the forward strand.
CCTGCATCCGGGGTGTGCAGAGCAGAGGCTTTCGGGAGAACAGCATGTCCGAAGGACAACAGGCTTTTTATCATAATGGTATTTCACGTCGTGATTTCATGACGCTGTGTGCAGCATTGTCGGCAACGATGGGATTAACAGGCACCGCATCCGCAGAGATGGTTGAAGCGATGTCTTCGCCGTCCCGTCCGCCGGTGGTCTGGATTGGTGCGCAGGAATGTACGGGCTGTACGGAATCACTGTTACGTTCAACACATCCCACGGTAGAAAACCTGGTGCTGGATGTGATTTCCCTTGAGTACCACGAGGTACTTTCCGCCGCCTTTGGTCATCAGGTGGAAGAAAACAAACACCGCGCCCTGGAACAGTACAAAGGCAAATTTGTGCTGGTGGTGGATGGGTCGATTCCGCTGAAAGACGGCGGTATTTACTGCATGGTGGCGGGTAAACCTATTGTTGAGCATATCCGTGAAGCGGCGGCCAATGCGGCGGCAGTGATTGCCATCGGCTCGTGCGCGGCCTGGGGCGGCGTCCCGGCGACGGGCGTGAACCCGACCGGCGCGGTGTCGCTACAGGATGTGATTCCCAACATTCCGGTCATCAATATTCCCGGCTGCCCGCCGAACCCGCACAACTTCCTGGCGACCGTGGCGCATGTGATCACCTTTAACCGCCCGCCGAAGCTGGATGCCAAAAACCGTCCGTTGTTCGCCTATGAGCGTTTGATCCACGAGAACTGCGAGCGTCGCCCGCATTTTGACGCCGGGCGTTTTGCCCGTGAGTTCGGCGATGAAGGCCACCGTCAGGGCTGGTGCCTGTACCATTTAGGCTGTAAAGGGCCGGAAACCTACGGCAACTGCTCAACGCTGGAGTTTTGCGACGTGGGCGGCGGAATTTGGCCGGTCGGTATCGGGCACCCCTGCTACGGCTGTAACGAAGAGGGCATTGGCTTTAAGAAAGGCATCTCCCAGCTTGCCGAAGTGCACCAGCCCACGCCGCGCGCTCAGGTGCCGGAGGTGAATCGCCCGGAAGGCGGCGCGGTTTCGATGAGTGCGGTCGGGCTGCTGGGCGCGGTAGTGGGCACCGTCGGCGGCGTCAGCGTAATGGCGGTGAAACAGCTTGGCCGTAAAAATCCAGCCGATAAATCCGCTGCGGATCGGGAGGAGAAGCATTGAACCGGCGTCACTTCTTTAAGCTGGCTTCCGGGGGCGCAGTATTAGCAGGGATGGCTCCCGCCGTACAAGCCGCAGCTGAAAATCGGCCACCGATCCCCGGTGCGCTCGGCATGTTGTTTGACTCGACCCTGTGCGTGGGTTGCCAGGCCTGCGTCAGCAAATGCCAGCAAATTAACCATCCGCAAACCAACGAATACCGTGGGGATACTTATGCCCACGGCGATAACACCTGGTCGGTGAACGATAAGCTCAGCCCCTACACTAATAACATCATTCAGATTTGGCGCAGCGGCGATGGCACCCACAAGAATCAGGAAAAAGACGGTTACGCGTTTATCAAGAAACAGTGCATGCACTGCGTCGACCCGAACTGCGTTTCCGCCTGCCCGGTCTCGGCGCTGACCAAAAACCCGAAAACCGGCATCGTGCAGTACGACAAAGACGTTTGTACCGGCTGCCGCTACTGCATGGTGGCCTGCCCGTTCAACGTGCCGAAATACGATTACGATCATCCGTTCGGCTATATCCACAAATGCGAATTGTGCAACCAGAAAGGCGTTGAGCGTCTCGATAAAGGCGGTTTGCCCGGCTGTACCGAAGTCTGCCCCACCGGCGCGGTGATTTTCGGCACCCGCGAGGAGCTGATGGCAGAGGCCAAAAAACGTCTTGCCCAGCAGCCCGGCAGCGAGTACCCCTACCCGCGCCAGCGGGTGAACGGCCAGGATGTGTATCTGCATCCGGTTGCTCATTATCAAAGCCACGTTTACGGCGAAATGGAAGGCGGCGGTACACAAGTGCTGGTGCTTTCTGGTGTGCCATTTGAGCATTTTGGATTGCCCGCGCTCGATCCGCTGGCGACCGGGGCGCGTTCCGAGCACGTTCAGCATTCGCTCTATAAAGGCATGATTTTGCCGGTGGCGGCGCTGGCGGGCATCACGTTCCTGGTACGCCGCAACTCCCGTATTCAGGAGCAGCAGGCAGCATCTCATAAGGAGGATAGCCATGAGTAACCATGCGCTTCGTCCCCTCGGCGGCAAACTGTTGACCTTCAGTATCAAGATCCTCGCGCCGCTGGTGATTATCTGTTTCCTGCTGGTCGCCAAACGTCTGGTAATGGGGATTGGCGATGTCTCCGATCTCAACGGCGGCTACCCGTGGGGCATCTGGATTGCCTTCGACTTGTTGATTGGCACCGGCTTCGCCTGCGGCGGCTGGGCGCTGGCCTGGGCAGTGTATGTCTTCAACCGCGGCGAGTATCACGACCTGGTCCGTCCGGCGCTGCTGGCGAGTTTGTTCGGTTACTCTATGGGCGGCCTGTCGATCACCATCGACCTGGGCCGCTACTGGAATATGCCCAACTTCTTTATGCCCGCGCACTTCAACCCTAACTCGGTGCTGTTTGAAACCGCAGTCTGTATGACTATTTATATCGGCGTGATGAGCCTTGAGCTGCTGCCTGCGCTGTTGGAGCGGCTGGGCTGGAAAGTGTCGCTGCGCCGTCTGAATAGCGTCATGTTTTTCATCATCGGCCTCGGGGCGCTGCTGCCGTCCATGCACCAGTCCTCAATGGGTTCGTTGATGATCGTGGCGGGCTATAAGGTGCATCCGCTGTGGCAAAGCTACGAGTTGCTGCCGCTGTTCTCGCTGTTAACGGCGTTCATTATGGGCTTTTCAATTGTGATTTTCGAAGGCTCGCTGCTGAAAGCCAGCAATACCGTCAAACAGGATGAAACGTCGCTGTTCCGTAAGCTCACCAATGTGATCAAAGTATTCCTGTGCCTGTTCCTGGTGCTGCGCATCGGCGAAGTAGTGTGGCACGGCAAACTGCCGCTGGTATTTGCCGGCGATCGCTACGCCTGGCTGTTTATCGCCGAAATCGTGCTGTTGGCGTTGCCGCTGGTGATGCTGCAAAGCGCGATGCGCCATAGCGCGCGCGGGCTGTTTATCAGCGCGGTCTGCCTGCTGCTCGGCGCGGCGCTGTGGCGTATGAACTATTCGCTCATCGCTTACGACCCGGGCAACGGTTATCACTATTTCCCCACCGCCAGCGAAATCCTGATTTCCATCGGCTTTGTCGCCGTTGAAATCGCCGCCTACATATTACTTACCCGTTTACTGCCAATTTTACCTGCGCAACAGGCCCGGTCAGAACGCATTAAGGAAGAGATAAAATTATGAGTCAACGTATCACTATTGATCCCATTACTCGCATCGAAGGCCACTTGCGGATCGACTGTGAAATTGAGCAGGGTAAGGTGGTTAAGGCATGGTCCTCCGGCACTATGTGGCGCGGCATGGAAGAGATTGTTAAAGGCCACGATCCGCGTGATGCCTGGATTATCGTGCAGCGTATCTGCGGGGTGTGTACCACTATCCACGCTATCGCCTCGGTGCGTGCGGTGGAAAATGCCCTGAAAATGGAGATCCCGGTTAACGCCCAGTACATCCGCAACCTGATCCTGGCGGCGCACCAGATCCACGACCATATCGTGCATTTCTATCAGCTTTCCGCGCTCGACTGGGTGGATATCACCTCGGCGCTGAAGGCCGACCCGGAAAAAGCCGAAGCGATGTTGAAAGGCGTTTCCACCTGGTCGCTGAACAGCGCGGCGGAATTCACCAAAGTGAAGCAGAAAATTCAGACGCTGGTGGACAGTGGTCAGTTGGGTATTTTCGCCAACGGTTACTGGGGCCACAGCGAAATGAAGCTGTCGCCGGAAGTGAACCTGATTGCCGTGGCGCACTATTTACAGGCGCTGGAGTGCCAGCGCGATGCTAACCGCATCGTGGCGATCCTCGGCGGTAAAACGCCGCACATTCAGAACCTGGCGGTAGGTGGCGTGGCGAACCCGATTAACCTCGACGCGCCGAGTGTGCTGAACCTTGAGCGGCTGATGTACGTGAAGTCGTTTATCGATAAGCTGGGCGACTTTATCGAGCAGGTTTACAAGCCAGACGCAGTGATTTTTGCCGCCAGCTATCCGCAGTGGCTGCAACTGGGTAAAGCCGCCGATTTCTACCTGGCGGTGCCGGATTTGCCGGTTGATCGCAAAGGCGAAACCTTCGCTATCCCGGGCGGCTATATGAAAGGTGCCGATTTCACCACCTTCCGCCCCATCACCAGCCATACCGATAAATACCTTATCGATGGCATCGAAGAGAGTGGCAAACACGCCTGGTACAAAGATGACAAGCCACTGAAACCGTGGGAAGGCGAAACCAATCCGCAGTACACCGGCTGGCAGGAAGACGGCAAATACTCGTGGGTGAAAGCGCCGACGTTTTACGGCAAACCGGTGGAAGTCGGCCCGCTGGCCTGGTTGCTGTGCGGCCTGGCGGCGAAACACGAAGGCACCGTCGCCCATTACGAAGGCATGAGCAAGCTGTACCAGACCCTCACCGGCCAGACGCTGACGCCGGATCAGCTGCAATCCACCTGGGGCCGTATTCTGGGCCGCGCCGTGCGTACCGGGGTGTTGCAGGATTCGCTGACCCAGCAATATCAACTGCTGATCGACAACATTAAGCGCGGCGATGTTGAGACCTTTGTGAAGCCGGAATTCCCGGCGGGCGAAATTCGTGGCGTGGGTTTTGAAGAAGCCTCGCGCGGCATGTTGTCCCACTGGATTGTGATTAAAGACGGCAAGATCGCCAACTATCAGGCGGTTGTTCCTTCCACCTGGAACGCCGGACCGCGCAACTTTAACGATGAGCCGGGCCCTTACGAGCGCGCGCTGATCGGCACCACCGTCGCCGACCCGGAAAAACCGCTGGAAGTGGTGCGTACCGTGCACTCCTTCGACCCGTGCATGTCCTGCGCGGTGCATATGGTGGATCTCACCGGCAAAGAGCTGAGCAAGGTTAAGGTGCTGTAATGCGCACACTGGTATTAGGGATTGGGAATCTGCTGCTGAGCGACGAAGGCATTGGCGTTCGCGCCATTGAAGCCCTCGAAGCGAATTATCAGATCCCCCCTGAGGTCGAGCTGTTTGACGGCGGCACCTCGGGTATGGAGCTGATGGAAGCCATGGCGGACCGGGATTTGCTGATCGTGGTGGATGCGGTGCGCAGCAATCACGAGGCGGGCAGCGTGTTTATCCTCGAAGATGACGAGGTGCCCGCGCTGTTTACCGAGAAACTCTCCCCCCACCAGCTTGGCCTGTGCGATGTGTTGATGGCGCTGAAAATGACCGGGGAGTACCCCCGGAAGTTAATTCTGATTGGCATCGAACCGGCGTCTCTGGCGCCGGGCATGACGCTGACCGCCACCGCCCAGCGGGCGCTGGCGGTGGCGCTGCGGGAAGTGCAGCGTCTGCTGGCGGAACATGGAATGGAAATACAACGGCAGGATGAACCATGCGCGACGAACTGATCTGGGACGTAGAAGGCTGGCACAGCAGCCCGGCGGCGGCGCTTGAGGCGCAGTTTAACCGCGTCGCCGAACAACAAATGGCCGCGCTACCGTTTTATCAGGCGCATATGCCGATCAAAGCCTGCGGGTTTCAGCTTTTCGAAGGCCAGTGGGTCGGTGCGATGTTAACGCCGTGGATGCTGGAGCTGGTGGTGCTGCCTGGCCCGGACCAGCAATGGCCGCGCCGTCAGGTGGGTTCCCGGCTGGCGCTGACCTTTCCGGCGGGGGATATGGCGTTTCGCGTCGGCGAGTTGACGCCAGCGCTGCATTACGTCGCCTGTTCGCTGATGTCGCCACTCGATCCGCATCTCAATGCTGAACAAGCCATTACGCTGGCGGAAAACAGCGTCAGTCTGGCACTGTCGTTACCGGTTCGACGCGACGCGCCGGTCAATATGAGCCGTCGGGCTTTACTGCGCGGTAAAGTCGCCTGAGTTAAGTTTTACAGGAGTTGCTTATGTGCCTGGGCGTACCGGGGAAAATTATTGCCGTCGGGGAAGAAATCCATGAACTGGCGACGGTGGAAGTGAGCGGCGTACAGCGCCAGGTGAATATCGCGCTGGTGTGTGAAGACCATCCGCGAGAATTGCTGAACCGCTGGGTGCTGGTTCACGTCGGGTTTGCCATGAGTATTCTCGACGAAGACGAAGCGCGCGATATGCTCAGCGCGTTAGAAAACCTTACCGGTGAAGCCATACTGCATTAACGCCTACGAGAGACGCGTCACCCGCGTCTCTCCCTCCTCCATCCCCAGCTGATACAGCGTGAATGGGCTGTGTTGCTCAATCAGGTTTGCCAGTTCCGGCGAGTGGCTGGTCAGCCAGATTTGCGAAAACCGTGAAGCCTCGGCGATCAGTTTCGCCAGCGCGGGCAACATGAGTGGGTGCAGGCTGTTTTCCGGTTCATTGAGGGCGATAAATGCCGGAGGGCGCGGGCTTAACAGCGCCACGGCCAGGCACAGGAAACGCAGCGTTCCATCAGAAAATTCAGCAGGCTCCAGCGGGCGGGTTAAGCCATCGCGCTGCATTAACAGTTGGAAGCGCCCGCCCGGATTTTCACAAAAGAACCGGCAGCCCGGAAACGCCTGATCGAGGATCGCCATCAACAGCCCTTCATCGCCAATTTCTACGATGGTCTGAAACGCCGCCGCCAGGTTCGCGCCATCACTGGCTAACACCGGGGAGCGGTACCCCACCTGCGGCTCACGTAGCGCGGAGTTTTTCGATACCGCAAACTCATGGTAAAACCGCCAGTTACGCATCGCTTCGCGCATTTGCGACACTTCCGGGTACAGATGCGGCTCGCCCAGTTGCCCGAAAACCGATTCGTTCTCATACAGCGTGCCGCTGTGGGTGACTTTTTCGTGATGAACATTGTTTAAAAACACCGCTTGATTTTTGCGGCGCATCAGCTGCGCCGACGCCCGGCGGTGATGATCGCTCAGCCAGATGCTCTCTTCTTTGATCACCGGATCGAGGTTGAACAGCGAGGGATAGGGTACTTTCTCAACAAAACCGAACTGGAGTTCATATTCATAACGGTCGGTTTCCACCGCCAGGGTGACGCGGCGCTTTTCATCACGGCGACTATGTCCGGCCCAGAACACTTTGAGAATGCCGCCTTCTGCGGCGAGATCCTGCGAGAACGCCCCCTGCGCGGCGCTGTGCATCAGATGAATGGCTTTATAGATGTTGGATTTACCGGTGCCGTTCGGCCCAAAAACGATATTCAGCCGCTCAAGATCCAGCGACAACTGCTTGATGGAACGGTAATTTTCAATATGCAGCGTTTTGATCACAGACACCCGCCAGGCTAACGGGCTGCGGTTTTAAGGCCGCAGCCGTGTATCGTCAGCCCGAGGGTAAAGTAACTTTGCGCGTGATGCAAAAAGTCAGCTCATTACTGGAAGAACAATTCCAGTTTGTTGAATACGCCCGGATCGTCCTGATGACGGATAATCTGGATCACGTCTTCCAGCTTGTCGATTTGGCTGACCATCTGCTCAAGCCGCTGGTCCTCCGCCACCTGTAGCCAGATGCGGCTGTGGTCGCCGTCCTGCAACGGCAAGCAGAGAATGCCTTCCACGTTGAACGCCCGGCGGGCGAACAGCCCACACACATGCGACATCACGCCAGGGTGGTTGCGTACCGTCAGTTCCAGAATTACGTTTTGTTGTTGCATGGCTTATTCTCCTACCATCTCTGTATTGGCCGCACCTGGCGGAACCATCGGGTACACTTTTTCCTGGGCATCAATTCGTACGTGGATTAAGCATGGCCCCGGGCGCGCCATGGCTTCACGCAGCGCCGCCTGCGGGTCATGCGCCGCGTTTAAATCGCAGCTGCTCATCCCGAAACCTTCGGCGATTTTGATGAAATTCGTCATGCCCGGGTAGGTGGCTTCAAACACATTCTGCTGGTAGAACAAGCTTTGTTGCTGATGCACCAGTCCGAGAGCCTGGTTGTTCATCAGGATCACTTTAATGTTCAAGCCGTTTTCAGCGGCGGTCGCCATCTCCTGAATATTCATCATCAGACTGCCGTCACCAGAGAAACAAATTATCTGGCGTTCCGGCTCGGCCAGCGCGGCGCCAATCGCCGCGGGCAAACCAAAACCCATGGTGCCCAAACCGCCTGAGGTCAGCCACTGGCGCGGACGGCGCAGCGGATAGGTCTGAGCGACCCACATCTGATGCTGGCCCACGTCGGTTGTAATGATGGCGTTCTCTTCCGCGCAGGCCGCCACCGCTTTGATCAGGCCGTAATGGCACAGTGGATCATCGGCGTTGGGCATATTGAACGGGAATTCCTGTTGCAGCGACGCCACCAGCGCGCGCCACGGCGCACGTTCGCCAAGCATAACGCGCGGTGTCAGCTGAGTCAGCACGTCGGCCACATCGCCCTGAATGGCGATATGCGGCTGCTTGATTTTGCCCAGCTCGGCGCGGTCGATATCTACATGGATAATTTTGGCGTTCGGGCAGAACTCCTGGGTTTTGCCAATCGCCCGGTCATCAAAACGCGCGCCGAGAACAATCAGCAGATCCGCTTCCTGCAAAATAAAATTGGTGCTGCGCGCGCCGTGCATCCCCAGCATACCCAGCGACAACGGATGATCGGTGGGCAATACGCCCAGCGCCATTAACGTCATGGTTGTCGGTAAGTTGGCCTGCTCCGCCAGCTTGCGAACCTGCGGCGCGGCGTTGAGGGTGCCGCCGCCCAGATACAGCACCGGGCGCTTCGCCTGGTTGATCATCGCCGCCGCATCGGCCACCTGCTGCGGGTTAAACGCCGGGGCAAGCGTACAGCGGCCCGGCTCCGGGAAGCTCTCAATGTCAATTTCCGCGTTCTGAATATCCTTTGGAATATCAATCCATACCGGCCCCGGACGGCCTGACTGGGCGATGCGAAACGCGTCGCTGATCACCTGTGGTAGCTCGCTAATATGGCGCACCAGGTAGTTGTGCTTGGTGATGGGAATGGCGATGCCATAGGTGTCGACTTCCTGGAACGCGTCCGCGCCGATCATCGAGGTTGCGACCTGGCCTGTGATGCAGACCATGGGAATCGAATCGAGCCGCGCATCGGCAATCGCCGTAACCAGGTTAGTCGCACCCGGTCCGCTACAGGCGATACACACCGCCGGTTTGCCCTGGGTGCGCGCCATGCCCTGGGCGATAAAACCCGCGCCCTGCTCATGGCGCGCCAGAATGTGGCGAATTTTTGTGCTCTGGCTCAGCGCGTCGTATAACGGCAGCACGGTGCCACCGGGGATGCCGGTAACGGTAGTAATGCCCTGACGCTCCAGCAAATGAACGATCAGTTGCGCGCCAGTAAAGCGTTGTGTAGGGGAAGTTGTGCCCATTGTCGCCATGCTCCAGTCCTTTCTCTTTCTGGGCCAGCTTTACTTTCCGGGCGAGATAAACAAGAAACCCCGCTCGGTTGCGCCGGCGGGGTTTTTGGAATCGATGCGTTGACTCGGGACCCTACGGCGCATTGCCGACGACCACCACCACACGCACGACGACCACCGCGGCAGGTTGCGCGGTTAGTAGTAGGTCAGAAGCGTGCATGAATGCGGTCATGGGATCTCAGTTCTCGATCAACGGTAAAATTTATACAAACACAGCGCTACGCGGCTGACAAGAGGTTTATTAAGAGGAGGAAAAATCCGTGAGATTTATCACAAATGCATTTTTAGCCGGGCAGAAGTAAAAAACAAAAAACCCCGCGAGAAGCGAGGTTTTTTGGAGCGGTTTTGCGGATGGTCGCCGCAAAAGCACACTGTGTTACGTCAACTAAGTAACTATACGACCAATTGACCGCTATCGCAAACATTGCGGCGGTTTCAGGCTAGTTAACTATAGATCTCAATGAGTAAGTCGTCCAGAAAATACTGTTCATTTATACAGCATTTATCTATACTGAAGTTGCTGTTCACCGTGTGCGATACGGGGCCGTGATATGCGGCGCAAAGCAAGTCCTGGCTGAAACGGGTGGTGCCGTCAGTGCCTTAACCCCGTGAGAGCACACTGTGTTACGCCAACAAAGCTGCTGGCAACAGGCAACGGAAAGGTACGTCAGCGGCGTGCTCCTTGACCAGAGGAGACGCGTATGAGCGGAATGGATTGGGTTATCCTTGTCCTCAAACTCATTGTTGCATTGCTGCAACTGCTTGATGCAGTCCTGAAATACCTCCGGTGATTCAGGGTCAAGTCGCACCAAAGGAGGGCGGGCAACCGCCCTCCTTTAACACCAGCTTTTTTCAGGTTTCGCTGACGTGATAAGGTAGCCTCTTTCCCCAAGGAAAGTCTGTGAGCGAGTCGGTGCGTTTTATTGTGGTGCGCCACGCTGAATCCGAATGGAATCAGCGCGGTATTTTGCAGGGGCAGCTTGAAAGCCCCACCAGCGCACGCGGGCTTCGGCAAATCGATGCACTGCTTGGAGCATTGGACGGTTACACCTTCAACGCCGTGATCGGTTCTCCTTCCCGGCGCGCGCTAACCACCGCACAGGCCATTGCTCAGGCGCATTCCGCCACGCTCCATCTCGACCCACGTCTGCATGAACAGCACCTTGGCGATTTTCAGGCACTCAGCGCCGCGCAGATTCTGGAACGCGAGCCCGCCGTGGGCGATGCGCTGTTCGCGGGGGATGTCGCGGTGGTTCCACCCGGTGGGGAAAGCGTGCTGGAAGCGGCGAACCGGCTGCGTCAGGCGCTGCTTGGCTGGAAAGCTGAAGGCGATACCTGCGTGGTTACGCACGGTAATACGCTGGCGGGATTACTGTGGCTATTAGATAGCGCGGATTTTCGTGTGCCCTTTACCCGCTACAGCCCGCACAATTGCAGTTACTCAACGCTGATTCGCCATGGCCAGTCGCTGAAGATCGAAAACTGGGGTCTGGCAACCCATCTGCTGAACGGTAATCTGCTGTAATCTGGCGCTTTCTGGCAATATTTGTTGCCGAAAAGCGTTTACATCCCACCCCGCCCTGTCGCCCGCGATGATCTGGCGATATCTCTGTATTGTGGTAGATTCCTCTCGCTTTTAAGTGCTATCCAGAAAAACACTCCATCATAGAAATAAGAAATACTCTTTATCGCCATGAAAAAGCTGACGAATTCTCATCTGCTGTTAATGCTGATTATGCTTATTGCCGTCGGGCAAATGGCGCAAACCATTTATATCCCGGCGATTGCCGATATGGCCCGCGATTTACAGGTACGTGAAGGCGCAATGCAAAGCGTGATGGCCGCCTATCTGCTGACTTACGGCCTTTCGCAACTGATTTACGGCCCGATCTCAGACCGCGTGGGCCGCCGCCCCGTTATCCTGGTGGGAATGAGCATTTTTATGCTGGCCACGCTGATTGCGTTGCGCACCACCAGTTTGCCGGTGCTGATCGCCGCCAGCGCGTTACAGGGCATGGGCACCGGCGTGGCGGGCGTAATGGCGCGCACTATGCCGCGCGACCTGTTTGAAGGCCCGGCGCTGCGCCACGCGAACAGCCTTTTGAATATGGGGATCTTAGTCAGCCCGCTGCTTGCGCCGTTGATCGGCGGCGTGCTGGATACGGTATGGGGCTGGCGCGCCTGCTTTGCGTTTCTACTGGCGCTGTGCGTGATGGTCACGTTCAGTATGGCCCGCTGGATGCCGGAAACCCGACCAGCGCAGGCTCCGCGTACCCGACTGATCGCCAGCTATAAAACCCTGTTCGGCAACGCCGCGTTTAACTGCTTTTTGCTGATGCTGATTGGCGGGCTGGCGGGTATCGCGGTGTTTGAAGCCTGCGCCGGCGTGTTGATGGGCGCGGTGCTGGGGCTAAACAGCATGGTGGTCAGCGTGCTGTTTATTCTGCCCATCCCCGCGGCGTTTTTTGGCGCGTGGTACGCAGGCCGTCAGAATAAACGCTTTGCCTCGCTGATGTGGCAATCGGTATTGAGCTGCCTGCTGGCCGGGGTAATGATGTGGATCCCCGGCTGGTTTGGCATCATGAATATCTGGACCTTGCTGCTGCCCGCGACGCTGTTTTTCTTTGGCGCGGGGATGCTGTTCCCTCTCGCCACCACTGGCGCGATGGAGCCGTTTCCATTCCTGGCAGGCACCGCAGGCGCGCTGGTCGGCGGCCTGCAAAACGTGGGTTCCGGCCTACTGGCCTGGTTCTCCGCGCTGCTACCGCAAACCGGGCAAGGCAGCCTGGGTATGTTGATGACGGCGATGGGCGGCGTGATTTTGCTGTGCTGGCTGCCGTTGGCGCATCGCGAACAGCAGCAAAGCCATCTGGTTTAACCTAATAGCGTCAGAATGTTATGCAAGTGGGACACGCAAAACAGCAGCGCCAGCATCACCACCGCCAGGGCAATGAGCAATTTGCCGCGCAGCGAGCGCCGGTCTGAAAAGTCGCAGCGCGCAATATCCATCAGGTTGCGTTTATGGACAAACACGTAAATCAGCGCGCTGACCAACGCCAGGATCACCAGCGACAGCCAGAACAGCGCGCCTGCCTGGTACCAGCTGTGGCGCAGCGCTAACGCCAGCAGCGCGCCATAGCCCAGCAGCGTGCGCAGCCAGGCCAGCGAGGTGCGCTCGGGCTGTAACCCCGGGTCGCGCTGCGGGTCAGCCACCGAGTATCACCATTGCAATCACCACTGCCGCAATCAGCATCATGGCGACGCTGATGGTTTTCAGACTGCGGGTATAAACAAAATCCTGCTTCAGGCGCATCGCCTTTTCATTGTTCAGCCAGCGCAAATAGCCATACAGCGCGATACCACCGGAAAAAATACACAGCATCAGCGACATGATTTCCCGCACCAGCGGCGTGGCGAGCTCCGGAGCAAGCTGATCGAGCCCCACCCCCGCCGCCAGAAACCCCAGCGCGGTGCGGATCCAGGCCAAAAATGTGCGCTCATTGGCAAGTGAGAAGCGGTAATCCGGCGCTTCTCCGATCTGCGAAATTTTCATGTTCATTCCTTATGCCCGGCACGACGGAGCCGGAAATCTGTTATAGCCTGGCATTATTTCATCGATAAAAAAACCGGCGCTGTTAACGCCGGTTTTTGACGGGAAAGACGCATGCTATCCCATTCCCCAGAACAGCACCGCCAGCAGCTGCGGCGTGATGATGCGTAAAAACATCACCAGCGGATAGACCGTGGCATAAGAGAGCGCCGCCGCGCCGCTGGTCGCGTGAAGGTTATTCGCGAACGCCAGCGCGGGCGGGTCGGTCATCGAGCCCGCCAGCATCCCGCACAGGGTCAGGTAGTTCATGCGGGCGAAAATCCGTGCCAGCAGGCCAACAGTGATTAACGGCACGGCGGTGATCATCACGCCATAGGCAATCCAGCTCACGCCGCTGCCGGCCAGCAGCGTATCAACAAAATCGCCGCCGGATTTCAGCCCCACCACCGACAGGAACAGCACAATCCCCAGTTCACGCAGGGCGAGGTTAGCGCTGGGCGGCATAAACCAGTACAGCTTGCCGATGGTGCCGATACGGCCCAGGATCAGCGCCATAATCAATGGCCCGCCAGCCAGGCCCAGCCGCAGCGCAGCCGGGAAACCGGGGATAAACAGCGGGATAGAGCCCAGCAGCACCCCCAGCCCAATGCCGATAAATACCGGCAGCATCTGCACCTGCTGCAATTTTTGCTGGGCGTTGCCCACTTCTGCCGCCACGGCGTCGATAGACGCCGGACGCCCCACCAGATTCAAAATATCGCCAAATTGCAGGCTGGCGTTGCTGCTTGCCACCAGCTCCACCCCGGCACGGTTAAGCCGCGAGATCACCACGTCATAACGCTGTTTGAATTGCAGATCGCGGATTTTCTTTCCGAAAACTTTTTCGTTAGTCACCACTACCCGTTCAACGCGCAATTCGGTGCCGTGGGTCGACAGCGAGGTATCCACTTCTTTACCGATCACCAGTTGCGCGTTGTGCAAATCCTTCTCACGCCCCACCAGATGCAGTAAATCGCCAATCTGCACCACGGTGTTGGGTGACGGCACCATCAGCATCTCTTCCCGCTTTAACCGCGAACAGATAATGGTGTCGCTGTTCAGGATCGGGACATCCTGAATCGCCAGCATATTCAGGTTAGGGTTTTCGACGCGAATATTAATGGTATGCAGTTGGGCATGGCTGAAGCCGTTGCTGGCGTCGTGCTGGGCCGCCTCGCTGTCGACGTTGATGCGAAAGACCATGCGGATCAGCCACATAGTAAGCAAAATGCCGCAAATGCCGAACGGATAAGCCATGGCATAGCTCATCCCCATCTGATCAACAATGTCAGTCGGCGTGCCCAAATCGGCGAGGATTTGTTGCCCTGCACCCAGCGCAGGCGTGTTGGTGACCGCGCCGGAAAAAATCCCCAGCACCACCGGCAGGGGGATATCGAACAATTTATGCAGAATGGCGGTGACCACGCCGCCGAGCACCACAATCAGAATAGCGAACAGATTAAGCCGCAGCCCGGAAACGCGCAGTGAGGAGAAGAAGCCCGGCCCGACCTGGATGCCGATCGTATATACGAACAGGATCAGCCCAAACTCCTGGATGAAGTGCAGCATATGGCCGTTAAGACCAATCCCGGCCTGCTCGACAAAATGACCGACGATAATGCCGCCAAACAGCACGCCGCCGATACCGAGCCCGACCCCGCGAATTTTGACATTGCCGATCCATAACCCGACTACCGCCACCAGCGCCAGGATCGAAACCGTTAACGCTATCTCACTCATACCGGATCCCTGTGAAACTCACGATTGTTATCCGGGATTCTGGCAGAGCTATAGCGGAATGAATGGGGGTTAGCGCACAGTTTACGGGGGGATGTAATACGATAGGGGTAGTTCAAAGAGGCGCGCTCCCGAAGTGGGGAGCGCGCGGTACGGATTAGCTATTCAGCGCGGGGCGTTCGCTGATGGCGATACGCTGCGGCGCAATGGCTTCCGGGATATGACGCACCAGGTCGATATGCAGCAGACCGTTGTTAAAGGTGGCGCCAGAAACTTCCATATGCTCGGCCAGGGTGAAGCTCAGGTTAAACGGCTGAGTCACTAAACCCTGATGCAGCCACTTCGGCTCCTGTTCCGGTTTCTCCGGGGTGCCTTTCACGGTCAGGCGTGTTCCTTCAAGCTGGATATCTAAATCCTGTTGGCGAAAACCCGCCACCGCCAGGGTGATACGGTAGTGGTTATCATCGCTTTTTTCGATGTTGTACGGGGGAAACGTCGCGGTTTCCGCGGTGCTTTGCAGCGCATTAGCCAGTTTGTCGAAGCCAATCCACTGACGCAGAAGCGGGGATAAATCGTAGTTACGCATGGTTATTCTCCTTCAATGAAGCGAGTAAATACCTGCAAGCTCACGCTCGCAGTGTGCTCCCAATCGGCAAGCACGGGGATTAAGGCCGCACGGCGCGGCCCAGGGAATTAGTTGATTTCGATACGACGCGGTTTATTCGCTTCAGGAATGACGCGTTCTAAATCGATGTACAGCAGGCCGTTGACCAGATTCGCGCCGCGAACGTGGATGTTTTCAGCCAACTGGAATTTGCGCTCGAAGTTGCGCTCGGCGATACCCTGGTAAAGATAGGTACGCTCTTTCTGTTCGGCTGCATGCGCGCCCTTCACCACCAGCATGTTGTCCTGAGCTGTGATTTCCAGTTCGCTCTCAGCGAAACCGGCGACGGCAATGGCAATGCGGTAATGGTTTTCGTCAACCAGCTCTACGTTGTACGGAGGGTAGCCGCCGTTACT
Organism: Atlantibacter sp. RC6; assembly: GCF_014193285.1. Classification (GTDB taxonomy): domain Bacteria; phylum Pseudomonadota; class Gammaproteobacteria; order Enterobacterales; family Enterobacteriaceae; genus Atlantibacter. Next base: position 392,150 of record NZ_JACHZE010000004.1, read on the forward strand.
TTGGCTCTGGTTGTTTTCCAGCAGGTTGAACAGGCGGTCAAAACCAATCGCAGAACGGTAAAGCGGGGAGAGATCGAAATTACGCATAAAAATAAGCTCCTGAAATCAGCGAGTAAGTATTTGCCTTCCCGGCGGGACAGGCGGTAAGTCAAAACGTCCTGTCGGCACGTCTTTGATGACTGTATCTGTAAAATGGTGGTGCTTGTCGCCATTTCAAGCGTAAAAGCAGAGGATTTTTTGTTGGTTTACGTTTCTTTGCGTAGACTGGTTTTAGCGCAGGGGAAAAAAGACGAGAATGTCACCCTAACAAATTGTCACGGCAGTAAATTTTCAGGAAGCGAAGCCTTATTCCTTAATCAACGCGTTGCCACAACACAAAGTAAAAATGACAATGAAAATATTTATACGGATTTTGATGATCGGCTGCACGCTTACGCTACTAAACGGCTGCTCCAGCGTAATGACCCACACTGGCGGCGGCGAAAAAGGCGTTTACCCGGGGACGCGCACCAGCGTCGATCACCTGGGCGCTGACGACATCAGCTGGGGATTTAAGCCGCTGATCGCGCTGGATCTGCCTTTCACAGTGGTGATGGATACCGTCTTGCTGCCCTGGGATGTTTTCCGTACCGATAAGTCGGTGAAGTCGCGGGTTGAAGAGAGCGAAAAAAAGAATCACGCCGTTAACAGCGTGATCCCGCCTGCTAACTATCAGTGACCGGTTTCCGCCATCCAAAGCTGCTGATAACCGTCTTTATGCGCCATCCAGGCCACGTTTTTCCCGTCAGGTGAAAAGACCACCGCGTCCCCGGAAGGTGAGTGCCGCTGCGTCAGTGGCGTAATCGCACCCGTTTTGGCATCACACAGCACCACGCTTCCCTGCTGAATAAAACCAAGCCATTCGCCGCTCGGGTGCCAGTTAAACGCCGATTCCACGCCCGCTTCGCCAGTGGTTAACTGCTGCGGCTCACCGCCGTTTGGCGAGATCAGCCACAGTTGCGCGATGCCCTGTTCATCGCACATTAAAAACGCGATGGCATCGCCCTGCGGATTGCTGCGCACCCAGTGGCGCGGCGAGGTCGCCAGACCCGGCCAGGCGCGGGAATGCGTGAAGGTTAACCGCCGTTGGATCACACCCGCAGGCGGCGCGGGCAATGTCGTTTCGGTACCTTCAAGCGGCTCAGCGCCAGCCTGCTGCCAGTCGGCTTCACGCTCCGGCAAATCCACAATAAACAGTTCGGGGACTTTCTCGCCCGTCACGCTACGCGTATCGCCAATAAACGCCAGCGCCCGGCGCTGCATGCTGCCATCCGGCTTGCGATAGCCATATGCACCCACCCAGCCCTCTTCATAAGCGCGGTTGATGTCATCACTGCCCGGCATCGGCTCTGGCGTGGTACGGCTGACCAGCGCGCACCAGTATTGCCCGGCGTATTCACGGGGATGAACGCAGGGCGGCGTCACCGGGCCAAAAGGCAGCGCCACGCCGACGTTACGCAAATCGCGTGTCGGGTCATATTCGTGCAGCACATGATCGTTATAGGTAAAGCTCACCCACTCCCCGTCCGGGCAGAACACATGCACGTGACTGCCGCCGCGCAGCGCGCCGGGGGTAAACGGCGGGGTAATATCCATGGCATCCAGGTTTTTGGCGTTGCCGTTTTCCAGCATCACGCCGCGACGATGGTGGAAATCATACTGCCAGCCGCTATCCGGGTTTTCCGGGCCGTGGATAAACACATATTGCGCTTTCTGCGGGTTTACCGTCACTACGCCAACATGCGCGCCCCCGGTAGCCCGATAGAGCACCTCCACCTCTCCGGTCTCTACATTGACCCGCTCAATGGTTTCACCGGTAAAGGAGGCGCCGGACGGACGCACGTCAAACACCAGCCAGCGGCTGTCCGGCGTCCAGGTATTGATATTGGTGAGCTGATGGTTGCGAGGGGCAAAAGTGAGTTGTTTCATAGACAGGCTCGTTCAGATGGCGGTAATGCCCATCATAGTACGCTAAAAAATCAGACGCCCGATGGCAGGCGTCTGATTTTATTAACCGACCCGCTTCACATCCCCAACCAACAAAATGTATGAGCAGGCACCTATCAGTGCGACCACCGAGATATACACCAGCGCCGGGGCGAAGCCGTAACCCTGCGCTAAATAGCCTACCACCAGCGGTACCGTAATCCCGCCCAGACCACCGACGAAGTTAAACACCCCGCCCGCCAGGCCAATCAGGCGCATCGGCGCAAGTGAGGAGACCAGCGACCAGGTAATGGATGCGAACCCGTTGCCGAAGAACGCCAGCGCCATCAGCGTCATAATCCACACCGGATCGTTGGTGTAGTTTGCGCCCATGATACAAGTAGAAATTAACAGTCCGCAGATAATCGGCGTTTTGCGCGCTACGCCCAGCGAATACCCGCGTCGCACCAGCCGATCGGCGACCCAACCGGACAGCAGCACGCCGAAGAAGGCCGCCAGGAACGGCACCGTCGTCATAAATCCGGCTTTTAATGCGGTAATGCCTTTCTCCTGAGTGAGGTAATTCGGGAACCAGGTCAGGAAAAACCACAGCGTTGAGGTCACGGCAAACTGGCCTAAATAGACGCCCAGCAATTTACGATGGAAAACCAGTTTCCAGTCGGCGCGAGTGAGCGGCGTACGCGCTTTTTTCTCAACCGGCGCGTCACCATCCACCAGGCCGCCGCCGTCGCGAATATACTCCAGTTCCGCCTGGTTAACGCCTTTGCTGCGGCGCGGCGGCTGATAAACTTTTATCCAGATAAACGACCAGATGATGCCGATCCCGCCGGTGACAATAAATACCCAGTGCCAGCTCAGCAGCTCCTGGATCCAGATCAGCAGCGGCGTCAAAAACGCCAGGCCGACAAACTGCCCGGAGGTATAAAAGCCCACCGCCGAAGCGCGCTCATGTTCCGGGAACCAGCTGGTCACCATGCGGTTGTTGGTAGGAAACGCCGGGGCTTCAAATATGCCCGTGATGGCGCGTAAACCTATCAACGATAATAGTCCCGTGGCGAAGCCCTGAAATAAGGTTGCCACCGACCAGCCGAGAATGGCGATAAAATAAGTTAAACGCGACCCGACGCGATCTAAAAACCAGCCGCCGGGGATCTGGCAGAGCGTATATAACCAGGCGAAGGCGGAAAAGACGTAACCCATTTCCGCTTTGGTAATGCCGAACTCCTCCTGAATATGAGCGGACGCCACCGCCAGATTAGCGCGATCGACATAACAAATCACGACGGTAATAAAGATCATAACCAGCGTCAGGTAGCGGCGGCGCGTAGGTTTTGCCGCAATTACGGAGATATCCATGATGTTCTGTCTCCAGATTTTGGCATGGCGAGGCTCCTCACCATGCCCTGTGAAATACAGAGGGTGATGTATCGAATTATTTTTTTACGGCTATTACTGAGGCGTTTTTATTTCACTTTTACTGAGCGCGTGATTACCACTCCGCGACGCTGCCATCCGCGTGTCGCCATAATGGATTGCGCCAGTCGGTCACGCTTTTGCTGCGTTCGATAACCTGTTCTTCATCGATTTCCACACCGAGCCCCGGTTTCATTAACGGGTGGAAATAGCCGCCATCCATCGCGAAGTCTTGTTTATTTTTAACGAAGTCGAGCAGTTCTGCGCCCTGGTTATAATGAATGCCCATACTCTGTTCCTGTAGCACAGCATTACGGGAAACAAAATCGATATGCAGACACGCCGCCAGCGCAATCGGGCCGAGCGGGCAGTGCGGCGCCAGGCCGACATCGTAAGCTTCTGCCATCCCGGCGATTTTAAAGCATTCGGTAATGCCGCCTGCGTGGGAGAGATCGGGTTGCAGAATAGCGATGCCACCCGCTTCCAGCACCCGCTTGAACTCAAAGCGCGAGAACATACGTTCGCCAGCGGCAATGGGAATATGGGTTTGCGCGGCCAGGCGCGGATAATATTCCGCCTGCTCGGCTAATACCGGCTCTTCAATAAATAGCGGGCGGTATTGTTCGAGTTCCTTAATTAATATTTTCGCCATCGGCGCGCTGACGCGACCGTGGAAATCCAGGCCAAACTCAATGGTATTGCCAAAGGCTTCACGAATTTGCGCCACGGTATTAACGGCGGCATCAACTTTACGGGAATCGTCAATCACGCCGAGTTCTTCGCAGCCGTTTAATTTAAAGGTGTCGAAGCCAATTTTACGCAGTGTTTCAATCCCGGCGATCGCTTCCGCCGGACGGTCGCCGCCCACCCAGCTGTAGGCTTTAATTTTATCGCGCACCAGGCCGCCCATTAATTGCCAGACCGGCGCGTTTAATACTTTGCCTTTGATATCCCACAGCGCCTGATCGATACCGGCAATCGCGCTCATTAATATCGGGCCACCGCGATAAAATCCGCCGCGATACATAATCTGCCACAGGTCGTTGATACGCGCCGGATCCTGGCCAATCAGCATTTCGCCCAGTTCATGAACCGCCGCTTCAACCGTGCGGGCGCGGCCTTCAATCACCGGTTCACCCCAGCCGACAATGCCTTCGTCGGTTTCGATTTTTAAAAACATCCAGCGGGGCGGTAGCCGGTACGTGGTGAGTTTGGTTATTTTCATTTCACTGCCTCTCGATACGCATGAATAAATGCCTGTGCTTGTTCCTCGGTACGGCTGAGCGGCTGCCCTGCCCGGTAAAGATCGTTGCCAAGTCCCGCGCCGATACACCCTGCGTCCAGCCATTGCGCCAGGTTCTCCGGCGTGACGCCGCCGACGGCGAACACCGGCACATCGTCAGGCAATACGGCTTTCAGCGCTTTAATGTACTCCGGCCCAAAGGCCGAGGAAGGGAACACTTTCAGCGCCTGCGCGCCCGCATCCAGTGCCGCGAAAGCTTCCGTGGCGGTGGCGCAGCCGGGGCAAACGGTCATGCCGTATTCCACTGCGCGCTGGATGACGCCCACGTTAACATTGGGCGTGACGATCAGTTTGCAGCCCATCTGCGCCAGTTGGACCACCTGCTCTGGCTGAGTCACCGTACCTGCGCCGATCAGGGCTTTATCGCCATAGCGATCGACCATCGCCGGGATGCTCTGCTGCCAGTTCGGGGAATTAAGCGGAATTTCTACCGCCTGAAAACCAGCGGCAATAATCGCGCCCACATGCTGTGGGGCTTCCTCGGGGGTGATGCCCCGCAAAATCGCGATGAGGGGAAGTTCAGTTTGCCATCGCATCGGCAATGCTCCTTATACCTGCCTGAAAAGCGTTGTCGCCCTCAAGTGTGCGGGCGGTAAATCCCGGCCACGCGAGCTTTCGGTGACGGTATACAGCCAGTCGATAGCGCTATATCGGGATGTTATGTAGTTTCCTTAAGCCTGCGGGTGGAGCTGGCGATCATATTCAGCGCCGCCTGTTCCGCCGCGTCGCCATCCTGATGACGGATGGCGTCGAATAACGCTTTATGCTCCTGAAGGGTTTTTGGCATGTTGGCCTCATCGCCCATCCAGGTCCGTTCAAAAACCGCGCGCTGCAATGAGCTGATCGCCACATTCAGCTGCTGCAAAACCGGGTTATGCACTGAGGCCAACACCGCTTCGTGATAGCGGATATCCGCCTCGTTAAAAGCCTCGCGATCCTGATTGTTGGCCACCATGTCGTTTAACGCCGCTTCAATTTGGGCCAGATCGCTTGAGGTGGCGCGCTCCGCCGCCCAGCGGGCGATGGCCGGCTCTACCAAATTTCGCACCTCGCTCATGGCGCTAATCAGCCGTGGGTCATAGTCGTTTTCCAGCACCCACTGCAACACGTCGGTGTCGAGGTAGTTCCACTGGTTGCGCGGCGCGACAAACGCCCCCCGGTAGCGCTTCATTTCGATCAGCCGCTTGGCAAGCAGCGTGCGAAACACTTCGCGGATGATGTTGCGCGAGGTTTCAAACTCCTCGCACAGGTCTGCTTCCGCGGGTAACGCTGCACCCGGTACATATTTTCCGCTCACAATCTGGCGGCCCAACGTTATCGCGATGCGATCGGTTTTGGTCAGTGTCATGGCTTTTCCCTGGTAATCACACATCCCTTTACTTTACCGTGACCGTCGGTTTTCGCCTCAATTTTGAAGTACAAACGTGAAGCGAGCGTCCATGACGACGGTAACAATGTAGTACAACATGATATTGTTGTACTACAATTTAGATCACAAAAACAACAATCCACGATCGAGAATGGAGCGCGGAGGTCATCAACGAGAATACGGGGAGAGTAAAAGCGTCAGAGAGACAGAGAAGCTGGCCGCCGGGAAGGCTCCAGGCGGCAGGATAAGCGGGGATTATTGCAGGACGAATTTCTCAATGGCGTACGCCACGCCGTCTTCGAGGTTGGTTTTGGTTTCAAAATTCGCCACGGCTTTGACGGAATCAATCGCGTTCCCCATCGCCACGCCAATACCGGCATATTCGAGCATCGCAATATCGTTTTCCTGATCGCCGATCGCCATCACCTCTTCCGGTTTGATGTGCAGCGCATCCGCCAGAGATTTCACGCCGGTGCCTTTGGTAACACGCTTATCAAGGATTTCAAGGAAGTACGGCGCGCTTTTCAGCACGGTGTATTTTTCTTTCACCTCTGCCGGAATACGTGAGATGGCTTTGTCGAGCACCGCAGGCTCATCAATCATCATGACTTTCAGGAATGTCATGTTTGGATCCATTTTTTCCGCTTCGCAGAACACCAGCGGAATGGTGGCGACAAAGGATTCATGCACCGTGTAATAGCTGATATCGCGGTTGGCGGTATACAGCGTGTTACGGTCGAGAGCGTGGAAATGCGAGCCCACTTCCCGGGAGAGTTTCTCCAGATAACGATAATCGTCATAACTCAGCGGCGTTTGCGCCACGGTACTGCCGTCGCTGGCTTTCTGCACCAGCGCGCCATTGTAGGTAATGCAGTAGTCGCCCGGCTGCTCCATATGCAATTCCTTCAGGTAGCTATGAACCCCTGCGTAAGGGCGGCCGGTGGTGAGAACCACGTTAACGCCCTGCGCTCGCGCCTTTGCGATAGCGTCTTTAACGCCGGGCGAAATGGTGTGATCGGGCAGCAAAAGCGTGCCGTCCATATCAATTGCGATGAGTTTTATCGTCATGGGGATCTTTTGAGGTAGTGGGTTTGTTTCATGCTAACGCGATTCCGCTCACAAAAAAACCACTTCATTCGCCAGTGAGCGCCCGCTAAGGGTAGCCAAAAAAAACGCCGCTCGGATGAGCGGCGAATTTTGATGACCGGAAAAACGTTAGATATCAATATTCGCGGCTTTCAGGGCGTTCTCTTCGATAAAGGCGCGGCGCGGTTCAACCGCATCGCCCATCAGAGTCGTAAACAGCTGATCGGCGGCAATCGCGTCTTTCACGGTCACGCGCAGCATACGACGGCTTTCCGGGTCCATGGTGGTTTCCCACAGCTGATCCGGGTTCATCTCGCCCAGACCTTTATAACGCTGAATTGCCAGGCCGCGACGCGACTCTTTCACCAGCCAGTCCAGCGCCTGCTCGAAGCTCTCTACCGGCTGACGGCGTTCGCCGCGCTCGATAAACGCATCGTCTTCAATCAGACCACGCAGCTTCTCGCCAAGGGTACACAGACGGCGGTATTCCGCGCCGATAACGAACTCGTTATCCAGTACATAATCCGTATCAACGCCGTGAGTACGCACGCGCACCACCGGCTCGAAATGATGCAGTTCCTGGTTCTCGCGAATATCGTATTTCCAGACGCTGCCGTGGGTTTCTTTCTCGTTCAGCTCGGTGATCAGCTGGGAAATCCAGCGGGTCACTTTGGCTTCATCGGACAGATCCGCTTCGCCGAGCGTCGGTTGGTACACCAGCTCTTTCAGCAGGGCACGCGGGAAGCGGCGTTCCATGCGGTTGATCATCTTCTGCACAGCGTTGAACTCGGCCACCAGCTTCTCCAGCGCTTCGCCCGACAGGGCAGGCGCGTTGGCGTTGGTGTGCAGGGTAGCGCCATCCAGCGCGATAGAAATCTGGTATTGATCCATCGCGTCATCATCTTTGATGTACTGTTCCTGCTTGCCTTTTTTCACTTTGTACAGCGGCGGCTGGGCGATATACACGTGGCCGCGCTCAATGATTTCCGGCATCTGACGGTAGAAGAAGGTCAACAGCAGGGTACGAATGTGCGAGCCGTCGACGTCCGCATCGGTCATGATGATGATGCTGTGGTAGCGCAGTTTGTCCGGGTTATATTCGTCACGGCCAATGCCGCAGCCCAGCGCGGTGATAAGCGTCGCCACTTCCTGGGAAGCCAGCATTTTGTCGAAACGGGCTTTCTCTACGTTAAGGATTTTACCCTTCAGCGGCAGGATCGCCTGGTTCTTACGGTTACGCCCCTGCTTGGCAGAGCCGCCCGCTGAGTCCCCTTCCACCAGGTAAAGTTCAGAGTGGGCCGGGTCGCGTTCCTGGCAATCCGCCAGTTTGCCCGGCAGGCCAGCCAGATCCAGCGCGCCTTTACGACGGGTCATTTCACGGGCGCGGCGCGCCGCTTCACGGGCACGGGCGGCGTCAATGATTTTGCCCACCACGATTTTGGCGTCGTTCGGGTTTTCCAGCAGGTATTCGCCCAGCAGTTCGTTCATCTGCTGTTCTACCGCTGATTTCACCTCGGAAGAGACCAGCTTGTCTTTGGTCTGGGAGGAGAATTTCGGGTCTGGCACTTTCACGGACACCACGGCAATCAGGCCTTCACGCGCATCGTCGCCGGTGGCGCTTACTTTGGCTTTTTTGCTGTAGCCTTCTTTGTCCATGTAGGCGTTCAGGGTACGGGTCATCGCCGCACGGAAGCCCGCCAGGTGTGTACCGCCATCGCGCTGCGGAATGTTGTTAGTAAAGCAGTAGATGTTTTCCTGGAAACCGTCGTTCCACTGCAGCGCCACTTCCACGCCGATACCGTCTTTCTCGGTGGAGAAATAGAAAATGTTCGGGTGGATCGGCGTTTTATTCTTGTTCAGGTACTCAACGAACGCCTTGATGCCGCCTTCGTAATGGAAATGGTCCTCTTTGCCGTCACGCTTATCGCGCAGACGGATGGAAACGCCGGAGTTCAGGAAGGAGAGCTCACGCAGGCGTTTCGCCAGGATGTCATATTCAAATTCGGTGACGTTGGTGAAGGTTTCCAGGCTCGGCCAGAAACGCACCTGGGTGCCTGTCGCGTCGGTATCACCGGTGACTGCCAGCGGCGCTTCCGGTACCCCGTGGATATACGTTTGCTGATGCACTTTGCCTTCACGGCGGATCACCAGCTCAAGTTTCTGGGACAGGGCGTTCACTACCGACACGCCTACGCCGTGCAGGCCGCCAGAAACTTTATAGGAGTTATCGTCGAACTTACCGCCCGCGTGGAGCACCGTCATGATCACTTCCGCCGCAGACACCCCTTCTTCCGGGTGAATGCCAGTCGGAATACCACGGCCATCATCCGTTACGGAAACGGAATTATCGGCATGGATAGTGACGACGATGTCTTTACAGTGTCCGGCGAGCGCTTCGTCGATAGCGTTATCTACCACCTCAAATACCATGTGGTGCAGACCGGTGCCGTCATCCGTGTCGCCGATATACATACCCGGGCGCTTACGCACCGCATCCAGCCCTTTCAGGACTTTGATACTCGAGGAGTCATAGGAATTCGACATCAACGTTTCTCGCTCATTAGTTCTTGGGTTAATCCGTTATTTTACCCTGTTCCACGGCGAACATCTTCGAATTTTTGTCCGCCATATCCATCACATGTTCTGCACTTATCGCACTCACAAAGACTTGTGACTGAGTCGCCTTTAAGCGGCTCGCCAGCAGGCCGCGACGTGCATCATCCAGTTCAGAGGCAAAATCATCTATCAGGTAGAGACAGCGGCGTCCGCTTTCTCGGGTTAAAAACTCACCCTGCGCCAGGCGCAACGCGCACATCAGCAATTTGAGCTGCCCGCGGGACAACGTGTCCTCTACCGGGGCGCCGTCGGCACGGATCCGAAAATCCGCTTTATGAGGCCCGTGCGCGGTATAGGTCAACATTCTGTCGCGCTCAAAATTACGCGCCAGCACGTCGGCATAATCACTCTCTTTTTCCCAGCCGCGCTGGAAAGAAAAGGTAAGCGTGAATTCAGGTAAAAATTGCTGGCAGGTGTCTGCCATATCTTCGGCGATGGCGCGGCTGTAATCACTACGCCATTGGCTGATTTGTTCGGCCAGCGGGATCAGTTCTTTGTCCCACGGGCGAAGCTGTTCGTAGCGGGTAACCTGGCGCAGCGCGGCGTTACGCTGCTTGAGCAGCCGCTTTAAATTGCTCCAGGCGACAAAGAAGCCCGCCTGATTGTGAAAGCATCCCCAATCCAGGAACGCTCTACGGTATTTGGGGCCGCCGCCGAGCAAAGTAAACCCCTCGGGGGTAATTAATTGCATCGGCATCATCAGCGCCAGTTCCGCCACTTTATGGCCATCGGTGCCGTCGATGCGTACTTTGCTGTCCCCATCGCGATCTTTGGTCAGGCCGATCGCCGTTTCCCGCTCGCCCTCTTGTAAGCGGCCATGCAGCACAAACGCGTGTTGCTCGTGGCGGATCACCCGGCCAATCTGCAAACTGCGAAACGCCCGGCCATGGCCGAGCGTATAAATGGCTTCCAGCACGCTGGTTTTGCCGCTGCCGTTAGCGCCAACCAGGAAATTAAAGCCGGGAGAAAGTTGGAGATCCGCGCTTTCGATGTTGCGGAAATCTTTAATGAGAAGACGTGTCAGTGACATATATGGGTTTCTTCGGGCCAGGGCGTAATCGGCGCAGCCAGTTTCAACGCGGACTGCGCGCAGACCCTGGAGCGTACACGAAGTACGTGACAGGGGCGAGCACAGCCCAGGTTGAAAATGGCAAGTAAGATAGCCCGATATTTTCCACTACAGTCTCATGGGCATAACAACGTAAGCCGCACTTTGGCTGGCGGCATCTTCAATCTGTACACTCGATACGGAGTCCGTCAGCAGAATGCGTACGTTTTCGCACTTAAGCGCATTCAGCACGTCCAGCACATAGCTGACGTTAAAGCCGATCTCCATCTCGGTGCCCGCGTAGTTCACGTCGAGGATCTCTTCGGCTTCTTCCTGTTCCGGGTTGTTAGCGGTAATTTTCAGCTGGTTTTCGCTGACGTACAGGCGCACCCCGCGGAACTTCTCGTTAGAGAGAATAGCCGCCCGGGCGAAAGCCTGTTTCAGCAGGTCGCAGCCCGCATCCAGGTGTTTATCCGGGTTTTTCGGCAACACGCGACGATAGTCCGGGAAACGGCCATCCACCAGCTTGGAGGTGAATATGTAGTCGTTAACGTGAGCGCGAATATTGTTGCTGCCGATCTGAATGCGCAGCGGGCTGTCGCCGCCGTCGAGCATACGCATCAGCTCCAGCACGCCTTTACGCGGCACGATCACCGAATGGTTTGGCAGCGGTTGCCCTACCGGCATCGCGCAGACCGCCAGGCGGTGGCCGTCGGTCGCCACGGTGCGCAGCTCTTCGCCTTCGGTTTCAAACAGCATACCGTTCAGGTAATACCGCACGTCCTGGTGAGCCATAGAGAACTGGGTCGCTTCGATCAGACGCTTCATGGTGGCCTGCGGGAGCGTGAACTCCACTTCGCTTTGCCAGTCGTCCAGATTCGGGAAGTCCGCCGCCGGTAATGTAGAGAGCGAGAAGCGGCTGCGCCCGGAGCGCACCAGCATTCGATCACCTTCCAGCGTGACGGCGATTTCCGCCCCTTCCGGCAAACCACGGCAGATATCGAAGAATTTGCGCGCCGGCACGGTGGTCGCGCCCGCCTGGTGCGGTAGCGACAGCGCCACGCGCGCGATCATCTCCATTTCGAGATCGGTTCCGGTCAGCGAAAGGGTCCCGTCCGTCACCTGCAACAGCAGGTTTCCGAGGATCGGTAACGTCGGACGGCCGCCTAACGGGCCGCTAACCTGCTGGAGCGGTTTTAATAAATGTTCACGTTCAACGGTAAATTTCATAGCGTCACGAAGATAATGTTCTGATTAAATTGGAGAAATCTTCTTTGATATCATGGCTTTCTTCACGCAACTGCTCAATCTTACGGCAGGCATGGAGAACCGTGGTATGGTCGCGGCCACCAAACGCATCGCCGATTTCCGGCAGGCTGTGGTTGGTCAGCTCTTTGGCCAGCGCCATCGCCATCTGGCGCGGACGCGCCACCGAACGGGAGCGCCGTTTGGAAAGCAAATCCGCTACCTTGATCTTGTAATACTCCGCCACCGTCTTTTGAATATTGTCGATGGTGACAAGCTTTTCCTGAAGCGCCAGCAGATCGCGCAGGGCTTCACGCACGAAGTCGATAGTAATCGCCCGGCCGGTGAAGTTGGCGTTGGCAATCACGCGGTTCAGCGCGCCTTCAAGCTCACGCACGTTGGATCGCAGGCGCTTGGCAATAAAGAACGCCACTTCGCCCGGCAGACGAATATCGTTCTCGTCGGCCTTTTTCATCAGGATCGCAACGCGCGTTTCTAACTCTGGCGGTTCAATGGCGACCGTCAGCCCCCAACCGAAGCGCGATTTCAGTCGATCCTCCACCCCGTTGATCTCTTTTGGATAGCGATCCGAGGTGAGGATGATCTGCTGATTGCCTTCCAGCAGGGCGTTAAAGGTATGGAAAAACTCTTCCTGTGAACGCTCTTTGTTGGCGAAAAATTGAATATCGTCAATTAACAGCGCGTCCACCGAACGGTAATAGCGTTTGAACTCTTCAATGGCGTTGTTCTGTAGCGCCTTCACCATGTCCTGAACGAAGCGTTCTGAATGCATGTAAACCACTTTGGCATTGGGCTTACGCGCCATGATGCCGTTGCCTACCGCGTGCAACAGGTGAGTTTTACCCAGGCCGGTTCCGCCATACAGAAACAGCGGGTTATACGCGCCGCCGGGGTTATCCGCTACCTGACGGGCCGCCGCGCGCGCCAGCTGGTTGGATTTACCCTCAACGAAATTATCAAAGGTATGTTTAACGTTAACGTTAGAGCGGTATGACGGCTCCGCTGGCGCAGGCACGTTATCCCATGCCGGGCGCGCCGGCGCGGCAGGCGCAACCTGAGCGGGTTTCGCCTGGCTTGCCGGGATGGCATTACTGCGCACCACGGGCTTGGTTCCCACTTCAAAACGCAGCAGCGGGGCGTCGGCACCGCAGAAATCATTCAGCAGTCCGTTAATATTATTGAGGTACTTATCCCTGACCCAATCGAGCACGAAACGGTTTGGCGCATACAAAGCCAGCGTGTTGTCGCTCAGTTCCGCCTGTAGGGGGCGTATCCACATACTGAATTCTGTGGCTGGTAACTCATCCTGCAATCGGGCAAGACACTGCTGCCAAAGCGAAAGTGACACGGCGGACTCCACTCGAACAACGTCGATAGACGAAGACTGAAACATTCATGATTGTTGACACGCGCTGACAAGCCCGAAAAGGGAGCGCGTGAACCGCTATCTGCGGTATTACCCCGATGTCTGGATCAACGGATCGCGATCGGGACCGCGGATCATAGCGTAAAGCGCGCCAGAGATCTTCTGTTTCTCACAGATTCTTCCTGATTTATCCACAGGGGGGATCGGGCCGACTAAGTGTAATCGATCGTTGCGGGCGCGTATGTCTTATTGCCCGCTATATCGGAAAATTTAATGACGATCGTACAAAAACGGCGAAAACGATCTCATGGGGATCCCGCCGGATCCTTGCACTTTATTCTCATGCCCGTATAATTCCCCACCCGGCGCGTTATGGCGCGGATTTTACGGCCTGTTTCCTGCGTGTTTTTCGTGCTCTGCGGGGCGCAAAAGCGCGGTAAATAAGGAAAGTGAATTGACTCCGGAGTGTACAATTATTACAATCCGGCCTCTTTAATCATCCATGACTTCGACGTGAGTCGTTCGGCAGCCCGTCCGCGCATACGCAAAGTCAGTGAATTTATTCAAGTTTAGGTAGAAATCGCCATGAAACGCACTTTTCAACCGTCTGTACTGAAGCGCAACCGTTCTCACGGCTTCCGTGCTCGTATGGCTACTAAAAATGGTCGTCAGGTTCTGGCACGTCGTCGTGCTAAAGGCCGCGCTCGTCTGACCGTTTCTAAGTAATAAAAGCTAACCGCCTGGTGGTTAAGCTCGCATTTCCCAGGGAGTTACGTTTGTTAACTCCCAATCATTTCACTTTCGTCTTCCAGCAGCCACTTCGGGCTGGCACGCCGCAAATCACCATCCTCGGCCGCCTTAACTCGCTGGGGCATCCCCGTATCGGTCTTACCGTCGCGAAAAAAAACGTTAAACGAGCCCATGAGCGCAATCGGATTAAACGTCTGACGCGTGAAAGCTTTCGTTTACGTCAGCATGAGCTCCCGCCGATGGATTTTGTGGTGGTCGCCAAACGCGGTATTGCCGATCTCGATAATCGGGCGCTTTCGGAAGCATTGGAAAAGTTATGGCGCCGCCATTGTCGCCTGGCTCGCGAGTCCTGATCGGTCTCATCCGGGTCTATCAACGCCTGATAAGTCCGCTTCTCGGGCCGCACTGCCGTTTCACACCAACCTGTTCTCACTACGGAATTGAGGCATTGCGCAGGTTTGGAGTGATAAAAGGCAGTTGGTTGACAGTGAAACGCGTATTAAAATGCCACCCTTTACACCCAGGTGGCGACGACCCCGTCCCGCCAGGACCTTTTGATACCAGAGAACACTAACGATGGATTCGCAACGCAATCTCCTTCTCATCGCTTTGTTGTTCGTGTCTTTCATGATCTGGCAAGCCTGGGAGCAGGATAAAAATCCTCAGCCCCAGCAACAGCAGACCACGCAGACTACGACCACCGCAGCGGGTAGTGCCAGCCAGGGCGTACCAGCCAGTGGCCAGGGGAAACTCATTACGGTTAAAACCGACGTCCTGTCTCTTACCATCAACACCCGTGGTGGTGATATTGAGCAGGCTCTGCTTTTGGGTTACCCGAAAGAGCTGGGTTCTAACGAACCGTTCCAACTGCTGGAAACCACGCCGCAGTTTATCTACCAGGCACAGAGTGGCCTGACTGGCCGCGATGGCCCGGATAACCCGGCTAACGGCGCGCGTCCGCTGTATAACGTTGAGAGCGATAGCTTTGCGCTGGCTGACGGCCAGAACGAGCTGGTGATCCCGCTGACCTGGACCGATGCCGCAGGCAACACCTTTACCAAATCCTTCACCCTGAAGCGTGGTGAATATGCGGTGAACGTGGGCTACAGCGTGCAGAACGCCGGTGAGAAGCCGCTTGAGCTGTCTACCTTCGGCCAGCTGAAGCAGACCATCAATCTGCCAAGCCATCGTGATACCGGCAGCAATAACTTTGCGTTGCACACGTTCCGTGGCGCGGCGTTCTCTACACCGGACGAGAAGTACGAAAAATATAACTTCGACAAAATCGCCGATAACGAGAACCTGAACGTCAGCTCTAACGGCGGATGGGTGGCGATGCTGCAACAATACTTCGCCACCGCGTGGGTACCCCGCAACGACGGCGCGAATAACTTCTATACCGCTAACCTGGGTAACGGCGTGGCGGCGATTGGTTATAAATCCGCACCGGTTCTGGTTCAGCCTGGCCAGACTGGCACGCTGGGCAGCACCCTGTGGGTTGGCCCGGAAATTCAGGACAAAATGGCTGCCGTTGCGCCGCACCTGGATTTAACCGTGGATTACGGCTGGTTGTGGTTTATCTCTCAGCCGCTGTTTAAGCTGCTGAAGTGGATCCACAGCTTCCTGGGCAACTGGGGCTTCTCGATCATCGCTATCACCTTTATCGTTCGTGGTGTGATGTACCCGCTGACTAAAGCGCAGTACACCTCAATGGCGAAAATGCGTTTGCTGCAACCGAAGATTCAGGCCATGCGCGAGCGCCTGGGCGATGATAAACAACGCATCAGCCAGGAAATGATGGCGCTGTACAAGTCGGAAAAAGTGAACCCGCTGGGTGGCTGCTTCCCGCTGCTGATTCAGATGCCTATCTTCCTTGCGCTGTACTACATGCTGATGGGTTCCGTGGAACTGCGCCATGCGCCGTTCGCACTCTGGATCCATGACTTGTCAGCCCAGGACCCGTACTACATTCTGCCGATCCTGATGGGCGTGACGATGTTCTTCATCCAGAAGATGTCGCCGACCACCGTGACCGACCCGATGCAGCAGAAGATCATGACCTTTATGCCGGTCATCTTTACGGTCTTCTTCCTGTGGTTCCCGTCAGGTCTGGTGCTGTACTATATCGTCAGCAACCTGGTGACCATCCTTCAGCAACAGCTGATTTATCGTGGTCTGGAGAAACGTGGTCTGCACAGCCGCGAGAAGAAAAGCTCTTAATACGCTTCATTCTTTAAGCTGCAGATGCGTTGGCTGCGCTTGTTCACCCCAGTCGCTTACTGATGTAAGCTCCTGGGGATTCACAAGCTTGCCGCCTTCCTGCAACTTAAATTATTTCGCGTATCGCGTATAAGATCTAAGACAAGGCGGTCATTTGACCGCCTTTTTGTTTTTATAATTTGGCATTAAAAGACAGAAACCACAGAGAAACTTCATGAGCCATAACGACACTATCGTCGCCCAGGCCACTCCTCCGGGACGTGGCGGCGTGGGCATTCTGCGTATCTCCGGCCTGAAAGCGCGCGACGTGGCGCAGGCGGTGCTGGGTAAACTGCCGAAACCGCGCTATGCCGACTATCTGCCGTTTCGCGATGTGGATAACGCCGCCCTCGATCAGGGCATCGCCCTGTGGTTTCCTGGCCCCAACTCCTTTACCGGCGAAGACGTGCTGGAATTACAGGGCCACGGCGGCCCGGTGATCCTTGACCTGCTGTTAAAGCGCATCCTGACCATTCCCGGCGTACGTATCGCGAAGCCCGGCGAGTTCTCCGAGCGCGCCTTCCTGAACGATAAACTTGATTTAGCCCAGGCCGAAGCGATTGCCGACCTGATCGACGCCAGCTCCGAGCAGGCGGCGCGTTCGGCGCTCAACTCATTACAGGGTGCCTTTTCCACCCGTGTAAACCAACTTGTGGAAGCACTCACTCACCTGCGAATCTACGTGGAAGCGGCTATCGACTTCCCGGATGAGGAGATCGACTTCCTCTCTGACGGCAAAATCGAAGCGCAGCTTAACGACGTAATGGCCGATCTCGACGCGGTACGCGCTGAAGCGCGCCAGGGCAGCCTGCTGCGTGAAGGGATGAAAGTCGTGATCGCCGGGCGGCCAAACGCCGGGAAATCGAGCCTGTTAAACGCGCTGGCGGGCCGCGAGGCGGCGATTGTCACCGATATCGCCGGGACCACTCGCGACGTGCTGCGCGAGCATATCCATATTGACGGCATGCCGTTGCATATCATCGATACAGCCGGTCTGCGCGAGGCCAGCGATGAAGTCGAACGCATCGGCATTGAACGCGCCTGGCAGGAAATCGAGCAGGCGGACCGGGTACTGTTTATGGTGGACGGCACCACCACCGACGCCACCGATCCGGCGGCGATTTGGCCTGATTTTATTGCCCGCTTACCGGAAAAATTACCGATTACCGTGGTGCGTAATAAAGCGGATATCACTGGCGAACATCAGGGTCTAAGCGAAGTGAATGGTCACTCACTTATTCGCTTGTCGGCGCGTACCGGCAATGGCGTAGACGTACTGCGCGACCATCTGAAGCGCAGCATGGGCTTTGATACCAATATGGAAGGGGGCTTCCTGGCGCGCCGTCGTCACTTGCAGGCGCTGGAAAACGCCGCGCAGCATCTGGAGCAAGGCAAAGCGCAGCTGCTGGGCGCATGGGCAGGCGAACTGCTGGCGGAAGAGCTGCGTCTCGCCCAGCAGAGCCTGAGCGAAATCACCGGGGAGTTTACTTCCGATGATTTGCTGGGGCGGATTTTCTCCAGTTTTTGTATTGGTAAATAATACGGCTTTCCAGAGTAACGGATAATCCTGCGACACCCGGATTATCCGTACTCTTTTCTCAGCCTGGCGAGAAGCCTGGTTCAGGCACATCGCAGAGCGCCCTCATTTTGCTTTCGGAAATCAACGAGTAATCTCCCGCCAGCCCGGCAATGGTTTTGTAGGAAGTAATATCACTCCCCGTCAGGCTAACTTCAACCGGGATCTCGCGTCCTTTCAGATCGTCATTAATAGCGCTGGCAATCGTGTTATCACTAAAACCCGCATTGGTTAATCGTATAATTTTATTATGGTTCCACTCGCGAAGTGGTGCTGAAAACAGAGACATTGCGATTCTCCCTGATTATTTATTGGCCGTCAGTTTTGCGATAACGCCGGACGTACCACCGCCAGATACCGCGCCAAGCGTGGCAACCACCGCTTTCCCTCCTGCCATACCTAATCCGCCGGATGCCAGGCTGCCGCCACCCAAAGCAGCCAGACCGGCGGAGGAGGCTGCGGCCCCGTATAGCGTCCCGCCCGCAGCGCCTAATCCGGCCGCGCTGGCCGCTGCGCCAATCGCGGGTGCCGCCGCCAGCGCCAGGCCGCCGGTTGCTACCGTCGCGGCGGCGACTGCAAGCGACGTAAACGGGTTTTCACATACAAAATCAATCAGATCGTCAAACATGGCTATCACCTTTATGAGATTCAGAGCCGAATTGCTCTGTGAGATGCATGATGTTCAACAACCGCAAATAAATCAAATTAATGGAATATAGATTTATTTTGATTAAAAAATAATTAATATGACAAAATAAATCATCACTTAATCTATTTTGATGATTAATGTTATAGAAAATATAAAATTGATCATCAATTTCATCTGGATGGTTATAAAATTGGCTTTTCCTAAAATCCCCACACTCGTACATTTAAACGTGAGAAATAAGTGGGCATGACAGGTAAAACAGCAGAACTAAATTTTGTGACAAAAATCACAAAAAAAAATGAGAAAACAGCCATGAAAAACATAATGGAAGAACTCGCTTTAACGCTCACTGCCGATCGGCCTCCCTTCGCGGAGATTTACGACGCCGTCAGTGAGCAACTGCTGCTTCTGATATTCAAAGCACGTAAGCTGGCCCTGGATCCGGCCTGGCATGGCTGGTTTGCTGAACAGCATCGTTTACTCGGTATCCTTTGCGCTAAAAAAGAGCAGCTCGCGGAAATTTATAAACACGATAGCTATGTCATTGGAGAAAAAGAAAAACCTGTCGATGACGTGCTTTATGCCCTGATCTTAATGCGCCGACTTTTCAACGGCTTCGATAATAATCAGGTCAGTATCAAAACCTGGGGGCAGATTAATAAACAGCCTGAAAGCTGGCATGGCCGCTTTAGTCATTCGCTGATGGCTGAAAGCGCGTTTATTAACGACGAACTGATTGAAATCCTGATTAAGGCCAAAGCCGGGAGTGAACCCATTCCGGCAGAAGTAAGGCAGGGATATTGTCATCAGGATCTGTCGATTGCCTGGTCCCGAGCAGACTTGCTTATTGAAAAGCTTAACGCCTGGTTTGCTATCGACCCGCTGACGCTGCTGTCTGAGGCTGTTTTCCAGCTCGTTTATCTCTACCGTAACCAGCGCCCAGCGTTACCGGATTGGCTTTCACGATTTGGCGGCGTACATATTTATAATCCAGTGCCGACAATCAGCGATAACCCCGGTTTTACTGAGATCAATAAAATCCTTAAGCAGCACAAACGCCAATTTATCCGCGATGTGCAAAGCAATGCCGATGAGCGCGAAGCGGAACATCTGCTCGATTTGTATCGCAATGCGGCGGCAAAGCATGTCTGTGACTGGCTCTGGGAAATTATGGCTTATCTCAAAACCCCGCAGTGGATGCCTTTTTTGTGGAAGCTTTGTACCGTTATACCGCCTGCTGACGCCAACAAGGAAGAAAACGACGCGCAACCATGGAATGATGATTATTGCCAGATAACCATCCTTAGAGAAAATCTCCTCGAACTGATTCAGAAAAATAGCCTCGGGGAAGCAACGCGATTCCTTAGCGACTGCCTTATGCGTATTTATCGCAACGCGGCGGCTAACAAGGCGCAGGGTTTACCCGCCTCCATTTCCGATGAAGAAAAGAAAGGCTATACCTCCAATCATTATTTGTTTACGCCGCCACGAGAATTGGCCCGTGAAAGAGACGCTGAAAGCGTGATGGGATTTGAAAAGTGGTATCAGCAAAACAAAGTGCTGCTGACGAGCCACAATGTAAAACGCACCGAGAAAGTGAGCGTTGAGGCATGGCTTGCAGGGCTCAAGTGCTTCGACCTTAAACGCGGTATCCCTAATGGCGACGCAATGAAAATCAAGGATGGGGTGTATGAGAAAATCAAAAATGATAAAAATTTAAAAATGCCGAAAGGGACCAGCCCCAACTCGTTACAGCGTTACCATAATCGCGTGAAAGAGGTCATTAGTGCGCGGATTGACACGCTGATCGAGCAACAGCAGACCAGCAATCAGTTAGCCCCTTACAGCGGAGCCAGGGACGCCTTTAAGCCACTGTGGGAAAAATCCCCGATCCGCTCGCCGGATCGTACTGATAAGGAGCAACAGATCAGTGATCCCTCTGATTTATTCACGCAATAAATGCGGTTAGTCGTAAGCATTAACTTAATTAATTGTAAAAGTGACGACTTCAGGCTTTTCATCGGCGCTAAACCGCATTAAAACCTACGGCGTATGCGCGATAATGTGAATTATCGTTTCACCATTCAGACCATTATCACGGAGCGACAAATGGCAACGCATTTTGTTCGAGGACTGTTTAGCCCCGATGTCCCCTTATCTCCACGACTGTGCGCCGCAAGTCTTGAGCTGGCGCGACAGTTACCCGAACACCGACGCCAGCGCTTTTTAGCCTCCCGCTCGTTGCTCGCCGAGATGATGTTCCGCTTTTTTGGCATTAAAACCCTTCCCCCCCTTGATATGACGCCACAGGGTAAACCACAGTTCCGGGATCGCGAGCTGGCGGACTTTTCCATCGCTTACGCCGGAAATATGGTGGGCGTCGCGCTGACCACGGAAGGACGCTGCGGCCTGGATATGGCGTTGCAACGTACCACGCGCGGGTTTTCACTGCCCAATACCGGCGATCAGGCTTATCCGTTCACCAGCAATGAAACGACATGGATCGCCAGGCAACACGACGCCAATGAAGCCAAAACCCAACTGGTGACTTTACGCCACAGCCTGCTGAAAATGATGGGTGAGAAAGAGCAAACCTCAGATACAGTACAGCTCCAGCCCGCCGCGGGTAAATTGCGGGTGGCGGACTGCCCCCTGGTGGAATCGATTTGCGATGCGGAGGATATCCTGATCTGGTCGGTGGCCGCCTCGCCTGCGATCGAAAAGCTGACGCTCTGGCAATACCACCAGCAGAACTGGAAAATCCTGCCGGACATTCCAACCCGTCGCAACGATGAAGCCTCGCGCTTGATGCGTTTTACCAGCCTGCCGGCTGAAAAAGCTCATATACTCAATCATTCGCATTCCGTAACGTCAGGGAGTCATCATGTCTGAATCGCTAAAAGTTGTGACACTACTGGGAAGCCTGCGTAAAGGCTCGTTTAACGCCATGGTTGCGCGCACGCTGCCGAAGCTGGCTCCGGCAGGGATGGACATCGCCGCGTTGCCGACCATCGCGGATATCCCGCTGTATGACGCCGATATCCAGCAGGACGAAGGTTTTCCGCAAAGCGTGGAAGCCATCGCGGCGCAAATCCGCGAAGCCGACGGTGTCGTGATTGTCACGCCGGAATATAACTATTCGGTGCCGGGCGGCCTGAAGAATGCCATCGACTGGCTGTCGCGCCTGCCCAACCAGCCGTTGGCGGGCAAGCCGGTGCTGATCCAGACCAGCTCCATGGGCGCTATTGGCGGTGCGCGCTGCCAGTATCATCTGCGCCAGATCCTGGTGTTCCTCGACGCCATGGTGATGAACAAGCCGGAGTTTATGGGCGGGGTGATCCAGAATAAAGTCGATACCCAGACGGGCGAAGTGATTGACCAGAGCACGCTGGACCATCTGACCGGGCAGTTAACGGCGTTTGGGGAGTATATTCAGCGAGTGCGTAACTGATGTGAAAAGGGCCAGCATTGCTGGCCCTGTTGATTAATGCGCGTCGATAAACACGATTTTCAGGGTGAACAGCAGCGCCACCACGACTACACAGGCGCTCAGGTCGCGCAAGCGGCCAGTGAACACTTTCATTACGCAGTAAGAGATAAAGCCCAGCGCAATGCCTTCGGTGATAGAGAAGCTAAACGGCATCATCACGGCGGTAATAAACGCCGGCACCGCTTCGGTAAGATCATTCCACTTCACGCGCGCCAGGCTTGAGGTCATCAGCACGCCCACGTAAATCAGCGCCCCCGCAGCCGCATAACCCGGCACCATGCCCGCCAGCGGCGACAGGAAAATCACCAGCAGGAACAGCAACCCGACGATCACCGCGGTCAGGCCGGTACGGCCACCCACGGACACGCCGGAAGAGGATTCGATGTAAGCGGTCACTGACGACGTACCGATAAACGAACCGGTTACCGACGAGATACTGTCAACATACAGCGCCTGCTTCATGCGCGGGAAGCGGCCTTTTTCATCGGTCAGGCCCGCTTTATCCGTCACGCCAATCAGCGTACCGGAAGAGTCGAACAGGTTAACCAGCATGAAGGAGAAAATGACGCCTGCCAGACCAATATTCAGCGAACCAGCCAGATCCACCTGGCCCACCACGCTCATTACGCTCGGCGGTGCGGAAACAATCCCGTGGTACTGCACATCGCCCAACATCCAGCCCAGCAGCGTGGTGACAACGATAGAGACCAGTACCGCAGCGTGAATATTACGCGACGCCAGAATAGCGATGATAAAGAAACCCAGCGCGCCCAGCAGCGTAGAGTGGGACGTCAGATTGCCGATGGTGACCAGGGTTTCCGGGTTCGCCACGATAATGCCGGCATTTTTCAGGCCCATCATGCCGATAAACAAGCCGATACCGCTGGTAATGCCCACACGCAGGCTCACCGGGATATTGGCGATCATCCAGTAACGCACGCGGAAAATAGTCAGGATCAGCAGGCCGACCGCGCCCCAGAAAATCGCGCCCATGCCGATTTGCCAGGAGAGGCCCATCGCGCCCACCACCACAAACGCGAAGAAAGCATTAAGGCCCATCGCAGGTGCCAGCGCCACCGGCAGGTTGGCGAACAATCCCATCAGGATACTGCCGAAAGCAGCGATCAGACAGGTCGTCACAAAGACGGCGCTGGTATCCATGCCAGCCGCGCCCAGAATTTGCGGGTTAACGAAAACGATATACACCATCGTCAGGAAAGTCGTGATACCGGCAATCACTTCGGTACGGGCGGTTGTGCCATGTTCACGCAGTTTAAACACGCGCTCAAGCACCCCCGGTTGCGAAGCCGGAGTAGCGTTTTGTTGGCTCATTATCAGTTTCCGAACATGAGGAGGGAAAATTCGCCGGTTATCCTATACCAAAAAAGCGTCAGGTTGACGGCTATCACAGACTTTTTTTCATTGATTTTACTTATACGGGATCGTTTGCGTGGGGCAAAAATTTGCGCAATCAGTTAAAATGCCGTTTCATTCTTAACAAAGGAAACGGCATGTCCCGGATTGATGCGGTATTTTTTGACTGTGATGGCACGTTAGTCGACAGCGAAGTGATCTGCTCTAAAGCTTACGTGCATATGTTTGCGCAATATGGCATCCAGCTCGATCTGGAGGAGGTGCATAAGACCTTCAAGGGGATAAAGCTCTACGAGATCATCGATACCATCAGCAATCAGCA
Source organism: Atlantibacter sp. RC6 (assembly GCF_014193285.1). GTDB lineage: Bacteria > Pseudomonadota > Gammaproteobacteria > Enterobacterales > Enterobacteriaceae > Atlantibacter. The sequence continues at coordinate 416,023 of NZ_JACHZE010000004.1, forward strand.
CGGCGTGAATCTGAACAAAGCCGATCTGGAAGCGGTGTATCGCGCCGAAGTCGCCAGGCTGTTTGAGAGTGAACTGGTGGAAATTGAAGGCGCAGCAGAATTGCTGAAGAAGATGAAAGTGCCGATGTGTATCGTCTCAAACGGCCCGGTCACCAAAATGCAGCATTCGCTGGGTAAAACCGGCATGCTCGACCACTTCCCGGATCTGCTGTACAGCGGGTATGACATTCAGCGCTGGAAGCCGGACCCGGCAATCATGCACCACGCCGCCGATGCGATGCAGGTCGATGTGAAAAACTGCGTGCTGGTGGACGACTCATCCGCAGGCGCGATGGCGGGCGTAGCGGCGGGCATGGAGGTGTATTACTTCTGCGCCGATCCGCACAACAAGCCGATCGACCACCCGAAAGTCACCGCGTTTACCTCGCTGTCGCAGTTGCCTGAATTGTGGCGTGCGCGCGGTTGGGATTTGACGCGCTAAGAAGCTATTAACGACTTTTTTTGCCGGGCGGGTGGCGCAACGCTAATCCGCCCTCTTACGAAACCGGGCACAGTTCCTAATTATCTTCTGCATAACGTTTTCTTCTTCGTTGAATTTTTCGCCAGCGTTATTTTTATGGATCCAAATTCTTTCGAGGTATACAGCAAGGGGCCTGATTTACTGAAGTGCTATGAATGGACTACGCGCCGTTTCCTGATCGACCCTGCTTACAGAGGGAATCTACCATGAAGAAATTTCTATGCTTAACATTTGTATCGTTTTTGAGTGGATGCCATCTGGAAAGGCCTTACTATTATGAATTAAACGTTTCTATTATTAAAAACAATGTCTGTTTCTCTTTACCATCAGACATAGAAAAAAATCACAATAATCTGGAGTATAAGGGAATGGCAATATATAGAAAGGGGATAAAAGACTGGGAGTTTTTTTCCGCTACGCCTGAACAAAAAATCCTGAGCACTATAAAGCCAAATCAATGCCTTGATGCACCGGATATTAAATGGAAACCGGGTGTGTACTCAGTATTAGCCGAAGCATTTAACCCCCTGGCATCGGACAGTTTAAGATTCAGGAAAGAATTCCAGATTGATCTTCAGGAGGATGGAGAGGTTACGTTAAAAAGATAATCCATTCGTGAAAATAAAAAGGTATTCAACGTCCCAGTCTGAATACCTTTTCCCCTATAGCCTTTACTCTTTCGGGTCTTTGCCCGCCAGCAGTTTGTCCAGTTCATCTCCACCGACGTGGCGGAAATCCTGGCCCTTCACGAAGTAAAAAATATACTCGCAAATATTCTGGCAGCGGTCGCCGATACGCTCGATTGAACGGGCGCAGAACAGGGCGGTTAGCACGCTTGGAATGGTGCGCGAATCTTCCATCATATAGGTCATCAACTGGCGCACGATGCCCTCATACTCCTGGTCCACTTTTTTATCTTCGCGGTAAATACGCACCGCTTCGTCCAGATCCATACGGGCGAACGCGTCCAGCACGTCGTGCAGCATCTGCACGGTGTGGCGGCCCAGGGATTCCAGGCTTACCAGCAGCGGCTGGTGCTGCTGGGAGAATTTCTCAAGCGCAGTACGGCAGATTTTATCCGCCACATCGCCAATACGTTCCAGCTCGGCAATAGTCTTGATGATCGCCATCACCAGGCGCAAATCGCTGGCGGTAGGCTGGCGTTTGGCGATGATGCGCACGCAGGCTTCATCAATGGCCACTTCCATCATGTTGACCTGCTGGTCACCCTCAATGACGCGCTGCGCCAGCTCGCCATCCTGGTTGTGCATGGCGGTAATCGCATCAGAGAGCTGCTGTTCCACCAGCCCACCCATTGTCATCACCTGGGTGCGGATATGTTCCAGCTCCGCATTAAACTGACCGGAAATATGTTTATTGAGATTCAGATTGTCCATGGTTAACTCCCCATCAACCGTAGCGGCCAGTAATGTAATCTTCCGTTTGCTTCATCTTCGGCTTGGTAAAGATGTCATCCGTGTTGCTGAACTCGATCAATTCGCCAAGATACATAAACGCAGTATGGTCAGAACAACGCGCCGCCTGCTGCATGTTGTGCGTCACGATAACCACGGTGTAATCCTGCTTCAGCTCGGTGATCAGCTCTTCAATACGGCCAGTGGAGATCGGGTCGAGCGCCGAACAGGGTTCATCCAGCAGCAGGACTTCCGGGCGGATGGCAATACCGCGTGCGATGCACAGACGCTGCTGCTGGCCACCCGAGAGAGAGTACCCACTCTGGTGCAATTTATCCTTGGTTTCATTCCATAATGCGGCTTTGGTCAAAGCCCACTGCACGCGCTCGTCCATATCGCTGCGCGACAGCTTTTCAAACAGACGCACGCCGAAGGCGATATTGTCATAAATCGACATCGGGAACGGCGTCGGCTTCTGGAAAACCATCCCAACTTTGGCGCGCAGCAGCGCTATATCCTGGGAGTGGTTCAGAATGTTTTCGCCATCCAGCAGGATCTCGCCTTCCGCGCGCTGCTCCGGGTAAAGCGCGAACATTTTGTTGAAGGTACGCAGCAGTGTGGATTTGCCGCAGCCGGACGGGCCGATAAATGCCGTCACTTCGTTTTTGGCGATATCCAGACTGATATTTTTCAGGGCATGGAATTTCCCGTAATAGAAGTTCAAATCACGAACCTGAATTTTACCGGGGGTGTGTTCAACCATACTCATCGTCTTCTTTTCCTCATCGACGCCGCATCCGCCGCGCCGCAATAATTAACCGTGTTTGCTCTTCGCGAACAGTACGCGCGCAAGGATGTTCAGTAACAGGACGCAGAGGGTAATAATCAGTACCCCGGCCCAGGCCAGCTGTTGCCATTCGGCAAACGGGCTCATGGCGAATTTAAAGATGGTCACCGGCAGGTTGGCGATTGGCTGCATCATATCGGTGCTCCAGAACTGGTTGGACAGCGCGGTAAACAGCAGCGGAGCCGTTTCCCCCGCAATACGCGCCACCGCCAGCAGAACGCCGGTGATAATCCCGGAGACCGAGGCTTTCAGGGTTATCGCGGAAATCATCTTCCACTTCGGCGTACCCAGCGCATAAGCCGCTTCACGCAGGCTATCCGGCACCAGCTTCAGCATGTTCTCGGAGGTGCGGATAACAATAGGAATTTGCAGCAGCGCCAGTGCGATCACCCCTGCCCAACCGGAGAAGTGCTCCATCTGCGCCACCACGATGGTGTAAACAAACAGGCCGACCACAATCGACGGCGCGGAAAGCAGGATATCGTTAATAAAGCGAATCACTTCGGCGAGCCAGGATTTACGGCCATATTCAGCCAGATAAATACCCGCCATGATGCCCAACGGCGTACCGAAAACGGTCGCCCACAGGATCAGTAATCCACTGCCCGCCAGGGCGTTCGCCAGACCGCCGCCCGCCGTGTTCGGCGGCGGGGTCATTTCGGTAAACAGCGCCAGCGACATCCCGTCAAAGCCGCGGGTGATCGTCGAGACTAAAATCCAGATCAGCCAGAACAGGCCGAACGCCATGGTGGCCATCGACAGCGTCAGTGCGATGCGGTTTTTAGTCCGGCGGCGCGCCTGCATTTTGCGGCGTGATTCCGCCAGCTCCTGAGAGGAGGTTAATTCGATGGTCGCCATTAGCGTGCCCCCTCGTTTTTCGCCAGACGCATAATCATCACTTTAGAAATCGCCAGCACGATAAAGGTAATCACGAACAGGATCAGGCCCAGTTCCATTAACGCTGCCACGTGCAGGCCAGATTCCGCTTCGGCGAATTCGTTGGCCAGCGCGGAGGTAATACTGTTGCCCGGCATATACAGCGAGGCGCTGTCGAGCTGGTAGGTGTTGCCGATAATAAAGGTCACCGCCATGGTTTCCCCCAGCGCGCGGCCCAGCCCGAGCATCACGCCTCCAATCACGCCGTTTTTAGTGAACGGCAGCACAATGCGCCAGATCACTTCCCAGGTGGTGCAGCCGATCCCGTAAGCCGACTCTTTCATCATCACCGGCGTTTGCTCAAACACATCACGCATTACCGCGGCAATGTACGGAATGATCATAATGGCGAGGATAACGCCTGCGGCCAGAATACCGATACCGAACGCCGGGCCGGAGAACAGCGCGCCCACGAACGGAATCGTGGAGAGCACATTGCCCACCGGCTCCTGGAACCAGGTGGCGAACAGCGGGGCGAAAATAAACAGGCCCCACATGCCGTAAACGATACTCGGGATAGCCGCCAGCAACTCAATCGCAATACCCAGCGGGCGCTTCAGCCAGTTCGGGGCCAGCTCGGTCAGGAACAGGGCGATACCAAAGCTCACCGGCACCGCAATCAGCAGGGCGATAAACGAGGTCACCAGGGTTCCGTAGATCGGCACTAACGCGCCGTAGATGTCATTCGGCGCATCCCACTCTTTGGTCCACAGGAAGGAGAAGCCGAATTTTTGAATGCTTGGCCATGAGGAGATGACCAGGGACACGATAATGCCGCCCATCAGCAATAGCACAATCAGCGCAGCCAGTTTTACCAGCGCGCTGAATATCATGTCACCGTTTTTCCCCGGAGGGGTAAATGCAGGCTTAGTGGCAGCCATAATTCACTCTTTAGTCAGAACCCTGAAAACCGGCATTATCGCCAGTTTTCAGGGTATTGCCATTACCCGTTATGCGTCCGCCGGAAAATTTCTTCCCGGCGGCTCAGGGGCAAATCAGTACAACGCTTTACCGCTGCTGTCTTTCACATTGGTTTTCCATGCCGCACGAATCTGCTCAACCACGCTGTCCGGCAGGCTGGCGTAATCCAGGTCATTGGCCTGTTTAGCGCCATCTTTAAATGCCCAGTCGAAGAACTTCAGCACTTCAGCGCCCTGTTCCGGTTTCTTCTGCTCTTTGTGCACCAGGATGAAAGTCGTGGAGGTAATCGGCCACGCCTCGTCACCTTTCTGGTTAGTCAGGTCCTGAGCGAAGGATTTGCTCCAGTCCGCGCCTTTTGCGGCGTTAGAGAAGCTCTCTTCGGTCGGGCTGACCGGTTTGCCGTCAGCAGAAACCAGTTTGGTGTACGCCAGGTTGTTCTGCTTAGCGTAAGCGTATTCCACATAGCCGATAGAGCCCGGCAGACGCTGTACGAACGCGGCGATGCCGTCGTTGCCTTTACCGCCCAGACCGGTCGGCCAGTTAACGGTAGAGCCAGAGCCGACTTTGGATTTCCACTCTTCGTTCACTTTTGCCAGGTAGCTGGTGAACACGAAGGAAGTACCGGAACCATCAGCGCGACGCACTACGGCGATGTTCTGAGACGGCAGTTTCAGGCCAGGGTTGAGCTTAGCGATCGCTTCGTCATCCCATTTTTTGATTTTACCCAGGTAGATATCACCCAGGGTTTTACCATCCAGCACCAGTTCGCCGGATTTCACGCCCTGAAGATTCACCGCCAGCACCACGCCGCCAATCACGGTCGGAAACTGGAACAGGCCTTCCTGCTGAAGCTTTTCGTCGCTCAGCGGCGCATCAGAGGCACCAAAATCAACGGTATTGGCGATGATTTGCTTAACGCCGCCGGAGGAGCCGATACCCTGATAGTTCACTTTGCTGCCCGTGGACTTCTGGTAGGTATCTGCCCATTTGGCATACACCGGCGCAGGGAAGGTTGCACCGGCGCCAGTCAGGCTCGCCGCAGCATTAACGGCAAAAGCGCTCATCGATAAGGTCGCGGCGACAACAGTTGCGACAGTGGTACGCATAACTTTCATAATGTCTCCTGCTGGATCGTAATTCGTTGTTTAGTGGCTACGATGAGCAAAATAGGACACTTTGGTGACAGTTAAATGTACGAATTATGACAGTTTTATGACAGCGAAAATCCCGCGAAAGTAAGAGCCTAAAACAAAATAATTATCAAAGGGATAGACAAAATTATGACACCCGCATTGCAGTAAAATTTTATTTTTGTGACAAGATAAAAGGTAGTTCGGGATAGCCGATTGTCATAAAAAAACCGGGGATTTTTTGTGTGAAAAACAGCCAAAAAAAGCCTCACCATGACGGTGAGGCTTGAGGGATTATTCTACGGTAACGGATTTTGCCAGGTTACGCGGCTGGTCCACGTCGGTGCCTTTGATCAGCGCCACGTGGTACGCCAGGAGTTGTAGCGGAACGGTATAGAAGATTGGCGCAATCACCTCTTCCACATGCGGCATCTCAATGATGTGCATATTGTCGCTGCTGGTAAAACCGGCATCCTGGTCGGCGAAGACGTACAGCTGGCCGCCACGGGCGCGCACTTCTTCGATGTTGGATTTCAGTTTTTCCAGCAGTTCGTTGTTCGGTGCCACCACAATCACCGGCATATCGGCGTCAATCAGCGCCAGCGGGCCGTGTTTAAGTTCACCGGCAGCGTAGGCTTCAGCATGAATATAAGAGATCTCTTTCAGCTTCAGCGCGCCTTCCAGCGCAATCGGATACTGATCGCCGCGGCCCAGGAACAGGGCGTGGTGCTTGTCGGAGAAATCTTCCGCCAGCGCTTCGATACGTTTGTCCTGGGACAGCATCTGCTCGATACGGCTCGGCAGCGCCTGCAGCCCGTGGACAATGTCGTGCTCAATAGACGCATCCAGGCCTTTCAGACGCGCCAGTTTCGCCACCAGCATCAACAACACAGTTAACTGGGTGGTAAACGCTTTGGTGGACGCCACGCCGATTTCAGTACCGGCTTTGGTCATCAGCGCCAGATCGGATTCACGCACCAGAGAAGAGCCCGGAACGTTGCACACCGCCAGCGAGCCGAGGTAGCCCAGCTCTTTAGATAAACGCAGCGCCGCCAGAGTATCGGCGGTTTCGCCAGACTGAGACAGGGTGATCATCAGGCTGTTGCGGCGAACGGCGGATTTGCGATAGCGGAATTCAGAGGCGATTTCCACATCGCAGGAGACGCCCGCCAGCGCTTCGAACCAGTAGCGCGACACCATACCGGAGTTGTAAGACGTCCCGCAGGCGACGATCTGAATATGCTCAACCTGAGAGAGCAGATCGTTTGCCTGAGGGCCGAGCTCGCTTAAATCCACTTCACCGTGGCTGATGCGCCCGGTCAGGGTGTTTTTAATGGCGTTCGGCTGCTCGTAAATCTCTTTCTGCATGTAGTGGCGGTAAACACCTTTATCGCCTGCGTCATACTGCAGATTGGATTCGATGTCCTGACGTTCCACTTCTTCGCCAGTCTTGTCCATGATGGTGACGGTGCGGCGAGTCACTTCCGCGATATCGCCCTCTTCCAGGAAGATAAAGCGACGGGTCACCGGCAGCAGCGCCAGCTGATCGGAAGCGATAAAGTTTTCGCCCATGCCAAGGCCAATCACCAGCGGGCTACCGGAACGCGCAGCCAGCAGCACATCCGGGTTGCGGGTATCGACGATAACGGTGCCGTATGCGCCGCGTAACTGCGGGATCGCGCGCAGCACCGCTTCACGCAAGGTGCCGCCCTGCTCCAGCTCCCAGTGCACCAGATGCGCAATCACTTCGGTATCAGTCTGGGAAGCAAATTCGTAACCACGCGCCTGCAACAGCTCGCGTAGCGGTTCATGGTTTTCAATAATGCCGTTATGAACAACCACAATGTGATCGGACACATGTGGGTGCGCGTTGGTTTCCGACGGCTCGCCGTGGGTAGCCCAACGGGTATGGGCGATGCCCGTACCGCCATGCAGAGGCTGTTCCTGTGCGGCTTGCGCCAGCATCTGAACTTTGCCAAGACGACGTAAACGCGTCATCTCTCCGCTGCTGTTGATTACCGCAAGCCCCGCAGAGTCATAACCACGGTATTCCAGACGGCGTAATCCTTCGAGAAGGATTTCTGCAATATCACGCTGCGCGACTGCGCCAACAATTCCACACATAGTTTTGTTTCCTGATAATGGCGATATGCCATAGGTTGTCAGTCGACCTTTGTTGCTCTTTTCGAGCGCCCCGAGCCTTGTAGAGAGTGGGGTTATTATTGTGGTACTGCTTTTGGGGCGGAGAAATTATGGTTTTCTCTCACCCCGGCCTCGCCTCACAGCAAGGATAATTATTTTTTCTTCACCGGACGCTGCCAGCCCTGAATATGGGTCTGCTTCACGCGGCTGATGACTAATTCATTTTCTTCAACATTACGGGTAACCGTGGTGCCCGCCCCAATCGTCACGCCACGCGCCACCGTCACCGGGGCCACCAGCTGCGTGTCGGAACCGACAAACACATCGTCGCCAATAATGGTTTTATGTTTATTTGCGCCATCGTAATTACAGGTGATGGTGCCCGCACCGATATTGACGTTCGCGCCGATATCCGCATCGCCTAAATAGGAGAGATGGCCCGCTTTGGACCCTTTGCCGAGACGCGCTTTTTTCATCTCCACGAAGTTGCCGACATGGGCGCCTTCTTCCAGCTCCGCTCCCGGGCGTAAACGCGCAAACGGGCCGATGGTGCAAGCCGCGTCAAGACGCGAATCTTCTACTACAGAGTAGGCGCTGATTTCACAGTCATCGCCGATTACGCTGTTTTTTATTACACAGCCAGCAGCGATTTTTACCCGGTTGCCCAGGGTGACATTGCCTTCGATGATCACGTTGGTATCAATTTCCACGTCGCGCCCGTGGGTTAACTCGCCACGCAGATCGAAACGCGCCGGATCGCGCAGCATCACGCCCGCCAGCAGCAGTTTTTCCGCCTGCTCAGACTGATAGACTCGCTCCAGACGCGCCAGTTGTAGACGGTTATTCACCCCTTCCACTTCGCTTAAGCGATCGGGATGCACGGCGGCGATTTCGCGACCTTCCTGCCAGGCGAGAGCGATAATGTCAGTGATGTAATATTCACCCTGCGCGTTATCGTTGGTCAGTTTCGACAGCCAGCGTTTTAAATCCGCGCCGTTGGCAATCAAAATACCGGTATTGATTTCATTAATCAGGCGCTGTTCATCGCTGGCGTCTTTATGCTCGACAATACCCGTCACCTGGCCATTTTCACGGGTGATGCGGCCATAGCCCGTCGGATCGTCAAGTTTAACCGTGAGCAGGCCAATACCGCCTTGCGGTTTGGCATTCCGCAGCCGCGCCAGGGTATCGGTGGAGATAAGCGGTACGTCGCCGTAAAGCATCAGAATGTCTTCGTCATCCGCGAAGAACGGCGCGGCCTGCTGCATGGCATGGCCGGTGCCTAACTGCTCAGCCTGCAATACCCAGTTTACGGCATCGTTATTCAGGGTTTGTTTCAGCAGATCGCCGCCATGCCCGTACACCAGATGCACGCGCTGGGCGCCAACCTGGGTAGCGGCGTCAATGACATGCTGCACCATCGGCTTGCCGGCAAGCGAATGCAACACTTTTGGAAGATCGGAATACATGCGGGTGCCTTTGCCTGCGGCAAGGATAACCACGCTCATCGCACTGTTCGCCATACGCGTCCTGTCTCTGTAAAGTGAGTGAAGTAAAACGATTTACGTTTGGAAATTCTACATATTTTTCGCGGTAAAATAGATTGCCGATATATTACGCGTTAAGCGTAAATATTGCTTTCCCGAACGGATATTTAATGAACACGTTCCGGTTTTTGGGATGTTTTTACGCGACGATTTCATTGCCATAGCGGTGATTCAGCACTTAGTTTTTATAATAAATTATCTGGATAATAAACCGCGTTAGCGCATCGCCAGGCATAGCGGCCCCTCGCGAATCATTATCCCGTTGGATTTACTGTAAATGGCATTCTCAGGAAGGAAACCACCCAAACAGGTGATAATGAAGCGATGATCGAGAATCGCATTGCCAAACGCGCCCTGGCAGGCAAAAAAAATGCCAGTCATCAGACTGGCATTTTATCTTTCAAGCCGGTGTTACATCGCTTTTTTGGTTAACTCGATAACGCGCAGTTTGGCAATCGCTTTAGCCAGTTCAGCAGAAGCCTGAGCGTAATCCACGTCGCCGTGAGAGTTACGAATGTGCTCTTCTGCCTTACGCTTCGCTTCCAGGGCTCGCGCTTCGTCGAGATCCTGACCGCGAATCGCGGTATCTGCCAGCACTGTCACGTTGCCCGGTTGCACTTCAAGAATGCCGCCGGAGAGATAAATAAACTCTTCATGACCGTGCTGCTTCACGATGCGGATCATACCAGGCTTAATGGCGGTGAGCAGCGGAGCGTGGCCCGGGTAAATCCCCAGTTCACCTTCACTACCCGTAACCTGGATTTTTTCCACCAGCCCTGTGAACATTTGCTGTTCAGCGCTGACGACATCCAGGTGGTAAGTCATTGCCATATCACCCTCCGATTAAGGCGTTAAAGTTTTTTGGCTTTTTCCACGGCTTCGTCGATGGAGCCAACCATGTAGAACGCCTGCTCCGGCAGGTGATCGTATTCGCCTTCCATGATGCCTTTAAAGCCACGGATAGTATCTTTCAGCGATACGTATTTGCCCGGAGAACCGGTAAACACTTCTGCCACGAAGAACGGCTGGGACAGGAAGCGCTGGATCTTACGCGCACGTGCTACCACCAGTTTGTCTTCTTCAGACAGTTCGTCCATACCGAGGATGGCGATGATGTCTTTCAGTTCCTGGTAACGCTGCAGGATGGACTGTACGCCACGCGCGGTGTCGTAGTGCTCCTGGCCAACAACCAGCGGGTCCAGCTGACGGCTGGTGGAGTCCAGCGGGTCAACCGCAGGGTAGATACCCAGAGACGCGATCTGACGGCTCAGTACCACGGTTGCGTCAAGGTGCGCAAAGGTGGTGGCGGGTGACGGGTCAGTCAAGTCATCCGCAGGTACGTATACCGCCTGTACGGAAGTGATAGAACCGGTTTTGGTGGAGGTGATACGTTCCTGCAGAACGCCCATCTCTTCCGCCAGCGTCGGCTGATAACCTACCGCAGAAGGCATACGGCCCAGCAGTGCGGATACTTCGGTACCGGCCAGGGTGTAACGGTAGATGTTATCCACGAACAGCAGAACGTCACGGCCTTCGTCACGGAATTTCTCAGCCATGGTCAGGCCGGTCAGCGCAACGCGCAGACGGTTTCCCGGCGGCTCGTTCATCTGGCCATAAACCAGGGATACTTTATCCAGAACGTTGGAATCGGTCATTTCGTGGTAGAAGTCGTTACCCTCACGAGTACGTTCACCCACGCCCGCAAACACGGAATAACCGGAGTGCTCGATCGCGATGTTACGGATCAGCTCCATCATGTTTACGGTTTTACCTACGCCCGCACCACCGAACAGACCGACTTTACCGCCCTTAGCGAACGGACACATCAGGTCGATAACTTTGATGCCGGTTTCCAGCAGTTCCTGAGAGCTGGACAGCTCTTCATAGGACGGTGCCGCGCGGTGGATCGCCCAACGCTCTTCTTCGCCGATGTCGCCTTTCATGTCGATCGGCTGACCCAGCACGTTCATGATACGGCCCAGGGTCGCTTTACCTACCGGGACTTCGATCGGGTGCTCGAGGTCTGCTACAGTCAGACCGCGACGCAGGCCGTCGGAAGAACCCATCGCGATGGTACGCACGATACCGCCGCCGAGCTGCTGCTGCACTTCCAGCACCAGACGCTCATCACCATTTTGCACCTCAAGAGCATCGTACACGCGCGGTACGGCATCCTGAGGGAATTCGACGTCAACTACGGCGCCGATTACCTGGACAATTTTTCCAGTAGCCATCTTGAATCCTCTACGAATTAACCTGGTTATACCGCGGATGCACCACCGACGATTTCGGTGAGTTCCTGAGTAATGCTGGCCTGACGAGCTTTGTTGTATACCAACTGCAGCTCTTTAATCAGGCTGCCGCCATTGTCGGTAGCGGCTTTCATCGCCACCATACGTGCGGCCTGCTCGCTGGCCAGGTTTTCTACCACGCCCTGATAAACCTGAGATTCCACATAACGACGCAGGAGGGTATCCAGCAGCGCTTTCGGATCGGGTTCGTACAGGTAATCCCAGGACTTGCGTTTTAATTCCTCATCATCATCCGCTGGCAATGGCAGCAGCTGCGTGATGGTCGGAACCTGAGACATGGTATTGATAAATTTGTTATTGACGATGTAAAGCTTGTCCAGACGCCCTTCATCATAGGCCTGCAACATCACTTTTACCGGGCCGATCAGTTCAGACAGGGAAGGGTTATCCCCCATGCCAGTCACCTGAGCCACGATGTTCCCGCCAACGGAATTAAAGAACGACACGCCTTTCGAGCCGATCATTGCGATATCGCACTGAACGCCTTTATCTGACCATGCTTTCATTTCCGCCAGCAGTTTCTTGAACAGGTTAATGTTCAAGCCACCGCACAGACCACGGTCCGTCGACACCACCAGGTAGCCCACGCGCTTAACGTCGCGTTCTTCCAGGTAAGGGTGCTTATATTCCAGATTACCGTGAGCAAGGTGACCAATCACTTTGCGCATGGTATCTGCGTAAGGACGGCTGGCAGCCATTCTTTCCTGCGATTTACGCATTTTGGAAGCGGCGACCATCTCCATCGCTTTAGTGATCTTCTGCGTGTTCTGGACGCTTGCGATCTTACTACGTATCTCTTTTGCGCCGGCCATGAGCTTCTCCTCAATGCCTTGCGGCCTGCCCTAAGACAAGCCGCCAGACGTTACCAGGACTGGGTTGCTTTGAAAGAGTCGAGGATGCCTTTCAGCTTGCCTTCGATCTCATCGTTATAGCCACCGGTCTGGTTGATTTCTTGCATCAGCGGAGCGTGATCACGGTCGACGTAAGCCAGCAGAGCGGCTTCGAAGCTACCGATTTTCGCCAGTTCCACATCTTCGAGGTAACCGCGTTCTGCCGCGAACAGCACCAGAGCCTGCTGCGCAACGGACATCGGCGCATACTGTTTCTGTTTCAGAAGCTCGGTCACTTTCTGACCGTGGCTCAGCTGCTTACGGGTTGCATCATCAAGGTCGGAAGCGAACTGGGAGAACGCCGCCAGTTCACGATACTGCGCCAGCGCAGTACGAATACCACCGGACAGTTTCTTGATGATTTTGGTCTGCGCTGCGCCACCTACACGAGATACAGAAATACCCGGGTTAACCGCCGGACGAATACCGGAGTTGAACAGGTTGGTTTCCAGGAAGATCTGACCATCGGTAATGGAAATTACGTTGGTCGGAACGAACGCAGAAACGTCACCCGCCTGGGTTTCGATAATCGGCAGTGCAGTCAGTGAACCGGTTTTACCTATCACTTCACCTTTGGTGAAGGCTTCAACGTATTCCGCGTTAACACGGGATGCGCGCTCCAGCAGACGAGAGTGGAGGTAGAATACGTCGCCCGGGAATGCTTCACGTCCAGGCGGACGGCGCAGCAGCAGGGAGATCTGACGGTAAGCAACAGCCTGTTTGGACAGGTCGTCATAAATGATCAGCGCATCTTCGCCGCGGTCGCGGAAGTATTCACCCATTGCGCAACCGGCATACGGCGCCAGGTATTGCAGTGCAGCGGATTCAGACGCGGTTGCTACCACCACGATGGTGTTAGACAGTGCGCCGTGCTCTTCCAGCTTACGCACCACGTTGGCGATAGTGGACGCTTTCTGTCCGATCGCAACGTAAACGCATTTGATGCCGGAATCACGCTGGTTGATGATGGCGTCGATAGCCAGCGCGGTTTTACCGGTCTGACGGTCGCCGATGATCAGTTCACGCTGACCACGACCGATTGGGATCATGGCGTCAACGGACTTATAACCGGTCTGTACAGGCTGGTCTACGGATTGACGTTCGATAACGCCCGGTGCAATCGCTTCAACGGCGGAGAAGCCGTCGTGCTCAACCGGACCTTTACCGTCGATAGGCGCACCCAGGGTGTTCACCACACGACCCAGCAGGCCGCGGCCAACCGGAACTTCAAGAATACGGCCAGTACACTTCACCTTCATGCCTTCGGCAAGGTCGGCGTACGGACCCATTACCACCGCACCTACCGAGTCGCGCTCGAGGTTCAGTGCGATAGCGTAACGGTTACCCGGCAGGGAGATCATCTCGCCCTGCATCACATCGGCCAGGCCGTGGATACGGATAACACCGTCACTTACAGAAACAATAGTACCTTCGTTGTGAGCTTCACTCACAACACTGAACTGAGCAATGCGCTGCTTGATCAGTTCGCTGATTTCGGTGGAATTCAGTTGCATGCTCCAGTCCCCTTAAGACTGCAAGACGTCTGCAAGGCGTTCAAGACGGCCGCGTACGCTGCCATCAATGACCATATCACCCGCTCGGATGATTACGCCTGCCACTACAGACTTATCGATTTTGCAATTCAGCTTCACTTTGCGTGACAGACGTTTTTCCATCGCGACGCTGATTTTCTCAAGCTGTTCTTCGCTAAGCGCATTAGCGGAAGTGACTTCCACTTCAACGGTGGCCTCGCGGGCCTCACGTAAACGAATAAATTGCTCAAGAACATCAGGGAGAACCTTCAAACGCCCGTTATCAGCCATCACCTTGATCAGGTTCTGGCCGTGAACGTCGAGCTGGTCACCACATACTGCGATAAACGACTCAGCGAGCGTTTCCGGCGCCAGCGCGCCAGAGAGAAGCTCTGCCATTTGTTCGTTTTTAGTCACCTCGGCGGCAAACGCCAGCATGTCCTGCCAACGGTCTACGCTTTGGTTTTCGACGGCAAAGTCAAAAGCTGCTTTGGCGTAGGGGCGAGCTACCGTTACAAATTCAGACATCAGCCCCTCCCTCCTTACAGTTCAGCGACAAGTTTATCCACGATGTCGCTGTTAGCAGCTTCATCCACGGAACGTTCGATGATCTTCTCGGCGCCAGCAACGGCCAGCATAGCCACCTGCTTACGCAGCTCTTCGCGAGCGCGTTTACGCTCAGCGTCGATTTCTGCCTGAGCCTGCGCCACGATTTTGGTACGTTCCTGTTCGGCTTCCGCTTTCGCTTCGTCCAGGATCTGCGCGCGGCGTTTGTTCGCCTGCTCGATGATTACCTGAGCTTCAGCTTTCGCTTTTTTCAGCTGGTCGGTCGCATTGGCCTGTGCAAGGTCCAAATCCTTTTTAGCTCGTTCAGCAGAAGCAAGACCGTCAGCAATTTCTTTTTGACGTTTTTCGATGGCAGCCATAATTGGCGGCCATACATACTTCATGCAGAACAGAACGAACAGGACAAACGCGATGGCCTGGCCGAGGATTGTTGCGTTAAGATTCACAGCACAATGCCTCTTATCTAGTTAACGTTCTGATATTGCTTAATTTACTTAACAAGTAAAGCAACGCTTACTACGCGACAGCAAACATCACGTACAGACCCAGACCTACAGCGATCATCGGGATTGCGTCCACCAGACCCATTACGATAAAGAACTGAGTACGCAGCAGAGGAATCAGATCAGGCTGACGCGCGGCGCCTTCCAGAAATTTACCCCCGAGGATGCCGATACCGATCGCAGCACCGATTGCCGCAAGACCCATCATCACAGCGGCAGCCATGTACAGCAGATCCATATTCAGGTTTTCCATGACAGTCTCCAGTTTGTTTCAGTTAAAACGCAGTAGTGTTGTGTAAAAAATCAATGCTCTTCAGATGCCATCGACAGATAGACAATCGTCAGAACCATGAAAATGAAGGCTTGCAGCGTAATGATCAGGATGTGGAAAATGGCCCAGGGCACATTCAACAACCACTGCGACCACCACGGCAACAGACCAGCAATCAGAATGAAAATCAGCTCACCGGCATACATGTTGCCGAACAGTCGCAGACCGAGAGAAACCGGTTTGGACAGCAGGCTCACCCCTTCAAGGATTAAGTTGACAGGAATGAATGCCCAGTGATTGAACGGCTGTAGCGTCAGCTCTTTAGCGAAGCCGCCAATGCCTTTCATTTTGATGCTGTAGAACAGAATCAGGATAAACACGCCAAGCGCCATGGACAGGGTGATATTCACGTCAGCAGACGGCACCACGCGCATAGCCGGCAGACCCAGTACATGCTCAGCGATGTACGGAATCAGGTCGATTGGCAGCAAATCCATCAGGTTCATCAGGAATACCCAGACGAAAATCGTCAGGGCCAGCGGAGCGATAACTTTGCTCTTGCCGTGGTACATGTCTTTAACACTTCCATGTACGAAACCGACAATCAGCTCGACCGCTGTCTGGAATTTACCCGGCACGCCGCTGGTTGCCTGTTTGGCCACTTTACGGAACAGAACCAGGAACAACAGACCCAGAGCCACCGAGAAGAACATAGAGTCGATGTTGAGCGTCCAGAAGGTAGCCGGGGGGTTTTGCGGATCCACCAGTGAGAAAGTACGCAGGTCAAGCTGAAGGTTATTCAGATGGTGACCAATGTACTCCTGTGGTGAAGAGAGTTCTCCTGCAGACATGATGCCTCTTACCCTTTGTTGTTGATTACAGCTGGTGCCAGTATCTGCACAACCAGCACCGAAACCCACGTCACTATCAGCGGCAAAAATACCGCGTGGAAGTACGCTAACGCCACCACCAAAAGCGCGAAGGTCGCAAGCACCTTAAACACTTCGCCGACGGCGAACGACCAGGCCACACGGCCTTTAGCGGGTGTTTGCGCCTGGTGACGCCAGGCAAAAATCATAAACAATGCGTTTGGCAGCCACACTGCCAGGCCCCCGCCGACGGCGGACGCGCCCCAACTGGGGTCTTTGAAGCAAAACAGCAATCCCATCGCCATTATTGCCAGTAACTGAATGAACAGAAGCTTGCGAGCCACATTGACACTAAAGAGCGACACAAACATCACGTTTACTCCTGCTCCCTAAGAGGTATGTCGCGTGTCGTATAAAACGTTCTTTAAGGCTCAGAGTCAAGCATCAAAAAGCGGTCAAATTATACGGTGCGGCCTCGTGATTTCAAACAATAAGTAGCGAAAAGGTGAATAAATGTTTAAATAAATTTCGGCACGCGCATTTTTAAACTTTTCATTAAACGCGCTATGTTCGCTAAAAAAGCGGAATATCCGCAAAGGCCGTGTTCTAAAGCGTGCAGGAGATCACACAATAAACAATTAAACCAACAAATATTCTGCATCAGAGTTGAAACCCAAAAATGCATCTTATTGAAAATTAATAGTATTATCCGGTATTTTTTTAAAATCAGTCCATACACCATCAAAACCTTTCATTGACATATCAACCCAGGTTTTAACAAACCCCGATGCGCCATCAAAAGGATTTTTAGCAGGCTGATATTTTCAGGGTTGATTATTTTAAAACGAATTTAACCGTCTCTCCCCTGCCCTGCTCAACGCTCTGGTAAAAAAAGCGTTAAATTTCCTGTCATTCAGGACAAGAATGACAGGCGGCGTTTAACACTTTCTTAATCGCACTTTTTCTACTATTTTTTACAATTATTAAAATTTGTTTGGTTTAATCATAACCAAATGACGTTCGCCTTCAAGCCCCGGCACGTTCAGCGCGACGACCTTTTCCACCTCAAATCCGGCTGGCAGCGCCGCGATCTCATCATCAGGACGTAAGCCTTTCAGCGCATAAAAGCGCCCCTGCGGCGCAGGCAGATGCTGGCACCAGTTCACCATATCGGTCAGCGAGGCAAACGCGCGGCTAATCACGCCATCAAAAGGCGGTTCCGCCGGGAAATCTTCAACCCGGCTCTGCACCGGCGCAATATTCTCCAGCTTCAGCTCATGCTGCACCTGACGCAGAAAACGCACGCGTTTTCCCAGGCTATCCAGCAGGGTGAAATGCTTATCCGGGCAGACGATTGACAGCGGGATGCCCGGCAGGCCAGGTCCTGTGCCCACATCGATAAACCGGGAGCCTTCCAGATACGGGGCAACGACGATGCTGTCGAGAATATGGCGCACCAGCATCTGTGCCGGATCGCGCACGGAAGTCAGGTTATAGGCTTTGTTCCACTTATCCAGCATGCCGACATAGGCCAGCAGCTGCTGTTTTTGATGGTCGGTCAGCGTGATGGCGGCGGCGTCCAGCAGACGCGTTAAGTTATTCAGCACAACGATATCCATGAAAAGGGCCAGCCTAAGGCTGGCCCGAATTTAACGTCCGGTTACGCGCTGCGGCGCAGTAAACCCTGTTTTTTAAGCCATACCAGCAAAATGGAGATGGCGGCAGGCGTGATGCCTGAAATACGCGACGCCTGGCCAATTGACGACGGTTTATGATCGTTGAGTTTGGCGATCACTTCGTTCGACAGGCCGGAAACCTGGCGGTAATCCAGGGTCGCGGGCAGCAGCGTGTTTTCATTGCGCTGCTGTTTCTCGATCTCATCCTGCTGACGGGCGATATACCCTTCGTATTTGACCTGGATTTCCACCTGCTCGGCGGCCTGAGCGTCATCCAGGCCCGGCGCGAACGGAGTCAGGTTCACCAGCTGCTGGTAAGTCATTTCCGGGCGGCGCAGCAGATCTTCGCCGCTGGCTTCGCGGGATAACGGCGAGGCCAGCTGGGCGTTGACGTCCTGTACGCCTTGCGACGACGGCGCCATCCAGATGCCGCGCAGGCGCTGGCGTTCCAGTTCAATATTTTCACGCTTCTGGTTAAAGCGCGCCCAGCGGGCGTCATCCACCAGCCCCAGTTCGCGGCCCGCTTCGGTCAGACGCAGATCCGCATTGTCTTCGCGCAGCATCAGGCGGTATTCGGCACGGGAGGTAAACATGCGGTACGGTTCTTTGGTGCCCAGCGTGCACAGATCGTCCACCAACACCCCAAGGTAAGCCTGATCGCGACGCGGCGCCCAGCCCTCTTTCTCCGCAGAGAAACGACCGGCGTTCAGGCCAGCCAGCAGCCCCTGCGCAGCGGCTTCTTCGTAACCGGTGGTGCCGTTGATTTGCCCGGCAAAGAACAGGCCCTGGATATATTTGCTTTCCAGCGTCGGTTTTAAATCGCGCGGGTCAAAGAAATCGTACTCAATGGCATAACCCGGACGGACAATTTTGGCGTTCTCCATCCCCTGCATTGAGCGCACGATTTGCATCTGCACATCAAACGGCAGGCTGGTGGAAATTCCGTTCGGGTAAATTTCGTTCGACGTGAGGCCTTCCGGCTCAAGGAAGATCTGATGCTGGTTGCGATCGGCAAAGCGCATCACTTTATCTTCGATGGACGGGCAGTAGCGCGGGCCGATGCCTTCGATCACCCCGGCATACATCGGGCTGCGATCGAGGTTCGAGCGGATCACGTCATGGGTTTTTTCGTTGGTGTAGGTGATATAGCACGGCACCTGTTGCGGATGCTGGCTTACGTCGCCCATAAACGAGAACACCGGCAGCGGCGTATCGCCATGCTGTTGCGCCAGTACGCTGAAATCGATGGTGCGGGCGTCAATACGCGGCGGCGTGCCGGTTTTCAGGCGGTTCACGCGCAGCGGCAGTTCCCGCAGACGGCGTGACAGGGAAATCGACGGCGGATCGCCTGCGCGGCCACCGCTGTAGTTATCCAGCCCGATATGGATCTTGCCGTCCAGGAAAGTCCCGACAGTCAGCACCACCGCTTTGGCGCGGAACTTGAGGCCCATTTGGGTCACTGCGCCGACGACGCGATCGTTTTCCACAATCAGATCTTCTACTGCTTGCTGGAAGATCATCAGGTTCGGTTGGTTTTCCAGTGCGGTACGCACTGCCTGGCGATACAGCACGCGGTCTGCCTGGGCACGCGTCGCGCGAACGGCAGGGCCTTTGCTGGCGTTTAGTATCCTAAACTGAATACCGGCTTTGTCGATCGCGGTCGCCATCAGGCCACCGAGGGCATCCACTTCCTTAACCAAATGTCCTTTACCAATACCGCCGATGGCCGGGTTGCAGCTCATTTGCCCCAGCGTGTCGATATTGTGTGTCAAAAGTAGGGTCTGTTGACCCATACGGGCTGCGGCCATCGCGGCCTCAGTACCTGCATGACCCCCGCCAATGATAATGACGTCGAAAGGATCCGGATAAAACATGGTGGATAAACCTCGTGGTGTGGCAAATGGGTTTTCGATCCCGGGGCGTGGATTCTACTCAAGTTTAGCCTTTCGAGAAAGCGTCAGGATCGTTGGTAATTAAAAGAAGATCTTTTTATTTAGAGATCTGTTTTACTGTGATCTCTTATTAGGATCGCCGATATCTGTGGATAACCGACGATCGCCAATCAAGATCAATGCATTAGGTGGGATCATTAGCTGTGAACGATCGGTGATCCCACGCGGTATTAGCTGGGTGCAGAATGGGTGTTTATACACAGGGCTAGCAAGCCCTCAGGGTTATGCTTTGGATAACTACCGGTTGATCCAAGCTTATGAGCAGACTTATCCACAAATCAACCGGCGATCTTTTCAGCAATCAGAGTAAATTTTTCCAGGATCCCAGCCAAATTTCCGCCGGATCCTCCGGAATTTCATGATCGTGAACGTTGATCTTCAGCAGATCGCCAATACGTTTGGCCCCACATTCGGTCAGCAGCGTGTCGATTTTATCAATCGCCCCGCAAAAGGTGTCGTACTCACGGCTGCCAATGCCCACTGCGCCATAACGCAGCTGGCTGAGATCGGGCCGCTGTTCCTTTATTGCGGTATAGAAAGGTTCCAGATTATCCGGTACATCACCCGCACCGTGCGTCGAGGTGACAATCAGCCAAACCCCGTCAGTCTTGACGTCGTCAAGCAGCGGGCCATGTTGGGTATCGGTGGTGAACCCCGCTTCTTCCAGCTTTTCCGCCAGATGTTCGGCAACGTATTCCGCGCTGCCCAGGGTGCTGCCGCTAATAAGGGTAATCTCTGCCATGATCGTCCACCTTTTGTAAAACGTCGCGTATTGTACGCTGTGTGAGGGTTGGGATCTACCTGTGGATAATATGGGTATAGCAGCAAGCGGCCCGATCGCAGACTTTTAGAAAACAGGCCGACGATCGGTGAGTTTGATGAGTAAAGTTTTTGATAAATAGAGATCTTTTTACGGCTTGATCGTCCGCATGATCGGGTTTTGCAGGGAAATCAGCGTCTCAGTGGACTGAATTTCATCAATTGTTTGGATCTTGTTGATAAGTACCTGCTGCAACGCATCAATGGATCGACACATCACTTTTATAAAGATGCTGTAGTGACCGGTGGTGTAATACGCCTCGGTCACCTCGTCCAGGCTTTCCAGTCTCGCCAGCGCGGAAGGGTAGTCTTTGGCGCTTTTCAGGATGATGCCGATAAAGCAGCACACGTCATAACCCAGCTGCTTTGGGCTGATATCAATACGCGCGCCGGTGATAATCCCCGCCTGCTTCATTTTCTCTACGCGCACGTGAATAGTTCCCGGGCTCACGCCGAATTGTTTCGCCAGTTCGGCATAAGCGGTACGCGCATTGGCCATTAAGGCCTCAAGGATGCCGCGATCCAGATTGTCGATCTGATAATTTTCCATATGTTTTCCTTATGGATAATGACGATTCGCCTTCATTATGGCGCTTTAATTAACGAATTAAAAACCGTTCGGCCTTTTTTATTGATGATTATTGAATTGAGTAACCTTTTTATTGCTAAATGTTTGCTATCAGACAGACAGGAGTAAACATAATGAAAACGGCTTACATCGCAAAACAGCGTCAGATTAGTTTCGTGAAGTCCCATTTCTCTCGCCAGCTCGAAGAAAAATTGGGCCTGATTGAAGTTCAGGCACCGATCCTGAGCCGCATCGGCGACGGGACTCAGGATAACTTATCCGGCTGCGAGAAAGCCGTTCAGGTACGGGTGAAAAACCTGCCGGACGCGCAGTTTGAAGTGGTGCACTCCCTGGCGAAGTGGAAACGCAAAACGCTCGGCCAGCACGACTTCAGCGCCGGTGAAGGGCTGTATACCCATATGAAAGCGCTGCGTCCGGACGAAGATCGCCTGTCGCCTATCCACTCGGTGTATGTGGATCAGTGGGACTGGGAACGCGTAATGGGCGATGGCGAACGTCATCTCGGCACCCTGAAGCAGACCGTAGAAGCCATCTGGTCTGCCATGAAAGCCACCGAATCTGCGGTAAGCGAGCAGTTTGGCTTAACGCCGTTCCTGCCAGAGCAGATCCACTTCGTTCACAGCGAAACCCTGCAACAGCGCTTCCCGGATCTGGATGCCAAAGGCCGTGAGCGTGCCATTGCCAAAGAACTGGGTGCAGTATTTTTGATTGGTATCGGCGGCAAACTGGCAGACGGTAAACGTCACGACGTGCGCGCGCCGGATTATGATGACTGGTCAACGTCCAGTGAAGGCGGTTTTGCCGGCCTGAACGGCGATATCCTGGTGTGGAACCCGGTGCTGGAAGATGCGTTTGAACTCTCTTCAATGGGTATCCGCGTGGATGCCGATACGCTGAAACGCCAGTTGGCGATCACCGGCGATGAGGATCGTCTGGCGCTGGAATGGCACCAGTCGCTGCTCAACGGCGAAATGCCCCAGACCATCGGCGGCGGTATCGGCCAGTCGCGTTTGACTATGCTGATGCTGCAACTGCCGCATATCGGCCAGGTACAATGTGGCGTATGGCCTGCCCACGTTCAGGCTGAAGTCAGCGAGCTGCTGTAAGGCTTAACGCCGCCAGCGTCTTAGCAGGCGGCTACGCATCCCGGTATCAAAGCGCCAGATATGATCGAATATCCGCATGATGCCGGGTTTACCGTGTGCGGACATCGCCACGGCATGAAACCGATGCTGATGCACCCGCTGCAACGTTTTTACCTGACTGACCACCTCATCCGGCAGACGCTGGGCGATAAAATCCGAGATCACCACGGCGTCCGCATCCTGCCATACGCTGCTCTGCATCCTTTCAACAATCGACCTGAAACAGCTGGCGATATCCGTACCGCCGCGAAACTGCTGGCTTAAAAACCGAATGGCCTGTTCGATGCCGTCCTGCTGGGAGAGCTCGTAACTCACCACCTCGGTGGAAAAAAGCATAATAAAGCAGCGTCGGCTGTCGGCCAGGGCAATGCGCATCAGCGCCAGGCAAAACGCTTTGGCGCACTGTTCATTAAAGCCGCCCATGGAGCCGGAGGTATCCACGCAGACGATAAACGGGCCGCGCGGCTGTTCGTCTACGTCCTGATGGGTGACCGGGCGCTCGATGACCCGCTCCCGCCAGGCTTCGCCCTGCAGCCGGTAGGTCAGTAGCTCATGCTCCACCAGCCGCCGGTAAAACTCATATTCCAGTTCAGTAATGCCCAGCGTGGCAAGCTCAGGGGGTAACAGGCGCAGGATATCGTCGCTGCGGTGAAGACCTTCCACCTGCTCCGGCACCGTCGCCGGCTCGCGCACCAGGGTGCGGAAGGTCTCCATCGGAGAATCCTTCTTTGGGACGGATTTGGCCTCCCTGGAACGCCCCAACTGCGCCGCGAGCTTTTCCAGCTCCGGCTGGCTGGCGAGAAAATCCCCGTATTTCACGATCAGCTGATAGTCGCCGCGCTTCAGTTGTCCGGCACTCATGTCCCACAGCCGGCCCGCCGCGTGATCGTTTTCCACCAGCACCTTTTCCAACTGGCCGCTGAGTGTCATGCGCTCCTGCACTTCGCTTAACAGTTGCTCGCGCTCGTCTTCCAGCAATTGCTGATTCAGGGTAGTGGCCTGCACCACCAGGCTTAACCGCCAGCGCTGCAAAAATAAAGTATGCAGTGCGGGAGTAAACGTGGGGCTGCCCTGGGTGAGCTGCGCCGCCTGAGCGGCAAACGGCGAGTTAAGCTGTTCCAGACGGGACAATATTTGCGGTAGCTGGACCAGCAGTTGCGAGGTAGAGAGCAGTTGGCTTTGTTGGTAGCACTGCACTTCCTGCGCCAGTTCAACCGGCACGGGCACATCGTGAAGCCGGTTTTTTAACTGCTCTCGCCAGCGCGGGATATCTTCATGAAGCGCTTTCTTTAATTTCGGGTACTTTTCAAAGAACACCGCCAGCTGCGGCGAAGCCAGCAGCGCGATAATCAGTTCTTCAATTAATTCCCCTTCGCTGATAGCCAGAATCGTGTTTAACGTATCCAGGGTAATCATTGACGCGCCTGTTTAATCTGCGCGCCGACGTCCTGTAAGCTGGCCTCAATCCGTCCCAGCCAGTCGGGCTGGATAAACAAACATTTTTGCTGATCGCTGAAGCGGCTGTGCTGCTGATGCCATTCGTTATCCAGATCGTCTATCTGCTGCTTAATTTCCGCCGGAATACCTTCCGCCAGCGCGCCGGGCAATGACAAGCGGCTGGCCTGCAGGCTGACATCGCGGATCTGCAAATGCTGGCTGTTGTCTACGTCCAGATTGAGGATCTGCGCAAAGCCGATACCGTTGAGTTTGCCGCGGATCTCCCCGCCTTTTTGCAGCCACTGGTCGAGCTGTTCACGATTGAGGGTGACGTGAATAACTTCCATATCATGAAGCTTAAGCGGTTTTTGCAACAGCAGCGTCAGTTCCGGCGCCTGCAAGCTTTCCGGCAGATGGTATTGCGGGCGGCGGCTGAACATCCCGCCCTGTTTCACCACGGTAAAGGCATTCTGGTCGCTCTTTTGCTGCTCCAGCTGCATCCTACGCTGTTGAATAGCGCCAAGCTTTGTCAGCATCGCCTGCTGCTGCCAGGCGTGCCCGGTCATCAAAATTTCCATTTGCTGCTGCATCAGATTGCGGGCGGCGGCGTCATGCCACAGGCAGTCTTTGAGTAAAATCAGGTCGATGGGGGCCACGGCGTGACGGCCGCTAAAGAATGCGCAGGCCTGCAACAGATGAATGGCTTTTTTCCAGCGCCGGTCCGAGACATAAGGCGCATGCGGCTGGTTTTCCAGCTGCTGGCGCAGCAGAAAGATTAACTCGAAGACGTCGTCTGGCAGCGCGACATTGCCGATCTCTTTTTGCCACTGATTAAATTCGTCATCACTGATTTGCAGCGCGGCGGGCACCGGGTTTTCATTCTCGTCCTGCTGGCTTATCAGCATTGAGCGGAAATTACCTTTGTCCTGGACTTTATCCAGCCACAGCCGGATTAACATCCGGTCGTACAACGCTTCCAGGCTGTTATCCGCATCCGGCAGTTCGTTGGAGGCCGCCACCAGCAGGCGCATGGGAATTTTTTCTTCGAACGCCCCGTTGCGAAAGCGCCGTTCGTTAATGGCGGTGAGCAGCGTGTTCAGGATGGCGGGCCCGGCTTTCCAGATTTCATCAAGAAACACGATTTCCGCTTCAGGGAGATAGCCCTGGGTTAGCCGCTCATAACGTCCTTCATCCTTCAGCGCCTGGATGGACAGCGGGCCGAACACCTCTTCAGGCGTGGAAAAGCGGGTCATCAGATATTCAAAGGCGCGGGCGTGGACGAAAGCGAATTTCAGGCGGCGGGCGATCAGGCTTTTAGCGATGCCTGGCGGGCCTAACAGAAAGACGCTCTCGCCGCTTAACGCCGCCAGCAGGCAAAGACGGATGGCGTGGCTGCGTTCGAAAAGTCCTTTTTCCAGCGCGGAGGCGAGCCTTGAAATTCTTTCAGCCAACAAATGGGGTTGAGCCATAATTAGTTTGCGTCCTTACCCTGGGGAAACGGCTTATCATGCAATTATATACCTGCAGTTTTAGTCACGAGACAAGCCCCGTTTATCGTCAAAAAAGCGCACGAAGTTTAGGGTTATTTTTTTGACATGGACAGGCTGGATTCTATTTAGGGGTACGATTTTGCCGTTAATCGTGCATACTGTGCGCTTTTTGTGGGCCAAGGGACTAAGCACACATCTGTTTTCTAACCAAAAGATTAGTCTATGAGCGCTGATAATAAGCAACCGCTGCCGGCGATAACGCTTGCGGCAATCGGGGTGGTGTACGGCGATATCGGGACCAGCCCACTTTATACGTTAAGAGAATGTCTTTCTGGCCAGTTTGGTTTTGGCGTAGAGCGGGACGCCGTATTTGGTTTCCTCTCCCTGATCTTTTGGCTGCTGATTGTAGTCGTTTCCATTAAATATCTGACCTTCGTGATGCGCGCCGACAACGCCGGCGAAGGTGGGATTTTGACGCTAATGTCGCTGGCAGGGCGCAATACGTCAGCCAAAGCAACATCCTGGTTGGTTATTCTGGGCCTGATTGGCGGCAGCTTCTTTTATGGCGAGGTGGTGATCACCCCGGCCATTTCGGTAATGTCGGCCATCGAAGGTCTGGAGATCGCCGCGCCATCCCTTGATCCCTATATTGTGCCGCTGTCGATTATTGTCCTGACGCTGCTGTTTATGATCCAAAAGCATGGCACCGGGATGGTGGGCAAACTGTTTGCGCCGATTATGCTGGCCTGGTTTTTGATTCTGGCGGTACTGGGTGTGCGCAGTATCATCGCCAACCCGGAAGTGCTGCACGCGTTAAACCCGATATGGGCGGTGCATTTCTTCGTGGAATATAAGGCCGTGTCTTTCTTCGCGCTGGGGGCGGTGGTGCTGTCGATTACCGGCGTTGAAGCGCTGTACGCCGACATGGGCCACTTCGGCAAACTGCCGATCCGCATTGCATGGTTTAGCGTGGTGCTGCCTTCGCTGGTGCTGAACTACTTTGGCCAGGGGGCGTTGTTGCTGAAAACGCCGGAAGCGATTAAGAACCCGTTCTTTTTACTGGCACCCGATTGGGCGCTGATCCCGCTGTTGATTCTCGCCACGCTGGCGACGGTTATTGCCTCGCAGGCGGTGATCTCCGGCGTATTCTCCCTGACGCGCCAGGCCGTGCGTCTGGGCTATCTTTCACCGATGCGCATTATTCACACCTCGGAAATGGAATCCGGGCAGATCTACATCCCTGCCATTAACTGGATGCTCTATTTCGCGGTAGTGATTGTGATTGTCAGCTTTGAACACTCCAGTAACCTGGCGGCGGCATACGGTATCGCGGTAACCGGCACTATGGTGTTAACGTCGATTCTGTTCACCACCGTCGCCAATAAAAACTGGCACTGGAGCAAAATCCTGCTCGGGGTGATGTTCGTCGGGTTTATGTGTATTGACGTGTCGCTGTTTTCCGCCAACCTGTCAAAACTGCTGTCCGGCGGCTGGCTGCCGCTGACGTTAGGCCTGGTGATGTTTATCATCATGACCACCTGGAAAAGCGAGCGCTTTCGCCTGCTGCGCCGGATGCATGAACACGGCAATTCTCTGGAAGCGATGATCGCCTCGCTGGAAAAATCCCCGCCGGTACGCGTACCGGGTACGGCGGTGTACATGTCCAGGGCGTTGAACGTTATTCCATTCGCGATGCTGCATAACCTCAAGCACAACAAGGTGCTGCATGAGCGCGTGATCCTGCTAACCCTGCGTACTGAAGATGCGCCTTACGTACACAATGTACGCCGCGTGGCCATCGAACAGCTATCGCCCACTTTCTGGCGCGTGGTGGCCAGTTACGGCTGGCGCGAAACGCCGAACGTGGAAGAAGTCTTCCATCGCTGTGGTCTGGAAGGGCTGAGCTGCCGGATGATGGAGACGTCGTTTTTTATGTCCCACGAGTCGCTGATTATCGGTAAACGCCCCTGGTATCTGCGCCTGCGCGGCAAGCTGTTCCTGCTGTTGCAGCGTAACGCGCTACGCGCCCCCGACCAGTTTGAGATCCCGCCAAACCGGGTGATCGAGCTGGGTACTCAGGTTGAAATCTAGTTTATCAACGCCTCTTCTGTGAAGGGGCGTTTTTCTTTTTGCCGTCCTGCAACAAACGCGAGCGAAACGTTTCGATAGCGATCACATTTCTGTAACGCGCCGATTGTTTCTGGATCCTCTTCTTCACTACACTGCAATCAGCGAAACGTTTCGCTAGTGGAGCAAAGACATGAAAAAAGGCACCGTTTTAAATGCTGACATCTCTCGGGTCATCTCACGTCTCGGTCATACCGATACGGTGGTTGTGTGTGATGCCGGGCTGCCCATCCCGAAAACGACTGAGCGTGTCGATCTGGCGCTGACTCAGGGCGTCCCCACCTTTATGCAGGTGTTGGATGTGGTGACTACCGAGATGCAGGTTGAAGCGGCGATCCTTGCGCTGGAAATTAAACAACACAATCCGCAGCTCCACGAAACGTTGCTCGGCCACATTGAGCAACTGCAACAACACCAGGGAAATACCATTGAAATTCGTTACATCACGCATGAACAGTTCAAAGTAAACACCGCTGCCAGCCAGGCGGTCATTCGCAGCGGGGAGTGTTCCCCGTATGCGAATATTATTCTCTGTGCCGGCGTAACGTTCTGAGGCCGACATGGACGCATTACTGCAACTCAAGGGGATTGATAAGTCATTCCCCGGTGTAAAAGCCCTCTCCGGCGCGGCGCTGAATGTCTATTCAGGCCGCGTTATGGCATTGGTCGGCGAAAACGGCGCCGGTAAATCCACCATGATGAAAGTGCTGACCGGCATCTATCAACGCGATGCTGGTTCGCTGAAATGGCTGGGCCAGGAGACCACGTTTAACGGGCCGAAATCGTCTCAGGAAGCGGGCATCGGCATTATCCACCAGGAACTCAACCTTATCCCGCAGCTGACCATCGCGGAAAACATCTTCCTGGGCCGCGAATTCGTTAACCGGTTTGGCAAAATCGACTGGAAAACCATGTATGCCGAAGCCGACAAGCTGCTCGCCAAACTCAATCTGCGCTTTAACAGCCACCGGCTGGTGGGTGAACTCTCGATCGGCGATCAGCAGATGGTGGAAATCGCCAAGGTGCTGAGCTTTGAATCCAGAGTCATCATCATGGACGAACCCACCGATGCCCTGACGGATACCGAAACCGAATCGCTGTTCCGCGTGATCCGCGAGCTGAAAGCCCAGGGGCGCGGCATTGTTTATATCTCCCACCGCATGAAAGAAATTTTCGAGATCTGCGATGACGTTACGGTATTTCGCGACGGGCAATTTATTGCTGAACGCGAGGTGGCGTCGCTGACCGAAGATACGCTGATTGAAATGATGGTGGGACGCAAGCTGGAAGACCAGTATCCACACCTCGACAAAGCGCCGGGCGACGTGCGGCTGAAGGTTGATAACCTGTGCGGGCCTGGAGTCAACAACGTCTCCTTTAGCTTACGCAAAGGGGAAATCCTTGGCGTAGCCGGGCTAATGGGCGCAGGACGTACCGAGTTGATGAAGGTACTGTACGGCGCGCTGCCGCGCACCAGCGGATACGTCACGCTTGATGGCCACGAAGTGGTGACCCGTTCGCCGCAGGACGGCCTGGCGAACGGCATCGTGTATATCTCTGAAGACCGTAAACGCGATGGTTTAGTGCTGGGCATGTCGGTCAAAGAGAATATGTCTTTAACCGCGCTGCGCTATTTCAGCCGCAGCGGCGGTGGGCTCAAACATCAGGACGAGCAACAGGCGGTCAGCGATTTTATCCGGCTGTTTAACGTTAAAACCCCGTCCATGGACCAGGCGATTGGCCTGCTCTCCGGCGGTAATCAGCAGAAAGTGGCGATTGCCCGCGGCCTGATGACTCGCCCGAAAGTGCTGATTCTGGATGAGCCGACGCGCGGCGTGGACGTCGGCGCCAAAAAAGAGATTTACCAGTTAATCAACCAGTTCAAAGCTGATGGCTTAAGCATCATTCTGGTCTCGTCTGAGATGCCGGAAGTGTTGGGCATGAGCGATCGCATCATGGTGATGCACGAGGGGCATCTCGGCGGTGAATTCACGCGCGAGCAGGCCACTCAGGAAGTGCTAATGGCGGCGGCTGTTGGCAAGCTAAACCGCGCAGGAGTATGACAATGAGTACCCAGACTATCACTGGCCGTCGCTATTTCACTAAAGCGTGGCTGTTAGAGCAAAAATCGCTGATTGCCCTGCTGGTGCTCATCGCGGTGGTTTCCACCATGAGCCCGAACTTTTTTACCCTGAATAACCTGTTCAACATTCTGCAGCAAACATCGGTCAACGCCATTATGGCGGTGGGCATGACGCTGGTTATCCTCACCTCGGGTATCGATCTGTCCGTCGGTTCCCTGCTGGCGTTAACCGGCGCGGTCGCCGCCTCTATTGTGGGTCTGGAAGTGAACGCGCTGGTGGCGGTGGCGGGCGCGCTGGCGCTTGGCGCGGCGATTGGCGGCGTAACCGGCGTCGTGGTCGCGAAAGGGCGCGTCCAGGCGTTTATCGCCACGCTGGTGATGATGCTGCTGCTGCGCGGCGTCACCATGGTGTACACCGACGGCAGCCCGATTAATACCGGCTTCTCTGACAATGCCGATCTGTTTGGCTGGTTCGGTATTGGCCGCCCGCTGGGCATCCCGACGCCGGTGTGGATCATGGCGGTGGTATTCCTTGCCGCCTGGTATATGCTGCATCACACTCGCCTGGGCCGTTATATCTATGCGCTGGGCGGCAACGAAGCGGCGACGCGCCTGTCCGGCATCAGCGTTAATAAAGTCAAAATCATCGTTTATTCGCTGTCCGGCATGCTGGCCGCGCTGGCGGGTGTTATTGAAGTGGCGCGTCTGTCTTCCGCGCAGCCGACTGCCGGTACCGGCTACGAGCTGGACGCCATCGCAGCGGTGGTGCTGGGCGGGACCAGCCTGGCGGGCGGTAAAGGCCGTATTGTAGGTACGCTGATCGGTGCGCTGATCCTCGGCTTCCTGAACAACGGGCTGAATTTATTAGGTGTTTCTTCCTATTACCAGATGATCGTTAAAGCAGTCGTCATTCTGCTGGCGGTACTGGTAGACAACAAAAAGCAGTAACTGATTACTCTACAGGACATCTGACTATGAACATGAAAAAACTGGCTACCCTGGTTTCTGCCGTTGCGTTAAGCGCCACCGTGAGCGCTAATGCCATGGCGAAAGACACGATCGCGCTGGTTATCTCCACGCTGAATAACCCGTTCTTTGTGTCATTAAAAGATGGCGCGCAGAAAGAAGCCGATAAGCTGGGGTATAACCTGGTAGTGCTGGATTCCCAGAACAACCCGGCGAAAGAGCTTGCTAACGTTCAGGATCTCACCGTTCGCGGAACGAAATTACTGCTGATCAACCCAACCGACTCCGACGCTGTGGGTAACGCCGTGAAGATGGCAAACCAGGCGAAAATCCCAGTGATCACCCTGGACCGTATGGCTTCTAAAGGCGACGTAATCAGCCACGTGGCGTCTGATAACGTTGCAGGCGGCAAAATGGCCGGTGACTTCATCGCTAAAAAACTGGGTGACGGCGCGAAAGTGATCGAGCTACAGGGTATCGCAGGTGCCTCCGCGGCCCGTGAGCGTGGCGAAGGCTTCAAACAGGCCACTGCGGCCCATAAATTTACCGTCCTGGCAAGCCAGCCGGCGGACTTCGACCGCACCAAGGGCCTGAACGTGATGCAAAACCTGCTGACCGCGCATCCGGACGTGCAGGCAGTGTTTGCTCAGAACGATGAAATGGCGCTGGGCGCACTGCGCGCGCTGCAAACCGCGGGTAAATCCGACGTGCTGGTGGTGGGTTTTGACGGCACCGCTGACGGCGTAAAAGCGGTTGAAGGCGGTAAGTTAGGCGCAACCGTGGCGCAGATGGCCGATCAGATTGGCGTGATTGGCGTAGAAACCGCGGATAAAGTGCTGAAAGGCGAAAAAGTTGAGAAGCAAATCCCGGTTGAGCTGAAGCTGGTTACCAAATAAGCCGAACGTTACATAAAGTTAGAAAAGCAGGGCACCGCGCCACCCACTCGGGTGGCGCATTTTGACTGGAACCCGAAAATGAAGACTACTGGCAAGCTGGTTGTTCTGGGCAGTATCAATGCCGACCATATCCTTAATCTTGAATCCTTCCCGAAGCCAGGTGAAACGCTGACCGGCAGCCAGTACCAGGTGGCTTT
This sequence comes from Atlantibacter sp. RC6, assembly GCF_014193285.1. GTDB lineage: Bacteria > Pseudomonadota > Gammaproteobacteria > Enterobacterales > Enterobacteriaceae > Atlantibacter. Next base: position 447,802 of record NZ_JACHZE010000004.1, read on the forward strand.
TGGCGGGAAAGGCGCAAATCAGGCGGTGGCTGCCGGGCGCAGCGGCGCGGATATCGCGTTTATTGCCTGCGTAGGCGATGACGATACCGGGCGTCGGGTCTGCACCCAGTTAGCCAGCGATAATATTGATATTTCGCCGGTGGAAACCATTGAAGGTGAATCCACGGGCGTGGCGCTCATTTTCGTTAACGCGGAAGGTGAGAACGTCATCGGCATCAGTGCTGGCGCCAACGGCGCGCTGACCCCGCAACGCGTTATTGCGCAAAACGACCTTATCGCCCAGGCATCCGCGCTGTTAATGCAGCTGGAATCGCCGGTGGAAAGCGTGGTCGCCGCCGCAAAAATCGCGCATCAGAACAACACCACCGTGATCCTTAACCCGGCGCCGGCGCGTGAGTTGTCTGACGAGCTGCTTAGCCTGGTCGACATTATCACGCCTAATGAAACCGAAGCAGAAAAGCTGACCGGCGTAAAAGTGACGACCGATGAGGATGCCGCACAAGCGGCCAGACGGTTGCACGATAAAGGCATCGGCACGGTGATTATCACTTTAGGTAGCCGTGGCGTGTGGGCCAGCCGTGACGGCCAGGGCCAGCGGGTACCGGGTTTCAAAGTTGATGCCGTAGATACCATTGCCGCAGGCGATACTTTTAATGGCGCGTTAGTTACCGCTTTACTGGAAGAGAAACCGCTGCCGGAAGCGATTCGCTTCGCCCATGCCGCTGCGGCTATTGCCGTGACCCGACGCGGCGCGCAGCCTTCCGTACCCTGGCGTCACGAGATCGACGACTTCTTACTACAGCAGGGGTAGCGCTTGGCGACGATGAAGGATGTTGCTCGCCTGGCGGGCGTCTCCACCTCCACGGTTTCTCACGTCATTAATAACGATCGCTTCGTGAGCGAGGCGATTCGTTTAAAAGTGAATGACGCCGTAAAAACCCTGAACTACGCCCCCTCGGCGCTGGCGCGCAGCCTGAAGCTTAATCAGACCCGCACCATCGGGATGCTGATCACCGCCAGTAGCAACCCCTTCTTCTCAGAAATCGTCCGCGGCGTGGAGCGCAGCTGCTTTGAGCGCGGCTATAGTCTGGTGCTGTGCAACACCGAAGGCGACGAACAGCGCATGAACAGCAATCTAGAAACGCTGCTGCAAAAGCGCGTCGATGGACTGCTGCTGTTATGTACCGAAACGCACCAGCCGTCCGCCGAAATCATGACGCGTTATCCTTCTATCCCTACCGTGATGATGGACTGGGCGCCTTTCGACGGCGACAGCGATCTGATTCAAGATAACTCGCTGCTGGGGGGGGAAATCGCGACCCAGCACCTGATTGATAAAGGTTATCGACGTATCGCCTGTATTACCGGGCCGCTGGATAAAACGCCGTCGCGGCTGCGGCTGGACGGCTATCGTAATGCCATGGCACGCGCCGGGCTGGCCATTCCTGACGGCTATGAGATCACCGGTGACTTTGAGTTTTCCAGCGGATTTAGCGCCATGAACGCCCTGCTGGCCTTACCCGAGCGGCCCGAAGCGGTTTTTACCGGCAACGATGCGATGGCGGTGGGCGCATACCAGGCGTTGTATCAGGCCGGGCTGAGCATTCCGAAAGATATGGCGCTGGTGGGGTATGACGATATTGAACTCGCGCGCTATATGACCCCGCCGCTGACCACCGTTCATCAACCGAAAGATGAACTGGGGGAGCTGGCTATTGATGTGCTGATCCATCGCATGGCGCAGCCGGGGCTTGCCCAGCAGCGCCTGCAATTAACACCGGAACTCATCGCGCGCGGCTCGTCTTAAGCTTAATGCCGTTCTTTAATCAGGTTACGTCCGTCTTTCGGACGTAACAGCATAAACACCAGCGCTGAGATCAGCGTTATCACTCCCATAGTAATAAAGGTGCTATGGAACTGTTCCACGGTGCTGGTGGTTTGATCGCTCTGATAAAAACGCAGCACTGCTGCGCTCACCGCGACCCCAAGGCTAATAGAAAGCTGCTGCGTCACGGCCAGCATGCTGTTGCCGCTACTGGCGTTTTCATCGGTGAGATCCGCAAGGGTGATGGTATTCATCGAGGTGAACTGTATCGACATCGCCATCCCCAGAATAAACAGCGGCAATATCAGCGCCCAGACCGGCATCGCAGGGGACTGCAATGCGAACTGGCCGATCATCAAACCAATAAACAGTGTGACGCCCACCAGGGTTTTCCGGTAGCCGAGGTTACGCAGGATTTTGGTGACCAGCGATTTTGCCAGAATCGAACCGATGGCGGTGGGCGCCATCATGCAGCCCGCGATCAGCGCCTGGTAGCCGAATCCTACCTGTAACATTAATGGCATCAAAAACGGTACGCAGCCGGTGCCGAGCCGCGACGCGATATTGCCCGCGATGCCGATAGAGAAGGTACGCGTTTTAAACATCGGCAGCGCAATGATCGGAGTGGGGTGACGACGGGCGTGAAAGATATAGGCGACCAGCAGCGCCAGACCGCTGGCGATCACTACGCCGGCAAGCCAGGTCTCGACAATTTTCTCGCCAAAGAGCTCCATCCCGCTGGAGAACAGCACCAGACTCAGACCGAACAGCAAAAATCCACCCATATCAAACCCGCGGCGCGGCGTCGTAAAGTTGGGCATGTATTTGCGCGCATACAGCAGACCGGCGACACCGATAGGGATGTTGATTAAGAAAATCCAGTGCCAGCTGGCCCAGGTAACCAGCACACCGCCCAGTACCGGCCCCAGCACCGGGCCGACCAACCCCGGCATAGTCACGAAATTTAATACCGGCAGCAACTCGCTGCGGGGATAGGCGCGTAGCAACGCCAGTCGGGCGACCGGCATCATCATCGCCCCGCCGACGCCTTGCATCACTCTGAACAACACCAGTTGACCCAAATTCTGCGACAGGGCGCAGGCCAGCGATCCCAGGGTAAACAGCATTACGGCGATCATAAACACCCGGCGAGTGCCGAAGCGGTCAGCAAGCCAGCCGCTGACGGGGATAAGCATCGCTACCGTCAGGGTGTAACTAATGATGGCGGACTGCATCGCCAGCGGCGAGCGGTCCAGGCTGTGGGCGATTGCGGGTAACGCGGTGTTAAGAATGGTGGCGTCCAGCGCCTGCATAAAAAAGGCCATCGCCGCAATCCACGGCAGCCCTGCCATACTGCGAGCTTTTCTAATCATGAATACCTTATTAGCGCGTTCAGGGTTGGTGGGGCTCCCGCAACAGTTCACGACAGGCGGAAGAGGCGGCTTCGCCATCGCCCCTGAGAATAGCGTCGACAATCTGTTGATGAACGTCGAGCTTAATCACTTCGTTATGGGTAATAGATGAGAAGTAATTGTAATAGATGGAATGGAACAGGGCAGCGAAGGAGGTCAGAAAGGGATTACTGCTCATTTCGTAGATCTGTTCGTGGTAAGAAACGTCGACATCAACCCAGCGCTGGCGATCGAATGCCGTCTTCAGCGCCACCATTTCACTCATGGTATTTTTAAGCGCCGCTTTCTGTGTATCCGTACCATGAAGGGCTGCCAGCGCGCAGGCTTGTGGTTCAAGGCTGGTGCGCATCACCAGAAAATGGCTAATGACTTCGGAAAAGTTTTCCTGAGTCATCCACCATCCTAATAACTCTTTATCCAGGAAGTTCCAGTTGTTCTGTGGCATCACGCGAGTGCCGATGCGTGGACGCGGGAGTACCATGCCTTTCGCGGTTAAGGTTTTTACGGCTTCTCGTACCGCGGTTCTGCTCACGCCGAACTGCTCACCCAGCTCAATCTCACCGGGCAAAATCGTACCAGGTGTGTACTCACCCTTTAAAATGCGTTGCGCCAGCTTCTCTGCAAGGACGTAAGAAAGGTTCTTTTGGGCCGCTAACTGTTGTGCAGATAAAGGCATAAGGCATTCCCTTTATAGAGAGGTTTTACGGTGTAGTATGCCATCGGCCTCGTGGGTTCGATGCAAAAAACAGCAAATGCCTATGTAATTGCTGGATTAATGAGTCATATGCATAAAAAAGAGACGGTCGGAAATTATTTTTAAAAATAGGCTTGTCAGATTCTGATTACTCCCTATAATGCGCCACCACTGACACGGAACAACGGCGAACAGGCCGGCCGGTCAGC
>NZ_JACHZE010000005.1 GCF_014193285.1 Atlantibacter sp. RC6
TCGTCGGAAAAACGCTTCTTCATGGGGATGTCCTCATGTGGCTTATGAAGACATTACTAGCATCGCGGTGTGTTAATCAACGGGGAGCAGGTCAGTGTTGAGTCTGGGGCCTGCACTGACAGGGACTTCATGTAGGTGTTAGCATGCTTTCCTGCCGGCCGAGACGATCCTGCTAACCGGGGGCGGTTTGTTCTTGAATAGTCTCGTTCCGGCATCAGTTACTGCCTGTTCCGGGCTGTCTCTGTATTGAACGCAGAGTACAGTCAGTAATCCACCACCACTCTAATCCGGCGGGACAGATTTCTTAAGCAACCCACAACGTTGTAACTGGGGCACCCGGGAGTAGCGAGAGGCCACAGCTTGCTACGCAGCGGTGACTATGGTTTTGGAGCATCGTCAGTTGTGCTTCTGGTACATATAAGAGACAGTCTTACTCGCTAGCGACTCGCGCCACCTCCACTTAAGTAATAAGTCTAAAGTTTCGTAATTATCTTATTGCCAGATTGACCAAATCCATAACATGAGTAACATTTGTAAATGTTCATACAAACGCAGTGCCTATGCAACTGAGGGCGGTAGCGTGGGTCGAGGTCTCACTTGCTAAGTGGGAAGCCAATTGGCTATCACGTTCGAGCCTGTTCTTAGAGGCAAGAGATTGAAACGTGCTATCCGGTTAGTCCAGATCATAGCTGAACCAAATTCTGGATTAGGCCCAATAAACTATATCAACTAAAAAGATGTTTTTTATAGCATGAGGTTTTGTTTATGCACGTCATTTACGGAGAAACTATTAACGATGTAATAATGAAACTCCTAGAAAAAGTGCTTAATGAAGGAGTTCGTATTTCGACAAGGAATGGGGATGCTATAACTATTTATGATGTTAGTATGATCTTACGAAACCCTAGATCAAGGCATTTAAGTTTAGCGGGTCGAAAAAATAATATATTTTCCACATTTGCTGAAGCTATATGGGTTTTTGCTGGCGACAACAGAATTAAACCATATCTAAATTTTTTTTTACCAAGAGCGCCTAAATACTCAGATGATGGTGTCATTTGGCGAGCAGCTTATGGGGAAAGACTATACGCTCACGGGCAACTTGAAAATGTCGTGCAACAATTCAAAAAAGAAGGAATATTTACAAGAAGAGCAGTCATTAGCTTATACATGCCTGACAGAGATACGAATGAAAGCCTCATAAAAGTATACAACATAGAACATAGTGTCGATATTCCTTGTAATAACTTAATTCATTTCTTTATCACTCCTGACAAAAATTTAAACATTAAAATAGTTCAAAGAAGCGGCGATCTAATATTTGGAGTGAGCAATATAAATCTTTTCGAGTTTAGTTTACTTCAAGAGATAGTACTTTCAATATTACAGAGGGAAGTTGATAGCGAGATTAAACTGGGATACTTACATCAGTCAGTAACAAATCTTCATATATATGATGATAGAGTAGGACAAGCCAATGAAATATACGAAAGAAAAGAAGAACAAATGACAGATTTGATAAACGATGATGAAATATCATTCCCTCCATCGTTACAAAATATAAAATCATTATTCTGTGATATAGTTTCATTCCTTGAAAGAATAATAACAGAAAATGAACATAAAATAGACACAATAGATATGGAAACCGAAAATCTAAAAAAAATATTTATTAAACACTTTGTAGAAACTGAAAGGAATTTACTTTGGGGATATGCAGAAGCAGCTCTATCATATATTTTCCAGGAAAGATTCAACCAACCAATAGTGTTAAAAACTAAGTTAAGCAATGATTTCAATCTAAGCGTAACTTCTAATTATTTTAATAATTCTAATAAGGACCGTCTATGAAAATTGCATTCATGGGCATATCGGGTAGTGGAAAAGACTTTCTTGCCAATTATCTGGTATCCAACTATGGATTTATTAGATTATCATTTAGCGATCAACTCAAAAAATTGGCCAATTATATTTATCCTTGGATGGAAAAGGATTACCCCCCTGAAAATAAAATGTTACCATTCAATATAACCTTACCTACCGGCGACTTTATCAGCCATTCACCAAGAGATATATGGCTGAGCTTAGACAGCCTAAGGGAAATTGAAGAAAAAATATTTATCAGAATGCTATCAGAAGAGTTGAAAATTTTAGAAAAAAATGGAGGGATGAATAAAAATATAATAATTACTGACATAAGATCAAATGAAGAATTCGCATGGTGTAAGAACAATCAGTTCACTATAGTACATATAGAACGGGAAAATAACAATTATAAAAAATACGAAATCGACAAGTATGTCACTGAGAATAAAACAAAATCAGAATATCATTTTGACAACAATGTGAACGGAATTGATAGTTTTAAACATTTCTTCGAAAAGGTATTATTAAGTGAACAGTAAAAACGATCAACTTTTTTGTAATGTCAGAGAAATGAAAATTAAAACCGCTAAACCTATCTTGAATGAAGCTGTTATTAGGGAATGGTTTTATCATCAACGAGAGAGGACATCCATATATTACAAGAAAGAGATACTTAACCTTCCGCCATATTGGACAGACGACAAAATATTGAGAAACTATAAATTTGTAAATACTAAAAGAACATGGGACAAAGAAACCAAATGGTTATTGAAAAATATAACAAACAACAATAAATTAACTTATGAAAATAAAATACTTAATTCATTTTTGTTTAGAGTAATAAATAAAAGCGATACATTAAATGAACTTGATGCGCCCTTTGATTTCACAAAAATGACTATTCGCGACATCAATGAAAAGATCAGAGAAAAGACAATAAATATATCATTAAAAAAACCAGGCTACGTATTTTTTAGTGCAGCCTATATTTTAGGAGGTCCGAAGTTTAACTTCGGAAAATACTTAAAAAATATAGAAGGAATACCGGAAAATGATATGGTAATTAGAATGATAAAATTTGTTTATTATAACCAAGATAAAATCGTTAATGGTGTAAAATCATCAGGAAATCAGTTCGAAGTTTTTGAACATTTAAAATCATTCTCAGGGATTGGGGATTTTCTAGCATATCAAATTTTCATAGATCTGACATACATACCCAACTTTCCGTTTACAGAATTGAACTTTGTTATTTCAGGTCCTGGTTGTGAAAGAGGAATTAATTGGATTTTTTCTAATAGAGATGGAATGAATAGCGAAGAGTGTTTATTCTGGTTCACTATAAACCAAAATAACATCGCTGAAAAGTATAGTGAAAATTGGAACATGGATGAAATATTCCATTTCCTGCCTAAAGAAGAAAGAGTTTACACTTTAATGGACATGGAAAATAGTGGTGCATGCGAGATAGATAAAAGATGCCGAACTAAATTTAACAATAAAAGGCCTAAACAAAAATATCATTATCAAAGCAATAATATAGAATTATTTTATAATTAGCAAATTACAAAGGATTTAAAAATGGTTAAAGAAATTAAGAAAAATGTTTTTGTTAGCCATCATCATAAAGACGACGCGAGTGTTGATGGAGTTTCTCGTTTAGCTGCAGCAAAAGGTTATCATTTACGCAATAGTTCTATTAGAATGAAACCTGAAAACCAGCGACGAGTTGAGGAAAAAAAACTTAGTGACCGAACGATTGCACGTTTACTTAGAATGAAAATGAGGTGGGCTAGTCAAGTTATAGTTGTTATCGGGAAAGAGACACATACTAGACCTTGGGTAAACTGGGAAATTCAAGTAGCTCATCAACTTGGAAAACCAATCATAGGTGTATATGAAAATGGGTTAAAAGGCGATGTAAAACTACCAGAGAATCTCGAAAAGTATGCAACCTCTATAGTGGCCTGGAGAAGTGATGCCATTATCAACGCACTAGAAGGTAAAACTTCCTTTGAAAAACCTGATGGTACGGATCGTGATAAAGTTCAAGGTGGAAATGTCGTATGCTAATTGATCCCAACTCACACCTTTATGTTTATGCAATAACGAGAGACTTTGGTTTTGCACCTAATCCATTTCATGGAAGTTGTACCTTGGCAACATGCAAACCTGGAATTAGAAAGTCGGCTAAAGTGGGTGATTGGATACTCGGAGTTGGTGGAGCCAATTTAAAATCAGCTAAAAAAAAATGTATCCTATTAATGAAAGTTTCAGAAAAAATTAGTTTCAATGGTTATTGGGAGGATACCAGGTTCTCTCTCAAAAAGCCTGCTAGAAATGGTAGTCATGTACAAATTCTGGGCGATAATATCTACCATCAAAATGAAAACAATGAATGGGTACAAGAAGATTCTCATCATAGCAATGCTGATGGTACATTTAACATGACAAATCTTGAACGAGATACTAGCTCCAATAACGTGTTGATTTCAGATCATTTTTATTATTTCGGTAATAAAGCGATTGAAGTAGACTTAGACTCAATTGAATATCACAGAATTAGAAACTATAAAAAAATCCCTTTAAATTCGACTATACCAGCCATTGATCTTATAAAAAAAATAGAATTTGATTTTCGTAGTGATAAAAACTCAGTTATATCTGACCCATGTAATTTTTCTGATTTCTATAAACGTGTAGATCAGGGAACTGGAGAACTTTACTAATAAATACATATATTATTTTCTGCATATTGTTTAGAGCAGGTGTGAAATGATTCTGGTAGACTGTCGTAATTTTCCCTTATCTCTCGAACTTGCTAATTTGAAGGAATATCAGGTCTAGAATGGGCAAAACGTTACAATTTACCGCGTGTTTCCTAAAGTATCTATTGTCCAATGCGTAGTTATCCGTTTTGTTAAAGAGAAAAAGCGTCTTACCCAAGACTTCGATTGAACTAATTTTATAAATTGTTCTTGTTACTTAGAATACAACAAAAGCAAATGTTTTTTCGAATGCGTAAGTTTTAAAAAAAATTTTAATTTTTAAAAATGGAGATTTTTATGAAACTTGAAAAACTAATCTTAAAGAACTTTCGTGGCTATCATGGAGAACATAGCATTGACATTAACTCACTAACTGCATTAGTTGGTCGTAATGATGTTGGTTGGTGTCTTCTTTGAACATAAACTATGTAAATATGATGCTACCGATAAATGTGTCGATAGCGTGGAAAATGAAGACGTGTCAATTGGATGTATCTTTTCAGGAGCTGATATACCTATAGTTTTGGATGCCACATCTATAACTAACCTTAAAGAAGAATATTTATTAAATAGTAATGGAAAGCTAGAAATATATAGAGTATTTGCAAAAGGTAAGGGATCCGGCAGCGTTCAAGCTAAATGTATGGCTCCCTCAGCAAAAGGCGCGAAATCTTTACTTGCTAAAAAAAATGATGAACTTAAAGTAATTGCCGAATCTATTGGTGTTGATGGAGCTGATAAAAGGTCCAATGTTAGTTTAAGACAAGAAATTTACAGGAAAATTGGAGATTTAAAGCTTAAAGAAATCTTCGTTAAATTAAATGCTGAGGAGGGCAAGGTTATTTGTGAAAATATATATGACAAACTCCCTCACTTTGCATTATTCCGCGCAGACAGGCCGAGTACCGATGAAGAATCAGAAGTACAGGATCCTATGAAGTCAGCGGTTCAAACAGCATTGCAGAAGATTGACATTCAACTTGAATCCATTAAAGAAAGCGTAAAAGAACATGCAGTTGAAGTGGCTGAAAACACAATTAAACATTTACATGATATATCTCCTAATCTTGCTGCCGGGTTAATCCCAAAGTTTAAAGTGGAACCTAAGTGGGAAAATATTTTCAAGCTAACATTGGAAGATGATAGAGGAATAGCTATCAATAAACGTGGTAGTGGTGTTAGACGTTTAGTCCTGATTAGTTTTTTTAAAGCGGAAGCAGAAAGATTGCAAAAAGGATTCCCAGATAAAGGAGTTATTTATGCAATTGAAGAACCTGAAACATCTCAACACCCATCTAATCAAAGACTTCTTATTGATGCATTTCAAGAATTAGCAAATGCTGATAAATGCCAAGTATTGATTACCACCCACGTCCCTGCACTTGTGGAAAAGATACCTACAGAATCTCTACGCCATATAACCCGAACACTCGATGATGGTTTAGAGGTTAAAAATGGTAATGATGATGTGCTAAAGAACATAGCGAATGATCTTGGCGTATATCCTGATAGTAGGGCATCTGTTCTTGTATGCGTTGAAGGCCCTAATGATATAAACTTTTTAAAGAATATCGGTCAAATTTATCTCGACCACGGTGTTCCAAATGTTCCTGATATGATAAATGATCCGCGTATAGTTTTCATTCCAATGGGGGGACATACTCTTAAAGATTGGGTTAATAATAATTACTTAAAAATTCTAAATAAACCTGAGATTCACATCTATGATAGAGATGTTGCCATCCCTCCTCAGTATGAAAAAGAATGTAAGTCAGTAAATGCTAGAAATGATGGTTCCATAGCATTCATGACTGAAAAAAGGGAAATGGAAAATTACTTACATCCTGATGCTATTCAGGCGGTGTTTGGTGTAAAAATAACCATGGATGATACGACAGATGTATCAACAGAGGTATCTGCTTTAACACGTTATAATGAAAGTAAAGCGAAGAAGAAGATAAATAAATTTGCTACAGCAAAAATGAGTTATCAAATGCTCACTGCAAGTGATGCAAAAGGCGAGACATTAACTTGGTTTAATGCTATATATGCGAAATTATAACATTTTGGAGCCGCAAGCACGGCTCTTTCTTCATATTATATATGATTGCTCTGTATATCGTCATCGTCTCACAACGTTTTCCTTGCACTTCGGCTCTGCTGCTACTTATACAAATTAAAAGGCTACTATGTGTACGGGCTTTTGCACAGACCGACATATCAGATTAGGTTTAGCTCAGTACCGCAAGAGTGCCAAAGCAAGTCTAAGCTAATACATATAATGGTAATGGAATTTAAGTATTTTTTCAGCAACGTTTTACTAATCGGAAAAGTCCTCTCAAAATCATGGCGATAGCTTGGTCCACATGCGGAGTCTGTGCTAGCACAGTATTTTCTTCCTCAGTGAGTCCGTTATTAAGATCCTGGAAAGAGAAACCAGAAAATTCTTCCCGACCTCTCCAGTTGCGTTTCTGCATTCCGTCAGATGCCACAATATTTAGAGACTCGGTGATATCTTTTGCACATCCACCAAAGCCCCCCATAATGAAAAGGGGTTGTTTAGCGCGAAGTGATAATATAGCCTCTTCTGCTATACCAGGCATTGCCCCCTTATACTTATCTACCTGCCCGCCAAGAATAATACGGGCATGTGTGTCTTGTAACATAGCATGTCGCATTGCTGTCAAACCTTTTTCCCAATCTTCATCAGAAGGAATAGTTGCTATGTAATGGGCTCGTTCTGCCATTGGCAACGACTCGCCATCCCGATTGAATAAAACAAGCCTTGCCATTCCTTTCAGGTCCGCACTGAGCCTTTCCAAGTCACTGGAATCTTTTTGCATATGCACCGGCCATGCCAGATAGTTCAATATACTGGAACGTTCATCCCCCTCATCCGCATCTCTTCTATGGCGTGCTACTAACTCAAATAACAGTTCAGTAAAACCGTTAGCACGTAAATCTCCTCCATAAACAATCCGGGCTCCCAAGGCTAATAAATGACGCGCAATTTCTGTCATCGCGTCATATAAATGCTGTTGACTTAACCCCAATACAGGCATATCTGGGCTATCTGATGTAGATATTGCAATAACATGCTGACTAAGCATTTCACGATAAGTCATGATGTTCCCTCTGCCAGCCATTCGGTAAAACTTCTAAGCCTGATACCGGGTTTAACTTCTTCAAATAAGCGCTCCTCTTCCGAACTTAAGGGTGGGTCGGGATATACAATTGTAGGCTGCCCGATACCGTGGAACTTTAAGCCAGCAAGTGAGATTAACTCCGGCGCACGCGGAACAAACTGCACTGCACTTTGTTCGGTATTAACCAATTGTATACGACAGCGCCACAGAAAATCTTTCAGAACCTCATCAAGCAGTCGTGCAATAATGATATTAATTCGTTCAGCCTGCTGTGGATCCATTCTCACTATGGGGACATTTCCCATATAAGGAAATCCCCTTTCATCCAATTCACTAATACAGTTGGCAACAACTAAAGGTACACTATTACGTTTAGCTTCTATAATCTCTCGGCGACACCATTCACGCGAAGAATAAGAGTCGGTATGTATAGCAACAACTGCGCTTTGCGCCAGCTGTTTCAATAGCACCTGATGAAACCGAAGCCCGGCAGGGATATCATGGACATCAAAGAATGAACTTAACCCATGTCCACTATGTAATTGCTCACGTATCAAATGAGCAATCCGCTCTCCATCTTTATCATGTTTAGAATGGCTAAGGAATATCTGAACTTTCTTGAGATAATTAAGCAACTCATCTTCATCTTTTTCTGGTTGTTTCAGATGTTCCAGGTAATGGCGCAGCATCCTGCAAAATTCGTATGTAAGCTCACTAATCAATCGTATATGAAGGTTTGCAGTATCGTTGCTCCCATCCTGTATCCATTGGTCCCAGCGTAATGCCTGCTCTTCCAGTCCCAGATTTAATCCTTCTCCATCAATAGCAATGGGGAAAAGATGTGTACCTAGTCCAGCTATTTCCGACTGCGTGGATAGCTCCCGAAGATAAGTCCCCCATTCAGGATCATTTGCCATACATGATTCTGCAAGTATGAGGACTGCGGTGGTCTCTGATTCTGAAAAATTGATCGGCAGCGGCTTCCCCGTTTTAGGTAGAGGCTCAGAACGAAAAATAACACTTAAACCGGTTCCTCCAGCAACATTCTGATAGAGTTCCCGACGAAAGTGTCCACGCAATATTTCGGCCAGTCCAGCACCACCGGCGAAATCCGGGTGCCAAATGATATAAACAACCAGAAATGGTTTTGCCAAATTCGTCTCAAGCATATTATGCATTCCTTAAGCGGCGTTCACGAGTGTTTCTTATCAGAGTATTACTACGACAATTGGCTTGTTCGATATATTCCCTACACGATGAAATGCTAGCTGTAAAATCAGCCCAACTTACCCACAGCGCATATCCAGAATCAATATTATCACTGAGTCGAGCGGGCACAGTCACTTGTCCATAAGAATTTGATAACAATGTTGGCAACTGGACACCAATAAGTCCATGTTGTTTATCAAGCGTCGATTTAATTTCCCAGTCAATATATTTTCTTCCCCATGATTCATTACCGACCAAGACAATGGAACATGAAGTCCCTGCGATATAATACTCACGAATACGTCGCATAACATAGTCAATATCGTCACTGTCAACTCGACGATCAAGAGAATTATCCGTTACAGCCTCATATTCATCATGAAATTTTCTTGAGAATTCATCATAGTAATATTGGTCACCATCATGGTGGTAGCTTAAAAACACTTTTCTTTTAATTATTTTGGTATTATACATATCTGTTACCTTAATTTTATCTTGGCGTAAAAATCATCTCATCACCATAGTAAATTAGTTGTTATAGCAGGAACATCAGCGGGATTTTTCTTTGCTGCAGGTTCCATAATATTTCTTTTATCAAATGCCTGGTTAATATAAAATTCACTATTCCCTATAAAATCTGAATACTTAACCAGGGAGCAATAAACATCCATATCATCATAGTGGGGGACGAGTTTTGAAAAACTATGATTTTTTTTAATTAACCAAGGGAGATAATGTTCATAACCCCAATCAATGGTTCTAATTCCAATCCCGCAATTGCAAGAGGTATCACTACACACACCCGAGCTAAACACGCTCGAATATATTTCATCTCGAATTACCCCGATTAATCCAGCAGGATTCTCCCCCCATAAAGATGCTTGAATTTCTGAGTTAACAAAAGGTCTGCTGGCAGTTTCTGTACCTATGAGTACTACTGTTACGGTAGAGTCACCAAGATAGTCCTCCCGAATTTTCCGCATAATGTAATCTTCACTGACATTAGTGCTGATATCCCCGTCACTGACGGACTTGTCAATAAATGACGCACCAGCAAATGCTTCAATGATTCCGTTCTTCAAATCCTGTTCGTTTGCATGATGATAACTCAGAAAAGTTTTATGCATTACTCATCCCACTTAGCAATATCGATGTTAAATACAACACTAACTTCCTCACAGAAGAATTTATTAATGCATTCAAAATCAGCCATCAACTGGCTGAAATGATAATAATGAGTCTGGATTACTCCAATCGGTGTTAAATGATAAATCAAAGAAACATTTTCACCGTTAGAATCTTTATCCCTCGTCAATACAATATCGTTTGTTGAGATGTACTTATGCCAACGCCTGTAATTATTCTGATGTTTGGTAAGCAGTTGATTCAGTTTTTTTAGCATTTTATTAGATATACCATACAACTCCATATCTCTTTTCCGCTTAACATCCAGCACTCTTATTTCAACACGAATAAAATTATAGATATCATATAAAGAGTTAAAAACCTCTTCAAATGAATCAAAATGTGGATCAATTTTGAACACACTTCTTTTAGTATCAAGGAAATTGCGAACAGATCTTTTATATAGCAAGTCAGAACTATCAAATAAAACATTTAACCCACCGAAAGTTAATTTTTCTAACTTTAATGAGTATTTTTTCTCTAAAATACCGAAAAACAAAAATATAGTAATCAATGATAATATTAGAATTGAAAGGAGCGCTTTTACAAAATCAAAATTTGATATGATATTTTTGATAAACCACCATTGTGAGGCCGGTAAAAAAGAGAAGTACCCCATCAAAATAATTACCATCAAAATAATTCCGAATAGTAACAATCCCCTAACCATAAGCGAATCCTTATGAAACAATTTCAATCAAGTTGCATTTTTATCAACAGACATTGAAAGTTTTATTCATAATTATCAATGAATTATAACCCAATAACGCAACTATTTGTTTATGCTCAGTGACCACTATACCCTGATTCGGATTTCTCCGAAATCCTTAAGGATACTAGTTTCACTTCTCTCAGCCAGACTAAAAATTTAGATATATCTGGTGAACTGCATTGGGGTTTTCTCTAGACAAAGCAGTGGATATCTTCATCAACCAGCTGTCTGTTGCGATCGTAGCAGATCACTAAAACATAATGCTCAGGCAGAGTACCGATTGTATCTTCATCCACCCCAATGGGCATTGCTTCTTCTTACAAGCGCATACATTTCTTAGAGGGGGTCATAATGGTGGTCTTGACAGAAAGAGTATTCAGGTTTAGCTTATTTATTAGCCAGTTACTGGCAAAGGCGATCCCAGTCAGAGGAGCCAAATTTAAAAAAGCAGATGTCGCAAGGCATCTGCTTTTTTGCTTTCTAAAGCCGACGCGCTTAAAGCACAAACCCGTAGTGCGAGCCGTCCGGCAACTCCACATCCAGCCGCAGTTTCCCGCCCGCCGCTTCCACATAGCGCTTCAGCGAAGAGAGTTTTAAATCGCGCCCCGGCTTTTCCATGCCTGCGACGGTCGGCTGTTTAATGCCCAGCGCCTGCGCCATTTCCACCTGCGTTTTTTTTACTTTCTCGCGCAATTCTGCCAGGTGGATATTCAGCAGGATTTCCGTCGCCATCGCTCGCGCCTCGGCGACGACTTCGGGTTTTTCGTCCGCAAGCAACTGTTCCAGCGTTCTGCCCATGGCGTTACTCCTCATCATAGAATTGGTTCAAATACTCGGTAAATTCCTGGTCAGCAATGGGGATCATCTCATCATAAAAGCGCTTTTCATTGCCGACCTTATTCCCCGCACACAGCAGAACGCCGGTACGGGACGGATCGAAGGCAAAAAACACGCGTACAGGATCGCCCCGGCTTTGCACACGCAGCTCTTTCATATTGCTGAAACGCGAGCCGTGGACCGTATCGGCATAGGGCCGCGCTAACCCAGGCCCCTTCTCTTCCAGCACCATTATCGCTGCAAGAATGCAGGCTCGGTCAGTATCATTCTGCGCGCTTAGCCAGTTATCAAACCAGTCCGTTGTTGCAATCGGCCACATATGACCTCCTTATCAATATAGATTCAAGACTATATAGGTGTAAAGCGATAATGTGGATATTGAAGGGCGCAAAGAGAAAAATCACTGACTATTTTTAGACAGTGCGCGAGAGGTTCCAGAGCTTCGTCAGGCAGTTGCAACCGTTACCCGACACGTGGACGATATCGCGCATACTTCTCCCTTCCGCTCGGGCAGAAACATCCCCGCCTGCGGATTCACTGAAATTAATCTTTTAATAAAGAACATTTAAAAATTCGCGGCTTAACGGCGTGATACCATTTTCATCTGTAGTTACCCCCTCTGGTTATCATCCTGTTTATGGTTATCTATGCTGCGCAATAAACTCTCTCTGGCTCTGCTGATTGGCATGACTTTTACCTGCCAGCAAGCCTGCGCTGTTCATAAATCACCACATAGTCCAAAACCCCATAGCGAACTGAGTTACGCGGCACGTCAGCGCATGTATAACCGCGCAAAACTGTTCAAACTGTGGAAAGAGAAAAAGGAGAAAACGGACAGGAATGTGGTTTACGGCAATAAATCGTCAAAAGCGGCGCTGCGTACCAAAAATCGTGTACTGATGCGCGCGCATCCCGAATGGTTCCCCGGCCCCTACCGGACGGTTGACGCCCATTGGGATCATCTGCGTGATAGCGATGGATCGTTCTATAGCGACCGGCTGCGCGACACCACCGACCGGATTGTTGACCGACTTGAGGACCAGCTCGGCAAGCCGTATGTCTGGGGCGGAACATCGCCAACTAACGGTTTCGACTGTAGCGGGCTGGTGTTTTACGCCTATAACAAACTGCTCGCGACAAAACTGCCGCGCACCGCCAACGAAATGTACCATGATAAGCGCGCCCGCCCGGTGGCGAAACGCGACCTGAAGCGCGGCGATTTAATTTTCTTTGGTATTCATTCCGAGGGCGATCATGCCGACCATGTGGGTGTTTACCTGGGAGACGGCGATTTCATTGAAGCGCCACGTACCGGGCTGAATATCCGTATCAGCCATTTCGACGGGGATTTCTGGCAGGATCACTACCTGGGTGCCCGGCGCATCCTTACCGCCGATAATATTCTTTGATACTGACGCTGGCCGATGAAGCCAGCGTTTTTTATTCCGCACAACAAAAAAGGCCATCAATAGCGATATTGATGGCCTTTATTATTCAGAGGATTTGGATCAGGAAAGCGACCCCATTACCTTCAGTTCCAGCTCGTCCGGTACTTCGTTATAAGACAGCACCTGGAGTCCTGGCGCGAACAGGCGCGCATAGCGCGACAACAGCGGACGCAGCTGCGGCGCGACCAGCAGCACCGGTTCTTTGCCTGCCGCTTTCATCTGCTCCTTCGCTTGCGGCATGGTGCTCTGGAACTGGCTCAGCATATTCGGGTCGACCGGCACGCTGTCCAGCGGCACTTTGTTCGCCTGTTGAGTTTGATTCACCACGCCAAGCAGCAGGTTTTCCAGCTCATTTTGTAGGGTATAGACCGATAGCGTCTGGTTACGCACCAGCGGCATGGCGATACTGCGGCGCAACGCCAGGCGTACATCCGAGGTCAACAGCACGGGATCTTTAGTGGTGGCGCTGCTGGCCACCAGCACCGTGGCGACGGTGACGATATCCCTGAGCGACACCCCTTCGGTCAAAAGCTGGCGATACACTTTCAACAACAGGCTGTAATTCAGCGCCACATTCAGATCCTCCGCCAGCTTCGGTGCCTGCGCCGCGAGACGGTTATGGAGGTGGGTCACATCATCGTAGTTAAACAGATCGGGAATATACTGGCGCACCACTTTATTGACATGGGTGGCGATGACGCTGGCACAGTCGATCACCTGATAACCCAGATTCAGCGCCCGGGCTTTCTGGTCGGGCTGAATCCAGGTCACCGGCATCCGGTAGGCCGGGTCCATGCCCAGCACTCCATCCACTTCGCCGTAGGTTTCACTGGTGGGCAGCGCCATCAGCCGATCGGCAGGAATATCGCCCTCCTCCGCCTGGATACCGTTAATGTAAATCGCGTATTGCGTAGGTTTAAGACGAAAGTTTTCCCGGATGCGGATTTCCGGCAGGAGCACGCCGCTGGTATCGGAGATCACCTGCCGCACGCCGCGCACCCGTTGGGTCAGCGGCCCACCTTTGGTTTTGTCCACCAGCGACACCAGCTTATAGCCGAGGCTCAGGCTGACGGGTTCGATAAGCGGGATAGTTTCCCAGCTCACCGGCTGTTCCGGCGTCTCGACAATCGCTTTGGTGAGATTTTCCAGGTTCTGCTCGGTCTCCTGGGCCACCTGTGGCTGCTTGCTCTGACGCCACGCGGCATAGCCCAGCAGCAGGGTAAACAGCAGAAACGGCAGATGCGGCATGCCTGGCACCACCGCCAGCATAAACATAATGCCAGCGGCGGTATAAAGGATGGTGGGATTCGCCAGCAACTGGCCGCGCACGTCTTTGGCGATATCGCCATTATCACTGACGCGAGTCACAATCACCGCGGCAGCGGTCGACAGCAACAGCGACGGGATCTGCGCCACCAGGCCGTCGCCGATGGTCATCAGAACGTACTGCTGGAACGCGGCGGAGGCACTGAGATCGTACTTAAAAATCCCGATACAAATCCCGCCGATCATGTTGATCGCCAGAATCATCATCCCGGCGATGGCGTCGCCGCGCACAAATTTCGACGCGCCGTCCATCGCACCGTAAAAGTCAGCCTCATTGGCGATATCTTTACGGCGGGTTTGCGCCTGGGCCTGGTTAATCAAGCCGGCGTTGAGATCGGCGTCAATCGCCATCTGTTTGCCCGGCATGGCGTCCAGGGTAAAGCGCGCCGACACTTCAGAAATACGCTCGGCCCCTTTGGTCACCACGATGAAGTTAATCGTCAACAGCGTCAGCGAGAAAGATCGTAAAAATATCGTTGCCGCGCTGAACGAGCAGTCGATTTTCAGCGGCAACGGCGTGATGCCGTTAAATAATCTTGGCAAGATGGCGGTACTGGAGAGCGGCTCCGGCCACGAAGCGCAATCGGTTCAGGTCAAAGCGCCGCCGACTGCCCCCGCCGGAACGGTGAACGCCGCATCCAATGCCAACACCAATGTCAACGTCAGCGTGGATAAAGCCCAGGCCCTGAAAGCCAAACTGGCTAACGACAAACGTGTCGCCATGCGTGATAAATCCGCGCGCGAACTGGGTGAGCTGGCGACGGTTATCAACTCCATTGCGGAAAACAGCCATATGCAAAGCAATATGGAGATGGAAATTGTCCCGCAGGGGCTGCGTATTTTGATTAAAGACGACGGCAACCGCAGCATGTTCGAACGCGGCAGCGCGAAAATTATGCCGTTCTTTAAAAAGCTGTTGGTGGAACTGGCCCCCGTATTCGATGCGCTGGATAACAAACTGATTATTACCGGCCACACCGACGCTATGCAGTACAAGGACGGCGAGTCTTATAACAACTGGAACCTCTCCGGCGACCGGGCGCTCTCCGCGCGCCGCGTGCTGGAACAAGCCGGCATGCCGGTGGATAAAGTGATGCAGGTGAGCGCCATGTCTGACCGGATGTTGCTCAATAGCGGCGATCCCAACAGCGCGGAAAACCGCCGAATCGAAATTATGGTATTAACCAAATCAGCCTCCGATACGCTGTATCAGTTCTTCGGCGAAAAAGGCGAGAAAGTGGTGAAGCCAGCGGCAAAACGCGTCGAGGAACAGACCCGCGTTACCGCTGGAATGCGATGATCCCGATTTAATAGGTTGCCCGCCCACCGGATAAATCAAACGCCGCCCCGCTGTTAAAGGTACAGGCGCTGGAACTGAGCCACATCGCCATCTGCGCCACCTCCTCCACGGTACCTAACCGCCCCTGGGGC
Source organism: Atlantibacter sp. RC6 (assembly GCF_014193285.1). Lineage (GTDB taxonomy): Bacteria > Pseudomonadota > Gammaproteobacteria > Enterobacterales > Enterobacteriaceae > Atlantibacter. The sequence continues at coordinate 15,929 of NZ_JACHZE010000005.1, forward strand.
GATTTGGCGATCATGGTGGCTACATGCTCCGCTGTCATTTGCGCCAGCAGCGGCGTTTCAATCGCGGCGGGCGTAATACAATTTACCCGCAAGCCGCTTTGCGCATGCTCTTTTGCCAGTGACTTGGTCAGGGCGATAACGCCGGCTTTCGCCGCGCTATACGCCGACGCGTTGGGCGTGCCCTCTTTCCCGGCCAGTGAGGCAAGATTGACCAGCCAACTTTGCGGCTGCTCCAATAATAACGGCACAAAGGTGCGACAGACTTCAAAAGTGCCGTTCAGGTTGACGTCGACAATTTGCCGCCAGATAGCCGGATCGTAATCAATCAGCGGCATGGTTGGCCCGGCGAAACCGGCGCAGTGGATCAGGGTGTCCAGCCTGCCGCTGGTTTGCAGGATGGTATCGCGTGCGGCAATCAACGACGCCGGTTGGGTAATATCCAGCGGCAACTGGAAACCGTCGCGCGCCGGGTAATGCACATCCAGTAGCCAGACCTGCGCCCCCGCCTGTTGGAATCGCGCGCTGATCGCCTCGCCAATGCCGCGCGCCGCGCCAGTCACCGCCACCACGCGGCCAGAAAAATCATACTGCGGAAAACCATTGTTCAAATGCATGTTCTTCTCCGGGAATTTGCCGTCAGCAAAACGCGGAAAAGCGGGCTACACCAGTTGCTTCTGGATCGCCGCCACGCAGGCGCGGATCGCGCCGATGGCTTCATCGGCCTGCAGGGCGTCAAACCGGTACGTCGGCATACTCACGCTGATACATCCCACCGCCTGCTGGCCGCTGTTGATGATCGCGCTCCCGTAGCAGCAGATATCCAGCTCGTTTTCCTGGATATCCTGCGAATAACCGCGCTCGCGGGTGCGATTGATCTCGTCAGTGATGCCCGCCCGGTCAGTGATCGTATGCTGCGTGAACGATGTTGGCGTGATTTTCGCCAGCATCTGCTCAACCTGGTAAGCGCTGTGCGCCGCCAGCCACGCTTTCCCAACAGAACTGGAAAACAGGCTCACCCGCGTCCCGATCCGCGAGGCCATCCGCACCGTGCGATTGGCTTCCAGCTTATCGATGTAGACCATCTCCAGACCATCGGGGATGGCGAGGTGGACGGTTTCATCGAGCCGGTCGCGCAGTTGCTCTATGTGCGGTCTGGCAATTTGCCGCAGATCATTTGTCTCCAGGCTGCGCCAGGCCAGACTCACCAGGCGCGGCCCTAAGCTTAGGGTGTCGTTATCGTGCCGAAGCATCCCCTCCACCACCAGCGCCTCGACAATGCGATGCACGGTGGGGCGCGGCATAGCCAGTTGCCGCGCCAGGCCGCTGATATTCAGTTGGCCTGGGGTATCGGATACGGCCTGCAACACCCGCATAAACTTCTGAAATGCGGCGGTTCCGGGTACAGCGTGCGTGTTTTCCATCGTCTCTTTTCGGGTTATACGGTCAGGTATCCTCCATCCACGGCCAGAATTGCGCCGGTAATAAAGGATGCCGCCGGGCTGCACAGGAAGGTGACGGCCTGGGCCACATCTTCCGGCGTCCCCCAGCGTTTTAGCGGGGTGCGAGAGAGGATCGGCCCGGCGCGTTCAGCATCATCCTGCAACGCCTGGGTTAATGGGGTGGCAATCCAGCCAGGGGCGACCGCGTTAACGCGGATCTGCTCGTCGGCATAAGCAATCGCCAGGGATTTGGTCAGCTGCATCACACCGCCTTTACTGGCGCTGTAGCCGGGCACCAGCCCGCCGCCAAAAAAGCTCAGCATCGAAGCGGTATTCACGATGCAGCCCGCGCTCTGCGCAAGCTTTGGCCGGGCGATGGCGCAGCAACGCAGCGTACCGTTCAGGTTGATATCAATGACATCCTCAAAGGTATCAATCTGATGCTCGGCACCGCGCTTAATCACGCCGGCGCAGTTGACGAGGATATCAAGCCGCGGCAGATCATCAACAATATGCTGAATCTGTGTGGCGTTGCGCACATCCAACTCACGGATCGCGATGCCCTGCGGCAGATTATGGCATTCGCTGTTGACCCCGGCGGCAATCACGGTCGCTCCTAATTGTGACAACTGCGTGGCGATGCCCGCACCGATCCCGGACGTCCCTCCGGTGACCAGCGCGGTTTTACCGGCGAAAAGCTCAGCGTGAAACGTCATAGTTATTGGCCTCCTGGTGAATGTCGCTGGCGGTGCTGTCATCCGGCAGCGGTTTTCTGACTAATACGAAGTAAACGGCGGCGGCGAGCACGGCGATGCCGGCGCTGACCAGCAGCGCGTTGTCGTACACCCCGGTGCGCTCCACAATAGCCCCCGTGATAATGGGCGCGAGGGATCCGCCGAAATAGCCGCCGCAGTTCTGGATGCTGCCGAGAGACGCCACCTGGCGCTTCGGCACGATCACCGTCGCCATGGTCCAGCAGGCGGCGCTCGCCAGGTTAATAAAGAACATCGCCAGGCAGATATAGCCCACCGCAAGCGTGGTGCTGGTGGTGAAAATCGCCGGTACGGTAAACGCCGCGCCGCCCAGCAGCCCCAGGCATACCGGCCATTTGCGGCTGTTGATCACGCTGATGCCGCGGTTGGCTAACATGTCCACCACCCGCCCGGCGACCACCATGCCGACCATGCCGAAAATATACGGGATCGCCACCACCCAGCCGGTACGCGCCAGCGACAATCCGCGCGCATGTTCCAGATAGCCCGGCAGCCAGGTCAGATACAGCCACACCATGTAAATCACGCCCATAAACCCGAGCAGCATCCCCCAGGTGGTGGCGTGTGTGAACAGCCCACGCCACTCGCGCCCGGTGATTTTCTTCTCGGTATCGGTAAAGCGTTCGCCCGCGTCGAGGTACTGTTTATCCTCCGGGGTTAGCGTCACTTCATTACGGTTGCGATAAATCAGATACCAGCCGATAGCCAGCATCACGCCGAGGATACCGGTGATGATAAACATCCAGCGCCAGCCGACGGTGAGCATAATGACCGTCAGCAGCGGCGGCGCGATGCACGGGCCGATACAGCTGGAGGCGACGAAAATCCCGGTGGGTGTGCCGCGCTCCTTCAGGTTGTACCATTCGCTGATCACCTTCGCGCCCGCCGGGAACAGCGGCGCTTCCGCCACGCCCAGCACCGCGCGAGAAACCAGGAAAGTGCTCAGGGAGTTGACCATCCCGCAGGCGGCCTGCGCCACCGACCAGAAAAACATGCCGAAACCCAGCATCATGCGCGCGCCGAAGCGATCGAGCAGCGCACCTACCGGAAGCTGGGAGAAAGCATAAGCCAGGGAAAACGCCGACAGCAGCCAGCCCATCTCGGTGGGCGTTATGTGCATCTCTTCGCGGATGGTGGTATTGGCGATGGAGAGCGCGCTGCGGTCGATGTAGTTGATAACGCCGGCAATCGTCAGAAACAGGATCGCAACCAACTGAATGCGCGCCACGCGTTGAGTTTTAGGTACAGAAGTCATAGCGATGTCTCTTTAATTATTATCTGCAGGTGAAAGGACAGACAGCTATCGGATAAATTGGTCGACGTAATCCGCACCCAGGCCGCATTCGGCGTAGTGCTTACGACACATGTCGATTTTGGTGAACACGTCTTCAAACCCGGCGTGGTTTCCCCAGGGATCGACGTAATACATGCAGCCGTGCACCTGGAACAGGGTGATCATCTCCTCCACGCCTTCATCCACCACCAGGGTATGGGTCTCTCCCGGCGGCTCGAACGCGTAAGCGCCTTCGGTGGCTTCCCAGTCGTGCTCCAGATAACGCCAGCGCCCTTTAAGTACGAAGGCATGTACCGGCCCCGGATGACGGTGGCGGCTCAGCACGCCGGATTTGCGCACACGCAGCAGGTTCATCCAGTACCCGCCGGAGCGGCTCAGACACAGGGGACGAAACCAGACGTTGTCTGCCTGCGGCACCCATATCCGCTCGTCGCTGGGGATCGCGCCAGGCACCACCAGATCCGGGATCATCTCTTTCGGTTGGTCAAACTGATACGGCATTCGGCGCAGGGTTTCTGCATCAGTAGTTTGTGTGTTATGACTCATTGCACCCTCTTGTTCACATTGTGGACATGTAATCCATGATATGGATGAAGAAGGTATACGCTTAAAAACGCAGCGATCCACAAAGCACGTCCAGAAGTGTGCTTTAAATCACCAAATTGATACATCTCGGCAACATTGCCGCAACTCAATCCGCCATGATGGTTAAAATGAAACGAGGTTCTGAAAAAGAGAGACATGCATTCCAGAGATGGCAATTGACGCTTGCGCGGCGTGATGGGCCACATACACTTTTAGCGAGAACCGATAATTACACGCTTTGCTTGCCCTTACCTTTGCCCTTTAACGCAGGAGTCTGATGATGAGTACCCCACTGTTTCACGGCGTTATCCCCCCTGTTGCTACCCTGTTCGATAACGAAGGCCGCTTTTCACCGACAGAACAAGCAAGGCTGATTGAACGCCTGGTCGCCAGCGATATCGACGGGCTATTCTTTCTCGGCAGCGCCGGGGAGTTCGCCCATATGTCTGATGCGCTGCGCCAGGAGATTGCCGAGTTTTGCGTGAAGCAGGTAGCGGGACGAAAGCCGGTATTGATCGGTATTGGCCATTCCGGCACCCAGCAGGCGATTGAGTTGGGGTTACATGCCCAGCGCTGTGGCGCTGACGGCGTGGTGGCGATTAATCCGTTTTACAATCCGCTGAGCGAAAGCAATCTGATTGCCCACTATCAGCGCATCAGCAAAGCCCTGGAGTTGCCGGTATTGCTATATAACTTCCCGGCCCTGACCGGGCAGTCGCTGCCGGTGCCGGTGATTGTCGAACTGGCGAAAAGCTGCCCGAATATCGTCGGTCTGAAGGATACCGTGGATACGCTGTCGCATATCCGTGAAACCCTGGCGGCGATGAAACCGGTACGGCCTGATTTTGCGGTATTTGCCGGTTACGATGAGTACCTGTTCGGCACACTGATTTTAGGGGGTGATGGCTGTATCCCGGCCAGCGCGAACTTTGCGCCACAACTGACCTGCGGGATCCTCAAAGCGTACCGCGAACAGGATTACGCCACGGCGGTGGAGCTTCAGCAACGCCTGTCGCTGATCCCACCGCTGTACGGCATCGATTTGCCGTTCTATAACGCCATCAAATACGCGTTGCAGCTGACCGGGCTGGATATTTCCTGCAACAGCCTGCCGCCCGCCTCGCCGCTGACGGATGAAATGAAAGGGCAGATTAACACTATCCTTCAACAAAGCGGCGTCATTTAAGCTGCCGCTGACGCCTCAGGGCAGCTGGATATTGCTCTCCGCCAGGCTGCCCATCTCGCTGTAAATCGCGCAGGCGGCATCCACCAGATGCATCGCCAGCGCCGCGCCGCTGCCCTCCCCAAGGCGCATCCCCATATGCAGATACGGCTCCAGCCCCAGCGCATTTAAGGCAATGGTCGCGCCCTTTTCCGCCGAGAAATGCGACGGGATCAGATAAGGTTTTACCCCAGGCGCGATGTTGCAGGCGGCCAGCGCCGCCGCGTAGGAGAGAAAGCCGTCCAGCACCACCGGCAAACCGCAGCGCGCCGCGCCCAGGATCGCACCGGTCATCCCTAACAGGTCAAATCCGCCCACTTTTGCCAACACGTCCACACCGTCGCTGGCATCCGGCTGGTTTACCGCAATCGCCTGCTGTACTACCGCCACTTTATGGGCGATTTTTTCCGGCGGGAAGTTGGCGCCCAGGCCTACCACGTCCGCAGGAGAGGCATCCGCCAGTACGCTGACCATTGCCGCCGCCGGGGTGGTATTCGCCATGCCAAGTTCACCCACGCCAAACACCTTGACGCCCCGCTCCGCCAGTTCGCAGGTATGAGTAATCACGCTGACCAGCAATGCGTTCGCCACCTGGCGCGACATCGCCGGCTCCCGGGCGATATTACCGCTGCCGCGCGCCACTTTCAGGCTGAAAATTCCCGGCAGCGGCTCGCTGTCAATGCCGATATCAATCACATGCACATCCGCCTCCGCCTGCTTCGCCAGCACGCACACGCCGGTATTGTGACGCAGCATATTCATCGCCTGGATGGCGGTAACGGCTTTCGGCGAAATGGTGACCTGTTCGTCATAAACGCCGTGATCGGCGCACATCACCAGAATGGCTTTTTTAACCTTTTGCGGCTTGCCGTAAAACCCCGGCATCCCGGCCAACTGCACCGCGAGACTTTCCAGCCGACCCAGGCTACCCGGCGGCTTTAACAGGCCATCAAGATGGGTTTGCGCCTGACGCATGGCGTTATCGTCAAGAGGAGGGATCGCGTTAATCAGTGAGGCCAGTGTTTGCATGTGTGTGCTCGTTATAAAAGGGCAATGAGAAACAGGAGTTCGCCAAGTTCAATGGCTGCGCCAAGGGTGTCGCCAGTCTGGCCGCGCAGGGTGCGTTTGATGGCGAAACCGATGAGGGCAATGGCGACGGCGGCAATAAGCCAGGCCAGCAGGCCGCCGCCGGGCAGTAATATCAGGCACAGCAGCGCGCTGGTCGCCAGCGTCATGGCGGTTTGCGCCAGCGTGATTTTGCCAATAAAGATATTGCCGAGGCCATTGTCACGAGCGTAGCGCTGGCGATACATCAGCAACACCACCGCGCCGCGCCCCACTACGCTTGCCAGAATCAACACTGGTAGCATCGAATAGCCGCGCAACGCCAGTTCGTTGACCACCAGCACTTTCGCCAGCAAAACAAAAATCAGCCCCAACCCGCCATGAGTGCCAAGGCGGCTGTCACGCATGATTTCAAGCTTTTTCTCGCGAATACGGGCGGAAAAGAGTCCGTCGCAGGTATCCGCCAGGCCATCCAGATGAAAGCCGCCGGTCAGCAGCGCCAGCGCCAGTACGTAAAACAACGCGGCCAGCGGTGTGCCGCACCAGGGTGCGAGTAGCATAAACACCGCAGCGGCAATCGCGCCGAGCACCATGCCCACCCACGGGAAAAACACGATGCCGCGCGAATACTGATCTAACTCCAGCCCCTGCGACCAGCGGTAAGGCACCGGCAGGCGGCTCATAAATGCGAGTGTGGCAAAAAAAGTCCGTATCATTTTTTCTCCAGGATGGCTGAAAGCTTAAAACACGAGATAAAGCAGGCTGAACAACATCAGCGCCAGCAGCGACGCAACCTGCATCAGGCGAATCGTCGCCGGGATGTCGTCAACGCTCACATCGCGCGTCGCATCGCCGATCCAGGGTTTCTCTACCCGTTCGCCAAAATAATCGTTGGGTCCGCCAAGCCTAATCCCCAGTGCGCCAGCTACCGTGGCTTCTGGCCAGGCGCAGTTGGGGCTGCTGTGATTGCGCCGGTCGCGCCAGCCAATGTGCAGCGCGGATCTGTAATCATTGCCGCAGAGCTTTGCCGCCAGCGCCAGCAGCAGCCAGCTTATACGCGCTGGAATAAAATTAGCGATGTCATCCATACGCGCCGACACCATGCCTATCGCCCGGTATTTTTGGTGTTTATAACCGACCATGGAGTCGAGGGTGTTTACCGCTTTGTAGGCCATGGCCAACGGCGCGCCGCCCAGCAGCAGGAAAAACAACGGCGCAATCACGCCGTCCACGCTGTTTTCAGCCACGGTTTCCACCACCGCGCGGGTGATTTGCGGCGGCTGGAGTTGAGAGGTATCGCGCCCGACGATCCATGACAGTTTTTCACGGCTTTGCGCCAGATCGCCCGCCCGCAGCGGTTTTTCCACTTCGCGCGCGGCATCGCCCAGACAACGCCCGGCCAGCAGGGTGTAGATCATCCAGATTTCCAGCGCCACGCCCAGCCATGCATGAAGCCCATAAGCCAGCGCCAGAACGGCCCAAGCCGCCGCCCAGGTTGCGCCTACTACAGTAAGCCACAGTAACGCGCCGCCCAGCTTCAGGGACAGATCGCTACGGCAGACGCGGCGAACAGCGCGCTGCACCCGATTAATAAAATTGCCGATGACGCGGACAGGATGCGGCCAGTGCTGCGGATCGCCAAGCCAACAATCGAGCAGCCAGGCTGCCCACCAGATGAAAAGCGTCATCAGGATTTCCCGTCGCGCCAGTGGTAAATGAGTAAAAAAGTTGGGTTTACGTTGCCCGGAGCCATGGGATACACGCCCCGGTTGACTTACGCAGAATGAAAAACGGCGGCATAGATCACTCTGGCCGCCGTCTTACTGAATCATTCTTTGATTTCAGGTACTTTCAGTTCGCCCATGACTTTGAGCTTTTTGGAGATCTCACGACGCTCTTTAGACAGCTCGGCGTTTTTGATGATGTAGTCATCCACGCGATCTTCATAGTCGGTTTTCATGCTGGCGATGATGCCCTGAATGGCTTCAATGCTCATGCCTGGCTTGATGTAATCGCTCAGGTTATCGAGCAGCAGCACGCGTTTCTGGTTGTCACGGATCTTCTTCTCTACGTCCTGAATTTCGCGTTGCAGTTTGTTTTTACGACGAAACAAACGCACGAACTCCAGAACGTCCTGGAATGAAGGTTTGCCATTTTCCATATTTACACCCCTGATAATTGAGACTCTGATTCGTTCACAAGCCGCAGCGTCAAACATAACTGGCAACGGCTGCGCATGACAACGGTTAATACCCTACCCTAATAATACGCTGAATTCCTGCTGAATCGAAACCAGCAATATATCCATGCTGTTTCGTATGGTTTTTATTTACGCAATGCCCGGCAGATCAGGTGCGATAACAGCTCCAGTTGCCGCGCCAGTTCCAGGCTAAGCCACACGTAGCCGTGAATCGAGGTTTCATGCAGTGCGCTGCCCTCATCCTGGCGCATCATCTGGCGCAATTCGCCGACGATTTCCGCAAGCTTCGCGTTATTGGCTGCAACCGGCGAGGGGTTACCTTCGTACAACGCCTTCGACAGCGCCGCCAGGGTATGGTGGGTCATCTGCTGGGTTTCCCGCAGAGTATGGGCGTTAATCATCACAAAATGGCTTTCCCGCGTCGCCCAGTGGGCATTGAGCTGTAGCTCCAGGGTACAAACCAGATTGCGGCTGACGGTCTGGATCGCCTCAAACACTGATTTCTGGATATGGGTTTCTTTACTGGCAGGCGCAATCAGGGCGCGCATTTTCACCACGTCGCTCAGCATGGCGTGCAGCGATTTATCAAGCCGGGGCCGTTCCACCAGGTTCGGCGAAAAACCCGCCTGGGAAAGCCGGGTAAAAGTATGCGCGAACGTCGCCATCTGGATGCGCCAGTGAATGAATGCGCGCTGAGGGTAAATGCTGGTAAACAGCATCGCCAGCAGCGATCCAAGAATGACGTCGCCGCTGCGCCACAGGGCGATTTGCAGATCCCCCGCCGGCGCCCCCACCACCACGGAAAGCGTAATACCAATCAGCAACGCCTGGTAAGGCCGTTTGCCAAGCGTAAGGTAGCCGCAGATAAACATCGCCAGCGCGCACCACAGCAGCATAATCGGCAGGGAAATCAGCTCCAGTTTAAGGGCGATCAACCCCACCGATGCGCCAAAAATCGTCCCGCCGATGCGCTCAAAGGCGCGCGGCACCACGTTGCCCCAAAACGAGATCGGCCCCATCACCACCACCAGGGTAATCAGCGGCCAAGTACCTTCCGGCACATTCAGCAGGCGGACCAGTAAAAAAGTCAGCGTGAAAGCCAGCGCGATACGCACACCGTGTACCAGGCGGTAATGACGATAGAGCCGAATTTCGAAAGGGCTTAATGATTTATCAGGACGCACACCGGCTCTCCGCATGAAAAAACCCGCATTGTACCGGGATTTTGCCGCCAGGTATTAACCCATCCGATCAAGCGCGCCGTTATTGCGGCAAATAACGGCGACGTAAAGCCCGCTCAGAGCGAGTTACTCGTGTTTAGGCTCAACCGGCACGTACATATGGATGTCCCAGTAGCCATCCTTCGCGCCGTCATTCAGGTAAATTTCGAAGCAGGGTTTAGGGGCGATTTGGTACTTCACGTCTTCCAGCAGGCTATTGAAAAACAGCCGCCAGGGCGTTTCGAAATCGTGGTTTTCAACGCGCGCTTGCGCCACCGCGTATTGCCCGCCCGCCACTTCGGTTGCCATCACGCCTTCACTGTTGGCCGGGATGGCAAAATTTTCCGGTACGGTGACGGCGGTATCACAGCGTAGTTTCTCTGCGGGCACCATGTCCGGGTTATCGTAATAAACGGCAATCCACTCCAGCGGCTGGATTTGGTTGCCATCCACCCACATCATCAATTGCTCAAACCCCTGAGGAACGGTTTTATCCCAGGGGCCAACTAAATGAAACCCGGCAATACGACGGGTTTCGGCTTGTTGAATCTGATAATCCATGATCGTTCCTCGCTGTTAAATAACTGTATATGCAAACAGTAGTATACGTGTTGCACCGGCGCACTAAAGCATAGAATGCTTAATTTGCGAGCGCGCTCGCGGAAAAGTCAGTTTCAGCCTGCGAGGGGGGTAAGCGACTGTTAATAAACTAAAGTTTATGATGCAGATAATCGCTAAACCGCGAGGAGATGCCGCCTTTTCCCACTGCCTTCAGCGTCACCAGCGGCCAGTGGGCCACCAGCTTATCGCGGTCATAAAGTTCAATCTCCCCTACCCGCTGCTGCGCCGCCAACGGCGCTGATAACTCCGGCTTATCCAGTACGTATTTGGCTTTGATATTCGCCACTTCGGACTTCGGCAGGCTGAGCCAGAAATCGCGGTCGGTGCCCACTTCAACGTTTTCGACGTCGCCGTACCAGATACGCTCGGTGCCGACTTTTTTACCCTTATGGAGGATTTGCACGGTGTCAAACTGGCTTTGCCCCCAGTGCAGCAGCTTGCGGGCCTGCTCTTCACGGCCTTTCGGGCTATCCGCGCCCATCACCACGGCGATTAACCGACGTTGGCCCTCTACGCTGGAGGCGATCAGGTTAAACCCGGCACCAGAGGTATGCCCGGTCTTCAGACCGTCCACGTTCAGGTTTTTATCCCACAGCAGGCCGTTGCGGTTCTGCTGGGTGATGCCGTTCCAGGTGAGACTGCGCTCGCCGTACATATGATAAAACGACGGTTCGCCGTGGATAATAGCGCGCGACAGCACCGCGAGATCATACGCGGAACTGTGCTGGCCCGGCGCGTCAAGGCCGTGCACGGTTTCGAAGTGAGTGTCGTGCAGATTCAGCCTGTGAGCATAGTCATTCATCATTTTGACAAACGGCGCTTCGCCGCCCGCGATGTAATCCGCCAGCGCCACGCAGGCGTCGTTACCGGAGTCAACGATCAGCCCACGGCTCAGATCGTGGACCGTGACGCGATCCCCGGCCTTTAAAAACATCAGCGACGAACCGGCGAATACCGGATTGCCATACGCCGATGCATCTGCGCCAACGGTGACCACATCATCTGGCGTGATACGACGACTGTCGATGGCGCGATCCACCACATAGCCGGTCATCAGTTTGGTGAGGCTTGCCGGGTTGCGCTGCTGATGCTCATTGCCTGCCGTTAAAATCTGGCCGGTGGTGTAATCCATTAATACCCATGCTCCAGCTTGCACCTGCGGGGGCACGGGGGTGACGGCGAAAGTGGGTTCTGCATGGGCGTTTGCACACAGAAAAGCGAGCAAAGAAGCGGCAATCAGGCGGGTTTTCAACAGCATATCCTCGTTTGTGTTTTTTGTTCGCGCCTGTTTTACGGAACTTCGTATGTAAACGCATTCATTAATTGCAAAAAAGTATGACACTGAACACATTTATCGGAGTAATACGTAGCCGCCAGGACGAAAAACCACCGTGATTTTCTTCTGAATAGGCAGCCAATCGTTTACCATAACCGCCAGTTTTTGACCCCTTCAGGATGGTGACCGGTGACTGATTCCGCAGCACAGCCGACTTTTCTTTTCCATGATTACGAAACCTTCGGCACCCGCCCGGCGCTGGACCGCCCGGCGCAGTTCGCCGCGATACGTACCGATATGGACTTCAATATCATCGGCGAGCCTGAGGTGTTTTATTGCAAACCGGCCGATGACTATCTGCCACAGCCGGAAGCGGTACTGATTACCGGCATCACGCCCCAGATCGCGGCAGCGCGCGGTACCCACGAAGCTGATTTCGCGAAACGCATCCATGATTTGTTCACCGTGCCGAACACCTGCGTGGTGGGTTACAACAATGTGCGCTTTGACGATGAAGTAACGCGCAACGTTTTTTACCGCAACTTCTACGACCCTTATGCCTGGAGCTGGCAGAACCATAATTCGCGCTGGGATTTGCTGGACGTGATGCGCGCCTGCTACGCCCTGCGACCGGAAGGCATCAACTGGCCGGAAAACGACGACGGGTTGCCGAGCTTTCGCCTGGAGCATCTTACCGTTGCTAATGGTATTGAGCATGCTAACGCCCACGACGCGATGGCGGATGTGTACGCCACTATTGCCATGGCGAAGCTGGTGAAGACCCAACAGCCGCGACTCTTTCAGTACCTGTTCAGCCACCGCAATAAGCAAAAGCTGGCGACGCTGATTGATATCCCGCAGATGAAGCCCCTGGTGCATGTTTCCGGTATGTTCGGGGCGTTTCGCGGCAACACCAGTTGGATTGCGCCGCTGGCGTGGCATCCGGAAAACCGCAACGCGGTGATTATGGTGGATTTAGCGGGTGATATGACGCCGTTGCTGGAGCTGGACGCCGATGCGCTGCGCGAGCGCCTGTATACCGCTAAAAACGCGTTAGGTGATGACGCGGCAGTGCCAATTAAACTGGTTCATCTGAATAAATGCCCGGTGCTGGCCCAGGCCAATACGCTGCGCCCGGAAGATGCCGACCGGTTGGGCATTGACCGCCAGCGTTGCCTGGATAACCTGAAAATCCTGCGCGAGCGCCCGGACGTGCGTGAAAAAGTGGTGGCCCTGTACGCTGACGCCGAGCCGTTTGTGCCGTCAGAAGATGTGGATGCCCAGCTGTATAACGGCTTTTTCAGCGACGCCGATCGTGCCGCGATGCGTATTATCCTGCAAACCGACCCGCAGAACCTGCCGGCGCTGGATATCAGCTTCGTGGATAAGCGCATTGAGAAACTGCTGTTTAACTACCGGGCGCGTAATTTCCCCGGCACGCTGGACCACGAAGAGCAGCAGCGCTGGCTGCGCCATCGTCAGGCGCGCTTTACGCAGGAATATTTGCAGAGCTACGCCCAGCAGCTGGAGATGTTGTACGGCCAGTATGAAGGGGATAAAGAGAAAATCGCCCTATTGAAGGCGTTATATCAGTACGTTCAGGACATACTGTAAGCTAAAAAAATGGCTCCCGAGGGAGCCATTTTTGTTTGCGCATTACTGCGGAATATCTTCGTACTGCGGAACCGGGTTACGGAAGCTTTTGGTGACACAGGCCAGGTAAACCAGGCCGATGCCCGCCCAAATCAGGCCCAGCACCATGGAGCTCTCTTCGAGGTTAATCCACAACGCGCCAACGGTCAGCGCGCCGCACACCGGCAGCACCAGGTAGTTGAAGTGGTCCTTCAGCGTTTTGTTGCGCTTCTCGCGGATCCAGAACTGGGAGATCACCGACAGGTTAACGAAAGTGAACGCCACCAACGCACCGAAGTTAATCAGCGCAGTCGCGGTCACCAGGTCAAAATTGATCGCCAGCAGGGCAATCGCCCCCACCAGCAGCACGTTCCACGCCGGGGTGCGCCATTTCGGATGCACATAACCGAAGAAACGGGTCGGGAACACGCCGTCGCGGCCCATCACGTACATCAGACGGGAAACGCCTGCATGCGCCGCCATACCGGAGGCCAGTACGGTGATGGTGGAGAACACCAACACGCCGAACTGGAAGGTTTTACCCGCTACGTACAGCATAATTTCCGGCTGGGACGCGTCAGGATCTTTGAAGCGCGAAATGTCCGGGAAATAGAGCTGCAGGAAGTAGGACGCGCAGATAAAGATCAGACCGCCGATCAGCGCCGTCAGGAAGATAGCTTTCGGGATCACGCGCTCGGCGTCTTTGGTCTCTTCCGACAGCGAGCTGATGCCGTCAAAGCCGAGGAATGAGAAGCACAGAATGGTCGCGCCGGTAATCATCGGCACCACGTGCGCGCCTTCGCTCCAGAACGGACGGGTGCTGGTCAGGGTGCCCGCGCCTTCGCCGTGCGCCACGCCGTAAACGATCAGACCAATAATCACTGCGACAATACCCATCTGCAAAATAACGATCAGGGTATTGAAGTTGGCCACGCTCTTAATGCTGCGCAGGTTGGAGATGGTCATAAAGGCCACCAGCGCCACCACGAAAATCCATGACGGAACGGAAGGCACCAGCGCTTCGAAGTAAATTTTCGCCAGCAGAATGTTGATCATCGGCATGAACAGGTAGTCCAGCAGAGATGACCAGCCCACCATAAAGCCAACGGTCGGGCTGATGGATTTCTGGGCGTAGGTGTAGGCCGAGCCGGCAGACGGGAAGCGCTTAACCAGCTTACCGTAGCTCAGCGCGGTAAACAGGATAGCGACCAGCGCAAAGGCGTAAGCCGTTGCGACGTGACCGTCAGTGAGGCCCGATACGATACCGAACGTATCAAACAGCGTCATCGGCTGCATATAGGCAAGGCCCATCATGACAACCGGAATCAACGTAAGCGTTTTACGTAATTCCACGCGAGAGGTGTTTGGAGTAGCGTTATGCGACATGGTCATCCCCCATTACGGCGAATGCCGTCGCAAAAGCAAAAAATTGCCCCATTTTTTGGTTTCCTCAGCGACAACAACTGTCGATTTTTAGTAAGTATCTATCCGGTACGAAGCCCGGCCTCTTTGATTTGAATGACGTGTTTGTTGCAAAAAAATAACCGACGCTCTTAACGTCGGTTAGCTTTAATTTTTTGCAGGCGGCGTATTTTGCCCATTTTGGATTGCAAAGACAAGACGTTGGGAGCTTCATCACGCATTTCTTTTTAACTGCGCACGATATGCTCAAATGGGTTCGGGCTGGGGGGCGTACAGCGCCATGATTTCCGGGCTGGCGAGAATGTTTTCCCGCCACCAGCCGCAGGCTAATCCCTCGGTCTGCTCATTCCAGCCCAACCATACCGAAACCGCACCCAGTTCTGGTATGACGCGTTTTTCGATTAACGCGCCGGAATCGATAAAGCGTTGCGCCATAAAGCGCGGTAAATAGCCGCAGGCCAGGCCGCTGATTTGTAGTTCCAGCTTGGCTTTAAAATCAAATACCGTAATCACCTCTTGCTCATCCAACACCATAGTAGCGGACGATAAAGCAGGACGCCCGTCGCCAATAACCGCCGTCCGGTGCTGCTTAATATCCCGGCGGCTCAAGGGCTCCGGTGATTGTGACAAGGCGTGATGCGCGGCAACCGCAAAGACACTGTCCAGTTTTCCCAGCATCTCGTATCCAAAACCGCTCAGCGTCGGAGGCGGATGCAACGCGCCGATTACCAGGTCGGCATGCCCCAGCGTTAACGCGTCCCAGGAGCCGCCCTGAATGCCATTGACAAACTTCAGGCGTGTCACGTTGCCGTTGGCAAAGAACTTTTCAATAAGCGGTGTCATTAGTGAAAAGGGAAAAGCATCATCAACGCCAATGCGCAGCTCCTTTTCCCAGCCCTGATGCAGTTTTATCGCCTGTTTTTCCAGCTCACGCACGGTATGCAGCACTTCCCGCCCGCGCTCGAGCAGCATCTGGCCGGTGCGGGTAAACTTCGCCCGATGGCCGCTGCGATCGAGAAGCGTGATTTTAAGGTCGTTTTCCAGCTTGTGGACGGTATAACTCAGGGCGGATGGTGTTTTATAGAGTTTGGTCGCAGCGGCGGCGAAACTGCCCTCTTTATCGAGGGCATCAAGAATAACAAGAACATCCAACAATGGTTTCATATGCGCCCCCTGCGTTGCGCCTGATAACCCGTGCCGGATGGTTATTCCATTGGCATCACTAACGGGTCAGGGTACTGGTATTCAAAGCCGAGCTCATTACAGATTCGGTTTCCGTCAATTAATTTGCCACTGCCCGGCTGGGGGCTGTCGCTGAAATGCGGCGGCTCAAGGCCGAGCTTGCGAGCCATTACCGGGTAAAATTCTGCGCGGGTCGGATGACGCGGCGCACATATATTATAGACGTGGCCGCCTTTTGGAGCCTGGAGCAGCAGGGTAATCGCAGCGACAACGTCTTCCAGATGCACCAGGTTCACCCCGTGGTTGCCGTTCGGGCCGCTTTTACCGGCAAAAAACCGTCCCGGATGTCGCCCTGGCCCAACCAGGCCCGCGAGACGCAAAATATCCACCGACGTGCCGGGCAAGTTATGCAGCCAGTCTTCCAGCTCTTTCAGCACTCTGCCGCTTTCGGTTTGCGGGTTGCGCGGCGAGGTTTCCTTGAAGGTGCCGTCGGCGTCGCCATACACCGAGGTAGAACTGGTAAAAATGATGCGTGGGATGTTATGGGCCAGCGCGCTGTCGACAATCTCCTGCACCGCCTGGAGGTAGAATTCACCGTTGCCGCCGGTGCGCCGGGCCGGGAGCGTGAGTACCAGCGCATCAACATCAAGCAACGCGTCCAGGTCGTCGGTATCGCACACCAGCTCCGGTTGCAGCTGAAGCTGGAAGGCTTCAACGCCGCACATCCGCGCCGCCTCCACCCCGTCAAAGGTGGTTTTACTTCCTGTCACCTGCCAGCCGCGCGCGTTAAGCGCCAGTGCCAGCGGCATCCCCAGCCAACCTAACCCGACAATCGCAACTTTTTTCATCTCTCCTCCTGTAACCCCTGTTACCCTGCGCGTCCCCTACTGTGCAGTGTAGGCTACGCCAGCCATACGCTGCTGACAATTCACCTGTTTAATACCAAACGGCGGATGATGAAAAAAAGGGCTTGCCAGTTCAGGCTTATCTGGTTTAGGGTAAATGTCACAGTTTGAATAATCATTCATCAGAGAATTTTATGACGCGCGTTCAGTTTAAACACCACCATCATCACCATCACCCTGACTAGTCTTTCAGGCGATGTGTGCTGGAAGACAGTTAGATCTTCCAGTGGTGCAGAACGCAAGAGAAAGCCCCCGGAAGATCGTCTTCCGGGGGCTTTTTTTTACCCCAACGTTCAGGGTAATCCGGTGTAGTAAAACAGATAACGCACAACACAATTCAGGGTTTACGAGGAAAAGAGAAGATGACCGACACCAACCGTTTACGCATAGCTATTCAGAAATCCGGGCGTTTAAGTGATGATTCACGCGAATTGCTCGCGCGCTGCGGCATAAAAATCAATCTCCACACCCAGCGCCTGATCGCTCTTGCCGAAAACATGCCGATCGATATCCTGCGCGTGCGCGATGACGATATTCCCGGCCTGGTCATGGATGGCGTGGTGGATCTCGGCATCATCGGCGAAAACGTGCTGGAGGAAGAACTGCTGGACCGCCGCGCCCAGGGCGAAGATCCGCGCTATTTCACCCTGCGCCGTCTGGACTTTGGCGGCTGCCGTCTTTCCATCGCCGCGCCGGTCGACGAGCCGTGGGACGGCCCGCAAGGCCTGAACGGCAAGCGTATTGCCACCTCCTACCCGCACCTGCTCAAACGTTACCTCGATCAAAAAGGCGTTCAGTTTAAATCCTGCCTGCTGAACGGCTCGGTAGAAGTCGCCCCGCGCGTCGGCCTGGCGGACGCGATCTGCGATTTGGTTTCCACTGGCGCAACCCTGGAAGCCAACGGGCTGCGTGAAACCGAAGTGATTTACCGCTCTAAAGCCTGCCTGATCCAGCGCGACGGCGAGATGCCGGACGCTAAGCAACAGCTTATCGACAAACTGCTGACCCGTATTCAGGGCGTGATTCAGGCCCGCGAATCCAAATACATCATGCTGCACGCGCCGACCGAACGTCTCGACGAAGTGATCGCCCTGCTGCCGGGCGCGGAACGTCCAACCATTCTGCCGCTGGCGGGCGATCAGCAGCGCGTGGCGATGCACATGGTGAGCAGCGAAACCCTGTTCTGGGAAACCATGGAAAAACTGAAGTCGCTGGGTGCCAGTTCGATTCTGGTGTTACCGATTGAGAAGATGATGGAGTAACGTCATGGCCTTTTCTACCCCGATCAACTGGAACGACTGCGACGCCGAGGCTCAACAGGCGCTGTTAACCCGTCCGGCGATTTCCGCCTCCGACAGCATCACCCGCACCGTCAGTGAGATCCTCGCTAACGTCAGCGCCAATGGCGACAGCGCGCTTCGCGAGTACAGCGCGCGTTTTGATAAAGCCACCGTGGAGGAGTTGGCGGTCAGCGACGCGGAAATCGACGCTGCCGTTGCCCGTCTTGGCGATGAAATTAAACAGGCTATGGCCGTGGCCGTCGCCAATATCGAAACTTTTCACCGGGCCCAGATATTGCCTGCGGTGGATATCGAAACCCAGCCCGGCGTGCGCTGCCAGCAGGTGACGCGCCCCATCGCCTCGGTGGGCCTGTATATTCCCGGCGGCTCCGCGCCGCTGTTTTCTACCGTGCTGATGCTGGCGACCCCGGCGCGCATCGCGGGCTGTAAAAAAGTGGTGCTGTGTTCGCCGCCGCCGATTGCCGATGAAATTCTGTATGCGGCGCGTCTGTGCGGCGTCCAGCAGGTGTACCAGGTGGGCGGCGCTCAGGCTATCGCGGCGCTGGCGTTTGGGACCGAAACCGTCCCAAAAGTGGATAAAATCTTCGGGCCGGGCAACGCGTTTGTCACCGAAGCCAAACGTCAGGTCAGCCAGCGGCTGGATGGCGCGGCGATTGATATGCCCGCCGGGCCGTCTGAAGTGCTGGTGATTGCCGACAGCGGCGCGACCCCGGATTTCGTGGCCTCAGATTTGCTCTCTCAGGCGGAACACGGCCCGGATTCGCAGGTGATCCTGCTTACCCCGGACAGCGCCATGGCGCAGGCAGTGGCCGATGCGGTTGAACGTCAACTGGCTGAACTGCCGCGTGCGGAAACGGCGCGCCAGGCGCTGGCGGAAAGCCGCCTGATTGTGGCCCGCGATTTGGCGCAGTGCGTGGCAATCTCCAATCAGTACGGCCCGGAGCACCTGATTATTCAGACCCGCAATGCCCGTGAACTGGTTGACGACATTACCAGCGCCGGATCGGTGTTCCTCGGCGACTGGTCCCCGGAATCAGCCGGTGATTACGCCTCCGGCACCAACCACGTGTTGCCAACCTATGGTTATACCGCCACCTGCTCCAGCCTGGGGCTGGCGGACTTTCAGAAACGCATGACGGTCCAGGAGCTGACGCCAGCCGGGTTCAGCGCGCTGGCGCACACCATTGAAACCCTGGCCGCCGCTGAACAGCTTACCGCCCACAAAAACGCCGTTACCCTGCGCGTCGCCGCACTTAAGGAGAGGAAATGAGCATTGTCGAGTTAGCCCGTGAAAACGTTCGCAATCTGACGCCCTATCAATCCGCGCGTCGCCTGGGGGGTAACG
Organism: Atlantibacter sp. RC6; assembly: GCF_014193285.1. GTDB lineage: Bacteria > Pseudomonadota > Gammaproteobacteria > Enterobacterales > Enterobacteriaceae > Atlantibacter. Next base: position 35,411 of record NZ_JACHZE010000005.1, read on the forward strand.
GCGATGTCTGGCTGAATGCCAATGAATATCCGACGCCGGTAGAATTTCAACTCACCGCGCAAACGTTAAATCGCTATCCCGAGTGCCAGCCAAAGTTGGTGATCGAACGCTATGCCCAGTATGCGGGAGTAAAACCGGAGCAGGTGCTGGTCAGCCGTGGCGCCGACGAAGGTATAGAACTGCTGATCCGCGTGTTTTGCGAGCCGGGAAAAGACGCGGTGCTGTACTGCCCGCCGACTTACGGAATGTACAGCGTCAGCGCCGAAACCATCGGCGTGGAGTGCCGTACCGTACAGGCGATTGATGGCTGGCAGCTCGACCTCCCGGCGATAGCGGAGAAACTCGATGGCGTTAAAGTGGTGTTTGTCTGTAGCCCTAATAACCCCACCGGGCAGTTGATCAATCCGCAGGATATTCGCGTTTTATTGGAAATGACGCGCGGAAAAGCCATCGTGGTGGCCGATGAGGCCTATATTGAATTCTGCCCCCAGGCGACCCTGGCGGGTTGGCTGAACGAATACCCGAACCTGGTGGTGTTGCGTACCCTGTCTAAAGCCTTCGCGCTGGCCGGATTACGCTGCGGTTTTACCCTGGCGAATGAAGAGATTATCGGCCTGCTGTTGAAAGTGATCGCCCCCTATCCGCTCTCTACGCCGGTAGCGGATATCGCGGCCCAGGCCCTGAGCCCGCAGGGCATTGTGGCGATGCGCGAGCGGGTGGCGGAAATCCTCGTCAATCGCCAGTTTTTGGTGAGCGAGCTGAAAAAGCTCGCCTGCGTCGAAGAGGTATTTGACAGCGAAACCAACTATGTGTTGGCGCGCATTACCACGTCGAGCGCGGTATTTAAATCCTTGTGGGATCAGGGCATTATCTTACGCGATCAGAACAAACAACCGACATTAAGCAACTGCCTGCGCGTGACCGTCGGCACCCGTAAAGAGTGCCAGCGCGTGATCGACGCTCTGCAGGAACAACCCGGCCTCGCGGCCACGGAGTAAGTATGAGTCAGAAGATCCTCTTTATTGACCGTGATGGCACCCTGATTTCAGAACCGCCGGAAGATTTTCAGGTCGACCGTTTTAACAAGCTGGCGCTGGAGCCGGAGGTGATCCCGCAACTGCGTAAGCTCCAGGATGCGGGCTACAAACTGGTGATGATTACCAATCAGGACGGCCTTGGCACCGCCAGCTTCCCGCAGGATGATTTCGACGGCCCGCACAACCTGATGATGCAAATTTTCACCTCCCAGGGCGTGAATTTCGACGAGGTGCTGATTTGCCCGCACCTGCCGGCGGATAACTGCGACTGCCGCAAGCCGAAAACGCAACTGGTGACGGCTTATCTGGCGGAAGAAGCACTGGATCGCGCCAACAGCTATGTGATCGGTGACCGGGCTACCGACCTTGAACTGGCGGAAAACATGGGCATCACCGGCCTGCGCTACAACCGTGACGAACTGAGCTGGGCAAAAATCGCCGAGCAACTGACCCGCCGCGATCGCTATGCGCGCGTCGAGCGCAACACCAAAGAGACCCAGATTGAGGTGGAAGTGTGGCTGGACCGCGAAGGCGGCAGCAAAATCCACACTGGCGTCGGCTTCTTCGACCATATGCTGGATCAAATCGCTACCCACGGCGGCTTTCGCATGAACATCACGGTAAAAGGCGATCTGTATATTGACGATCACCACACCGTCGAAGACACCGGCCTGGCGCTGGGCGAAGCGCTGAAACTGGCGCTGGGCGACAAACGCGGCATTGCCCGCTTCGGTTTTGTGCTGCCGATGGACGAGTGCCTGGCGCGCTGCGCGCTGGATATCTCTGGCCGTCCGCACCTCGAATACAAAGCGGATTTCACCTTCCAGCGCGTTGGCGATCTGAGCACCGAAATGGTCGAGCACTTCTTCCGTTCGCTCTCTTACACCATGGGCGTGACCCTGCATCTGAAAACCAAAGGTAAAAACGATCACCACCGCGTGGAAAGCCTGTTTAAAGCCTTTGGCCGCACCCTGCGCCAGGCGATCCGCGTGGAAGGCGATACGCTTCCATCGTCGAAAGGAGTGCTGTAATGGACGTGGTGATTCTGGATACCGGATGCGCCAACCTGTCATCAGTGAAATGGGCGATCCAGCGCCTGGGCTATGAGCCGCAAGTGAGCCGCGACGCCGATGTGGTGCTGCGCGCCGATAAGCTTTTTCTGCCGGGCGTCGGTACTGCGCAGGCCGCGATGGACCAACTGCGCGAACGCGAATTGATCGACCTGATCAAAGCCTGCACCCAACCGGTGCTGGGGATCTGCCTCGGGATGCAACTGCTGGGTTCGCGCAGCGAGGAAAACCAGGGCGTGGAAACGTTGGGGATTATCGACCAGGCGGTGCCGAAGATGACCGATTTCGGTCTGCCGCTGCCGCACATGGGCTGGAACCGCGTCTATCCGAAAGCGGGTAATCGCCTGTTCAACGGTATTGAGGACGGCGCGTATTTCTATTTCGTCCACAGCTACGCCATGCCGGTGAACGCTTCTACTATTGCGCAGTGCAACTACGGCGAGCCGTTTACCGCAGCGGTGCAGAAAGATAATTTTTACGGCGTGCAATTTCACCCGGAACGCTCCGGCGCGGCGGGCGCGCAGTTGCTGAAAAATTTCCTGGAGATGTAAATGATTATCCCGGCATTAGATTTAATTGACGGTACAGTGGTGCGCCTGCATCAGGGCGATTACGGCCAGCAGCGCGATTACGGCAACGACCCACTGCCGCGTTTACAAGCCTATCAGGCAGAAGGCGCGCAGGTGCTGCACCTGGTGGACCTGACCGGGGCGAAAGATCCGGCGAAGCGCCAGATCCCGCTACTGACAACCCTGCTGGCGGGCATTAGCGTCCCGGTACAGGTTGGCGGTGGCGTGCGAACTGAAGAGGATGTCGCGGCGCTGTTAGCGGCGGGAGCAACGCGTGTAGTGGTGGGCTCCACCGCGGTGAAATCTCCTGAGTTAGTGAAGGGCTGGTTTAAACGCTTCGGCGCAGAACATCTGGTGCTGGCGCTGGATGTGCGCATTGATGAAAACGGCACCAAACAGGTGGCGGTCAGCGGCTGGCAGGAGAATTCCGGCGTGACGCTGGAAGAGCTGGTGGACGCATTCCTGCCAGTTGGCTTAAAGCATGTGCTGTGCACGGATATTTCCAAAGACGGCACGTTAAAAGGCTCTAACGTCGAACTGTACAAAGAAGTCTGCGCCCGCTTCCCGTCTGTGGCATTTCAGGCTTCCGGCGGGATTGGCGGCATTAAGGATATCGAGGCATTAAAAGGCAGCGGCGTAAAAGGCGTGATCGTCGGGCGTGCGCTGCTGGAAGGCAAATTCACCGTCGCGGAGGCTGTACAATGCTGGCAAAACGGATAATCCCCTGCCTGGACGTACGTGACGGCCAGGTCGTCAAAGGCGTGCAGTTTCGCAACCATGAAATCATCGGCGATATCGTCCCGCTGGCTAAACGCTATGCCGAGGAAGGCGCGGATGAGCTGGTGTTTTACGATATCACCGCCTCGAGCGATGGTCGCGTAGTGGACAAAAGCTGGGTATCACGCGTCGCCGAAGTGATCGACATTCCCTTCTGCGTGGCGGGCGGGATCAAAACTGCCGACGATGCGGCGCAAATCCTCTCATTCGGCGCGGATAAGATTTCCATTAACTCACCTGCCCTTGCTGATCCGGAGCTGATTACCCGCCTGGCAGATCGCTTTGGTGTGCAGTGCATCGTGGTGGGCATTGATACCTGGTTTGACGAACAAACCGGCAAATATCACGTTAATCAATACACCGGAGACGAAAGCCGCACCCGCGTGACCCAGTGGGAAACGCTGGACTGGGTGCAGGAAGTGCAACAGCGCGGCGCAGGTGAAATCGTGCTGAATATGATGAACCAGGACGGCGTGCGTAACGGTTACGACCTGGTACAGCTGAAAAAAGTGCGTGAAGTCTGCCGCGTACCGATGATCGCCTCCGGCGGCGCGGGCACCATGGAACACTTTCTGGAAGCTTTCCGTGACGCCGATGTGGACGGCGCGCTGGCCGCGTCGGTATTCCACAAGCAAATTATTAATATTGGTGAACTGAAAGCGTTCCTGGCGCTACAGGGAGTGGAGATTCGGGTATGTTAACTGAGCAACTGGATTTTGAAAAAACCGGCGGTCTGCTGCCGGTCGTAGTGCAACATGCCGTTTCCGGAGAAGTGCTGATGCTGGGATATATGAACGGCGAAGCGTTGCGCATGACTCAGGAAACCGGCAAGGTCACATTCTATTCGCGCACCAAACAGCGTTTGTGGACCAAGGGCGAAACCTCCGGCAACTTCCTCAATGTGGTGAGCATTACGCCGGACTGCGACAACGACACGCTGCTGGTGCTGGCAAACCCTATCGGCCCGACCTGCCACAAGGGAACTACCAGCTGCTTTGGCGATGTTCATCACCAGTGGCATTTTTTATATCAGCTGGAGCAGTTGCTGGCCGAACGCAAGCACGCCGACCCATCCAGCTCATATACCGCGAAGCTGTATGCCAGCGGCACTAAGCGCATCGCGCAGAAAGTCGGTGAAGAAGGCGTGGAAACGGCGCTCGCCGCGACGGTGAATGACCGCGAAGAACTCACGAATGAAGCGTCGGATTTGATGTATCACTTGTTGGTGCTGTTGCAGGATCAGGAGCTGGATTTAGGGGCGGTGATTGAGAATTTGCGGGGAAGGCATAAGTAGGATGTGAAAAAGGCCGGGTGACCGGCCTTTTTATTGGCAATAAAGAAATTAATCTTCCATCCACTCAGTGTGGAACACACCTTCTTTATCAGTACGCTTATAGGTATGCGCACCAAAGTAGTCACGCTGCGCCTGAATCAGGTTTGCAGGCAGTACGGCAGCGCGGTAGCTGTCGTAATAAGCGATAGCGGCAGAGAAGGTCGGCGTAGGAATACCATTCTGTACGGCATATGCCACCACATCACGCAGCGCTTGCTGGTAATCGTCGGCCGCTTTTTTAAAGTACGGCGCTAACAGCAGGTTTGCGATAGAAGGGTTCTCAGCATAAGCATCGGTGATTTTCTGCAGGAACTGCGCGCGAATAATGCAACCCGCACGGAAGATTTTAGCGATCTCGCCGTAATTAAGATTCCAGTTATTTTCTTCCGAGGCGGCACGCAGCTGCGAGAATCCCTGAGCGTAAGAAACGATCTTACCGAGGTACAAAGCGCGGCGCACTTTCTCAATGAATTCTGCTTTATCGCCAGTAAATGGCTTAGCTTCTGGACCGCTCAGCACTTTGGACGCCGCAACGCGTTGCTCTTTCAGGGAGGAGATGTAGCGCGCGAATACCGACTCAGTGATTAGCGACAGCGGCTCGCCAAGATCCAGAGAGCTCTGGCTGGTCCATTTACCGGTACCTTTATTAGCAGCTTCGTCAAGGATCACATCGACCAGATAGATTCCATCTTCATCTTTCTTCGTGAAAATATCTTTAGTGATGTCGATCAGGTAGCTGCTCAACTCACCTTTGTTCCACTCGGTAAAGGTTTCTGCCAGTTCCGGGTTAGAGAGGTTCAGGCCATGCTTGAGCAGGGAGTAAGCTTCTGCGATAAGCTGCATATCACCGTACTCGATACCGTTGTGAACCATTTTCACATAGTGGCCTGCGCCATCTGCGCCGATATAGGTTACACACGGCTCGCCATCTTCAGCTACGGCTGCGATTTGTTTCAGGATAGGTGCAACCAGTTCATAGGCTTCTTTCTGGCCGCCAGGCATGATAGAAGGGCCTTTCAGCGCGCCCTCTTCGCCGCCTGAAACGCCAGTACCGATGAAATTAAAGCCTTCAGCAGATAGTTCACGGTTACGGCGGATGGTGTCGTGGAAGAAGGTGTTACCGCCATCAATGATGATGTCGCCTTTATCCAGATAAGGTTTCAGGGATTCAATGGCTTTATCGGTGCCTTCACCCGCCTTCACCATCAACAGGATACGACGCGGCGTTTCAAGGGATTCAACAAACTCCTGCACCGTATAGTAAGGCACGAGTTTTTTGCCCGGATTTTCGGCAACGACTTCTTCGGTTTTTTCACGGGAGCGGTTGAAAATGGATACGGTATAGCCACGGCTTTCGATGTTCAGCGCCAGGTTGCGCCCCATCACTGCCATACCGACAACGCCGATCTGTTGCTTGGACATTATTTACTCCTGTCAGGTGTGAATTACGCCGCCTCTGGAAGGCAACGCTTTAGCTAAAACATATTAACGTAGATGATGAAAGTAAGAAAGAAGAGTGAAAGAATCCATCATAAAATGAACAATATACACAATTTTTTTACTTATATTGTATTACTTAATTTTTTTAATCCACCGATATGCTGTTAGCACTTTTTTAATCAAACCACTCAGAACCATCGCCAATGATGAATATTGAAAAAAAGCACCATAGATTTAAAAAATAGCATAATGTGCTTTATCCCTTTTCGCGCAGCAAACCCACCATGATGTATTATTTTGACCTGTGGCACGTATGCAATATCGCAGAATTCTTTAACACGGATGCTGAGATCAAAATCTTCAAAGTAAAGAAAATAGCGCTCATCAAAACCACCACACTTGTTCCATATCTCATTTCTGAAAAACATAAAACAGCCACTGACCATGGGAGGATTGATATAGATTGAATGGTCATCGATTTCATTAACCATTTCGTATTCATCAAGTTTAGCCTTGAATAACTTCCGAATGCTTTTGGGAGCAAAACCACGTAGTAGCAATATAAATACCGATGGGTATTTTTTACATAACCGCTGAACCTTTCCATCCGACCAGGTAACGTGCGGTGTCAGTAAGCCACAATTTTTATTATTTAAAAGATACTCCACAGATTTTTCAATAGCATATTTATCCATCGTTAAATCCGGATTTAATACTAAATGAAAAGTAGAGTTTAATCCAAGCGTGCAATTATGCGCTTTGCCAAATCCAACGTTGTGTTTTTTGCGTATGTATGTAGCGACGTCAGGATTAAAAAAACCGTATATATAATTTTCACTTACAGCAGAAACTTCGTTTTCTGGAGTATTATCAATAATGTAGACATGGTGCGAAATATTTACATGCGATAAACTCAGCGCTAAACTTCGTAAGGTCTCACTTAGCTGCTCCAGGAGTGGTTTATAAACAACCAAAGAAATTGTCAATTCTGCTGCTTTATTCATTCAGATCACTTACACTTATTTCATTATGGTATTTTTAAATAATTCAGCAAATCTCATATCCCATGTCACATGGTGGATATCAGATGGGCTGAAATAAAGTGAGTTGGTCGGTAAGTTGAACGGGCAAGCTGTAGTGCTGTTTTCAGTATCTGCATGATGCCAGGACATTTCTCCAAACTTTGTTGAAAGGATGGGTAACCCACTTGAACGATACTCATAATATTTAATGGGATCAACATAATGGGTAATGTCGTTGTCCAGAAAAGGAATGAGCCCAACATCTATTTCTGACAAAAAGCCAGGAACATCGTCATGAGAAATTGCTTTATCAAAAATGATATTCGTTGGTAATTCTCTCGGTTTTAATGTTTTTAGAGGTCCAACAAGGCGAATTTTATGCTGAGGATGTAAATTGGCTAGTTCAACAACCCATTTCCAGTCAAACCAACTGGCAATTGTTCCGACATAACCAAAGGTAAGAGTATCCTCACCTAATTTTTTAGTATTCTTTCGCTTTTGCGCAAAACCTGGCGTACAGGCATTAAGACATAGTTGTACTTTGTTTGCCTGATGAGCGAATTTTTTTTGCAGAGGATGACTAGTGCAAAGAATATTATCGACTATATCAACAATATTCTCTTCTATCTTAGTCATGCTCTTTGAAGAGTAACCCGAAAAAAAAGCAGGATAATTATCCATTGCATCAAATACAATTCGCCGCCATGAATGTTTTTTACAAAGCTCGACTGCTAATAAACTGGGTTTGCCTATGACAATTATTGTATTTTCATCTTTAAAATCAGCAATTTTTTTAATTATCTGATGCAACGATTTGAAATTAATAAGCTTAAAAAGTTGGTGAAAGGGTTCCAGGGGAAATACAGGCTGTACTGACTCGACGTGTAAATTTGCGAGCTCAAGTCGGCCGGCGGGTTCTTTGGCATGTCTCCCCGGCACGAAATCCTGCAAACCAGGAAGTCGTCCGGGATATGGGTTAATCCAAAGGACTTCATTGACTCCAGCATGCAAAGCATGCTGGATAAAATAATGTGGCCTTTGGCTCATGCTAGCCCAGGGTACAGGAGATAAATATACGAGCTTCAACGTTGAGCCTGTTCAAAATATGCACGTACTATCTGAACAATCCTTTCGCTGGAGTTACCATCCCCATAAGGGGAAGCACCTTTAGCCATGGCACGATAAGCATCCACATTATCAAGCAGAATTGACGCTTCATTAACGATGTCCTGCTTTTCAGTACCGATTAATTTAACAACGCCTTCGGTGACCGCTTCAGGCCGCTCAGTATCTCTTCTTAATACCAGTACGGGTTTTCCTAATGCCGGTGCTTCTTCCTGAACACCACCGGAATCCGTCAAAATGATATAGGCCTTTTTCATTGCAGATACGAACGGACCATAATCAAACGGAGAAACCAGTTTTATGCGGTCATGATTAAGCAGATATTCATCAACGACATTGCGAATATTCGGGTTTGGATGAACAGGGAAGACAACACAAATATCTTCGTATTTCTTTACCAACTCAAGTATTGCCTGGCATGTATTGATGATAGGTTGCCCAAAGTTTTCACGTCTATGCGAAGTGACTAATACCATTCGCTTATCTTCAGGGATATCAACCTCAAGGGGAAAGTCTTTTTGCGCAGTGGCAAGTAAAGCATCAATAACCGTATTGCCGGTTACAAAAATCTGCTCCGGTTTCATTGCTTCACGGAGAAGATTGTTTTTTGAAACTTCCGTGGGAGCAAAATGCAGACAGGCCAGGTTCCCCGCTAATATTCTGTTCGCTTCTTCCGGGAATGGAGAATACAAATCGTGTGTTCTTAACCCTGCCTCAAGATGCGCAAAGGGAATTTTCTGATAAAAACAGGCTAATGCTGTGACAAAAACTGTTGTCGTATCACCCTGACCAATTACCAGATCGGGCTTAGCTTCTGTAAGAATTTTATCAATGCCGACGATTAATCTTGAAGTCAATTCAGGTAATGTCTGACCCGGCTGCATGATGTTGAGATCGTAATCAGCCTGAATATCAAATAGTGAAAAAGCCTGATCAAGGAGATCCCTGTGCTGTGCTGTAGCAAGTACACAGACTTCAAAATCTTCACATTTTTTAAAAGCGTTTACTACTGGCGCCATTTTTATTGCTTCTGGTCTGGTGCCAATCACACACATAACTTTCATAAAATACCTCGATAATCCTATTTGCGGCTAGATTCAACAGCATCTTTAGTGGCTTGTAAGAAGGCATAACCATACTCTCGGTCTGGTTCCAGGTAAGCCCCCTCCCCCCATTCGTTCCAGGCATTAATAAAAATCAGATTATCTTCGAGATCATCACGCTGATAGGACTCTCCAATGACATCTTCCAGCCATTGCTTATATAAAGCTGGAGAAGAATTCTGGAAAATCATCCCTTTATTGTTACGACGGGCTGTGTTATCCCACATCGGCATAACAGCACGATAAAGTTTATTATGGTTATATTTAAAATATTTTTTCTCTACCACAATATCTTTATAATCTAAAACGAGGCCTTCAAATTTAGGCTGGATAAAATCAATTTCTGCTGTAATGTCTTTACAATGTTTGAAAACAGTACCTGGATGGAATTCGCTTTGCGCATCGAAACCTAATGCAATAAGATCCTGATCCCAGGTATGTTCTTTAACACCAATGATGTGAATATCTTCAATACCTGCCTCGCGGCACTTTTCACGCCAGTACTGAAGGACATTTTTGCAATCTGGAATGAATGAAGGACGATAAACTGTTAATACAGGTTTACCCGCCACTTTGATATAACGAGGGTCTTGCATGTAACGGATCGTGCTTGCGATGAATGCTTTGTAGCTTTCAACACTGTCACTTTGCTTCATAAGGATTTCACCACAGGTTCCGTCAAATCTGCGGGTCCAGGATTCATTCGCCCAGCATAAAGAAAAAGGAATATCTATATCTGGGTTCGCCATGAACAGATCTAGCGGTTGCTCTAATAAGCGAGCGCCGTCAAACCAGTAGTAATAAAATGAAAATCCGTATACGCCATATTTTTTAGCAAGTTCGACTTGTCTTAACATGTTTTCTTTCAGGCGCAGGTCATAAAACCCTAATTCGCCAGGCAATCTTGGTTGGGCATGCCCAACATATTGGGGTTTAGCGCGGCATACGTTATTCCATTCTGTTACACCTTTGCCCCACCATTCATCATTCTCTTTGTTTGGGTGAAACTGAGTAAGATAATAGGCGATGATTTTAGCGTCAGAATCCTGGCGAATATAATTAGCATCAGTTTCTGCAACATACTCTTCTGATTCAGGCTTCGCAGAATCAAGCACCTGCTTGATATAAGCATCCTTGAGAGCCATTCTGTCATCAGGGGTAATAGCGCTCTCATCCCGCACAGCATCGCGCAGTTTTCTTCTGATGCTCCCAATGAAAGCCTCTTTTTTATCATCACTGAATGGCAGTCGCCAATAAATATGCTTGATTGTTTGATAAAGCTTGGACTTCATTTATTACCCCTTGTTTACAACATTATTAACACTAATACCAACCAACTCTAAATAATCGATGGTTTTTGACTGCCAGGAGTTTTCCACCGCCTCAGTCTGGAGAGTTAATTGATAATCAGCATTACTCTTTAACGTGACAGCTTTTTTAAGATTTGCTACAAAAGTTTCATGATCTTCAGCTTCTGCAATCAAACAACTTTTATATTTGAGGCATTCCACCAGATCGGTTGTAACAACGGGCTTACCTAACGCCATATACTCAAAAAGTTTTACTGGTGACACAGATTCTGTCAGCTTATATTTTTTAAATGGCAAAATGCCGATATCATAATAATAAGCATATTGAGGAAGTTCAAAGTAGGATTTGCTTCCAAGGAAGTAAACATTATCCTTTTCCAGCAAACCGCTTTCTCTCATAGAACTATCGTGTTCATAGCCAATCAACAGAAGGACAAAATTATCTACATCAGCTATCTTATTCAATAATTCGTAATCTAACCATTTTGCCAGAGCACCATGGTAGCCAATAACAATTTTATCCTTGTCTATAATGTTGACAAGATCGGCGGGCATTGTTTTTGGTGTTTTTTGCCAGTGTGATATATCAACGCCATTGGTAGAGAGCTGCATATTTTTATTTCTATATGAAGCTACTTCTTCGTATAATTTAGTTGCAGTAGCGACAACATAAATAGATTCATTACTTAGAATCCATTTGTGACGCTCAACAACAAATTCTGGGAAAGTACCAATAATTTCTTCGCTGATTTCGTCGATATATTCATAAACAACTTTGCAGCCTATTTCCTGGAATTTGATCAGTTCATCAATCGACGTCGCCATGTCAATAGATTGTACCCGGACGACTTTCACTGCGGTTTTATTTGCTTCAAGAGCCTCTTTGATGCGTAAGTTGATAATTGCATCAAGAGCGTCAAAAACATAGACATTATCTTTTGTTCTATCATATACAAAAAGATCTTTATCTACCTGAATATGACCGCCGTAGAGTGCCAGCCCACCAAGTTGAGCAGATTGAAGCGAGAGATGCTGGAAACGTTGAAATAAAGGCGTATTCCATCCCATGGGTACATGGAACAAATCAATGAAATTTTTCTCATTTTTAATGAGCTGTTCAATTTCATTAATTCTGCGTGAATAGAGTTTATTTTTATTTACTTTACGAAGATAATTATTCGATAAAGTCCATGCTGTTTTTACTGAAAGTGGAACAGCTTTGATAACGCCATGTCTACGCACACCTTTGTAACCCCGAATAATTACATAGTTAATTTTGCTATTTGGATTACTATATAATTTATTCGAGGCATAGGATTTTACTTTATTGAGTGCAGTACGAACGCGTCGTAAAGGAGCTGTTACTTTCCAACTTAAAGAGGTTTTAAGCAATTGCTCATTTAACCGTAGATGCTCTATTTGATTATACAGAGCATAAATACCGCGCTGCTGCTCTTCTTTTTCAAATGTTAAAGAATCAAAAGAACTGCATTTTTCACTAAAATCTTTATTCAAACCTTCGATTAATAAGGTTTGTTCTTGATAAACATTGTTCAACTCTGCTAATTGTTCATTAAGCTTAATAATGAGATTCTGCTGGCTTTCAAACTCAGCCCTGCTAATTTCAAGTTGATTATTTAATAATTCAATTTGATGTGATTTTGCAGATAGTACATTATTAGCATGCATAACCTCTTCTACCAGAGGGCGTGTTCTAATTAACTGCGTTGAATACCAATTTCTGAGCTGATCTTTATCAAGACTGGTAACAAGACTTTGTAATTCGGCTTCAAAAATGCCGAAATTTTCAATCTCCGCATCGGTAATGTTACACTCAAGAGCGTTGAAACATAGTTGAACGAACTCCAGTCTATTAAGACCATTAACTCGTTCATTATAACCGAATCGCGTATTTGACTGAATAGTAATTAACAGTGTTCTAAAAACTAACCAGCCTAATGAAATACTTCCTTTGTACTTCCATTCCTGATCGATTAATTTCCATTCAGCATCATTATTGGAAATAATGATATTCTGCGGGATACAATCAATCAATGCCCCATCTACTTCTTGTTTAAGTAAATCTGGTGAATACTCGAACGTTTGTGAGGAATGAAGTTTGAGAATGTAAAGAATATAATCCTTCAGAAGAGAAATGAACTCTTCTAAAGGCCAATAATCTTTTGATACTGTGTCTGATATTTTATCATTGAGTGACTGCCCGTTAACATACGAACTAACCGAATCTAATTGGTTGACCAAATTGCCTACCTGTTCAGTTAATTTTTCTTCAGACGTCATTCTCGAAGTGACAACATTGATCGTATTATTATGACCGACAGTAAATACACTTTGTTTACAAAATTTTCTGCGTCTTGAAGCGCTGTAATGAAACGCGATAAATTTATCATCGACAACTTTATTTGTAAGATCTTCCTGACTGGCAACAATCAGAAATGAGTTTGACATATCCATTGTCAACTTATTTTCATTAACAACTTTCCACGCCTTTTCTTGAGAAAAGAATAAATAGTTAGGAAGTTGATAATCTTTTAATGCATTTTCAACTGCAAAAACGGATGCATTAAATCCTTCTGTATCAAACGCTGAATCAGAAACAATTGAATTTGGCGTTTTGTAATCCGGGAATGGCGCAAAAAACTTCTGCGTAATTAACCCCGCACTTTCTATTAGCTTAGTGATAGCGACTTTGCCGAAAGTTACAGGTTCTTTTTTAGTATATCGTCCTTCAACACCATACATGATTTTCCAGACATGATCCTCTGGCGAACCCGCAAAATATTTCAAGCCCAGCTGGTTCTCAATCGCAATGATTAAAATGCCATCAGGTTTGAGCATGTTGCGAATCGCTTCCAGCATTGTTTTGGCTGGGTTGTCGGAATCAGTGAATAAATTTGCGTACTCTAAAACGCCGATAAGCGTTATAACGTCAAATTTAGTCTCTGTATGGAAATCAGAAAATTTCTCGGCAAGCACCGTGACATTATTCAAATCACGGGTACGTGAACGTGCTATTTGTGCACGTCGTAAAGAGCCTTCAAGCGCAAGGACATTTGCACCACACTCACCCAAATAACGGGTAATCGCACCGCAGCCTGCGCCTATTTCGAGCACATCTGCGTCCTGCAGTGTGGTAGCAAATGGGCGAAGGATATTTGAGCGCTGTGAGCCAAGGTGATAAATAGTTGGCCAATCAATACATTGGTGTCTTAACTCATCAGAGAGAACAGTGATATCTTGTGCGTTTTTGATAATTGATAAAATGTTTTCTTCGATCTGATCGCCATCGCTATAATTAATGCTTTGATAATTTGGATTTTTATAAATACCAGAGTCATTATCAAAAATATATTTTTTGGTATCAAATAAATTACTCATGGAATTATCCATTCCTTTCTGTCTTGTTCATTTTCAAGTGCATATTTGATAGGCCAAACATTTTCTTGTCTGGCTCGACATAAATATGTATAGCGTCATATCTTCGATCGTGTGGCTCGACGTCTTCAGAGGCTTTACTCGCAATACCCAGCGAAATAAAATAATCGCCAGGAGCTAAATTACATATGAATTCCAAACGAATGATTTCGACTGAATCTTTACTACCTGCAACCTGGATATCGGTAAACTCGAGTAACTCTGAATTACTTCCGTAAACCGTCACACCTTCCTTATTTTTAACTGTAAAGCCAAGGATGGGTCTGAATATGTTTTCTAAAAATTTAATTGATACCGAAAGCGTTAATTTACTTCCCGATTTGACAGTAGGCGGATAAAGATTTTCGCCATCAGTTAATACATAATCGAGGATTAATGCTTTTTTGTCTCCCCAGCGGTAGCTTAGGTGGTTCGATATCGGCCTTGATAAGAAAACGTCTTCTGCAAGATTAAGCCCATCTTCATTTTCAACAATATCTATTTCTTTAGCTTTTTTATGATTACTCTCATTAGTTACTGCTTTTTTTGTTTTACCAAAGAGTAAATCTAAATAGTGATTAGTTACATCACGCGGATTGCCGATATCCTTTACAACACCGCTGTCAATCAACACAGCTTTTGAACAGTGTGTAACTATCTGTTCAGTTGAGTGGGTTACTAATAAAATACTGGTTCCACTTTGTTTAAGCTGTTTAAGCCTCTCAAAGCATCTAGCCTGAAACTTTGCATCCCCAACCGCAAGCGCTTCATCAACGATTAGGATTTCAGGCTCAATTTGGGCCTGTACGGCAAACGCTAAACGAACCATCATACCACTAGAATAGGTCTTAACAGGTTGATCAATAAAATCGCCAATATCTGCAAATTCTACAATGCTCTGGAATTTTTCATCAATCTCGGTTTTTGATAAACCTAATAGCGTGGCATTCAAATAGACGTTATCTCGACCGGTAAAATCAGGATTAAAACCCGACCCGAGTTCCAATAGCGCAGCAATTCTTCCGTTAGTTGTGACAGAACCCGACGAAGGATTTAATGTACCGCAAATAATTTGTAATAAGGTGGACTTACCGCTACCATTTTTACCAACAATACCGACAGTCTCACCTTTTTTCACCTCAAAAGAAATATCCCTCAGCGCCCAAAACTCTTTGTAATATTTACTTTGGGTGGTTGAAAACATTTGTTTTAAGCGATTTACCGGCTTGTCATAGACATGATAGCACTTACTAATATTTTCAACTTTGATTGCATATTCAGATGACATCAGCAAATCCTTTCCTTGTTTTTTGGAAGAAATAGAAACCTATCCATAAAACAAATAATGAGGCTATATAACAATAAGGTAAAAATTGATCCACACCCTGTCCGAAGAAGATAATCGCTCTGAATGATTCCACAAAATAAGTTAGTGGGTTGATAAACAGGAAATGACGATAATCTTCCGGCAATGCCGTCACAGGGTAAAACACGGGGGACATGAATAACAATACGGTCACAATTAAATTAATGAATTGGGCTATATCACGCACGAATACGCTAAGCGCACTTAAAAACCAACTTAAACCAAGCACAAAAAAAATAAACGGCAGCAATATTAATGGAAATAGCAGCATACTTGGATGCGGCGCGCCATAAAATACAACATAGGCAACCAGCCAGACACAAAAGCTGATGAAAAAATTAAATAACGCACTTCCTAAGCATACCGGTACTAATATTTCGAGTGGAAAGACGACTTTCTTTACATAGTTTGCATTTTGCAGGATCAGCGATGTTGATCTTGAAATACATTCGGAGAATAAATTAAAAATAATCATTCCTGCGAACAAAACGAGAGCAAACTCTGTTTTTGAATTGCTATTTATACCCCATTTAGCTTTGAATACCACGCTAAAAACAAAAGTATAGATGGCCAGCATAACAATTGGTGTAATAATGGACCAAAGCACTCCAATATAAGAACCGTTGTATTTAGAATTGATATCTCTTGCAATCAAACTTTTTAATAATGCAAAGTTTGATTTCAATGACTTAACTATATACAAAGGTGACGTATTATGATTTAGCATTTTATACTTTAACAATATTTTTTAAAGAAGGCTGAACTTTGTCTTTTTCAGAAAGATTGACTGGAACATCAATCGATGGCCATTGAATATTAATATCCGGATCATTCCAGAAAATCCCACGATCGCTTTGAGGATGGTAATAATTGGTTGTTTTATAAACAAACTGAGCTTGCTCGCTCAGTGTAAGAAAACCATGAGCAAATCCCTCAGGGATCCATAATTGACGATGATTATCAGCGCTCAGAACAACACCAACCCATTTCCCATAAGTCGGTGAACCATCGCGGATATCCACTGCTACATCAAACACTTCCCCTTCAATGCAACGGACTAGTTTCCCTTGCGCAAAAGGTTCGATTTGATAATGCAGGCCACGCAATACCCCTTTTGCTGAGAGCGAGTGATTATCCTGAACAAACTCAACGTTTCTGTTTACCGCTTCATCAAAGATTTTTTTATTAAAGCTTTCAAAAAAAAATCCTCTGGAATCTCCAAATACTTTAGGTTCAAAAATGAGAACATCAGGAATTTCTGTACGAATAATATTCATTGCGAATCTCTATTTATTTACCTAACACTTCGATAACCACTCGCCTAACGCCCTCTTTCCAGTCGGGAAGTATGACATCAAACGTCTGTTGGAATTTTCTGTTACAGAGTCTGGAGTTGTTCGGGCGCTGTGCTGGCGTGGGATATGAGGATGTCGGCACTCCTGTAACGGAATCAATCACCAGTGATTCTCCGTTTTCACGTGCCACATCAAAAATATAATTTGCATAATCAAACCACGTCGTTTCACCACTTGCGACGAGATGGTAAACACCGTAGTTTGATTTGTCTTGCTTTTCAAAACGGATGGCATGGGCAGTGCAGTCTGCCAATAATTCCGCGCCTGTGGGAGCACCAAATTGATCGTTAATAATCGAAAGGGTTTCTCTTTCACGAGCTAACTTAAGCATCGTTTTGGCAAAGTTTGCTCCTCGCGTGGCATATACCCAGCTGGTACGGAAAATAAAATGGCGGTTATTTAATTTACGAATAGCTTCTTCACCCGCTAATTTCGTCTCACCATAAACGTTTAATGGTCCAGTTTGCTCTTCCTCATCACGATAATGAGAGCCTTGACCATCAAACACATAGTCTGTCGAGTAATGGATAAGCAATGCACTAATGTTTGCCGTTTCTTTAGCAATAACGGCCACGCTTTCAGCATTAATTAAGCCAGAAAGCGCCTGTTCGCTTTCCGCTTTATCAACGGCAGTGTGTGCTGCTGCATTGACAACCACATCGGGATGAACAATTCGGATCGTTTCCGCAATACCTTCTGGATTAGTTAAATCGCCACATAGCTGAGTGTCAAAATAGTCGACTGCCACTACCTCACCTAAAGTTGACAAAGCACGTTGTAACTCCCAGCCAACTTGGCCATTTTTACCTATCAGTAATATTTTCATCATTTTCTGCCGCAACAATCAGGAAACAGGTTCATCAAGCAAAATATTCAAGTAACGGCCATATTCTGTTTTATTGAGCAATTTAGCTTGTGCCGCCACTTGTTCTCGGGTCATCCAGCCTTTTCTAAAGGCAATCTCTTCCAGACAAGCGACTTTCATTCCCTGACGTTTCTCAATGGTATGAATAAACTGGGATGCTTCTACCAGACTGTCATGTGTGCCGGTATCCAGCCACGCAAAGCCGCGTCCTAGTAGTTCAACTTGCAGTTCGCCGCGCTCTAAATACATCTGGTTCAGAGTGGTGATTTCCAGTTCACCTCGGGCCGAGGGTTTTACTTGTTTCGCCATTTCCACAACTTTATTGTCATAGAAATACAGCCCAGTAACCGCCCAATGTGATTTTGGTTTCAGGGGCTTTTCTTCGATGGAGAGTGCCTTGTAATTAGCATCAAACTCCACTACACCGAAACGTTCTGGATCAAGAACCTGATAACCAAACACCGTAGCACCGGAAGTTATTTGTGCAGCTGCTTCCAATTTTTTACCAAAGCTCTGTCCAAAATAAACATTATCCCCAAGCACCAGCGCGCAGGATTGATTATCAATAAATTCTTCACCAATAATAAACGCCTGCGCCAGTCCATCCGGCGAAGGCTGGACAGCCCAGGAAAGATTAATACCAAATTGCTCACCCGTTCCCAGTAGGCGTTTAAATGCGGGCATGTCTTCTGGGGTCGTGATGATGAGGATGTCTTTGATCCCAGCTAGCATCAAAACAGAGATCGGGTAATAAATCATCGGTTTATCGTATACAGGCAATAATTGTTTCGATACACCCTGAGTGATGGGATATAAACGTGTTCCAGAGCCGCCAGCAAGTACAATACCTTTCATTTTATTTATCTCAGTTTGTTAAGCCTAAGCGTTCACCTGCATAAGAACCATCTAATACACGCTGCCACCATTGTTTGTTATTCAGATACCAGTGAACAGTCTTCTCAATACCTGTTTCAAAAGTTTCTTCTGGAACCCAGCCCAGATCGTTCTTAATTTTGGTCGCGTCGATCGCATAGCGCATATCATGACCAGGACGGTCGGTCACAAAAGTAATTAATTCGGCATAACTCGCAATGCCGTTAGGTTTTTCAGTAATGATATTGTCAAGGATCGAACAGATGGTTTTCACTACATCAATGTTCTTACGCTCGTTGTGACCACCAATATTATAGGTTTCACCGATTTTACCTTCAGTCGCGACTTTATAAAGAGCGCGTGCATGATCTTCCACATATAGCCAATCACGGATTTGGGAGCCATCGCCATATACCGGCAACGGTTTCCCTGCCAATGCGTTAAGTATGATCAGCGGGATCAATTTTTCCGGGAAATGGTAGGGGCCATAGTTATTTGAGCAGTTGGTCAGTACAGTCGGCAGGCCGTAAGTCCGGTTCCATGCGCGCACCAGATGGTCGCTTGACGCTTTAGATGCTGAATAAGGGCTGCTTGGCGCATACGGCGTTTCTTCCGTGAAGAGATCGTCGGTACCATGCAAGTCACCGTAGACTTCATCAGTTGAAATATGATGGAAGCGGAAATCGGCTTTCTTTTCCGCGCTCAATTTTGAATAGTACTGACGAGCGGCATCAAGCAGAACGAAGGTACCGATAACGTTGGTATGAATAAACGCTGCAGGGCCATCAATAGAACGATCAACATGGCTCTCCGCTGCAAGATGCATCACAATATCAGGCGCAAAGCTATCAAACAGTTCAGCAACTTTTCCGCTGTCGGTAATGTCGGTCTGGGAAAAGCTGTAGCGTGGGCTCTGCGCAACGGGTGCCAGAGACTCAAGATTTCCGGCGTAAGTGAGGCTGTCAACGACCAGCACTTTATCATTAGTATTATTAATAATATTTCGTACTACTGCAGAACCGATAAAGCCCGCTCCACCCGTAACCAAAATCTTCATAACGTTACTCAACCTGTGTGAATTGACCAAATGATGCCAGACAAAGAATCCCTAACTTCAACGGCAATGATTAGGTACGCTACCGCCCCTGGCTATCGCAACCAGAGCGCGTACGGCTTCATTGTTTGTTAGTACTCTTGGTAAAAGTTACTGGCGATTCATCCCATCCGGCGATTGACGCGGTAAGGAAAATGAGAGTCAGAAATTTTTTACGAAGTGCACTGCACCTGCTGAAAAGTGACAGCGATAGGATAGAACATTTTTTTGCGGAGATATGACAGATTTCATTTAAGGACCATAAATACTTCTAATAGCAGCATAACTTCAAATTTTAACTTAGTTGTTGATCACTCATCAAATAAGCCAAACCGTTACTCGTGTCGTATAAATAATGAACGGCTGCAGCAAACATTTATCTGCAACCGTTCTCTTTTAAACGAAGAATGCCGATTATGACAGCATCTTCTTTATGCTTTCCCTAAATTTTTGACCTTCTTTCAGGTTACGAAGACCATAGTTGACAAACGCCTGCATGTAACCCATTTTCTTACCGCAGTCGTAGCTTTCGCCCGTCATTAACATTGCTTCAACCGGTTGGTTTTTGTTCAACGCGGCGATAGCGTCGGTCAATTGAACACGTCCCCAGGCACCGGGTTCCGTGCGCTCGAGTTCAGCCCAGATATCAGCCGACAACACATAACGGCCTACCGCCATTACATCAGATGCCAGCGTCTGCGGCTGATCGGGTTTTTCGATGAAATCGACGATACGTGCCACTTTACCTTCCGTATCAAGCGGCTCCTGGGTGGTAATGACGGAGTATTCAGACAGGTCGCCTTCCATACGCTTCGCCAGCACCTGGCTGCGACCGGTTTCCTGGAAACGCGCCACCATTGCGGCAAGGTTGTAGCGTAACGGATCGGCAGATGCATCATCCAGTACAATATCCGGTAACACCACAACAAACGGATTATTGCCGACGATAGGTTGAGCACAAAGAATAGAGTGCCCCAACCCCAGCGGTTGCGCCTGGCGAACGTTCATAATGGTCACGCCCGGCGGACAGATAGATTTGACTTCAGCCAGCAGCTGGCGCTTAACACGCTGTTCCAGCAGGGCTTCGAGTTCATAAGAAGTATCGAAGTGGTTTTCAACCGCGTTTTTAGAAGAGTGCGTCACCAGGACGATCTCTTTGATACCCGCAGCCACGATTTCGTCGACGATATACTGGATCATTGGCTTATCGACGATAGGAAGCATCTCTTTCGGAATCGCTTTGGTGGCAGGCAACATATGCATGCCCAGACCGGCAACCGGAATTACTGCTTTCAAATTAATCATTATCAATCCCACCTCAAAATGGTCGATGAATTATAGTCTTTTCGCGCCCCGACGCCAGCACGTTTTGTTAAGCGAAACGAACGGCCAATTCTACCGCTCCCCTCTCAGGCTTGAAACGTAAAAAAGCTTATAAATGGACAGTTGTGGCCAGGAATAATCGTAAAGTGGCGATGTTTCCCGCTATGTTGTTTGTTTTGGCACAGGAAAATTGACTGATGAAACATTGATATATTTATGATCGATTCGGTCAATTTCCACTGAAGCCTGGCCCTGTTCGTTAACTGCGTTAATATTACGCAGCGAAAGTAATGTCTCTTCCCGCGCCATAAACCGCCCGCGAACATCCTTGCGCAAATCGAAGTGTAGCTTAAGCGCGGGCCCACGGCGCGTATCTTGCATTATGTTGATATCGCGCAAGAATAGATGCTGTGGCTTATTGTGGATTTCCAGCGAAGCGGCTTTCAGGTCAAGTTTGGTCACGGAAACGAATGACGTGGCATTCCCGGACGATATTTGTATGCCGCGCAATTTTCTCGCGCTGTGCTGATTATCCAGGCGCACATTATTCAGCCTGAAATTTTGCGGAATTGACAAATATTTACCTTTCACAACGCCATAGCCAATTAACATTCCGGCGCTATTGGTCATGGTGATATTGTCGAGAGTAAAATTGTCACAACCATATATGGCCACCGTTGCGTTATCAATACCCGCGCTCTTACTGAAATCCGGGGTAATATTTTGAGCAGATATATTACGTATAACAAAATGTTTGCCGTTTTCGACATGGACTAATTGTCGGCAATTTTTCCCGGTAATATTCGCCACCACAAAATGTTTAACCGCCTGATCCTCAGGATAGTCATTGTCGTAGGTACTTCCCGCCAGACCAATGCCAATCCCCCAGTTGATTTTGCCATTGGTGCAGTTGATATCCTCAACAATATGGTCAGAAATGAGTAAATCACGATCGTTGATAGCGACGTTCCATTCGATGGCGTCACCCTGCAAGCGGCTAAAATGACCGTTTGTAATCCGCACGCCCTCGATTTTATTGTGGAATCCCTGGCGCAGAATGCCGTAGTTCGCATCATGCGCGTGCAGGCGGTCAATGGACAAATTACGCATCGATTTCGGGGCATGTTTGTCGATCAAAATTAACGCCACCGGGCCATATCCGCTCATATCGAGATTATCGAGCTTGCAGTCGGAGCCGCGAATATCAAGCATGATGTTGTGAAGGGTCCCGCCGCCTTCGCCTGATACCTGGCACTGTTCGCCCACAACAAATCGCCCTTTCCCATTGCCCTCAATACGTCCTTTGATTAACAGCTTGCTGCCCGGCGGCATAAAAATAGCGCTGTTTACGTTATCGCAGACCAATTGCTGTGGCACTTCCACCACGGGCGCAGCCTTAAAGGCACGATTAAACGCGTCAGGCCAGTCGGTTTTAAAGAATTGCTTAACGTTTACGGCGCTGCGTTGTTCAAGCGCCCGGGCGGCAGGATGATTCAGAAGGGGAAGAAGCGCCACAGTGCTTGTGGCTTTCAGGAAGGTGCGTCGTGAAAAGGTGTTGTCGTTGCCCATAGATCCTCAACGTGGTTACAGCGCCTGAAGCAAGCTCGCCAGTCTTTGATCAATAACCTGCTGATTGAAGGTGCTTTCAACTTTTTGCCGCGCGCGCTGACGCAACGGTTCGAGTTGCGCTTCATTCAGACGGGAGACATGTTCGAGCCTGTCTGCCAGCGCCTGGGCGTCGTTTTCCGGCACCAGCCAGCCGGAGTGTTCGCTCTCAATCAGTTCCGGGATGCCGCTGTGTAAAGTCGAAATAACGGGTATGCCTACCGCCATCGCCTCCATTAACGCCACCGGGATCCCTTCCATATCGCCGTCAGCGCCGGTCACGGAGGGCAGTAAAAAGAGATCGGCGTCATTCAACATCGCTTTGACCTCATGGCTGGGCTTAAATCCCGGCATCACGATCTCGTTTTCAAGCTGATACTGCTCGATCAGGGTGCGCAGTCTGCGCTCCCACGGGCCAATCCCCAGAATGTGATAGCGAAAAGCTACGCCGCGCGCTTTCAACTGGCGGCAGGCTTCAATCGCCACATGCAGCCCTTTCTTTTCTGTTAACCGCGCGACGGACACGATCTGTAGCGGCGAGCCCGGCGTTTTAGCCGGGCGCAGCGTGAAATTATCCATATCCACGCCCATACGCGACACGGCCAGTTTCTCCTGCGGGCACCCCATCGCCGCCAGTCGTTTTGCCCAAAGTTCGCTAATGGGCAGCATCATGTCGCCGCGTTTAAAGAGCTTTTGATATTCCGGGGTGTAATGCTCAAGCACCTGGCGATGTGAAACGTCGATCCCGTGAAACACGGTGGCGATTTTTCCTTCCAGCAGCCCCAGTTCGCGTAGCTTCGCGGCGGTGACGCCTGCCGGCCCAAAATGGGCGATAAACACATCCGCCTGATGGCGTCGCGCACCTGCGCAGATGGCGGACAAGATCAGGTTGCGGGCTTCATCGCCATAGCGCGCTATATTCATGGCACGCCATACCGACGGACGATGCAATCCTTTGGCCGTCCGGAAAGCGCGATACTTCAGCTTATTGACCTTACCTTCTGGCTCATCCAGCAGCCAGGTGGTTTTGTTCGCCAGCTGATACTGTTCAAATGCCGCATGGGTGTGTTGCAAATCCCCTTTATGGATAGCCACGATCTCTACCTCATAGCCCATCCGGATAAAACCGACAATCTGGTTAAGGACAAAGGTTTCCGAGGCCACCGGGAATTTCAGTAAAAAGAAGCCGACCTTCATGCTTTCTCCTCAATACGCGCCAGCACCGATTGCACCATACTGATCCCCCTGGCGCGTTCCGCGGCCACCGCATTGTTAAGCCGCTCATTAATTGCCGGCAACTGGCCTAAGGTATCGGCCACCAGCCCTTCCAGCGAGCCATCCAGCAACTGACGGATATCCACCGCCATTTCTGGCATACCCAACTGCTGCATAATGCCTGCTGATTTATGCTCGTAATTGACGGCGATGGCGGGCGTGCCGAAATTCATGGAGATAATCGCCGAATGCAGGCGGGTACCGACGGTGAGCTCGCAGGCCGCAAGCAGTTTGCCCATCTCAAGGTCGTTCAGTTCATCCATCACCACGTGATAGCGCGAGGCGTCCTTAATCAATGCCCGCAATTTCAGCGCCACCATCCGGTCGTCTTTGTTGTAGCTGTCGATACCGGTACAGGTTGACAGCGCCAGCACCTGATACCCGGCGTCGATCAGCCGATTCACGACCCCGGCAAACGCCTGTTCATAAGCTTGTTGCGTGGTGCCAAGCCGCTTATCAAAGGGTGCTAAGTCGCGCAGCGTAATAGCGACCGTTTTTTGCTGCGCCGCCACGCCCAGCCAGTGCTTGACCGCATAGCTGGGGACAAAATCCTCTTCGTGCGGTGCGACCAGCCAGGCGGTATCCACGCCCTGTTCGACTTTTTGGCTGTTGATTTGGCTTTGTGTCATCAGATCCAACGACACCTTTTCACGCAAGATGAGCGCGTCGCACTGGCCAAACACATAGTTGGCGAGCTGATTAAACTGCGGATCGTGAAAAGGTCCTACGCTGTGGCCGACAATAAACAACGGCTTGTTGGCCATAAACGTACACAGCGCGTGTTCAAACTGCGGCGTTCCGTACAAATCGACGAAGAACGACCCGCCAACCTGAATAATCGCGTCGTACTGCGCCAACTGTTTGACAAAATTTAAAAACCCCTGCGGAATCGCGATATTGCGCAGTTGCCCGTCCCCGGAGGCTTTGGACAGTAATACCTGGTGCTGATAGCGACGACGCAGTACCTTTTTTACTTTCCCCATCAACCCCGTCGCTCTGTTATGGCGCTTCATCTGCTGATGCAGCGGATCGCTCAGCACCGGGCGGTCCAACAGCCAGGCGGAACTCACCGGGTAGCGGCTCATCACGTCTACATCCGCGTCCGGCGCGAGCCGGGTAATGGCATCCACGAGGCCGCGCAGAATTGCGCTGTCGCCACGGTTTCCACAAGTATGATTGCCAAGAATTAATAACTTCATAAAGACCTCTTAATGGGGTTGTATGCAGGCCAGACGTCAGCCTGCACGCAGCAGCACTTTGAGTGTTTTGTTGCGACAAAAAGGGCGTTTTACTTCAACAACCAGCGGATGGCGGGACAGCGCGATGGTCAACGCATAGACCACAACGCCCGCCATGATTTGCGCGGCGAGCACCATCACGGGCGGCCAGTGGGGCGCAAGCAAAATCCCGGTAAAGTAGCTTGCCGCAACGGTGGGAATGACCAAACGCAACGGCAGCCACAGGCTGGATAAATACTCCCGGTAGCTGGGGCCCAGTACCGGTTTGAGCAGCACAAAATAGGTCAGGAAAACGTTAATGCTCTGGATGATCAAAAAGCCCAGCGTCACGCCGATAACGCCGTTCATTTTGCCTCCGACAATGATCGCCGGAATAAACAGAAAGGTTTTAAACACGTTGAATTTAAAACTGAGATCCACGCGCGACGTCGCCATCAGCAGTGAGCCGACCGGGTTGCCCACGGCGCGCAACAGTCCCACCACGCACAGCAGTTGCAACACCGGCACGACTTCAAGCCATTTTTCGCCAAACAGCAGCGGCACCACGCGTTCGGAAACCACTAACAGCCCCAGCAGAGCCGGGAAATTGATAATCCCCACCAGCGAGATCAGCTTATAAAAATTGACCCGCAGCCGAACGGTGTCCTCCTGCATTTTGGCGAAGGCGGGAAACAGCACCCGGGTAATAATGGGGTTTAACTTGGCGGGAGGCACTACCGCCAGATTCCAGGCCAGGTTAAAGCCCCCTGCCGCCGCTGCGCCTAAAATCCGCGCCAGCACCAGGGTCGACAGATTGGTGTTGAGATAATTAATCAGGCTATCAGCGGTAAGCCATGCGCCGAATTTCAGGTTAGGCGCCACGGCGCGCAGAGAGAACTGGAAGCCTGGACGGTAAATGTTGCGGCCAACAAAACCAAACAGCGTCGTGCGGACCAACGAGTTCACCAGGTAACCGATAATCGCCATCATGGCGTTGGGCCAGAACCAGGCGCCGAGAGTGGTGACGCCAAAACCGGCCAGCACCGAGCAGGTTTCGATCAGGCCAATTTTGTTGAACTCCAGCTCTTTCTGCATCAGCGCGCGGTACTGTAAACCGTGGGGGATGACGATAAACGCCAGCGACAGCGTTTTAATCAGCGGCGCCAGATCAGGGTTGCGCAGCACAACGGCCAGGGTGTCGCTGAGCAGGAACACGCCCGCGCACACGGCCCATCCGAGGCCAACATTCAGCCAGTAGAGAGTGGACAGCTCCAGCCGGGTGATGTTTTTACGCTGAATAATGGAATTGGCGATGCCAAAATCCGACAGCGTGTCCGCCAGCGCGATAATCACCAGTGAAATAGTCAGCAAACCAAACTGATGCTCATTCATCAGCCGCGCCAGCAGCGTCATCTGGATCAGCCCCAGGGCAATAATCGCCACGGTGGACATCGCCGACCACTTGGCCCCGCTAATGGTTTTTTCTCTCAGGCTCATGGACTTTCCTTAGTACGCGGCTTTATTCACAAAGCCTTTAAAAACTGTGAGAAAAACAATGCGGATATCGAACCACAGGCTCCATTCGCGGATGTATTCCAGGTCGAACTCAATACGCTTTTCCATTTTCTCCAGCGTGTCTGTTTCGCCGCGCCAGCCGTTGATTTGCGCCCAGCCGGTGATGCCCGGTTTTACTTTATGGCGCAGCATGTAGCCTTCAATCAGTTCACGATACTGTTCGTTATGGGCCACGGCGTGCGGGCGCGGCCCGACGATGGACATACTGCCGGTCAGCACATTGATAAACTGCGGAAGCTCGTCCAGCGAGGTGCGGCGCAGGAAGTTACCCACCGGGGTTACGCGCGGATCGTTCTGGGTGGCCTGAGTGACCACTGCGGCGTTCTCCATCACCTTCATCGAGCGGAACTTCCACACCATAATCGGCTTCCCGTCCATGCCGTAGCGGGTCTGGCGGAAAATCACCGGGCCTTTGGAGGTCATTTTCACCGCCAGGGCGATACAGCACAGCACTGGCGAGATCAGCAGCAGGATCAGCGAAGCGAGCACGATATCCTCTACCCGCTTCAGCAGGCGGTTAATGCCGTTGAGCGGCGTATCAAACAGCGGCACCACCGGCACGCCGTTGACCTCATCGGTACGCGAATGAAGGATATTGAACGTGAACACGTCAGGGATCAGCATTACCGAGCAGGTCGTGTCGGAAAGCTGGCGCACCAGTTGCCTGATGCGCGCTTCATCGCTCATCGCCATGGCGATATAGATATTGTGAATTTTGCCGGCTTTAGCGTCCTCTACCAGCTGTTCCAGATTTCCGGCCCAGTATTGCGAGACGCCGCCCGGCTGCGGGTCGTGGTACACACCGGACACGTCAAAACCGAGCCACGGCTCGTTCTGGAAGCTTTGCACCAGTTCCAAACCGACCGGTAGCGTCCCGGCGATGGCGACCCGACGGGTGTTGTAGCCGCGATTGCGCAGCCAACCTGCGCCGAAGCGGATGCAGGAGCGGCAGACCAGCAGCCCCACGCTCGACAGCAAATACCAGGCGAACCACACCGCGAACCGGGTATTAAAATCATCGTTAAAGGCCAGCAGCCCGGCACTGAATACCAGGCTTAACGTCCAGTTTTGTAACAGCAGCGTCAGCTCGGTGGTGATTTTTACGCCGCGCCAGGAGCGGTAAAAGTCCGTGATCCCGCCGATCATCTGGAACACCACCAGCGTCAACAGCGCAATCAATAAATACATGTATAAAAAGGGCAAGCCGTTCAGTTTGCAGATTATCCATAAGCCGCCAAACATAATGGCGATATCAGAAAACCGCTGCACCATTGAGATTAACGATGCATTTGTTTTGGCTCGCTCGCGCTTTTTTAGAGTTGTCATCGTTGGTCCTGTTAGTCGCGCTTACGCGCTGGAATAAAGTGGGACGCAGGCAGACCTGCGTCCCTGCTCTCAGCCTTCCGCCTTCAACAAGGCCAGAATATCCCGCGTTCGCGCCTGCATCAGCGCCGCATCGCCACGCGACTCTACGTTCAGGCGTACCACCGGCTCGGTGTTGGAGCTGCGCAGGTTAAAGCGCCAGTCGGCGAACGACATGCTGATCCCATCGGTGTGGTCGACTTCCAGCGCGCGCGGCGCGAAATGATCTTTCACGCGCGCGATGGCGCTGGCCGGTTCAGCGAGGGTGTTATTGATTTCTCCGCTGGCCGGGAACGCCGCCATACGGTCGCTGACCAGTTGGGAAAGCGTTTTACCGCTGGTGCACAGCAACTCGGTCACCAGCAGCCAGGGGATCATTCCACTGTCGCAATAGGCAAAATCGCGGAAATAGTGATGGGCGCTCATTTCACCGCCGTAGATAGCGTCTTCGGCGCGCATCCGCTCTTTGATAAACGCGTGGCCGGTTTTCGACATCACCGGGGTGCCGCCCGCTTCGGTGACCACATCCACCGTATTCCATGACAGGCGCGGATCGTGGATCACCTTAGCGCCAGGGTGTTTTTCCAGAAACGCCTGGGCCAACAGGCCGACAATGTAATAACCCTCGATAAACTGCCCGTTTTCATCGAATAAAAAGCAGCGGTCAAAATCGCCGTCGAAGGCAATGCCCATATCCGCGCCGTGGTGCATCACCGCATCGCGGGTATCGGCGCGGCACTCGGGGAGTAAAGGGTTCGGAATGCCATTGGGAAAGTGACCGTCCGGGGTGTTATGCACTTTGACAAAGCGCAGCGGAATATTCAGCGCCTGAAGACGCGCTTCCAGCGCGTCAATCACTGGCCCCGCCGCCCCGTTGCCGGAATTAATCACCAGGGTGCGCGGCTGGAAGTTTTTAACGTCGACATAGGTCAACAGGTGATCGAGATAGGCCGCGCGAATATCGATTTTCTGATAGTTGCCGCGCGCCTCGGGATTGACCGGCGGAAAGTCGTTCGCTTCGGCAAGGCGCTGAATATCGCGCAACCCGCTGTCGCCGCTGACCGGGCGCGCACCTTCACGCACCAGTTTCATGCCGTTGTAATCGATCGGGTTGTGGCTGGCGGTAATTTCGATCCCGCCGCCCACGTTAAGATGGAAGGTGGCGAAATAGATCTCTTCCGTGCCCGCCATGCCGATATCCAGCACGTCGACGCCCGCGTCCTGCAAACCGCTTGCCAGCGCCAGCTTAAGCGGCTCGCTGGTCAGGCGCGCATCGCCGCCCACTACCACGGTTTTGGGTTTCAGATACTCGCCAAAGGCGCGGCCAATACGGGCCGCTATCGCTTCATTCAGCTCAACATCCAGTTTTCCGCGAATATCGTAGGCTTTAAAACAGGTTAATTTTTCCATGATGACCTCGTTTTCAGGCAACAGTCAGCCCTGGCCGGGAAACAGCCATAAATTTTTCTCTGTGAATCAGGGCTTAGACGCGCCCGTAGCGATCCTCGAAACGCACCACATCGTCCTCGGCAAGATACGACCCTGAACGTACCTCAATCAGGTCGAGAGGAATTTTTCCCGGGTTCTCCAGGCAGTGGGTCGCGCCAAGGGGAATGTAAATTGACTCGTTTTCGCCGAGCAGTTTGATCTCGTCATTGATGGTGACTTTGGCGGTACCCGCCACCACGATCCAGTGCTCGGCGCGATGGTGATGCATCTGTAATGACAGGCCCTCGCCGGGCTTCACGCTGATGCGCTTCACCTGGTAACGTTCGCCCTCGTCGATGGAGTCATATTTGCCCCACGGGCGGTAAACTTCGCGGTGAATATGGTGTTCATGGCGGCCTTCGGCTTTAATCTGCTCCACCACTTTTTTTACATCCTGAACCTGATTGCGGTCGGCAATCAGTACCGCGTCTTTGGTCTGCACCACCACCAGATCTTTAACGCCTACCGTGGTAACCAACCCGGACTCGGCGTACACATAACTGTTCTCGGTCTGGTGGCTGATCACATCGCCGTGATGGACATTGCCTTCCGGGGTACGGTTGCTGATCTCCCACAGAGATGACCAGGAGCCGACGTCGCTCCATCCGGCATCCATCGGCACTACGACCGCATCGGCGGTGCGCTCCATCACCGCGTAGTCAATGGACTCTTCCGGGCAGGCCAGAAACGCCGCTTCATCCACGCGAATAAAATCGAGATCCGGATCCATAACGTTCATGGCGTTTTCGCAGGCATCGAGGATATCTGGACGGAATTTGGCTAACTCTTCCAGATAGCGGCCTGCGCGGAATAAAAACATGCCGCTGTTCCAGTAATACTCCGCGCTGGACACATAACGCTGCGCCGTGTCGAGGTCTGGTTTTTCGACAAATTCGGCAACGGTAAACGCCACCGCATCGGCCGCTGCGCCAGGGTTGATGACCTCGCCGCGGCGAATGTAGCCGTAGCCGGTTTCCGGCTGATCCGGCACGATGCCGAAAGTCACCAGTTTGCCCTGCAAAGCAAATGGCATCGCCGCGCGCACCGCGCCACGAAACGCCTCTTCGTCTTCGATCACATGGTCGGCGGCCAGCACCAGCATCAGCGGATCGTTATCCGGATTACGCCGTTTCGCCGCCAGTGCCGCAAGGGCGATGGCGGGCGCGGTATTGCGTCCGGCAGGTTCAAGAATGATGTTTTCGGTGAGCTTGTTCAGCTTGCGCAACTGCTCGGCGACGATAAAACGGTGCTGCTCGTTGCAGATCACCACCGGGCTTTCGCACTGCACGCCATCGAGCCGGCAAATTGTCGCCTGTAACATGGTAAGTTCCCCTTTCAGGCACAGGAACTGTTTCGGGTACAGCACGCGGGAAAGTGGCCACAGGCGGCTGCCGGAACCACCCGCCATAATGACGGGAAAGAGCGTGGAATGACTCATGGGTTAACTCCAATATCGGCAATAAACTGGCTTAGCACGTTCTCCTTTTCGAGCGTGCGTTCGGCATATTCACGTGCCACCGTGTTGTTTTCCGGCATCTGTAATGCGCTTGCGATGCCCTGCTCCAGCGCATCCACCGATTCCGGCTCCACGCAAACGGCAATGCCAGGCGTGGTCTGGCAAAGCTGGCCCAGTTCGGTATTCGGTTCGGCGGTGATCACCGCATTGCCGCCCACCGCCAGAATG
The DNA here is from genome assembly GCF_014193285.1 of Atlantibacter sp. RC6. Classification (GTDB taxonomy): domain Bacteria; phylum Pseudomonadota; class Gammaproteobacteria; order Enterobacterales; family Enterobacteriaceae; genus Atlantibacter. The sequence goes on from NZ_JACHZE010000005.1 coordinate 66,713, forward strand.
TTGGTTAACTTCGAGGGCAATACCGCATCCGCCGCGCCGCGCCGTTGGATCACCAGATGGCAGTCGGCTAGCGCCAGCAGCGCCGGCAAATCCTCATACGGCTGTAGCGGCAAAAACTGCACGTTAGTGAGCCCGCGCTGGGCGGCCAGCGCCTCCAGCCGGGCCTTACCGCCGCCCTGCCCGACAATTAAAAACAGCCACGGCTGCGTGCGGGCGCGATCCGCCACCTCAATCAGGTTCTCCAGCCCCTGCTTCTCGCCGATGTTGCCGGAGTAAAGGACTATTTTTTTATCCGCCGGCAGGCCCAGCCGTGCGCGCAGCGCCGCCACGTCAGCGCCAGGTACATCGCGAAAGCGCGCCACTTCTGACCAGTTAGGGAAAAAAATGGTGCGCTCGGGTGGCACGCCTTTCTCCGTCGCTTTGTTGATCATCGAGCGGGAAATGGTCGAGACGTTATCCACACCCAGCAGGCCGCTGCGCTCAAACGCCGCCGCCAGCTTCGCCACCGCGCCGCGTTTACCTCCCGCCATGCCGAGCCCCAGCATGGCGTCGACTTCATAATCCTGAATATGCAACAGGGTTTTCGCCCCGGAGAGTTTTGCCAGCAGCCGCATACCCGGCGTGCAAAACAGCGTCGGCACCACGCCGATGATGCGGTCGGGCTTCCAGCGGCGCTGGGACAGCAGCGGGAACAGCGAGCTGAGCGCAAAACTGCCGAGATGCACCAGCCGCTTCACCGTGGAGGGCTGTTTCGGCACATACAGCGGGCAGCGCCACACCGTGGCCGCGCCGGTTTCTTTGCGCCAGCGCCAGGCGGAGTAATTTTCTCCCACCTGCCAGGCCGGGTAGTACGGCGGCGCGGTAATGACGCGCACGTCATGCCCCTGACGCGTCATCCACTCCACCATCTCGCCGGTGTATTTACCGATGCCGGTTAATTCCGGGGAGTAATTGATGCCGTACACCAGAATTTTCATAATCCGGGTACTCCGGCCTGAAGGGTGGCGTCGAAGTAAGCGCGGGTGTTGTGATGCACCTGCTCATCGGCAACCAGTGTGGCGGGTTTCAGCCAGCAATAAGCGTTGTGCTGATCGTCCGGCAGCACTAACTGGTTCGCCTGAACCCGCAGACGGAACCCCAGCACCACGTAATGGGTCGAAAACCCCTCGCCCGCAAAGCTGTCCTGGTAGAAATGCTGCCAGACGCCGTAAAACTGCGCGTCGCTACGGCGAAAACCCTGCCCCAGCTCCGCCAGTGTCAGGCGCGTAAAGGCCTGGTCGAGCGTTTCATCCTTCTGAACGCGCCCGCCCGGCACAAACCAGTAGCCCTGTGCCGGGCGATTGGTGCGTTTACCCACTAAAAACTCGCCGTTTTCGTTTTCCACGATTAAATCCAGCGAAATTAACGGAGTTGAACGCACCACCGTGGCAAAATCTTGATGGCTGAGATACATGCCTACCCCCGGAACCGCTGCTGGTTTTCAAGGAACCACTGATAGGTGCTGGCCAGGCCCTGCTCCAGCGACACCTCATGGAACCAGCCGAGGCTGTGCAGACGGGTGACATCCAGCAGTTTGCGCGGCGTGCCGTCGGGTTTGGTGGCGTCGAACACCACCCGTCCGCGATAGCCCGTGACCTGCGCCAGCGTCTGCGCCAGCTCGCGGATGGTGCAGTCCACCCCAGTGCCGACGTTAATATGCGACAGCATCGGTTCGGTATTCTCTTCCCACACCTCTTTCGCCAGTTCCATCACATGAATGCTGGCGGCGGCCATATCATCCACGTGCAGGAACTCGCGCATCGGCGTGCCGCTGCCCCACACCACCACGTCCGGCGCGTTGCCGACGGTGGCTTCATGGAAACGGCGCAGCAACGCCGGGATCACATGAGAATTACTGGGATGGAAGTTATCGTTCGGCCCATACAGATTGGTCGGCATCACCGAGCGGTAACCACGGCCATACTGGCGGTTATAGGATTCGCACAGTTTGATCCCCGCGATTTTGGCGATGGCGTACGGCTCATTGGTGGGCTCCAGCGTTCCCTGTAACAGCTCGCTTTCCTTCATCGGTTGATTAGCCAGCTTCGGATAGATGCAGGACGAACCGAGGAACAGCAGCTTATTTACGCCGTGGGTGTGCGCCGCGTGGATCACGTTGCTCTCCATCATCATATTTTGATAAATGAAGTCCGCCGGATAACGATTGTTGGCCTCAATGCCGCCCACTTTGGCGGCGGCAAGGTAGACCTGGTCAATGGATGCGTCTGCAAAGAACGCGTCCACGGCGCGGCTGTCGAGTAAATCGAGCTGCTGGCGAGTGCGCAGCACCAGTTCCACGTCGTTACGCTGGCTGAGCTGGCGAACCAGGGCGGAGCCCACCATCCCCTGATGGCCCGCCACAAAAATACGCTGTTTTTTCATCATCAGGACTCCAGCGCGATGGCGACCTCATAGCCATGGGATTTCAGCAACGAGTGCTTCCTGGCGGCTTCCAGATCTTTCGCCACCATCTCGGAGACCATCTCCTGCAAGGTAGTTTCCGGCTTCCAGCCCAGCTTCTCGTGGGCTTTGGTCGGGTCGCCCAGCAGGGTTTCCACTTCCGCAGGACGGAAATAGCGCGGATCGACGGCAATAATCACATCGCCCGGCTTCACGCCTGGGGCATCATGGCCGGTTACCGAGACCACAATGCCTTTCTCCTCCACGCCCTTACCTTCAAAACGCAGTTTGATGCCGAGCTGCGCGGCGGCCATCTCTACGAATTCGCGCACCGAATACTGCACGCCGGTGGCGATCACGAAATCTTCCGGCTGCTCCTGTTGCAGCATCATCCACTGCATTTTCACGTAGTCTTTGGCGTGGCCCCAGTCGCGCAGGGAGTCCATGTTGCCGAGATACAGGCAGGAATCGAGGCCCTGGGCGATGTTGGCGATGGCGCGGGTGATTTTACGGGTCACGAAGGTTTCGCCGCGGCGCGGGGATTCGTGGTTAAAGAGAATGCCGTTGCAGGCGTACATGCCGTAGGATTCGCGGTAGTTGACGGTGATCCAGTAGGCGTACAGTTTAGCGACCGCATACGGCGAGCGCGGATAGAACGGCGTGGTCTCTTTCTGTGGGATCTCCTGCACCAGGCCATACAGCTCAGAGGTCGATGCCTGGTAGAAGCGCGTTTTCTTTTCCAGCCCCAAAAAACGGATCGCTTCTAACAGGCGCAGCGTGCCAATGGCATCCACATCGGCGGTGTATTCCGGCGATTCAAAAGAGACCGCCACGTGGCTCATCGCCCCCAGGTTGTAGACTTCATCCGGCTGCACTTCCTGCAGAATTCGCGTCAGGTTGGAGGTATCCGTCAGATCGCCGTAGTGCAAATGGAATTTTGGGTTGCTGGCGTGCGGATCCTGATAAATGTGGTCCACGCGTTCGGTATTGAAAGAAGAAGCGCGGCGCTTGATGCCGTGAACTTCGTAACCCTTTTCCAGCAACAGCTCGGCCAGATAGGAACCATCTTGCCCGGTCACACCGGTAATGAGAGCCACTTTACTCATAATTGATTTTCCTCAGTTTGAATCAGGCGTTGTCTGGCTTGCCAGACTGCTATTTTCGGTTTCTACACGCTGACGAATAATTTCCGCCGGATTACCGCGGCAAATGACGTTGCCGGGTAACGATTTAAATACGCTGCTCCGCGCACCGACCACGGTGCCCTCGCCAATCGACACGCCGGGTGCGACAAACACATCGGTTGCCAGCCAGCATTTCTCGCCGATCACAATCGGTTTGGCATAAATATCGAAATGCGCGCTCAAATAATCATGGCTGCCGGTACATAAATAACTTCGCTGGGAAATAACCGCATTCGCGCCGATGGTAATATCGCCCAGGGTATATAACACGGCATCGTCGCCTATCCATGCATAATCACCCAGCGTTAATTTCCACGGATAGGTAATTTTTACCGTCGGGCGAATCACTACCCCTTTACCCACTTGCGCGCCAAACAGTCGTAATAAAAAAGCGCGCCAGCGATAGGCTATTTGCGGCGACCAGCAAAATAATGTTTTCTGTACCGCCCACCATAATTGAACTTTAACAGGATGCCCGCCGCGGAAATTTTTTGGAACCGAGAATCCTCTTAATTCTTGCATCGGATCTCCTTATATTTTATTTCAATAACGCGCGGAAACTTTTAAATTCAGGATGCACATACCTCCGCCCCAAAAAGAGCGTAAATTTAATTATCACCGCTTAAATAAAATTAACTTTTTTGATAAAGCGCTTTGGTTTTACCGGTGGTACGTACTCTTAACCAGTAAGAAAGCTCAGCCCAAAAACCGGGGACGCCTAAAATAGTGCGCTGAACGTTTTTCGCGTCCCGGCATAACTCCAGATTATTGGAGGTGGAAACGCCGCCCATTGAAAACTCCGACACTAAACCCTCAAGACGTTTAAAGGGATAGCCCGCTTTATACAGTTTTGCCGCCAGCGCATAATCGGACGAAACTTTATATTGCAGATCGTAAGGGTGAGATTTTAATCCCTGCATGGGGAAAAATATCGCCTGATGGCTGGCCGGTAAGCTGTGATAGATATACCAGCCCTTTTTGGCGCTGCGGCGGGTTTTATGACCGTTGCCAAAATCCAGTAGCGCATCGCCAATCACCATCGCCGGTTTATGCGAGGGGATGGCTGCCAGACGACGTACGAACTGCGCCACATCGCGGTGAAACACATCCCCGGAGTTTAAAAACAGCGCATAATCGCCGCTGGCGAGCTGAATACCTTTATTCATGGCATCATATATACCGCGATCTTTTTCGCTGACGTAGCGTAACTGATATTGCCCGTGGAGGTTTTTCAGAAATTCCTCAGTGCCGTCTGCGGAGCCGCCATCCACCACAATCCATTCAAAATCGATAGTGGGATCGGCCGCCAGATAATCCAGCGATCGCCATGTTTTTTCTACCCCGGCAAGATTTTTCCAGGCCACCGTGATGACGCTTAATCGCATTGTTATCTCTCCTGCACGTGGGGTTGCCCGATAGCCTTACGCAGAATAAACGGGCAGACAATTAAAAAAGCATATTCAGGGCTAAATATCGAACCGGTAAAGAACAGGGAAATCGGGGTAAATAACCACAACTGCACCCGGAAATTAGGATTATCGCCAAAGGCACGGGTTATCATTTTGCCTACCTTCCACAAATACCAGCCCGTTAAAATAACCGCCAGCCATGAAAAATAAATAATTAACAGATACAGACCATTGTCTATGGTTTTACCGACATCCGCACCGTTAAATATTCCGAATGAGGCCACATATTCGTAAAGCGAACCGAAACGCACCACCCCATCAATATGGGTTAAAGAATACCCGACCATCACCAGCGGGCCGATAATGCGATAATAAGATGACGAACCTTCCGTCCCTAAATCGCCAATACGCGTTGCGATATAGGGAAAAGCAAAAATCACCCCCACCATAAACACGGCAAGGGAAATAATTGCCAACGGCAGTTTTTTACGCAGCGCGTTTTTGTTGAGGTAGTTAAACGCCCACTCCAGCAAATAAAACAGGATAAAGGTCATTACGCCGGAAAACGAACCGGAAAAAATGATACCCAACAGGATCATCGCATCGGCTTTTGGCGTTTTGAGGCCAAACTGTTTGATGCATAGCCAGATTGAGATTAACGCCAGCGCAAAAAATGCCGGTTCAAAATAGAGCGCCGTGGTTCGCTTGCCGCCAAACTTAATAAAATTCATCACGTAGCTGTTGCTGTAGATCAGATATTTTGAAATGGTCTCCATTAACGAACTGCCGCCGCTCAAAATAATCTGCGCCATTTCCACGCAGGCGATGGCGACAATAATTGCCGTCACCAGATAAAACAACCGCAGCACCTTAGGGTAATTGCGCGGTGACAGCGTCTTAAAGCGAATGCTCCAGGTCATCCCGATAATGATCACGATGTAAACGAACAGCATGGTCGAGGTGACGTATTTCGAGGCGTCCAGCGACTGACCAAACAGATAGTTGAATAGCGTTAGCCCTGCCCCCAGCCCCAGCGCGATCATCAACTTCTTCAGGTTGATGCGCTCGACATACAGCAACAGCAACACCGGCAAAAACGTCACCACCGTAATGGGAAAGCTCTCACCCAGTTGCAGCAGCTTGACGTTAACCAGCAGATAAATCAGCGGCAGCAACAGATAGCTACAGACTCTGATAGAACGAGACATACTCCTCCAGCATCTGTTTGCCGCTGTAGGCCTCGCGACTTACGGTTTTAAACGCCTCGAGAGACATCCCGAAAATAGATTGCGCGATCTGCGCGCGATTTTGCTGCGCCAGCGCGATAACCTCCTGCTCATCCACCGTGCGACCGCCGGATTTTTCCAGCACTTCCCGCGCCGCATCGCTATGGGTGGCAATCACCGGCACGCCGATGGACAAGGCTTCGCACAGGATCAGCGGATAGTTATCCACCCGGGAGCTAAACAGCAGCGCATCCATCTGGTTTAGTTCGTTCATCAGTTGCCGTTTATCGGTGAGAAAACCGTGGTTCACCACGTTGCGGCCTTCAAACGGAGAGAATTTACCAAAGGTATGGACTTCCACCTTATCCCCCAGCGCGACGATATCGCGCACCAGTTGCTGGCGGGTTTTCCCGTCGTAGCGCAGGTCGTGGGCCACCACGGCAATTTTCGGCGCGCCGCTGGACGGCAACGGCGGCGGCAGTTCGGCGAGGATCGATTCGGTGGCGACGTCGATGCCGTTATTAATGATCTGGCATCGGCCCGCGCCGTAAATCTGGTTGAACGCCTGGGCAACGTGCTGGCTGGGGGAGATAAACAGGCAGCCGAGCGCCAGCATTTTGCGGAACAGAAAGCGCTTGGCGGCGATTTGCTGATGCGCGCGATCGATTTTAACCGGCGGATAGTTGGTGAGCGTCGGGCATTTACCGCACCCCCGGGTCCAGCCGTCACAGCCGTCCAGAAAGGCGCAGCGCCCGGTGACGCTCCAGTGGTCATGCAGCGTCCAGACCAGCCGGACATCCGGCTTGTGGGCTGTGACCCGCTCGGCAAACGCCACCACCTGTTCCAGATTCAGCCAGTAGCTGTGCAGCACGTGGAAATGCAGCACCACCGGCCCCGCGGTACGCGTGACCTTGCGGTATAACCCATTCAGGTTGCCGAACAGATCGCGATTCACAAACCGGAACAGCGCGATGTTAGCCACCGATGTCAGGCGCGGTGTGTGCTTTTCCACCTGGGCGAACTGCTGATGGCTCACGCTTTTCTTGCCGCCTTTGCCGTAGCCATAGACAAAACGGGATGCTAACCCCTGCTGTAAGGCGCGCTGATGCAGATCCAGCGCCACACCCGCCGCGCCCCCTTCGGCAAGGCGCACGTTAAATTGCACAATGTTCATTTGATTACCTTCACGCGGGCCTTCTCACCCGTTACCAGCGCGTTATCCGGTACGCTGTCCATCACCACGCTACCCGCGCCGATGGTGGCGTGATGACCAATGGTGATATCGCCGATCAAAATGGCGTTCGCGCCCAGCTCCACGCCGTTGCCAATCACCGGGCAGGCCAGGCTGTCGCCGCCGCGATTGCCGATGGTGACGCCGTGGCGGATCACAAAGTCATCCCCCGCCACCACGTTTTTATTGATCACCACCGCGTAGCCGTGATGAATGGTGAAGCGTCGGCCAATGGTGGCCGCCGCCTGGATTTCATAGCCGAACAGGCATTCGGTGACGATCCGGTACAGCACCAGTACCGGCGCGGCCCAAAGATTGTTGATAACGTTTTTTTTGCGCCACACCGAGCAAAAATGCGCAATGCGGTAAGCCAGAACCATGCAGCACGGGCGCAGGCTCCAGCTGTTAGCGCGGCAGTCTTCCAGCAGCATTATTTCCCCCGCAGGCTGTAGGCCAGCCGTTTGGTATTGCGCAGTGACAGCAGCGTCAGACAGGTGCGCCAGTTCATGCGCTTATTGCGGATCTGGTACAGGGTAAACAGCTGATACTTTTTGCTGGCCCGATCGAAAATGCCTTTGTGCTTGCGGTAAAACTGGAAGTAGCCGGAAAACTGCTTTGCCGATTTGGTGATCTGCATTTCACCATGGTTGATATGCAGAATTTGGGTCGCGGCCTCGACTTTCCACGGCTCGCCGTAGCGCAATACCATGCGCAGAAAGATGTCGTAATCCTGGGCCGCCGCCAGTGACGTATCGAACAGCGACGCTTTAAACCGCCAGGCCCAGCTGAATACTTGATTGCCGATGATGTTGCGCTTGTAAAACAGCTTTCTTGACCACGGCGATTTTGGGTACAGCGGCAGGCTGGCCGGCTGGGTATAAATCTCTCCTTCGCAGACATAGTCGTTGGCGTAGAGAAACGCGTGATCGTTCAGACGATGGGCGTCGCGTAAAAATACCGACAGGCGCTCCGGCGTCCATTCATCGTCATCGTCGATCCCGGTAATAAACTCACCACGCGCCTGCTGGATCGCCTGATTGCGCACCGCACAGGCGCCGCTGTTAACCTCATTGCGTACATAGGTGACGCGCGGATCGTTAAGCTGCGCGACAAACTCGCTGAGCTGCTGCCAGGAAGCGGAGCAGTCGTCCACCACGATCATTTCCCAATGGTCGTAATCCTGGCGCAGCACCGATTTGATGGCGCGGATCGCCAGCTGCTGGCGGTTCCATGTCGGCATATAGATTGAAATTAAAGGCCGTTGCGCATGTGCCATGTTCCTTTCCCCTGGCGTCAAAAAGTGGTTGATGACGAAATGCCCCCGGCGCGAGCCGGGCGCGGGTTATTTACTGTCCGACTGGTATTCGTACTCGTAGTAGCCGTAGTCCTGATAGCCCGTCGCGCGGCGGAAGATGGAGTTGAGGATCACGCCCTTCACCGCAATGCCGTTCTGTTCGAAGCGGCTCAGGCTGGTTTCCACCTCTTTCAGGGTGTTAACGGCGTAACGTGCCACCATCAGGGTGGTGCCGGCATGGCGTCCGGCAATCGCGGCATCGGTCACCGCCAGGATCGGCGGCGTATCGATGAGCACCATGTCGTAATTTTTACTGGCCCAGGCAATCAGCGCCGCGAAGCGCTCGCTCATCAGGAGTTCCGACGGGTTGGGCGGGATCTGGCCGCGCGGCACCAGGTCGAAACCGGCAATCGAGGTGGGGCGCGCGCAGGCGGCGATATCCCCCTGCCCCGCCAGCACGTCCGACAGGCCGTTAACGTTGTTGGTGCCCAGCAGTTCGTGGGTGTAGCCCTTACGCATATCGCAGTCGATCAGCAGTACCCGCTTATTGGTCTGGCTGATCACCGCCGCCAGGTTGGCGCAGACAAAGGTTTTACCGATAGACGGGCTGACCCCGGTGAGCATCAACACATTGTTATTGGCCTGCATCATGGCGAAGTGCAGACTGGTACGCAGGCTGCGGATGGCCTCGATAGCCAGATCCGTCGGGTTGCCCACCGCCAGCAGTTGGCTCTGCTTAAAGCGCTTGACGCCTTTGATGGTTTTGACGCTATCGCGCGCTTTCTGCCATTCCGACAACGGAATGCTGGCGTACACGCTGATGCCCGACTCTTCCAGCACCTGCGGGCTCTCAATGCCGCGATTAAACAGCGAGCGCAGCAGCACGCCGACAATCGACAGCATCAGACCCAGCAAAATGCTGCCAAGAATGATTAAGCCCTTCTTCGGTTTCAGAACCCCGGGCTGGGCGATGGCCGCATCGACAATGCGCACGTCACCCACGGTGCTGGCCTCGGTGATTTTCAGCTCCTGCTGTTTATTCAGCAGCTGCATATACACCTGTTGGCCTGATTCCACATCGCGGGTCAGGCGCACGATTTCCTGCTGGGTTTCCGGCATTGCGGTAACGCGGTTGTTCAGACGCCCTTTTTCGTCCTCCAGCGCGCGGCGTTTTTCCAGCAGCGTGCGGTAAGCCGGGTGCGCTTTGGTGTACAGCTTGGAAATTTCCGCCTCTTTAAAGGTCAACTCGTTGAGCTGGGCGTCAATATTGACCATCGAATCCAGCACCGCTTTGGCTTCCAGCGGCAGGTCGACGGAATCTTTTTTCTGGCGATAGGCGTTGAGTTTATTTTCCGCCTCGTCCAGCCGCGCGCGCACTTCCGGCAACTGCTTCGCCAGGAACGCCAGGCTTTTTGATGCTTCTTCAGATTTGCGCTCGACGTTCTGCTCAAGATAATTGCGGGTGATGCTGTTTAAAATCGCGCGGATTTGATCCCGGTCTTCGCCGGTAAAGGTCAGGCTCAGTACCCCCGTGTCTTTGCCGTTTTCGGTGACCGTCAGGTTGTTCTTGAGCTGATTGATCATGCCGAGGGGGGAGTATTTGGTGACGGTAAACTCGCTGCCGGTTTGCGCCTTAATCGCCTTAACCAGCAGGGTCACGCCCTGCTTATTCAGCGGCTCGCCAACTTTCCCCTGGGCGCTAAACCCTTCATCGCTGGTCAACTGGTATTGCTGCGGCCCCAGCACTTCCAGCGTAAAGGTGGCTTTGGCCATCCCGGCGGGCAGCGTAAAGGTATCGACCATTACCGTATCGTTCTGGCGGCCCATCAGACGATCCCAGCCCGCGCCAAACAGCGGGAAACTGTTTTTCTCGACGGCGATATCCAAATTGAGATCATCAACGGTTTTCCCCAGCACCAGCCGCGACTGAATCAGCTGGATTTCGGCGTCTGAGGCGGGCGGTTTGTCCGATAACGCGCTGTTAATGTTCTGCACAATGGAGTTGCCGGTGTTTTGTTCGATTTGCACCAGCGCGTCCGCGCTGTAGATTGGCGTGGCGAACATCACGTATACCGTCGCCAGCAGCGCGAACACGGCGGTGATGCCCAGCACCCACCAGCGGGCTTCGATCACGGTGCCGATCAAGCGCCCGATATCAATTTCATCGTTGCCTTCGGTGGCGGAGGTCGCATTGATTTTTGCTGTCATGGTTATCCCTGCTGAGGTTTCAGTGCCTGCGCCCAACGTTGGGCGGAATCATCCAGCATCGTATAAACCGCCTCGAATGCCTCGGCGCTTTTACGATACGGATCGGGGATTTCGCGCTCTTCATCCCAGTGACCAAACAGCATCACTTTGCCGCGCATCTCTGGCGCCATATCGCACAGCCGTGCGATATGGCGCTTTTCCATGGCGAGGATCAGATCGTAATCGCGGCACATCGCCCCGGTGACCTGGCGGGCGCAGTGGCCCTCCAGCGACAGCGCGTGGGCTGACGCGACGCTGATGGCACGCTCATCCGCGCCTTTACCCACCAGCGCGCCAAGCCCGGCGGAAGCGACGGTAAACCCGGGCAGATAGTGTTTCAGTAGCCGCTCTGCCGTGGGGGAACGGCAAATGTTCCCCACACACACCACAAGAATTTTGTTGAACATAACGGTTACCAGTTGTGGATATCGCTGGCCGTGTCCGTCATATAACGAACGCCACTGATGGTCGGCAGCAATTGATTGATCAGGCGGTTCCAGCGTGCGACCGGCGCGGTGGTCACGTACACCACGTCATACGGCTGGAGGCGGAATTCCGTCGCCATCACCAGAGAGGTGGCATCGGACATATCAAGCTGATAGATATTGGCGATCTTACCGTTGGCGCTGCCCTTGCCTTTCAGCGGACGGATCACAAAGATGCCGCTGGCGTTGGAGGTGGTGAGGTCGATGCCTTCCGCCTGGCCAAGCGCTTCGGTCAGCGTCATGCCGCTGAAGTCCATTTTGAGCGTGGACTGTTTCTTCACTTCGCCCATCACGAACACTTTGAGATCGTCATTACGCGGCACGAACAAAATATCGCCGGGATACAGCAGATGGTTCTGGCTGAGGTCGCCGTTTTGCATCAGCGCCTGCAAGGAGAGGCGCTGCTCTTTACCGTTATGGGTCAGCACCACGTTGCGCCAGTCGGCGTTTTCGGTCAGGCCGCCTGCGGCGTTGATGGCGTCCAGCACCGTCAGCGGCACGTTAGTGATGGGCTGCTGGCCCGATTTATTCACCTGCCCGGAGATATACGCTTTTTGCGAGCGGAACGCGGCGATATTAACGTCCACCTGCGGGTCAGCGATGTACTGCGCTAAACGGCCGGTAATATCACTACGGATTTCAGACAGGGATTTCCCCGCGACATGCACCTTGCCGATATAGGGATAAAACATGGTGCCATCCGGCTGAACCCAGTTGCCGGCGTCGCTGGAACTGCGATACTGGCCGGCGGGCGTGGTGAGTTCCGGGTGGTCCCATACGGTGACGTTCAGCACATCCCCTGGGCCGACGCGGTATTGATACTGGGCGATTTCCTGGTCAAGGGACATATTCGGCTGCGCGACATTGGGGCGCGGGCGCAATTGCTCAACCAGTCTCGGCGTCAGCGGGTAAACGTTGACCATTTTATCCAGGTCAAAATCGGCGTCCTGCTGACGAATCACATCTTTGCCCATTGTCGACATATTACTGCCGGGTAACACCGTACACCCGCTCATTAAGGCGACCGACGCCAATAATGGCATCAATTTTAATCTCGATTTCGTCATTGATTATTTTCACTATGGCAGAGTAATAATTCCGGTCGGATAAATAAGTCGCTTCCCAACACGCCGATAAACCATGCGCGGATTTCGCAATAAAAATAATTGGAATCATTCCTAAAAACGGACTTAATTAAACGAAGTATTTCGACAGCGTAATTAATGCTTACCGATGACCTTCAGGCACGCTACCGCCCCTGGCTTTCAGCTACCAACTCACTGTAAAAACAGAATGTTAATGAAGAACCCTGCGCTAACTGGAATTATCCGAATTGGCGAAAGTTATTTATTGCAGTTTGATTAAAAGGCGTAATGACAATTAATAAAAGGTCCCATCACTCCTGATAACCGCAAAGATTGTTGCAGCTAAAATTATGTCAGGCAAGCCTGTAAACCCGCCTGCAAGCTTTTTAAGATTAATATGAAGCACCACAAATATTAGGTTTTAGGATTAGCCTCACATTGACACGACAATTATTTCAAGTTGGCGTTATTTATTATTAGGAATATCCTCAGGCTTATTTCATCGAAGAATGTAAAATAATGGCCGTGGAAAAATAATAACCCCTAGTAATAAAGAGACTAATTACGGGGGTATCACGTGGGTGACGAATCGTCGTTTTTTCTTCGGTTCAGCCAGCGACTGGCGTCTGTGCGCCATTCATCATCAGGCTGCGCATTGCATTTTTCGCCGTCATTAACCATGATCGGGTTATCTTTCATTGTTTCACTACAGGTAATAATTTTTCTATGGAATGGATTGCCGATCCATCGATCTGGGCGGGGTTAACCACCCTGGTGGTGCTTGAACTGGTGCTGGGTATCGATAACCTGGTGTTTATCGCTATTCTCGCGGAGAAGCTGCCGCCGGGACTGCGCGACAGAGCGCGCATCACCGGTCTTGTCCTCGCGATGGTGATGCGCTTGGGCCTGCTGGCATCAATCTCCTGGCTGGTGACGCTCACCCGACCGCTGGTGGTGCTGTACGGCCACGGCTTCAGCGCCCGGGACCTGATTATGCTGTTTGGCGGGCTGTTCCTGCTGTTCAAAGCCACGGTGGAGCTTAACGAGCGGCTGGAAGGCAAAGACCATGAGAACCCCACCCAGCGGCGCGGGGCGAAATTCTGGGCGGTGGTGGCGCAAATCGTTATTCTGGACGCCATTTTCTCGCTGGATTCGGTGATTACCGCCGTGGGGATGGTCGACCATTTAGCCGTGATGATGGCCGCCGTGGTGATTGCCATCTCGCTGATGCTGTTAGCCAGCAAGGCGCTGACGCGTTTTGTGAATAACCATCCGACGATAGTGATCCTGTGCCTGAGCTTCCTGTTGATGATTGGCTTCAGCCTGATTGCCGACGGTTTCGGCTTTGCCATTCCCAAGGGTTACCTTTACGCGGCGATTGGTTTCTCCATCATGATTGAATGCCTGAATCAGCTGGCGATGTTTAACCGCCGTCGGTTCCTGTCGGCCAATATGTCGCTGCGCCAGCGCACCGCCGAAGCGGTCATGCATCTGATCAGCGGTAAACATGAGAAAGCCGAGCTGGACGCGCAAACCGCCTCGCTGGTGGCCGATGCCGCCAATGTGCCGGTATTTAACCGCCAGGAGCGGCTGATGATTGGCCGGGTGCTGAACCTGAACCAGCGCAGCGTCAGCAGCATTATGACCTCGCGGCATGATATCGAGCATATCGACATTAACGCTCCTGAAGAGCAGATCCGCCTGCTGCTGGACCGCAATCAGCACACCCGGGTGGTGGTCACCGAAAACGATGAAATCCTCGGTGTGGTGCATATCCTCGACCTGCTCCAGCAATCTCTGGCAGGTAAACCGCTCGATCTGGGCGCGCTGGTGAAACAGCCGCTGGTGTTCCCGGAAACGCTACAACTGCTGCACGCGCTAGAGCAGTTCCGCAACGCCCGCACCCACTTTGCCTTTGTGGTGGATGAGTTTGGCTCTATCGAAGGGCTGGTGACGCTCAGCGATGTGATGGAAACCATCGCCGGGAATCTGCCTAACGAGGTGGAAGAGATCGACGCCCGCCACGATATCCAGCGCAACCAGGACGGTACCTGGACTGCCAATGGCCATATGCCGCTGGAGGATCTGGTGCAATTTGTGCCGCTGCCGCTGGACGATAAGCGGGAATACCACACTATCGCCGGGCTGTTGATGGAGTACCTGCAAAGGGTGCCCGCCGAGGGGGAAGAAGTCGGGGTGGGGGATTATGTAATTAAGACGCTGGAAGTGGACAATCATCGCGTCCAGAAAGTGATGATTTACGCCCGGCAGCCTGCCGAGGCGTTATGACCGGGATGTGCTGGCCTGCGCGGGCAGGCCAGCCATCAGATTAGCTCTCGATCCCTTTACTGCGCAGGTACTCTTCGTAACCGCCAGAGAAGTCGATCACTTTCTCAGGCGTGATCTCCACCACCCGCGTCGCCAGCGAGCTGACGAACTCACGGTCGTGAGAAACGAAAATCAGCGTGCCCTGATACATTTCCAGCGCGGCGTTCAGTGATTCGATGGATTCCATATCCAGGTGGTTGGTCGGCTCGTCCATAACCAGGATGTTCGGTTTTTCCATCATCAGCTTGCCGAACAGCATACGGCCCTTTTCACCACCGGACAGCACCTTAGCAGGCTTCTTGATGTCGTCCTGGCTGAACAGCAAACGGCCCAGAATACTGCGTACTGCCTGCTCGTCATCGCCTTCCTGCTTCCACTGGCTCATCCAGTCGAATACCGTCAGGTCGTTGTCGAATTCATACTCATGGTCCTGCGCGTAATAACCAATGCGCGCGTTTTCCGACCATTTCACGGTGCCGTGCTCCGGCTCCAGTTCACCCACCAGCGTTTTCAGCAGGGTTGATTTACCCACACCGTTAGTGCCCAGCACCGCCAGCTTTTCCCCCACTTCCATCAGCAGGTTGAAATTTTTAAACAGCGGGCCTTGGTCGAAGCCTTTGGTAAGGGCTTCCACTTCCAGCGCGTTGCGGAACAATTTCTTGTCCTGTTCAAAACGGATAAACGGGTTCTGGCGGCTGGAGGCCTTCACTTCTTCCAGCTTGATTTTGTCAATCTGACGCGCGCGCGAAGTCGCCTGACGTGATTTAGAAGCGTTGGCGCTAAAGCGGCTGACGAAGGATTGCAGATCGGCGATCTGGGCCTTCTTCTTGGCGTTATCCGCCAGCAGGCGTTCGCGGGCCTGGGTCGCCGCCGTCATGTATTCGTCATAGTTGCCCGGATACACGCGCAGTTCGCCGTAATCCAGATCCGCCATATGGGTGCAGACCATATTCAGGAAGTGACGGTCGTGCGAAATAATGATCATGGTGCTGTTACGCTCGTTCAGCACCTGCTCCAGCCAGCGAATGGTATCGATGTCCAGGTTGTTGGTCGGTTCGTCGAGCAGCAGAATATCCGGATCGGCAAACAGCGCCTGGGCCAGCAATACACGCAGTTTCCAGCCCGGCGCGACTTCGCTCATCGGGCCATAGTGCTGTTCAACCGGGATACCGACGCCCAGCAGCAGTTCGCCGGCGCGCGCTTCGGCGGAGTAGCCGTCCATCTCGCCATACAGCACTTCCAGATCGGCCACTTTATAGCCGTCCTCTTCGCTCATTTCCGGCAGGGAATAGATGCGGTCACGCTCCTGCTTCACTTCCCACAGCTCGCCGTGCCCCATGATCACCGTATCGAGCACCGTGAATTCTTCAAAAGCAAACTGGTCCTGGCGCAGCTTACCGATGCGCTCATTGGGATCGAGCGACACATTGCCAAGTGACGGTTCCAGATCCCCGCCGAGGATCTTCATAAACGTGGATTTTCCGCTACCGTTGGCGCCAATCAGGCCGTAACGGTTGCCGCCGCCAAATTTGACGGAAATATTTTCAAACAGCGGCTTACTGCCAAACTGCATAGTGACGTTGCTGGTAACTAACACGACGATATCCTGCAAGAAATTGTGATAAACGCCGCATTATGCCATAAGTCTGAATTTAAATCGCCCCGCAGCGCCCCTGCTATGCTTAGCAGGGTAAGTAAAAAAATGTGATATCATCCACATCCGATTTCCCAGCGCGCAATAATCCACCTATAATGCGCCCCGAAATCGCTCATTTAACGCCGAGACAGGCTCGACTACACTGCACAAGATGAACATGAAATTACGCACGCTTTTAGTAGCAGCTTTCGCTGTGATCGGTTTTTGCAAAACCGCCAATGCTGTGACCTACCCTCTGCCGACCGACGGAAGCCGTGTTGTCGGGCAAAACCAGGTCATCACCATTCCGGAAGGCAACACCGAACCGCTGGAATATTTTGCCGCGCAGTACCAGATGGGTTTTTCCAATATGACGGAAGCTAACCCGGGCGTGGACCCTTACCTGCCTAAAGGCGGCACCATTTTAAATATCCCGCAGCAGCTGATCCTGCCGGATACCCCGCATGAAGGGATTGTCATCAACAGCGCCGAAATGCGCCTCTACTACTACCCGAAAGGCTCTAATACCGTGATCGTGCTGCCGATCGGTATCGGTCAGTTGGGTAAAGACACCCCAATCAACTGGATCACCAAAGTTGAGCGTAAGAAAGCAGGCCCGACCTGGACACCGACCGCCAAGATGCACGCCGAATACGCGGCGGCGGGCGAGCCGCTGCCGGCTGTGGTGCCGGCTGGCCCGGATAACCCGATGGGTCTGTATGCCCTGTACATCGGTCGCCTGTACGCTATCCACGGTACCAACGCCAACTTCGGTATCGGCCTGCGCGTGAGCCACGGCTGTGTGCGTCTGCGTAATGACGATATCAAATTCCTGTTCGAGAACGTGCCGGTCGGCACCCGCGTGCAGTTTATCAACGAGCCGGTGAAAGCCACCGTTGAGCCGGACGGCAGCCGTTATATCGAGGTTCACAACCCGCTTTCCACCAGCGAATCTCAGATTGAAAACAACGAAGTGGTGCCGATCACGCTGACCCAGGCGGTTCAGACAGTGACCACTCAGCCGGATTCCGATCAGAGCATCGTTGAACAGGCGCTGCAAAACCGTTCCGGTATGCCGGTACGTTTGAACTGATTGTTGTTTAACGAAAAAGAGCGGCTGATTAGCCGCTCTTTTTTTGCCCCTCGCTAGCGCAGCAGCGTCAGTAACCCCCACCCTACTAACATTCCCCACACCAGCAGCGGCAGCGACCAGAGATGGAAGCGCCACCAGATGCGACGGTCTCCCGCCATCCGCAGGGCGATCAAGTTCGCCAGCGATCCCGGCAACAGACCGAACCCGCCAATATTCACCGCCCAGGCCAGCAGCACTGACGGCGGTACATAGTTCAGCAGCAGAATGGTGGACGGTACGTTGCTGATAAACTGCGACAGCCCAACGCCCAGCAAAAATAACCCGCCAGAAGAGAGCTGGGTCACGCCGGGCAGATTATCGCGCAGCACCGGCAGTTGGATCAGCAGGTGCACATCGATAAACATTACGATAAACACCAGCAGCAGGCTCCAGTCGATGTTCACCAGCACGTTGCGCGCCATGATCACAAAGCCCGCCGCGACGATCAGCAATCCCCAGCGTTCGAGGTGAAATTCCAGCGACGCCAGAAACACCAGGTACAGCACCAGGCAGCTCCACACCAGGCGCGGCTTCCACTGATGCTGCTGTTCACGCGCCTGGTAACGCAGCGCTTTTGCCGGGAAAAAGAACCAGCACAGCACCAGCAAGCTGAGCACCAGAACCGCCGCGAGCGGCAGCATCTGCCAGATAAACGCCGCGAAGGAGATCCCCGAGCGCCCCCACAGCAAAATATTTTGCGGATTGCCGATCGGGGTTAGCAGCGAACCGGCGTTCACCGCCAGCGCCTCGAAAATGATCAGCCGGGTGATCGGAATGCCGCACAGCTTTTTCAACGTAATGGTGAGCGGCACCACGATAAACAGCGCCACGTCATTGGTTAAAAAGGTGGACAGCAGCGCCGCGCCGAAAACCATAAACATCGCCAACTGACGCTCGCTGGCAAAACCTTTCACCATGCGGCGCCCCAACACATCAAAATAGCCGCTGAGTTCTACGCCTTTGGTCAGCATCATCAATCCGCTCAGCGTAATAATGGTGTGCCAGTCGATCGCCTCAGGCCAACGCGCGGGGGCAAAGGGAACAAAAAAGCTAACAATCAGGCCAATCAGTAATAAGAGGTGTAAGAAACGGTCGCGTAAAAAGGGACGGAGAAATTGCCGCAGCATTTAGTGTCCCTGACCGTGTTGTTCATTGAAACGCTGGAATACCCCGAGGGTCTCTTCACTGACGTGATGTTCCATGCCTTCGGCATCGCGCCGCGCCGTGTCCGGGCTGACGCCGATATTCAGCAAAAACTGCTCGACGATGTGATGCCGTTCGCGGCTCGCCTGGGCGAGTTTTTCCCCTTCCGGCGTTAAAAATACGCCGCGCCAGGGGATTTGCTCGATCAACCCGACTGTCGCCAGCCGTTTGAGCATTTTCGCCACCGTCGGCTGCGAAACCCCTAACCGCGCCGCCATATCTACCTGGCGGGCTTCCCCCACTTCCCGGATAAGATCCGAGATCAATTCGACATAATCATCAATAAGTTCACGGCGGTGGGCTTCGCGAACCTGGCGAAACCCTTCAACATGCTCTTCGACATTGACCAATTGCGTCACTTTTTTACTGTTTTGCTTACCTGCGCGACGACTCATTGTGCTTCCTCGTTACTGTGGCGCGATACGGTTTTCTCGATCGTAACGCTCATTGTAAACCACAGCCTCGCCAGCACAAAAAATTAACGAATTAGCCATAGCTATACAATATAGCCTGTGCTATATCTGTATGTATTCGCATCAGTGATGGATTTACCGATGTCGGAACCGAGGAGGTAGCCATGAACGAATTCAGGAGGTGCATATCCGTGTTTAGTCACTCCCCTTTCCAGGTTCGCTTGCTGCTGATTGATTTACTGTGTGATTATTTCAAGCGCCCGGAACCAAAAGCCCCTGCCAAATAACGGCGTCAGGCTGTTGTTTGGCAGCGTCCCTCGTGATGAATCTGTCATCATTTTGTAAATTTTTTTGTCTGTAATATTTCTCCTTTTGTTGCCGCATGTGGCTTGCGCCCTGCCAGTTAACTATTTTGTAATCCGTCTCTCAAAACAAACTGTTAGCGCCTGTTGATCTTCTTATGACAAGGCTCTATCTTCTTGCAGCCCTGCAATCAAAGCGGCTCGCAGAATGCGGTCACGCCCTCTTCTATCCAGCTCCCAGGCAGGCTCTCAATACCCTTAACGCCAGGGTTCACGCATGGCGTTCTGTTGAAGTTGCGATATGAATGTAACGCTGAAAAAATCCTTAACCGCCCATGGATTCATGCCCGACCCGTGGATGGCTTTCTATTTCCTGCAATCCTTACTGATTAATTACGCGCTGGGTTATCCGTTCAGCCTGCTGTATGCGGTGGCGTTTACCTGCGTTTTATTACTGCTGTGGCGCGCAATGCCGGTTGGGCAAAAAGTCCTGCTCGGCACCTGTTCGCTGGTGGCGGCGATGTATTACCCCTTCGGCCAGGCCTACGGCGCGCCGAATTTCAATACGCTGCTGGCGATGCACTCTACCAATATGGAAGAGTCCACCGAGATCCTGACCATCTTCCCGTGGTACAGCTATCTGGTATCGGTATTTATTTTCGCGCTGGGCGTGATGGCGCTGCGTCGTAAAGCCATCGTCAAAAATCCGCCCTGGCGGCATTTTGACAGCCTGTGCCTGGCCGTCAGCGTGGCGGCGGTGTTTGTCGCGCCGTTGCAGAACCTCGCCTGGGGCGGCGTATTCAAATTAAAAGACACCGGCTACCCGGTGTTTCGCTTCGTTAAAGATGTGGTCGTCAACAATCAGGAAGTGATCGACGAGCAGCAGCGCATGGCGCAGCTGTCGCAGATTAAAGATTCCTGGAATGTGCTGGCTGTTAAGCCGAAGTATCACACCTATGTGGTGGTGATTGGCGAGAGCGTGCGCCGCGACGCGGTGGGCGCATTCGGCGGCCACTGGAACAACAGCCCGTTCGCCAGCTCGGTAAATGGCGCCCTGTTCACCGACTACATCGCCGCCAGCGGCTCTACCCAGAAATCCCTCGGGCTGACGCTAAACCGCGTGGTGGACGGTAAACCGCAGTATCAGGATAACTTTGTTACCCTGGCTAACCGCGCCGGCTTTCAGACCTGGTGGTTTTCTAATCAGGGGCAAATCGGCGAATACGATACCGCTATCGCCAGCATCGCTAAACGCGCCGACGAAGTGCAGTTCCTGAAAAAAGGCGATTTTGAAGCGGATAAAAACACCCGCGATGAAGCGCTGCTGAAGATGACTGCCCAGGTTCTGGAAACCGAACGCACGCAGCCGCAGCTGATCGTGCTGCATTTGATGGGCTCACATCCGCAGGCCTGTGACCGGACCCAGGGGAAATACGTTGATTTCGTGCAGTCGAAGGAGACGTCGTGCTATCTCTACTCCGTCACTCAAACTGATGAATTGCTCAAACAGCTCTATGGCCAGCTTCAGAACAGCGGTCAGAGCTTCTCGATGGTCTATTTCTCCGATCACGGGTTGGCATTTAAGGAGCGCGGCAAAGAGGTGCAGTATCTGGCCCATGACGACCAGTTCCAGCAAAATTTCCAGGTGCCATTTATGGTGCTGTCCAGCGATGATAAAGCGCACCGGGTGATCAAAGCGCGCCGCAGCGCTAACGATTTCCTGACGTTTTTCTCCCAGTGGACGGGGATAAAGACCAAAGAAATTTCCAGCCGCTATAAGTTCATATCAGAGCAGAAAGCCGGTCCGGTTTACATCACCAACTTCAAGCTCAATAAGGTCGATTACGATCACCTGGGCAGCGATGTGTTTGAAACTCACACCCGCTAACCGATAACCGCAGGCAAAAAAAATCCGCCCATCAGGCGGATTTTTTATTAGCACCGAAGTGATTAGAAGCGGTAACCCACGCCAGCGATCCAGGTGCCAACGTCAACGTTACGGATGCGGCTCTGCTCGTAGGAAACGTCCAGTGCAACGTTTTCCATCGGGTTGAACTGCATACCCGCGCCGTAAGAGAAACCGTAGTCGCTGGTGTTGTGGTCAGCGGTGGTGTAGTTACGATCCTGGTATTTGCCGTAGCCAACACCCACAACGCCATAGATGCTCGCCCAGTCGTTCAGACGGTAAGCCGGACCTGCGGTGATGCCGTAGTACTGACCTTTACGGTATGCATCGCTGTCGGAACGGTCTTTTTCGGTGTAGGTGAAGGAACCGATGTAGCCCAGCGGGGTGTCATTTTCATAACGATATTTCAGGTTGAAGCCGTTAGCTTTGTTCATTACGCCCTGATAATCGCTCTGAGCATAACCACCGGTCACGGTGCTGGTTGCGGCGCTAGCTGTACCAACGGAAACGGCCAGAACACAAGCCAGTGCTGAAAGACATGCAATTTTTTTCATAACCACCTCAAATGTGCTTCAAGTAAAACTAAAGTACTAAATATACCAAAAATTTATGGGAAACTCTTTGCGATTCAGGCTGTCTAAAGGGGCCGTCATGTAACAGAACGTTTCCAACACCCTGTATCTCACTAATAAAACAATTAGTTAACGTAACCGGTTCATTATGGGGCCCAACGAATCTGCCAGACATCCAGATAATTCTTAAAAGATTCTGTAGCTTTTTCCGCCAACATCCCTACATTCTAGGGCTGAGCGGGCGGATTTTTTTCAACAAACGCTCAACCATTACGCATTATTTACATTACACTGCCAGCTTTACCGATCGCTGACACAAATTGACAGGTGCAGGATGCCAACGTTGTCCCGTAAAACGCCCATCTGGGTTCCGGTAGTCACTCTCCTTATCGCCATGATTTCCATTCAGAGTGGCGCATCCCTGGCTAAAACGCTGTTTCCGCTGGTCGGGGCGCCGGGCGTAACCGCGCTGCGCCTGGCGCTGGGAACGCTGATTTTGGTCATTATCTTTAAACCCTGGCGGCTACGCTTTACCCGGGAACAACGTCTTCCGCTACTGATGTACGGCCTGGCGCTGGGCGGTATGAATTACCTGTTTTATTTGTCCATTCGCACTGTTCCGCTGGGTATCGCCGTTGCGCTGGAATTCACGGGCCCGTTGGCGCTGGCGCTGTTTTCCTCACGCCGCGCCGTGGATTTCATTTGGGTGATCCTGGCGGTGCTGGGAATGTGGTTTTTATTGCCCCTCGGCCAAGACGTCACGCATGTCGATCCGCTCGGCGCGGCCTGCGCGTTAGGCGCGGGGGCCTGCTGGGCGTTATATATCGTCACTGGCCAGCGCGCCGGGGCCGATCACGGTCCGGCGACGGTCGCGCTCGGTTCACTTATCGCCGCGATGGTGTTTGTGCCCATTGGCGCCTGGCAAGCGGGCGATGCGCTCTGGCACTGGTCGCTGCTGCCATTAGGGATTGGGGTCGCGATTCTGTCTACGGCCCTTCCCTACTCCCTGGAGATGGTGGCGCTGACCCGGCTGCCCACCC
The DNA here is from genome assembly GCF_014193285.1 of Atlantibacter sp. RC6. Classification (GTDB taxonomy): domain Bacteria; phylum Pseudomonadota; class Gammaproteobacteria; order Enterobacterales; family Enterobacteriaceae; genus Atlantibacter. The sequence continues at coordinate 89,845 of NZ_JACHZE010000005.1, forward strand.
GCACTTTCGGGACATTAATGAGTATGGAGCCCGCGTTGGCGGCGTTTTCCGGGATGATTTTCCTCGGCGAAACCCTGACCGGCACGCAGCTTCTGGCGCTGGTTTCGATCGTGATCGCCTCGATTGGCTCCACGCTTACCATCAAGCGTGAGCCGCAAATAAAAAGCGTCGATATAAATTAATGGCTCTTATTCCGCATCGTTAAAATAGGATGCGGAATAATCTTAGTTTTCATCCAGGATTATTGCAGCAGCAGTTAGGGTTGCGATTGAGAATAATTACCTGTCAGGGACATATTTATTTACGTCTAATTTTAAAACCGATCGCTCAAAACCAACTTATTGATTTTAATGGTTTAAAGTGGTGCAAGGCATCTCTCGCTATTTAACCGATAGGTATATCCAAAACAGCAGACTCAAAACCCGGTGCTATACTTATTTCCGGTAATTCAATTGGGACATAACATCAAGAGGATATGAGATTATGAGTACCGCTAAATTGGTTAAAACAAAAACTTCTAATCTGCTATATACCCGCAACGATGTGGCAGATAGCGATAAGAAAGCGACGATTGAGTTGCTGAACCGCCAGTTAGTCCAGTTCATCGACCTGTCTTTAATCACCAAACAGGCCCACTGGAACATGCGCGGCGCAAACTTTATCGGCGTTCATGAAATGCTTGATGGCTTCCGCACAGCGCTTACCGATCACCTTGATACCATTGCAGAACGTGCAGTTCAGCTCGGCGGCGTTGCGCTGGGCACCACGCAGGTTATCAATAGCAAAACGGCGCTGAAAAGCTATCCCCTGGACATCCACAGCGTGCAGGATCACCTGAAAGAACTGGCCGATCGTTACGCTGTAGTCGCAAACGATGTGCGTAAAGCCATCGAGGAAGCGAAAGACGAAGATACCGCCGACATCTTCACTGCCGCCTCCCGCGACCTGGATAAATTCCTCTGGTTCATTGAATCCAACATCGAGTAAGCCAGACATTTTTCTTATTGTGCCCCCTCCTTCGCGAGGGGGTTTTGCACTCTTTTGGCGCACTGCATTTCCTTCCCTTCCCGCGAAACGTTATTTTTTTGTAATAATCACCTCACACAATCGTTAATGAAAGATTGTTTTCTGGCCTGTTTGACCGCTTAATAGGGCTTATCAACATTCCATTCCACTGATGCACCAAATTGGTGCTCTAAAATGGTGCATTGAGGCTACTTTGCTCCGTAAGCCGTGCAAAGCGTCTTTTTCAACTCCATTGAAATCAGCAGGTTGTAATGTTGGCACGAATTTTTCATACTAAGGCTGTCTCGCTGGGGATCGTCCCGTGGATTTAAAAAAGGAAAAGCTATGAAGTCGATTTTGAAAGTGTCACTTGCTGCACTTACCCTGGCTTTCGCCGTCTCTTCTCAGGCTGCTGATAAAAAATTGGTCGTGGCGACCGATACCGCATTCGTTCCCTTTGAATTCAAGCAAGGCGATAAGTATGTGGGCTTTGACGTGGATCTGTGGGCTGCCGTTGCGAAAGAACTGAAGCTGGATTACGAACTGAAGCCGATGGATTTCAGCGGCATCATCCCGGCTCTGCAAACCAAAAACGTCGACCTGGCGCTGGCGGGTATCACCATTACTGACGAGCGTAAAAAAGCGATCGATTTCTCCGACGGCTACTACAAAAGCGGCCTGCTGGTGATGGTGAAAGCCAACAACAACGACGTGAAAAGCGTGAAAGATCTGGACGGTAAAGTGGTTGCCGTGAAGAGCGGTACTGGTTCTGTTGATTACGCGAAAGCAAACATCAAAACCAAAGACCTGCGCCAGTTCCCGAACATCGACAACGCGTACATGGAACTCGGCACCAACCGCGCTGACGCGGTGCTGCACGATACACCAAACATTCTGTACTTCATCAAAACCGCGGGCAACGGCCAGTTCAAAGCGGTAGGTGATTCACTGGAAGCACAGCAGTACGGCATCGCCTTCCCGAAAGGCAGCGACGAACTGCGTGAGAAAGTGAACGGCGCGCTGAAAACCCTGCGCGACAACGGCACCTATAACGAAATTTATAAAAAATGGTTCGGTACTGAACCAAAATAATAATACGCAGACTTAATAACAGCGCCGATCCGTCGGCGCGACTCTGAGGGGCGGCCATTCGCCCCTCTCATTTTGAACCACGGTACAACAGGATATCATCATGCAGTTTGACTGGAGCGCCATCTGGCCCGCCATTCCCCTCCTGATTGAAGGCGCCAAAATGACCCTGTGGATTTCGATCCTCGGTCTGGTCGGCGGCCTGATTATCGGCCTGGTTGCAGGCTTCGCCCGCACGTACGGCGGCTGGATCGCCAACCACATCGCCCTGGTGTTTATTGAAGTGATTCGCGGTACGCCGATTGTGGTGCAGGTGATGTTTATTTACTTCGCCCTGCCCATGGCGTTTACCGACCTGCGCATCGACCCGTTCAGCGCGGCGGTGGTGACCATCATGATCAACTCCGGCGCGTATATCGCGGAAATCACCCGCGGCGCGGTGCTGTCTATCCATAAAGGCTTTAAGGAAGCAGGCCTGGCGCTGGGGCTGTCGCGTCGCGAAACCATTCGCCACGTGATTTTACCGCTGGCGCTGCGCCGTATGCTGCCGCCGCTGGGCAACCAGTGGATTATCAGCATTAAAGATACCTCGCTGTTTATTGTGATCGGCGTCGCCGAGTTAACCCGCCAGGGCCAGGAAATCATCGCCGGCAACTTCCGCGCGCTGGAAATCTGGAGCGCCGTTGCGGTGTTCTATCTGATCATCACCCTGGTGTTGAGTTTCGTACTGCGTCGTCTTGAAAGAAGGATGAAAATCCTGTGATTGAATTTAAAAACGTTTCCAAGCACTTTGGCGCAACCCAGGTGCTGCACAATATCGATTTGCACATTACCCAGGGCGAAGTGGTGGTGATTATCGGCCCGTCCGGCTCCGGTAAATCCACGCTGCTGCGCTGCATTAACAAACTGGAAGAGATCACCAGCGGCGATCTGATAGTCGACGGGCTGAAGGTCAACGATCCGAAAGTCGACGAGCGCCTGATCCGCCAGGAAGCGGGCATGGTGTTCCAGCAGTTTTATCTGTTCCCGCACCTGACTGCCCTTGAGAACGTGATGTTCGGCCCACTGCGGGTGCGCGGCGCGTCGAAAGCGGAAGCGGAAAAACTGGCCCAGTCGCTGCTGGCGAAAGTGGGGCTGGCGGAACGCGCCCATCACTATCCTTCCGAGCTGTCCGGCGGCCAGCAGCAGCGCGTGGCGATTGCCCGCGCGCTGGCGGTCAAACCGAAAATGATGCTGTTCGATGAGCCGACCTCGGCCCTCGACCCGGAACTGCGCCACGAAGTATTAAAAGTGATGCAGGATCTGGCGGAGGAAGGCATGACAATGGTGATCGTGACCCACGAAATCGGCTTTGCCGAAAAAGTGGCGTCCCGGCTGATCTTTATCGACAAAGGCCGGATAGCCGAAGACGGCAATCCGCAAACGCTGATCGAGAACCCGCCCAGCCAACGTTTGCAGGAATTTTTGCAGCACGTCTCCTGATACTAACCCCCTCATGCGAGGGGGTTTTTTATTGCCCCGGATTAATCCCCATTTCCCGCCAGGCCCGTACCGGACACTATACTTAGGTTTTTTGTGTCACTTTCTCAATCCGGAGGAGCCTGTGTCGCGAATTCTTTTGCTGATGCTGATGTTAGTGTGCGCCCCCTTGCAGGTCGTCTCGCTACCCGCGGCGGCGGTCGGCGCGGCAACGACCACCGAAAACAAAACCGACGCGCCGCCTCCAGAACCCGATCTGGCTGAAAAGAAAGCCGCTTACGGCGCGTTGGCCGACGTGCTGGATAACGAACAGTCGCGTACCGAGCTTATCGACCAGTTACGTCAGGTAGCCGCCACGCCGCCGCCGGAGCCGGTTCCCACCCTCACGCCGCCGCCAATTGAAGAAGAAAAAACCGTTCTCGAAAACGTCACCGACATCACCCGCCATTACGGCGGTGAACTGGCGTCGCGTTTCGCGCAACTGCATCGCAATATCACCGGCGCGCCGCATAAGGCCTTTAACCAGCAAACGTTTATTAACGCCTTTACCCACTTTATTGGGCTGGCGATGGCGGTATTCGCGTTTTACTGGCTGGTACGGATGGCGGTGAGCCCGCTATACCGCAAAATGGGCGAATGGGGTCGGCGCAGAAATCGCGACCGCAGCAGTTGGTTCCATCTACCGCTGATGATTATCGGCGCCTTGATTATCGACCTGGCGTTACTCTCGCTTACCCTGTTCGTCGGACAAATTCTTAGCGATATGATGAACGCCGGTAACCGCACCATCGCGCGCCAGCAGGGCTTGTTTCTCAATGCCTTCGCGCTGATTGAATTCTTTAAGGCCATTCTGCGGCTGATTTTCTGCCCACGCTTTCCTCAACTGCGCCCGTTCAATATCAACGACGAAAGCGCCAGTTACTGGAATTTGCGCCTCAGCGCCCTGAGTAGTCTGATTGGCTACGGTTTGCTGGTCGCTGTACCGATTATCTCTAACCAGATCAACGTCCAGGCGGGGGCGCTGGCGAATGTGGCCATCATGCTGACCATCACCCTCTGGGCGCTGGCGCTAATTTTCAAAAATAAACGCCTGATCCAGCAGGATTTGATTCATCTCGCCGATCGCTCACTGGCGTTTTTTAGCCTGTTTATCCGCGCCTTCGCGCTGGTGTGGCACTGGGTCGCCAGCGCCTACTTTATCGTGCTAATGTTCTTCTCGCTGTTCGATCCGGGCAACAGCCTGAAGTTTATGATGGGCGCGACGCTAAAAAGCCTGGCGATCATCAGCGTGGCGGCGTTTATTTCCGGGATGCTGTCGCGCTGGATCGCCAAACGCATCACCCTGTCGCCTGAAGTGCAGCGCAACTATCCGGAATTGCAAAAACGCATCAACAGTTGGCTTTCCGCCTCCCTGAAAGTGGCGCGTATTCTGACGGTGGTCGTGGCGCTTCTGCTGTTGCTGGATGCCTGGGGGCTGTTTGATGTCTGGGCGTGGCTGACGCAGGGAGCGGGCGAGAAAACCGTCGATATCCTGATCCGCATCTTCCTGATTGTCTTTTTCTCCGCCGTGGGCTGGACCATTCTGGCCAGCCTGATCGAAAACCGTCTGTCGTCGGATATACATGGCCGCCCGATGCCCAGCGCCCGTACCCGCACACTGCTGACGCTGTTCCGTAACGCGCTGGCGGTGGTGATCAGCACCATTACCATTATGATTGTGCTGTCGGAAATCGGCGTGAATATTGCCCCGCTGCTGGCGGGCGCAGGCGCGCTGGGGCTGGCGGTGTCATTTGGCTCGCAGACACTGGTGAAGGATATTATCACCGGGATTTTTATCCAGTTTGAGAACGGGATGAATACCGGCGATTTAGTGACCATCGGGCCGATTACCGGCACCGTTGAACGGATGTCGATTCGTTCAGTGGGGGTGCGCCAGGATACCGGCGCGTACCATATTATCCCGTGGTCATCGATCACCACCTTCGCTAACTTTGTGCGCGGTATTGGCTCGTTTGTCGCCAACTATGATGTCGATCGTGGGGAGGATGCTGAAAAAGCTAACCGCGCTCTGCGCGATGCGGTGGATGAGGTGCTGCAAAACGATGATATCCGTCCGCTGGTGATTGGCCAGCCCTCGTTTGCCGGGATTGTCGGCCTGACTAATACCGCCTTTACCATTCGCGTCACCTTCACCACCCAGCCGCTGAAGCAGTGGACGGTGCGGTTTGCGCTCGACAGCATGGTGAAAAAACACTTTGATAAAGCGGGCATCAGGCCGCCGGTGCAAACCGTACAGGTGATGCAGCCGGGGCCGGACGCGGCGGTCATTAACAGCGAAGCGGCGGCAGGCAGCGCATTGCCGCCTGCTAATCCCACGGTGTAATCAGCGAGCGGCGGACGATGCCCGGCGGGAACGCTGGGCATCGTTGTGGAAAGTCCAGGCGATAAAGCGGCTCTGCTTTTGACCCTGCGCCATTTCCACCTTCACTACTTTTTCGACGCCCGTCTGTTGCAGCACGCGATACAGCCCAGGGAGATTGTCCCCTTTTGAAACCAGTGTGGTAAACCACATCACCTGACGGGCAAAGGCCTTACTTTCCTGAATCAGCGTGGTGATAAACGCCACTTCCCCGCCCTCGCACCACAGCTCCTGCTGCTGGCCGCCGAAGTTAAGCTGCGCGTTGTCATTCAGCCCCAGGTTGCGGCGTTTACGCTCGCTGCTGGCTGCGGCGGTCGCCTGCGAATCATGGAACGGCGGATTACAGATCGTGGCGTCGTAAAACTCATTTTTATGGATAATGCCATTGAGGATCGCCCCTGGCGTTTTCTGGCGGCGCAGGCGAATCGCTTGGTTAAGCCCCGGATTAGCAAGAATGATCGCATTGGCGCTTTTTAACGCCTCGTCGTTGACTTCGCTGCCGGTAAAACGCCAGCCGTATTCATGGTGACCAATCAGCGGATAGATGCAGTTTGCCCCGACGCCGATGTCGAGCACCGTGGCGTTACGCGGGATTTCGCCCTCGTTGCTTTGAGCCAACAGATCCGCCAGATGATGGATATAATCGGCACGCCCCGGCACAGGCGGGCACAGGAAACCGTCCGGAATGTCCCAGTTTTTAACCTGATAATGGTGGGCCAGCAACGCCCGGTTAAGGGCTTTTACTGCCAGGGGATCGGCAAAATCGATTGTCGGCTCCCCGGCAGGCGAACGGCGCACAAATGCCGTCAGCTCAGGGCTGGCCTGTTGCAAAGCAGTAAAGTCATAGCGGTTCTGGTGGCGGTTGCGCGGGTGCAGGCCGGGTTTGGTAGTCATCGATTTTCTCCCTGGTGGGCGCGTACAATACCCGCTCACTGACGCAGGGTAAACATCACCGCCAAATTTTCCCGCTCCGGAGAGCGAAAAAGCGTGGAATTACGCCATAACCGCCGCAGCAATGTGCAGAAAATGCAAAGTTCGCGCAGCGTAATTGCACAATAGCGGTGCATCTTACTGTTTATGCCGGGTAAAGTAAAAATAACAGCCAAATTTCAAAGGGTTAAATTTCATCGTTGTGTCATGCTTCGTCAAGTTATGTTGTTCAAAAAATAAGCACAACACCGTCAATTTTTTGCGTTGAATCACATAATTCGCCTCCTACACTTAAAAAGCTGAATCATAAAATCAGCGTTGTGACACCCCGAGGATGTGATTATGAAAAAATTGCTCGCGTTAAGTACTGCCCTTGCTCTTTCTTCTTTCGCCTTTGTGACGCACGCAGCGCCCGTCATGCTGGATGATAACTCCAGTCAACTTCGTCCCTCCGGCACCGTGTCGGTGAGCGGCGCGCGTGACCTTAGCGATCTCGAAGATAAACTGGCGGAAAAAGCCCGTCGGGAAGGCGCAAAATGGTATATCGTCAATTCAGCGGGTGGCGATGACTCTATGTACGGCACCGCCACCATTTATAAATAACCGCCTGTCAGCCTACTACCTCGCTCGCTTATCAGAGATTAAGACGTTCGGCTAATCGTGACGCTGAAAAATGAGCGAAGCAGTGGGCTTTTTTTATCCTGCAATGCAAGCGATTGCTATTCAGCCCACCAATATTTCAACTTATGTTGGCAATAAATGCCCTCATGGCGCCGCCTGCACAAACACACCGGCAAAAACCGTCGTTATCTGAAAATAACCATTAAAAATCAATAAATTAATTAATGTTCAAATTTTTAGAATGACGCCGTCAATTTGTTTAGATTTTATCTCTCGCAAAAAACCGTGATACTTATCACATCGACGGAACAACGTCATATTTACAGAATAACTCACGAGGAATACCTGATGAAAACCACTAAATATGCTGCCGCAGCACTGATTCTTTCAACCTTATCTTTCGGCGCTTTCGCTGCGCAATCCATCAACCCGGCTGATACCAGCGGTTTAAATAAAATCGGCGTGGTTTCCGCTGACGGCGCGACTACGCTGGATGGTCTGGAAGCAAAACTGGCGGCTAAAGCAGAAGCCGCGGGCGCCACCAGCTACGCAATCACCTCTGCAAACACCAACAATAAAATCAGCGGCACTGCGACTATCTATAAATAATTCAGATCCGCCAACGAATTACCCTCAACCTTTGACTCTGCTGTTACCCTTGTTTGCCCGTCCGGCCCTGGACGGGCTTTTTTTTGCCCATTTAGCTTGCTGTGAAGCAAAAAGATTAATTGCAGAAAAAGAAAAAATATTCTTTAACCCCATGCGCTTATTTACCCTCCCCCTCGCCGCTGTTTATTCAGTGATTGTAATCACATCCGCACCGCTATTGTCTCGCTAAACTAAAATCAACTGAAAAATAAAAACGATAATAAATTTATCAATTTAATAAAATCAAAGTGAGAAAATAAATGCCTGCAAATTTAATTTCCACCTCACATGGAATTAAACGGGATGCACTCAAGGAAGTATTAGCCGTGGCGCGCGGTGAATGTGCGGCGGATTATATTATTGATAATGTCGTCATTCTCGATTTAATCAACGGCGGCACGTTTCCCGGGCCGATTGTGATTAAAGGCAAAATGATTGCTGGCATTGGGCCTGAATATCGCGATGCGCCCGCCGTGCGCCGCATCGATGCCGAGAACGCCGTGGCGGTTCCCGGTTTTATCGACGCCCATCTGCATATTGAATCCAGCATGATGTCGCCCGTCACCTTTGAATCCGCCACCCTGCCGCGCGGGCTCACTACGCTGGTGTGCGATCCCCATGAAATCGTCAATGTGATGGGCGAAGCGGGTTTCGAATGGTTTGTACGCTGTGCGGAAAAGGCCCAACAGAACCAGTACATCCAGGTCAGCTCCTGCGTCCCGGCGCTGGCGGGCAGCGATATTAACGGCGCGGCATTTCCCCTCAGCGCGATGGAAAAATGGCGCGCGCATCCGTTGATTAGCGGGCTGGGCGAAATGATGGACTACCCCGGCGTGATCCAGGGAGACGACGCTATCCTCGCTAAGCTGGATGCGTTCCGTCATCTCACTTTAGACGGTCATTGCCCCGGCGTTTCGGGAAAAGCGCTTAACGGCTATATCGCGGCGGGTATCGAAAACTGCCATGAAAGCCACACGCTGGCGGAAGGACGCGAAAAGCTGGCCGCCGGGATGGCGCTGATGATCCGCGAAGGTTCCGCGGCCCGCAATCTCAACGCGCTGGCACCGTTAATTTCTGAGTTCAGTAGCCCGCAATGCATGTTGTGTACCGACGATCGCAACCCGTGGGAAATCGCCCATGAAGGCCATATTGACGCGCTGATCCGCCGGCTGATTAATCAGCATGACGTGCCGCTGCACGTGGCCTACCGCGTGGCGACCTGGTCGCCCGCGCGCCATTTTGGTTTTAAACATCTGGGTCTGATCGCGCCCGGCAAGCAGGCAGATATCGTGTTGCTCAAGGATGCCCATCAGGTCGACGTGCAGAGTGTGTGGGTCAAAGGCAAACCGGTTTGCGGGCCGCTGTTGCAGGCGAACGAAGCGGCGCGGCTAAATCAATCCCGGCCGCCGCTGGGCAATACGGTGCAACGCGCGAGGGTCACGCCTGAAGAACTCACACTGCGCCTGACATCCGGCGCGCGCTATCGGGCGATTGAGGTTATTCCCAATGCGTTGATTACCCGCGCCCGGGAGTATTCGTGGTCGGATAACGCGTTTGATGAGGATGATATCTGCTTTATCGCGGTACTGGAGCGCTACGGGCACCAGACGCCCGCCGCGCTGGGCCTGCTGATGGGCTTTGGCTTGCGCGACGGGGCGCTGGCCTCGACCGTCAGCCATGACAGCCATAATCTGGTGGTGATTGGCCGTAACCCGGTGGATATGGCCTGCGCGGTGAATCAGGTCATTGCCGACGGCGGCGGGCTGTGCGTGGCGCAACAGGGCGCAGTGGTTAGCCATCTGCCGTTGCCCATCGCCGGGCTGATGAGTAGCCAAACGGCGGATGAACTGGCGCAGCAGATCGATAACTTAAAAGCCGCCTGCCGGGCGTGTGGCGTGATGCTCGATGAACCTTTCATCCAGATGGGATTTTTATCGCTGCCGGTGATCCCGGCACTGAAGCTTACCAGCCAGGGGTTGTTTGACGGCGAGCGTTTCTGTTTTACCCGGCTGGCGGTAGAGGAGTAACCCGCCCGCCATCCGGGCGGGCCTGGAAAAAATTAATAACTTTGCGCGACGCGCGCCAGCGCGTCTTCCAGCGTCTGCGCTTCCCCGGTCGCCACCAGGCAGCAGGCGAGTTGGCGTTTGATCGCCGTCGGGACCGGCTCGCTTCCGGCGATGCAGCGCTCAATCCAGCGCGCGGTGGTCTCCGGATCTTTCGCCGATGGCAGCGAAAGCGGCGGCGCTTCCGGCGCGCTCTGGCGTTCGGTCAATACCCGCACGCCCTGGGCGTCAATCAGATTGATTTGCGGGCAGCCCTGCGGATTGGCATACACTTCCCCTTCAGTGCCGTGCATCAACAGACCGCGACCGCCGATATCGCTGAAAAAGTTTGCCACCCGGGTAATGTACTCCGGGTGCGACACGCTCGACAGACGCAGCGCCGCGTCTTCGGCAAACGGCGTCGCCAGCTTCGCCAGCGTGTGGGCGCTGTTGCGCACGCCCATCCGCCAGCGCATATTCAGCTGTTTTTCCAGCGGCGGGCACAGGGCGCTCACCGGAATAAACACCGGCTGATGGCCTTCCAGTTTGGCCTGCGCCTGCCCGGCATGCAGCGTCGGCTCAATGCCCATCAGCTCGAAAATGGTCTGGGTCAGTACCCGCGTCGGGTCTTCGCTGACACCGTGCACCACCACCGGGAATCCGAGTTTATTCAACAAAACCGCCAAAAGCGGCGTCAGGTTGGCCTGTTTACGCGCGCCGTTGTAGCTGGGGATAACAATCGGCATCGGTTTAGCGACCGGCGGCGTCAACCTGATGGTCTGCTGCTGCATCGCCTCATAGAAGCCAGGCATTTCCGCCTCGCCTTCACCTTTAATGCGTAGCGCGATCAGGATGCCGCCCAGTTCCAGGTCCGGCACTTCGCCGTTCAGCATCGCGGTATACAGCTCGCGGGCGGTCTCGCGATCCAGATCCCGGGCGTGATTTTTACCCCGTCCGACTTCTTTAATGATTTTGCGGTAGTCCACGACATTTCTCCTCGCTACATAATGAGGACACTATAGCTGCTGTGAATAGATAACAGTTACTGTTTTCAGCCTGTTATCGTTGCGGACCTATTTCCCGGCGCGTCGCCGTCGGCTGTAAGCGCCGCCTTTGGTACGGCGTGCTTTGTCCCCGGCAGGTTTCAGCGGCTTCACTTCCGGCACATCGGGCCGCTCAATCGGGAACACCGGCAGCGCGTCCAGCAGGCGTTTGCCGTAATTTTTAGTCAGCAGCCGCTTATCGTAAATGATCACTTCGCCCCGGCATTCATGGCTGCGGATTAAGCGTCCTACCTGCTGGATCAGGTTAAACGACGCGCTCGGCAGGCTTTGCACTTCAAACGGATAGCGGTTGAGGCTTTTCAGCCACTCCCCTTCGGTGATCACCACCGGGCTATCGATAGGCGGAAAGGCAATTTTATGAATGTGCACCTGCGTCAGCAGATCGCCTTTTAAATCCAGCCCTTCGGCGAAGGATTGCAGGCCAATCAGCACGCTGCGCTCGCCGTTTTCCACCCGCTGGCGGTGCAGTTGGATCAGCCGGGAGCGCGGTTTATCGCCCTGTACCAGCAGCAACAGCCGCAGGTCGGCAACGTGGTCAAGAAAACGCAGCATGGCGCGCCCACTGGCGAACAGCACCAGCATCCCGAGGTGCTTTTTACTCTCCACTTGCTGGCGGAAAAACGCCGCCATTTCCGCCAGATGCTGCTCTTCGTTGTCGATAAGCGGTTCATACTGCATTTGCGGAATGACGATTTTGCCCTGCTCGACATGATTAAACGGCGAATCCAGCGCCACAAAGCGGTCGCCCGCGTTGTCTTTTAACCCGCTCATTTCCTGTAAACGAGAGAAGCTGTTTAGCGAACGCAGCGTGGCAGAGGTCACCACAATATGCGGCACGCTGCGCCACAGCAGTTTTTCCAGCTGATCGCTGACGCGGATCCCCACGCAGTGGAAGAACAGATGCAACTGGCCTTCGCGCACCTCACGGGTTGCCCATTTGGTCACCGGCGCGCCGGAGGCCTGCGCCATCGCCGACAGCCGCCACAGTTTGCTCTGGCTCTCGAACATGCCCAGCGCGCGGTTCATTTGCAGCAGTACGCGATGCAGGCGCACCACATCATGGCTGGCGGTTTTCTCGCTGAGATCGTTTAAAAACAGCTCCGCCAGACCGCGCAACTGCTCGGTAAGTTTCGCCAGCCGTTGGCAGATTTCCATAATCTCTGCGGGCAATTCGCCCATGGCGAAGCGGTGCTCCGCCTCCTGGGCGGGCGGCAAATAGAGATTGAGGATGTTATTCAGCGAGGCGATATGCTCATACAGCTCTTCGCAATGGGCGTTCAGCCGCTCCGGCGTCGCCAGCGGCGGCGTGGTTTTCGGGCGGAACTGTTCCAGACAGGTGGCGATTAGCTTGCAGAACAGATCGAGCTGGAGCCGGTACCAGGGCGCGGTGATCTCGGCGCTCATCTCCAGCGCGTCGCGCGCCACGTCCGGCAAATGGTGGCCTTCATCCAGCACCAGCAGCAGGTTTTTCGGCTCCGGCAGCACCGATTCACTCTCCAGCGCCGCCATCACCAGCGCATGGTTAGCCACGACGACTTCCGCCTCCTGAATTTCGCGCCGCGCGACAAAAAACGGGCATTCGCGATAGTAGTGGCAGTTGCGGTTCAGGCAGCTGGCTTTATCGGTGCTTAACCGTCGCCACAGGTCGTCGTCAATCGCCTTATGGCTATGATCGCGCAGGCCATCCCATTTATAGCTGTCGAGCTCGGTTTTCAGCGTGGCGCAAAACTTTTGCTCCTCCTGGCTGTTAGGCGTCAGCTCGTCATCAAGAAACGCCAGTAAATCCTGCTGGGAAGGCTCGGTGCTGGCCAGCGCGGCGAGATTGCGCGGACAGACGTAGCGCCCACGGCCGAAGGCGGCGGTAAAACGCAGGTCGGGAATGATCTTTTTCAGCAGCGGTAAATCTTTGCTGAAAATCTGGTCCTGTAGCGCGACGTTGGCAGTGCTCACCACCAGCGTTTTTTGCTCGTCGCGGGCAATGGCGATGCCGGGGATCAGGTATGACAGCGTCTTACCCACGCCGGTGGGCGCTTCAATCGCCAGATGCCGCCCTTCATCACCCGCCAGCGTCTTAGCGACTTCCGCAATCATCTGCCGCTGCGGGGCGCGGGGGATAAAGTCGGGGATTTGCAGTTGCAGCGCCTTGTACCACGCCGCGATTTGCGTTTTTTGTGCGCTGGATAACGCCATAGCAGAACCATAAATACTGTATAAACAGCCACTATTGTGACATCTTCATCCCGCCGCCGCAAAGCAAAAGCCTGCCGTTACGCGAGACGTCGCGCAGAAATAACCAGGGAGCCGCGTGGGCTCCCTGTTGATGTTACTGCGCGCTGGCCGGTTTTCTCGGGCGCGGACGACGCGGGCGGTCGCCTGCGGGTTTTGCCGCATCGCCGAGACGGCGTGACGGTTTTTCGCCTTTTGCGGCATCGCCGCCGCCACGACGCTCGCCCTTCGGCGCGCCGCCTTCGCTACGGCGCTGGCCCTGCGGCTGACCGCGACCGGAGGACTGGCCACCGCGCGGGGCCTGGCCGCGTCCACGGCCGCCGCCGCGGCTGTCTCGACCGTTCTGGATCGGCTCTGCCGGAATAGTCGGGTCCGGCTCAAAACCCGGGATCACCATGCGCGGTACTTCGCGCTTGAGCAAACGCTCGATGTCGCGCAGCAGCTTATGCTCGTCCACGCACACCAGCGACAGCGCCTGGCCGGTTGCGGCGGCGCGGCCAGTACGGCCAATGCGGTGTACGTAATCTTCCGGCACGTTCGGCAGTTCATAGTTCACCACGTGCGGCAGCTCTTCGATATCCAGACCGCGCGCGGCGATATCGGTCGCCACCAGCACGCGCAGATCGCCGGATTTAAAATCGGCTAACGCACGGGTGCGCGCGCCCTGGCTTTTGTTGCCGTGGATGGCGGCGCTGCGGATGCCGTCTTTGTTGAGTTGCTCCGCCAGATGGTTAGCCCCGTGCTTGGTGCGGGTAAACACCAGCACCTGCTGCCAGTTTTCTTTGCCAATCATCAGCGACAGCAGTTCGCGCTTGCGCTTTTTATCCACAAAGTGCACGTACTGGGTGATCTGCTCGGATGCGGTATTGCGGCGCGCCACTTCCACTTCCGCCGGGTTATGCAGCAGTTTTTCCGCCAGCGATTTGATGTCGTCAGAGAAGGTCGCCGAGAACAGCAGGTTCTGGCGGCGCGGCGGCAGCTTCGCCAGCACGCGGCGGATATCGTGGATAAAGCCCATGTCGAGCATACGGTCCGCTTCGTCCAGCACCAGAATCTCGACTTTATCGAGCTTAACGGCGTTCTGATGCTCCAGATCGAGCAGACGGCCTGGGGTGGCAATCAGCACGTCCACACCGCCGCGCAGTTTCATCATCTGCGGATTGATGCTCACGCCGCCAAACACCACCAGCGAACGGATATTGAGGTATTTACTGTATTCGCGAACGTTCTCGCCCACCTGCGCCGCCAGTTCGCGGGTCGGGGTGAGGATCAGCGCGCGCACCGGGCGGTTGCCTTTGGCCTGATGCGGTTTATCGGTCAGCAGTTGCAGCAACGGCAGGGTAAAACCCGCCGTCTTGCCGGTGCCGGTTTGCGCGCTGGCCATCAGGTCGCGCCCCTGCAGAACTACAGGGATAGCCTGGCGTTGAATCGGGGTAGGTTCGTTGTAACCCTGTTCGGTCACGGCGCGTAAAATATCAGGGTTCAAACCAAGCGAATCAAAAGACATAACAACTCCAGACTCGCCCCGACCCGATTAAGGTGTAGTTTCAGGGGGAGTTATCACTAATCAGGGACAAAACCACAATGTCATAAGGGGGCGGAGTGTAGCAGTTTTTGTGACGTGGCGCATAAATTGTCGCCCTGCCGCCCATTTCATTTTCATGCATCCACTGGACAAGCTCAAAATTTGACCCTAAAGTCAATCAATCGATTGATTAACTTTTAGGGTGACCGTGATGATTAACATCACCAGTCCGTTGACCAGCCGGGGCGAACACGCCAAAAACCAGTTGATCCAGGCCGCCACGGCGCAGTTCGGTGAATACGGTTTGCACGCCACGACCCGCGACATCGCGGCCGCCGCCGGGCAAAACATCGCCGCTATTACTTACTATTTTGGCTCAAAAGAGGATTTGTACCTGGCCTGCGCCCAGGCGCTGGCGGATTTTATCGGTAGCCAGTTTCAGGCCCATGCCGAGGCCGCCCAGTTAATCTTAGCCCAGCCGCAGCCCGATAAAGCCGAGATCCGCCGTCTGATCGACGATGCCAGCCGCCATATGGTCACGCTGATGACCGCCGATGAGACGCTGAACCTGAGCAAATTTATTTCCCGCGAACAGCTCTCCCCCACTCCGGCTTATCAGTTGATCCATGACAAGGTGATCGAACCGCTGCACACCCATCTCACCCATCTGGTTGCCCGTTACACCGGTCGCGATCCGGGGGATGTCACCACCATTTTGCATACCCATGCGCTGATCGGCGAAATCCTCGCCTTCCGTCTGGGACGGGAAACCATTCTGGTGCGCACCGGCTGGACAGCCTTCGATGCGCAAAAAAGCGAGTGCATTCATCAGGTGGTTTCCAGCCATATCGATTTTATTTTGCAAGGCTTATCTGTAAGGAGTGGCGATTAATGAAGAATAAAAAACCGGTACTGCTGGTGGTTATCGTCGTGCTGGTGCTGGCGGCCTGTTTCGGCGGCTGGAAGTGGTATCAGAGCCGTCAGGACCAGACGCTGACCCTGTACGGTAACGTCGATATCCGTACCGTGAATTTAAGTTTTCGCGTCGGCGGGCGTCTTGCCAGCCTGAATGTCGATGAAGGCGATGCGGTTAAAGCGGGCGCGACGCTGGGGCTGATTGATAAAGCGCCTTACGAGAACGCGCTGCGCCAGGCCGAAGCCAACGTGGCGGCGGCAGAGGCCAAATATGATTTAGTGATGGACGGCTATCGTTCCGAAGAGATCGCCCAGGCCGCGGCGGCCGTGAAACAATCCCAGGCCGCCGCCGACTACGCGCAGAACTTCTATAGCCGCCAGCAGGGGCTGTGGAAAAGCCGCACCATCTCCGCTAACGACCTGGAAAACGCCCGTTCGTCCCGGGATCAGGCGGTGGCGAACCTGAAGGCCGCCCAGGATAAACTCAGCCAGTTCAAAGCCGGGAACCGTCCGCAGGAGATCGCCCAGGCGAAGGCCGCGCTGGAACAGGCGCAGGCGCAGTTGGCGCAGTCGACGCTCGATTTGCAGGATACCACCCTGCTGGCGCCCTCTGACGGCACTATTCTGACCCGCGCCGTGGAGCCAGGCACCATGCTGAACGCAGGCGGCACCGTGTTTACCCTGTCCCTGACCCATCCGGTATGGGTGCGTGCCTATATTGATGAGAGCCACCTCGGTGAAGCGAAGCCGGGGCAGCAGGTGCTGCTGTATACCGATGGCCGCCCGGATCGGCCTTATAAAGGGCAGATTGGCTTTGTGTCGCCTACCGCGGAATTTACCCCAAAAACCGTGGAAACCCCGGACCTGCGTACCGACCTGGTGTATCGCTTGCGGATTATCGTTACTGATGCCGATGCTTCGCTGCGCCAGGGCATGCCGGTCACCGTCCAGTTCGATAACGAGGCGAGCAATGAGCGCTGAGGAAGGTATCATCCGCCTGGATGGGCTGATGAAACGCTTCCCCGGCATGGATAAACCGGCGGTCGCCAGCCTGCATAGCGAAATCCGCGCGGGCGCGGTAACCGGCCTGGTGGGGCCGGACGGCGCGGGCAAAACCACCCTGATGCGTATGCTGGCGGGATTGCTGCGCCCGGATGACGGCGCGGCGCGGGTTAATGGTCTCGATCCGGTGAATGATGACCGGGCGCTGCACGCCATCTTAGGCTATATGCCGCAAAAATTCGGCCTGTACGAAGATCTCACCGTGATGGAGAACCTTAACCTCTACGCCGATTTGCGCAGCGTCACCGGGGAAACACGCCGCAGCACCTTTGCGCGGCTGCTGGAATTCACCGCCCTCGGGCCGTTTACCGATCGCCTGGCGGGGAAACTCTCCGGGGGGATGAAACAGAAGCTCGGCCTCGCCTGCACCCTGGTCGGCCAGCCGAAGGTCCTGTTGCTGGATGAACCCGGCGTCGGCGTTGACCCGATTTCTCGCCGCGAGCTGTGGCAAATGGTTCACGAACTGGCGGGCGAAGGGATGTTGATCCTCTGGAGCACCTCCTATCTGGATGAAGCCGAGCAGTGCCGCGAAGTGTTATTAATGAACGAAGGCGAACTGTTGTATCAGGGCGAACCCAAAGCGCTGACCCAGCAAATGGCCGGGCGCAGCGTACTGGCGACCAGTCCGTCGCTGAATAACCGCCAGCTATTGCAAAAGGCGCTGAAAACTCAGGCCGTCAGCGACGGGATGATTCAGGGCCGTTCGGTGCGCCTGATCCTCAAAAAAGACGCCAGCGTTGAAACGCTGCGCCAACAGCAGGAACTGGCGGATATCGAGGTTAACGAAACCGCGCCGCGCTTTGAAGATGCCTTTATCGACCTGCTGGGCGGGGCCTCGACCAACGAATCGCCGCTGGGCGCGATCCTGCATACCGTAGAGGGCACGCCCGGCGAAACGGTGATTGAAGCGCGGTCACTTACCAAAAAATTTGGCGATTTCGCCGCCACTGACGATGTGAACTTTACCGTGCAGCGCGGGGAGATTTTCGGCCTGCTTGGCCCGAACGGCGCAGGGAAATCCACCACCTTTAAAATGATGTGCGGCCTGCTGGTGCCGACCTCCGGTAAAGCGCTGGTGCTGGATATGGATTTAAAAACCGGCTCCGGCAAAGCGCGCCAGCATCTGGGCTATATGGCCCAGAAGTTTTCGCTGTACGGCAACTTGACGGTGGAGCAGAACCTGCGCTTTTTCTCCGGCGTTTACGGGCTGCGCGGCAATGCGCAGAACGACAAAATCAACCGCATGAGCGAGGCGTTCAACCTTAAGGCCATATTCAATCAGCCCACCGATTCCCTGCCGCTGGGCTATAAGCAGCGGCTGGCGCTGGCCTGCGCGTTAATGCACGAGCCGGATATTTTGTTCCTCGATGAACCGACGTCCGGCGTCGACCCGCTGACCCGACGCGAATTCTGGCTGCATATCAACAGCATGGTGGAAAAAGGCGTAACGGTGATGGTCACCACCCACTTTATGGATGAGGCCGAATACTGTGACCGTATCGGGCTGGTGTATCGCGGCAAGCTGATCGCCAGCGGCACGCCGGACGATCTGAAGCAAAAAACCGCCGACGATGACAACCCGGACCCCACCATGGAGCATGCGTTTATCACGCTGATCCAGCAATGGGATAAGGAGCATGAATCATGAGTACGCACCTCTCCTGGCGGCGCGTGCGGGCGCTGTGCGTCAAAGAGACGCGGCAGATTATTCGCGACCCCAGCAGTTGGCTGATTGCCGTGGTGATCCCCCTGCTGCTGCTGTTTATCTTCGGCTACGGCATCAACCTGGATTCCAGCCGCCTGCGGGTAGGGATTTTGCTGGAGCAGCAGAGCGCCGACGCGCTGGATTTTGCCCATACCATCAGCGCCTCGCCGTTTATCGACCCGAAAATCAGCACCAACCGGCAGGATTTAATCCAGCGGATGCAGGCCGGGAAAGTGCGCGGCATCGTGGTGATCCCGGTGGATTTCGACCAGCGGATGGCGCGCAGCGGCGACACTGCGCCGGTTCAGGTGATCACTGACGGCAGCGAACCCAACACCGCCAACTTCGTACAGGGGTATATCGAAGGCATCTGGCAAATCTGGCAGATGCAGCGCGCGGAGGATAACGGCGAAAGCTTCGAGCCGCTAATCGACGTGCAGACGCGCTACTGGTTTAACCCCGCCGCCATCAGCCAGCACTTTATTATCCCCGGCGCGGTGACCATTATCATGACGGTGATCGGCGCGATTTTGACCTCGCTGGTGGTGGCCCGTGAATGGGAGCGCGGCACCATGGAAGCGCTGCTCTCCACCGAAGTGACGCGCAGCGAGCTGCTGCTGTGCAAGTTAATCCCCTATTACTTCCTGGGGATGCTGGCGATGCTGCTGTGTATGCTGGTGTCGGTGTTTATTCTCGGCGTGCCGTACCGCGGTTCGCTGTGGCTGCTGTTTTTTATCACCAGCCTGTTTTTGCTCAGCACCCTCGGCATGGGGCTTTTGATCTCCACTATCACCCGCAACCAGTTTAACGCCGCCCAGGTGGCGCTCAACGCCGCGTTTCTGCCGTCGGTAATGCTGTCGGGATTTATCTTCCAGATTGACAGTATGCCGGCGGTGATCCGCGCGGTGACTTACATTATTCCGGCGCGCTATTTCGTCACCACCCTGCAAAGCCTGTTCCTGGCGGGCACCATCCCGGCGGTGCTGATCGTTAACGTGCTGTTTTTGATTGCTTCCGCCGTGATGTTTATCGGCCTGACGTGGCTGAAAACCAAACGTCGGCTGGATTAGGGAGAAACCATGTTAAACCGTCTCTGGACGCTAATCCGCAAAGAGCTACAGTCGCTACTGCGCGAACCGCAAACCCGCGCCATCCTGATTTTACCGGTGGTTATCCAGGTGCTGCTGTTCCCGTTCGCCGCCACCCTGGAAGTAACCAACGCCAGCATCGCCATTTATAACGAGGATAACGGCAAACACTCGGTGGAGCTGACCCAGCGCTTCGCTAAGGCCACCGCGTTCAGCCATATCACTCTGCTGAAGAGCTCGGCGGAGATCCGCCCCACCATCGATACCCAAAAGGTACTGCTGCTGATCCGCTTCTCGGCGGATTTCTCGCGCAAGCTGGACACCTTCGAAACCGCGCCGCTGCAACTGATTCTTGACGGGCGTAACTCCAACAGCGCCCAGATTGCCGCTAACTATATCCAGCAGATTGTGAAGGAGTACCAACAGGATTTACTGGACGGCAAACCTAAGCCCAACAACAGCGAGCTGGTGGTGCGTAACTGGTATAACCCGAACCTGGATTACAAGTGGTTCGTAGTGCCGTCGCTGATCGCCATGATCACTACCATCGGCGTGATGATCGTGACCTCGCTGTCGGTAGCGCGCGAGCGGGAACAGGGCACGCTGGATCAGCTGTTAGTGTCGCCGCTGGCAACCTGGCAGATATTTGTCGGTAAAGCGGTGCCGGCGCTGATTGTGGCCACCTTTCAGGCCAGCATCGTGTTGGGGGTGGGGATTTGGGGCTACGACATTCCGTTTTCCGGCTCGCTCAGCCTGTTCTACTTCACCATGCTGATTTACGGCCTGTCGCTGGTCGGATTTGGATTGCTGATTTCCTCGCTCTGCTCAACGCAGCAACAGGCGTTTATCGGCGTGTTCGTGTTTATGATGCCCGCGATACTGCTATCGGGGTATGTGTCGCCGGTGGAGAACATGCCGGTGTGGCTGCAAAACCTGACCTGGGTGAATCCGATTCGGCATTTCACCGATATCACCAAGCAGATTTATTTAAAGGATGCCAGCTTCGATATTGTCTGGGGAAGTTTGTGGCCGCTACTGGTGATAGCGGCCACAACAGGGTCAGCGGCGTACGCTATGTTTAGACGCAAGATTGCCTAAACGCGGTTTGCGCTCTTTCGCCAGCAGCGACACTAAGGCCGGGCCTGCGAGAATAGCGAGCCCGGCAACCGCCAGGATCAGGTTGTTGTGCACAATGCGCGACAGCAACCACAGCGCGATAATAGCATTGCCAAAATACCAGGTGGTGGTGAGCTCTTCGAGGAAGTCGCCCAGTTCACGCAGCCGCCCTTCATGGACGCGTTGCAGGGCGAACATCATCAGCACCGTTGCGCCGTATAACAGGCATAAGCCGATGCCCACCTTCACCAGCGCGCCACTCATCCATCCCATCACCAGGAGCGCGATAACGGCCAAATGCAGCACGATCTGCCAGCAGCTCAGGCCGGTTGCAACACGAATACGTTGTTGCCACTTCATGAATTCTCTCCTTCGGAATTTCTCGCTGTAACTGAGAGTACCGCACTTTACGGAAAATTCCGTAACCCCGCACCTTTTTGTGACTAAGACTACACTTTATTTTCATTGGAAAAACACAGGCAGGGGGAACATGGCCAGTAAGACTGCTGCATTTTCATTCAAACTGCTCACAATCAATACACACAAAGGTTTTACCGCGTTGAATCGGCGCTTTATTTTGCCGGAGCTGCGCGATGCCGTGCGCACCGTTTCTGCCGATATCGTCTGTCTTCAGGAGGTGATGGGCGCCCATGAGGTGCATCCGCTGCACTTCGAAAACTGGCCGGATACCACGCATTACGAATTTATTGCCGACACCATGTGGAGCGACTACGCCTACGGGCGCAACGCGGTCTATCCCGAAGGGCATCACGGCAACGCAGTGCTGTCGCGCTTTCCCATCACCGAGTATGAAAATCTCGATGTTTCGCACAATGGTCATGAAAAGCGCGGCCTGCTGCACTGCCGGATCAACCTCACGCAAGTGAATAAAACGCTGCACGTGATTTGCGTTCATCTGGGTTTGCAGGAGGCGCATCGCCATGACCAGTTACAAATGCTGTGTGATTTGATCAGCACCCTGCCGGACGGCGAACCTATCGTCGTGGCGGGTGATTTCAACGACTGGCGACAAAAAGCCAACCACATACTTAAAACAAAAGCCGGGCTTGATGAGGTGTTTACCCGCGCCAGGGGACGCCCGGCGCGAACATTTCCGGCGGTACTGCCTTTGCTGCGTCTCGACCGCATTTATGTAAAAAATGCGTCGGCCAGCAGCCCGACGGCGCTGCCGCTGCGTGAATGGCGACACCTTTCCGATCATGCCCCTTTGGCAGTGGAGATCCATTTATGAAAACCAACTGGCGCGATGGCAATCAGATCGAATTACTGGAAAACGGCGATATGTTTTTCCCCGCCGTGTTTAGCGCCATTGAAGAGGCGCAGCATAAAGTTTATGTCGAAACCTTTATCTGGTTTGAGGATAACGTGGGCCGCCAACTGCACAAGGCGGTGCTGGCGGCGGCAAAGCGCGGCGTCAGCGTGGAAGTGCTGCTTGATGGTTACGGTTCGCCGGATCTCAGCGATGAGTTTGTTAATGAGCTGACCACCGCAGGGGTGATTTTCCGCTATTACGATCCGCGCCCGAAAATTTTCGGTATGCGTACCAACCTGTTCCGCCGGATGCACCGCAAGATCGTGCTGATCGACGATCGCATCGCTTTTGTCGGCGGGATCAATTACTCCGCCGAACATATGATCGATTACGGCCCGGAAGCCAAGCAGGACTATTCGGTGCGTATCGAGGGGCCGGTGGTGGAAGATATCCGCCAGTTTGTGCTGTCCAATCTGCCGGAAAACGAAGCCCCGCGCCGCTGGTGGCGTCGGCGCACCAAAGCCAGCGAGAACGCCACGCCAGGTGAAGCCCAGGTGCTGTTTATCTGGCGCGATAACGAAGAGCACCGCGATGATATCGAACGTCACTATCTGAAAATGCTGGCCAATGCGCGCCAGGAGGTGATTATCGCCAACGCCTACTTTTTCCCCGGCTACCGGCTGCTGCATGCGATGCGCAATGCGGCGCGGCGCGGCGTTAAAGTGCGTTTGATTGTGCAGGGCGAGCCGGATATGCCTATTGTGCGCGTTGGCGCGCGGCTCCTGTACAACTATCTGCTGAAAGGCGGCGTGGAGGTGTATGAATACCTGACGCGCCCGCTGCACGGCAAAGTGGCGGTGATGGACGATCACTGGGCGACGGTGGGCTCCAGTAACCTCGACCCGCTCAGTCTGTCGCTGAATCTGGAAGCCAATGTGCTGATCCATGACCGCAACTTCAACCAGAAACTGTATGAAAACCTCACCCGGCTGATCACCGAAGAGTGCCGCCAGGTGGATGAAACCATGGTGCCGAAACGCACCTGGTGGAACCTGACCAAAAGCGTACTGGCGTTCCACTTCCTGCGTCACTTCCCTGCGCTGGTGGGCTGGTTGCCCGCGCATACTCCAAGGCTTTCCCAGGTAAAGCCGCCCGTGCAGCCCGAAATTGAAACCCAGGATCGGGTTGAAACCACGGATAAGGCGTGAGGAAACGACATGGCGAAATCTCATCCGAAGTGGCGTAAAGCCAAAAAAATCCTCACCTGGGTCTTCTTTATTGCGGTGGCGGTACTGCTGGTCATTTACGCGCGGAATGTTGACTGGGAGGAAGTCTGGAAAGTTATCCGCAACTATAACCATACGGCGCTGCTCGCCGCGCTGGGGTTGGTGGTTGTCAGCTATCTGGTTTACGGCTGCTACGATCTGCTCGGGCGCTTCTACTGCGGCCATAAGCTGGCGAAGCGCCAGGTGATGCTGGTGTCGTTTATCTGCTACGCCTTTAACCTGACGCTCAGTACCTGGGTGGGCGGCATCGGGATGCGTTACCGGCTCTACTCCCGGCTGGGGCTGCCCAGCGCCACCATCACGCGCATCTTTTCCCTGAGCATTACCACCAACTGGCTGGGCTATGTGCTGCTGGGCGGGGTGATTTTCAGCATCGGCGTGGTGGAACTGCCGTCGCACTGGTATATCGAAGACGGCACCCTGCGCATTATTGGCGCGGTATTACTGGTGCTGAGCGCGGTGTACCTGTGGGCCTGCGCTTTCGCTAAACGCCGTCATATCACCATTAAAGGCCAGAAACTGGTGCTGCCCGGCTGGCGTTTCGCGTTGATGCAAATGGGTGTCTCCAGCCTGAACTGGATGGCGATGGGCGCGATTATCTGGATCCTGCTCGGCCAGGACGTGAATTACTTCTTCGTGCTGGGCGTGCTGCTGGTAAGCAGTATCGCCGGGGCAATCGTCCATATCCCGGCGGGAATTGGCGTGCTGGAAGCGGTATTTATCGCGCTGCTGGCGGGCGAACACACCAGCCAGGGGAAAATCATCGCTGCCCTGCTGGCCTATCGCGTGCTCTATTTCTTTATCCCGCTGCTGCTGGCGCTAATTTGCTATGTGCTGCTGGAAAGCCGGGCCAAGAAATTACGTGCCAAAAATGAGCGGAAAATGGGGACCAGTTGACACAATAAGCGAATAAAAAAAACCGCATCAGGCGAGCGCCGATGCGGTTTTTTATTGAGTTAACGGCGGTTGCCGAAGATACGCAACAGCATCAGGAACAGGTTAATAAAGTCCAGATACAGCGTCAGTGCGCCAAGGATCGAGTACTTACGCAGATTATCCCTGTTCGATACATCGATCTGCTGGCCAATGTTTTTCAGCTTCTGGGTGTCATACGCCGTCAGCCCGACAAACACGATCACACCGATGTACGTGACCACCCACATCAGCGCTTCACTCTTCAGCCAGAAGTTAACCAGCGAGGCGATAATAATCCCGATTAGCGCCATAAACAGCATGTTGCCGAAGCCGCTGAGGTCGCGTTTGGTGGTGTAACCGTACAGGCTCATCACGCCGAACATCCCGCCTGCCACCACGAAAGTGCTGGCAATGGAGCTGGAGGTGTAAACCAGGAAAATACTCGCCATGGTCAGGCCGGTGAGCGCCGAATAGAGCATAAATAGCGTGGTCGCCAGCGCGCCGCTCATTTTATGCACTAACCCCGACAGGATAAATACCAGCGCGAGCTGGGCGATGATCAAGCCAAAAAAGGTGATTTGGCTTTGAAACACAAACATCATCACCGCCGGGGTGTTGGCGGCGTACCAGGCGATAAACGCGGTGAGTAACAGACCGCAGGTCATCCAGCCATATACCTGCGCCATATAGGCTTGTAGACCGCTACGAGTCTGTTGAACGATGGTTTGTTCGGGACGTTCAAATCTATCCATGATGCCTCCTTTACGCTAAGGACAAAAATTACCTTAGATAAAGGGTAACAGATCCTGGAAATAACGTCTTACCAGCGCTGCGCCGCCTGATGGTCGCTGTCGCGGGATTCCACCCAGCGGTCGCCTTCCGGCGTGGCTTCGCGCTTCCAGAACGGCGCGCGCGTTTTCAGATAATCCATAATAAATTGCGCCGCCTCAAAGGCCTGGCTGCGATGCGCGCCCGTGACGCCGACAAAAACAATTTCATCGCCGGGCCACAGTTCGCCGATGCGATGGACAACCGACACGCGCTGTAGCGGCCAGCGTTCACGGGCTTCTGCGACGATTTCCGCCAGCGCTTTTTCCGTCATGCCGGGGTAGTGCTCAAGGGTCAGCGCGCTCACGCTGTCACCCAGATTGTGATTGCGCACTTTGCCGGTAAAAGTCACTACCGCGCCATCTTCATCGCAGGCCGCCAGCCACTGGTATTCTTCGCCGACGTTGAAACCCTCGTGACCTACGCGAATTTTAGTTTCCTGCATCTCAGCCTCCGGTGACCGGTGGGAAAAAGGCCACTTCATCGCCTTCGCTGAGCGGATGATCAAACGCCACCAGCGTCTGATTCACCGCCGCCAGCAGTTTGCCGGACTCGAGCGCCAACTCCCAGCGACCTCCCCGGCTTTCGAGATGCTGACGCAGGGATTCCACCGTCGGGAAGTCTGCTGCGATTTCCAGCCGGTCGCAACCCACCAGTTCACGCACCTGGGCGAAAAACAGAACGTTAATCATGACTCCTCCACGCTGAAATCGCCGGATTTGCCGCCGCTTTTCGCCAGCAGCCGCACCGGGCCAATCACCATATCTTTTTGCACCGCTTTGCACATATCGTAAATGGTCAACGCCGCCACCGATGCCGCCGTCAGCGCCTCCATCTCTACCCCGGTTTTGCCGCTCAGACGGCACACCGCTTCAATGCGCACCCGGTTGTGTTCCGGTTCCGCGTCGAGTTGCACTTCCACTTTGCTGAGCAGCAGCGGATGGCACAGCGGGATCAGCTCCCAGGTGCGTTTCGCGGCCTGAATGCCGGCGATACGCGCCGTAGCGAACACATCGCCTTTATGATGGCTGCCGTCGACGATCATAGCGAGGGTGTCGGCACGCATGGTGACAAAGGCTTCAGCGCGCGCTTCCCGCACGGTTTCCGCTTTGGCGCTGACGTCCACCATATGGGCTTCGCCTGCGGCGTTAAGATGAGTGAGTTGCGACATGATTATTTCTTCAAATGGGGGTGGAAGTTGCACGGGCGGTTACGGGCATCCAGTTGACCGGAGATGATATGCTCCCAGGCGGTCTGGCAGGCGCGCGTCGAGCCCGGCATCGCGAAAATCAAGGTGCGGTTGGCAATCCCCGCCACCGCGCGGGACTGCATCATGGCGGTGCCAATCTCTTCGAAGGAGAGCATACGGAACAGTTCGCCATAGCCTTCCACTTCGCGATCGAACAGCGGCAGCAGCGCTTCCGGCACCTGGTCGCCGTCGGTAAAACCGGTACCGCCGTTAATCAGCACCACCTGTACGTTGTCATCGGCAATCCAGGCGGAGACCTGGGCGCGAATGGCGTAGCGGTTCTCTCTGACAATCGCTTTAGCAACGATGTGATGCCCGGCGTCATGCGCCGCATCGCGTAAATAGTGGCCCGAGGTGTCGTCCTCTTCGCCGCGACGACTGGAAACGGTAAGAATAGCGATACGCGTCGCAATAAATTCTGCGCTCACCTGGCTCATAGTGTTCTCCTGAGGACCGGCTTAACCGCCGATGTATGACAGATTCTGGGTGATCCCGGTATTTCCCTGATGCAGGAAATGCGTCTGTTTTTTATGATGCAGCGCCTCGGCGATACGCGCTTCCAGCGCCGCTTGCTGTGTATCTTCCGCCAGCAAATCGCGCAGATCCACGCCGCCTTCGCCAAACAGGCACAGGTGCAGTTTGCCCAGCGAAGAGACCCGCAGCCGGTTGCAACTGGCGCAGAAATCTTTCTCATAGGGCATGATTAGGCCGATTTCGCCCGCATAATCCGGGTGGCAGAACACCTGGGCCGGGCCGTCGCTGCGCTGGCGGAGCTGGTGGATCCAGCCACGCTTTAACAGTTCATCACGCAGCGTCATGCCGGAGATATGGTGTTTTTTGAACAGATCGCTGCCTTCGCCGGTTTCCATCAGCTCAATAAAGCGTAACTGGATGGGACGCGGCTGGATCCAGTCCAGGAAGGTGTCGAGCTGATGATGATTGACGTCGCGCATCAGCACGGTATTCACTTTAACTTTACTGAAACCGGCGTCAAAGGCGGCGTCGATACCGTCCATTACCTGATGGAATTTGTCCTGGCCGGTAATCGCGTGAAACTGGCGGGCGTCGAGGCTGTCGACGCTGACGTTAATCGCCGTTAACCCGGCATCGCGCCAGGCAGCGACGTCGCGCGCCAGACGATAGCCGTTAGTGGTCACGGCAATCTGGCGAATATTTTCGTTTTCGCGGATAGCGGCGATGATGTCAGTAAAGTCGCGACGCAACGACGGCTCGCCGCCGGTCAGGCGCACTTTTTCGGTGCCCATGTTGGCGAATGCGCGCGCCACCCGGCGAATTTCTTCGACGCTCAGAAAGCTTTTATTGGTGTGCCCGGCAGGCTTGTAGCCATCCGGCAGGCAGTAGGTGCAACGGAAGTTACACACATCGGTAATCGACAAACGTAAGTAAAAAAACTTACGCGCGAAGGCATCGGTAAGTTGAGAGACCATGTACACCTTTCCAGATACGGGAGATGCAGGCATTTCTTTCTGCACCCTGGTGACGTTCGTCACGGCCAAATTGCCATATCATCGACGTAGGCAAAGAGGCTTGAGTGTATGCTTCATATGATGAAGCGGGTTACTGGCATAGTAGCGTGGATTAAACGCGCCTGCCATGTTCAATTTCGCTGTATAAAATTGTATATAACGATGTTATTCTGCGATTTGGTTACAGAATACGTAAAACTCGCGGTTTTGTTTTGACATGCATCATTTTAATCCGCAAGGTTCGTCTTTTTTATGGATTGAGCTAACGTATTGCTTATCAACAGAATGAAGGAACATCTATGCGTAATCGCACCTTAGCGGATTTAGACCGGGTGGTGGCGCTCGGCGGCGGGCATGGTTTAGGACGCGTGATGTCCTCGCTCTCCTCCCTGGGCTCACGCCTGACCGGTATCGTGACCACGACCGATAACGGGGGATCGACGGGCCGTATTCGCCGCTCCGAAGGGGGGATCGCCTGGGGTGATATGCGCAACTGTTTAAATCAGTTAATAACCGAACCCAGCGTCGCTTCTGCGATGTTTGAGTACCGTTTTGGCGGTAATGGCGAATTATCCGGCCATAACCTCGGAAACCTGATGTTAAAGGCACTGGATCACTTAAGCGTCAGGCCCTTAGAGGCCATTAATTTAATAAGAAACCTGCTGAAAGTGGACGCGTTTTTAATTCCGATGTCTGAGCAACCGGTAGATTTAATGGCGACAGACGCCGACGGGCACGATGTGTATGGCGAAGTGAATATCGATCAGTTGCGCGAGCCGCCCCAGCAGTTATCGCTCTACCCCACCGCGCCAGCGACCCGCGAGGCGCTACAGGCGATTGGCGAAGCGGATTTGATCCTGATGGGGCCGGGAAGTTTTTATACCAGTTTGATGCCGCTACTGCTGTTGCCGGATCTCGCCCAGGCCCTGAGACGTACCCCCGCGCCGGTAGTCTATATCGGCAATTTAGGCCGCGAGCTGAGCGTCCCTGCGGCGCAGCTGTCGATCCCGGAAAAACTGGCCATTATGGAGCGCTATGTGGGTAAACCGCTGGTGGATGCCGTGGTGGTTGGCCCGAAGGTCGATGTTTCCGGGCTGGCAGACAAGGTGATTATTCAGGAGCCGCTGGAAGCAGAAGACATCCCTTACCGCCACGACAGACATTTGCTGCGGGCGGCACTGGATAAAGTGGTTCAGAAGATGGGGTAAATCGGGCTGTCAGGAGGCGGCGATAAACAGTTCGCGCAGCTGGTGCAGCTGATCGCGGATGGCCGCCGCTTCTTCGAACTCCAGATTTTGCGCATGTTGCAGCATCTGCGCCTCCAGTTGATGGATTTTCTGCTGAAGCGCTTTTGGCGTCAGCGCCAGTTCTGCCGCTTCCACCTCGGCGGCGCTGCGCGTTTTACCACGCCCTTTGGTGCGGGTTTTGGCGATACCGCTGCCCAGCGACAGAATATCCACCACCTTCTTGTTCAGCCCCTGCGGCACAATGCCGTGCTCTTCGTTATAGCGTTGCTGCTTCTCGCGACGACGTTCAGTCTCGCCAATGGCTTTGGCCATGGACGGGGTGATTTTATCGCCGTAGAGGATCGCCATCCCGTTGACGTTACGCGCCGCGCGGCCAATGGTCTGGATAAGCGACCGCTCGGAACGCAGGAAGCCCTCTTTATCGGCATCCAGAATCGCCACCAGCGAGACTTCCGGCATATCCAGGCCTTCGCGCAGTAAGTTAATGCCCACCAGCACGTCAAACTCGCCCAGACGCAGGTCGCGGATAATTTCCATACGCTCCACGGTGTCGATATCCGAGTGCAGATAGCGCACCTTCTCGCCATGCTCTTCAAGATATTCGGTGAGATCTTCCGCCATGCGTTTGGTCAGGGTAGTCACCAGCACGCGCTCGTTGATGGCGGCGCGCTTGCGGATTTCTGACAGCAGATCGTCCACCTGAGTCGCCACCGGGCGCACTTCGATAACCGGATCGAGCAACCCGGTCGGGCGCACCACCTGGTCAATAATCTCGTTACCGGATTTCTCCAGTTCGTAGTTGCCCGGCGTGGCCGATACGTAAATGGTCTGCGGGGCCAACGCTTCGAACTCTTCAAATTTCATCGGGCGGTTGTCCAGCGCCGACGGCAGACGGAAGCCGTACTCCACCAGGGTTTCTTTACGCGCCCGGTCACCGCGGTACATCCCGCCGATTTGCGGGATAGTCACGTGGGATTCGTCGACCACCAGCAGCCCGTCGGCCGGCAGATAGTCAAACAGGGTCGGCGGCGCTTCGCCCGGCCCACGCCCGGACAGATAGCGCGAGTAGTTTTCAATGCCCGAGCAGTAGCCCAGCTCGTTCATCATCTCTAAATCGAACTGGGTGCGCTGGGTCAGGCGCTGTTCTTCCAGCAGCTTGTTATTCGCCAGCAGCACCTTACGGCGATCCGCCAGTTCCACTTTGATCTCTTCCATCGCCTGCACGATGCGCTCGCGCGGCGTGACATAGTGGGTTTTCGGATAGATAGTAAAGCGTGGGATCACCCCTTCCACCTGGCCGGTGAGCGGGTCAAACAGCGATAACCGCTCCACTTCCTCATCGAACAGCTCCACGCGCAGCGCCACGTCATCCGATTCCGCCGGGAAGATGTCGATCACTTCGCCGCGCACCCGGAAGGTGCCGCGCTGGAACGCCTGATCGTTGCGGGTGTACTGCAACTCCGCCAGGCGGCGCAGAATGGCGCGTTGGTCGATGATCATGCCGTTAGTGAGGTGCAGCATCATCTTGAGATACAGGTCCGGGTCGCCCAGACCGTAGATGGCCGATACCGACGCCACCACCACCACGTCCCGGCGCTCCAACAGCGCTTTGGTGGCGGATAAACGCATCTGCTCAATGTGTTCGTTCACCGAGGCGTCTTTCTCAATGAAAGTATCTGAGCTCGGCACGTAGGCTTCGGGCTGGTAATAATCGTAGTAAGAGACGAAATACTCCACGGCGTTATCCGGGAAGAACTCTTTCATCTCGCCATACAGCTGCGCCGCCAGGGTTTTGTTAGGTGCCAGCACCATGGTTGGGCGCTGCAAATCGGCAATCACGTTCGCCACGGTGAACGTTTTCCCCGAGCCGGTTACCCCAAGCAGTGTTTGATGGGCCAGGCCATCCTCAAGCCCCTCTTTCAGACGGCGGATCGCCTCTGGCTGGTCACCGGAGGGCGTAAAGGCGGAATTGAGTTTGAAGGGTTTGCTCATGGGATACCTGACGCGTTGCGAGGGGAATGGATAATTTTACTCCCTCGCGGTCAATTTGCCAACGCAAAAGACTGGATAAAAAAACAGTATCGAACAGACTTGAATTAAGACAAATATTTAGCCGTCGCCAGCCGCTGAAAAAGGGCAAACCACGCATTCCACTGGCTATATGGGGTTATCCCCAAACGAACCGGTTTTTTAACATTTGTCAAGCGAGGTAATGAAAGTTTTATGGCAGGTGATGACACTTTTTTGACAACCATTGATTTTATCTAATCTATTGGAAAATAAGCTAAATTTTTAGCAGCCGCCTTTCGCGTCAATTCAGGCGCAACCCGCGTATTCTCTCGCTTCCCACCAGTTTTCTAACTCTAATGCACAAGGTTATCCACAGGAATAGTGGATAAGTGGTTGCAGCCCTGAAGCCCCGCCGCCCAGGCGAAACCCCGTTTTTTGCGCGCCGCCGGGGTAAAAAAATTTTTATTGCTAATTTTGGTGGTGTTTTGCCAAACCTGGCATGCAGGCCAAAGTCGTTGCGCAACCGCACCGTTCGGCAGCGCCCCGCTGCACCAGCGGGTAATGTTAAAGCACTGTTAAAGTGCAGCACTAGCTTGCGCTATCGCCGGTAAAAGCGGGAATACGCTGAAAGTGTGAGTTTATTCTTAATTTTCTGTCTCCTGGCAAATCTCCAACCACACTGGCAGAGGAATTGCAGCATCACCCAACCCGCCGCGGTATAACCCAGGAGCGTTTATGTTGAGTTTGCATTCAGTGAATCAGTTTTATGGTGAACGCCATGTTTTATGGAATGTAGATCTGGAGATGCTGCCGGGAGAGTGCATTTGCATTACCGGCGCGCAGGGGATGGGTAAAACCACGCTGTTAAACTGCATTACTGGGCATCTGCCGGTACAGAGCGGCACTATCGTCTGGCGCCATGGCGGGCTTGCGCCGCAGCAGTTGAACGACGCCAGCGCCGATATGCGCGCGGCGCTGGGTATCGGCTACGTGCCGCATGACCGGCGGATTTTTTCCGGCCTGACGGTGGAGGAAAACCTGCAAATCGCCCTGCGCGCCGCCGGGGACACCCAGGGCGCTATCCCGGAATCGACCTTTACGCTGTTTCCCGAGCTTTATCCCCTGCGCCACACGCGCGGCGCGGCGTTGAGCGATGAAAATCAGCAGCGGCTGGCGCTGGCGAATGCGCTGGTGATCCAACCAAGGTTGCTGATTCTGGATGAGCCGACGCGCGGCAACAGCGCCGGGTTTATTCACAAGCTGGGTGACGTGCTACTGCGGTTGAACCGCGATTTTGGTCTGTCGATATTGATGGTGGAGCAGCGGATGTCCTTTATCCGCCGCGTCGCCGAGCGCTTCTGTCTGTTGCATAAGGGCAGAAGCGTGGCCCAGGGCAGCGTGGCGCAGCTCGATAACCCACGCCTGCTGCCCTTGCTTCACTGCTAATCCAGCAGGGAGATATCCAGAAAACGGCCCGTATCCTGAGCAAACGGGTCGTTGAGCCATGGGATTTCCCCCAGCATCGGCGCGGGGATGCGCGCCTGTAGCGAGGCTAAATAGTCCTGATGACGCGCGCCGGGCGGCGTAACGTCATTGGCGATCCAGCCCGCCAGCCGCAGCCCGGCGGCTTGCACCGCCGCCGCGGTCAGCATGGCGTGGTTGATGCAGCCCAGCTTGACGCCCACCACCAGGATCACCGGCAACTGCGCTTCTCTTACCCAATCGGCAAAGGTCCAGGTTTCACTGAGCGGGGTAAACCAGCC
This sequence comes from Atlantibacter sp. RC6, assembly GCF_014193285.1. GTDB lineage: Bacteria > Pseudomonadota > Gammaproteobacteria > Enterobacterales > Enterobacteriaceae > Atlantibacter. Next base: position 122,837 of record NZ_JACHZE010000005.1, read on the forward strand.
GCCCGCGCCCTCCACCTGCACCCAGTCGGATTTCGTTTCTAATGCCGCCAGTCCCTGCGACATCACGGCGCGTTCAATGGCGATACCGCTAGTACGGCTCACCAGATGCGGCGACGTGGGTTCTTCAAATACATAGGGGTTCACTTCGTGATATCCCAGCGCCAGTGAACTGTTGCGCTGGAGCGCCAGTGCGTCGCTGTTGCGCACGCCCTCAGGGGTGATTTCGCTGCCGGAAGCGACGGGCTTATATCCGGCAGTGCGGTAGCCCGCGCGTGTTGCCGCCTGCAATAACGCGCAGCTGGCGACGGTTTTGCCCACTTCGGTGTCGGTTCCGGTGACGAACCAGCGTTTACTCACGGATAAATACTCCACAAAAAAGTTGATAGGTCAGCGGAAAGCGTCCGCCCTGTTGCGGCCAGGCCAGCGCCAGCTGCTGTAACTGGCTACGGGTCAACACCCGGTTCTCGCGCCCGTGATGCAGATGGGTCGCGCCAATGCCCTTCAACGACTGCATGGCGCTGAGCGGATCGGCGAAATGCAGCGTCAGCGGGCTTTGCTGCCAGTGCAGCGGGTACGGCGCGCAGGCTTCCAGCACCGTTTCGACGGGCATAAACGTATTGGCGTGACAGGCGTTATCCACGCCGCGCCACGCCTGATGCAGCTCGTCGAGCGATCCGGCCACCAGCGTGCTAAAGGCGATGCGTCCGCCGGGACGCGTCACGCGCCACAGCTCGCGAATTCCACCGCACAGATCGCTGCACCACTGCACCGCCAGGTTGCTCCAGGCTAAATCGACGCTGCCCGCTGTCAACGGCAGGTTTTCAATATCGCCCTGTAAATAACGCTGCGCCGCCTGATTGGCCTCGGCGGCGCTCAGCATCGCGTCGGAAAGATCCAGCGCCGTCACGTAACTCCCCTGCTGCTGCCAGTAACGGCTGAAATGGCCGGTGCCACAGCCCGCATCAAGCACCCGGTCAAACGAGGTTTTATCCAACAGGCGCAACAGCCGCTCGCCGCTTTCGCGCTGAAACGCGGCGTGCTTGTCATAGTGCGCGGCGGCGCGGCCAAAGGCGGCGGCAACCGCAGTTTTATTCACGGGTGATGTCATGGAGCGCCTCCAGCAGTGCGTCGATATCCGCGTCGTCATGGGCCGCCGTCAGGGTAATACGCAAGCGGGCGCTGCCCGCCGGCACCGTCGGCGGACGGATGGCGGTCACCCACAGCCCACGTTCGCGCAGGCTGGCGGCCAGTTGCAGGGTACGTTGATTGTCTCCGACGATAATCGGCTGAATGGCGGTTTGAGACGCCGCTAACTGGAGCGGGATCGCGGCCATCTGGCGACGAAAACGCGCGATATGGCGTTGAAGCGTGGCGCGTTGTTGATCCGCCTGCTGGATCACCGCAACGGCGGTTTGCAGCGCGTGCGCCTGGGCGGGCGGCATGGCGGTGCTGTAAATCAGGTGCCGGGCAAACTGCACCAGATAATCCGCCAGATCGTCGCTGCACAGCACCGCCGCGCCGCTCAGACCAAAGGCTTTGCCGAAAGTCACCACCAGGATATCCGGTTTGACGTTGGCCGCCGCGCAACTGCCGCGCCCGCCCTCGCCCACCACGCCGATGCCGTGGGCGTCATCCACCATCAGCAGCGCATTGCGCTTCACCGTCGCGATCTCAGCCAGCGGCGCGCGGTCGCCATCCATACTGAATACGCCTTCCGTGATTGCCAGTTGCTGGCCGCTAAGGGGTTTGCTCAGCAGGGCTTGTAGCGACTCAACGTCGTTATGGTGAAAGCGGCGCAGGGTAGCCGGGCTTAAGCTCGCGGCCTCCAGCAGCGAAGCGTGGCTTAGCCTGTCGGCGACGATGCGGTCCTCTTTTTGCATTAACGCGCTGATTACCGCCTGGTTCGCCGAAAATCCGGAGATAAACAGCAGCGCGCGCGGATAGCCCAGCCACGCCGCCAGGGTCTGTTCCAGCTGATGATGCGCCTGATGGAAACCGGTCACATGCCCGGAGCCGCCGCTGCCCACGCCGTAGCGCTGTGCGCCCTGCTGCCAGGCCTCGACGATAGCCGGATGGCAGCTTAATCCCAGATAGTCGTTACCGGAAAAATTACGGTAGCGCCGGCCCTGGTGGATAAACCCCGTGGCATCGCTTTCCCCGACGATCCGGGTACGCAAGGCGTCTGCCGCCCGGCGTTCGTTAAGGGCGGTAGTGATGCGCTGTTGCCAGCTCATACCGCCGCCGCGTTATAGTAATCGTCGGTATCCGGCGTCTGGAGCTGCGCTTCCAGCCGCTGTTGCTGCTCGTTATCCCCCAACAGCACCGCCGTTTGCTCCGGGTTGATGCCCAGTTTGCGGAACAGTTGCAGGTCTTTGTCCTCTTCCGGGTTCGGCGTGGTCAACAATTTGCAGCCATAGAAAATCGAGTTGGCGCCTGCCATAAAGCACATTGCCTGGGTCTGCTCGTTCATCTGCTCACGCCCGGCGGAAAGGCGCACAAACGAGGTCGGCATCATGATGCGCGCCACCGCGATGGTGCGGATAAAATCAAAGGCGTCGACATCGTCGTTATCCGCCAGCGGCGTGCCTTTGACCTTCACCAGCATGTTGATGGGCACGCTCTCCGGTGGCGTCGGCAGGTTAGCCAGTTGCAGCAACAACCCGGCGCGATCGGTGACGGTTTCACCCAGCCCGACGATGCCCCCGGAACAGACTTTGATCCCGGCGTCGCGCACTTTATCCAGGGTGTCGAGCCGCTCCTGATAGCTGCGGGTGGTGATGATGTTGCCGTAGAATTCCGGCGAGGTATCGAGGTTGTGGTTGTAGTAGTCCAGCCCCGCCGAGGCCAGGCGTTGGGCCTGCGTATCCGACAGCGTACCCAGCGTCATACAGGCTTCCAGGCCCATAGATTTGACGCCCTGTACCATCTGCTCCAGATACGGCATATCGCGCTCATGAGGGTTTTTCCAGGCCGCGCCCATGCAAAAACGGGTCGAACCCGCAGCTTTGGCTTTGCGCGCCGAATCCAGCACCTGCTCCACTTCCATTAGTTTTTCGGCTTCCAGGCCGGTTTTGTAGCGCGAGCTTTGCGGGCAATATTTACAGTCTTCCGGGCAGGCCCCGGTCTTGATCGACAGCAGCGTACTGACCTGCACCTGGCGCGGATCGAAGTGCTGACGGTGGACAGTCTGCGCCTCAAACAGCAGATCGAGGAGCGGTTTTTCAAACAGTGCAGTGACTTGCGACAGTGTCCAGCGTGGGGAATCAGCCATCTTGCTTCTCCAAAAGGGTGTTGCTTCTTATCGGTTCGGTTTATACTTGTAAACCTAGTTCTTTTTAAAATGGTTTACAAGTCATGATAACGCAACAGGACATTGCCTTCGACCAACAGCATATTTGGCATCCGTATACCTCGATGACCCAGCCGCTGCCGGTGTATCCGGTAGTGCGGGCCGAGGGATGTGAGCTGGAGCTGGCGAGCGGCGAGCGGCTTGTGGACGGCATGTCATCCTGGTGGGCGGCTATCCATGGCTATAATCATCCGCGCCTGAACGCGGCGATGAAAAACCAGATTGACCAGATGTCCCACGTGATGTTTGGTGGCATCACCCACCCTTCCGCCATTGCGCTGTGCCGCAAACTGGTAGAGATGACGCCTGCCGCGCTGGAGTGCGTCTTCCTGGCGGACTCCGGTTCGGTGGCGGTGGAAGTGGCGATGAAAATGGCGTTGCAGTACTGGCACGCCAGGGGCGAATCGCGTCAGCGTTTCCTGACCTTCCGCCACGGCTATCATGGCGACACGTTTGGCGCGATGTCGGTGTGCGATCCGGATAATTCAATGCACAGTTTGTGGAAAGGTTACCTGCCGGAAAACCTGTTCGCGCCGGCACCGGCCAGCCGTTTCGGCGGGGAATTCGACGAGCGGGATATCGCGCCGTTCGCCCGGCTAATGGCGGCCCATCGCCATGAGATCGCCGCCATTATTCTTGAGCCGATCGTCCAGGGCGCGGGCGGGATGCGCTTTTACCATCCGGAATGGCTGCGGCGCATCCGCAAGATGTGCGATCGTGAAGGTATCCTGCTGATTGCCGATGAAATTGCCACCGGCTTTGGCCGCAGCGGCAAGCTCTTCGCCTGCGAGCATGCGGGCATCACGCCGGATATTTTATGTCTCGGTAAGGCCATTACCGGCGGCACCATGACGCTTTCCGCCACCCTGGCCACACGCCACGTCGCGAATACGGTCAGTGACGGCGCAGCGGGCTGCTTTATGCACGGCCCAACGTTTATGGGCAACCCGCTGGCCTGCGCGGTAGCCGCGGAAAGCCTGGCGATCCTGGAAACCGGCGCATGGCGCGAGCAGGTGGCCGCAATTGAAAAACAGCTAAACGCCGAACTGGCCCCGTGCCGGGAATCGCCACAAGTGGCGGATGTGCGGGTGCTGGGCGCGATTGGCGTGGTAGAAACCCGCTCCCCGGTCGATATGGCGCGGCTCCAGAAGTTCTTTGTCGAGCACGGAGTGTGGATCAGACCATTTGGTCGGCTGATTTACCTGATGCCGCCGTATGTGATATCCCCGGAACAGTTAAGCCGGTTAACCGCCACCGTGGTTAAAGCCGTTAACGACCCGACGCTGTTTCGCTAATTTAAGGGCGAATGCACTATACCCGTCATACTTCAAGTTACAGGTACGCTGGCTGCGCTCACTCACCCCAGTCACGTACTTATGTACGCTCCTGGGGATTCCCTCCCTTGCCGCGTGACTCAGCCTTCGGCTTCGCCCCTTCGGGGCCAGCGCAAGCGCTGTTCAAAGCCCTTTAGGCTTTGTCCTGTAACTCGAATTATTTAGGGTATACACTTCGTGAAGTGAAATTCATTCAAAACCGCTTAAGGAGCCCCTATGAAATTATTCAGTCGGGACATAACGGACGGCGAAAAGCTCCCGCTCCGCCATGTGTTTAACGGCATGGGATACGAAGGCGATAATATCTCCCCGCATCTCGCCTGGGACGAGGTGCCGCCAGGCACCAAAAGTTTTGTCGTGACCTGCTACGATCCCGACGCGCCGACCGGTTCCGGCTGGTGGCACTGGGTGGTGGCCAACTTACCGGCGGATACCAGTGTGCTGCCGCAGGGGTCCGGTTCAGGCCAGGCAGCGTTACCGGAAGGCGCGGTACAGACCCGTACTGATTTCGGCAAAACGGGCTACGGCGGCGCGGCCCCGCCGAAGGGCGAATCCCACCGCTATATCTTTACCGTGTATGCGCTGGATGTGGAGCGTATCGAAGTGGACGAAGAGGCCAGCGGCGCGATGGTGGGCTTTAACGTGCATTTCCACAGCCTGGGCAGCGCCTCGCTGACGGCGATTTACGTGTAGTGAAACGCTTATTCGCCGCGGATAAAGCAGGATATTTCATTATAAAACCGGTTACCTTAAGCGTGACCGGCATTTATCTTAAAATTACATTGTGGAGCGTTCGCTCCACACGTCTATATATTAAATGGATTGACTAATAGACTCGTGGCAAAGCAAAATCGAGTTTTATCCCAAAATTAAAGGATTGATAAAGGATACGGTGGAAGAATTAAATGGAACTTATTTTTACAAAGGAATTTGTAATATTTCTGCGAGTGAATTATTTTTTTAGATATTACTTGATGAAATAGGCGATCAGACGGGCGGGATTGGTGATTTAGGAACAGTGGCGCTGATTCTTTTGGGTCAACCAACCCAAGGGACCAGACAAAAATTTCATACTGCTACCGTCGGAACGTCAGTAGCATCAATTTACGCCAGACGTTACTTAGACGTAGAACTTCCTTTTCGTTTGCCAACCTTTACTAACAAAAGCCTGACCTACCTCAAACCAATGTGGGTTAATAATCTTGGTAAATTTGTTGGGCGTGCTGTTCCGGTTATTGGCTGGGTGCTGCTTGCCAATGATGTCGCAATTATTACTTATAAAGCGACAACGACTTACAACCGGATTGCCAGAGGCAATGAGAGGATATGGTAAAAGATGAGGAAGTATTGGCTTTTTTTAGGCATGAGTTACCTTTAATGACAACATTATCCCTCAAACCCATTCCTGTCGAAATGGACACGCCTTTACAGGCTTATGCGGAAAGTGATGACATAAGTTATGCTATAGAAAAATATGGCGAAATATTTGGGGTTGATGTATCAAGTTTAGATATGGCTCATTATTACCCATGGAAAGTTGAATGGTTTTTTCGTAAATGGTTTACAACTAAACCACTCGTACAAACGAAGAAACCACTGACAGTGAGGATGTTTGCTGAGTCAGCGAAGGCGGGAAAGTGGTTATTTGACTAAACACATGAAGTATTCAACCTTCCTTCTCCCCAGTATTGTTGGTGAGCTAAGTTTTTTCGCTTCACAAAATACGATATTTAATAAAAAGTACACATCCGGCTCATCTCTTGCAATATCGTAATGAATACAGGATTTAGATTTCGGCAATAAACACCCCAGAATGATAAGTAACGAAATGAAAATCCGTAACCCCAGAGGATTACGGATTTTCTACATGACAAAATCAATAGCCAGACCTTTCGCTGCCGTCAGCTTTACAGGAAATCAGGCAGTAACGCCGCCAGCCGCCGCTGGCTGAGCAAAGATATTGCCGCTTCGATATCCGGCGCGAAGTAGCGATCCTGGGCGTAGTACGTCACTTTATCGCGCAAAATATGGCGCGCTTTCTCCAGAATCGGACTGGATTTCAGCCCCTCACGCAAATCAATCCCCTGGCAGGCCGCCAGCCACTCTACCGCTAACACGCCGCGGGTGTTGCTGGCCATTTCCCATAACCGGCGTCCTGCGGCGGGAGCCATAGAGACATGATCCTCCTGGTTGGCCGAGGTCGGCAGGCTGTCCACGCTTGACGGGTGCGCCAGCGCTTTGTTTTCACTGGCTAATGCCGCTGCGGTTACCTGGGCGATCATAAATCCGGAGTTCACTCCGCCGTTTTTCACCAGGAACGGCGGCAGCTGCGACATATGTTTATCCATCATTAGCGCGATGCGCCGTTCGGACAGCGCGCCGATTTCCGCCAGCGCCAGCGCCAGGTTATCGGCCGCCATCGCCACCGGTTCGGCGTGGAAATTGCCGCCGGAAATCACTTCCTGTTCCTCGGCAAAGACTAGCGGGTTATCGGATACTGCGTTGGCTTCCACCAGCAATACTTCCGCCGCCTGGCGCATTTGGGTCAGACACGCCCCCATCACCTGCGGCTGGCAGCGCAGCGAGTACGGGTCCTGCACTTTTTCACAGTTGTGATGGGACTGGGAGATCTCACTGTCGTCGGTGAGCACGTGACGGAACAGCGCCGCGCTGTCGATTTGCCCTTTCTGGCCGCGCACCGCGTGAATCCTGGCATCAAACGGACGGCGTGAACCAAGCACCGCTTCGGTGGTTAACGCCCCGCTGACCACCGCAGAAGCAAACAGATCTTCTGCCTCAAACAGACCGCGCAGCGCGAATGCGGTGGACGCCTGCGTGCCGTTGAGCAGCGCCAGCCCCTCTTTCGCCGCCAGAGTGATCGGCGTTAGCCCGGCTTTGGACAGCGCCTCGACGGCAGGCAGCCACTCGCCGTTGTAGCGCGCCTGCCCTTCGCCCAGCAGCGTCAGGGACATATGCGCCAGCGGGGCCAGGTCGCCGCTGGCGCCTACTGAGCCTTTCGCCGGGATACGCGGGTAAACTTCCGCATTCACCAGCGCCTGGAGCGCCTGAATCACCTCCAGCCGGATGCCGGAATAGCCGCGCGCCAGGCTGTTGATTTTCAGTACCATAATCAACCGTACCAGCGCGTCGTCCAGCGCCTCGCCCACGCCCGCCGCATGGGACAGCACCAGCGAGCGCTGGAGATTTTCCAGATCCTCGCTGGCGATGCGCGTCGAGGCCAGCAAGCCAAAACCGGTGTTGATGCCATAGGCGGTGCGGCCTTCGGCGAGGATATCGTTAACGCACTGCACGCTGCGGTTGATGTCGTCAAACGCGCCGTCATCCAGCTCCAGCTTAACGGGCGCGCTGTAGATCTGGCGCAGATCCGCCAGGCTCAATTGGCCCGGCGTCAGTCGAAGGGTACGCATTATTTTTTCTCCTGGGTTGCCGCAACCATCGGTAAATTCAGCCCTTGCTCCACCGCACAGTCGATTGCGCTTTGGTAGCCCGCATCGGCATGACGCATCACGCCGGTAGCCGGGTCGTTGTGCAGGACGCGAGCGATACGCTGAGCGGCTTCGTCAGTGCCGTCGCAGACGATCACCATGCCCGCGTGTTGTGAAAAGCCCATGCCCACGCCGCCGCCGTGATGCAGCGATACCCAGGTCGCGCCGCTGGCGGTGTTCAACAGGGCGTTGAGCAGCGGCCAGTCGGAGACCGCGTCGGAACCGTCGCGCATGGCTTCGGTTTCCCGGTTCGGGCTGGCAACCGAGCCGGAGTCCAGATGGTCGCGGCCAATCACAATCGGCGCGCTGACTTCGCCGCTGCGCACCATTTCGTTAAACGCCAGGCCGAGTTTTTGCCGCCACTCCAGCCCGACCCAGCAGATGCGCGCCGGTAAGCCCTGGAAGCTGATGCGCTCGCGAGCCATGTCCAGCCAGCGGTGCAGGTGCACATCATCGGTAATCAGTTCCTTTACTTTGGCGTCGGTTTTATAGATATCTTCCGGGTCGCCGGACAGCGCGACCCAGCGGAACGGGCCGATGCCGCGGCAGAACAGCGGGCGAATAAACGCCGGAACGAAGCCCGGGAAATCAAAAGCGTTTTCCACCCCACTCTCTTTGGCCATCTGGCGCAGGTTATTGCCGTAATCAAACGTCGGCACCCCCCTCTGATGGAACGCCAGCATGGCCTGCACATGCTGGGCCATGGAGTGTTTCGCCGCCGCGATCACACGCTCCGGTTCCTGTGTACCGGCCTGTTGATATTCTTCCCAGCTCCAGCCCGCAGGCAGATAGCCACGCAGCGGATCATGGGCGCTGGTCTGGTCGGTGACCATATCCGGGCGCACGCCGCGTTCCACCAGCTGCGGCAAAATTTCCGCCGCGTTGCCGCACAGGGCGATGGAGACCGCTTTGCCCGCTTCTGTATAGCGTTTGATGCGCGCCAGGGCGTCGTCCAGCGAGTCGGCCTGTTCATCCACATAGCGGGTGCGCAGGCGGAAATCGATACGGCTTTGCTGGCACTCAATGGTCAGCGAACAGGCCCCTGCCAGGGTCGCGGCCAGCGGCTGCGCGCCGCCCATACCGCCCAGCCCGGCGGTTAACACCCAGCGGCCCTGTAAATTACCGTTGTAATGCTGGCGACCGGCTTCAACAAAGGTTTCATAAGTGCCCTGCACGATGCCCTGGCTGCCGATGTAGATCCAACTCCCGGCGGTCATCTGCCCGTACATCGCCAGGCCTTTGGCGTCGAGTTCGTTAAAATGCTCCCAGGAGGCCCAACGCGGCACCAGGTTGGAGTTGGCAATCAGCACGCGCGGGGCGTTACTGTGGGTGGTAAAAACCCCTACCGGCTTGCCGGACTGCACCAGCAGGGTCTGATCGTCTTCCAGCGCTTTTAACGCCTTGATGATGGCGTCATAGCACTCCCAGTTACGCGCCGCACGACCAATACCGCCATACACCACCAGCGCGTGAGGATTTTCCGCAACGTCAGGGTCGAGGTTGTTCATCAACATGCGCAGCGGGGCTTCGGTTAGCCAGCTTTTGGCATTCAACGTGGTGCCTCGGGGGGCGCGAATGTCACCTTCGCGGTATTTATCGTGCTGCATGACCAGCTCCTTGAACAGGGGTAACAGAATATAGAGGACTATACTTGTATAGACATTTAAAAAATTTAGCCGTACTGGCGTGATGACCCTGTGCAGGTCATCACATAATTAACAAAATAGTTACATCATCAGGACATGAATCGCCCTTGCAGGCGGTAGCGGGAACCGGGAAACAGCAGCCGCGCATGGGAGACAATATGATTGACCGACCAGGTGCGGCGGCGGATCAGCAGGCACGGCTCGTCAACGTCGATACTGAGCCAGTCGCGCTCCTGCGGGCTCGCGCGCACCGCCTCAACGATATGCTCGCCTTCGGTTAGCGGCGCGGCCTGCGACAGATAAGCATGGGGCGTGGTGAGGGTGAAATCCTGCGCCAGATAGTCCGGGGCCGCGTGGGTATTCACTACCCGATCCTCAATTTGCACCGGTATGTCGTTTTCGTAATGGACCAGCAGCGAGTGAAACACCGGCGTGCCTTCCGCAAGCCCCAGCGCCGCGGCCTGGCGGGCATCGGCGTTAATCCGCTCCAGAAGCAATACGTCGCTGCGGTGGCGGTGATTACGCGCGGCAATTTCATCGGCAATGCTGCGAATTTCAAACAGCGCTGACTGGCCCTTGGGCTCGGCGACGAAGGTCCCCACCCCCTGCAAACGCACCAGCAGCCCTTCATCGGTAAGCTCACGTAGCGCCCGGTTGATGGTCATGCGGCTAAAACCGAACTGCTGCACCAGCTCCGCTTCGGAAGGAATGCGGTCGTGCGGTTTCCAGATACCGGCGTGAATATTGCCGCTGATGGCCTGTTTTACTTTTTCGTAAAACGGCACCGGTTCCTGCGTCGCCAGACGGGGTTGAGATGAAAACATAGTGAGTCAGCGTTCCTTATGCATGATTTTCTGCATCAGACCAGTTATGGACGATTTGCCACGCCAGCCGCGCCGCCACTTTGGCGCCAAGGCCATCGCGGTCAAATTCCGGGTTAAATTCGACCAGGTCAACGGCCTGAAGTTTTGGGCTACGGCACAGCGGTTCCAGCAGCGTCAACAGTGTGTCCAGCGGGACGCCAAGGCCAGCGGGTGCCGATACCGCCGGCATCTGCCAGCCCGGCAGCGCGTCCAGATCAATAGTTAAATAAATTTTATCCGCCCACGCCAACAGCGCGGCAATCTGCGCCGCTGCGCCGGTTTGTTCCGGGCGCTGGCAGTCGGTATCCCAGATAATGTTGACATTAAGCCGGGCGGCTTCGTCCAGCAGCGCCTGGGTATTGGCGGCGGGATTAACGCCAATGCAGGTGTAATTGAATTCACGCCCCTGCTGTTCGCAGTGCAGCGCCAGCTGGCGGAACGGCGTACCGGAAGTGGCCTGAGCGGCGCGGCGTAAATCGAGATGGGCGTCGATATTGATAATGGCGATGCGCGCATCGGGCCAGGCGTCGAGCACGCCGCGCCCGTGCCCGAAGGCGGTTTCATGACCGCCGCCAAACACCAGGGTGCGCATTCCGGCCTGCTGGCACTGTTTTACCGCATCGCTCAGCGCATCCTGCGCGGCTTCCAGCGCCTCCGGCTCGGCGTGAATATTTCCTAAGTCCACCAGACGGTCGTGGCCGCGATGGCTGGCCATATTCGCCAGCACGCTGCGTAACGCGTCCGGCCCCTTGTGCGCGCCGGGTCGACCATGATTGCGCTTCACGCCTTCATCACAGGCAAAGCCCAGCAGCGCGATGCCGTCAGCTTGAGGGGCAAACGCCGTGCGGTGTTGGATGGTCTGAAACACGCGCAACGCATTGTCGGCTTCCGCCAAATCGTTGCGCCCCTGCCATAACGCGGCGTTTGCCGATTGCCAGAGTGTCACAGGGTTTTCCCCTCTAAAAATTGAGCCTCGCCGCGATAAACCCGGCAATGGAGCGGATTGCGGCAGGGTTCGTAGACCATTTCCACCGGCTGTTCGGCATCCCAGACGATAAAGTCGGCCACAAACCCGGCAGCAAGCTGCCCGTGCGTATGCTGCTTCCCTAACGCCCGCGCGGCGTGGCGCGTCACGCCTGCCCAAGCCTCTTGCGGCGTCAGGCCAAACTGGACGCAAGCCATATTCATCGCCAGATGCAGGCTGGCGAACGGGCTGGTGCCGGGGTTGATATCGGTGGCGATCGCCATCGGCACATTATGCTGGCGCAGCAGTTCCACCGGCGGGCGCTGGGTTTCACGCAGGAAATAGAACGCGCCGGGCAGCAGCACCGCGACGCTGCCAGCCTGTTGAAGCGCCATTACGCCCCGCTCATCGAGATATTCAATATGATCGGCGGACAGGCCGTGGTATTTCCCCACCAGCGCCGAACCGCCCTGATTAGAAAGCTGTTCAACGTGGCCTTTCACCGGGATGCCCAGCGCCTGCGCGGCGGCAAACACCCGTTCGGTCTGCGCCACGCTGAAGCCAACGTTTTCACAAAACACATCTACGGCGTCGAACAATTTTTGCTCCCATAGCGCGGGCAATATCGTTTCACAGACGTAGTCGATATAGCCGTCGGGATCGCCTTTATACTCCGGCGGCGTGGCGTGGGCCGCCAACAGGGTTGCGCAGATCTCGACCGGATTGGTTGCCGCCAGCTGTTGCGCCACCCGCAGCATTTTCTCTTCACCGTCCAGATTTAGCCCATATCCCGATTTCACTTCAATCGTCGTCACCCCTTCACGCATCAACGCGTTCAACCGCTGCTGCGCCGTTTGCTGCAACTGTTCGGCAGACGCGGCGCGAGTGGCTTTGACGGTGGCATTAATTCCACCGCCCTGGGCGCTGATTTGCTGGTAGGAAACGCCGTTCAGCCGCTGTTCCCACTCGGCGGCGCGGTTGCCGCCGTAAACCAGATGGGTATGGCAATCAATCAGTCCCGGCGTCACCAGACGTCCTTGCAGGTCGATAATTTCACAGGCGGGGTGCGGATGCGCGGGCGTTACGGCCAGGATCGTGCCTTGGCGGACGATAAGATCGTGATGTTCCAGCAGCCCATAGGGCGTATCAATAGCCGGGTTGAGCGTGGCAAGACGCCCGTTGCGCCAGATAACATCACCGGGAAGCAGGGTTGTGATCATGATGTTCGCTTGTCATGGGTTGTCTATACATTTATTGGTAACCTGCTGGACTTGTCAACCTGCCTGCCATTCACAGTTCACGAAAGCACGGATAAAATTAACTTTTTAGCGCTTTAGCTTCCCGTTTTGATCAAGTTAGGTTAAAAAAGCAGGCTATTTACGCACTCATCCTTTTTGACACAGCAAGGAGCATCCCTTGAACAGATTTTCGGTTTCCCGTCTGGCGCTGGCTTTTGCCGTTGGCGTGACACTGACCGCTTGTAGCTCAACGCCGCCGGACCAACGTCCGTCCGAGCAGGCAGCGCCAGGCACCGCATCGCGCCCGATCCTGTCGGCTAACGAAGCGCAGAACTTTGTCGCGGCACGCTATTTCTCTGAAATGGACCCGAACGCGGCTCCGTGGTCACCGGCGAAAATCGCCATTCCCGCCCAGCCTAACTTCGTGGTTGGCCCGGCAGGCACCGCAGGCGTGACCCATACCTCGATTCAGGCGGCGGTGGATGCGGCGATTATCAAGCACACCAGCACCCGTCAGTACATTGCGATTATGCCCGGCACCTATGAAGGCACGGTGTATATTCCTGCGGCGTCCGGCAGCGTGACGCTGTACGGCCTGGGTGAAAACCCGGCGGACGTGATAATCGGCGCGGCGCTGGATTCTGAAATGGATCGCTCGGCCTGGCGTCATACGGTTAACCCGTCAGGTAAATATATGCCGGGCAAACCGGCCTGGTATATGTTCGATAACTGCCAGAATCGCCGCGAGGCCACGGTCGGCGTGATGTGTTCCGCCGTGGTGTGGTCCCAGAACAACGGGCTGCAACTGCATAATCTAACCATCGAAAACAATCTGGGCGACAGCGTGGATGCCGGTAATCACCAGGCGGTGGCGCTGCGTAGCGATGGCGACAAAGTACAGATCGATAAAGTGAATATTCTGGGCCGTCAGAACACCTTCTTGGTGACTAACAGCGATCTGCAAAACCGTTTCGTGAACAACCGTCAGACCCGCACCCTGGTGACCAACAGCTATGTGGAAGGCGACGTGGATCTGGTTGCCGGTCGCGGCGCGGTGGTGTTCGATAACACCGAGTTCCGGGTGGTGAATTCCCGTACCCAGCAGGAAGGCTACGTATTTGCCCCAGCCACTCAGCCGAACATCTGGTACGGCTTCCTGGCGACCAACAGCCGCTTCGTGGCGAGCGGCGACGGCGTGGCGCAGTTGGGCCGCGCGTGGGATATCGAAGCGACTGAAAATGGCTATACCGCTAACCAGACCTCAAACGGACAGGTCGTTATCCGCGATAGCGTGATTAACGAAGGCTTTAACAAAGCCAAACCCTGGGGCGATGCGCTGGGTTCCAAACGTCCGTTCGCGGGCAATACCGGCACCATGGCGGATGACAAACTGCAGCGCGAGTTGAACGACAACAACTTCAACCGCATGTGGGAGTTCAACAACCGTGGCCTGGGTAGCCAGGTGGTTGCCGAGCCGAAACAGTAATAAAAAAGGCGCATTAAAAAATGCGCCTGATAATCGAGCGGACACGCCTCAGGCCTGTCCGCTTTTTTTACGCCATTAGCGCGCGTCGATCACCACCCACATCGGGCCCTGGCCCACGGCATAGCGCCCGACATCACGCAGCAGGCCCTGCGCGCCTTCAATCGCATGCACAGAAATATGGTGCGATTTCTGCCCGGCGGCGATCAGGAATTTACCGCTGTGGTCGATATTAAAGCCGCGCGGCTGGGTTTCGGTCGGGTGGAACCCTTCCACCGCCAGCACGCTGCCGTCTTCGGAGACGCTGAACACCGTCACGATGCTGGCGGTACGGTCGCAGGTGTAGAGGTGGCGGCCATCCGGGGTGATATGAATATCTGCCGCCCAACGGGTATCGGCAAAGTCCGGCGGCATAATGTCCAGGGTCTGGATGCATTCAATTTTGCCGTTCGGCGACTGTAGCGCCCAGACGTCGACGGTGCCATTCAGCTCGTTCACGCTGTAGGCAAACTGCTGATTCGGGTGGAACGCCATATGACGTGGGCCTGCGCCTTCCACGGTGGTCAGTTCCGCCGGGGTCTGCGCAGTCAGGTTGCCGTCATCGCTCACGGTAAACAGGCAAATGCGATCCTGCTTCAGGGCAGGCACCAGCAGGGTGCGATTATCCGGGGAAATGTTCGCGGAGTGGCAGCCATCCAGCCCTTCCACCACATCCACCACCTCGCCAGGGATACCGTCGTTGAGCGGCGTGACGCTAACGCAGCCAGCGCCATAAGAGCCGCTGAACAGGAATTTGCCGTGATGATCGGTGGAAATATGGGTCGGGCTGCCGGGCAGCGCCGCTTCCGCTTCAAAGGTTAACGTGGCTTCGTCCGGGGAGATGCGATACGCGATGACGCGAAATTCAGGGCGCACGCCAACGTAGAGGTAACGCTTATCCGGGCTGATGACCATCGGCTGCACCTGGCCTGGCACATCGACCACCTGCAACAGCGTGAGCTCGCCCGTTGGGTTAAGACGCCAGACGTGGATCTGCTGGCTTTCCGGGCTGGCGGTATAAACGGTTTGTTTCATGAATACTCCTTTCCTCACGTGAGCGTTAAGTCTTCAAAAGGGTAGCGCGTTTTGTCGCAATGTGCCGAAGGCGAAACGGTGATTTTGACCCGGCGCGGTTGCGGTGTACCATCAACCGAACCTTTTCTGAACAATACCTGACGGGAATCTGCCCATGCGCTATCGTGTCATCGCCCTTGATTTAGACGGAACCCTGCTTACGCCGCAAAAGACCATCTTGCCGGAATCGCTGGAAGCGCTAAAGCGCGCGCGCGAAGCAGGTTATCAGGTGCTGATTGTCACCGGTCGCCATCATGTCGCCATCCATCCTTTTTATCAGGCGCTGGCGCTGGATACACCTGCTATTTGTTGTAATGGCACTTATTTGTATGATTATCATGCAAAAAAGGTGCTTGCATCCAATCCTATGCCCGCCGTTGAAGCCCGGCAATTGATTGATGTGCTGGAGCAACACCAGGTTCACGGCCTGATGTATGTAGACAACGCCATGCTGTACCAGTTGCCGACCGGGCACGTCCTGCGCACCGAAAACTGGGCGCGCAGTTTACCGGAACATCAGCGTCCGGTGTTTTTGCAGGTGCCTTCCCTGCGCGAAGCGGCGCAGCAGGCCGACGCCATCTGGAAATTCGCGCTCACCGATCACGATCTGGGCAGGCTGCATGAGGTAGTGGCGCATATTGAAGAACAATTTGGCTTTGCCTGCGAATGGTCGTGGCACGATCAGGTGGACGTGGCGCTGGCGGGCAACAGCAAAGGCAACCGCCTGGCGCAATGGGTCGAGTCCCAGGGCATGACCATGCAGGACGTGGTGGCCTTCGGCGACAACTATAACGATTTAAGTATGCTGGAGCGCGCCGGGCTCGGCATCGCCATGGGCAACGCCGACCAGGCGATTAAAGATCGCGTCAACACGGTGATTGGCCTGAATACCGAGCCGAGCATCGCCGAGGCGATTTATCAGCACCTGCTGTGATCAGGCGGTAATCGACACGCTTTTGATCTGCGCGTACAGCCACTGGCCCGCTTTGATACTCAGTTCATCCCGCGCCCAGGGGCTGATGCGCGCCCACAGCGTCCGGGTGCCGACGTCCAGCTGCACTTCCACCTGCCCGTCATCATCCAGCAGATTGACCACTTTCGCCCGCAGTACGTTGCGGATGCTGCTGTTAACCGGGGGTTGCAATACCAGCGACACATCCGACGCCTGAATGCGAATACGCAGCGTTGATTGCAACGGCTTATCGATGCGGTTGACCCAGATATGCTGATCGCCCAGCGCCAGCGCGGTCATGGCGTAATGGGGATGGTGCTCCAGCACGCTGACTTTCAGCACGCTGCTTTGCTGTTCGCGCGGCAGCCATGGGTGCATCACCGTGCTGCCCCATACCGATTCCAGGCTGCCAAACGCCTTGACGCTGCCGTTATCCAGCACCAGCACGTTATCGGCAAGCTGGACGATCTCTTCCAGCGAATGGCTGACGTAGAGCATGGGGGTCTGGATCTCGCGCGTCAGCCGCTGGAGATAAGCCAGCAATTCGCGTTTGCGCGGAATATCCAGCGAGGCCAGCGGCTCGTCTAGCAGCAGCAGCTCCGGCGCGGTTAACAGCGCGCGGCCAATCGCTACCCGCTGCTTTTCGCCGCCGGAGAGCGCGCCGGGCAAGCGATCCAGCAGAGGCTCAATGCCGAGCAGCGCCACCAGCTTATCGAACTGCCCGGCCATGGACTTCGCCATGCCGTAGCGCAGGTTTCCGCTCACTTTATAGTGCGGGAACAGGCGCGCATCCTGGAATACATAGCCGACCCGGCGTTTTTCCGGTGGCAGGAAAATCTTTTGTTCCGCGTCGCTCAGTACCCGGCCATTAAGCGCAATCCGCCCGGATTCAGGACGGGTTAGCCCGCCAATGGCGTTAATCAGCGAGGTTTTACCCGCGCCGGAAACGCCGAAAACCGCCGTCACGTCCTGGCCCGGCAGGGTTTCATTGATATTCAGATGATGGCTGCCCAGCGTCTGGGAAAAATTGAGTTCCAGCATGATCAGTTCCCCATCCGCTTACGGCTAACGCGGGCCAGCCATTCGGCGATCATCAGCGACATCACCGCCAGCACGATGGAAATCAGGCACAGCCGCGCCGCCGCGCTTTCGCCCCCCGGCGTCTGGATCAGGGTATACATGGCGGAAGGAATGGTGCGGGTTTCGCCAGGAATATTGGACACAAAGGTAATGGTCGCGCCGAACTCGCCCAGCGAGCGGGCAAAGGCCAGTACAGTACCGGCGATAATGCCGGGTAAGGTCAGGGGCAAGGTGATAGTGAAAAACACCCGCCAGCGGCCTGCGCCGAGGGTGCGCGCCGCCTGCTCGAGTTTTAAATCTACCGCTTCCAGCGCCAGGCGGATCGCGCGCACCATCAGCGGGAATGACATGACGCCGGCGGCCAGTACCGCGCCGCGCCAGCTAAAGGCGAAGGTGAGACCAAACCAGTCGTACAGCCACTGGCCAATAAACCCGCGCCGCCCCATCGCCACCAGCAGCAAATACCCGACCACAACGGGCGGCAGCACCAGCGGCAGATGGATCAGGCTATCGAACAGCGATTTGCCCGGGAAGCTGCATCTTACCAGCACCCAGGCACACAGGATCCCGAAGGGCAAACTGATCATTACTGCAATCGATGAGACTTTGAGGCTCAGCAACACGGCCTGCCATTCGGGTTCCGTTAAGATCATGAGTGGGTGGTAAATCCGTATCGTTTAAAGATTGCCGCTGCCTGCGGCCCTTTCAGGTAATCGTAAAACGCCTTCACCTCGGCGTTATTATGCCCGTCGATGATGGCCATGGGGTATTCCACTTTTTTGTGGGAATCTTCCGGGAAGGTGCCCACCACTTTCACGCCTTTACCGGCAACCGCGTCAGAGCCGTAAACGATGCCGAGCGGCGCTTCGTTACGCTCCACCAGCGCCAGCGCGCCGCGCACGTCTTCCGCCGGGGCCAGGCTTGGGCTGACTTTATCCCACGCGCCGAGCTTTTGCAGCGCTTCTTTGGCGTAAATGCCTGCCGGAACATGCTCTGGATCGCCCACCGCCAGACGGCCGCCTTTCAGCAGGCTCTGCCAGTCGGTTTTCTGGTTAATGGCGATATCACCTTGTTGGCTCGCTTTCGGCGCCACCACCACCAGACTGTTGCCCAGCAGCGTTTCGCGGCTGGCGGTGTCGATGGATTTTTTATCACTGGCGTAATCCATCCATTTCTGGTCGGCGGAGATAAACAGATCCGCCGGTGCGCCCGCTTCAATCTGACGCGCCAGCGTCGATGAAGAAGCAAATGAGGATACCACGTCCACCTGCTTCTCTTTTTTATACTGGGCCGCAATGTCCTGCATTGCGTTAGTCAGGGACGCCGCCGCAAAGACGGTGATTTTGCCGTCAGCCGCCAGGGTTTGTGTCGCCAGCCCTAAAGACAACGCCATACCCGCCGTCAGTTTTAACCATTTGTTCGCCATGTGCTTCTCCATTGAGCATCGTTATGTAGCGAGAAATATAACGGTGCACATCAGATATTCAAAGCATTAATCGGCAAAATGTGAGGGGACTTGAGAGAAAACGCCCGGATAAACCGGGCGTTAGGGGAATCAGTGCTGCTGCTTTGAGCGGTCTTTGTGACCAATGGTGGAGAAGACGTTAAATACTTCGCCCAGGCCATAAATCAAACCCAGGATGATAGCCATCACCACGGGCACCATGATTACGGCAAACACCAGACTTTTCAACAACTCTAACATGGTAGCCTCCAGAATACAGGGAGCGTTATTTTAACGTCCCTCATAAAAAACGCACTCTCCTTTTTGTGCCATTTGCGTCGTCGTCCGGCTTTCAGTCACAATAGCCGTTTTACCAGGAGCCGGATATGCAAGCGGAAATTCTTCTTACTCTTAAACTCCAGCAGCGCCTGTTTGCTGACCCGCGACGCATTGCGCTGCTTAAACAAATAGAACATACCGGTTCAATTAGCCAGGGCGCGAAGCTCGCCAACATCAGTTATAAGAGCGCCTGGGACGCCATCAACGAGATGAACCAGCTCAGCGACCAGCCGCTGGTGGACCGGGCGACCGGTGGCAAAGGCGGCGGCGGCGCGGTAGTGACGGCTTACGGCAAGCGCCTGATCCAGCTCTACGATCTGCTGGGGCAAATCCAGCAGAAAGCCTTCGACGTGCTGAGCGATGACAGCCTGCCGCTGGACAGCCTGCTGGCGGCGATCTCGCGGTTTTCTCTGCAAACCAGCGCCCGTAACCAGTGGTTCGGCACCGTGACGCATCGCGATCGCCACTCGGTACAGGAACATCTCACCATTTTACTGGCGGATGGCGTCACCCGATTAAACGCGGCGATTACCACGCGCAGCGCGCAGCGGCTCGGGCTGGAGAATGGCCGGGAAGTATTGGTGCTGCTGAAAGCGCCCTGGGTGCATATCACCCGCGACGCGGCCCAGGCAGCGGGCGCGGACAACCAGCTCGCTGGAGTTATTAGCGCGGTTGAACACGCCGGGGAGCAGAGTGAAGTGGTCGTTACCGTGGCTGGTGGGCAGCGGGTGTGCGCCACGTTGACGGCTGCACAGGTCGCGGCGCTCAATCCAGAAGAAGGTGCTGAGGTCACAGCATTTTTTAATGCCGATTCCTTGATCGTCGCCACGCTGTGCTAAAACCCCGCGTCCGGTTGACAATTCCGGGCGCGCGACGTATCCCTGATGCTTATTTGCTGCAAAAAATGGGATAACACATGTCAGTATTGCATATTTCGCAAGGCACGTTTCGTATTGGCGATACCCGTACCCTTGAACTTGCCGGGCTAACCCTGCGCGCCGGTGAAAGCTGGGCGTTTGTGGGTGCCAACGGCAGCGGGAAATCAGCGCTGGCCCGGGCGCTCGCGGGGGAGCTGCCGCTGCTGAAAGGCCAGCGCGAATGCGCTTTCCAGCGCATCGTGCGCGTGTCATTTGAGCAGTTGCAAAAGCTGGTCAGCGAAGAGTGGCAGCGTAATAACACTGATTTGCTCAGCCCCGGCGAAGAGGATACCGGGCGCACTACCGCGCAAATAATTCAGGAAGAGATCCACGATCCTGCGCGCTGCCAGCTGCTCGCGGAACGCTTCGGCATTAGCCATCTGCTTGAGCGGCGCTTTAAATATCTCTCTACCGGAGAAACCCGCAAAACCCTGCTGTGCCAGGCCTTGATGCCCGATCCGGATCTGTTGATCCTGGATGAGCCGTTCGACGGCCTGGACGTGCACTCCCGTGAGCAGCTTGCCCAGCTGTTGGGCCAGTTACACCAGCAGGGCCATACCCTGGCGCTGGTATTAAACCGCTTTGACGAGATCCCGGCGTTTGTCGAAAACGCTGGCGTGCTGGCGGACTGCGTACTGACTGAGGTGGGGAAAAAAGCGCAACTGCTGGAGCAGGCGCTGATCGCCCAGCTGGCGCACAGTGAAAAGCTGGCGGGCGCAACCCTTCCCGAACCCGATGTGATCACGCCGGTGACGCTGGCGGCAGACGCCCCGCGTATCGTGCTGCGCGATGGCGTGGTGTCGTATAACGATCGCCCGATTTTGCATAAGCTGAGCTGGACGGTAAATCCCGGCGAACACTGGCAAATTGTCGGGCCGAACGGCGCGGGCAAATCTACTCTGCTGAGCCTGATTACCGGCGATCATCCCCAGGGCTACAGTAACGATTTAACCCTGTTTGGCCGCCGTCGTGGCAGCGGCGAAACCATCTGGGATATCAAAAAGCATATTGGCTATGTCAGCAGCAGCTTGCATCTTGATTACCGGGTCAGCACCACGGTACGAAATGTGATTATTTCCGGCTATTTCGATTCTATCGGCATCTATCAGGCGGTGTCGGATCGTCAGCGTAAGCTCACCCGCCAGTGGCTGGATATTCTCGGCATCAGCGACAAGATGGCCGACGCGCCGTTCCAGAGTCTCTCCTGGGGGCAGCAGCGGCTGGCGCTGATCGCCCGCGCGCTGGTCAAACACCCCACCCTGCTGATCCTCGATGAGCCGTTACAGGGGCTCGATCCGCTTAACCGCCAGTTGGTACGGCGCTTTGTCGATGTGCTGATCGGCGAAGGCACCACCCAACTGCTGTTTGTCTCACACCACGCGGAAGACGCGCCGGACTGTATTACCCATCGCCTGACCTTTGTGCCGGACGGTGAAGTTTACCGTTATCAATTCGCCGCACTGAAATAGTCAGGACAAGGGCGCGACACGCGCCCATTTTCAGACTTGCCGCACCTTCCCGCTGCTAATACCTTGTTTTAAAATCATTTATCAGGGAAATGAATCAACGTGATAATTTAGTGTAAACGATTCCACTATTTTATCCGATATCACAGTTTACTACCGTCTGTTATGCTAGGATTAATACATACCATAAGCGTAATGGAGCGAAAGATGAGAGTTTTAGTAACGGGTGGTAGCGGTTACATAGGCAGTCATACCTGCGTGCAACTGCTGCAAAACGGCCACGACGTCATCATTCTTGATAATCTCTGCAACAGTAAACGCAGCGTGTTACCGGTTATTGAAACCCTGGGCGGCAAACAGCCGATGTTTATCGAAGGGGATATTCGCAACGAAAGCCTGCTGACCGAAATTCTGCACGATCACGCCATTGATACCGTGATCCATTTCGCCGGGCTGAAGGCCGTGGGCGAATCCGTCGCAAAGCCGCTCGAATATTACGATAACAACGTCAACGGCACGCTGCGCCTGATTTCCGCCATGCGCGCCGCCAACGTGACCAATTTTATTTTCAGCTCGTCCGCCACGGTGTACGGCGACCAGCCCAAAATCCCCTACGTGGAAAGCTTCCCTACCGGCACGCCGCAAAGCCCGTATGGCAAAAGTAAGCTGATGGTGGAACAAATCCTCACTGACCTGCAAAAAGCCAGCCCGCAATGGAGCATCGCGCTGCTGCGCTATTTCAACCCGGTCGGCGCGCACCCGTCAGGCGATATGGGCGAAGACCCGCAGGGCATCCCGAATAACCTGATGCCGTATATCGCCCAGGTGGCGGTAGGCCGCCGCGACTCGCTGGCGATTTTCGGCAATGACTACCCGACCCAGGACGGCACCGGCGTGCGCGATTACATCCACGTGATGGACCTGGCCGACGGCCATGTCGCCGCGATGCAGCAGTTAGCGGGCAAACCGGGCGTGCATATTTACAACCTCGGCGCGGGCGTCGGCAGCAGTGTGCTGGATGTGGTTAACGCCTTCAGCAAAGCCTGCGGCAAGCCGGTGAATTACCACTTTGCGCCGCGCCGCGACGGCGATCTCCCGGCCTACTGGGCCGACGCCAGCAAAGCGGATAAAGAACTGAACTGGCGCGTCACGCGCACGCTGGATGAAATGGCCCAGGACACCTGGCGCTGGCAATCGCGCCATCCGCAAGGTTATGCAGATTAAGGAACGCTGATGGAAAAGTTTAACCCGGTCGATCATCCGCATCGCCGCTATAACCCGCTCAGCGGGCAATGGATCCTGGTTTCGCCGCACCGTGCCAAGCGCCCCTGGCAGGGCGCTCAGGAGACGCCGTCAAGCCAGGTGCTGCCGTCCCACGATCCCGACTGCTTCCTGTGCCCGGGTAATGTGCGGGTTACCGGCGATAAAAACCCGGACTACACCGGCACGTACGTTTTTACCAACGATTTTGCAGCGCTGATGACCGATACGCCGGATGCGCCGGAAACTCAGGATCCGCTGATGCGCCTCGAAAGCGCGCGCGGCACCAGCCGGGTGATTTGCTTCTCGCCGGATCACAGCAAAACGCTGCCGGAACTCACCGTCGCTGCGCTGGAAGAGGTGGTCAGCACCTGGCAGACGCAAACCGAAGAGCTGGGTAAAACCTATCCGTGGGTGCAGGTGTTTGAGAACAAAGGCGCGGCGATGGGCTGCTCCAACCCGCATCCGCATGGCCAGGTGTGGGCTAACAGCTTCCTGCCCAACGAAGCGGCGCGGGAAGATAAGCTGCAGCGCGAGTATTTTGCCGAACAGGGCCGCCCGATGCTGGTGGACTACGTTCAGCGCGAGCTGGCGGACGGCAGCCGCACCGTGGTAGAAACCGAGCACTGGCTGGCCGTGGTGCCTTACTGGGCGGCCTGGCCGTTTGAAACCCTGCTGCTGCCGAAAGCGCACGTCACACGCATTACCGAACTGAGCGACGACCAGCGCCGCGACCTGGCGCTGGCGCTGAAAAAACTCACCAGCCGCTATGACAACCTGTTTAAGTGCTCCTTCCCCTATTCCATGGGATGGCACGGCGCGCCGTTTACCGCAGACGATGCCGCGCCCTGGCAGTTGCATGCCCATTTCTACCCGCCGCTGCTGCGCTCCGCCACGGTGCGCAAATTTATGGTGGGCTATGAAATGCTGGCCGAAACCCAGCGTGATTTAACCGCTGAGCAAGCTGCCGAGCGCCTGCGCGCAGTAAGCGACATCCACTTTCGCGAGTCCGGAGAATAACAATGAGTCTGAAAGATAAAACCCAATCCCTGTTTGCTGACGCGTTCGGCTACCCTGCCACCCATACCATTCAGGCACCGGGGCGCGTCAACCTGATTGGCGAGCACACCGACTATAACGACGGTTTTGTGCTGCCCTGCGCCATTGATTATCAGACCGTGATTAGCTGCGCGGCCCGTGATGACCGCCAGGTGCGGGTCATTGCCGCCGATTATGACAATCAAATCGATGAGTTTTCTCTGGATGCGCCGATCCTCAGCCACGATTCCCAGCAGTGGTCTAACTACGTGCGCGGCGTGGTGAAGCATCTGCAACAGCGCAACCGCAATTTCGGCGGCGCGGACCTGGTGATCAGCGGCAACGTGCCGCAGGGCGCGGGATTAAGCTCGTCGGCATCGCTGGAAGTGGCGGTCGGCACCGTGTTCCAGCAGCTTTATCATCTGCCGCTGGACGGCGCGCAAATCGCCCTTAACGGCCAGGAAGCGGAAAACCAGTTTGTTGGCTGTAACTGCGGGATTATGGATCAGCTGATTTCCGCGCTGGGTAAAAAAGATCATGCCCTGCTGATCGACTGCCGCTCTCTGGGCACCAAAGCGGTGCCGATGCCGGAAGGCGTGGCGGTGGTCATTATCAACAGTAACTTTAAACGTACCCTGGTGGGCAGCGAATACAACACCCGCCGCGAGCAGTGCGAAACCGGCGCGCGTTTCTTTACCCAGAAAGCGCTGCGCGATGTGAAGCTGGAGCAGTTCAACGCGGTGGCGAACGAGCTGGACCCGGTTGTTGCGAAACGCGTACGTCACGTGCTGACTGAAAACGCCCGTACCGTTGAAGCCGCAGACGCGCTGGCGCGCGGCGATCTGAAACGCATGGGCGTGCTGATGGCGGAATCTCACGCCTCGATGCGTGATGATTTTGAAATCACCGTCCCGCAGATCGACACCCTGGTAGAGATCGTTAAAGACGTGATTGGCGACGAAGGCGGCGTGCGTATGACCGGCGGCGGCTTCGGCGGCTGCATCGTGGCGCTGATGCCGGACGCGTTAGTCCCCGCGGTTAAAGAGGCCGTCGCTAATCAGTACCAGGCGAAAACGGGCATTAAAGAAACCTTTTATGTGTGCAAAGCATCAGAAGGAGCCGGACAGTGCTAAGAGAAACCACGGCGCTCGCCCCTGACGGGCTGCCCTATCGGCTCACCACCCTGCGCAACAGCGCGGGGATGGTGGTCACATTAATGGACTGGGGCGCGACGCTGTTATCCGCACGGGTGCCGATGAGCGACGGTACGGTGCGTGAAACCCTGCTGGGCTGCCCCTCGCCGGAAGAGTGGCAAAACCAGACCGCCTTTTTAGGCGCCAGCATTGGCCGCTACGCCAACCGCATCGCCAAATCGACCTTTACCCTGGATGGCGAAACCTACACGTTAACGCCAAGCCAGGGCGAAAACCAGCTGCACGGCGGGCCGGAAGGTTTTGATAAACGCCGCTGGCTGATCGAACGCAAGAATGAATCGGAAGTGGTGTATACCCTCACCTCTGTGGATGGCGATCAGGGATTTCCTGGCGAAGCGCGCGCATGGGCGCATTACACCCTGACGCAGGATAACCAGCTGGTGATTGAATACCGCGCCACGGTGGATAAACCTTGCCCGGTGAACCTGACCAATCACGCCTATTTCAACCTGGATGGCGTGCAGGGCGATGTGCGCAATCACCGCCTGCAACTTTTTGCCGACGCCTATTTGCCGGTAGACAGCATGGGCATTCCAACGCGCGATCTGACTAAAGTGGCGCTGACCAGCTTTGATTTCCGCCAGCCGAAAACTATCGCCCAGGATTTTATGAGCGATGCCGATCAGCAGCAGGTCAAAGGCTACGATCACGCGTTTTTATTGCAGGCCAAAGGCGACCTGTCCCGGCCGGCGGCGCATCTCTGGTCAAGCGATGACAAACTGCAGATGACGGTATTTACCACCGCTCCTGCCCTGCAATTTTACTCAGGGAATTTCCTGGAAGGCACACCGGCGCGCGAGCAAGGCAATTATTCCGCCTGGCAAGGGCTGGCGCTGGAAAGCGAATTCCTGCCGGATAGCCCGAACCATCCGGAATGGCCGCAGCCGGACTGCATCCTGCGCCCTGGCGAAGCGTATCGCAGCGTGACGATTTATCAGTTCAAACCGCAATAACCGCTAAGCCCTCCTTTTATGGAGGGCTTTTTTTCGCCACATCGCTGATTTTCTGCTCTTTACACGACAAAATCATAACCCTGACGTCACAACCGCCTTACACTCTGCCGCTATTTTCGCTATGTTAGAGAATTAGCATTGCCGCTGTCGCGAGCACGGCAATATAATGATTATCGTTATCATTTAACCCAGGAGTATATCTATGGCTGTTACTAAGCTGGTACTGGTTCGTCACGGTGAAAGTCAGTGGAACAACGAAAACCGCTTCACCGGTTGGTATGACGTAGACCTGTCTGAAAAAGGGGTGGGCGAAGCCAAAGCGGCGGGCAAGCTGCTGAAAGAAGAAGGCTTCAGCTTTGATTTTGCTTATACCTCTGTGCTGAAACGTGCCATCCACACTCTGTGGAATGTTCTGGATGAGCTGGACCAGGCGTGGTTGCCGGTTGAGAAGTCCTGGAAACTCAACGAACGCCACTACGGCGCGCTGCAGGGCCTCAACAAAGCGGAAACCGCAGAAAAATACGGTGACGAGCAGGTTAAACAGTGGCGTCGCGGCTTTGCGGTAACCCCGCCGGAACTGACCCGTGACGATGAGCGTTATCCGGGCCACGATCCGCGTTATGCAAAACTGACCGAGAAAGAGCTGCCGCTGACTGAGAGCCTGGCGCTGACTATCGATCGCGTGATCCCGTACTGGAATGAATCTATTCTGCCGCGCCTGAAAAGCGGCGAGCGCGTAATCATCGCTGCACACGGCAACTCCCTGCGCGCGCTGGTGAAATACCTCGACAATATGGGCGAAGACGAAATTCTGGAACTGAATATCCCGACCGGCGTGCCGTTGGTATATGAGTTCGACGAAAACTTCAAACCGATCAAGCACTACTATCTGGGTAACGCTGACGAGATCGCGGCGAAAGCTGCGGCGGTAGCCAACCAGGGTAAAGCGAAGTAAGTCGCTACCGAATACGAAAAAGGCGTGGTAGCGACCACGCCTTTTTTATTGCCGCGATTCGCTTAGGCGCGACGCGCTTTCACCGCTGCAGCCAGTTGGTTCAACAGCGTTTCGGTGTCGTCCCAGCCGATGCAGGCGTCGGTCACGCTTTTGCCGTACACCAGCGGTTCGCCGCTGTCCAGGCTCTGGTTGCCTTCCACCAGATGGCTTTCAATCATCACGCCCATAATGGCTTTATCACCGTTGGCGATCTGTTGGCATACGTCCGCGCCCACTTCCATCTGCTTCTGGAACTGTTTGCAGGAGTTGGCATGGCTGAAATCGATCATCACCTGTGGGGTTAAACCCGCTTTGGTCAGGCCGGTTTTGACTTCCGCCACATGCGCTGCGCTGTAGTTCGGCTCTTTGCCGCCGCGCAGAATGATATGGCAGTCGCCGTTGCCGCTGGTGTTGACGATAGCAGAATGGCCCCACTTGGTTACCGACAGGAAGCAGTGCGGCGCGCTGGCGGCGTTGATGGCGTCAATGGCCACTTTAATGGTGCCGTCGGTGCCGTTTTTGAAACCAACCGGGCAGGAAAGACCCGATGCCAGTTCGCGGTGTACCTGAGATTCAGTGGTACGCGCGCCAATGGCTCCCCAGCTCATCAAATCCGCCAGGTATTGCGGCGTAATCATATCCAGGAACTCGCCAGCGGCCGGTAAGCCAGAGTCGTTGATGTCCAGCAGCAGTTTACGGGCGATACGCAGGCCGTCATTAATCTGGAAAGAGTTATCCATATGCGGATCGTTAATCAGCCCTTTCCAGCCCACCGTGGTACGCGGCTTTTCAAAATAGACACGCATGACCACTTCCAGCTCGCCTTTCAGGCTTTCGCGCAGGTTCAGCAGGCGGGCGGCATACTCTTTCGCGGCTTTAGGATCGTGAATGGAGCACGGGCCGATCACCACCAGCAGACGATCGTCCTGGCCTTTCAGGATCTGATGAATAGCCTGACGTGACTGAGAAACGGTTTCAGCGGCTTTTTCGGTGGCGGGAAACTTTTCTAACAGTGCAACAGGGGGTAATAACTCATTGATAGTATTGATTCGTAAGTCGTCGTTCTGATAATTCATGATCTTTCCAGTGGAGCTCAACAATTTCGAGTAAGTGCAATCCCTTCAATCTATCTCGTCACGCCCGAAGTGTAAACGCGCTTTTACACTTCGGGCAGAAAATTCCTGGAAATAAGCTAATAAACGCCAGAAAGTAGCGAAAAGCGCGATCGAGTCTACAATTTTTACTTGTAACCACTCTGTTTTTGCCTTTTTCTAAAATTGCATGCTGACTTATTACCGAGCTGCAAATTTTTTAACTTAGCTTCAGATTATTGCCAGCACAATCTGACGTAACGTTGGAAGAAAGCTTTCCAGCACAATGACTAAAACAGGAGCATGACGATGAACAAACTGACTGCATTGATTCTTAGCGCAACGCTCTCTTTAGCCAGTGGCGCGGCTCTGGCCGCAGACAATAACGCCGGTTCCAGCGACAATACCGGCACCGCTAACGCTGCGGCAAGCGCAGGGGTAGGCACGCC
Organism: Atlantibacter sp. RC6; assembly: GCF_014193285.1. Lineage (GTDB taxonomy): Bacteria > Pseudomonadota > Gammaproteobacteria > Enterobacterales > Enterobacteriaceae > Atlantibacter. Next base: position 151,530 of record NZ_JACHZE010000005.1, read on the forward strand.
GGAAGCAAAAGAAAACGTCGCGCCAAAAGGTGTTGATAATAATGATATCAATACCGGCAATAAAAATATGAGCAACGCCGGCACCACCGGCACCAATACGGGCACTTCCGGTACCGGGACCACCGGGACAGGCACTGGCGGCACCATGCTGCATCCTGACTCCAGCAGCACCAACAGTGCAACCTCTACCGGCCCAACCTCATCCGATGAGATCCATAAAAACACCCAGTGTAAAGACGGTAAATGTCCTGACGTAAACGACAAAGTCGAGACTGGCCAGGGTGGCGATAACGTCAACCCCAACACTGACGGCACCACTCACTAATAAACAGTGATTGATACAAAGGAGAGCTTTCGCTCTCCTTTATTTTTGGTAACTTAACCTGATCATTCATGGATGCTAACAAGAAATCAGGTAGCTATGGCCCACTCACATTCTCATTCACCCGCTTCTGACAGCAACGGCAACAGCAAAAGGCTGCTGGCTGCGTTTGTCGTTACCGCCACCTTTATGCTGCTGGAGGTCATCGGCGGTTTGATTTCCGGCTCGCTGGCCCTGCTCGCCGACGCCGGACATATGTTCACGGACGCCGCTGCGCTGCTGTTCGCCTTTCTCGCGGTTTATTTCGCCCGCCGCCCGCCGAATAATCAGCATACTTTCGGCTGGCTGCGGCTGACCACGCTGGCCGCATTTATTAACGCCATCGCGCTGGTGCTGATCACCGTGCTGATTGTGTACGAGGCGTTTGTACGTTTTTATCATCCACAGCCGATTGCCGGGAAGACCATGATGGTGATTGCCGTCGCCGGACTGTTCGCCAATCTGCTGGCATTTTGGATCCTGCATCGCGGCAGCGAAGAGAAAAATATGAACGTGCGCGCCGCTGCGCTGCATGTGTTGGGGGATTTGCTGGGTTCGGTGGGGGCGATTATCGCCGCGCTGGTGATCCTGTGGACCGGCTGGACCCCGGTCGACCCGATACTCTCGGTGCTGGTGTCGTGCCTGGTATTGCGCAGCGCCTGGCGATTACTTAAAGAAAGCGTGAACGAACTGCTGGAAGGCGCGCCAAAAGCGCTGGATATCGCGGCGCTGAAGCGCAACCTCAGCCGTTCAATTCCTGAAGTGCGCGACGTGCATCATGTGCACATCTGGCTGGTGGGCGAAAAACCGGTGATGACGCTGCATGTTCAGGTGATCCCGCCGCACGATCATGACGCGCTGTTAAGCCGCATTCACCATTTCCTGGAACATGAGTATCACGTTGAACATGCAACGGTGCAGATGGAATACCAGCCCTGTAGCGGGCCGGATTGCCATCTGTACCAGTCAACGCCGGACGCGCATCACCATCATCATTAACTCAGCGCCCGTGAGCCGTGCTCGCGGGCTGATTTAATCCACATCCGGCTGCCGTTCAGGGCGATAAAGGTCAGAATCATATATTCGAGAGACATCGCCAGCACGCCCTGCAACGCGAAGATCACCACGCTGATGACGTTAATAATCACCCACAGTAGCCAGTTCTCGACGTATTTACGGGTCATCAGGATCATCGCCACAATCGACAGCACCATCATGCAGGAATCCCAGAACGGGAAAGCATCTGGCTGAAGTTCCGGTTGGGTCACGTTAAGGCCCAGCGCCTGCATAATAGATACCGCGACGCGGGTCAGGAAACCAAACACCGGATCGATATACACGGTCATCAAACCAATCGCCACCACGCAGGCGGCCAGCCAGCCCATGGCTTTCGGCAACGGTAGCCAGCGAATTTTTAGCAGCGCTTCGTTGTTGTTGGTCTGCCGGGACCAGGCGTACCAGCCGTAGATATTGGCAACAAAGAAGAAGAGCTGGAGCAGCAGGCTGGCGTATAGCTGGATCTGAAAAAAAATCACCGCAAACAGCGTGACGTTAATCAGCCCAAAGAAGTAGTTGATGATTTTCTCGAGGCTCGCCAGCCAGATACACAGCAGCCCGGCGACGGTGCCAATCGCTTCTATCCATGACAAGGAATAACCGCCGGTGCCAATCGGAATGTGAACCAGGATATTCTGAACGCTAAAAAAATCCATATTTTCCCCAAAGCGTACTGTGATACGCGTCGTTTATTAACATTATTAACGACGTAGTGTAGCCGCAAAATCCAACATGCGGTTAAGCGGCACCAACGCGCCTTCACGCAGCGCGGCATCCACATGGATCTCATGGGCGCTACCGCCCGCTTCCAGCCCTTCTGCGATGGCCTGAAGGCCGTTCATCGCCATCCACGGGCAGTGGGCGCAGCTGCGGCACGTCGCCCCCTCACCCGCCGTCGGCGCTTCCAGCAGCTCTTTCTCCGGACAGGCCTGCTGCATTTTGTAGAAGATCCCGCGATCGGTGGCCACGATCAGCTGCGGGTGCGGCAGCGTTTTGGCGGCAGCAATAAGCTGGCTGGTTGAACCCACCGCATCGGCCATATCGACAATCGCCTGCGGGGATTCCGGATGCACCAGCACTGCGGCCTGCGGATAGAGTGCTTTCATACGCGTCAGCGCCTGGGTTTTAAACTCATCATGAACGATACAGGCACCCTGCCAGCACAGAACGTCTGCGCCAGTCTGCTTTTGCACGTAATTGCCGAGATGACGGTCCGGGGCCCAGATAATTTTTTCGCCCAGGCTGTCGAGATGCTCGATTAACTCCACCGCGATACTGGAGGTCACCACCCAGTCGGCGCGCGCTTTCACTGCTGCCGAAGTGTTGGCGTAAACGACCACGGTGCGATCCGGGTGCGCATCGCAGAACGCGCTGAACGCCTCAATCGGGCAGCCTAAATCCAGCGAGCATTCCGCCTGCAAAGTCGGCATCAGGATGGTTTTTTCCGGGCTGAGGATTTTGGCGGTTTCGCCCATAAACCGCACGCCTGCAACCAGCAACGTCGAGGCGGGATGATTTGCGCCAAAGCGCGCCATTTCCAGCGAATCTGAAATGCAGCCACCGGTCTCTTCCGCCAGCGCCTGGATTTCCGGGTCGGTGTAATAATGCGCCACCATCACGGCATCGCGCTGTTTCAGCAGGCGTTTGATTTTCTCTTTATAGAAAATCTTTTCGTCATCGCTTAGCGGGCGCGGTTTGGGCGGGAATGGGTAAATGGCATCTTCAGGTCTAAACATTACGCTCATCATGCAATCTCGTTTTGCTGGCTGAACCATTTAGTGGTTACAGCGCCTGATTCCTGCCTGAAAAGGCAGGATTGTTTTATATGCTAAACAAGATAGCCGATCGCGCAGCAAAAGTCGTGGGGAAATTGCACGGGTACAGTAATCTGGTTTTTTATTAACTCTGATATTACCCACCATATTTTGGGATGGCTGAAAAGGCCATTTTCGCGCCTTTAAGAATGTTCTGTGTTTCAACGAGTAAACATAAAAGTAACAATTTTATCCGCCCGGGATGAGGCGGTATTTTTGTTGAGTAAAGGACCGGCTCGCCCAGGGAAAAATACAAACGGCACATAAAAAGGATTAACAACAATGAAAAAGGTATCTCTGGCAATTTTATTGGTAGGCGGGATGGTAAGTGGCGCAGCGCTGGCTGATAACCATACGTTTTCAGTAGGTTATGCGCAAAGCAAGGTTGAGGATTTCAAAAATATCCGTGGCGTTAATGTTCAGTACCGTTATGAATTTGATTCGCCAGTAAGCTTCCTGGGTTCTTTCACCTATATGAAAGGCGATGATGACCAGAATTATTATCTCGCCTCAGACTATATTGAGAACCACGTTGAAGCGAAATATTACTCCCTGTTAGTGGGGCCGGCTTATCGTATTAATGAGTATGTTTCTCTGTATGCGCTGGGCGGCGTTGCGCGCTCAAAAGCGGAAGGCCGTACCACCTGGCATAACGCGGGTGACGGCTATGTTGGCCGCGACAGCATTTCTGAGAAATCCACCTCATTTGCCTATGGCGCAGGGGTGATTTTTAACCCGGTAGAAAACTTCTCGGTTAACGTGGGGTATGAAGGAACCAATGCGGACCTGGAAGGCAGCCGCTCAATCAACGGCTTTAACGTTGGCGTGGGTTACCGCTTCTAATCGTTGTATGGACTACAGATAGCAAAAAAGCGCCTTTAGGGCGCTTTTTTGCATTGGTGGGTCGTGCAGGATGACTCGCTTCGCCTCGCCCTTCGGGCCGTCGCCGCAAGCGGCTCCGTTGTCTCACTTCGTGAGACCCGAACCTGCTGCAGGTTCGAATCTTGTCTATCGCAGATAGCAAAAAAGCGCCTTTAGGGCGCTTTTTTGCATTGGTGGGTCGTGCAGGATGACTCGCTTCGCTCACCCTACGGGCCGTCGCCGCAAGCGGCTCCGTTGTCTCACTTCGTGAGACCCGAACCTGCTGCAGGTTCGAATCTTGTATATCGCAGATAGCAAAAAAGCGCCTTTAGGGCGCTTTTTTGCATTGGTGGGTCGTGCAGGATTCGAACCTGCGACCAATTGATTAAAAGTCAACTGCTCTACCAACTGAGCTAACGACCCTTTCGGGAAATGCTGCCGCAGATTATTTTCAGAGTGGTGGGTCGTGCAGGATTCGAACCTGCGACCAATTGATTAAAAGTCAACTGCTCTACCAACTGAGCTAACGACCCCTACAGGGTCACATCTGAATGCGGGTAAAACTTAATATTGGCGGGTCGCGCAGAATGACTCAGCTTCGCCTCGCCCTTCGGGCCGTTGCTGACGCAACGTTATCCTTCACGCTTTACTACTGCTTTCCACCTAAATATTGGTGGGTCGTGCAGGATTCGAACCTGCGACCAATTGATTAAAAGTCAACTGCTCTACCAACTGAGCTAACGACCCAAGTGGTGGGTGATGACGGGCTCGAACCGCCGACCCCCTCCGTGTAAAGGAGATGCTCTACCAACTGAGCTAATCACCCACTGAGGCACTACTAATACTTTAATTGGTGGGTCGTGCAGGATGACTCGGCTTCGCCTCGCCCTTCGGGCCGTTGCTGACGCAACGTTATCCTTCACGTTTTGCTACTGCTTTCCACCTTGATAGTGGTGGGTCGTGCAGGACTCGAACCTGCGACCAATTGATTAAAAGTCAACTGCTCTACCAACTGAGCTAACGACCCACTTTTTGCCACCTCGGGTTTGTTTCATATCCCTCGGCAACGGCGGCATATATTACTGATTTCAGAATCAGGCGCAACAAAAATTTCGATAGAGATCACTTAACTGCTTAAGTTTCACACGGTGAGACCAGAAAAACCGCATTCTGGTCGAACCCTGAACTATTGCATTGCACTTAAGCGTTTCTGCGCCTGTTTCGCGCCATCGGTATTGGGATATTTACTGATGACTTGCTGATACACCGCTTTGGCTTTCGCGCTATCGCCTTTGTCCTGCATGATCAGGCCCACTTTATACATGGCGTCAGAGGCTTTCGGTGATTTCGGGTAGTTTTTCACCACCGAGGCGAAGTAATACGCCGCATCGTCTTTCTTACCCTTGTTGTAATTCAACTGCCCAAGCCAGTAGTTGGCGTTCGGCTGATACGTTGAATCCGGGTACTTTTTCACAAAGTTCTGGAATGCCGCGATAGCGTCATCCTGGCGTGACTTATCCTGCACTAATGCGATAGCCGCATTGTAGTCGGTATTCGCATCACCGCTTTGCACCGGCGCGCCTGTGCTGGCAGCAGGCGCGTTTGCCGCGCTGTCGCCAGCGGCTGCGCCAGCGTTGTTCTGCGCGCTGGTATCGCCGGACTGTGCGGCTGCACCGCCGTTACTAAGGCTATCTATCTGCAACAACAGCTGCTTCTGACGCTCGACAACCTGATTCAACTGATACTGGCTTTCCTGAATCTGACCGCGCAGGGAATCAATATCATTCTGGTTATCGGTGAGTTGCTGCTGGAGTTGGGTTAAAAGCTGACTGTGAGCGTTAGAGATACGCTCAAGTTGCGTGACACGGTCTTCAACCGAGCCTGAGCCGACACTACTGATTGGCGCCTGAGCAAAAGCGGCCCAGGGGGCCGCTATGCCAACCAGTAACGACAGACTCATCAGATGATGTCTGAAGTTACTGTTCATGCGATTCTCTTAGTAAACCAGTACGGCACGACGGTTTTTAGCGTAAGCCGCTTCGTCATGACCGAGAACGGCAGGTTTTTCTTTACCGTAAGAAACGATGGAGATCTGATCAGCAGAAACGCCTTTACCCTGCAGGTACATCTTAACGGCGTTAGCACGACGTTCACCCAGGGAGATGTTGTACTCAGGCGTACCACGTTCGTCCGCGTGACCTTCTACGGTGACTTTGTAAGACGGGTTGCTACGCAGGAAGTTAGCGTGAGCATCCAGCATTGCAGCGAAGTCAGAACGGATGTCGTACTTATCCAGATCGAAGTAAACGATGTTGTTCTGCTGCAGCTGCTGCATTTGCAGACGCGCTTGCTCTTCAGAAGACATGTTGCCGCTGCCGTTAGCGTCCATACCAGTGCCGGCGCCGTTCAGCATGCCGCCTTCGCTGCCATCGTTGCTTGCATTCTTGTTAGAAGAACACGCTGCGATTGCCATTACAGGCAGAGCGATCATCAGCCCTTTCAGCACTTTGTTCAGTTGCATTTCAATGATTCCTTTAGTAATCAATTAATTATTATTACAGATACGGCGACCAGGCAGGGAATTTGACCTGTCCATCAGTAGCCGGAAGACGCGCTTTGAAACGCCCATCTGTTGAAACCAAATTCAGCACAGATCCCATCCCCTGAGAAGAGCTGTAGATTACCATCGTGCCGTTAGGTGCCAGACTTGGCGTTTCATCCAGGAACGTTGACGACAGAGTTTGTACGCCGCCCGTTACCAGATCCTGTTTAGCAATGTGCTGAGCGCCGCCGTTGGAGCTCACCATCACCATAAATTTGCCATCAGCGCTTACGTCCGCATCCTGGTTCTGAGAACCTTCCCAGGTGATACGCTGCGGCGCGCCGCCGTTAACGCTAACCTTGTAAACCTGCGGACGACCCGCCTGGTCAGAGGTATAGGCCAGAGTCTGGCTATCCGGGAACCAGGTTGGTTCGGTGTTGTTGCTGCGACCGTCGGTAACCTGACGGATCTGACCAGAGCCAATATCCATCACGTACAGGTTCAGGCTACCGGTTTTAGACAGCGCGAACGCCAGTTTGGAGCCGTCTGGCGAGAAGGCCGGAGCACCGTTGTGACGCGGGAAGGAAGCCACCTGACGCACGGCGCCGTTGGCCAGCGTCTGGATAACCAGCGCAGAACGACCGCTTTCGAAGGTTACGTAAGCCAGTTTAGAACCGTCCGGAGACCAGGCCGGGGACATCAGCGGCTGCGGCGAACGGTGCACCACGAACTGGTTGTAGCCATCGTAGTCGGATACGCGCAGCTCATACGGGAACTGGCCGCCGTTAGTCTGTACAACGTAGGCGATACGGGTACGGAACGCGCCTTTGATACCGGTCAGTTTTTCGAACACTTCGTCACTCGCCGTGTGGCCCGCATAGCGCAGCCACTGCTTGTTCACTTTGTAAGAGTTCTGAGCCAGCACGGTGCCCGGCGCGCCGCCGGTATCCACCAGCTGATACGCCACGGTATAGCTGCCGTCGCCGTTTGGTGTCACCTGCCCTACCACCACGGCGTCAATGCCCAGTGCCGACCATGCGGCAGGCTGGACTTCCTGAGCGGAGCCCGGCTGCTGCGGCAGACGTGAACGGTCCAGTGGATTAAATTTACCGCTGTTGCGAAGGTCAGCCGAAACAATACCGCCGACATCCTCCGGCGCAGCGCCCGGGCCTGCCCATTTAAATGGAGCAACACCAATCGGACGTGCTGAATCCACCCCTTCGGTGATTTCAATACGCACTTCTGCATGCAGCACCGCTGCCCACAGCATCAAAAAGCTTAATGCTACTCGTAATGCCTGCTTCATCATTTCTCCCTTACCCGGACATAATGCCCACGATAATTTAGCAGAATGTTAACAAACCCAAATTTTAAACCTACATGACCACTTTAGTTTAGAGCCAGAGGCGTAAACTGAAAGTCTCGATCACAGCTTGAACACCAGCGTAGCGTCTTTGACACGTTCATAGACCTCTTTGCTGGGCGGTACCGGCATATTGGCGGCACGCGCCGCGTTCAACGCCGCAGCACATAACTCTGGATCGCCGCCTTTCGATTCAATATTGCTCAATGAGCCGTCAGGTCTCAAAGAGATATGTAAATCGCAAGACTTACCGGCAAGCAAATCTGCGTTATAAAGTTTGCTTTTAACAGCCACTTTAATCTGATTTGTATACCGGCTGATATCAGCATTACTCGCGCCGCTATCGCCGTTGGTCTTATTATTCCCCTGACCCGCAGCGGATGCCGTGTTTCCTTTATTACCGCCCCCGGTTTTCGGCGCATTCTTACCTGAACTTAAATCACCGAACAGGTCGTCAACGTCAGAGGCTGCCGCTTTGGCCGCTGCGGCTTTTTCTGCCGCTGCTTTGGCTGCTGCCGCTTTTTTCTCGGCGGCGGCTTTTTCAGCGGCCGCTTTCTTGTCCGCCGCCGCTTTGGCTGCTGCAGCTTTCTCGGCGGCGGCCTTCTCTGCTGCCGCTTTCTCTGCGGCAGCCTGTTTAGCGGCTTCGGCCTGGGCTTTCTTCTCTGCGTCGGCAGCGGCTTTGGCTTGCGCTTTTTTCTCGGCTTCTGCGGCGGCTTTCGCGGCTTCAGCTTCGGCTTTCTTCTTCGCGTCCGCGGCGGCTTTTGCTGCCTCGGCTTCCGCTTGTTTCTTCGCGGCGGCAGCGGCTTTAGCCGCGTCTTCCTGCGCTTTCTTCGCGGCGTCTGCGGCCGCTTTGGCCTGCGCGTCCGCCTGCGCTTTGGCGTCAGCGGCGGCTTTCGCGGCGGCGGCTTCAGCCTGCTTCTGCTGTTCCTGAGCCCGTTTCGCCGCTTCTTCAGCCTGTTTCTGCTGCTCAGCCTGCTCGCGGGCGTTTTCCTGCGCCTGCAAGCGCTCTTTTTCCAGGTCCTTCAAACGTTGCTGCTCAGCCGCCTGCTTTTCACGTAACTCTTCTGCCTGCTGCTGGGCTTGCTTTTCACGCTGCTCGGCAGCCTGTTTCGCGCTGGCGCGCTGCTCCTGCTCACGATTGTACTGATTTACCACGGCACCCGGATCGACCATGACGGCATCAATTGCCGAGCCGCCACCGCCGCCTGCGCTGGCGTCAATGTTTTCGTCAAACGAGCTCCAGATCAGTATTGCAATCAGGATGATATGCAGCACCACTGAAATGATGATCGCTCGTCTCAGCTTGTCGTTCTGTTCGGTTGCCTTTGACACTCTCGGTTCCCAAAAACTTTTCGCCTGTTAAGCGGATTTTCAGATAGGCTGCGTCATTAAGCCCACAGACTTAACACCCGCCTGATGCAACAGGTTCAGCGCTTTGATGATTTCATCATAAGGCACCTCTTTGGCGCCCCCGATAAGGAAGACCGTTTTTGGATTCGCCTGCAGGCGGCGCTGCGCTTCGGCAATCACCTGCTCGGAAGGCAACTGATCCATACGATCTTTTTCAACCACCACGCTGTACTGCCCTACTCCGGACACTTCGATAATCACCGGAGGATCGTCATTAGTGCTGACGGTTTGTGAATCCATCGCATCCGGCAGATCGACTTCCACACTCTGGGTGATAATCGGCGCGGTCGCCATAAAAATCAGCAACAGCACCAACAGCACGTCCAGCAGCGGAACGATGTTGATCTCGGACTTCAGTTCGCGACGGCTCCGTCCACGAGTTCTGGCCATGGCTTACCCCTTGGTGCTCTCTGGGTTTGCGAATGCCTGACGGTGCAGGATCGCCGTGAACTCTTCCATAAAGTTGTCGTAGTTCAGTTCCAGTTTGTTCACGCGCTGGTTAAGGCGGTTGTATGCCATAACGGCAGGGATCGCCGCGAACAGGCCGATGGCGGTGGCAATCAGCGCTTCCGCGATACCCGGCGCGACCATTTGCAGCGTGGCCTGTTTCACCGCGCCCAGCGCGATAAAGGCATGCATAATCCCCCATACGGTGCCGAACAGCCCGATATACGGGCTGATAGAACCGACCGTACCGAGGAAAGGAATATGAGTTTCCAGCGTTTCCAGTTCGCGGTTCATCGAGATCCGCATTGCGCGCGACGCCCCTTCGACAATCGCTTCCGGCGCATGGCTGTTAGCGCGATGCAGACGGGCAAACTCTTTAAAACCGGCATAAAAAATCTGCTCAGAGCCCGCCAGATTTTCGCGGCGCCCCTGGCTTTCCTGATACAGACGAGATAACTCAATGCCCGACCAGAACTTATCTTCAAAAGCTTCCGCTTCACGGGTTGCGGCGTTGAGAATACGCGTTCGCTGAATAATGATGGCCCAGGATGCGATGGAAAAACCAATCAAAATCAACATGATAAATTTGACCAGAAGGCTAGCCTTCAGGAACAAATCAAGGATATTCATGTCAGTCACTGCTTGAACTCCGCGACAATAGACTTGGGAAGCGCACGAGGCTTCATTAAGAGTGGATCAACACAGACGATCAGCACCTCAGCTTCATTGAGGGTTTGCTGTTCTGCATTGACGATCCGTTGCGTGAAAACCAGGGATGTTCCACGCATCGACGTAATTTCAGTTTGAATTTCGAGCATATCGTCGAGTCGGGCAGGCGCAAAATACTCCAGCGTCATCTTGCGTACCACGAAGGCCACACGCTCCGCCATTAGTTCTTGCTGACTAAAGTGGTGGTGGCGCAGCATCTCTGTGCGTGCTCTTTCATAAAAAGCGACGTAACTGGCGTGGTAAACCACACCACCGGCGTCGGTGTCTTCGTAATAGACCCGAACCGGCCATCGAAACAGCGTTGTGCTCACTCTACATCCCGGTAATGCAAATAAACGTTGCTACTATACGCAAGAGGAAGGGGGTTTGGAATGGGTAGAGGTAAAGGGTAAGTAAAAATTTATGGGCTTGTGAAAGCCCATAATTCATAACGGTGAAATCGTGCTCAGAGGAAGAAAAACGCCAGCCCGGCGATGAGCACGATATCGGCGAGAAGCGGGCAGAACAGCGCTTGCCAGTGGATGGCCCGTGGACGAAAACCGACGCCGTGGATCACCCCGGCGCACACCGCCCACATCAGCAGCAGGCCGTGCCAGACGGTTAAGTCGCTGGTTTTGGCCGCGAAACGCGACGGGTCCCAAAACATACAACCCGCCAGCACTAACGCCATCACTAAGGAAAGGGCCCGTAACGGGCCCTTGTCCATTACCGCATACAGCTGAGCGATAATTTTACTCATCAGTGTTTTTCTTTACCGAGCTTAGCGGCCTCGACATGCTCCAGCGCCAGCGCGGTAATCACACCAAACGCACAGGCAAGAAGCGTGCCGAGAATCCATGCAAAGTACCACATAATCAGCTCCTTACTAGTACAGAGAGGTTGAGTTGGATTCGATGTGCTCTTTCGTGATGCGGCCATACATTTTCCAGTAGCACCATGCGGTGTACAGGAGAACAATGGGCACAAACACGATAGCGACATAGGTCATCACGGTCAGCGTCAGCTGGCTGGATGTCGCATCCCACATGGTCAGACTGGCGTTCATCATGATGCTGGACGGCATCACAAACGGGAACATAGCAATACCCGCCGTCAGAATCACGCAGGCAATCGTTAATGAAGAGAACACGAATGCCAGCGCGCCTTTCTCCGCACGGGACATCAGCACGGTCAGCAGCGGCAGCACCACGCCCAGCGTCGGGATAGCCCACAGAACCGGCGCGTTATTAAAGTTCACTAACCAGGCGCCAGCTTCACGAGTGACTTCTTTAGTCAGCGGGTTAGAGAATGCGTGATGATCGAGCGTTGAGGTCACGACATAACCGTCAATACCGAACATCACCCACACGCCAGCCAGCGCGAAGCACACCATCATCACCAGCGCGGCGACCTGCGCCGTTGCGCGGCTACGCAGGTGGATTTCACCCACGGTACGCATCTGCAGATAGGTTGCGCCCTGGGCGATGATCATCGACACGCTCACCACACCTGCCAGCAGACCAAACGGGTTGAGCAGCTGGAAGAAGTTACCGGTGTAGGTCAAACGCAGGTACTCATCCACGTTGAACGGTACGCCTTGCAGCAGGTTGCCGAAGGCAACGCCAATCACCAGCGGCGGAACAAAGCTACCGATGAAGATGCCCCAGTCCCACATGTTGCGCCAGCGGGTGTCTTCAATCTTGGAGCGGTAGTCAAAACCGACCGGACGGAAGAACAGCGACGCCAGTACCAGAATCATCGCCACATAGAAGCCGGAGAACGCAGCGGCGTACACCATCGGCCACGCCGCGAACAGCGCGCCGCCTGCGGTGATCAGCCACACCTGGTTACCGTCCCAGTGCGGGGCGATGGAGTTGATCATAATACGACGTTCGGTGTCGTTACGACCCAGGAAACGGGTCAGCATGCCGACCCCCATATCAAAACCGTCTGTCACGGCGAAGCCAATCAGCAGGACGCCAACCAGCAACCACCAGACAAAACGCAATACTTCATAATCGATCATTTGACGTCTCCTGTCTTAGCGTGCCGGTTGCGAGTCGACTACTGACTCTTCGTATTGACGTTGAGAACCCACATTTGATTGCTCAAAGTGATAGCGGCCGGTTTTCAGGCTGCTTGGGCCCAGGCGCGCAAATTTGAACATCAGATACAGTTCGGCCACCAGGAACAGGGTATACAGGCCGCAAATCAGCACCATTGAGAAGATGATGTCGCCCGCAGTCAGGGAGGAGTTAGCCACCGCCGTCGGCAGCACTTCACCTACCGCCCAGGGTTGACGGCCATACTCCGCCACAAACCAGCCGGATTCGATAGCAATCCACGGCAGCGGCAGGCCATACAGCGCCGCTTTAAGCACCCATTTCTTCTCGCCGATACGGTTGCGGATAACGGTCCAGAACGCCGCCGCGATGATGCCCAGCAGCAGGATGCCGCACGCCACCATGATACGGAACGCGAAGTACAGCGGAGCAACACGCGGGATAGAATCCTGGGTCGCCAGCTGGATTTGCTCTTCAGTCGCATCCGTGACGTTCGGGGTATAGCGTTTCAGCAGCAAGCCGTAGCCAAGGTCTTTCTTAACCGCGTTGAACTGGTCGCGAACGCCCTGATCGGTAGAACCGGCACGCAGCTCTTCCAGCAGTTGATAAGCCTTCATCCCGTTACGGATACGCTCTTCATGCTGAACCAGCAGATCTTTCAGGCCGATAACCGGGGTATCGACGGAACGCGTAGCGATAATGCCCAGCGCGTACGGGATCTGAATCGCGAAGTGGTTTTCCTGTTTATCCTGATCCGGAATACCAAACAGGGTAAAGGCGGCAGGCGCGGGTTGGGTTTCCCATTCCGCTTCAATGGCAGCCAGTTTGGTTTTCTGCACATCGCCCATTTCGTAGCCGGATTCGTCACCCAGTACGATAACGGACAGCACCGCAGCCATACCGAAGCTGGCGGCAATAGCAAAGGAGCGTTTAGCGAAAGCGATATCACGGCCTTTCAGCAGGTACCAGGCGCTGATGCCCAGCACAAACATCGCGCCGGCAACATAACCTGAGGCCACCGTGTGAACGAACTTCACCTGAGCAACCGGGTTAAGCACCAGTTCGGAGAAGCTGACCATCTCCATACGCATGGTTTCGAAGTTAAAGTCGGAAGCGATGGGGTTTTGCATCCAACCGTTCGCCACCAGAATCCACAGCGCGGAGAGGTTAGAGCCAAGTGCCACCAGCCAGGTTACCGCCATGTGCTGCACTTTGCTTAAACGATCCCAGCCGAAGAAGAACAAACCAACAAACGTAGATTCGAGGAAGAACGCCATCAGGCCTTCGATAGCCAGCGGCGCGCCAAAAATGTCGCCTACATAATGCGAATAGTAAGACCAGTTAGTCCCGAACTGGAACTCCATGGTCAAACCGGTAGCGACACCCAGAGCGAAGTTGATTGCAAACAACTTGCCCCAGAATTTGGTCATATCTTTATAGATTTGTTTGCCGGAAAGCACATAGACCGTTTCCATAATAGCCAGCAGGAACGCCATACCCAGCGTTAGCGGCACAAACAGAAAGTGATACATCGCGGTCAAGGCAAACTGTAAGCGCGACAGTTCGACTATATCTAACATCTTGACTCCTTGCTCTTTGCATGAAGACGTTGAACGCGGTTGCCGTTATCGGTCCCCAAACGCATGCCCCAATACAAATATTGCTTCCATAACATCACGATTCCCCCGGCACAATGTGACAGAGAAGCGAGTAAGGTTGCAAATACGTTAATAAGAAATACAAATTGATCCCGCAAATATACTACGCCGCAATTCCCTTACAATAAACAGGTTTTTGCATAGTGTTATTTGCATTTTTCGACGGTGATCAATTTATAGCGAAAATGAGTTAGAAGCGCTAGATTGATTTGGCGCAAATTTACAAAATTATCGTGATATGACCGCGCGTTAAGCATTGATCTCACTCAATTTATGACATTCATGTTAATTATGTTTCACACGAGAAACCTTGGTGATCATATTGTTAATTATTTGTGGCACCCCTGGCAGGTGAGTTAATTGCCAGCAATAATTGGCAGGAAAGAGGCGGTAGGGACCCGAACAGGTAAAATTAAATAGAGGGAAATAGAAAGAGTGTTAAATACATCACGAAATTTTATTTAAACGCCGTTTTTATTGGTTATTCATAACAACAGGTTCACTTTATTATCATTTAATTAACAATTAACTTTTATATAAAAAATTGACGCCTGTTGGTTTCCCTTCAGGCGTCGTGATTTATTCAGGACTGCGCGGTTATTGTCATTTTAAACGTTCGCGACTGACCAGGTTTTAACTCCCCGGTTGTGGCAGATTGACACTGACGATGCGGGTACACCGTTTCCTGCATGTCCGTTTCCTGCCATTGCGCAACGGGTACCGTAAACGCGAGCCGCCCTTCACAGGTTTCATCGTGGGATGGGTTGTAAACGCGCACGATCAGCGCCTCATCATCTTCCGCTTTTTTCAGTACACTCAACTGGCACTCGACCGGCGACATGGTCATCAGCGAATAATGCCGTGGCGTGGTGAACGGCACGCTGTTTAGCTTCATCGCGTTCCACGGGATTTTGTTATAGCACTGCACCGGCGTTAGCCAGGCGCGGGCCTGCTGCGCAACGCCTGCTCCGGCCGCCGTCCCGGTATAGCTGAACAGGCTAAAGCGGCAATGCAGTTTGCCACGCATTTGCGAGTCAGGAACCGGCAGCTTAATGCCGGAAGGCCGCCCAGGACGCAGCAATAAATCCTCTTTACCCAGCAGCCCGACCGCGCGCAACAGCGTCAACGCAAAGGTCTTTTGCCGCTCGCCGATGATTTCCACTTCCCGCAGCCCTTCGCTAAACAGCGCCATCCCCTGGCGTTGTGATTCCAGCGCGCAGTAATTAAGGAAATTCCACACCGGCACCGGCGCTTCTTTCCAGCCTTCCTGCTGCCAGGTTGCCATCGCGCTATCCTCAACGGGCCGCTGGATCGCGCCGAACTGGGTGTCGCACAGTACGTTTTCGCAGTGAAACGGCGTCGGGATCAGTACCCGCAGGCGGTGGTCGTCGGCCTGATTATCAATGATCATTTCCACATCCACCCGCCGCTGATGGTGCGCCAGGGTAATGCGGCACTCCGCGTCGATGCGCCCGGTGGCTTCACGGCGCGCACGCTCGGCCAGATCCTGGGGCACTGCCATCGTTAAACGCAGCACCGCCGTGCTCTGCCAGGCCTCGTGGATCACCTCAACCTGATGTTCACCCTCAGATGAGCAGACAATCCACTCCTCACGCGCCGGGGAATAGTCGTATTCATCGCCATCATCGGAACCGTCCTCCAGCGTCAGCACCCGGTCATAAACCAGACCGGTTTGCTTATCCCGCATTTTCAAGGTGCCGTCAGGATTGATATCGATGCGCCAGAAGCCATTTTCCAGCAAGGCATCGGTACAGGCCGGCAACGCTTTTTGCTGCCCTTTCTCTGGGATGACATCCAGTGTCAGATAGCCCATGGCCGGCAATACCTGGCACAACTGGATGTCGTACTCCATAAACGGCTCGTAATTGCCGTAATGGACAATTTGCCGGTCCACCAGCCCCGGGTCGATTTCCCGGGCATCACGGATGAAATACTCCACCGGGTTGCCCGCGCTGTCCCGCAGCGCAAACTGTGCGGCACGAATTCGCAGCGTGGTATTAATCACTTCCTGGCGCGGATACGGCATCAGGTTAAACAACGTGAGCTTGTCGCCCTGCCCTTCTGGCATGGCATCGACAATTTTGCGCTGGGTAAAACGCAGCAGGTTATCCGCCATATCTTCGGCCAGCGCAAAACGCGCCATGATCTCCCGGTGCACGTTATCGCTACAGCAGCAGCCGATACTGTCATGGGCGTGATTTTTTAAGATCTCCTTCCACATTTTCTCCAGCAGGCCATGGTGGTAATCAAAACCCAGGCTCCAGGCGATAGCTTTCAGCGGCTCCAGCAGATTGACGATTTTGTTCTCAATGCGCGCATGGGCAATTTTAATATCCATCCGCGTTGAGCCAATGGTGCGGTGCACGCGCATATATTTGCCGTCGATAAACTCGCCCTTGAGCGTATCGAGCCGTTCACGCTGCTGTTCAATCTGCTCAAACACCGTTTCAAAACGGCTCATCACAAATTCGCGTTGCGGGTAAATCTCGCGCAGTTTCGCGATCACATTAAAAATATTTTGCTGGAGCGGCATCTGGTCGTGGCCGTTCGGCAGCAGGATTTCTTTGGTCAGCGAGGCCTTTTCCAGCACCTCAAAATAGTTGTCGAGCCGTTTACGTAAACCCGCTTCGTCATCAGGCAGATATTTGCCGATGGCGTAACCCAGCGGCAGCACCTGGGCCACCACTTCGCTGCCCTCCCCGCTTTGCCATAAAAACTCGGTTTTATCACTGCCGTGGCGCTCCGAGCAGCCGCGCCAGAACATGGCGCGGGTAATGCCAAAGCCGTTAAAGATATGCGGTAGCTGGCCCGACATGCCAAACGAATCCGGCAGGTAACCAATCATCATCGGCTCGCCAAATTCCCGACAATCACGCAGGCCATACATCAGGTTACGGACAATCGACTCCCCCGCTACGATGGTGGTGTCGGTCTGGGTATACCAGGGGCCGATAATTAACCTTCCCGCCGCGACCAGCGCTTTGACCCGCTGGCGGTTTTCCGGCTTCACGGCGAAATAGTCTTCGAGGATCGCCGTCTGGCCGTCGAGCACGTAGAACGGATACTCCGGGTCCTGCTCCAGCCGGGCGAGGATCTCCTCCATATTGTTGACCAGCAAAATACGCGACTCTTCGGTGGTAAAATACCACTCGCGATCCCAGTGCATATGGGGAGTAATGTGAACACGCGATACCGCTTTCATCGGGGTTTCCTTTTATTCAGTCTCAGCACAGACGTCATACTTGCCATGCTTCACCGCATGACGACGCCAGAGCAATAAAATGGTGGTAGAAATTGCCGTGCCGACCAGCGCCGCGCCAAACCAGCCCGCTGCCGCGACCACGCCGCCAAATCCGCCGTCGTGCAGTAAAAACAGCGAGAAAATCCCCGCGCCTGGGGTCGACAAACCGATATGCATTGCCCCCACAATGGCACCGGTCGCCATCGACCCCAGCACGAAGGAACCAATGACCCGTAACGGATCTTCAATCGCCATCGGGATCGCCCCTTCGGTGATCCCCGCCAGCCCCAGCAGCCAGGTGGATTTCCCGGTTTCAATTTCAAATTGCTTAAACAGACGCGGCGCGATCAGCGTTGAGGCGGTCACCGTGAAGGCCGACACCATTTTTACCGATGCGAAAATGGCGTAGGGACCAAACACGCCATTCGCCATCGCACCCAGGCAGAACGCGTAGGAGGCTTTGTTCACCGGTCCGCCCAGGTCAAAGGAGCACATAAAACCGATAATCGCCCCGAGCAGTAGCGCGTTGGTGCCTGACAGCCCGTTAAGCCACTGGGTCAGCCCGTTATTTAGCCAGGCCACTGGCCCGCCGATCACAAACAGCATCAGGCTGCCCGCCACTAACGTGCCAATCACCGGATAAAGGTAAAAAGTCAGGAAGCCGTTGAACTGGCTGGAGAGGCGGATATGGCGCTTCACCCAGCGCATCAGGTAACCGGCGATCAGCCCCCCTGCCACGCCGCCGAGGAAACCCGCGCCGATCATGTTGGCAGCCAGCCCTGCTGCAAAGCCGGGCGCTAACGCCGGTTTATCCGCCAGGGAATACGCAGTGTATGCCGCCAGTACCGGCACCATCAGCGTGCCGAGCATCCCACCGCCCAGCTTGCGGTACATCCACAGCCACGAGTTCTCTAAATCAAACAGATGTTGTAAACCGAAGATCTGCGCCAGCAGCACCGCCACCGCCAGCACCGTCCCGCCCGCCACAATCAAGGGTACGGCATAAGAAATACCGCTCAGCAGCGCCTGCTTAAGCTCCGCTTTCACGCCGCGCGCGGCGGGTTCTGTGGATGCGGGGCGTTGTTTCGTTGAAACCGGCTCCAGCGCCAGCGCCTGCTGGAGCAGTTCCGGCGCACGGCGGATTGGCTCGGCGACCGGCACGGATAAACACGGCAGATGCGCAAAGCGTTCGGCTTCTTTAACCGCCACTTCGGCGGCAAAAATGCAGGCGCGGGCATCACGCAGCTGTTCCGGCGTCAACCGCCCCTCAATGCCATTTGCCCCCTGGGTTTCCACATGGACGTTGATGCCCATCTGGCGTCCGGCTTTTTCCAGATACTCCGCCGCCATAAAGGTATGGGCGATGCCCGCCGGGCAGGCGGTAACGCAGACGATGGTCGGCTTCTGTTGCGCCGGCTGCGGCGCAGCGGGTGGCTGTTCTGGCTGGGCATTCAGTAGCGCAAACACCTGCTCCGGGCAGGTTGCCGCCAGCAATTGCTCGCGCACCGCGTCATCCACCAGCCGCGAGGTGAGTTCGGTCAGCAGTTGAATATGCGTCGACCCCGCCTCCTGAGGCGGAATGGCCAGCAGGATAATCAGGTTCACCTGCTCATCGCCGTCAACCCCCTGCCAGGCCAGCGGCTGCGCCAGCGTCGCCAGCGCGAAGCTGGCTGAGGCGACCGCCGCCGATTTACCGTGCGGCACCGCCAGTCCTTCACCTAACGCCGTTGGGCCCTGCGCCTCACGCGCCAGCACATCAGCCAAAAACAGATCCACATCCTGCAATTTTCCCTGCTGCATCAGGCTCTCTGCCAGCTTCCGTAACGCCTGGTCGCGATCGGCAAAGGTTTGGCGGAGTAAAACGCAGTCAGGATGGGTTAACGCGGTCAGGTCCATACGTCCTCGCTCAGATTGACTCGCGGCGTCAGTTGCCGCATGGGTCTATCCTGACAGAATTAATAATACCTTTATGTGATCACTTTCAATTTTAGCAATATTTGTATTGTATTTGTATTGTTTACTATCCCCCGCATTCTGCCAGAATCGTTAAATCGTGTGGGAATAGTATTAAACGGGGGTTGGAATGGCGCAGAAGCCGAAGTATCGCCAGATCGCGGATGCGATTGGTCAGCAGATCGAACAGGGGCTGTTAAAGCCTGGCGACGCGCTGCCCACCGAATCGGCATTGCAGGCGCAGTTTGGCGTCAGCCGGGTGACGGTGCGCCAGGCGCTGAAACAGCTTACCGAGCAGAATGTGGTTGAGAGCATCCAGGGCAGCGGGACCTATGTGAAGGAGGAGCGGGTCAATTACGATATTTACCAGCTCACCAGCTTTTACGAGAAACTGGCCGACCGGAACGTTGAAACCCACAGCGAGGTATTAACCTTCGAAGTGATTAACCCGGACCCGCACCTCGCCGGGCAGTTGAATCTGACCGAAAGCGACAAGGTGTGGCACGTTAAGCGGCTGCGGTTTATTAAGCAAAAAGCGGTCACGCTGGAGGAGACCTGGATGCCGCTGGCGCTATTCCCGGATCTCACCTGGGAAGTGATGGAGAAATCGAAATATCACTATATCGAAGCGGTGAAAAAGCGCGTGATCGACCGCAGCGAACAGGAGATCCTGGCGGTGATGCCGACGCCGGAAGTGGCGAAAGCCCTGAATCTCGATCCGGCGCGTCCGACGCTGGAGAAAATCTCGCGCGGTTTTTTAAAAGACGGCAAGGTGTTTGAATACAGCCGGAATATCTTTAAGAGCGACGACTATAAATTCACTCTGGTCGCCCGGCGACGCCATTAAAAAAGGCCACCCCAGGGTGGCCAACCATGTCGAAAAGTACTTATTATTCTACAAATTTCCCCGCCGAAACGGGGAAATGAGGGTGCTTTACAGAATCGACTTCAGCGCGTCGCCGATGTCAGCCAGGCTGCGCACGGTTTTCACGCCCGCGGCTTCCAGCGCAGCGAACTTCTCATCCGCTGTACCTTTCCCACCGGCAATGATCGCGCCCGCGTGGCCCATACGCTTGCCTTTCGGCGCAGTGACGCCTGCGATATAGCCGACAACCGGTTTGGTCACGTGATCTTTGATGTAGGCAGCCGCTTCTTCTTCCGCGCTTCCGCCGATCTCGCCGATCATCACAATCGCTTCGGTCTGCGGATCTTCCTGGAACAGTTTCAGGATATCGATGAAGTTAGAGCCTGGAATCGGGTCGCCGCCGATGCCCACACAGGTGGACTGGCCGAAGCCGTAATCGGTGGTCTGTTTAACCGCTTCATAGGTCAGGGTGCCGGAACGGGACACGATGCCCACTTTGCCCGGCTTGTGAATGTGGCCCGGCATGATGCCGATTTTGCATTCGCCCGGCGTGATCACGCCCGGACAGTTCGGCCCGATCATGCGCACGCCCGCTTCATCCAGCTTCACTTTCACGGTCAGCATATCCAGCGTCGGGATGCCTTCGGTGATGGTGATAATCAGCTTGATGCCTGCATCAATCGCTTCCAGGATGGAATCTTTACAGAACGGCGCCGGAACGTAGATCACAGAGGCGGTTGCGCCCGTGGCTTCGACCGCTTCACGCACGGTGTTGAACACCGGCAGGCCGAGGTGGGTGGTGCCGCCTTTACCTGGGGTCACGCCGCCAACCATCTGGGTGCCGTAAGCAATCGCCTGCTCGGAGTGGAAAGTCCCCTGGCTGCCGGTAAAGCCCTGGCAGATCACCTTGGTGTTTTTATCGATTAAAACAGACATTATTTCCCCTCCACTGCGGCAACAACCTGCTGAGCTGCATCCGTCAGACTTTTCGCTGCAATAATATTCAGGCCGCTGTCAGCCAGACGCTGTGCGCCCAGCTCGGCATTGTTCCCTTCCAGACGAACCACCACCGGCACATTGACGCCCACTTCTTCTACCGCGCCGATAATACCGTCGGCGATAAGGTCGCAACGGACGATACCGCCGAAAATGTTCACCAGAACGGCTTTCACTTTCTCATCAGACAGGATGATTTTGAACGCTTCGGTGACGCGCTCTTTGGTCGCGCCGCCGCCGACGTCGAGGAAGTTCGCCGGTTCGCCGCCGTGCAATTTAACGATGTCCATGGTGCCCATCGCCAGGCCTGCGCCGTTAACCATGCAACCGATGTTGCCATCCAGCGCCACGTAGTTCAGTTCCCACTGCGCAGCGTGCGCTTCGCGGGCGTCTTCCTGGCTGTGGTCGCGCATTTCACGCAGATCCGGCTGGCGGAACAGCGCGTTGCCGTCCGCGCCCAGTTTGCCGTCGAGGCACACCAGATCGCCCTGCTTAGTGATCACCAGCGGGTTGATTTCGATCAGCGCCAGGTCGCGCTCAAGGAAAATGTTCGCCAGGCCCATAAAGATCTTGGTGAACTGCTGAATTTGTTTGCCTTCCAGACCCAGTTTGAACGCCAGTTCGCGTCCCTGATACGGCATCGGGCCGGTCAGCGGATCGAGCGGCATTTTGTGGATCAGGTGCGGGGTTTTCTCCGCTACAGTTTCGATTTCCACGCCGCCTTCGGTGGAAGCCATGAACACCACGCGACGGGTGCTGCGGTCAACAACCGCGCCCAGATACAGCTCTTTATCGATATCGGTCGCGGCTTCAACCAGGATCTGGTTAACCGGCTGGCCGTTAGCGTCTGTTTGGTAGGTCACCAGGCGTTTGCCCAGCCACTGCTCGGCAAACGCGCGAATTTCTTCTTTGCTGTTTACCACTTTTACGCCGCCCGCTTTACCGCGGCCGCCAGCGTGCACCTGGCATTTCACTACCCACGGGCCTGCGCCGATTTTGGACGCTGCCTCTTCTGCTTCACGCGGGGTATTACAGGCGTAACCCACCGGTGCCGGTAAGCCAGATCTGGCAAACAGTTGTTTCGCCTGATATTCGTGTAAGTTCATGTGTTCTATCCATCCTTCAGGTAAACCTGTCGCTGAATCTACGTTCAACCACAGGGCAGGTGATGTTTATCAGCCCGCCAGCAACACCAGCGGGCCTTATGCATTGGCTCTACACGTCTAACAGCAGACGGGTCGGATCTTCCAGCAGCTCTTTAATCGCCACCAGGAAGCCCACGGACTCGCGGCCATCGATCAGGCGGTGATCGTAAGAGAGCGCCAGGTACATCATCGGCAGGATCTCAACTTTACCGTCAACCGCCATCGGGCGATCTTTAATGGCGTGCATGCCAAGGATCGCGCTCTGCGGCGGGTTGATGATCGGGGTAGACATCAGCGAACCGAACACGCCACCGTTGGTGATGGTGAAGTTACCGCCGGTCAGGTCTTCCACGGTCAGTTTGCCGTCGCGCCCTTTCACCGCCAGTTCCTTGATGCGTTTTTCGATGTCCGCCATGCCCAGCGCGTCCACGTCACGCAGTACCGGGGTCACCAGGCCGCGCGGCGTGGAAACCGCCATGCTGACGTCAAAGTAGTTGTGATACACCACGTCATCGCCGTCGATAGAGGCGTTCACTTCCGGGTAGCGTTTCAGCGCTTCCACTACCGCTTTCACGTAGAAGGACATGAAGCCCAGGCGGATGCCGTGACGTTTTTCAAACGCGTCGCCGTACTGCTTACGCAGATCCATGATCGGCTTCATGTTCACTTCGTTAAAGGTGGTGAGCATGGCAGTGGAGTTTTTGGCTTCCAGCAGACGCTCGGCCACACGTTTACGCAGGCGGGTCATCGGCACGCGTTTTTCAGAGCGGCCAGCCAGTTGCGGCTGAGGCTGTTGCTGCGCGCTGGCAGCCGGTTCAGCGGCTTTCGGCGCGTCAGCTTTACCGGCTTTCGCCAGGTGTTTTTCCACGTCTTCACGGGTCAGACGGCCACCGACGCCGGTGCCTTTGATGTCGCTGGCTTCCAGCGAGTGCTCGGCCAGCAGGCGACGGATCGCCGGGCTGAGCGCATCGTTATTTTGTTCTTCGAGCGAGGCCTGCTGACGCTGGGCCGGTGTCGATTCCTTCGCTTCTGCTTTCGCGCCGCTCTCTTTACCTGCGCTGTTACCTTCACGCAGGCGACCCAGGATCTGGCGAGAGGTCACGGTGGTGCCCTCTTCTTCCAGTACTGTGTCCAGAATGCCGTCCGCCGATGCCGGAACTTCCAGAACCACTTTGTCAGTTTCGATTTCTACCAGAACCTCGTCGCGGGTTACCGCATCACCCGGTTTTTTATGCCAGGTGGCGACAGTTGCATCGGCAACGGATTCAGGCAGGTCAGGGACAAGAATATCTACGCTACTCATTATTTATCCTTTAATTAATCGACGTTCAGCGCGTCATTGACCAGATCTTGCTGCTGCTTCTGGTGAACGGACATATATCCTACCGCCGGAGAGGCGGAGGCCGGGCGGCCTGCGTAACGCAGTGCAGAACCAAACGGAATCACTTCGCGGAAATGGTGCTGGCTGCAATACCAGGCGCCCTGGTTTAATGGCTCTTCCTGACACCAGACAAAATCATGTACATGCGCGTAAGGCTTCAATACTTCCTGAACCGCCTGGCTCGGGAAAGGATAAAGCTGTTCGATACGCACAATGGCGACATCTTTCTGATCGTTCTTACGGCGCTGTTCCAGTAAGTCGTAATAGACTTTACCTGAACAGAGCACCACGCGTTTGACTGCTTTCGGGTCCAGCTCGTCAATTTCGCCAATTGCCGGCTGGAACGCGCCGTTGGCCAGTTCGTCAAGCGACGATACCGCCAGCGGGTGACGCAGCAGGGATTTCGGCGACATCACCACCAGCGGACGGCGCATACCGCGCAGCGCCTGGCGACGCAGCATGTGGTACACCTGGGCCGGGGTAGACGGGACGCAGACCTGCATGTTTTGTTCAGCGCACAATTGCAGATAACGCTCCAGACGCGCGGAGGAGTGCTCCGGACCCTGGCCTTCGTAACCGTGCGGCAGCAGCATCACCAGGCCGCACATACGGCCCCATTTTTGCTCGCCGGAGGAGATGAACTGGTCGATCACCACCTGCGCGCCGTTGGCGAAGTCGCCGAACTGGGCTTCCCAGATGGTCAGCGTGCGCGGTTCTGCGGTAGCGTAACCGTATTCAAACGCCAGCACCGCTTCTTCAGAAAGCACCGAGTCCCAGACACGGAACGGGCCCTGGCCGTTATGCACGTGCGACAGCGGGGTCCAGGTGGAACCGTTGGTCTGGTTGTGGATCACCGCGTGGCGGTGGAAGAAGGTGCCGCGACCTGAGTCTTCACCGGACAGGCGAATCGGAATGCCTTCGTCAACCAAGGTCGCGTAGGCCAGAGTTTCCGCCCCGCCCCAGTCGAACGGTTTTTCACCGTTAGCCATCAGCTGGCGGTCGCTGTAGATTTTCGCCACGCGTGACTGCATTTCAATGGTGTCCGGCACAGTGCTGATGCGTTTTGCCAGCTCCTGCAAACGCTTCATTTCCACTTTGTTCGGGTACGCTTCATCCCACTCATGGTTCAGGTACGGCGACCAGGTAAAAGAATGCATGTTCATCGGACGCCACTCTTTCACCACGCACTCGCCGGCATCCAGCGCATCGCGATAAAGGTTGACCATCTCGGTCGCATCTTCCAGCGTCGCGACTTTTTCCTGCTCCAGCTTGTCAGCGTAGATTTTGCGCGGCGTCGGGTGCTTTTTGATTTTCTGGTACATCAGCGGCTGGGTTGCGCTCGGCTCGTCGGCTTCGTTATGGCCGTGACGGCGGTAGCACACCAGGTCGATAAACACATCGCGTTTGAAGGTATTACGGAAATCCAGCGCCAGACGGGTAACGAAAGCCACGGCTTCCGGGTCATCCGCGTTAACGTGGAAAATCGGCGCCTGCACCATCTTGCCGATGTCGGTGCAATACGGGGTAGAACGCGCGTCCAGCGGGTTGGACGTGGTAAAGCCCACCTGGTTGTTGATCACAATGCGAACGGTACCGCCCACTTCGTAACCGCGCGCTTTGGACATGTTCAGGGTTTCCTGAACCACGCCCTGACCGGTCACCGCGGCGTCGCCGTGAATGGTGATCGGCAGTACTTTGTTGCTGCTCGGCTCGTCCAGACGATCCAGACGGGCGCGTACCGAACCGATGACAACAGGGCTAACGATTTCCAGGTGCGACGGGTTAAACGCCAGCGCCAGGTGTACCAGGCCGCCTTCGGTTTCGATATCCGACGAGAAGCCCATGTGGTACTTCACGTCGCCGGTGCCGAGGTGTTCTTTGTGTTTGCCCGCGAACTCATCAAACAGGTCCTGCGGTTTTTTACCCAGCACGTTAACCAGCACGTTAAGACGACCGCGGTGCGCCATACCCAGCACCACTTCACGCGTGCCGCTGTTGCCCGCGTGGCGAATCATCTCTTTCAGCATCGGGATCAGCGCGTCGCCGCCTTCCAGCGAGAAGCGTTTCGCCCCCGGGAATTTCGCGCCCAGGTAGCGCTCAAGGCCTTCGGCTGCGGTCAGTTCGCTCAGGAAGCGCTTCTTCTCTTCGGCTTTAAAGCTGGCGTGGCCAATCACGGATTCGATGCGCTGCTGGATCCAACGCTTCTCTTCCGTTGACGTAATATGCATATACTCCGCGCCAATTGAGCCGCCGTAGGTCTGTTTCAGGGCGTCGATCAAATCGGCGAGCTTCATGGTCTCTTTACCGCCAGCAAAAGAGCCGACGTTAAAGGTTTCCTGTAAATCCGCTTCGCTCAGATTATGGAAAGCAGGCTCCAGGTCCGCCACACGTTCTTGCTGCCACAATCCCAGTGGATCGAGGTTGGCGTGTTGATGGCCTCTGAAACGCCAGGCGTTAATCAGCTGCAGGACTTTGACCTGTTTCGCGCCGGCGTCAGGGTCGGCGACTGAGGAGGTATAACGTGAGGCATCCTTCGCCAGACGGCGGAAATAATCACGTGTTTTGGAATGGAATTGATCCGGTTTAGCCCCGGTGCCAGGCAGTTGCTGGAACATGGAGCGCCAGTGGGCGTCCACTGAATCAGGATCGGTTAAGAAGTCTTCATAGAGCTGTTCTATCCAACTTTGGTTTGCACCAGAGAGATAAGAAGAGTCCAGCCAGGCTTTCATTGCGCCGTTCTGCATCGTGATCCCTTAAGCATCTTATGCTTATTTCGCCATGGATAACTACAACGTACTTAGGGAGTACGTAGTACCAGGGTTCACTTTTTGGGCTCTTGGTGGCCCGGTAAGGAACCTTTAAAAACTGTCAACGCGGCAGTTTTTAAAGGTTTCCTGCACGGGCGGAAAGCTTAGCGCTAACCGCCCAATTTGCCCGGTAAACACCGCTTACCGGGCGGGTGTTGTTACGCGCTGCGTTGCAACAGCATGGTCTTGATATGACCGATCGCTTTGGTCGGGTTCAGCCCTTTCGGGCAGACACTGACGCAATTCATAATGCTGTGGCAGCGGAATACGCTGAAAGCATCGCTCAGATTATCCAGACGGTTAGCGGTTTCGGTATCGCGGCTGTCAATCAGGAAGCGATACGCGGCAAGCAGGCCTGCCGGGCCGATAAACTTATCCGGGTTCCACCAGAACGATGGGCAGGACGTGGAGCAACAAGCGCACAGAATACACTCGTAGAGTCCATCCAGTTTTTCGCGCTGATCCGGCGTCTGCAAATGTTCGCGAGCGGGTGGATTTTGTCCATTATTCAACAAGTAAGGCTTAATCTTCTCATATTGAGTATAGAATTGCCCCATGTCTACCACCAAATCACGCACCACCGGCAAACCCGGCAGGGGACGGATCACAATCTTCTGTTTTCCGTTACCCAGCGCGGAGATCGGCGTGATGCACGCCAGACCGTTTTTGCCGTTCATGTTCAGACCATCAGAACCGCATACCCCTTCACGGCAGGAGCGGCGGAACGCAAGCGTCGGATCTTTTTCTTTCAGTTGGATAAGCGCATCCAGCAGCATCATGTCGCGCCCTTCTTCCCCTTCCAGGGTGTAATCCTGCATACGCGGCGCGTCGTCTACATCCGGGTTGTAGCGGTAAATGGAAAATTCAAGTTTCATCTGCCTGTCTCCGCGATTAGTAGGAACGCACTTTCGGCGGGAACGCCGGGCGCAGTTTCGGTTCCATATTGACGCTACGGCGCGTCATGGATTCCGTCTCTGGCAAGTACAAGCTGTGGCACAACCAGTTTTCATCATCACGCTCTGGATAATCGAAACGGCTGTGCGCGCCACGGCTCTCGGTGCGGAAATTCGCAGATACCGCTGTCGCATACGCGGTTTCCATCAGGTTATCCAGCTCCAGGCACTCAACGCGCTGGGTGTTGAATTCGCTGGACGTGTCATCCAGACGGGCGTTTTGCAGACGTTCGCGGATCGCTTTCAACTGCTCCAGGCCTTTCGCCATAGCATCCCCTTCGCGGAATACCGAGAAGTTATGCTGCATACACTCCTGAAGCGCTTTACGGATCACCACCGGGTCTTCACCACTGCGGTTGTTGTTCCAGCGGTTCAGACGCGTCAGGGAGGCGTCGATGTCAGAGTCGCTGGCATCGCGCAGCGCGCCCTGCTCGGCGATGGATTCCTGCAAATGCAGGCCCGCCGCGCGGCCAAACACCACCAGGTCCAGCAACGAGTTGCCGCCCAGGCGGTTAGCGCCGTGTACCGATACGCAGGCGATTTCGCCGACCGCGAACAGGCCCGGGATCACCACATCTTCGCCCTGCGCGTTAACGGTCAGCGCCTGGCCGGTCACTTTGGTCGGAATACCGCCCATCATGTAGTGGCAGGTCGGGATAACCGGGATCGGCTCTTTAACCGGGTCGACGTGCGCAAAGGTGCGCGACAGTTCCAGAATGCCCGGCAGACGGGATTCCAGTACCTCTTTACCCAGGTGGTCGAGTTTCAGTTTGGCGTGTGGGCCCCATGGACCATCGCAGCCGCGGCCTTCACGGATTTCAATCATGATGGAACGCGCCACCACATCACGGCCCGCCAGGTCTTTGGCGTTCGGCGCATAACGCTCCATAAAGCGTTCGCCATGTTTGTTCAGCAGGTAGCCGCCTTCACCACGGCAGCCTTCGGTCACCAGAACCCCCGCGCCCGCGATGCCGGTCGGGTGGAACTGCCACATTTCCATATCCTGCACCGGCACGCCTGCGCGCAACGCCATGCCAACGCCGTCGCCGGTATTGATGTGAGCGTTAGTGGTGGACTGATAAATACGACCTGCGCCGCCGGTCGCCAGCACGGTGGCGCGGGCTTTGAAGTAAACCACTTCGCCGGTTTCGATACACAGGGCGGTACAACCCACTACCGCGCCATCCTGGTTTTTCACCAGGTCCAGCGCATACCATTCGGAGAAAATAGTGGTGTGGTTTTTCAGGTTCTGCTGATACAGGGTGTGCAACAGCGCGTGACCGGTACGGTCAGCCGCCGCTGCGGTACGTGCCGCCTGCTCGCCGCCGAAGTTTTTCGACTGGCCGCCAAACGGACGTTGATAAATACGGCCATCGTCCAGGCGGGAGAATGGCAGGCCCATATGCTCCAGCTCAAGAATCGCTTCCGGGCCAGTCTTACACATATATTCGATCGCGTCCTGGTCGCCGATATAGTCGGAACCTTTGACGGTATCGTACATGTGCCATTCCCAGTTATCTTCATGGGTGTTGCCGAGCGCAACGGTAATGCCGCCCTGCGCGGAGACGGTGTGCGATCGGGTCGGGAAAACTTTGGAGAGCAGCGCACAGGTCTGGCCGCTCTGGGAAATTTGCAGCGCCGCGCGCATACCTGCGCCGCCAGCACCAATCACAACTGCATCAAATTCTCTGACTGGCAAATTCATTAGACACCCCACACCACAACGAATCCATAAATAACGTAAACCAACAAGGCGACCACAATCGCCAGCTGCAACAGCATGCGCAGCGCCAGAGGTTTAACGTAGTCGGTCAACACCTGCCACATGCCAATCCAGGCATGGATCAAGACTGAAAACAGCGCCAGCAGGGTGAACACTTTGGTGAAAGCGGAAGAGAAAAAGCCGGTCCAGATCTCCCAGGTCAGGTCGCCGGTTACGGCGAAGAACCCGATCATGTAGATGATATACAGCGTCAGGACGATGGCAGTCGCACGAACCAGAATGAAGTCATGTACGCCATTGCGTCCCAATGCGGAGGCGTTGCTTACCATACGAGAACTCCTGCGAGAAGTGAAAGCACGACAGTAATGATGAAAGAAATGTTTGCGGTACGCTTACCGGTCTCGAATGTCTCTTCCAGGTAGCCGACATCCATCAGCATGTGGCGAATGCCGCCGACGACGTGATACGCCAGCGCGGTGAGAATGCCCCACATGATGAATTTAACAAAAAAGCTATCCATGATGGCTGATGCCGTCTGGAAGCCTTCCACAGAGGAGAGCGAGACGCCCAGCAACCAGAGCAGAATGCCGACAGCCACGAATGTGATCACGCCGGATACGCGATGGAGGATGGAAGCGATTGCGGTAACAGGAAACCGGATCGTTCGCAGATCCAGGTTAACAGGTCTTTGTTTTTTCGCGTTTTTTATCATGAATAGCGCCCACATGCTGTTCTTATTATTCCTTCCTCCGGGTCTGCAGGCGGGTCAGACAGCGTGCCTTTCTATAACTCTGCGTCATGCAAAAACATCAACTTCCTGTTTTAAAACGACGGGTTACTACGCTGGGTGGCTCTCGGTGCAGGGGTTTCCGGAGACCTGGCGGCAGTATAGGTTGTTCACAAAATCATTACAATTAACCTACATACAGTTTGTCGGGTTTTAGTCGAAACAGTGACCATGATCACGATACAAACATTATTTTAAATTTTAATCATCTGATTTGACAAATATTAAACAAAATTGTTACAACCATCACCGAAGAAGTCATATAATTCGCAAAAGTTATGAGGTCATACTTTCACCTGAGAATAAGTTATGTAACAGTGATCAGTATTGACCGGAGTAATTTAGCCAGGTATTAGTGATATATAGAATTTATGAATACTGACCGCTAACTTCCTGATTTACTGTAAATTCGCCCTGGACTGAACCGTTGTCTGCAAGCCGCTGAGCGCTCTGTACCCTGGTTTCTCCCTCTGAAACAGAGCTGTGCGCCATACAACAAACCGACAACATGACGGTCAGGGATGAAGGTAATGAGGTTGAGTAGCGGTCTTAAGCAATAAGGCGCTAAGGAGACCGTAAATGGCTGACAAAAAAGCGAACATCACCTATAACGGTGACGCTGCTATTGAACTGGATGTGCTAAAAGGCACACTCGGTCAGGATGTAATTGATATCCGTAGTCTTGGTTCTAAAGGTGTTTTCACGTACGACCCGGGTTTTACCTCCACCGCATCTTGCGAATCCAAAATCACTTTTATTGATGGTGACGAAGGTATCCTGCTGCATCGCGGTTTCCCGATTGACCAGTTAGCCACCGATTCCACCTATCTTGAAGTCTGCTACATCCTACTGTACGGCGAAAAACCGACCCAGCAAGAGTACCAGGAATTCAAAACCACCGTGACCCGCCACACCATGATCCATGAGCAGATCACCCGTCTGTTCCATGCGTTCCGTCGCGATTCCCATCCGATGGCGGTAATGTGCGGTATCACCGGCGCGCTGGCGGCGTTCTACCACGATTCTCTGGACGTGAATAACCCGCGTCACCGCGAAATCGCGGCGTTCCGTCTGCTGTCGAAAATGCCGACCATGGCGGCGATGTGTTACAAGTATTCGATCGGCCAGCCTTTCGTTTACCCGCGCAACGACCTCTCCTACGCCGGCAATTTCCTTAACATGATGTTCTCCACGCCGTGCGAGCCTTACGAGGTGAACCCGGTGCTTGAGCGCGCCATGGACCGTATCCTGATCCTGCACGCCGACCACGAGCAGAACGCGTCGACCTCAACCGTGCGTACCGCTGGCTCGTCGGGCGCTAACCCGTTTGCCTGTATCGCTGCGGGTATCGCATCCCTGTGGGGACCGGCGCACGGCGGCGCAAACGAAGCTGCGCTGAAGATGCTGGAAGAGATCAGCTCCGTGAAACACATCCCGGAATTCATCCGCCGCGCCAAAGACAAAAACGATTCGTTCCGTCTGATGGGCTTCGGTCACCGTGTCTACAAGAACTATGACCCGCGCGCAACCGTGATGCGTGAAACCTGCCACGAAGTGCTGAAAGAGCTGGGCACCAAAGACGATCTGCTGGAAGTGGCGATGGAGCTTGAGCATATCGCGCTCAACGACCCGTACTTCATCGAACGTAAGCTGTACCCGAACGTCGATTTCTACTCCGGCATCATCCTGAAAGCTATGGGCATTCCGTCCTCCATGTTTACCGTGATCTTCGCGATGGCGCGTACCGTGGGTTGGATTGCGCACTGGAACGAGATGCATGACGACGGCATTAAAATTGCCCGTCCGCGTCAGCTTTATACCGGCTACACCCAACGCGATTTCAAATCCGATTTGGAAAAACGTTAATTCTTGCCGATGTGAAAAAACGCGCCTCAGGGCGCGTTTTTTTATTGCTGACAGCCAGGGCACCAGTAAAACGGTCGCGACGAGAGCGTGGTTTTCTCAATGATCCCCCCGCAGCGCCGGCATTTTTTCCCGGCACGGTGAAACACTTCAAAGCGGAACAGCGCCCCGTGGTGCGTGTTCTCGTCCACCTGTCCGCGCGTCTGGTAAGAAAGGCGCGGAATGGACAGACAGGCGGTGGCGAGCCTGTCCAGTTGCGGCTCCGTTAACTCAGCGGCTTTGTGGCGCGGCGCGAGCTGGGCCTGCCAGAGGATTTCTACCCGCAGATAGTTGCCCAGCCCCGCCAGAAACGCCTGGTCCAGCAGCAAACCGCTGAACTGCCGGCGGTTAAAACGCGGGCTCAACAGCCGCGCTTTTACCTCGTCCGCCGTCAGGGTCATATCCAGCACGTCCGGGCCAATACGGGTCAGGAAAGGATGCTGCGCCACCTGCTCCGGGGTCAGTATCGCAATATCCGACGCACTGTATAACAAAATCGCTTTATCCGCGGTTTCCAACCGAACCCGTAAAATACGTGTGGTTTTCGGCTGCGCGCCCGCTTTTACCACCCGCCAGACGCCGTAAAGTTGGTTGTGGCTATACAGTACCAGCCCGCCGGAAAAATGAGTGAGCAGCGCTTTGCCACAGGTTTGCATCCGCACCACATGTTGACCGATCAAGCTCGCCTGAAAAGGTTGTAATTCGGGGAACGCAAACCAGGCTGCGGTTAACGGTTTGCCCTGGATTGCTGCCTCCAGGGTATCCGCCGCGCGGCGGATCTCCGGCCCTTCTGGCATAAAGATTCCTTAGCTACTCAGCGGTAATAGCAATGTTGCGCGCTAAAAATACCTCACGCAGCCTGCGGGCGAACGCTAACGCGTGCGCGCCATCGCCATGAATACAGACCGTCTCGGCCTGTACCGCTACCCGGGTACCGTCGCGGGCAACCACGCTCCCCTGCTCCACCATCGCCAGCGTTTGGGTCAGCGCATCATCTTGATTATCAATTAATGCGTCCGGCTCGCTGCGCGGCGCCAGTGTCCCGTCGGCGCGATACCTCCGGTCGGCGAACACTTCCTGGCGCGCGCGTAAACCATAACGCCGGGCGGCGAAAATCAGCTCGCTGCCCGCCAGCCCCACCAGCCGCAACGCGGGATTAAAATCGCGGGTTGCGCGGGCAATGGCGTCGGCAAGCTGCGGATCGCGGGCTGCCTGGTTGTACAACATCCCATGCGGTTTGACGTGCGTCATCCGCCCGCCCTGGGCGCGGGTTATCGCATCCAGCGCGCCAAGCTGATACAACATTTGGGCGTAAACCGTGTCCGGCGGCAACGCCATGGCGCTACGCCCAAAATTATCGCGATCGGGGAAAGAAGGATGCGCGCCGATGGCCACACCGTTTTCCAGCGCCAGCCGTACGCTTTGTTGCATGGTCAACGCATCCCCGGCATGGAAGCCAGTAGCGATATTGGCGGATGACACCAGTTTCAGCAGCGCCGCGTCATTGCCGCAGCCTTCGCCAAGATCGGCGTTTAAATCAATCTTCATTCGCCAGCCGCCATTCCAGTTGTTCAAAGTAGCGTTGTTGATGCGTCCGCGCTTCCAGCGCTTCTTCAAGCGTGCAACGATCGAAATGCAGCGGCTCGCCAAGACGCAGCTGCGCCAGGTTGTACATGTCCGCCTCGATCACGCAGGCGATACGCGGGTAGCCGCCGGTGGTCTGGGCGTCATTCATCAGCACAATGGGCTGGCCGTTATGCGGCACCTGTACCACGCCGGGCAGCAGGCCGTGAGAAACCAGTTCGCGGGATTCTGTCCGCTCGAGCACATGGCCGTTGAGCCGGTAACCCATGCGGTTGCTTTGCGGGCTGAGCTTCCAGGGCGCGCGCCAGAACGCCTCCCGGGCGGCAGGCGAAAATTCGTGATATTCCGGCCCCGGCAAGGCGCGAATGCGGTTGCCCCACAGCAGCTGATGCACCCCGCGGCTTTGCAGGAATTTGCGCGTCGCCGGGCGCAACGGCAGGCGATCGCCATCCTGAAGCCTGCGCCCTTCAAACCCGCCGAAACCGGCTTTTAAATCGGTACTGTACGACCCCATGATTTTCGGCACGTCGATGCCGCCGGCAACCGCCAGATAGCTGCGCATACCGCGCTTCGGCAGCGCCAGTTTTAACTGCTGGCCCGCACGTACCGGCAAGCGCCAGCCGGTCCACACGGAGTGGCCGTCAAGGGTTGCGCCGCAGGCCGCGCCGGTTAACGCGAACCAGCCGTCCTGATGAAAGGCGACAGTGCATTGCCCGAGAGTCATTTCCAGCGCCGCCATATCCGGCTCATTGCCCACCAGTAAATTGGCGATGCGCAGCGCGGGGGTGTCCATCGCGCCGCAGCGGCTAATGCCCGCCTGGCGTAAGCCGTGCCGTCCGCCGTCCTGCACCGTGGTGCTTATCCCTGCGCGAATAATCTCTAACACACGCCCTCCTTAGACGGCACAAAACGCACCCGGTCGCCGGGCTGTAATAACGTGGCAGGCTGACGTTGCGGATCGAACAACCGCAGATCGGTACGGCCAATAAGTTGCCAGCCGCCGGGGGTGGGCAACGGATAGATCCCGGTCTGGCTACCGCCGATCCCCACCGATCCGGCAGGCACCTCAAGACGCGGTTCGGCGCGACGCGGCGTGGCGAGGCTGGCGGGCAGCCCACCGAGATACGGGAACCCCGGCTGGAAGCCGATAAAGTAGACGATATAATCCGCGTTCGCATGGCGTTCTACCACCTGGCGCTCGCTGAGCCCGGTGTGGCGCGCCACTTCAGCGAGATCCGGGCCCTGTTCGCCGCCGTAGATCACCGGGATCTCAATCAGCCGTGATTCCAGCGTCACCGCCTCACTCTCTTCCCACCAGCGCTGCAAGCGCTCAATGGCGTTCAGTGCCGAGGCGGCCGGATCGCGTAACGTCACGGTGATATTATTCATCCCCGGGATCACTTCCACTACCGCCGGTACGTCCGCCAGACGCTGCACCAGGCCCCAGATCCGCTGCTGGCTTTCAAGAGTGACTGGCGGTTCCAGTTCCAGAACCACCGCGCTTTCTCCTAACAGATAACACCGCGCTCGCTGCACTGTTTCACCTTTACTCAAGCTGGATTAGGGATGTCGATAAATGTCACATCCAGATCGGTGGTTTCGTTCAACCACTCGCTCAGGGCGCGAATGCCGCCGCGCTCGGTGGCGTGATGGCCTGCGGCATAGAAATGCAGCCCCTGCTCGCGCGCTGAATGGATGGTTTGTTCGGAGACTTCCCCGGTGATAAACGCATCAACGCCAAAGCGCGCGGCGCTGTCGATAAAGCTCTGGCCGCCGCCGGTACACCAGGCGACGCGTTTCACGTCGGCAGGCCCGGTATCGCCGCACCACAGCGGACGGCGACCCAGCCGCGCCTCAATCCACGAAGCCAGTTCCAGCCCCGGCACCGGCATCGACAGTTCGCCCCAGGGCACCAGCGGTTCAATCTCGCCTTTGACCTCAATGCCTAATAGCGCGGCGAGCTGGGCGTTATTGCCCAACTGCGGGTGGGCATCCAGCGGCAGATGCCAGCCATAAAGGTTGATATCGTTCGCCAGCAACGTTTTCAGGCGCTGGCGCTTCATGCCGCGAATGACGGGCGACTCGCCCTTCCAGAAATAGCCGTGGTGAACAATTACCGCATCCGCCTGCTGGCGAACCGCCTCGTCGAGCAGCGCCTGGCTTGCCGTCACGCCGGTGATAATTTTCTGCACGGTTTCGCGCCCTTCGACCTGCAAGCCGTTTGGCGCATAGTCGTTAAAGGCCGCGCTATTAAGCTGCTGATTGATCAGGCTTTCCAGTTCGGTATTCTTCATGATGGCTCCCTGTTACTGTTTGCGCGCCGCTTCATATGCCGCGAGCGTGGCGACTCGCGCCTGTTTGTGTTCGACAATCGGTTGTGGGTAATCAATCGTCACCCCCTGCTTCTGCGCCCATTGCCACGGCTGATGCACCGCTTTACCGGGAATATCGTTGAGTTCCGGCAGCCACTGGCGCACAAAATCGCCCTGCGGGTCGAAGCGTTCGCCCTGGGTGGTCGGGTTAAAAATGCGAAACCAGGGTGCCGCATCATGCCCCGTCGAGGCCACCCATTGCCAGCCGCCATTATTGGCCGCCAGCATCCCATCCACCAACTGCGACATAAAATAACGTTCCCCTCTGCGCCAGTCGATAAGCAAGTCCTTCACCAAAAAGCTGCCGACAATCATCCGTAAGCGGTTATGCATCCAGCCGGTGGTGTTCATCTGGCGCATGGCGGCATCGACAATCGGGTAGCCGGTTTTCCCCTCGCACCAGGCGGTGAACTGCGCCTCGTCGTTGTTCCACTGCACCCGGTCGGTCCAGGGAATAAACGGCTTATAGCGGCACAGCGCGGGCCAGAAGGCGAGAACATGCAGATAAAATTCGCGCCAGATCAGCTCGTTAAGCCATACCGCGCCGGTTCCGCCAGACAGCGCGTCAGGATGCTCGCGCAGCAGGCGATGCAGGCACTGACGCGGCGAGAGCACGCCAATCGCCAGCCAGGGTGACACGCGGCTGGTGCCATCGATGGCGGGATAGTCCCGTTTTTTATCATAGTCCGCCACTGGCTGGCGGCAAAACTGGCGCAGGCGGTTGAGCGCGGCGGCTTCGCCCACCGGGAATAACGCCGGGTCCAGCTCGGTTTGCGGGTAATCGAACGGTTTAAACGGATCGGGCGTTGCAAGCGGCCCGCTTTGCCGCACGGCAGGCGCGTTAACACACTCCGGCAGCCCCTCATGCAACCGTTTGATAAACGCGCGGCTGAAGGGTGTAAAGACTTTATACATCTCATGATTGCCGGTGGTAACGCTGCCCGGCGCGAGAAGCACGTAATCGTCAAATCCCTGACACACCAGGGTATCCCCGAGACGCTTTTCCATCGCGGCGTCGCGCAGGCGTTCGTTCAGTTCGTACTGGTAGTTGTAGAACAGCGCATCAACGTTGTGCTCATCGCAAAAGTTTTCCAGCGCCTCTACCGAGGCGGCAAAGTCATCCACTTCAAGCACCGTCAGAGGAATGCCCCTTTGCGCCAGCGATTGTTGCAGGGAGTGGAGGTGCGCCTGTATCCACGCCGCCTGGCGCGGCGCGAGATGGTGATCGCGCCACTGCTGCGGGGTGGCGATAAACAGGCCAATCACCCTGGCCTCCGGGCGACGGCAGGCCGCCGCGAGCGCAAGATTATCATTCACGCGGAGATCGGCGCGAAACCAGACCAGATGGGTGGTCATAAAGCTCCTGAGTTAATTGCCATAGCGCAGGCGCAACGCCTCCGGGAAAGGGTCGAAATAGCGCTGCTGTTCCAGATAGCCGTCGGGATATTCCGCCAGATAATGTTTTAACAGAGTGACGGGCGCTAACAGCGGCTGGGTGCCCTGACGATAGCGGTCAATCAACTCTGCCAGCTCCTGGCGCTGACGGCCATTGAGATGCGGGCGGAAATAGCCCTGCACGTGCATCAGCACGTTAGTGTGGTTACGCCTTGTGGCGTGGTGGGACATCAGCGTCATCAAGCGCTGACGATACTCATTGAAGTACAGCTCCAGATCGTCCCATTGATCGATAACAGCCACGAAGCGCCCCAGCTCGCGATATTGCTGCTGCGAATGGGCCAGCAGCAGAAGCTTATAGCGGCTGTGGAAGGCGATCAGCGCGCCGCGCGTCAGGCCCTGGGTACGCAGTTGGTTCAGTTCGTGCAGCGCGTAAATGCGCTCGACGAAATTTTCGCGGATCGCCGGGTCGTGCAGCCGCCCGTCTTCTTCCACCGGCAGCCAGGGAAAGGTCGTCATCAGGATGTCAGTAAAGATCCCACGCCCGGCTTTGCGGTTGTTTTTACCATCTTTGTCATAGACCCGCACCCGCTCCATCCCGCAGCTCGGTGATTTGGCGCAGACAATGTAGCCGCAAAGGTGGGAAAGGCGCGCGATACGCTGATGGGAAAATTCCGCCATATCGGCGGTTAAATCCCCTTCGCGCTTATCGCTGAAGCGCAGCGATACGGCACCATCATCGTCTTTGACCAACCGCAGCGCGGGGCGCGGCACCGGCAAGCCAATCGCCATCTCCGGGCAGACGGGTTCATAACGAACCCAGGGGGAGAGATCCTCTACCGCGAAAGCGAGCCGTTTATGACCACCGTCGAAACGCACTTTTTCCCCGGACAAACAGGCGCTGATGCCAACCGGGATTTTCTCGTCCATAGCTACTCCTTACTGATGCGTAAAGTAAGTGTAGCAATGAAGTCTGGTTCAACTGAATCACAAACCTAATTCTGGATGATAGTTAACCAGGGTGGTGTGCCGATAACCGATGCTGTTTAAAATATTTCGATCCTGCTTCTGAACAGCCTTAATGTAACGTTCAACATAGTGGGCAAATTTTCGGGTGATATGCGCTTGCTTCCCCAGTAATTTTTTACCAGCCACCTTACTTCGCAGAAGAAAAATGTCTGAGCTGATATGGTTGCTCTCACGCAATAATACGGCTTTTGAATAATCAAGCCCCATACCCTTGTTGCGTTTGTCCGGTCCGCGATTGATTTCCAGAATAAAACTTTCGCTATGTTGGATAGTTGAGCGAACGGGGATGGCAAATGTTAATTCATTTAGGCGAATCTGGACGACCCCGTGCCCGCGTACTTTTCCGTTGTTAAACCAGGTATTGGTCGCCATATCGAAGTCCAGCGCCTGAACGAGCACCGGATTAGCCAGATAGAATGACTTGTCTAATTTTTTGAGTTCCATCTCTGAAGATCCCATACGAAAAAACCCCAGCTTTCGCCGGGGTTTTTAAGGTAGTTGATACAAGGAATTTAGGTTTTTAACGTGGGGATGTTCCTACCGCCACAACAATAACAAGGAATTTATGTTTTTAACGTGGGGATGTTCCTACCGCCACAAACTACCTGGTTAATGCTACTAAAATATGCGCAACAGTCAATGTTATGGCGTTCCACCAAACGGAATTTTAGGCAGACGCTTAGAGGTTTTTTTTGTCATCGCCGATAAAAAAACCGCCGGGTAATCGGCGGTTTTCTCACTTACCCAACGATTAATAAAAATCGCTGGCGGCGGCTTCGGACTGGGCCATCCATACCGGTTTTTCACTGGTTTTCGACCAGACGCGGTGCAGGTAGCTGTAGAAGCGCGCGCGGTCTTTCCACAGCAGCATCACCGGCAGCGCCACAATGCCTGCCACGATAACCAGGGCGCGACGCAGGAAGACCTGATGCGCAGGATATTTTTTGTATAAAGACATAAGTTTCTCCCCTTTTTGCTGACCGGTAATCTTCACCGGGAATCTGTATCTGTCGAAAATATTACCGTTTTGGCTGTAATTTTACTACTCCTCCGACCACTTAATTTACCCAAAACACCGATCTTTACACTTCGCGCCGTAATTAAGTTACATAATGGTTAAATTTTTACTAACCATTAGTTAAATAAAGGTCTTTAGGATTTTTATACTTTTTTTACACCTGCCGGGTCGGTTTTTTACAACATCTTTGCACGCCTATTTTTACCCTTGTTGCATTCCTGTTTCCCCAATGGAGGTGGATCGTGAGTGCAGGTGTAATTGCCGGCGTGGTGCTGGTCTTTCTGTTAATCGGCTATCTGATTTATGCCCTGATTAACGCGGAGGCATTCTGATGGCTTCCAGCGCGTTTTTACTGATTGCCGGGTTTATCGTCGTGCTGCTGGCGCTGGCGAAACCGTTATCGGCCCTGCTCGCCAGATTGATTGACGGGCAACCGTTGCCGGTGTTGGGCCGGGTCGAATCGATATTGTGGCCGCTGTGCGGCATTCGTGACGAGGAGATGAACTGGCGGCAGTACCTGCTGGCGATCCTGGCGTTTAACCTGTTCGGGCTGGCCGTGCTGTTTGCATTGTTAATGATGCAGGGCCATCTGCCGTTAAACCCGCAGGGCTTTCCGGGAATGTCATGGGATCTGGCGCTGAATACCGCCGTCAGCTTTGTCGCCAATACCAACTGGCAGGCGTATGCCGGAGAGAGTTCGCTCAGCTATTTAAGCCAGATGGCTGGCCTGACGGTGCAAAACTTCCTCTCTGCCGCCAGCGGTATTGCGGTGGTGTTCGCCTTGATCCGCGCGTTCTCGCGGCATTCCACCACGCTGCTGGGCAACGCATGGCAGGATCTCACCCGCATTACGCTGTGGGTGCTGCTGCCGCTGTCGTTGGTGCTGGCGCTGCTGTTTATCCAGCTGGGCGTGATCCAGAACGTCTCCGACTATTTACCGATGACGTCGCTGGAAGGCGTACAGCACGTTTTGCCGATGGGGCCGGTGGCTTCCCAGGAAGCAATCAAACTGCTGGGCACTAACGGCGGCGGCTTCTTTAACGCCAACTCCTCTCATCCGTTTGAAAACCCAACCGCATTAACCAACTTTGCCCAGATGCTGGCGATTTTTCTGATCCCGGCGGCGCTGTGCCTGGCGTTTGGCGAAGCGGTGGGCGATCGCCGCCAGGGCCGGGCGATCCTCGGCACGATGGCATTGATCTTTGTGGTGTGCGCCGCAGTCGTGATGTGGGCGGAAACCCAGGGTAACCCACACCTGACGGCGCTCGGAGCCGACAGCGCCATCAATATGGAAGGCAAAGAGAGCCGCTTCGGCATTCTCGCCAGCAGCCTGTATGCGGTGGTGACCACGGCGGCGTCCTGCGGAGCGGTAAACGCGATGCACGACTCGCTCACCGCGCTGGGCGGTATGGTGCCGATGTGGCTGATGCAGATTGGCGAAGTGGTGTTCGGCGGCGTGGGCTCCGGGTTGTACGGCATGCTGCTGTTCGTGCTGCTGGCGGTGTTTATCGCCGGGCTGATGATTGGCCGCACGCCGGAATATTTGGGCAAAAAAATCGACGTGCCAGAGATGAAGCTCACCGCGCTGGCGATTCTGGTGACGCCCGCGCTGGTGCTGCTCGGCAGCGCGCTGGCGATGATGACCGAGGCCGGACGCAGCGCCATGCTTAACCCCGGCCCGCACGGGTTCAGCGAGGTGCTGTACGCCGTCTCCTCCGCCGCTAACAACAACGGCAGCGCCTTTGCCGGGCTGAGCGCCAATACCCCGTTCTGGAACCTGCTGCTCGCCGCCTGTATGTGGCTGGGCCGTTTCCTGGTGATTATCCCGGTGATGGCGATTGCCGGTTCGCTGGTGGAGAAAAAATCCCAGCCGGCCAGCATCGGCACCCTGCCCACGCACGGCGCGCTGTTTATCGGTTTGCTGACCGGCACCGTGCTACTGGTGGGCGCGTTGACCTTTATCCCTGCCCTGGCCCTCGGCCCGGTGGCGGATCACTTTATTCAATAATCTTGCGGAGAGCGATTCATGAGTCGTAAGACGCTGGCCCTGTTCGATGGCGCACTGCTTCGCCAGGCCATGATTGACGCCGTTATCAAGCTTAACCCGCGCGCCCAGTGGCGCAATCCGGTGATGTTTATCGTCTGGCTGGGAAGTCTGTTAACCACCGTGCTGGCGGTGGCGATGGCCGCGGGCGTGCTCAACGGCAGCGCCGGGTTTACCGGGATCATCAGCCTGTGGCTGTGGTTTACCGTGCTGTTCGCCAACGTGGCGGAAGCGCTGGCGGAAGGCCGCAGCAAAGCCCAGGCGAACAGCCTCAAAGGGGTGCAGAAAACCGCCTGGGCCCGCAAACTGCGGGCACCGCACCATGACGCGCAGCGCGATAAAATCCCTGCCGCCGAACTGCGTAAAGGCGATCTGGTGTACGTGGAAGCCGGCGATATTATCCCCTGCGACGGCGAAGTAGTGGAAGGCGGCGCGTCGGTGGATGAGAGCGCGATAACCGGCGAGTCCGCGCCGGTTATCCGTGAATCCGGCGGCGATTTCGCTTCGGTCACGGGGGGGACGCGCATTCTTTCCGACTGGCTGGTGATTGAGTGCAGCGTTAATCCCGGGGAAACCTTCCTTGACCGGATGATCGCCATGGTTGAAGGCGCGCAGCGCCGCAAAACGCCCAACGAGATTGCGCTGACCATTTTACTGGTGGCGCTGACACTGGTGTTTTTGCTGGCAACCGCCACCCTGTGGCCGTTCTCGGCCTGGGCGGGCAATGCCGTGAGCGTCACCGTGCTGGTGGCGCTGCTGGTGTGCCTGATCCCGACCACCATCGGCGGGCTGCTGTCGGCGATTGGCGTCGCCGGGATGAGCCGAATGCTGGGTGCGAATGTGATCGCCACCAGCGGGCGCGCGGTAGAAGCGGCAGGCGACGTGGACGTTCTGCTGCTGGATAAAACCGGCACTATCACGCTAGGCAACCGTCAGGCGTCGGCATTTCTTCCTGCGCCGGGCGTTGATGAACATACCCTGGCCGATGCGGCGCAACTGGCGTCGCTGGCGGACGAAACCCCGGAAGGCCGCAGCATTGTGGTCCTCGCCAAGCAGCGCTTTAATCTGCGCGAGCGCGACGTCCAAACCCTGCAAGCCACTTTTGTGCCCTTTACCGCCCAGACCCGCATGAGCGGGATTAACTTCCAGCAGCGGATGATCCGCAAAGGCTCAGTGGACGCGGTGCGCCGTCATGTTGAAGTCAACGGCGGGCAGTTCCCGGCGGCGGTGGAAAGCCTGGTGGAAAACGTGGCGCGTACCGGCGGTACGCCGCTGGTGGTCGCGGAAAACGCCAACGTGCTTGGCGTTATCGCCCTGAAAGATATCGTCAAAGGCGGCATCAAAGAGCGCTTTGCCGAGCTGCGCAAAATGGGCATTAAAACCGTGATGATCACCGGGGATAACCGGCTGACCGCCGCCGCGATCGCTGCGGAAGCGGGGGTTGATGACTTCCTGGCGGAAGCGACGCCGGAAGCCAAGCTGTCGCTGATCCGCCAGTACCAGAGCCAGGGCCGTCTGGTCGCGATGACCGGCGATGGCACTAACGACGCCCCGGCGCTGGCGCAAGCCGACGTGGCGGTAGCCATGAACTCCGGCACCCAGGCGGCGAAGGAAGCGGGCAATATGGTGGACCTCGATTCCAACCCCACCAAATTGATTGAAGTAGTGCATATCGGCAAGCAGATGCTGATGACCCGTGGCTCGCTCACCACGTTCAGTATCGCCAACGACGTCGCCAAATATTTTGCGATTATTCCGGCGGCCTTTGCCGTGACCTATCCGCAACTCAACGCGCTTAACGTGATGCATCTGCACTCCCCCGCCTCGGCTATTCTCAGCGCGGTGATTTTCAACGCCCTGATCATTATTTTCCTGATCCCGCTGGCGCTGAAAGGGGTGAGTTATAAACCGCTCAGCGCCGCCGCGATGCTGCGCCGCAATTTGTGGATTTACGGGCTGGGCGGGCTGCTGGTGCCGTTTATCGGCATTAAGTTAATTGATGTCGTGTTGACGGCGCTCGGCCTGGTATAAGGAGAAAAGTATGTCGATATTACGTCCGGGTATTCTTTTACTGTTGTTGCTTACGCTTATCACTGGCGGCGTTTATCCGCTGTTAACCACCCTGCTGGGACAATGGTGGTTTGCCGATAAAGCGGCAGGGTCGTTGATTTATCAACATGATCGGCTGCGTGGTTCCCGGTTGATCGGCCAGGATTTCACCCAGCCGGGATATTTTCAGGGCCGCCCTTCTGCCACCGCAGAAACGCCCTATAATCCTCTGGCATCGGGGGGCAGTAATCTTGCCGCCAGCAACCCGGAACTGGATAAACAGATTGCCGCGCGCGTGGCGGCCTTACGCGCCGCTAACCCGAACGCCAGCCCGGCGGTGCCGGTCGATCTGGTTACCGCCTCGGCCAGCGGACTGGATTACGGGATTTCACCCGAGGCGGCAAGCTGGCAGATCCCCCGCATCGCGGCGGCCCGCCAGTTGAGCGCGGAAACCGTCGCCCGGCTGGTGGAGGCCCATACCTCAACACCGCTGATCGGGTTTCTCGGCAAACCGGTTGTCAACGTGCTGGAGCTCAACCTGGCGCTGGATGCCAATAAGGACTGAAGATGACTGAGGAGCCCTCGCGCCCCAATCCGGATCGCCTGCTGGCGCGCGCCAGCGGGCAACACCGCGGCAAGCTGAAGATTTTCTTTGGCGCCTGCGCGGGTGTCGGTAAAACTTACGCCATGCTGGCCGAGGCGCGGCGTCTGCGCGCGCAGGGGCTGGACGTGCTGGTGGGCGTCGTTGAAACCCACGGACGCCAGGAAACCGCCGCGCTGGCGGAGGGCTTGCCGATGCTGCCGTTAAAGCGGCTGGCGCATCGTGGTCGCCTGGTAGCGGAATTTGACCTGGACGGCGCGCTGGCGCGCCATCCGGCGTTGATCCTGATGGATGAACTGGCCCACAGCAACGCGCCGGGCTCCCGTCATCCTAAACGCTGGCAGGATGTGGAAGAGC
Source organism: Atlantibacter sp. RC6 (assembly GCF_014193285.1). Classification (GTDB taxonomy): domain Bacteria; phylum Pseudomonadota; class Gammaproteobacteria; order Enterobacterales; family Enterobacteriaceae; genus Atlantibacter. The sequence goes on from NZ_JACHZE010000005.1 coordinate 196,036, forward strand.
TGCTGGCGGCGGGCATCGATGTGTTCACCACCGTCAACGTTCAGCATCTTGAAAGCCTGAACGATGTGGTGGGCGGCGTCACCGGGATCCAGGTGCGTGAAACCGTACCCGATCCAATTTTCGATGCCGCCGACGACGTGGTGCTGGTGGATCTCCCGGCGGACGATCTGCGCCAGCGGCTGCATGAAGGCAAAGTCTATATCGCGGGCCAGGCGGAACGCGCCATCGAACATTTCTTCCGTAAAGGCAATTTAATCGCCCTGCGCGAGCTGGCGTTGCGGCGTACCGCCGATCGGGTGGACGATCAGATGCGCGCCTGGCGCGATAATCCCGGCCAGGAAAAGGTCTGGCATACCCGGGATGCGATTTTGCTGTGCATCGGGCGCGGCAGCGGCCATGAAAAGCTGGTGCGCGCCGCCGCCCGGCTGGCGGCAAAACTCGGCAGCGTCTGGCACGCCGTTTATGTTGAAACCCCACGCCTGCATCGCCTGCCGGAGGCCGAACGCCGCGCCATTTTGCAGGCGCTGAGCCTGGCGCAGGAGCTGGGCGCGCAAACCGCCACCCTTGCGGAATCGGCGGAAGAAAAAGCGGTGGCGCGCTACGCCCGGGAGCACAATCTCGGCAAAATCGTGATCGGCAAACGCCCGCGTCGCCTGTTCTGGCGTGATACCTTTGCCGATCGCCTCAACCGCTATGCGCCGGACCTTGATGTGCTGGTGGTGGCGCTGGAAGACGCTCCCGCTCCGTCGGCAGCCAAACCTGACGATAGCCGCAGTTTCAGCGAGCGCTGGCGCGTCCAGCTTAAAGGTTGCGCAGTGGCGGTGGCGCTCTGTGCGTTAATCACCCTGCTGGCGAGCCGCTGGTTAATCGCCTTTGAAGCAGCGAACCTGGTGATGCTCTATCTGCTGGGGGTGGTGATCGTGGCGCTGTTCTACGGACGCTGGCCCTCGGTGCTGGCGACGGTCATCAACGTGTTGAGCTTTGATCTGTTTTTCGTCAATCCGCGCGGCACGCTGGCGGTGTCGGATATGCAATATCTGCTCACCTTCGGCGTGATGCTGACCGTGGGGCTGGTTATCGGTAATCTTACCGCCGGTGTGCGTTACCAGGCGCGTGTCGCCCGCTATCGCGAGCAGCGCACCCGTTCATTGTATGAGTTATCCAAATCCCTGGCGGTGGGCCGCACGACACAAGATATCGCCGCCACCAGCAGCCAGTTTATCGATACCACGTTTTTTGCCCGCAGCCAGCTGTTGTTGCCCAACGAGCACGGGGCGTTAAAACCGCAGCCTGACGAGAGCGTGACGCCGTTCTGGGATGAGGCCATTGCCCGCTGGAGTTTTGATAACGGCCAGCCCGCAGGCGCCGGGACCGATACGCTCCCCGGCGTGCCCTATCAGATTGTGCCGTTGCGCGCGGCGGGCAAAACCGTTGGGCTGGTGATTGTCGAACCTGCGAACCTGCGGCTGCTGATGATCCCTGAGCAGCAGCGCCTGCTGGAAACCTTTACTTTGCTGGCGGCGAACGCGCTGGAGCGGCTGGCCCTGACCCGAAGCGAAGAGCAGGCGCGGCTGACCAGCGAGCGCGAGCAACTGCGTAACTCCCTGCTGGCGGCGCTGTCACACGATTTACGCACCCCGCTCACGGTGCTGTTCGGCCAGGCGGAAATCTTGACCCTCGATCTGGCAAGCGAAGGTTCCGCTCATGCCCGTCAGGCCAGCGACATCCGCCAGCATGTGCTCAATACCACCCGGCTGGTCAATAATCTGCTGGATATGGCGCGTATTCAGTCCGGCGGGTTTAATCTGCAACGCGAATGGCTCACGCTGGAAGAAGTGGTGGGTAGCGCGCTGAATATGCTGGAGCCCGGTCTGGCCGGGCGGCAGATTGCGCTGGATCTTCCCGACCCGTTGCAGCTGATATATGTCGATGGCCCGCTGTTTGAGCGCGTGCTGATCAATCTGCTGGAAAACGCCGTCAAATATGCCGGCAGCACCGCGCAGATCGGCATTCGCAGCAAGGCGCAGCCTGACTGGCTGGATATTGAGGTGTGGGATACCGGGCCAGGCATTCCTTCTGGTCAGGAACAGGCGATTTTCGAGAAATTTTCGCGCGGAGATAAAGAATCGGCGATCCCGGGAGTTGGGCTTGGGCTGGCAATATGCCAGGCTATTGTTGATGTCCATGGCGGGATCATCGTCGCCGGTAATCGTCCCGAAGGCGGTGCCAGCTTTCATATTCAGTTGCCGTTACCCACACCGCCGGATTTGGCGGATATTCACGAGGCTCTGTGACTACCGTTCTGATTATTGAAGATGAAAAAGAGATCCGCCGTTTTCTGCGTACCGCGCTGGAAGCGGATTCCCTGCGCGTTTATGACGCGGAAACGCTGCAACGTGGGCTGATTGAGGCCGCCACCCGCAAGCCCGATCTGGTGATCCTCGATCTGGGCCTGCCGGATGGCGACGGCACCCGCTTTATTCAGGAATTCCGCCAGTGGAGCCAGGTGCCGATTATCGTGCTGTCGGCACGCAGTGAAGAGACCGATAAAATCACCGCACTGGACGCTGGCGCGGATGATTACCTGAGCAAACCCTTCGGCATTGGCGAGTTGCAGGCGCGGCTACGCGTGGCGCTACGCCGCCAGCAAACGCGGCCTGAGGGCGACGCGGTTTATCAGTTTTCCGGTATTCGTGTGGATATTCCCGCGCGGCATATTACGCGTGATGGCGAGGAGATCCACCTTACCCCCATCGAATTCCGTTTACTGGCGCTGTTGTTGAACCATCATGGAAAAGTGCTGACCCAGCGCCAGCTATTAAACCAGGTATGGGGCCCGAATGCGGTGGAACACAGCCACTATCTGCGCATTTATATGGGTCACTTGCGCCAGAAACTGGAAGCCGACCCGGCGCGTCCCCGGCATTTACTCACCGAAACCGGAATTGGCTATCGGTTTATGCTGTAAGCACGTTTACTGATGTTGAGGGTATCTGTGATGAAAAACGTTCTTGTTTTGACGACGACAATTCTGGCCCTCAGCGCTTGCTCGGGTACGCAGTTAGGCGTGGGTGTGGGCACAGGTTTTCCCAGTGTGGGTGTGGGCGCGGGCGTTTCGTTTCCTGTTGGCCAGCGAACGGCGCCCAATGATGATTCCTATGCACACGTCATCACCCAGGAGATTTACAACCAGATTAGCGATACCAGCAGCTACGCCGGTAAGCTTTGCACCCTGCGCGTTACCACTGATGCAGAAGGCGTCATTCTTGACGTCACACGTCTGGGCGGCGATACCCGCTGGTGCGACCGGGTAATGGCGGCCGCCACGCAATTGCATCAGCTGCCACCGCCGCCCACCGCGATGGTTGATCGTCTCCAACAGGGGTTGGTCATTGATTTGATTCCAAAATGAGAATTTTCAGGCAATGCGCTGGGATCCTGAACCTTTTTGTTAACAAAGCCCGCGATGGTCGCTTCTGAGCGTTTGTCTGCATTAACAATTGACGCTATTCATTAGTGTGCATTTTTATGCAGTTTGGCAAGAATTCAGAATTTATCAATTGCGCATCCCTGTCTTTTTTAATGTGCGCCAGCCGTATCGGCATCGCGCGGCTCGCTGAATAATGAAGATTATAATTTGAATAATTAGCCAATATTTAATTTAATATTAAACGTAAGTTAACATGGTTTTGTTAATTAATTTCACTGGGAATTGTTAACCAAATAAATAGGCTAATAACCCGCCAACAACAGAGAATTCCTCTGCATTAATTTCCTCTAATGGTGTTATGTCGTAAAACTAATTCGTTTTATTGATACCCATCACGGTTTATCCTTTTCCCGGAGATAAAATAGCCTCGCCTTTATTTAGAAAAGGATTTAATTATGGAAAACAACAATCGGTTAATGCCGCATATAAGGCGAACCACACATATAATGATGTTTGCCCACCGTAACAGCTTTGACTTCCACTTCTTCAACGCCCGATAGTCACGTCCTGGCAGGTGCGCCGTAGCACAGGCCTCTTCACGCCCATGTTTACCTGGGGCTTAATGCCTGCGCGCGTTCGCGTCTGATCTCTGATAAAGCCAATTTTTTTACTTCAATCGCCGGATTGACGGGCTTTATTCATCCTAAAAAAATAGCGTCGATTATTTTGCTGCCGTTTGGCTGCACAATATTCCTTTGCTTAATTTCCGGTGCCATTCAATTTCTTCAATAAAGAAATTGCGGGAAAGTATTGCTTAAATTTCAGGATTACTATGCAAAAGTTAAAAATTGCGGTTAGCCGCATCTGTCCGGACTGCGTTAATACCCAACGGGAAGTCGTTTCAATTATGGATACCGATTTTATTGATGTCGCTGCCGCCGTCGTGGCGCTAGCCGATATCGATAACGGTATTATTGATAAAATCGAGCGTACCGGATTTGGTCTGCCGATTTTTATCGCCACCCATAATAATGAACGCGTGCCCGAACACTGGTTAGCGCGTATCAACGGCGTGTTTGAAATCAGCGAGTCTCGTTCAGAATTCTATGGCCGCCAGCTTGAGGCCGCCGCAGCGAAATACGAAACCAGCCTGAAACCGCCGTTCTTCCGTGCCCTGGTGGATTATGTCAAACAAGGCAACAGCGCGTTCGATTGCCCCGGCCATCAGGGCGGCCAGTTCTTCCGCCGCCACCCCACCGGCAATCAGTTCGTGAATTTCTTTGGCGAAACCCTGTTCCGTTCCGATTTATGTAATGCGGACGTGGCGATGGGCGATTTGCTGATCCACGAAGGCGCGCCATGCACGGCACAAAAACATGCTGCTAAAGTGTTTAACGCCGATAAAACCTATTTTGTACTTAATGGTACTTCTTCCTCTAACAAAGTGGTACTGAATGCCCTGCTGGCACCGGGCGACCTGGTGTTGTTCGACCGCAACAACCATAAGTCGAACCACCACGGCGCGCTGTTGCAGGCAGGCGCGACGCCGGTTTACCTGGAAACGGCGCGTAACCCGTACGGCTTTATCGGCGGGATTGACGCGCATTGCTTTGAAGAGCGTTATCTGCGCGACAGCATCCGCGAAGTCGCCGCCGATCGCGCCCAGGACGCCCGTCCGTTCCGTCTGGCAGTGATCCAGTTAGGCACCTACGACGGCACCATTTATAACGCGCGTCAGGTCGTGGATAAGATTGGTCATCTGTGTGACTACATCCTGTTCGACTCCGCGTGGGTGGGCTATGAGCAGTTTATTCCGATGATGGCGGACTGTTCGCCGCTGCTGCTGGAGCTTAACGAAAACGATCCGGGCATTCTGGTGACGCAGTCGGTGCATAAGCAGCAGGCCGGGTTCTCCCAGACCTCGCAAATCCACAAAAAAGACAGCCATATCAAAGGGCAGGATCGCTATGTTTCCCATAAGCGCATGAACAACGCGTTTATGATGCACGCCTCCACCAGCCCTTTCTATCCGCTGTTTGCGGCGCTTGACGTTAACGCCCGTATGCATGAAGGCGAAGGCGGCAAGCAGATGTGGATGAACTGCGTGGAAGTGGGGATCGATACCCGTAAGCTGATCCTCAACAACTGCCACCATATCCGTCCGTTCGTGCCTGCTACCGTTGACGGCAAAGCATGGGAAAGCTGGGATACCCAACAGATCGCCCGCGATCTGCGCTTCTTCCACTTTGTTCCAGGCGACAAATGGCATGCGTTTGAGGGCTATGCGGAGCACCAGTACTTCGTCGACCCCTGCAAACTGCTGCTGACCACGCCGGGCATCAATGCCGCCACTGGCGAGTATGACACCTTCGGCGTGCCGGCCACGATCCTCGCCAACTTCCTGCGTGAGAACGGTGTGGTACCAGAGAAATGCGACCTCAACTCGATCCTGTTCCTGCTCACCCCGGCTGAAGAGATGGGCAAAATGCAGCAACTGGTCGCGCTGTTGGTACGTTTCGAGCAGTTACTGGAACACGACGCACCGCTGAGTGAAGTGCTGCCGTCGCTCTGGAAACAGCATCAGGATCGCTACGGCGAGTACACCCTGCGTCAACTGTGCCAGGAAATGCATGACTTCTACGCCAGCCACAACGTGAAGCAGCTCCAGAAAGAGATGTTCCGCAAGGAGTACTTCCCGCGCGTGGTGATGAACCCGCAGGACGCCAACTACGCCTTTATCCGTGGGCAAACCGAGCTGGTGAAACTCAGCGATGCCGAAGGCCGCGTGGCGGCGGAAGGCGCGCTGCCTTACCCGCCGGGAGTGCTGTGCGTGGTGCCGGGCGAGATCTGGGGCGGTGCAGTGTTGCGCTACTTCCAGGCGCTGGAAGAAGGCATCAACCTGCTGCCGGGCTTCGCGCCGGAGTTGCAGGGCGTGTATGTCGAGGAGCATGACGGTCGTAAACAGGTGTGGTGCCACGTTATCAAGCAGCCCGTGGTGAAAGCGTCAGTACAAAAGGAAATCAGATTATGAGTAAATCCAATAAGATGGGCGTGGTGCCGCTCACAATATTGACCATGGTGAACATGATGGGCTCCGGCATCATCATGCTGCCCACCAAGCTGGCCGAAGTGGGAACGATTTCGATTATCTCCTGGCTGGTGACGGCGTTAGGGTCGATGGCGCTGGCCTGGGCCTTTGCCAAATGCGGGATGTTCAGCCGCAAATCCGGTGGTATGGGCGGGTATGCCGAATACGCGTTCGGTAAATCTGGCAACTTTATGGCTAACTATACCTACGGGGTGTCGCTGCTGATCGCTAACGTGGCGATTGCGATTTCCGCAGTGGGTTATGGTAGCGAACTGTTCGGCGCAACGCTCAGCCCGGTACAGATCGGTATCGCCACTATCTGCGTGCTGTGGATTTGCACCGTCGCCAACTTCGGCGGCGCGCGCATCACCGGGCAAATCAGCGGCATTACCGTGTGGGGCGTGATCATTCCGGTGGTCGGTCTGTCGGTGATTGGCTGGTTCTGGTTCAGCCCGTCGATGTATACCGAATCGTGGAACCCGCACAACGTGCCGTTCTTTGATGCCGTGGGCTCGTCCATCGCCATGACGTTGTGGGCATTTTTAGGGCTGGAATCTGCCTGTGCTAACACCGAAGTGGTGGAAAACCCGGAACGCAACGTGCCGATCGCGGTACTGGGCGGGACGCTGGGCGCGGCGGTGATCTACATCGTCTCGACCAACGTAATCGCCGGGATTGTGCCGAACATGGACCTGGCACACTCCACCGCGCCGTTCGGGCTGGCCTTTGCGCAAATGTTTACCCCGACCGTGGGTAAAGTCATCATGGGCCTGATGGTCATGTCCTGCTGCGGCTCGCTGCTTGGCTGGCAATTTACCATTGCCCAGGTGTTTAAATCTTCGGCGGATGAAGGTTACTTCCCGAAAATCTTCTCAAAAGTGTCTAAAGCCGATGCGCCGGTTAAAGGCATGCTGACTATCGTGATCTTCCAGAGCGTGCTGGCGCTGATGACCATCAGCCCGTCGTTGAATAACCAGTTCAACGTGCTGGTAAACCTGGCGGTTGTCACCAACATCATTCCGTACATCCTGTCGATGGCGGCGCTGGTGATTATCCAGAAGGTAGCGAAAGTCGATCCAGGCAAGGCGAAAATGGCGAACTTTGTGGCGCTGATTGGGGCGATTTACAGCTTCTACGCGCTCTACTCCTCTGGTTCCGAAGCGATGCTGTATGGCGCTATCGTGACCTTTATGGGCTGGACGCTGTACGGGCTGGTATCTCCGCGCTTTGAACTGACTAATAAACATAGCTAGTTGAATTTGCCGCAGTAAAAAAGGGAGCCGAGGCTCCCTTTTCTGTTGACTTAATTTCAGGCGTTTTTCAGAACTTCGCTGACAATTTCCACCGCTTCTTTTTCGATCTGCGCGCGGTGTTCTGCGCCGAGGAAGCTTTCACAGTAGATTTTGTAGGCATCTTCCGTTCCGGAAGGACGCGCTGCGAACCAGCCGTTGTCGGTCATCACCTTCAGGCCGCCAATCGATGCGCCATTGCCCGGCGCGGCAGTTAAACGCGCGGTGATCGGATCGCCTGCCAGGGTGCTGGCGCTGACCATCTCTGGAGAGAGTTTAGACAGCGCGGCTTTCTGCGCGGAAGTCGCGGACGCCTGTAGACGGTTGTAGCTCGGCGCGCCGAAGCGCGCAGCCAGTTCGTCATAGTGCTGCTGCGGGTTTTTACCGGTGACGGCGGTGATTTCCGCCGCCAGCAGGCACATGATGATGCCGTCTTTATCGGTGGACCACGGGGTGCCGTCGAAGCGCAGGAACGACGCGCCGGCGCTCTCTTCGCCGCCAAAGCCGAAGCTGCCGTCAAACAGGCCATCAACGAACCACTTAAAGCCCACCGGCACTTCAACCAGTTTGCGGCCCAAGTCGTTGACCACGCGGTCGATCATTGCGGAGGAGACCAGGGTTTTGCCCACCGCGACCTCTTTGCCCCACTGCGGACGATGCTGGAACAGATAGTTAATGGCGACGGCCAGATAATGGTTCGGATTCATCAGCCCTGCCGGCGTGACAATACCGTGACGGTCATAATCCGGGTCGTTAGCAAACGCCAGATCGAATTTGTCACGCAGCGCCAGCAGGCCCGCCATCGCGCATTCGGAGGAGCAGTCCATGCGGATCGCGCCGTCTTTATCCAGATGCATAAAGCGGAAAGTCTGATCGACGTGATCGTTAACGATGGTCAGGTTTAAATTGTAGTGTTCGGCGATGCGTTTCCAGTATTCGATACCGGAACCGCCCAGAGGATCGACGCCCAGCGTCAGGCCCGCTTTCTGAATGGCCGCCATGTCGACGATATCCGCCAGTCCTTCAACAAAAGGCTGCACCAGATCTTTGGCGGTGATGTGGCCGCTGGCCCAGGCTTCATCCAGCGAAACGCGCTTCACCGACGCCAGGCCTTCCGCCAGCAGCGCATTGGCACGATCTTCCACCACTTTGGTGACGTTGGTATCAGCCGGGCCACCGTTGGGCGGATTGTATTTGATGCCGCCATCTTCCGGCGGGTTATGGGACGGGGTGATCACAATCCCATCGGCCTGTTTTCCGCCCTGGCGGTTGTGCACCAGAATGGCGTTAGACACCGCCGGAGTCGGGGTATAGCCGTTATCTTCCTGAACGATCACATCCACGCCATTAGCGGCCAGCACTTCCAGTACCGAGATAAACGCCGGTTCGGAAAGCGCGTGGGTGTCTTTACCCACAAAGCAGGGACCGGTAACGCCATTTTTGGCGCGCTCTTCGGCAATGGCCTGGGCGATCGCCAGGATATGCGGCTCGTTGAAGCTATGGCGCGCCGCGCTACCGCGGTGGCCGGAAGTCCCGAATTTCACCGCATGCTCACTGTTCCCCGGCTGCGGTTTCAGCACGTAATATTGTGCCGTGAGTTGGGCAACATTAATCAAATCACGCTGTTGTGCAGGCTGCCCCGCACGGTTATGAATTGCCATGGCCTGGTCCTTTTGACGCATTAGTTAAATGGTGCCGCAAACCTTTTCAATCAATTCCGCCGGGAACTGCATTGACTGCATGATGTGTTCAATCATGCTGCATTTACGACCGGTATTGGTGTTGGTAATCACCCAGTATGGCGTACCTGGCACATGTTTGGGTTTGGTTTGATTACCGCTCTGCAAAAGCGTTTGCTGATCGCCCGCAAAATAGACGCGGGTGCGGCCATGCAACGACTCGGTGGCATCGGCGAACGCTTTTGGATCCAGTGTATAGAGTGTAGACAGCACCAGCATGAAACGGTTGACGGCACGCTTCTGCTCCGCGTATTCGTCAGAAAGCAGCAGCTCGCGCACAGCGCGTACACGATCTTTGGGGTTGTTGGCGGGGTTCTGTTCCATCACGGCGACGGTCGCGCTGCTCTCTTTTGCCGGTTTTTCGGCCTGCGGTTGCGCGGGGTTGAATTTCAGCATGCGACGCAAAATGTCGGACGCGCTTTCACCAATGTGCTGGGTGTGGCTCGCGATATAGCGATAAAGGTCGTCATCAACTTCAATCGTTTTCATTTTAATCCAGTGCGATGTCTTTCTGAATACAAATCGTTGGGAGTATAGGATCAAACCCCAACAGCGGATAGCGTCAAGCCAGGGTGGCGGCAAAAGTCAGATTTAACTGGATCTTGCGACCGGGCGGCAGAATGTTCAACATAATACCCTAACCTGACACCTGCAAAAAAAGAACTTTGCCATGAAATTACATACCCGAGTGCAATCTGCACAACAATCGCATAACACCTCACCGATCGTGCTGGTTCACGGTCTGTTCGGCAGCCTCGATAACCTTGGCGTGCTGGCGCGCGAACTGATCGGCGATTTTGACGTTGTCCAGGTGGATATGCGCAACCACGGGTTATCGCCGCGCAGCGATGTCATGACTTATCCGGCCATGGCCCAGGATCTGATTGATACACTTGATGCACTGAGTATCGACAAAGCCACCTTTATCGGCCACTCCATGGGGGGCAAAGCGGTAATGGCGGCAACCAACATCGCGCCGCAACGCATCGATAAACTGGTGGCGATCGATATTGCGCCCGTAGATTACCAGGTGCGGCGGCACGATGAGATTTTCGCTGCGATCAATGCGGTCACTGACGCAGGCATTACCTCGCGCCAGGAGGCGACGGCGCTGATGCGCGAGCATATCCCGGAAGACGGTGTGATTCAGTTCCTGTTAAAGTCATTCGCCTCGGGCGAATGGCGCTTCAACGTGCCGGTCCTGTGGGATCAATATTCACATATTGTCGGCTGGGAAACGGTGCCCGCCTGGGATCATCCCGCGCTGTTTATTCGCGGTGGCAATTCGCCGTATGTGGATGAAACCCATCGCGACGCGCTGCTGGCTCAATTCCCCCAGGCGCGAGCGCACGTGGTGGCTGGCGCGGGTCACTGGGTTCATGCTGAAAAACCGCAGGCCGTGGTGCGGGCCATCCGCCGCTACCTCGATGCCGAGTGACAAGCTGGTTAAAAAGAGAGCGGCTGATAAGTGAGAGTGCCGTTAACGCGTTGGCGCGCCGGATTCCCTCATGTATGATGGCGCGCTTAACTGCATCCGAGCCCCGCTCCTGCACCCTGTTTTCCCTGTCAAAACGCGCATTATGGCCAAAGAACAAACGGACCGTACGACATTAGATCTGTTCTCGGACGAACGCCGCCCGGGCAGACCCAAAACTAACCCGCTGTCACGCGACGAACAGCTACGCATCAATAAGCGTAACCAGTTAAAGCGTGACAAAGTGCGTGGGCTCAAGCGCGTTGAGCTCAAACTTAACGCTGAAGCGGTTGAGGCGCTCAACATGCTGGCGGAAGCCCGCAATATTAGCCGCAGCGAATTAATCGAAGATATTCTGCTGTCCCAGCTCGCCGCCCTCAAGGACTGAGAGTTATCTAAAAAAAACGGCGCGATGTAGCAGACTGTGCACATGGCCGTGATAGAGATTTCCGCCTGCTAGTCTGTTCTGCTATGATTGCCCTATCTGTAGGCTTTTTGCCTCAACCATCTCATTAAGTTTCAAGAGGTTATTTTACTCATGGCAATCGTAGGCATTTTCTTCGGCAGCGATACCGGCAATACTGAAAATATCGCAAAAATGATTCAAAAACAGCTTGGTAAAGATGTGGCTGAAGTGCGTGATATTGCTAAAAGCAGCAAAGAAGACCTCGAAAGTTTTGATATTCTGCTGTTAGGCATCCCGACCTGGTACTACGGCGAAGCGCAGTGCGACTGGGATGACTTCTTCCCTACCCTCGAAGAGATCGATTTCAATAATAAACTGGTGGCCCTGTTTGGCTGTGGCGATCAGGAAGACTACGCGGAATATTTCTGTGATGCGCTGGGCACCATGCGCGACATTATCGAACCGCGCGGCGCAACCATTGTTGGCCACTGGCCGACCGAAGGTTACCACTTTGAAGCCTCTAAAGGTCTGGCGGATGACGATCACTTCCTGGGTTTAGCTATCGATGAAGATCGCCAGCCAGAACTCACCGCCGAACGCGTTGAAAAATGGGTCAAACAGGTTTCTGAAGAGCTGCATCTGCAGGACATCATCAACGCCTGATGAACCCGGGCGCTAAATGCGTTAGCGCTTTTTTCTGCCATTGATAGGCAAAAGCGATAAAAATAATTGCTACAAATTTTTAACTTTTGCCTACAGACCTGTACAATACATGCCTTACGCATCGGGTGATTTTGCAACAAATGCAGGCCGCGCCACGATTTTGGGCATTTTTTAGCAAGGCTGTTGCAGTTTTCATTTAGGCATGGCAGTTCTATAATGAAACGCATAATGCCTTGCATTCGATCTCTTGCTCCCTGAGGAGCGAATCGTTACGTAACAGGACAAATTCCGCATGACTGACAACAATACCGCATTGAAGAAAGCTGGCCTGAAAGTCACGCTTCCGAGGTTAAAAATCCTCGAAGTGTTGCAGGGGCCGGACAACCACCATGTCAGTGCGGAAGATTTATACAAGCGCTTGATCGACATGGGCGAAGAGATTGGTTTAGCGACGGTTTACCGTGTGCTGAACCAGTTCGATGATGCTGGCATCGTCACGCGTCATAATTTCGAAGGCGGTAAATCGGTTTTCGAACTGACCCAACAGCATCATCATGATCACCTCATTTGCCTGGATTGCGGCAAAGTGATTGAATTTAGCGATGATTCAATCGAAGCGCGCCAGCGTGAAATTGCGTCCCGCCATGGTATTCGCTTAACGAATCATAGCCTGTATCTGTATGGGCATTGTGCTGAAGGCGATTGCCGCGAAGACGAAAATGCGCATGAGATCGCGGAAAAATAAATTTTTCCAGAATCATGAATTCCAGTAAAAGCCGACTAATGTCGGTTTTTTTATGTCTCAAATTCCAATAAAGTAATTATCAATTCTTGCTAAATAAAGGATCATTTAAGTAAATCCTGTAATGACTAAAATAAGGAAATTATGTTTTAAGAATATATCAAAAAGCATTTAAATCAACTGGTTATAATATATTTTCCCGCCAATTATCAAGATGACCTGTTTGTTTGATTGCGGTTTAAAAAAACCATCCTTTAAAATAGTGAGCAACATCACATTCGATAAGATAAATCTGGTTAACCGCTATGACATTACCGCAGAAACCTCTCGCTGAATTATATCGCTTAGCGGATTTATTCACTGACTATAACAAACTTACACGCGTTGAAAGATATACCTTAATACCGATAAAATCGCATACCGTTACGCTAATTCATGGCGGGCAGTTCTCAATCATTCGCAGCAGCGACAGACTATTACTGGAAAAGCAAACAGCCCCGGCGCTATATGGGTTAAGCGGCAACCCCCGTAGTTTGTCCTACCTGCGTATTTATGCCGATACACAGTGCCACTTCCAATTAGTGCCTCTGGATAACTTTATGCAGCGCCTTGAAGAGCATCAAGCGCTGAACTTAATTCCCTCCATTTTGTCCTGGCATATTGAATGCTTACTTTATCGGGATGAGATGATGATGGGCCGAAATAGCTATCAAATGATTAAGGGAAACATTCAGCACCTTAATCAACTGGATGAGTTTATGCGGGCAAAAATCAACGTGGCGGATTTTATCGTCAAACGAACCAATTTATCTCGCAGTATCGTCATGAAAGTGTTATCCGCGATGCGCGCTAAAAATCACATTGACGTTAAAAGAGGCAAATTGCTGTCGGTCAATCAGTTGCCAGAAAAATTAAGTTGATACAGGCAGTCATCTCCTACGGATTTCCTCCAAAAAAAACGCCGCATTACGCGGCGTTTTTCATGACAGGTTATTCCCCGATTTTCGCCCAGGTATCGCGTAACCCTACGGTACGGTTGAATACCAAATGCTCAGAGGTGGAATACTTGCTGTCGAGGCAGAAATATCCTTCACGCTCAAACTGCAGCGCCTTGCCCATCTCCGCATTTTGCAGGCTCGGCTCACCAAAGCCCTGTTTGATGACCAGCGATTCCGGATTAATGGTCGACAGGAAATCTTCCGCTGCGCCAGGGTTCGGCACGCTAAACAGACGATCGTACAAACGAATTTCAATCGGCAGCGCATGGCTGGCGCTTACCCAGTGGATCACGCCTTTCACTTTACGGCCATCCGCCGGATCTTTGCTCAGCGTTTCCGCGTCGTAGCTACAGAAGATAGTGGTGATATTGCCTTCAGCATCTTTCTCTACACGCTCAGCTTTGATGACATAAGCATTACGCAGGCGCACTTCTTTACCCAGCACCAGACGCTTGTACTGCTTGTTGGCTTCTTCACGGAAGTCAGCGCGGTCGATCCACACTTCGCCACTGAACGGCACGTCGCGGCTGCCCATTTCCGGCTTGTTCGGGTGGTTCGGCATCGCAACGATTTCACTCTGGCCTTGCGGGTAGTTCTCGATCACCAGTTTCACCGGGTCGATAACCGCCATCGCGCGCGGGGCGTTCTCGTTGAGATCTTCGCGGATGCAGGCTTCCAGCGCAGCCATTTCTACCGTGTTGTCCTGCTTGGTCACGCCGATGCGTTTGCAGAATTCACGGATAGAGGCAGCGGTATAACCGCGGCGACGCAGACCTGAAATGGTAGGCATACGCGGGTCATCCCAGCCTTCGACGATCTTTTCCGTCACCAGCAGATTGAGTTTGCGCTTGGACATGATCGCATACTCAAGATTCAGGCGAGAAAACTCGTACTGACGCGGATGAACCGGGATGGTGATGTTATCCAGTACCCAGTCATACAGGCGGCGGTTGTCCTGGAATTCCAGGGTACACAGCGAATGGGTGATACCTTCCAGCGCATCAGAGATGCAGTGGGTAAAGTCGTACATCGGGTAGATGCACCACTTGCTGCCGGTCTGGTGATGGTCGGCAAATTTAATCCGGTAAATCACCGGGTCGCGCATCACGATAAACGGCGACGCCATATCGATTTTCGCGCGCAGGCAGGCTTTCCCTTCTTCAAAGCCACCGGTACGCATTTTTTCGAACAGCGCGAGGTTTTCTTCCACGCTGCGATCGCGGAACGGGCTATTTTTACCCGGCTGCGTCAGAGTGCCGCGATATTCACGAATTTGCTCTGGTGAGAGTTCGTCAACATAGGCCAGGCCTTTGTTGATCAGCTCAACGGCATACTGATGCAGCGCGTCGAAATAGTCAGAGGAATAACGCACGTCTCCTGACCACTGGAAACCTAACCACTGGACGTCGTTCTTGATGGAATCAACGTATTCGATATCTTCTTTTACCGGGTTAGTGTCATCGAAACGCAGATTGCACTGGCCCTGATAATCTTTGGCGATGCCAAAGTTCAGGCAGATCGATTTTGCATGGCCAATATGCAAATAACCGTTCGGCTCAGGCGGGAAACGGGTATAAACAGTGGAGTGTTTTCCACTGGCCAAATCTTCATCAATGATTTGGCGAATAAAGTTAGTCGGGCGGGCTTCAGCCTCACTCATCGCACATTCCTCAAAGCTTCGCAAAATAGATAACGGTGAATGATCTTATAACCTAAGACGGGACACAACCCTTAGTTGCACAAAAACACAATTACCGCTGCGTTGCGGCGATTTTGCATAAAAAAAGCGGCGGAATTCTCTTCCGCCGCTTAAGGCAACCTGTTACTCAGGAGCGATTATTTGCCTTTAATCTCATACAGTGGGGTCTGACCGGCAATAACCTGACCCTGCGCCTTAATCACCAGGCCGCTAAAGTCGTCGATATTGCTGCAAACCACCGGGCTTACCATGGAACGCGCATTGGCATTCAGGAAGTCCAGATCCATTTCCAGTACCGGTTGGCCCGCAGTCACTTCAGCACCCTCTTCCACCAGGCGGCTAAAGCCCTGACCGTTCAACGCCACTGTATCAATCCCCATATGGACAACGATTTCAGCGCCGTTTTCAGTTTCCAGGCAAAATGCGTGGTTGGTGTTAAAGATCTTAACGATGGTGCCTGCGGCTGGCGCAACCACGGTTTTCGCCGTCGGTTTAATCGCCACGCCGTCGCCAACCGCTTTGCTGGCGAAAGCTTCGTCCGGCACAGCGTCCAGCGCGACCACCTCACCGGTCACCGGCGCAACCAGCGTTGCGATAGTGGCGGTGGTATTCGGCGTAGCCTGCGGTTTCGCCGTCGAAACCGGCGCAGCGGCGGGTACAGTTTCACCGGCAGCCGGCGCGGCGGCAGGGACGTTGCCGACAGTTTTCATCGCATCGGCGATTTTTTCCGCCATAAAGCCAACGATAATCTGTACGCCGGTTTTATTGAGACGAATAACGCCGGTTGCGCCAAGGCGTTTCGCCAGGGCTTCGTTAACGCGGGAAGAGTCTTTAACAGACAGACGCAGACGGGTAATACAGGCGTCGATACCGGTCAGGTTATCGGAGCCGCCTACTGCCGCCACGTACTGACGCGCAAGGCCAGTGACATCCTGCTCTTTGGTGCCGCTGACGTTTACATCCTGACCATCTGCTTCGCTACCGGCAACGGCCAGTTCACGACCCGGAGTCATCAGGTTGAATTTGGTGATAACCAGACGGAACACCACGTAGTAGATAACGAAGAACACCAGCCCCTGAACGATCAGCATGTACCACTGCGTCGCCAGCGGGTTACGGGTAGACAGCACCATATCCACCAGACCGGCGCTGAAGCCGAAGCCGGCAATCCAGTGCATGCTGGCCGCGATGAATACCGAAATACCGGTCAGAATGGCGTGGATCACATACAGCACCGGCGCCACGAACATGAAGGAGAATTCCAGCGGTTCGGTGATACCGGTGAAGAAGGCCGCAAACGCGCCCGCCATCATGATACCCAGTACTTTCGCTTTGTTTTCCGGACGCGCGCAGTGGTAAATCGCCAGCGCCGCGCCAGGCAGACCAAACATCATGATTGGGAAGAAGCCAGCCTGATAACGGCCTGTGATACCCACAATGCCTTTACCGGATTCGATAGACTGTGCGCCGCCCAGGAAGTTAGGAATATCGTTGATGCCCGCGACGTCGAACCAGAACACGGAGTTCAACGCGTGGTGCAGGCCGACCGGAATCAGCAGACGGTTAAAGAAGGCATAAACGCCCGCGCCCACGGAACCCAGTTTCTGGATATGTTCGCCAAATGTCACCAGGCCATTAAAAATCATCGGCCAGACGTACATCAGGGCAAACGCCACCACAATCATCACAAAGGAAGTCAGGATCGGCACCAGACGACGGCCGCTGAAGAATGACAGCGCTTTCGGCAGTTCAACGCCGCTGAAGCGGTTGTACAGTTCCGCAGAGATAATCCCCACCAGGATACCAACGAACTGGTTGTTGATTTTACCAAACGCCGCAGGGACTTGATCGGCAGGGATTTTTTGGATCATCGAGACCGCTGCCGGCGAGCAGAGGGTCGTTAACACTAAGAAGCCGACAAAACCGGTGAGCGCCGCCGCACCGTCTTTATCTTTAGACATCCCGTACGCCACACCGATGGCGAACAGAACAGACATGTTATCAATAATGGCAGAACCAGACTTTATGAAGAATGCCGCAAGCGCGTTATCTCCACCCCAGCCAACCGGGTCAATCCAGTAACCTACCCCCATTAAAATTGCTGCTGCAGGTAGGGTAGCAACCGGCACCATTAGCGCCCGGCCTACTCGTTGCAAATAACCTAGAATACTCACTTTATCCCCCTATGAGACCTGATAAGGCTCTTTCAAAGCCGTTTTTTTATTGTGTAACCAACCTTGAAAAATGCGGTGACGTTGCGCATCACACCGCAAGTGTGTGAAAAATTAATTCGTATCGCAAATTAAACACGCATTTTTTGTGAGATTTATCACCAAATATCGCTATACACCTCCTGTCACACTGGCTAACTCTCAAAACTTATTTTATGATTCAAAAAATCAAGACGGAACGTTCCTGCCAGGCAGTATAAAGGGAACCGTTTTACACTAAATGTATGTTCCGCCCGTCTGTTTTAAATTAACTAATTGAGGTGAATGATGAGACTGATTCCCCTGGCAACGGCACAGCAGGTCGGTAAATGGGCAGCGCGCCATATTGTGAATCGCATTAACGCGTTCAAACCGACTGCGGATCGTCCTTTCGTGCTGGGCTTGCCAACCGGCGGCACGCCGCTGGAAGCGTACAAAGCCCTGGTGGAGATGCATAAAGCGGGCCAGGTGAGCTTCAAACATGTTGTCACCTTTAACATGGATGAATACGTCGGCCTGCCGAAAGAGCACCCGGAAAGCTATCACAGCTTTATGCACCGCAATTTCTTCGACCACGTTGATATCCCGGCTGAAAACATCAACTTGCTGGATGGCAACGCGCCGGATATTGACGCAGAATGCCGTCAGTATGAAGAAAAAATTCGCTCCTATGGCAAAATTCACCTGTTTATGGGCGGCGTAGGCAATGATGGCCATATCGCGTTTAACGAACCGGCATCGTCGCTGGCTTCCCGCACCCGTATTAAAACCCTGACGCATGACACCCGTGTGGCGAACTCCCGTTTCTTTGACGGTGATGTGAACCAGGTGCCGAAATATGCCCTGACCGTGGGCGTAGGCACCCTGCTGGATGCTGAAGAAGTGATGATTCTGGTGCTCGGCCATGTGAAAGCGCTGGCGCTGCAGGCGGCGGTTGAAGGTAACGTCAACCATATGTGGACCATCAGTTGCCTCCAGTTGCATCCGAAAGCGGTGATTGTTTGTGATGAGCCGTCTACCATGGAGCTCAAAGTGAAGACGCTGAGATACTTCACCGAACTCGAAGCAGAAAATATTAAAGGTCTTTAAGTCAGTATTTACCGGGGGTCACTATGTACGCACTAATCCACGGCCGCATTTATACCGGCCATGAAGTTCTGGACGACCACGCGATTGTTATCGCGAATGGCCTGATTGAACGCGTTTGTCCTGTTGCCGAATTACCATCCGGCATCGAACAGCGCGACGTCGGCGGCGCCATCATTGCCCCCGGTTTTATTGATGTGCAGCTCAACGGCTGCGGCGGCGTTCAATTTAACGATACCGCCGACGCCGTCACGGTGAAGACGCTGGAGATTATGCAGTCCGCCAATGAAAAATCCGGCTGCACCAGTTATCTTCCCACGCTGATTACCAGCAGCGACGAATTAATGAAACAAGGCATTCGCGTGATGCGCGAATATCTGGTGAAGCACCCGAACCAGGCGCTGGGTCTTCATCTTGAAGGCCCGTGGCTGAATCTGGTGAAAAAAGGCACCCATAATCCCGATTACGTCCGTAAGCCTGATGCTGAACTGGTTGATTTCCTGTGTGAAAACGCCGATGTCATTACCAAAGTCACCCTGGCGCCAGAGCAAGTCGATCCGCAGTTTATTCGCCAACTGGTGGCGGCAGGCATTATCGTTTCCGCAGGGCATTCCAACGCTACCTATAAAGAAGCCAAAATCGGCTTTCGTGCGGGTATCGGCTTTGCGACCCACTTATTTAACGCCATGCCGTATATCACCGGGCGCGAACCGGGCCTGGTGGGCGCGATTTTTGATGAACCGGATCTTTATTGCGGCATTATCGGTGATGGCCTGCATGTTGACTACGCCAATGTCCGTATTGCGAAGCAGATCAAGGGCGATAAACTTTGCCTTGTCACCGATGCCACAGCCCCGGCTGGTGCTGATATCGATCAGTTCATTTTTGCCGGTAAAACAATATACTACCGCAACGGGCTGTGTGTGGATGAGAACGGCACCCTCAGCGGTTCTGCATTGACCATGATCGAAGGCGTGCATAATCTCGTCGAGCATGTTGGCATCGCGCTGGATGAAGCGCTGCGCATGGCGTCGCTCTACCCGGCTCGCGCAATGGGCGTGGATAAAGACCTCGGCACAATCGAAGCCGGGAAAGTGGCCAACCTGACCGCCTTTACCCGCGATTACAAAATTATCAAGACCATCGTTAATGGCAACGAGGTCGTCACAGAGTAAGAAAAGGCATGACAACTGGCGGACAGGCTCAAATTGGTAATGTTGATCTGGTAAAACAACTGAACAGCGCGGCGGTATATCGCCTTATCGATCAACACGGACCGATTTCGCGCATTCAGATTGCCGAACAGAGCCAGCTCGCACCCGCCAGCGTCACCAAAATCACTCGTCAGTTAATTGAGCGCGGGTTGATCAAAGAAGTCGATCAGCAGGCCTCCACCGGGGGCCGCCGCGCTATCTCGATCATTACCGAAACCCGCGGTTTCCAGGCTATTGGCGTACGGCTGGGTCGCCATGACGCCACGCTGACACTGTTCGATCTCAGCAGCAAAGCACTGGCGGAAGAGCATTTCGCCCTGCCCGAACGCACCCAGCAGACGCTGGAGCACGCGCTGTTCAACGCCATCGCGCAATTTCGCGAAAACAACCTGCGTAAAATCCGCGAACTGATCGCCATCTCTGTCATCCTGCCAGGCCTGGTCGACCCGGATACCGGCGTGGTGCGCTATATGCCGCATATCGACGTGGAAGACTGGCCGCTGGTCGACAAACTGGAAAAACGCTTTAACCTCCCCTGCTTCGTGGGCCACGATATCCGTAGCCTGGCGCTGGCTGAGCACTATTTCGGTGCAACCCGCGACTGTGAAGACTCTATTCTGGTGCGCGTACACCGCGGCACTGGCGCAGGCATCATCTCCAATGGGCGGATCTTTATTGGCCGTAACGGCAACGTCGGTGAAATCGGTCATATCCAGGTAGATCCGCTGGGCGAACGCTGCCATTGCGGCAACTTTGGCTGTCTGGAAACCATTGCCGCTAATGCCGCCATTGAAGCGCGAGTACGCCATCTGCTGGAGCGGGGTTACCAGAGCCGTCTCACCGTTGACGACTGTAATATTGAAGCCATCTGCAAAGCCGCTAATCGTGGCGATCCGCTGGCCAGCGAAGTGATTGAGCATGTCGGGCGTCATCTCGGCAAGGCTGTAGCAATCGCGATAAATTTATTCAACCCGCAGAAAGTGGTCATCGCCGGGGAAATCATCAGCGCAGAAAAAGTGCTGCTGCCCGCTATCGAAGGCTGCATCAATACCCAGGTGCTCAAGGCGTTTCGCAAAAACCTGCCGGTGGTACGCTCATCCCTCAACGATCGCTCCGCCATTGGCGCATTCGCCCTGGTTAAACGCGCGATGCTTAACGGGATACTGTTACAGCGCTTGCTGGAAAGTTGAAATCGCCAGTGCCATTTCCGTTATAGTTACTTCTTATCTTTCAGGCAGACCAGAGTAGTCCATGACCATTCAGAACGTAATTTGTGATATTGACGGCGTGCTGATGCACGACAACGTGGCCGTGCCCGGCGCGAGCGAATTTCTGTCCCGTATTCTGGAGAAAGGCTTGCCGCTGGTGCTGCTGACCAACTATCCGTCGCAAACCGGCCAGGATCTCGCTAACCGTTTTGCCTCTGCGGGCATCAATGTGCCGGACAGCGTGTTTTATACCTCCGCCATGGCTACCGCCGATTTTCTGCGCCGCCAGGAAGGCAAAAAAGCCTATGTGGTGGGCGAAGGCGCGTTAATCCACGAGCTGTACAAAGCTGGCTTTACCATTACCGATATCAACCCGGACTTTGTGATCGTGGGAGAAACTCGTTCCTATAACTGGGAAATGATGCATAAGGCCGCGTTCTTCGTGGCGAACGGCGCGCGCTTTATCGCCACTAACCCCGATACGCATGGTCGCGGCTTCTACCCGGCCTGCGGCGCGCTGTGCGCCGGGATTGAAAAGATCTCCGGGCGTAAACCGTTTTACGTCGGGAAACCAAGCCCGTGGATTATCCGCGCCGCGCTGAATAAGATGCAGGCCCATTCCGAACAGACGGTGATTGTCGGCGATAACCTGCGTACCGATATTCTGGCGGGCTTCCAGGCCGGTCTGGAAACGATTCTGGTGCTCTCCGGGGTCTCCACCTTAAATGATATCGACGCCATGCCGTTCCGGCCTTCATGGATTTACCCCTCCGTCGCGGAAATCGACGTTATCTGAGCCGAAGCCACGTATATCGTGGCTTCGTTATTTTTACCGCCATATCAAAAAGCTCCATCTAATTAAAAAGCGATTTTATTGAGGATTCATCAATAATGATGCTTAAATCTTGTCCTTTTTTTAGCAATCCGCAACGACCATTGAACTTTTCACTTAAGCAGGCGGAAAAACCTTGCCACAACGGCCTGGTATGCGGCATTTTCTTAGACATAGCAACGCACTCGGCTCTGTAAAGCGCGCCGTGCGCCGACAAACAACATCACCGCCAGGTTAATGGAGAAGTCTATGTGTTCGATTTTTGGTGTGCTGGATATTAAAACTGACGCAGGCGAGCTGCGTAAAAAAGCGCTGGAACTGTCTCGCCTGATGCGCCACCGCGGCCCGGACTGGTCTGGCGTTTACGCCAGCGATAAAGCCATCCTCGCCCACGAGCGTCTGTCAATTGTTGATGTCAACGCCGGTGCACAGCCGCTGTACAACGAAGCCAAAACCCACGCGCTGGCGGTGAACGGTGAGATCTACAACCATCAGGCCCTGCGCGCCGAATACGGCGACCGCTATCAGTTCCAGACCGGTTCTGACTGTGAAGTGATCCTGGCGCTGTATCAGGAAAAAGGCCCGGAATTCCTCGACGATCTGCAGGGCATGTTCGCGTTCGTACTGTATGACAGCGAAAAAGACGCTTACCTGATTGGCCGCGACCATATCGGCATCATCCCGCTGTATATGGGCCACGATGAACACGGCAACTTCTATGTCGCGTCAGAAATGAAAGCGCTGGTGCCAGTATGCCGCACCATCAAAGAATTCCCGGCTGGCAGCTACCTGTGGAGCCAGGACGGCGAAATCCGTTCTTACTATCAGCGCGACTGGTTTGAGTACGATGCGGTTAAAGACAACGTCACCGACAAAAACGCTCTGCGCCAGGCGCTGGAAGATTCCGTTAAAAGCCATTTGATGTCTGACGTGCCTTACGGCGTGCTGCTTTCCGGCGGCCTGGACTCCTCGGTGATCTCCGCTATCACCAAAAAATTCGCCGCACGCCGCGTGGAAGATGAAGAGCGCAGCGAAGCCTGGTGGCCGCAGTTGCACTCTTTTGCCGTCGGCCTGAAAGGCGCGCCGGATCTGAAAGCCGCGCAGGAAGTGGCGAACCACCTGGGCACCGTGCACCATGAAATTCACTTCACCGTGCAGGAAGGGCTGGATGCCATCCGCGATGTGATTTATCACATTGAAACCTATGACGTGACCACCATTCGCGCCTCAACGCCGATGTATTTGATGTCGCGTAAAATCAAGGCCATGGGCATCAAAATGGTGCTGTCCGGCGAAGGTTCCGATGAAGTGTTCGGCGGCTATCTCTACTTCCATAAAGCGCCGGATGCTAAAGAGCTGCATGAAGAAACCGTGCGTAAGCTGCAAGCGCTGCATATGTTTGACTGCGCCCGCGCCAACAAAGCGATGTCCGCCTGGGGCGTGGAAGCCCGCGTGCCGTTCCTGGATAAAAAATTCCTCGACGTGGCGATGCGCATCAACCCGCAGGATAAAATGTGCGGCAACGGCAAGATGGAAAAACACGTGCTGCGCGAATGCTTTGAATCTTATCTGCCGGCAAGCGTGGCATGGCGTCAGAAAGAGCAGTTCTCTGACGGCGTCGGCTACAGCTGGATCGACACCTTAAAAGAAGTGGCGGCCCAGCAGGTGAGCGACCAGCAACTCGAAACCGCGCGCTTCCGTTTCCCGTACAACACGCCGTCTTCCAAAGAAGCGTACCTGTACCGTGAAATCTTCGAAGAGCTGTTCCCGGTGCCGAGCGCGGCAGAGTGTGTACCTGGCGGCCCGTCAGTGGCTTGCTCTTCCGCCAAAGCAATTGAATGGGACGAAGCGTTCAAAACCATGAACGATCCGTCTGGCCGTGCGGTAGGCGTGCATCAGTCCGCCTACAAATAAACGGTAACAACCGTGAAACAGGAGCCTGCGGGCTCCTTTTTTACTGGGCGTAACCCATGCTGAAAACGTTAATTATCAGCTATCCACGCGTTAAATAACCAATAACTGCTGAATATTTCGTCAAGCTGTTCGCAAGCTAGTCAAACAACGATTATCAGGCGCTTTTCGGGAAAAAATGTGTTGACGCTGCAAGGCCCAATACGCATAATGCGCCCCGCAACGCCGATAAGGTAACGCAAAAAAAAGATGGCTACGTAGCTCAGCTGGTTAGAGCACATCACTCATAATGATGGGGTCACAGGTTCGATTCCCGTCGTAGCCACCATCTTTTTGCGGGAGTGGCGAAATTGGTAGACGCACCAGATTTAGGTTCTGGCGCCGCAAGGTGTGCGAGTTCAAGTCTCGCCTCCCGCACCATTATCTTCCCGTTGCACGGATGGGGTATCGCCAAGCGGTAAGGCACCGGTTTTTGATACCGGCATTCCCTGGTTCGAATCCAGGTACCCCAGCCACCTTTTCTGACGATTGTGCTTATGCACGGTGTCATTGGGGTATCGCCAAGCGGTAAGGCACCGGTTTTTGATACCGGCATTCCCTGGTTCGAATCCAGGTACCCCAGCCAGTCAGTTTTGGCTGGTCGAAACACAATTTGGCTACGTAGCTCAGCTGGTTAGAGCACAGCACTCATAATGCTGGGGTCACAGGTTCGATTCCCGTCGTAGCCACCACCTTTTGGGGTATCGCCAAGCGGTAAGGCAGTGGATTCTGATTCCACCATTCCGAGGTTCGAATCCTCGTACCCCAGCCAATTTAAAAAGACGGATTGCGTCAGCAGCCGCACCCTGTTGGGGTATCGCCAAGCGGTAAGGCAGTGGATTCTGATTCCACCATCCCGAGGTTCGAATCCTCGTACCCCAGCCACTCTTAAAAAAGCTCGCTTCGGCGAGCTTTTTTGTTTTCTGCGATCCCCTCAATTCGCCGTCCTTAGGTTCACTAAGGACGGCGTAGCGCGCTTTACAGCCCTAACGCATACTTGAGCGCCTGGCGCTTCAGCACGCCCGCGCGTTCAGCCGCCATCAGGCCAATATTGCGCAGCAGCTTCACCGGCGGCAAATCGTTGCTGAACCCGGCGTAGAACAAATCCATACCGCTTTGCATCAGGAAATTGTCGCCCTGGCGACGCATCTGATAACGGCGCAATACGTCATAGCTCGCCCAGGGCTCGCCATGGCTGCGGGCGCGTACCAGCACGTCCAACAAGGCGTCCACATCGCGATAGCCCAGGTTGACGCCCTGCCCCGCCAGCGGATGGATGGTATGCGCCGCATCGCCCACCAGCGCCAGGCCCGGTTGGGCGTAGCGCAGCGCGTGGCGGCGGGTCAGTTGAAAGGCGCCGCAGGCTTGCGGGGTGACGTTACCGACACGCTGCGGGAAATGCAGCGCGATCTCGCGGCCCAGTTGTTCCATCGACATACTTTGCAGTTGGCGAATACGCGCCGGTTTGTCGTACCACACCAGCGACGCCCAGTTATCGTACAGCGGCAGGAAAGCGCGCGGACCATCCGGGGTAAACTGCTGCCAGGTGCTATCGCCGGGATCGTTGGCGCAACGCACCGAAATCAACAGGCAAGACTGCGGGTAGTTCCAGGCGTGAATGCCGATACCGGCCCACTCACGGATCCGTGAATTCGCCCCGTCGGCCCCGATCACCAGCTTCGCCTCCAGAATGCTGCCGTCTTCAAAGGTCAGTTCATGGACGTCATTGCGCCGATGCATCTGGGTAAGCGCCGCCGGGCAGCGCAGCGTGACGCAGGGATGCTGCGCCAGCGCCTGCCACAGCGCGCGTTGCAGCACCTGGTTTTCCACCATAAAGCCCAGTTCCGGCAGCTTCAGCTCAGAGGCGTCAAACGCCACGTGGGAGGCTTCCCACTCCCAGGTTTCCAGCCGTCGCCAGGCATGGGCGCGCATGCCGAGAATCTCATCCCATACCCCAAGCTGCTTCAACAGCGCCACGGATGCGGCGCTTATCGCCGAAATACGCACGTCAGGCGGCGACGCCGGGTCAAATTCCGCGGGCGGCGCGTGCTCAATCACGCTGACCTGAAAACCGTTTTGCGCGAGCCCCAGTGCGATTGCGGCGCCCACCATGCCTGCGCCGATAACGGCGACTTCAGTTGGTTGATTTGCCATGGTCATTTATCCTTAAACCCAGTTAATTCAGTTTACCGGATTTTCGGGTAGCTGGCGTCGCAATCCTCGCCACTGGTCACGGCAGCGTCAAAGCATTACAATACGCGCCCTGCATTACGGCGGTTAACTTAAGCAATGAGCATGTCGATGACAAAAAAACTCCATATCAAAACCTGGGGCTGTCAGATGAACGAATACGATTCATCGAAGATGGCCGATCTGCTGGATGCCACCCACGGCTATCAACTGACCGACGTGGCGGAAGAAGCGGATGTGTTGCTGCTCAACACCTGCTCAATCCGTGAAAAGGCTCAGGAAAAAGTCTTCCATCAGCTGGGTCGCTGGAGAGCGCTTAAGGAAAAGAACCCGGAACTGATTATCGGCGTCGGCGGTTGCGTGGCGTCGCAGGAAGGCGATCACATTCGCCAGCGCGCCCACTATGTAGACATTATTTTTGGACCGCAGACCCTGCACCGTTTACCGGAAATGATCAACCGCGTACGTGGCGATCGCAGCCCGGTGGTGGACATCAGTTTCCCGGAAATCGAAAAGTTCGACCGTCTGCCTGAACCGCGCGCCGATGGCCCAACGGCGTTTGTGTCGATCATGGAAGGTTGCAATAAGTACTGCACCTACTGTGTGGTGCCGTACACCCGCGGCGAAGAAGTCAGCCGTCCGTGCGACGATATCCTGTTTGAAATCGCCCAACTGGCGGCGCAGGGCGTGCGTGAAGTCAACCTGCTGGGCCAGAACGTAAACGCCTGGCGCGGGGAAAACTACGACGGCACCCAGGGCAGCTTTGCCGACCTGCTGCGTCTGGTGGCGGCCATCGACGGCATCGACCGTATTCGCTTCACCACCAGCCATCCGATTGAGTTTACCGATGACATCGTGGAAGTGTACCGCGATACCCCGGAGCTGGTGAGCTTCCTGCACCTGCCGGTACAGAGCGGTTCAGACCGCGTCCTGAATCTGATGGGCCGCACCCACACTGCACTGGAATACAAAGCCATTATCCGCAAACTGCGCGCGGCGCGCCCGGATATTCAGATTAGCTCTGACTTTATCGTCGGGTTCCCGGGCGAAAGCCAGCAGGACTTCGAGCAGACCATGAAGCTGATTGCCGAGGTCAACTTCGACATGAGCTACAGCTTTATTTTCTCCGCGCGTCCGGGTACGCCTGCTGCCGATATGGTGGACGATGTGCCGGAAGAGGAGAAAAAACAGCGTCTGTATATTCTCCAGGAGCGTATTAACCAGCAGGCGATGGCCTGGAGCCGCCGCATGTTAGGCACCGTTCAGCGTATCCTGGTGGAAGGCACCTCGCGTAAAAGCATTATGGAGCTCTCTGGCCGCACCGAGAACAACCGCGTGGTCAACTTCGAAGGCACGCCGGATATGGTGGGTAAATTCGTCGATGTGGAAATCACCGACGTGTTCCCGAACTCGCTGCGCGGTACGGTAGTTCGCACCGAAGAAGAGATGGGTTTACGTATCGTCGAATCCCCGGAATCGGTGATTGCCCGCACCCGTAAAGAGAATGAAATCGGCGTAGGTATCTACCAGCCGTAATCCTCCTCGACGATATGCTGCGTCTGGCGCAGCATATCGTTGCATTTGCACTGCCCTGCCCTTGTAATTGCACGCTGTTACCCAAATATCAGGCCTGAAGCTTGCGCCTTTTTCCCACGCCGTGAATAATTTCCTTAAGCCTGAGAAAATCAGCACGCATTATTGTTCACCTAACTGGCCCTGTGTGACCAAGAGGATAAGTTTGAATATCGAAACACGTGAATTCACCCTGGAACCTGCAGATAACGAACGTCTGCTTAGCCTTTGCGGACCGTTTGACGACAATATCAAACAGCTCGAACGGCGCCTCGGCATCGAAATTAATCGTCGTGACAACCACTTCAAACTCACCGGCCGTAGCCTGAGCGTCAGCGCTGCGGCGGATATTCTTCGCCATCTGTATGTGGATACGGCGCCGATGCGCGGCAAAATTAAGGACATTGAACCTGAACAAATCCACCTGGCGATTAAAGAGTTTCGCGTGCTGGAGCAGAACGCGGAAAGCGTGCCGGACTATGGCAAAGCGGTCAACATTCAGACCAAGCGCGGCGTGATTAAACCGCGCACGCCTAACCAGGCGCAGTACATCGCCAATATTCTCGACCACGACATCACCTTCGGCGTCGGCCCGGCGGGGACCGGTAAAACCTACCTGGCGGTCGCGGCGGCAGTTGACGCGCTGGAGCGCCAGGAAATTCGCCGCATTCTGCTGACCCGTCCGGCGGTAGAAGCGGGTGAGAAACTCGGCTTCCTGCCAGGGGATCTCAGCCAGAAAGTCGACCCGTATCTGCGCCCGCTTTACGATGCGCTGTTCGAAATGCTCGGCTTTGAGCGCGTCGAGAAGCTGATGGAGCGGAACGTGATTGAAGTGGCTCCGCTGGCCTATATGCGTGGCCGTACCCTGAATGACGCTTTTATCATCCTAGACGAAAGCCAGAACACCACCATCGAACAGATGAAGATGTTCCTGACGCGTATCGGCTTTAACTCGAAGGCGGTGATAACCGGCGACGTGACGCAAATCGACTTGCCGCGCAATATGAAATCCGGTTTGCGCCATGCCATTGAAGTGCTGAACGAAGTGGAAGAGATCAGCTTTAACTTCTTCCACAGCGAAGACGTGGTGCGCCACCCGGTGGTCGCGCGCATCGTTAACGCCTATGAAGCCTGGGAAGAAGCGGATCAGAAACGTAAAGCGGAACAGGCGGCGGAACGCAAGCGCGAAGCGCTGGCGCAGGCTGCCGGCCAGCAGGAGCAACCATGAGCCAGGTGATTCTGGATTTACAACTGGCCTGTGAAGACACCACCGGTTTACCGGATGAAGCACAGTTTCAGGCGTGGCTTGAAGCGGTGCTTCCTCAGTTTCAGGAAGAGGCCGAGGTGACCATTCGTCTGGTGGACGAAGCGGAAAGCCACAACCTGAACCTGACTTATCGCGGCAAAGACAAACCCACCAATGTGCTCTCGTTTCCTTTTGAAGCACCGCCGGGCATTGAACTGCCGCTGTTAGGTGATTTAATCATTTGCCGCCAGGTGGTGGAGCGCGAAGCGATTGAGCAGGTGAAGCCGCTGGACGCCCACTGGGCGCATATGGTTATCCACGGTAGCCTGCATCTGCTGGGCTATGACCATATCGAAGATGACGAAGCCGAAGAAATGGAAGGGCTGGAAACAGAGATAATGCTTGCTCTGGGCTTTAGCGATCCGTACATTTCCGAGAAAGAGTAAGCAGTGAGGCAATAATGCCCCTGCACCCAAGCCGCCGCCGTGCGTTTTCCGGCGACGGCACAATCAAAACCAACATGAGGTCCTGTACCAGACGCCATGAGCGACGATAATTCACACAGTAGTGACACGCTTAACAGCAAGAAGGGATTCTTCTCCCTTTTACTGAGCCAGCTTTTCCACGGCGAACCGAAAAACCGTGAAGAGTTACTGGCACTGATCCGTGATTCCGAACAAAACGAGCTTATCGACCTGGATACCCGCGATATGCTTGAAGGGGTAATGGATATCGCTGACCAACGGGTCCGCGACATCATGATCCCGCGCTCGCAGATGGTCACCGTTAAACGCAACCAGAGCCTGGACGAATGTCTCGATGTGATTATCGAATCCGCCCACTCGCGTTTCCCGGTCATCAGCGAAGACAAAGATCACATTGAAGGGATTCTGATGGCGAAAGATCTGCTGCCGTTTATGCGCAGCGATGCCGAGCCGTTCAGTATGGAAAAAGTGTTACGCCCGGCGGTGGTTGTGCCGGAAAGCAAGCGGGTTGACCGCATGCTTAAAGAGTTCCGTTCTCAGCGTTACCACATGGCGATTGTCATTGATGAGTTTGGCGGGGTCTCCGGCCTGGTCACCATCGAAGACATTCTGGAACTCATTGTGGGTGAAATTGAAGACGAATATGACGAAGAAGAGGATCTCGATTTTCGTCAACTGAGTCGCCATACCTGGACCGTTCGCGCCCTGGCGCCAATCGAAGATTTCAACGAAACCTTCGGCACCCAGTTCAGCGATGAAGAGGTCGATACCATTGGCGGCCTGGTGATGCAGGCGTTCGGCCATTTACCGGCGCGCGGCGAAACCGTAGAAATCGACGGCTACCAGTTTAAGGTCGCCATGTCGGATAGCCGACGCATTATTCAGGTTCATGTAAAAATTCCGGACGACTCGCCTTCACCTAAAATTGAAGAGTAATGGAATGCGCTTTTCTACATTGTTTGAACGCCAGCGCGTGCGCTTGCTGCTGGCGCTATTAACGGGAGCCAGCGGAACGCTGGCTTTTTCTCCTTATGACTTCTGGCCTGCCGCGCTGATCTCGCTGATCGGCTTACAGGGCCTGACGCTCAACCGCCGCCCGCTGCAAAGCGCCTGGATTGGTTTTTTCTGGGGGCTGGGCCTGTTTGGCACCGGTATTAACTGGGTTTACGTCAGTATCGCGCAGTTTGGCGGGATGCCTGGGCCGATCAATGTGTTTCTGGTGGTGCTGCTCGCCGCGTATTTGTCACTGTATACCGGTTTGTTCGCAGGCGTGCTCAGCAAGCTGTGGCCGAAAACCAACGCCTGGCGCGTGGCGGTTGCCGCGCCGGTGGTCTGGCAGGTTACGGAGTTTTTGCGCGGCTGGGTGCTGACGGGATTCCCGTGGCTGCAGTTCGGCTATAGCCAGGTGGATGGCCCACTCAAAGGCCTGGCGCCGGTTACCGGTGTGGAAGGTATCAACTTCCTGCTGATGATGGTCAGCGGTTTGATGGTACTGGCGCTGGCGCGTCGCCATATTACGCCAGCCATCATCGCCGTGGTGCTGTTCGCGCTGCCCTTCCCGCTGCGCTATATCCAGTGGTATCAACTGCTGCCGGAACGCCAGCTTAACGTCTCGCTGGTGCAGGGGAACATTCCGCAGTCGCTGAAGTGGGATGAAGGCGAACTGCTGAATACGCTGCGCATCTATCTCAACGCCTCCGAACCGAAAATGGGCCAGTCCCAGCTGATTATCTGGCCGGAGTCGGCGATCCCCGATCTGGAAATCAATCAGCAGCGCTTTTTGACCGAACTGGACGGCATGTTGCGCGAGCATAACACCAGCCTGATTACCGGCCTGGTGGACGCGCGTCTCAACAAGCAGAATCGCTACGACACTTACAACACCATTATCACTCTGGGCGCGGATAATCCGTATAACTACAACTCGCCGAACCGCTACAACAAGAATCATCTGGTGCCGTTCGGTGAATTTGTGCCGCTGGAATCGATCCTGCGCCCGCTGGCGCCGTTCTTTGATTTGCCGATGTCGTCGTTCAGCCGCGGCCCGTATCAGCAACCGCAACTACTGGCCCACGGCTATAAGATGACCGCGGCGATTTGCTATGAAATCATCCTTGGCGAGCAGGTACGCGATAACTTCCGCCCGGACACCGATTTCCTGCTGACCATTTCCAACGACGCCTGGTTTGGCCGCTCCATCGGTCCGTGGCAGCACTTCCAGATGGCGCGGATGCGTGCGCTGGAGCTGGCGCGCCCATTGCTGCGTAGCACCAATAACGGCGTCACCGCTGTGATTAGCCCAACCGGCGATGTGCAGAAGATGATCCCGCAGTTTACCCGCGAAGTGCTCACCGCCGAGGTAACACCCACTCGCGGCATCACCCCCTACGCCCGCTTCGGCCACTGGCCGCTGTGGCTGCTCACCGGCGTGATGAGTTTTATGGCGCTGATTGTCGCGTTGCGCCGCAGAAATCTGTGATTCGCTCTATCCGTTTAAGGCCAGCTCTGCTGGCCTTTTTTATTTCTGGCACGGTGATTGCTTAATGTAATCAGGTACTTTGCGAATTTCCCTTTCGGACGAAGCGTGTGAAACCGGGTTGCACCATGAAGGATCAACCAAAGCACTACATCGGTGCAACGCATGAGATTTGCCTTTAAATGGTGCGGCGCACTTCGCAAAAATAAACAAATAAATAGCAAAACCTTTACATTCAGCCAGGCTAAATGTTAACAAGCAGACACAATGTTGCGCAGTAGCGCAACAATAAAAACAACACAAACACTCACATGGGTTATCACTGGCGCTGATGGCGCTACGATAAGGAGTTGGATATGCAATTACGTAAACTGGCCGCAGCAATGTTAGTCATGGGTTTGGGCGCAGGTTTCGCCCACGCCGAAGAGGCAAAAACCGCTGACGCTGCCGCCCAGCAAGGTACGCTGGCCAAAATCGCGAAGAATGGCGTTATCGTCGTGGGCCATCGCGAATCTTCCGTACCGTTTTCCTATTACGATAATCAGCAAAAAGTGGTCGGCTATTCCCAGGATTACTCCAACGCTATCGTTGAAGCGGTGAAGAAGAAACTGAACAAGCCGGACCTGCAGGTTAAACTGATCCCAATTACCTCCCAGAACCGTATCCCGCTGCTGCAAAACGGCACTTTCGACTTCGAATGCGGCTCCACCACTAACAACCTGGAGCGCCAGAAACAAGCGGCCTTCTCCGATACTATTTTTGTCGTGGGTACCCGTCTGCTGGCCAAGAAAGGCGGCGATATTAAAGACTTCCCGGATCTGAAAGGCAAAGCGGTGGTCGTCACCTCCGGCACCACTTCTGAAGTTCTGCTGCACAAACTGAACGATGAACAGAAAATGGATATGCGCATCATCAGCGCCAAAGACCACGGCGACTCGTTCCGCACCCTGGAAAGTGGCCGCGCGGTGGCGTTTATGATGGATGACGCCCTGCTGGCTGGCGAACGCGCTAAAGCGAAGAAACCGGATCAGTGGGAAATCGTCGGTAAAGCGCAATCCGAGGAAGCTTACGGCTGTATGCTGCGTAAAGACGATCCGGAATTCAAAAAGCTGATGGACGACACTATTGCCCAGGCGCAGACCTCCGGCGAAGCGGAAAAATGGTTCGACAAGTGGTTTAAGAACCCGATCCCACCGAAAAACCTGAACCTGAACTTTGAACTCTCCGATGAGATGAAAGCGCTGTTCAAAGAGCCTAACGATAAAGCATTGAACTAATTACAACCATTAAGGGGCGGGACATCCTGCCCTCTCGATTGTTGCGACTGCCCGGACAGACTCTGCGTCGGATGGCCGTTCCCCATCCGGCGTGAACACTCCCCTCGTTTCCAGCGAGTCAAAAAAGGAAACAGCGGAGAAGGCTTCGTAGCAATCTTCGAGGGTAGCCAGGCTACCCTTATTTTTTTTGGAGTAACGTATGTCTATAGACTGGAACTGGGGTATTTTTTTACAGCCCGCCCCGTTCGGCAACACCACCTATCTGGGCTGGCTGTGGAGTGGTTTTCAGGTTACCGTCGCGCTGTCGATCACGGCCTGGATTATTGCCTTCCTCGTCGGCTCCCTGTTTGGCATCCTGCGTACCGTTCCTAACCGTTTCCTCTCCGGGATCGGCACCTGCTATGTCGAACTTTTCCGTAACGTTCCGCTGATCGTTCAGTTCTTTACCTGGTATCTGGTCGTGCCGGAACTCTTGCCGGAAGATCTGGGGATGTGGTTTAAAGCTGAGCTCGATCCAAACGTGCAGTTTTTCCTGTCATCGATGATCTGCCTTGGCCTGTTCACCGCCGCCCGCGTGTGCGAGCAGGTGCGCGCCGCGATCCAGTCGCTGCCGCGCGGCCAGAAAAATGCCGCCCTGGCGATGGGTCTCACGCTGCCGCAGGCCTACCGCTATGTGCTGTTGCCAAACGCCTATCGCGTAATCGTCCCGCCGATGACCTCGGAAATGATGAACCTGGTGAAAAACTCCGCCATTGCCTCGACCATCGGGCTGGTGGATATGGCAGCACAGGCTGGCAAACTGCTGGATTACTCGGCGCACGCCTGGGAATCCTTTACGGCGATTACGTTAGCATATGTGTTGATTAACACCCTGATTATGCTGGTAATGAATGTGGTAGAGCGCAAAATCCGCCTGCCCGGCAATCTGGGGAGCAAATAATGTACGAATTTGACTGGAGCTCGATTGTTCCCTCCTTACCCTATTTGCTCGATGGCCTGGTCATCACGCTGAAAATCACCATCACCGCGGTGATTATCGGCATTATCTGGGGCACCCTGCTGGCGGTTATGCGCCTGTCGAGCTTTAAACCCATCGCCTGGTTCGCCACCAGCTATGTGAACGTGTTCCGCTCGATACCGCTGGTGATGGTGCTGCTGTGGTTTTACCTGATCGTACCGGGTTTCCTGCAAAACGTGCTGGGATTATCCCCGAAAACCGATATTCGCTTGATCTCCGCCATGGTGGCGTTTTCGATGTTTGAAGCCGCCTATTATTCGGAAATTATCCGCGCCGGTATTCAGAGTATCTCCCGTGGGCAATCCAACGCTGCCCTTGCGCTGGGCATGACCCACTGGCAATCCATGAAGCTGATTATTCTGCCGCAGGCGTTCCGCGCCATGGTGCCGCTGCTGTTAACCCAGGGCATCGTGTTGTTCCAGGACACCTCGCTGGTTTACGTATTAAGCCTCGCAGACTTCTTCCGTACCGCCTCCACCATCGGCGAGCGCGACGGGACTCAGGTCGAAATGATCCTGTTTGCAGGTGGCGTATATTTCATCATTAGTTTAAGTGCGTCGCTGCTGGTCAGTTGGCTGAAGAAAAGGACGGTATAATGATTTCCCTGAAAAATGTTTCTAAATGGTATGGTCAGTTTCAGGTGTTGACCGACTGTTCAACCGAAGTGACCAAAGGCGAAGTGGTGGTGGTGTGCGGGCCGTCCGGCTCCGGAAAATCCACGCTGATTAAAACGGTGAACGGCCTTGAGCCGGTTCAGAAAGGTGAAATCATCGTTAACGGCACCAAAGTCAATGACAAGAAAACCAACCTCGCGGAGCTGCGCTCCCACGTAGGCATGGTGTTCCAGCACTTTGAACTGTTCCCGCACCTGTCGATTATCGAAAACCTGACCCTGGCGCAGGTGAAAGTGTTGAAGCGTGATAAAGCAGCGGCGCGTCAGAAAGCAGTGAAACTGCTGGAGCGCGTCGGCTTGTCGGCGCACGGCGAGAAATATCCGGCACAGCTTTCCGGCGGCCAGCAGCAGCGTGTGGCGATTGCCCGTGCGCTGTGCATGGATCCGGTGGCAATGCTGTTTGATGAACCCACCTCCGCGCTCGACCCGGAAATGATCAACGAAGTGCTGGACGTGATGGTGGAGCTGGCTAATGAAGGGATGACCATGATGGTGGTGACCCACGAAATGGGCTTTGCCCGTAAAGTGGCTAACCGGGTGATCTTTATGGATGAAGGGAAAATCGTCGAGGATTCGCCGAAAGAAGCGTTCTTCGCCAACCCTAAATCGGAACGCGCCAAAGACTTCCTGGCGAAAATCCTGCATTGATCGTCCACAAACCAAAAGGAGCAGCCAGGCTGCTCCTTTTTAATGTTTATTACGGCTCAAACGGCCTGCGCTGGAACTGATCGTGACCGCATTTCGGGCACAGCGGCAGCGGTTCCGGGGTGTAAAACGCCAGATGGTGATGGCATTTTTCACACACCAGATTGCCAAGCCCCACCACTTCTCCGCTGTGATAGACGCCATGGTGGTTTAAATCCTGAAACACTTCGCGCCATTCCAGCTGGGTCTTGTCCGTGATGTCCGCCAGCTCCTGCCAGATACTCTCTTTAATTACCCGCATAAATACGCTGTCGGTAAACTCCTCCTGGCTTTCACCGTAACTACGGGCAAACTCCTCTAAATCGCGCCGCACCGCGCGCGTTACCTCTTCAGCTTCTGTGCGGGTGAGCTCACCGGTTTGCGCCATCTGCTGGCGCGCGCTGGCTACCAGCGCATCGATATCCCGCTCACCGTTGCGTAAACGTTCGGTTAATGACGCCACCAGTTCACGATAAAATTGAGCAACCTTGTTCATTTCGGCACTTCTCCTGGTCGGGTAACGTCTTCTAATAATAGACGTTAATCCCGGCAGGCTTTGTTAGCCGACGCACATCACAGGTAAAGGAATGCAAAGGTTGGCGGCGACAGGGAAACCAATCAAAGGCTGTTTTGCCGCAGTCGAATCGGCTATGCTATGCCGATCTTAATCACACTCATACATGCTACAGACGTAGCGGCAATGAAAACAGGACCACTGGCTGCCATGCAAGAGCAATATCGCCCGGAAGAGATTGAATCCCACGTACAGCATCACTGGGATGAGAAGCGCACATTCGAAGTGACTGAAGACGAGAGCAAAGAGAAGTATTACTGCCTGTCGATGCTTCCCTATCCTTCTGGTCGACTACACATGGGTCACGTTCGCAACTACACCATCGGCGACGTGATTGCCCGTTACCAGCGTATGCTGGGCAAAAATGTGCTTCAGCCGATCGGCTGGGATGCATTCGGTCTGCCAGCCGAGGGCGCAGCGGTGAAAAACAACACCGCGCCGGCCCCCTGGACCTACGACAATATCAATTACATGAAGAACCAGCTCAAAATGCTGGGCTTCGGTTACGACTGGAGCCGCGAGCTGGCGACCTGTACCCCGGAATACTACCGTTGGGAGCAGAAGTTCTTTACCGAGCTGTATAAAAAAGGGCTGGTCTACAAGAAAACCTCCGCAGTGAACTGGTGCCCGAACGACCAGACCGTACTGGCGAACGAGCAGGTGATTGACGGCTGTTGCTGGCGCTGCGACACCAAAGTCGAGCGTAAAGAAATCCCGCAGTGGTTTATCAAAATCACCGCTTACGCTGATGAGTTGCTGAACGATCTGGATAATCTGGATCAGTGGCCAGACACCGTTAAAACCATGCAGCGTAACTGGATTGGCCGCTCCGAAGGCGTAGAGATCACCTTCGACGTGGAAAACCGCGCTGACAAACTGACGGTTTACACCACCCGCCCGGACACCTTTATGGGCGTGACCTATCTGGCCGTGGCGGCGGGCCATCCGCTGGCGCAGGCTGCCGCGGCGTCCAACCCGGCGCTGGGCGATTTCATTGCCGAATGCCGTAACACCAAAGTTGCCGAAGCCGACATGGCGACGATGGAGAAAAAAGGCATGGCGACCGGTTTTAACGCCATCCACCCGCTGACCGGCGAAACTGTACCGGTTTGGGTCGCGAACTTCGTGCTGATGGAATACGGCACCGGCGCCGTGATGGCCGTACCGGGCCACGACCAGCGCGACTGGGAATTCGCCACCAAATACCATCTTGCGATCAAACCGGTTATCCTGGCGCAGGACGGCTCCGAGCCGGATCTGTCGCAGCAGGCGTTGACGGAAAAAGGCGTGCTGTTCAACTCTGGTGAGTTCGACGGCCTGCCGTTTGAAGAAGCGTTTAACGCCATTGCCGACAAACTGGCCGCTAAAGGCGTCGGCGAGCGCAAAATTAACTACCGTCTGCGCGACTGGGGCGTTTCCCGTCAGCGTTACTGGGGCGCGCCTATCCCGATGGTAACCCTGGAAGACGGCACCGTGATGCCGACCCCGGAAGACCAGTTGCCGGTGATCCTGCCGGAAGATGTGGTAATGGATGGCATCACCAGCCCGATCAAAGCCGACCCGGAATGGGCGAAAACCACTGTTAATGGTCAGCCTGCGCTGCGTGAAACCGACACCTTCGACACCTTTATGGAGTCCTCCTGGTACTATGCGCGCTACACCTGCCCGCAGTACGACAAAGGCATGCTCGATTCTAACGCCGCCAACTACTGGCTGCCGGTGGATATTTATATCGGTGGTATTGAACACGCCATCATGCACCTGCTGTACTTCCGCTTCTTCCACAAGCTGATGCGCGATGCCGGTATGGTGACCTCCAACGAGCCAGCCAAACAGCTGCTCTGCCAGGGCATGGTGCTGGCGGACGCGTTCTACTACGTAGGCGCGAGCGGCGAGCGCAACTGGGTTTCCCCGGTAGACGCCATTGTTGAGCGTGACGATAAAGGCCGTATTGTTAAAGCTACCGACGCAGCGGGCCATGAACTGGTCTATGCTGGCATGAGCAAAATGTCGAAGTCGAAAAACAACGGCATCGACCCGCAGGTGATGGTAGAGCGTTACGGCGCGGATACCGTGCGTCTGTTTATGATGTTCGCCTCTCCGGCAGATATGACGCTGGAATGGCAGGAATCCGGCGTTGAAGGGGCTAACCGCTTCCTGAAACGCGTCTGGCGACTGGTTTACGAGCACACTGCGCAGGGCGCCGCCAGCGCGCTGGACGTTGCCGCGCTGACCGAAGATCAAAAAGCGTTGCGTCGCGATATCCATAAAACCATCGCGAAAGTGACGGATGATATCGGCCGCCGCCAGACCTTCAACACCGCTATCGCCGCTATCATGGAACTGATGAACAAGCTGGTGAAAGCGGCGCAGGAAAGCGATCAGGACCGCGCATTAATGCGTGAAGCCCTGCTGGCCGTGGTGCGTATGCTGTATCCGTTCACCCCGCACGTCAGCTTCAAACTGTGGCAGGAACTGAACGGCGAAGGCGATATCGATAACGCGCCGTGGCCGCAGGCTGACGAAAGCGCCATGGTGGAAGATTCCCGTCTGGTGGTGGTGCAGGTTAACGGCAAAGTGCGCGGTAAAATCACCGTTCCGGCCGATGCCACTGAAGAACAGGTGCGCGAGCGTGCGGCTCAGGAACATCTGGTGGCGAAGTATCTTGAAGGCGTAACTGTGCGTAAAGTGATTTACGTACCGGGTAAACTGCTTAACCTGGTTGTTGGCTAAGCACAGGAGGAAGCGTGCGATATCTCATCACTCTGATAGTGAGCCTGGCGGTGCTGGTGACCGCCGGATGTGGCTGGCACTTGCGCAGCACCACCCAGGTGCCCGAGCAAATGCATACGCTGATCCTGGATTCGGGTGACCCGTATGGCCCATTAAGCCGCGCGGTGCGTAAGCAGCTGCGTCTGAACGGCGTGGAAATTGTTGAGCCGAGTAAAGTGCGTAAAGACATTCCGTCTCTGCGTCTTGGCGCGGCGTCTATCTCGCAGGATACCGCGTCGGTATTCCAGGATGGCCGCACGGCGGAGTATCAGATGGTGATGACGGTAAGCGCCACGGTGCTGATCCCGGGCCACGATATCTACCCCATCAGCACCAAAGTGTTCCGTTCGTTCTTTGACAACCCGCTCACTGCGCTGGCGAAAGATGCCGAACAGGACATCATTATCCAGGAAATGTATGACCGCGCGGCGGAACAGCTGATCCGTAAGCTGATGTCGGTACAGGTGAAAGATTTAGAAGCCACCAAATCTGAAGCGCCGACTACCCAGCAGAGCAGCACGACGACCTCGTCGGGCCGCGTTTCCACCACGCTTTCTGCTCAGTAATGGTCAGAGTTTGGCCTGAACAACTCCGCGCGCAGCTCAAAGAAGGGCTGCGCGCGGCGTATCTGCTGACCGGAAACGATCCGCTGTTGCTACAGGAAAGCCAGGACGCCATCCGTCAGGCCGCCCAACAGCAAGGGTTCGACGAACACCATACCCGCCAGATTGACGCGCAAACCGACTGGGAAGAGATTTTCTCGGTGACCCGCGCGTTAAGCCTGTTTGCCAGCCGCCAGACGCTGCTGCTGATCCTGCCCGACAATGGCCCCAATGCGGCGATTAACGATAAGTTAGCCGAACTGGTCAACCTGCTGCATGAGGATCTGCTGCTGGTGGTGCGTGCAGTGAAGCTCACCAAAGCCCAGGAAAATGCCGGCTGGTTTACTGCCCTGTCCAGCCGCGGCGTGATGGTCAACTGCCAGACGCCCGAGCAGGCGCAACTGCCGCGCTGGGTGGCTAACCGGGCAAAAAGCCGTCAGCTAACGCTGGATGACGCGGCCAGCCAACTGCTGTGCTACTGCTACGAAGGTAACCTGCTGGCGCTGGCCCAGGCGCTGGATCGGCTGGCGCTGCTGTGGCCCGACGGCAAACTCACTCTGCCCCGCGTGGAGCAGGCGGTTAACGACGCCGCGCATTTCACGCCGTTCCACTGGGTGGATGCGCTGCTGGCCGGGAAAAGCAAACGCGCGCTGCACATTCTGCAACAGCTGCGGCTGGAAGGCAGCGAACCGGTGATCCTGCTGCGTACCGTACAGCGCGAACTGTTGCTGATGGTCACGCTTAAACGTCAGTCGCAACATACGCCGCTGCGCAATTTGTTCGATCAGCATCGGGTCTGGCAAAACCGCCGGACTCTGCTCAGCGATGCGCTAACCCGGCTGAGCGACGATCAGCTGCGCCAGGCGGTCAGCCTGCTCGCGCAGATCGAGCTGACGCTAAAACAGGATTATGGCCAATCGGTGTGGCAGGAGCTGGAAGGGTTATCCCTGCTGCTGTGCCATAAAGCCTTACCGGATGTGTTTATTCATGGCTAAGCCGCTGCTTGCTTATTACGGCGGGACATTCGATCCCATTCACTTTGGGCATATCAAACCGGTAGAAGCGCTCGCGCGCCAGGTCGGTCTGCATAAAGTGGTGATAATCCCCAATAACGTGCCGCCCCACCGTCCTCAGCCCGAGGCCAGCAGCGCCCAGCGTAAGGCAATGATTGAAGCGGCGATCCACAACAATGCGCTGTTTGAACTCGATGACCGGGAATTACAACGCGCGATGCCCTCCTGGACCGCGGACACCATGGACGCGCTGCGTGCTGAACAGGGCCCTGCGCAGCCGCTGGGGTTTATCATTGGCCAGGACTCGCTGCTGGGGTTTCAAACCTGGCATCGCTATGCCGATATTCTCGCCAACTGCCACCTGCTGGTGTGCCGCCGGCCGGGTTATCCCCTCACCATGCCCGACGCCGAGCAGCAGCGCTGGCTGGAACAACATCTGGCAAGCGATGCAGGCGAGCTCCACACCCTGCCTGCCGGGAAAATTTTCCTCGCCGACACCCCACTCTTAGCGATCTCGGCCACCGGGATCCGCCAACGTCTGGAAAACGGCCAGCCGTGCGACGATCTCGTTCCCGGCCCGGTGATGGATTACATTACGCGCCACGGTTTGTATCGCGACTGATTGCCGTTAACGCGGCGATCAGCGCCTCGTTATCGCTCCTGCTTTTCACCGCCACCCGGAAATAACGCTTGTCCAGCCCCGGATAATTCGCGCAACTGCGGATCAAAATCTGCTGCGCCAGCAACCGGCGCTGCAAATCCTCTTCGCCGTCGTAGCGGAAAAACAGGTAGTTCGCTTCCCCTGGCCACAGGGTCAAATCCGGCAATTCGTTTAGCGACTGCCATAACCAGGGCCGTTCCGTTTCCAGCCACTGAAAGGTCGCTTGTTGATACGCGGCGTCATCCAGCACGATCTCCCCCGCCAGAGCGGCAAAGGCGTTAATGGTCCATGGCTCGCGACTGGCGCGCAATGCCGCCACGCGCGACGCGTCGCTATTGATGACGTAGCCCAGCCGCAGGCCGGGAATGGCATAGAATTTGGTCAGAGAGCGCAAAATCCACAACTGGGGATGCTCAGCAAGCCAGCCGGCGCAACCGGCGGCGTCGGGCATAAAATCGATAAACGCCTCGTCGATCACCAGCGCAATGTTAAGTTCAGCGCAACGGGAAACGATCGCTTTCATCAATCCGCGATCCGGCATTAAACCGGTGGGATTGTTAGGCGTACAGAGCACCAGGCAGTCAAGATCGGGCGTCAGGGCAGCCAGCAACCGGCTATCCGGCTGCCAGCCATCGGCTTCGGTTAACGGATAGTCGGTAATGCGGCACCCCACCCGGCTTAACGCCCGACGATATTCCGCAAAGCCCGGCGTCAGCAGCAGGGCGTGACGGGGCGCGAGATGGGCCAATAGCTGGAAAATCAGTTCGGTTTCACCATTACCCGCCATCAGCCAGCTCGTCGGCACGTTAAGATGTTTCGCCAGCGCCTGGTGCAGCGCCAGATATTCCGGATCCGGATAGCGCTGCGCCGCATCGAGATGTTCAACAATAGCGCGCCTCAGCGTGGCGGGCATCCCGAGCGGATTGATATTAGCGCTGAAATCAATCAGCTGCGCCGGGTCCACCCCGGCCAGCGCCGCCGCTTCGCGAATATTGCCGCCGTGATTGCTGGTAAACATAGCACCTCCGAAAACGTAAAACGCCATCTTACCCCAAAGCCTGCGTCTGGCTGCGACTGATGGTAGACTCAATAGCGGTGAATTAAGGAGCAATGCATGAAACTCTGGCTGGTAAGACATGGACAAACCGAGGCGAACGTCGCCGGGTTGTACAGCGGACGTAGTGAAACCGCACTCACCGAGCAGGGCATTCGTCAGGCGACGCAGGTTGGGCAACTGCTTCAGGCGGTGCCCTTCGACCGCGTGCTGAGCAGCGCGCTGGGCCGGGCGCAGCATACCGCTCATCTGGTACTGGAAGGCCGCGACCAGGCCATTGAAACCAACCCGCTGCTCAACGAAATGCATTTTGGCGACTGGGAAATGCGCCATCATCGCGATTTACAGCGTGAAGACGCCATTACCTATGCCGCCTGGTGCCGGGACTGGCAAAACACCATTCCCACCAACGGCGAAGGTTTTCAGAATTTCTCGCAGCGGGTTTTGGCGCTTTCCCGGGATTTACGCGCTATGCCGCAGGAAAACATTCTGGTGGTCAGCCATCAGGGGGTGCTGAGCCTGCTTATCGCCACGCTGATGGGCATGCCGCCGCCGTC
This sequence comes from Atlantibacter sp. RC6, assembly GCF_014193285.1. Lineage (GTDB taxonomy): Bacteria > Pseudomonadota > Gammaproteobacteria > Enterobacterales > Enterobacteriaceae > Atlantibacter. The sequence continues at coordinate 238,918 of NZ_JACHZE010000005.1, forward strand.
CCTGTGGCACTTTATGATCGAACAAGGCAGTTGGAGCATGGTGGAAATCCAGCAGGATTTTGTCACGCTGCGCACCCTGAATAACCGGGCGGCGGCCGTTATTCACCCGGCTGGAGAGTTCTGATTTTCTTCTGGCGAACCGTTGCGTATTGACAGGTTATATAAGGCTGATATCCTCCGCTGCCAGACTTTCTCCCGCCGATGGCCATTTTCTAAATTGTTTTACAAAAATGGCGATGCAAACTCATGTCAGCGGTGGGATGATAGCCCACTTTATACAGCAGGCGTGTCGCCGCTGTTATCTCATTGAGTTTGATGCGCTCCCGGCGGCATCATCAGCGTTTATATTCCCAGGGGGAACACTTGCAGGGTAAAGCACTCCAGGATTTTGTTATTGATAAAATCGACGATCTGAAAGGTCAGGATATCGTTGCCATCGACGTTCAGGGTAAATCCAGCATCACGGATTGCATGATCATCTGTACCGGTACGTCCACGCGCCACGTGATGTCCATCGCCGACCACGTGTTGAGCGAATCCCGCCACGCCGGCCTGATGCCGCTCGGCGTTGAAGGCCAGAACGCGGCAGACTGGATCGTTGTCGACCTGGGTGATGTGATTGTGCATGTCATGCAGGAAGAGAGCCGTCGTCTGTACGAACTCGAAAAGCTCTGGAGTTAAGGCGTGAAACTGCAACTGGTCGCCGTTGGCACCAAAATGCCTGACTGGGTGCAAACCGGTTTTACCGAATATCTGCGCCGCTTTCCGAAAGATATGCCGTTCGAACTCATCGAAATCCCGGCGGGAAAGCGGGGCAAAAACGCCGACATTAAACGCATCCTCGATAAAGAGGGTGAACTGATGTTGGCCGCAGCAGGCAAAAATCGCATCGTCACGCTCGATATTCCAGGCCGTCCGTGGGATACCCCGCAGCTCGCCAGTGAGCTGGAGCGCTGGAAACTGGATGGCCGGGACGTGAGTCTGCTTATTGGCGGCCCGGAAGGGTTATCTCCAGCCTGTAAAGCCGCTGCCGAACAGAGCTGGTCGCTTTCTGCGCTGACGCTGCCGCACCCGCTAGTGCGTGTTCTGGTCGCAGAAAGCCTTTATCGGGCGTGGAGTATCACCACCAACCACCCTTACCATCGTGAGTAAACGCTACCAGGTAGATTAAGCAGCGGATGAAATTACAGAATTCTTTTCGCGACTATACGGCTGAGTCCGCGCTTTTTGTGCGTCGGGCTCTGGTCGCCTTTTCAGGGATATTACTGCTTACCGGCATACTGATCGCGAATCTCTATAATTTGCAGATCCTGCGTTTTACTGATTACCAGACGCGTTCTAACGAAAACCGCATCAAGCTGGTGCCGATCCCGCCGAGCCGCGGCATTATTTACGACCGCAACGGCATCCCGCTGGCCCTTAACCGCACCATCTACCAAATCGAGATGATGCCGGAAAAAGTCGATAACGTGCAGCAGACGCTCGAGGCGCTGCGCGGCGTGGTGGCTCTGACGGATGACGATATCGCGGCGTTCAAAAAAGAGCGCTCCCGCTCCCATCGCTTTACGTCGATTCCGGTGAAAACCAACCTGACGGAAGTTCAGGTGGCGCGTTTCGCCGTGAACCAGTACCGCTTTCCCGGCGTGGAAGTAAAAGGCTATAAACGCCGCTACTACCCCTATGGTTCCGCCCTGACTCACGTTATCGGCTACGTGTCGAAAATCAACGATAAAGACGTGGAGCGCCTCGACAAAGACGGCAAGCTGGCGAACTATGCCGCAACCCACGATATCGGCAAGCTGGGCATTGAGCGCTACTACGAAGACGTGCTGCACGGCCAGACCGGTTATGAAGAGGTCGAAGTTAATAACCGTGGCCGGGTTATCCGCCAACTGAAAGAAGTGCCGCCGCAGGCCGGGCACGATATTCATCTGACCATTGATTTACAGCTACAGGCCTATATCGAGACCCTGTTGCAGGGCAGCCGCGCGGCGGTGGTGGTTACCGATCCGCGCACCGGCGGCGTGCTGGCGATGGTGTCCACTCCAAGCTATAACCCTAACCTGTTCGTCGACGGCATCTCCAGCAAGGATTACTCGGCGCTGCTGAACGATCCGAACACCCCGCTGGTCAACCGCGCCACCCAGGGGATTTACCCGCCAGCCTCTACCGTGAAGCCTTATGTCGCTGTGTCGGCGTTAAGCTCGGGGGTGATTACCCGCAATACCACGCTATTCGACCCCGGCTGGTGGCAGTTGCCTGGCTCGGAAAAACGCTACCGTGACTGGAAAAAATGGGGCCATGGGCGCCTGAACATTACGAAGTCGCTGGAAGAATCGGCGGATACCTTCTTCTATCAGGTCGCCTATGACATGGGCATCGACCGGCTCTCGGAATGGATGGGCAAATTCGGCTATGGCCATTACACCGGTATCGATCTCGCGGAAGAGCGCTCCGGAAACATGCCGACCCGCGAGTGGAAGCTGAAGCGCTTTAAGAAGCCATGGTATCAGGGTGATACCATTCCGGTGGGTATCGGCCAGGGTTACTGGACCTCAACGCCGTTGCAGATGAATAAAGCGATGATGATCCTGATTAACGATGGCGTGGTGAAAGTGCCGCATCTGCTGATGAGCACCACTATCGACGGCAAACAGCAGCCCTGGGTGCAACCGGAGCAGCCGCCGGTGGGCGATATCCACTCCGGCTACTGGGAAATCGCCAAAGACGGGATGTATGGCGTGGCGAACCGCGCCAACGGCACCGGACACAAATATTTCGCCAGCGCGCCGTATAAAATCGCCGCCAAGTCGGGTACCGCGCAGGTTTTCGGCCTGAAAGCCAACGAAACCTATAACGCCCATCGCATCGCCGAGCGTCTGCGCGACCACAAACTGATGACCGCGTTTGCCCCGTACGATAATCCGCAGGTCGCGGTCGCCATGATCCTTGAGAACGGCGGCGCTGGCCCGGCGGTAGGGACCATCATGCGCCAGATCCTCGACCATATCATGCTCGGGGATAACAACACCGAACTGCCCGCTGAAAATCCGGCTGTGGCCGCGGCGGAGGACTAATGACCGATAATCCGAATAAAAAAACCATCTGGGATAAAATCCATCTCGATCCCACCTTTATGCTGATCATCCTGGCGCTGTTAACCTACAGCGCCCTGGTTATCTGGAGCGCCAGCGGCCAGGACCTGGATATGACCGAACGTAAAATCGGCCAGATCCTGATGGGGCTGGTGGTGATGGTGGTGATGGCGCAAATCCCCCCGCGCGTGTATGAAGGCTGGGCGCCCTATTTGTACATCGTGTGTATTATTTTGCTGGTGGCGGTGGACGCTTTCGGGGCCATCTCCAAAGGGGCGCAGCGCTGGCTGGATTTGGGCGTCGTTCGCTTCCAGCCCTCGGAAATCGCTAAAATCGCGGTGCCGCTGATGGTGGCGCGCTTTATTAACCGTGATGTCTGCCCGCCCAGCCTGAAGAATACCGGTATCGCGCTGGTGCTCATCTTTATGCCAACGCTGCTGGTGGCGGCGCAGCCGGACCTCGGCACCTCGATTCTGGTGGCGCTTTCCGGCCTGTTCGTGCTGTTTTTATCCGGCCTGAGCTGGCGGCTGATTTTAATCGCCGTGCTGCTGGTGGCGGCGTTTATCCCGATCCTGTGGTTCTTCCTGATGCATGACTATCAGCGTCAGCGCGTGATGATGCTACTCGACCCGGAATCCGACCCTCTCGGCGCGGGCTATCATATTATTCAGTCTAAAATTGCTATTGGCTCGGGCGGTTTGCGCGGTAAAGGCTGGCTGCACGGCACCCAGTCGCAACTGGAGTTTTTGCCCGAGCGCCATACCGACTTTATCTTCGCGGTGCTGGCGGAGGAGTTAGGCCTGGTGGGCGTACTGATTTTACTGGCGCTGTACATTCTGCTGATTATGCGCGGACTGTGGATAGCGGCCCGGGCGCAAACCACCTTTGGCCGGGTCATGGCGGGCGGTTTGATGTTGATTTTGTTCGTTTATGTGTTTGTGAATATTGGTATGGTAAGTGGTATTTTGCCCGTGGTTGGGGTGCCGCTGCCTCTGGTGAGTTATGGGGGCTCGGCTTTGATCGTACTGATGGCCGGGTTTGGTATCGTGATGTCGATACATACCCACCGAAAAATGCTGTCTAAAAGCGTATAAGGGGAACGCAATGCGTAAGCAGTGGCTTGGAGTCTGCGTCGCAGCAGGATTGCTGGCGGCCTGTAGTTCAAATGATGACGGTCAGGCGCCCACCACCGTGGCTCCACAGCCTGCCGTATGTAACGGCCCGGTTGTGGAGATTGGCGGCGCGGAGCCGCGCTATGAGTCGCTGAACCCTTCAGTGAATCAGGATTATCAGCGCGACGGTAAAAGCTACAAAATCGTTCAGGATGCCTCTGGCTTCAGCCAGGCCGGGCTTGCCGCGATTTATGACGCCGAGCCGGGCAGCAATCTGACCGCGTCGGGCGAAACCTTTGATCCGATGCAGTTGACCGCCGCGCACCCAACGCTGCCGATACCAAGCTATGCGCGCGTGACCAACCTGGCGAATGGCCGCATGATTGTGGTGCGCATTAACGATCGTGGCCCGTATGGCAACGACCGTATTATTTCGCTGTCCCGCGCGTCCGCCGACCGTCTGAACACGTCGAATAACACCAAAGTGCGCGTCGACCCGATTATCGTTGCGCCGGACGGCTCCCTGTCCGGCCCGGGAATGGCATGTACCACAGTGGCTAAACAGACCTACGCCCTGCCCGCGCGCCCTGATCTGAATACCGGCCTGGGCAGCGCGTCGTCCGTGCCGCAGGCGCAACCCGCCGGCGATGTGCGCGCCATCAGCAATGATACCCTGCAAAGCGACGATACCACCGGCGCGCCGGTCCGCAGCAGCGGGTTCTTAGGCGCACCGACACCACTTAACAGCGGCGTGATCGAAAGTGACACCCCTGCTCCGGCTCCGGTTAGCGCGCCAGTTAGCGCGCCGCAAACCTCGCCAGCCGCCGCTCCGGCACCGGTGACAGCGCCGGGCTCAGTCCAGGGCAGCGTCAATGCCCCTGTAGCTGCCGCTGCCGCGACCGGTAGCTACGTGGTTCAGGTCGGCGCGGTCAGCGACAGCGCGCGCGCCAGCCAGTGGCAGCAAAAGCTCAGCCAGCAGTTTGGCGTGCCGGGGCGCGTAACGCCGAACGGCGCGGTGTATCGCGTTCAGCTTGGGCCGTTCAGCAGTAAATCCCAAGCCGCCGCGATCCAGCAACGTCTGAGCAACGAGGCACAATTACAGTCATTCATAACAAACGGCGGCGCGCAGTAACGCGTCGGGGCTGGCTGAAGCGGCGTTGGCGCGTAAAAACCGCTAACAAAGTCATTCGCAAAGTCGGATGCCAGCCCAACCGCCATTTGCTATAGTAAGGCACTTTTTTTTCACTTCATCACGGATGTCGTTGTTTTACCATGAAGACCACTCTCTCCGTACGTTTCGCTAAGCGCATCGCGCTCACCACAGCGCTGGCCGTTGCGGCACTCTCCACCGCTCATGCCGACGACCTGAATATTAAAACGATGATCCCAGGCGTTCCGCAAATCGATGCCGAGTCCTACATCCTGATTGATTACAACTCTGGCAAAGTGCTGGCGGAGCAAAACGCGGATGTGCGCCGCGACCCTGCAAGCCTGACCAAAATGATGACCAGCTACGTCATCGGCCAGGCGATGAAGGCAGGAAAATTCAAAGAATCTGACCTGGTGACCATTGGCAACGACGCATGGGCCACCGGTAACCCGGTATTTAAAGGCTCCTCGCTGATGTTCCTGAAACCTGGCATGCAGGTTCCGGTTTCTCAGCTGATCCGCGGCATCAACCTGCAATCCGGCAACGACGCCTGCGTGGCGATGGCGGATTACGTTGCGGGCAGCCAGGACGCGTTCGTCGGGCTGATGAACAATTACGTTAACGCGCTGAACCTGAAAAACACCCACTTCCAGACTGTTCACGGCCTGGATGCCGATGGCCAGTTCAGCTCCGCGCGCGATATGGCGCTGATCGGCCAGGCACTGATCCGCGACGTGCCGAACGAATACACCATCTACAAAGAAAAAGAGTTCACCTTTAACGGCATCCGCCAGACCAACCGCAACGGTCTGCTGTGGGACAATAGCCTGAACGTGGACGGCATCAAAACCGGCCATACTGACAAAGCGGGCTACAACCTGGTCGCGTCTGCCACCGAAGGCCAGATGCGTCTGATCTCCGCCGTGATGGGCGGCCGCACCTTTAAAGGCCGCGAAGCGGAAAGCAAAAAGCTGCTGACCTGGGGCTTCCGTTTCTTTGAAACCGTGAACCCGATTAAAGCCGGTAAAGAATTCGCCTCCGAGCCCGCCTGGTTTGGCGATCACGATCGCGCGTCGCTGGGCGTTGACAAAGACGTCTACCTGACCATTCCGCGTGGCCGCATGAAAGATCTGAAGGCCAGCTACGTGCTGAACAACAGCGAGTTGCACGCGCCGCTGGCGAAAAACCAGGTGGTCGGCACCATCAACTTCCAGCTGGACGGCAAAACCATCGAGCAGCGTCCGCTGGTGGTGCTGGAGCAGATTGAAGAAGGCAATTTCTTCGGCAAAATCATTGATTACATCAAGCTGATGTTCCATCACTGGTTTGGATAAAAATTGAACACTTGAAAGTGTGATTTACGTCCCCATATACTAGGTATCAAAACAACTCCCGCTCAGGCGGGAGTTATTATTTTTTATCCAATGCTGGAGCTGACATGAAAACCAAACTTAACGAGCTGCTTGAATTCCCGACGCCCTTTACTTACAAAGTGATGGGTCTGGCGAAGCCGGAGTTGGTTGATATGGTCGTTGAGGTAGTTCAGCGCCATGCGCCTGGTGATTACACGCCGCAGGTAAAACCAAGCAGCAAGGGAAACTACCACTCCGTTTCTATCACCATTAACGCCACGCACATTGAGCAGGTAGAAACCCTGTACGAAGAGTTAGGCAATCTCGAAATCGTGCGTATGGTGCTGTAATCCCCGACCCGGCCTCTGGCCGGGTTTGTTGTCTTCAGGTCCATCCGGCCCTGCTGTGTTATACTCCCCGCCACCTTTTCCCTCCGGAGACGCAGTCTTGTTTCAGGAAACCATTCTTATCCGCCAACTGGGTTTGCAGCCCTACGAGCCCATTTCGCAGGCAATGCATGATTTTACCGACAACCGCGACGCCGACACGCCTGATGAAATCTGGCTGGTTGAGCATCAGCCGGTGTTTACCCAGGGACAGGCCGGTAAGGCGGAACATGTTTTAATGCCGGGCGATATCCCGGTGATCCAAAGCGATCGCGGCGGCCAGGTCACCTATCACGGGCCAGGGCAACAGGTGATGTACGTAATGCTCAATCTGAAGCGCCGCAAGCTGGGGGTACGCGATCTGGTCACCCTGCTGGAACAAACCGTGGTTAACACCCTGGGCGAGCTGGATATCGAAGCCCATCCCCGCGCCGATGCACCTGGAGTTTATGTTGGCGCGAAGAAAATCTGCTCGCTGGGCTTACGCATCCGTAAAGGCTGCTCGTTCCACGGCCTGGCGCTGAACATCAATATGGATTTAGCGCCGTTTCTGCGCATCAACCCGTGCGGCTATGCGGGTATGGAGATGACCCAGGTAAGCGCTTACCGTGACGGCGCGACGATCGATACCGTTAATCCGTTGCTGCTGAAGCATGCCCTGGCGCTGCTGGGGAACCCGCCGGTGGAAATGGTCAACGAGCCGCTGCGCAAATAAACAGGGCTGTAACCTGTGCAAGGGCACAAAATAACAACCATTTTACAATTCTGTTCCCTTTTTACCTGCGGTGAGGCTGCTTTACCGCAGAGAGTAATGATATACTGCGTAGTGTTAATTCAAAAATAGTTGATAAATACAACACTTACTTGAATTGAGACGCTTTCCTTCGTTATCCGCAACTGGAACACGCATGCTATGAGTAAACCCATCGTGATGGAACGCGGCGTTAAATACCGCGACGCCGACAAAATGGCCCTTATCCCGGTAAAAAACGTGGCGACAGAGCGAGAAGCGCTGTTAAGAAAGCCGGAATGGATGAAAATCAAACTTCCTGCTGACTCAACGCGTATTCAGGGCATCAAAGCAGCCATGCGTAAAAACGGCCTGCATTCGGTGTGTGAAGAGGCTTCCTGCCCTAACCTCGCCGAATGCTTTAACCACGGTACCGCCACCTTTATGATCCTGGGCGCTATCTGCACCCGTCGCTGCCCGTTCTGCGACGTGGCCCATGGCCGCCCGATGGCCCCAGATGCGAACGAACCGCAAAAACTGGCGCAGACTATTGCCGATATGGCGCTGCGTTATGTGGTGATCACCTCCGTTGACCGTGACGATTTACGTGACGGCGGCGCGCAGCATTTTGCCGATTGCATTACCGCAATCCGCGAGAAAAGCCCGAACATTAAAATCGAGACCCTGGTGCCCGACTTCCGTGGTCGTATGGACAAGGCGCTCGATATTCTTAACGCCACGCCGCCGGATGTGTTCAACCACAACCTGGAGAACGTGCCGCGTATCTACCGCCAGGTGCGTCCGGGCGCGGATTACAACTGGTCGCTGAAGCTGCTGGAGCGGTTTAAAGAGGCGCATCCGGACATCCCGACCAAATCCGGTTTGATGGTTGGTCTGGGTGAAACCAACGCAGAAATCATCGAAGTAATGCGCGATTTGCGCCGCCACGGCGTCACCATGTTGACGCTGGGCCAGTACTTGCAGCCAAGCCGCCACCACCTGCCGGTGCAGCGCTACGTCAGCCCTGATGAGTTTGATGAGATGAAAGCCGAAGCGATGGCGATGGGCTTTACCCATGCCGCCTGCGGTCCGTTCGTCCGCTCGTCTTATCATGCGGATATGCAGGCCAAAGGCGAAGAAGTGAAGTAACAGTTTGTTACGTTAGAATCTGCAGACCATAAAAAACCGGCTTCTTTGAGCCGGTTTTTTTCTACCATAACGTCTGGTCGCTGCAATTAGTCTTTATGAGCAATGCGTTCGCCGGTCGCGTCGTTGGCAGCAGTGGTTTTCGCCGCGTTTTCATCATCGTTCATGGCTTTTTTGAAGCCTTTGATGGCTGCACCCAGGTCACCACCCAGCGTACGTAACTTTTTGGTTCCAAACAGCAGAACCACCAGTGCGGCAACTACCAGCAGTTTGGTAATACTAATCTCACCCATACTTACCTTCTTAATAAACAGGCGCCGGAATGGCAGCCGAAAAGCCAGACTCAATTAACGGTTATTTGAGCCGGACGTACAATAGCAATCTGTAACAAGGTGAATCAAGCTTTGTCTAAAAAATCGTCACAATAGCGTCGGCGGCGCGAAGCGGCGATGCTTCAGGACCGGCAGTTTATCGCGCGCTTCCTTTAAACGTTCAGCTGTCACGTCTGTTACAATCAGCGCCGGGCTTTCCGCCCCGGCGGCGATGGTCACGCCAAGCGGATCAATCACCCGGCTTTGACCAATATTCTTGTTGCCGCACTCCCCGGCGGCAACCACATAGCACGTGCTGTCCAGGGCGCGGGCGGCCAACAGCGTTGACCAGTGGTGCTCTTTTAACGCGCCGCGCACCCATGCGGTTGGCAGAACCAATACTTCGGCACCGGCTAGCGCCAGGCTCAGGGCCATTTCCGGGAAGCGCAGATCGTAGCAGGTCATCATGCCGACCTTCATACCGGCCACTTCCACCAGCGGCCCGACTGCTGCCCCTGCATCCACCAGACGCGATTCCTGCATCGAGAATGCATCATACAGATGAATCTTTTGGTAAACCGCGACAATCTCCCCATTTCGCAATGCGATTTGGGTGTTCGCCGCGCGCCCGGCGGTGGTCGGCACATGAATCGTGAGAAACGTGGTCATTTCGTTGCCAAGGCTCGCCTGGCACAGCGCGCTAACGAAGCTCCCGTCCAGCGCCTGCGCGGAATTGACCGACATGTCCGGGTCGTTGTCATCCCGCGCCAGCAGCGCTTCCGGCAGTACCAGCAGCTCAACGCCCGCCGCCTGCGCCTGATGCATATAGTCGATGCAGATCCCGACATTTTTGACGCTGTCGGAGGTGACTGCAAACTGCCCCGCCGCTACTTTCATCGTGCGCTCCTGAAGGGTTAGCGTGATTGCTCTCACAATCATAGCCATAAGTATGCCCTCAGCGGTACACTCTTTGCTTTGATCCAAACGATACAAGGCATTCATGTGATTAATATTGCCATTGCAGTTTTTCTTGGCGGCGGGTTGGGCAGCCTTGCCCGTTGGTTACTCAGTTTACGCCTGAACCCCATGCATCACGCGATCCCCATCGGCACCCTGACGGCTAACCTGATTGGCGCCTTTATCATCGGCGCGGGCCTCGCCTGGTTTAACCGCATGAGCCATATCGATCCGATGTGGAAATTGCTGATTACCACTGGCTTTTGCGGCGGATTAACCACCTTTTCCACCTTTTCGGCGGAAGTGGTGTTTTTGCTCCAGGACGGGCGATTCGGCTGGGCGGCGCTTAACGTGGTGGTGAATCTGTTGGGGTCATTTATGATGACCGCCGTCGCATTTTGGTTATTTTCTCAACTTAGCGCCCGCTAACGCCGCCGTCTTAATATTGGCTTAATCTTTCCCTGCAACGATGGCGCAAAAGCCCGTTGTGAGGAAATGTGATGAGAGAGTATGTACAAAGCGGTAGCGCGCTGCTGTTTACAGCGTTAGTGGTGGCGAGCTTTCTGAAAATCTATCTGTTTTACTGATCGCCCAAATCGGACGCAAAAAAAACCCGCACTTAAGCGGGTTTTGTATTCTTGCTGAACGCCGAATCAGATAGCGATTACGTTAGCAGCAGAAGGGCCTTTGGCACCGTTAGTGATTTCGAACTCTACACGCTGACCTTCAGCCAGAGTTTTGAAACCATTGCTCTGGATCGCAGAGAAGTGTACGAACACGTCTTTGCTGCCGTCTTCCGGAGTAATGAAACCGAATCCTTTGGACTCATTAAACCACTTAACGTTACCTTTAATCTTAGACATCAAAATTACCTTTACATGAAAAAACGACACAAATGCTGTGTCGGGCATCAGTACAACAATTGTGGTGACATTTGTCCAGTCGAACTTTAATAAAAAGTGATAAAAGTCGCGTTCTTTTCATCAGAAAGAGGTAGGAACGCAATTTATCCCTTTGTTTTCAACGCTAACGCCACCTCTTCTATTATAGTCTTTATTTACACTTTCAGAACTGAAATCGTAGCCAGGCGAAGTAAACGTTGCCGTTTCCATAGGTGCCAGGGATATAGGTCATCTGGAAATTCGCCGGGCCATAGCCGATCGATGCCATCGGCAACAGTACCGGAACGGGGATATAGTGCCAGTTATCGCGCGCAGTCATGCCGACGGTATACCCCAGGCCGGCATGAAATTTATCGTCCTCCAGCGGCCGCCAGGTGGCTTCCCAGCCGTAACCGGCAATGGGTTCCCACTTGTTGAACGAATCTTTAAACGCCATCACGTATAAACTGTGCCAGTTCCCTTTTTCATCCCAGCGGGACTGGCCGAATCCCGCGCCCCAGGGGCGTTCATTGTAGGATTTTGCTTTGTCATGGTCGTAAGCGTAACGGGCATGCCAGGTGATCACCGGCACATACAAATCGTAATGCTGCGGATTGTCCCAGGTTTCCACCACGTTATCGCGCAACGTGGTGTATCCCGCGTCGATGTGGTCGAGTAATTTGGCCGCCGTCGCTGTGTTGCTCACCAACGGGGCCAGAAAGATAAAAATAACAACAATTTTTTGAAATACCGTCACGTCATAAATACCCTTTTTAAACTTTTAAAAGTCTAATAAAGGATATTTTAATCAACCCTAAACGGTCTCTCGGGTATTTCCTGAAAAATCCCCAACACGCCGAAAATATTCAGATGATTCCCAATATTCCCGGCGGCATTGATAGTCAGGGTGATTTATCGCCTGGGTTTTTTGATTAACAGGTACAGCGCCGGGATCACCAGCATCGACAGCAGCGGCGCGGTGATCATGCCGCCAATCATCGGCGCGGCGATGCGGCTCATGACTTCTGAACCGCTGCCGCTTCCCCACATAATCGGCATTAAACCGGCCATGATGGTCGCCACCGTCATCACTTTCGGGCGTACGCGCAGCACCGCGCCCTCATGAATGGCCTGCAACAGCTGTGGCGTTTGCTCGCCGCCAGGCTCAAGCCGCTTGCGCTGCCACGCCTGATTTAAATACAGCACCATAATAACGCCGAATTCCGCCGCCACACCCGCCAGCGCAATAAAGCCCACCGCTCCCGCCACCGAGAGGTGATAATCCAGCAGCCAAAGCAGCCAGACGCCGCCAATTAAGGCGAACGGCAGCGTACCCATAATTAACAGCGCCTCGCTGAAACGCTGGAAGGTGATATACAGCAGAATGAAAATAATCAGCAGAGTAAACGGCAGCACGATTTTTAACGTCGCGGTGGCGCGCTCCAGATATTCAAATTGCCCGGACCAGGAGAGCGTCACCCCCTGAGGTAGCGTGACATTCGCCGCGACGATTTGCTGCATGTCCTCTACGGCGGATTTTAAATCCCGCCCGCGCAAATCAACGTAAATCCAGTTCGACAGCCGCGCGTTTTCGCTCTTCAGCATCGGCGGCCCGTCGGCGACGGTGATTTCCGCCAGCTCCGCAAGCGAGACCTGGCTTCCGCTGGCGGTAACCACCGGTAAGGCCCGCAGCTTCTGGATGTTGTCGCGCCATTCGCGCGGATAGCGCACGTTAATCGGATAACGCTCGCGTCCCTCGATGGTTTCGCCGATATTCTGTCCGCCCACCAGCGTGGCGACCATCGACTGCAACTCACTGACCGACACGCCATAGCGCGCCGCTTTGCGCCGGTCGATGACGATATCCACATAGCGCCCGCCCGCCAGCCGCTCCGCCAGCGCCGACGTCACCCCTGGCACCGACTTCACCAGTTGTTCGATTTCACCGGCCACCCGTTCGATGTCCTCAAGCCGGCTACCGTTGACCTTAATCCCTACCGGGCTTTTGATACCGGTCGCCAGCATATCGAGCCGGTTGCGGATCGGCGGCACCCAGACGTTGGCGATGCCCGGTACTTTCACCCGCGCGTCCAGCTCTTCCACCAGTTTGTCCATGGTCATGCCTGGCCGCCACTGGTCGTGGGGTTTAAAGCGGATGGTGGTTTCCAGCATGGCGAGCGGCGCAGGATCGGTGGCGGTTTCGGCGCGCCCGGCCTTGCCAAACACGCTCTCCACTTCCGGCACGGTTTTAATTAACCGGTCGGTTTGCTGGAGCAGCTTCGCCGCCTCGCGCGCCGAAATACCCGGCAAGGTCGAGGGCATATACAGCAGGTCGCCTTCGTCGAGCGGCGGCATAAACTCGCTGCCCAGGCGGCTCAGCGGCCACAGCGTCGCCACCAGCAGGATCAATGCCAGCGTCACTGTCGTTTTCGGCCAGTTCAGCACCTTATCCAGCAGCGGCTCGTAGGCGCGGATCAACCAGCGGTTCAGTGGGTTATCCTGTTCGGCAGGGATGCGCCCGCGAATAAACGCCCCCATTAGCACCGGGATCAGCGTGATGCCCAGCCCGGCGGATACCGCCATCGCCCAGGTTTTGGTGAAGGCGAGCGGCGAGAACATCCGGCCCTCCTGGGCTTCCAGCGCAAATACCGGGATAAACGACAGGGTGATGATCAACAGGCTGCAAAATAGCGCTGGCCCCACTTCCACTGCCGCCTGTTCGGCAATTTTCCAGTACTCCGCCCCGCTGGGGGTTTTGCCGTCGCGATCATGGCGCCACTGCTCCAGCACCTTGTGCATGTTTTCGATCATCACGATCGCCGCATCCACCATGGCGCCGATGGCGATAGCGATCCCGCCCAGCGACATGATATTGGCGTTGATCCCCTGGTAATGCATGATGATAAACGCGCCCAGAATCCCCAGCGGCAGCGAAATAATCGCCACCAGCGCCGAGCGGAAGTGGAACAGAAACAGCACGCAAACCAGCGCCACCACCACAAACTCTTCAATCAGCTTATGGGTGAGGTTTTCAATGGCGTGTTCGATCAGGTTTGAGCGATCGTAAACCGGCACAATTTCCACGCCCGCTGGCAGGGTGCGCTGTATTTCATTGAGTTTGGCTTTCACGGCGTTGATGGTTTCCAGCGCGTTTTTACCGTAACGCATCACGATAATCCCGCCGGTCACCTCCCCTTCACCGTTGTACTCCGCCACGCCGCGCCGGATTTCCGGCCCGAGGCGCACCGTCGCCACATCGGACAGCAGCACCGGCACGCCGTTGCGATTAGCGATAACCACATTGCGGAAATCCTCCAGGCTGGCCAGATAGCCGGTGGTGCGCACCATATACTCCGCTTCGCCCATCTCCAGCAGCGAGCCGCCGCTCTCCTGATTGGCCTGGCCGACCGCGTCCACCACCTGCTGATGAGTGATATTCAGCGCCCGCAGCCGCTCGGGTTGCAGCAGGATTTGGTACTGGCGCACCATGCCGCCGACGCTCGCCACCTCCGCCACGTTGGGCACCGTTTTCAGCTCAAACTTGAGCGTCCAGTCCTGTAAGGCGCGCAGATCCGCCAGGCTGTGTTTGCCTGAACGGTCGATCAGCGCGTATTCATAAACCCAGCCGACGCCGGTGGCGTCCGGCCCCAGCGACGCTTTCGCTTCCACAGGCAGTTGCGACTGCACCTGGCTTAAATACTCCAGCACTCTGGAGCGCGCCCAGTACGGATCGGTACCGTCCTCAAACAGGATATAGACGTAGGTTTCGCCAAACATCGAAAACCCGCGCACGGTTTTCGCCCCCGGCACTGACAGCATGGTGGTGGTCAGTGGATATGTCACCTGATCCTCCACCACCTGCGGTGCTTTGCCGGGATAAGCGACGCGCACAATCACCTGCACGTCCGACAGGTCCGGCAACGCATCCACCGGGGCGCGCATCAGCGCCCAGATGCCCCACGCCGCCATCATCAGCGCGGCGATCAACACCAGGAAGCGGTTTTTCAATGAGCCTCGAATAATGGCGGCAATCATTGGGCACCTGCCTTAAGCGGCGCCAGATGGGTTATCACCGCGCCGTCGTCATTCATGGTGAAAGAGAATTGCACCTTATCGCCGGGTTTTACGCCGGGCTGCGCCGTTTTCAGGGCGAAGTCCATGGTCATCGCTCCCCATTTCAGCGCTGGGATCGGGCCGTGGGACAGCGTTACGCTGTCGTTTTGCAACGCTTCCACCACGCCGGTGCCCTGATACTCGGTTTCCATCGCCCCGGACGGCAGCGCGCTGCGCAGGCTGGCTTCCGAGTCGATCAGGAATTGCCCGGATGTCACTACTTTCATCCCCTCATCCAGCCCGGAGATGACCTCGACCCAGCCGTCGCCGCGCATCCCGGTTTTCACGTTCACCGCCCGGAAGAAGCCGTCCTCTTCCGCCACCAATACCCGGTTGGCGCTGCCGGTTTCAATTAACGACTCTTCCGGGATGGCCAGGCGCGGTGCGTCAGCGTGTTGCGCGTCCCGGTTGATCGCCAGATACATGCCCGGCCTGAGCTTCTGGTCAGGGTTGGCGATGACAATGCGCGCCTGAAGGGTGCGGGTGGTGCTTTCCAGCGCGGGCAGCAATTCACTGACCTTGCCGTTGAAGGCTTCGCCGGGATAGCTTTCGGTGCTGGCCGTGACCGTCGCACCCTGGCGCAGCGACTGAGCCTGGGATTGCGGATAATCCACCACGACCCACACCGGGTCGAGGCTTGCCAGCTCAAACAGCGGCGCGGTCGCGCTGACCTGCGCCCCGGCGCGAGTTTCCAGCTTCGCCACATAGCCGTCGCGCCCGGCGCGTAGCACCAGCCGGGTTTGCGGTTTCCCGCTGCGCTCCACGCGGCGAATAATCTCTTCTGGCATAAACTGCAATGCCAGCCGCTCGCGCGCGGCGGCGGTTAATGCGCTATCCCCCAACAACCGTACCGCGAGGTACTCCTGCTGGGCGGCGGTCCACTCGGGTATCCAGAGCTGCGCCAGCGGCTCGCCCTTTTTCACCGCCTGTAGCGGCGCACGCACATACAGTTTTTCCACCACGCCCGACGCCGGGGCCGGGATAATTTCGCTGCTGCGCTCATCGTTTTGCACCGTGGCATACGCAGTAAACGGGGCAACCAACTCGCGCCTCTCCGCTCTGGCGGTGCGGATGCCGAGGTTCTGCTGCTGGCGGGCGCTTATCGACACGCCCGATGGGTCAGCCGCTTCATCGGCGTAACGCGGTTGCAACTCCATATCCATAAACGGCGATTTGCCCGGCTTATCAAAGCGCTGGCCTGGCACCATCGGGTCGTACCAGTAAAGCACTTTGCGCTGCGGCTGGTCGGTGGCTGTCGGTGTGGCGTGATGCTGTTGCCCCAGCCAGTAGCCGCCGGCCAGCGCCGCGCCGACCACCAGCGCGATAAGTGAAAGGGATTTGCTATTCATGGGCGGCTCCTTGCACCGTCAGATATCGGACGGCGGCCCAGCGCTGCGCCATCTCTTTTTCGGCGTTTATCGCGCCAAGTTGTGCGTCCAGCAGGCCGCGCCGCGCCTCAAGCACCGCCTCCAGCGACGCCTGCCCGGAACGGTATTCGGCATTGATCACCTTCAGGCGCTGTTGATTAAGCGGCACGATCTCCTGCTGCTTGCGGCTCCACAGGGTTTGCGCCGCCTGGTATTCCGCCACCAGACTGCGCACCAGCGCCACCCGGTCGCGTGTGGCCTGCGCCAGCTGATCGTTGGCTTCCATGGCCCGCGACACATCGGCGGCATAGTCTTTATCCTGTCGATGGGACTGGAACAGCGGCATATCCACGGTGAACATCACCCCGGCCAAATCGCCATACTCCTCGGCGCGGCGGGCGTAGTAGACCTCCACGCCGACGTCGGGCTTTGACGCCACCGCCGACTGCGCCGAACGGGCTTTCGCCACGTCGGCTTCCCGGGCGGCGGCTATCACTTCCGGATGGGCCGCCACGCCCTGTTCGAGCACCTGCTCATCAGCGGGCAGCCGCTGATAGCGCGGCAGCGCTCCGCTGACGTGATCGATATTTTCACCGGTAAGCTGGTACAAACGGGTTTGCGCCAGCCTGACGTCGCGCTCCGCCAGCGTCAGGTTATCGCGCAGGGCGGAGAGCGTGGTTTGCAGTGCCAGCGCCCCGGACGCGGACGCCGAACCGCTGGCCACGCCGCTGCGCTGCACCGGGATCTGCTTTTCGGTTTCCAGTAATAGCTGCCGCGCCGCCTCGACGGCTTTCTCCGACAGCGCCAGATCCAGCCACGCCTGGGCGGTATCCCGCTGTAGCTGCGCGCGGATCACCTGCGCCTGAGCGCTGGCGCTGGCAGACTGCGCCAGCAGCGTGTCGGCCTTGCGGTCACGTTTGTCGGCGCTCACATACTTCTGCATCACGCCGACGCGCTGCATGGTCATCCCTTCACGGGTAAAACGATGGGCGTTGCTGCCCTGTACGGGCAGGTTTTCGATACCGAATTTCAGTTCCGGGTCGGGCAACTGGCGCGCCGAATCGGCCATCGCGCCAAAGGCGCGCACCTGGTTGCGGTTGGCGGAAAGCTGGGCGGAGTAGCGCTCCGCCACTTCAAGGGTCTGCTCAAGACTCAGCGCCGCCGCCTGGGCGGCCGCGCTGGTCAGGATGAGCAAAACCCCGCCGAGCCAGAGGCTCAGGGTGGTTTGCTTCATAACGCCTCCGGTTATTGCGCAGGCGTTATGCGAACGAGCTGGTAGCCGCTGTCGGTCTGGGTGAAGGAGAACGCCACCTTGTCACCCGGCTGTACCGTGATTTCCTGCTGAGCAGGACGGTCAAAAGCCATGGTCATCGGCGGCCAGTTAAGCGCCCCGATAGCCTGATGAGAAATAGTGATCTGGCGGTCGGTAACCTTTTTCACCACACCTTCGCTTTGCCATACCGGTTGTTCGGCAGACGTGTTCATGGCGTGATGGTGATGGGCGGTGTCATCCGCGGCGGAAAAAGCAGAAAAGGTGAACAGCAATGCTGCAACCGGCAGCAGTCGTGAAATAAAAGCCATTATCGTTACTCCAACAAAGTCGAAAAAATAAACGGGTAAAAAACGATCGACGATGTGGGAGTTATTCCCGGAACCGGCAAAACCGGATGGTTGCCGGCGGTCCTGCTGCGGGAGGAGTTAAAGACCAGTGGCTATCGGTGTGTTGAACGCACTGCGGTTCAATCACCGCCAGGGTCTCCACCACCGGCAGCGCCACCAGATTATTTTGCGGGCTCTCTTTTTGCATCACGTCAGGGACGCAGTGCTTTTCGCAAAGCGGCGATGCGGTAGAGTGCGAGGGTGAAGCGTCATGGCCCATCAGGTGATCCTGATGCTGAACGCTGACTACCTGGCCTTCAAGATCCAGCGGGCAACCGTGGGATGCCTGCGCCGTCTGGCCCGCCACCAGCAGAAAACCCAACGCCATCGCCAGCATCCAAAGATGCTGACGTAATACGCGTACTGTTTTCATCAGGGAGCGGCGATTCATATTGGTCTTATCAGAGCCTGGAGTGGGCCGAGTATAAGCGGTGAAAAAAAAAGAAATAAAGAGGATTTTGACTGCTTTACATTTGTCGGGGTTATTTGTGAAAACAAAGTAAATGGCTAGTGAAACATATTTTTTTATCACCACCTTTTATTAACGTCACGTGTCTGACTGACATAAAAAACGCCCCGGGGTGAAATCCAGTGCACCGGGGCGTTAAACCGTGTCAAATAATGATGACGCGACTTACCATTTATATTTCACACCCACCATACCGCCATACTGGGAATAGTTATGATCGCCGCTCTGAAGGCCTACCGCCCCCCAAAACTGTAAATCTTTCGCGACTTCTGTCTGAAGGCCCGCCTTGATTTCAGCGCGATGGCGTGGCGCATCGGTACCCACACGGATGGCATCAAAATCCATCGCGTTATTGCTGTCGTCATACCACCAGTTCATCGTCATCCAGGGTTGTAAAGGGCTTTGCAACGCGGCTATCCGCAGGCCCAGCCGGGTTTTCACGCCGTTGTGTTCGGCGCTACGCACCAGGGTGCCGTTTTCTTCCTGGTGATCGTCAGACTCGTAGCGATTGACGATCACCTGCATTTGCGGCTCCAGCATCAGCTTGCTATCGAAAGTAAAACCGTAACCGGCCTCCATGGAAGCCGACAGGTTGGTGCTGTCATAGTTTTCACTGGGGAGATCATCGCCTTTCACATCATTGTCGTACCAGCCGTACTGGAGCCAGCTATCAATATACGCGCCGCCAGGCGCATGGCCTTGCTCCAGCCAGGTGGCATAGAGGCCCACGTCGTAACCATTGACATGCCCCGTCGCCGAATAGTGATTATCAGCGGCGCGGGATTCGGTGCGCCCATAGCCGTAACCCGCCATAATTCCTGCCTGGAAACGTTGCTGAGGCCCGTCAAAGGTCAGCAAATCGGCGCCAAGCTGAATAAGCGTCTGATCGATGGTATCGCTGATTTCGCCCTGCGCCGCATCCAGTTTGGTTTCATTGGCGACGGTTCTCATCCATAGCGGCCACGCGTTATCGGAAGGCTGTGACCAGGTGGCCTGTTGCCGATCGTAGTAGCTGTGATTAAACATGTTTTCCGCCACGAAGCGGTTGCCCAGATAAGCGCCGGGTTCCGGACGGAATTCCGGGTCGGGCGTGGGATCGGGCGTTTTTTGCGACCGCAGATACCAGTCACCGTCATCCGGGTTCGTCACGCCGCCCTGCCACAGCGAATATTCATAACTACCGGCGACTGCGCGTCCCTGGAGGGCGAAAGTGCCGTCAGAACTGCCGCCCACGTCAATCAGTTCAATGCCATCCGCCGTGGTCTGCGCACCCGCGCCATGCAGATTAACTACCTGAACATACGTGTTGCCTGACGTATCACCCGTCACGACCATTTTATCGGCAGGGGACGTATCGTCGCCCAGATCGCTGTTAAACACTATCGTGCCGTTATTGCCCACGTAATCACCGTTCACCGTCAACGTGCTGAACGGAGAGGCGGTATCCGTACTGGCAAAACGCAGGGTGCCGCTGTTTTCCAGGCTGGAGATGCTCGAATCGTCCACCACCTGCCATTCGCTCGAAGCGTCGATGCTGACGTCGATGTCGGACTCGCTGGCGCCTTTCCACAGGGACTGGTTTTGCAAGGCGATGGTCCCGTGGCTATTTGCCGCGTTGATAACCACATCGCCCGAGAGGTAACTCTGATCCGCTGTGAGGTTTACTGTGCTGTCAGACACGTTAGCGGAATCACCCACTTGCAATAACACGCCGCTTTCCCCAACGACGGTTGAGTCCGTTAGCACCAAATCCAGCCCACCGCTTTGAACGTTGATCGCCGCGCCGTTTTTCGCATCCACCGTGCTGCGGCTAACCGTCGTCGGGTTGTCAGGGTTGGCTGGGTTATTGAAAAAGCGCAAGCCGGCTGCGCCGTTGCCCGTGGTTTCCAGGTCGCTGTCTGCGATAGCGATATTCGCGCCGTTGCCTATCACCACCGCGTCGGCAGACTCCCCGCTAGTGATAACCTGGGTGTTATCCAGCGTGGCCTGGGTGGTCTCATTCTGAACATAGACGCCATAGCCGTTTTTCCCGCTGGTGGCGATCCGGCTGTCGGCGATCTCTAACTGGCCGCCAAAACTGGCCGCACCAACGCCTTTCACACCGTAAGTCAATATATCAACGCCCGTGGCGCTCATCAGGGAATCCGCGCCGTTGTTATACAAACCATAGGTATTATCGCCGTACACTTTTACCGTACTGTCGCGGATTTCCGCCTGGCCGTTATCATAAATTTCAATCCCAGTCGCCCCGGCACCGTGGGTTTCCAGCGTGGAGTTCGCCACGCTAACGCTGCCGCTATCGTCGGGTAACCAAATGGCGCTGCTGCCGTTACCGGCGCCCCAGGTGGTCAATGTGGAACCCGTAATATCGGCATGGGCGTTTTGGTTGATATCAACGGCAATCCCTTTAATCGGATTGTCCGCGGTCCCCACAGTGACCACGGTGCCGTCCATGGTCAACGTCGCCATTTCCTGCGGTGAGCTGCCCATCAACCGAATGCCATCTACGACGCGTGAGCCATGCCCATAGGCAACAACGCTGCCGCCTTTCAGGGTCACATGACTATTTTCGCTAATATCAATAACCGGTAAAGGCGATTGAATATCACTGTCATTAAGAATGAAGTCGGTATTGGTCGCTTCGAAATTGCTCCCTTCACCTGCGATATGTACTGCCCCCTGGTTAACATCCACGCTGGAATCGGCAAGGGAAACGGTAGCGCCATCGTCAATTCTGAAACCTGAATTCCCCGTCATGGTTGAATTCTTGATAGTCACCGTGGTTTCCGCGCCAGCAAATTCACCCAGAGAGCCGTTAGTGGAATTATTAATAATCATATGATCTATATTTAATATTCCGCCATCCTGCGCGGACAAACTGTCCGTCATTCTGTCTCCGGAGGTGGTGATTTTAATAAAATCGGCATTAATGGTGCTGTTTTTATTAACGGTGGCTAAGCTGATGGTGTCAAAATCAGGGAACTCGATGGGGTCATCCGCACTGCCTTCAACGGTAACGGTGCTGCCATCAGTGACTTTAATCGCCTCATGCTGCGTTGCCAGTCCGCTATCAGGAAATGTACTTAACGCAAACATGACCGCAAACGATAAAGGCGATACTTTGTTTTTTTTTGCGCCCCGTGATTTATTGGCTCTATTTATGGATTCGATGCGATTAAAGACATTACCGCGAGTCAACAGGTCATTATTTCTCAGGCAAACTTTCATTGTTTTACAGCCTTATTCTGAAATGAGAAGACTTATTGCAATCACTTGCAAAACCCTGGATGAATAGTGATCAAAAACTAACGTCCACCATAACGGAAAACTTGTTTTTTTATGCTGATTTCGGAATGGAACAATGAAATTAAGATAAAGGCCCGCTACCGATTATTGACACAGGAATGATCGTTTTATTTGCATCTATCATCAGAAAGAAATGGAAAACAATAATTCATATAATTAAACATATTAATTAATCGGTTTTGTTTATGGGAGGTACGACAAGACACATCCCCAAAAATCGTTAATTAAGTGAGCGCTTTTTGTTAAAAACACCCCACTCTCCGACGACACGCCGTTAACAATTGCTGTTATATACACCGTTAACAAGTGAAAAATCCGGCAATATCATAAACACAAATTATAAATAAATAATATTTTGCAATTTTTTGATATTAATCAGAATGCTTTTTCAGCAAGTCATCACAATCCGCACGTTTGACCCTGGAAACCTTCCATTACTCCGACCTGTGTGTTTCGGCCACATATCACTTTGCTGTCGAAATTTGAGGGCTTTATGCTGACCTTTTTAGAACTTCTGATTGGACTGGTCGTTATTATTGGCGTCGCGCGCTATATTATTAAAGGCTATTCGGCCACCGGCGTGCTGTTTGTCGGCGGTCTGGCGCTGTTAATCGTAAGCGCCCTGATGGGCCACAAGGTGCTACCGTCCAGCGCCACGTCCACTGGTTACACCGCCACCGATATTTTTGAGTACATCAAAATTCTGCTGATGAGCCGCGGCGGCGATCTCGGCATGATGATCATGATGCTGTGCGGCTTCGCGGCCTATATGACCCATATTGGCGCTAACGATATGGTGGTTAAGCTGGCATCGAAACCGCTACGCTATATCAACTCCCCGTATATCCTGATGATTGCCGCCTACTTCGTGGCCTGCCTGATGTCGCTGGCGGTGTCGTCGGCAACCGGCCTTGGCGTACTGTTGATGGCGACGCTGTTCCCGGTCATGGTTAACGTCGGGATCAGCCGCGGCGCGGCGGCAGCGATTTGCGCCTCTCCGGCGGCCATCATCCTTTCACCGACATCCGGCGATGTGGTGCTGGCAGCCCAGGCCGCAGAGATGCCGCTGATCGATTTTGCCTTCAAAACCACCCTGCCGATCTCCATCGCCGCGATTATCGCCATGGCGATTGCCCACTATTTCTGGCAGCGCTATCTGGATAATAAAGAGCAGGTGAGCCATGAAATGCTCGACGTCAGCGAAATCCAGACCACAGCGCCGTCGTTTTACGCCATCCTGCCCTTTACCCCCATCATCGGGGTGCTGATTTTTGACGGTAAATGGGGCCCGCAACTGCATATCATCACCATTCTGGTGATCTGCATTGCGCTGGCGGCGGTGATTGAATTTGTGCGCGGATTTAACACCCAGAAAGTTTACTCCGGGCTGGAAGTGGCGTATCGCGGCATGGCGGATGCGTTTGCCAACGTCGTCATGCTGCTGGTCGCCGCCGGGGTGTTCGCCCAGGGCCTGAGCACCATCGGCTTTATCCAGGGGCTGATCTCCATCGCCACCTCGTTTGGTTCGGCCAGCATTATCCTGATGTTGGTGCTGGTGATCCTCACCATGCTGGCAGCCATGACCACCGGCTCCGGTAACGCGCCGTTCTACGCCTTCGTTGAGATGATCCCGAAACTGGCGCACAGCTCCGGCATTAACCCGGCTTATCTGACGATTCCGATGTTGCAGGCCTCCAACCTGGGCCGTACCATCTCGCCAGTTTCCGGCGTGGTAGTGGCCGTCGCAGGGATGGCGAAAATTTCCCCGTTTGAAGTGGTAAAACGCACATCGGTGCCCGTGCTGGTCGGCCTGATTGTGGTGATTATCGCCACCGAAATTCTGGTGCCATCGGCGGCACTGCTGCCGTAACGCCGTTACCGGCTTGTCACAGTGAAAAAGCGCCGGTTCGGCGCTTTTTTTATGGTTTAATACCGTGACTAAATGAAATCAAAGAATACATTAATGCTAAAAATGATGAACAGCGCAGCCGCCGCACTGGTTTGCAGCGTGCTGATCTCCCCTTTCGCCGCCGCGCAAACAGCGCCGCTGGTGGCGCAACGCTACGGCGATTTTGATCGCTACGTGCTGGCGCTTTCCTGGCAGACCGGTTTTTGCCAGGATCAGCACGACCGTAACCGCAATGAAACCGATGAATGCCGGCTGCAAAAAGAGCAGGACGATAAGCGCGCCTTTTTAACCGTGCACGGGCTGTGGCCGGGCCTGCCGAAGTCAATCTCCGCACGCGGCGTCGACGAAAAGCGCTGGATGCGCTTCGGTTGCGCCACCCGCCCGGTGCCGAATATGCCGGAGGCCCGCATCGGACAGAAATGCGCCGCCGCCGAAACCGGTATGTCGCTGGAAGCCGCCGCCAAACTCAGCAGCGTGATGCCAGCCGCAGGCGGCACCTCCTGCCTGGAACGTTATGAGTTCGCCAAACACGGCGTCTGCTTCGGCTTCGACCCGGACGCCTATTTTACTACCATGGTGCGCATGAACAGCGAAGTGAAACAGAGCCCGCTGGGCGCGTTTATCGCTGCCCACTATGGGGAAACCATTTCGCGCAAAGCGTTTGATAATGCGGTGGCAACGTCGTTCGGCAAACAGAACGTTCAGGCCTTTAAGCTGATATGCAGCGGCAACCCGGCTTATCTTACCGAGATGCAGATTTCGCTGAACGCCGCCGCCATCAATGCGCCGCTGAGCCCCGCCTCGTTTAGCCCCCAACCCCATCCCGGCAATTGCGGCAAGCAGTTTCGCCTGGATGAAGTCGGGTATTAAAGACAGTGTTACCGTTAACGGCTAATAAATTCCAGCAAATCCTGGTTAATTTGCTGTTTGTGGGTGGTGCAGATCCCGTGCGATCCCCCTTCGTAAACCTTAAGGGTGGCGTCAGGCAAGAGTTCCGCCGCCACTTTACCGCAGGTTTCGAAGGGGACAATCTGATCGTCGTCGCCATGGATCACCAGCGTCGGTATCGTCATTTTACGCAAATCTTCCCGCAAATCGGTTTCCGAAAAGGCTTTAATACAGTCATAAAGCGCCTTAATCGACCCCTGCATGCCCTGGCGAACAAAGCTATTGCGCACCTCTTCAGACACCTGAGCGCCGTCGCGGTTGTAGCCATAAAACGCCAGCGTCAGCTCTTTAAAAAACGCCGCGCGATCACTGATGACGCCGTCGCGAATGCCGTCAAACACCGACTTCGGTACGCCATTCGGATTAAAATCGGTGTTGATCATAATCGGCGTCACCGCGCCGATTAATACCGCTTTTGCCACCCGCGAGGTGCCGTGCCGCCCGATATAGCGCGCCACTTCGCCGCCGCCGGTCGAATGCCCGACGTGGATCGCGTCCTGCAAATCGAGATGCGCTGTCAGTTCCGCTAAATCATCCGCGTAGCGATCCATATTGTGCCCCTCCCAGGGTTGGGAAGATCGCCCATGACCGCGCCGGTCGTGCGCGATCACGCGGTAGCCCTGCTGCCCTAAAAACAGCATCTGATCCTCAAACGCATCCGCCGTCAGCGGCCAGCCATGGCTGAACACGATCGGCTGCCCCGATCCCCAGTCTTTGAAGTAAAGATAACTGCCGTCGCTCAACGTGATTTTATCAATATCGCTCATGGGAACTCCTCAGGAGGTTGTGATGACTGGCCAGACAAACTCCTTAAGGATAGCTACCGGATGACGCAGCGAGGTCGTTAAAAATACTTTTCGCTTACGGTGCTGAAGCAGGTTTCGCGATGATGTCTAAAATCAATATGTTGAATTGGTTTTATCTTGTTTCGTGAATGAATACGGCGAATTGCATTTATTACAGATGTTTGATGTCGCTCTCAAAATGTTAATAAACACGCCAGAGTTATTTACATCCCTACCGATGTTACCAGTATCATGTTACCGGTATCAGTGAGGAACACGGCGCTCATCCTGCCTTCTCCCTGAATTGAATGCAGAGGAAATTGATGATGACAGAAATGACATACGCATACGGCGCGGGAACGCTGCTTGGTATCGCCGCAGGGGCCGTTGCGCTGCTGCTGGTGTTGATCATGCGCTTTCGCGTGCACGCCTTTTTGGCCCTGACGGTGGTGAGCATTGTGGTCGCGCTGGTCACCAAAGTGCCGTTCGACAAAATTGTCCCGACCATTTTGAGCGGCTTCGGCAGCACCCTGGCGGGCGTCGCCCTGCTGGTTGGCCTGGGCGCGATGATTGGACGTTTGCTGGAAGTCTCTGGCGGCGCGAAAGTGCTGGCGGATACCCTGATTAATAAATTTGGCTCTCACCGCGCGCCGTTTGCGCTGGGTATCGCTTCACTGCTGTTCGGCTTCCCGATCTTCTTTGATGCCGGTCTGGTGGTGATGCTGCCGATTATCTTTAGCGTGGCAAAACAGTTTGGCGGCTCAACCCTGAAATACGCCCTGCCTGCGGCAGGCGCTTTCGCGGTGATGCATGCTCTGGTACCACCGCACCCGGGCCCGGTTGCCGCGAGCGAACTGCTCGGCGCCAACATCGGTCTGCTGGTACTGCTGGGTCTGGTGATCGCGATCCCGACCTGGTACTTTGGCGGCTACCTGTTTGGCCTGTACGCCGGTAAAAAATTCGACGTTAAACTGCCTAAGTCTTTCCTGGGCGACGTGGAAGTTGACGCCGACCACCAGCCGCCGTCATTCGGCATGGTACTGACCATCCTGCTGCTGCCGCTGGTGCTGATTTTCCTTGATACCGGCCTGAACACCGCCAAAGTGCTGGGCTGGGTCAGTGCAGACAACACCGTGGTGAACTTCCTGCGTATGCTGGGTAAAACGCCGGTCGCGCTGCTGATCACCGTGTTCTTCGCGCTGGCGGTGTTCAGCAAGAACCACACGCGTCAACATCTGGAAAAAATCTGTGAAGGCGCGCTGGGCCCGATCTGCGGCATCATCCTGGTGACCGGCGCAGGCGGCATGTTCGGCGGTGTACTGCGTGCCAGCGGCATCGGCGACGCGCTGGCTGGCGTGCTGGCGGATACCGGCTTACCGATTATCGTAGCGGCGTTCGTGATCTCTACCGCACTGCGCGTGGCGCAAGGTTCCGCCACCGTGGCGCTGACCACCACCGCCGCGCTGATTGCGCCGATGGTGCAGGCAACCCCGGGGCTCAGCCAGTTTGACCTGTGCTTCATTGTTATCGCCATCGCGGGCGGCGCAACGGTGCTGTCACACGTGAACGACTCCGGCTTCTGGCTGGTTGGCCGCTTCCTGGAAATGGACGAGAAAACCACCCTGAAAACCTGGACCGTGATGGAAACCCTGCTGGGCACCATCGCCTTCCTGCTGGCTGCCGTGGGAAGTATGATCCTGTAAGCCGAATTCGTGAGTTTTGCCCGAATAATTCGAATGGCGGGCAGGCGGCGACGCAGCGAATCCCCGGGAGCTTACAACAGTAAGTGACCGGGGTGAGCGAGGAATGCCAACGCCCCCGCAATTTGAAGTATGACGGGGAAATATCACTTCATTAGTTCGGCCCGGATAAGTATCATCCTCTTAGTTAACCCTCATCGCTTTTGACGGTGGGGGTTTTTCTTTGGAAAAATTCGTGCCGCGCGATATGGCGCGCCAATGACATGGAGTAAACGATGTCCAGACCTGCCATTATTATTAATGACCTTGATGCCGAACGCATCGACCGCCTGCTGGAGCAACCGGCATTCGCCAGTTTGCCGGTGGCCGACGCGTTGAATGAAGAGTTGGATCGCGCGCAAATGTGCCGCCCGGAGGAGATGCCTGCCGATGTGGTGACCATGAACAGCAAGGTGCGCTTTCGCGATCTGGCGACCAACGAAGAGTATATCCGCACCCTGGTCTATCCGGCCCAGATGCGCGACAGCGCGGAAGAGCTGTCGGTGATGGCCCCGGTGGGCGCAGCGCTGCTGGGCTTGCGCGTCGGCAATACCATCCACTGGACGCTGCCTAACGGCAACGAGACCCACCTGGAAGTGCTGGAACTGCTGTATCAGCCGGAAGCGGCGGGCGAGTACCTTCGCTAATCACTAAAGACAGAGGGCGCGATGCGCCCTCTTTTTGTTTTATTCCGGCAGAACCACGTTATTCACAATCCCTGCGCCGGTTACTTTTTCCCGAGCCGTCTCCGGGGATTCCGCGCCCGGCACCAGGATGATTTTGCGGCAATCCTCCTGGCGCTTCTCAAACACTTCATACCCGCGCGCGGCGTCTTCCAGCGGCAGATAGTGGGTGACGATCTCTTCCGGGCGCAGCAGCCTCTGCTCCACCAGCGGCAGCAGTTCCGGCAACCACGCGTGGACGTGGGTCTGGCCCATGCGGAATGAAATCCCCTTATCAAACGCATCGCCGAACATAAAGGCGTGGATAAATCCGGCATAGACGCCCGGCACGCTGACAATCCCACCGCGGCGTACTGCGGCAATACACTGGCGCAACGCTTTACCGCTGCTGCCTTCCAGCTTCAGGGTGGTTAACACCGTCTCCGTGGTACTGCCTTTGGCCTCAAAGCCGATGGCGTCGATCACCGCGTCTACGCCGCGATTGCCTGCGGTTTGCTCGATAATCAGCGCCGCCGGATCGTCATCCTTATCGAAGTTAATCGGGATCGCGCCGTAACGCTGCTGCGCGAATTCCAGCCGATAGGGATGATGATCGACAATAAAGATCTGCTCCGCGCCGAGATAGCGCGCGCAGGCGGCAGTCAGTAAGCCCACCGGGCCCGCGCCGTAAATCGCCACGCTGGAACCTTTGGTCACTTCGGCGTTTTTCACGGCCTGCCAGGCTGTGGGCAGAATGTCTGAGAGAAACAGCGCTTTGTCGTCTGAAAGCACCGGCGGGACTTTAAACGGCCCGACGTTGCCTTTCGGCACCCGCACATATTCCGCCTGGCCGCCGGGAATGCCGCCATACAGGTGGCTGTAGCCAAACAGCGCCGCCGGCGGCGGGATCTGTTTTTTATTTAACGATGCGCCAGGGCCGGTGTTGGTGTTTTCACAGGCCGAGTATTGATGCAGTTTACAAAAAAAGCAGTCACCGCAGGCAATCACAAACGGGATCACCACCCGGTCGCCGCGCTGAATGTTTTTCACCCCACTGCCCGTTTCCACCACTTCCCCCATAAATTCATGGCCAAAAATATCGCCATGCTTCACCTGGGGGATTTTGCCGCGATAGAGATGCAGGTCGGAGCCGCAAATCGCCGTGGCGGTTACGCGCAGAATGATGTCGTCAGGTTGTTCAATGGCAGGGTCGGGAACATTATCAACGCGAACGGAGTGCGCGCCATGGTACGTCAAAGCTCTCATGCTGACCTCCAAAGGGGGAAAAGGGGAAAGGGCAGGAAAAGTGACTCTTTACCAAGGTTAGCAACCTTCAGGCCGCCCCTTTGCCCGGCAGAGATTTTCTGGAAACTTTAAGAGCAATCCTGGAGTTTTTAGCGCTGTTTCTCCCGCTTCGCCCGCCTGATCAAGACCAAAATCGCGTTTTACCAACCCAGCGCAACTATTTATTTGGTTTATGGGTTTAAGATGGCGTTGACTTCATAATCCAAGGAGGAGTGAGTATGTACAACACGATTATTATGCCGGTTGACGTATTTGAAATGGAGCTGAGCGACAAAGCGGTGCGTCACGCAGAATTCCTGGCCCAGGAGAAGGGAATCATTCACCTGATGCATGTATTGCCCAGTTCAGGCAACCTCAGCATGCACCGTTTCGCCATGGACGTGCGCCGGTTTGAGGAGCATCTGCTTCAGGAAGCGCAAACGCGCCTGGCCTCGATGACCGACCATTTCAATATTTCGCCCGAGCGGATCAAAACCCATGTGCGCTTCGGCAGCGTGCGCGACTGCGTCAACACCCTGGCGAATGAGCTGGACGCGGACGTCGTGGTGATCGGCTCACGCAATCCGTCCATCACCACGCACCTGTTAGGCTCTAACGCCTCCAGCGTGATCCGCCATGCCCATATCCCGGTATTTGTGATCCGCTAACCGCCTAAACAAAAAAAGCCACCTTTCGGTGGCTTTGATTTTTTTGCAGGTGTCTTACTTTCTTTTGTTACGCGGTTTTGGTGCGAATCAGGTAATCGAACGCGCTTAACGACGCTTTCGCCCCTTCACCGGTTGCGATGATAATTTGCTTGTACGGCACGGTGGTGCAGTCGCCCGCCGCGAACACGCCTTTGACGCTGGTTTCACATTTGGCGTCGATCATGATCTCACCCATGCGGTTGCGCTCAATCGCGCCTTCCAGCCAGTTGGTGTTCGGCAGCAAACCAATCTGCACGAAAATCCCTGCCAGGTCGAGGTGATGCACATCGCCGCTGACGCGATCGCGGTATTCCAGACCGGTCAGTTTAGTCCCGTCGCCCTTCACTTCGGTGGTCTGGGCGTTGAGAATAATGTCGACGTTTTTCAGGCTGCGCACTTTATCCTGCAACACCTGGTCGGCTTTCATTTCCGGCGCGAATTCCAGCAGCGTGACGTGCTCAACAATACCGGCCAGATCAATGGCCGCTTCCACGCCGGAGTTACCGCCGCCGATCACCGCCACGCGCTTGCCTTTGAACAGCGGGCCGTCGCAGTGCGGGCAATAGGTGACGCCTTTGGTGCGATACTGCTCTTCGCCCGGCACGTTCATGTTGCGCCATTTTGCGCCGGTGGCAATGATAATGCTGCGCGCTTTCAGTACCGCGCCAGACGCGGTTTCAATCTGATGCAGACCGCCTTCCACCGCCGCCGGAACCAGTCTGGTGGCGCTCTGGGTGTCAATCACATCCACATCGTAATCGTCAACATGAGCTTTCAGCGCGCCCGCCAGTTTCTGGCCTTCTGTTTTCGGCACGGAAATGTAGTTTTCAATGTCGACGGTATCCAGCACCTGGCCGCCGAAGCGCTCGCCCATCAAACCGGTGCGAATGCCTTTACGGGCAGAGTAAACCGCCGCCGCCGCGCCCGCCGGGCCGGAGCCGACAATCAGCACATCGTAGGCGTCGCGTTTATTCAGCGCATCCGCCGCGCGTTTTTCCGCGCCGCTGTCAACTTTCGCGACGATTTCCGCCAGCGTCATACGGCCCTGGCCAAACTCTTTGCCATTAACGAATACCGCCGGAACGCCCATCACGCCGCGATCGGTGATTTCATTCTGGAACGCGCCGCCATCAATCGCGGTATGTTTGATGCGCGGGTTCAGCACCGCCATCAGGTTCAGCGCCTGCACGACATCCGGGCAGTTGTGGCAGGAGAGCGAATAATAGGTTTCGAATTCAAAATCGCCGTCCAGATCGCGGATCTGCTCCAGCAGCTCCTGCGCTTCTTTGGCCGGATGACCACCGGTCCACAGCAGCGCTAACACCAGCGAAGTGAATTCGTGGCCCAGCGGCGAACCGGCGAAGCGCGGCCCCTGGCTGGAGCCCGGGTTGGTGATCAGGAATGACGGTTTACGTACCGGCAGCGCATTGTCTTCACGGTAAGAGACTTTGTCTGACAGTTGTTCAATTTCAGCCAGCAGTTCCTTGATTTCTGCCGATTTCGCGCTGTCATCCAGCGTGGCAACCAACTCAACAGGCTTTGTCAGTCGCTCAAGGTAAGCCTTAAGCTGTGTTTTCATATTAGTGTCGAGCATGAGTTATCTCCTGGGCTTTACGCTTCCTCATTTAAGCCGCCTCTTTGTTGGCTGCCTTCACTCACCCCGAGAGCTTACATCAGTAAGCTCTCGGGGATTAATGAGAGACATCCTGTCTCTCACCGGAGGCCAGCCTGAGGCTGGTCAAATTCGTTCCCGACGAATTTGTCACTCAGTTGCCGCCGCGATGCGACTTAAATGAGATTGCGTAAACGGTGGTTAAAGAATCGGGTGCCTGAGCACCCGTTTATCAGGGGTAATTTCCTAAGGATTTCGCGTCAGAGCAAGGCGGCTAGCCTGTGAATCCCCGGGAGCTTACATCAGTAAGTGACCGGGGTGAGCAGGCGACGCCAACGCCGCTATGGCGCGAAAGACGACGGAAATTTAGATTTTGCCAACCAGGTCTAAAGACGGGGCTAACGTCGCGTCGCCTTCTTTCCATTTAGCCGGGCACACTTCGCCTGGGTGAGAAGCCACGTACTGAGCCGCTTTCACTTTACGCAGCAGGTCAGATGCGTCGCGGCCGATGCCTTCAGCGGTAACTTCAACCGCCTGGATGATGCCCTGCGGGTCAACGATGAAGGTACCGCGGTCAGCCAGACCCTGGTCTTCACGCATGTTGTCGAAGTTACGGGTCAGGGCGCCAGTCGGGTCGCCGATCATCGCGTATTTGATTTTAGCGATGGTGTCGGAGCTGCTGTGCCATGCTTTGTGAGTGAAGTGGGTATCGGTAGAAACAGAGTAAATGTCTACGCCCAGCTTCTGGAACTCGTCGTAATGGTCAGCCACGTCGCCCAGTTCAGTCGGGCAAACGAAGGTGAAGTCTGCCGGATAGAAGAAGAACACACTCCAGCGGCCTTCGGTATCTTTCTCGGTAACTTCTACGAATTCACCGTTTTTGAACGCCTGGTTTTTAAAAGGTTTAATCTTGGTATTAATTAAGGACATCTGTACTTCCTCCGTGTTTTCGTTGAGGTGTAAGTTAACGAATCTGAACAATCGGCGCTAATGGGTTGGCGTTATCAAATCAATAAGCAATAACTAACAACCCAGCTTAGACCTTTTTGTGCTGAACATCTGCAGTACGCGTCTTTACGACCCGCCATATAAAAAGGCCACCCGGTTGGGTGGCCTCCTTACCTGAAGCGCCCGCAGGCGTTCCAGCGCCAGTAAACTGGCAATGCGTTGCGCTTTACTTTACCTTTACCAGGGTCGTATCAGCGCCCTGATTAGACCATTGCCGATCCATTACGGCAATCCATTGAACCGCCCCTCTTTCCGATGGTTGCGATAGGTTTTATCGAACATCCGACAATTTCAGGATCAGACATGACGAAACGCTTACTTCTGCTGGCCCTCGCGCCCTTCTTTCTTCACGCCAGCGACCTCCCTGCCCCGGTAAAGGCGCTTGAGCAGCAAGGCATCACCATTATCAAATCATTTCCCGGTCCCAACGGGATGACCGGTTATCTGGGCAAATTCCAGGAGATGGGCGTCACCATTTACGTGACGCCGGACGGCAAGCATGCCATTTCCGGCTATCTGTACGATGAACAGGGCACCAACCTGAGCGAAAAACTGATCGCCCAGGAGATTTATGCGCCCGCAGGCCGGGAGTTGTGGAAACAGATGGAAAAAGCCAGCTGGATACAGGATGGCAAGGCCGATGCGCCGCGCACCATTTATGTGTTTGCCGATCCGTTCTGCCCTTACTGCCACCAGTTCTGGCAGCAGTCGCGCCCCTGGGTTGATGCCGGCAAGGTGCAGATCCGCACTCTGATGGTTGGCGTAATTAAACCAGAAAGCCGGGCTACCGCGGCGGCGATCATGGGCGCGAAGGATCCAGCAAAAACCTGGCGCGACTTTGAGCAGTCCGGCGGAAAAATGGCGCTGAATATTCCCGCCACTCTCGCCCCGGAGCAGGCGAAAGCCCTCAATGTGAATCAGAAATTGATGGATGAATTAGGCGCCAACGCCACACCGGCGATTTATTACATGAATGACGCTAATGAATTGCAGCAGGTGGTCGGCCTACCCGATGCAGAGAAACTGGCGGTTATGATGGGCGGAGAGATCAAGAAAAACTAAAACTATCTTTAAATATTTGTCATAGCAGTCATAAAAATGGCTGCTATTTTATTTGCCCCGCCTATTATTTGATTTAATATCATAATCATGAGCTATTAGCGCAACGGGGTTAATGATGGCCAATCTTCAGGATCTGAAAAAATTCGATCTTAATCTGCTGGTTATCTTCGAATGCGTTTATTTACACCGTAGCGTCAGCAAAGCCGCTGAGGCGCTGTTCCTGACACCCTCCGCCATCAGCCAGTCGATCCAGCGACTGCGCAACCAGTTGAATGACCCGCTGTTTCTGCGTGAAGGCAAGGGCATCAGCCCTACCACCGTTGCCGATAATCTGCATATTTACCTTGAGGATAATCTGCAACAGCTGGAGCAGACCATTCGCGTCGTGCAGGGCGCGCCCCAGCGTAAAAACTTTATTGTTTACTGCTCAACCTTTATGGGGTTTGAATTTTTATCGCCGCTGGCGGAAAAGTTTTGCCGTCAGTTAGGGTATGAACTGGTGCACTATGATATGGCTGTTGCCCCCAATTCCGCTGAAGACTTGCTGACTTACCGCAAAGCGGATTTGATTATCGGCAATACGCCGGTCATTAACCACTCCGTTATTTGTACGCCGTTTTTGATCACCAAACCGACGCTGATATGCAGCAAGGATCACCCTCGCATAGGCGACAGCGCGACCCTGGAAGATCTGCAAAAAGAAAAATTCGCCAGAATTACCGGCATTGAACAAGGCTTACGTCAGTATCAGGTTAAATCGTCCGAAGCCTTTCCTGAACGTGAAGTGGTCTTTCAAAGCGACTCGCCGATTACTGTTATGTCGGCAGTGGGTCAAAGCGAATTGTTAGGCATTATCGGCGAGCGCGGTTATGAGCGGTTTAAAGAGGTGTTCAATTTGAAGCGCGTCGACACGCCGATGGACTTACCGACGCTGGAATTTTATTTGATGTACAACCGCTTTTCGTTGCAAAGCAGCGCTTTCAAACTGCTGCTGGAAAATATCAACCAGCGGCTCGCCACGCTGGTTTAAAGCACGTTTACAGCGCGACCAGCCGCGCCGCCGCCGCATCCAGCGTCGCGTCCTGTTTGGCAAAGCACAGGCGGATTAATTGGTGCGGGAACGGCGCGGCGCAAAATACCGACAGCGGAATCGCGGCGACGCCCACTTCTTCAGTCAACCACTGGCAAAAACTCACGTCGTCCCTGTCGCTAATCGCGCTGTAATCCGCCAGCAAAAAGTAGGTGCCCTCACAGGGCAGCAGTTTTAAACGGCTGGCGGAGAGCGCATCCACAAAGCGATCGCGTTTGGCGCGGTAAAATTCCGGCAACTGCTGATAATGCGCCGGCTCTTCGCGCAGCATATCCGCCAGGGCCAGTTGCGCCGGGGTATTGACCGAAAAGGTTAAGTACTGGTGCACTTTGCGCAGTTCCGCGCTGATGGCCGCAGGCGCGACGCAGTATCCCACTTTCCAGCCGGTCATATGATAGGTTTTGCCGAATGACGAGACCGCCACCGCCCGCTCGCGCAACTGCGGATGGGCCAGCACGCTGGCATGGCCGTCGGCGGCAAAACAGATGTGCTCATACACCTCATCGCTGATCACATAGATTTCCCGATCGGCAATCGCCTGCCACAGCGCATCAAAATCGCTTTTTTGCCAGACCGTGGCGGTAGGGTTGTGCGGCGTATTCAGGATAACCAGCCGGGTGCGCGGCGATAGCGCGTCGGCAAACTGCTGCCAGTCAACGCGGAAATGCGGCGGCTGGAGCGCCAGCCGCGTTAGCTCGCCGCCGCTTAACGTTACGGCGGGGGCGTAGCTGTCATAGCTCGGGTCAAAACAGATAACTTCATCGCCGGGGCGCACCAGCGCGGTAATGGCGGCGTACAGCGCTTCGGTCGCGCCCGCCGTGACGGTGATCTCGCTATTGGCGTCGGGACGATGACCATACAGCGCGGCGGTTTTATCGGCTATTGCCTCGCGCAGCGGCTGCGCGCCGGTCATGGGGGCGTATTGATTCGCTCCGGCGGCGACGTGAAACGCCAGCCGTTGCTGCAAAAAGCGCGGTCCGTCAAAATCCGGGAAACCCTGGGAGAGGTTTATCGCCTGATGCTGCTGCGCCAGCGCGCTCATCCGGGTGAAGATCGTGGTGCCGAGTGAAGGAAGTTTGCTCTGAGGAATCAAAGGAGTATTGCTCATCGTAGCGTGCTCTGCGGGAAAAATATCATTCCACTATAGCACGACGCCCCTCTTTGGCAATCAAGACGCTTAGATGGCTAAATGCGCTTCCCTGCGCAGAGTTTGCCTTAGCCCATCACCATGGTGCTTAACCGGCTGGTGCAGCAGCGCCGCCCGTCGGCATCGTAAATGACGATTTCCCAGCACTGGCTTTGCCGCCCCGGGTGGATGGCCCGGCAAACGCCGCGCACTTTGCCTTCGAAGATGGGCCGATGGTGAGTAGCGTTAAGCTCGGTGCCCACCACGCTCTGCCCCTCTTTCGTGGTCAGAAAGCCCGCCATCGAGCCGAGGGTTTCCGCCAGCGCCGCCGACGCGCCGCCGTGCAGCAGACCAAACGGTTGAAGCGTGCGGCTGTCTACCGGCATTTCCGCCACCAGCGACTGGGCGCCGATTTCGGTAAACACAATGCCCAGGTGGGCCACCAGCGTGCCCTCACCCATGGCGTTCAGTTCATCAAGTGTGATTTCACGTTTCCAGATCATTCAGGCTCCCAGGGTCGATCCGCCATCAATCACAATATCCTGTAGCGTGATATGGCTGGCCTGATCGGAGGCAAGAAACAGAATGGCGCTGGCGATTTCCTGCGGTTTGGCGATTTTACCCAGCGGAATGCCGAGCTTAAACTGTTCGGCGAACCCGGCGATGCGCCGCTGTTCGGCATCGTCCGTTATCCACAGGGTGCGCTGCATATCGGTATCGGTCGAGCCCGGCGAGACCAGATTCACCCGCACGCCAAAGGACGCCAGCTCCAGCCCGACGGTGAGCGTCAGGCTTTTCAGCGCCGCTTTAGACGCGCCATACGCCGACATCCCCAGGCGCGGCGTGTGCGCCGCGTCTGACGCCACGGTCACGATCGCCCCGCCCTGTTGCGCGCGCAATACCGGCATCAGCCGCTGATAGAGATTAAACGCGCCGCCCACATTGACCGCAAAAGTCTGCTGCCAGTCGGCCAGCGATAGCGTATCGGTCGGCCCCATACGCAAAATCCCTGCCGCGTTAACCAACACATCGAGGCGCGGTTGCGCTGCCAGTACCCGCTCACAAACCTCAGCGACCTGCCCGGCGTCGGCAATGTCCAGTTGTTCCGTCGCGAACGGGTAATCGCCGTTAAACGCCACATCAAAACCGATGACCGTCGCGCCCTGTTGATGAAACGCCAGCGCGGCGGCGTAACCGATGCCCTTACCCGCGCCGGTGACCCACACCGTTTTGCCGTCAAACATCCCGGCCATTAGCGTGCGTCCCTGGACAGCAGCGCCCACCACGCGTCGATAGTCGGCTTTTTCGCCAGCATCACGAAGTCGATATCCGGATACGCCTGGCGCCAGCGCGAAGCCAGCGCCATCATGCGCACCGAATCCAGCCCGTAGTCGATCAGGTTTTCGTCATCTTCCGGCTCGTCGGATTCATCCAGCAATGGCAGCACCAGCGCGCGCAGATGTTGTTTACTTTGCGGCGTCGGCAGCAAATCTGCGGTCATCACCACGCGCCCGGCGCGGCCCGCGACGTATTTCAGCGCCATCATGTGCTCTTCGCGGCTGAAATCCGCCAGCGCATCGGCCACCATAAACGGCTGGATATCACGCATAAACGCATCGGTGGCGGTGGTCATGCAGCCGATGTGGGCGTAAACACCGCAAATCAGCAGCTGGTCGCGGCCCGACTCTTTCAGCGCCTGCTCCAGCGGCGAACGGTGAAACGCGCTGTAACGCCACTTCACCAGCACCGTGTCGTCATTGTCAGGAGCCAGTGCCGCCACCACGCGCTGTTGTTCCGGGTGATTGTTCAGCCCCGGTCCCCACATATCGTTCAGCAGTGCGCGATCTTCCGGGCTCTGGTTCTGCGGCTGCGCGGTGTAATACACCGGAATGCCCTGCTGTTTGCAGTAGCGGCGCAGCGCGGCGATGTTGGCGATCACCTGGGCCATCATCGGGCAGTTCTCGCCCCAGAAATTGACGAAATAATCCTGCATATCATGGATTAACAGCGCGGCGCGCGCCGGTTCAAAAGCCCACTGCACTTTGTTGTCTGGAATATCTGCCGCGCCCGGCAGGCTGTACGCGTTAAGTTTAGGGATCGCCACGGTGTTCTCCTTTATGATGCCGACTGGCGTTCCGCCAGCCGTTGACGCAACTGTTTTTTATCGACTTTGCCCACCGGCGTGAGCGGCAGTTCGGCCACGCTTTCCACCCGGTCCGGCAGTTTAAAATCGGCGACGCCGAGCTCGCGCAGGTAACGGCGGATCTCCACCGCTTTCAGCGCCCGGCGGGTGACCAGGAACGCGCAGCTCTTCTCGCCCATCAGGCTGTCTTCCATCGACACCAGCGCCGCCTGGATAATCGCCTCGTGGCGCAGCAGCAGGTTTTCGATCTCTTCGGCGGCGATCTTCTCACCGCCCCGGTTGATCTGATCTTTCTCTCGCCCCTGCACGGTGATGTAGCCGTCTTCGTCAATGGCGATCAGATCGCCGGAGCAGTAGAAGCCGTCGGCATCGAACGCCTGGGCATTGTGCTCCGGGCTCTGGTAATAGCCCCGGAAGGTGTACGGGCCGCGCGTCATCAGCCGTCCAACCTGCCCGGCAGGCAGCGGGTCGCCATTTTCATCTGCCACCCAGACTTCATCGTCCGGGCACATGGGGCGCCCTTGGGTAGTGAAAATACGCTCATCGCTGTCATCCAGGCGGGTGTAGTTCACCAGCCCTTCCGCCATGCCAAAAACCTGCTGCAACTGGCAGCCGATCTCAGCGGGAATGCGCGCCGCCAGCGAATTCGACAGGCGCGCGCCGCCGACCTGCAATAGCCGCAGGGAAGCCAGTTGCGCGCGATCTTCGCCTTCCATCAGCGCCTGTAGCCACAGGCTGACCGCAGGCGGCACCAGCGCGGTGACGTTAATCTGATGCCGGGCGATCAGCGGGAAGCAGTGGCTGGCGCTGGGATCATTAGCCAGCACCACCGTTCCGCCTGCCAGATACACCCCCAGCGCGCCCGGCGAACTCATCGGGTAGTTGTGGGCCGCTGGCAGGGCGCACAGATAGCGGGTATCGGCAGCAAACCGACAGATTTCGTTACTGCGGCGGATGCTGTATTCGTAATCGTTATGGGTGCGCGGAATCAGCTTCGGCGTGCCGGTACTGCCGCCGGAGAGCTGGAAAAAGGCCACTTCATCCGCCGGTGTCGGGGTGGCGATAAAGCCATCAGCCGGTTCGTCGAGTGGCCGCGTCAGGCTTAGCTCGCCGCCATCGCGGTTAAGGAAAACGTGGCGGATTGACGGGTTCGCTTCACGCAGTTGCGCCAGATAATCATCGCTGGCGAAGAGCCCGTGCGCGCGATCGGCAATTAACAGCGCCGGTTCGATTTGCCGGGCGTAGGCTTCCAGCTCGGTGCGCTGGTGGCTGAACAGGGCATTCACCGGCGCGACGCCGATTTTTAGCAGGGCAAAAAAGACGATATAAAACTCGGCCACATTGCCCAACTGCACCAGCGCGGTTTCGCCACGGCGTAAACCGCGCCGCGACAGCGCTGCCGCCAGGCGGTTTGCGGCCTGGTTAAGCGCACGGTAACTGAGTGCGCGCTCGCCGTCGATCAGCGCCACCGCGTCGTTGTCGGCGTGGCGC
This sequence comes from Atlantibacter sp. RC6, assembly GCF_014193285.1. Taxonomy (GTDB): domain Bacteria; phylum Pseudomonadota; class Gammaproteobacteria; order Enterobacterales; family Enterobacteriaceae; genus Atlantibacter. Next base: position 278,518 of record NZ_JACHZE010000005.1, read on the forward strand.
TGCAAAATGTCGCTCAGCGGCAAATCGAGCCAGTAGCCCTTCTCGCGGTAGCGAGCGGCGAAATCATCCGGCCAACGGGTATAGGGAATAATCATGACGCGCTCCTGTCGTTCAGGCCAAATACGTTGAGCATGGTGGAGAGCTTGACGCCCGTTTCATGCCATTCCGATTCCGCCACCGACGCCGGGACGATCCCCGCGCCAGCGAAACAGCGGATCTGCTTATCGTTTAACCGCGCACAGCGGATCGCCACCACCCACTCGCCGTTGCCTTCGTCATCGCACCAGCCGACGATCCCGCCAAACAGCTCGCGATCGAACGGCTCCAGCTCGGCGATCAGTTGACGGGCGACGGTATGCGGGAAGCCGCTCAACGCGGGCGTCGGATGCAGCAAGCAGGCCAGCGACAGCGCATTTTCCTGTTCGGCGCAGGTTTCGCCAGTGATGGCGGTCGCCAGATGCCACAGCGTCGGGGTCGTGATGAGTTCGGGCGTTTCCGGCACCCGCAGGCGTTGGCTGCGGCCATGAAGGATCTGGCGCATCGCCTGAGTGACCAACTGGTGTTCATGGCGATCTTTACTGGAATTGAGTAGGCGATCCCCCACCCGCTTATCTTCGGTGCTGTCAGGGTGACGGCGCGCGGACCCTGCCAGCGGCAGCGAGTAAAACTGGTTTTGCTGTTTACGCAGTAGCAGCTCCGGGCTGGCGCCGATTAGCGCACTGCCGTCTGCCAGCGGAACGTGAAAGTTGTAGCTGGCGGGGTTAAGCGCCACCAGCCGGTTCAGCAGTTGATTGCGATCAGGCGCGTCAGCGGTGGTGATATCAATCAGCCGCGACAGCACCACTTTGCTGACTTTGGGCGTGGCGGTCAGCGCGGCGGCGCGCTCCACCATGGTCATGAACTGAGGTTTTTCCGGGATAGCCTGTTGCGCCGTCAGCCGTAGTTGCGGCGGCGCGGCGGTACGCGCACGGGCTAACATCGCGCGGCGGGAAAACGCCTGATAGTCGCGCGGTACAAACAGTGCCGAGGGTTTACGGGTATCAAACGGGATTGCGCCGACGACAATCGGCCTTGAACAGCCGCTCTCACGGGCGGCGGCGAAGGTGGCGCGCAGCTGCTGCTGGAATTCGCCGTTAAGATCTTCGCCATCAGCGGCCGGTGTGGTCAGCCGGGACAGGCAGCCGGATGTCACCAGATTGCGATGCGGCGACATAAAGAAAAAGCTGTCAGATGAAAGGGTGACAGCGTGCTGTTGGGATTCCTCTGCCAAAGACGCCTCCATACGCTCCTCCATAGAATGATAAGGTGTTTAATAATTATTATCATTTGCGTTTGGTGGCGTAACCTAAGGGCAAAGCGCCTGATTGTCAATGCAGCGCGAGCGATTTCGGGCATAAAGCCAGCGGCAATTGTTGTTCACAACGCTTGCAACCGGACCGGGCAATGTTGAAAATGAGAAGCATTACTAACCCTTGACGTGGGACTTTACGCCGTGAAATCACGCTTCACCTTTGGGCTGCTGCTCTCCCTGCTCGCTTTCGGATTTTCCTCACTTACCCATGCCGCCGACTGGCCGCGCCAGATCCAGGACAGCCGGGGCACGCACACGCTTGAGCAGATGCCCCAGCGCATTGTCTCCACCAGCGTCACGCTGACCGGCTCGCTGCTGGCGATTGACGCGCCGGTGGTCGCCAGCGGCGCGACTTCGCCAGGCAACCGGGTGGCGGATGCCCAGGGCTTTCTGAAACAGTGGGGCGAAGTGGCGAAGCAGCGTAACGTGCAGCGGCTGTATATCGGCGAAGCCAATGCCGAAGCGGTAGCGGCGCAGATGCCGGACCTGATTTTGATCAGCGCCACCGGCGGCGATTCGGCGATTACCCTTTACGATCAGCTCTCCGCCATCGCGCCGACGTTAATTATCAATTACGACGATAAAAGCTGGCAGCAGCTGTTAACCCAGCTCGGTGAAATCACCGGCCACGAAAAACAGGCCGCTGAGCGTATCGCCAGTTTCGATAAGCAATTAGCCGAAGCCAAAGCGCAGATCACCCTGCCGCCGCAGCCCGTGAGCGCGCTGGTGTACAACCCGGCGGCGCACGGCGCGAATCTCTGGACGCCGGAATCGGCGCAGGGGAAATTGTTGCAGCAGCTCGGTTTTACCCAGGCCGCCCTGCCCGCTAATCTGCAAACCAGTCAGTCGCAGGGCAAACGCCATGACATCATTCAGCTTGGCGGCGAAAATCTGGCGGCGGGATTAAATGGCGAGACGCTGTTTCTGTTCGCCGGGGATGAGCGGGACGCCAAAGCGCTGGCGGATAATCCGCTGTTAAAACATCTACCCGCGGTACAGCAACATCGCGTCTACCCGCTGGGCACCGAAACTTTCCGTCTCGATTACTACAGCGCCAGCCAGTTGTTGACCCGGCTGACGCAGCTGTTTAAATCATGATGACTGCGCCGCTTGCGGCGCAGGTTGACGGAAGCGGCGCAGTTCGTTGAGCAACAGCGCCAGCAGCACCCCCATCACCGCCAGCCCCAGACCGCTGACGCTCGCCGAGGCGGCAGGGGTTAACAGCGTCCCGAACGCCCCCAGCAGCGCCGCGCCGATGGCATCGCCGGTCACGTTCTGCGCCGTCCACAGCCCGTTGATGCGCCCCAGCATGTCGTCCGGCGTTTGGGTCTGGATCAGGGTGTACTGTAATAGCGAACTGATGGCGCTGAGATAGCCGAACAGCGCCAGGCACACCACCGCCAGCCCCCACAGCGGCATCACGCCAAACGCGCCCACCGCCAGGAAGGCGGCAACCGTGGTCGCCAGCATGACTCTGCCCGGCATCGCACTATGGGCGATGCGCCCGCTGGTCAGCGCTCCCAGCGCCGCGCCGAGCGGAACGGCGGCATATAAAAACCCAATCTGGCTGGCGGACATCTGCCAGTGATTGGCCAGCGCCGGATACAGCACCCGCACCGCGCTCGCCATGGTCAATAACGCGCCCACCAGCGCCACGCCGCCGATCAATGGGTTACTCAGCAGAAAACGCAACGCCTGCAACAGTGCGCGCAGCGGGTGTTCGCGCTGCATCTGCGGCGCGGACATACGCGGCAGGCTGAATAGCGGGATGAGCGTGATAAAGGTGCCCATCGCCGCCAGACCAAAGTTCCACGCTACGCCGCCGCTCGCCAGCAGCAGCCCGCCCAGCATCGGGGCGATGACCGAACCCAGCCGCACCGTCAGCATGGTGATCGCCCCCGCCTGCATCACGTTCTCGCGCCCGACCAGCCCCGGCGTGGCGGCCAACAGCGCCGTGACGCCAATCGCGCCGAAAAAGCCGTCCCACAATCCCAGCAAATAAATCGCCATTAACGAAGGTTCCGGCAGCAGGGTGTTGATAAACAGCCCGATAAACCCGACGCCGCAGGTGGAGCGGGCAATCAGGATCAGCCGCTTACGTTCGTGGCGGTCCGCCAGCACGCCGCCGGAAATCAATCCGATAAACATCGCCCCGCCGGTCAGGGTGACCGCCAGCCCCACCAGCCACGGCGAGCCGGTCAGCGTTTGGATCTGCACCGGCACGGCCACACCCAGTAGCCCCAGAGAAACAATGGAAATAAAGCGCGCCAGAAACACCGCCCGGAAAGCCGGGTTAGTTTTCAGCAGGGAAAGATTTAGCAACAGCGAATGTTGGTTCATTACATGGCCTTAGAGCGGAATTTTTTCTTACCGAATCACGGGGGCGTCATGCTAACATAGCCCCAATAAGAGTGATAATAACTATCATTACCAATTGTGGAATATTTGTGATGTCGCTTTTCCGGTTACCAGGGCGCACGGCTGCGCTGTTGGGCCTGCTCATTTTGCTGCTGCTGATGGCGGCGTTAAGCCTGTCGATTGGCGCGAAGCCCATTGAATTCTCCGTTGTGCTGGACGCGCTAAGCGGCCAGTGTCAAAGCCCCGACTGCACCATCGTGCGCGATGTGCGCCTCCCCCGCACCCTGGCGGGATTACTGGCGGGCTGCGCGCTGGGCGTGTCGGGCGCGCTAATGCAAACGCTGACCCGCAATCCCCTCGCCGACCCCGGCCTGCTGGGCGTTAACTCGGGTGCCAGCTTCGCCATCGTGGTGGGCACCGCACTGTTAGGCCTCTCCTCCCCAATGATGCTGTTGGCCCTTGCCTTTGGCGGCGCGATGGCGGCGTCGCTGGTCGTCGCCTTTACCGGCAGCGCAGGCGGCGGGCAGCTTAGCCCGGTGCGCCTGACGCTGGCGGGCGTGGCGCTGGCGGCGGTGCTGGAAGGGCTGTCCAGCGGGATCGCGCTGTTAAACCCGGTGGTGTATGACCAGTTGCGTTTCTGGCAGTCTGGCTCGCTGGATATCCGCACCCTGATGACCCTGAAAGTGGTGCTGGCCCCGGTGCTGGCTGGCCTGTTAATCGCCCTGCTGCTGGCCAGGCCGTTAAACAGCCTGAGTATGGGCAGCGATACCGCCACCGCGCTGGGCAGCCGCGTCGCCCGCACCCAACTGTTCGGCCTGGTGGCGATAACCCTGCTGTGCGGCAGCGCCACCGCGTTAGTCGGCCCGATCGCCTTTATAGGTCTGATGATGCCGCACCTGTCGCGCTGGCTGGTGGGGCAGAATCACCGCTGGTCACTGCCCGCCACGCTGCTGGCGACGCCGCTGTTATTGTTGCTGGCGGATATTATTGGCCGCGTCATCGTACCGGGCGAAATTCGTGTCTCGGTGGTCAGCGCCTTTATCGGCGCGCCGGTGCTGATTTATCTGGTGCGCCGTCGGCGTAATGGAGTGACGCTATGAGCCTCTCCCCTCGCCTGTTGATCGTGCTGGCGCTGTTTTGCCTGGTGGCCGCGGCGATGTCAGTCTGGAGTTTATCCAGCGGTGCTCTGCCGCTTTCCGCCTCGCAGGTGATTAGTGCGCTGCTGGGCGACGGCCCGCGCCAGATCGCGTTAGTGGTCGTGGAATGGCGATTGCCGCGGGTCTTAATGGCGCTGGTGATTGGCGCGGCGCTGGGCGTCAGCGGCGCAATCTTCCAGTCCCTGATGCGCAACCCGCTGGGCAGCCCGGACGTGATGGGCTTTAACATGGGCGCGTGGAGCGGAGTACTGATCGCCATGGTGCTGTTCGGCCAGAGCTTAAGCGCCATCACCCTGGCGGCGCTCGGCGGCGGCATCGTGACCTCGCTGCTGGTGTGGGCGCTGGCCTGGCGCAACGGCATCGACACCTTCCGGCTGATTATTATCGGCATCGGTATGCGCGCCATGCTGGTGGCGTTCAATACCTGGCTGCTGTTGCAGGCGTCGCTGGAGACCGCGTTGTCTGCCGAGATGTGGAATGCCGGGTCGCTTAACGGCCTGACCTGGAGCAAAACCTTCCCGGCGGTGCCGCTGATTGCTATCGCCATGCTGGCGGCAGCCCTGCTGGTGCGCCGGATGCGGCTGCTGGAGATGGGCGACGACAGCGCCTGCGCGCTGGGCGTGGCGGTGGAACGTTCGCGTTTGCTACTGATGCTCACCGCCGTAACGCTCACCGCCGCCGCCACCGCGCTGGCGGGCCCGATTTCATTTATCGCGCTGGTCGCGCCGCATATCGCCCGGCGCTTAAGCCTGACCTCGCGCTTTGGCTTATTGCAGTCGGCGCTGTGCGGCGGCACCCTGTTACTGGCTGCTGATTTATGCGCCCAGCGTCTGTTTACCCCCTACCAGCTTCCCGTGGGCGTTGTCACCGTCAGTATCGGCGGTATTTATCTTATCGCCTTGTTGATTCAGGAGTCCCGTAAGAGATGATCCCGTCCCGCCTGCATGGCGCAACACTGACGCTCGGCTATGGCAAAAAAATCATTGCCGAGTCGCTTAATGTATCGATCCCCGATGGCAAATTTACCGCCATTATCGGCCCGAACGGCTGCGGCAAATCGACGCTGCTGCGCACCTTAAGCCGCCTGATGAAGCCGCTGAACGGCCAGGTGTGGCTCGACGGCGAGCAAATCGAACGCTACGCCACCAAAGACGTGGCGCGGCGCATTGGCTTACTGGCGCAAAACGCCAGCGCCCCCGGCGATATTACGGTGCAGGAACTGGTAAGCCGTGGCCGTTACCCACACCAGCCGCTGTTTACCCGCTGGCGCGAAGAGGACCAGCGCGCCGTAAGCCGCGCCATGCAGGCCACCGGTATTGAAGCCCTCGCCAGCCAGAGCGTAGATACCCTGTCCGGCGGCCAGCGCCAGCGCGCCTGGATCGCCATGGTGCTGGCGCAGGAAACCTCGATTCTGCTGCTGGATGAACCCACCACCTGGCTGGACATCAGCCATCAAATCGATCTGCTGGAACTGTTGAGCGCGCTGAATAAAGAGCAGGGTTTTACCCTGGCGGCGGTACTGCACGATCTCAACCAGGCGTGCCGCTATGCGAATCATATTATCGCGCTGCGCGAAGGAGTGATTGTGGCGCAAGGCGATCCGAAAGAGATTGTCACGGCGGATCTGATCGAACGCATCTACGGGATGCGCTGCATGATTATTGACGATCCGGTGGCGGGCACGCCGCTGGTGGTGCCGCTGGGACGGCGCGCATAAATTGCTTTGGCCCTCCGGGTACAGAGGGCCCTATATCAAACGATCCGCACACCTGCGGGCATCAGGCGCTCCGGCGTCAGCAGCACACTTTCACTGCCGTCGTCGGTTTCCGCGCACAGCAACATGCACTCCGAAGTTTCCCCGCGCATCTTTGCTTTCGCCAGGTTGCACAGCACCACCACCGTTTTACCCAGCAGTTCCTGCTCGCTGTAATACGGCACCAGGCTGGTCACCGTTTGCAGCGTGCGTTCACCTACGTCAATCTGCGCTATGTATAGCTTGTCGGCATTGGCGTGACGCTTCACCCCAACCACTTTGCCGGTGCGCATCTCCAGCTTCGCAAAATCATCATAAGCTACCGTATCCATCGTTCCTCCTTAGTAAAAATTTAGTAAAATATACCAGCATAATTTCCCCAACCCGCGATTTGCCGGTAAAAGTGTTAATCCGATCACGGTTTCAATTGCCCTGCGGTGATGAATAACCGCACGGTTATTTACTGAAAACAGATGCAGGAATGGCGGCTTGCTTTACAATGAGCGGGCGAAAAGGGGCAACGTCAGATAAGGAAAATGATGGCCACACTGAAAGATATCGCTGCCGAAGCGGGCGTCTCACTGGCGACGGTTTCACGGGTTTTAAACGACGATCCGTCGTTAAACGTCAAAGAAGAGACCAAACACCGCATCCTTGAGATCGCGGAGAAGCTGGAATACAAGAGCACGACGTCGCGTAAAACCCAGGCGCCAGCCGTGGGCCATCACCATATTCTGGCGCTGTACAGCTACCAGCAGGAGCTGGAAATTAACGACCCCTATTATCTGGCGATCCGCCACGGGGTCGAGACGCAGTGCGAAAAGCTGGGCATTGAGCTAACCAATTGTTATCTCAATAACAGCTTGCCGGATTTAAAAAAAATTAGCGGTGTCTTGATTGTCGGCAAGCCCGCCCGCACCCTGCGTGAAACCCTCACGGCGCACACCGATAACATCTGCTTTATCGATTTCCACGAGCCGGGCAGCAGCTATGACGCGGTGGATATCGACCTGGTGCGCATCGCCAAAGAAGTGGTCGATTTCTTTATCAGCCAGGGCGCGTCCCGGATCGGGTTTATCGGCGGCCAGGATGAGCCGGGCAAAGCCGATATCCGCGAACGGGCGTTTGTCGAATATGGCCAGTTGAAGGGCGTGGTATCCCCGGATGATATCTGGCGCGGCGGCTTTTCCAGCTCCTCCGGCTATGAACTGGCGAAAACCATGCTGGCAAAACCGGACTTTCCGCCGGCGCTGTTTGTCGCGTCCGACTCCATTGCCATCGGCGTACTGCGCGCCATCCACGAGCGCGGGCTTGCCATTCCGCAGGATATCTCGCTGATTAGCGTTAACGATATTCCCACCGCGCGGTTTACTTTCCCACCGCTGTCCACGGTGCGCATCCATTCAGAAATGATGGGAAGCCAGGGCGTTAATCTGCTGGTAGAAAAAGCCCGCGATGGCCGCGCGTTGCCGCTGACCGTATTTGTGCCAAGCGTTCTGAAGCTGCGCGGCACCACCCGCTAACCCCCCTTTCCCGCCGGAAAGCGTGCGCTTTTCCGGCGGCTTTGCTGTTCCCTCCGCAAACGCATTCTGTGATCGAGTTAAAGTAAATCATTCCTGACGGTTTTATTTAGTAAAACTTTTACTAAAATACCAAGCAATAACTTAGGCCGTTCAGGGAGGCGATATGAATCGCTGGGAAAATCTTCAACTGACTCATGAAAACCGGCTGCCGCCGCGCGCGTACTTTTTCTCGTACGATTCGCTGGCGCAGGCTCGCACCTTCGCACGTGAAACCAGCAGCCGCTTTTTGTCGCTCAGCGGGCAGTGGAATTTCCGTTTTTTCACTCATCCGCTGCGGGTGCCGGAAAACTTTACCTCGGAATACCTTAACGACTGGGGTTCGATCACCGTGCCGGGCATGTGGCAGATGGAAGGCCACGGAAAATTGCAGTACACCGATGAAGGTTTCCCGTTCCCGATTGATGTGCCATTTGTGCCAACCGACAACCCCACCGGGGCCTATCAGCGCACTTTTACCCTCGGCGACAACTGGCAGGGTAAACAGACGATTATTAAATTCGACGGCGTCGAAACTTACTTTGAAGTGTACGTTAACGGTCAGTACATCGGTTTTAGTAAAGGCAGCCGCTTAACGGCGGAATTTGATATCAGCGCGGCGGTAAAAACCGGCGAAAACCTGCTGTGCGTGCGGGTCATGCAGTGGGCGGACTCCACCTATATTGAAGATCAGGATATGTGGTGGTCGGCCGGGATTTTCCGTGATGTTTACCTGGTGGGTAAACACCCGCTTCACGTGCAGGATTTCACCCTGCGCACCGATTTTAACGACGATTATCTCGATGCCACTCTCTCCTGCCAGTTGGTGCTGGAAAATCTCGCCGGGCAGCCTGCCGATGTCCGCGTGGAATATGCGTTGTTCGACGGCGATAAAGCGCTGTATCAGGGTACCACCGGTTCCCTGACCGTCAGCCAGACCCTTGAGAGCGGTTTTACCCTGGACGTCAAAGCCCCGCAGCAGTGGTCAGCGGAAAATCCGTACCTCTACCATCTGGTAATGACGGTGAAAAACGCCGCTGGCGAGATCCTTGAAGTGATCCCCCAGCGTGTCGGCTTTCGCGATATCAAAGTGCGCGATGGCCTGTTTTACATCAACAACCATTACGTGATGCTGCACGGCGTCAATCGTCACGATAACGATCATCTTAAAGGCCGCGCCGTCGGGATGGATCGCGTGGAGAAAGATCTCCAGTTGATGAAGCAGCACAACATCAACTCGGTACGTACCGCCCACTACCCGAACGATCCGCGCTTTTACGAGCTGTGCGATATCTACGGCCTGTTTGTAATGGCGGAAACCGACGTCGAATCCCATGGTTTCGCCAACGTCGGCAACCTGAGCCGCATCACTGACGACCCGGCCTGGGAGCATGTTTACGTGGAGCGCATCGTGCGCCACGTGCAGGCCCAGAAAAACCATCCGTCGATCATCATCTGGTCGCTGGGCAATGAATCCGGCTACGGCTGTAATATTCGCGCCATGTACCACGCCACCAAAGCGCTGGACGACACCCGGCTGGTGCATTACGAAGAGGATCGCGACGCCGAGGTGGTAGACATTATTTCCACCATGTACACCCGCGTGCCGCTAATGAACGAATTCGGCGAACATCCGCACCCGAAACCGCGCATTATCTGCGAATACGCCCATGCCATGGGCAACGGACCCGGTGGCCTGACCGAGTATCAGAACGTGTTTTATCAGCACGACTGCATTCAGGGCCATTACGTCTGGGAGTGGTGCGATCACGGCATCCAGGCGACCGATGAAAACGGCGCGGTGTGGTACAAATTCGGCGGCGACTATGGCGACTACCCCAACAACTACAACTTCTGCCTCGATGGGTTGATCTACTCCGACCAAACCCCAGGGCCGGGCCTGCGCGAGTACAAGCAGGTGATCGCACCGGTGAAAGTGCTGGCGACGGATGCCCGGCGCGGCCAGTTGCGCGTTGAAAACAAACTGTGGTTCTCGACCCTTGACGACTACACCCTGCGCCTCGAAGTGCGCGCCGAAGGGGAAACGCTCTCCAGCCAGCGCCTGAAGGTGCGCGATTTAGCGCCGAACAGCGGTCGCGATATTACGCTCGATCTGCCTGAGCTGGACGCCCGTGAAGCCTTCATCAACGTGATGGTAACCAAAGACTCACGCACCCTGTACAGCGACGCCAATCACGACATCGCCGTTTACCAGTTCCCACTTAAAGCGCGCACGGCAGCCCAGCCCGCGCCGTATAACGCCAGCGCCACGCCGTTGCAGATTGCCGATGAGCGCCTGAGCTATACCGTCAACGGGCACAATTTCCGGGTCGTGTTCTCGAAGCTAAACGGCAAGCTGACCCAGTGGCAGGTCAACGGCGTCGACCAGATCACCCGCGAGCCGAAGATTAACTTCTTCAAGCCGATGATCGACAACCACAAGCAGGAGTACGAGGGCTTATGGCAACCCAGCCATTTGCAAATCATGCAGGAGCACCTGCGCGGCTTTAGCGCCGAGCAGCACGGCGAAACGGTCGTCGTCACCACCCATACCCTCATCGCGCCGCCGGTGTTCGATTTTGGGATGCGTTGCACTTACCGCTGGCAGATTACCCCGCAGGGCCATATCAACGTTGAGCTACAGGGCGAGCGCTACGGCGACTACCCGCATATCGTGCCATGCATCGGCTTTATGCTGGGGATTAACGGCCAGTTTGAGCAGGTGAATTACTACGGTCGCGGGCCGGGCGAGAACTACCCCGACAGCCAGCAGAGCAACATTATTGACGTCTGGCGCACCACCGTTGACCAGATGTTTGAGAACTACCCGTTCCCGCAAAACAACGGCAACCGCCAGCACGTGCGCTGGGCCGCGTTCGCCGACCGCCACGGCAGCGGGCTGATGGTGGTGCCGCGCACGCCGCTGAATATCAGCGCCTGGCACTACAGCGCGGAGAATATCCATGCTGCCCAACACTGCAATGAACTGCGCCGCAGCGATGACATCACGCTGAATATCGACGCCCAGGTATTGGGCCTCGGCTCCAACTCCTGGGGCAGCGAAGTGCTGGACAGCTGGCGCGTGTGGCTTAACGCCTTCAACTATGGCTTTACGCTACTGCCGCTGGAGGGCGGTGTCGGCTCCTCGCAGGTGTTGGCGAACCAGGCGTTCGGCGACGGTTTCTTTTCCCCGGTTTCACACAGCGAGGCTGAACAATGAGAGTTCTCGAAAATTTAGCGCAGTTTTCCCTGATCTATCACAGCGGGCGGAAATGGCAGCGCTGCCTGGAAGCCATCCACAATATCGATGCGATCCGCCCCGGCGTGGCCCATTCGATTGGCGATTCGCTCAGCTATCGCGTGGAAACCAGCACCACCACCGATGCGCTATTCATGGGCCGCCGCCGCTACTTCGAGGTGCATTACTACCTGCAGGGCCAGCAAAAAATCGAAGTCGCGCCGAAGAGCGCGTTAAAAACCGTCGCCTGCTATCGCGATGAAACCGACCGGGAGTACCTGAAAGGCATTGGCGAGATCGTGCAGGTCCACGAGGGGCAGTTAATCGTCTGCGATAACAGCGAGGCGTACCGCTTTATCTGCGATGCGCCGGTCAAAAAAGTGGTGCTGCTGGTGACCATTGAAGACGGTTATTTCCTGAATAAGTGATGACGCGTTATGCAACGCCGGGGGTATCCCCCGGTTACAGCCCCTAACCGGGCTCTCTCTATCCTACAAACAACACAACCCCCTTCAGCAGTGACCGAAGGACAATGTGTGGAGATGTGTCATGTCTGATACTAAACGCAATACCATCGGCAAATTCGGCCTGCTGTCGCTGACCTTTGCCGCCGTGTTCAGCTTCAATAATGTGATTAATAACAACATCGAGCTGGGCCTGGCGTCGGCCCCGATGTTCTTCCTGGCGACGCTGTTTTACTTCATCCCGTTCTGCCTGATCATTGCCGAGTTCGTTTCGCTGAATAAAAACTCTGAAGCGGGCGTGTATGCGTGGGTAAAAAGCGCGCTGGGCGGCCGTTGGGCGTTTATTACCGCCTACACCTACTGGTTTGTGAACCTGTTCTTTTTTACCTCGCTGCTGCCGCGGGTTATCGCCTACGCCTCGTACGCCTTTTTGGGCTATGAATACATGTTCACACCGATCACCACCACGGTGCTGAGCATGGTGCTATTCGCCTTCTCTACCTGGGTTTCCACCAACGGCGCGAAAATGCTCGGGCCAATCACCTCGGTCACATCATCATTGATGCTACTGCTGACGCTCTCCTATATTTTGCTGGCTGGCGCAGCGCTGGTGGGTGGCGTACAGCCTGCGGATCCGATTACCGTTGACGCGATGATCCCCAACTTCAACTGGGCATTCCTCGGCATTACCACCTGGATCTTTATGGCGGCGGGCGGCGCGGAGTCGGTGGCGGTGTATGTGAACGACGTCAAAGGCGGCTCAAAGTCCTTTGTGAAAGTCATCATCCTGGCCGGGATTGTGATTGGCGTGCTGTATTCGATCTCCTCGGTGCTGATTAACGTGTTTATCAGCAGCAAAGAGCTGAAATTCACCGGCGGTTCGGTGCAGGTGTTCCACGGCCTGGCGGTCTGGTTTGGCCTGCCGGAAACCCTGATGAACCGCTTTGTTGGCCTGGTTTCCTTTACCGCGATGTTCGGCTCACTGCTGATGTGGACCGCCACCCCGGTGAAAATTTTCTTCTCAGAGATCCCGGCGGGTATTTTCGGTAAAAAGACCGTCGAGCTTAACCAGAACGGCGTACCGGCACGCGCCGCCTGGATCCAGTTCTTAATCGTGATCCCGTTAATGATTATCCCGATGCTGGGCTCCAACACTGTTCAGGAATTGATGAACACCATTATTAATATGACCGCCGCCGCTTCAATGCTGCCGCCGCTGTTTATTATGCTGGCCTACCTGAATTTGCGCCGTAAGCTCGACCATCTGCCGCGCGATTTTAAAATGGGCTCGCGCACCACGGGAATAACCGTGGTCTCAATGCTGATTGTTATTTTCGCTATCGGTTTTGTCGCCTCAACATTCCCTACTGGCGGCAATATTCTGACCATTATTTTCTATAACGTCGGCGGTATTGTTATTTTCCTCGGCTTCGCCTGGTGGAAATACAGCAAATACATTCAGGGACTGACTCAGGAAGAGAAAAAGATCGAGGCTGCACCCGCCTCAAACGTTCAATAACGGGTTGTTTTCTAAAAAATAATATACGGACATACCGATGAAAAATATGCACCACTTATACGGGGCACTGGTTGCCCTGTCTTTTTGCTGCCCTGCGCTTGCTGCGGAAACGGCAAAACCGGCGCAACATGATGACACTCAAACGCCGGAAATCGCCTCTGCGTCATACCGCTTTTATGGCGAGATGGGCATTGGCGGATATATGGATCTGGAAAATGAATACCAGCATAAATACAGCGACGGGACCTATATCGAGGGCGGGCTGGAAATAAAAAACGGCCACTGGTTCGGGCTTATTTACGGCGAGGGTTGGACGGTACAGGCCGACCATCACGGCAACGCCTGGGTGCCCGACCACAGTTGGGGCGGTTTTGAAGGCGGGCTTAACCGTCTTTACGGCGGCTATAAAACCGATAACAGCACTGAAATCATGCTCAGCCTGCGCCAGGACTCATCGCTGGACGATCTGCAATGGTGGGGCGACTTTACCCCGGATCTGGGTTACGTGATCCCCAATACCCGCGACATCATGTATGCCCTGAAGGTGCAAAACCTGGCGGGGAAATTGCGCTATAGCGTGACCGCCACGCCCGCCGGGCATCATGACGAAAGTAAAGCCTGGCTGCACTTCGGCAAATATGACCGCTATGACGACAAATATACCTACCCGGCGATGGTGAACGGCTATATCCAGTATGACATCGCCAAAGACGTGACCTGGATGAACGGCCTGGAAGTCACCGACGGCACCGGTCAGCTGTTTCTGACCGGCATTCTGTCACCCAACCTGGCGGCCCGCGCGTGGCATCACACCGGACGCGCCAACGGCCAGCACGTCCCCGGTACTGAAACCGGCTTTATGGCCAGCGCCATGGTTGAAGCATTAAAAGGCGTTTACCTCTCCACCGCCTACAGCTACGCCAAACATCGCCCGGATAATGCCGCCGAAGAAACCACCTCTTTTATGCAGTTCGGCATCTGGTACGAATATGGCGGCGGACGCTTCGCCACGGCTGCCGACAGCCGCTTCTATATGAAAAACGCCTCTGGCGACCCTGCCGATCAGGTGTTCCTGATGCAATATTTCTACTGGTAATAAGGACAGCATTATTATGACCATCAAGACGCCCCTCGCCCCGCTGGCCTGTGCGCTGCTGCTGAGTTTCTCGGCCCACGCGGTGACCGCCGATGACTTCAAAAATGTCATCAACCGTACCGGCGCGCCGCACTACCTGCACGATTACGACTACGATGACCACCAGCGCTTTAACCCGTTTTTCGATCTCGGCGCGTGGCACGGGCACCTGCTGCCCGACGGCCCGGCAACGATGGGCGGGTTCCCAGGCCCGGCGCTGCTGACCGAAGAATACATCAACTTTATGGCGACCAACTTCGATCGCCTGACGGTGTACCAGAACGGCAAAAAAGTGGACTTCACTATGCAGGCCTGGAGCCTGCCCGGCGCGCTGGTGCAAACGCTCACCGCCGCAGGCGTCCACGTCGAGATGACTCTGCGTTTCGCCAGCGCCCATACCTCGCTGCTGGAAACCAAAATCACCAGCGATACGCCGCTCACGCTGGTTTGGGATGGTGAATTGCTGGAAAAGCTGGAAGCCAAAGAAGGCAAGCCGCTGTCGGATAAAACCATTGATGCCGCTTACCCGGATTATCAGCGTCGTCTCAGCGCCACCCATGACGGCCTGACGGTGAGCTTCGGCAAAGTGCGTGACGATTCGGCGCTCATGACGTCCGGGGAGTCGCAATATCAGGTCCATAAATCCCTGCCGTCAGAGACCAAAATCAACGGACACCGCTTTACCAGCACCGCGCAGATCGGCGGCTCCACCACGCTATACACCACTTACTCGCATCTGCTGACTCGCGAACAGGTTCAGGCTGAAAAAGCCGTTATCCGCGATATCCTGGCGCGCCCGGCGCATTACATGGCGGCCTCCCGGCAACGCTGGGACGGCTATCTGCAAAAGGGACTCACTAATCCCGACGCCACGCCGGAGCAGACCCGCGTGGCGGTAAAAGCGATTGAAACCCTCAACGGTAACTGGCGCGCGCCGGGCGGCGCGGTGCGGCACAACACCGTGACGCCGTCGGTTACCGGGCGCTGGTTCTCCGGCAACCAGACCTGGCCGTGGGATACCTGGAAACAGGCTTACGCGATGGCGCACTTCAATCCGGAGATTGCCAAAGAGAATATCCGCGCGGTCTTTTCCTGGCAGATCAAAGCGGATGACAAGGTGCGCCCGCAGGACGCCGGTTTTGTGCCGGATTTGATTGCCTGGAACCTGAGCCCGGCGCGCGGTGGCGACGGCAGCAACTGGAACGAGCGCAACACCAAACCGAGCCTGGCTGCCTGGTCGGTGATGGAGGTGTACCGCACCACCGGGGATAAAGCCTGGCTGGAAGAGATGTACCCGAAACTGGTGGCCTACCACGACTGGTGGCTACGCAACCGGGATCACAACCGCAACGGCGTACCGGAATACGGCGCGACCCGCGATAAGGCGCACAACACCCCCGGCGGCGATATGCTGTTTACCGTGAAAAAATCGGGCCATGAAGCGTCGCTTTCCGGGCTGCAAACCTATGAAGCGGTCACGGCGAAAGGCGACTACGACAGCCTGGAGATCCCGGCGCAGGTGGCGGCGTCCTGGGAGTCGGGCCGCGATGATGCGGCAGCCTTTGGTTTTATCGACAAAGAGCAACTGGATAAATATGTCGCTAACGGCGGCAAGCGCAGCGACTGGACGGTAAAATTCGCTGAAAACCGCGATAAATCCGGCAATCTGCTGGGCTATTCGCTGCTTCAGGAGTCGGTGGATCAGGCCAGCTATATGTACAGCGATAACCACTACCTGGCGGAGATAGCGACCCTCATCGGCAAGAGTGACGACGCCCGCCATTACCAGGCGCTGGCGAACCAACTGGCGGATTATATCAACACCTGCATGTTCGACCCGCAAACCAAATTCTATTACGACATCCGTATTGAAGAGCAACCGCTGGCAAACGGCTGCGCCGGGAAGCCGATTGTCGAGCGCGGCAAAGGGCCGGAAGGCTGGTCGCCGCTGTTTAACGGCGCGGCGACGCAGCAGCACGCCGATGCGGTGGTGTCTGTGATGTTGGATAAAAAGGAATTCAATACCTTTGTGCCGCTGGGCACCGCCGCGTTAACCAATCCGGCATTTGGCGCAGATATCTACTGGCGAGGCCGTGTATGGGTGGATCAGTTCTGGTTTGGTCTGAAGGGCATGGAGCGTTACGGCCATCGCGAAGAGGCGCTAAAGCTGGCGGCCGCTTTCTTTAAACACGCCAGGGGGCTGACGTCCGACGGACCGATTCAGGAGAACTACAACCCGCTGACCGGCGCACAGCAGGGTGCGCCCAATTTCTCCTGGAGCGCAGCCCATCTGTATATGTTGTATAACGAATTCTTCCGCCAGCAGTGACGCGTTACCCTCTCCTCTTACGGGGAGAGGGATACCGTTTTAGCCGTGGTTTAACGCCCGCGCGATTTCCGGCCCTATCTCCTCAAACACCATTGGCGACACGACCTCCACATGGGCGCAATCCAGCGAATACACCGTCATTTGACCAAGCCAGTTTGACCAGGCATCAGTGGCGTTCATGCCGTTGGGCACGGTTTTTTCGGCCACAAACAGGGTGGTCGGCCCGCTATAGGGCAGCGTATGGGCCGAGGTCAGCAGCCGGATGGCGTCCGCGTAGTTCCCTTCGATGGTAGTAAACAACCGCTCGCTGCCCTGCCCACGCTGGGCGGCGATAAAGGCTTCACGCTCGCGCTCAATTTCCGCCAGCACTTCCGGGTCAGGCTGGTCGCCCTTCTGCGCCCAGTTTTGGGTTTCCGGCGGCCAGGTGTCGAGCAAGCCCAGCCAGGCCACCTGCTCGCCCGCCGCTTCGAGACGCGCCGCCAGGTTTTGCGCCAGGGTGCCCCCCAGCGAGTAGCCCAGCAGATAGTAAGGCCCGCGAGGCTGGGCGCGGCGCAGTTCGGCAAACTGCATTTCGCACAGATGGTCGAAATCCCGCGCGCTGGCCATCGGGCCATCCGGGCGCGGCGACTGAATGCCGGTAATCGCCCACTGCGGGCCCAGATAGCGTTGCAGCACGCTGAATTGCCAGGCGAAGCCGGATGCGGGATGGAAGCAGAACAGGCGCGGCCCGGTACCGTCACGCAGCGGCAGCAGCGCGCCGAAACCCGCCTCCTGCGCAGCACTGTCCGGGGCGCTCAGGCGCGCCGCCAGTTTTTCCACCGTCGAGGCTTCCATCACCTGCCCTACCGTAACGTCGATGCCCAGCGTCTCGCGCAGATCCGCCGCCAGGCGCATCGCCAGCAGCGAATGCCCGCCCAGGGCAAAGAAATCGGCGCTCACGTGGCAAACTTCGCAGTTCAGCAGCCGGGCAAACGCCCCGGCGATAGTCTGTTCCAGTACGGATTGCGGCGCGCGGCCCGTTGCGGCGTGGGTCAGTTCCGGCAGCGGCAACGCTTTGCGATCCAGCTTACCGTTGGCGCTGAGCGGCATTTCCGCCAGTTGGATCACCATCACCGGCACCATATGGGCAGGCAGCAAGGTCTGCAACTGGTGACACAGGGCGTCGGTGTCCAGCGGCAATCCGCTTGCCGATACCACATAGCCCACCAGCTGGCGGGCGTCGCCTTCACTGGCTGCCGCCTGGTTCAACACGCAGGCGTGGGTCACCGCATGGGCGATATCCCCCAGCGACATCAGCGCGCTATCGATATCCCCCAGCTCAATGCGCTGGCCGCGCAGTTTAAGCTGAAAATCGCTGCGGCCCAGATATTCAATCGCCCCATCAGCCAGATAACGCGCCACGTCGCCGGTGCGGTACATCCGCTCGCCAGGGACGAACGGGTCGGCGATAAAGCGGCTGGCGGTGAGATCCGCGCGGCCCAGATAACCCTGCGCCAGTTGTACGCCGGTCAGGTACAAATCCCCCGCCACGCCGGGCGGCACCGGGCGCATCGCCCCATCCAGTACCCGTAAGCCGGTATTCCATACCGGGTAGCCAATCGGCACGCTGTTGCCTTTCACCGCCGCCAGCGCCTCGCCGTAAGCCGGGTACCAGCTCACGTCCACGGCGGCCTCGGTGGGGCCATACAGATTGTGCAGCGCCACGCCGGTCAGGCTTTCCCACTGACGGCACAGTTCGGTCGGCAGAGCCTCGCCGCTACAGAACACCTGGCGCAGCGAGCGGCACCGGGCGATGGCCTGCGGGCTGGTTAACGCGCCAACGAACGCCGCCAGCATCGACGGCACAAAATGGGTGGTCGTGACGCTCCAGCGGGCAAACAGCGCCTGCAACGCCTGCGGATCGCGGTGCGCCTCGGGCGGAGCCATCACCAGCTGCGCGCCCACCATAAACGGCCAGAAAAACTCCCACACCGAGACGTCAAAACTGCACGGGGTTTTCTGCAATACCACATCGCCCGCCGCTATCGGATAGTGATGCTGCATCCACCACAGGCGGTTAACGATAGCGGCCTGGCCGACCATCACGCCCTTTGGACGCCCCGTCGAGCCGGAGGTGAAAATGACATACGCGGTGTGCGCCGGGCGCGAGAGATCCAGCGCGGGCGCGGTAGCTTCCGCCAGCGGCGCGTCGTAAATCATCAGCGGCCGGGTGGTCAGCCCGGCAAAACGCGCTTCCAGCGCGCCGCTGGTGATCACCCGGCGCGGCCTGGCGTCTTCCAGCATCATCTGTAAACGGTCGTCGGGATAGCCGGTATCCAGCGGCAGCCAGGCCGCGCCGATCTCGACAATCGCCTGCAATGCCAGTGATAAAAACACCGAACGAGGCAGTGCCACTGCCACCACGTCGCCAGGCTTAACGCCCTGCGCCCGTAATTCCACCGCCAGAGCGTGCACCTGCTGGCGCATTTCCCGGTAGCTGAACTGGTAGTTATCATCCGCTAAGGCAGGCGCTTCGGGGGTTTTCAGCGCCTGACGGATAATCGCCGCCGTCAGCGTATCGGCAGGCAGCATCATGCCGGTGTCGTTGATACGTTCAATCAGTTGCGCTTCATGGGGATGCACCACATCGGCTTCACAGCAGGCCAGTTGCGGGTTAGCCGCGAACTGGCGCAGCAGCAGCGGCAGACGGGCGATATGCCGCTCCAGGGCCGCGTCGTCATAGCGTTGCGCATTCGCCAGCACTTCCAGCCCCAGCGCGCCCTGTTCGTCCTGATATAGCGCCAGTTCGATATCGTTGACCGGGCCCGACGCCAACTGGTGAGTAATGCCGTTGATGCCGCCGACGTCCAGCCGGTAGTCGAACATTTTGAAGTTGAATACCGTGCCGTACAGCGGCGTCAGTTGCGTGACGCGCCCGGCGTCGCGCAGGATCTGCTCGGCGTCATAGCGCTGATGGCGACGCGCGCTTTTCATCTGGCGCGCCAGGCTGGCGGCCAGTTCCGGCAGGGTTCCGGCAGGCGGGATGCGCACCGCCAGCGGCAATACGTTCAGCACCGGGCCGGTAGCGCACAGCGCCGCCGAACCCATGCGGCGCATAAAAATCACCCCGGCGGCGAAGTCGTTGCGCCCGCTCAGGCGGCCAATCCACAGGGAAACCAGCGCAAAAGCGATGTCGGCAGGATTGATGCCAGGGGCCTGCGCCAGCAGCGCCTGAATCTGGCTGTTGTCAAACTGCACACTGCGGCGAATCAACTGCGCGGAGGGCTCGCGGGTGGTGAGCGGCTCATCCGACAGCGTGGCGGGCTCCGGCAAGCGGGCAAGCTGTTCGGCCCAGAAAGCGCGGTCTTTTTCGCACGACGCGGAAGCCTGGTATTGCTGGTACTCCTCCACCACCTCGCTAAACGGCGTAAAGGGCGACGCGTCCGGCGTCTGGCCTGCGCGCCAGGCGCGATAGATATCGGCGATCCGGCGGGTAATGGCGGTAAAGCTGAAGCCATCCACCAGCAAATGATGGTAACGCTGATACCAGAACCAGCGGGTGTCGCTCAGGCGCAAAAGTTGATGATGCCAGGGCGCTTTCCCCGCCGAGCGGCGCAGATCCTGCTGTAAATCCTGATGCATCAACGCCCGCGCGGCCTGTGCCGGATCGGCGTGATGGCGTAAATCAACGCAGTCAGGCTGGGGGAAGGTTATCGTCTCATCCACCCACTGGCGCGGTTCGCCATCGATTTCGGCAAACCGCATCCGCAAAGTGTCGGCCTCGCTCATGCCAGCGACGATGGCTTGCGCCAGCAGCGGCGCGTCCAGCTCGCCGTTGAGTTCGATATAGTGCGCCACACTCCAGGCGGCGGGCTGCTGGCTCAGGGCGTCTGCCACCCAAATTCCCGGCTGGGCGGCAATCAGCGGTAACGTCACGGCAGGGATTTTCATGCTTCGACTCCCCTGGCATACGCGGCGGGATGCAAGTCGCCGCCGCGCTGTTCCAGCCAGGCAACGCATTCAGCGTGCGGGCGCGGCGACGCGACGATGGCCCAACCGGCAGGTAACGCGCAGGCTTGCGGCCACAGGCTGAGCTGCCCGAGCTGATTCTTTAACAGATAAAAATGCCCCTGCGGATCATCGAAGGGATGGGTGTATTCCATAACAAACTCCTGAAATTCAACGCGCGGCAAGCACTTTGTCGCCCCATAAGGTAATCAGCCCTTCCGTTAAGCCGCCGCGCCAGCACAGCGCGTCGTGACCGCCGTCGACTTCGCGCCAGAACAGCTGCTGTTGGGTGCGTTGTAGCACAGAACAGAGCCGTAAGTTGGCCTGATGGATCACCGGCTCGCGCTTGCCCGCTTCGAGGAAAATTCGCAGCGCCGCCTGGCCCAGCGTGCCCTGTTCAAGCTGCGAAATCAGCCAGCCCTGCTGGGTTTCGCGCCCCGGCCACCAGTACGAGCCCGACTGGCTCAGCACGCAACCGAAACGCTCCGGCCAGTTAAGGCCTGCGTACAGGGAAGAAAGCCCGCCAAAACTCTGGCCCGCCACCACGGTGGTAGACGGGTCGTCGCGCCACGGGGCGATGTGTTGAACTTGCGGCAGTAATTCGTCCTGCACCGCCTGCCAGAACGCGAGGTTACAGGGCAATTCTGCGCCGCGATGGGCGGTGTCAATGGCGTCGATCAGCAGGTACACCGCTGGCGGTAACAGGCCTCGATCGGTCAGGGATTGCAGCGCGGGCCACACCGGCATGCTTTGCGCCCAGAACTGGCCGTCGAGCAGCAGCGCTAGCGGGCGATTGCCGCCATTCTCTTCCCCGGTGGCAAACACCCAGATCTTGCGGGTGTTGGCGAGTTTTTTACTCTGCCAGTCAATGCACAGCGGCGGCTGATACGGCGTATCCGGCGCATCCCAGCCGGGCTGCTGCGGCGCGCGCGGCATCTCCAGCGCGCACACCGGGTGGCCGCGCCCGCCACGCCACTGGCGAGGATTAAACGGGTCGGCCTGCGCCTGCGGGAACAGCTTGCGCCAGCCTGCGCGCAGCGCCATCGGGGAAGGAATATCGTCAGTGAAGGCTTCCGGCGGGAAATCATCCGTCGCGGTTGACGGGATCAGGCAGTAGCTGCCGCGCCAGCTATCGGTGAGTTCAAGTTGGTAGTGCCAGGCATCGGTGCCGGGATGGCGCGTGAGCGTCACCGGACGCGCCCGCTGGTGATGGTCCGTGACACCGGTGATATTCAGCCATACCCGCTGTACCGCGGAATGCCGCTCATCGCCAGCCGGATCGCGCCACCAGAAGGTGACTCGACATTTGCCCTTTCCCAACGGCTCAATGCAGGGAATGCCCTGCCGCTGGCGTGCTTGCCACCACGCCTCACTTCCTGTTTCGCGCACCATCAAAACCATCAACCTTATGAATTATATGGCATTAAAAAATTACCGTAAGAAATGTTTGATAATATTATTGATAATTATTCGTATTTGCAATAGCGTATTGGCGCGCATTATCCCGTTGTTTTTGTTCACTCACTGGCGTTTACCTGGCAGTCACCCTTGGTGCGCCAAAAATTTGTTAGACGACATCATGCTGCTATCCGCCCCTGGCACGGAAAAAGCGAGACGCAGCAGAGAAAAGCAGGCAAAAAAATGAATAAGAAAATCCACTACTCCCTCGCCATGTTAATCAATCTGGGGATTTACGGCGCGGCTATGCCGGTTCTGGCTGCCGAAACCCCTTCCTCAGAAGATGGCGCGCAAACACACGAAGACACCATGGTCGTTACCGCCGCCGAGCAAAATTTGCAGGCGCCGGGCGTGTCGACCATCACCGCGGAAGAGATCCGTAAAAACCCGCCGGCGCGAGATGTGTCGGAAATCATCCGTACCATGCCGGGCGTTAACCTCACCGGCAACTCCACCAGCGGCCAGCGCGGCAACAATCGCCAGATTGATATTCGCGGCATGGGCCCGGAAAACACCCTGATCCTGATCGATGGCAAACCGGTCAGCAGCCGCAACTCGGTGCGTCTGGGCTGGCGCGGCGAGCGTGACACCCGTGGCGATACCGGCTGGGTGCCGCCAGAAATGATCGAGCGCATCGAAGTACTGCGCGGCCCGGCGGCGGCGCGTTACGGCGACGGCGCGGCGGGCGGGGTGGTGAATATCATCACCAAACGCAGCAGCAACGAGTGGCACGGCACCTGGGATACCTACCTGAACGCGCCGGAGCACAAAGACGAAGGCTCCACCAAACGCACCAACTTCAGCCTGACCGGCCCGCTGGGCGACAGCGTCAGCTTCCGCCTGTACGGCAACCTGGATAAAACCCAGGCCGATGCGTGGAACATCAACGAAGGCCATCAGTCCGAGCGTACCGGCACCTATGCCGACACTCTGCCTGCCGGGCGCGAAGGCGTTGAAAACAAAGACGTTAATGGCCAGCTGCGCTGGGAATTCGCGCCAATGCAGTCGCTGGAATTTGAAGCCGGCTATGGCCGCCAGGGCAACCTGTACGCGGGCGATACCCAGAACACCAACAGCAACGCGCTGGTGAAGAGCAACTACGGCAAAGAGACCAACCGCCTCTATCGCCAGGACTACTCCCTTACCTGGAACGGCGGCTGGGATAACGGCGTGACCTCCAGCACCTGGGCGCAGTACGAAAAAACGCGCAACTCGCGCACTAACGAAGGCCTGGCAGGCGGCACCGAAGGGATTTTCTCTGACGCGTTGAAATCCGACATCGATTTAAGCGATGTTACCCTGCACAGCGAAGTTAACCTGCCGCTCGACGTGCTGGTTAACCAGACGCTGACGCTGGGCACCGAATGGACTCAACAGCGCATGAAGGACCGCTCGTCCAACGTGCAGTCGCTGATTGAAGGCGGCCCGATCCCGGGCGTCGACAGCACCAACCGCAACCCGTACTCCAGCGCGGAAATCTTCTCGCTGTTCGCCGAAAACAATATGGAACTGACCGATAGCACCATACTGACGCCGGGGCTGCGTTTCGATCATCACTCCATCGTGGGCGACAACTGGAGCCCGGCGCTGAACCTGTCCCAGGGTCTGACCGATGACATCACCCTGAAGATGGGCATCGCTCGCGCCTATAAAGCGCCAAGCCTGTACCAGACCAACCCGAACTACATCCTGTACAGCCGTGGCCAGGGCTGTTACGCCAGCGCGGGCGGCTGCTACATGATGGGTAATGACAATCTGGATGCCGAAACCAGCATCAACAAAGAGATTGGCCTTGAGTACAAACACGAAGGCTGGCTGGCGGGCGTGACCTGGTTCCGCAACGACTACCGCGACAAGATTGAAGCGGGCTATGCGCCGATTGGTTCCACCCGTAACGGCCGCACCACTACCGATATCTACCAGTGGGAAAACGTGCCGAAAGCCGTGGTTGAAGGGCTGGAAGGAACGCTGAACGTGCCGGTGACCGACACCGTTCAGTGGAGCAACAACATGACCTGGATGCTGGAGAGCAAGAACAAAACGACCGGCGATCGTTTGTCGATCATCCCGGAATTTACGTTGAACTCCACGCTGAGCTGGCAGGTTCGCCAGGATATCTCCCTGCAAAGCACCTTGACCTGGTATGGCCGTCAGAAGCCGAAGATGTACAACTACAAGGGCCAGCGTGTGGGCTATCCTGAAACGAAGGAAGTGAGTCCTTACAGCATCGTCGGCCTGAGCGGTACCTGGGATGCCACGAAAAACGTCAGCTTCACCGCCGGTATCGATAACGTGTTCGATAAACGCCAGTGGCGCGCGGGCAACGCCCAGACCACCGGCAACGCCAACACCAACTCCTGGATGTATGGCGCGGGTGCACAAACCTATAACGAACCGGGCCGCACTTACTTCGTGAGTGTGAACACCCACTTCTGATTTGGCTTTCTCACCACAAGGGGAACTGCGGTTCCCCTTTTTTATTGGCGGGCAAGCCCCGGTTGTGTAACAGTAAATTCCCCCTCTACCGCGCCGGGCCCCGATGAACACCGAACTCACTACGCTATCGTTAAACCAGCGCACGCTGTTTTGCCTGCGCTTCGCGCCGGACAGCTTTGCCCCGCAGGATCTGCTGTGGCTGCCGCATCACCCGATGCTGGCCCGGGCGGTGATGTCGCGCAAAGCAGAGCATCTCGCCGGGCGGATGGCGGCGGTCTACGCGTTGCGCCATGCGGGCGGCCCCGCCACGCCGCCGGGGATTGGCGCGCACCGCGAGCCGCTGTGGCCGTCAGGCTTTACCGGCAGCATTAGCCATGCGGGTCACCTGGCGCTGGCGGCGGTGAAACCGACCGGCGAGCGTTTTTCCAGTTTGGGGATTGATTACCAGCCGCTACTTACCGATAACGATGCGCAAAAACTGGCCGACGGGGTACTGTTCGGCGATGAGCGGGCGCGGCTTCAGGCGACGTCCGTTCCCTTTCACCTGGCGTTCAGCCAGCTCTTTTCCGCTAAAGAAAGCCTGTTCAAGGCGCTGTTCCCCGCCGTGCAAACCTGGTTTGGATTTGATTGCGCGCAGATTGTTGCGCTGGCGTCTGAGTCAATCACGCTGGAACTCAGTTGCTCACTGGGACCTTTTCCGATGGGGGCGCGCTTTACCCTCGCCTGGATGCCGTTTGGCGATGGCATCATTACCCTCGCCGACCTGTAGCGTCGCCCTGGCGTAAAACATGACTTTCAAGTGAAAAAACCAGATATTCGAATGCGTTATCTGAAATGCGCCGCCTCACAGAACCGACACCCCCCCCAATAACCGCACAACAAACATGACTATCGTCAAGTTTTCCTGATGACCAGACGGTAATGATACGACGGCGAGGCGTTCGCGTGTCATCACAAGGAAAATGAAATGGATAAGTTCGATACGCAGGACAACCGTCCGGGCATTGGCGCGTATATCGCGCTGGCGTTCGCGGCGGTGTTCTTTTCAGGATTGTTGGGAGGGAAAGAGTGGTATGGGGTGTTTGATTTCACCACTCTGAATGGCGCATTCGGTAAGGTCGTCAGCAAAGTCAGCCTGAATGGCGATGAGCTGGTGACCGCGACCAGTGCGTTTCGCGGCACCGGCGGCAACGGCGCGATGGACGGCTTTCTGTTCGCGCTGGGCCTGATCCCCGCCGTGATGTTCGCCCTGGGCATGATTAACGTGCTGGAGCACTACGGCGCGCTACGGGCCGCAAGGCGGCTGCTTACCCCGCTGCTGCGCCCGCTGTTGGGCATCCCCGGCACCGCCGGGCTGGCGCTGATCGGTAGCCTGCAAAGCACCGATGTTGGCGCGTCGTTAACCCGCAATCTGGCCGATGAAGGCCAAATCACCGAGAGCGAAAAGGACATTTTCGCCATGTTCCAGTTCTCTGCGGGGGCGATGATCACCAACTTTTTCTCCTCCGGCGCGGTGCTGTTTACCCTGGTGGCCGCCGACGGCACCACGGCAGTCCCCGCTTCCATCGGCGCCTGCGTGGCGGTGATGTTTATTATGAAAATCGTTGGGGCAAATATTCTGCGCCTGATCCTCAAAGTCAGCGATAACAAAGCCCAACAGCGTCTGGATACCCAGGGAGAAGCATCATGAGTGCGCAGGGAAATGCCAAACCGGTGATCACCGATGTATTTGTAGAGGGCGCGCGCAAGGGCTGGGGCATCGCCACTTCCAGCACGCTGCCTAACGTTGTGATGGCTTTTATCATCATCAAAGCGCTGGAAATCACCGGCGCGCTTAAAGGGCTGGGCATGGTGTTCGCTCCGCTGATGGGGCTGTTCGGCCTGCCGGGCGAGGCCGCCGCGGTACTGATTGGCGGCTGGATGTCGATGGGCGGCGGGATCGGCGTCGCCATCGGTTTGTTTGAAAAGGGGATTATTACCGGCGAGCATCTGGCGATCCTCGCCCCGGCTATTTATTTAATGGGCTCGCAGGTGCAATATCTCGGGCGCATTCTCGGTGTGATTGGCACCCGCGCCAAACGTATTCCGTTGATGATCGCAATTTCTGTGGTCAACGCATTTATCGCCATGCTGCTTATGCGCGTGATTATTTAAGGAGAGACAAATGGATTTGAAATTATGGACTGACGAGCTGCGTCAGTTGGTTAACGTTGACTGTGGCACCGGGACTACAGAGGGCGTGGCACAGGTGGCGGATATTCTGGCGTCGCTGTGGGCAAAAGAGGGCTGGCAGTGCGAGAAAGTCGATCTCGGTAGCGCGGTAGGTCCGGGCGTGCTGGTAACCAACAAGCCTCACGCCACCCATTTTGATGTGCTGCTGATCGGCCATCTTGATACCGTGTTCCCCGCCGGAACCGTGGCGCAGCGCCCGATGAGCCAGGATGAAACGCGTATTTACGGCCCGGGCTCGTCGGATATGAAGAGCGGTCTGCTGAATATTCTTTGGGCGATGCGCGGGATGGAAAAAAACGACCTGCAACGCCTGTCGATTGCCGTCGCCATGAACCCGGATGAAGAGACCGGCTCGGTGCATTCTCACCAGTGGCTGGGGGAGTTGGCGAAGCGTTCGCGCCACGTGCTGGTGTGCGAAGCGGCACGGGCTGACGGTTCGCTGGTTAACGCCCGTAAAGGGCTGGCGGGTTATGAAATCACCTTTACCGGTGTGGCGGCCCACGCGGGTAATGAGCCGGAAAAAGGCCGCTCGGCGGTGACCGCGCTGGCGCACAGTATCCTGGCGATTAACGCGCTGGCGGATGCGGAACGCGGCACCACGCTCAATGTCGGCGTAGTCAGCGGCGGCGACGCGTCGAATGTGGTTGCATCCTGGGCGAAAGCGGAAGTCGACCTGCGCTTCTGGGAGAACAGCGAAGATGAGCGGGTCAACCGCGCGCTGCTCGACCTGTGCGAAAAAGGCTTTATGGAGGGCGTTACCACCACCATTACCCGCCTGAACCATAAGCCGGCGATGGCGATCAACGCCAAAACCGAAGCGCTGATGAAAATCGTTGAACGCGCCGGTGAGCAGGAAGGCGTGGCGATAAGCTGGAAAGCGGTGGGCGGCGGCAGCGACGCCAACTACACCTCCGCGCTGGGCATTCCGACGCTGGATGGTTTTGGCCCGATCGGCGCGGGCTTCCACAGCCCTGCCGAATATCTGGAGATCGCTTCGGTGGAACCACGTATCCGCCTGCTGCGTCGCGTAGTCAGTATGTTGTAATTACTCTTCCCGTATCCGTGTAGAATCGGATACGGGATTTTTGCTCTCATTCCGCCGCCAGTAATGCCCCTAAGCGCTGTATCTGCCCGCCGTTCGCATCATAGTTATCCACCGCCAGCCAGCGGGTTAGCGCGGCGTTAATGCGCGGCCATTCGCTGTCCAGCATCGATAACCAGTCGGTATCCCGGTTGCGACCGTTTCTGACCATCGCCTGACGAAAGCGGCCCTCCCAGCTAAATCCCAGACGCTCCGCCGCCGCACGGGACGCGGCGTTTAGCGAGTCGCATTTCCATTCAACCCGACGATAGCCCGCGCCAAACGCCGCCGTTAAGAGCAGCCACTGCGCCTCGGTGCTCATCAAGGTGCGTTTCATTTTCGGCGACCAGGTGACGTGGCCGATTTCCACCACGCCGTTGTCCATATCGATGCGCATAAAGCACACCACGCCCACCGCCCGGCCGCTGGCCTGTTCGACCACGGCCCAGGGGATCAGACTGTCATCCGCGACTTTGCCCTGCACCCAGTGCCACGTCGCCTGGCGGCTATCGGGCCGCGATGCGCCGAGCCACGTCCAGTCGCGATCGTCCGCCGCCTGCTGGTAGGCCAGAAACAGGTCATCGCTGTGCCGTTCGGCATTCAATGGCTCCAGCCGGCAAACCCGTCCCTGAAGCGGCGTGCGGGGCAATGGCTGCGCGCCATGCCAGCCGGGAACCACATCGCCGACCGGCTGACCATAAGCGTTAATTTCGGGCATAGATTTCTCCGGTTAAATGAGCGCTGCAAGGGAAGCCATTAATCATACAAGGGTTAAATCAATAAAGGGCCAACCGGCGCGCAAAAATACCGCGCTCGCATTCTGCTGCCCTGAAGCGCTGCTTTTTCAGACTTGTCTTTCGTCTGTAACATTTCCGCCTCTGGCTATACTTTTTAAGGTTAACTCCTTAAAAAAGTGAGCCACTATGCCTCTTACGCCTTTTACCGCTTCCGAACCTTACACGCTGGGTATTGAGCTTGAACTGCAAATCGTTACGCCGCCGGGCTGGGATTTGAGTCAGGACTCCAGCACCTTAATTGATGACATTGCGGGCCAGATTAGCGCGGGGGAAGTTAAACACGATATCACCGAAAGCATGCTGGAGATCGCTACGGGGGTGTGCAAGGACATTCACCAGGCCAGCAGTCAGTTTTCCGCGCTACAGCAGGTGATTCTTGCCGTTGCAGGCCGCCACCATCTGGCGATTTGCGGCGGCGGGACGCACCCGTATCAAAAATGGCAGCGCCAGGAGATCTGCAAGAGCGAGCGCTATACCCGCACGCTGGAAAGCTTCGGTTACCTGATGCAGCAAGCCACGGTGTTTGGTCAGCATGTTCATATTGGCTGTCGCAACGGCGACGACGCGATTTATCTGCTGCACGGTTTATCGCGCTTCGTGCCACACGTGATCGCCCTGTGCGCCGCGTCGCCGTGGATCCAGGGTACCGACACCCAGTTTGCCTCCTCGCGACTGAACATCTTTTCCGCTTTCCCGGATAACGGCCCCGCGCCGTTCGTTGAAAACTGGCAGCAGTTCGAAGCCATGTATCACCATCTGGAGCGCAGCCGAATCATTGAATCCATCAAGGATTTGCACTGGGATATTCGTCCCAGCCCTGGCTTCGGTACCGTAGAGGTGCGGGTGATGGATACGCCGCTGACCATCACTCGCGCAGTGAATGTCGCCGGTTTCCTTCAGGCGCTGGCTAACTGGCTGCTGGAGGAGCGTCCGTTCAAGCCGCAGCGCGACGACTATCTGCTGTATCGTTTTAACCGCTTTCAGGCATGCCGCTACGGCCTGAAGGGCACCTTAACCGACGTCTGTACCGGGCAGCACACCTCTATCGCTGAGGATATTTTGCGCCATATCCCGATACTGATGCCTTACGCCCAGCGACTGAACGGCGAAAGTGCGCTACTGGATATCGAGCAAATCGTGCGTACCAACCATAGCGATGCGGCGCTGATGCGCGAGTTTATCGCCAACGGCGGCGTACTGTCGGAAATGGTCAGGCGCATGACGGAAATTTGGGCGGCTCCCTTGTAATTATTTTGTCTTATGCCTGGAATACCCTTTTCAGGCATAAGCAAAAATTATTTCTAAGATGAGTAATCACTATCGAAAATTATTATTTTCAAACCGATAAATAATGAATGCTTTATTAATCTGGATCGCCAAATTAACTCTAAAGAGTTATTCAAAATATTCTGTCAAACGGAATTTCCAATAGCTGCGCTATTAGCGCTAAAGTAAATAAATTCTCCCTCCGATAAGCCTTAAATCAACCTGCCATTATAAGAGGGAAACTTCCATGTTATGGATATATCGTATTTCGATGAAAATGAAATTATTTATCGCGCTGTTGCCATTAGTGCTGGCGCTATTGTGGCTGGGGGGTTCCGGGATTGCCGAGCGTGTCGCGGCGCAAAAGCAGATGGAAAATATGGCCACGCTGACCCAGCTTGCCATCAACGCGGGTGAAGTGGTCCACGAATTACAGAAAGAGCGCGGAATGAGCGCAGGCTACCTGGGGGCCAAAGGGTTGGGATTTCGCGACGAGCTGGCGGCCCAGCGCCAGTTAACCGACCAGGCGCTGGCGCGTTTTGATAAAGCGTTTTCCAGCCTTGAGGGGAATATGCTTTCCGGGCATGTCGCCGACGCGCTGGCGCGTTTTGCGCAAACCCGCCAGCAATTTAGCGCGCTGCGCCAGCAGGTCAGCGATATCGCCATTGAAACTAATCACGCGCTGGCTAATTACACCGAGAGCGTCACCACCTTATTGAATATTGTTTCCGATATCAGTCATCTTTCGCCTTCCGGCGAAATAGTGAATCAGCTGGCGGGTTATTTCAGCCTGTTGAATGCCAAAGAGCAGGCCGGAATCGAACGCGCGTTGTTGTCGAATATTTTTTCCGCCGACCAGTTTGCCCCCGGCCAGTTTCAACGGCTAAGCAATGTGGTGGGTAAACAGGAAGCCTGGCTGACGGCGGCGCGGCGTTTTCTCACACCTGACCAGGCCCGGGCGCTGGAT
Source organism: Atlantibacter sp. RC6 (assembly GCF_014193285.1). Taxonomy (GTDB): domain Bacteria; phylum Pseudomonadota; class Gammaproteobacteria; order Enterobacterales; family Enterobacteriaceae; genus Atlantibacter. The sequence goes on from NZ_JACHZE010000005.1 coordinate 309,605, forward strand.
GCCGCGCTGGCGCAGCCGAAGGCCGCCGACGCGCTGGCCCTGAGGGATGCGGCTATCGCCAACGCGGATGTCGGCGGGTTTGGCGTGCAGGCTACGACCTGGTTTGCCATCCAGACTCAACGCATTGAGATCTTAAAAGCGCAGGAAGACGCTGCGGCCACTAATTTGCTGGCCACTGCCGCGCGTCTGGCGGATGAGGCGCACGCCGCCTGGCTGCGTTTCCTGGCTGTCAGCCTGCTGGCGCTGATCGTGGCGCTGAGTATTGCCGCGCTTGTCGCGCGCAGCATTCACCGGCAGTTGCAGTCGACCCTGCGGGAAATTGCCGAGATGGAGGGCGATTTAACCCGTCGCCTGACGGTGCCCGGCAGCGATGAGCTGTCGTCACTCAATCGCGCCTATAACCACGCGATCGAGAATATTCAGCATATCGTCAGCGAGATTAAATCCGGTGCCACGGTACTGCGCCATGCCAGCGCCAACATCGCCGATGGCAATCAAAACCTGGCCCAGCGCACCGATGAACAGGCGGCCTCGCTGGTGGAAACCGCCGCCAGCATGGAGCAGATCTCCACCACCATCAACCTGACGGCAGACAGCGCCCGCGAAGCCGAAAAACTGACCCTCGCCATGCAGCAGGAGGTCAGCCAGGCCAATAGCGTGGCGGCGCAGGCCAGCCAGAGCATGGAAGCCATCCGCGCCTCCAGCGAGCAGATATCCAGCATCATCAAGTCGATTGATGATATTTCGTTCCAGACCAACCTGCTGGCGCTGAATGCGGCGGTGGAAGCGGCGCGCGCCGGGGAATCCGGGCGCGGTTTCGCCGTCGTGGCGACAGAAGTGCGTAACCTGTCGCAGCGCTGCGCCACTCAGGCGCAGCAAATCCGCGAACTGGTAAATGAGAATATGGCGAAGATTGGCGAAGGGGTGGATCGGGTCACCGCCTCCGGTAAAGCGTTGCAGCTTGCTGCCGAGCAAAGTGACCGGATGCGCGATTACATCAGCGATATAGCCCGCGCCGCCGGGGAACAATCGCTGGGCGTGGCCCAGGTGCATCTGGCGCTCAGCCAACTGGAGCAGGTGACCCAGCAAAACGCCGCGCTGGTTTCCCAGGCCGCCAGCGAAAGCCAGAACCTGGATCAGCAAAGCGCGGCCATGACAGAGTTAGTCGATCGCTTTGTGGCGTAACGTCATAGTCATCATCAACGCATCCAGAGCGTGACCGCGTAGCGCCAGCGGGTATCGCCAAGCAGGAACTGCGGCTGTACGCTCGGCGTCCAGGAGTCGTCGCCGCCGATGCCCATATGCTGCCCGTCGAGGGTGATCCACACGCCCTCTTCCGGCTGCATCCGGTGCCAGTGGTCGACGCGGGTAAGCTGCTCCGTTCCGTAAGGTTGCAGTGAGAAATGGAAATCCCCTTCCACGTTCCATTTCCCCCACTGGAGCTGCCGGGTATCGCAGCGCAGGCCGTTTTCCGTCGGGAAAATATACGGCGTATGCATCTGTTCAACCGGCAATTCCCAGCGGGAAAACCGCGCGCTGCTTTTACGGTCCGGGTAGTTTTCATGCGGGCCGAGGCCCAGCCAGGATACCTGCGCCGACTGCAGTTTCACCTGGAAACGCAGCCCGGTACGCGCCAGCGGCGGCACGTCCCCGCCCCGTTCGCCGCTCACCGCGATATGCAGTTTCCCGGCGTCGTCAAAACGCATCTCCCAGCGCGACACCAGCACCACGCCCTGCGCGTTATGATAGTGCCAGACGCTTTCAATCATCACCTCATGGGCGCGCGCCTCGGCTTCGCAGCGAATACAGGTGGACTGAAGATGGTACAACCCGGCGCTTTTCCAGCGCTCTACCCAGGCGTTGGGATCGATGCGATCGACTTCGCTGACGCCGATATCGTTATCCAGCGGCGCACGCACAAACTGCTCCGCGAGCGGCGACAGCAACTGCGGCTCGCCGCCGATTTCCCACTGGGCGATCCGCCCGCTGGCGCGCGCAACCTGCCAGCGCTGATTGCCGTACTGCACGGTGAATGCATCATCAGTAACCACCAGCGACGGCGCAGCGCCGCGCGGCGTTGGCGGGGTGATAACCAACGGCGCGGCCAGGGCAAACTGCTGCCAGGCGACGCGGTGCCCGGCGTCCGACCAGGCCGTGGCGTTGGGTTGGATCACCTCCAGTTGCAGCCAGAGGTCACGGGCGTTGTCCGGCAGCGCCAGCGTATCGGTCAGCGTCAGCAGCGCATCGGCCTCCGCAGCCAGATCCAGCGCCCTCTCCCCTTGCGCCACGACCTGCCCCGCGCTCTCCACCCGCCAGACCAGGGTTTCGTTATCGGTATCACGGAACAGGTATTCGCTGGCGATGCGCACGGTTAACGGCTGCTGGCTGACCAGCGTAAACCGGAAGAACTGCTGGGCGTGTTTGGCTTCAATCAGCGACGGATGCGGCGTGCGATCCGGGAACACCAGGCCGTTCATACAGAACTGGCGATCGTTGGGTTTGTCGCCGAAATCCCCGCCGTAGGCCCAGCCGGTGGTGCCATCATCGAAAGTTTTGACAATCGCCTGGTCGGCCCAGTCCCAGACAAAGCCGCCCTGCAGGCGCGGATAATCGCGAAACGCCTGCCAGTAGGCGGCGAAATTCCCCAGGCTGTTGCCCATGGCGTGGGCGTATTCACAGAGGATCAGCGGGCGCTGCTCCCCTGGCAGGCTGAGCCATTTTTTGATGCTCCACTTCGGCACCGCCGGGAACGGCTGGTCCTGTTCAACGCGGGCATACATCGGGCAGATAATGTCGGTGGCGGCGGTATCCGCGCCGCCGCCTTCGTACTGCACAGGACGCGACGGATCGGCGGTTTTCACCCAGCGGTACAGCGCATCGTGGGTCGCGCCGTGGCCGGATTCATTGCCCAGCGACCAGATGATAATGCTGGGATGATTGCGGTGGCACTGTACCATCCGGGTGACGCGGGCGCTGAAGGCCGCGAACCATGCCGGATCGTCTGACAGGCGGTTCATCGGCTCCATGCCGTGGGTTTCAATATTGGCTTCATCCACCACGTACAGGCCGTAGCGGGTGCAGAGTTCATACCAGCGCGCCACATTCGGATAGTGGGAGCAGCGCACGGCGTTAAAGTTGTTCTGCTTCATCAGCAGAATGTCCTGGATCATATCCTGCTCGGTGACCACCTGGCCGCGCTCGGGATGATGTTCATGACGGTTCACGCCGCGGATCAGCAGCGGCTTGCCGTTCAGTTTCAGCAGGCCGTTGTCGATCTCCACGCGCCGGAAGCCCACGTCACAGGCTTCGGTTTCCAGCAGCGTGCCATCCTGCCACAGCGCCGCCACCAGCCGGTAGCAGTGCGGGGTTTCAGCGCTCCACTTTTTCGGCTCGCGCACCGGCAGGCGGTAACAGCCGCGTTCAGGATAGTTGCCGCGCTCGTCCACCGGCGCACTGCCCGGTTTACCGCGCAGTTGCGCCACCTGCTGGTCGCCATCCCACAGAGTGAGTTCCACGGTTAAATTCGCCAATTGCGCGGCGGGTGCGGCAAAGCGCAGCGCGACATCGACCACCGCGTCGCGATACGTGTCATCAAGCTGCGGCGTGGCCTGCAAATCCGCCAGATGGCAGTCGGGTTTATTCAGCAGCGACACCGAACGGAAAATGCCGCTCATCCGCCACATGTCCTGATCTTCCAGCCAGGTGCCCGCGCTCCAGCGTATCACCATCACGCACAACCGGTTTTCGCCCGCCCTGAGCAACGGCGTAAGGTCGAACTCCGCAGGCAGGCGGCTGTCCTGGGAATAGCCCACCCAGACGCCGTTGCACCACAAATGAAACGCCGAATTGACGCCATCAAAAATAATCCGCGTCTGGCCGCTGTCCCGCCACTGCGGGTCGAGGGTAAAAGTGCGCGAATAGCAGCCGGTGGGGTTATGCTCCGGGACACGCGGCGGTTGGGTATCGATGGGGTAACGCACATTGGTGTAAATCGGCGCGTCGTAACCCGCCATCTGCCAGTTTGACGGCACGTTAAGCGGCGCGCTGTCCGGCAAATCTTCGTTAATCCACGCCGCATCCACCGCCTGCGGGCGGGTGGCGTAGTGAAATTGCCAGACGCCGTCCAGCGACTGGCGGCGGGTGCTGGCGTCGGCATCGCGCGCCGCCTCCACACTGCGCCAGCTGGAAAATGCGGGGTGCGCGTCCAGCCGGTTCAGGTGAGTGATGGTGGGGTTTTGCCAGTCCTGGCGGGCCAGGATCTCAGTAAAGGTGGGCTGTTGCTGGTTCATCGGGGTTTATCGCCTTAAATGTCATACGCGCTACATATAGCGATTGTTATCGCGTAATGGCGCATTTTCAGCAATTCTGGCGCACCAACTCTCTGGCAGCCCTCACAGAAATGGCGGATAAAGCAGGTAGAATGTCGTACCCCATTCATTTCGTGTTAACGCACGACATTTCGCGCAGGAAAACAGCATGAGCCGACGCGTCGCCACCCTTGATGATGTCGCCAGAGCCGCTGGCGTCTCCCTACAAACCGTCTCGCGGGTATTGAACCGCCCGGATAAAGTAGCGGCGCATACCCAGGACGCGGTGCACAAGGCGATGCGCGAACTGCACTACGTGCCGAACCGCTCCGCCCAACTACTGGCCGGGAAAGTGCTGCCCGCTATCGGGCTTATCAGCGCGTCGTTAACGTTGCATGCGCCGTCGCAAATCGCCGCGTCGGTGAAAACCCACGCCCAGGCGCGCGGGTTGGATGTGTCGATCGCGATGCTCAATCAGGCGGATTACGGCGCGTTGCAGGCGGCGCTGGCGGAGTGCCGGGCGCAGAACATTGGCGGCGCGATCATCAACCTGCCGCTGGAGAGCGCGATGGCGGAACAGCTGGCGCGGGAAAACCCGGATATCCACTGCCTGTTTCTCGACGTTCCGCCGGACAGCGAAGTCGCCAGCTTGCTGTTCGACCACCAGCAGGGCTGCCGGGCTATCATCGATCATCTGTGGGATTTAGGGCATCGGGAATTTGGCTTCTTAGCCGGGCCGGAGAGCGCCATCTCGGCGCGGCTGCGGCTGCACGCCTGGCGGGACGCGCTGCACCGCAACGGCGGCCATCAGGCGGTTACCGCATTCGGAGACTGGAGCGCGGGCAGCGGGTTTATCCGCACCGTGGAAATGCTGGCGCAGCAGCCGACGCTGTCGGCGATTGTGGTGGCGAACGATCAGATGGCGCTGGGAGTATTAAGCGCGCTGGCGCAACTGGACCGCCGGGAGATTTCGGTCACCGGTTACGACGATACGCCGGACAGCCAGTATTTCCAGCCAGCGCTGACCACGGTGGCGCAGGATTTCCACCTGCTGGGCGAGCGCGCCGTCGCACTGTTAACCGAGCCCGCGCGTCATCATCATCGCCTGCCGACGCGGCTGATCGTCCGGCAATCCACTGCGCCGAAATCGATCCCCGCGCCGCGCGATGCGCTGATCGCGCAGATCAAAACGCTTGCCCGTCAATTGTAGCTAGATACGTTCGATGGAAAACCAGCGCCGCCAGATAAAGCGAATAACCACATATTCCAGCGCGCCCAACAGTAAAAACCAGATGCAGAAGATAATGGTGTAGAGCTGGTTCAGATCCACCAAATGGAAGGTGTCCATTAACTGTTTTGCCAGCGACACCGTCAGTGCAGGCGCGGGCAGCAGCAGACAGGAGAGAAAAGCCAGCAGCAAAATACCGCCTGCGGTCACCAGCGTTTCGAGTGGATGTTTCATTGGATGTTACGCCCGAGTTAAAACGGGCATTGTCCGGGAAATTGTCGGGCCTTGCAAACCGTGGCGCTAATGGATGGCGTTGTCGCCGCCCTGACGGCGATAGTGACCTGGCGACATATTGAATTTGCGGGTAAACAGCCGGGTAAACGACTGCTGGGATTCAAAGCCGTATTTCAGAGAGATATCCAGCACGCGCGCGTCGGTGCTGCGTAAGTCCTGCGCCGCCAGCCGCAGCTTTTTCTCGCGGATATAGCGCCCGAGACTTTCGCCGGTGTGATGCTGAAAGAGCCGCTGCAAATGCCATTTTGAATAACCCGCGTGGCGCGCAATTTCATCAATGCGCAGCGGTTTATGCAGATTGTCATCAATCCAGCCGGTAATGGTTTCAATAACCTGAGCGGGTAATTCCATGCCTGTTCCCCTTTACTCGCCGTTACAAACGTTAGCCCCTGCTCACTTCACTGTACAACGCCGTCTTTTGTTACCTGAAAAGTTGAGATCCCCCACAGGTTACAGAAAACCCTACGTCAGACATTGATAATGAGTGAGTAAACACTCATTATAGAAACGATGCGTAAAGCGTCAACCGGTTTTTGACTCCTTCTGGCGGCTTGCAGCCATGCGGCCTCCGTGTTTCAATCTGTGGTCCTGATGACTGGAGGGTAATGTTAGTGGCTCGTCCCCGTAGTGAAGATAAGAGAATGGCGCTGCTTGACGCGGCAACCGAAGCCATCGCCAGCGCTGGCATTGGCGCTTCCACCGCGATGATTGCCCGCGGCGCGGGCGTGGCGGAAGGCACCCTGTTTCGCTATTTCGCTACCAAGGACGTGTTGCTCAACGCGCTGTATCTACACCTTAAAATTGAGTTCTGCCGTTCAATCCTTGAACAGCCGGACCGCCCGGCGGACAGCAAAGGGCTGACCCGCTACATCTGGGACCGGCTGATCGACTGGGGGCTTGCTCACCCGGTTGCCCACCAGGCGATGCGCCAGTTGGCGATCAGCGACAAAATCACCGAAGAAACCGAGCAGCAGGTCAACGACAGTAATCCTGAACTGCATCAGATGTGTGAAAAATCCATTCTGCCGCTGTTTTTAAGCCCGCCATTCCGCCGCTTTGGCGATACCATTTTCTTTGCGCTGGCGGAGACCACTATGGAGTTCGCCACCCGCGAACCGGCGCGTACCGAGGAGTTTAAAACCGTTGGTTATGAAGCGATGTGGCGGGCGCTGGGGAGGCAGGATTTGTAAGAGGTAGGGGGTTGGGATGGCTGGTGGTCTGTTTTGTTCGGTGGAAGGGTTCCGTTCGCTCAGACTACGTTCATCTATGCGGCTTCAGTGACGGCGAACGTGTCAGGGGCGCTCGCCGTGTATGAACCGGTCACATGGGTAACACTTTAAACCGGGCACATGGGTAACAGG
>NZ_JACHZE010000006.1 GCF_014193285.1 Atlantibacter sp. RC6
CAAACTGCAGTCGTTGCATGGTAACAGTCTCAGTCCAGGGCACGATAAACCTCCGTCAGCTGTTTACCGTACTGTTATAACCTGTTACCCATGTGACCGGTTCATACACGGCGAGCGCCCCTGACACGTTCGCCGTCACTGAAGCCACATAGATGAACGTAGCCTGGCGAACGGAACCCTTCCACTGGACAAAGCGAACGGAACCCTTCCACCGAACGGACTATTCCCCCTTACGCATAATCCCCACATGTATGTCATAGTGTCCCCACAACAACAACCAGGAAGACGACAATGCAAACAATTGATTTCTACATGATTGACGCGTTCAGCAATAAAACCTTCGGCGGTAATGCGGCGGCGGTATGCCCTTTAACCGAATGGCTGCCCGATGAAACGCTATTACAGATGGCAAAACAGCATAACCAGTCGGAGACCGCCTACTTTGTCCGCACTGATACCGGCTTCGAGCTGCGCTGGTTCACTACCCAGTATGAAATCAACCTGTGCGGCCACGCGACCCTTGCCGCCGCGCATGTGATTTTTGAGTATCTTGATTACCCTCACACAGAGATCAAATTCTCCACCCGCTTTGTCGGCGAACTTACCGTCACCCGCAAAGGCGAGTGGTTGACCCTCGACTTCCCGGCCTGGCAAACCGAATCCGCCGACGCGCCGGATTTGCTGTTTGAAAAACTCGGTATTGATCGCAGCGAGGTGATTGAAACCCGCGTAGCCCGCGACTGGCTGGTGGTGATGAAGGATCCGCAGCGCCTGCAGGCCTTAACGCCGGATATTCATGGCCTGGCGCCGCTGGGTAAAATGGTCTGTATTACCGCCCGGGGCGAGAATGTCGATTTTGTGAGCCGCTTTTTCTGCCCCGGCGAGGCGGTAGCGGAAGATCCGGTTACCGGTTCAACTCACAGCATGCTGATCCCCTACTGGGCAGAAAAGCTGGAGAAAAGCGAGATGCTGGCGCAGCAGGTATCGGCGCGTGGCGGTGAACTGCGCTGCCAGTTGCGCGGCGACAGAGTGTTAATCGGGGGAAGGGCGACGACTTATCTGATTGGCAAGGTAATGCTGCGTTAAACCTGTGTCCTGTCCCTGATCACCAGGGACAGGATAATGATCACATCGCCATCGCTGATACGGTTTTTTCAATATCGATCATTTTGTTTTCACTCCAGAACCGACACTGATCTCTACCGTTTTGCTTGCCGAAATACATGGCTTTATCGGCTCTGTCGATAATGGCCTGTAATTCATTGCCCTCACGTACCGTTGTGGTTCCGCAAGTGACCGTGATATTGATGCACCCGGTGGGGATCATAAACCTGTGCTTTCTGATAAGGTCCATTATGCGCAACATCACGGCGGTAAAGTCCCGGTAATTCTGGCACTCTTGCAGGATAATAAATTCTTCGCCGCCAAACCGATAACACCTGTCCGATGCCCGGACATTGGCTGCCAACAACTGGCCTAATTCCTGAAGAATGATATCCCCTACATTATGGCCCCAGGAGTCGTTAACCGACTTAAAATAATCGATATCGATCAGCGATAAATAAAAGGTTGAACTCTTATTTTTTCGCAAACTGGCTATCCGGGAAAAATCCTTATACAACAACTGCCTGAGCGGTAACCCCGTCAGGGTGTCGTAGCAATTACGCAGTGAAATGAGTTCCGTTTTATATTTATCCGTGGCTTCCAGAAAATGCATTTGGGCATGAAAATAATTATTGAGCTTCTCGCGTAGCGTCCGCTGGTTTCCGATACAGTTAATCACTTCCCGCATTGCGTCATGCATTATTTCATGGGTGGCTTCAATGGCCAGTAATGTCGCGGTATCTTCTTCGGATGACGTAAGTTGCAAACGAAGCCAGTGACCAAAAGCGCAAATCTCGTGGGATTTGGGGTCGGTAAAACTAATGTCCATTCGGTCATCAAATAACGAAAATTCAATCAGCTTATTTGCCCATGCGAAATGATCGCGTATCGCCTGATTCAGCGTCATGAGTTCAATATCGATTTCCGAAATCATTGCTTTCTGCAACATATGAATGTCTTCTGAAAAATGGGAAGGCGGATGATATTTTAATCATCCCCGGCATTTCTTAGGCAGAAATGCTGTAAAAAAAGACAATTTTATTAATCAGGTTAACAGCTTAGCGCGTTTGTAATAATGAAGATGCCGGAGTGGGTAAAATAACGTGTTGAATATGTAAATCACAGAAAGCAAAGCCGACGCCCCGGAAGGATTCTCCAGGGCAGGGGTATTTATTCGCACCGGGGTAGCAAATCGATAAAAGCATCTAACTGAAGCGAGCGGGTGCCGCGCCGCCAGATAAGCCAGGTATTCAGCCAACGCCATTTTTCCGCCAGCGGCCAGGCGGCGACCTGGTGATGCCCCGGCATACTCTCCAGCATACTGCGCGGCATCAGCGCCAGCCCCGCGCCTGCCACTACGCAAGCCAGCATCCCATGATAGGACTCCATTTCGTGAATTTTGCCCGGCATGGCGTGATCGGCATTAAACCAGCTCTCGAAGTGCCGCCGGTAAGAGCAATTAGCGCGAAAGGCGTAAATACTCGCGCCGTTGATTTCCCGCGCCCGGCTGACTTTAGGATGCCCAACGGCGGCCACCAGCATCATCTCCTCCCGATAAACCGGCAACCCCTCCAGCGACGGGTGCAACACCGGGCCGTCAACGAACGCGGCGCTGAGCGTGCCTTCCAGAACCCCGTCAATCATGGTGCCGGAAGGACCGGTGGCGAGATCGAACTGAATGCGCGGGTAACGCTGGTTATAGGTCGCCAGTACGCCAGGTATGCGTACAGCGGCGGTGCTTTCCAGCGAACCCAGCGAAAACACCCCCTGGGGCTCATCGCCGGACACCACGCTGCGCGCCTCGCTGACCAGGTCGAGAATTTTTTTGCTGTACTCCAGGAAGCTGTAACCGGCAGGGGCCAGCCGCAAACGCTGGTTTTCACGAATAAACAGCTCTACCCCTAAATCCTCTTCAAGCTGGCGCAGGCGGGTAGTGAGATTCGAGGGCACACGGTGCACTTTACGGGCGGCGGCGGTGATGCTGCCGGTCTCCGCCACGGCGTTGAACATTTCAAGCTGCGTCAGATCCATGGTTTTCTCGTATCAAGAATGAGGTGGTTAATATTATTCACTTTTCATAAATAGCATCCCGACCCACACTGAAGCAATGTTTCCCTGCAAAAGAGAATAACGATGACCGCCAATCCCCAGACTCACGCGATTACCGTAGACCCCACCACCGGCCAGACCCTGGCGGCCTGGCCCTTTGTCAGCGCGCCTCAGCGCGAGGCGATCCTGGCCCGCAGCGCAGCGGCGTATCGCGAATGGCGCACGTTGCCGCTCGATCAGCGCGCCCAGCGGTTACGCGATTTTGGCGCGGCCCTGCGCGAGCGCGGCGAGGAGATGGCGCAGCTGATAACCCGCGAAATGGGCAAGCCGATTCGCCAGGCGCGCGGCGAAGTCGCCAAGTCCGCCGCGCTGTGCGACTGGTATGCGCAACATGGCCCGGCAATGCTGGCGGCGGAATCGACCCAGCTACCTGATGCGGTGATTGAATACCGCCCCATTGGCACCATCCTGGCGGTGATGCCCTGGAACTTCCCGCTGTGGCAGGTGCTGCGCGGCATGGTGCCGATCCTGCTGGCGGGTAACGGCTATCTGTTAAAACACGCGCCGTCAGTGATGGGCTGCGCCCAGATGATTGCCGAAATCGCCCACGCGGCGGGGATCCCGGATGGCGTATTCAGCGTGATTAACGCCACCAATGACGACGTGGGCGAATTGATTCGCGACCCGCGCATCGCGGCAGTTACCGTGACCGGCAGCGGGCGCGCGGGCGCGGCGATTGGCGCACAGGCCGGAGCGGCGCTGAAAAAATGCGTGCTGGAGCTGGGCGGTTCCGATCCCTTTATCGTGCTCAACGATGCCGATCTTGAGGAAGCGGTTAGCGCTGCGGTCGCGGGGCGCTATCAGAACACCGGGCAGGTTTGCGCAGCGGCCAAGCGTTTTATCGTCGAAGCCGGGATTGCGCCGCGCTTTACCGCGCTGTTTGTCGAGCGCGCGGCGGCGCTGCGTATGGGCGCGCCGCAGGATGAAGAGACCTATATTGGCCCGATGGCGCGGGCGGATCTGCGTGATGAACTGCACCGTCAGGTTGAAGTCTCTCTGGCGCAGGGCGCGACGTTACTGCTGGGCGGTGAAAAACCTGCCGGCGAGGGGAATTTCTATCCGCCGACGGTGCTGGGAAATGTGACCCCGCAGATGACTGCCTTTCGCGAAGAGCTGTTTGGCCCGGTGGCGGCCATCACGGTGGCCGAGGATGCGGAACACGCGCTGGCGTTAGCCAATGACAGTGAATATGGTTTAAGCGCCACCATCTATACCGCCGATGACCAGCGCGCCCGCTGGTTTGCCGCCCACCTGGAATGCGGCGGGGTGTTTATTAACGGTTATAGCGCATCGGATGCCCGGGTGGCGTTTGGCGGCGTGAAGAAAAGCGGCTTTGGCCGCGAGTTATCGCACTTCGGACTGCACGAGTTTTGCAACGCCCAGACCGTATGGCGCAACCGCAAAGGGTGATTGTCATTTTACTGCCATGATTCTGTCATTTTCGCTCAGTAGACTCGCGGCGTTAACGCTTTTTACTGAAGAAAATCATGAATCTAAGTGAAATTTTCCGCAAGCTGTCCGCTCCGTTCAGCCGGGTGCAGTTCCGCTTACTGAGCGCGATCCTGTGTGCGATCGCGCTTTTCTCTACGCTGCAAATTTTATCCACCTTTTTGCTTTCCTCGCTGCTCCATGATACCGAACGGGATCTGGCGCGCCGGGAGCAGCTTCAGCAACAGCAGGCCCAGATGGAACAGGCGCGGGTATCGCTGCTGATGGCCAGCGACTTGCTCAACCGCGCGGGCGTCTATTTTATGCAGGATGCCGCCACCGGCTCCGAGGGGAGCTGGCAGAGTTTGATGGATGAAGCCCGGACGGCGTTGAGCCACTCCCATCAGGCGTTTGTCAGCTATCGGGAAAACGCCGCGCCGCAGGACCAGAGCTTGTTGACCAGCTACCAGGCGTTTTATCAGGCGCTGAAAGAGCAGGCGGACGGGCTGGTCGCCACTAACAGCATTGACGCCTTTTTCAGCGTGCCGGTACAGGCCTTCCAGGCGGACTTTTCTCAGCGCTGGGCGGAGTATCAGAGCCAGATTGAGACCCGTAACGCGCAACACAGCCAGCAGCTCCTCGCCGGATTAGCGATGGCGCAGAAAAGCGTTATCGCCGCGCTGGGGATGTTGCTGGTGATTGCCGTGGCCGTGTGGCTAGGCATGTCCGCCTGGGTGATCACGCCGCTGCGTAAGTTAATCCATCATTTGCATCGGCTGGCGGCGGGGGATCTTTCGACCGCCACGCCGGTTACCCTGACCCGTAACCGCGAGATGCGCGAACTGAACGCCAGCATCAACACCATGCAGCAGGGGCTGCTGAAGCTGGTGCAGGAAATGCGCGCCGTCACCGGCGCGGTGGCGGATACCGTGGATAACCTCACCCGGGATAACGACGCGCTATCCAGTCAGGCGCAGCGCCAGACCCAGGAGCTGGAGCGCGTCACCCGTCATATTCACGCCCTGCAATCCCACGTTGCGCAGAACACCGAGTATGCCCGGGTCGCCAACCAACGAGCCGACAGCGCGCGTGAAATGGCCGCCGGCGGAGAGGAGATGATGCAGAGAGTGAATCATTCGATGCAGGATATTGTTACCCGCGCCGGGGAGATGCGCGGGATTGTCGCCATGATCAACAGCGTGGCGTTTCAGACCAATATTCTGGCGCTGAACGCGGCGATAGAAGCGGCTCATGCCGGAGAGCACGGACGCGGGTTCGCCATCGTCGCCCGCGAGGTCGGATTACTGGCGCGCAAAAGCAGCCATTCCACCCAGACCATTGAGCAGTTGATCCACCATTCGCTCCAGGGGATCGAACAGGGCTCCGGCGCGGTCTCCCGCCTTGAGAATACCCTTGAGCAGATTATGTCGCTGGTGGGTAACCTCACCGGGCTGCTCAGCGAGATTTCCGGGGCTACGCTGAATCAGGGGGAGCGTATTCATCGCGTCACCCATCGCATCAGCAGCTTAAACCAGGTGGTGACGCAAACCGGTAGTCTGGTGGCGCAGATGAGCCTGGCGTCTGGTCAACTGGGCCAGGAGTCGAAGCGGCTTAGCGCGGCGGTGGCGCGTTTTCGCCTGCCTGCCTGACTCTGGTATACTCCCGGCGATTTTTACCCGGCGCAGGGAGAGGAACAGTGGCTTTAGTATTAGATAATTCGGTGCTCGACGCGATTCTGGCGCAGGTCAGGCCGCTACTCGGCCAGGGAAAAGTGGCCAACTATATTCCGGCGCTGGCGGAAGTCCCGGCCAATAAGCTGGGGATTGCGATTTGTACCGTGGACGGCGGCTGTTATACCGCCGGGGATGCCCACGAGCGTTTCTCTATTCAGTCGATTTCTAAGGTGCTCAGCCTGGTGCTGGCGATGGATCGCTACGAAGGGGACGAAATCTGGCGGCGCGTGGGTAAAGATCCGTCCGGTCAGCCGTTCAATTCGCTGGTTCAGTTGGAGCTGGAGCAGGGCATTCCGCGCAATCCGTTTATCAACGCCGGGGCGCTGGTGGTGTGCGATATGCTGCAAAGCCGCCTGAGTGCGCCGCGCCAGCGAATGCTGGAGTTTGTGCGGATGCTGTCAGGGGTGAGTGATATCAGCTATGACGCCCGCGTCGCCCGCTCCGAATTTGAGCACTCGGCCCGTAACGCCGCTATCGCTTATCTCATGAAGTCTTTTGGTAATTTTGATAACGACGTGATCGGCGTGCTGCAAAACTATTTCCACTACTGCGCGTTGAAGATGAGCTGCCTGGAACTGGCGAAAACCTTTTTATTTCTCGCCAATCAGGGCGCGCTACCTGATGGCGATCGTCCGGTTATCAGCCCGCTGCAAACCCGGCAAATTAACGCCCTGATGGCGACCAGCGGGTTATATGAAAACGCCGGCGAGTTTGCCTGGCGCGTGGGGATGCCGGGGAAATCCGGCGTTGGCGGCGGTATTGTGGCGATTGTACCCCACGAGATGTCGATTGCGGTATGGAGCCCGGAACTGGATGGCGCGGGGAACTCGCTTGCCGGTATCGCGGTACTGGAAATCCTTGCGCAAAACATTGGCCGCTCTATTTTTTAATAGGCTGTATTCTTTTTGTTAATCTCCGGTATGCAGTAAACTCACAGCAATCACATCAGCTTTAATCCCTGTGGGACTTATTCAAACCGGCGGAATGTATGACTGAACCCGTTCAACCGTTTTTTCGGCCTGAAAGAACGCTGATTAATGCTTTCGGCATCATCATTCTGACGTCGCTGTTTTATTTCTTTGGCGCGATGCTGCGCCTTATTGACGAACTCTCCGTGTTCTGGCTGCTGAATGCGGTGATGGCCGGGGTGTTTGCCCGTTATGCCTTTCTTAATCGCCCGCACTATTACCTGCTGAGCTATGTCGCCATGCTGGTGTATGACGCCATCACCACCAACTGGGGCGTGGCGTCGCTGGCGATCAATCTCTCCAATATGGTGTTTATCGTGACCTTCGCCATGCTGATGCGGCGGGATGCCAGGCAGGTCAAAGGTGACGAAAGGCCGCCGCTTAACGTTTTAAAACTGTTTCTTTACTGCCTGATCGCCTCGGTGCTGTGCGCGCTGGTGGGAACGCTGGCGTCTATTGGCATCGATAAATATAAACTGTGGCCGCTGTTTGCCGACTGGTTTAGCGAGCAATTCTCAACCGGGGTGCTGATTTTACCCTGGGTGCTGACTGTGCGCCGGCCGCGCGGTAAAACCCTGGTTAGCCCCGATATGCTGTGGCCATTTATGGCGGTGGTGGGCTCGGTGGGCGCCTCGGTACTGATTGGCGGGGCGGGGAGCCTGGCGTTCCCGCTGGCGGCGCTGATCTGGTGCGCCATTCGCTATTCGCTGCCGGTCACCTGTCTGGTGATGCTGATAACCGGCGTCGCGGAAATCGTGCTGGTAGGCAATTCCACCATCCAGTTCAATACCGCCGCGCCGCTGGAAACCGCGCAGCTTTTTTCCGCCCGTCTGGGCATTGCGATTATGGCGCTTTGCCCGCTGATGGTTTCGACCAGCGTCGCCTCCATTAATGCCCTGATGCGCCAGCTATCGCGCCGCGCCAACTACGACTATCTTACCGGCGCGTTATCCCGTTCCGGGCTGCTGGAAACCCTGAAAAAACCGCCGTTCGCGGATACTCGCTACGGCTCCCTGTGCGTGATGCTGATTGATATCGACTACTTTAAGCGCATTAACGACAGCTATGGGCATGAATGCGGCGACGCGGTACTGACCGCGTTTGGCGAGCGGGCAATCCGCACCGTGGGGACTCACGGGCTGGTGGCGCGCATGGGCGGGGAAGAGTTCGTGGTGGTCTGTCCGGGGGTGTCGTTAAAAGAGGGGCTGGAACTGGCCGAGCTGCTGCGACAGCGTATTGCCGACTATCCTTTTAGCTGGCAGGAGAAAACCCTGTCTATCACCATCAGTATTGGGCTTAGCCATCAGGCTTGCAGCGAGCCCGGCGTGATCGACGGCTTTACGCGCCTGATGCCCGTCGCCGATCGTCATCTTTATCGGTCTAAAAAGAGCGGACGTAACCAGGTGACCTCAACAACAGAGACGGGTGTCGATTCCGCTAAGGTTATTTCCGAAACAATATAGCGCGCTGCCATTATTGGTAGTTGCTATTTTTAGCGCAACGTGTTTTTGCCAATTCAATGATTTTATTAATAAAATAACTTGCTACACAAAAATAACATTTATAAGATGTTAGTGGATTTATATCGGAAAAGCCGCGTAATGCCACTGAGTGAATATATCAATAGTCGTGATGGCGTTGCCGGTCTGAAATTTATCCGCCGTATGTATTTCATGCGCATGTTAGGCACATTTCTCTGCTTTATTCCCATCTTCTCTGTTTTATCTGAACAACATCGCGATCATGGCTGGCTGCTATTGCTGAGCGCGAATGCCTTTATCTGGCCGAGCGTGGCTTATTTACTGGCTCGCCGCGCCCGCCAGCCGCTGATCGTTGAGCATCACAGCCTGGTGCTGGATGCCGCTGCGGGCGGGTTCTGGATCGCCATGATGGCGGCCAATCCGCTGCCCTCGGTCACCATTGCGGCTATTTTGCTTTCCGATCGCCTGGCTGCGGGTGGGGTGGAACTGCTGCGTAAAGCCGCAGCGGCGTTGATTGTCGGGTTCCTGGCGTGCTGGATAGCGCGCGGTATGCCGTTTGAGCCGCTAATCAGCCAGCGCACGGCGTACGCCACGCTGCCGCTCATCGCTATTTATGTACTGGCGGTCAGCGCGCTGACCGATACTATCGCCATCAAGCTGCGGCAAAAAAGCGCCGAGCTGGGGCGCATCGCAATGATGGATCCACTGCTTGATATCGCTAATCGCCGCCTGCTGGAGCCGCGGATCCATCATGAGCTGAATAAGATCAATCAACGCCATCGGCTGTCGGCGCTGATGTTTATCGACATCGACGATTTTAAAGACGTGAACGATCGCTACGGGCATAAAGTCGGTGATTCTATGCTGGTGGCGGTGGCGGAAATCCTGCGCCGCTTCACCCGTCAGCAGGACACCCCGGCGCGGCTGGGCGGCGATGAGTTTGTGGTCCTGCTGCCGAACACCTCGATGGAGGAGGCCACGGCTATTGGTCAGACGATTATGGCCCAGGCGGCGCTGCTCCAGGCCGATCACGGCGTTCTTTATCGTTGTTCGCTCAGTATTGGTATCGCCTTCGCCACCCGCGAGATGACCTCTGCCACCGAATGGCTTAAAGCCGCGGATGACGCGCTGTATACCGCCAAACGTGACGGGAAAAATCGCATTTTTGCCCGCTGAGCCCGTCGCTTCTCGCTTGTTTTAAAAAGCCTTTCTCTAAAATTATTTTAGTCCTGCATAAAATTTTTGAATACTTTGGCCCAGTTTGATCAAAACGGGGTTTTAGATTTATATGTTTCTGTTAGGTTAGGGTGGCTAATGATTAGGTTGACTGATAATTAAATCCACCAAGGAACCTATTGTGAAAACTTTGAACCGTCGCGATTTTCCCGGAGCGCAGTATCCAGACCGTATTATCCAGTTCGGTGAAGGGAACTTTTTACGCGCTTTTGTTGACTGGCAAGTTGATCTCCTTAACGAACATACCGACCTGAACGCCGGTGTGGTCATCGTGCGTCCTATCGACAGCGATTTCCCGCCGTCGCTGAGTACCCAGGACGGGCTGTACACCACCATTATTCGCGGCCTGAACGAGCAGGGCGAAGCGGTTAGCGACGCGCGTTTAATCCGCAGCGTGAATCGCGAACTGAACGTCTACCGCGACTACGACGCCTACCTGGCGCTGGCGCACAATCCGGATATTCGCTTCGTGTTCTCTAACACCACCGAAGCGGGCATCAGCTACCACGCGGGCGATAAATTCGACGATGCGCCGGCGGTCAGCTATCCGGCAAAACTGACGCGTCTGCTGTTTGAACGTTTCTCCCACTTCCACGGCGCCACCGACAAAGGTTGGATCATCATTCCATGCGAACTTATCGACTATAACGGCGATGCGTTGCAGGAACTGGTGCTGCGCTATGCGCAGGAGTGGGAACTGGGCGCGGAATTCGTTGCCTGGCTGAAGGCGGCCAATACGTTCTGCTCTACGCTGGTGGACCGTATTGTGACCGGTTATCCGCGTGACGAAGTTGCCAGCCTCGAAGCGGAGCTTGGCTATCACGACAGCTTCCTGGATACCGCCGAGCATTTCTATCTGTTCGTGATCCAGGGGCCGAAATCCCTCGCGCAGGAGCTGCGTCTCGACAAGCTGGCGCTGAACGTGCTGATCGTTGATGACATCAAGCCGTACAAAGAGCGTAAAGTCGCCATTCTGAACGGCGCGCATACCGCGCTGGTGCCGGTGGCTTATCAGGCGGGTATCGATACCGTGGGCGAAGCGATGAACGATGCGCAAATCTGCGCGTTCGTTGAGAAAGCGATTGCTGAAGAGATCATCCCGGTGCTGGATTTACCGGCGGATGAGCTGGCCTCGTTTGCCAAAGCCGTGGTAGGGCGCTTCCGCAACCCGTACATCAAGCATCAGTTGCTGTCGATTGCCCTGAACGGCATGACCAAATTCCGCACCCGTATTCTGCCGCAGTTACTGGCTGGCCAGAAAGCGAGTGGGGCGTTACCGGCGCGCCTGACGTTTGCGCTGGCGGCACTGATTGCCTTCTATCGCGGCGAGCGTGACGGTGTCACTTATCCGTTGCAGGACGATGCGCACTGGTTGGAGCGTTATCAGCAGGGGTGGAGCGCGGTCAACGCGAAGACCTTATCGGTACGTGAGCTGGTTGAAAACGTGTTATCTGACAGCGAACATTGGGGCCAGAACCTGAATCAGGTTGCCGGGGTGACCGATCAGGTCACGGCGGACCTGGAGCAGATCCTGTCTGTGGGTATGCGTACTGCCGTTAAACCGCTCTGCTAAATAATATCAACCTGGCTACGGCCAGGTTTATTTTAGTCTGTTATTAGTTACAACATACAAATAGATGCTTTTAATAAAGCCTGACTCAGGCCATGCGGCTGTAACGCTTCGCAGCGTTAAAAAGTCGATGAGCCGAATCCTCTCCCTATTCGGCTCACAAAATGAGGCGAATACCACACCTGTTCGGCTCACGCCTCGCGAGCTATTTGATAGCGGGTATTGCGTCCGCCGCCGGGCAGTTTTTCAAGCAGACCTTTTTCAACCAACTGCGCGAGATGGCGGGTTGCCGTGGCTTTACTCACCTTCGCCACTTTCTGGTACTGGCTGGCGCTGATGCCGCCATCAAATCCGCTTTCTCCGCCGTCGAGCAGTCGGTTAAGGACTTTGTGCTGTTCCGGGCTAATATCCAGCGTGGCGGGCCGCTGCCAGAAGCGCGATTTCACCAGCGTGCGTTGGATAGAATCCAGCGCGTGATCGAGCGTGGCATCCAGAGTTTCTAAAAACCAGACCAGCCAGGGCGTGATATCCAGCGGGCCTTTTTGCGTGTGTTCAAGGATGCGGTAGTAATCATGCCGTCTTTCGAGGATCGCTACCGACATGGCATACAGCCGGATACTCTGGTTATCTGCCTGAGCCAGCGCCAGATCGGTCAGGGCGCGGGTCATCCTGCCGTTGCCGTCATCAAAAGGGTGTAGCGTAACAAACCACAGATGAGCAATTGCCGCGCGCAGCAGCGGATCGAGCAGGGCATCATCGCGGCTTTGGTTAAACCAGTCGATAAACTGAGTGAGTTGCGCCTCAAGCCCGTTACGCGGCGGCGCTTCAAAATGGACGTGCGGTTTGTCAATCCGCCCCGACACAACCTGCATCGGCTCATCGCTACGCAGGGTGCCGACAATCACGCATCCCAGCCAGGAATTCTGTTCGGCAAACAACCACTGGTGCCACTGGTATAAGCGCGCCAGCGTCAGCGGTTCGAGTCGGTTATCAATGGCATCGAACATCATGGCGGCCAGTCCCTCGGAGCGATCGCTGGTCGGCCAGGGCTTTTCATCGCTCACCCCTAAGCGGCGCGCCAGCGATGAACGCACCGACTGAACGTTCAACCGTTCATCTTCGATAGCGCTGGACGCGAGGATATTGGCCAGCAAATTATCCAGCGCCTGACGCGTCTCGTTATCCGTTGCTGAGGTTTTCCCCAGCAAAACGCCGGTTTTACGCTGGATAGCGCGTGTCAGAGGCAAAAGCGCTTCATCCTGCCAGTGAAAATGCGGCCAGTCAGGTTGCGCCCAGATCCAGGGTGAATTTGTCATATTGCTCTCCGGAAGTGAGCCGAAAAAAAATTATTCGGCTCAGATTATGAGCCGAATATAAAGTGACTGCCAATTTTTATCAACCAGGAGTGCAATCGTTACGAGGGATAACGGGATAAACGCCTCATAAAGAGGCGTTTTACTGTTTAGATAAAGCTGAACAAACGCAGGATGTAATCCAGGATCAACGACGGAATGGTGAAGTCCGGGTCGGCAAAGGTGACGCCATTTGCCCCGAGCTGGGAGAAAATCGGTAAGGTCAGCGCGGGCAGGACGCACAGCAGCAGGCCGTTGATACTGCTGGCAATCACCGCGCCACGGAAACCACCGGTTGCGTTACCAAAAATCGCCGCCGCGCCGCCGGTGATAAAGCTCGCCATGATCCCCGGAACGATGATCGGCAGGCCGACGAACGGGAAAATCACGATGCAAACCAGCTCAACCATAAAGCTAATCAGGAAGCCGATTAACGTGGCGTTAGGGGCTTTGGTAAACAGCACCATCACGTCTACCGCAGGCACAGCGCCAGGCGCAAACACGCGGGCAAAGCCTTTAAATGCCGGTACGATTTCGGCGGTAAACAGGTTCACACCCGCTTTAGCCAGGTACAGGCCGCAGGCGAAGATGGCGGACTGCTCAAGGATAAAGATCACCACATTTTTGTCGCCAGCGCCTGCGCCATACACCATGGTCATCGCGTCTTTAATTTGCGGCTGAGAAGCGAAAATGCAGGAGATCAGCAGCAGCACCAACATGGTTAACAGGGTGGCAATGTTCGGCTCGCGAATAAAATCGAATTTATTGCTGATATTCAGGTGTTCGGTATCGGTGCTTTTATTCCCGAACCATTTGCCCATAAAAGAGCCAATCACATACGAGGAGATAGCCGCATGGGAAATCGCGTATTCGTCAGAACCGATAATCTCACGGCTAAAGCGGTTAAGAATAAAGGGTGAAATCGCCATATAGCAGCCGATAAACAGCGAGGCAATAATCACCATTTGATAATTCGTGAAACCGAACTGCATTAAGACCGCGGTCAGGGCAAAGGCCATAAACAGCACCAGGTGCAATGACAGATAAATAAATTTAAAACGGGTAAAGCGCGCCAGCAGGATATTTAAAATCATCGAGAACAGCAGAATTAATGCTGCCGTCGCGCCTAATTTATCAATGGTCGCCGCCATGATCGCTTCGTTGCTGGGAACGACGCCAACAATATCAAAAGCCTTTGAGAACAGAGAGCTAAAGGCGGTCAGCACTTTCATCAGAATGCCGCCACCGACCTTTATCATAGTAAAACCGATAAACGACAGGAACGTGCCGGTTATTAATCGAGAAATGGAAGCCTTTTGAAATAACAAACCCAGAAATGCCACAATCGCTATTATTACTGCGGGTGTTTTCACTAACCCTAATAATATGTCCATCTTTTTTATCCTAACGAAGCTATTTTTTCTATGCCCGAAAAGGCGCGTTTGTCTGGAAAGGTAAACTAAAGCAGAGATATGTTAGCACTCGCATTTAAGCATTATCTGATAACTACATCACAAAAGAAACAACGTTCTTTTTGTTTTGAAATGCAGTTTCATTATGCGGTTGTGGATTGGTTAAATACAGCAGGAGGTTATGTTAATTAACTGTGACTACCATTCTAGCCAACCGGTTTATCAGGCTTTTTCATTTTATTTAAAACAAAAAAAGCGGAGAAATTTATCTCCGCTGCGAAAATTCTTATTTCTGTTGGAACGGGGACATGCGCACCCGGATGTTATTGTTAAATAACGCGGCAATAATTAATGCGATGATAAGTCTGGGATTTTTGCAGCGGGCCTGACTTCAGGCCCGGGTTAACAGAGATTAATGCCCGGAGGCAAGAGTCGCCGCGGCGTCGGGTTTATTGTGCATGGCAAAACGGTCGATCTGGCTGCGCGTGGCCTCGCTCATCCCGATGATTTCCACCTGTGCGCCCGCGCGCCGGAACTTCATCACCACCTTATCGAGCGCGCCCACGGCGGTGATATCCCAGAAATGCGCATGGCGCACGTCAATCACCACCTTTTGCAGCGCTTCACGCAGGTCGAAGTGCTCAACGAAGCGGTCGGCAGAAGCAAAAAAGATCTGGCCGTGTACATGATAAGTCCGGGTTTCGCCTTCCTGTACGCTTTCCACGCGTAGATAGCGCGCGACTTTCATCGCGAAGTTGAGCCCTGAAATCAGCACCCCGACCAGGACGCCAAACGCCAGATTATGAGTAGCGACCACGACCGCGACCGTCGCCAGCATCACCACGCTGGTTGACGGTGGATGGGAGCGTAAGTTGAGGATCGAGCGCCACGAGAAGGTGCCGATGGAGACCATGATCATTACCGCCACCAGGGCCGCCATAGGAATGCGCGATACCCACTGATTTAAAAACACCACCAGCACCAGCAGCACCAGGCCCGCAGTCAGTGTCGAGAGGCGCCCGCGCGCGCCGGACTTCACGTTAATCACCGACTGGCCGATCATCGCGCAGCCCGCCATCCCGCCGATAAACGAGGTACAAATATTGGCGATGCCCTGGGCTTTACACTCGCGATTCTTGTCGCTGGACGTGTCGGTCATGTCATCCACAATGGTGGCGGTCATCATCGACTCAAGCAGGCCCACGGCGGCCAGACCGGCAGAATAGGGCAGAATGATCCACAGCGTTTGGAGAGTCAATGGCACATCCGGGATCAAAAACATCGGCAGACTGTCCGGCAACTGACCCATATCGCCAACGGTACGTACGTCCAGACTGAGCCACAGGGAAATGGCGGTAATCACCATGATGCACACCAGCGGCGAGGGGATGGTTTTATTAATGCGCGGCCAGAGATAGATAATCGCCAGCCCGCCGGCAGTTAATGCGTAAACGTGCCAGGTGACATTCGTCAGTTCCGGCAATTGCGCCATAAAAATCAGGATCGCCAGCGCGTTAACAAAGCCGGTAACCACCGAGCGGGAGACAAAGCGCATCAGGCTGCCAAGCTTTAAATAGCCGGCCAGCAACTGGAACACGCCGGTCAGCGCCGAGGCCGCCAGCAGGTATTGTAATCCATGCTCTTTAACCAGTGTGACCATCAGCAGGGCCATCGCGCCGGTCGCCGAGGAGATCATTGCCGGGCGTCCGCCGAAAAAGGCGATCACTACCGTGATACAGAAAGCAGAATAGAGACCGACTTTGGGGTCGACCCCCGCGATAATGGAAAAGGCAATGGATTCCGGGATCAGGGCCAGCGCCACAACAATACCTGCCAGGATGTCACCACGGACATTACCCAGCCAGTCCTTACGCGTCGAGGACAGCAACATAGTGATTTCTCAAGGTTTAGTGAATTAAAAATTTAACGCAACGCAGAGTAACGCGCATCCGCAGACGGGATGTCGTTCAGGCACCGAGAGTGTTATTCAGTGCAAAGAGTTAAGGGGTAACTCAGGGCGGCGTTAGCAACATGATGGTGTAATTAACTGATAATTTGTGAAGCCCGTCACTATAGAGTAAATGAATAACAGTTCAACCATCTGGATTGTGGGGTTATATCACCGAATACAGCAGCACGGCCTGGCGGTCGCACTGGACCAGACACTCGCCGCAGCCGTTGCAGCGATCGGCGTCGGCGTGCGGCAGGCCGGATTCGCCAATAGAGCACGCCCGCTGCGGGCAAACTTCTACACAGCGATCGCATCCCCGTGAGCCATGGATGCAGGCATCGGTAAAAACAGGGCGCAGACGGGTATCGAAGCGCGGCTGCGGCTGTAACGCGCCGGTCGGGCACGCCTGAATACATGCCGCGCAGCCATCGCAACTGGCATATTCGATAGCCAGTTGCGGGAAACCCTCCTGTTGGGCAATCAATACGCCCATCGGGCAAGCCTGAACGCACTGCTGGCATTTATCGCACTGGGCGAAAAACTGCGCCGTCGTTACCGCGCCAGGCGGCAACGGCCACGGCGGCAAAGCCGCAGGGGGCGGCGCTATGTTACGTGACGCTGTCACAAAGGCCCGAAACAGCCCGCGACGGCTGACGTGGCGATGGGACATATATTGCTGGTAATAGCGCTCGGTTTTGTTCATCAGAAGAAAATCCGTGATTGCGCAGGGTTAAGTCCCTGTTGCTGTTTAACGTCCTGCAAATACCGTTCGGTAACCTGCGCCAGCCGGGCGTAAAACGGGCTAATGGCGTTATGCTGCACGAGTTCAAGGTAACGCGGCGCCCAGGGCAGCAGAAATTGTTCCAGCAATGCCGTGGCGGCGTGCGGATTATCACGCTCGATAAACGCGGAGCAGGCCATCAGCATCAGGCCAAACTGATCTTCAGGCTCCTGTTGCTGGCCATCAAACGCCAGACCGTGATTGCGTAAAAACGCGCGGTAACGGGCCGTGGTTTCGCCCATCAGCAGGTTGTCTTTTTCCAGGTATACCGAGCCCCAGGGTGGCGCGACCATTTCCCCCTGGCCTTCAAACAGCACGGAATACTGCCAGCCAAGTTCATCATCAGCGTCCATGGGCCAGGCTTCACACAATTGGCTGATGGTGTGCGGATCGCGCCAGGCATACAGCGACGGCAGGGTTGGCAGGCATTCGATCAGCGCCTTAACTTCAGGGCGCTGGGGAGAATAGTAAAACAGCGCGCCCAGAATACGCGGCAGTACAGCGGCAGAAGACATACATCATTCCTCATTGATACAGCGATCGGGCAGGCCGCAGCCCGCCCGACAGGGCATTACATCGGCAACGTCCAGAGATTATAAAATGCGATACGGCCAATCAGTTCCGCCGCAATCACCACGCCCGCGCAGGCAAACAGCAGTGCCTGGCCGCGTCTGGCGCGGATATACACCAGCGCGCCCAACGCGCCCGCCGCCAGCAGTACCGCCTGGGCGGTAAACCAGTCGGACTGCGCCGCCGCCAGCGGAGCGTCGGCCAGCAGGATGGTGGACAGATAGCCCGGCCGCAGACAGAAGCTGGCGATAATCCCGATGATGCTGACAATCAGCCCCAGACGGCGCACGCCCAGCGCTGCCGCCAGTGCGCCGCCGCCGATCAGCGGCGTCAACAGCATAACGACGGTGGTCCAGGAGGAACTCCAGGTGGTCACCGTCGGCAACTGGTAAATGCGCGGAATGGCGAACACAAACACCACGCCAATGGCCGCCGCCAGCCAGGCCAGCGCAATAAACAGCTTACGCATGCCGCGATCCAGCAGCAGGCCCAGCGCCGCAACACTGGCGATAGTGCCGAACACCGCCGAGAGCACGATCTCGTTACTCATCGGCGAATGCCCGACGCGGAACAGCATATTCATGGCCCGCAGCGGCTGCCCGACGTGGAAAATGCCCATCACCACGCCAAGGCCGAACAGGCACACCGCGGCGAACAGGCCAATCGCCAGACGGCGCGGCTCAATATGGCCCAGCGCGCCGCCGATCAGCAGCAGAATAAATGCGCCGACCGCGCTTTGCGTCAGAACGGTAAAGAAAACCAGCGGTAACTCATGCATGACGCACCTCCCGTAAATTCTGAATCGCGCCTTCCGTGTCGCCGGTTGGCCGCGCTTTCGGATGCGGTTTCACCACCAGGTTCGGATGGGTGAAACTGGCCGATGGCAGTGGGGCGATCTGGTTTTCCACGCCGTACTTCTGGCGCAGTTCGTCAATCGGCCCAAAATCCAGCGCGCGTTGCGGGCAGGAATCGACGCAAATCGGGCGCAGATTCTTTTCCAGCCGATCCAGGCAGCCGTCGCATTTGCGCATCACTTTCGCTTTGGCATCAAACTGCGGCGCGCCATACGGGCAGCGCATTTCACAGTAGCGGCAGCCCACGCACACGGAGTCGTCCACCAGAACCAGCCCGTCTTCCTCGCGCTTATGCATCGCCCCGGTCGGGCAGCCTGCCACACAGGTGGGTTGATCGCAGTGGTTACAGGCAATCGACAGGTAGTAGCTGAAGGTGTCGTTGTGCCAGCTATCGCCTTCCTGTACCCAACTGCCGCCGCCGTATTCATACACCCGGCGCAGTTTCGGCCCGACATCTAAATCTTTGTTGTCCTTACAGCTCACCTGGCAGGTTTTGCAGCCCGAGCAGCGCGAGGAGTCAACGTAAAAGCCATACTGTTTCATTTTTATTCACTCCTTAAGCGCGTTTAATCTCAACCAGGTTGGTGTGCTGTGGGTTGCCTTTCGCCAGCGGTGACGGCAGATGGCTGGTCAGCGAGTTGATACAACCGCCCACATCAACACCTTCATTGTTAAGACGCGTCCACGCGCCCTGCGGCATCGCCGCCACGCCCGGCAGGATGCGGTTGGTTACCTTGCAAGGGATCTCCACCACGCCGCGATCGTTAAATACATGCACGATATCCCCGGAAGCGAGCTGCCGCGCGCGGGCGTCAATCGGGTTGATCCACACCTCATCCGGCACCGCTTCATGCAACGCCAGCACGTTGGTGTAGGTTGAGTGAGTGTGGCCCTTGGTGTGGAAGCCGCTCAGCTGTAGCGGGTATTTCGCCGTCAGTTCTTTATTCAGGTGCGACTCTTTCACCACGCAGAACTCCGGCACCGCCGGGATGCGATCGCCTTCCGGCAGGGTCCATTTTTGCGCCAGGTCCGCCAGCGCCTGGGAGTAGATCTCAATCTTGCCGGACGGCGTCTCCAGCGGGTGGGCTGCGGCATCTTCGCGGAAATCGATAAAGGCGATGCTCTGGCGTTCAGTGGCGATTTGCTGGTCAATGATCCCTTTGTTTTTGGCCACCGACCATTCTGGCAGATAGGGGCGTTTTTCGCGTATCTGCTGGTAGTGATATTCCGCCCACTGCGCCTGGGTACGCCCTTCGGTGTACTGCTCGCGCAGCCCCAGATGCCCGGCGATATCGGCGCAGATGTCATAGGTGCTGCGCACTTCCCACATCGGCGTAATGGTTTTTTGCAGGGCGATCATATAGTTGTGGGAGCCCGCCGCATACGAGCTGTCCACCAGATCTTCCGCTTCCAGATAGCTGGTTTCCGGCAGCAGCAGATCGGCGTATTTGGCGCTCGGCGTCATGTGGTTTTCAATCACGATGATGGTTTCGCACAGCGATTCATCGGCGAGGATTTTACGGGTGCGGTTGATATCACCGTGCTGGTTCAGCAGCGCGTTACCGGCCTGATTGAAAAACAGCTTAATGCCGACGTTGAGTTTCTCGACGCCTTTCACGCCCATGGTGGTGGCGGTCATTTTTTCCGGATTGAGGATCGCATCGGTCCACAGATAGCAGGGAATGGAGGCTTTAACCGGGTTAGTGCCGGTAGGCAGCAGCGGTACGCCATACGGTGTGCCATAGGGCCAGTTGCCGTTATTGGTGCCCGGTAATCCAAAATGGCCGGTAATCGCGGGTAGCGTCTGGATAGCGCGTACCGTCTGTTCGCCGTTGGCATGGCGCTGCGGGCCCCAGCCCTGGCCGATGTAGCAGGCGCGCGCCGCCGCGATTTCCCGGGCCAGCTGCTTGATACGCGTTGCCGGGATCCCGGTAATTTGCGCCGCCCATTCCGGCGTTTTCTCAATACCGTCATCGCCGGTGCCCATCACGTAGTCTTTATAACTGGCGTTAGGCGCAGCGTTTTCCGGCAACGTCGAGCGGTCGAACCCAACGCAGTACTGATTGACCAATGCTTCGTCGATCAGCTTTTCGCTAATCAGTGTATGAGCCAGGCCAGCCACCAGCGCCGCGTCAGTGGTGGGGCGGATCGGCAGCCATTCGGCGTGCTCGGTGATCACCGAATCGGTGTAACGCGGGTCGATAATCACCACCCGGGCTTTTGACGCTTCCAGCGCCCGGCGCAGCTCTTCAACCTGGCCGCCGCCGGACATACGCGTCTCCGACAGGTTCATACCGAAAAACACCACCAGGTCGGAATGGGCGATTTGCGAGAAATGGCTGCCGACATATTTGCCGTGGGTATACGGCGTGGCGCTGGCGATTTGCGCCGTGGAGTAAGTGTTATGGTAATTGAGATAACCGCCGGTGAGATTTAACAGGCGTTTCCAGGCGGGCGTTCCCTGAGTGTGATAATAAGCCCCGGACTGATAGTTGTAATAAATGGCTTCTCGGCCATATTTCTCGCTAACACGCTGAAGTTCCGCCGCAATAAACGCGGTGGCTTCATCCCAATCGATGCGTTTAAATTTGCCTTCACCGCGTTTACCGACCCGCTTCATGGGATATTTAATGCGATCCGGGCTGTACACGCGCCAGCGATTGGAGCGCCCGCGTAAACAGGGGCGAATCTGGTGTTGGCCAAATACCGCGTCATCAATCGCGTCTTCAGGTTCAATACGCACGATGCGATCGTCTTTCACAATCACTTTCAGCGCGCAGCGACTGCCGCAGTTAACCAGGCAGGCGCTGTGGCGCACGGTTTCACCGCTTTCTGACACGGCTGCTTCAGGTGCCGCCAGCGCGCTTGATGAAAATGGCAAAGAAATCGCGTTGCTTAACGCAACGGCAGAACCAATTTTTGCGGCGGTCGTGACAGTCTCCCGCCGTGAGATTTGTGTATTTAAAATCTCTTGTAGTCTGTTTTTCATTATAAGTACCCTCATTGCATCTAAAGGGGACCTTAATTTGCTTAAGCCTTGGCGAGGTTGATTATGATCAAGGGGTATATATTTATAACCCTTATGAATTAGAAACTGTGAAGTGACGGGATGCGGATGTTAATAATTCTATTTAAGCTAATGATATATTTAATGTTAACGCAACATTTCTCCGTGATAAGTTATTATTAGATTTCGTATTTATAGAAACTGAATTATTCAAATTCATGCATGCAGTTGGGCTTATTTCTTAATTTCCCTCCTGACAGGGTAACGGATTTAAAACCCGATTCATTTAAGACTCGTCACGTCGCAAAGTAGTCCTTGGTGAATTTCAAATAAGGATGAATGAGATGAAAAGCAATATTGCGTTACTGCTCGCGCCAGGATTTGAAGAAGCAGAGGCGATCATCACACTGGATATACTTTCCCGGCTGGGAGTTCAGGTGACCACCGTGGCCTGCGACCAACAACGAACCGTTGTGAGTTATCACGCGCTGCCCGTTACGGCAGATTTTTTGTTGTCTGAATGCGCGGATAACAACTTTGATGCTGTGGTGATCCCCGGCGGCCCGGAGGGGACCAATAATCTTGCCAAAAACACGCAGGCAATAGCGTTTATCCGCCGCCACGACCAGGCCGGGAAACTGATTTGCCCAATATGCTCGGCTGCCGCAAAGGTACTTGCGCCGCACGGCTTGCTGAGAGGGCGGCGTTACGTCTGTTCCGGCACATTTTATGAAACGGTCACGGATGGCGTTTATGTGGATCTGCCGGTGGTTAAAGACGGCAATTTACTTAGCGGGCAGGGCGTGGGAGCCGCATTTGATTTCGCTTTTTCACTGGCGTATTTACTGACCGGGAATGATGTAAACGTGACCGAACAGGCCGAGCATATTAATTACAAAATCGTGACCGATCTGACCCAACTGTAATTCACGCAACATGCCCGGCAACCTCATTTGCCGGGCGTGGCGATTACTGCGGCTTACGCGGCATTACCCGCAAGTAGAGTAGCGTCGCCAGACAAATCACCGCACCGGCGATAAACGTCGAGGCCGAACCGGAAAACTCCCACAATATGCCTGCGCCGGTACTGGCAAGCAGTAACGCCACACCGCTAATCAGGCTGAACATGCCAAACGCCGTGCCGCGCAAGTCAGCGGGCGAGGCGGCGGCGATCATGGCGGCCAGCAGGCCCTGGGTCATCCCCATATGGATACCCCACAGCGCGACGCCAATTAAAACCCCTGACCAGTGGGTGCTGAACGCCAGCACCATATCCGCCAGGATCAACACCACCAACCCCCATTGCAGCAGCTGGCTGTGGCTCATGGCGTCAGAGAGTTTGCCAAACGGGTAAGCCGTCACTGAATAAAGCAGGTTCATCGCCACCATTACCAGCGGGATCAGCGCCAGTGGAATATCCACTTCCAGCGCTTTCAGCACCAGAAATGCCTCGCTGAAGCGGGCAAGGGTAAAAATCCCGCCCAGGGCAATTACCCACCAGGTGGCGTTGCCCAGTCGACGCAGGTTGGCGCGGCTGATCGGGTTAGTGCGCTTTTGGGACACCGGCGCGCGTGGTTCGTGCAGCCCGAAGAACAACAGCGCAACGGCCATTACGCCCGGGATCACCGCCACCCAGAAAATGGCGCGGAAATCGTCGTGCCACAGTAACATCAACCCCACCGCCAGCAGCGGACCGAGAAACGCGCCGATGGTATCTAACGACTGGCGCAACCCGTAAGCCGCGCCGCGCAGCTCCGGCGGGGTGACGTCGGCGACCAGCGCATCCCTTGGCGCGCCGCGAATGCCTTTGCCGAGCCGGTCCGTCAGGCGCGCGGTGAGGATCATGCCGGAGGTGGTAGCGATAGCGAACAGCGGCTTGCTCAGCGCCCCGAGACCGTAGCCCAGCAGCGCCAGCCCTTTGCGTTTTCCCAGCCAGTCGCTAATCACGCCGGAAAAGACTTTCACCATCAGCGCCGTGGCCTCGGCCAGCCCCTCGATCAGCCCGATAACCACCACGCTGGCCCCAAGCGTCGTGGCCATAAACAGCGGTAACAGGCTGTGGATCATTTCGGAAGACACATCCATCAGCAGGCTGACGCCGCCGACGACCCAAACGCCAGAAGGAATGCGCCGTAACGTTGTAAATCTGGAAAACATGTGGGCTCCGCGCGTTGCGCCGTGAATTAATCCAGAGAGTATTCGATAATATACACTTCATTGATATCACAGGCTTTAGCTAAAAGGAGGCGTGAAATGGCGCAACATACCAACTGGTTCGATCGCGGTGGAGACAACTACGCGCGTTATCGCCCGGAGTATCCGCCCGCCCTGGTCGACTACCTTGCGCACGTTGCACCGGACCGCCAACGCGCTCTGGATGTCGGGTGCGGTACCGGGCAATTAACGCGGCTGCTTGCGCAAACCTTTGATCAGGTGGTCGGCATCGATCCCAGCGAAAGCCAGATTGCCAACGTCGCGCCGCATCCGAAGATCCGCTATCAGTCCGCGCCAGCGGAAAAGCTCCCGGACGAGCTGGCGAATTTTAGCCTGATTACCGTGGCGCAGGCTGCGCACTGGTTCAAACTGGAGGCGTTTTATCAGCAGGTACGCCGCGTTGCCGCGCCGGGGGCGATTATCGCGCTCATCAGCTACGGCATTATGGAGCTTGACGACGCGCTTAACGATCGGTTCCGCCAGTTCTATGACGGTGAAATTGGCCCGTACTGGCCGCCGGAGCGCCGCCTGGTTGATGAAGGCTATCGCACGCTGGCATTCCCGTTTGACGAACTAACGCCGCCGCCGCTGGAAATTCAGGTTGAATGGGATTTCGAGGCCTTTGTTGGCTATATCTCCACCTGGTCTGCGGTGCGCAAAGCCTCAGAAGCCGGAGAGCAGGCGCGCGTGGAACGGTTCTTAAGCGAGTTTGAAACGCTGTGGGGCGATACGGCGCAAGCCAGAGTCATTTCCTGGCCGATTGCGATGCGGGTCGGGCGGGTATGAGATCACGCGGCGCGATCAGACAACGCCGCGTGGAGAAAATCAGTTTACTGCTGCCGGGTCGGTGATGGGTTTATTGACCATAAAGAAATACACCAGCGACGCCATAAACGCGATGACGGACGACGCGACCAACGCCAGGGTAAAGGATCCGGTACTGTCGAGGATCATCCCGGTGATGATTGGCGCAAACGAGCCGCCAATAAACCCGCCGAAGTTCTGGATGCCGCTCACGGAGGTCACCAGACGGGACGGCACCGACACCAGAATCAGGCCCCACGCGGAGGTGCCCGCAAAGTGGATGGAAAACAGCGCCATACTGATGCAGGCGACCGCCGTAAAGGTGCTGTCGGTATAGGCGGCAGGCAGGGTAAAGCCCGCAGCGCACAGCAGCCCTAAGCAGATCATCCATTTGCGGCTTTTCATTTTATCCGCGCCGCGCTTCATGACCCAGTCCGCGACCACGCCGTTAACCAGCATCCCCGCCGCGCCGAACAGGAACGGGATCGCCGCAACCCAGCCGGTTTTCTCAAGACTTAACCCACGAGACATCTCCAGATAGGACGGCAGCCAGGTCAGGAACAGCCACACCATATAGCCCACGCCGTTAAAGCCGATAATCATTCCCCACATCGACTTTTGCTTAAACAGCCCGGCCCAGTCCTTCAGGGTGACTTTTTCTTTACTGGACGGCGGCGTTTCTTCCTCCAGATGGGCGATATCTTCCGGGGAAAGATTGGCATCTTCGCGGTTGCGGTAAAAAATCATCCACAGGATCGACAGGATAATGCCCGCCACGCCGATGATGATAAACATCGCGCGCCAGCCGAAGGCCAGCATCAGGGCAATCAGCAGCGGCGGCGCCAGCGCCTGGGCGAGGGTGGATGACATATTAACAATGCCCATCGGCACGCCGCGTTTACGGATGTTGTACCAGTCGTTAACCACCTTAACGCCGGTAGGCAGGTGGGGCGCTTCGCCGATCCCCAGCACCACGCGGGCGACGATCATTTGGCTGAATGAGCCGACAAAACCCAGCGCGGTCTGGGCGGCAGACCACAGGAAAATACCGAACCCGTACACCCGTTTAACGCCGAAGCGCTCCATCACCATGCCGATCGGTAGCTGGCATAAAGCGTAGCCGAAGGAAAACACCGAAAGTAATAATCCCATTTCGGTGGCCGTGAGGCCCATTTCCTCACGAATAGTGGTATTGGCAATAGACAGCGAGGTTCTGTCGAGGAAATTAATAATACCCGCCACGAGCAAAAACAATAATGCCATAATTTGCAAACGCTTCAGGCGAGAGCTTGCTTGAGTAGACATAAATGTTCCTTTAATAATTATCAGTACGCCATCATCACGCAGCATAATGGCGTTATTTTTGGATGTCAGGATTAATCGTTAATTTCGAAAATTAATTCAATTTCAACGGGCGTATCAAAAGGTAATGCGTTAGTACCGATAGCCGAGCGCGCATGGCGGCCATTTTCACCGAATATTGCGATTAACAAATCCGACGCGCTATTCATGACATACGGCTGCTGTTTAAAATCATCCGCGCTCTGCACAAACCCCAGCATTTTCACGCAACCGGCGATCCGGTTCAGATCGCCAAGATAGGCTTTTAGCGAGGTCAGAATATTCACGATACACTGGCGCGCGGCCTCCTGGCCCTGTTCAATGGTTAAATCCTTACCCAGCGTGCCGGTATAAATTAATTCACCGTTAACCCGGCAATCATTCCCGGAGGTATACAGTAAATTGCCGGTTTGCTTTACCGGGATATACGAAAATTTGGGTGCAGTGGGCTCGCCGAGTGTAATACCCAGCTCTGCTAAGCGAGCGTCAATAGTCATATTTTTTCCTGTTGGGTTATTTCAATAAATCCAGCGTCAGTGATAAATAAATTTCTGCGGCCTGATGTAATTCCTCAATCCGCACGAACTCATCTTTCACATGGGCCTGAGCTAAATCGCCCGGCCCCATAATGATGGTCGGAATATGCTGCCCAACTGAGAAGAACGGCGCTTCACAGGTGGCCTCGAAAATGGTTTTTTTGGCGCTGCCGGTAATCTGATTAACCGCTTCGCACGCGCGCTCCACCAGCGGGTGATTTTCTTCAATCGCCGAGGCGGGGATAAACAGATAGTTTTCCAGCGAGTAATCGCGGTCGGTCTGCAAGCCAACGCCCGCCAGCGCGCTGTTCAGGCTGCTGTTGATATCGTGACGCGTTTCGCCAGGCAGCACCCGGCGGTCGATTTCAATATGGCACGACGCCGGGACAATATTCGGCGCGCTGCCGCCGTTGATGGTGGTGACCAGCATCGAGGCGTTACCGAGCAGGCTGTGTTGTTTCTGCTTAACCCGCTGGCACTCCTGCACCAGTTCCGGCAGCAGACGGGCCATTTTATCGATGGCGCTGTCCGGCTCGCGCACTTTCGCGGCGTGCCCGGCGGTGCCGAAGGTGGTCAACCGGGTGCGGCTGACGCCTTTATGGGCGATGCAGATTTCAAGGGAAGTCGGCTCGCCGATGATGGCGTAATCGGCTTCCACGCCCTGCGCCAGAAAGTGCTCCATCCCCAGATTGACGCGCTCTTCATCGACGTTAAACAGCAGGGTTAACTCGCCATTGAATGCGTAACCGTGGCGCTGGATCAGGATGGCGGCAAACATCATCGCCGCCACGCCGGATTTCATGTCCGCCGCGCCGCGCCCGATAATGCGATCGTCTTCAATCACCGCCGCGAACGGGTCCACCGACCAGCCTTCACCGCACGGCACCACATCAGTATGGCCATTGAGGATCACACGTTTGCCGGGCTGTTGCCCTTTAATCCGCGCGATCACGTTTGGCCTGCCTGGCGCCACTTCCTGAAGCGCCGTCTCAATGCCTTCTTGCTGTAAAACGTCGGCAATAAAATGCGCGACGGCGTTTTCATTTCCCGGCGGATTTTCCGAAGGATGCTGAATCAGGCTGCAAAGGAGCGTAACCAGCTCCTGCCGTTCATCAGCAGTTAATTGTTTTATTGTCATAAAAATACCCAGCTCAGGTTTTAATAACTTTTTCCACGCGCGTCGATGGTAATCGTTTCGCGGTATTCTCCCTTGCGGAAGGCGTATATTTCATCCACCAGATTCGCCACTACGCAGCAGTGGTTGGGAATAATATGGATCTGCTGGCCGATATTCAGCGCAGTTTTCTCCGGGTCGTAACGTAAATAGCCGTGTTCTTCATTCAGTTTCACCAGTTGCATTTCCGGGTATTCCTGAATATGGCCGTAAGAGCCTGCCACGCTGGATACATCCGAGGTCAGGGATTTGGTTCCGGCATCAATGGTGGCGTAGCCGGGCAGGGGGATACTGACCACGGTGGCGCATATTGTCAGGGCGCAATCTTCCGGGGTATAAATACCGCCGTTGATGGCATTCATATCACCAAAAATAAAATTCCCGGCGCGTGATTCGCTAATGCCGTTTAATTCATCGGCGTAAAAAGAGGAGAGCGTGGAGCCGCCGGATAAAATATCAATCGAAAAGCCGTTGGCGTTTAACAGATCCCGGCTGTTAATCAGCAGCGCGGCTTCTTCGCGGGCCGCCTTGCGAATATCCGCTTCCTGGTGGTACTGATAGATGGTGCCCGCGTAAGTAAATACCCCTTTAATATTCAGGCCGGGCAGGGCAGCAACCTGCCTGGCAAAGTCCAGCAGTTGGTCAGGCTGAATACCTTCGCGATGCGCGCCAAAATCGATGGCGATATCGACGTTAAATTGCAAATCGTTTTTTACGGCCGCCTGTGAAAGCCCCTCGGCTCCGGCCAGGCTATCAATAATAGTGCGAATATTGATTTGCCGAGCCAGATCGGCAAACCGCTGGCATTTATCTTCGCCGATGAGCGGATAGGCCAGCAGAATCGAGGTGATCCCGCCTTTTGCCATCACTTCCGCCTCGGATAATTTGGCGCAGGTGATCCCGCTTGCGCCAAGCTGCTGCTCCAGCTTCGCCAGCCGCACCGACTTATGGGTCTTAATATGCGGCCAGTGCTGAATATTATTACGGGCCAGCCCGGATACCATGGCGTTAATATTTTTTTCCATGATATCCATGTCCAGCGCGACATAAGGTGTGGTGTACATTTAGCCTCCTGAGTTTTCGCCCTCGCCAGGCGGAGTATCCCCTCTGATTTCGCCCAGATAGGCATAGAGGGTGTATTTCGAGATATTCAGAAACTCACAAATCTTTTCACCGGACTTTTTAATCAGAAACACCCCCTTGTCGTCGAAAAACTTAATGGCGTCGAGTTTGTCCTGACGGGTCATATTGTTTACCGGAACACTGATTAACGTGGTGCATTCGGCAATCAAATAATCCAGCAGTTCGTTGACGTCCTTAACAAACACTTCATTGACTTCTTCCTGGCGGGCTGGCGCGCTATCGGGGCGGCCCGCCATTCTGTTAAGCATTTTCTCGGCCTGCAAAATGTCGCTGATATCAAGGTTGATACACAGCGCGCCAATCACTTTGTTTTGACTATTACGGAAATAGACCGAGGTGGAGCGCAGGGTTTTGCCGTCGCGCGTCTGAGTGAAGTAGTTGTGGCGGTCGCCGTTAACATCGGTGCCGCGCAGCACTTCCAGCCCCAGGTTGCTGCTCGGGTCGCCTTTTTTACGCCCGGTCACATGGCCATTAATAATGGCGATGATGCTGCTTTCCAGTCCCTGGGCGTGATCGTGAAGAACCACTTCGCAGTTTTCGCCAAACTGCCCGGCGATGCCTTCCATCATCGGGATGATGAAATCGAGATTCTCTGTGATGTTTTCCATATCAACCTAAAATTTAGTTAGCTAACAAAACTTTTTGTAATGTATAGCGACAAGGGTGGGTGTTAAACAACCGTTAAGGGTTCAAAAAGCGATCGGGATCACGTAAAAGTGCTCACTTTTTGTTTGATGGCAAACTTTTTGTTTGGAGGCGGGCGCTGCGTCAGCCTGGTGTGAATAATTTCCGTAATCCCATTTTGCGCATAACCAAAGGTAGTTTTTCTATTTTAAATCCCCGCTGGTTTGGTGTTAAAAAATTATTGTTATTAACGTGTTAGCAAAAGCAATGAGGTTGAATTTCTCGCCGTTATTTCTGCGTCCAGCGAGGCGGCGAAGCTATTTGAAAATTCTGGGGAATAAAATGAAAGCACTGGTTTTACGGGAACATGGCGACAACGATAAATTTACTTTAGAGCACGATTTTCCGGACCCGCAGCCCGGCGAGGGCGATGTGATTATTGCCGTTAAGGCCGCATCATTAAATTACCACGATATATTTACCCGCCGCGGGATGCCGGGAATTCATTTGCCGTTCCCAATAATTATCGGCCTCGATGTCGCCGGCGAAATTATTTCCGTTGGCAGCAAAGTGGCGGGCTGGAATATCGGCGATCGGGTGGTGGTTGATCCCATAGACCGGATTAACGGCGGCCTGATTGGCGAAACCACCCACGGCGGGCTGGCGGAGCGCTGTCGCGTCCCGGCGCATCAGTTAATTCGCCTGCCGGATAGCGTGAGCTATGCCGACGCCGCGGCCTTACCGGTGGCCTACGGCACCGCCTGGCGCATGATGCAAAGCATTGGCCGCATCCAGCCCGGCGAGAAAGTGTTGATTTTAGGGGCCAGCGGCGGCGTGGGCGTGTGCTGCGTGCAGCTGGCTAAACTGGCGGGCGCGACGGTTATTGCCTGCGCCGGTAGCGAGCAGAAAGCCGAACGCCTGAAAGCGCTGGGCGCGGATGACGTGATCCTCTATCAGAACGAAGATTTTGTGAAAGCCGTCTGGCAGCGCTATGGCAAACCGGTGCGCCGTCGCGGCAGCGCAGAGCCGGGCGGGGTGGACGTAGTGGTGAATTTCACCGGCGGCGAAACCTGGGTGAAATCCCTGCGGGTGTTGCGCGTTGGGGGACGCGTACTGACCTGCGGCGCAACCGCCGGGTTTAATCCGCCGGAAGACCTGCGCTACATCTGGACTTACGAGCTGCAAATTCTCGGTTCCAACGGCTGGGAGCGCGAAGATCTGCACGCCCTGCTGGACGCGGTGGAATCGCAGAAGCTCAAAGTGATTATCGACCGCCAGTGGCCGCTGGAGCAGGGCGCGCAAGCGCTGGCCTCGCTGGAACAGCGCCAGGTGGTGGGTAAGGTGGTGGTGGCATGAGCACATTACTCACGCAGGATGACTTAGCCAGCCACTTTGCCGCCTCGCCGTTTATCCACTGGTTGAACCTCAGCGTTACCGCCATTGATTACGACGCCCAGACGCTGACAGTCAGCGTGCCGATGCGCCCGGAATTTGAGCGTAAAGCCGGCTGCGGGCAGTGGCACGGCGGCCCGCTGGCGTCAATTATCGACACCGTGGGCGACTTCGCGCTCGGCATGCTGTTAGGCCAGGGGTTACCTACCATCAATTTCCGCGTCGATTATCTGCGCCCCGCTATCAATACCGATCTTCAGGTGGTTGCTCGCGTCAGACGGGCCGGGCGCAGCGTGGGCGTTGCCGATGTCGACGTGTTCAATCAGAGCGGGCAACTGGTCGCCATTGGCCGCGCCAGTTACGCCACGCAGTTAACGACTTCAGAGAAATCATCATGACAATTAACCAACAACGACGCCAGCTATTGACCCTGGCCGCAGGCGGCGCCGCGCTCGGCGCGGCGGCGAAAATCAGCGGGTTTAGCCTGATCACCCGCGCTATTGCAGCCAGCGAAAGCGGCGGCGTCCCGAAACGCGGCGGCACCCTGGTGGTTTCCTGGGGCGGGCTGGAGCCGCAGGCATTACTGGTGCCGGGCGGCGGCGGCTCTTCGCCGTTCCAGACCTCGACCAAGATCCTCGAACGCCTGTTAAAACTTGACGATAAACTGGTATTCCAGCCCGCGCTGGCCGAAAGCGTGACGCCGTCAGAAGACTTTAAAACCTATACCATCACGTTGCGCCAGGGCGTAA
This sequence comes from Atlantibacter sp. RC6, assembly GCF_014193285.1. GTDB lineage: Bacteria > Pseudomonadota > Gammaproteobacteria > Enterobacterales > Enterobacteriaceae > Atlantibacter. The sequence goes on from NZ_JACHZE010000006.1 coordinate 31,534, forward strand.
CCTGGCATGATGGTCAGCCGTTCACCGCCGATGACGTGGTGTTCAACGCCACCGAGCACTGGAAAGCCATTTCCGCCGGGATCGCGCTTAAAGCGCTGGAAAAAGCCGAAGCGGTCGATGCGCATACCGTGAAGCTGACGTTTTCGGCGCCGGTCCCGGCGTTCTTCCTGAAGTCCACCCTGGCCGGGCAGTACCAACTGGTGTTGCCGAAACACCTGTACGCCGGGCAACCGATCCTCACCAATCCGCTCAACAACCGCCCGGTGGGCACCGGCCCGTGGAAGTACGGCAACTGGGTGCGCGGCAGCTATGTGGAATATGCCCGTAATGAAAAATACTGGGGCGCAGGCCAGCCGTATCTCGACAAACTGATTATCCGTTGGTGGGGCGATGCGGCCTCCCGCACGGCGGCGCTGGAAACCGGCGAGATGCAGGTGGGCTATTCCAACCCGGTTCCGGCGCGGGATATCGATCGCCTGGTGAAGAGTGGCAATATCACGCTGGATACCCGCGGCTACGAAAACTGCGCCTGGGCCGTAACGGTGGAGTTTAACCAGCGTCGTGAAAACGTGAAGCGCCGGGAAGTGCGTCAGGCGATCCTGCATGCCATTGACCGGGAATTTATCCTCAACACCATTTACTTTGGGCGTGGCAAACCCGCCGTTGCGCCGATATTTAGTAGCAATCCGGTGTTTTTCACCGACGATGTCCCGAAATACGCCTTTGACCCGGAAAAAGCGAAACAACTGCTGGATCAGGCCGGGTTACCGGAAAAAGACGGCAAGCGTTTCACGGTAAATCTGCTGGCTGCCGCCTGGTTTGAAGAAAACGCCAAGCTTGGCCAGTACCTGAAACAGGCGCTGGAAGATATCGGTATCGAGGTGAAACTCGATTCGGTGGACCGCGCCACGGCACTCAAACGCATTTACACCGATTACAACTACGACATCGCCATTTCTAATTTTACCGCCCCGGTGGAGCCGGTCCCGGTAGTGACCCAGTTCTTCACCTCCGATGGCATTGTGAAAGGCGGCGCGTTCCGCAATGCCACCGGTTATCAGAGCCCGGAGATGGACCAACTGGTTGCGGCAATCACCATCGAAACCGACGAAGCGAAGCGTAAGACGCTGGTTCAGCAGTTTGCCCGCCTCGCCAGCACCGACGTGCCGATTGTGCCGCTGATTGAAATGCAGTCCTACACCCTGGCGCGCAAGGAGGTTCGCAACTTCACTACCGACGCGAATGTGCAGGGCACCGCGTTGAACGATATCTGGCTGGCGGGGTGATGTGATGTTGAGACTGATCCTGCGGCGTGTCGTGCAGGGCATTCCGCTGCTGTTCGGCGTGATTGTGATTAACTTTGCGCTGATGAACCTGGTGCCGGGCTCGTTGCTGGACGTGATGACAGCGGAGCAGCAGGTCACCGATCCGCAAATGATTGAGCGGCTGCGCCATCTGTATGGTCTGGACCAACCGGTACTGACCCAGTTGCTTAACTATCTGTGGTCGGTGTGCCAGCTCGATTTAGGGTTCTCGTTCCGCCAGAACATGCCGGTGTTTGACGTGATTATGGCCCATCTCCCGGCCACGCTGATCCTGATGCTGGCCAGCATTGCGCTGGCGGTACTGGTCGGCGTCGGTGCCGGGGTACTGGCGGCCATTCGCGTCAACAGCGTCTGGGACACGCTGATCTCAACCCTGGCGGTGGTCTGCTTTGCGGCGCCCAGTTTCTGGCTCGGCATCATGCTGATAATCCTGTTTTCGGTGAAGTTAGGCTGGTTTCCGGTGGGAGGAATGGCATCGATTGGCGTGACGTTGTCACCCTGGGAACAGGTGCTGGATATACTCCACCATCTGGCGCTACCGGCGATCACCCTCGGGCTGTTCTATGCCGCCACTTACGCCCGCGTAATGCGCGCCTCAATGCTGGAAGTGGCGCAGATGGACTACGTGCGTACCGCGCAGGCCAAAGGGCTGAGCCGCGCCGCCGTGGTTATCCGCCACACCTTACGCAATGCGCTACTGCCGGTGGTGACGCTGCTGGGATTACAGCTCGGCACCGTGTTGGGCGGCAGTATCGTTATCGAAGCGGTATTTAGCTGGCCCGGCCTCGGACAAGTGCTGCTTGATAGCGTGATGAGCCGTAACTATCCGCTGATCCTCGGCATTCTGGTGCTCAGCGCGCTGTTGGTTATCGTGATTAATATCATTGTCGACGTCACTTACTCACGGCTGGACCCGCGTGTAAGGAGCGCCCGATGAGTGAAAATCTGGCAAGTTTGCGCCGCTCAATGCGTATTACGTTGCCGCACTGGCTGCGGCAGTTTTTGCGCCATCCCGGTGCGGTGTGCGGCGCGCTGATCGTTGTGGTAATGGTGGTGATGGCGTTGAGCGCCGGGATTTTTTACCCCAAAGATCCGCTGCGGATTGTCGCGATGCCGGAAATCTGGCCGTTTACCGACGGGCGCTATCCGCTGGGTACCGATTCGTTAGGGCGTGATATTGCGGCGCTGATTGTTCACGGCGCGCGGGCAACCCTGATGATTGGCCTGGCGGCCAGCCTGGCCGCTACGCTGATTGGCGTCAGTATCGGGGCCGCCGCCGCCTGGTTTGGCGGCTGGGTGGATGAAACCCTGATGCGAATCGCGGAGTTGTTCCAGGTAATCCCCAACGTGGTGTTTGTGCTGACGGTGGTCTCGGTACTGGGGCCGCATATGGGCAATATTATCATTGCCGTGGCGCTGGTTTCCTGGCAGCCCATCGCCCGCCTGACCCGCGCCGAGTTCCTCTCCTGGCGCGACCGCGAATTTGTGCTGGCCTGCCGTGCCAGCGGCATGGCGGATCATCAAATCGTATTGAAAGAGATCCTGCCCAACGTGCTGCCGCCGGTGATCGTGATGGCCTCGCTGGTTATCGCCGGGGCCATTCTTTACGAATCGGTGGTGTCATTTCTCGGGCTTGGCGACCCGAACCTGGCCAGCTGGGGACGGCTGGTTGGGGAAGGGCGCACGCTGATCCGTTCCGCCTGGTATATCTGCGCGGTGCCCGGCGTGGCGATCATGCTGGCGGTGCTGGCCCTCAACCTGGTGGGCGACGGGCTTAACGACGCCCTAAATCCGAAACTCAGGGAGCGTGAATGATGGCGCTACTGTCAGTCAATAACCTTAGCGTTACGCTGCGCAGCGGCGGCAGGGATGTGACCGCATTAAACCAGGTGTCATTTGATCTCCACGCCGGGGAAACCCTGGCGCTGGTTGGCGAATCGGGATGCGGTAAGTCTATGACCGCGCTGGCGATTATGGGCCTGCTGACCAGCCGCTCGCCGCGCGTTTCTCGCGGGGAGATCCTGTTCGAAAACCAGGACCTGACGCAATTCAACCACCGCCAGTACCAGCAGGTGCGGGGCCGGGATATCGCCATGATATTCCAGGATGCCATGAGCGCCCTGAACCCGGTGAAAACCATCGGCGACCAGTTGATGGAAGTGCTGCGCCTGCACCTGGGCCTCAACCGCCGGGAGGCGTTTCCACGGGCGGTGGCGCTGCTGGAGCGGGTGAAAATCCCCGATGCGGCGCGGCGGATGGGGGATTATCCCCATCAGCTTTCTGGCGGCATGTCCCAGCGGGTGATGATTGCTATGGCGATTGCCTGCCAGCCACGGGTGCTGATTGCCGATGAGCCGACCACCGCGCTGGACGTCACTATCCAGGCGCAGATCCTGCAACTGCTACGCGATATCCAGCGGGAGTCGGGGATGGCGCTGCTGCTGATTACCCACGATCTCGGCGTGGTGGCCGCCATGGCGCAGCGCGTGGCCGTGATGTACGCCGGACGCATCGTGGAACAGGCCGACGTGCTGGCGCTGTTTGAACAACCGGGCCACCCCTATACCCGGGGGCTGCTGCGTTCGACGCCAAAAAGCGGCCAGCCCGGCGAGCGGCTGTATGCCATTCCGGGCCGGGTGCCGCCGCTTTCCGCGCTGCCGTCAGGCTGCGCATTTCGCAACCGCTGCCCGCTGGCCTGCGAGGCCTGTAGCGAACTGGTGCCGCATCTTAACGCGCTCGGCCCCGCGCATCGCGCGGCCTGCCTGATTACCGCTCCGGACAATTATGCTGAGGAATACCATGAACACGCTTCTTGAAGCTGAAGGCTTATCGGTCCGTTATCCGGTGAACGGAGGATGGGTGCACGCGGTGTCAGAGGTCAGTCTGCAACTGCGCGCCGGGGAGACCGTCGGCCTGGTGGGGGAATCGGGCTGCGGGAAGTCGACGCTCGGTAAAGCCCTGATGCGGCTGATCCCGGCGCAAGGGCAACTGCGGCTCAACGGCGACGACGTTCTGTCGCGCTATGGCCGCCAACTGCTGACTTTCCGTCGCCACGTTCAAATGATGTTTCAGGACCCGCAGGGTTCGCTCAATCCGCGCCAGCGTGTCGGGACATCGATTGCCAGGCCGCTGGAGGTGGCGGGGTGGTCACGCGACGCCATTCAGGCGCGGATCGCCGAACTGCTGGAAGTGGTGGGGCTGCCCGCCTCGGCGGCAACGCGCTTCCCCCACGAATTTTCCGGCGGCCAGCGCCAGCGTATCGGTATCGCCAGGGCGCTGGCGCTGGAGCCGAGCATCGTGATCTGCGACGAGCCGGTTTCAGCGCTGGACGTGTCGGTCCGCGCGCAGGTCATCAACCTGATGCGTGATATCCAGCAGCAGTCCCACGTGGCGTATCTGTTTATTTCCCACGATCTGTCGGTGGTGGAGTATATCGCCCACCGGGTGATGGTGATGTACCTGGGCCGAGTGGTGGAGAGCGGCCCGACGGAACAAATCTGGGCCGCGCCCGCGCATCCCTATACTCAGGCTCTGCTGGCTGCCGCGCCGGTGGCCGATCCGCGTCATCCGCGCGGGGAAAGTCTGCTGGAAGGCGAACTGCCCAGCCCGCTTGCGCCACCGTCCGGTTGCGCCTTTCACACCCGTTGTCCTTATGCGCAGCCGCTGTGCCAACAGCAGCGGCCGCCCCTGCAATCCCTTACTTCTGAGCGACAGGTGGCCTGTCATTTTCATCTGAGCTGACGTCGGAGCATATTCATGAGTCAACAACTTCGTAACCTGGGCGATTTGATCGATCGCACCTTACCCCAGTCGCGGCTGGCGATTATCGACCTGCGCGACCCGGAACACCCGCGCGAATACACGCATCAGCAGATTGATGAGCTGGCCGGCGGCGTGGCGCATTATCTCCGGCAGCGCGGCTACGCCCAGGGCAGCGCTATCGGTATCGCCGCGCTCAACCGCGCCGAATATCTGGCGGCGTATTTTGGTATTATGCGCGCGGGCCTGGTGGCGGTGCCCCTGAACATTAAAGTGCCGCAGGAGACGCTGCACTATTTTATTGAAGACGCCGCAATCCAGCTGGTTTTTGCCGATGAAGCCCGTGCCGAGTTGTTGAAGGACAGGGTGGACGTGGTGGATTTCGATGGCGATTTCAGCCAGATGGTGACGCCTCAGGCTTTTGAAACCGTTATTCCCGAAAAAGACCAACTGGCGATGATGCTGTACACCTCGGGCAGCACTGGCCGACCGAAAGGCGTACCTCTGACCCATTACGGCCAGTACTGGGCGCTGGATGTGACGCGGGTCGGCGGCGTGGAGCCGGATAATGCCCAGTCGCGCTATATCGTCGCCCAACCGCTGTTCCATATGAATGGCCTGTTTCTGGCGAAACGGGTGTTTGCCAGCAACGGATTGCTGGTCGTACTGCCATCCTTCAGCATTGATAGCTATCTGCACGCGCTTGCGCATTACCGCATTAATATCGTCACCGCCGTGCCGACCATGTTCGCGCGCCTGCTGCGCGACCCGGATATCAATCGTTATGATTTCAGCGCGTTACGCAAAGTGATGCTCGGCTCTGCGCCGATTACTCTCGGGCTGCTTAACCGAATCAAAGCGGCGTTTCCCGGCGTAGAGATCACTCACGGTTATGGCACCACCGAGGCGGGACCGGCGGTGTTTGGCCCGCATCCCGCAGGATTGCCCACGCCGCCGCTGTCGCTGGGCTATCCGCTGGCGGCGGGCGAGCTGAAATTTGCCGATGGCCATAGCGGCGACGAAGGCGTACTGATGATGCGCAATCCGGCGGTCACGCCGGGCTATCATCGTCTGCCAGAGAAAAGCGCTCAGGTCTTGCAGGATGGCTGGTACTACAGCGGCGACGTGATGCGCCGGGATGAGAACGGCTTCTACTTCTTTATTGGCCGCGCTGACGATATGTTTGTCTGCTCCGGAGAGAATATCTATCCGGGCGAGGTGGAAAAACTGCTCGAATCCCACCCGGCAGTGCGCCAGGCAAGCGTAGTCCCGCTGCCGGATGAAGAACGCAGCCAGGTGCCGGTGGCGTTTGTGGTCTTGCAGGAAGGCGAGAGCGTAACCCGGGAAGCGCTGAAACAGCACACGCTGGCGCACGGCCCGGCGTATCAACATCCGCGACGGATCGCGTTTCTGGCGGAGTTGCCCTGGGCAGCAACCAATAAAGTGGACCGCCAGTCGCTGCGCCAGTTGGCGAGTACACTGGAGCAGGAACAGCGTTGGGAAGCGTAAACGAGAAGGCGGGATCATGATCCCGCCGGTTAATGGGTCAGCGATGGAACCGGAGCGCCAGGTTAAAGGCGCGGTCAGGCTCGACGATAATGGCATCCGGCTGTTCACGGAAAGGGATATCCCCGTGCTGCAAACTGGCTTTCACCCGCTGCAAATCGGCCGTTAAAAAACTCAGGCCCGCCATGCGCGGCGTACCGTTGTAATCTTCCGGCAACGCGCCGAAACGGCGGCGGGCATACTCTTCAGAGGCAATTCGCACCGTCGCTTTACCGGCGTTGAGCACCAGCGCGCCGTCATGGCTGGCCTGGAAACGTGCCTCGCCAAACAACCGGCTGTACACCAGCGCCGAACCCGCCGGGTCTTGCGCGACAATCACAAACTCGCTGATGTTTTTCACCCCGTTAGGATGTTCCTGCCAGGCGGGTTGCCACACGGCGTGCGGCGTTTGATGCTGGCAGAAAAAACTGCGGCCATTGGGGATCAGCGACGGGCGCAGGCGTACCGTTTTGAATCGCGCGACGGTTTCCTGCCCGTCAGGCAGACGGACCGGGCGATGAAACGCGGCAGGCGGTTCGCCATCCAGACCTTGCTGCTCAAGATGGCTATATTCCGCATCCGCGCTCTGGGTTTTCCATACCAGGCCGGTCAGTCCGAGCGGCGCTTCCCAGAGATCCTGGCGCTTATCGCCACGGCCAGGCTCAAAACCGAGCAGTTCGAGGTAGTTCTCATCAAAAATGGCTAAATGGTTGCTGGAACCGAGGGTATGGTGGCCGCGCTCTGTGAGCTGGAAACCCAGCCGACGGTACAGCGCGCTGGCTTCATCAAGCTGGCTGGCGACATTAATCACCACATGGTCAAGCATGGGAACGGGAAATGTCATAACGAATATCCTTTTTCACAGGCCGGCCACGGCGTTCAGGGCGCGGGGGGCGAGTTGGGTGAAGTAATTAACTGCCGGTTCGATAAGGCTCTCATCAGGATCGAACGCCGGATGGTGCAGGCCCGCATCGCTGGCGCTGCCCACATTAATGAACACGCCCGGTACGTGGTGTAAGTAAAACGCGAAATCTTCGCCGCCCATTTGCGGTGAGGCGAGGGCAGTGCGATAGCCGCTGCGCTGGGCCAGTTCAAGAGCGAATTCGGCCCACTGTGGGGTATTGATTAGCGCCGGTGGCCCGGCAATCCACTCCAGGTCGGCGGTTGCGCCGAAACCCGAAGCGATGCCCTGAATCAGCGCGCGGATCTTCTCCGGCACCGCTTCACGAATCGCGGCGTCGTGGGTACGCACAGTGCCTTCCAGCTCAATAGTGTGCGGCAGCACGTTCCAGGTATTGCCGGCGGTGAAGCGCGTGACGCTGACGATCACCGAGTCCAGCGAGCTGAACATGCGCGAAGGCAAGGTTTGCAACGCCGTGACAATCTGGCTGCCGATGACAATGGTATCCACGCCATCATGCGGACGGGCGGCGTGCGCGCCTTTGCCCTGAATGCGGATAACGAAGCGGTCGACGTTGGCGTACAGCGCGCCGCCGCAGGTGCGGAATTCGCCAAGCGGCAGGTCCGGGGCGTTATGCATCCCGAAAATCGCCTGTACGCCATCCAGCGCGCCGGCATCAATTAACTGCTGCGCGCCGTTAAAGGTTTCTTCAGCGGGCTGGAACAAAATTCGTACCCGGCCAGGCAGACGCGCTTCCTGTTGCTTCAAACGATGAGCCACACCGAGCATCACGGTGGTGTGCACGTCGTGACCGCAGGCGTGCATCACGCCAGGCGTTTGTGATGCCCAGGGGCGCTGGGTTTTCTCATCAATGGGCAAGGCGTCGATATCGGCACGCAACGCGATAAGCGGTTCGCCCTGGCCAATTTCAGCCACCACGCCAGTGCTCAGTTTCAGGGGCAGCAAACGAATATCGCCTTGCTGCAACCAGCGGGTGATTCGTTGTGTGGTGGCAAATTCCTGATTAGAGAGTTCCGGATTCTGATGCAATTCACGTCGCCAGTTAATCAGCTGCTCGGTGCTGTACAGGTGCATGTTGAAGAATTCCTTTGTTATTAGATCACATCAATCATCCAGTGTGCGTCTGGCTGCGTGAACTAACGATTTAAGGAAAGCTTATTCGGAATGAAGGAATAGGAATGACCAGCCCTTGCTTGAGCGTGGCGAAACGGCAAAATCCACATAAATCTTCCTCGGTGCGCATAATGTATATTATGTTAAATTACGTTTTTATCCACAGAGCTGTTCACAGTGAATCTTTTCAATGGGTTTTGCCTGCCAGCGCATTTCCCCCCTCCCGCCTGCGCTGAGGCCCGGTTTCTCATTACTCCAGGAAAGCCGGTTTATCACAGGGTTTCGGTGCGAGCGCGCTATGCTAGCGATAAAACCTTACGCTGTCATCCCGCGCTTCGCTTTGAGGGTAAGATTTAACGAATTTGTCGCTGCAGATTTTACTTCGCGGGGAATCAGCCATGCCGGGAGTGACACAGTGCGTATACCCCTTTCCTTAACTGAGTGCCAGTCAAGAGCCAGAGGTTCGTCCATCTCCGTCAGCTTTCAAGCAAATGACGGAAACTCATCGTGCTGGCGTTTTTGTTAGCCAACACATTGAGAAAAGCCAGCAGTTCCGTATCATTGCGTAAATTGTACTTATTCATTACCTGATACTTATAGGCGGAAACAGATTTGTGGTTCAACCCCATCTTAAACGCGATTTGTTTGACCGTCAGGCCCTTATAGTAAAGCGCCATAATCTGGAGTTGTCGGCTCGACATCTGGCGGCAGCTGCAACTTACACACGAAAAGCATTGTTTAAACTGTGCGGAAGCCAGCCATTTTTTCCAGACCGCGCCAATTTTACCTGCCATCTCAGATAAAGAGCTACCGCGGTTAATATACGTAATATCTTCAAAACATGAAGGTGATGGCCCAACGGCTTCTTCTTCATTAATGAGACCAATGATAATCCCCTTTTTGCGTGAACGAAGTTCAGGGGAACAGGTATATCTTTCACCGCGACATAGCGAAAGGACAATTACATCGGCTGCCGCTATATTTTCGGGCGTGTAGTCAACGACGAAACTTACTTTCTGAGAAAAGTCCCTTTTAAATAATTCCTTTAAGAAAACTTGCAAACCATGACTAAAAAGAGAATTGGAATCTTTTATCAAAATGCTAATCATCTGACACCGCCGTATAACGAAGCTTAAACTTTTGCTCTGGCCACATAAATCCCTGAAGGTAATGACATCCGGTACCTTCAGCGAGTTTGAAATGACGAATATTCTCGATACCTTCGACGAGAACTAACTTTACCCTGGCCAGACAGTGAGATATCAGGCCCTGTAAACTGTCTTCTCCGTAAGTGTTGCTAAGAAGCAAACTCTTATCAATTTTAACGCCGTTGAAGAGATTTATTTCATCAGTTAAATACGTGATTTGTTCAGGCAGAATATCATCCAGCCAAACTTCAGCTCCCAGAGACCGTATTCGTTCGATATTCTGATATAGCCGTTTACGTTCATCAGGTGAAAGCTGAATTAACCCATAGGGATCCTGAATCTCGATAACAATACCCTGACGTAAATAAACGGCAATCCGCTCAACAACCTGTGCACTGCAAAGCATTTTGGCGGGAATGTTAAAATAATAACGGCGTTTATTTTTCATTTTGGCAATAATATGTAATTGCCAGTAAAGTAAGTTCATGTACACATCATCAGGTTGCGAAGCGAAATAGTGTTCATGATTTAAGTCAGGGTGCAATATGCTGAGTATTTCCCATGCCTCAATTTGCCTGTCTATCAGTGAATAAATTGGCTGAAAACGTATACCCAGCACCGCTTGTTCGAGCGGTAAACAACAAGTCATATAAAACCCTATGGATTATGCTTTACTCAATTTCATGGGGGTTATTGCCAGGTAAAGTCGACGTTCATTACTGATTGAAAGGTACCCGCAACAGCATTGCCCTGGGGGGTAAACATTTTCGCCGACAGTAAAAATGACGCGGTACGGTTACTGGTATTAACGTTACTGGTCAGAGAACTCCCTGGCGCAATTATGGTGAGATGATCGCGGCTGGTAATCCGCAGCGCCATGTTGCCGCTGCTACCACTGTTTTGCCATGCAGTCGCGTCCCCGGGGGCCGGTGTGCCGCTGAGCTGTGCCTTGACAGTGACTGTTCCTAACGGGCAATTTGTTAGCAACAGTTCAAAATCATGCCAGTCGCCGCCCTCACCCGCGTTTTGCAAATCCAGACGTTGCAGCGAGCCTAAATCAACGGTTTTATTCACCGTATTGGTATCGACAGTACAGGGACTTGCCACAACATTTCCTGTAACTGAAATCAGTGGGTCTGCCTGCACAGCAGCAGAGAATAACGCTAAACAGAAAGCTATTTTCAGGCTGGGCTTTAACATAAATATCACCTTGTAGCCCCGGTAAACCGGGGCGTTGCGCTTATTATTGATAGGTAAATGTTGCCGTAACAACGGATTTGATGGTCCCTGGTGTGGCACTTCCTGCACTTGAATAAGCTTTTGCTTTCATGGACATAGTCACGGTGCGATCGGCCTGCACAGCTTGAGTAATGGTGGAGCCATTGCCTTTCAGGCTACTATTGCTGGCCTGGATTAATGCTACCGCCACGTTCCCTGCAGTCCCCGTGCTTTTATAGTAATTCACGCCAGCCACCGGATCGCTGGTCCCTGCGAAGGTTGCCGTTACGCTGGATGTGCCCGTTGGGCACGCGGTTAATTTAATATCGAATGGGATTTCCGTAGAGGAAGAGCCCGCCGCAGCCAGCGTGGTCGCCTGGATATTGCCAAGATCCACGTCGATATTGCCAACGCCGCCATTAACCACACAGGGTGAGGCCACCACGTTTCCGGTGATATTCAGGTTGACGGTATCGGCAGCATAAGCGCTGTGCATTACCATCAATAATCCAATAGTTGTTCCCGCGATATTGGATAATTTTTTCATTTTCATTTTCACTGTCATTTATTTAGTCCCTTTTATAAATTATTGGTACGTTAAATTCAGTGTCGCCGAAGCGTTGGCGCTACCTACCGACACGCTCGTTTTGGTTTGATAATAACGGGCGGTAATAGGCAGGCTTTCTTGCCCCCCTGTGGACCTTTTCAATACCATCGGTGTATTAAATTGCAGTGGCGAACCACCGTACAGTAATTGCACACCCACACCTGAAGCGACCCCTGCTGTTCCCTGCCCTGTTAATGCCAGAACACTGGTTGTGGAAATATCTGGATTAGTCGTTCCTTGCAATGAAACATTTATATTAGCGTCAGGGTCGCACGATAAGCCTAAGTTTTGTGTATTATTTGCACCAGAAGGAATAAATCCGATGGTACTACCAAAGCTTGCGACAGGAACATTTCCAATAGGGAATGTTAAATTGGTGGTGCTTATTGAGCATTTTCTGACTGCAACCTGTACCGCCGGAAAGTTAATCACGGCCAAATCAAATGGCCCCGAGGTTCCGTTATCATAGACCTCAGAATAGCCAAGGTAATAGGCTTCACCGGTTATTGTGCCGGGAGTAATAGTACCAGTTTTATATATTTCTAAATAAACATCGGCCAGAACCGAACCGCCGTATAAATTTTTAGGCCACCATCCGCCGTAGAGGTTAACATACCCGGAAGCAGGCGTTGTCGCGGAACCACCAGAGCGTTCAACAATTCTTACCTTATATCCAACCCCTGCCACAGATGTAGGCATCATATTATTGGTTACTGTTTTATGAGACCAATACCATAAATAGGCCATCCACATACTACCGTCACCGGGTTCGGTACAATTTGCCCCAATGGTGCCAACACTTCCTGACCAGAGAGGCGCGCCTATTGGCGCATCTCGTTGTACTGACAATATCGAAGGGAGATTTTGTAAAGTCGTATTCCCCTGAACAATACAGCTGGCTGCCCAGGCCCCAGAGCTAATACTCATAAGGAGTAGTAACATGGCACAAAAAAATCTTTTTTGCATACCCAAACCTTTTATACAAAATATGACTGACGAAATGGCGCTATCTGTCGCTGCGCATTAATTAATGGCAATTTTGATTAACTGACAGAACACCATTATTGGCACTTTTTTCAGGCAGAGAATAAGTTACCTGGCACTGCTGCGAGGACGCCTCTCCCCATTTAACAAGCAAAGTGCCGCTCGGGGCTAATCCGGTCAGATAAACCTGACCCTGGTCACCGACAATAAAGCTATTGGTATTCTGTCCTTTCACGGTCGCAATTGCGCCAAAAGGTACTGGCTGCCCATTGCTGTGGTTTAGCGTCATCAACACACGCATCCCCACGTTGGCGACATAATCTGCCCGCACCACCGCACCGCGCGTTGGAATAACGGTTTTATTGGTTAATTCCAGCTCTACATCATCTGGCAGCGTGTCAGTTAATAACGCCACATCGTTTTTGCGGTATGGCATCAGGTTGCTTACCGCGGTGTAGCCGCGCCAGTCGGTTTTCGCCCCGCTCTGGTTCTGAATGCTCACCCCTTTTGCCCCTGGGGCTTTCACCAGCGCGTTGGTTTCACCCAGCGGTTGCGAGAAGGTCACACCGTCGGCGTGGGCAAGAATGCCGCCCTGAAGACCGTAATACAGGCGATCGCTGACCTTGTCATAACTGTAACCCGCGGTCACTTCTCCATAGGTTCCGCGGTAATCGGCGTTAGCATTACCGGAATAACCTACGCCATCGGTGCCATAACCCTGTTGTACGTTCCAGTTCAGGGCATTATTCTCCAGCGCCGAACCGTTCAGGCCCACATTGTGCGTGGTGCCGCTGTTCTTACTGGTATTCATGTTGTAGTTAGCCCAGGTGCGCGGCAGGAATTTATCCAACGGCACGCTGATGTTCAGCGCAATTTGCTGATCTTTGTTGTAGCTAACGGAGTGCCCATTGCTATACATATTGCCGTTCTTACTATAGGTATAAGTAATCCCATAGTTCACGCTATTCCACGAGTTGTTATACCCGACGCTATAGGACTCCATGGTCCTTCCGCTGTTCCAGTAATCCTCGCGTACAGCACTGAGCATTAACGAACCAAGGCTCTGGCCAATAGTCTGGCTCACCGTCAATTCGGCACGGTTACGGCGGCGGTCCTGCAATGCAGTGTCATCGCCATAGGAATCCAGCACTTCCTGCATTCCGTAGTAACCATTGGTTGAGTAGCGATAGCCGGCGATGGCAAAGTTAGTTCCGGTTTCAATAAAGTTTTTACTGTAACGAACGCGCCAGGATTGACCATTGCTCTTTGGTAAATCCTGAGGCTTCGACCACGCCTGGGTAACGTCCGTAGACACAGCACCCAAATCGCCCATGTTTTTACCGATACCCAGCGCCAGCGACTGATATTTGCTGGACTCCTGCATCCCGCCATAAAGCGTCAAACCATAAGGCAGACCGTAAATCCCGGTGAGCTGGCTGAACGGGGTTTTATCTACATCGCCATTGTAGGAACGATATTGACCACCGGTGACCGCGTATTTGAAGCGCCCTTCACGTTGCAACACGGGTAACGACGCAAATGCGACGGTGAAGTGTTGCTCGCTACCGTCACTCTCTTTCACGGTAACGTAGAGGTCCCCTGAGCCACCGGTCGGATACATATCGGTTATTTCAAACGCACCCGGCGCCACATAGCTCTGATAAATCTGATAGCCGTTCTGGCGAACAATTACCTGCGCGTTAGTTCGCGCAATGCCGCGCACCACTGGCGCATAACCTTTCAGCGAGTCCGGCATCATGTCGTCGTCGGAAGCAAGTTGGGCGCCGCGGAACGGAATACTGTCAAAAACATCTGCCGGGGACGAACTGTCACCGGCGGTAAGCTGCGCTTTAAAGGGAATAATCGCCCGCTGAGCGTAGGTGTAGACGGTATCCCACTTGTCTTTGCCATTGCTGTCCCGGCTCCAGGTTGTGTAATTGCGCAACCGCCACGGACCAATGTTGATACCAGGGCGAAGGTTCGCGTACTGGCTGTTGGTATTACTGCCCTGACCGTTATGCGCCCAGTTGTTTGCACCACTCAGGTTGTAGTTCAGCATTGCGGCAGTGATCCCTTCGTCCCACATTTCTGGCGGAACATAGCCGCGAGCCTGCGGTGACATTGCGGCCTGCGGAATACTCAGCACCAGACGCTGGGCGCTAAACAGGAACTCGGCACTGGCATGCGGAATGGCAGACAGTTTTGCGCATTGCCCGTTGGTGTTCAGATCAGGAAACTGCTCGGTCTTAACCCCCCAGTTTTTAAGCTCTTCCACGCTCAGGCATGGCTGTAATGATTCCTCGCCCTTGTCATCCTTGACCGTACTGAATTGAATATCGCGGGTGTCAACAATCTGTTCGCCGACAATGACATCGACACGATACGTGCCAGGTAATTGCGAACCCGATTCAAATGCTGAAAGGTCGGCTTTGTTCATACCCGGATTATCTAATTCGATTAGCTCCGGGTTGAAATAATCGCGCGCGTAGACGCCATGGGAAACGGCCTCAAGAGCAAAAGCGATTAATAAAGCGAGACGTGCAGGTTTGAATTTTAGTTTATGTTTATTCCTACTCATCAATATATTACTCCATCAGAACCGGGCATCTATCCTTGACATCAGCGATTATTACAAAGAGGCGTTATGAGCTTTACCGATGCCGCCGTAATCATTAATTATTTTGAACGTAACGGCCCCACCGTTGACGCCTGCCGGTAAATCAAACCGCGCGGTTGATCCCGGAAGTACATACGAAACGTTTTCCAGCTTTTTACCGTTGACGTCTATTTCATTGAAATTCATCACGACATTGGTTGGGTTTGTTACCTGCAGCTGATTACCGGCGCGCTGCCAGGTTAATTTATCCGCCTGATCATCAGGAACAACGCCTTTAAGCGCCGCCGGGCGGTAGATCAGTTTGATACGGGTCTTCACTGCGATCTGTAAGGTATTGTCTTTACGGGGCGCAGAAGGAATGGCTTTAATATTGAGCCAGAACAGTGACTCTTTATCCTGGGGTAACGAACCCGCAAGCACGATACGCTCAACGTTCTGCTGATCTTTATCCAGGCGATATAATGGCGGTGTGATAATAAAAGGTGCTTTCTCAGTTGGCCCGTTTAACGTTTCCACCCATGACTGAATTAAATATGGCGTTGAGTCAGGATTATTAACGCTAATAGAGGCTTCTTTTTTATTGCCATCATAAATTACACGCGTTCCACCAATGACCGCACCGGCATTGGCTGCTGAAGCGCCCGCAAGAATAACTGCACAGGCAATTAAAGATTTACTCAGAAAGTTCATTTTATACCTCGATAGCAAAGGGCCGGAAACCGGCCCTTATATATTTTCCAGCAGGAAAATTAGTTGTAGACCACAGAGAAGTTGGCGACAGAGTTCGCCGGACCAGCAGTAACGCCAGTGGTGGTAGATTTATACTGTGCGTAGAAATCCAGGGTGTTATCAGTCGTTGAAGACAGCAGATAGCTGTAGCCGTTAGAACCGTGCAGCGGCAGGTGAGCTTTATCAGCAGTCATCAGGTGGATAGCAACGCCGGTTGCAGCACCCGCTACTGTGCTGTCGATAGCCAGCAGATCAGAGTTGTAAGAATCAGGCGTACCGTCGAAGCGTACGAATGCAGAACTTACAGAAGCCGGGCAATCTTTCAGCACGATGCTGAATTTCTTAGCAGCAGTCACATCACCTGCGTTGACGAACTCAGAACGGTTATAACGACCCAGATCAACGGTCTGATTCTGAGAACCTACATCAACGGTGCACGCTGTATCCAGAATTTCACCGTTGAAGTTCACGATGCCAGCTGTAGCAAAAGCGTTAGACATAGACAGTGCAGCAGTAGCTACGATTGCAGCAGCGATAATATTCTTTTTCATGAAAAAAATTCCTTATTACTCTATTAACTTTATTAAGTTTATAAGTTTCTGAAACTCAGGTAATAACATCCTGTAGCGAAAAATACCCAGAGATGTTTTTCACCAATCATTTCATTTCCAGTGTTGCAATCATTAGAATGAGAATTGCCTTAAGCGACACTTCTTTCCATTCCTTCTCTTGCTGAGTGAAATTTATAGAAATACATTTTTTTATACAATATCTTTTTAATCCACTCGTAGATTGTAATATTCACATTGATTTAACAAGTGTGGTTGATATTTTTAGACCACACCAACCGTGTTGCATATATGTTACTAATGCAGTCTACTTTGACATCAAAGGATTATTTATTTCTTATTTTATCAGGCCGATAATTACTACCTTATCTCTTTGCCAAAATAGGTTGCCTGGAGTTAAGGCCATGAATACAAAAATCACCACCATGGAAACTATGGGTGGGAAATTTGTGCAGGCGTGTAAGCCTACCTCAGACATTGAAAAAATAATTAAAGAAATCGCGCCGTTTGGGACGGTATTCCAGGCCAATAAAGGCGAAATCCTACGTTATCGTTCCGGTAAAAATCGGGTCTGCTATTTACTTCATCAGGGCAGCGTTACGCTTAATCGTCGTGGTGATGGAATGGTTCTCAATTCTGAACGGGCAATGTTTGTTCTGGGCGTCAGCAATCAGTTTTCGCAGGCTGAAAATCTCTATATCCGTATAAATGAAAATGCCATAATGACTCGATTACCACTTGAGCGATTTAATTTGCTGATTGAGAGTCTTGGACTGTGGGAGAGCTTATGCAAGCTGCTAATATACACAGCGTCGCGTGTTTACGAGCACTGCACACTGATTTCACAAATGTCATCCTTCGAGATAATCCGTTTTCACCTTCAGGAACTGATGAACGAGTCGGAGCGTATTCGCAACAATATTACCGCCGCCAACTACATCCAAAGCCGCACCTACCTGTCCCGCAGCGGCATAATGCGCATTCTCGCTGAACTTCGCGATGCGGGTTACATCGAGCTGAACCGTGGGGTTCTGGTGGCAATCAACGAGTTACCGCTCAAGTTCTGACCCTCTGATCGTTACTTTTTGTGAGCAAATTCTGAAGTCACATTATACTTACCGTCAAAGCACAAGCCTTTTTGACAGGTATAAAAATGACTACGCATATTTCACCTTCTTTAATTTTGCATCCGTCAGAATTTGCTCCTCAATTGATTGAATATTTAACGCGCGATGCAGAAATAAAGCGCATTCTCCCGCGACGTCGTTTATCTTTTCATGTGGGCAATAAACGTTTTTGCTATGTCATCCTTAAAGGAAGCGGTGCGGTTTACCGCAGTAGCGATGACAGGCTAATTGCTACGGTTTCCGGGCCGGCATTGCTTGGTCTAAGTAATACGCACAAAAAGGAAACGGATGCCTATATCAAAACACAGGTGCTGTGTGAGGTTGTCATTCTGGAAACGGAAGCCGTTTATAACATAATCAACGCTAATCAACTTTGGGAACCACTGGCAAAGTATATGATGGGGCTGGCGGGTAAACTTTTTCACTCCGGCGAACAACTATCCGCCCCGTCCGCCTATGACCTTATCCGTGCTCAACTGTATGAGTTAATCAACGAGCCCCCCTTTATAAGGGAGAATACCACCGTTGAGCGTTATATCCGGGAGAAAACGCATCTATCCCGTAGCGGAGTGATGCGTATCCTGGCGGCGTTGAAAGAAGGCGGATTCATTGAAATGAACAGAGGGAAATTAATTACTATCAGCAAGCTTCCTGAGAAGTTTTAAAGCCTGTACACATCCTCTTTTGATTGAGTCTTCGCTCACAGCCGTTCAGGTAATATAATTTTGGTCAGATTCATCTTATCTTGCTGATGGCTCAGTGGCGTAGCCCCGCAAACAGCGCGGAGCCAGCCAGATGTATACCGCCGTAATTTGGATGATTTTATTTTACATCTTAGCTTTCGAGATCAATTTTCAGCGTCTTTCGTTTGCTCCGATAATCCGAACTGATGCGTTTCACCATGCCTGTGTTCACCCGGGCCCTCTACCCGCTTCAGTTGAATAACGTCGCCGCGCTCCCAGGCATTGGCGCCTTCTGCGACCGGCCGTGCCAGCACATCTTGTCGTTGCTGTTTAATCTCCTGCGTATTGACATCAAACCGCCGATCCCGGTCGGCCAGCAGCGCGGGGTCAAGCTGCCCTTCCTCCGTAAATCCCATCATTAACGCCGGAATGCCGAGCGGTAGCGTTTTGTCGCGATCGGTATGCCAGGTGTGCCAGGTTTTCCCATAGGTGTTAACAATTTTGTTCATCAACGCCTTGTCCGCTACCGCCGGTAAACCCGGCGCAATCAGACTGCCCGATTTCACTTCATATTGATGGCTGTGCCACAGCTTTTTCTCGTCCGGCGGCAGCGTTCTGAACAGACGTTCGCTAATGATGTACTCAACGCCCATCAGCCGGGCATCGTGAGTGTTCGCATCATAAATCACCGCCTGCATCACATCGTCATTGAGTACCGTCACGTAGTGATGCGCCTCCATCTGGCCATCTTTATCCCCGCTATAAAAGTGGAAACCATCCAGATAGGCGCTTATTGCCTCTACCGGCGGACGGGATTGAATAACTTGCGCGCCGGTTTCTAACGTGCGCAGGCTTGTGGACGTTTTTCCCCCCGGGATCGCCGTGGCTGGCGCGGTATTATTGGCGCCGCAGCCCGAAAGCGTCAGGCTCGTTAACACCAAAAGCGCTAAAGGTTTCATGTGTTCTCCGGTAAACGTTGTTTTACTGAACGTAGTACATTTCAGGGCATCCCTCTGGACAATTTTCGTCGCGAGCACCACACGCAAGCCTGATGTGGCTTTATCGTAAATCTGTTATAATGTGTGTTATCTGCGTTTTTTACCTATAAGACCCATTAAAATGGATTTATCTCTCCAGAAGCCTGGTGAAATCGTTAAGCTGCTTTGTGAACGTTTACGCCAGGAGCGCATTGCCCGGCAAATGACACAGTCTGAGGTCGCCGCCAGAGCGGGCGTAGGCGTCAACACGGTATCCAATCTCGAATCCGGCAAAAACATCGGCTTCGAAAGCGTCGTGCGCGTGGCGATGGTATTGGGCCGCCTTCAGGAACTGGAACAACTGTTTCAACCAAAGCTGGAAAGTCTTGACGATTTACGCCGCTATGAAGAGAGTCTTAACCGTCAGCGAATCAAGAAAAGGAATCATGATGCCGGCTAGTGTCGAGGTTTATTATCAGGGATGGGGTGAACGGTGGCTTTGGGGTACGCTGGCGATCACAACCGCCCTTACTGGCCGCCCCTTAATTATGTTCGAGTACAGCCAGACTGCGTTGGAAAAAGGTCTGGAGCTCTCCCTTCTCTCTCTGCCGTTAAACGGGCCCCGTTTGCGGCGCGATTTTCCCGCACATCAACTCGGGCTGCCGGGCCCGGTGTACGATTCGCTCCCTGACGGCTGGGGGATGCTGCTCATGGATCGCCTGTTCAGGCAACGCGGGTTAAATCCGGCACGAATCAGCCCGCTGGAGAGGCTCACTTATATTGGCGAGAATGCCATGGGTGCGATGTCATTTGTCCCTGTCCAGCCTGAAGCGTTAAGCGCAACGGAGGATATTCCATTAAGCCAGTTGGCTGGCGAAGTACAGGAAGTTCTTGATGGTGAAGGCGGAGAATTTCTGTCCAGATTGTTACAGATGGGCGGCTCCCCGCAGGGCGCCAGACCGAAAGCGCTATTATATCGTGATAACGCCACAGGCCATTTCACCACAGCCTCTACGGCTGGGCTGGAGCCCTGGCTGATAAAATTTCCTGCCAGAAATGAACATCCGGAAGTGTGCGCGATTGAAATGGTCTATGCCCATTGCCTGCGCCAGTGCGGCATCGACACATCAGAAAGTGAATATTTTGATTTGCCTGGCGGGCAGTCAGCTTTTGCCACGCGCAGGTTTGACCGAAACCAGGGATTGCGGGTCCCGATGCAAAGTCTCGCGGCGTTTACCGGCGCCAACTACCAGGTAGCGGGTTCACTGGATTACATTAATTTTTTACGCGCCACGCGGCTTTGCACCAATGATGTGCGTGAAACCGCGCGCGCCTTTGAGCGCGTGGTATTTAACGTCATCTTTAACAACCGGGACGACCATCCTAAAAACTTCGCTTACCGAATGTCGTCAACCGGGATGTGGGAACTGGCCCCCGCCTTTGATGTTACGTATTGCGATGGGCCCGGTGGATATCATCAGATGGATGTAATGGGCGAAGCACTGGATATTCATCGTCAGCATCTTCTGGCGCTAGGCACTCAGGAAGCTGAACTGGCAGAAACAGAAATCAGCCAGATCATTGAGCGCATTGCCGATGTCGCAACCGGCTTTGCGGGGATGGCTGAACACCTCCTGCCGGGGCAAATTACCCGCGCTACGCTGCGCGATATCCAGTCTCAGTTAAACAACAATATCAACCGGCTGCGATAAGCTGCCGCTGCGCGCAAGTCAGGTATATACTGACTCGCCTGGCGGGTTCTGTACCGCCTGAAGCCACGTAAATGACGATCAGAATAAAGGGAGTGTCTCATCATCAATACTCGTCGCTTTCCCCGTTTCGCGGGCGTAAAAATTATTGTCGCCGCGCTGTTGCTCGCCAGTTGTTCCTCCGAGCCGCCGAAGTCACTGGTTACGCCATTGCCGCCAGTGGCAAAGCAGCCGCTGCCTGATAAGCCAGGGCAAAACCCGCAACCGATGCGCGGCGTCTGGTTGGCGACCGTGTCCCGCCTGGACTGGCCGCCGGTGAACTCGGTCAATCTGAGCCCGGATGCGCGGATTCGCCAGCAAAAGCAGGCGCTGACCACCAAGCTGGATAACCTGAAAAGCATGGGTATCAATACGGTGTTTTTCCAGGTTAAACCCGACGGCACCGCGCTGTGGCCATCAAAAATCCTGCCATGGTCCGATATGCTGACCGGTGAGATCGGCAAAGATCCCGGTTACGATCCGCTGCAGTTTATCCTCGATGAAGCGCATCAGCGTGGCATGAAAGTACATGCGTGGTTTAATCCGTATCGGGTTTCCACCAATACCCGCAGTTCAACGGTTAATGAGCTTAACCGCACCCTGCCCTTAAATCCTGCCAGCATTTTTGTGCTGCATCGCGACTGGATACGCACCTCGGGCGACCGCTTTGTGCTCGACCCGGGCATTCCGGAAGCCCGCGACTGGATCACCAGTATTGTGGCGGAAGTGGTTGCGCGCTATCCGGTGGACGGCGTGCAGTTCGATGATTATTTCTATACCGAAACCCCCGCCTCCACGCTGAATGATAACCCGACCTGGCGCCAGTACGGTCAGGGCTTTGCCTCAAAAGCGGACTGGCGCAGGCATAATACGGCGCAGCTTATCGAGCAGGTTTCCCGCACCATTAAACAGCTGAACCCGAACGTCGAATTTGGCGTCAGCCCTGCGGGGGTCTGGCGGAACCGCTCGCACGATCCCGCCGGTTCCGATACCCGTGGCGCAGCGGCCTATGATGAGTCCTTCGCCGATACCCGTCTTTGGGTGCAAAAAGGCTGGCTGGATTACATCGCGCCACAAATCTACTGGCCCTTCGCCCGCGATGCGGCCCGCTATGGGGTACTGGCGAAATGGTGGTCGGACGTTGTTAAACCCACCAACACCCGCCTGTATATTGGCGTTGCGCTGTATAAAGTGGGCGAACCGTCAAAAAACGAACCGGACTGGACGGTGCAAGGCGGCGTACCGGAGCTGAAAAAACAGCTCGATATGAACGAATCTGACCCGCATATCCACGGCACCATTCTGTTCCGGGAAGCGTATCTGGAACAACCGCAAACGCGCCAGGCCGTTGATTATCTTAAACATCGCTGGAGCAGCCGTTAATTTCCCCCTCAGAGTGAGCCGCAAATCAGGGCTCACTCTGCCCTTTCTTACTTGCCTGACAAATAAAGGTACTGAGCTGGCGTTCAGTTATCTGTTCGCAGCTTAATGTATGTTGTAACTAACGTAAGATCACCTCTGCCAGGCGGCGAATTCCTGCTGTTAAGATTTCGGGCGGATGGTTAGCAAAGCCCAGCAAGATCCCTTCCCGGGACAGGGGCCGCTGGCAGTAGCGCTCAAGCGTCTGAATGCCCATCCCCAGTTGCTGTGCCTTGTCCTGCACCGCGCGAGCCGTCAGGCCATTGTTTAACCAACACACCAGATGCACGCCTGAATCCGTGGGATGCACCGTCATTTGCTGTGGGAAAGCGTTTTCGATAGCGGCCACCAGCGCAGATTTGCGTTCATAACAGGCTTTACGTATCCGGCGCACATGGGCGGCGTAATGCCCCTCTTCAATAAATCGCGCTAATACCGCCTGTTCGAGATAGCCGTTGCAGAGGTCGGCATAATAGCGGGTGGTAATAAAACGCTCGCGTAACGCCTGAGGAACCACTAAAAAACCCACCCGGAACGCCGGATACATCATTTTAGAGAAGGTGCCGGCGTAAATGACTCGCTGATGTGTATCCAGCCCCTGCAACGCCGGCAATGACCGTGCCGCGTAACGAAATTCACTGTTGTAATCATCCTCGAATATCCAGGCATTATGCGCATTCGCCCACTCCAGCAGCGCCAGACGCCTCGGCAGACTCAGCGTCCCGCCTAAGGGGAACTGGTGAGAGGGGGCGGTATACACCAACTTCCCCTGGGGATAGCGGTCAATACCGTCGTCGATATCCATACCATCGCTGTCGACCCTGACCGGGCATACCGTTGCGCCCACAGAGGTGAAAACGCCGCGCGCCCCGTTATAACCCGGATCGTCCAGCCAGACTTCATCGCCTGTTGTTAATAAAGCGCGAGCGGCGATATCCAGCGCCTGCTGGATCCCATTGACAATAATCACCTGATCTTCATGGCAATTAACGCCCCGCGTTGCCTGGATATAGCGGGTGATCGCCCGGCGCAGCGGCAGGTAGCCATACGGGCTGGTGTGTAAACTCAGTTCCCGCCGCGACTGCCGCCAAACTCGTCCAAGCAACCTTCCCCACAGGTCATGAGGGAAAAGATCGGTACAGCCTACGCCAACGGCAAACAGCCGCTCCATTCCGCCATCGCTGACCGGGGTATGTTCCACTTGAGTTACCGTGTTATGCAACACTCTCGGATAATGTTCGTTGATAAGCCGGTCCGGAATACTCCGGGCGACAAACGTTCCTGCCCCTTTGCGGGTCTCAAGATAACCTTCGTCCATTAGCCGCTCGAATCCGGCAATCACAGAATTGCGGGAAATCGCCATCATTTCCGCCATTGCGCGGCTTGAGGGGATCTTCGAGCCGCCAGCAAGCCGTCCATCCAGGATGGCGTTACGCAGCGCATGATAGACCTGGTCCTTAATAACGCCTTTTTCCAGCAACAGCTCGTGAAACACGGGAGCGTCAGTTTTTTTCATGGCGAAGCTCGTGAGAAGAAAAGTGGATCCGTTAAAAATACAAAAAGTGTCACTTATTTGGAACCACAATCGCCATTAACATAGCCGTCATCACAGCAAACGAAAGAAAAGGATAACCATGAATAACCCAACCGTATCCCGCGTCACGATTGAGCCTGTTAGCCAACAGGATTACGCCGACTGGCTACCGTTATGGAAAAATTATCAGCTGTTTTATCGCGTAGATATTTCAGACGACATCACTCGCCTGACATGGAGCCGCTTTCTCAATCCGATTGAGCCGATATTCGGCGCGGTGGCGAAATGCGATGGCAAAATTGTCGGTCTGGTCCACTATCTGTTCCATCGTTCTACCTGGGCAGAAACGGACTACTGCTATCTGGAGGATTTATTTGTCAGTGAAGAGATGCGCGGCAGGCAGATTGGTAAACAGCTTATCGAGTATGTGCAGCAACAGGCTCGCAAACGCCACTCCGCCCATCTCTACTGGCATACCCATGAAACCAACCTGCGCGGTCAGCGGTTATATGACTGGATTGCGAAGAAAAGCGGCATGATTGAATACCGTATGCCGGTGAGATAACGACCCACCCGGCGCATTAAGCCGGGTTTATTGTCGGTGTTGCGGCGTGCCTGTGCTGAATGGCACGCAAATCCCCTGCCGTGTCGACATCCTCAACAATGCCCCTGTCGCTAAGCGCCAGTGATACAACTTCGCCGCGCTGATGCGCGATCTGCACGATGCCTCCTGCACCCTTATCCCCCTGCAACGCGCTCAGCGCCATAAAGTAATCACGACCAAACCCCACCGGGTGGCCGTGCTGCAACTGATAATACGGCACCACAACCGGCTTCTCGCTGAGCGCAAGGGCAACACGCCGTAGTGTATCAGGCTGAATAAGCGGTAAATCTCCCGGCAGGATCAGCCATCCTGAAGCACCCGCCGTTGCCGTTACGCCGAGCGCGATTGACTCCCCCATCCCGCCGGTCCCGCCTTGCGGCCTGACCAGATGCCACGGCAAACCAGCCGCCTTCACCGCATCCAGCACATGCGCCAGCACCGTTTTGCCATCAAGCAGGGCGTCCAGCTTATGCACTTGCCCGCCGGAATCGCGAAACCGCTGCCCTTTACCGGCAGCCAGAATAATCACCACCGGCGGCGTGATAACGCCCTCAGCCTGCATGGCGCGCCGCCGCCACGTCAGCCAGCACCGAAAGCGCCAGGGAATGAGCATCGCGAGCTTTCGGGAAGATCCCGATGGGCGCTTTGATTCGCGCGATATCCTCCGGGCTCCAGCCTGCTTCAGCCAGCGCCGCTACCCGCTTTTGATGGGTGCAGCGGCTGCCCAGCGCGCCGATATAAAACGGCTGGGCCGCCAGCGCGGCCTGCAATAGCGGAAGCTCGCGATGCAGATCGTGATAAAGCAACAGCACCGCCGTATCGGCATCGATTAGCGGTAACGCGGGTTGGGGATTGTCGAGGGTATGGACGTCAAATCCCGCGGCCTGGGCCAGGTTGGCCGTCACCTGCGCTTCAAGAGAGTGACCCATCACCATGACCCGCGCGCGCGGGCGATAGCTCACCACAAACTCCGCGCCGTGCCAGCCGGTTGGCCGATGCTCGCTACTGGCCAGTATTTGTTGATCCGGGCGATAACGCAGCCCCGCCGGTTGACGCTGCTCCAGTCTGTTAAGCACCGCCAGTAGCGGTTGAACGGCGCGTAAAATATGAACGGTCAGCGTAATTCCGCCGCCGCACGGCAGCACGATATCGAAATACGGCGACCCCGCGCCATAACTTATCGTCCGGTCCTCGCCAGCCAGCATCGCTTCCATCGCCTCATAAGCCACCGCAGACTCCACGCAACCGCCAGAAACAAATCCGCAATACTGCCCATCTTCACGCACCGCCATCTGCGCGCCCAGCGAACGCGCCGCGCCGCCGCGGATCTCCACCAGGGTCACCAGTGCCGACGCCATCCCCGCCGTCAGGGCATCGGCGGCAAAGCGCAAAATCACCCGGCTATCATCGGTTAAAAACGCCTGCTCGGGGTTGAGCACGCCAGGTTCAATCAAAGACGCGTGTTGCAACACGGTTCACCTTCCTTACAGGAGTTCTGGCAACCCTTTCAGCAACTTATCCAGCGTGATGGGATAATCACGCACCCTGACGCCCGTGGCGTTATAGATGGCGTTGGCGATAGCCGCGCTGACCCCGCAAATCCCCAGTTCGCCCACGCCTTTGGCTTTCATCGGCGAGGAGATCGGGTCGGTCTCATCAAGGAAAATCACCTCCTGACGCGGAATATCGGCATGAACCGGCACTTCATAGGCGGCCATATCATGGTTAACGAAATACCCCAGCCGGGTATCGATGGCTAACTCCTCCATCAGCGCCGCGCCAAGCCCCATGGTCATCGCGCCGATCACCTGGCTGCGCGCCGTTTTCGGGTTCAGGATCCGGCCCGCCGCGCACACCGCCAGCATCCGGCGCACCCGCACTTCGCCGGTCGCCACGTCCACAGCCACTTCGATGAAATGCCCGGCAAAGGTGGATTGCTGATATTTTTTATCGAGATCGCCAAACTCAATACTGTCTTCGGCGCTCAGCGCCCCGGCATCGGTCAGCGCGACGCTGCGATCCCCGTCGCGGATCTGCCCTTCGGCAAATACCGCTTTATCGGGATTGAAGCCCAGCGTATTCGCCACCGCTTCGCGCAGCTTCACACAGGCCGCATAAACGCCAGCCGTCGAGCTGTTTGCGCCCCACTGCCCGCCAGAGCCAGCGGAAACCGGAAAAGCGGAGTCGCCGAGTTTTACCATCACCTTGTCCAGCGGCACGCCCATCATCTCCGCGGCAGTCTGGGCGATGATGGTATAGCTGCCAGTACCGATATCGGTCATATCGGTTTCTACCGTGACCCCGCCCTGCGCATCCAGATGCACACGTGCGCCGGATGTCATCACCAGGTTGTTGCGAAAGCCCGCCGCCATACCCATCCCCACCAGCCAGCGCCCTTCGCGCACCTGGCCAGGCTTCGGGTTACGCTGGCTCCAGCCAAAGTGTTCCGCGCCCTGGCGTAAACACGCCACCAGTTGGCGCTGCGAGAATTTACGTTGCGGATCGGCAGGGTCCACCTGGGTGTCGTTAATCACGCGAAACTCCACCGGATCCATTTCCAGCTTTTCCGCCATCTCGTCCATGGCGATTTCCAGCACCATCATGCCCGGCGCTTCGCCAGGGGCGCGCATGGCGTTGCCCTCCGGTAAATCGAGCTTCGCCAGCCGCAAACCGGTCAGGCGATTGGCCCCGGCATAGAGAAACTCGGTCTGGTTGGTGGCGGTTTCCGTGGGTCCTCCCGGCACGTTACCGTTCCAGCTCTCATGGGCGATGGCGGTGATATGCCCGTCCTTATCCGCGCCAATGCGTACCCGCTGAATGGTTGCCGGACGATGGGTGGTATTGTTGGGGATCATCGGTCGGGTGAGCATCACTTTCACCGGACGCTTAATGGCCCGCGCCCCCAGGGCCGCCAGCAGCGCATCGCTGCGTAAAAACAGTTTGCCGCCAAAGCCGCCGCCGATATACGGAGAACGCACATGGACGTTTTCTTCGGGAATGTTCAGGGTCTTCGCCAGATCGGTCTGGCACCAGTGGATCATCTGGTTAGAGGTCCAGAGCGTCAGTTTATCCCCGTCCCAGGCCGCCATTGACGCATGCGGCTCCATCGCCATATGGCTCTGATCCGGCGTGGTATAGGTGGCGTCGAGCTTAACCGCGGCGGAAGCAAACGCGCTGTCGAATTCGCCGACTTTTTTATCCGGGGTATCTTCCGGCGGTGTGGTAACGGCGGGCTTTTCTTCAGCCAGATCGTAAGCCCCGCGCTCGCGCTGGTATTCCACCTGAACCAGCTCCGCTGCCGCCCGCGCCTGTTCAAAGGTGTCGGCGACCACCACGGCAATCGCCTGGTGATAATGCTCAATCTTCGGGCCGCCCAGTAGCGTGGCGGCATTTTTTTCACCTTTGCCCAGCTTCCCGGCATTCTCAGCGCTGATCACCGCCAGCACGCCCGGCGCCTTTTGCGCCGCCTGCACATCCATTGAGGTAATACGCCCTTTGGCGATGGCGGAACCGATGACATAGCCATAGGCCGCATTCGGCGCCTCATCATGCCATTCATAGGCATAAGGCGCAGTGCCGGTGGTTTTCAGCGGGCCGTCGATACGATCGTGCGGGCGGCCCACCACGTTAAGCTGGTCGATGGGGTTTTCCTGAGCCGGATTGTCAAATTTCATCAGCTTATGCCCTCGCTTCCGTGAGTACCGAGGCGAGCGTGCGCTTCGCCAGGATCAGCTTGAACTGGTTTTCAGCCGTGGGTTGCGCGCTGGCGAACAGCGTGTCGTAAACCGCCTGCGCGCCGTGAGTGAGTTGCGCATCAGCCTCTGCCATTCGCCAGGGCTTATGGGCCACGCCGCCCAGCGCCACGCGGCCAGTGCCATCGGGCTGCACGATGGCCGCCACGGAGACCAGGGCGAAAGCATACGAGGCGCGATCGCGCACTTTACGGTAGATATGGGTGCCGCCGAGCGGCGCAGGCAGCGTCACGGCGGTAATTAACTCGCCGGCCGTCAGGACAGTTTCCAGATGTGGCGTTCTGCCCGGCGCGCGATAAAACTCCGCCAGCGGAATTTTACGTTCGCTGCCGTCCGGCTTCACCGTTTCGACGACCGCATCCAGCAGCCGCATGGCGACTGCCATATCGCTGGGATGGGTGGCGATGCAGGCATCACTCACGCCCACCACCGCATGCTGGCGGCTAAAGCCTTCCAGCGCGGCGCAGCCGCTGCCCGGCAGGCGTTTATTGCAGGGTTGGTTGGTATCGTAGAAGTACGGGCAACGGGTACGCTGGAGCAAATTGCCCGCCGTGGTCGCCCGGTTGCGTAGCTGCCCTGACGCCCCGGCCAGCAGCGCGCGCGACAGCACCGCGTAATCGCGCCGTACCCGTTGGTCTGCCGCCAGATCGGTATTGCGCACCA
The DNA here is from genome assembly GCF_014193285.1 of Atlantibacter sp. RC6. Classification (GTDB taxonomy): domain Bacteria; phylum Pseudomonadota; class Gammaproteobacteria; order Enterobacterales; family Enterobacteriaceae; genus Atlantibacter. Next base: position 60,577 of record NZ_JACHZE010000006.1, read on the forward strand.
GCGCGCCAATACGTAATCCCCCTTCCGGCGTGGGTTCAATGGTATCCAGCCCCAAACCGTTAACGTCGATAAGATGGGTCGGGGTTTCAATTTCCAGCTTCATCAGATCGAGCAGATTGGTGCCGCCGGCGATAAATTTGGCTCCGGCATGCCCCTGAGCGCTGGATGCCGCTTGCGCAGGGGTAGTCACGCGCTGATAGGTAAACGCCTTCATGATTTCTGCCCTCCGGCGACATCCTCAATCGCGGCGAGAATATTGGAATAGGCCCCGCAGCGGCAGATATTCCCGCTCATCCGTTCGCGGATTTCATCGGCATCCATCGACGGCGGCGAAACCAGATCCAGCGTGACGTGGCTCGGGATCCCGGCTTTGATCTCCTCGAGCATTGCCACCGACGAGCAAATCTGCCCCGGCGTACAGTAGCCGCACTGGTAGCCGTCGTGTTTGACGAATGCCGCCTGCATCGGGTGCAGGTTATCCGGCGTGCCGAGTCCTTCGATGGTGGTGATATCGGCATCCTGATGCATTACCGCCAGCGTCAGGCAGGAATTCACCCGTCGACCATCAACAATCACCGTACAGGCGCCGCACTGGCCGTGGTCGCAGCCCTTCTTGGTGCCGGTGAGATGCAGGTTTTCGCGCAGCGCGTCCAGCAAGGTGGTACGGGTATCCACGTTCAGTTCACGGACCTCGCCGTTAACGGTAAAACGCACTGGCGTGATTTCCGGCGGCGGCGTCACCGGCGGCTCGCTGGCCAGCGCCACGCCCGAAGGAACGGCCGCTGTTGCAGCCGTCGCCGCACCAACTTTTAAAAGTTCTCGCCGCGTCAGGTTAAAATGGTGGCGATCGTCGTCAGGATGGGCTTGCTGCTCGTTGTTGCCTTGGTTGCTCATACCAGGCCTCCAGTCATAAAAAAAGGGTAAGAATGGGCGCTTACCGCAATGGTTTTGGAAGTTTTTGAACATTAAGCATAGTCAGCACTGGCAGCAGGATTATTCTTAAATCCTGATAGCCCTGATAAGTTGCGCGAATGAATAAGGAGATAAACGTGAACATTGATATGGCGAACTTTACACCGCTGGCGAGTTTTATCGGCGGATTGCTGATCGGCGGCGCGGCGTGGGTATTAATTGTGTTCTGCGGACGCATCGCCGGGATCAGCGGCATTCTTGGCGGTTTATTAAACCGGAAAACCCCGGATAAAGGCTGGCGGCTGGCGTTCCTGGCGGGAATAGTGCTCGCGCCCTGGCTGTACCGGCTGGTTGCCCCGCTCCCGCCAATTACCGTCGCCACGCCGTGGTGGCTACTGATTATCGCCGGGCTGCTGGTGGGTATCGGTACCCGTTACGCTTCCGGCTGCACCAGCGGGCACGGCGTCTGCGGGTTGTCGCGGCTGTCGCGCCGTTCACTGGCGGCCACCGCCACCTTTATGGGCGTGGCGTTTGTCACCGTCTGGCTAACCGGATTCTGGCGTTAAGGAGCGCAACATGAATAATCTCGTTTCCCTGCTCGCCGGGCTGATTTTTGGCATCGGATTGATCGTCAGCGGCATGGCTGACCCCGCGAAGGTACTGAGCTTTCTGGATATCACCCGGCTGTGGGATCCCGCGCTGGCGTTTGTGATGGGCGGCGCAATCGGCGTCGGCTTCTTTGCCTTTCGCAGCGCGAAAAAGCGCGCGCGGCCCGTCTGCGCAACCGAAATGCATCTGCCGACTTCACAGCAGATTGATCAGCGCCTGATTGGCGGTTCGGTGCTGTTCGGTATCGGCTGGGGGCTGGCGGGGATTTGCCCCGGACCGGGCCTGGTCCTGCTCGGCGCGGGGATCGGCCAGGGCGTGGTCTTTGTGGCGGCGATGATCGCCGGAATGCTGGTTTACCAATGGCTTGAAAACAGAGGCAAATAGCGGCGGCTTGACCTCACATCCCGCAAAGCGCAGCATGAAAACGCACACAACCTATAACGGAGAACAATAATGCAGACAGGGTTACGTTTTCAGGCGGCAGCGCTTCAGGAATTTGTCGAGGCGCTGCTGGGCTATGCGGGCAGTGAGCCGCAGGAAGCGCGGCTGGTGGCCGATCATCTGGTTTCCGCCAACCTGGCAGGCCACGACTCCCACGGCGTGGGGATGATCCCAAGCTACATTCGCTCGCTGGCGCAGGGCTATTTACAGCTTAATCAGCATGCCAGGGTAGTCAAAGACGCCGGTGCGGTGGTGACGCTGGAGGGCAACGCCGCCTTTGGCCAGGTGGCGGCTCATGAAGCTATCCAGTTGGGCATTGAAAAAGCTCGCCAGTTCGGGCTAGCCGCCGTGGCGTTGCATAACTCGCACCATATAGGCCGCATTGGTTACTGGGCAGAAAAATGCGCGGCGGCGGGGTTTATTTCTATTCACTTCGTGAATGTAGTGGGCGACCCGATGGTCGCGCCGTTCGGCGGTAAAGACAGCCGATTCGGCACCAATCCGCTGTGCGTGGTGTTCCCCCGCAAGGATGCGCCGCCGCTACTGTTAGATTACGCCACCAGCGCCATTGCCTTTGGCAAAACCCGCGTCGCCTGGCACAAAGGCGAGCCGGTGGCGGATGGCTGTTTGATTGATCAACATGGCCTGCCGACCAACGATCCGGCCGTGATGCACGTCGCGCCGCTGGGTTCCCTGCTTACCTTCGCCCAGCATAAGGGCTACGCGCTGGCGGCGATGTGCGAAATTCTCGGCGGCGCGCTGTCGGGCGGGAAAACCACCCATCAGGAGACATTACAGGCGAGCGTGGACGCCATCTTCAACTGCATGACCACCCTTATTCTCAACCCCGACCTGTTCGACGCCCCGGATATGCAGCAGCAAACCGACGCGTTTGTGGAGTGGGTAAAACAGTCACCGCACGATCCGGCGCAGCCGGTACAGGTACCGGGCGAATGGGAAATGCATAACCGCGAAGCGCGCCTCGCCCAGGGGATCCCGCTGGATGAAAGTAGCTGGAACGCCATTTGCCAGGCGGCTCGTGAGGCGGGTATGCCGGAAGACGAGCTGGAACGTTTTAAGGCGCAGCTGGGGTAAATTTTTTTCAGGCCCGCCAGGGCCTGTTATTCCATTGCCCGCATCTTCCCTACCAGCTCGGCGATATTCAGCGCCGCCATCTTTTCCATCACTCTGGCGCGATGCACTTCCACCGTGCGCAACGCCACGTTCAACCGCCCGGCGATTTCACGGTTCATCAGGCCCTGGACAATAAACTGGGCGATTTCCCGCTCTTTTGGCGTCAGGCTTTCATAGCGCTGGCGGATCTGCCGCCGCTCGCAGGCAGCAGAAGAGACCGCCTGAGCCCGTTCAATCGCCGCGATAAGCGGCCCGGCGGAGACCGGTTTTTGCAGGAAATCCACCGCGCCGCGCTTCATTTGCTCTACCGCGACCGGCAAATCGCCATGCCCGGTGAGAAAAATTACCGCCAGGGTGCTGCGCCGCTTAAGCAGTTCGCCGTACAGCCCGTGGCCGTCGAGATGCGGCATCCGTAAATCGAGCAGCGCCACGCCCGCTTCATGCAGCGCGGCCTGCGCCAGAAACGTCTGGCTCTCGTTCCAGCACTGAACGCGATAACCAAACCCTTCCAGCAAAAACTGACAAGCTTCGGTCACAGCGACATCATCATCCACCAGATGAACAACCGGCATCAGGTATCCTTAGCGTCATTGATTGAAAATTGCAGCATCACGCGCAGCCCGGTTTTATGGTCCGGCGCGGGATGATTATCCAGCGTGATTTCGCCGTAAGTATCGCGGATCAGCCGTTGGCAGATTGCCAGCCCAAGCCCCATACCGTCGGGTTTGGTGGTATTAAATGGCCGAAACGCGTGGACCAACTGCGCGTCATCTATTCCGCCTGCGTTGTCCTGCACCACAATCCCGCCCTCCTGTTCTGTTAGCCAGATGGCGCTGGCGCCCGCCTGGGCGGCGTTAAGAATCAGGTTGGCGAGCAACTGGTCCAGCACCATCGGCGGCAGCGTCAGGGTTAAGGTGGCCGGTAACTGATTAAACAGCGTCAGCCCTGGATAATGCTGCCCGAGCCGTAGCAGATCTGCGACGCGCTGGGCCGTCTCCCTGGCGGAAACCGTAACAGACTCCCGTTCGGCGGCATCAAACGCAGACGGCTGTTGTACCCAGTGACGAAGATTACGCAGCGTCTCGCCGCCGCGCTGGGCCTGGGCGTCGATATGCTCCAGCGCCGGGATCAAAAAATGGTGCTCATCGGTTTTACGCAGCCGCACCAGGCAGCCCTGGGAATAGTGGCGAATCGCCGACAGCGGCTGGTTGAGTTCGTGAGCGAATCCCGATGCCATTTCCCCCAGCACGCTGAGCTGCCGGGCGTTCTCCAGCGCTTTCTCTTGCTGGCGCAGCGTTTCGCTGGCTTTTGCCAGCTGCCGCCCGCGTCGGCGTACCAGCAGGGCAATCCAGATATGATTAACCGACAGCAACAGCACAACCAGGATCAACACGCCGACCGCAAACTGATTCTGGATGAGCCAACTGCGCACCTCCTGCCAGAGCCGGCGCTGTTCCGGATGCTGATTCACCGCCCGCAGCAGGTTTTCCACTTCACTGGTAGAGACCGGCGCACCCCAGAGAAACGGCGGCTGCTGGTTATTGAGTAACGCGCGCGCCACGCTATCGGCCAGCGCGTTATCGACATCCGGCAACGCGGCAAATGACCAGTTTGGGTACAGCGGCGTGCTGGTGACGCACGGCGCGGCAACCGGATCCACCATCAACGGCCTGAACGCGGTTTTGTCGATTAACCCTTCGGCATCCATTTGCTCCAGCAAACACACCGGCACAATCGCCGCCTGAATCGCCTTCTCACGCAGCAGATACAGCAGCGCATCCCCCGGAAAGCCAGTGAAACGCAGCCTGAAATCTTTCTCAGGCCGAATACCGCGATCGGTTAATGCTTTATAACCGGTAAGATAACCGCCGAATGCCAAAGGATCGATCGCGCCGACGGTTTTGCTGATCAGATCCTGTGGATCCTGTAATTTACTTTCACGGTTTACCAGGATAACGCTGCCGATAATGTTATTGCCGTCTTGCGAGCGCAGCGACGCCAGCCAGCGCAGATAGTAATGGCTGTTTAGCTGGACAAACTGCGCCGGATTAGTGAGTACAAACTGGATGGATTTTTGATTAACCGCCTCGCGCATCTGGCTGAGATCGAGCGGCTGAATACGAAAATGCTCCCCCGGCACCCGCTGGTTCAGGGAATCCGCCAGCGGCTGCCAGTGCCGCAGAGTCGCGGCGTCGCCGCGCATCGCCAGCACGCCGATCGTCCTTTCCCCGGCCATGGCGGATAAGCCGAAGCCAAGGCAAATCATCAGTAATAACGCCCTTTTCACCCTTTCTCCCATCGTGCCGGATTGCGTTAGATCAACAACCCGCCGGGTATGTGGTTTACCACAATAGTCCCTGCCCCTCGCCCATTTTTACACTGTAAATCATACAGATTCTTTATTCATCACGCTGTTAACAACACTGTGACGCATGGATTGTAACGGCGTCCACGGAGATAAGTATGGATATCAGTAAACGCATTTTTCTCAGGCAACTGGGGGTGACGGCGGCGGCGAGCGCGGCCACCCTCCCGCTGGCACAGGCCAAATTGTCTTTTGGGCCGACGCGCCGCGAAGGGTCCGCCACTCACCGCTATGCCATGTTGATCGATTTACGACGTTGCATCGGCTGCCAGTCCTGCACAGTCAGCTGCGCAATTGAGAACCAGACGCCGCAGGGCGAATTCCGCACCACGGTGAACCAGTACCAGGTTCGGCGGGAAAATAGTGACGTTGTCACTAACGTCTTGCTGCCGCGCCTGTGCAACCACTGTGATAACCCGCCCTGCGTGCCGGTGTGCCCGGTGCAGGCCACCTTCCAGCGCGAGGACGGGATAGTCGTGATTGATAACCAGCGCTGCGTCGGCTGCGCCTACTGCGTCCAGGCCTGCCCTTATGACGCGCGCTTTATCAACCATGAAACCCAGACCGCCGATAAATGCACCTTCTGCGTTCACCGTCTGGAAGCAGGTTTGCTGCCCGCCTGTGTGGAGTCCTGCGTGGGCGGCGCGCGCATTATCGGCGATTTGCACAATCCGCAAAGCCGCTTGCGCCAGCTGCTTGATGAGCACAAGGACGCTATCCGGGTGCTGAAACCGGACAATAACACCTCGCCGCAGGTGTTTTATCTGGGCCTCGACGAGGCGCTTGTTAACCCGTTAATGGGCCGCAGCCAGCCTGCGCTGTGGCAGGAGGTGTAAATGTCGCCGCTTATGATTAATGAAGTGCTCGCCCACCCGCAGGATGTGACCTGGCTGCCCTGGGCGGTCCAGTATTTCTTCTTTATCGGTATTGCCGCCTGCTCGGCGCTGCTGGCCTGTGGATTGCGCGGCCGCCACCCGGAACTGGAGCGGCTGACGCTGTTAATTGGCCTGACCTGCGCCATCGCCGCGCCGCTGGCGCTGACGGCCGATCTCCATCAAACCGCCCGGGTGTGGCACTTCTACGCCTGGCCGACGCCGTGGTCGTGGATGCCCTGGGGCGCGCTGTTTTTACCGCTGTTTAGCGGCTTCATCGCCCTGTGGTTTATCGCCGCGACGCTACAGAACATTTACGGCAAAACATTCGCCTGGACCCGCTGGATTGCGTATGCCAGCGCCCTGACGGCGATTGGCTTGCTGCTGTACACCGGGCGCGAAGTCTCGGTGGTGCGCGCCCGCCCAATCTGGTTCAGTTGGTGGTTCCCGCTGGCGATGTTCCTGAGCGCTTTCCAGACCCTGCTGGCGCTGTTGATTGCCGCAACCCGCACGCCACGGCGGCAACAGAGGCTGGCGCGCGGTCTGCTGGTTACCCTGGTGTTGTTGGGCATCACGGTGCTGATGTGGATTTCCGGCGATACGCTGTCCGGCGCGGCGCTGCGCCACTGGCTGGCCTGGCCCCGGGCGCAAACCCTGGCAACGGGCTGGGCGGCATTGTGGCTGTTAACCTTACTCGCGGCGCTGTTTGCCCTTAAGCGTCGGTTACCCCTGCCGGGCGGCATCCTGCTTGCGCTGGCCTCAATGGCGCTGAGCTGGCTGATGCGCTGGACCTTACTCATCGAGGGGCAAACCCTCCCGAAATACAACGCGCTGTTTAACCCCTACGCGCTGCCGATGGGCACCGACGGATTGCTGGCGATTGTCGGCACCTTCGGGCTGTGGATGGCGCTGATTATCATCGCGCGTGAAAGTGTGAATGGCTTAATACGGAGAAATCATCATGCCTGAATTAACCCGTCGTCAGTGGCTTAAAGTGGGGCTGGTACTCGGAGGGGTTGGCGCGTTTGGGCTGAGCTACCGGGATGTGATCAAAAGAACCTTTGACGGGCTGGTCAACGGCAGCGCCGGCAAAGTGACGTTGCACCGCATTTACGGCAATGCGCTGATCCCGGAAGGCCATGCCGCGTCGGGCTGGCAGGCTAATGCGCAGCAGGCGGTGTCGATGACCCAGTGCTTCGGCTGCTGGACCCAGTGCGGTATCCGGGTGCGCGTCGACCGGCAAACCGACAAAATCATCCGTATTGCCGGCAACCCATATCATCCGCTCTCCCAGGAGCAGCACGTTGATGCCAAAATCCCGGTAGCCCAGGCGCTGACGCAAATGGGCGGGGAAAGCGGCCTCGACGCCCGCTCCACCGTCTGTTCCCGTGGCGCGACCACCCTGGAAGCGCTGTACAGCCCGCTGCGCATCCTGGAACCGATGAAACGCGTCGGGAAACGTGGTGAAGGCAAATGGCAGCGCATCAGCTTTGAACAGTTGATTAGCGAAGTGGTGGAAGGCGGCGATCTGTTTGGCGAAGGCCATGTCGACGGGTTACGCGCCATTCGCGACCTGCACACCCCCATCGATCCGGCGCATCCGGGTTTCGGCCCCAAAGCCAACCAGTTGCTGGTCACCAATACCAGCGATGACGGGCGCGATACCTTTATGCGCCGCTTCGCCCAGAACAGTTTCGGCAGTAAAAACTTTGGCGCGCACGGGGCGTACTGCGGGCTGTCCTATCGCGCCGGGTCCGGCGCGCTGATGAACGATCTGGATAAAAACCCGCACGTGAAACCCGACTGGGAACACGTGGAGTTTGCGCTGTTTATGGGCACCTCCCCGGCGCAATCCGGTAACCCGTTTAAGCGCCAGGCCAGCCAGCTTGCCACGGCGCGGTTGCGGGATAATTTCAGTTACGTGGTGGTGGCCCCTGCGCTACCGCTCACCACGGTGATGGCCGACCCGCGCGGCCAGTGGCTGCCGGTGGTGCCGGGCAGCGATTCGGCGCTGGCGATGGGTATGATCCGCTGGATTATCGACAATCAACGCGCTAACGAAAGCTATCTTTCCCTGCCGGGCGCGGCGGCAATGCAGCAGGCGGGTGAAAAAAGCTGGACTAACGCCACCCATCTGGTGATCGCCAGCGACGATCATCCGCTGGCCGGGCAACACCTTACCGCCGCGCTGCTGAACGGCGGCGGCGACAACGTGCTGGTGGTTGATCGCATGGGGGAACTGGTGCCCGCAGAAAGCTGCTCCGCCGCCACGCTGTGGGTTTCCCGTACCCTGACCTTGCAGGACGGCAGCGAGGTGACGGTGAAAAGCGCGTATCAATTGTTGAAAGAGAGCGCGGAGAAACTGTCGCTGGAACAGTACAGCCGCCAGTGCGGCGTGCCGGTGGCGCGTATCATCCAACTGGCGGACGCCTTTACCCGCCACGGGCGCAAAGCGGCGGTGATTACCCACGGCGGGATGATGTCCGGCAACGGCTTCTATAACGCCTGGGCGGTGATGATGCTAAACGCGCTGATCGGCAATCTCAGCCTGGAAGGCGGCGTGTTCGTCGGCGGCGGCAAGTTTAACGGCGTGACCGACGGGCCGCGCTATAACCTGGCGAGCTTCCCCGGCATGGTCAAACCCAAAGGGCTGAATATTGGCCGTAGCAAAGCCGCCTATGAAAGCTCCGATGAATATCGCCAGAAAGTCGCCGCCGGGCAGTCGCCGTGGCCCGCCAAAGCGCCGTGGTATCCGTTTGTCGCCGGGCAACTTACCGAGCTGCTGCCCTGCGCGCTTAACGGCTACCCTTACCCACTGAAGGCGTGGATCTCTAACATGACTAACCCGTTATACGGCATTGCCGGGTTCCGGGCGGTGGCGGAGGAGCAGCTCAAAGATCCGGCGCGGCTGCCGCTGTTTATCGCCATCGACGCGTTTATCAATGAAACCACCGCGCTGGCGGATTATCTGGTGCCGGATACCCATAACTTTGAAAGCTGGGGGTTCAGCGCGCCCTGGGCGGGGGTCGCCAGTAAAGCCACCACCGCGCGCTGGCCGGTGGTGAAACCCGCTACCGCCCGCACCGCCCAAGGCGATCCGGTTTCTATGGAGGCGTTTTGCATCGCCGTGGCGCAGCGCATCGGCCTGCCCGGCTTCGGCGATAACGCCATGCAGGACAGCGATGGCAATGCGCTGGCGCTTCATCGCGCGGAGGATTATTACCTGCGTGTGGCGGCCAATATCGCGTATGCCGGAAAAGCGCCCGCGCCTGCCGCCAGTGATGAGGACATCCAACTGACCGGTGTCGACCGGCTGATGCCCGCCATCAACCAGACGCTTAAACCCGATGAAGCCCGGCGGGTGGCGTTTATCTTTACCCGCGGCGGGCGGTTTGCGCCGCATCAGTCGGGGCGGGAAAACGGCAGCATCGGCAATCGCTGGGATAAACCGTTGCAAATCTGGAACGCCGAGGTGGCAAAGCATCGCCACGCCATTACCGGCGAGCGTTACAGCGGCTGTCCGGCCTGGTATCCGGCGCGGTTGTCAGACGGTAAAGCGCTGGACGAGGTGTATCAGCCGGACGCCTGGCCGCTGAAGATGATCTCGTTTAAGTCCAACGTGATGAGCAGTTCCACCATTGTGATCCCGCGCCTGCACCACGTGAAGCCGGTTAATCTGGTGGCGCTTAATCCGCAGGATGGCAAACGCTTTGGCGTGAAGCACGGCGATGAAGTGCGCATTACCACGCCGGGCGGCAGTACCACCGCGCAAATTAGCCTGCTGGAAGGCGTGATGCCCGGCGTGATTGCCGTCGAACACGGCTATGGTCACCGGGAAATGGGCGCCAGCCAGCACACGCTGGACGGCGAGCCGCTGGCGGTCGCGCCGCAGAATGGTTCCGGTATCAATCAAAACGATTTGGGCTTTGCCGATCCGACCCGCACGGTGCCGAACACCTGGCTGGACTGGGTATCCGGCTCGGCGGTGCGCCAGGGATTGCCGGCGAAGATTGAGCGCATCTGACCTATAACGCCGCTTTATAAATAAAGCGGCGCTTTAAGCTAAAAGAGCTACATCTTATTAATCGCGCTATACATTTAATAAAAAAACACCATACTAACGAGCGTTATTTAATATAAATGGAGTTACTAAAGAATATTACGTCAGGCTTTGTTAAACACTCCTAAATTAATTATTTCTGATTCGCTTGTCGCTTTCGGAACTATTCAGGTGTATTAGTGATGACCCCAGGAAAACAAGTCATTATGTGGCTTTTTCAGTTCACTTCGTTTTTTGTCATTTTTGCCGCTTTTTACTGCTTTTTGCCTGAAATGGATTTGTACGAATTGATAAGTCAACGCGTTGGTTTTATAAGCGAACAATACTGGAATGATTTTTTTATGTTTAGTGTCCTGGCTGCGTCAGTATTCGCGAACGCCATAGTTATTTTTTTATTCGCTACAATTCGGCAGAAATCCAAAATGCGCTTTACGGTTCAGTAGGCCTACATTATAAAAAATAACTCGCACCGCCGCGCAATGCCGCGGCGTGATTCATGAATAATATTCATTAACTCTTGCGGATTTACCTGGCTAATCATGTCACCCACGCTCAATTAAGCTGTCTGTTCCTGCCTGCCGCGCGTTAGTGCGCGGCCGAACAATCTGTCATTAAGGAACACAACCAATGCAAAAACGTCTACTCGGCAATAGTGGTCTTGAAGTCTCGGCGCTGGGCCTGGGTTGTATGGGCCTGAGCTACGGCTACGGTCCGGCGACCGATACCCGCCAGGCGGTAGAGCTGATCCGCGCCGCCGTTGAGCGCGGCGTGACCTTTTTCGATACCGCTGAAGTGTATGGCCCGTATTTGAATGAGGAAGTCGTCGGCGAAGCGCTTAAACCACTGCGTGATAAGGTGGTGATCGCCACCAAATTCGGTTTCAGCTTCGGGGATGACAATAAACAGCAGAACCTTAACAGCCGCCCGGAGCATATCCGTAAAGCGGTGGAAGGCTCGCTGCGCCGCCTGAAAACCGAGGTTATTGATTTGCTTTACCAACATCGCGTTGACCCGGAGGTGCCCATTGAGGACGTGGCGGGCACCGTCAAAGACTTGATCAACGAAGGCAAAGTGAAGCACTTCGGGTTATCCGAAGCGGGCGTTAATACCATCCGTCGCGCCCATGCGGTGCAACCGGTCAGCGCGTTGCAAAGCGAATACTCCCTGTGGTGGCGCGAGCCGGAACAGGAAATCATCCCGACGCTGGAACAATTAGGCATTGGCTTTGTGCCGTTCAGCCCGTTAGGGAAAGGGTTTTTAACCGGGGCGATAAGCGCCGATACGCCGTTTGGCGACGACGATTTCCGTAGCAAAGTGCCCCGCTTTGCCCAGGAAGCGCGGGAAGCCAACCAGCAACTGGTGATACGCATTAAAGCGCTAGCAGACGACAAAGGCGTGACACCGTCACAAATCGCACTGGCGTGGCTGCTGGCACAGAAGCCGTGGATTGTGCCTATTCCGGGCACCACCAAACTGCATCGCCTAGAGGAAAATCTTGGCGCGGCGCAGGTCACGCTAAATGAACAGGAACTTAGCGCCATCGCCCAGGCGCTGGAAACGGTGCGCATTGTTGGCGAACGCTACCCCGCCGCTTTACAGGCGCGGGTCGGGCGTTAATCGTAAGCGGAGCCAGGGATGGTTTATACTGGCTCCATCACCTCGCTCCAGGACAATCCCTTGCTAAAAGAGAACTTTAACGATCTGATTGCCTTTCTGGTGGTGGCGCAGGAGCGCAGTTTTACCCGCGCCGCCGCAAAGCTCGGTCTGTCGCAGTCGGCCCTGAGCCACTCGATGCGCGGGCTGGAAGAGCGCATGGGTATCCGTCTGTTGACCCGCACTACCCGCAGCGTGTCGCCCACCGAGGCTGGCGAACGGCTGGCGGAACGGCTGGGGCCGCACTTCCGCGATATCGAAAGCGAGCTCAACACCATGAAGGAGATGCGCGAGGTGCCTGCCGGCAATATCCGCATCACCGCCGGCGAACATGCCGTGGACTGGGTGCTATGGCCGGTGCTGTCGCCGTTTCTCACCGCCTGGCCGGATATCCATGTCGAAGTGACGGTGGATAACGCCCTGTCGGATATCGTTACAGAGCGTTTTGACGCCGGCATTCGCCTCGGCGAACAGGTGGCGAAGGATATGATTGCCGTGCCGGTCAGCCCGCCTATGCGCATGGCGGTAGTCGGCTCAGCCGATTATTTTGCCCGCTATCCCGCCCCGCAGGTACCGGCCGATCTCCAGCAGCATCGCTGCATCAATATGCGCCTGCCGACGCTGGGCGGTTTGTATGCCTGGGAGTTTTCCCGCGACGGCAAAGAACTGCGGGTACGCGTGGAGGGCCAGTTGACCATTAATCCGATTCGCCACCGGATTGATGCGGCGCTGGCGGGAACCGGGCTGGTTTATCTGCCGGATGATACGGTGCGTGATGAGCTGGCGGACGGTCGGCTGGTGCGGGTGCTTGAGACGTGGTGCGAGCCGTTTCCGGGATACTATCTCTACTATCCCAGCCGTCGGCAGCACACCACGGCGTTTTCGTTGTTTGTCGAGGCGCTGCGCTTTCGGGGGTAAATTACTGCCCCTGATACTGCGCGTCGGTCACTTTTTCCAGCCACTCCACCGGGCTACCGTTAACCGATTCGGCGATGGCGATATGCGTCATGGCGGTATTCGGCGCTGAGCCGTGCCAGTGTTTGACGTTTTCCGGGATCCAGACAATATCCCCGACGTTGATTTCCCGCAGCGGTTTGCCCCACTCCTGCACCAGCCCTTTCCCCTGGGTGACGATCAGCGTCTGGCCCAGCGGATGGGTATGCCAGGCGGTACGCGCGCCGGGTTCGAAAGTCACGGTCGCGCCGCTAACGCGGGCGGGCTCAGTGGCCTGAAACGGTGAATCAATCCGCACCTGGCCGGTAAACCAGCTGTCCGGCCCTTTCGCCGACGCCTGTGAACCACTCGGGGTAATTTTCACTTTGTCTTCCTCTGCGCCCAGCGCTGCCCCGGAGGTCAGCACTGAGAGCATCACCGTCATTGCGCTCAATAATTTCATGGATGGCTCGCTGTTGTGGATGCCCGTCCGGGCGATGACTAAAAGCCTAATCGCCCCCTGCATTCACATCCATGCATAAAACCGGGATGGTGTTATGAGCGCAGCTCATTAATCGGCGTTAGCTGGATTTCAGTCCGGCCGAGGTCATCAACAAACGCAGCACCATGCTGACCGCGCCGAGCGCCAGGATACTGGCGGCCCATATCACCACCAGCCAGACAATCTGGCTCAGTTTGCTTTGCCGTTTTTCCATCAGTGATAGCCCTCCCCGTGGCGCACTTTGCCGCGAAACACGTAATAGCTCCAGAAGGTATACGCGAGGATCACCGGGATAATCAGCAGCGCGCCCACCAGCATAAAGCCCTGGCTGGCTGGCGGCGCGGCGGCCTCCCACAGAGAGATATTAGGTGGGATTATGTTCGGCCAGATGCTGATCCCCAGCCCGCTAAAGCCAAGGAACACCAGCGCCAGCGTCAGGATAAATGCCGTGGCGTGGTGGCCAGGGCGCGAGACGGTTTTCCACAGCGCCAGGCTGCAAATCAGCACCAGCACGGGCACCGGCAGGAAGAACCACAAATTAGGCAGCGAGAACCAGCGCTGGGCGATATCGTCATGGGTAAGCGGCGTCCAGGCGCTGACAATCGCCATCACGATTAACAGCAGGATTAACAGCGGCGGCGTCAGCTGGCGCATCCGGGTAAACAGCGGATCTTCGCTTTTCATGATGAGCCACGTGGCGGCCAGCAGCGCGTAAGTCACCACCAGCCCCAGACCGCAGAACAGATTGAACGGGGTTAACCAGTCCAGCGCGCCGCCTGCGAAGGTGCGCCCTTCCACCGGGAAGCCGTTAATCACCGCGCCGACGATGATCCCCTGGCAAAAAGTCGCCAGGATCGAGCCCGCCAGAAAGGCCACATCCCACCAGGGACGGTGCGATTCGGTGGCTTTGAAGCGAAACTCAAACGCCACGCCGCGGAAAATCAAACCGATCAGCATCAGGGTAATGGGAATGGTCAGGGCGTCGGCAATCACCGCGTAAGCCAGCGGGAATGCGCCGAACAACCCTGCGCCGCCCAGTACCAGCCAGGTTTCGTTACCGTCCCACACTGGCGCGACGCTGTTGACCATCACGTCACGGTCGTGCGGGTCGCGGATAAACGGAAACAGCACCCCAATCCCCAGGTCGAAGCCATCCATCACAATGTACATCAGGGTCGAGAAAACAATAATGACGAACCACACTACCGACAGGTCGAAGTTCATTATCTTTTCTCCTCTTCCAGACGCTCGCCCACGGCGGAAATGGGCCGCGCGGGTCGGCCATCGGTTTTCGACGACAAATCGTCTTCGGGCTGCGGGCCCACTTTTATCAGCCGGATCAGGTACAGATACCCGACGCCAAACACCAGGGTATACACCACGATAAACACCAGCAGGCTGATCGACATTTGCAGGTCGCTATGGGCCGAGACCGCATCCCGGGTGCGCATCAGCCCATACACCACCCAGGGCTGACGCCCCACCTCGGTGGTCACCCATCCGGCCAGAATCGCAATCAGTCCGGAGGGCCCCATCCACAGCGCAAAATGGAGAAACGGTCGCGACTGGTACAGCCGACCGCGATAACGCAGCCACAGGCTTGCCAGCCCCAGTCCAATCATCAGCACGCCCATTCCCACCATCAGGCGGAACGACCAGAACACGATGGTGGAATTGGGCCGCTCGTCTTTAGGGAAATCTTTCAGCGCCGGCACCTGTTGGTCGAGGCTGTGGGTCAGGATCAGGCTGCCAAGCGCCGGAATTTCCAGCCCGTAGCGGGTGCGCTCCTGCTCCATATCCGGCCAGCCCACCAGCAGCAGCGGCGTCGGCTCGCCGGGCGGGTTTTCCCAGTGCCCTTCAATGGCGGCGATTTTCGCGGGCTGGTGCTTGAGGGTGTTCAGGCCGTGCATATCGCCGATCACCGCCTGAATGGGGGCCACCAGCAGCGCCATCCACAGCGCCATGGAGAACATTTTGCGCACCGCCGGGGTGTCGTTGCCTTTCAGCAGGTGCCAGGCGGCGGACGCGCCGACGAACATGGCGCTACTTAAAAACGCCGCCACCGACATATGGAACAGCCGGTACGGGAATGACGGGTTAAAAATCACCGCGAACCAGTCAGCGGGCACCACCTGGCCGTTGATAATCTCGTGGCCCTGCGGCGTGTGCATCCAGCTGTTGGACGCGAGGATCCAGAAGGTGGACATCAGCGTGCCCAGCGCCACCATGCAGGTCGAGAAAAAGTGCAGTCCGGGGCCGACCTTGTTCCAGCCGAACAGCATCACGCCAAGGAAACCGGCCTCGAGGAAGAACGCGGTCAGCACTTCATAAGTCAGCAGCGGGCCGGTAATGCTCCCGGCGAACTGGGAAAATCCGCTCCAGTTGGTGCCAAACTGATAGGCCATCACCAGACCGGACACCACCCCCATACCGAAGTTAACGGCAAAAATTTTCAACCAGAATTTATACAGCGAACGCCACAGCGGATGGTGGGTCTTCAGCCACATCCCTTCCAGCACCACCAGATAGCTGGCAAGCCCGATGGTGATCGCCGGAAAAATAATGTGAAAGGATACGGTGAAGGCAAACTGTATCCTGGCAAGAATAAACGCGTCTAAACCAAACATGGCTGCCTCATCATCGACAAACCGGTATTAAACGGACCGGCAGTAAGTTATTTAACGCCTTGAGTATAGACGCAGAAAATGAAGGCAATGGATGACCCTGAGCAGGGAGGGAAAATAGCGGCAAGCGGCACTGACATTATTTTCTGATTGATGACGCCTTTCCCGGCGCGCCCTGCCAGCCAGCGGAGCATGGCACAGCGCCTGCGGTAATCTATTCAGGGATCAGGATAGCTAGAATGGAGAAATATTCGCGTCTGCCGCTGCGTTAATATCCATCCTGAATCGTGGCATTAAAATAACTTTAATTCGCAGCGGCAGCGTATTGCCGGGAAAATAACCGAAAATAAAATCGATGGTTATAAAATCCGCTCAGGCTGATCATCATTAAGTGCCTGATGTAATTGCCGGAGGGTCAGTAAGGTCAGTTCTCCGAGCGCGCGATAAAAGCCCTGCGGATGGGCATGGTTCAGCGCCTGCTGGTACAGCGGCAGCCACGTCAGGAAATGCTCGCCCAGCAGCTCCAGCAGCGCCCGGGGCTGGTTTGCCATCGCCAGCCATGACGCCTGAAACAGCATCAGCCCGATATGATCCGCCGGTTCCGGATGGCCGGTATGCAGCGTGATACGGTGCTGGTTAAGAAAATCCATCAGCCGCAGCGTGGAGTCGCCCTGTAATACCTGTTCCGGATCGAGCCATACCGATCCCCACGGCGGCGCAGGCAAACTCGCCGGGCCGACGAACAACCACTGCCATTGCTGCTGGAGCAACGCCCTGTCCCGCTGCGCCAGTTCAGGTTGCAGGGCCGCGATGTCTGCGTGCTGCGCGGGCCAGAGTGCCGGCCAGTCCGGCGTCTGGAAAAATTCGCCCAGCGGCGTAAACGCATCTGACTGCGGCGCGGTACGGTACGCGCTCGCCAGCAGGTTGAGCAACTGGGCCCAGTGGGCTAAATCCGCTTTCATGATGATTCCTTATCGCATGCCGATGGTGTGTTGTCGGCAAAATGGGCAGGTGGATTGTTCAGCCGTCCAGGCGCTGAACAGCTGGCCGCAGGTGGCGCAGCGCTGCTGAACGACCGCTAAACGCCGTTCGGCAACGTGATTAATCGCCTTTTCGCTGTCAATGGCGTTGGGGAAACAGACCGCCGTACACTGGCCGCAACCGGTGCAGCGGGCATTGTCGAGGGTGATATGGTCGGCCTCAAGGCGAATCGCCTGCTCCGGACAGATACGCGCGCAAGCCCCACACAAATAGCACCGTTCGGCATGAAAATTGATTGAATAATGATTAATGAAAGTGACAGCGTCACGCAATGCGCGGCGGCCATACGGCACCGACCCGCTGTCCGTTTCGTTAGCCATTCTCAACCACTGGCGGCGCACAGTATTCACCGGATGCGCCGCAGGCTGCGCCAGCCGCCATACCGGCTGTTCCAGCGCTTTGAGCCTGAGATTGAGTTCCGCAATCGCCCGCAACCACCCTTCACCAGGCGTATCCAGTTCAATGGCCCGGATGCCGTAATGAAAATGCCACATCAGCAGTTCATCCACACAGGCTGGCTGGGCGCTCAGCGGCGCGGTCAGGCGATCCTGATGCCAGTGACGTTTAATGGGGGAGATATTCTCCAGCGCGTCGGTTGGGCAGGCAAACAGGCAGTGCCCGCATCGATTGCACTTATCGTCATCAATAACGATGTTGCCATCGGTCAGTGAGATGGCTGCCAGAGGACAAGCGTCAATACAGGCCTGACAAGGGTTTTTCTTAACCTTGTGGCGAACGCATAACAACCCTGCGCCGGGCGGCGCAGGGTTGAGGTTTAACGACAGCAGCGACATATCAGTTCAGGCTAAAAAAGGTATAGCGAGCCATGATTTCCGCCACCACCAGCAGCACGCTACCAGAGAGCGCGACACCACGGGCAATGCGCCGCTGGCGCAGCGAAAGCGCGAACAGCGCGGCCCCTGCTACCATCAGGCACCAGGCTGCCATACGCACGCTGGCTAACCCATCAAATGCCGCCAGCGCCTGCAGCGGGAATGTGACAACGTCACTCACACGCGACTGCGCCAGAAAGCTCATATACGCGGGTTGTTCCACCAGCCGTGCCGCCACGGCAACCACCACGGCAGCCACCGCCAGTTTCGCGAGATCGCGCATTTCACCGTTACGCCCGCGCGGCACCAACATCAGCATCGCCAGCACTGCGCCGAGGATCAGCACCGAGCCGTAGAACATAAACAAGGTGTTGAAATGCATCCAGGTGACGACCGACGCGCTGATGTAGATATTGCTCATGCAATAGACATCCACCAGCCCGATCAGCCCGGCCAACAGCACCAGCAGCGGCACGATACGTTTGGCGAACAGCGCCAGCAACGTCGTTACGCCAAGCACGCCCAGATACAGCGCGGCAAGGATGATTTCGCGGCTCAGCCAGGAGCTGGCGATATGGCGCAGGGAATTAAACGCGTTAAGCGGATAACCCAGATGCGCGACCGACGCGATTAAACCCACGCCGCCCAGCACACAGCTGGTAATCAACGCCACGCGCAGCGCCTGGCTGTTTGCCTGGCGGTTAAAGGCGTTAACGGCGCTGAACAGCGTCAAACCCACCGACGCCTGCACCAGCAGAGTAAAAATCAATAATGGCCATTCATGCATAATTAGTTACTTCCCTTTTCAGCGCCCTGATGCGGCTTCACCACCAGGTTCGGGTGGGTGATCGCCGAATCCGGCAGTCCCTGGACGTCGCACAGCGTGCCGTACTGCTTACGCAGTTCGTCAATCGGGCCGAATTTAATCGCGCCCAGCGGACAGGTCGCCACGCAAATCGGATCTTCGCCTTTCGCCTGCAAATCGACGCAGAAATCGCACTTCGACATCTGCCCCGCTTCTTTATCAAACTGCGGCGCGCCGTAAGGGCACGACCAGGCGCAGTAGCCGCAACCGATGCATTTGTTGGTGTCGACGCGCACGATGCCGTCGCCCGGACGCTTGTGCATGGCGGTAGTCGGGCAGTTTTTGGTGCAGATCGGATCCGCGCAGTGGTTGCAGGAAATCGATAACGTGTAGGCGAAGACATTGTTTTCCAGCCCGCCGTTGCCGGTCGGGGCGAATCCGCCGCCGTTGACTTCATACACCCGGCGGAAACGACGGCCCGGCTCCAGATTGTTTTTGTCCTTACAGGCGACCTGGCAGGCTTTGCACCCGGAGCAGCGCGACGAATCGATAAAGAAACCCAGTTGCTTATCGCTTACCGGGGGAAACTCCATATATTGGCTCATGCTTTCTCAACCTCAACCAGCATAGTTTGATGCGAATTCCCTTTTGCCAGGGGGGTGATGCGGGTGGAACTCAGCACGTTGGCGCAGCCGCCGTGATCCACGCCTGACGCGTCTGGTTGCCACCAGGCGCCCGCCTGCATGGCCACGACGCCAGGGATAATGCGCGGCGTCACTTCCGCTGGCACCATGCTGATACCGCGATCGTTATGGATGCGCACCTGGTCGCCCTGCGCGATGCCGCGCCGTGCGGCATCCTGCGGGTTAATCCACAGTTTCTGGGTCTGGGCTTCCTGCAACCACGGGTTGGCGTACTGCGTGGAGTTGGCGCGGTTTTTCCCTTTCCAGGTGATCAGTTGCAGCGGATATTTCTCGGTCAGCGCATCCTGCGGGCCTTCGTGCGCAGGCACGTAGTGAGACAACGCCGGGATTTCCGGGTGGTTCATGTCGTACAGCCGCTTCGAGAAGATCTCAATTTTGCCGGACGGGGTTTTAAACGGGTTGTTCTCCGGGTCGCGAATGTTGTCGGCGAACGCCACGTACGGCTCGCTTTTAAACAGATGGCGGCGCTGCACCTGCAACTGCGCAAAGCTCGGCATGTTTTCTGCGGGCATCGCGGCGCGGGTGGTTTCGACGATATGCTCGATCCACTGTTTTTCATCGCGCCCTTCGCTGAAGGCAGGCTCAACGCCCAGCTTCGCAGCGACTTCACGCAACCATTCGTAGTCTGAACGGCGCTCGAATTCCGGCTCGACCAGTTTTTCTGACAGGATCACGTAGTTGCCGGTGCCCCAGGTTTCGCCAATGTTCCAGCGCTCCATAAAGCTGGTTTCCGGCAGCAACAGATCGGCATATTTGGCGCTGGGCGTCAGGTACAGATCGCTGGCGACGATAAACTCAATTTTCGATTCGTCTTCCAGCAGCTTTGCCGCTTTATTGATGTCCGGGTTCTGGTTCGCCAGGTAGTTGCCTGCCAGCGAAAACAGAATGCGGATATTACTGTCGAGTTTTTCAGCCCCTTTCAGCCCCTGCTCCGGCGTGATTTTGCTGGCGTCTTCCGCCGCCTGCATCCAGTTCATCACCGAAATTTTCGCCGCGATCGGGTTTTCGATGCTTTCCGGCTCGCTCATAAATTTGCGGTTGCCGATACCGCCGTAACCTGCCGCCCAACTGCCTTTCTTACCGACGTTGCCGGTGATAGTGGCCAGCAGCGTCGAGCCGCGCGCGGTGCGCTCGCCGCAGATATGGCGCTGCGGTCCCCAGCCCTGGATCAACGCCGCTGGTTTAGCGGTGGCATATTCCCGCGCCAGTTGGCGGATGGTATTGGCAGGCACTTTCGTGATCGGCTCCGCCCATTCCGGGGTTTTCGCCACGCCGTCTTTCGCGCCAGTCAGATACGCTACCAGCGATTCATTGGCCGGTACGCCTTCCGGCATGCTGGCTTCATCAAAGCCGAGGGTATAGCGGGCGATAAAGTCTTTATCGTGCAGATTCTCGGTGATGATGACGTACATCATCGCGTCCATCAGCGCGTTATCAGTAGTCGGCAGCAGCGGGATCCACTGATCCGCCAGCGAAGCGACGGTATCGGAATAACGCGGATCGATAACGATAAACCGTGTGCCGTTGCGCTTCATCTGCTGGAAGTAGTGATTGGCGTGACCAAAGATAGTTTCGTTGGTGTTGTGGCCCCACAAAATCACCAACGGCGTCTCCAGCAGCGTATCCAGAGAACTCCCGGAGGCGGGCGTACCGTAGGTGTACGGCGTGGCGGCGGCAGTGTTGCCCATACTCACGGAGTGATAGGTTTCAAGGTAACCGCCGGTCAGGTTCAACAGGCGGCGCACCATTTTATCCCCGGAGAAGGTGCCGCCGCTGACGGCGGTGCCGACGTGCACATAGCGCGAGGCCGGGCCGTATTTGGCCGTAATCCGCTTCAGATTATCGGCGATGAGCGTGGTAGCTTCATCCCAGCTGATTTTTTCAAACTTCCCTTCGCCGCGTTTACCGACGCGTTTCATCGGATATTTCAGGCGGTCCGGGTGATAAACGAATTTACGGTAACCGCGTCCACGCACACAGGCACGCATAATCGGCATCGCTTCATCCAGCTCAGCATCGGGTCGCGTGGTAATACGGGTAACGATGCCCTGATCGACATGTGCGCGAATATCGCATTTGCCGCCGCAGTCGAAGGTGCTACAGGTGGGTACAACCCGTTCGCTATTTTGCGGCGTGACCGCGGCCGGAGCGGAGGATTCGGATGCGGCGGAAACAAATTGCGGTACCACCAGCGGTACAGCAGCCAGCGCGGCGCTGGCCTGAATAAAGCGTCGACGGCTGAGCGCCGTTATTTCGCTTTCGTCTTCCTTGATTGGCATGGCATCACTCTCTTTTATAGGCATGAAGAAAGTGTGTATTTTTGGAAAATAATGCCGCTACCATTTTGATTTAAAGCAGCTAATAAAGAACTAACGCAAATTGAGAGATATTTTTCAGAATGAAATGAAAACGCTTATTAGTTAACACGGAGTTTTAGGGCAAATGTTAACAATATATCTACTAAACAATTTCTTTTAATCGCGCTATGCAACCTGGCGTACTGAGTAATATTACCTTGCGAAAAACGATGCGGAAAAAATTAGCGGGGAATAATCTTACAATTCCAGTGTGCCTCCGCCGAATTCTGGCTGGCCGCAATTTCCAGCGACAGCGTGGCGCTTTTCACATGAGTGATACTGTACTCCAGCACCACATCATCAGGATTGCGGGCGATGCGCTCGATTTTGAACAGCGCCTCTCCCGGTTCGCAGCCCAGCAGCCGGGCCAGGCGCGGGTCGCAGACCACTGGCGTAAAATTTTCTCTGGCGTGGGTTGGCGAATAGCCGAAGGCTTCCCGCAACTGGGAATAGAGCGTGCCTTCATCATCAATATGGCTGAGATCGTTATAAAAGCGGCCATTCAGCCAGCTCAGGGAATGGCCGATGATCCGTTCGCCTTGGTGCATGCGCCGCTCCAGGCGCATCAACTGGCTGCCGACCTCCAGCCCCATCTGCCGGGCGACATCATGATCCGCCATGGTTGCCAGCAGGGAAACCACCTCAGCGCGCACCGGCTGAGGCGTAGTGAAAGACACCAGCACATCCGGTAAATCGGTGTAGTGCTTGAGCAGCGCGTCGCGGTTGATGAACGTGCCCTTCCCCTGCTCGCGATACACCATGCCGCCGCTGACCAGTGAATCGATCGCCTGCTTAATGGTGCCGCGCGCCACATTAAACTCATCGGCCAGGATCAACTCGCCGGGTAGCCTGTCGGTGTAGGTACACGACAGGATACGCTGCAAAATGATGTTTTTGATTTTGAGGTAAAGCGGGAGTCCATCAGACTCGAACATACGGTTGCTCCACTCAGAGGTAGAAGATTCGGCTCCGGTAAGCGTCCATTATATCCCGATTTATCTGCTGATTGCCGTCTATGTTTGCGCTGGCAAGGATCGGCGGCTCCACGCCGTTCTCCTGCATCAGCTCGCACAAGCGCAACACCAGGCTGTTGGCGATCGTCGCCCCCATAATGGTCGACAGCGGCGCGGCTTTCTGCGCCAGGCCCGGCAGGCTGACCGCCGCATCGCCGTAGTCGCACTGGTTATCCAGCGTAATATCCGCCGCCTCGGCCAGCAATTTGCCGCTGGAGTGCCGCGAGGTGACGCGCTTCGCCGTCGCCAGGCTGGTAATGGCGATCACCGTCGCGCCGCAGGCTGTGGCCGCCAGCGCCACATCGAGGGTGATGGCGTTGCGGCCCGACACCGAATGGATAATCAGCGTGTCCCCCGCCTCCAGCGGGGAGCTTTCCACCATCACTTTCCCCAGCCCTTCGACATTTTCTACTGCGCTGGTGAGCGTCAGCGGGCGAACGTTGAGCATCAGCGCCGGGGAAAACAGCGGGTTGACGATGGCAAGGCCGCCTGCGCGATAACTCATCTCCTCCGCCAGAATCCCGGCATGGCTGGCACCAAACACAAACAGGTTGCGGCCCTTCAGCACCGTATCGAGCATCACCCGGGCGGCGCGGTCGAGTGTCTCCTGCTGCGCCGCCAGTTGCGCCAGCTTTTGTTGGATCTGCGCGAAATAGGCGTTAACTGCGTGGCTCATCGTTATCTCCCTCAGAATGTCAGCAGACGGGTTAAGGCGCTAATCAGCGGCGATAGCACAAACATATCGCTGTCGCCGGCCCACAGCGCGGTGTCCGGGATGGTGTTATTAATGAAGTAGCTGACGCAGAAGTATTGCCCCCAGGCCACCACGGTGGAGGTGATAAAGCCCGCCAGCAGCGCGCCCTTATAGCCGCCCGTGACGTTGCCAAACACCCCGGCGGTGCCCGCATGGAAGAAAATCACGATCATGCTGGGGATAAACACGTAGCCGGTGTAGTGACCAATCAGCGTCAGCCACAGCAGCGAGCCGACAAACGCCCCCACAAAACCCAGCACCACCGCGTTCGGCGCAAAGTTAAACAGGATCGGGCAGTCCAGCGCAGGACGCGCGCCGGGAACCAGCCGCGAGCCGATGCCGTTAAACGCCGGCACCATTTCGCCGATAAACATCCGTACGCCAAGCAGCACCACCGCAATCCCGCCGGTAAACATCAACGACTGTTTCAGGGCATAGATGTAGAAACTTAAATCGCCGGACTGCGCCAGGATCTCCGCCGCTTTTGGGGTGCCTTTAATTTGCAGAATAAAGGTGCCGATAAAGAACAGCAGCGTCATGGTCAGCGCGGTCACCACATTGGAATCGCGCAGGAAACCGAGCTTTTTCGGGACCTGGATGTCTTCAGAACTGATGCTGTTGCGGGAAAACAGCTTGCCGAAAACCGCCCCCAACAGCGCCACCGACGCCGAAGTATGGCCGAGGGCAATATTGTCGTTGCCGGTGATTTTGCGCACCCACGGCTGCACCAGCGCCGGTTGCAACGTCCAGTAAAGGCCCATGATCACGGTGAGCATCAGCGTCAGTTGCCAGCCGGAGATCGCCGGGTTGCTGTTCACCATCACGCCCGCAAAAATCATGGTGGTCCAGAACATCATGTGCCCGGTCAGGTAGATGTATTTAAAGCGCGTCAGGCGCGCCAGCAGCAGGTTAAAGGCAAACCCGCCGGCGATGGCGATAGTGACGCTGCTGCCGTAGCGCTCGCTAAACTTCACCTGGCCGATAATATTGGTCAGGTTCATGGAGCTTAAGCCGAACACTTCAGTCCAGATCGGCTGGAAAATCAGCAGCGCGGAGACAATAATCCCTGCCCCGGCGCCGATAATCAAAAAGCCTAAAATCCCCTTCAGGGTGCCGGAGACAATATCCGCCAGCGGTTTGTTTTGCAGCACCAGCCCAAGCAGCACAATCAAGCCAATAAGGATGGACGCTTCGCCGAAGATATTGACGGTGATCCAACGCAGTACGCCGATAAATTCGTTCATGGTCTTACCCCTGAGTAAGAATGCCTGCGTTGACCAGCGCCTGGGTGATTTCGTTGGTGTCGATGTAGTTGTTCACCACCACCACCGGGCAGGAAAGATGCTGTAAATTGCCCACCAGCTCGGCGTTAGTGATCACCAGATCGGCGTTGGCCGACGCGGCGGCAGACACGTCCATATGTTCGACGTTCGCCTCCACGCCGTGCTTTTTCAGCACCGTTTCCACGTTCATGCGTAAAATTAAGCTCGACCCCATTCCCAAACCGCAGACAGTGAGTATTTTCATTGTTATTTCTCCAGACGGACGTAGTGGTTTATTCCGCATCGATCATCAGACGGTAAATCTGCTGCGCATCATGGGAATTCATTAAGGTGTGCAAGTTTTCCTCATCACCCAGCAGGGTGACGATTTTTTGAATCAACTGAATATGCTGATCGCTGTTGGTCGCGGACAAGCCGAGCACCAGTTGCACCGGGTCGTTTTCCGCATGACCAAATTCCACCGGCTCGCGCAGCCGCACCAGGCTGATTTGCGGCGCAACCGCCCCGTTCTCTGGCCGTGCGTGGGGCATCGCCAGCCCCGGCGCGATCACAAAATAGGGGCCGAACTGGTGATAGCTGTCGATCATCGCCTGGGTGTATTGCTCGCTACAGGCCCCGGCGGCGCACAGCGCGTCCCCGGATTTGCGGATCGCCTCGTCGGCAGACGTCGCCGGGTAATCCAGACAGATTGCGTTTGGGCTAATCATTACGCCTCCCTGATGATGCGCGTGATGGACGCTAAGGTGGTTTCCAGCGCCTGTTGAACGAATGCTTCGCCTTTTTCAGCGCTGGCGCAGCGCGGATCGCCGAGCACCGAGTAATCGGAAAACGCGGTCCAGGGTTCGGGACGGTAGCGGAAATCTTCCGGGAAAGTGGGGTAATGTTCCCGGGCCTGGGACATATCCACCGCCTCCGGCGCGAGCGCCAGCATTAACGACGTTTCAATTTCATCGGCATGCATATAGCCCGGATACGCCACCGCCGATTCGCGCAGCTTCGCCACGCAGCCCTCCATCCCCGCCCAGCTGTAGCTCAGCAGCGTGATGCCCTCCTCGCGAAGCTGGCGGGTTGCCGCTTTGATGGCATCGAAATTGCCGTAATGGGCGTTGATCACCGCCGTGGTGGTAATGCCGTAACCCGCCATATTGCGCGCCAGGCTGACCAGCAGATCCCCCAACAGCGCGTTGCCGATATCAATCGCGCCGGCATGGCCGCACAGCGACCACACCTGGCTGTAACAGATCACCGGCAGGGTGATGGCATCCTCCCCCAGCGCGCTGTCCAGCCGTTCGCAGAAGCGTTCGGCTAACAGGTTGTCAGTATCCAGCGGCAGATGATCGCCGTGCGGCTCCACCGCCCCCAGCGGCAACAGCGCGATTCTGGCCCTGGTGAGGGCCGCTTTCGCCTGCTGCTCGTTAAGTTGATGCAGTTTCATAGGCTGCCTTAACCGAAGCTGAAGTAGCGCGCCGGGTTGTCGACGAAGAAATCATGCAACAACGCTTCGCCGTCGAAACCCGCTTCCCGCGCCTCTTCCAGAAACCGTGGGCGCCAGTCCGCCAGGATAAACTTCAATCCCAGCCCGCCTTTCCCATAATGGGCGCTCATGCTTTTGCGGGCGAAATCGCCACCGATCAGGATCTGTTTTTGATACCCCTTTTTACACAGCGCCAGAATGGCTTCGGTGCGGACATGCTCGGGGAAATATTTGATCCGGCTGATACCGTCAAACGAGATAAATGCCCCGGTGTTGGCAAGTTGACGGTGTAGCCAGGGATCGGGATTGCGATCCATATGTGCAAAGCAGATGCGGGACAAATCAAGGCCCAGTTGTTTAAAAATCGCGGCCTGCTCCAGGGCCATGGTGCCCATTTCCGTATGGCTGTGCATCGGCGCGCCGGTGGCTTGTTGGGCGCGCACCACCACCTCCATGGTTTTGCGCTCCAGCGGCGAAATGGCGTTATAGCCAGTGCCGCATTTCACCATTCCCGCGCGGTAAGCGGTGCCGTCGATGCCGTCGGTCACTTCCCGGCTGACGTGTTCAACCAGCGCATCGAGGGGGGTGTTGGCAATCCAGTCGGCGAAGGTCTGATCGGTGCCCGGGCGTTTCGAGCTCCACAGAAAGCCCTTGTTAAACCCGGCGGTGGCGATGATCTGCACCTGCTGGCGGCTGGCAATCTCCGCCACCACCTCAACATGACGGCCATAGTCCGGCGCGGTGGCGTCATAAATCGACTGCCCGCCTGCGGCGCGGAAGTCGGCCAGTTCACGCTCGGAAGCGGCTTTATCGTCGAGCAGCAGATCCTCTTCGTTACGCTCCTGCCAGTACGGCGGGATGCAGTAGAGATGGTCGTGACTGTAAGTCACCCCGAGCTGCTGCGGTGCGATGTCACCCGTGAGTGTGCGAATAAACCCCATACGATACGCCTTGTTATCAGTGAGTTGGTGTATTCAACTTAGAACTTGTCTACCTGACTGGTCAAGTGATCATGGTCGCAAAACAACCAGCAAAAAGCCCAGTGCTGCGAGGTAACGCACAGTTTCATAGGAAATATTGATAAATCAGAATAAGTGCATGGCGTGCGGGTGTGAGCGCGGGCGTAAAACAAGCCAGATAAACTGGGCGGTATGGGAAGGGAAAGTTAACCGGGAACGCGGCAGCCGCGTCCCCGGTTGGCGGCGTTATTCTAAATCTGCGCCGTTGCTGGATATGACTTTCGTATACCAGTAAAACGATTTTTTGCGGGTGCGCGCCAGGGTGCCTGCACCGCGGTCGTCACGATCGACATAGACAAAACCGTAGCGTTTGCTCATCTCCCCGGTGGACGCCGACACCAGATCGATGCAGCCCCAGGTGGTGTAGCCGATGACCGGAATGCCGTCCTGAATGGCTTCCCCCATGGCTTTGATGTGCTCACGCAGATAGCTGATGCGATAATCGTCCTCGATCTCGCCCTGCTCGTTAAATTCGTCTTTGGCGCCCAGACCGTTTTCCACCAGGAACAGCGGCTTCTGGTAACGGTCGTACATCATATTCATGGTGATACGCAGCCCCAGCGGGTCGATGCCCCAGCCCCATTCGCTGGCCTGAATATGCGGGTTCTTGAGGGATTTCACCACATTGGCGGCGCTGCTGTTGCCATCGTTCATATCGGCAGAGGCGCAGCGCGAGGCGTAATAGCTGAATGACACAAAATCCACGGTGTTTTTCAGGATGTCGTTATCGCCCGGTTCGCTGACGATACTGATGCCCTTCTCTCTGAACATCCGCGCCGCATACGACGGGTACGCGCCACGCGCCTGCACGTCAATAAAGAACAGGTTTTCGCGGTCTTTCTCCAGCGCCGCCCACACGTCTTCCGGCTTGCAGGACCACGGATAAAAATTGCCGCCAGCCAGCATACAGCCGACCTGGTTCGCCGGGTTCACCTCATGGGCGATTTGCGTGGCCAGCGCGCTGGCTACCAGTTCATGATGCGCCGCCTGATACTTTACCTGCTCTTTGTTGTCGTTTTCATCGAACACCAGCCCCGCGCCGGAGAACGGGCTGTGCAGCAGAATATTGATTTCATTAAAGGTCAGCCAGTATTTGACCAGCCCGTCGAACGCTTCAAAACAGGTGCGCGCGTAGCGGGTAAAGAACTCGACCATTTTGCGGTTACGCCACGAGCCGTACTCGCGCACCAGGTGCATCGGCACGTCAAAGTGGCACAGCGTCACCAGCGGCTCGATGCCGTACTTTTTGCACTCGGCGAACATATCGCGGTAAAAAGCGATGCCTTCGGCGTTGGGCGTCAGTTCGTCGCCCTGCGGGTAAATGCGGCTCCAGGCGATGGAGGTGCGAAACACCGTAAAGCCCATTTCCGCCATCAGGGCGATATCTTCTTTATAGCGATGATAGAAATCGATCGCCTGGTGGCTGGGGTAAAACTCATCGTCGCGCAGGGTATAGCGCGGTTCGAGGCCGAGTTTAACCGCCATCCGCTGACTGCCGTGGGGGATCATATCCACGGTCGTCAGCCCTTTACCGCCTTCAAGGTAAGCGCCTTCCGCC
Organism: Atlantibacter sp. RC6; assembly: GCF_014193285.1. Taxonomy (GTDB): domain Bacteria; phylum Pseudomonadota; class Gammaproteobacteria; order Enterobacterales; family Enterobacteriaceae; genus Atlantibacter. The sequence continues at coordinate 89,523 of NZ_JACHZE010000006.1, forward strand.
TGGTTGGCGGCCAGTGCGCCGCCCCATAAAAAACCGTCCGGAAACTGTGAAACTGACATGAAGTACGACTCCCTGAATTAATTAACTTTTACTGCCGGTTCAATCGGCGGATTGGCCGGCGCGGGTTGCTCCGCTTGTGCCGACTGTTCTACCGGAATATCTTCAAAGCCCAGCAGCAGCGTTACGAAGAATGAGATCACCACCGACAGAATCATTACGCCTACCACCCAGGCAATGCTCATCGGATTCGCCGGGTCAAAGAACTGGACGCTGGTAAACAGCCCCGGCGACGCCATCGAGTGGCTGGCCAGCCCGCCGATGCCCGCCACCGCGCCGCAGATAAAGCCGGTGATTAAGCAAGCAATCAGCGGACGCTTAAGGCGCAGCGCCACGCCGTACAGCGCCGGTTCGGAGATCCCCGCGACGATAGCGGAAGCCGCCGCGGCCAGCGCGGTCTGGCGCAGTTCCGGGTTTTTGGTACGCCAGGCCACCGCCAGCGACGAGCCGCCCAGCGACAGGTTGGCGCCGATTTCCGACGGCATCACCATGCCCTCTTTACCGGTTTCGGCGATGGTCTGAATAATGGTTGGGGTAAACACGCGGTGCATCCCGGTCATCACCAGTAACGGCCAGATAGCGCCCATAATCGCCACCGACAGCCAGCCCAGGTGGCTGTGAATGGTGTAAACCAGTTTAGAAATCCCGCTGCCGATCCAGATGCCCACCGGGCCGATAAACATAATCGCGATGGGCGCGGCAATCAGCACAATTAACATTGGCTTAAGGAAGTTTTTGGTGACCGCCGGGGTAATTCTGTCCACCCAGCGTTCGATGTACGACAGGATCCAGGTCATGCACAGCGCCGGGATCACGGTGTAGGTGTATTTCACCGCCGTCACCGTCAGGCCCATAAATTCAACGTGCTGCCCCTGGGCGGCTTTCGCCATCAGGTCGATAAAGTTCGGGTGTACCAGCACGCCCGCAATGGCAATCGCCAGCGACATGTTGGTTTTGAATTTCAACGCCGCCGAGGCCGCCACCATGATCGGCAGGAAGAAGAACGCGCCGTCGCCGATGGTGTTGAGAATAATCAATGTCGACGAGCCCTTTTCGAAGACGCCGGTCATATCCAGGATCATCGCCAGCAGTTTCAGCATCGAGCCGCCGATAATCGCCGGGATTAACGGCGACATGGTGCCGATCAGCGCATCAAGAATGCCCGCGCCGATGCGCCGCAGGGTGATTTTATTTTTCTGCGGCAATTCTTTATGCGCCACCGCGCCTTCCGGCAGCAGCTTCAGCACTTCGGCATAGGCCTGGGACACGGTATTGCCAATAATCACCTGGCACTGGGTGTCATTATTGACCACGCCCAGCACGCCACTGATGCTTTTCAGTTTCGCGATGTCCGCCGCGCTATCGTCTTTCAGCACGAAGCGCAAACGGGTCATGCAGTGCGTCACCGACGCGATATTGTCCGCACCGCCAATGGCATCCACTATCGAGCGGGATACTGCTGCATAATTTTTTGACATGACTGATTCTCGCGTAACGCCCTGCCGTATTTTTATCGCTGTGCTTGTTGGCCGACAAAATCAGCGCACATATATCGGTAAGGCTATTACTTTCATAGGGTTAGACGATAACTTCGCAAAACGCCGTTTTCAGTGAAACAGCGTAGGTAACCGGTTCCACATAAGGGTGGTTAAATCGGGAAGGGTTTTCAACACAAAAATAAAAACGATCGTGAATCTGTGATTGAGATCGCCAAAAACGCCGGGCGTACACCCTTAATGGGCAAAAACTGCCGCTATGATTGGGTTAAAACTGTGTAGAATGGCTGGCGTACTCACCGTCCGGGATCGATTCATGTCTACAATGCAGGAAGTGGCAAAAAAAGCTGGCGTATCAAAGGCGACGGTGTCGCGGGTACTCTCCGGCAAGGGCTATACCAGCGAAGAAACCAAAGAGCGGGTGTACAAAGCGATTGAGGAAACCGGCTATCGCCCTAACCTGCTGGCGCGCAATCTGGCGACCAGTAAATCGCAGTGCATCGGGCTGGTGGTGACCAACACCCTGTATACCGGCAGCTACTTTAGCGAGCTGCTCTCCCAGGCGGCGAAAAGGCTTGAAGCCAACGGGCGTCAGTTGATCCTCGTCGACGGCAAGCACAGCGCTGAAGAAGAAAAAGCCGCCATTGATTTCCTGCTCGATCTGCGTTGTGACGCCATCATCATCTACCCGCGTTTTCTCAACGTCGACGAGATGGACGCCCTCGTTGAAAAGCACAAGCAGCCGATTATGGTGATGAACCGAAAGCTGCGTAAACACCAGAGCCACTGCATTTGTTGCGATCACCACGGCGCGAGCTTTATGGCGACCCAACACCTGATTGACCGGGGGCATCGCGATATCGCATTTATCACCGGTTCGATGGACTCTCCGACGGCGATTGACCGCCTGGCGGGGTATAAAGCGGCGCTCACCGCCAGCGGCCTGCCGGTGCGCGAGGCGCTCATCGCCTATGGCAAGTGGTCCCCGGCCAGCGGCGCGCAAGCGGCGGAGAAACTGCTGAGCGCAGCGTTACCTTTCAGTGGGCTGGTGGTCAGTAATGATGACATGGCGATTGGCGCGATGAAATCCCTTAATGGCGCCGGGCTGACGGTGCCGGGCGATGTCTCGATTATCGGCTTCGATAACATTGCCACCGCGCCGTTCTTACAGCCTGCGCTGTCCAGCATTAAAGATCCGGTCAGCGAGATGATAAATGAAGTGATTGAGCGGCTGATTTCGATGCTGGACGGCGGGTATCTGTCGACCCAAAGCCTGTTTTCTTCGCGGCTGCTGGCGCGGGATTCGGTGCAGGATGGGCCATTCAAAAAATAAGTACGCAGGCGAACCTGCGCACGTTGTCAGTTAATACAGCCCCATCGGCTTGTTATCAAAGCTCACCAGGATGTTTTTCACCTGCTGGTAATTATTGAGCGCCATCTTATGGGTTTCGCGGCCAATACCGGAGTTTTTATAACCGCCAAACGCCGCATGCGCCGGGTACAGGTGGTAGCAGTTAGTCCAGACGCGCCCCGCTTTAATCGCCCGCCCCATCCGCCATGCGCGGTTGATGTCACGGGTCCAAACGCCTGCGCCGAGGCCAAACTGGGTGTCATTCGCCAGCGCAATGGCTTCCGCTTCATCCTTAAAGGTGGTGATGCCGATCACCGGCCCAAAGATCTCCTCCTGGAAGCTGCGCATCTGGTTGTTACCTTTAATCAGCGTCGGCTGGATGTAAAAACCGGTTTCCAGCGCGTCGCCGTGCCCGACGCGCTCACCGCCCGTCAGGATTTCACCGCCTTCTTCACGAGCAATCGAGATATAGGACAGGATCTTGTCGTACTGCTCTTCAGAGGCCTGCGCGCCAATCATGGTGTCGGTATCGAATGGGTCGCCTTTGCGGATGGTTTCCATTTTGGCGAGCACTTTTTCGATAAACTGCGGGTAAATCGATTCCTGAATCAGCGCGCGTGACGGGCAGGTACAGACTTCGCCCTGGTTAAAGAAGCCCAGCACCACGCCTTCCACCGCTTTATCAATGAAATCCTGGTCGCCGTTCATCACGTCTTCGAAGTAGATGTTGGGCGATTTGCCGCCCAGCTCCACGGTGCTCGGGATAATGTTTTCGGCGGCGCAGGAGAGGATGTGGCGGCCAATCGGGGTCGAGCCGGTAAAGGCGATTTTCTCGATGCGTTTGCTGCGCGCCAACGCTTCGCCCGCCTCTTCACCAAAGCCGTGCACCACGTTGACCACACCTTCCGGCAGCAGGTCGCCAATGGTTTCCATCAGTACGCAGATGCTGAGCGGCGTCTGTTCAGCCGGTTTCAGCACCACGCAGTTGCCCGCCGCCAGCGCCGGAGCCAGTTTCCAGGCGGCCATCAGGATCGGGAAGTTCCACGGAATAATCTGGCCCACCACGCCCAGCGGTTCGTAGATGTGATACGCCACGGTGGTGTTATCGATTTCAGCGGCGGTGCCTTCCTGCGCGCGAATACAACCGGCGAAATAGCGGAAATGATCCACCGCCAGCGGCAGGTCCGCGCCTAAGGTTTCGCGAATCGGTTTGCCGTTATCCCAGCTTTCGGTCAGGGCAAGTTTTTCCAGGTTCTCTTCGATACGGTCGGCAATCGCCAGCAGCACATTCGAGCGCGCCTGAACGCTGGTTTTACCCCACGCGTCTGCGGCGGCATGGGCGGCGTCGAGCGCCCGCTCAATGTCCTGCGCATCGGAGCGCGGGAATTCCGCCACCACTTTGCCCGTTACCGGGGTGGTGTCAGAGAAGTAGTTGCCTGCAACCGGCTCAACAAATTTACCGCCAATATAGTTGCCGTAACGCTCACGGAAAGTGACTTTTGCGCCTGGCTGGTCAGGATGGGCATATTTCATTGTAATGTCCTCTGATTATGGTGTTGTAGGGTAAGGCCCATGTTGATAAGCAATTCTTATGCCAGGATTATTGTCGGCGCGTTTAATTTTTTTTGATGTTTATTTTCAGCAGGATACAAAAACCGCTGTCGCACGGTGTGTCATCCTGTCGCGGAACTGTGTCGCGCATCGCAACAGATGCGACACTTTGGTGCTACATATATGCAACACTCACGACACGGAGAGGATAATGCCACGCAGAATCGGATCACATCATGTCGACGTCAGCGCCACTCGCCTGGTGCTCCCCGGTCTGGTCAGCGAGTCCTGGCAGCGCTCCGAGCGCCTTGGCTTGCGGCGGGACGATGACGCGGCGCCCGTGCTTCCCCTTGCCGATCTGAATAATGCCCGTGAGCAAAACCCGTGGATTTCTCGCCTGCTGCAACCGCAGCTCACCACTCTGCTGCCAGGCCTGAAAAACAGCCCGTCGATCATTGTGATGTCCGATGCGCAAGGCCTGGTGCTGGAGACGCTCGGCAACCAGGATTTCCTGCATAAAGCCCAGCGCTTCGCCCTGCTGCCCGGCAGCCTGTGGGGTGAGAAGGCTCGCGGCACCAACGCCATTGGCACCGCGCTGGCGATTGGCGATTTCTGCGAAGTGGCCGGCGAACAGCATTTCCTGAATCACAATGCCGGGTTGTACTGTGCCGCCACGCCGGTTTACGGCCCTGACGGAAAAATCGCTGGTGTGCTGGATTTATCGACCCCCGCCACCCACCCCGGACGTGACGCCGTCACGCTTATCCGCCGCGCCGTGGCGAATATCGAGCATGACTGGGCCTGCAATATGTTGAATAAAGACCGCTGGCTGCTGCGCTTGCACCCGGAGCACGATCCGGAAAACGAAATGATTATGGTGTTTAGCGATGAGGTGTTACTCGGCGCCAACCGGCGGGCGATGCAGGAATTTGGCCTGTCGTCGGCGAGTATCGGTAGCGTGGCATGGCGCGCGTTATTTACCCACCGGCCCGATCGACACCCTGCGCCGGTTGAAGCGCTCAACCAGCGCCGCTACCTGGCGCGCCAGCAAACTCATCACAGCGCGCGCATCACCGTGCCTCCGATGCAGCAACCGGTCCACCCCCAGGCGTTGCGGCTGCTGAATGCCGGGATCGCGCTGTGTATCACCGGGGAAACCGGTAGCGGCAAAGAGCATCTCTGCCGCGCGCTACACCAGCAAAGCCACTGGCGCAGCGGGCCGTTTGTCGCCATTAACTGCGCCGCCGTGCCGGAAAACCTGATTGAGTCAGAGCTTTTTGGCTATGTGCCCGGCGCGTTTACCGGCGCGAACCCCAAAGGCTATGAGGGAAAATTGCGTGAAGCCAATAACGGCGTGCTGTTTCTCGATGAGATCGGGGATATGCCGCTGGCGATGCAAACCCGCCTGCTGCGGGTGTTGCAGGAAAAATGCGTTACGCCGCTGGGCGGTAATGGCCGTCATAACGTTAATTTCGCGCTGGTATGCGCAACCCACCGCGATCTCCAACAGTGCGTGGAGCAAGGCAGCTTCCGGGAAGATTTGCTGTACCGCATCCAGGAGTTTCAGCTGCGGCTGCCGCCGCTGCGCGAGAAACCCGACCTCGCCGCGTTTATCCTTACGCTGTGGGAACAACTGGGTGGCGTGAAGCGGCAAATCGCCTTGTCGGACAATCTGCTTAACACCCTTTCCCGCCTGCCCTGGCCGGGCAATGTCCGCCAGTTGCTCAGTTTCCTGAAAGTGCTGCTGGCGCTGTACGATGACGGCGATGTTATCGAAGAAGAAACCCTGCCGGAAGGCGTGGTATGCCCTGGATTACGGGCGGCGCCCGTGCTCAGCGCCGTCCCGCCGCCGCCGGATGAGCTGGCGGCGCTGCGCGAAGCGAACGGCAATATGGCCCAGGCCGCCCGCCAGTTAGGGATTTCACGCAGTACCCTGTACCGCCGGTTAGAGCGGCGCAGTGTGAGTTAGGCGAACGGCAAGGCTTCATCGGCCCAACCGGTGATGCCGCCTGGCATCACCTTCACATAACGCCCCATCCCGGCAAGTTTTAACGCCGCCCGATCCGCGCCGTTGCAGTGCGGCCCGGCGCAATAGACCACAAACAGCGTATCCTGCGGCCATTCACTCATACGCGCTGGCGTCATCTCCCGATGGGGTAAAAAGATCGCCCCCGGCAGATGGCGACGGGCGAACGTCGTTTCGTTGCCCACCACATGCAGTAAAACAAAATCCTGCTGGCCGTCGTGAATCGCGGCGTAAACATCCGCGCAATCGGTCTCGAAGGCTAAGCGCTGTTGGTAGTGAGCAACAACCTGTTGCGGCTGGGCGGGCGGAAATTCAGTAACGTAGCTCATTGGTATGCCTCCTGTTTTGTGTTAACAATACTCTAACTTCCGCCCTGCAAAATGGCTGCGGCCAGACGTGACAGAAATCGCCAGGATCATGACATGATGAAAACCTCCCTCACCCAACCGCTGGTTGTTGCGCTGGCCTACGACGGCTTGTGTACCTTTGAATTTGGCGTGGCCGTGGAAATCTTCGGCCTGTCGCGACCGGAGCTGGGAGAGAACTGGTATCGCTTCGCCGTCGCCTCCGTTGATGGCGGCGAACTGCGCGCCACAGGCGGCGTGCGGGTGGTTGCGGATGGCGATTTGTCGTTAATCGCCGAGGCCGGTACGGTGATGGTCCCAGGCTGGCGCGGGGTGGACGAGCCGGTTCCCGAGGCACTTTGCCAGCAGCTACGCGCCGCTTACGCGCGGGGTTGTCGAGTTATGTCGATTTGTTCCGGGGTATTTGTGCTGGCCGCCGCCGGATTGCTGGATGGACGCAAAGCGACGACCCACTGGCGCTATCTGGACGCGCTACAGCAGCGCTATCCGGCGATTGATGTGGTGCCCGATGTCCTGTACGTCGATGAAGGTAATTTACTCACCTCGGCAGGCAGCGCGGCGGGCATTGATTTGTGCCTGCATCTGGTCAGGCGTGATTACGGCCAGGAGACGGCGAACAGCGTGGCGCGGCGTTTAGTGGTGCAACCCCACCGCGACGGCGCGCAGTCGCAAAGTATCGTTCGGCCCGTGCCGATCGCCCGCGAAAGCAAACGGCTGGGGTTACTGTTTGATTATCTGCACCAGCAGTTGGCGGAAAACCATACTGTGGCGTCGCTGGCCTGCCGCGCCGGTATGAGCCCGCGCACTTTTCTGCGCCGTTTTCAGGACGCCACCGGCACCACGCCTGCGCGTTGGCTGCTCAACGAACGGCTGGTGCGCGCCAGAATGATGCTGGAAAAAACCCGGCTGTCACTGGATCACATCGCCGCCCAGGTCGGCTTCGGCAGCGCCAGCACGTTGCGCTATCACTTTCAGCAACACTTTTCCGTTTCGCCTGCGGCTTATCGTAAAAGTTTTACCTGATCGTCGCATTATCTTCACACAGTTCTGCTTTTGTTTAGGTTAGGCGCGGTATGCTCTCTGCACTCGGTTGAGGTTCTTTTTTTAAACAAAGTGAGGTTTTATCAGCTAATAAATGGAGGTCCACTATGCTGGGCAATATGAACGTATTTATGGCAGTACTGGGTATTATTCTTTTTTCCGGTTTTCTTGCCGCTTATTTCAGCCACAAATGGGATGACTAATGAACGGAGACTGTCCCTTCCAGAGAAAGGCCCCTCGTTGATACGCACATCGGGGGGCCTTTTGCTTTTGACGGTTTTCGGCAGGCAAAAAAAAAACCGCCAGAGCCCTGACGGTTAAATGCTTGCATGGATAGATCTTTGAAATTCGTAGTCTACGCGCAGTTCTCAATGGCAAAGAGAACGCCGGAATACCCTGTGAACTTATCAGGCAATGGCTCAACGGCAAGTAAACGAAGCGCGTAAAATCAGTGAAAACGCGTCCAGCACAGGATCAGCAGCCAGGCGCTGAGACTCCAGCACCCTACTGCCGCGATGAGCGCAAACGGCACCCGCATCATGCCAGTGAAGTACCACAGCGAGGCGAGATAGATAAAGTAAGGAATAATCGACCACATACCGAAAATGATGGTGGTGCGTAACGCTTCGACCCCGCGTTCGGTGGCCACAATATAGTGCGCAATCAGCGCGAAGGTGGGGAATAACGGAATAAGCCCGGCGATATAGTAATTTTTCGTGCGCGACAGGATCGCAATCAATACCACAATCAGCGCGCCCAGCGCCGCTTTAATCAGTAAGCCCATTTTCCCTCCCAAAAGTCACCCGGCAGCATACGCAGCGAAGCGAAGCCATAGCAACCTTTAGCGAATGAAAATTTTTCAGGCCGGTAAGCGCGTTTACCGTTGTGTTATCTATAGTTATCAGATAACTCCACACGGCAAGGATCTGCGCTATGCGAATCTCGAAAAGTCATCTGCGAACCATTCTGAATAAGCTGGAAGACCTTTATCCGCACCCCATGGTCGCGGAGGACTACGCCGATCTGGCGGCATCGTTAGGCGATGAAATGACCCTCGACGGGCATTTGTTGTACCTCCAGGAGAAAGGATTTATTCACATTACCATGAACTACAACATTGCCCAGCGCGCCTGGCGCATCAATTCGCAGGAAACCCGCATTAGCGCCGAGGGGCTGGATTATCTGGAGGATCAGCGCAGTATTTAGCGGCGCGGGTTGCACAGCACCATCAATACCAAAACGCTATAAGTACAGCGATACCTCGCCGGCTGGCCGTGTTTTAAACCGGCGGTGCACCCAGAGATACTGTTCTGGCGCACGCAGGATTTCGTGCTCAATGATCCGGTTGGTAAACGCGGCGGCTTCTGCTTCATTGGTGGGATAGTTTTCAATTTCAGGCGAAATATAGAGCCGATAGCCGCTGTTATCGGCCCTGCGTACCATGGTGACCGTTAATAACGCCGAGCGCGATAAACGCGACAGTACAAAAGTGCCATTGGTGGTCGCCACGTCTTTCACCGCGAAAAACGGCGCGAAGCTGCTGCCTTTAATGCCGTAATCCTGATCCGGGGCAAACCACACCGACTCTCCTTTCTTCAATGCGCTGACCATGCCTTTAAGGTTGCGACGGTCGATCATGGCCTTGTTAGAACGCATCCGGCCTTTGGTCTGAACCCACTCCATCATGGCGTTGTTATGAGGCCGATAGGTCGCCATCATCGGCTGACAGATACCCATAATGCGCCCGCCCAGCTCCAGCGACATAAAATGCACCCCCACCACCATCACGCCGCGCTGCTGCGCGGCGGCACGTTGTAGGTTTTCCATGCCCTCTACATCAAAATATTTACGCACCCGGCGATCGGACCAGAACCACGCGATGCCGGTTTCCAGCAGCGCCATGCCCAGCGATTTAAAATTCTCTGTGACCACGCGTTCAGTATCTGCCGGGGTGTTATTGGGAAAGCATAACTCGATGTTTTTACGCGCAATGGATTCGCGACGCTTTAAAAATGGCCGCGCCAGTTTGCCTGCGTTAAAGCCAATCAGCCGAATAGCGGGATAAGGTAATTGCACCAGCAACCATAAAAAACCCAGTCCGAACCAGGTTAACCAATATTTAGGGTGTAAAAATTGGTTTTTAAAACGCGATAACGTAAACATACAAGGCCTTAAGCGATCCTCCTGCGAGGCCGCTATTGATAAGAAAATTTTCACACTGCTTAGTTAGGCACCGTTATAACAAATAATTCATTTTTTATTGTAAATTCGATGAAAAACAGCGATGCATTATGTTACTGAAAATATTATTCATTTAAACCAATAACTTAAAAAAATCTAAATTTACGCCATTCGCGTCAACAGCCCAGCCAAAATCCCAATTACCAACAATTAGGAGTAAGAGTATATTATTTTGCAAACTTTATAGCCATTTCATTCTCTTTTAAGTAACGCTAATTTTTGAGTGGCGTTGCCAGGATTGTCCATGGATTATTTTTAAACCGTTATTACGCTTAAATGCTTAATTAAAGATTAAGATTGCGATTTTTAGATCAGCCGCCATCACGTTTGCAGCGTTAAAAACTTTTTTGCGCTCTTTTTGCTCGGGCGTTCCGAAACCTTATTACGATGAAACAATCAAAAATCGCTCTACTACAACAACTTAATCCGTTTATTTCCCTCGCTTTATTCGAAAACAACGTATACTCATAAATTCGCATTTTGTTAACCCCCATTTAACAAGATGCCTTTTCAGGGTGTTTTACTGCCCTCAATCTGCCACACGGAGCCTGACATGGGCCGATTTACCATTGAAATACTCGCATCACAGTGCGGGGTCACCACGCAAAATTTACGCTCGTGGCAGCGTTACGGTCTTATCAAAGCACGCAAAGATGAAAAGGGTCACCGCTACTATGATTTTTCCCATATCAGCCAGGTGAATTTAATTGTTCAGTGGATTGGCAAAGGCGTGCCGCTGCGCAGCATTCAGGCGCTGATGATGGGCGAAGAGATCCGCAAAAACTCCGGTTGGTTTGCTTACCAGGAACAACTCTACGCGCTGTGTGAAGCGGGTAACCTCAGCAAACTGCGCGGTTTTATCTGGAAGATCGCCCGTGAGGTGCCGCCTCATGTGTTTATCGATGAGTTTATCCGCCCCTTCCGGCTTTGGATCACCGCTGGCCGCCAGCCAGGCCTGGAAATTAGCCGCGTGCGGCTGGATACCGCCCTGATTGAATATGCTGTTTTTGCGGTCAGCAACATGCGCAAACGCGCGGGCGGCACCATGCTGATTTTAGGCACCCATTTCAACGATACCGTGGAACTCTGGCTGGAAGCGATTCGCTATGCCGGGGAAGGGTTTCAGGTTGAAGTGCTGGCGGGCAGGGTCTCCCAGCCGGATCTCAGCCGCGAACCCTACGACCATATTCTGGTCTGGGCGGGGCGCCCGCTCAACGCCGCCCAGAAAGCGCGCCATACCGCCTGGCTTGAGCAAGGCGTACCGGTGGCGATCACCGGGCCTGGCGTGCGGCCGATGATGAAGAATGCCAGTCGGGATGGGGATCTTAAACTTAAGGTTCCCCCTGCCGCCAACCAGAATCCGCCGGAGAGTCCCGATATTCAGACCGCCTGAGGTAAAAAAAGCTACCTGCAAAGGTAGCTTTGGATTGCGTTAACATCATGAAGATAAGTTAAGCCAGCCCGCGGTTTTTCAGCATCGGTTCAATCCCGGGATTGTGCCCGCGCCAGTCGCGGTACAGCGCTTCTAAATCGCTGCTGTTGCCGCGCGAGAGGATCGCCTCACGAAAACGCTGGCCGTTCTGCGCGGTTAATCCGCCCTGCTCGACAAACCACTGGTAGCCATCATCCGCCAGCATTTGCGTCCACAGATAAGCGTAATACCCTGCCGCATAGCCGCCGCCAAAGATATGGGCAAAATAGCTGCTGCGATAGCGAGGCGGCACAGCCTCCATCCAGACCTTTTCTTGCTCCAGCGCCTGGCGTTCAAACGCTGCCACGCTCTCCAGCGGCTCGCCCACCGTTCGGGTATGCCAGTTCATATCCAGCAGCGCCGCCGCCAGCAGTTCGGTCATGTCGTAGCCTTTATTGAACTGCGCGGCGCGGAACAGGTTTTGTTTAAGCGCCTCGGGCATCGGTTCGCCATGCTGATGATGGCGCGCATAGTTGGCGAACACCTCCGGATGGCTGGCCCAGTGTTCATTAATCTGCGACGGGAATTCCACGAAATCGCGCGGCGTATTGGTGCCGGAAAGCGTGGCAAAACGCTGCTGCGCGAACAAACCGTGCAGCGTGTGGCCGAACTCATGGAATAACGTGATCACATCGTCCCAGGAGATCAGCGCGGGCTGGCCGTGCGCCGGTTTCTGGTAATTACAGACGTTGTAGATCACCGGCAGATTGCCGAGCAACGTGGATTGCTCCACAAAATTCCCCATCCATGCGCCGCCGCCTTTGCTGTCGCGGGCGAAGAAATCCCCGTAGAACAGCGCCAGCCCGGCACCGTTGTTGTCGAAAATTTCCCAGACCCGCACGTCCGGGTGATAAACCGGAATATCGGCGCGCGGCACGAACTTCAGGCCGAACAGCTTGCTGGCGGCCCAGAACACGCCGTCGTTGAGTACGCGATCCAGTTCGAAATACTCCCGCAACTGGTTTTCATCCAGCGCATATTTTTCACGGCGCACCTGCTCGGCGTAAAACGCCCAGTCCCAGGCTTTGGCCTGAAAACCGCCCTGCTGTTTGTCGATGCAGGCCTGGATATCCGCCAGCTCCTGGCGCGCCCGCGCCGTTGCAGCCGGAACGATGTTGCGCATAAAGCCCAGCGCGGCGTCCGGGGTTTTCGCCATCTGGCTGGCAATGCTCCAGGCAGCGTAATTATCAAAGCCTAATAACGCCGCTTTTTCCGCCCGCAGCGCCGCCACCTTGCTGACAATCTCGCGCGTATCGTTGGCGTCGCCCTTCTCGGTACGCTGCCAGCCAGCGTTAAACAGCGCTTCGCGGGTATGGCGATCCTCCAGCGACTGAAGCGCCGGTTGTTGGGTGGTGTTAAGCAGCGCCAGCCACCAGCGCCCTTCCAGCCCTTTATCTGCGGCGGTCTGAGCGGCGGCCTGAATCTCCGCGTCCGTCAGGCCCTTTAACTGGCTGACGTCGCTGATCTCCAGCCCGCCTGACTTCGCCGCCGCCAGTAAGTGCTGGTTGAACTGGCTGGTTAACCGGGCCAACGACTGGTTGATGGCTTTAAGCGCCTCTTTTTGCGCGGGCGCTAACGTGGCGCCCGCCAGCATAAAGTTTTGCCAGATCACCTCAATCAGGCGCAGCGCTTCGGCATCCGGGGCCATCTCATGACGCTGCTGATAGACGGCGTCGAGGCGGCTGAACAGAACCGGATTGAGGTAAATTTCATCCGCCAGCGCCGCCAGCTCGGTAGAAAACTCTTCATCCAGTTGCTGGAGATAATCATTGGTGTGCGCCGAGCTCATGGCGAAAAACACATTAACCACGCGGCTGAGCATCTCGCCGCTCAGCTCCAGCGCCAGAAAGGTGTTATCGAAACTGGGCGGTTCGAGGTACGCGGCGATCTGCGCAATCTCTTCGCGCTTGCGGCGCATCGCCTCATCAAAAGCCGGGCGATAGTGTTCATCACGGATTTCATCAAACGGCGGCGCCTGATAAGGCTTCAGGCTGACGCTGAAAAAGGGATTTGATTGTTGCATAACGCACTCCCGCGGGAATTCTGGCAAAACTCAAGCTTATGCAACCCCTTGCCTGGCCGCAATAATTTCTGGCAACAGATGCCCTTACCACGAGGTTGCTTCACATGCTAAGGTATTCATCACTTTGAAAAGCGTTGAGGAACAGCGAGATGATTATTCTGGTTACTGGAGCAACCGCCGGGTTCGGCGAATGCATTACCCGTCGTTTTATTCAAAATGGTCATAAGGTGATTGCCACCGGCCGTCGCCAGGAGCGCTTGCAGGAGCTGAAAGACGAGCTGGGCGACAATCTGTACACCGCGCAGCTGGACGTGCGTAATCGCGCCGCCATCGAACAGATGATCGCTAACCTGCCGCAGGAATGGCGCGCCATTGACGTGCTGGTGAACAACGCCGGGCTGGCGCTGGGCATGGAGCCGGCGCATAAGGCCAGCGTTGAAGACTGGGAAAACATGATCGACACCAACAACAAAGGGCTGGTGTATATGACGCGCGCCGTGCTGCCGGGCATGGTGGAACGCAATCGCGGCCATATTATTAATATCGGTTCTACCGCGGGCAACTGGCCTTATGCGGGTGGCAACGTCTATGGCGCTACTAAAGCCTTTGTGCGCCAGTTCAGCCTTAACCTGCGCACCGATCTGCACGGCACCGCCATCCGCGTGACCGACATCGAGCCGGGCCTGGTGGGCGGCACCGAGTTCTCCAACGTGCGCTTTAAAGGCGACGATGAGAAAGCCGACAAAACCTACCAGAACGCTAACCCGCTCACGCCGGATGATGTGACCGAAGCGGTATGGTGGGTCGCCACCCTGCCTGCGCACGTCAACATCAACACCCTGGAGATGATGCCAGTCAGCCAGACTTATGCCGGATTAAGCGTACACCGCGGTTCCTGATGCTTAGCTGCTGCCCGGCCTCGCGCCGGGTGGCAGATCCGTGGTAGATTGAATAAGTTACCTGCAAACGAAGCGCATACCGATGGCCGTTGAAACCCTGTTAAACCCCACCCAGCCTGTTAACCAGCAAATTTACCGTATTTTGCGCAGCGATATTGTTCACTGCCTGATCCCGCCGGGCACCCCGCTGTCGGAAAAAGAGGTCTCGGTACGGTTTGACGTCTCCCGCCAGCCGGTACGCGAAGCGTTTATTAAACTGGCGGAAAATGGCCTGATTCAGATCCGTCCCCAGCGCGGCAGCTACGTGAATAAGATTTCACTGGCGCAGGTGCGCAACGGCTGTTTCGTGCGCCAGGCGATTGAATGTGCCGTGGTGCGCCGCGCCGCCGGGATGATCACCACCGAACAGCTCTATCAGCTGGAACAAAACCTCAACCAGCAGCGCACCGCCATCGAGCGTAAACAGATCAACGACTTTTTCGAGCTCGACGACGCCTTTCATCAGAAACTGGCCGATATCGCTGAATGTCAACTCGCCTGGGATACCATCGAAAACATCAAGGCCACCATTGACCGGGTGCGCTATATGAGTCTCGATCACGTGTCGCCGCCGGAGATGCTGCTGGAACAACACATGAACATTTTCAACGCGCTGGAAAAGCATGACGTGGAGGGCGTTGACCTCGCTATGACCCGCCATTTGCAGGAAATCAGCGAGTCGGTACAGCTCATCAAACAGGAAAATCGCGACTGGTTTAGCGACGACGCCTGAGCGTGACATTCATCACACAAATCTCGTTTTTTTGATCGACATTAAGGTTTTCGCTTCGGTGATTTTTAAAATATTCACCGTCTGAATTTTCATTCTGTTCAGGAGAAAACCACCATGATGACTTATGATCGTAACCGTAACCCTATCACCGAAGGCAGCCGGGTCATGATTAATGGCACCGGCCATACTGGCGTTATCCGCGCCATACATAGTGACGGCATGACCGCTGCCGATGTGCGCCGCCAGCAAACGGTAGAAGTAGAGGGTTATGAGGGTAAAGTTGCGCCGGTTGAATTAATTCGCCTTGGCATGCACTAAGTGGTGAGAATGCCGCCCCGGGCGGCATTCATTGGTATTGCTACAACGCTTTTGCGTATTGCGCCACAGTCGCTTTCGCGCCCTTCTCCAGCAGTGTCAGATACGCCGCCGTCACCCCGTCTACAAACGCCGGATTTTGCGGCAAATCGTTGCCAAAAATCGCCGACAGTTCCAGCAACGCGTTAACGCGCGCCTCGCCCTGCTCGCTGTGCGCCACTTTGGCGGCGATCTCGGCTTTAAGCGGATCGCTGATTTCAATGGCTGCACCCTGCTCATCTACGCCATGCACGTAGCGCATCCAGCCTGCCACACCCAACGCCAGGAGATCCCAACGGGAGCCGTTGGCCAGATGCCAGCGGATTGAATCCAGCATCCGCTGCGGCAGTTTCTGGCTGCCATCCATGGCGATTTGCCAGGTACGGTGCGCCAGCGCGGTGTTCTCATAGCGCGCGATCAGGCTGTCGGCATAGCGGGCTAAATCCACCCCTTTCACGCTGAGCGTCGGCGCCTGCTCGTTCAGCATCAGCGCCCGCGCAGTAGCGCGGAAATGGGCATCTTCCATACAGACATTAATCAGCGGATAGCCCGCCATATACCCCAGATACGCCAGGAACGAGTGGCTGCCGTTGAGCATCCGCAGCTTCATCTCCTCAAACGGCAGCACGTCATGCACCAGCTCCGCGCCCGCTTTTTCCCATTCCGGGCGTCCGGCGACAAAGTTATCTTCAATCACCCACTGCCGGAACGGTTCGCAAGCGACGGCCACCGGATCGTTAACGCCGGTCTGCTCCGCGATGCGTTGCAGGGTTTCCGGGGTGACCGCCGGAACAATGCGATCCACCATGGTGGAGGGGAATGTCACTTCGCGTTCAATCCAGTTCGCCAGCGCGGCGTCAATCGCGCGGGCATAGGCCAGCACCACATTACGCGTGACGTGACCGTTTTCCGGCATATTGTCGCAGGACATCACGCTGAAACCGCGCAGGCCCAATGCCTTACGGCGCGCCAGCGCGGCCACGATGACACCTACCGCGGAAACCGGCTGCTGCGGCTGTTTTAAATCCGCCGCAATTAACGGATGCTCGATCATCAGTTCCCCGGTCGCCGGAGAATGGCAGTAACCTTTCTCGGTGATGGTCAGCGTCACAATGGCGATTTGCGGCTGGCACATAACGTCAAGCACCGCGTCGAGACCATCGACCTGGGCATGCAGCGCCTGGTTAACCACGCCCACCACGCGGGTGGCCCAGCCATCGGCGGACATTTCCGCCACGGTGTATAAGCGGTCCTGCTGATTGAGATCGGCGATCTGCTGCTCGCCGCCGATCAGGTTAACTTCGCAATAGCCCCAGTCGCTATGGTGATCGGTCGCCAGAATATCGGCGTACACCGCCTGGTGGGCGCGATGAAAGGCACCAAAGCCGAGGTGGACGCAGCGGGTCACCAGCTTGCTGCGGTCATACTGCGGTAAAGGTAACGTTTTGTTTTTCATGATTAACTCACTGTGAACGCATTAAAAAGCCCCCTTTTCAGGAGGCTGGTTGTTAACTGTCTCGTGAAACGCGCAGTTCGGCGGGTTTCAGGTGTGGTGCCGGGTTGGTGTTACACCACAATTCTTCATAACGATAGCCGGTGAGATCCTCGACCACTTTCCGGGTCTCAGGCTGAACGTCGCTTTTCGCGCCGTGGGCTTTCAGGCGCTCCACTTCATCAACAAAGATCTTGTGGGTACGCTTGTTCAGGCGGAAGGTCAACGCTTGCCACAGGGCAATCAGCAGCAGGCCTGCCGTGCCGATGAACAGCAGTGAAGCGATGGTGTTTACCGCGCTCTCCGGCTGAACCTGGCTGCCTTTCACAAACCCGCCGCTCTGCAACAGTAAGCCCACGACAAAGGTTGCAATCGCCACTGTGGTTTTGCGGGAAAAGGTCATAACGGCGGCAAACAGCCCTTCACGACGTTGGCGGGTGATCATCTCGTCGATGTCCGGTATAAACGGGAAGACGTTCCATGGGGTAAATTCCAGTACGCAACGCCCTATCTGATACACCGCTGCCAGCACCACTAACAGCAGCACTTTATTATCGGTCGGGAACTGATAGACCAGAAACAAGCCAAACAGGCACAGCATCATCACGCTGTAGGCGAAAACATACAGGCGCGACGGGCCGTATTTAATAATCGCGACCCCCGCCAGCAGCGTTACCGGCAGCCCGACGATACTCATCGACAGCAGCGTCCCGGCAAGGGAGGAAGAAACCTGCAGGCAATACACGCAGAAGAAAACAAAAACGGTGTTATAAACATCTTTGGCGGTAAAGGAGAACAGATAGATTGCCAGATGTTTTCTGAACGCGCGAACCTTCAGCGTTGAGCCATAATCCCTGAATAAGTTGCCCAACTGCGCCAGTTTTTCCTTAACGGATTTCGCTTCGCCGGGACGTTCCAGCTCAGCCAGCATTTCCGGCGTTAATTCACGCTCCCAGGTCACTTTCCAGGAAATAAACACGCACACCATAAACAGTACGGCAAAAACCACACCATTGATTAAATAGGCGTTGGCGTTATGCTCGCCGAAGAAACCTATCAGCAGCCCCGGAATAAAGGTTGCCAGAAAGGTGCCGGTGGCCGAAAAGAACATGCGGCAGGTGGACATTTTTGTACGCGAGTTAAAGTCCTTGGTCATTTCCGACGGCAGGGTTTCCCACGGAATAAGCACCATCGCCGCGATAATTTCAAATGCCAGATAGACGGCCAGATAAAATCCGTACGTCATGCCATTAAGCCAGAGTAACGAATAGACCAGCATCAACGGCGCGCCAATTAATAAGAAGAAGCGACGGCGACCGAATTTCTTCCCCAAATAGTTTTTATAAAAATGGTCGGTAAAGCTGCCCATAAACAGGCTGACAATCGCATCGACAATACGTGCAATAGCCACAATAGAGGCGGCTTCAACCGGTGATAACCCCACAAAGGTGGTATAAAAGAAGAGAAGCCAGGCACCAATTACGGTAAAGGCCCCGCCACCCATAATATCGGTTACGCCATACCCAATACTAACGGGTATAGTAATTTGTTTTTTGGACTGAGACATGGTCTATCCTCAATAGGGTCAGAGAGATTAGAATCGGAAATAATTTTTAGCGTTATCGTGGCAAATATTTGTTATTAGAGTTGATAATATTTTCGGATTATCAGGCACTTCTCCACGCTCAACCCATCCGCCGACCAGATTACACAAAATTCGGCGGAAATAGTCATGGCGGGTATAGGAAATAAAACTGCGGGAGTCCGTCAGCATACCGACAAAATTCATCAGTAACCCCTGATCGGCCAGGCAGTTCAACTGGCTTTCCATGCCCCGCCGCGTGTCGTTAAACCACCAGCCGGAACCAAACTGGATGGGTGATTTCACGCCGTCACAGGCGGACTGGAAGTTGGCGATGGTCGTGGCGACAATATCGTTATAAATCGGGTTCAGGTTATAGAGAATAGTTTTTGGCAGCGCATGGTTACGCGCCATACTATCCAGTAAGCCGTTCAGTCCCTGCGCCAGATGACACTGGTCGGCAATGGAGTCAAAACCCGTATTAATACCGATCTGTTGTTTCATCAGCGTGTTGTTGCTGCGAATCGCGCCAAAGTGGATCTGCATGGCCCACTGCCGCTGCTTATAATGCCCGGCCAGCATGACAAAAATGGCGCTTATCAGTGCCGCATTCTCTTGCTGACTTAAGGCTTCACCGCTGCATTTTTTGGCGAATAATTTTTCTACTTCACCTGCCGTCGCGGCCTGATAATGAATCTCAACCGGGCCATGATCGGAGATCCGGCAACCAACGTCATGGAAATAATCAATCCGTTTTTCCATCGCGCGCGACAGATCGGCAAAGCCCTGAATATTAATCCCGGTTAACACCGCCAGTTTTCCAATAAATAACAGGAATTGCTGCGGGTTTTCTTCAAAAATTTCATCCGGTCGGAAAGTCGGCAAGACGCGGGTTTTAAAATCAGCCTCGTTACGCAACAGACGATGGTATTCCAGAGAATCCAGCGGCGAGTCGGTGGTGCAAATCACTTCCACACCGGAGCGGGAAATCAGCGCCCGGGGTTTAAAATCATCCTGCGATAAACGTTGATTGCAGGCGACCATGATTTCACGCCAGTTACTGGAATCTAAATTATCTTCAATACCGAAATAATAATTCAGTTCCAGATGCGTCCAGTGATAAAGCGGGTTTCCAAAGCAGGCCTCCACTGTTTCGGCCCATGCCTGAAATTTTTCTTCCGCCGGGGCGCTACCGGTAATTTTCTCTTCGCTGACGCCATTGGCGCGCATTGCGCGCCATTTATAATGATCGCCCGCCAACCATAACTGGGTAATATCCTGAAAGGATTTATTTTCATAAATCTCTTTTGCATCAAGGTGGCAATGGTAATCGATAACCGGCAAATCCTTTGCCAGTTCACGATACAATTTGCGCCCTGATTCATTATTAATCATAAAACTATCATTTATAAATTTCATGACTGCTCTCCCTTCCTGAGCATGCACTGAATTAATCGTCAGGGCTTACCAGTTCCACAGCGTGCCGTCTTCAAGACGGGCTACCGGCAAATAGGCAGGTTCATACGGATATTTCGCCGCCAGTTTTTCATCAAATTCGATGCCCAGCCCCGGTTTGTCGCCCGGATGCATATAGCCATTATCAAAGGTCCAGTTATGGGGGAACACTTCCAGCATTTGCTCGGAATAGCCCATATATTCCTGTACCCCGAAGTTTGGCACCCACAGATCAAAATGCAGCGCCGCCGCCATACAGACCGGTGAGAGATCCGACGGGCCGTGAGATCCGGTACGTACCTGGTACAGCGAGGCGAAATCAGCGATACGACGCATGCCGGTAATACCGCCCGCATGGGTAATGGTGGTGCGGATATAGTCGATCAGTTGCTCTTCGATCAGCTGTTTGCAGTCCCAGATGCTGTTAAACACTTCGCCCACCGCGATAGGCGTGACGGTGTGCTGGCGGATCAGGCGGAAGCATTCCTGGTTTTCAGCAGGGGTTGGGTCTTCCATCCAGAACAGGCGGTGCGGCTCCACGCTCTTGCCGAAACGCGCGGCTTCGATGGGCGTCAGGCGATGATGCATATCGTGCAACAGATGTTCGTTGAAGCCGAATTTGCTACGCACCGCTTCAAACAGTTTTGGGGTGAAGTCGAGATATTTCTCGGTTGACCACAGCTGCTCTTCCGGCCATTCGCCTTTGGTCGCCGGTTCGTAGGCCAGGCCTTTGCCCTTCGCCATCCCGTAGGTGGTTTTCATGCCCGGCACGCCGCATTGCACGCGGATGGCCTTAAAGCCCATCTCTTTGTGGCGCGCGTAGTCGTCCAACACTTCATCGATGCTATGGCCAGTGGTATGGCAATAAACCATCACCCCTTCGCGAGATGCGCCACCCAGCAACTGATACAGCGGCATATTGGCGGCTTTGGCTTTGATATCCCACAGCGCCATGTCGATTGCGGAAATGGCCGACATGGTGACCGGGCCGCGACGCCAGTACGCGCCCTTATAGAAAAACTGCCAGATATCTTCGATGCGGTGCGCATCCCGCCCCACCAGTTGCGGGCACAGATGATCTTTCAGATA
This sequence comes from Atlantibacter sp. RC6, assembly GCF_014193285.1. Lineage (GTDB taxonomy): Bacteria > Pseudomonadota > Gammaproteobacteria > Enterobacterales > Enterobacteriaceae > Atlantibacter. The sequence goes on from NZ_JACHZE010000006.1 coordinate 110,788, forward strand.
TGACGCCACGGAAAGCTCGCGGCCATTGAGCGTGGCATCCCCTAACCCGGTTAACCCGCTGTCGGTAGTGATTTTTAAGGTGACAAAGTTGCGCCCCGGACAGGTCACAAAAACTTCAGCACTGACGATCTTCATGGTTTTTCCTTACAACGTGAACGGCATGTATTAAGTTGCGTTCAATTTACGCAACTGAGCTACTACCATACAAGTATGAAGATCATAAAATCATGAGTGCGGTCACAAACACTTTGTTGATTTGCTCATTTTTGCAGCGAAACCTGGATTATGCGCGACCCCAGCCCGCGACGATGATCAACATCCCGCACAGGGCGATCCCCGCCCCGAGCCAGTCATAAATGCTGAGTTTGACGCCGTCCACTACCCGCAACCACAGTAGCGCGGTCATCACGTAGACACCGCCGTAAGCCGCATAAACGCGGCCACTGGCGGCGGGATGCAGGGTTAACAGCCAGACAAATACCGCCAGCGACAGCCCGGCGGGCAGCGTCAGCCAGATACTCCCGCCGCGCCGCAACCAGAGCCAGGGAAGAAAGCAGCCAATAATTTCAGCAAGCGCGGTGGCAAAAAACAGCAGGGTTGTTTTAATCATGTTGAAGGAAAATCCTGATAATGGCGTGAGAGTGTGCTGCTCTGTAACGCGGCAATGGTATAATAAAAGCGTCGGGACACCGATATGTACTGTTTAACCAGAAAGGAAACCAGGATGAAAAACCTCCTTAGCAAATCCGCAGTGCTGATGTTGCTGGCTGGTGTGTTTACCATCGCTTCGCCTCTCCATGCGCAGACCGACAGACTGGTCATCGAGTCCGGTGACAGCGCGCAATCCCGCCAGAACGCGGCGATGGATAAAGAGCAATGGAATGACACGCGATCGCTGCGCCAGAAAGTGAATAAACGCGCAGAAAAAGAGTGGGATAAAGCGGACGTCGCTTTCGACGCCCAGGATAAATGCCAGCAAAGCGCCAATTTGAACGCTTACTGGGAACCGAACACCCTTCGCTGCCTGGATCGTCGCACAGGCCGCCAGATTATGCCGTAATACTCAGGGCTCCCGCGGGGGCCCTTGTTTCACCTGCTACAAAAGGATTTACCATGCCCAGCGAGTATTCCGTCAAACTTCGTCCGCTTGAGCGGGAAGATTTGCGCTTCGTCCATCAACTTGATAACAACGCCAGCGTGATGCGCTACTGGTTTGAGGAGCCTTACGAAGCCTTCGTGGAGCTTTCCGATCTGTATGACAAACATATTCACGATCAAAGCGAACGGCGCTTCGTCGTTGAGTGCGATGGCGACAAGGCCGGATTAGTGGAACTGGTGGAGATTAACCACGTTCACCGCCGCGCGGAATTTCAAATCATTATCTCTCCCGAGCATCAGGGCAAAGGCCTGGCGTCGCGCGCCGCTAAACTGGCGATGGATTACGGCTTTACGGTGCTGAATCTCTACAAGCTGTATTTGATCGTCGATAAAGAGAACGTCAAAGCGATCCACATCTACCGCAAACTGGGCTTTACGGTAGAGGGCGAGCTGGTGCACGAGTTCTTTATCAATGGCGAATACCGCAACACTATCCGAATGTGCATTTTCCAGCATCAATACCTGGCGGAACACAAAACCCAGGGCAGCATTTTAAAACCGACCGCGCAGTAAACCTCTCCCGCGGCGCTGTCGCGGGATCAATAGTATTCAATGGTATTTTTAATGGTGAAATGGTGGAGCGACGGCGGCGTGACGCTCTCGTCGGTGATATCCAGCGTGCAGCTTACCGGATTGAAAAAGCTATCGTATTTGCAGGCCTGCTTAGCGCGCGCGATGGCTTTATCATTGAGCGTGCTCACCGACTGATAATCGAGTTTCTTACGCTTATCGGCGGCGGCTTTGGCATCCACCGCCAGCGTCGAGGCTTTCGCCTGGGTCTTTTTCCCCAGCGGATAGCCCTCTTCATCGTAGCGGTAGTTTATGGTCGCCTCTTTGCTGCGCGCCGCCACCACAAAACCGTTGTCGTCGGTGTCATACAGCAACCCGACAGCCGGTAATTCCGCCAGCTGGCATTTGCCCTGCAGTTTTACCCGCTTTTCGCCGGAATTGGCTTCCAGATAATAGTTGGCATCCAGTACCAGCGCTGCGCCGGTATTGGCGTCCAGATCGTGAAACTCCAGCGAATCGAAACACCCTTCTTCCGATAACGTCGCGCTTACCCGCCGGGTCACTTCACCCTTATCATTGATCAACGTCTGGCTGAAATCTTTAACCGGCCCGCGCAGCGGATCAAAGTCAAATTCATTAGAAAAACTTGCCATTTCAGGCGTATAGGCAATAGGCCCTTGCGAATTGTCACAGCCGCTCAGGGCTGCCGATACCGCTATTATCAGGATCTGTGGCTTCACGCTTGGGCTTCCTCCCGTCTGAAAACAACGCTTATGATATAAGCAAATACAGAGATTGACACTATGGCTGCTATGCTTAGACCTGAGCCCGACCAAAAAGGAGATTGATATGAAGCGTTTATCCTGGATTGGCGCCTGTTTGTTAATTTCAGCGGCACCGGCATTCGCCGCGCCTGAGTCGTGCGAACGGGTGAAGGCCGACATTCAGCAGCGAATCATCAATAACGGCGTACCGGAAACCAGCTTTAGCTTAACGATTGTGCCTGGCGATCAGGTTGATCAGGTGGATGCGCAGGTCGTGGGACATTGCGCCAACGATACACACAAAATCCTCTATACCCGTACCAGCAGCGGTAATGCGCCGGGCAACCCGTCAGCGGCGCAGGATGGCTCGCAGAACGAGCCGCAGTAACGCTCTTCCTCCGGCCTGCCGCCGGAGGAAGCGGTTAACTTAAATCGATATTTTTACTGCCGAACAACCACGTCAGAATAAACCCGGACACGTAGGCCACCAGCAGGCCCGCCGCATAGACCGCCATCCCGGCGTAGATGCCGCTGCCCGAGGTCATCAGCGGCAGCGCCACCAGCCCTGACGGACCAAACACCGTATTCAGCCCTACCGGCAGACCCATCCAGGCCACCAGGCCAATAAAGAATCCGCCGCAGGCCCCGCCGAGACAGGCGGTGATAAACGGCTTCACGCGCGGCAGCGTCACGCCGTAAATCAGCGGCTCGCCGATGCCCAATAATCCCGGGATAATCGCCCCTTTGATCTGGGTGCGCAGCAGCGCCTCTTCCCTGGCGCGTACATACAATGCCAGCGCCGCCCCAACCTGGCCGCCCCCGGCCATCGCCAGAATGGTAAACAGCGAGTTGAAGCCCTGCGCTTCCATCAGCGCGAAATAGACCGGCACAAATCCCTGATGGACACCGAACATCACCGCCAGCAGAAACAACCCCGCCAGCACCGCCGAACCAAACGGGTTGCCGTTAAGGTGCAGGAACAGCCAGGACATGCCGCTAAACAGGTAACCCCCCACCGGCATAATCACAATAAAGGTCACCGCGCCCATAATTAGCAGCGTCACGGCGGAGGTTAAAATCATATCCAGATTGGCAGGCATAATACTGCGCACCCGCTTCTCAACCCACGCCCCAAGGATGGCAGCAATCAGCACGCCGATAATGTTGCCGCGCGGATCGATGGTGTGACCAAAGAATGAAGAGATGCCGGAATAGAAGCCCACGGTGGCATCGGGGTTATATCCAAGCACGAACAGCGCGGCGATGATCGCCCCGTTGACGCCCGAACCGCCGAACGCTTTTTGCGCGTTGTAGCCAATCAGGATGCTCAGAAACGTAAACATCCCTTTGCTGAACACTTTCATATAGCTGATGGTTTCCACCAGCGCGCCGTTGGGTGACGGTTTGCCCAGCACGAAGAGTTGCTCGGCGAGCGTCGCGAACCCCAGCAGCAGCCCCACGGCGATAAACCCTGGGATCAGCGGCGTAAAGATAGTGGCGAACTTCGCCAGGAACTTCTGCACGCTGCTGGTCTGCTTGCCTTTCAGCTGCTGCTTTTTCTGCGCCGCGATTTCTTGCAACGTCTGGCTTTCGTGCACGGCGTCGGCGGGCGCGCTTTCCAGATAGTGATGCATCATTTCCGCCGCCGCCTGGGCTTTACCGGGGCCGAGAACGATCTGGAACTGCTCGTCGCTTTCAATCACGCCCAGCACGCCGGGGATTTGGCGGATTGCCGCGACGTCGGCGCGGGTATCATCGCGCAATGTCAGCCGCAGCCGCGTCATACAGTTACCGCATTGCGCCACGTTTGCCCCGCCGCCAACCGCTTGCGTAATACGCGCTATCATCTCGCTGGTTATTTTTGCCATTATTTTTCCTTAAGGCGGTTAGGCGTTGTGTAACGCCAGGCGAATAAATCCGTTATGTTGTTCCAGCACTGCTTTAGCCTGCGCGGCGTCAAGGCCCGACAGCACCATCACAATGGCGGTTTTACAATGGCGGTTGCACTGCTGGAGCGCCGCCTGCGCCGTATCGCGATCGCAATCGGTGGCATCCATCACGATGGAAATCTGCCGTTCGATCAGTTTGGCATTGGTGGCTTCCACATCCACCATCAGATTGCTGTACACCTTGCCGCTGCGGATCATGGCTCCGGTGGTGATCATATTCAGCACCAGCTTCTGGGCGGTGCCCGCTTTCAGACGCGTCGAGCCGGTGACCACTTCGGGGCCGACCGCCGGGGTGATGGCGATATCCGCCAGCGCCGCCATTTCGCTCTGCGGGTTGCAGCTCACTACCGCGACGCAGGCGTTCAGGGATTTTGCATAAACCATCGCCCCTAAAACGTAAGGCGTTCTGCCGCTGGCCGCGAGGCCCACCAACACATCGTTGGCGCTAAAATTCAGCGCTTGCAGATCCGCTGCGCCCTGTTCGCGGTTATCTTCCACATTCTCCACCGCGCTTAAAATGGCTTTATGGCCGCCCGCGATGATCCCGACCACCTGCTCAGGACGGGTGCCGAACGTTGGCGGGCATTCGCTGGCATCGAGAATGCCGAGACGGCCCGACGTGCCCGCGCCGATATAAATCAACCGCCCGCCCTGCGCAAACGCCTGCGCCACGCGATCCACCAGTTGGGCGATTTGCGGCAGATAGGGCGTAATCGCCTCCGGCACGCGGCGATCTTCGTTATTGATCACGGTCAGCATCTCCAGGGTGGAGAGCGTATCAATGTTGGCGCTTGCCGGGTTGCGGCGTTCGGTCAATAACTGGCTTAAATCGATACTCATAATGGCCTCTTCTTTTCAATATGGTCAGAGTGTAAGGAATATTTTATTCCACGCATGTGAATATTGTCACATTACCTTGTTTCAGGGTGAATGAGCATATCGGACAGAAAAAGAGGTTGAAATAAGAAGATCAGTATAATCAATTGAAAACAAGCTGTTTTAACTGGAAAGATTGAGTAATTTTTTTTAGCGGATCAAAGGAATTTTTTATTACTATCGAATGTCGGCATCCAATCAGAGCGCGTAACCAGTAACGGCTACGCGCTCATTAACGAACTACTGTGCAGCGCCTGCACCATTGCCCCAGGCGCCGCGCACATAGTCAGTGACATCGCGGATCTGCTGGTCACTGAGCGTGCCGCGATACGCAGGCATTTTGAACGAAACGTTGCCACGCGTGGTGGGCGTTTCCGCGCCGTCGACAATAATTCTGACCAGCGATCCGGGATCGTCCGCCTGCACCATCGGATTGTTCACCAACGACGGCACATTGTCGTCCGTTCCCTTGCCTTGCTCTCCATGGCACGTAGAACAGTAGCGCAGGTAAACTGTCTTGCCGGCATCAGACGACGATGCGCGCTGACTACTTTGCGCCTGCCGCGGCGGCGTGGCTCCCTTCAGGCTCAGAAGATACTGCGCAATGGCGTCGGCATCCGTCTCGCTCAGATACTGGGTGCTTTGCGTCACCACCTCGCTCATCGAACCCGATACCGCGGCGTGCTTACTGCGGCCAATTAACAACAGAGATTTTAATTCTTCTGCTGACAGGTTAAGACCGCGCAACGACGGCGCGTACCAGCCGTCAATCATTGCTCCGCTCAAAAACGCGGCGTCGCTGTCGTCATAGGCTTTCTCCTGCATGGCGAAACCACGCGGGGTATGACAGGCGCCGCAGTGCCCAGGGCCAGCGACCAGATAAGCGCCGCGTTTCAGGGCGTCAGACGCGTTCGCAGGCGCAGGTTGCGGCGAATCGGTAAAAAACGCATTCCAGAGATGTAATGGCCAGCGCGCGGAAAGCAGCCAGGGTATCTCAGACTCTTTGTTGGCGGTCGCCGACGGCGGCACATCCTGCATCATGTAGTCATACAGCGCACGCAGATCCGCATCGGAAAGCTTCGCATAAGAAGGATACGGCATCGCCGGATAGAGCGGATGCCCGTCTTTAGCGATCCCCTGGCGCAACGCTTTTTCGAAATCCGCATAGCTGTAACGGCCAATGCCATGCGTTTTATCGGGGGTAATATTGGTTGAGTAAATATCGCCCAGCGGTGTCGGGAAGGCTTTGCCTCCCGCCATTGGCGCGCCGTTTGCGGTGGTGTGGCAGGCCATACAATCCGCCACGCGCGCCACATACTCACCCTCAGGATGGGCCGCCAGGCTTGCGGCAGACCAAAATATCCCGGCTGCAATCAGTAAGTTACGCATCGCTTCACCCCATCGCCTTAAGTTCGTTAACGGCCAGCCAGGCCTGATCGATAGCGGCATGGGCATAGGCATCCCAGGCGGCATCGGAATTCGCGATGGCGATGCGCCCAACAGGCTTACGCGCCCGCTCAATGATGGTCGGCATTTCATCCATATCATCAAACAGCGCCGTCGCGTAATAGGCATAGCCGTGCGCCCAACGGTTAACGGTGATCCCGGCGATATCCCGCTGGTGGTCGAAGCCAGCCCCGCCCAGCATCTCCTGTAATTGCTCACGGACCATCTTTTCGTGCTCTTCAAACGCGGTACCCAGCAAAAAAGCGCGCCCTTTGTGGAACTGCTCGCGCGCGCTCATATTGCTGCCGGGATAGGTCGGCACATAGACCATATGCAGCACCATCGGGTCGTCAGGCGATGCGGGATGCTGATAACCGCCGAGGCTGACCGGGTAATCAAGCTTGACGCGGCTGTAGGGCGCGGCGGGCGAATAAAATTCATGAATACCGAGCTGTTGGAACGCGCGCCAGTTTTTGATCACCACGTTGGTATACACCAGCGGCGCTTTGACGTTCAAACGCAGATCGGCCTTCTGCTGCTCTGGCATTTCCGGCACCAGGTACGGGATCATCATGTTATAGCCCGCCATCACTGCTTTGCGCCCCAGCACGCGATGAGGTTTCCCGTCGCGCAAATAGGTCACCAGCACGCCGTCAGGGGTGTTAGCGGCATTCACCACCACGCTACTCAGACGGATACGCGCCGGGTTTTCCGGCCGGTCCAGCGCGGCATAGTTGAGACGCGCCTTGATGGAGTCTTCCATGGTGGTGCCAGGCAGAGCATCCGAGATCAAATACTTGACCAGCAGGCGCGCCAGCCCGGCATTGCCATCAGGAAAATGGTACACATAAGGCTCTTCCAGGTCGGCGAGCGCTTCGCCATCTAACGGCGGCAGCCCCATCGCTTCCATTCCCGGTAATGCGCAGGCGCGGGCATCGCTACAGGTGATCCCCTCAATCCCGATGGCGAAAAAGTCATTCGAGCGCTGCTGGAAATAGAGCACCGCCATTTTGCTCAACCCTACTTTGGTTAACAGAAATTCACGGTAGCTGTGGTTGTCCAGCCATTCGCTTTTCTCTTCCACCGTCATGCCCGCCAGATAATCCGCAGGTTTCACGTGCAGGTCGATCAGCGCCTTGCGGTCGGATTCGCTCAGGGGAAAGTCATTGATAAATTCGTCAATGGGCCGGCCATTCAGCCGATCGTGAGGAATATCGTCAGAGACCGCCCGTCCGGGGTCGCCGCTGACGATTTTCGTCTCGCCAAAGTTCTTTTTATCAAAAAAGACGCCGCGGCTCAGTTTATGGTCGGGGTAAAAATTAACGTCAAACCCCTGTTTCATCCGGGTGACGCTAATACCCACATCGGCCAGTAATTTATTCGCCTCTTCACTGAAGTTATTCGCAGGCGACTGGAACGATTCGCTGCCGCCATAGGCAATCAGCGATTTGCCATCAACCGTGAATTCATTACGTTTGGCATGGCCGCCAAAATCGTCGTGGTTATCCAGCACCAGGATTTTACTCTGCCTGCCCATCTGCTGCTGCCAAAAGCAGGCGGCGGCCAGGCCGCTGATCCCGCCACCGACGATCACCAGATCCCAGCTCTCCTCCACGGGTAAACTGTCCAGCTTAAATCGTTGATGTTCGCGACCCAGCGCATGGGCTGTTTCAAAAGAGCCGGGATGGTTGCCGCGCAGGCCGGTCAGGCCCGGCGGATAATAATCCTCCTGGATAAACGCGCTGGATTTACCGGTAGCCCGTACCCAGTCAAGCGGCGTCAACCCCGCAGCGATAGTGATCGCCACGCCATTGAGAAAATCACGTCTGGTAATTGCCATATAACACCCTGTTTTGCTTTCAGTATTCAGCGCAAAACCGCAATACAGTTTTGCGGTGTTGTTATTTTTCTTAAACGGTATCGCCCTGGCGCGACGGCTTTCGCAAAGGGGATGAAAGAAAGGACAGACGAAATGCGGTAACGAAGCGTCACTAACAGGCTAACGCAACAACCTCATAAACACTGATATTTAATATATTTAGCGCATTACCGCTTCGTTTGCGCAACAAATATTTAAAAATTAGATCTTACGCGCCATCTGAACACACCGGAATTTGTGACAACGTCACTACTACCACCCGGTTTTAAGATAATTCCTGCCAGCGGCGCATCTACCAGTCGCCATAAGGTAAAACTAATGATTCACCGAAAAACCATCACCCGGTTGATGGTTAACAAACTGGAATCATTCCCGACGCATTGCTATAGCTCTTAACACCCTGCCAACACAAGGCATAACAATTCGATAAAGCGTGCTCAGGGAGACACACCGCAATGCATAAAAACCTCGCACTTCGCGCCGTGATGGCGCTGGTTGCACTGATCGTCGTGGCAGGCTTAATCGTCTGGGGCGTCGGCATGGAGACCGTCAGAGCTCGTCAGGTCGATTTACTTTATCTCGGGAAACAGCACTTGATCCTCGTGTTCACTTCAATGGCGCTGGCGCTGGCCGTGGGTATTCCCAGCGGAATTTTGCTCAGCCGCCCCGCCGCCCGGCGGTTTGCTGAATACGTGATGCAAATCTTTAATATTGGTAATACGTTACCGCCGCTGGCGGTACTGGCGCTGGCAATGGTGATTATCGGCATCGGCGACCGTCCGGCGATCATCGCGTTATTCCTCGCGTCGCTGCTGCCCATCGTGCGTAACACCTACGCCGGGTTGTGCTCGGTCCCCGCCTCGTTGATTGAAGCCGCCAAAGGCATCGGCATGACGCGCTGGCAACAGTTGCGCCAGGTCGAGCTGCCCAATGCGTGGCCGGTGATGCTGTCCGGTATCCGTATCGCCACGGCGATTAACGTCGGAACCGCGCCGCTGGCATTTCTGATTGGCGCCAGCAGCTACGGCGAACTGATTTTCCCCGGCATCTATCTGAACGATTTCCCAACGCTGATTCTCGGCGCGGCCGCCACGGCGCTGTTCGCTATGATTCTGGATTTAGCGCTGGCGGGGCTTGGCCGCCTGATGAGCCCGCACACCGCCTGATAATAATAACAAGGAGCGAACCATGAAATTATTGTCCCGCCTGCTTGCCGCCCTCACGGCAACAGCCCTGTTCGCCAGCGCGGCGCAGGCCGCGCCGATTGTGCTGGCGACCAAAGGCTTTACTGAGCAGCATATCCTTTCCGCCATGACCACGATGTATCTGCAAAAGAAAGGCTTCCAGGTCCAGCCGAAAACCAATATTGCGGCGGTTATCTCCCGTAATGCGATGGTCAATAACCAGATTGATATCACCTGGGAATACACCGGCACGTCGCTGATTATCTTTAACAAAATCGATAAGCGCATGACCCCGCAGGAGTCCTATGACACGGTCAAACGCCTCGACGCAAAACTCGGGCTGGTGTGGCTGAAACCGGCGGATATGAACAACACCTATGCCTTTGCCATGCAGCGTAAGCGGGCCGAAAAAGAAGGGATCACGACCCTGTCGCAGATGGTGCAACGGATGGACGACTTGCGCGAGCATGACCCGAAAAACAACTGGCTGCTGGGTCTCGACCTGGAATTCGCCGGGCGTAGCGATGGCATGAAGCCGTTGCAGCAGGCTTACAACATGCATCTGGACCGCCCGCAAATCCGCCAGATGGACCCGGGCCTGGTGTACAACGCCATCCGCGACGGGTTTGTCGATGCCGGGCTGATCTACACCACCGACGGGCGCGTCAAAGGCTTTGACCTGAAGGTACTGGAAGATGACAAAGGCTTCTTCCCCAGCTACGCGGTTACCCCGGTGGTGCGTAAACCGATCCTTGATGCCAACCCGGGTCTGGACGATGCGCTGAATACCCTTTCCGGCCTGTTGAATAACGATGTGATCTCTACCCTCAACGCCAGGGTGGATATCGACCATGAATCGCCCCAGAAAGTGGCGCGCGAATTTCTGCAACAGCACAAGCTGCTTTAAGGAGGCGACCCGATGGAGACGATTCATTACATGATGGATAACGCCGGGTATATCGGCGAGCTGACCTTCCAGCATCTGTGGCTGGTTGGTCTGGCGGTTGGTATGGCGATTGTGATTGGCGTTCCGCTCGGCGTGCTGATTGTGCGCCATAAATGGCTGGCGACGCCGGTTCTCGGCATCGCCACTGTGATGCTGACTATCCCGTCCATCGCATTGTTCGGCCTGATGATCCCGCTGTTTTCGCTGATCGGTCAGGGTATTGGCGCGGTGCCTGCCGTTACGGCGGTGTTTCTCTACTCGCTGCTGCCGATTGTGCGCAACACCCACACCGCGCTGGAGAGCCTGCCGCCGGGGCTGCGCGAAGCCGGGCGCGGCATCGGCATGACGTTCTGGCAGCGTCTGCGCTGGGTGGAAATCCCGATTGCCCTGCCGGTGATCTTCGGCGGTATTCGCACCGCGGTGGTGATGAATATCGGCGTGATGGCGATTGCGGCGGTGATCGGCGCAGGCGGCCTGGGGTTGTTATTGCTTAACGGCATCGGCGGCAGCGACATCCGTATGCTGATCGCAGGTGCGGTAATGATTTGCCTGTTGGCGATTGTACTTGACTGGATGCTGCACCGCTTACAGGTGCTGCTGACTCCCAAGGGGATACGATAATGATAAAACTGGAAAACCTCACCAAACAGTTCACGCAGAAAAACGGCCAGACCTTTAAAGCCGTGGATAACGTTAATCTTAACGTGCCGGAAGGTGAAATGTGCGTGCTGCTCGGCCCCTCCGGCTGCGGCAAAACCACCACGCTGAAAATGATTAACCGGCTTATCGCCCCCAGCAGCGGCACGATTATGATCAACGGTAAAGACACCAAAGAGATGGATACCGTGACGCTGCGCCGCAACATTGGCTATGTGATCCAGCAAATCGGTCTGTTCCCCAATATGACCATTGAGGAGAACATTACCGTGGTGCCGCGTATGCTGGGCTGGGATAAAGCCCGCTATCAGGCGCGGGCGGCGGAACTGATGGACATGGTGGCGCTGGACCCGAAAAAATTTCTCCACCGCTACCCTAAAGAGATGTCCGGCGGGCAGCAGCAGCGTATCGGCGTGATTCGCGCCCTGGCGGCGGATCCGCCGGTGCTGCTGATGGATGAGCCTTTCGGCGCGGTCGACCCGATCAACCGCGAAGTGATCCAGAACCAGTTCCTGGAAATGCAGCGCCAGCTTAAAAAGACCGTGATGTTGGTGAGCCATGATATTGATGAAGCGCTCAAGCTCGGCGACCGTATCGCGGTGTTCCGCCAGGGTCGCATCGTCCAGTGCGCCAGTCCGGATGAACTGCTGGCGAAACCGGCCAATGAGTTTGTCGGTTCGTTTGTGGGCCAGGACCGTACCCTGAAGCGCCTGCTGCTGGTACAGGCCGGCGACGTTACCGACCAGCAGCCGACCATCACGGTGCAGGCATCGACGCCGTTATCAGAAGCCTTCGCGATTATGGATGATAACGATCAGCGCTCGGTTACCGTGGTAGATAACGCGTCCAAACCGATTGGCTTCGTGAAGCGCCGGGAAGCGCGCGGCGCGACGGGCGTGTGCGGCGATATCCTGCATCCGTTCCGTATCACCGGCAAGGCGGAGGACAACCTGCGCGTGGTGTTGTCGCGCTTGTATGAGCACAACACGGTATGGATGCCGATTGTCGACGAAGACGGGCGCTACAGCGGGGAAATTTCCCAGGACTATATCGCCGACTATTTAAGTTCAGGGCGAACCCGCCGGGCGTTGAATATTCACGGGGAATAAAGCAAAAAGGGATACGACAGTATCCCTTTTGATAATCAGGCGCTCAGTTTGACGGGATTGACAGGCAGTTGAATGTACTGGGCCAGCTCGCGCTGCTCGGCGCGCGGCAAATACGGCAATTCCCCCATTAACGGCGCCGGGATTTTTTTACTCAGCACCTCAATGATTTCCGCGTAGTGCGCCAGGCCGGGATTGATACGGTTCGCCACCCAACCCACCAGCGGCAACCCATCGCTGGCAATCGCCTGGGCAGTCAGCAGGGCGTGGTTGATGCACCCCTCCTGGATCCCCACCACCATCACCACCGGCAACTGCTCCTGAACCACCCACTCCGACAGCGGACGCAAATCGTTCATCAGGCTGCGCCAGCCGCCGGTGCCCTCCACCACCACGTGATCGGCCTTAGCGCTGAGCTGGCTCAGCGTATCGGTCAATAACGGATAATTGATGGGGAAACTGTGCGCCACGCTGCTTTCATCTTCGCTCAGCGCAATCGGATTGATCATGGAATAAGGCAGTGCCAGAGTGGACACGCTTTGCAACACCAGGGCGTCTTTATTGCGTAACCCCTCCGGCGTCTCTTTACTGCTTTTGGCGACCGGTTTGAAACCCACTACGCTTTTCCCTTCCGCCGCCAGGGCCTGAAGCAGCGCACGGGAAACGACCGTTTTACCAACAGCTGTATCTGTACCCGTAACAAAGAAACGCTTAAACATCACAAACTCCAGGTTATGCTCTTAAAATCTATTGATTCGGAATAATTCAATAGCGAAAGTCTAAGAGAAGATGTCTGGAGTCAGTTTGAGATAGCGCAATTTTTAGTGGATTATGAAAGGTTGTTAACCCTGCAACAGACGAATCAGCAGCGATCCCGTATACATCGCGTCTTTGACCAGCGCTGCCCCCGCCATCGTGCCCTGATTGGTAAACTGGGTGCTCTCCACCACCGTATTGCGACTGTAAGCGGGCAGCGCCTGCTGGCGGATACAATCGGCGATTGCCGGAAACAAAATATCCGACGCCCGGTTGAGCGGCGAACCAATCAAGATTTTCTGCGGATTAAACAGGTTAACCATAATCGCCAGAATGCGGCCGACGTTTGTCCCTACCCCGACGATAATATCCCGCGCCAGTAAATCGCCTTTCAGCGCCGCCTCGCACAGGGTATCCACATTCAGCGGCTGGCCGTGCAGCATCGATCCCATGGATTGGTTCATACGTTGCTGCGCCAGCTCCAGCACGCTGTCAATGCTGGCGATGGTTTCCAGGCAGCCGTGGTTGCCGCAGTAGCAGCGTTTACCGTAGGGATCGACCTGGGTATGGCCGATTTCCACCAGGCTGCTGCTACCGGCGTGTAACAGGCGGCCATCGGTGACCACGCCCGCGCCGACGTTGTGGTCGATCACCACCTGAATCACATCCCGCGCGCCGCGCGATGCGCCAAACAGCGATTCCGCCATGGTCCAGGCGCTGATGTCGTGCTGAATAAACACCGGCACCCCGGTGCGGTTTTCCAGCGCCGGGCCGAGCGGCATTTCCTGCACGTCATAAAACGGCATGCGATGCACGACGCCGTTTTCGGTATCGATAATGCCCGGTAGCGTAATGGCGATGGCCGTCAGCCGCTCAAGCTTTTGCTGATGGCGAATAAAGAACTGATCGATATGGGTGATGATGCGCTCAAGCAGCGGATGGCTATCCTGCTGCGCCAGCGCCAGTTGCTCTTCGACTACCAGTTTGCTGCTGAGATCGCGTAGCGCAAGGTTGATTTCCCCACGATTAATACGCACCGACAGATAGTGCCAGGCTTCGGTTTCCACCATCAACCCCACCGCCGGACGGCCACGGCTGCCCGGCTCCTGGATTTCGGTTTCCTGCACCAGGTGCGCTTCAATCATTTCGCGGACGATTTTAGTGATACTGGCCGGAGCCAGCTGCGCCAGACGCGAAAGATCTATACGTGACACCGGGCCAAGTTGGTCTATCAGACGATAGACCACACCGGCATTCGTCTGTTTAATCTGATCAATATGGCCCGGTTGACTATCAGCAACCACTGCAATCTCCCTTTATTTTCGGGCTTCGAAATAAATTTACGCTATGGTGAAGCACATCAACACGAGCCGTCAAATTTTTAGTCATGGTTGTGATTTACAGCACATTTTAGCGTGGCGTTGCGCTGTTTTTTTGCACGCTGAGCGCATCGTTCAACAGCTGCATAAACCGCAGGGCGGCGGCGCTTTTCTCGTGATGTTTCGACCAAACCAGCCACATTTCTGAAACCGCGTCCGCTTCGGTTATCGGCACCCAACGCATTTCATTCAGTTGAATGCGCTGGAATGATGCCGGAAGGATCGACACCCCCAGACCGGCGGCCACCAGACCGATAATGGTCATTGCCTCGCCCACCTCCTGGGCAATCTGCGGCTGGACCTCATAACGGTGCAGTAAGCCGAGAATATCGTCATACAGCCCGGTGCCGACGTGGGGATCAAAAAACACAAACGGCTGATCTGCCAGCTCACGCAGCGAAATGGCGGGCTTCGCCGCCAGTGGGTTATCGCGGTGCGCCATCGCCATCAGGGGTTCACGTAAAATGAGCTGCCAGTCGAGGGTGTCAGGCAACGGGGTATTGCGCATCAACCCTAATTCCAGCTTCCCCTCATTCAGCGGCGCGATTTGCGCCCGGGTATTGATTTCCAGGGTCTGTAAATGCACATCCGGATACCCCCTGCGAAACCGCGACAGGCTATCGGAAATCGGTTTAATAAACGGCGCGGAAGACGTGAAGCCAATGCGCAACTCGCCGGTTTCCCCCTGATGCAGGCGCGCCGCGCGCACCGCCGCCGCCTCCACCTGGTTTAAAATCTGGCGGCTGTCGCTGAGAAACTGCGCCCCCGCCGCCGTCAGGCTGACGCTGCGATTGGTGCGCGCCAGCAGCTTCGCCCCGACCTGGGCTTCCAGGATTTGAATTTGCTGGCTGAGCGGCGGCTGGGAAATATTCAGCCGCGCCGCCGCCCGGCCAAAGTGGAGTTCTTCCGCCACCGCCACGAAATAACGCAAATGCCGCAGTTCGATATTCATATCTAAAACATATCATTTGAGATTATTAATATATTAGACAGAATATTTGGCGCTTTCTACTCTGTTTGTAGCCTGTTCCGTTATCCACAAGGATCTGTTTTGAGCCGTACATCCACCGTCTCGCCTGATTCGGCTGTTCAGCCAGACGTTATTAACGCCCCTCAGCCCGCTTCATTTATTACCCGCGGTACGCCGCAGTTTATGCGCGTAACGCTGGCGCTATTTTCCGCCGGTCTGGCGACGTTTGCCCTGCTCTACTGCGTGCAGCCGATCCTGCCGGTGTTATCCCATGAGTTTGGCGTCTCCCCGGCCAGCAGCAGTATTTCGCTCTCTATCGCCACCGGACTCATGGCGCTGGGGCTGTTGTTTACCGGGCCGCTTTCCGATGCGATCGGGCGTAAAAATGTCATGGTCACCGCGTTGCTCCTGGCCTCCTGCTGTACGCTGCTCTCCACCCAGATGACCAGCTGGCACGGCATTTTGATCATGCGCGCGCTGATTGGCCTGGCGCTGAGCGGCGTGGCGGCGGTGGGCATGACCTATTTAAGCGAAGAGATCCACCCGAGCTTTGTGGCGTTCTCCATGGGCCTGTACATCAGCGGTAACTCCATCGGCGGGATGAGTGGACGGCTGCTGAGCGGCGTGATCACCGATTTCTTCGACTGGCGTGTGGCGGTAGGCGCGATCGGCTGTTTTGCGCTGGCGGCGGCGCTGATGTTCTGGAAAATCCTGCCCGCATCACGTCATTTTCGGCCCGCCTCGCTGCGGCCCAAAAGCCTGTTTATCAACTTCCGCCTGCACTGCCGGGACGACGGCCTGCCGCTGCTGTTCGCGGTGGGTTTCCTGCTGATGGGCGCGTTCGTCACGCTGTTTAACTACATCGGCTACCGCCTGATGCTGTCGCCGTGGCATCTCAGCCAGGCGGTGGTGGGCCTGCTGTCCGTGGCCTATCTCACCGGCACCTGGAGTTCGCCGAAAGCCGGCGCGCTGTCGGTGCGCTACGGGCGCGGCCCGGTGATGGTCAGTTTTACCGGCATTATGCTGCTGGGGCTGCTGTTAACCCTGCTGCCGTCGCTGTGGGTAATATTTGCCGGGATGCTGCTGTTTTCGGCGGGGTTCTTTGGCGCGCATTCCGTCGCCAGCAGTTGGATCGGCCACCGCGCGAAACGCGCCAAAGGCCAGGCCTCGTCGCTGTACCTGTTTAGCTACTACGCGGGCTCCAGCGTGGCCGGTACGCTCGGCGGGGTGTTCTGGCACCGCTACGGCTGGAACGGCGTCGGCGGCTTTATCGCCCTGCTGCTGTTGCTGGCGATCCTCACCGGCTGGCGGTTGCACCACCGCGCGCGCTGATTTCCGGGCCTCGTGTTTCCGCCCCGGTAGTGTTACTTTTCACACTACGCACTACCTGCACACGAGGCTTTATGGAAAACACTCATTATCAAAAACTTACCAAAACCTTTGCTCGCCTGTCGCGCTTCTCCCACCTTTCCGCCATTGCCGGTTGGGACATGTTCGCCATGATGCCGCCCAACGGCAGCAAGGCGCGTTCCGAAGCGCTGGCGGAAATGAGCGTGCTGTGCCACCAAATCCTCACCAGCCAGGAGGTGGCGCGGGCGCTGGCCGACGCAGAGCAGGAAGATTTAAACGATCTGGAACGTGCCAACCTGCGTGAAATGACCCGCCAGTACCAGCAGGCGGCGCTGCTGCCGGAATCGCTGGTCGAAGCGAAGTCTCTGGCGGGCAGCCGCTGCGAACACGCCTGGCGCACCCAGCGCCCCAATAATGACTGGCAAGGCTTTGCGGAGAACCTCAAACAGGTGGTGAAGTACAGCCGCGAAGAGGCGGCGCTGCGTGCCGCACAGCGTGGTGGTTCACGCTATGACGCTCTGCTGGATATCTACGAGCCGGATATGACCAGCGCGCGTCTCGACGTCCTGTTCGGCGATCTGAAAAGCTGGCTACCGGATTTACTGGCTCAGGCCAGCGAGAAACAGGCGCGGAAAACGTTGATTGCCCCGCAGGGCCCGTTCCCCACCGCGCAGCAGCGCGAGTTAGGGCTGGATGCCATGAAACTGCTGGGATTTGATTTTGACGGCGGACGGCTGGACGTCAGCGCCCATCCGTTCTGCGGCGGCGTACCGGAAGACGTGCGCATCACCACGCGCTATAACGAAAACGAACTGTTCAGCGCGCTGTTCGGCGTGATCCATGAAACCGGCCACGCCCGCTACGAGCAAAACCTGCCGCGCGAGTGGCTGGGTCAGCCGGTGGCCCTGGCGCGTTCGACGGCGCTGCATGAATCGCAAAGCCTGTTTTTCGAAATGCAGTTGGGGCGCAGCGAAGCGTTCCTTACCCGCCTGTTGCCGCACATCACCGCGCGTTTTGGCGATCAGCTTGCGTTTGAGCGTGATAACTACATCGCCTGGAACCAGCGCGTTAAGCCGGGCTATATTCGGGTAGATGCCGATGAGGTGAGTTATCCCGCGCATGTGGTGCTGCGTTATGAAATTGAGCGGGCGCTGATTGAAGGCGAAATCGAGGTGGAAGATATTCCGGCGCTATGGGATGAGAAGATGCAGGCCTGGCTGGGGCTATCGACCAAAGGCGATTACCGTAACGGCTGTATGCAGGATATTCACTGGACCGACGGCGGATTCGGCTACTTCCCGTCTTATACGTTAGGCGCGATGTACGCCGCCCAACTGTTCCACGCCGCCCGCCGGGCGTTGCCGTCCCTTGAGCGGGATATCGCCAACGGCGACTTCACGGCCCTGTTCGACTGGCTGCGCCAGAACATCTGGCAGCACGGCAGCCGCTTTACCACGGCGCAGTTGGTGGTGAACGCCACCGGCGAAGATCTGAATCCGCACTACTTCAGAAAGCATCTGGAAACCCGCTATTTGTAAAACGCCGCGCCGGGTTAACGCCCGGCGCTGTACATTGCGTTACACGCCGTAACCACTGCCTCACGGAACCCCTTCAGTATCAGCACTATAGTGCCCCCATCGCTTATCGCAAAAGGCAGGGTCAGATGCGTCGTTATCTGTTCGAGATCCTTTTTGTCTCTCTCATTTTGTGCGCCGTCGTATCGGCCTCGTTCTACTGGTAAAGCCCCGTAGCATGCTGATTTTGTTCCCTCTTTATCACCAGCCCGTCTATAATCTACATCAATGGGTTTACTTTAATAATCATAATTGCCCCACCAGAGAGTGATATGCGCAAAACCGTTGTGTTAATTCTGGGAACCGTTTTTCTGAGCATTTGTCCTGCCCATGCGGACGTCGGCGAGCCGCCGGAAGCGACAGCTAACGAGGTAAAGACGCTGTTTTTCGGTCATGATGACCGCCAGCGCATCACCAATCCAACGCAAGCGCCGTGGGACGCCATCGGCCAACTGGAGACCGAAAGCGGCAATCTGTGCACCGCGACGCTGATCTCCTCGCATCTGGCGCTCACCGCCGGGCACTGCCTGCTGGCCCCGCCGCGCGGCAAGCTCGATAAACCGGTGGCGCTGCGTTTTGTGTCGCTTAAGGGCAAATGGCGTTATGAAATTCACGGCATTGAAGGCCGCGTGGAATGGAACCTGGGCAGACGGCTTAAGCCCGACGGCGACGGTTGGATCGTCCCGCCCTCCGCCGCCCCGGATGATTTTGGTTTGATTGTGCTGCGTAATCCGCCGTCAGCGATTACCCCGCTGCCGCTGTTTACCGGCGACCGGGCAGATCTTACCGCCGCATTAAAAACTGCTGACCGCAAAGTCACCCAGGCGGGTTATCCGGAAGATCATCTGGATAATCTCTACAGCCATCAGGATTGCATCGTCACGGGGTGGGCGCAGAAATCGGTGTTATCACATCAGTGCGATACCCTGCCCGGCGATAGCGGTTCCCCACTGATGCTCCATACCGAAAACGGCTGGCAGTTGATTGGCGTACAAAGCTCGGCGCCTGCGGCCAAAGACCGCTGGCGCGCGGATAACCGCGCCATCTCGGTCACCGGATTCAGGGAGAAGCTGGAACAGCTGGCCCAATAGCGATCGCGACGGCGCGGTTCAGAGCGTCAGGCGAGTTTAATCAATACCATCCCCACCAGCAGCAGGGCTAAACCGGCCCAACCTTTGCGGTTAAGGCGCTGGCCGAACAGGACCCAGCCCGCCGCAACGGTGGCGGCGATACCGAACCCGCCCCACAAGGCGTAAGCCACGGAAAGCTCGATGCCCTTCACCGCCTGCCCGAGTGCGCTGAACGCGGCCAGCACCGCCACCAGCGAAAACACACCATACAGCGGGCGGCGAAAACCGTCGGAGAATTTCAGAAAGATGTTAGCGGCGATTTCCAGCACAATCGCCAGTACCAGCCACGCGCCGTGGATCCATTCAAACTGCGACATGGGAACCCCCGACCTGCGGCTTTTTCACTTTGCGGGTGCCCGATTTAATCAACACGATCCCCGCAACCAGCGTGGCCAACCCGGCCACTTTCCCCATCGACAGGCTTTCATCAAATAACCAAACGCTGAACACGGTAATAATTAAAATGCCGATCCCTTCCCACAGCGCGTAGGCCACCCCAAGGGCGATACGCTTAATGGAAAACGACAGGAAAATATAAGACAGGCTGATCATCACCAGCATAAAAATAAACGCGCCGGAACTTCCACTCTGGCTGGCCCATTTTAGCGACAGCGTCCCGGTAATTTCGGCAATAATCGCCAGACCTAATAAAGCCCAATAAAACATGTTTTTTCTCCTGCATGAGAAAATAATTCGCCACAGCCTGCCGCGCCATAATTTCATGACGGCAAACCGAAAAAATAACAGTGAGAGCGTGGCTACGCGCAGCGCAGACGCCAGAATTCACATGCAGGGACTAAAGCGCGTTGCGCCAGTGCTGTTCACCAAACTGATGATAAGAAAGGGAGAATACTTGCGGGGATAACAATAACGTCCTGAACAGATTGTCCATAATTTTCCAACTTATCCGCGGTATTGCTTCTCTTCGTTGCGGATGAAAATTGTCCTCGGTAGTTAAACACGCAGGAATTAAACCATAGCCGTTGGGTTTACTCAATGCCTTTGCAATTCTTTACTGAAGATGCGGTTATTGCGCTATTTTAGCGCCATAGCTACATTTTATTTTCTTTTTTCAGCGCGCCCTGCTATTGATACCGCCGGAGATTTTTTCGCAATCAGTAAATAATAAGGAATAAAAATGACAACCACCCTGCACAGGCTTCAACAACGTTACCCCCTGGCAGCGATTTGGGGATTTGGCGATTCGCCACAGATGGCCGACGAGCTCGCCGCACTGGTGATACAAGGACGCAAGCGGGCCAGCTGCGGTGCGCTGGTCTCCTATCTTAAAGAGCCGATACTGCCCGGCAGCTACAACATCATTCTTAACGGACGCGACGAGCCGGTATGCGTGATCCGCACCACCGTACTACGGGTGGTGCGCTACTGCGACGTCACCGCCGAGCTGGCAAGCCGCGAAGGCGAAGGCGACCTCAGCCTGAGCTACTGGCAGGCGTCACACCAGGCCTTCTTCGAGCGTGAAGGCACCTGGTCGCCAGAGATGGAACTGGTGTTCGAGGAGTTCGAACTGGTGGAAGTGATTTAACGCAGCGCGTCCAGGCCGTAACGCGCAATCAGCGTTTGCAGCGGGGCGAACAGTGGCGACGGCAGCGCGTCCGGGGAAAACCATTCCCAGCCGTCGCATTTTTCCGGCTCGCGGCATTCAGGCTCGCCCTGCGCGTCGCGGCTCACCATAAACAGCGTGATGTAGTGTTTGCCCACATCGTGAAACACATCGCTGACAAACCGCCCTGCCTCCAGGCTGTTCAGCATCAGCCCGGTTTCTTCTTCTGTTTCCCGGCTCGCGCAGGCTTCCGGCGTTTCGCCATATTCCAGATGCCCGCCGGGCGCGGACCAGGTCGCCGCGCCGTGGCTGCCTTTGCGCCGTCCTAACAGCAGCTTCCCATCACGAAAAATCAGTACCCCAACGCCAATTTGCGGTGACATAAATGCTCCTTTGTTGCTGCCCCAGACCGCCCGCACAGTAAAAGGTTTTTGACGACGCTTCAAGTCGCGCGGCCAACCTTAAGCACCTTAAGGTTTTCCTAATTTTGCTTTGGCATCCTGCCCGCATTGAAATCACTGGATGTCCTTTTTATGCCGTTTCCTCGCCTGAAAAGACCGACACTGAGTCGGATTGCGTTTATCAGCCTGTTTTCAGCCTATATCGCACTGTTTTTAAATTTCGCTTTTTACCATCAGGTGCTGAGCGTGTTTCCGTTGACCTCACCGCGCAATATTCTGGTGTTTATCACCATGCCGGTGGTGATTTTTTGCGTGGTCAGCAGTGTGGCGATGCTGGCCTCGCTGGTGAAGCTGGACCGGGTGGTGATCGCGCTGTTTATTCTGGTCAGCGCCTCGGCGCAATATTTTATCCTGACCTATGGCATCGTGATGGATCGGTCAATGATCGTGAATATGCTCGATACCACCGCCTCCGAAACTTTCGCTCTGCTTACGCCGCAACTCGCGCTGACGCTGGTATTTTCCGGGGTGCTGATGGCGATGCTGGCGTTCTGGGTACGGATAAAAGAGGCCGCGTCCTGGCGGCGATTTGCCCATCGCGCCCTGAGCCTGATCGCCTGCGCCGCCGTCGTGGTCGTGGTGGCGCTGCTGTTTTATAAAGATTACGCCTCGCTGTTTCGCAATAACAAAGAGCTGGTAAAAGCGATCAACCCTTCCAATACCGTTACCGCCGGCTGGTCGTGGTATGTGCATAACCGGGAAGACAACCTGCCGCTGATAAAAATCGGCGAAGACGCGAAGCAAAATCCGCTGATGCGCCAGGGCAAGAAAAACCTGACGATCTTAATCGTCGGCGAAACCTCCCGGGCGGATAACTTCTCGTTAGGCGGCTACGCGCGAGACACTAACCCGCAACTGGCGCAGCGCGACGTGGTGTACTTTCCGCATACCACCTCCTGCGGCACCGCCACCGCCGTCTCTGTTCCGTGCATGTTCTCCAATATGCCGCGCGCCCGTTACGACGAGGCGCTGGCCCATCATCAGGAAGGTATGCTGGATATTATTCAACGCGCCGGTATTCAGGTACTGTGGAACGAAAACGACGGCGGCTGTAAGGGCGCGTGCGATCGCGTTCCCCATCAGGATATGACCAAACTGAACCTGCCCGGTCAGTGTATTGACGGCGAATGCTATGACGATGTGCTGTTCCACGGGCTGGATGAGTACATCGATAAGCTTACCGGCGACGGCGTGATTGTCCTGCATACCATCGGCAGTCACGGGCCGACCTACTTTAACCGCTATCCGCCGCAGTTCCGTAAATTTACCCCCACTTGCGACACCAATCAGATCCAGACCTGTACGGCGCAGCAGTTGACCAACACGTATGACAACACGCTGCTGTATGTGGACTACATCGTGTCGAAAGCGATCGATACGCTGAAAGCGCACCAGGATAAATTCACCACCAGCCTGGTTTATCTCTCCGATCACGGCGAGTCGCTGGGCGAAGATGGCGTCTATTTACATGGGCTGCCTTACCACATCGCGCCGGCCACCCAAAAACATGTCCCGATGCTGGTATGGTTATCCGATGACTATCAAAAACGTTATGCTGTGGATCGGGATTGCCTGAATAAACGCGCCGCACAGGATGCTTCACAGGATAATTTGTTTTCAACCATGCTGGGACTGACGGGTACCCAAACTAAAGAGTATATTGCGTCCGACGATCTGGTGGCGGCGTGCAGGGGAACAACGCGATGAAAATATTGGTTGTAGAAGATGATGCGCTGCTATTGCAGGGGCTGGTAATGGCGCTTCAGGGCGAAGGTTACGCCTGCGACGGCGTCTCTACCGCCCAGGCGGCGCAGGCCAGCCTGCTGGCCGGGCAATACAGCTTGCTGATCCTCGATTTAGGTCTGCCCGATGAGGACGGTCTGCACGTGCTGTTGCGCCTGCGTCGCCAGAAAATGATGCTGCCAGTGTTAATTTTGACCGCGCGCGACTCGGTGAATGAGCGTATCGCCGGGCTGGATGCCGGTGCCGATGATTACCTGATCAAGCCCTTTGCGCTGGACGAATTGCTGGCGCGCATTCGCGCCCTGATCCGCCGCCACGCCAACCAGGCGGACAATACCCTGGAAGTGGGGAATCTGACGCTGGATATGACCCACCGAATCGCCAAACTCGACGGCATGCAGGTGGAGCTTACGCCAAAAGAGTACGCCATTCTGTGCCGTTTGATGCTCAAAGCGGGCCACCCGGTACACCGGGAAATCCTCTATAACGATATCTATAACTGGGACAATGAACCCGCGACTAACACCCTTGAAGTGCATATCCACAATCTGCGCGACAAAATCGGCAAAGCGGCGATCCGCACCGTGCGCGGCTTTGGCTATGCGCTTATCAAGCCTGGCGAGGAAAACGAACCATTATGAGGGCATGGATCACCCGGATGATAAGCCACCGCACGCTACGTTTTCGCCTGCTGCTGGCCATCGGCCTGATTCTGGTGGTGTGCCAGGCCATCAGCGTGGTGTGGTTGTGGCATGAAAGCAAAGAGCAGATTTCCTTTCTGGTGGACGAGGCGCTGCATAACCGTAATAACCAGCGGCACATCGAAAAAGAGATTGTCGAAGCGGTGGCCAGCCTGGCGTTGCCCAGCCTGGTGATGATTTCGCTGGCGCTGCTGCTCTGTTTCCAGGCGGTGAAATGGATCACTCGACCACTGCTCGAACTCCAGCGCCATCTCGACAACCGCAGTGAAGATAACCTTGAACCCATCGGCTACGTGAGTTCGGTACGGGAAATTGATGCGGTCACCCACGCCATCAATCATCTGGTGTCGCGGCTGACCGTCACGCTGGAGCGCGAGCGGCTGTTCACTGCCGATGTCGCCCATGAACTCCGCACCCCGTTAGCCGGGCTGAGGCTGCATCTGGAGCTGATCGAAAAGGCGCATCATGTGGAGGTGAAACCGCTGTTGCAGCGGCTCGATCAAATGACCCAAAGCGTATCCCAACTGCTGCAACTGGCGCGGGTCGGGCAATCTTTCGCCTCCGGGGAGTATCAACAGGTGCCGTTACTGGCGGAGGTGATCGAACCCATGCAGGCAGAATTTGAAGCCATGCTGCACGCGCGCCATCAAAGGCTGCACGTTTACGCTCCTCAGGACGTCACAGTGCGCGGCGACGCGACGCTGCTGCGCGCCATGCTGCGTAATCTGGTGGAAAACGCCCATCGCTACAGCCCGGAAAATACCACCGTATTTATTCGTGTGGAAACCGCCCCGCATCCGCTGCTGGTGGTGGAAGATGAAGGGCCGGGCATTGATGAAACCCAAAGCGGCGAACTCAGCAAAGCCTTTGTGCGGATGGACCGCCGCTATGGCGGGATTGGCCTGGGGTTAAGCATCGTCACCCGTATCGTTCAACTGCACCAGGCGCGGTTTATTCTCGATAACCGCAACCCCGGGCCGGGATGCCGGGCGCGGGTGCAGTTTCTGTGAGGCGGCGCTAATTGGCGTTGCCGGAACCAGACTCAACCCACACAGCTTCCCAAAAACTGCTCTTTCGTGTGGCGCTGGCCCCTCATCACCACATCAAATCATCGGGCACTTTAAAATCGGCATACGGATCGTCTTCATCCTGCTGTTCCTGGCTTAACGCGCTATTGAGTACGATGCTGTCCGCGTCGCGCTGGGCGATTTTATCGGCCACGCTGGCAGGGATAATCGCGTATTCAAAGGTGCCCTTACCCTCTACGGCTAAACGCGCAATGGCAAGACGACCATTGATCAACTGCGCCTGCGTCGTCTTATCCACCACGACTTTTTTAATCAGGTTGTTATCGGTGAAATTAAACTCAATATCGCCTTTTGACACGGTGATCCGGTTCATTTCAATCAGCTGTTTCACCTGCGCTTTATATTCTTTCGATAACGCCGCCTGCTTTTGCTGTTCGCTGAGCTGTTTGTCCCGCTCAAGCTGCGCTTTCTTATTCTCTTCAACGGCCTCGCGGGCTTCACGCGCCTGAACGCGTGATTTTTTTGCCGTGCGCTGGACCTTTGCCATTTTTTTGCTGGTCACTAAGCCCGCTTTCAGCATCTGCTCTTGTAAGGTAAGTTTTGTCATCGTCGTCTCTACGCTCGCCCGTTATCCAGTCCAGATTATTTTAATTTAAGCATTTTCACCGTGGCATCGATATCGATCTCATCTTCAGAAAAGATAAGCGTCGAGCCCTGGAAGGTGGTAATCGCCAGCTTTTTCAGCGTACGCATTTCACCCGGCTTTGCGGCGGACTTAGGTCGGATGCTGCTCATTAATGCGCCGACAGACAGCACCGCATTCTCTTTATCGATGCGGGCATCGGCAGGCACTTCTTCGCTGTAAACCAGATAAGATTTGATCGACGTGAGCTTCAGCCGCTCGCCCGCGATAAAGATGTATTTGCTTTCCGGGACCACTTTCACCGCATAGGCTGACAGGCCCTTATTATTGGTGGTGGGTTCGAACGTCACCGCGGCGTCTTTTTTAATCAGCTCCGGATTGGCGACCTTAATCACATGAAAATAGCGGTTGTCGCCGTTCTCATCTTTGATAAATCCAAAACCTTTATCTTTAAACCACGTTGTGATCTTTCCGTTCATCGCCATTACCGCCTGATTAATCTGTTAGCTACTTAATTTTTGCAGCGCGAAGTGTAAAGCACAATGTCTGCACCGTCTACGTGGGTACGATATCAACGCAGGTTGCTCAATCGCTGAAGGCGCGCAGCGTAAGCTGGCCCTACATACCGGCTCGCAGGATTTGGTTTTTCCCTGCCGACTTGGCCTGATACAGAGCTTGATCGGCCCGTTTCAGTACGGCCTGCCCTGTCTCTCCAGGATGATGCTCCGCCATGCCGCAACTGAATGTGACGCGCAGATTTTTTTCGCGCCATTGCCGCCGGGAAACCACAATACGCCAGGTTTCCAGAGCTTCCAGATAAGTGTCAACATCGCTACCGTTAAACAGCACAATCAGTTCTTCTCCGCCAAAACGATAAAGCGAAGCGTGCTTTTCATCGAGGAGAGATTTGCCGGTTTTGCCCACATACTGAAGTACGCTATCACCCACATCATGGCCATAGGTGTCATTGATCATCTTGAAGTTATCCAAATCAATAATCGCCAGCCAGAAGATGTGGCCTTCCTTAATCATGTGATCCAACTGTTCATCTAATTTACGTCGGTTTCCAATGTGCATTAGCGTGTCTTCCGTGGCGTTACGAAAGGCTTCTTTAAGATCGCTATTCTTCTTCTTTATGTTCTCGTACAGATTTTCAAAATCCTTGCTCTTTTCGTTGTAATCAATGCCATTGGAGAGCAGATACAGGCTGCGTATCAGGTCACGAACATAGAAGCGTGCAATGAATATCAGCACCAGATAGATGGCGAAGGAGATGATCATCATGTAAATCAGTGAATGCGGCACCTCGTCTACCCATGAGTCATAGCGGGCCTTATCCACCACCGTAAATGTCGTCCAGGATGGATTTGAAAAGGTTTTGTAGAAAATATACTGACGCGATTTCTCGTCATAGAAATGGCCTTCGTCCTCGACGGATCGGGTGATCCATTCATGAGGCACCGCCATGTTTAGGTTATCTTTGGCATTTGACCGCATGATAACGGTGCCATTATTTGTCGCGACCATGAACCGGCCTTCAAACGGCGCGATGATGGAATTAAGCGTTTTGCTCATGGACTTTAAATCCAGGTCGAAAGCAATGTTCCCGTATTTGTTCATTTCTTCATCGAACAGATTTTTGCTCACGGTGATAGTGCGCATCACGCTATTGCGATGCGTTTCGGTAAGACCATCTTTATAGGGTTCAGAATAGTATGTTTCGCTATGCTGTTTGATATCCGGATACCAGGGCCTGGTCAGCACATCATAATTATTCAGCCTGACGGGCGGATAAATAATGTAATCACCTTCGACATCAGACAGAATCGCCGCGTTAAAGAAGGGTAAAGAGGAAACCATGGATGAGATAATGGTCCCTACCATATCTTTATATATTCACGAACGCCCCCAGGCGTCAACCGACCGGTCAGGATGGTAAAAACCATTTCGATATCTTCTATCTGCCGGTTAATATTCTCAGTGGTCGTATTATGGGTAAATTGCGTAAGGCTCTCATTAAATGCGCGAATCCTTTCTTCTTTTATATGGTTCAGATTCCATAATGAAAGAATGGTGAATGGCAATAACGTAATGCACATAAGCAATACATAAATACCGTTTTGTTTTAACTTAACACGATCAGTTTTCATTCAATAGTTACATTTTATATTATAGACGGGTTATCGTTTGCATTTATGTCAACGCAACGTCACTTTTAATGGCGTAAAGAGGTACTTATCAATGAACTCACTTTTACTGACTGGCGCAGAGAACAGAAACCCCTGGACATACTTGACGTTCATCTGCCGCAGCAGTGATAGCTGTGCCGGCTCCTCCACGCCTTCAACGATAACTTCAGTATTGAAGTCATGATAAACACTGATGATGTTTTTTATTAACGATGGCCGGTTATTAGCCAGTAAGCTCTTGTCTAACTTAGCGAAATCAAACTTAAAATACTGTAGCGTTCTGAATGCATAGCCCAGACTATCAATGTCATCCCATGCGATACGGAATCCATACTCACGCAATCTGACAGCGTTCCTGATGGCATGGTTGTTTAATGGAATGTTGCTTTCGGTGATTTCAAGAATGATACTGCGCGCAATGTCACGGCTAATATCCTTGCAAATCAAAGCGGCAAAGTCGGGGCGATTAAATGAGCAAGGAGAAAAGTTAAAACTAAACCGAAATTGACGCTGCGCAAGGAGATGATTATCACAAATAAATTGCACCCCGCTTCGGAAACAAAATAAATCTATGTCTGAAATCGATCCATTCCCTTCAGATAAATTTATGAATTTATCCGGAGTGATCGTTTCATTAGCATATATTCCGCGTATCAAAATTTCCGCCCCGACACAGTGAGAACCACCAATTTCCATAAGGGGTTGAAAAACAATGTCCAGACAATCCTGCAAGTGACCTTCTGCGATCTTCTTCATTAACCAATTAACTTTAAAATCATTTATCATTTAATTGTTCTTAAAATGGGCACTGTGTATTTTTATTAATGCTGTGTTGAAGCTAATATCCCTGCTCAACATCAGCCAGATAATAATCACACTGGCAATTATCTGGGGCGCACTCGATATATTTGTAGGCGCCATATTACAGTTGCCCTAATAAAATAACCACAATAATATTAATGTTGATACAGGAAATTGCTGAACGAGCAATTGACACCTGACTGGTTATTATTTCCCCTCACTTAGCCCACCACCCGCAAATCCGATAACCGCGTGGTGTACGCCGGCGACAGCATTTCACGCTTCATTGCCCAGCTTTTCTGGATCCCCTGCCCGGCGAACCACAGTTTGCCTGTTCCTTGCTCATGGATTTTATCAATCACCGACATCAGCGCGGCGCTGTTTTCCCACGGCGTATGCTCATCAAACAAATTTAACTGCGCTACGCCGAGACTGTAAAAATCACTCAGCATCACGCCCGCTTTCAGATACCGGCAGTTGCTGCGCCAGATACGCTCCAGCGCACTCACCGCCATTTTGATGATGTCGCGGGTGTCGTTACTCGGCGTTGACAGCACGCTGAGCGCCTGGTTGGCGTAATACTCTTCTTCAATGGCGTGCGGGCTGGTACGGATAAATACCGAAACCTGGCGGCAAAACTGGTGCTCTTCGCGCAGTTTTTGCGCCGCGCGTTCCGCGTACGAACACACCGCCTGGCGCATCTCTTCATACTCCGTCACCCGGTAGCCGAACGAGCGGCTGCAAATAATCTGTTGTTTCGCCGGAACAAACTCCTCCATGGCGAGACAGGACTCACCGCGCAGTTCCCGCACGGTGCGCTCCAGTACCACGCTGAAATGTTTGCGGATAAGCCAGGCGGGGCATTCAGCTAAATCCCGGGCGGTGGTGATGTCCATGGCGCGTAGCTGCTTGCTTAAGCGCCGCCCCACGCCCCAGACTTCTTCAACGGGAATATGCGCCAGCGCGTTGTGCTGGCGTTCAGGACTGGAAATATCCAGCACGCCGCCGGTGCTTTTCCAGCGCTTGGCGGCATAGTTCGCCAGTTTCGCCAGCGTCTTGGTGCGCCCTATTCCCACGCCCACCTGAAGATGCGCCTCCTGGCGGATGCGCTGTTGGATCTGTTGGCCAAATGACTCCAGCGACTGATAACTGGCGATGCCCCGCACATCCAGAAAGGCTTCATCAATGGAATACACTTCCGTGGCGGGCGCCATCTCCTCCAGAATACTCATCACCCGATGGCTCATGTCGGCATACAGCGCATAGTTAGAGCTGAATACCGCCACGTTATGGCGCTCAAACAGCGCTTTCTGTTTAAAGTACGGCGCGGCCATAGAGACCCCTATCGCCTTCGCCTGAGCGTTGCGCGCGATAACGCAGCCATCGTTGTTACTCAGCACCACCACTGGCCGCGCCCATAAATCCGGGCGAAACACGACTTCGCAGGAGGCGTAAAAACTGTTGACGTCAACCAGCGCAAACATGGTCGTCGGCTCTTAAATCGACTCGCGTCGCAGCGAGAAGGCTATGTGTGTCATCAATCAATTGCATGATGAATATATAAATTAACTGTATTTATATACAGTATGATTAATTCTGCCGAAGGCTCAAGACATCAGAAATAAAAATCGTTATCTTGAGGATGTTTCTGATGATTTTTTGTACTAAAGAGCGCAAAGTAACGTCAGGCGTTACGTATTACTGTTAATCAGGCGGAGTCTTTATTGATGCAAGTCAGTCCAATCATCATCCTTCAGGTGGGTACGCCGCCGGAGGAGATGCTCGCAGTCCATGATGATGTCCCGGTATGGTTTTGCCATGCGTTGCAGGTGCCTGTGGGTGCCGTTGAAGTGGTGCGCGTGTTTGAGGGCGAGCCGCTGCAGGAACCCGATCCGCGCCGGATGGCGATTATCACCGGTTCCTGGGCGATGGTGACGGAACGCCTGCCGTGGAGTGAGACCATGGCGGCGTGGATCCGCGAGGCGATGCGCGTCCATATGCCGCTGTTCGGCGTCTGCTATGGCCACCAGCTCATGGCCTATGCCCTCGGCGGGCGCGTGGATTACCATCCTCAGGGGCGTGAGGCAGGCAACCAGCAAATCACCCTGACGCCGGAAGCCCAACACGATCCGCTGCTCAACACCTTTCCGCAGACCTTTACCGCGCACTTAACCCATATGCAGACCGTGGTAGAGCTGCCGCCGGGCGCGTCTGCGCTGGCCTACTCCAGCCATGATCCGCACCAGATTGTGCGCTACGGGCCAAATGCGGTGTCCACGCAGTTTCATCCGGAATTTACGCCGGCCATTTCGTCGGCGCTGTTGCAGTTCCGCGCCGAGATCCTGCGTGGCGAAGGCCGCGATCTGGATGCCATGCTCAGTGAAGTCCGCGACGCCCCGGAGGCCCGCAACGTGCTGCGCTTTTTCATCCAGCAGACCTGCGGCCACCACAGCCAGGATATTTTCGACCAACCGAGCGTGCTGCATTATTAACACCCTTCCGACAATAAAAAACGCGCTGTACCGACAGCGCGTTTTTTATTCAACTTCGCTTTTTCTTTAATACCCAGCTCACCACGCCAAAGATCTGCAACTGCGAATCATCGCTAAAGGTGATGGGTCGATACGCCGGATTGGTCGGCACCAGTTGCGGCACCGGGCGCAGACGCAGCAGCTTCACGGTAAAATCGCCATCCACGGCGGCGACAACCACATCGCCATGCTGCGGGGTTAACGCGCTGTCCACCACCAGTAAATCGCCATCGGAGATGCCCTCTCCTGTCATTGAATCCCCCGAGGCCTTAAGAAAATAGGTCGCACTGGGGTGCTGAATGCATAAAGCCGCAATATCAATACGGGTTTCTACGTAATCCTGCGCCGGAGAGGGAAAGCCGCACGGCACGTACTCAAGAAAGAGCGGTAAATATTCGGGGCGAGTCGCTTCGCTTAAGGGAATTAATCTGTTCATTTTTAGTCATGCCCAACATCACTGTGTTTATATACAGTATTATTGTTTTTGCGCAGCCGACAACGCCATTTTGGCCGCTTCGCCACAATGCGTTGAAAAATAGAAAGATTTTATTTTTTAACCGGCAGGAAACGTGACAGCGTGACAGAAGAATAAAAAATAACCGCCTGCACGGACAGGCGGTCGGTCAGAGAGCAGGATCAGCCAGGCAAACGCTGCCCCAGCACCGCGTCAATCACCTCCAGCGCGCCGCTGTGGTTCAACGAGGCGGTGGCATATTTAGCGATCTTTTTCACTTCCGGCGCGGCGTTGTCCATGGCAAAGGAGTGGCCCACCAGTTGCAGCATTTCAATGTCGTTGCCGCTATCGCCCACCGCCACGCATTCGCTGGGATCAATATTCCAGCGCGCCATCAGGCGCTGCAAACCGCTGGCTTTGTGTGAGCCGGGGATAATCAAATCCACAAAACCGAAACCGCTGGTCACTGGTTTGACGATGCCGTCCAGCGAATGGTGCAGGCTGTCCACCAACGCCGGGATCGCGTCGTCGTGCAGGTTAAGTGAGAACTTAAAGATCACATCGTCGATGGCGTAGAGATCGTCCACCGGCTTCAGGCGGTGGTAGTGTTTGGACATTAAATCAATAAACGCCTGCGGCGCGCCGGCGCGGTAATACGCGCTCTCCAGCCCGCAAACCACAAAGTTAATGCCCTCGAATTCGCCGAGTTCATCCACCACTTTATGGAACTGCGCGGTGGTCAGCTCGCCGTGATGAACGCGTTGTCCCTGGTCATAAACCAGCGCGCCGTTTTCCGCCACGAAAGAGATGTCGTGACAAATCTCCGGGAAAAATGAAATAAGCTGGTAGTACTGGTTGCCGCTGGCGACCACAAACTTGATGCCCTTCTCCTTCAGCGCGTGGTACTGCCGTTGAAACCTTTCCCGATCATAGTCCTTTTTCTCGTTGAGAAAGGTGCCATCCATATCCACCGCGATGAGCTTAATCTTCATACAACCTCATTAAATCAGTACAACTCAGGGGCGGTATGCTACCACCCTTTAATTGAAGAACCATATGGAATGAGCCTCTTCATCTTTATCGCCAATGAATTTACGGCTGTTCCAGTCGCGTCATCGCCGACCGTAACGCCTCACGACTGATGCCATGCACCGGGTGCGATAAACAGAGCCCGCACTCCTCCACCAGACAATCATACAGCGCATCGGCATGGGGTAATTCTTCCGTTGCGGCAGGATAACCGGGCGTACGCCGGGTGACGCGCCGGTTAAGCAGCGTGATTTTGCCGCCGTCAGGGCGCATTAGCGCCAGCAGAAAATGATGGCGGAAATGGGAGTCCGGCCAGCGGGAGACAAAATGATTCGCCATCAGATAATCCGCCGGATACTGGTGCGCCAGATCGAAGCGGTACAGCGCCTGCCAGCCCTCGTCATTGCACGTTTCCAGGCTGTAATCGTCGGCATGCTGCCTGATCCGGTAGCTGCCGTGCGGTGTGTGCTGCACCGCGTCCGGAATAAAGGCTATCGGCGTCGACAGCGTCTGGCCGCCGAATCCCACATCCGCCAGCCAGCGGGTATCGTCAAGGGTAATCAGCGACAACCGATGGGTGCGCGGCGGCATCTCCGGCGGGTTTGCCAGCACCACCCGCGCCCCCAGATCCTGTACCGCGAACCCCAGTTCGCGCAGCGCACGCGTAAAAACGCCATTCTGCTCGTAACAATAGCCGCCGCGTCGGGCGCTAAGCAGCTTGTCAGAGAGATGCGCGTCATCCAGCAAAATGGGCCGCTCCAGCAGCACGTCGAGGTTTTCAAAGGGGATATGACAGGTGTGCAGTAAATGAAGCTGTTTTAACGTCGCGTAATCCGCGCGCGCCTCACCGCTAAAGCCGATGCGCGCAAAGTAATCATCAATAAAGGCCATAACCGGGTTCCTGTAAAAACACCCTACAGTTATAGCCTTTAATCACCCTGACCTGTTTCGGTTTGTGCGATTTCAGGGATTCTCCGGCGCGATCAGGATCGCGCGGATATCGTTAACGTTGGTCAGCGTCGGGCCGGTGATCACCAGCGCCTGCTGCGCGGCAAAGTAGCTGTAGCTGTCATGGGCGTCGAGGAACGCCGCGGCATCCGGCCCGCGCGTCAGAGTATCTGGCCCGATAACCGCACCGGCGGCGTCCTCGGTGCCGTCAATACCGTCGCTGTCCCCGGCGATGGCCCAAATCCCCGCCTCGCCTTTTAGCGCCACCGCCAGGCTGAGCAAAAACTCGCTATTGCGCCCGCCTCGCCCGCCCTCGCTGTTGCCCAGCGTCACGGTGGTTTCTCCGCCGCTCAGCAGGATCGCGGGCGGCTTCACCGGTAAGCCGTGGCGCTTCACCGAACGGGCGATGCCGGCCATCATGATACCCATCTGGACGCTTTCGCCCTCCAGCGCATCGCCGAGGATCAGCGGCGTATAGCCGAGCTTTTCAGCCATCTGCGCCGCCGCCTGCAATGCCGAGTGCGGCGTGGCGATGGTTCGCACCTCGCTGCGGATATCGCTTTCCCGCACCGGCTCACGCGGCGCGTTCAGCACGCGCCGCACCGCCTCCGGCACCGGGATGTGATAGCGCGCCAGAATCGCCTGCGCCTGCGCCGCCGAACTGTTATCCGCAACCGTCGGGCCGGAGGCGATATCGCCGGGGTCATCCCCCGGCACATCGCTGATCGCAAGCGTCACCACCCGCGCCGGATACGCCGCTTTCGCCAGCCGCCCGCCCTTGATATCCGATAACTGCTTGCGCACCACGTTGATTTCGTGGATGGTCGCCCCGCTGCGCAACAGCGATTTGGTGAGCGCCTGCTTATCCGCCAGGCTGATGCCTGGCCGGGGCAGCGCCAGCAGCGCCGATCCGCCGCCGGACATCAGCGCAATCACGCAGTCGTCCGGTCCCAGATCCTTCACGCTTTCCAGCGCCAGCATCGACGCCATTTCGCTCATGCAGTCCGACACCGGATGGGCCGCTTCAATAATCCGGATACGTTGGCACGCCACCGCATGGCCGTAACGCGTCACCACCACGCCGCTCAGCGTCACGTCCGGCCAGGCGGATTCCAGCACTGCCGCCATGGCGGCGCTGGCCTTACCCGCGCCGACGACCACGCAGCGCCCGCCGGGCTTTTCCGGCAGCGCCTGACGCAGCGCGTCGCTCGGGTCGGCCCGCTGGATCGCGGCCTGGAAAATCTCCCGCAGTTCACCACGGTATTGTGCATCCTGAGAGATCGTCATCGCCCCCTCCGTTAGCTTTCCAGAATGGCGCCGATCACCGCGTCAGTCACCTGACGGGTGTTAGCGCTGCCGCCGACGTCCGGCGTCTTAATGCCCGCCGCGCAGACTTTATCTACCGCGCTCAGCAACAGCGCCGCCGCGTCCGCTTCGCCGAGGTGCTCCAGCATTTGCGCCGCGGTCCAGAAGCTGGCTACCGGGTTAGCGATACCCTTGCCGGTGATGTCAAACGCCGAGCCGTGGATCGGTTCGAACATCGACGGGAAACGGCGCTCCGGGTCGATATTGGCGGTCGGCGCAACGCCCAGGCTGCCAGCCAGCGCCCCCGCCAGATCCGACAGGATATCGGCGTGCAGGTTAGTGGCGACGATGGTATCCAGAGACTGCGGATGCAGCGTCATACGCACCGTCATGGCGTCCACCAGCATTTTGTCCCAACTGACGTCCGGGAATTCCGCCGCCACTTCCGCGGCGATTTCGTCCCACATCACCATGCCGTGACGCTGGGCGTTGGATTTGGTCACCACGGTCAGCAGCTTGCGCGGACGCGACTGCGCCAGACGGAAGGCATAGCGCATAATACGGGTTACGCCGACGCGGGTGAAAATCGCCACTTCGGTGCCGACTTCCTCCGGTAATCCCCGGTGCGCCCTGCCGCCGTTGCCGGAATATTCCCCTTCCGAGTTTTCCCGCACGATCACCCAGTCCAGCGCGCCCGGCCCGGCGTGGCGCAGCGGCGACTCAATCCCCGGCAGAATGCGGGTCGGGCGCACGTTGGCGTACTGGTCGAATCCCTGGCAGATCGGCAGACGCAGGCCCCAAAGGGTGATATGGTCCGGCACGTCCGGCGCGCCCACCGCACCGAAGTAGATGGCGTCAAACGCCTTAAGCTGCGCCAGGCCGTCTTCCGGCATCATCACGCCGTGGGCTTTGTAATAATCCGAGCCCCACTCAAAGGTCTGGAAGGAGAAACGCAGCGTGCCGAGGCGTTTTTCCAGCGCTTTTAACACATCGATCCCGGCGGAGATCACTTCCGGGCCGATACCGTCAGCGGGAATAGCGGCGATTGAATAATTTTTCATGATCAGTTCCTTGTAGAAGAGAGGTTAAACGTGCGTCGCCGGAGCGGCGGCGGCACTCTTTTTGTTCATGGATGAGAGCAGTAATACCGTGAGCGAAGAGAGCACCAGCAGACCGGCGACAAACCACAGGCCCCAGGTGTAACTGCCGCTGTGTTCTTTGATGAGGCCAATCATGAACGGACCGACGAAGCCGCCCAGATTACCGATGGAGTTAATCGTGGCGATGCCCGCCGCCGCTGCCGGGCCGGAGAGAAACAGCGTCGGCATACTCCACAGCGGCGGTTTGGAGGCGCTGATGCCACAGTTGACGATGGTCAGCGCCAGGATCACGGTGACCACTGTGGTGGCGGTTCCGGCATACAGCAGACCGCAGGCCGCCAGCAGGCAGGCACCGATCACATGCCACGGGCGTTCGTTGGTGCGGTCGGAATGACGCGCCCAGACCACCATCGCCATTACCGCAATCACCGCAGGAACGGCGTTCAGCAGGCCGACGGCCATGGAGGAAATCCCCAGGGTTTTGATGATCTGCGGCGACCAGATGCCGAGGGTATACAGCCCGGCGGAGGTCCCGAAGTAGACCAGCGCCAGGGCCAGCACGCGTGGGTCGAGCAGCCCTTTCAGCACGCTGTGCTGGGCAGTGGCCTGCTTGCGGGACTGTTCGGCGGCGAGAGTCGCCATCAGCCAGTTGCGCTCTTCGTCATCCAGCCATTTGGCTTTTTCGGGTTTATCGGTCAGCCAGAACAGCACGACGACGCCGAACACCACGGCGGGAACGGCTTCAAGCACGAACATCCACTGCCAGCCTTTAAAGCCCATCAAACCGTGCATTTCCAGCAGCGCGGCGGAGATCGGCGAACCGAGAGCGGTAGAAATCGGCGCGGCGGCCATAAAAATCGCCGTCACCTGGGCGCGGCGCTGGGCCGGGAACCAGTAGCTGAGATAAAGAATAATGCCGGGGAAGAAGCCCGCTTCCGCCACGCCGAGCAGGAAACGCAGGGTGTAGAAGCTGGTGGTGCCCTGTACAAACGCCATCGCGCCGGAGACCAGTCCCCAGGTGATCATCACTCTGGCGATCCAGATGCGCGCGCCGACTTTATGCAGGATCAGGTTGGACGGGACTTCAAACAGAAAATAGCCGAGGAAGAAAATCCCTGCCCCGAGGCCAAACACCGTGGGGGAAAAGCCGAGATCGTCGTTCATGGTCAGCGCCGCGAAACCGATATTAACGCGGTCGAGAAAGGCAATGAAATAGAGCAGCATGATGAAGGGTACGATGCGCCAGGTGATTTTGCGCAACACCCGTTGTTCGAGTTTGCAGGTCATGTGAGGTCATCCTCTTTCGTTATGTAGGGTACGCAGTTCGTGACTGCTGTTAACGATTATGCAAACTTTTGTTGATGTATCATTCACATGGGTTTATACAAAAAAATGCAATAATCGCTGCGGGGATCGACATGGATCTGCATCAACTACGGTGCTTTTTAGTGGTGGCGGAAACGCTGCACTTCGGGCAGGCGGCACAGCGTCTGGATATGCTGCCCTCGGCGCTGGGTCGTCATATCCGTTTACTGGAGGAATCGCTCGGCACCCGGCTGTTTACTCGCTCGACCCGCAAAGTGGCGCTGACGCCGGACGGCGCGCAGCTACGCGACGACGCCAGAAAGCTGCTGGCGCAGGCCGACGCTATCGCTATGCAGTTTCGCCATCGCGCCCGGCACAGAGCCACGCTGCTGCGCATCGGCACGATTGATAGCGCCGCCACCGGGCTGCTGCCGCCGCTGTTGCACGCGTTTCGCAAAGCGCATCCCGATGCCGAAGTGCAGTTGATGGAAGACAAAACGGTTCATCTGCTGCCGAAGCTGAAAAGCGGACGGCTGGATCTGATTTTTATCAGGCCGCCCGCGCGGCTGGATGAGGAGTTTGCCCAGCAGTTTTTGCTGTATGAGGATATTGTGGTGGCGGTGCCGTCGCGGCACCCGTTTGCGCTGCGCCAGTCGCTGAAGATTGAGGATTTAGCCAACGAACCGATGATCGTCCCTGAGCGCCGCTCGCGCCCGCACAGTTATGATCTCACCATGAATCTGTTCCACGATGCCGGGTTAACGGTGCATATTTCACAGGTGGCCGATGAGAAGCAGACCATCATCAACCTGGTATCAGCAGAGCTGGGGCTGGCGATTGTCCCGCAGTGGAGCAGCCGGATTTCGCTGCCGGACGTGTCGTTTGTACCGCTGAACGTTGACGCCGGCTCAACGCGCCAGGGCTTGCCGCTTGCCGCCGTCTGGCTGCGTTCGGCAAGCGACCCGTTACGCGATGCGATGCTGGAGGTGCTCAATGCCCATCGCGAGTTTTATTCCCGGCCCGGGACGGTTTAAGCCCCAGGCGTTTCGCCAGGCGGTGCAGGTTCGCCACATCGATGTCCAGCGCCCGGGCGCTGGCGGCCCAGTTATGGTTATTTTCCGCCAGGGTGCGGCGAATAAGCTGGCTCTGGAATGCATCAGTGGCGCTGCGCAGCGCCAGGTTTTCTGGCGGGAGTTCCACCGGGGCTGGCGAAGAGGTTTCCAGGCCTGGCGTTAAGGCGAAATGGCTGGCTTCGAGGATCAGTTCATCACTGTTTTGCGTCGCACCCGCCAGCAAAATCGCCCGGTGAATGGCGTGTTCCAGCTCACGCACGTTGCCCGGCCAGTCGTAAGCGCGGATATGCGCCAGCGCGCTGGCGCTCAGCACCACGCTGCCCAGCCCCAGCCGCGCTCGGGACTGCTCACAGAAGAAGCCCGCCAGCACCACTTTATCGTCCCCGCGCTCGCGCAGTGCCGGAACCGCCAGCGGAAACACGCTTAGCCGATGATACAAGTCGGCACGAAAACGTCCTTCCATAACCTCTTCTTTCAGGTCGCGGTTAGTGGCCGCTAACACGCGCACGTCAACCCGCAAACTGCGATCGTCACCCACGCGCTGAATATCGCCATACTGCAAAACGCGCAGCAATTTTGCCTGCAACGGCAGAGAAAGCTCGCCGATCTCATCTAAAAACAGCGTACCGTGATCGGCCATTTCGAACTTCCCGCTGCGGTTGCTGATCGCTCCGGTAAACGCGCCTTTGACATGGCCGAACAGCTCGCTTTCCGCCACCGTTTCCGGCAGCGCCGCGCAGTTGAGATACACCAGCGGATTGGCGGCGCGGGCCGATCCTTCATGGATAGCGCGCGCCACCAGCTCTTTACCGGTACCGGTTTCGCCGCTGATCAGCACGTTGAGATCCGAGGGCGCGACAATATCAATCGCCTTTTTCAACGCCACCATTGGCGCGCAAAGGCCGATCATCTCGCTGCCTGAGGCGTGGCCGGTATGGGCGGCAGCGGCGGCGGGCAGCGGGTTATTTTTCTCCAGCTGTTCGATCAGCAACGCATTATCCAGCGCCCCGGCGGCAAGCACTGCAATCAGCCGCAGCTCTTCATCGCTGAAGTTATCAAACTGGGTAGGGTCCATGCCGTCGAGGGTGAGCGCGCCAATCAGGTTTTGCCCGGCGAACAGCGGCAGGCCGATGCAGGCGTGGACTTTCAGGCTTTCATGACCGGGGATCAGGCCATCGTACGGGTCCGGCAGGGTGCTGTCCGCCGGGAAGCGCACAATGTCTCCGGCGCGGGCGATGGCTTCCAGTCGCGGATGCTCGTTAAGGGCGAAGCGTCTGCCGGGTACATCCGGGGACAATCCATCAATCGCCAGCGGGCGGAAGTGCTGGGCTTCATAGCGCAGCAGCGCCGAGGCATCGCACTGCAACACATCCCGTAAGGTGCTGATTAAGCGCTGGAAACGATCCTGATGGCTGATGCCCTGCTGAAGTTGAATGGCGATAGTGGCGAGAAGGTTGATGGACAGGCTCATCGCGAACGTCTCATAAATAGTCAATATGACTGAATTTTGTCATATTGACTGCATTTATGAAAGGCGTGAGGGTAATGGCCCACTGTCGCGGGCAACGGGTTACATACTGTAGCCCGGCTTCTTCGCCAGCGTATCCAGATTCGGCGCGATCTCCGTATCCCACACCTGCGCTTTCCAGTTATCCGGCTGGACTTGTTCCAGCGCCACGCTCACCGAGGCCGGTTTGCTGTCGAGATGTTTAATCACCACATTAGCGATATCTTCGGCAAACGCCTGGCGCTGCGCTTCGGTGAGATCACGCGGGAAAAATTTAATGTCTACATGCGGCATGGGAGCACTCCTGAGGAAAGGGAGCAATTATCCTGCCCTGTTTTATCCGCTATGACAAAAGCTTATTTGCCCGCAGCACGTTCTGTAACTCGGGCCGCTCGCAGACCCGGTCAGCCAGCGCGTTAAGCTTCGGCGTTTCGGCGGCGAACCAGTTCGGCCGTGGCCGCCAGATGCGGATCGCCGGCCAGTAGGCGTCAATTAGGGTCAGCCGCTCGCCAAACGCGTAAGGCGCGTGATGCAGTTGAGTTTCCAGCCAGCGCCACAGCGTTTCGCGATAGCGGTTAGTGCTGTCGGTCAGCGACGCCGGGCTTTCCGTCACCCAGCGTTCCGGGTAATCGCCGTAGGTAAAAGTGGGATAGACGTTCGCCACCAGCCAGACCAGCAGCCGCCAGAACTGTTGACGCGGTTTACTGCCGGGTTCCGGCGCAAAGTGCGGATGCCGGTCCAGCAGCCACAGGGCAATGGCGGCGCTCTCGGTCATGATCTCGCCGTCGTCCAGTTCCAGCGTCGGCACCTGGCACAGCGGATTTAGCCGCGCAAGCCTGTCCCGCTGCGGGCCGGGCTGGTCGAAGCCCTCAATATCAATAAACTGGTAAGGTTCCCCTACCATCGTCAGCATGATTTCACTGATTGCCGAGCCCCAGCCCGGCGCGCCGTAAAGCTTCATCGTCACCTCCTGAGTTCTCTTTTAGTGTAATAACTATTCAAATACTCACCCGGATGATTGCTCTGGCCTGAAACGAGTCAGTGGTAGATTACCTCGCGCCATCTGCACTTTTTGGGCTTTTTTAATCTTCGTCACACTCAGCCCACTGCGCGGATTTGCCGCCACGAGGAATTCGGGTAGGATGCTGCGCCGGAAAGTCGCCTCACCAAAAATAAAACAGAGGCGTCCCTTATTTTTTCAGGACAGGAACACAGGAAAACATGACCACCAACAACGATCATGCGGCCGAACATCGGGCCGCTAAACGACGCTGGCTCAATTCCCATGAAGAGGGCTACCACAAGGCGATGGGCAACCGTCAGCTCCAGATGATCGCCATCGGCGGCGCTATCGGCACCGGGCTGTTTTTAGGCGCGGGCGCGCGCCTGCAGATGGCCGGGCCGTCGCTGGCGCTGGTTTATCTGGTATGCGGGATTTTCTCGTTTTTCATTTTGCGCGCGCTGGGCGAACTGGTCCTGCACCGCCCTTCCAGCGGCAGCTTTGTCTCCTACGCCCGTGAATTTCTCGGCGAGAAAGCCGCGTTCGTCGCAGGCTGGATGTACTTCATTAACTGGGCGATGACCGGGATTGTCGATATCACCGCAGTGGCGCTGTATATGCACTACTGGGGCGCGTTTGGCGACGTTCCACAGTGGGTGTTCGCGCTGGCGGCGCTGGCGATTGTCGGCACCATGAACATGATCGGCGTGAAATGGTTCGCTGAAATGGAGTTCTGGTTCGCGCTGGTTAAGGTGCTGGCGATTGTGGCGTTCCTGGTGGTCGGCACGATTTTTCTCGGCACCGGTAAACCGCTGGACGGCAACGCCACCGGCTTCCATTTGATCACCGATAACGGCGGCTTCTTCCCGCACGGCCTGCTGCCCGCGCTGGTGCTGGTCCAGGGCGTGGTGTTTGCCTTCGCCTCTATCGAACTGGTGGGTACAGCGGCGGGCGAGTGTAAAGATCCTGAAAAAACCGTGCCGAAGGCGATTAACAGCGTGATCTGGCGTATTGGCCTGTTTTACGTCGGCTCGGTAGTGCTGCTGGTGCTGCTGCTGCCGTGGATGGCCTACCAGCCGGGCCAGAGCCCGTTCGTGACTTTCTTCTCTAAACTGGGCGTGCCGTATATTGGCAGCGTGATGAATATCGTGGTGCTGACGGCGGCGCTCTCCAGCCTCAACTCCGGGCTCTATTCCACGGGCCGTATTCTGCGCTCGATGTCGATGGGCGGTTCCGCGCCGCGCTTTATGTCGAAGATGAGCAAACAGCAGGTGCCCTACGCCGGGATCCTCGCCACCCTGTGCATCTATGTGTTCGGCGTGGTGCTGAACTATCTGGTGCCCAGCCAGGTGTTTGAAATCGTGCTGAATATGGCGTCGCTGGGCATCATCGCCTCGTGGGCGTTTATCGTGGTGTGCCAGATGCGCCTGCGT
Organism: Atlantibacter sp. RC6; assembly: GCF_014193285.1. Lineage (GTDB taxonomy): Bacteria > Pseudomonadota > Gammaproteobacteria > Enterobacterales > Enterobacteriaceae > Atlantibacter. Next base: position 153,237 of record NZ_JACHZE010000006.1, read on the forward strand.
AAAGCCATCCGCGAAGGGAAAGCCGAGAAAGTCAGCTTCAGAATGCCGGGCGCGCCAGTCACCTCCTGGTTGACCCTGCTGTTCCTGCTCAGCGTACTGGTGCTGATGGCGTTTGATTACCCGAACGGCACCTGGACCATCGGCTCGATTCCAGTGCTCTGCCTGCTGCTGATCGCCGGTTGGTACGCGGTGCGTAAGCGCGTGAACCAGATCCACAGCACCGCGCCCGTTGAGCCTGGCGCCCATGATGCGCCCGCGGAAAATCCGCTGATTGAGCAAACCTCTCGTTAATCTACTGCGCGCCGGGTTCTCGCCCGGCGTTTCTCCCTCTCAAATGATAAAAAAAATCTGCTGATTCCATTGCCTGCCCTTCATAATCCAGGTCACGATAGCCGCATTATTTTAATAACGTATTCAGGAGGAATCGATGAAACCATTGGGGATATCGATAACCGCGTTGGCACTGTGCACCGGGAGCGCCGGGGTTTTGGCCGCGGATGGCGTATCGTTTAGCCATAAGAACTGGGAAGTGGTGTGCGATAACATCCTGACCTGCCGAGCGGCGGGCTATGGCCCGGAAGAAGGCAGCGGCGGCTCGGTGCTGCTCACCCGAGAAGCAGGCCCCGGCACGGCGGTACAGGGGCGTGTGATGCTGGCGGATATCGAAGAAAACGACTCGCCGGAGACCGTGGAATTAACCCTGTTTATCGATAACCAGACGATGGGAACGGTCGCACCCGGGCCGGACGGCGACTGGGAGCTTACCCAACAGCAAACCGATGCCCTGATCGGCGCGGTAAAAGGCAGCGGCGTAGTGGAATTTCGTGGCGGCAAAGCGCCGTTTACCCTTTCCGGCGAAGGCGCAAACGCGGTATTGCTGAAAATCGACGATGTGCAAAAACGCGTGAATACGCCAGCGGCGCTGATCAAAAAAGGCAGCAAAGCGGAAAACAGCGTGCCTGCCGCCCCGGCGATGCCGGTGATTGTGGCGGCGGCCACGCTCGACGCCCCGGAAAAGCCGCTCGATGATGCGCAAAGCGCCACCCTTCGCCCGCTGCTGCAAGCCAGCGTCAGCGCGGATGATTGTGAGCGGCTCTACCCCGACCAGCAAAATCCGCCGGAAGCCATTTCCCTCACGCCGCTGGACGAGAAGCACGTGTTGCTTTCCACCCTGTGCTGGCGCGCCGCTTACAACGAGGGCTACGGCTACTGGGTGATGGATGCGGCGTTGAAGGGCAAACCGCAACGGGTTACCAACTCCGGCACCAGCTACCTGAAAGGCATTATCGATATGGCCCAGAAAGGCCGTGGCTTGGGTGATTGCTGGAGCAACGAAAGCTGGGTCTGGGACGGTAAAAGCTTCCAGCTCAGCAGCAGTTACACCACCGGCATGTGCCGCTATTTACGCGCTGGCGGCACCTGGGTTCTGCCCACATTAGTGACAGACGTAAAAAAAGCCGATAACGCGCTGTAACGCCCCCATGCGGGCGCGGCCCCACCGCCGCGCCCGCTTCACTGCGAATCCTCCCAGAAATCCGCTGACATCCGACCCGCCACGCAGGGTGTCTATACTTGGTGCTTATGCCTGATTTATGGGAGGAGAAATGGCGTATCTGGCACAACTCAATTTCGTCACCGTTTTGATGTCGACGGCGTTCTGGATCAACCTGGCCATCGTCGTGGCCGTCACGTTGATTGTTTACTGGATCATTAACCGGTTACTGGCATTCGCCTATAAAACCATTCAAAACTGGCGTAACGGCCATCCCGGTAGCGGCGATCTGCGGTTTATCGTGTTCGACATGCTGCAAAAAACCAGCAAAATCCTGATCCTGGTTACCGCCTTTTTGTTCAGCCTGCGTTTCGCCGCCCTGCCGGACCGGCTGTTCTCAACCATTTCCCAGGCCTGGTTCCTGGTGATTGCTATCCAGATGGCAATCTGGCTGGACCAGGGCGTCCAGTCGTGGATGCGCCATTTGTTGCGCGCGCCGGACACCCACCGCAACCCGGTGACGCTGGTGATCCTTGGGATGATCCTGCGGGTGCTGGTGTGGTCAATGATGTTTCTGTCGATCCTGGCAAACGCAGGCGTTGATATCACCGCGCTGGTCGCCAGCCTTGGGGTGGGCGGTATCGCCATCGCCCTGGCGGTACAAACCGTCTTAAGCGATGTGTTCGCCTCGCTGTCCATCGGCTTTGATAAGCCGTTTGAAATCGGCGACTTCGTGGTGTTTAACGACGTGGCGGGCAATATTGAGCATATCGGCCTGAAAACCACCCGTATCCGCAGCCTGAGCGGCGAGCAGATCGTCTGCGCCAACGCCAATCTGCTACAGCAGACCATCCACAACTATAAGCGGATGCAGACCCGCCGCATCGTGTTTACCTTTGGCGTCGCCAGCACTACGCCGCCGGAAAAGCTGCGTATTATCGGTGAGTTGGTGAAAGAGATTATTAACGACGTCGGCAATACCCGCTTCGACCGCGCCCACTTTTTGTCGTTCGATCAGGATCGGCTGACCTTTGAGGTGGTCCATATCGTGGCGACCGCCGACTATAACAAGTATATGGATATCCAGCAGGAGATTAACATTCGTATCATTGAACAGTTGAATGAAAATGATATCGAACTGGCGCTGCCAAGCCTGGTGATGCGTGCGCCGGTACAGGTCAAGCGCGCCGCGCCGGCGCAGAACGCGGCGTAAGCCCACCTTCACGCCGCCCGTGGTTCGGGCGGCGTTTCCCCATTCCCGCAGGCGGTTTCGCTTGTGCTGCCCGCGCCGTTGTCATAGCTTGTCGTTTCGTCTTATGAATGCTAAGCGTTATATAAAAATAGTTTAAGGATCGTTATGACGACTCAACGTTTAGGGCAAGCGGTAGTCATTGGCGCGGTAATGATTTTTGGCCTGACCTATGGCCTGAGCGCCCCCCTGATTTCTTTACGTCTGCATACGGAAGGCTACGACGAGTGGTTTATCGGCCTTAACGCCGCGATGCATGCCGTGGGCGTATTTGCCGTGGCTCCGTTTCTTCCGGCGCTGTGCCAGCGCTACACCCCTGGCGCGTTAATCACCCGCTCGCTGTTCGCGATCCTGATTTTGCTGTGCCTGTTTCCCTTCGTGCCGCTGCTCGGCTGGTTTGCGCTGCGCTTTTTACTGGGCGTATTCAGCGAGATTATTCTGGTGGTCACCGAAACCTGGCTGAATCACACCACCGTAGAACAGGCGCGGGCCAAAACCCTCGCCTGGTATACCGCCAGCCTGTCGCTGGGTTATGCCATCGGGCCGCTGTTGTTGTTGATTGCGCCGGGCGATATCCCGTTTTACCTCGGCGGCGGCCTGGCGCTGCTCAGCGCGTTGATTCTCTGGACCAGCGCCCCGCCCAGCCCGCCGCTGGCAGAAGACAAAGTCAGCGGGATTTTACGCTACGTCTGGATGGCGCCGCTGGCGATGGCGGCCACCGCGCTGAATGCCGCGCTGGAAGCTGCCGGGCTGAATCTGCTGGTGGTGTATGCCATGCAAATGGGCTGGAGCGAACAGGCTGCCACCGAGCTGCTGGCGGTACTGATGGTCGGCGCGATTGTGCTGCAATTGCCGGTGGGCTGGCTGGCGGATAAATACGATCGTCATAAGCTGCTGCTGGGCTGCGCCGCGCTGTCTACCGTCGGCGCGCTGCTATGGCCGCTGGCGCTGAATGTGCCGTTCCTCGCCTGGCTGCTGATGTTTTTCTGGGGCGGCGTGTTTGTCGCCATCTATACGCTGATTATCACCCAGGTGGGGTCGCGCTTTACCGGCACGCATCTGGCGGGTGTTTACGCGGCGATGTCGATTATGTGGGGCGTGGGCGCACTGATTGGTCCGAGCCTCGGCGGGATCGCCATGAGCGCCTTTACCCACGGCCTGCCCTATCTGGCGGCGCTGCTGTGCGGGCTGTTTTTTCTCTGGGCGCTGTGGGTACATAAACAAGAAAACGGTGGGGCCTGACCCCACCGCTCGGCTTACAGGGCGATGCGGATCACATCGTCCGGACTGGTGGCTTCCTGCTTGCGACTGGAAGGCTGTTTGACGCTGACGTACAGGGTTTTGCCATCCGGTGACAGCGCCAGGCTGTTGGGATGGACCGGGGTGTCGATAGTTTTCACTACTTTGTAGCTTTTCGCGTCGATCACGCTAACCGTGCCCGCCTGACGGTGGGTCACGTAAGCTTCGTTGCGCGCCGGGTTAAACAGCACCGCCAGCGACGCAGGCGCATCGATTTGCGCCAGCACTTTCCCGTCGCGGGTATCGACCGCCAGCACCTGCGGCTGTTTGGAATCGGTAATAAACGCGCGGTGGTTTGCCGGATCCAGGCTGATGTTCAGGAAGAAGTGCTCTTTTCCGTCATCCAGCACTTTCTTACGCAGCACTTGCTTATTGGTAGCGGTGTCGAAGGCAATCAGCTCGCCGTCGGCGTTGGTGGTATAGACGCGTTTCGCATCGCTATCCAGCGCCAGGCCGGTGCTGAACTTACCGGTGCCGGTCAGCGTGGTGCGCAGTTTCATGGTCGCGCCGTCAATCACCCAAATCACGCTGTCTTCGCTCAGCCCGGTGACATAAACGGTGTTGGTCGCTTCATCCACCACCAGTTGGCGGGTGTGCATCGGCTTGACCTTTTCGCTGCGCTGGCGGTTATCCAGCACAATGCGGCCTTTCACTTCACCGGTTTTAGCGTCAATCGCCGTTACCGCGCTGTTCACGGTATTGCCGAACCACAGGGTGTCGGTTTTGGTGTTAATGGCGGCACCAAACGGCTTGAGATCGTTGTGAATGCGCTGTTTCACTTCCAGGGTCGCCGGATCCAGTTTATAGACCACGCCGCCTTTATCCAGCGAACGACTCTGGGATGTCGCCACATACAGCGCCTGCTCTGCCGGACTGTAGGCCATTTCATACGCCCCCTTGTCGACTGGCTTACGCAGCAGTTGGTCTGCGGCGTGGCTGGTGAACGTGGCGAACGATGAGCTAAACAGCAGCGCGCCGAGCAGTGCGCGGCGTGCAGACAGATGACGAAATTCCATAACAACTCCCTTTTTACGTAGAAATGGCGGCGTCACATTGCATCCAGAAAGCGGCCATGATGTTTTCACGGCTCTGATTTTGGTGAGAATAATAATCATTATTTTTAGAAAAAGGGAACAATTTTGCGTAACTGCCTGGCAATTGCCCACTACACTTCAATTGTTAACGATAAGTGCTGTTAATGTTTTCAACTTATTTCCAGATAACCTAACATTTTGGCGCATTTACATAAAATTGGTTCAGGCATGATTATTTTTCGCGCGTTATTTCCCCTGCCGGTGGCGTTACTGCCGGTGATTTTTACTCCCCTGACGGCCCTTGCCGCAGAAAATGAACAAACGATGGTGGTCACCGCCTCCCCCGGCCCGGTCTCTGAACTGGATACCCCGGCGGCGGTCAGCGTGGTGACGGGCGACGATCTGCGCCACGCCGCGCCGCAGATCAACCTGTCGGAAAACCTCGGCAGCGTGCCGGGTTTACAGATCCAAAACCGCCAGAACTACGCCCAGGATTTACAACTGTCGATTCGCGGTTTTGGCTCGCGCTCCACCTACGGCGTGCGCGGCATTCGCCTGTACGTGGACGGCATCCCGGCCACCATGCCGGACGGTCAGGGCCAAACCTCAAACATCGATTTAAACAGCGTGGCGAGCGTGGAAGTGCTGCGCGGGCCGTTTTCGGCACTATATGGCAACGCCTCCGGCGGCGTGATTGACGTGAAAACCGCAACCGGCGAAGCGCCGCCGACGCTGGAAGCCAGCAGCTATTACGGCAGTTTCGGCACCTGGCGCTACGGCCTGAAAGCCAGCGGCGCGGTGGGCGACGGCACCCAGCCAGGGGACGTGAACTACACCGTCTCCTCCACCCGCTTCACCACCCATGGCTATCGCGATCACAGCGGCGCGCGTAAAAACCTCGCCAACGCCAAACTGGGCGTGCGGGTTGACGACGCCAGCACCCTGACGCTGCTGCTGAACAGCGTGGATATCCACGCCAACGATCCTGGCGGGCTCTCCTACAGCGAATGGCAGGATAACCCGCGCCAGTCGCCGCGCGGCGATCAGTACAACACCCGCAAATCCATCAGGCAGACCCAGGCCGGCCTCAACTACCAGCGGGCGATGAGCGCCAGCGACGATCTCAGCGTCACGGCTTACGCGGGCGAACGGGAAACCACCCAGTACCAGTCGATCCCCATGGGGCCGCAGTTAAACCCGACCCACCCAGGCGGCGTGATCCAGCTTAGCCGTCACTATCAGGGCATCGACAGCCGCTGGACCCACCGCGACACGCTGTGGACGCTGCCGGTGAACGTTACCCTCGGGCTTAACTACGAAAACATGAGTGAAAAGCGCAAAGGTTACGAGAACTTCGTGCTGGAAAACGGCGCGCCGGTGTATGGCGAAAAAGGCGATACCCGCCGCGACGAGCGCAACCTGATGTGGAACCTCGATCCCTATTTGCAGTCGAGCTGGCAATTAACCGACAAACTGACGCTGGACGCCGGGGTGCGCTATAGCTCCATCTGGTTTGATGCCAACGACCACTACATTACTGCCACCAACGGCGATGACAGCGGCGATGCCAGTTATCACAAATGGCTGCCGGCGGGGGCGCTGAAATACCGCGTTACCGACGCGTGGAATGTCTACCTGTCAGCGGGCCGCGGCTTCGAAACGCCGACCATCAACGAGCTCTCCTACCGCTCCGGCGGGCAGAACGGGCTAAATCTGGCGCTGAAACCCTCTACCAGCGACACCCTGGAACTGGGCAGTAAAACCCGTCTCGGCAACGGCCTGTTCAGCGCCGCCCTGTTCCAGACCGATACCGATAACGAGATCGTGGTGGATGCCAGCAGCGGCGGGCGCACCACCTATAAAAACGCCGGAAAAACCCGTCGCCAGGGGCTGGAACTGGCCCTCGATCAGCAGTTCGCTTACGACTGGAAGCTGAAGATGGCCTGGACCTGGCTGGACGCCACCTACCGCAGCAACGCCTGCGGCGCAACGGACTGCAACGGCAACCGGATGCCGGGCATCGCACGCAATATGGGCTACGCCTCGTTCGGCTATCAGCCGGAACAGGGCTGGTACGCGGGCGCGGACGTGCGTTATATGGGGGATATCATGGCGGATGACGAGAACAGCGCCAAAGCGCCTTCTTACACGGTCGCCGGGCTGAATACCGGCTATAAATTCCTCTATCAACGCTGGGCGCTCGACCTGTTTGGCCGGGTGGATAACCTGTTTGATAAGCGCTATGTCGGCTCGGTGATCGTCAACGAGAGCAACGGGCGCTACTACGAGCCCGCGCCGGGCAGGAATTATGGCGTGGGGATGTCGGTCAGTTATCAGTTCGAGTAAGCAGAAAAAATGGCCCTTAACCTGGAAGCCTGCTCACAAGCTCACCGGTAAGGGCCATCAAAAAAGCGCGCACAGTTCATTCCAGTAACGCAGACGTATCGTGCGGCGAAACGCGTTACGGCTTGCGATACCAGGCAGGGTCGATATTGCCGAAATCAATGCCATACAGGTGTCCGGTTGGGATAAAGGATTCCATCACGCGTCCGCTATCGGGGGCGTGTGATGCAACAACGGCGGGAACAAAGGCGGCTTTCAGCGCGCGCCCGAGGCGGTTCAGAAATGTTTGCATATGACCTCACAGGAAACGGCGTCTACTAAACTCAGTAAAACGCCGTCTGCGCTGGAGGGGAAATAAAAAGGTTTTCTTTGGTTAGTTGAAAATTCGCTAATTCATCGAGTGATAGTAATAACGGCCCACCAAATCATTAGCATCTTCAATCACTTGATGAACGGCGCGCACGCAGCGTTGCGCATCCCGTGCTTCAAGGGCATTCATTAATTCATGGTAGTCATACTGGCATTGCTCGATTTTGGGCAGTTGCGGATAGAGGAAATTAAAGCAAGGCCCAACCTGCACCCAAAGTTGTTCAATCAGGTTATTAAGCGTGGGCATTTGCGCCAGCTTATAGAGTTCAAAGCGGAAGATCCGGTTTGCCACCAGCGTTTGCTCCACTTCGCCACTCTCTTTTGCCTGAGCAAAATTTTCCCAGAGTTTACGTAAGGTGATGACATCCTCTGCGGTCATTTTTTCCAGCGCTTTTTCGACAGCCAGCCCCTCAAGGCCCTGACGAATCAGATTAATTTCCCTAAAGCGTTCCTCGCTTATTTCCGGCACCAAAAACGCCTGGGCTGGCGTCGCCACCAGCGCACCGGATGAAACCAGCCTTAACAAGGCTTCACGCACCGGGGTAATACTGGTCCCCAACTGCTCAGCGAGGTCTTTCGTGACAAGACGCGAACCAGGCTTCAAACTACCAATGATCAACGCATTTTTTAATCTTACCTCCACTTGCGTGGTTAAACTCATCCGTTGCGCCCTTTCCAGATCAAGCATGGTATTTCCTGCCTCACTCAATGATGTCATATTCCTGTTACTGTCCTTCAGGCACCGTCTACTCAGGCCTGTATAATTAATAGCCTTATAGTTTTCAGGTGCACTTAAGAAAATAGCGATATTTGGATAAGATGCCAGCAAAATCGTTAAGAAATGCTAATCGAATTCTTGTTAATAAGCACGACTAAATACACGCACAATGCATCACTTTCATTAATAAAGTGACAATCGTTGGGCGGTCCAAGCTCCAGGCAATCGCCCTGATGCATTTCGTGGCGCACATCGCCTTCTAAAAACACCAGTTCGCCCTGCTGCAGCCAGATGAGCTGGCGGGTAAACGCGTAGGCCGAGGCGGGCATGGGGACATTGCTGCCGGCAGGCAGTTCGACCTGGACTAAATCGAGTGGAAAATCATTTTGCGGTGAGATATGGCGGCGCAAATAGTGGCTCTGCGGGTCGCGCCACAGCGGCTGATCGGCATAACGCAGCAGCCGCCCGGACGGCGCTTCCGCCCGGGCAATCAGCGTCGACATGCTGATACCAAACGCGCCGGAAAGCCGCGCCAGCAGCGTCGCCGTCGGGCTGCTCTCGCCGCGTTCAATTTTGTGGATCATGGCGCGGGAAACTCCGGCTCGCTGGGCCAAATCGCTTAACGACCAGCCGCGTGATTCGCGCTCAAGGCGGATTCTGCCACTGATCCGTTGATTTAATGTGTCGATTATATTATTCATAGCGTATCAATATAGTAAACACCCCTCCGAGGTTCAACCATGAAGATTCGCCGCGCCCGCGCAGAAGACTGTGAAGCCATTGCGGGTATCTACAACTACGCCGTTTTGCATACTGCGGCTATCTGGAACGATCGCACCGTAGACACCGACAATCGCCTCGCCTGGTTCTATCAGCGCGGCAATGCGGGCTACCCGGTACTGGTGGCCGAAGAGAACGGCGAGATTATCGGTTACGCCTCGTTTGGCGACTGGCGGGCGTTTGAAGGCTTTCGCCACACGGTAGAGCATTCGGTGTATGTCCACCCGGACCACCACGGCAAAGGCATCGGCAAAGCCCTGATGCTGGCGTTGATTGATGAAGCGCGCGCCTGCCATAAGCATGTGATGGTGGCGGGAATTGAATCAGAAAACGCGGCGTCCATCGCGTTGCATCATAAGCTGGGCTTTACTATTAGCGCAAAAATGCCTCAGGTTGGCACCAAGTTTGGCCGCTGGCTGGATCTGACCTTTATGCAGCTCCAGCTCGACGACCGCAGCGAGCCGGATCTCCCGGCATGAACAGTTCCCTCACCCTGCTATTTTTGACCGCCGCAGGGATCGGCCTGGTGGTGCAAAACACCATTATGGTGCGCATTACCCAGTCCGCCTCGACCATCCTGATCGCCATGCTGCTAAATTCGCTGGTGGGGATTGTGCTGTTTACCGGCATCCTGCTGGCGCGCAACGGCCTCGCCGGGGTTCAGGAACTGGTCGCCACCGTGCGCTGGTGGACGTTAATCCCCGGCCTGCTGGGTTCGTTTTTCGTGTTCGCCAGTATTACCGGCTATCAGAACGTCGGCGCGGCCACTACTATCGCAGTGCTGGTGGCCAGCCAGTTAATCGGCGGGCTGGTGATGGATATCGCCCGCAGCCACGGCGTCCCGCTGCGGGCGATGATTGGGCCAGCCATTGGCGCGGTGCTGCTGGTGATCGGCGCCTGGCTGGTGGCAAAAAGGCAGTTTTAGAGAATACTGCCGCCGCGCGTCAACTGATCCAGCCGCGCTTTTTCCGCCTGTTGGCGCTCCTGCGCCTGGTGATGCCCGTGATGGGCGATGGCGGTGCGTAACCGTTGCTGCTGCTGATATCGCTCCTCGCGGCTCAGTTCGTTATCGTCGCTCAGCTCAATCAGCAATTCATTCATTGGCGCTATGACGCTTTGCGCAATCGCCGCATCGACGCGGCTTATCACTTCATCCAGATGAGACATCGCCCCTCCTTAATGTGGTTTTGTTCAATCTTAGCGCGCCCGCACACCACAAACCAGGCTAATGGCCTCTGGCGTGTCAATGCCCCGATAATTCATAGGATTTCGCTTTTCTTCTGCCGTTTGCTTGCCGCCCGGCGCGGTAAAGTAGACAGGTAAAAGAAGATGGGCAGGAACAACACGTGGCAAAAACTCTCTTACGCAGCGGAAATCTGGATGACTTCCAGGCTGTCGGCGATAACGGGCAATCCGTTTTTGACTCTGCGCTGCAAATTCGTGAAACCCTGCGCCTGCGCAAGCAGCCGCTGGTGGACTATCTCGCTATTCCGCAGCGTAATGACGATGGCGATCGGGTGGACTGGTATGCGCCGTTAGAGGGTAAAGCGACCTCCTGGCTGGCCGCCAGCGATGCCCAGCGCAAACAGGCGCGCCGCCTGCTGGAGAGCGCCCTTGCCAGCGCCAGCGCATTAAGCCAGCGCTGCCGCCAGAGCGATAAAACCGCGCTGGCCCACTTTGGCGCGCTGCTGGAAAAAGCGCTCCAGTTCCCGGCCGCCAACCACGTCTGGCTGGTGGACGGCAAACCGGTGATCACGTTCTGGGGCTTCGTCAGTATTAATGAAGGCCTACGCGACGATATTCTGGCCTGCCTGAATGACGTGGAACCCGCGCCGCCGGTGATTGACACCCTGCCTGTCGACGAGCCTGAAGCGCCCGTTATCAAACCGCAGTTGAGCGAACCCGACGCGCCGCTGCTGATGCCCGCGCCGGAGCCCGCGGCGATGCCGGTTATCGCGCCCGTCAGTGAACCGGCTCCACAAATTCAACCTGCCCCCGCCGCGCCAGCGCCTGCGCCAACCCGACGCAAATCCGTCTGGCTGCTGCCGGTCGCCGCAGCGGTGATTGCCGCCATTGCTGGCCCGGTGCTGTGGACTCATCTGCAAAACCCGACCGTTGCCGCCGCGCCGCAAGCCGCCGCAGACAAAATCGCTGCGGTACGTGCGCTGGAAAACCCAACGCCGGTGGCGGCGGAAGTGAAACCCGCGCCGATGGTTGAAGCCCCGCCGCTACCGCTGGCCCAGGCGAGTATTGCGCAGCCAGAACCGGTAGTTACGCCGCCGCCCGCCTCCGTGCCGCCAGAAGAGACCCGTAACGCCATGATAATGGATGCCGATCAGGTCAAAATCGGTTCCACCCGCTTCCTGAACGGCAGTTGGCGGATTCAGGTGGAATCCCGCGATCCCATTACCGGCAAACCGCCGTCGCTGCGTTACGACATCAAAAACAACAAAGGCAGCGTGCGCGTCACCCATGGCGACAACATCGTCTGCCGCGGCGAGGTGTTCTCCGGCCTGCACAGCAGCGGTGAATTGATGATCAAAACCCGCGGCAGCGCGCGCTGTACCGACGGCTCGCGCTTCCCGCTGCCGGAAATCACCTGTAAATCGGGAGAGGGAAGCGTCGCTCAGTGTACGGCGCGTTATGACGCGAACACCCTGCTTCCCCTGACGTTTAAGAAAGCGAGCGCCTGATCCTATGCTGGCAAACCTGTGCGATTACCAACAGAACGTAGCCCTGATTGAAAACAGCGGCGTCCAGTTCCTTGATTTCGGCCTGACGCCGCAAGAGCCGCTACACGGCGGCCGCTTTGTGCGTAAAACCGCTAACGGCCCGCTGCTGCGCCTCGACTATCTGGCCGCCAGCGATAAATACGCGCTCCCCGCCCGCGACGGCGGCGTGGCGGAAGTGGTGAAACCGGAAAGCGCCCATCTGCTGAGCTATTCGCTGAGCGTGCTGGATGGCGTCTGGCTGCCGGTGCCGGTGCTACGTTTCAATCCGCCGCGCACCTTCACCACCGGCCCGGATAACTGGGCGCGGGTGCAAATTCGCCGCCTGGCGGAGCCTGACAGCGCCGGAAATACCCACCGCGTCACCTTCGCGTTCGATACCCATCTCAGCGACGACGATAGCGCTTCGCTGCTGGCACCTTCGCAGTATGACGTGCGCAACGGCAGCCGTTTCGCCCTCGCCTGGCGCGATGATGAAGTGGGTGATTTCCTCGATCACACCTGGGTTGACGGCTGGCTGCGGGAGAGTTTTACCCATTACCTCGCCACCCATGAAAACCGCACCCAGGGCGACAGCGCGAAAGCGCTAAAAAACTTTGAATATCAGGCGCACTGGCTGAACCTGCTGACCATGCTGGGCGAACAGTTACAGGTGCCGGAGATCAAAATCGTCACCGAAACCCTGGGCACCGCCGCCATTAACGTCGACCTGATCCTGGATGTGGGCAACACCCATACCTGCGGCGTGATTATCGAGGATCATGGCGAAGCCAATGACGGCCTGCGCCAGACTATGGAGCTCCAGGTGCGTTCGCTGAGCGAACCGCAGTTTCTTAACTCGCCGCTGTTTACCAGCCGCCTTGAGTTCTCTCAGGCACGCTTCGGCAAACAGCACTTCTCGGTGGAAAGCGGCCGCGACGACGCTTTTGTCTGGCCCTCCATCGTGCGTGTCGGCGATGAAGCCCGCAAGCTCGCCACCGAACGTCTGGGCAGCGAGGGCCACAGCGGCATCTCCAGCCCGCGCCGCTACTTATGGGACGAAACCCCGTCCAGCCAGGCGTGGCGCTTCAGCTTGCTGACGCCGAAAACCCAGCGTGAACCGCTGGCTACCGCCTGGCCGCTGATGAACCTGATGAACGACGACGGCGAACCGCTGTGGAAGCTGCCCGCCGACGAGCGCCTGCCGGTATTCTCGCCGCAGTACAGCCGCAGCTCGCTAATGACCCAGATGCTGTGCGAACTGCTGGCCCAGGCGCTGGTGCAGATCAACAGCGTCGCCAGCCGCCAGCGTATGGGGTTCAGCAATTCGCCGCGCCACCTGCGCAACCTGATCCTGACCCTGCCCTCCGCGATGCCAGGCCAGGAGCGGGAGATTTTCCGCCGCCGGATGCAGGAAGCCATCGCCCTGGTGTGGAAAGCGCTGGGCTGGCATCCGCAGGATGAAGACTTTGCCAGCGAACAGGGCAAACGCCAGAGCCGCATTCCGGTGCCACATATCCATATGGAGTGGGATGAGGCCAGCTGCGGCCAACTGGTATGGCTGTATAACGAAGCCATGGTGCATTTTCGCGGGCAGACCGAAGCCTGCTTTAACAGCTTTGCCCGCAATGACCGCCTGCCGGAACCCGGCGAAGCGCCGGGCCGCACCCTGCGCGTCGCCTCGATTGATATCGGCGGCGGCACCACCGATATGGCGATTACCCGCTACAGCCTCGACGACGGCGTCGGCAGCAACGTCAAAATTTCCCCGACGCTGCTGTTCCGCGAAGGTTTTAAAGTCGCCGGCGACGATTTGCTGCTGGATATTATCCAGCGCTGCGTATTGCCCGCGCTGCAAGCCGATCTGCAAAAAGCGGGCGTGGCCGACGCCGCCGCGCTGCTGGGTTCGCTGTTTGGCGATTCCGGACGCATGGACACCCAGGCGATCCTGCGCCAGCAAACCACCCTGCAACTGCTGATGCCGCTGGGCCATGCGATATTGCAGGCCTGGGAGCAAAGCGATCCGGCCGACGAGCTGGCCGGGCTGTACGCCAGCGTCGGCGATCTGCTGAGCAAACGCCCGAGCGTCAACGTTCTGAACTATCTGAATCAGGCGATCGCCCTGGCGCTGCCCGCCGATGCCAGCGGTTACGACCTGTTCGCCGCGCCGCTGCAAATCCGCTTCAGCGAACTTCAGGAGCAGATTTTTGCCGGTAAATTCTCGCTGTGCGCCCCGCTGCACGCGCTGTGCGAAGTGATTTCCCATTACCGCTGCGACGTGCTGCTGGTTACCGGGCGTCCGGGCTGTTTGCCGGGCGTCCAGGCGCTGATCCGCCATTTGCAACCGGTGCCGGTTAGCCGCATGGTGTGGCTGGAAAATTACGAAGTACACGAATGGTATCCGTTCAGCAAACAGGGGCGCGTTGGCAATCCCAAATCCACCGCCGCCGTGGGGGCGATGCTGTGCGCCCTGGCCCTGGATCTGCGCCTGCCGCGCTTCAACTTCAAAGCAGCCGATATCGGTGCCTATTCCACGGTGCGCTACCTCGGCGTACTGGACAATGAAGCCAATACGCTGCGCGACGAGAATATCTGGTACCGGGATATCGACCTCGATAACCCGGGCGAGAAGCTCAATGCCAAACTGCATTTCCCGCTGCGCGGCAACGTCACGCTCGGTTTCCGCCAACTGGATAACGCCCGCTGGCCCGCCACGCCGTTGTATACCGTGGCGGTCAACTCGACCTCGCTGGCGAAAGCCATCGCCGGGGATGGCGTGCTCAACGTCCGCCTGGCGCTGCACGGCGAAAAATCGCGCCCGCCGGAAGGTTTTACCCTGGCGGAAGCCTGGCTTTCCGATGGCAGCAAAGTGCCGGTGGATCAACTGACGTTCAAACTGAATACCCTGGCGGACCGTCGCAGCAGCGGCAGCCACTACTGGATTGATAGCGGGAGTGTGTACCTCAAATGTCTGTAACTTCCTCACTTCCGGCGCTGGAAAACTGGCTGGCGCAGGCGCGTCAGCGTTCGGCGCTACTGGACGCGCAGGCTAGCGTACTGCAACTCGCCCTCGCCCGGCTGAACGCCCGTGCCGAGGCCCAGAACAATCAGGCCGAATCAACACGCACCCTCGCGCTGTGCGGCGCAGGCCAGGCCAGTAAAGCGTTTTTGCTGAGCGCGTTTTGCGGCGGCGAACAGGGCCGGTTACCGGTCACGCCGGGCAAGCATCTTGATTACCTTGCGCATATCAACCCTGGCCATAACCCCTGCGCCATGGCGCTGCGTTTTAGTGCGGGCGCATCGCTGAGCGAGGCGTTTCCGCTGACCTTACGCCTGCTGAGCGAAGCGGAACTGGTGACGCTGTTTATCGAACATTATCATCACAAGCCGAATCCGCGCGGCGTGGACGATGCGCTGCTGCGTAAGCGTCTGGATGAGCTACAGGCGCTGCGCCAGCCGCTGGCAGACAGCGCCATCACCACCGCCAGCCTGGCTGTGGTGATCGACACTTTTACTCGTCGTGCCGGAACGCGCGCCCGCAGCGTCCAGATGGAAACCTGGCACCGCTTTGCGTCGCTGATCCCGCACCTGGGCCTTAGCGAACGCAGCCAGCTGTACGCGCTGCTGTGGGGCGATCAGCGCGAGTTCACCGCGCAGTGGCTGAGTCTCGCGGAAACGCTGCAACTGTTGGGTTATCACCGCAGCGTCGCCGCGCCGCTCAGCCTGCTGGTGGACAACTTTTCCCTGCCTGAAGAAGGCTTCTTACTGTGCGAACACCAGGACAACGCCAGCGCCCGGGACGTGCTGGTGTGCGCCATCAACGGCGACGCGCTGCAACCCGCGCTCAGCGTAGCGGTGAACCAGTTGGCGCTACTGTGCGCTGAGCTGACGCTGCCGCTGGAAAGCCCGTGCGCACTGGGGGATGTGGACCTGCTCGACCTGCCGGCTCCGGCATTTTCTGCCGGCGCGCCGCTGTGGCAGACCAAACGCGCATTTTTACTGGACTGCTACCGCCAGCAGGCGGCTATCGATCTGCTGGTGATGTGCGGCGCGACGCCGGACCGAGTCTCGACGCCCGCCATTGCTCGCACGCTGCTGCGCTGGGCGCAGGAAACCCATCCAGTACAGGACGATACGCTACCGGGCCTGGTGTGGGCGATCACCCCTGGCGATGCGCGGTTCAGCGGCGAACAGCATCTGGATGACGGCGTGCAGCGGTTGCTGGGTAAACCGGGGCAGCGCTGGGGCACGCTACAGGCGCTGGATAATCGCAGCCTGCCGCGCCTGATTGAGTGGATGCAGGAAGCGCTGAGCGAACAACGGCGCGCGAAGCGTCTCGCGGCGCAGCAACAGCGTTTGCGCCAGGCGCTGAAGGATGCCTTCGCTCCTTATCATGACGACAACACCGCCGCCGTCGATGCCGAGCAGGCGATCCGCGCGCTGCAACGCCAGGCGGCTCGGCACGGCGATATCCTGGCGGCGCTGCTGCCGCCGGTCGCCACGCTACAGGCGCTGTGCGACACGCCGGATAGCGCGCCGGTTACCCATACGCAGGGGTTGTTCGATCAGCATATCGATCTGTTCGCTGAGCCGCAGTCGGGCGATTCATCCGCAACCGCGACTCAGGGGACGCTTGCCACCCGGACGCATCAGCTGTGGATTAATCATGTCCGCCTGTGGAGCCAACAGCCGGAGCAGGCGCGCCTGCTGGATCTGGAGCCGGCAGTGCTGGCCTGGCTGGGGGAAACCCTGATTGTCACCAGCTATCGGCTGCGGCTGGACGCGCAGCTGGATGCCATCGCCCGTGAAGAAGGCGTCTGCGGCGCGCTGCTGTATGCGGGGCTGGGCAACTTTATTACATGGCTCGGCGTCAACGATCTACCGCCGGACGCGCGCCCGGCCAGCCGCGTGAACGCCGGCAAACCGGTATTCGCGCCACAGCCTGGCTGTAATACGCGTTTGACCAAACTCAGCGAACAACCGGCGCATGCCGCGACCGGCTATGTCTATGACTGGCTGGTGATGTTGTACCATCAGGCGCGTGGGAATCAGGGTTATCAGCACCCCGAAGCGCTGAAAGCTCAGGATCAGGAAAGGTTAGCAACGTTGCTTTCACCACTCGTTTAATCAAAAAAGCCAGACGCGGCAGCGCCTGGCTTTTCTGTCTCTCTCAGGCGACTACCACGCCAACCATTCGCCCCCTCTGGCGCTGCTGGCTTTTACCGTCTCAATGAACTTCATCCCGGCGATACCGGCGTCTATGCCAGGCAGCAGTGGCGCGTCGTTCTCGCCGCGAATCAACTGCGCCGCTTCGCGATAGATTTGCGCGAAACCTTCCAGATACCCTTCCGGATGCCCGGCAGGCGTGCGGCACAGCGCGCGGGTTTCATCGCGGTTGTCCGGTCCGTTACGCGTGACAGTGTAACTACTGGCGCCTTGCGGATGGATCACCAGCTGTTCGGGGTGTTGCTGATGGAAGCTCAGGCTGGCGAGGCTACCGATGATCCGCAGCCGCAAATCGTTGAGATAACCGCCTGCCACCTGGCTTGCCAGCAGCCGCCCATGTGCGCCGTTGGCGTAGCGCATATCCGCGACCACCTCGTCATCCAGCCGCCGGCCTTCCACACGCGTCAGCAGTTCGCCGCGCAGGGAAACCGGCTCCATGCCGCTGACGAAAGCCGCTAACTGCCAGGCGTGAGTGCCGATATCGCCAATTGCTCCCGCCCCGGCGAGCGTCGGATCACCGCGCCAGCGCGCCTGTTTATTGTCGGTCTCTTCCAGTCGTTCGCTGAGCCACCCTTGCAGGTACTCCACTTCGATACGGCGGATTTCGCCCAGTTCGCCCGCTGCCACCCGCGCCCTGGCTTCACGCACCATCGGCAAGGCGCTGTAGTTATGGGTAAGGATAAACCGGCAGCCGCTGTCGCGGATTGTTTTAGCCAGCGCCCGGCCTTCGTCCAGGCTGATGCCAAGCGGCTTATCACAGATCACGTGGATGCCGCGCTCAAGAAACGCCCGCGCTACTGGCACATGCAGATGGTTAGGCGTCACGATCGACACCACGTCAATGCCGTCCTCCCGCGCCGCCTCGCGCTCCGCCATCTCCTGCCAGCTGGCATAGCTGCGATCCGCAGCGACAAACAGCGCCGCGCCGGAGCGCGCCGCCACATCAGCCCGGGATGAAAACGCCCCGGCGACCAGTTCGAACTGGTCATCCAGCCGCGCTGCGATGCGGTGTACCGCGCCGATAAACGCCCCTTCGCCGCCGCCCACCATGCCTAACCGTAAACGACGCGTCATGACCCCTCCGCTAAACCGAGCATCTGGCGGATAGCCGTGCGGTCACTGTTGCGCAGCGCGAAGTCATCAAAGGCGTGCTCGGCTACATGGATAATATGATCGGAGATAAATTTCGCCCCTTCCCGCGCGCCGGTTTCTCCGTTTTTCAGGCAGCACTCCCACTCCAGCGTCGCCCAGCCGGGATAATCGTACTGCGCCAGCTTGCTGAAGATGCCCTTGAAGTCCACCTGACCGTCGCCGAGCGAACGGAAGCGACCGGGACGATCGACCCACGCCTGGTAGCCGCCGTAGACGCCGCTCTGCGCGCTGGGGGTAAATTCGGCATCCTTGACGTGAAAGGCGCGGATGCGTTCATGCCAGTAATCGATAAAGCCCAGATAATCCATCTGCTGGAGCACCATATGGCTGGGGTCAAACAGGATATTGCAGCGCGGATGATTGCCGGTCAGCTCGAGAAAGCGCCCGAACGTAGTACCGTCGTGGAGATCTTCGCCAGGATGCAGTTCATAACACAGATCCACGCCCGCCTCGTCAAAGCTGTCGAGGATCGGGGTCCAGCGCTGGGCCAGGGTGGTAAAGGCTTCGTCGATTAGCGCGACGTTGCGCGGCGGCCACGGGTAAAAATAGGGCCAGGCCAGCGCGCCAGAGAAGGTGGCGTGCGCTTTCAAACCCAACTGCTGCGAGGCTTTTGCGGCGTTTTTCAGCTGCTGCACCGCCCACTGCTGGCGTCCGGCGCGATCGTTGCGCAGCGCTTCAGGGGCAAATCCAGCGAACGCCAGTTCATAAGCCGGATGCACCGCCACCAGTTGGCCCTGTAAGTGAGTCGACAATTCGCTGATCGCCAGACCGACATCCGCCAGTTTGCCGCGCACTTCATCGCAGTATGTCTTGCTGGCGGCGGCCTGGTCGAGATCGAAAATATGGGGTAAATGGGTGGGGATCTGCACCGCTTTATAACCCAGCCCCGCCGCCCAGGCGGCTAAGGTTTCCAGCTTATTGAACGGCGGCGCGTCGCCGATAAACTGGGAGAGAAACAGGGATGGTCCTTTGAGCGTTTTCACTTATAAACCTCCTTAATAAAAACCGTTCGCTGTTCGCGTACCGCGCGATCTGCCGCCAGCACTACCGCCAGGCTGTCTATCGCCTGGCGCAGATGGGTGTCCAGCGGCGCATCGCTGGCAATCGCATGGGCAAAAAATTGTTGTTCCCGGCGGCACAATTCGTAGTGATCGGGTTCGTCATCGGTATCAATCCACTCATCGGCGTTGACGAACGTCCCGTCAGCATCAAGTTGCGCATGATGCAAACGCAGGGATTCGGTACGGGTATGGGCCTCGACGTTCGCCGACTGCCCTTCGCCGCCCGCCTCGCGCGCCACAATAGACGCCGAGCCGTTGGGGCCAATCACGTCTTTTACAAAGAACGCGGTCTGGCTCATCATCGGCCCCCAACCCGCCTCATACCAGCCCACCGAACCGTCGCTGAAACGCACCTGGAGCTGGCCGTAGTTGTACTGCTGTTCGGGGATCTCCTCAGAAAGCCGCACGCCGATGGCGCTCACCGATTGCGGCGTGCTCTGGGTCATCTGGCACATCACGTCCAGATAGTGCACCCCGCAATCGACAATCGGCGACAGTGACTGCATCAGCGCCTTGTGGGTCTGCCAGGCCTCGCCTGCGCTCTGCTGGTTGAGGTTCATGCGCATCACCAGCGGTTTGCCCAGTGTGTGGCTGAGTTCGATAAAACGCTGCCACACCGGATGCTGGCGCAGAATGTAGCCCACCACCACTTTTTTACCGGCGCGGGCGGCGGCACCCACCACCCTTTCAGCGCCGCTCACCGTGGTGGCGAGCGGTTTTTCGATAAACAGATGGCACCCGGCGTTCAGCGCTTCAATAGCCAGTTGCTCATGGCTGTCCGGCCAGGTGGCGATACACACCGCGTCGGGCCGGGCGTCGCTCAGCGCCTGCGCGAGCGTGTCATACAGCGCCGGGTCGCCGGTGAGTTTTTCCCGCAGGCGCGCTTTGGACTCGCCGCGCGCCACCAGTCCGCACAGGGTGAATTCCGGCATGGCATCCAGGGCCAGCGCGTGCGCGCTACCCATGTTGCCGCATCCGACCACCACAATGCGCAGCGGTTTAGCCATGCTGTTTCTCCTCCCGGTAGTTGAAGGTGAAGAAGAAGATGGCGGAGATGATCACCGCCGCAATAGCCGGCAGCCACCAGAAGTCCTGCCACTGGGCCAGCGCTTCTGCGCCCTGGGCGGTGACGGAACGGTTGAATACCGCGCCGCTGATTTGCGAACCGATCAGCATCCCCAGGCCGTAAGTGAACAGCACCAGCAAACTTTGAGCCTGGCCTTTAACTTTGTTACCCGCCACTTTATCGGTGTAGATAAAGCCGATGACGAAGAAGAAGTCGTAACAGACGCCGTGCAGAATGATGCCGATATAGATCATCCAGCGCGTTTCCTCATTGATGCTCAAGGCGAACATGGCGTAGCGCAGGAACCACGCCAGCATCCCGATCAGCAGCATCATTTTGATGCCGAGCGCCCGGAAGAAGAACGGGATCAGCAGCATAAACAGCAGTTCGGACATCTGACCAAACGCCATCACCCCGCTGACGTTTTCAAAGCCAAGAGCGGAGATAAAAGGCGCGGCATAGGCGTAATAGGCGGCCAGCGGAATGGAGATCAGCGTGGCGCAGATAATAAATACCAGAAAGTGGCGCTGTTTCAGCAGCGCGAACGCGTCGGCGCACATCAGGTCGCGCATCGACAGCGGCTTGCCGCGATCCGGCGCCGGGGTGTGCGGCAGCGTAAAGCTATAAATCCCCAGGATCACCGAGGCGACCGCCGCCAGCGTGAAGATGCCGGTGCTGTCGGACAGCCCGGTTGCGCCAACGATCAGGCCCGCGACAATCCAGCCGATGGTGCCGAACGCGCGAACAATCGGGAAGCCCTTCTCACTGTTGCTCAGACTGTGGAACGCCACGTTGTTGCTGAGCGCGATGGTCGGCATGTAGCACAGCATATAGGCGAAGATGATCCACAATAGCCCGCTCTGGCCGCTTTCAAACAGCGTCGGCAGCCACCACAGCAGCGCCGCGCCCACCAGATGCAGGATCCCCAGCACCTTTTGCGAGGCGAAGAAGCGGTCCACCAGCATCCCCAGCAGGAACGGCGACAGAATCGAGGCGATTGGACCGGTGGAGAACGCATCACCAATCAGCGCGCCCAGGCCGTACTTCGACATGACGATCCCTAAGGTAACGTACCAGGCCCCCCAGACGAAAAACTCCAGGAACATCATAAGTGACAGACGCGGTATCACCCACTTATGGGTGGCGACCTGTGCGCCGACTGCGGATTGAGAAGACATAGCATCCTCCAGAGGTAGGTTGAGGTCAGTGGAACGTCCTTGTAATCGATTACATGTTATACTGAAGTAAAATGTAATCGATTTCAGAAAGCTTCTCCAATCTCGGGAACGGCTTTTTGGTATGATTGACGCAATTCTGCAAGGCGCTTCACAGTTCAAGGATAAGCATGTCGATCGATAAAGTGGCGCGAGTCGCCGGCGTTTCTACTGCCACCGTTTCCCGGGTGCTGAACGGCAATCCCGGCGTGAAGCCCCTTACCCGCGAAAAGGTGCTGGCCGCCATCGCTACCTGCGACTATCAACCCAACCTGCTGGCGCGCCAGCTACGCACCTCGCGCAGCAATATGCTGCTGGTGCTGGTATCAAGCATCCTGAACCCCTTCTGTGCAGGCGTGGTGCGCGGTATCGAAGAAGAAGCCGAGAAAAACGGCTATAACATCCTGCTGTGTAATTCGGAGTCGCGGCTTAACCGGGAATCGGCTTACCTGCGTTTGCTGAGCGGCAAAGTGGTAGATGGCGTGATCACCATGGACGCCATCAGCTGTTTGCCGGGCCTGACCACGCTGATTGGTGATTCGCCGTGGGTGCAGTGCGGTGAAGGCGATCCGGGGTATAACGCCTCATCGGTGACCATTGATAATGGCATGGCCGCCAAAGCGGCGGTGGATTATCTGGTTGAGCAAGGCTATCAGCGCATCGCCATGATCAACGGGGATGTACGCTATTTGTACGCCTCCCAGCGCGAAGCGGGCTACCGTGAAGCCTGCGCAGGCCGCTGGCAACAGGTGGTGTATACCGAAAGTCTGGAGTATCAGGCCGGGTTTCAGGCGCTGGAGCAACTGCTGGCGTTGCCAGATAAACCCGATGCGGTGTTCGCGATTTCCGATTCACTGGCGGGGGGCGCGCTGGCTTGTGCCCACCAGCGCGGCCTGAAGGTGCCGGAAGAGTTAGCCATTATCGGTTTTGACGGCATTCCCTTTGGCGAGATCACTACCCCACCGCTGACGACAATCGCCCAGCCGATACATCAGCTGGGCGTGCGTAGCGTTCAGTTACTGCTGGAGCGCATCGATAACCCGGCGATGACGCCGGTGTACGAAATGCTTCCCTGGTCGTTGGTGCAACGTGGTTCAGCGTAAGCGGCCCGCTACTGACGGGCCGTAAAACATTATTCTTTTTGAAAGCGGTGCGCCACGATGTGCGCTGTATTGCCTTTTTTCTCCAGCGTACCGCTGATACCTATCAGCTCGTCCGGGCTGGCCTGGCGCTCTTTCGCCACCTCCGGCGGGATCACCACTTCCACTTCTCCGGTGCGATCGCGTAACACATAGCGGTGATTATCCGACTGTTCCACCAGATTACCGCGCAGCGATACCGAAGCCCCGTCGTGCATCGCCATCGCCTGTTTTACCGTCATCGAGCGGGCATCCTCGATACCGCGATAGCCGTCGGTTTGCTCATGGGCCGGCGGCGGCGCTTTGTCCTGTTTGAGCACATCGCCCTGCTGGGCCTGTGCGCCAAAGCCCACTAACGTCAGGAACAGAATACCGTGAATCGCTTTCATCATGTTCTCCCGTCATTTTTATGTGATACCTAAGCCTGGCATACTCTTGTTAACCCCACCGCGCCAAAGCCATCACAGGATCAATTTCAGGATTATTCTTTGCGTTATTTACCGCTGCGTTTTGCCGCGGTTCAGGCGCGATGGAATACCCGCCAAACTCTCCTACACTTATTAAGCGTTGCGTTAAATTCCATCGGGGATGAATGATTCTGTTAAAAATAAACAGGTTGAATTATGGCAAAACCCGCTTCGGTGCAAAATAAGATCCCGGTCAAAGAGAGCCCTAAATGGCTGGCTTTTGAATATATCATGCAAAAGTATGGCGGCGTGGCGCTGATTATCATCGTTTGCCTGGGGCTGCTGGGGTTATTTTCTGATGGCGTGTTAAGTTCTAAACGCGTCAGCGATCCGACCCACGCATTAAGCGTCGAATATGAAAAAATAGGTCGTATTGATAGCGACATGAATATTAAAATCGAAACGGCGGCGACGGAAGAAAATGTCACGCTGGTGCTCAGCGGCGACCTGATGGAAGCCAACGAAATCAAATCGCTTTACCCCACAGCGGAACGGATGACCAGCCACAACGGCGAGTTGGTTTTACATTATCGCGTCGGCGCGTTGTCCGGGCCTTTTGTCGTGTGGCTGGGCGTGACGCCACGTCAGATCGGCGACCATCAATATACCCTGCGGTCCGGCGACAAATCGCTGAACGTTAATCAGTTTATCCTCCCCTGACGAGGCACCCGCTATGGAAACGGTACTGAGAGCGGTCAGCGTTTATATTGTGCTGGTGATCGTGTTTAAAATCGCCGGTCGCCGCACCCTGCTGCAAATGACCAATTTCGATCTGATTTTAATTTTGATTATCAGCGAAGCCACTCAGCAGGCGTTATTGGGCAACGATTTTTCGGTGGTTGGCGCGTCGCTGACCATC
Source organism: Atlantibacter sp. RC6 (assembly GCF_014193285.1). Taxonomy (GTDB): domain Bacteria; phylum Pseudomonadota; class Gammaproteobacteria; order Enterobacterales; family Enterobacteriaceae; genus Atlantibacter. Next base: position 177,413 of record NZ_JACHZE010000006.1, read on the forward strand.
ATTACCCTTATTTGTGCGGATATTATTTTTGGCATTCTGAAAAAATACGTACCGGGTGTTGATAATATGATTGATGGCGTTCCGGTTATATTAGTGGCCGACGGCATCCCCAATCAGAAAAAACTGAAAATGACCGATATCAGCGTGGATGACGTGATGGTGGCAGCGCGTTGCAATCAGGGAATAATCGATATCAAAGATATTAAGTTTGCTATTCTTGAAAAGAATGGCCAGATATCGATTATCCCTTATCAATAAAACAGAGTGTCTACTATGGATCAGGAACAATTAATTCAACAAGCTGACGAACTGGGAAAATTATTTATTGCCAAAAAACTGCGCCTGACCACGGCAGAGTCCTGTACCGGCGGGCAGTTGGCGGTGGCGCTGTGCGCAGCGGAAAATACCCCGGATTTTTATAGCTGCGGTTTTATTACTTTCAACGACGAGGCCAAAAGTACCCTGGTGAACGTCAGGCCGGAAACTCTCGCCCGCTACACCGCCGTGAGCCAGCAGACGGTGGAAGAGATGGTGGCCGGCGCCCTTGCGCGATCGGGGGAAGATATCGGTGTTGCGATCAGCGGCTACGCCGGGCCGGATGGCGGTCCCGACGGCACGCCCGCCGGGACGGTGTGGTTCGCATGGGGCCATGCCGATAACATTAAAACGGCGGTAAAACGTTTTGAGGGCGACAGCGTTGAGGTGCTACAGCAGGCGGTGGTTTACGCCCTCTCCATGCTGAAAGAGTATGTCACCCATAGCGCAAACTAAGTGGAAACACCGGGACAGGTTCCCGGTGCGTACTCTCAGGCAACTTTCTGCGCCTGCTCGACCGGGCTGACCAATGTGCGGCTGCGCGAGCCATCCACCGCCACCGCACGCTCTCCTTCCACCGTAACGCGCCGCACCAGCCGCGGCTGATTGCCATAGTCATTTACCGCGTAATGCTGGGTGGTGCGGTTATCCCAAATCGCCACATCGTCCTGCTGCCACTGCCAGCGCACGGTGTTTTCCAGCCGGGTGATGCGGTTTTGCAGCAGCTCGAAAATCTTCGCCGATTCCTTACTGCTAAAGCCCACCAGCCGCTTAAAGAAATGCCCCAGCAGCAGCGCCCTTTCGCCAGAAACCGGATGCACATGCACCAACGGATGCTCCGCTTCCCAGACCGAGGAGACAAACACCTTTTGGTGATGCTCCAGCCGGTGGGCCTCGGTTACGGTGCGATCCGCGCCATAATCATAGTCGTTGCTGTGCACCGCCCGCAGCGACTCGGCAAAGCGTTTGAGCGCTTCCGGCAACTGTTCATAGGCCGCTGCGGTATTGGCCCATACCGTATCGCCGCCGTACGCCGGAATGGTCACGCCACGTAAGATGGAAATTTTCGGAAAGGCGTCAACAAAGGTGACATCGGTATGCCACGAGTCGGCTCGCCCGCCGCCTTTTGAGGCATCCAGCTCAAACAGTTTGCTGCTGCCGGGCGCGGGTACCGTAGGATGAGGCACGATCTTGCCGAACCGCGCGCCGAACGCCTGATGGGTTTCATCCGTCAGATGCTGCTGCTGGCGAAAAAACAGCACTTTATAGGTGATTAACGCCGCTTCAATTTGGGCGAACAACGCATCATCCAGATCGGGGGATAAACGCACGCCCCGGACTTCAGCGCCAATGTTTCCCGCTACCGGGTAAATGTCTAATAATGAAAACTCGTGACCGAAAGCGTTTACCGACGTACTCATGGGATGTTCCTCAATAGTGAGCGGAAACATCACCTTAAAGAGCGCGACGGGCGGACCAAACTAATTTATCCGCATGTCGATTGCCAGATTGCGCAAATAGCTGCGCCTCACCCCGGTGTACTGAGGCCACAATTTCGCATATCAAACCCGGCGAATGGCCCAGAATTTCTTATTCTTAAAGACTCTGGGTGCAGGAGCGCATTATGTTTTCAGGACTCAATCAAGACGAAACCAAAAAGCTTGCGGCGCTGGACCTGCTGCGCCGTGATGATAAACCACGCGATCGGACCTTAGGCGAGTTCGCCCGCCTGGCGAGCACGGTAATGGGCGTTTCCGGCTGTTTTGTAACGATTTTCGATCCTAAATTCCAGTACATTAAATATGCCCGCAACATCCCTCTGCCCGAGAAAATACCGGTGGAACAGACGATGTGCCAGCACTCGGTTTACGCCTGCGAATCGATTATTTGCCCCGACACCCGTCAGGATCCGCGCTTTCATCACCATCCGCTGGTGCAGAGCGGCGCGGCCGTGTTCTACGCCGCCTCGCCGCTGAAAACGCGCGATGAGTTTGTGCTGGGCACGCTCTGCGTCACTGAACAGTTTCCGGTAAAACCCTCACAAGAAAAGATTGACCAGTTCCTGCATATTGCTTCCCTGGCGAGCGCGTATCTGGAGGCCTGGTATTCCGTCGGGCAGATCGATACGTTAACCGGCCTGCCCAACCGGCAGAATCTGCTCAACGAACTGGAGCGGATTGTGCAGTCGAAAACCACCGAGCTCTATACGCTGTTCATTTTCGATTGCATCGAGATCCCCAGGCTGTATGAGCTGTCGCGCTATTTGGGGGTTGCCGCCGTGGAAACCATGCTGCGCAACTTTGGCGCACTGTTGCGGGTGCGGCTCGATCTGAGCAGGACCATCCCGCTGTACTCCTTTGCTACCGGGCGCTTCGCGGTGCTGGTCAAGGCTAATCAGGCCAGCGCGATAGTGGAAAAAGCCGAGCGAATGCCGCCGACGCTGGCGAGTATTACCGGCGATATTGAGCTGCAACTGCAAACCCATACCGGCTACACGCTGTTTTGCCCCTCCCAGACCAACGGTCAGGAGGTGTTCCGCCACGTTATCAGCGCGTTGCATGAGGCTATTCGCCAGGGCGTGCCGGTGAAAGCCTTCGACCCGGTGCTGGATCGCAAACGCAACGACGACTTTAAGTTGCTGTACGACATCGGCGAAGCGATCAAAGCGCCCAATCAGCTGTATCTGGTCTATCAGCCGAAAATCTCGTTGCACACCGGAGAAACCATTGGCGCGGAGGCGTTATTGCGCTGGGACCACCCGACGCGCGGCAATATTCCGCCTTCCACTATCGTCGCGCTGGTGGAACGAACCACGCTGATGCGGGATATCACCCAGTGGGTCATTCGGGAAACCATTCGCCAGACGTTAATCTGGCGCGAAAGCGGCATTTATCTGCCGATCTCGATTAACGTCACGGTCAGCGACTTCTCTGTTCCCGGCTTCGCCAGCGATCTTGAGAGACAGGTGTTAAAAGCCGGGTTGGCCTGCGAGGATTTCCGCATCGAATGCCTGGAAACCGATAAAGTGCTGGAAAGCGACGTGGCGCTGATGGAGCTGGATTTACTCAAGGCGAAGGGATTTTTAATTTTGCTCGACGACTTCGGCGCGGGGTACAGCAATATTAATTATTTGCGGCGGATCCCTATCGATATTATCAAGCTGGACCGCTCGCTCATCAGCCAGATCACCACCGACGAGGCCAGCCTGGTGATTGTACGCAACGTGATTGTGATGCTGAAGGAGCTGGATTATCAGGTGCTGGCGGAGGGAGTGGAAGATATCGCGACAGCGCGGATATTGAAGGCGTTCGGCTGCGATGAGGTGCAGGGGTTTTATTTTTCCAGGCCGCTGGAGCCGGAGAGGATCCCGGAGTGGATGGAAACGACAGGGTTGTTGGATGGGTTAGAGTCTTAGTTAGGGGGATGGGTTCTGTTCGCTCAGAGTATGTACCCCTGGGACCCAACAGGTATGGCTCCCGAAGCGAGAGAAGATATCGGCTGGATGGGAATTGGCTTTACGGGCGCGGAGGAGCGGTTGCCTGCGCTCAGCGCCCCCCCCCCTTTCACTGTTACTGAAGGCAATCACTGGCGAGTTTGGGTCTTGCCATTTAATGGAGCCTTCTTGTTACCAGTGGATGTAAACGGGCGAGTCATATCCCCTTCACTCTTCGTCCGGTCAAATTGGAAGTGATAATCTTTAGAACCTGATATTTTTTCTTCAATCGCTGATTTAACAAAGTCATTGAGCGTTGTTCCGTCACAACTGGCAGCCAGAAACGCTTTGCGATGAAGTTCAGGCCCAACGCGAACATTAAACGTGCCGCTCATCGGCTTTTCCGGGGTTTTACCGATGGCTTTACATGTTTCAAGATAATCCGTTACCGCCTCAATGAAAGCGGCCTCCAGTTCATCAAGGGTTTGGCCTTCATACGTTACCACATCATTAACGCACTGAATTTTCCCATGAAGCGTGCGATCTTCTAATGAAAATTCAATGCTACCGAAATACCCCTGATATTTTAATAAGTTACTCATAGTGGTTTAACTCATCTAACAGGTTTTTGACTTCTTTAAGTACGTACCCTTTGACAATATTTCCTGGGTGCGGACAGTGAAACGCAAGCACTCTGCCTGCTGAATTTACAAATTTTCGTCTCGAACCTGCGCCATTGATCAGGACGAAACCATAAATGCTCATTAATGTCACCAGTTCATCCCACGTGAAATCCCTGGGTAGCGATGAAAGCCGTTCCCTTAACTTCTTTGCTTTACTCATTCAAAGTCTACCTCTTTCGCCCAATTTAGCAACTACATTTCAGTTGCAAAAATCTTATCGTGAAAAACAACGGACGTTTTCCTGCGCTTACCACACAGGATAGGCAAAGTGTTACTTACGGGAATGGACAATCATGACCTGATGAGTTTGATACCGGATAGTTTTTAACAAAAAAATCTCTGGCTATTTGAGCAACAAACAGTGAATTGCCGAACAGGGAGTAAAAGCTGTCGCGTAAATAAAAAAGCCTCACATCCGGAGGCTTTTTTTATAACCCAATGTCTGGTTATTTATCTGCTTATCTGCCCGGAAATTTGCATCGCCCGATTTTGAGTACTGATGTTATCCAGCGTCACCATCGGAGATTTGCAAAAAATACATTTTGCTCCGAACGGGTTTTGCGCAGAAACGTCAAAATGCGAAGTGCGATACTGAGAGCCATGACAGCATGGGCAACGGAAATGAATATGTAACATAATAAGAAATTCCTCACAGCGCCGCAGCGCTGACAGTGACCTGGCACTGCGCTCCTTGCTCTTCGTCTACGTGTTTTTTTGAGTATGACGGCAGAAGAAGCAATGCCAGGTAAAAATTAACAGTTACCGAAAAGGCTGTTTTTCAGTTTTAAGCCTGATAAATCAGGATAGTCCATCCGGTAACGCTTTGTTTGATCGGTGCCAGAATATTTTATTTACGTTGATCGCCAGCTGTTTTTGGCTGACGTGCTCTACACAAGCTTTATGAGGTAAGAAAAGAAAAAACTCAAAAGGAAATATCTGAAAGATACGAGTGATGAGAATGACTTAAAAACCGCTAAAAATAACTTTATCTATAAACCGATATTTCATTAACGCATGTTTGAAGCTATTAAGCAACCGATAAATCATAACAATCGGCTAAATTATCCATTACGCGGTTCGCCCGGTTCAATGCCTGATGACATGTGATTGACTCATCTACCTATTCTCTCGCCAACGATGAGTTTTAACGGGCAGATTAATTGCATCACCATGCTTCAGCACGCATTTTCCTGGCTCGTGCAGGCATATTGTGAGGGCTGTTTCCAGGAGGACACTCTCATGAAAAAATTACTGATATGCTGTTTGTTTGGAAATACGGCTAATTCGCTGGCCAAAAAAATGCAGAAATTAACAGAAGCCCAGGGTGATGCGATAGTGATCAGCGCTGTGGGGCTGGATAACTTCGCAAGCGTGGCGCCTGCTTTTGACTGTTTTCTTGTTGCACCGCACGTGCAGTATAAGCTGGATGAATTGAAGGCAGCGACTGGCGGTTCGCAGTCGATTGCGATCATTGACAGTCTGCCTTACGCATCGCTGGACGCTGAGCATGTTCTGGCTTTTGCCCGGTCCCGCTTTCCCCAATTAGCTCACTGATACGCAGGGAACTCATGCTCAGGGATGAGTTTATTCACAGCCGTTCAGGTTGCCTGACCAGCCGCGTATACAATCAAAAGCGTGTTATTCCACACAGAACCGTGTAAGGTTATCGGCCATCCAAACAGGAAAGAATCGATGACCGAACGGAAAAACGTTAAAAAAGCCCGCAATTATCTTGTTACCAGCCAGTGCCCTAAGTGCGAAAAAAACTCTGAACACAGCTTCACACGCGTACAAAAAGGCTCCACTCTTATCTGCCCACACTGCAATCAACTTTTCCAGCCCGCTAAAAACGTCGCCGCATAATGCCTGTGTAATCAATTAACCCGCAGGGACAATACAGTGTTATCCCGGCGGGTTTTCATAAATTAATGCTTAATCATCATGTGCGGGGCATTTTTTATGTTTTAAGTTGAAGTAAGTTAAAAGCAGGCATAAATCAAAGCATTAGCGCAAGACGAATCACGACCTTCGGCGGTTTTGAGTTGCTTTGCGCTAATTTTTTGCCCCATCCATGCCCCATCACATCACCGGCGCTTCATCATCCCGGGTCCGGTTGACCAGCCATGTCACAACACCTATCACCGTCACATCATCCAGCGCCTCACCTTCCATCGTCTCGCCGTCTTCAAAAATAAGTGACCTGCCCATAACCCGAGCAAACTGCGTTCGCCCGCCAATGAGGATCGGCAGGGTCTGCCCCTGCACTAACCGGGTGACTGGCTCGATTAATGCGAAACCTGATGACGTCTCAAGAATGCGTGTATCGATACCGACGCCGCAGATGAGCTCCGGCGTCATCCGCTGGGAGGTGTAATCAGCCGCTGGAGATGGAAAGCCCATTACAGACCTCCGTTCGGGTTATAGAGCATAAAGGTGCGCGCCTGGCTCTCGATCCAGTCGTTCGCCTCTTTAAACGACCAGTTCCAGTTAATGCGGGCCAGGTGATTCACGAAGTCCACAGTAGTCACCGTACGGCGCCCATTGGACTCGTGTTTAATGGCTGTGTGAAAAGCACCCTCAATATCAATTCTGCGTGGCATAACCCCTCCTTATTATTTTACTGTGTTTATATGCAGTAGTTTTAAAGGAGTAGCAGATCAAGTTGTTGTTACTGCGTATAGTGGTTGAGTTTTTAAGCTAAGAGTTCAATGCTTGCCTCTGGCGAACTAAGTATTAGCGACCAGATCCGGGCTTAACTTTAAATTCAGCCTCTCAATACCCGCCTTTAGATGAGGATTGCCGGGCTGCAGTTTAGCTGCCTGCTCGAATGCCATCAGGGCATCAGTAAAATCACCGATTGCTTCGCTGTAGCGGGCAAGATCACACCATCCCAAAAAACTTGCCCTCTCAACTTCAACTCCTGATTGAGCTACGTCCCGAGCTTCGGTGGCACGCTTGTCAGAAAAAAGTATTCTTGCAAGAATCCGGTACGCATTGCCATACCCAGCTGGAGCACAATGAACGGCTAATCTTGCGTAGGCTTCTGCTTCTTGTAACCGGCCCAACTTCCACAGACATTCTGCGATCAGGATTAGCATAGCGGGACTAACTTTTCGACGGGATATTGCAAGTTGTGAAACTTCAAGAGCTTGACGTGGATGGCCATGATCGGAGGCTTGTTTGAGCAATTCAAACAAATTCTCGTCATCAAATTCAATCAAAGCTTTTTGAAGCTCAGGTTCCTGAAGCAAATGCCACGAGCCAGTAGAAGAGATTAAGCTCATGAGGTTTTTCTGGTATATCGGTGATAATTTCTGGAATTTTGCAAGGTTAAGCAGGCATGTTTCCTTAACCATAACCGAGCCAGATCTAGTACCTAAGCAATAATAATAACGAGGGGTTTTTCGGCGTTCTCGGGCTAGTCGATTGCATTCATGAGAGGACAATGTTCCTGCCAATGCCCCTTCAACAAACGCAGAAAGAATACCGACCTCGTTCATGTAGTGAGCAATGATATGCCCCATCAGCGGCATCTTGAAAGCAATAAGATTTGATTGATCTAGGCGCTCGATATGTTTACGGTCAAGCTTGAACAACGGATCATATGCAACGAAAACAGACTTCGCCCTAGAAGTACCAATGCGCGCATCTGCAAAATCACCCGTCCAGTCTTGCTTGCGCCCCTCTTCGTAGCGGGTGTCCCACGGCACCAGGCTGGGGTCCAATGTTGATTGAGGATTGAAAGCTATGACAGTGGCGCCAGGTATTGCATCAGCAAAGGTCATGGCTGCAAACCCTCCCATTGAAGAGCCATATAAAAAAACCTGCTCAAACTGGCTCACCAAACTCTGCAACTCTTCAGAACGGAAGAATTCATGCAGATCTCGTCCTCGATACCATTCGACTAATTTAGGTTTAACTCCAATAACAGCATAACCCCGATTATGTAGCCACATCCCACCCCAAGGTTCGCGAAACCCGTCAGGCCGCGGCTGGCTTGGTTGATCTGCGTTTTCAAAAGTAAAAACAAGTTTCGTCGCCCCCGCTAACGGAATGTAATCAATAAAGTATCCCGGCAAGTCATATGAAAGAAATGCCTTCCCATTTGCGTATTTACTTTTAACAGAAAACATAAAACACTACTTTAATAATGAAAAATCTAACAATACATCACAGGAAAACCCAAAAAAAGTCAAAATAAAATACCTGTTCATATTCCCCAAAAATGAGATGACACAAACATTAACAGTACTAAGACAACAATTAACCCCATGATTTTAAATTAAAATACCCCTATCGCCGCTTATGGCAATACATTGATTGGTAAGTGTGCTTTTTAAAGGCATTTTCATTAGAGATGAAATTCAACCGTTCTGTTAATTCATTAGAATGTTTTCTGGGGGAGAACATTCCGGATTGAGTTCGCTGAATGCCAGTGAGTAACCCCTGCATAAAGTTGCCCTCTTCATCTACTGCCCAGATGGGGCATACAAATGCGCAGATGGTTTTCAATGTATACGGGAAGTGGATGTCTGAGAAAAATGGCGATCAGATCGCCCTGCTTAACGATAATTATGACTTCACTGCCCCACAGGTGCCCCAAAAGAAAGTGGCCGGAATACAATAGATTTGTATTTCAGCCACTTACATTACTTTCAATGTTTTATCATCACATGCCGAACAATCGTGTAATCCTCCAGCCCATACACCGACATATCCTTGCCGTAACCCGAGAGTTTCTGCCCGCCATGCGGCATTTCGCTGACCAGCATAAAGTGGGTATTCACCCAGGTGCAGCCGTACTGTAAACGGGCGCTTAAGCGATGGGCGCGTCCAACATCCTGGGTCCATACCGATGACGCCAGCCCGTACCGGGAATCGTTGGCCCACGCCAGTGCCTGGGCTTCATCGCTAAATTCCGTCACGCTGACGACCGGGCCGAACACCTCCTGTTGCACAATGGCGTCATCCTGCTTCGCCCCGGCCAGCACGGTCGGCTTAAAGAAATAGCCGGGGCCATCGACTTTCTCACCGCCGGTTACCACCTTGATATGGCCCAGCGCTTTGGCATCGTTCACCGCCTGGCTGACGCGCTCCAGATGGGCCTGCGAGCTGAGCGGGCCGAGTTCGGTGGATTCATCATCGGGCGCGCCGTACTTCAGGCTGCCCACCGCGTCACCCAGTTTTTCCACCAGCCTGGCGTAAATGCCCGACTGGGCGTAAATCCGACAGGCGGCGGTGCAGTCCTGCCCCGCGTTGTAAAAACCGAAGGTGCGGATGCCCTCAACCACCGCATCGAGATCCGCGTCGTCAAATACCATTACCGGCGCTTTACCGCCCAACTCCATATGGGTGCGTTTCAGGGTGCTGGCGGTGCGGCTTACGATATGCGCGCCGGTGGCGATGGAGCCGGTCAGCGATACCATGCGCACTTTTTCATGGCCGGTTAACGGGTCGCCGACGTTTTTCCCGGTGCCGAACAGCACATTCAATACCCCTGCCGGGAAGATATCTTTCGCCAGTTCCGCCAGCTTAAAGGCGGTGAGCGGCGTGATTTCTGAAGGTTTGATCACCACGCAGTTGCCCGCCGCCAGCGCCGGGCCAAGTTTCCAGGCCGCCATCATCAGCGGATAGTTCCACGGCGCGATAGACGCCACCACCCCTACCGGGTCGCGGCGGATCATCGAGGTATGCCCCGGCAAGTACTCCCCCGCCGCCAGGCCGTTCAGGCAGCGCGCCGCTCCGGCGAAGAAGCGGAACACGTCCACCACCGCCGGAATTTCGTCATTCAGCACGCAGTGATACGGCTTGCCGCAGTTCAAAGATTCCAGTTTCGCGAAAGTTTCACCGTTTTGCTCAATCACGTCTGCCAGCTTCAACAGCGCTTCGGCGCGCTCTTTTGGCGACGTTTGCCCCCACTGGTCGAAGGCGGCATCGGCGGCTTCCACGGCGTCGTTCACCTGCTGCGCCGTGGCCTCGGGGATCTCCAGCAGCACCTCGCCGGTCGCCGGGTTGTAAACCGGCAGGCGCTCGCCTTTGCCGTCTACCAGTTGTCCGTTAATCAATAATTGACTCTGCATAGCCTGCCTCATCGATATCGAATTTTATTTACCGCTACCGGCGACCATTTCGCCATCGCGCGTGAGCCACCAGGCCCCGAGGATCGGGATGGTGGTGACCAGCATCACGCAAAGCGCCACCACGTTGGTGACGGGCACATCGCGCGGTCTTCCTAGCTGGTTGAGCAACCACAGCGGCAGCGTACGTTCATGCCCCGCGGTGAAAGTGGTGACGATGATTTCGTCAAACGACAACGCAAATGCCAGCATACCGCCCGCCAGCAGCGCCGAACCGAGATTCGGCATGATCACGTAGCGGAAGGTCTGCCAGCCGTCAGCGCCTAAATCCATGGATGCTTCAATCAGGCTGTACGAGGTGCGCCGAAACCGGGCGATCACATTGTTGAACACCACCACCACGCAGAACGTGGCGTGGCCCACCACGATGGTCAGAAAACCGGGTTCCAGATCCACCGTTTTAAAGGCGGTCAACAGCGCGATACCGGTGATGATCCCCGGCAGCGCAATCGGCAGCAGCAACAGCAGCGAGATGGAATTCTTGCCAAAGAAATCACGTCGCCAGAGGGCTGCTGCAGCAAGCGTGCCAAGTACCAGCGCCAGCGCGGTAGCAAGAGAGGCGATCTTCACCGATAGCATCACCGCGTCCAGGATATCGCCGCGCTGCGCCGCCACGCTAAACCATTTCAGAGTGAAGCCCTGGGGTGGAAAGCTAAAGGCCGCGTCCTCGGTATTAAAAGCATAGGTGCCAATGACGAAAAGCGGCCAGTGAAGGAACACAATCGCGCCCCAGGCGGCGATTTTGAGCCAAATTGGTGCGCGTTCAGAGTGCATCGAAAGCTCCCAGGCGTTTGACGATCGCCAGATAAATGGCAATTAACACGATCGGCACCAGCGTAAAGGCAGCCGCCATCGGCATGTTGCCGATCGCCCCCTGCTGGGAATAGACCATATTACCGATGAAATACCCCGGCGGGCCCACCAGTTGCGGCACGATAAAGTCGCCCAGCGTCAGGGAGAAGGTGAAGATAGAGCCCGCCGCCACACCGGGAATGGCGAGGGGTAGGATCACGAAGCGGAACGTTTGGGCCGGCGTGGCCCCTAAATCCGCCGAAGCTTGCAGCAACGACGGCGGCAGACGCTCCAGCGCCGCCTGAATCGGCAGGATCATAAACGGCAGCCAGATATAGACGAACACCAGGAAGCGCCCGAATCCGGAGGTTGACAGCGTATTGCCGCCCACCAGCGGCAGTGAGAGAAACGCCGCCAGCGCGCCGTCTAATCCCATGTGTTGCAGGAACCACTGCGCCACACCGTCCTTCGCCAACAGTAACGTCCAGGCGTAGGCTTTGACGATATAGCTGGCCCACATCGGCAACATCACGGCGATATAAAAAAACGCTTTCATTTTGCCGTGCACATAGCGCGCCATGTAGTAGGCAATCGGGAACGCCACCACCGCGCTGGCGAGGGTGACGACAATCGCCATCGTCACGGTGCGCACGATGATGTCGTAGTTAGCCGGCTGGAATAGCGCTTGCAGGTTAGCCAGGGTCAAATCCGACGTCACCGACATGGTGAAGTCGTCAAAGGTGTAGAAGCCTTGCCACAGCAGGGTCAGCAGCGATCCTAAATAGACCACGCCGAACCACATCAGCGGCGGCAGCAGCAATAGCAGCAGCCACAGCGTCGGGCGCGCCCAGAAAAAGGCGGTAACGCGACGCATCAGACCGGGCTGTTGAGTGGGTTGCGGGAGCGTCATATCCATGTCATCCCTCCGCGTGCAATGGGATCATCGCGTCACGGGACCAGGAGGCCAGAACCGGCTGTCCGATGCGAAAAGCGCCGTCAGGCTGTATGTCATAAAGGTTAGCCTGGCTGACCAGCAACCGCCCGCCGTCATCGAGCCGCAATTCGAGACGCGTCGCCGCGCCCTGGTACTGGATCTCCTGCACCGTGCCCTGCACCTGAATGTCACCCGGCTGATTAAGCTGGATATGTTCCGGGCGCAGGGAATACGCCCCGCTGCCGCCCCACAGCCGCTGCACCTGCTCGGCGGTCAGCACGTTGGAGGTGCCGACGAACCCGGCGACAAACGGGGTGCGCGGGCGCATATACAGTTCGCGCGGCGAATCCACCTGCTCGATACGGCCATTGTTAAACACCGCCACCCGGTCAGACATCGACAGCGCTTCCCCCTGATCGTGGGTGACGAAAATAAAGGTGATACCCAGCTCGCGCTGGAGTTTTTTCAGTTCGCTCTGCATCTGTTCGCGCAGTTTAAGATCCAACGCGCCGAGCGGTTCATCCAGCAGCAGCACACGTGGCTGATTGACCAGCGCCCGGGCGATGGCGACGCGCTGACGCTGGCCGCCGGAAAGCTGCGACGGCTTACGGGCGTGAGTAAAGCCAAGCGCCACCTGGTCCAGCGCCTGGGCCGCTTTCGCCAGCCGCGTCTTTTTATCGACGCCTTTGACCATCAGCCCGTAGGCCACGTTTTCCAGCACCGACATGTGCGGAAACAGCGCGTAGTCCTGGAACACGGTATTCACATCCCGCTGCCAGGGCGGCAGATCGCGCGCTTCCTGGCCGAAGATGCGGATCGACCCTGACGACAGCTGTTCAAAACCGGCGATAAGCCGCAGACAGGTGGTTTTGCCGGAGCCGGACGGCCCCAGCATGGAGAAGAACTCGCCATCGTTGATCCTGATGGTGACGTCATCCACCGCCCGCACGTCTCCGTACAGGCGGCTAACATTGATAAATTCAACTGCGTAAGACATGGTAACCCCGCTTTACAAAAGCCAACTGGATCGGTCGATTAGCGTCCGCCCATAATGGCGATATAGTCCTGCGTCCAGCGGCTGTACGGAACAAACTTCCCGCCGTTGGCAACCGGGGTTTTCCAGAACACAATCTTATCGAAATAATCGAAGCCGTTGGTTGCGCAGCCTTTCTCACCCAGCAGTTGGCTGGCTTTACATCCTTCCACTACCGCTGGCAGCGAGCCGAACCAGGCGGCCACATCACCCTGCACTTTCGGGGTCAGCGACCAGTTCATCCACTTATAGGCGCAGACCGGGTGTTTTGCCTGAGCGTGCAGCATGGTGGTATCGGCCCAGCCGGTGACGCCCTCTTTCGGGAACACAGTGGCAACAGGCTGGTCTTCGGCTTTCAAGGCGTTGGCCTGATACGGCCAGGCGCTGGAGGCGACCACGCCTTCGTTTTTGAAATCGCTCATCTGAACGGTGGTGTCATGCCAGTAGCGGTGCACCAGTTGATGCTGATCGCGCAGCACTTTCAGTACCGCCTGGTACTGCTCTTCGGTGAGCTGGTACGGATCGTTGATTTTTAAATCCGGCTGCGCGGTTTTCAGATACAGCGCGGCATCGGCGATATAGATCGGCCCGTCATACGCCTGCACGCGTCCCTGGTTGGATTTGCCGTCCGGCAGATCCTGCTTCACAAACAGCACCGCCCAGCTATCCGGCGGGGTAGTAAAGGTTTTGGTGTTGTACATCAGCAGGTTCGGCCCCCACTGATACGGCGTGCCGTAAACTTTGCCATCAACGTTAAACCATTCGCCTTTCACCAGCCGCGGATCGACGTTTTTCCAGTTGGCAATTTTGCTGGTATCAATAGGCTGAACGCGTTTACCCATGATCAGGCGCAGCGAGGCATCCCCGGAGGCGGTCACCAGGTCGTAGCCGCCTTTCGCCATCAGGCTCACCATCTCATCCGAGGTGGCGGCGGTTTTCACGTTCACTTCGCAGCCGGTTTCTTTCTCGAACTGGGTCACCCAGTCGTATTGTTTATCGGTCTGCCCGCGTTCGATGTACCCCGGCCAGGCGATAATATCCAGACGCCCTTCCCCTTTGGCATCGCTGTCGGCTGCCTGTGCGGTAAGCACAGTCAGGCACAGCGCACTCATGGTGCTCAGCGCAAATTTCTTATTCATAAACCCATACTCCTGTCTGAAGTCGTATCAGGCAGCCTTGCCGTAAAATTATGTCCCAATAAAAAAATAGCCGTCGCCTTAAAACCATTCCTGTTGTTTGCCAGAAATTTATTAAGGATGTGACAAACCGCGCATTATTCCATGCAAACGGCGCGACAACTTTTTTACAGTATAGACAGGGGGTTAGCTTTTTTTGACGATATCAATATTTCCTATGACAGTTATTTTCGCGGCTTGCAGAAATAACCATCATTAAAAAATATCAATATTGTTAATCGCAGAAAATAAGTTATTCAACGAACGAGAAAATAATCATGCAATACGCCAGGTTAATTATTTAGCGCTTTATTTTGATAACGCACGGATTAACGACCCCAGCGTTTTTACCGCCTGCTCTTCCCGGTCGCCCCACGCCCAGGAGGCATTGAAGCGGAAATAGCTGTCGTAAATACGCTCGGTGGTGAACATTTTGCCCGGCGCGATGCTGATTTTATGGGCCAACGCCTGCTCGCTAAGCTGCCCGGCATCCAGGCCTTCGGGTAATTCTATCCATAAGAAATAGCCGCTTTCGCTGCGGTGGATTTTGACTTCCTGCGGTAAATGGCGGCACAGCGACTGCCATGCCTGCTGTTTGCGCTGGGCCAGCTCGCGGCGCAGCCGGCGCAGGTAATTGTCGTAACGCCGGGAGGAGAGATAATCCACCAGCGCCAGTTGCATCGGCGAGCTGGTCGAAAGCGTACTCATTAACTGTAGCTGTTGGATCCGCCGGGCGTGACGGCCCGCCGCCACCCAGCCGATGCGAAAACCCGCCACCAGGCATTTGGAAAATGACGAACAGTGCAGCACCTGGCTTTGGGTATCCCAGGCCAGCGCGGGCAGCGGCTTTTCCCGTCCGTAATAGAGCTCGCTATACACATCGTCTTCAATCAGCGCCACATTATGGCGCGTCAGCAGCGCGACCAGTTGCGCTTTCTTTTCCGGGCTCAGGGTAAAGCCCAGCGGATTCTGGCTG
The DNA here is from genome assembly GCF_014193285.1 of Atlantibacter sp. RC6. Taxonomy (GTDB): domain Bacteria; phylum Pseudomonadota; class Gammaproteobacteria; order Enterobacterales; family Enterobacteriaceae; genus Atlantibacter. The sequence continues at coordinate 192,891 of NZ_JACHZE010000006.1, forward strand.
TTGGTCATTAGCCAGCAGGCTTTGACCGGATAGTCATTCAGCGCCTGTTCGAGGGCGGCCAGATCGATACCGCTTTCCGGCGTGGTTGCCACCGATAGCGCTTTTAAACGCAGCCGCTCCAGCGCCTGAAGCGCGCCGTAAAAACAGGGATTTTCAACGATCACCCAGTCGCCAGGCTCGGTGACCGCCTGGAGGCTGAGGTTGAGCGCTTCCAGCGCCCCGGCGGTGATCACGATTTCATCCGGCGAGACGTTAATCCCCTGCTGGGCATAGCGTCGGGCGATGGCGTGGCGCAGCGCTTCATTGCCCGGCGGCAGGTTGTCGATCACGCTCATGGCGGTGGCGGTTTTACTGACGTTCGCCAGCGAGCGGTTGAGCTGGGCCAGCGGGAACAAACGCGGATCGGGAAACGCCGAGCCAAACGGCACTACGCTGGCGTCGCAACTGGCCTGTAAGACGTCGAAAATATAGGTATTGATATCCACCGCTTCATTGCGCATCACCTGGGCGGCGGGCGCGCGTGACGGCGTGGTCGGGCGCGGCGCGACGTAATAGCCCGACTGCGGGCGCGCCACGATCACGCCCTGGCTTTCCAGCGTCTGGTAAGCGTGGCTGACGGTCATAAAACTGATATCGCCGCTGGCGCACTGTTCGCGCAGGGAGGGAAGCCGGTCACCCGGTTGCCAGACGCCTAATTCAATCTGATCGATAATCTGCTGCGCCAGCCGCTGGTATTTTTTCATGGTCCCTCCCGTTTGTGGCGGGATTATAACAATATTGCAACCCTCTGCGAGCGGCAGCAAAAGCGATTAACAACTTATTCGGCTGCCAATAACAGAAAACGCGTTTTTTACTGAGAACAATCCTGAACATTTTTACGGTCAATGATTCGCGTTGATATATCATGTTTCAGGAATACACTGCGTTTCAGATTAGTCACACACTCCAACGGAACGCGATTTATGAAAAACTTGATTGCCAGCTCAATGTTATGTTGTTTCCTCGCCGCGCCGGCTCTGGCTGCGGATAACGTCACCACGGTTCCGGTACAATTCGCCAAAGGCACCTCCAGCGCCCAGATGAAAGGCACCTTTGCCGGGTACGACAGCATCAATTACACCGTGACGGCAAAACAGGGCCAGCAGATGACGGTGAAAATCGCTGGCAGCAACAACGCTAATTTTAACGTCTTTGGCCCTGGCGCAACGCCGGGCGCTGCAGAGGCGCTGGGTTCCGGCTATGTCGGCGGCGACTGGACGGCGAAACTGCCAGCCAGCGGTAAATATACCGTTCAGGTCTTCCAGACCCGCGCCACTGCCCGTAAAGGCGCTAAAGTGCCGCATACGCTGACGGTGAGTGTGAAGTAGTTTATTTGCGGCTGGGAAACCAGCCGCTTTACCGCGAGAAACAGGTATGAGTAATCAGGATAACCCCTCATACCCTGCCCGCAAAACCATAACAAAATCTCGTCACAGACCTGTTTATTAAAACTGTTATACCCAAATACTCCGCCACTGTTTCTAATAATCCGCCTCGCCTGAGCCTATCCTCCCGTCAGAACTCTTGTCAGGAGCCAGGCATGTTTGATTTGGATGCGTTTCACTTAGCGCGAATACAGTTCGCGTTTACCGTTTCTTTTCACATCATCTTCCCGGCCATTACCATCGGGCTCGCCAGCTATCTGGCGGTGCTGGAAGGTATGTGGCTGAAAACTAAAAATCCGCTATGGCGTTCGCTGTACCATTTCTGGTCGAAAATCTTCGCCGTTAACTTCGGGATGGGCGTGGTATCGGGGCTGGTGATGGCCTATCAGTTCGGCACCAACTGGAGCGGATTTTCCCAGTTCGCGGGCAGTATTACCGGCCCGCTACTCACCTATGAAGTGTTGACCGCGTTCTTCCTCGAAGCCGGTTTCCTCGGCGTGATGCTGTTCGGCTGGAACAAGGTCGGGCCGGGGTTGCACTTTTTCTCGACCTGTATGGTGGCGCTGGGCACGCTGATGTCCACCTTCTGGATCCTGGCCTCTAACAGCTGGATGCAGACGCCCCAGGGGCACGAAATCATTAACGGCCAGGTGGTGCCGGTGGACTGGTTCGCGGTGATCTTCAACCCCTCTTTCCCGTACCGCCTGTTCCATATGACTATCGCCGCGTTTTTGAGCAGCGCCCTGTTTGTCGGCGCATCGGCGGCCTGGCATCTGCTGCGTGGTAACAACACGCCCGCCATCCGCACCATGTTTTCAATGGCGCTGTGGATGACGCTTATCGTCGCGCCTATCCAGGCGCTGGTGGGCGATATGCACGGGCTGAATACGCTTAAGCATCAGCCTGCGAAAATCGCCGCCATTGAAGGCCACTGGGAAAACCCGCCCGGCGAACCGACGCCGCTGCTGCTGTTCGGCTGGCCGGATATGGAACAAGAGCGCACCCGCTACGGGCTGGCGATCCCGGCGCTCGGCAGCCTGATTTTGACTCACAGTCTGGATAAGCAGGTTCCGGCCCTGAAGGAGTTCCCCAAAGCCGACCGCCCCAATTCGCCGATTGTGTTCTGGTCGTTCCGCATTATGGCCGGGCTGGGCATGTTGATGCTGCTGCTCGGGGCGCTGGCAGTGTGGCTGCGCTACAAACAACGGCTGTACACCTCGCGTCCGTTCCTGCGTTTTGCGCTGTGGATGGGCCCCTCGGGTCTTATCGCCATTCTCGCCGGATGGGTCACCACCGAAGTGGGCCGCCAGCCCTGGGTGGTGTATGGCCTGCAACGCACTGCGGACGCGGTGTCTGCCCACGGCACACTGCATATGAGCATCAGCCTGCTGGCGTTTTTCGTGGTGTATATGTCGGTGTTCGGCGTCGGGTACAGCTACATGGTGCGGCTGATTAAGAAAGGTCCGCAGCCCGAAGACGCGCTGCCGCCGCTAAACGGCACGCCTGCTCGCCCGCTCTCCGCCGTCAGTCAAACCACTTCCGGGGAGACCGTATAATGTTTGATTTCGCCATTATCTGGTTTGTGATTATCGTATTCGCCACCCTGATGTACATCGTGATGGACGGTTTCGATCTGGGGATTGGCATTCTGTTCCCGTTTATCCGCGATAACGACGACCGCGACGTGATGGTCAACAGCGTCGCCCCGGTGTGGGACGGCAATGAGACCTGGCTGGTGCTGGGCGGAGCCGGGCTGTTCGGCGCCTTTCCGCTGGCTTACGCGGTGATCGTCGATGCCCTGACCATTCCGCTGTCATTAATGCTGATTGGGCTGATTTTTCGCGGCGTGGCATTTGAATTCCGCTTCAAAGCCACGCCGGGCCACCGCCCGTTCTGGGATAACGCCTTTATGGCCGGTTCGATTCTGGCGACCTTTTGCCAGGGCGTGGTGGTCGGCGCGGTGGTCAGCGGATTTGAGGTCACCGGACGCGCCTTCAGCGGCTCGCCGCTTGGCTGGCTAACGGCGTTCAACCTGTTCTGCGGCCTGGGCTTAGTGGTGGCCTATGCCCTGCTCGGCGCGACCTGGCTGGTAATGAAAAGCGAAAACCCGCTTGAGAAGCGGATGCGCATCCTGACCCGCCCGCTGCTGCTGGCGTTGTTAGCGGTTATCGCCGGGATCAGTCTCTGGACACCGCTGGCCCATGCGGATATCGCCGCGCGCTGGTTTACCCTGCCCAATCTGTTCTGGCTGCTGCCAGTGCCGCTGTTGGTCATCGCCTTCAGCTTCTGGCTGTGGCGCTGCGTGGCGGATAGCCGCAGCCATACGTTGCCGTTTGTCCTGACGCTGGGGCTGATTTTCCTGGGTTTCAGCGGATTAGGGATCAGCATCTGGCCGCAGATTATCCCACCGCACATCAGCATCTGGCAGGCCGCCGCGCCCGCCTCCAGCCTCAGCTTTATGCTGGTCGGCGCGCTGCTGATTATCCCGATTATTTTGATTTACACCTTCTGGAGCTACTACGTATTTCGCGGCAAGGTGCAACACGGAGAGGGGTATCACTGATGAAAACGACACTCTGGTCGAAACGCCTGTTCTGGCTGGCGGTGATTTGGGGCGGCAGCGTGTTGACGCTGGCGGCGGTGGGCCTGTTTTTCCGGGTGATCATGGCCGCCGCCGGGTTTAAATCCCATTAGGATCAGTCAGTAAATCAGGGTCAACCTCAACCCAATAGCAACCAACACGCTTCTTCGTGAGACTTTGCAAAACTGACACAGGGTTTGCAGGCTTTTAATATTCGCAATAATAACCCTACGTTATTATTGCGAAATTAGCACCACCAGTGAACGGAGCAACCTTATGATAAAGAAGCTGATCGGCGCCCTGCTGTTATGCGCGTCGCTTTTTTCGGGCCAGAGCGCGGCGCAACGCGACGGACATATTTTTTATAAAGTGCACAACGCTGACACCACGCTGCGCCATTGCGCAGACAGCGATGAAATAAGAAGCGCCGCCGAAGAGGCAGCGCTGGATGTGCGGGAGCACCATTACTGGTCCAAATCCCGCAAGCCGGGCATGCACCAGAATTAACGGCTCAGACTGAGAACAGCCCACGCAGGTGATGCGGCTCGCTGCGCTGATATTGCGGAGCGACGGCGATTTTACTGCCGAGCTTCGCCGCCGCATGCCACGGCCAGCGCGGGTTAAACAGGATCCCGCGCGCCAGAGCGATAAACTCCGCCTGCCCGGTGGCGATAATCGCCTCCGCCTGCTCCGGCTCAGTGATCAGCCCCACAGCGATCACCGGCGTCTTCACCTGCTGCTGGATCTGCTGGGCGAAAGGCACCTGATAGTTCGGGCTAATGGCGATTTGCTGCGCGGGCGACAGGCCGCCGGAAGAGACGTGAATATAGGCGCTGCCGCGTTGTTCCAGCGCTTTCGCCAGGTGAATCGAACTGTCGATATCCCAGCCGCCTTCCGCCCAGTCGGTGGCGGAGATACGCACGCCCACCGGCAGCGACACAGCGGCCTGAACTTCATCAAATATTTCCAGCACCAGCCGGATGCGGTTTTCCAGGCTGCCGCCATAATTGTCCGTACGCTGGTTCGACAGCGGCGACAGGAACTGGTGCAGCAGGTAGCCGTGGGCGGCATGCAGTTCAATCAGGTCGAAGCCCGCTTGTTGCGCACGGCGCGCCCCGTCCACGAACGCCTGCTTAATATCGGCGATCTCTTCTGCGCTCATGGCCTTCGGCGCGCGGTATTCGCCAAACGCCAGCGCCGACGGCGCGAGGGTTTCCCAGCCGCCTTCGCTATCCGACAGCGATTTCCCGCCCTTCCAGGGCGCGTCCACCGAGGCCTTACGGCCCGCATGGCCTAACTGAATACCGAGTTTTATTGGCGACCAACGGCGGATTTTCTCGACTTCCTGCTGCAAGGCGTCACCCAGCTCATCGCTCCAGATCCCTAAATCCCAGGGTGAAATGCGCCCTTCCGGCGTTACCGAGGTGGCTTCGATGATCAGCAGCCCAGCTCCCGACTGCGCCAGGGTACCGAGATGTACGCTGTGCCAGCTGGTCGGCGCGCCGTTATCGGCGGAATACTGGCACATCGGCGCGATAATTATGCGGTTACTCAGGGCAAGCTCGCCAAGCTGCCCCGCGGAAAACAGATGACTCATCACAAACCTCCAGGGATGGTAATTCCACTAAACTTAACGCTGCCGTCCAGTATAGAAAGGAACTGTCTGACTCTGTTGGCGATTTTTGCGGGTAAAGCCTGCCGCGCTTAATATCCGGTTACCGGATGTTTCCTGAAAACGCATAATATTTACGAATATAGAGATGTTTGTAGAAAAAGTTGCTTGATTTTCCACCAGGCAAACGCGTTACAATTATGCTTTCGCGCTCTTTGCCAGACCGGCCGGAGTGCGACAGGGTGAATTATCAGATTATTTCCCCAGGCAGTTAACATGTTGCGAAATGAATGAATTTACTGCCCATTTGCATCCATGATGCGTCAGTTGTATCGGCCTTCGCGCCCTGAGTTCTTGCCGCTTACCGGCCCGACAAATCCATTTGCTAAACTTAAGAGTAATGCTTTCACAAAAAGCGACTCTGGAGGTTGTTATTAGTATGCTTAATCAGACATCTCGACTCACATTAACGGAATCAGAAGCCTACGACGAAGACGTTCGGTATGAGTTCGATCCCTGTGAGCTCAAGCTGGATGAGATGGTCGAAGCGGAACCGCTGCCCGAAACAATCGAAGGCATGCCCGCTCCGGATGCGCTGACCCCAGCGGATCGTTATCTGGAGCTGTATGAGAACGTGCAGTCTTCGCGCATTTTCCCGGACAGCAAAACTTTTGCCGACTGCGCGCCCAAGATGACGCCGCTGGCAATTTTACTCAATTATCGTCGTGCGAAACGCTATCCGGGTTTTAACCTGGAGAAATTCGTCCACGACCATTTTCATCTGCCCGCAGACTACAGCAAAGCCTATATTTCCGACCCGGATCGCAGCCTGAAAGACCATATCGACAGCCTGTGGCCGGTCCTGACCCGTGAGCCGCAGGAGCATATTGAGTTCTCCTCGCTGCTGCCGTTGCCCCAGTCTTACATCGTTCCGGGGGGACGATTTCGCGAGACCTATTACTGGGACTCCTATTACACCATGCTGGGGCTTGCCGAAAGCGGCCGCAACGATCTGCTGCGCTGCATGGCGGATAACTTCGCCTGGATGATCGAAAACTACGGTCATATCCCGAACGGCAATCGCACCTATTATCTCAGCCGCTCGCAGCCGCCGGTGTTTGCGCTGATGGTCGAGCTGTTCGAAGAGGACGGGGTGCGCGGCGCCCGGCGCTATCTTGACCATCTGTTGATGGAGTACGCCTTCTGGATGGATGGCGCAGACAGCCTGGATTACAACCAGGCCTATCGCCGCGCGGTAAAAATGCCCGACGGCGCGCTGCTCAACCGTTACTGGGACGACCGCGACACACCGCGTGATGAATCCTGGTATGAGGATGTGGAAACCGCCAAATTATCGGGCCGACCGGCCAGCGAAGTGTACCGAGATCTGCGTGCCGGCGCGGAGTCGGGCTGGGACTACTCCACCCGCTGGTTACGCGATGCCGACCGTCTGGCGAGCATTCGTACCACCCAGTTTATTCCGGTGGATTTGAACGCCTTTCTCTACAAGCTGGAAACCGCGATTTCCAATATCGCTGGCCTGAAGCAGGATGCCCTGATGGCGGCCCGCTTCCGGGAAAAAGCGCTGGCGCGCCGCAGCGCCATGAACCGCTACCTGTGGGATGAGACCACCGGCACCTACCGTGATTACGACTGGCGGCGCGAATGCCTGGCCTCGTTCTCCGCCGCCTGCGTGGTGCCGCTGTATGTCGGCATGGCGACCCACGAACAGGCGCAGAAAATCGCGCTCAACGTGCGCGAACGGCTGTTGACGCCGGGCGGTATTCTGGCGACCGATGTGGAAAGCGACCAGCAGTGGGACAAACCCAACGGCTGGGCGCCGCTCCAGTGGATGGCGATCCAGGGTTTCAAAAACTACAGCGAAGACTCGCTGGCAGACATTATTGCCCATAACTGGATGCGCACCGTCAAGCGCGTGTATATGGAGCAAAACAAACTGGTTGAGAAATATCACATCGCCGATTACGCACCGCAACCGGGTGGCGGGGGTGAGTATCCGTTGCAGGATGGCTTTGGCTGGACCAACGGGGTTACCCGCCGGTTAATCAGCCTGTACGGGGAACCCTAATCCGCAGCGTCGCCTTTCAGGCGGCGCTGTTGTTTCAGGCTTTGCGGCCCGGAACGGTTTTTAACAGCTCTTCCGGGCTAATGGACGCCACCACGCCGCTGCCTGGCAGCGGCATCTTGAGAATGTGATTTTTGATTTTGCCGATAACGTGCATTTCGCAGGGACGACAATCAAACTTCAGCGTCAACACCTCATCGCCGTGGATCAACTGCATCGGCGTGGCCTTCCAGCTTTTAATCGATCCCTTCGCCTGTTTCGGGCACAAATTAAAAGCGAAACGCAGGCAGTGTTTGGTGATCATCACCGGCACATCGCCCTTTTCCTGATGCGCTTCAAACGCCGCGTCGATCAGTTGTACGCCGTAGCGATGGTAAAACTCGCGCGCTTTATGGTTATAAACGTTCGCCAGGAAGCTTAAATGGCTGTCCGGGTAGACCGGCGCAGGGTCACTCACCGCTTTACGGGTCGCACGTTGATAGGCTGCCAGCCGGGCCTCATCCAGCGCCTCGCTGGTTTCGCGGCGCAACTGGTTAAGCTGGCTGCTCGGCACAAACAATGCGCCGGGCAGATTGATGGTCACGGCCCGGGCGTAATACATCGTCTGACCGAGTTTTGTGACACCGTCACGCAAGCTATTGTAGGCTTTTTCTGGGTTATTGGCTTCGCTGAACTCGCCGTCCAGCGTGCGCGTCACGCTGACGCCCTCTTCGGACGTCATGGTCAGGATCAGTTGTTCCTGCCAGCCGCCCAGCTCGATATCCACCGCGACCCGACGCTCGCTGGAGGTTTTCAACAGCGCCTGCTGCCAGTTGTGATCCAGGTTGCGGTTCAGCGGATGATGCGCACGCAACGTTTTCAGGGCATCCGGCATCTCGTTCGGCCAGACGCGGTAACGGCGTTCGGCAAGTTTTTCTACGGTATTGGCCCGGAACCCTACCACTTCACGCTTTATCAGCACGTTCAACCCGTCGCCGTTTGACAGCGGCTCGCTGACATCAACGTCAAGGTGGTCTTTCGCCACTTTCATCACTTCGCCCACCGGCAGGCCGATAAATTTCGGTGAATCAAACGCGCCGATATCAATCTTTCGCTCGTTGACAAAATAGTCGGTACTGCCGCGATGGAAGGTTTTATCCGGGGATGGCACAAAAAAGTGCTGGGTCACCCCTGCCGACGCGCGCGCCAGATCGCCGCGCTGCTCCATCACTTCATCCAGCAATTGACGGTAATAAGCCGTGATGTTTTTCACGTAGCTCATATCTTTGTAGCGCCCTTCGATTTTGAAGGAGCGCACGCCCGCGTCCACCAGCGCCGTCAGGTTGGCGCTCTGATCGTTGTCTTTCATCGACAGCAGGTGCTTTTCATAGGCGACCACGCGGCCCTGATCGTCTTTCAGGGTGTACGGCAAACGGCAGGCCTGGGAGCAGTCGCCGCGGTTGGCGCTGCGCCCCGTCTGGGCATGGGAAATGTTGCATTGCCCGGAATACGCCACGCACAGCGCGCCGTGAATAAAGAATTCAATGGTGGCGTCGACGCTATCGTGAATCGCTTTGATCTGGTTAAGGTTCAGCTCACGCGCCAGCACGATTTGCGAGAACCCCACGTCAGAAAGAAACTTCGCCTTTTCCACGCTGCGGATATCGCATTGGGTGCTGGCATGCAGCTCAATCGGCGGGATATCCAGTTCCAGCACGCCCATGTCCTGGACAATCAGCGCATCCACGCCCGCCTGCCACAGCTGGTGGATCAGCGTTTGCGCCGGTTCCAGTTCATCATCGTGAAGAATGGTGTTGAGCGTCACGAAAATCTTCGCGCCGTAGCGGTGGGCGAACGGCACCAGCTCGGCGATATCGCGCAGGCTGTTGCTGGCGTTGTGGCGCGCGCCAAAGCCCGGGCCGCCGATATACACCGCGTCGGCGCCATGAAGGATCGCTTCACGGGCGATGGCGGTGTCGCGTGCCGGGCTCAGAAGTTCAAGATGATGGGGGTGCAGGCGCATGTTTTGTCGTTATCCAGTTTTGAAAATGGCGGCTATTGTAGACAGAAGCCCGGCGGATATGAAGCCTTACTGCCGCAAGCTAACTTCTCACGTTTGTATTGCGGATCGCGGGTAGTGAATTAAGGAGTGAAAACAGGTTGGCGACGAGGTGGGATTTCGATAAGCATGGGGCTGGTCGGCGGCAAAGCGCCGCCCTTCTCCTGCTTGCAGCGTCTGCCACACGCCCTGGATCTGTAATGCGACTTCACCGCTGATGACCACCACATGCTCAATCGCGCCCGCCTCATGGGCGGAGGATTCGCTCATCGCGCCGGGAGCCAGCGTGACCACCAGCAGATCAAAACCCAGCTGTTCATCAAACGGGAACAGCGGCTCGGCGGTCATGCCCTGATGGGCGTCGTAAACTGGCCGCTCGCTGGCCTGAGACGGGGCTATAAACGCCGAAAAGGGTACGTTAAAACCGGTGGCGATTTTCCACAGCGTCGCGATTGTCGGGCTGGATTCCTGACGCTCGATCTGCCCCAACATCGCTTTGGATACGCCGGTCTGTTCGGCGGCCTGGGTTAAACTCCAGCCGCGCGCCTGGCGCAGAGTTTTCAGCGTATCGCTAAGATGGGCGGCAATATCCATAACGTATCCCATTGGTTCAAAAACCTCAGTTTACCTGCTTGTGCGTTATAGCGCACAGTGTTATTTTCCGTGGACGCTATAACGCACAACGGAGCCAGACCATGCGTCAATTCACTTTCCCCACGTTACTGGCCGGGCTGGTCGCCGTGCTGGTGGGCTATGCCAGTTCTGCGGCGATCATCTGGCAGGCCGCCGCAGCGGCAGGCGCCAGTGCGCAGCAAATAGCCGGATGGATGACCGCGCTGGGTATCGCCATGGGCGTCAGTACCCTGGGATTGTCGCTGTGGTATCGCGCCCCGGTGCTGACCGCCTGGTCGACCCCAGGCGCGGCGCTGCTCGCCACCAGCCTGCATGGCGTGACGATCAATGAAGCGATCGGCGTGTTTATCTTTGCCTCCGCGCTGATTGTGCTGTGCGGCGTTACCGGCCTGTTTGCCCGGCTGATGAAACTGATCCCTCACAGCCTGGCTGCCGCAATGCTGGCCGGAATTCTGCTGCGTTTTGGCCTCGACGCCTTCGCCACCCTGCCCGCTAACGGTTTGCTGTGCGGCGTGATGCTGATTGCCTGGCTTATCGCCAAAGCCATGGCGCCGCGCTACGCCATTGTGGCGACGCTGATCGCCGGGCTGGCGATTTGCCTGGTTACCGGGCAGTTTCACCAAAGCCAGGCGAATATCACTCCGTCATTGCCGGGATTCACTGTGCCGCATTTCACGCTACAAAGTTTACTGGGTATCGGGCTGCCGTTTTTCCTGGTGACCATGGCGTCGCAGAACGCTCCCGGTGTGGCAACGCTCAATGCCTCAGGCTATCAGGTGCCGGTATCGCCGCTAATGACGGTTACCGGGTTGATTGCGCTGGTGATGGCGCCGTTTGGCGTGTTCTCGGTGTGTATCGCCGCGATCACCGCGGCGATTTGCCAGAGCCCGGATGCGCATCCCGACAGGCATAAACGCTGGATGGCCTCGACGGCGGCTGGCGGGTTCTATCTGCTGGCTGGGGTCTTCGGCGGCGCAATCACCGCGTTGATGACGGCGTTGCCGCTGGCGTGGATCCAGATGCTGGCTGGACTGGCGCTACTCGGCACCATCGGCGGTAGCCTGCATCAGGCGCTCAGCCGTGAAACCGATCGCGACGCCGCGATTATCACGTTTTTAATTACCGCATCGGGTATTACGCTGGGTGGAATTGGCTCGGCATTCTGGGGATTGATTGGCGGTGGAATAAGCTATGCGGTACTGGGGATTGCGCGAGGCCGGGGAAAATAACAATCTGATGCGCTAAACAGTCTCATTTAATGGGGGAGCGAACTCCCCCACGCTTATTATTGTTTTTTAGTCACATCAAACATTTTGGCGTCGGTTGCCATATCGTCAACAACCTGTTTTAAGTTTTCTAACGCCATTGGGGTGCTTTCATTGTTCAGGTCTTTGCCTTCCCCTTTACGCACCACTTTAAATACTGGCTTGTTGGTTGCGGCGTCAATCAACTCGCCTTCGAAATAGAGATTGGTATCCATGGTGCGATGGCCAGTGGCCATTTGCGTCCCGGCAACTAACAGCGCCACCGGCACCACTTCATAGAACTGCAACCCTTCTTTACTGCTGTCAACACCGGTGATCGCGCCACGGAAAATCAGGCTGCGCGGCCCTGGGGTGGCGACCAGCGGCTTACGTTCTGCTGCCGCAGCCTTCATCTGCTGATTGGTATAATTCAGTAATTGCGTCAGCACCCTCTCACCAATCTGAGTCGTTGGCTTAGGAACCGGGTAATAGACGATCGGGTTGTAAACAATACTGTCGTAGTTATTGGGATTAAAGTCAGGTGCAACCCAACGCATCACGGTTTTGCCGGTGGATGAAGTCGTTTCCTGTAAGCCTGAGTAGTCTTTCAAAAAACCGGAGTATTTATCCGGTGAGGTTACTTTTGACGCACAGCCTGCAAGCGCGAGCGCTGCACAAAGCACCGAAGCCTTAACAAATAAAGAGGTTCTCATTTTTTGCACCTGTAATTGCACATAAGCAGACAAGTTATAGCAAACCTGGCAAAATGATTTGAGGCATAAATAGCTTTCTGAGAAAAAAACATATTGGCTGAGCAAATTTAACGCATTGCCATTTTGATGGTAAATAAAAACTATATATGCATATAAATTATTAATTAGCAGAGTAAGCAATCAGCAGGGTAAAGATAATAACGGGCGCGACAGTTCGCGCCCGTCTTTGATTAGATTTTACGCGCCAGCAGCGTGGCGAAACGTAATTTAATGCGGTTGCCTGCTTCGTCGGTCCGATGCAGTTCGCCAGGCTCTTCGTTGTATTTTACGATGTCCCAACCGGCGTAATAGCCGCTCAGTTCGCCCTCGCGGAAGGCAAACGGGAAGCCGACCGTGCACGGGAAATCTTCGGTATCCATCGCGGCGACAATCAGGTTGTAGCCACCGCGTTTAGTGCAGCGCTGCATATTGTCAATCAGGCCTGCAATGGTGGTCGGCTCGAGGAACATCATCACCACGGTGGAGAGAATAAAATCATATTCACCGTCAAATTTCAGGGTGTTCAGATCGCGCACATCGCTTTGCAGCGTATTCAGCCCTTCCGCTTCTGCGACGCGTTGCAGATTGGCGATGCTCATCGGGTTCTTGTCCCAGGCGGTGACGTCAAACCCATTGGCCGCCAAATACAGGCTGTTGCGGCCATTGCCGCAGCCCAGATCCAGCACCCGGCCAGGGGTCAGATAAGGCATGGCGGCGATGACTTCAGAGTGGGTGCGGGTTAAACCATATTTGTCGGTAAAATAATTTTCATCACGAACGGTCATAGTGATTCCTTAGAAGTATGAGAAACAGCAGTACGAATCAATAATTTGCCCTGGCACAACAAAATCAGCGTGCGGATAAGCAGCAGGCCGATAAGCACGTTACTGCAGATAAACAGCGGCAACGCCAAAAAATCAAGAACGCCGCCTGGCACGGCGAGCCCGAGGTGCAGCGCGGTGGTGGCGAGCGCCGACAGGCCGAACGAGAAGCTCCAGAAGGTGGGATTAAACGGCTGGGCCATATACCACGGCGCCAGGCGGATCATAAACAGCGCCTGCAACAGTCCGTAGCCAAACAGCATTTTTGCGAACATATCCGCCTCGCCACCGTTGACGCTTAACAGCGCGCTACAGGCCACCAGTGCCGGGGCCATCTGGATACCCAGCGATGTGCGCACCGCCGGGGGCATCTCACCCGCGCTGCGCATGCGGTGCAAAATGGCCGGTTCCAGGCTGAGCCATGAAAGTACCCCAGCCCCCAGAAACAGAATGCCTAAATCGTGAAAGCCCAGCGCGCCGCAGGCCATGGTGCTGATAAAGTTATTGGCGACGGTGGGCAAATAGAGCCCCGGCGTGGTGGCTTCATAAGGATGTTTGCCGCGCCACAGCCCGGCGTTTTGCCAGGCGGCGTACAGCAACTGGCTCACCGCGCCGATGCTGAACAGCACCACCGCCAGCGGCCGCACCCACGGGGCCAGACCAATCGACACCAGCATGGTAGTAGCGGGAAACAGGCTGACGTAACTGCTCATCAGCGGATGCAGGATTTCTGCTTTCACCGTCTGCGGATGGGCAATAAGACGCCAGATAAATGCCACCGCCAGCAAAAACCATATCAGTGTTGCCAGCGTGATCAGCCCCTCGCCAATCCACGGCGAAACCGGCCAGATCGTTGCCGCGTAACGCCAGGAGAAACCGATCCCGATGGTACCGAGTACCATGCCGAAATAGCCGGCAGGCAGGTTGAGAATGGAGAATGATTCGCTGGCCGATTGCCAGGCAATGGTTTTGCTCATTTTGTTTAAAGTTTAAAAATATATTTAAGATGCATTTTATGGGAGCCGGGGCTGAATTACCATAACCCGCAGGGTCTGAAAAAATTTGCTACGGTTAGTCCATGCGCACAACGGAGCCAGCAACATGGAAAAATACCGGTTAACGGACGCCGCCAGAACGGTTGACTATCAGGAAAATGGCGTCACTCACAAATTTACCCTGCGCCAGATAGAAGCGCTGCGCGACTTCAGCGATATCAAAGCAGGAACCCTGGGCGGCTGGATTGAGGAAGAGAGTAACCTCAGCCACGACGGCGACTGCTGGATTTACGATCACAACAGCGCGGTGTTCGCCGGGGCGGTGATCAGCGGCAATGCGCGCGTCACGCAGCCCTGCACCATCAGCCACGGGGCATCGCTTACCAGTGAATGCTGGGCAGATCGCGCGGATATCAGCCACGGCGCGGCGATTTATGACCGCGCCATGATCCAGATGTCTCAGGTACGCGGCGAATGCCGGATTTTTGGCGATGCGCGGGTGATGCATCAAAGCCAGGTGATTGCCGCCGTGGGGCTAACCGAAGATCGCGACCAGCGGCTGCAAATCTACGATAACGCCACGGTTAACGGGTCGCGCATTGTTCATCAGGCGCAAATTTATGGCCGGGCGCTGGTGAACCACGCGTTTATCGAGCACCGCGCTGCGGTGTATGAGGACGCGATCCTGGAAGGTAATGACGAGAACAACGTCTGGGTCTGTGACTGCGCGCAAATCTACGGGCAGGCGCGGATTGTTGCTGGCAACGAAATCGACCAGTGCCCGACCATCCGCTACAGCTCACAGGTATTTGGCCATGCGCTGATCGAAGGCGACTGTGTGCTGAAGCATCACGTCCACGTGTTTGACGACGCGGTGATTACCGGCGGTCCGGTGCAACTCGACGATCGGATAAAGATATGCGGTCAGGCGCGGGTCACCGGCAACGTATTTATTGAAAACCAGGTGACGGTAACAGATGACGCCGTGATAGAAGCCTTTAATGGCGATCCGCTGCATCTGCGCGGCGCGAGAATAATCAGCGGCAATGAGTACATTACCCGCACGCCGGTTATTGGGGCAATTTAACCCCCCCTTTCACTTACGGCTTATCAATAATGCGCGCGTAGATATTCTGATCGTGAAATGCGCCGTTCAGGTACTCCGCCTGTTTCAGGCAGCCTTCGAGGGTGAAGCCATTGCGCAGCGCCACCTGGTTGCTGGCATGATTGGTGACGATACATTTGATCACGAAGCGGCGCACGCTACCCTCTCGGGCGTAATGCTGCATCATCGCCTGCAACGCCTGAGAAATAATGCCCTGCCCCTGTAAACCTTCATCCAGCCAGTAGCCGATATACGCGGCTTTGTTGGTCGGCTCGATCTGATTAAAGGAGATCACGCCGCATACCGCGTCATGACGCAAGATCATAAACATTTTGGCGTAGCCGCGATGGTGCAACTGATAGTTACCCTGCACAGTGCGGCGGATATCGTGACTGCTGGTCACCGATTTTGGCCACTCCATCGCCTGCTGGAGAAAGTCTTTATTACGTTCAACCAGTTCATACAGCGGCTCTATAAACGGATCGTTCACCGAGTGCAGTTTCAGGGTGTCGTTAATGATAATGATGTCGTCATGCCAGTCAGCGGGATTTTGCACGCGAGCTCTCCGGTTAAGGTTTTTTATTAGCATAACGTAAAAAGGGGAGCCATCGCTTAATGCCCTGGTGTCGAAATGGCCAGGGGCCTCAAAACTGAGGCTGATCTCAATCAATTTTTACGCATGCTCATGAAGCTTACCTTTGAAGCCGCACTCGGGGCAGAGTTCACCGAACATCTCGGGCATGACAATAATCAGCCGAAAAAAGGCAGTAACGCCCGTAACGGCTACTCCACTAAAACGCGGCACAGCGATGATGGCGAAGTTGAGATCAAGCCACCACGCGATCGTGAAAGCGCCTTCGAACCGCAGTTTATCCGCAAAAATCAGACGCGCATCACTCAGATGAACCGACACTAACGGTATGACCACGCGTGAAATCGTCGCCACCTTCAAAGAGATGTACGATGCTGACGTGTCACCAGTACTGATATCGAAAGTCACTGATGCCATTCGGGAGCAGGTTGCCGTGTGGCCGAATTGACCGTTCGACTCGTTGTATCCCATTGCTTAATTGACAGTATTGTAGTGAATGTCCGTCAGGAACGTAGCGTCATCAACAAGCCCCTTTCATGCTTTATCGCCCCGCATCCATATCGCAGCGCATATGGTCCCAGCCGGTATAGCCCTTCACTTCAGGTACTTTGTCGGGAAGGCCCTGCCAGTTTGTCTTGAATTGCTGCGTGCTGTCCGCAAGCCCTTCTTTAGTCATATAGACCAATCCCCAAGCCCAGCCAGCAGAGCCAGGTTTTAGGTGATGCTTAGCCCCATCTAACGCGGTATAGGTAATCCCCGCCTCCCCCGGCAATAAACGAGAATCTTCAAACGGCTTTGACGACATATACAGCCGGTGCTTTGTCTGTAAAAAACCCTGATCGTTGACGACGGTGAAGGACACTGCATCTTGCGCTGTCGCTCGGTTATCACCATTCGGTTCATTCCCCGAAGGAGAAAAACCTACAGCCTTCCAGGTTTGCCCATAATCTTTGGAAACCATAAATCCATCCACCTCCCAATTTGGGATAGCAATATAGCGCTGGGATGGATGTTCAAACTTTTTAGTGAATATCCGGTAAAATTGAAAAAATGGCTGAGAATGAATGCCCCGTTTTGTATCTGTATACCAGAGTTCCCCTTCACAGTCCCAGCCCTTTAACTCCAGATAGCGATGATCATCAAAACGGTAAACAACCTGTGTTGGCGGTTCTGAAGCCTGACAACCCGCTGCCATAAATAAAGCTGCGGCTGTCAGACCTGAGCAAAATCCTTTCATGCTTTATCGCCCCGCATCCATATCGCACCGCATATGGTCCCAGCCGGTATAACCTTTTACTTCCGGCACTTTGTCGGGCAGGTCCTGATAATTGGCCTCACGGCGCATAACCTTTCCCTGTAAACCTTCCTGCGTAAAATAAACCATCCCCCAAGACCATCCTGGGGCATCTGGCGTAATTTCATCCATTTCACCGCTATCTAAACGATATTTAATCCCCGACCCACCAGGCAAAATGCGCGGGTCATCAAACGGCTTTGACGACATATACAGCCGGTGTTTGGTTTGTAAAAATCCCTGATCGTTGACGACAGTGAACGAAAGAACATCCTCATAAAGCGCGTAATCATCGCCGTTAGGTTCATTTTCCCCTGGTGCAAATTGTGCAAGTTTCCATGTTCGACCATAATCCTTCGATACCCTGAAGCCATCAGCCCCCCAAACAGGGATAGACATATATTTTTCTGAAGGATGGATAAATTTACGGGTGAATATCCTATAAAACTGTAAATAAACTTGAGAATGGATAGCCCTCTGCGTATCGGTGTACCAGAGCTCTCCTTCGCAGTCCCAGCCTTTCAGTTCCAGATAGCGGTGATCATCAAAACGATAAACTACCTGTGTCGGTGGCTCTTCTGCATGGCAGCTTGCAGCCAGTAAAAAAACGGTAGCGGCCAGACCTGCACATAGTCCTTTCATGTCTTATCCTTTAGCCAACTGACTGTCACTTTTAGGCTCTGGCATTTCCCATTGCAGCCGCTTTATTTCCTGGAAATCTCTCGGCCTGACAGTTCCCGTCTCAATATCCATAATATTACGCGAATGAGGCCGGATACCGGCATAAACGTTTTCCACCCCGAAATCACCTTTCGGCAGTACATCATCAGGTTTATTCATAAAATTTTTAGTCCCGGCAACTGGCAATCTCCCAGAACGATAATATTCTCTCGCATCAGCATTACCATTTTGCGGATCGCGCCAGTCAGCACGATGTAATAGACTTTCCCAGAATTTACCGGCTTTGTAGTCAAACGACTTACACTGACCAATTGCAAGGTCGAACGCCATCGCGTGCGATGGCGCGAACTCGCTCATAACAATTGACGAATGCTGGCTGTAGCTTACCGGGTCAACCTTTTTCCATTCTTTTTCAAGTTCTTCACGGGTTTTCAGCCAGGTAATGGACAACACAGGGTAATCTTTTGAACCAGTAACTTCCCCATGAATAACGGTATGCCCCCGGTCAAGGCTTTCCACCTTCAGCTCATTTGGTGTTAAAACATGCCCCGGCTTCCAGCTAATACGCTGATAACTGTTAAGCATATACATCGCAGAATCCGTACGCTTGATGGCACTGGCTTTAGCCGAATAGGATATGTAGGCATCTGGGCTGTCCGGGTCGATATAATACGTATACGGCTTGTCACTCGTTTTAGGGTCATTATCCGGATGGTTATCCTGACCCTGTAGTTTGAAAATAAAGGGCTCTGGCAATTCTTCACCGTTTACCACTACGTCATGGGCGCGGTAACTGGCATTCGGGAGAACCGAATATTTTGCATCCCCCTCTTTTCGTTGTGGCAACGCAAAGGGTTTAGTGTCAGGTGCTTTTCCTACTTCGCCGTGCTGATAAAAAACTCGCTGGAACAGGTTAGGAATGCCATCTGCAATTTTCTGAGGGATACCACGCCAGCCAAACCCCTGTATATTTTCCAGCGATACAACGCCATCATTTGGACAGAAGTAGTTATACACTTTACCGTTATTGTTACGACAATATCGATCATCACTCCGTAGCGGATTATCTGAGGGTTTACGCAACGTACAGGAGGCTTCAAGGGCCAGTAATTCATCCTCGTCTAATTTTCCTCCGCCTTTCCACTGTGTATGCATCAGGCTACAGAAATTTTTGAATGTCTTCTGCCTGGCGGCATCCGTCTGTTGGTATCCGGGCTGAATATTTTCAGCCACGCGGGACTCCAGTGAATACGGCGAATGGTTCAGAATGACGCAGTTCACCGGATCAAATCCGGCCTGTTTCACCAGCATATTCGCCAGCATGGTGATAATCGTTCCCTGACTGTGTGCAACAATATTAATCACATCATTCTCAACAGCAGGTTCGCTTCGGATCTGAATAATCAAGTCTGCAAGACGCTGGGCGGCAAAAAATTGATAGATTCGGTGCGGGTTTTCATAGATGGGGTGAGTGTAATCCCCGTCATTCATATGCAGTGATGCAAATCCCACCGCTGCCACGCCAAAACCTCCAGCTCCTGGCCCCAGCATATCGGGAATGTTGGTAGTCGCATTGGCGAACGTCCCGCCATTTTTGGCAAAGTTCGCGTCCAGCGCATTACCAAAGTTATCGTTCTGGTACTTAAACGCGCCTTTGCCGTCATTACCCAGCGCGGCCTTGTTCGTCTCGTTATCTTCCTGATAAGCGTCATACGGCAGATGGGCGCCGGAAGAAAGTTTTCCGACTTCATCCCGGTACCGTTTCTGATCTGCAACATAATCCGCATGGGTGACCGGCTTATACCCCCAGTAAAACGGGATAACCGGTGAACGGCCGGGATGGGTGATTCTGTAGTCTCCCCATTCATGGGCGTAAAAATCTGTGCGGCCAAGACGTTTACTCAGGCCCACGATAATGCCCTTTTCCTGGTTCTGATACGCTTCGCCCACGTCATTCACGCCGTGGATCAGAATCACAATCCCCGGCATCGGGCGAGGTACGCCCACACGGCGAGTCTGAGCAACTTCCCCCAAATCCCTGTGTACAGGAATATCCCCTTCTGATATTACCCGTGGCGCATACGGGCTTTTCCTGGCTTCAGTCATTACAGTCACTCCATTTTGTAGATATCAAAGTTCAGTGTTGGGCTGGTTAAGCGGATGGGGTAGCGGTAGGGCTTACTGAGTTCTTCTTCCACGGTAAAAGAGTGAACATCCGGTAAAACAGATAAGCTTAGGGGAAAATAAAGTAAATAACGGTTTAACGTATTCTGTTGTTGAACAATATCTGATTGCCCTGCCATCGCCAAATATCCTTTTGATAGACAATTACGATCCCTCAAAAAAAATAATACGCCTATAGATAATTAATGAAAGTACCATTTCATGACCCATAGTTGGTTCTTACAAAATACATTTTATTAATTAAAATAATAAATAAAATAAAAATATTCACAAATGAAATAAAAAGGTTGGAGAATGATGCCCGGCCTGGATATAACAGTCACTGGAAAGCAATTAAGCACCCTGCCTGACAGGGTTAATAAAATTACAGGGGAGTCTAACGCCAGTGAGTTAAACATTTAATGAATATAAATTCATAATTATGTTTAGAAGGACAATTAAGGAATCAGGGTTTCAGCCTGTTACACTTTATCAGAGGCCCGAATTATCGAGCCTCATTTTCTTAAGTGACCAGTATTAAGCCATCGCTCCCCTCAACATTTGCCAGCCCGTTAGCGCATCTGACGGTCGTCTACATAGTTACGTTTATCCGGCGCGGGCGGGAAGTACTGATACAACCAGGTTTCGCTGATGGTTTCGCCCTGGCAGCGCAGGAACATGCGCATTTCCACCGGATCCGTTGAGTCTGACGTCGGATGCCAGTCGAACAGAATACGGTAGCCGTCAAACGGTTCGACATACAGAATTTCAATCTGCTTCGCTTCGCCGCTGGACAGCGTAATCACCGGTTCAATGCCCTTTGGCGCAGCCTCTTTGAGATTGCCTCCAATAAAATCAATGGCGAAACGGCGCGACCAGGTGGTCGGGAAATGCTCGCCCGGCGCCCAGCCTTCCGGGAAGCTGCCCATCCCGGTGCGGGTGGCGAGAATATTCGCCAGCGGCGAGCGGACCGGCGGTTCGCCGCTCCAGTACAGCTTGTATTTGAAATTGAGCTGATCGCCTGCTTTCACTGGCTTCTCCGGCTGCCAGAAGCAGACGATGTTATCCAGCGTTTCCCCGGTGGTGGGGATCTCCATCAGGCCTACGGTGCCTTTGCCCCATTTGTTGGTCGGTTCAACCCACAGGCTCGGGCGTTTGTTATACCAGCCCATGATATCCTGATAGCTCTCAAAGTTACGGTCGGTCTGCACCAGCCCGAAACCTTTCGGGTTATCGTCGGTAAAGGCATTAAACTGCAAGCGCTGCGGGTTATTCAGCGGGCGGCACACCCATTCGCCGTTACCGCGCCACATCGCCAGGCGGTCGGAGTCGTGGATTTGCGGATGGATGGTGTCGCACATCCGGCGCTCGTTGGTGCCGCAGGCGAACATGCTGGTCATCGGCGCGATGCCGAGCTGTTTGATGTCTTTACGGGCATACAGGCGGTTTTCGACTTCCATCACCACCCGCTTCTCTTCGCAGTGAATAATGAATTTGTACGCGCCGGTGACACTGGGGCTGTCCAGCAGCGCATACACCACAAAGGTGGTGTCGTCAGCTTTCGGGGTTTCAAACCAGAACGCGGTGAAATCCGGGAATTCTTCCAGGCTGTCGGTGAACGTGTCTACCGCCAGACCGCGCGCCGACAGTCCATACTGATAGGTACTGTCTACGGCGCGGAAATAGCTCGCGCCAAGGAACGACACGATATCGCGGCGCGCCAGTTCCGGGGCTTTAAAGGCGCGGAAACCGGCAAAGCCGAGGTCCGACTGGCCCACCAGCTGTTGGGTATCGACACCCGCATCGTGGTATTTAAACAGCTCAGGACGGAAGTGAATTTCACGCGCCTGATGCGAAGACGGATCGAGGGAGAACATGCGCACGCGGCGGCGGAACCCCATGCCGACGTGGAAGAACTGCACGTCCAGCTCGCGGCCAGGGATATTGTTCCACAACGAATGTTCCGCATCGTACTGAATGCTGTTGTAGGCCTGCGGGGTCAGGGTCGCCAGGGTGTCCGGCAGCGGACGCGGCGCGCCACCCCAGGGCTTTTTGGCTAAATCGCCCGCCATGGATTGCAGAACGTTAAAATCAAATGCGCGCGACAGACCGTCGGCGATATCCGACTCTTGCGCCCATGCTGTGTTGGAAAACAGGGTCATCAGACCCGGAGTACCGCAAGCGGCGGCAAGTGCCATTGAGGCTTTAATAAAACGTCTGCGATTCATGCCTGAGAACGCGTCCTTTTGGAGTCAAAGTGTACTGTGACGCGCGGCGTCAACAGCGGCAATTTATTGTATTTGTTACGACCGCTCACTCTAGTCAAAATTCATTTTGAAGCCAACAGCTTTCCACGTCCGCCATCACGCTTGTCGCAACGAAAAACGCGTTGTTTTGTGTCATGTAAAGAAAGGTCAATAATCAGAAAAAATAAACTGTTGTTATTTGGTCGTTTCGCCGCCTCACCTTTTCGGTGTTTGCACGTTTTGACAAATCGGTTGCTGTTTCGAGAAGGGGGATAAACGGAATCATCTGAATCGGGGTGATGGCCCGTCTGGAGAAAACGGGCCTTGTAGGGCGGGTATGTGTTCAGAGACAAAAAACGCCGGTAATAACGGTGCGCGCGGAGCCATATAATTCAACCCGGCCATCCTCACGCATGACGCAGCGCAGTTCACCTTTGCGCGCGCCCCCCTGCCGGGCAGTTAACGGTTTTTTGCCCAGATAGTTAGTCCATAGCGGAGCAAGAATTGTGTGCGCGGAACCGGTAACCGGGTCTTCATTAACGCCGACATTCGGGCCAAACCAGCGCGAGACAAAATCATAATCAGGATGTTGAGAGGTCACCACGAACCCCCGCGTGGCGTAGTGAGACAGCCTGGCAAAATCAGGTGTTAAGTTCTCAATTACATCGGGATCATTCACCATAATGACATAGTCGAATGACTGCCACGTTTGCACCACCGCCGAGGCATCAATGCCCAACGCTTCCAGAATGCCTGCGTCGATGTGACAAGGCGCCAGATCGCAGATTGCCGGGAAGTCCATACACAATTCGTCACCAGCGCGCGTGACGGTCAAAATACCGCTACGGGTATAAAACTTAATAGAATCATCCGCCACGCATTCGTTCTGGAAAAGTACGTGTGCGGTAGCCAGCGTCGCATGGCCGCAAAGGTCAACTTCGCAGCCCGGTGTAAACCAACGAAGATGATAGCCCTCTTTCCAGGGCAGATAAAAAGCGGTCTCAGAAAGATTATTTTCGATGGCGATGGCCTGCAAAATATCATCATCCAGCCATTCAGTAAGCCGACAAACCCCTGCGGGGTTGCCGCCAAAAGCCTCGGTTGTAAAAGCATCAATCTGATAGAAGGGAATTTTTGTTTTGGTCTGATTTGCCATCAATTTTTTCCAGATAGTTGTATACGGTATACCGCGTCACGTTTAGCACTTTAGCAACCTGATTTACACTGCCCTTGATTTTAAAAAATCCCATTGCGTGTATTTCCGCTACCACCCGTTTCCTGAAATCCAGTTTGCTTTCGGAACCGTTTTGCCTGAATTGCATCAGAATATCGTTAAGCGTTTGTTCAGGAATTTTGCCTGCCTGCTGCTCATTATTTTCATAACGGGCAAAGGGTTGCGTTAAATAATCCAGATCGCGTTTGAATCGGCTCACGGCGTCAAGATCCACATTTATGCAAAACCCCACCAGCGGCGTCCCTGCTTTGCTGTAATAAATGGTTGAGGCGCTGTTAAGCGGTTTTCCCGTTACGGTGACCGTGGTGTAATTTTTAAAAACGCGGAACGGTACGCGCTGTGAGGTATCGAGTAATCCCAGGATTGCCTGATCATCATCAGGGCCTGACATCAGACCATCACCCTGTTTTCGCCCGCTGACATGCCCATTAATGATACGAACCACCGACGTTTTTGGTTGAGTCAGATCATGCAATACAATTTCGGTATTCCCGGGAAGGGTGGCTATCAACGCATCCATGGATGCTGACAGTATAGAGATCAATCGGTCTATTTCTTTCACAATGGCTCCCTGGGGCGCGGGTAAAATGGATATTGACTAAATCTGACCATTTTACGACAAGCAACGCCAACCCGGCAGCCTTGCAAAAAAATACCACCTTATCCCTTACCAGCCATATGACGCGCCAGCGCCGGCAGTGAGCCCACTATAGGTATCCGTCGATACTGCCGCTTTCGTGACCCAGTGGTCTGAGACCCGGGCAGAAAAACCTACCGCAAGGGCTTGTTCGTTGCCATGCGCCCCTACCCCCGCGCCCACGCTAAACTGCTGATGGTCGGTCACTTGCGGAATGCTGGCGATAGCCGCCACGCCGGCAATACCACCATCGGCATCACGTTTGTTGTCATCAACCTGGCTTTTCAGATCGCCAAAGCGGCGGTTAGTTGATTGCTCCAGGCTGTTCATCCGCTGGTCCTGAGCTGCCAGACGCGCGGTGTTATCCGCGACTTTCTGGTTGGTGTCCTGAATCGCCTGACGGTTTGCCATGATGACGGCCTGGGCCGCCTGATACTGAGTTTGTGCATAACTGGTCGCTGGCTCAGGCAAAACCGTCGTGGTCGGGTAAGCCTGAATGGTCTGCGTACTGCCTACGAACTGACCCACCACAGAGGGCTGCGGCGCGGGTGTCGCTTTCGCGTTAACGACAGCGGTCAGCGGCAGCGGAGTTGGAACTGCCTGCGGTAGTTTCGGCGGAACTTTCATCGGCGTCTGCTGCGCGACGGGCGTTGGAACAGCCGGCGCGGGTGGTGTCTGCGGGTTTGCCAGTGCCGCCGGAACCGGTGGAACCGCCATCGGGGTGGCCTGAAGCACCGGCGTTTTCTGTTGTACCGCCGGGATGATCTGCGGCGGAATTTTCATCGGCGTCTGTTGCGCGACGGGCGTCGGTACCGCCGGCGCGGGTGGTGTCTGCGGGTTTGCCAGGGCTGCCGGAACCGGCGGAACCGCCGTCGGGGTTGCCTGAAGCACCGGCGTTTTCTGTTGTACCGTCGGGATGATCTGCGGCGGAACTTTCATCGGCGTCTGTTGCGCGACAGGCGTCGGCACTGCCGGCGCGGGTGGAGTCTGCGGGTTTGCCAGTGCCGCCGGAACCGGTGGAACCGCGGTCGGGGTGGCCTGAAGCACCGGTGTTTTCTGTTGTACCGCCGGGATGATCTGCGGCGGAATTTTCATCGGCGTCTGTTGCGCGACAGGCGTCGGTACCGCCGGCGCGGGTGGCGTCTGCGGGTTTGCCAGTGCCGCCGGAACCGGTGGAACCGCCGTCGGGGTGGCCTGAAGTACCGGTGTTTTCTGTTGTACCGTCGGGATGATCTGCGGCGGAATTTTCATCGGCGTCTGCTGCGTGACAGGCGTCGGCGCAACTGGCGTTGGTACGTTGTAAGCGATGGGGTTAGTGACGCCATTTTTAGCGTCCAGGTAAGCCGCCCCCCAAAGGTTATTCGTGATGTTCTGATTAGCCGATGACGATAACGTGACAGGCAGGGTTACGGCTCCTGCACTGAATGAAGAAGCGATAAAAATGGCGATCAGTGTTTGTTTCATCATTGACTCTCATCTATTCAACGTAACTGCGTGCAATTGGCTTTGAAGATTTTTATGAGTTTCCTGATGAACATCACATTCTTCTGGAAACGCGGAGAGAGTAAGCAGCAGAAACCCGACATACAACGTTGAATATTTGTTGAATGATCAACGTTAATGTTGAAAAACGCGTCTACATTCAGCGTGACGCGTGGCCTGTTTATTGGCGAGGGGGTGAAAATCGATGAAAAAAAAGTGCCCTTGAGTTGATCAGCATCAAAAACCGAGCCCGGAGAAGAGCAATCAAAAAAGCGCAGGCAGTGCGGTTATCTGCCATCAGAGACGGGTGTCGACAATATCTTCGGGCGGGCTTGCCAAGTGATGAAAGACAGGTTAGTTTCAGCGTCACGCCTGGGGTGGTTTACCCTCTCCCGTGCGTATATGCCTTTATTCCTCTCAATGAGAGGGCCCGGTACCACAATAAAAAATACCGGGCGGACACCAAATTATATTAATGATGATAGCTTGTGGTGGCCCGGCGTTGCCGGGTTCTCTTCAAACGTCCAGCGGCATAAAAAAACCCCGTTTCGCAAGAAATCGGGGTTTTTACTTTTCAGGGGGAGAGTTATTTAACGCTAACGTCGATCCCCGGGAAGTATTGCGCAGCCAGTTTAGTGATGGTGCCGTCGGCGCGCACTTTATCAATCGCCGCATCCAGCTGTTTTTTGGTTTCCGCATCGCCTTTACGCAGGCCAAATCCGATGCCGCTACCGAGGATCTTATCGTCAACCACCGGCTTGCCGATAAAGCCAAAGCCTTTACCCTGCGGTTTGCTCAGGAAACCGCCCTGACCGGCAGCCGACATCACCAGCGTCG
Source organism: Atlantibacter sp. RC6 (assembly GCF_014193285.1). Lineage (GTDB taxonomy): Bacteria > Pseudomonadota > Gammaproteobacteria > Enterobacterales > Enterobacteriaceae > Atlantibacter. Next base: position 219,348 of record NZ_JACHZE010000006.1, read on the forward strand.
CGTCGATACGGCCATTCACCAGATCGCCCCACGCCAGGTTCTGATCTTTATAGGAAACCACTTCCACGCCGTGCTTTTCCCAATGCTCTTTGGCATACGTCTCCTGGATAGAGCCCGCCAGCACGCCGATGGTTTTGCCCTTAAGGGCCTCTGCGGTAGCGTCCAGCCCACTGCCTTCTTTACCCACCAGTTGAGACGGAATACGGTAGATCGGCTGGGTGAAATCGATGCTCTTACGGCGTTGTTCGGTAATGTTCATCGCCGAGTTGATGGCGTCGAATTTTTTCGCGGTCAGGCCCGGGATCAACGTATCGAACGAGGATTCAACCCAACTGCATTTCAGGTTGGCGGCCTGGCAAATGGCATTGCCCAGTTCGATATCAAACCCTTCCAGTTCGCCCTGCGCGTTACGGCTTTCAAACGGCGGGTATTCCGCCTCAACTCCATAACGTAGCTCGCTTGCCGCCAGAGAAGAGAATGATGAAACCATCCCCAGAGCCAGACACAGCATTTTCATTTTATTCATTGTGATCCCCTTCTTAGCGTGGCTTAACCTGGCACAACGCGTTTGCGCCGGCCCGTAACGTCGCTTCATCTTTGGCAAAAGAGAGGCGAATCAATTTATTATCGGTTCCGTCGGTATAGAACGCCGACAGCGGAATCGTCGCTACACCATAATCCACGATCAGCCGTTTCACCATCTCGCTGTCGCTTTCATCGCTGAAATGTTGATAACTCGCCAGCAGGAAGAACGATCCGGCGCTGGGCAGCAATTTGAACGGCGACTCCGCCAACAGCGTTTGCATCAAATCGCGTTTGCGCTGGTAGAACTCGCCCAGCGACAGGTAGCGCGCCGGGTCGCTCATATAGTCGGCGAAAGCGTATTGCATCGGCGTATCGGCGGAAAACATCAGGAACTGATGCACTTTAATCACTTCATCCATCAACGCCGCCGGCGCCAGGCAATAGCCCACGCGCCAGCCGGTCACATGAAAAGTTTTGCCGAACGAAGAGATAATCACGCTACGCTCCGCAAGCTGCGGATGGGTCGCCATACCGTGGTGCTTCAGCCCGTCGAACACGATATGTTCATACACCTCATCCGATAAAATCACGATATTGGTGTTGCGGGTCATCGCGGCGAGCTTTTCCAGATCGTCGCGGCTGAACACCTGGCCGCTCGGATTGTGCGGTGTATTGACGATAATCATCCGGGTGCGCGGCGTAATCGCGGCCTGCACTTCATCCCAGTCCACGGCGAAATCCGGCACCGTTAGCTTGATGGCAACCGGCGTCGCGCCCTGCAACCGGACAATCGGCGCATAGCTGTCGAACGACGGTTCAAAATAGATAACTTCATCCCCCGGATGCACCAACCCGCTGATGGCGCAATAAATCCCTTCGCTGGCGCTGGCGGTGATCAGCACTTCGCTGTCGGCGTCGTATTTCGCGCCATACAGCGCCGCGACTTTTTCGGCAATCAGCATTTTGAGGGTAACCAGTCCGGTCATCGGCGCGTACTGATTGCGGTTGGCTTCCATCGCCCGGGTCACCCCGGCAATCAACTGCGGATCGCACGGAAAATTAGGCGCACCCTGAGAAAGATTAATCGCCTGGTGCTGGGCGGAAAGCTGGCCAATCACGGTAAAAATTGTGGTGCCGACATCGGGCAGTTTGGAGCGTAATTGTACCGGTGTCTGTTGGGACATAATGGTTCCTTTCTCGTTTTGAGTGCATAACTATTCAAACCGCAGCGCGATGGCTCGACAACCGATTTGTTGTCATAATAGCCATGCAAAAAATGCATGGCTTATGAATTCAGGGAGTCGTTATGACGCGTCGCACTCTTCCTTTAAATGCCCTTGAGGCGTTTCTGGTCACCGCCCGCCACCTCAATCTCACCCACGCGGCGCGCACGCTGTATCTGACCCAGGGCGCGGTGAGCCGCAAAATCGCCGCGCTGGAAAGCTGGTTTGGCTTTGCGCTGTTTGAGCGCCATGCGCGCGGGTTGCGGTTAACGCCGCAAGGCAGCGCCCTGCTGCCGGAGCTGCAAAGCGCCTGGGATCAGTTAATGACTACCGCCGAACAGGCGCGCCAGCAGCATAACGTCATCCGCCTGAAAGCGCCGACCTGCGCCATCCGCTGGCTGGTGCCGAAGCTGATGCAACTGGAAAAAACGCTTAGCGATGTCCAGGTGACGCTCACCACCACCACCGATCATGACGTGAATTTCAAAACCGAGCCCTACGACGCGGCGATAATTTTCGGCGCACATAAAACCCAGGGTTTTTTGCTGTTTGACGAGGCGTTAACCCCGGTACTGAGCCCTTCGCTGATGCCAGAGGTTCCCGCCACGTTAGACGCGCTGGCGCCGTTGACGTTTTTGCACCCCACCCGGGATAAAACCGACTGGTCGCTGTGGCTGGCCCAGCAGGCGTCGCCGCGCCCGGCTATGCGTAAAAATCAACACTTCGATACGATGGATTTAGCCATCAGCGCGGCGATCCAGGGCTTCGGCGTGGCGATTGCCGATGAGCGGTTAGTGGCGGAGGATTTACGCGCCGGCCGGCTGATCCGTCCGTTCCCCCAGAGCGTGAAAACCGGAGCCAGCTACCGTCTGGTGCTGCGCGACGCGCCGCAGGAGAGCGAGCTGATGGCGGCGTTTGTCGCGCAGTTGCTGACTCAGCACTGAGTTGATGGCGCGTTTTACAACAGCCCGCAACGGCGTTTACTGCGGTCCGACGCTTCCTGATACAGCGCAAACTCATCCTGCACCGGGCAGCCCAGCGCCTGTTCAAAATTCTCACGGCTGGCGTTGCCGTGGCTGCGTCCGCGCGCTTCATCCCCCAGATTAGACTGGAAAATCCCCGCTGCGCTGACCGGCAAAAAGTCCTCATAAATAATCGGCTGAGCGGTGATCCAACCGCGCTCAATCAGCGCCTGCGGATCATCGCCGGGCGTGATCTGCTTGCGGTGGGTTTCGCCTACCGGCGTCAGGCGATAGCGGAAATAGGCCAGCCCCTGATGGCGCAGCAGCATAGCGCTGTCAGGAAATGCCTGGAATACCTCCTGCAAATGGAGCTGATGGGTCAGGTTATCGCTGCCGCTGCCGGCTTCGCCCAGCAGTTTGTCATACAGCGCCCGGCCTTTCGGCGTGAGGGCAATGCCGCGCTGTTCGATTTCGCCAAAGCGCGCGGTATGCGTGCCATGATGCTCGCCGTTAAACATAATCGGCTCTTCCAGCGCTTTAAAGCTGGTCTGGCGCAACAGGATCGGGATCTCCCGACGCGGCGGCCCTTCGATAATCATCTTCGGTTCGATGCCGTATTCCGGCATCAGCGACTGGACGCGGTCGATATCCAGGGTGCGCGGCGTCAGGTGGTTGATGTGGCAGCCGCGAAACGACACCACATCGGCAATCAAGCGATGGGCCTTATTCAGCGCCTGATAGGTTTCGCTATCGACGGTGGCATGGCTGTGCCAGCGGAAGGTTTCCAGCGCTTCGCGAACAAACTCTTTCGCCTGCCTGTCATCCAGCCCGCCCTGTTCATCATGGATATCCAGCAGTTCACGACAGCGCGGCGTGAAAATATCCCGCGCCGCGAGGATACGGGCGGCCTTTTGGCGCAGCTTTTCATCCTCGATCAGTTCGAGACGCAGCAGCGAGGTGAACACGCGAAACGGGTTGCGTTGTAGCGCAGTATCGTCGACGGGGCGAAACGCCGTGGAGTGTACCGGCACCCCCGCCTGAGAAAGATCGTAATAGCCCACCGGATACATGCCCAGCACCGCGAACAGCCGGCGCAGCGTGGATAACTCCTGCGCGGTTCCGACCCGGATCGCCCCGTGGCGCTCCACATTCAGGCGCGCCAGTTCGTCGGCGTTGACCAGTTGTTCATGCAGTTGCGGATTATTTTCCAGCACCGCCAGGTTCACATCCGCCACCAGCTCAAGCAGCGTGCCGTACTGAGGCACCTCTTTCTGGTACATCGCTGACATAGCCTGCGAAAATTGTTCCCGAATCTCATCTGCCGTGATGCTGTTCGCCATGATGTCATTTCTCCAGTGAATATTGCTGAGATTGTAGGAAACGACGGAATACGTTGACGGGAAGAATGTGGAATCTGTGATCTCAGGCCAGGGTGATGATTTTATAAGCCGATCGCTGGATTTGATCTTCAGACAACTCCTGGGCAATTCCCCAGTTTTTAAAATATATCCGCGTTGTTTTGTTAACTTAAATGCCGTAATGTTAATTATTATTTGCTATCAAGTTATCAAAATCACACAACTTTTCTTGTCACGGATCACGTTTCGTTTTTAACATCGACTATGGAAAAAAACGGTTTGTTCAGTCAGCGCATTCGTTTGCGCCATTTACATACATTCGTTGCCGTCGCTCAACAGGGAACGCTGGGGCGTGCGGCAGAAACCCTTAACTTAAGCCAGCCGGCATTATCAAAAACTCTCAATGAACTTGAGCAGCTAACGGGCGAGCGCCTGTTCGACCGTGGCCGCCTGGGTGCGCAGTTAACGCTGGTCGGCGAACAGTTTCTCACTCATGCCATCAAAGTGCTGGATGCGCTAAATCACGCCGGACAGGCGCTGTCGCGCAAAGAAGAACACTCCAAAGACGTGGTGCGCATCGGCGCGCTGCCTACCGCCGCGCTGGGCATTCTGCCTGCGGTGATTGGCCCGTTTCACAAACAGCAAACCAACCTGACTCTCCAGGTCGCCACCATGAATAACCCGATGCTGCTGTCGGGGTTGAAATCGGGCGAACTGGACCTGGGCATCGGGCGGATGTCAGACCCGGAAATGATGACCGGGCTTAATTACGAACTGCTGTTTCTGGAGTCGATGAAGCTGGTGGTGCGCCCTCACCACCCGCTGTTATCCGATACCATTACCCTGAGCCGGGTACTGGAGTGGCCGGTGGTGATCTCCCCGAAAGGCACCGCGCCGCGTCAACACGCCGATGCGCTGCTGGCAAGCCAGAACTGTAAGCTGCCCAATTCCTGTATCGAAACGCTCTCTGCATCGCTGTCGCGCCAGCTTACCGTGGATTACGACTATGTGTGGTTCGTGCCGTCCGGCGCGGTGAAAGAGGATCTGCGCCAGAACACGCTGACCGCCCTGCCCATCGCCAACCCCGGCGTGGGGGAACCCATCGGCATCCTGACCCGCGTCGATAAACCGCTCTCTGCGGGCGCGCAATTGCTGCTGGCGTCAATCCGCAAATCCATGCCGCTGTAACGCCGCCGGTTTTCAGCACTGACGGGAATAATTAAGCGCATAAAGTGATAACCGCCGTTTCTCCGGGCGTACATAATGAGGTCACGCATTCAGACCCGGAGAAACCTATGCCAACCCTGTATGACCCCGTAAAAATCGGCGCGCTTGAGCTGAAAAACCGTATTGTCATGGCCCCGTTGACCCGCATGCGCGCGGTAGATGAACGTGCGCCCGGCCCGCTGACCAAAGAGTATTACGTCCAGCGCGCCAGCGCCGGGCTGATCTTTACCGAAGCCACCTCGGTCACGCCGCAAGGCGTGGGCTACCCCAATACGCCGGGTATCTGGTCAGAAAAACAGGTGCAGGCGTGGAAAGCGATCGTCGACGCGGTACATGCGGCGGGCGGTAAAATCGTCAGCCAGCTCTGGCACGTGGGCCGCGTCTCCGATCCGATTTTCCTCGACGGCGAACTGCCGGTCGCCCCCAGCGCCATCGCGCCGGAAGGCCATGTCACCACGGTGCGCCCGCAGCGCCCCTATGAAACCCCGCGCGCGCTGGAAACCGACGAGATCCCGGCCATCGTGGCGGATTTTGTGCGTGCGGCGGAAAACGCCAAGCGCGCCGGGTTCGACGGCGTGGAAATCCATGCCGCCAACGGCTACCTGTTCGATCAATTTCTCCATGACGGCTCCAACAAGCGTACTGACCGCTACGGCGGCAGCATTGAAAATCGCGCCCGCTTTTTACTGGAAGCCGTGGACGCGGTGCTCAACGTCTGGCCCGCCGACCGGCTGGGCGTGCATCTGAATTTAATGTCCAACTCCTATTCCATGGCAGACAGCAACCCGCTGGCGCTGTTCAGCTACGTGGCGGAACAGCTTAGCCAGCGCAATGTGGCGTATATTTTCGCCCGCGAATCGCAGGATTTCCCCGGGCGCGTGGGGCCGCAGGTGAAGCAGAAATTCAACGGCGCGTGGATTGCCAATGAAGGGCTGACCCAGCAGTCAGCGGAAGCCCTGATTGAACGTGGCGAAGCGGATGCCGCCGCGTTCGGCAAGCTGTATATCGCGAATCCCGACCTGGTAGCGCGTTTTAGCCAGCGCGGGCCGTTTAACGAGCTGAATAACGCCACTATCTATGCGCCAGGCGCAACGGGATATACCGATTATCCGGCGTTAGGTTAACCCTGTATAAAGAGAGCGGCATTTTTGCCGCTCTCTTTATCTGTTCAGGATCTGTTCAGGGTATCAGTAAGATTTTCGCGGACGACACCCGCTGGAATTCCAGGTCATCAAACGCCCGTTGCCCGTCCAGCAGTTCCCGCTGCTCTATCCAACCCAGCGTGCCAAACGCGCCCTGCTCCAGCATCGATAGCGTTAAGTGGAAATCCTCCATGGTGTAGGTGTAGGTTCCCAGCAGCGTGATTTCCCCAAGGGTGATTTTGCGCATATCAATTTCGCTGTCCCAGTCCTGCAAACCGATATGCATCACTGCGCCGCCCGGCTTCACGGTTTTGATCGCCAGCTTGCGGGTGATGGCGGAGCCCACCGCATCGATCACCACCTGACGGCTGGATTCATCAATCGCCTGCTCGATGGGATTCACGCACTCGCACCCGGTATACTGCTGCGCCGTGTTGGCGCGTAGCGGATTGGTTTCCGCCAGCGTGATTTGCTGGCATCCCCAGGCCCGCAGCACCAGTACTGTCAGCAGGCCGATGGCCCCGCCGCCGATCACCAGCACCCTGGCATCCGCCAGCGGCGTAGGCATTGCCCGCTGCGTCAGGCGCAGGGCGTGCACCACGGTGGCGGCGGGCTCGGTGATCGCCGCGTCCTGCAATGACAACCCATCGGGCAGCGCCACCACTGAGGCCGCCGGGATCGCCATGTACTCGGCGAACGCGCCCGGCCAGTCCATGCCGATCATATGGCGGTCACTGCACAGGTTGTCGCGCCCTTCCCGGCAATAATCGCATTGCCCGCAGGTGATCAGCGGATTGGCGGTGACCCGCTGGCCCGCTGTAAAGCGCGGCGACTGGCTTTCGACGATGACGCCGGACAGCTCATGCCCCAGCACCAGCCCTGGCTGGCGACGCGGATCTTTGCCGTGAAAGGCGTGCATATCCGAGCCGCAAATCCCGGCGGCGGCAATGCGGATCACCACCTGGTCGCCGCCTTGCGGCAGTTGCGGATAAGGCCGCTCCTGGATCTCAACGCCCAGCGGGCGGGTATAGACAAGTGCTTTCATGCATCCTCACTTAATCATTACAGATTGAGCCATCGCCACACGGCCCGCGCCGTGGGTGCGTCGCCACAGATACACCGCGCAGGCGGCGCTGATCAGGCCGATAATCAGTACGTAGGCGCAGATTAACCACGGGTCGCCGCCCAGCGCTTCAGAGAACAGGGTCGCCAGCACCGGGGTTAAGCCCCCGGCGAAGACGCCGGAAATCTGGTAGGCAAACGAAATGCCGGTATAGCGCACCGAGGCGTCGAAACATTCTGAATAGACCGACGACATGGTGCCAAACACCGCCGCATGGAAAATCCCGAACGGCACGATGATCGCCGCCCACACCAGCCAGATGTGATCCGCGTTGTAATGCATAATCGCAAAAGCCGGGAAGGCCGACAGCCCGGACAGCGCCGCCCCCATGGCATACACCCGCGCCCGTCCCCAGCGGTCTGCCATATAGCCCCAGAACGGAATAAAGAAGCTCATCACAAAGGCGCTGCCGAGTATCGCCACAATCGCCTGATCGCGTGGAATGTTCAGGGTCTGCGTCAGGTAAGTCAGGGAAAACACCCCGAAGATATTAAAGAACACGCCGTCGATCAGCCGCATCCCCATGCAGGTGAACACCAGCCGGGTATGGGTGCGGAACAACTCCACCAGCGGGATACGCTTCGGCGCATCTTTTTGCTTTTCTTTGGCTTTCAGGAAGTCCTCGGTTTCCGCGACGTTTTTACGGATGTAGGTGCCGATAATCACAAACACCCCGCTGAGCAGAAACGGCACGCGCCAGCCCCAGGACATAAAGTCCTCATCGGAGAGCGTGAACGACGCCAGGCCAATCGCGCCGGAAGCCAGCAGCAGCCCGAGAGACATGCCGACCTGAGGAATACTGGCGAAGAACGCGCGGTTCTTTTCCGGGGCCGATTCAAAGGTCATCAGCACCGCGCCGCCCCATTCGCCGCCGAGGCCGATACCCTGAATCATGCGGCAGGCAATCAGCAAACACGGCGCCCACAGGCCAATCTGCTGATAGCTGGGTATCAGTCCTATCACCACCGTCGCGCCGCCCATGATCACCAGCGTCAGGATCAGCATATTTTTGCGCCCAAGGGTGTCGCCAAAGTGGCCGAATATAATCGCCCCAAGGGGCCGGGTCAGAAAGCCGATGGCGAACACGCCGTAAGATAGCAGCGTGGTAACGAAGGGATCGCCTTCCGGGAAATAGAGTTTGTTAAACACCATCCCGGCGACAGTGCCATAGAGAAAAAAGTCATACCATTCAATGGTCGAGCCAAACAGGCTGGACAGCGTAACGCGTCGCAGGTTACCGGCAGCGGGTTTTTGCATGATGTGTTCCTCTGCGCTGAAAAGAAGAGATCAGATGGCGCTGTATCCGCCGTCGACCATCAGGGTTTGCCCGGTGATATAGGCACTGGCGTTGCTGGCGAGAAACAGCGTCACGCCAAACAGATCCTCCATCTCGCCGTTGCGCCCCAGACAGGTGTGTTGCGCGTGACGCTCACGCAGCGCGTCATCGGCAAATACCGGCCCGGTTAACGCGGTGGGGAAAAAGCCTGGTCCAATGGCGTTACACGTGACACCGTCACGTCCCCAGCGTTGGGCGATGGCCCGCGTCAGCTGTACCACGCCGCCCTTGCCTGCGCCGTAAGGGGCGCTGTTGGCAAACGCCCGCGTCGACTGGAGCGACGCGATATTGATAATCCGCCCCCAGCGCCGCCGGGCCATGCCCGGCGCCAGCGCCTGGGTCAGGAAAAACGGCGCTTTGAGATGCAGTGCCAACTGCTCATCCCACGCCGACTCGCTGACCTCTTCAAACGGCTGGCGCAAATTAACGCCCGCCGCGTTGACCAGGATATCCACCGCGCCACAGGCCGCCGCCAGTTTGTCGATATCCACTTTTTGGGTGATATCCGCGCACAGGTAGCTGGCGCGTCCGCCCGCTGCTGAAAGGCGCTGGACGGTTTCGGCCAACTGGCCTTCGCGACGGGCGGCGATGATGACGGTCGCTCCGGCCTGCGCTAACGCGTCGGCCATGGCAGCGCCGATGCCGCTACCGCCGCCGGTCACCAGCGCGCTTTTGCCCGTCAAATCAAACAGAGCTGAAGGTTGCATAGGAATTCCTCAACGGGTGACCGGAACGCCGGTCAGGAAAGACTCGCCGGCGAAATATTTCTCCAGCCGAACTTCTGCGGTACGCGCGTGCGCTTCCATGCCTTCCAGCCGCGAGATGCGCGCCGTGGTTTCAGCGATTTGCGGCACCGCCTCCCGGGACATCTGCTGCCAGGTGAGGGTTTTCAGGAATTTGTGTACCGACAGGCCGCCCGAATAGCGCGCCGCGCCTTTGGTGGGCAGGACATGGTTAGGGCCGCTGCACTTGTCGCCGAACGCCACGGTGGTTTCTTCACCGAGGAACAGCGAGCCGTAACAGCTCAGGTTATCGCGCCACCAGTTCAGATCGCTGGCGTGGACCTCCAGGTGCTCGGAGGCGTAGCGGTCGGAAATCTCCACCACTTCTTCCCGCGTGTCGCAAACGATCACTTCGCCATAATCGCGCCAGGCGCAGCTGGCGGCATCGCGGGCCACCGGCGGGAGTTGGTCGATAAGCTGCGGGACGCGTTCCAGCACCTCTTGCGCCAGCGCGTGGGATGTGGTGAACAGCCAGGCGGGCGATTCATGCCCGTGCTCGGCCTGGCCGACCAGATCGCTGGCGACGATATGGGGGTCGGCGCTATCGTCGGCAATCACCGCCACTTCCGACGGGCCGGCAAACACGTCAATGCCCACCTGACCAAACAGCGTGCGCTTGGCTTCCGCGACGAATTTGTTGCCTGGCCCTACCACCACATCCGCAGCCTTACCGGTAAACAATCCCCACGCCATTGAGGCAATGGCCTGTACGCCGCCAAGGGTCATAATGGTGTGCGCCCCCGCCCGGTGAAACGCGTACAGTACGCAGGGGTGAATTGACTGCCCTGAATAAGGGCCGGAACAGGCAATAATGTTTTTCACGCCTGCCGCTTTCGCGGTCGCCACGCCCATATAGGCGGAAGCGATATGCGCGTAACGGCCTGCGGGCGCGTAGCAACCGACGGTGGTCACCGGCAGCACTTTTTGCCCCGCTACCAGCCCGGAAGGTAACGTGACGTCAAAATCCTTCACCGATTCACGTTGGGCGCAGGCAAAGGTATAAACCTGCTCGATGGCGTAATCGATATCACGGCGCACATCGCCGGGCACTTCACGGATTTGCGTGGCGATCTGTTCCGGGGTCAGCACGATATCCCCCGTCCAGTTATCGAGTTTACTGGCGTAGCGACGCACCGCCTCTTCACCCTGTTCTTTGATGGTGGCGAGCATCTCATCCACCACGCGACGCGCTTCAAGCGTGTTGGACTCCGGTGTTTTACTCGCTTTCTTTAACCAGTTACTGGACATATTTCTCTCCACGGATTGTTTAAGGGGCCTGGCTGAACGGCTAACCGTTATTCCTGTGTCATATACATGACTAACGTTATCTATAGTGAGCATCGCCGCGAACTGCAAAAAGCAATCGAACAAAAAGTGATCGCGATCGCCTCTGTTCCCCAGAACTCCTGCCGCGATCACATTTTTTTCACATCTGAAAGCCCTTATTAAATAAAGTATTATTAATCATCGCTTTAAACGATTAGCCCTTTTCCGCCTCAGCAGCCTGCGGGGGTAACCCGGGTATTCGTGAGCGGGCTCCCAAAAAACGCCCACCAGAAAAGAATAAATTTGCCCCTTCTTAGTCATTTAATATATGTCATATACATGAGTTGATTTATTGTGCACTAAACGGAGGCGAACATGAGTATCGATTTTGTCGTACACGATGACGGTGATTCAGTAGGCGTGGTGGTGATAGAAGGCGTCGAAGCGGGCCAGAAGCTGACCGGCTGGATTATGGATCAGAACAAGACCATTGAATTTGAAGTAAAAAATGACATCCCTATCGGCCATAAGCTGGCGATTCGCGATCTCGCCGTCAACGATTCCGTCATTAAGTATGGCGAAGACATTGGCCGCGTCGTCTCGGCTATCAAGCAAGGCGAACATCTGCATGTACACAACGTGAAAACCAAAAGGTGGTAATGATGGAAATCAAAGGACGTCAGTTTGCAGGTTATCGCCGTGAGAATGGCCGGGTCGGTATCCGCAACCATGTGATTGTGCTGCCGGTGGATGATATTTCTAACGCGGCGGCGGAGGCGGTGGCCAACAACATTAAAGGCACTATCGCCCTGCCGCACCCCTACGGGCGCTTGCAGTTTGGCGAAGATCTGGAGCTGCACTTTCGCACCCTGATCGGCACCGGTTGCAACCCTAACGTGGCGGCGGTGATTGTCATCGGTATCGAGCCGGGCTGGACCCAGCGCGTGGTGGACGGCATTAAAGCCACCGGCAAACCGGTCGCTGGTTTCTGGATTGAGCAGAACGGCGATCACAACACCATCTGTAATGCATCACGCAAAGCACGCGAGTTTTCGCAATATGCCTCTGAGTTGCAGCGCGAAATGTGCGATATCAGCGAGCTGTGGGTTTCCACCAAGTGCGGCGAATCGGATACCACCTCCGGCTGCGGCGCCAACCCTGCCGTGGGCAACCTGTTCGACCGGCTGTATGAGAATGGCAACACCCTGCTGTTCGGTGAAACCTCGGAGCTGACCGGCGGCGAGCATCTGGTGGCGGCGCGCTGCGCCAACAGCGATGTGCGCCAGAAGTTCCAGTTTATGTTCGACCGCTACAGCGCCATGATCGACCGCTGGAAAACCAGCGATCTGTCCGAGTCGCAGCCGACCAAAGGGAATATCGAAGGCGGGCTGACCACCATTGAAGAAAAAGCGCTGGGCAACATCCAGAAAATCGGCAAGAAATGCCGGGTCGACGGGGTGCTGGATAAAGCTGAAATGCCCACCGGGCCGGGGCTGTGGTTTATGGACTCCTCCTCCGCCGCCGCCGAAATGGTAACGCTGTGCGCCGCCGGGGGCTATGTGGCGCATTTCTTCCCCACCGGCCAGGGCAACGTGATCGGCAACCCAATCCTCCCGGTCATCAAGGTATGCGCCAACCCGCGCACCGTGCGCACCATGTCGGAACACATTGATGTGGATGTCTCGGCTATTCTGCGCCGCGAGATGAATCTCGACGGCGCGGGAGATGCGCTGCTGGAGAGCCTGTTGCGCACCGCCAACGGTCGCCTGACCGCCGCCGAGGCGCTGGGGCACCGGGAGTTTGTTCTTACCCGTATTTTCGAAAGCGCCTGACTCTTTGCCCGCCGCCCCGGCGGGTTATCGCCAGGGAGAGCAGCGTCATGCTGTTCTCCCTTGCGCATTTATGGCGATCAGAGCTGATTAAAGTACGCATGATGCCGGGTGAGTACCGTCGAAACGCGGTACTCCACCGGTTTATCCTGAAAATCGCGCGCGATGCGGTAAACGCGCAGCAACGCCTCGCCTTCTTCCGCTTCCAGATGCAGCACCTCATCCGGCCCGGCATTCACCGCTTTGATCTGCTCGTGTGCATTCGCTACGGTACAGGCGAATTTCTGCTGATAAAGCTGGTAGAGCGTATTGGGCAAAATTTCCGGGTCGCGATCGAGGCCGGGAAACAGCGCGGCATCCACGTAAACGTGCTCGAGGATCGCCGGTGCGCCATCCAGGTCGCGCACCCGCCAGATATGAATCACTTTGCTGCCTGGCGCAATATCCAGCGCGGCTGCCTCCTCCTGGGATGCGGCGCGCAGATGACGCGCCAGCACCCGCGAAAGTGGCAGGGAACGCTCGCCATTCTCCCGCAGGATATTAAAGAAGCGAAACAGCGCGCTGTCAGAGTCGTGGGCCGCCACCACGGTGCCTTTCCCCTGGTAGCGGATCACCACGTTATTACTGACCAGTTCGTTCAGCGCCTTGCGCAGGGTGCCGATGCTGACGTTATACGCCTCGGCAAGGCTGGCCTCGCTGGGAATGTAGGTGCCCGCGGGCCACTCGCCCGAGGCTATTCTTTCCAGCAAGAGTTGGCTGATTTGCAGATAGAGCGGCTGAAAAACGGCTGACTTCATTTCAGCAGAGGGTGAAATGTCCTGATTCATGCGTGCCTTCCTCCCGGAACGAGTCCTTCAACATCAAGTCAGAATTACTATGACATATAGAGGAGTGGCTGGCATCTTTTGCTGACAAATTTCATGCGGATATGCGGGATATCTCTTGCTTTGCGCCTGATGAGGGACTTTTTATCACCACCGATGCGCGCCATGCCTGTTAATACCGGTTATTTCGATTGATTATAACGATATAATAAATTTTTCTTTTGGTCGGTTATGCCCCATGCTCAGTCCTGTACATGACAAGGGAGCAACACATGGCCGAGATTTCCAGCACCTACCATCGTTACGACGTGAAACGCTTTATCCCCGGCCTGGCGCTGACGGCGGTCATTGCGTTCGCCACGGCCTGGATCGGCACTATCCCCGCCGTCTCGGCGCTGGGGCTCGGCGCGCTAACCCTGGCGATTATTGTCGGCATCGTGCTGGGCAATACGCTTTATCCGGCGGCGCATCCGCTGTGCGATGCAGGGGTGCAGTTTGCTAAACAGAAGCTGCTGCGCCTCGGCATTATTCTCTATGGCTTCCGCCTGACCTTTCAGCAGGTGATGGATGTCGGATTAAGCGGCGTGGTCATTGATATCCTGATGCTCACCAGCACCTTTCTGCTGGCGACCTTTATCGGCGCGCGGTTGATGAATCTTGATCGGAAAACCGCGTGGCTTATCGGCGCAGGCAGCAGCATTTGCGGCGCGGCGGCGGTGCTGGCGACCGCTCCGGTGGTCAAAGCGGAATCCTCAAAAGTCGCGGTAGCCGTCGCCACCGTGGTGATCTTCGGCACCATTGGCATCTTTCTCTACCCGGTGATCTGGCATGAGGTCGCCAGCCACTACCCGGCTATTTCGGCGACGCAGTTCGGCGTTTATACCGGCTCAACCATGCACGAGGTCGCCCAGGTGGTGGCTGCGGGCCACGCGGTCAGCCCGGAAACCGAAAGCGCGGCAGTGATTGCCAAAATGCTGCGGGTCATGATGCTGGCCCCGTTTTTACTGCTGCTAAGTATTGCGGTCAGCCGTCATGTGGAGCACGACGGTACACCTAAGCAACCCATTGTGTTCCCGTGGTTTGCCCTGATGTTTATCCTGGTCGCGCTGTTTAACTCTTTCCATCTGCTGCCCGCGCAATGGGTGGCGACGATCAACGTACTGGATAACGTGCTGCTGGCGATGGCGATGGCGGCGCTGGGCCTGACCACACGCATTAGCCAGTTGATGAAAGCGGGCTTGCAGCCGTTCCTGCTGGGCCTGATCCTGTTTGGCTGGCTGATTCTCGGCGGCGGCGCGATTAACCTGGCGATCCACAACTGGATGGGCTGACGCCGGGCTTCAGGCGCAAAAAACCCCGCGCAATGGCGGGGTTTTTTGTTTTATCGAACTTAAAAGGTTTCCCAGTTATCGCCGTGGGCCACCGCCGGGCGATTAAAGGTTTGTGCGGGCGGGGCGCTTTCCCGCACCTTTTCGGCATGAGACGACAGGCGGAAAATGCCCACCGCATCGGTAAGCCGCGCCGCCTGCTCTTCCAGCGCCAGCGCCGCTGCGGACGCTTCTTCCACCAGCGAGGCGTTTTGCTGAGTGACGTTATCCATTTCCGACACCGCCTGGGCAACCTGCTGGATACCGCGGCTCTGCTCGTCTGACGCGGCGGCGATTTCCTGCATCAGGTCGGTCACGCGCTGCACCGCCTCAACGATGCCCTGCATGGTTTGCCCTGCCGCAACCACTTCGCTGGAGCCTTTATCCACCAGGCTTACCGAATTCTGGATCAGCCCTTCAATCTCTTTCGCCGCCTGGGCGCTGCGGCTGGCCAGCGTGCGTACTTCGCTCGCCACCACCGCAAATCCGCGCCCCTGTTCCCCGGCACGAGCCGCTTCCACGGCGGCGTTCAGCGCCAGGATGTTGGTCTGGAACGCGATGCTGTTAATCACGGCGGTGATTTCCGAGATTTTTTTCGAGCTGGTGGAAATATTCCCCATGGTGGTCACCACGCCGGAGACCATGCGCCCGCCCGCGCTGGCTTTATCGGACGCGTCGTTCGCCAGTTTGCTGGCGTGGTGGGCGTTTTCGGCGTTCTGTTTCACCGTGGCGGTCAATTGCTCCATGCTGGCGGCGGTTTGCTCCAGTGCGGACGCCTGCTCTTCGGTACGGGAAGAGAGATCGGTATTGCCCGCCGAGATCTCGCTGGTGCCCTGATAAATGGCTTCAGCGCCGGTGCGCACCGTGCCTACGGTTTGCGCCAGCGAATGCTGCATTTTTTGCAGGTTGTGGCTAAGTACGCCGATTTCGCTACGGCCCGAGGCTTCCGGGGCCACGGTTAAATCGCCGCTGGCAATGTGCTCGATCCGGTTAGCCGCGCGGCGCAGCGGTAAAATTACGATGCCGCGCAGCGCCACAAAGGTGATGATGGTCATTAACACCGCGATGCTCAGCGCCGCGATCATCGCCATCACGCCCCAGGTCGTACGCGTTTCCGCCGCCACGCCCAGCGCTTTGGCGCGCTCCATACGGATAGCGATGGCCTGGAGCAACACTTCGTTATAGGCGCTGTCCAGCCCGCGCGCCTGTTCGTTTTCATGTTTGATGATGGCCTCGAACATGCCGTTTTTGGCAAATTTCACCATCGGCTGCATACCCTGCATATAGGCGTCGAAGCGGGTTTTCAGTTCGCCGTCCAGCGCTTCGTCTTGCGGTGTTTTCACCCGGCGCGCCATATAGCTGTCGAAGCCTTCCTGGGCCTGCTTGAGGCGTTTTTCCGCGTCGGCGACGTTACGTTTCAGATCGTCCATTTCCGCCACGCGGCTGGCGGCGCCGGCGTTGATCAGGTTGATGCGCGCCGTGCGCAGGTGGTTGGAACTGTTAGAGAGCCCCATACGCACCTGAATCTCTTCGGTGACGTCGTGAAGCGCGGTGTTGCTCTGAACCATGAAATAACTTGCTAATCCGACGCTCGCCGCGAAGAGCACCAGAATGCCACCGAGAATGAAACTAAACAGCGGGACTAAACGGATGTGATGCCAGAAACTCACAGTTGCAGGTTTATCGTTTTTGGTGTTGTGTGTCGTCATAACAGTCTTCCTGGTACAGGGATAGGCTCGTGAGATAGTCATCGGCATAAACCCAGGTTTCGATTACCCCAGAAAACGTCAGATCGGTCACAAATCAGAATAAAGATAAATTATGACCAGCGACAGGGCGTCGCTGGCCGAAGGGATTACTTGTCGCCGAAGTGAATAACGGTACGGATCGACTTGCCTTCGTGCATGAGATCAAAGGCGTCGTTGATCTGCTCCAGCGGCAGACGATGAGTAATAAACGGGTCGAGGCGGATTTTGCCGGCCATTGCGTCTTCTACCATGCCCGGCAACTGGCTGCGTCCTTTCACGCCGCCAAACGCCGAGCCACGCCATACGCGCCCGGTGACCAGTTGGAACGGACGAGTCCGGATTTCCTGGCCCGCGCCCGCCACGCCGATAATCACGCTTTCGCCCCAGCCTTTATGGCAGCATTCCAGCGCGGCGCGCATCACGTTAACGTTGCCGATGCACTCGAAGCTGAAATCCACACCGCCGTCGGTGAGTTCAACAATCACGTCCTGGATGGGTTTGTCGTAATCGTTCGGGTTAACGAAATCGGTGGCACCCATTTCGCCCGCCAGTTTGAATTTGTCCGGGTTGGTATCCACGGCGATGATGCGGGCTGCTTTAGCCTGCACCGCGCCCTGGATCACCGCCAGGCCGATACCGCCCAGCCCAAATACCGCGACGCTGTCGCCCTCTTTTACTTTGGCGGTGTTATGCACCGCGCCGATGCCGGTGGTCACGCCGCAGCCCAGCAGGCACACTTTATCCAGCGGCGCTTGCGGGTTGACTTTCGCCAGCGAGATCTCCGCGCAAACCGTGTATTCGCTGAAGGTGCTGGTGCCCATATAGTGGTAAATCGGCTCGCCGTTGTAAGAGAAACGGGTGGTGCCGTCCGGCATCAGGCCTTTACCCTGGGTGGCGCGTACCGCCTGGCAGAGGTTGGTTTTGCCGGATTTACAGAACTTACACTCGCCGCATTCAGCGGTATAAAGCGGAATAACGTGATCGCCCGGCTTCAGGCTGGTCACGCCCTCGCCCACTTCCACCACAATTCCGCCGCCTTCATGGCCCAGCACCGCCGGGAAAACGCCCTCCGGATCGTCACCCGACAGAGTAAACGCATCGGTATGGCACACTCCGGTGTGGGTAATTTTGACCAGCACTTCGCCCTTCTGCGGCGGCGCGACATCAATTTCCACAATTTCCAGCGGCTTGCCAGGGCCAAATGCGACGGCTGCACGTGATTTCATATCGTCTCTTCCGTTGTTGTGAGTCGTGACTCTTATTTTAGATAAGCGCGCAATAAATGACCGATTTCATCCATCCGCTGCGCGCGTTGTTCGCGAGTGGTTTCGCCGTTGACCAGTTCATCGTTGAGATGGATTTCCACCATCTCGCCCATTAAGCCGTTGGCCGCCCCGCGCACGGCGGCGATTTGCTGGAGGATCGCGATGCAGGGCTCCCCCGCTTCCAGCGCACGCTCCAGCGCTTCAACCTGGCCGCGGATGCGCCGGACCCGCGTCAACACACGTTTTTTATCTTCAGGGGAATGGGGCATGATGGCCTCCTGTATACTATAGGGGGGTATAGTAACAGGATGAACAAGTAGTTGTAAAATTTATGTTTTTGTTGGGGTTCAGGGGGTTAGATGAGATGCGCTAAGGACATAAAGAGACATAAGCGGACATAATAATGCCCCTAAACATGCCCCCAGGAGCGATTTTGCCCCCAAATTTGCCCCCAAATCTTGGTCATTCTAATCCGCAGAATTATTCATGCAGTGGTAAAAAAAGAGACATTTGTCATTACATAAACCCATTCGTTCAAAGGTGAAATGATTTTGCGTCGCGCATCATTTCCATATCCCGTCCTATGTTAATTTTTTATGTGACTGGGTTTAATAGTTTCCAGGTCAGCTCTGTGCCATAAGCAGACGTTGCTAATTCTGCACTTTTCAGCGAGGGCGCTATAGCGGCAGGCAATGCCACTGTCCAGTCGGCAAAAGCGACCACTTTGCCACCGGAAGGGATAAACTGATTGAAGCTCCCGCACAAAATCACTTATTCTTTTGCGTTAATAAAATGTAGGAGATGAGTCATGACAGGCGAAAATCGCGGGCGGGGAAGGCCGCGAAAGACAGAAAGTACCTATGCAGATACTCGTAATGACCTGATCCGCAGCGGACTTGAACTGCTAACGCAGAATGGTTTTCTTTCGACGGGAGTCGATGCCATTGTCAAAAATGCCAATGTCCCTAAAGGCTCATTTTATTACTACTTCAAGAGTAAAGAAGAATATGCTCAGACCGTTCTGAATGCCTATGACAGCTTCTTCGAGCATAAACTCAAAAAACACCTACATAAATCATCCTGTACACCAATGGTACGTCTGGAAAATTTCATCAATGATGCCTGTGAGGGGATTAAAAAATACGATTTCACCCGCGGCTGCCTGGTTGGCAATATGATGCAGGAGAGCCCGGGGCTTCCGCCATCCTTTATTGACCAACTACAGAGTATTCTTGAGCGCTGGCAAGCACTTGTTGCGGCCTGTTTGTCCGAAGCGTTATCTTCAGGCGAAATATGTTCCGATATGAATGACACGCAACTGGCGGCCATTTTCTGGAGTGGCTGGGAAGGCGCAGTCATGCGCGCCAAACTTTATTGTTCAATCCAACCAGTGTACGATTTCTGGAACTATTTCAAAACTTCTGTACGTTATCAACCGTCTCCGGAAGTGGCGGCTGAATAGTAAAAAGAGGGGCCTAAAGCGGCCCCTTAATAAGTCAGCATCAATCTCAGGCAGGGCCTTGTATCCATCTAATTAGCTACATTGAATCACTGCCCGGCCACGAATTTCGCCATTGAGAAGTTTTTCGGCCACATTTATGGCCTCACTGAGTGGATAAACGGTAGTCAGGCTATCCAGTCTGGACCCTGGTAAATACTGTACGGCCTGCTGCCAGATTGCCGCTCTTTTTTCTTTCGCAAACATGACACTGTCAATCCCTTTCAGCGTGACGCCACGCAGGATAAACGGGGCCACATTACCCATCAGATCCATACCCTGTGCCATGCCGCAGGCCGCTACAATGCTGCCATACCGCACCCCTGCGCAGGCATTGCAGAGCGTGTGGCTGCCAACCGTATCAATGGCAGCAGCCCAGCGTTCTTTCTGTAAGGGTTTTCCTGGGGAGGAAATTTCGGAACGATTAATAATCTCATTTACACCGATCGTTTTATAGAGCCATGAGGTTTCATCCGGACGACCAGTCGACGCAGTAACATGGTAACCCATCGAAGCGAGGATCATAGCCGCAATACTCCCGACACCACCACTGGCACCGGTTACAAGTACCGGACCATCTTCTGGCTTAACACCATGATTCAAAAGCGCGTCGACACACAGCATTGCGGTAAAACCTGCTGTTCCGATTGCCATCACGTGTTTGCTGTTAGTACCGGCCGGGAGTGGTGTCAGCCAGTCTCCTTTTACTCGTGCTTTTTCCGACAGCCCACCCCAATGTTTTTCCCCTACACCCCAGCCGGTCAGGAGAACCTTATCTCCGGTCTGATAATCCGGATGTGAACTGGCGGACACCGTACCGGCAAAATCAATGCCTGGCACCATTGGAAAGTGCCGGACGATTGGGCCACGGCCCGTAATGGCCAGCGCGTCTTTGTAATTGATGGATGAATAGTCAACATTGACCTCAACATCCCCCTGCGGCAGTTCACTTTCTGCGATTTCAGTAAGTTGTGTACTGTAGCGCTCATCTGTTTTATTGATTAACAAAGATTTAAACACTTTCACCTCGTCTTCCTGATCGTTTACCGTTCATTAATAAATCGTTCACAAATAATATTGACCGATCATCTAATAATCAACACTACTATCCCAGTATCTTGTCAGGATTCAAGATTTATCATTCAAGTCAGAGTGTTAAAGATATCTATATTGATCAGTGTCAAGCTGAAAGCGGGGTTAACTGATGCATAGGGAAAAGTCAGCGACTCCGGCAGGCGCAGTGGCAATGCTTCAGTATACCGAGCAGGCTTCGATTAATTGGTCTGCTTCTCGCTCAAAGCGGACATTTTAAGCATTTTAGCTTCATTTAATTGCTGATGATTATTTTATCCTGAGCAAATCTGCAAACCGCGTCGTATAGCGCGGCGACAGCATGTCCCGTTTCATTTGCCACTGCTGCTGAATGCCCTACACCGAAAAAATAACGTCCCCCTCTCCTCTTTCGCCTCAATTACTTTTGGCGGGCTTTGCGAGGGCCTTCGTTACTAAGGAAAGTTAAATACCGTTAAAGTAATGCTCCATGTTGCCGTTATGTTATACACCTGCGTCCTGAACGCAGGATATCTAATAAAAAGACTAAGGGATTGACGCCCGCGCCCGTGCGGGCTTTTTTTAAGCTATTCCCTGCCTTCAAGTGCTCGTTTAATAAACTCAAGCTTGGCTGTCTGCCGACGCATCTCAAGCAGGTGCAGCGCTTCGTACGCTTCAATGCCGACGAGGTTTTGTTCCCCTAACGTATCCAAATCACGCTTCAGGAGCTCGATTTCATCATGAGTAATCAACGGTCGCATAGTAGTCCCTCCGGTTAACAGCTTCAGGTAAAGAGGCATGTTAATACGGATATCCGGCCTGATCACTTCACCTTTTCTGATATAAAAAGCGAATACTGAGGCAGGCGTAACGGGCTGTATTAATTAGCGATGAGTTGATCCACTTTTTCTTTCAGTTCGTCCAGCTCCTGTCTGAGTGACGTAATTTCATCCAGTTGCGTCACATTTTGTTCATGTAGCCCCTGAACGGCAGCCACCAGGTCAGAAATTATCGCGATGTGCGACAAATTGAGGATTGGCTCGTCAGGGTCTTCGCCACCAGCCTCGAATACATAGAGCGGATCGACTTTTTCCAGTTCCTGCGCAATAAACCCACGGTCATGACGTCCGTCCCATTTCCAGTTAAATTCGCGGGGCTTTATGCTGAGAATGCGGGTCAGTCCACCGGCTTGCGCATCCCGTGGATTGTCTTTAAGCCTGATGTCGCACACTGTGGGCAGTATCCCGCCGTTGGCCGTGTTAATCCCACCCGAGCCGTTCACAAAGTTCCAGTATTTTGTGTAGACCTGGCCGTCAGAGCTGACCAGCATCGGGCCGGATGCGTCAGCGGTACCGGCGCTGCCGATATACCCACCAAATGAGAAGCCCAGTGTGAACTGTGAACCTACGCCACCAGTTTTCTGAATGGTTGATGAAGCGACATGCGTAAAAAGCGGTAACGCTGCTGAATACTGAATGAAAGTGTTATACGGCGCGGTTTTGGTTTCGCCCTGGGCAGTGGATGGGGTGTTCACAATCTGCCCCAGCATCGTGCCGCCAGACTTACCTTCCAGGCTGTTCAGTCGTGCATCATCTCCGGCAGCTACTGTCCCAGCTGCCGTCCCAACGTTACGGGTAGACGAGTTACCCAGGCCCAGGCCATTACGTGCGCTAGCCTGCGTTGTCCCCCCGGTTCCCCCGTTCGCGACGGGCACGGTATCGGTATTCGTAAAGACCTGTCGTATGCTGAAATTTCGTGAGCCTTTGGCACCCACTACTAATACCTTATAGATTTTGTAGTTGGAATCTGTCGCAGTGTCCGGGATAACTTCAACGCTGAATCTTGTACCCCCAGATGATGAGCCATTTATCAGGACAAACACGCCTGTGCCAGTTGTATAACTGATGCCTGATGGCAAATTAACCATGTTCTCAACAGCTACGCGGTACATCTGCCCGGAAAGAGCATCAACTTGTTGCCAGTCAAAGGAGCTAAGTGTTGGTATTGCACTTAATCCAAGCCCCAAATCATTAAGCGTCTTTTTGCCCACCGGTTGCCAGTCACCCCAGGGGCCGTCCGTTCCGTTCCAAGAAGCCGTCAGGGAGCGCACATAGACATTACCGCTGCGGACCGTATAACGCTGGGTACCGCCGAACTGCCCACCGGCGAAAACCTCGAGCAGGCCGACAGCGTTAGCTTCAGGAAAATTATTTACCAGCTGGGCACCGGCTGACGTACCCATTCCCCATGAGCCGACAAAATTCTGAACTGGCCCGTAACTGTTCAGGTTTGGCGTTGCTGGCAACGCGCCACGCCACTGTTGCGAAGAACCAACCAGTGAGGCCATTTTCTGCCAGCCAGGCCCGGTTACAGCGGGCATGCCGGGGGTAAGCTGAACAGTAATATCCCCCGGTGCTGTATAGAAGTTTGTCCACACACCCTTTTCGGTCAGCAGTCCACGCAGTGCCTCGGTCGACTGTGCGACCAGTTCGGCGGTGACCTGGTTCATGGTCTTGCGCGGCACCGCCGCCCACGCCGCGCCGGTGGTAGTTGGCCCGGTGAACGCGCTGACCAGTGTGGCGGCCGTATTACTGGTTACCGTATCAACCGGCAGTGTGTACAACACTCCGCCGATTGTCGCGGTGATGAAATCGCCCGGTTTTAAATCTGTGGTGAATACAGTGCTGGTACCAACAACCGCTGTTGAGTTGTTGGTAAGTTTAAGGGTTCCTGCAGACATAATTTCTCCTGATTACAGGCGTAAAAAAACCCCGCCGGAGCGGGGTTTGATTGAGTGGTACGTTATTTCAGTTGTGCATAGTTACGCTGTCTGAGAGAAAGCCCCAGAACCACGCAAAACCAGCATGGTAGGCGATTCGATTTTGTTACTCCCCGAAAGGCCTGCGATGTCTATCGCCTGAACTGTACAGTTAATAACACGATCCGTCGTTCGGATGCTGTGCATCACAGTTGTTGTTGTGTTCCCTGCCGCATTGAGCTGCGGTCCAGAAACAACCAATGATCGTACACTACCGTTGATATTTATGGTTACGTTAGTGTTTGACGACACAGCTGACCCGCCCTGGGTACCATTGAAGTGAGTGACAACAGCAAAAACAACGATCTGCTTTGATAAATTCGTCGTAGCACTGTCCACATACTGAAACGAGCGACTATTAGTTGCTGCCTGTCCGGTATCACTAAACACCATGCCGTTAGCCACGTCACCGATAAAACTGCTCGCTTCAACCACCCCGGTGAACCGCCCGTCAGTTGCATACACCGTTCCTGTGAACGAGCCGGCGCTGGCATAAACAGTCCCTTTAATGGTTACGCCGGTGAAATATGCAAACCCGTTTTTATTGACATGCCAGCCGACATTGCCTGTGCCGTCCCAGGTTGTTGACTGGATGTACTGGCCGATTTTTGCATTATCGATGCTGGCATTCTGGATAAACGCCGACCGCAAAAACACCTGGCCGTTAAACACGAAAAACGCGGCTTCATAACTACCCGGATCGCTGCCGGAATAAATACCAAACTGGTCAGCAGCAAAGACTGCAGTCGATTTATACCCTCCGCTGCCGTTTGGCTCGAGCGACATTCCAAAGCCGGTGTTATAGAGCTGCTCACCGCGCCGTACGCCAAGATTCAGCGTGTAAGAAACCTTCGCAGTACCGTTATCGGTAATAACCGATGTCAGTTTCTGGTTAATGGCTGCCTGCTGGTTTCCGAACTGGGTAGATACCTGCGTCTGGTACTGCGCAAAGGCCTGTTCAGCTGAAGACTGTGCTTCCTGAATGGTCACAATAGAACTGTCCACATCATGGAACGATGCGGCCACTTCTAGCCGGTACTCGGCAAATGCCTCGTCTGCGGTCGCCTGAGCTGTCTTGACCTCCAGGATCTCAGCGGCGTTTTCGCCAAACTGCACGGCAACAAGCTCCTGGAACTGAGCAAAAGCCCTGTCCGCATCGGCAATGGTGATTTTCACCTGCGATATTTCAGCACGGGCAGCACCGACTTGCTCATACTGGATCTGCGCACCCTCCACCTGAGCGAGCGTGCTCTGCATAGTTGCTTCGAGGCTGTAATCGATCCCGGCCTGCACATTTTTGAATGCCTCAGAATCGCGTACGGCTTCATCGATGTAATCGAGCATGCCCGGGATATCTGACGACGCCTGGCCTGAGGCCTCAACGAAACCGGAGACACCAAACGCGTTACGGGTACGCACGTACATGTAATACGTTGTGTCCGCTTTCAGTCCATGCAAATTCCACTGACTGGCGCGCCCGAGGAACTGCGTCTGGTCTTCGACAAGCGCGGAATTAACGACACGATGCTCACCGCCGTACCAGAATTCAAACGTGGTATCGGAGGTGGCGGTTACGCGCATAACCGGGACGACATCTGCTGAGAAAATACCGGGTGTCCAGATAGCGGATGAAGGTGCCAGTGGCGCGCCGATAATCAGGTTTACCTGTGTTTCGGCACCCTTCATTCCGTTCTCGTTGCGGCCACGCACCCCGAGCATATAATTCCCGGCATTGAGTCCGTATAAGTCATAGCGAAACTGGTCGGTTTCATACTGTGCTACAACCGCCCCGCTTTCGTTATAGACATACAGTTCGAACACCAGCTTTTTAGTTGTGGTGGCGGTTTCCCAGGTCGCCGTTACCTGCACGGTTTCGCTGTTGGTGTTAAGGATGCGAAGGTTCTCAATGTTCGGCACCCGGTAGCCGTTCAGGGTGTCGGTCGGCATTTCAAAAACCGCGCCCTCGTCCACGATGGCCTGTTTGTTCGGGTCGTGCTGCCCCGCAGTGATGCTGTAAACCGAGTTATTTTCCGTTTCGGCAATGCTCAGAATGCGGAAAAGGCGGATCGATATTTCACTGATGGATATTGCAAACACAGTGCCGTCACGCACCCAGGCAGGAACGCTGCGCAGGGTAATGACGCGCCCGGACACGCTCAGGATGGGGTATTTCAAAAACTTTCCGCTGCTGCCCATAAGTGACATGTTGTCGCCTGGCGAAACCAGACTGGAAACATCGGCATCAACGGTTATGTTCGCGCCGGAGTGCGAAACAATACGCCCGCCCAGCCGCGTACCGGCATAGTCGTTATCCATGATTTCCACGACATCGCCGGGCGTGAAGGCGATTGCATCCCGGGCCATCTGGAAAGTTAACCGACTACTCTCACGCTTTGCGGTTTCCAGCAGCCATTTCCCGGCTCGCCAGGCCTGCCCGCGTGAAGTGCAGCCGAACGCCTCCAGCGTTGTCTCGTTATAGTTCCCGCGCGCGATCATCGCATCATCGGAAACATACTCCTTTACCTGCTCCCAGCCGTTATCCGGATCGGTCCAGGACACCACCACCGCGTTGTATTTTTCGGCCCGTTTAACTGAGCTGCGGCTGAATTTCCCGTCGACAACATTCGCATTGGTAATGGTGGCCACCGGGTCCTGAGGTGTATCCAGCATGACAGTGAGACGCAGGCCATCCCAGAGGGCTATGCCCCGGAACATCCCGGCGATTTTATCCAGGATATCGCGGGCGCTGGCCTGCTCGGTGATGTAGGCGTTCAGCGTCATACGCGGTTCTTTCCCACCGTAGCCGTCATTCACCGGCTGATCGCAATACTGTGAAAGGATATAAAGCGCACCGTCGTCGACATCGATATAGCCCGCGCGCCGGGCCAGGCCAAAGCGCGTATTTTTCACCAGTTCGCGAAAGAGCCATGCCGGGTTGTTCGTCCACGCTTTTTTGAATCCGCCAGTCCACAACCCCGAATAGGTTCTGGTAATCGGGTCGTAGTTGTCAGGAATGTCCACAATCAGGCCACGCAGGTGATAGGTGCGGCTTGGGGTGTCCCTGTACTGGTCACGATCAATCACTGCACCGGCAATAGCCGAAAACGGGTAGTTCAGGTTGTCGTCAGTAATCTGGCTGTAGCTGTTCCAGATAGTACCGTTGGACAGCAGGTCGCTGTTGCTGTCAGGCGTGATGCGGCGAACGCGGATATCGAAGGGTTTCGTTGCCGGTGCCTCGATGACGTGCGCCTCCAGATATTCGCCAGATATTTTATTTGGCCCGATCGTAACGGTTTTCTGCAGTGTGAACGCGCCACCGGCAACGCGGGTTTCGATCACCATCGTCACAGAGGTGTTCTTCTGGTTCCCTTTCGTATCCTGCTCGACCAGGCCCGTCACACCGATATTCAGCCGCACGCGCGTGACGTCCTGATCGGTGATTGTGCGGACCAGTGGCGTGTTGAAAGTCACCTCGGTGTTAACGATGCTGGTCGCCTCGATGGCGGAAAAGCCGTTAATCGGGCTCTGGAATTCCGAGCCGGGGCGCCAAGCAACGCTCACGCCGTTCACGCTGACGTTGCCGGCAGAATCGGTGATGGGCGTTTTATTCAGCATGAAAGAAGAAAGATACGACTGGTCAACCGGTCCGTAAATCGGACCTTCACTGATGAGATCCAGCACGCGGTAAAACTGTTTTGATTTGAGGTTATCGTCGAGAAGTTTGGGAGTCGATGCCTTGCCGCCGCCTGATGACATATTTCCGCCTTAGCTTATTGATTCTGTCCAGTCCTGGTTGTTTGTGGTGTCGATACCAAGGGAAATGACGTTAGAGCCCACCACCATCTCCCCGAGCAGGATCGGCACAGGCCGCCCCTGCCCGGCGCGGTTCTCCGCACTGGTGAAAGAGTTGTTTGTGATGGTGTTGTTTTCCGCCGCCTCGGCTGAGGTTTTAGTTTTCATGTTGCGGGACATGTAAACGCTGTAGGCAATGGAGGCAACGCTTACCGCCACTGCGATCCACGCGGCGGCGGCTGCGGTAATTGCCCCCTCCACCACCGGCACAAACAGCACGCTTGAACCAGCATCCAGACGCCTGTCCAGATGCCAGCGCATCGAATCGGCGGCAACGTCTTCGCCCGCCACGCGGATGCGCACCCGTGATTTGAGAAAGTCTTTTTTGAATTCCGGGCACTGGGCCAGCAGCAGGCGCAGCCCCTGCGCGGGGGTATCAACGTTTAATGTGACCTGGCGAAAATGTCGGCGGAAATGCCCCGCAAATCTAAAGATGAGCACCGGTGATGCCTCCAGATGGAATGGGCTTGTTTCACGTAAGCCATGCGGAAGGGTTCACGCCTGCTGAGGTGCCCGGCGTGGTCGTGATGAAGCACCATGTTATCGTCCAGCAGGATCATCGCATGGCACGGGTCGGCACCCGGGAACGGCTGACGGATAATCACATCACCGGGCCGGGCCTCGCTGGGGGGAATCTGATGAAACCCGTTCGCCGACAGGTTCTTCAGGTAGAGATTCTCCCCGCGCAGCCACCAACCTTCGGTCCTTTTGAAGTCCGGAAGGTCGATGCCGCACAGATGATACGCATCGCGAAACAGCGTGTAGCAGTCTGTCACACCATGCTCAAACCGGCGGCCAAGCAGATGCGCTACCGGGCGGAACTTTCGCAGCTCGCCGTTACACGCCAGCCACCAGGGCAGGCCTGTCATAACCTGCATGGCGCGGTCAGCACCTGACAGCACAGGTACCGGCTGCGGGTGCGAGTGAAAGACAGCCGTGACCTCCCCCGCCTCCTCTGCTGCCAGCCAGTCAGCGTCGCTGATGCGGAAATGGTGAGCCGGATCGGGATGTACGTTACGGCATGGGTACACGCGGGTGTCGTCGATAATCAGCGCGCACACTTCATCCTGCGACGAGGCCGCATACTCGAGTAATTCCTGCATCAGGAAACCTTTTGAGAGCCGGGGAAACTGCTGATTGGCATGGGGTACGGTCGCGGGTACCGGAAGCGGCAACCTGTGCGGCGGTGAGAGCATTTATCCAGCGCCGGGTTGCTGGTCGGGTTGTCCCGTTCATCAGCGACCGGCGGCCCGTCGTAGTTGCAGCCGGTACCGCGATAAACCCACTGGCACACATCCGCCAGGATAGTCCGCGCCGGGATAATGGCGTTGTCGCAGTCCACCGGCGTTGCGAGAGAATAAGTCACCTGCTCTGACGTCTCTTCGGTCATCTCCTCGACAACGTAACGGGATACCGCCTCCATGGTGGGATCGGCATCCGGGTTACCGTTGGGAAAGTTAACCGCGTCCAGATACTTCACCGGCACCTGGCGACGGGTGATCACCACGCCCAGCAGATCGTCGAAATCATGGTTTAACCCAAAAATCATACCTGTGACGTTCGCTACTGCCATGGCCGGGCGCGCATAAGTACCCTCGTTCCGGCTTTCGAAGCCTTCGATGGCGATCGGGTAAGCGGGATAGGCGTTACCGCGCCAGATAACGTTGTTGTAAAAGCCGTTGGTACCGGAGTGAAAGCGTTCCAGGTTCCCGCCGTAAGGCCGGAGGTCGAGTTCAAACAGATCGATAAAAGCGCCAACTCCGGCGTCGACGCTTTCGATAATTAGCTCTGGTGGAATGTCGCGCACGAAAATCTCCCATAAAAAAGCCACCCGGAGGTGGCTACTGTTCGAATATCAGGATGTTAAAAAGTGCTAACTGTAGTTAGGCTGGAATTTCCATATTAAAAAGGAGGTTTTATGTCCGGACTGGTAAATCCTAAAGACTCACCTGAAGAATCGGCATATGCATTGTTGATTGAACTGGTCAGGGCGCAGAGAGTACCCGTTTATTCAGGCGGGAATATTACTGCTTTGCTATCCATATATGACCAGGCGGTACAACATTTCAAAAAAGAAGATGAAGAGAGAAATTAATTTTCATCACACAGTTTAATGAAACTCTCACGAACGGATTCGGCAATTTCCCTGGCTTTATCCGTTCGTTTTCGTTCATCCCATGTCACCATTCCTTCAAGCTCCCGGGAAAGAGTTTTCGCCGCCTCTTCGATCAAACATTCCGGCAATTCTGCAAATTTCATAACTATTTCCTTACCGAGGTACCTGTTCAAACGTGGCCGTCAGTTCATAGAGCGGCCCGGTCTTTGTCATGCTCCAGGAGCGGCAGACGAACAGCGCCTGCACCCCCGTATCCGATGGCGTCCAGTAGAACGACTCCACCGCCATGCGTGCTGTCAGAAACGCCTCGGCCTGCTTCGCCGGGTTCACGCGGCAAGATCCATTAACGCCGCGAAACGTCAGCGAGTATTTAGCCATCAGCGGGTTAATGCCTTTCTTCTGGCGTTGCTCGTAACCGTCACCGAGTTTGACGACAGCAACGTTAGGGGTGCGTTCGGCGCTGTAGCCGCGTTGAGGTTTCCAGATGAAGATTTCAGGCATATCTGCTCCTTGTTAACTTAACCAGCCCCGACCACTCATGTATCCTACAATCAGTGTTAATAGAGGAAAGAGGAGCCACAGGAGCCATGAATAATGCTCAATAAAATCAGCCATATTTCACCTCTGTTTGGTTTGTTATCTCCGGCAATAGGGATTGTGACTTTCTTTATTGGCAGAAAACTTGGCAAGCGCGATGCTTACCGAAATGAACGCAATAAAGCCGCCGAGCCGGTATATATCGGCGTACTGTCGCATATAGAGAAAATATCGCAGCGGATGAACGTCAGGATTCCTGTCACCCAAAAACAAGTAGATACTCTCTGCTGGCACTCCCGCAGCACTGAAGCGGAAAAAATTCAGACAGCCTGGAAAGAATACAAAACCGTTGAATTAATGGCTGGTGATGAGTATTCGTCAGACCCTGGATTCACCGACTACGACTATTTCGTTGAGGTTGCGAAGAAATTTGCAAAACTTGTCGAAAAGAAATGACTTACCGCTTGTTTCGCGGCTGAATTAATCCGCCAGGACGTGAAGCCTGGTCGCTTATTTGGAATAATGCGACCCGCTTCATCATCCCTTCCATCTGCTTTATAGTGGCATCGTCGATACCGCCGGTAGTGTTGATTTCAAATGTGATGTGCTGAACAACGCCACCCCCGCCTGCTTTATCTGCTGGAATGATCTTCCCTGACTTGTTCGGCATGAATATCTGCTGACCTCCGGTAGTCTGGAATACCTCTGAGCGTCCATCCTCGTTAATGCGATAGGCATTGCCAGCAGACACCGTGCCACCGTAACGGCGACCACCGGCAAGCGCCATGCCTTTAGCCATCAGCATTGAACCAGCGTACGCTGATTGCCCCACCGCAGCGGCACTACCGTACGTTGCGATGGAGGCGCTCATAGCAGCGGGTGCCCATGCAGCTGCGGCAGCTGAAGCCTGGGCTGTAGTAGCCGCCAGAGAAGCAGCCGCAGCCGCCTGTCCCATAAGCTGACTTTTAGCCCATTCAATGCCCATCTGTACAAAGCTGCCCACCACGCTGTTTAAAATCGTGGTGCCGATGTTGGCGAAGGATTCCCGCAGGCTTTGAGTGCCGTTTATCAGGCCGGTGATGGCGCTGGTTGCCCCACCCTGTAAGGAGTCTACGGCAGCGCCAATCATGCTGTTAATCTGGCTTTGCTGCTGCCACTCTTCCCACATGGCCGCCATGCGCCGCTGGTGATACTGTTCCTCGATGCTGGCCCGTAACGCTTCGGCTTCTGCGATCTTTTGCGGATAAAGGGTTACGTACTCATTGAGCTGCGCCATCTGATCCTGATAGGTGTTATCCACTGCGGCAACCGGCGACACCTGCCCCTGCAGGCTGGTGAAGTTCTGACTGGCCTGAGTGCGCTTTTTCTCTTCCTCCGCAGCGGCCTTTATCGCCTGCTGACTTCTCCAGATTGCGTCGGCCTGCTGCTCAGCCTTAGCTATTTGCGCGTCAGTCGCTTTATTTCCCAGCGCCATAACCGCATCGTACTTCGCCAGTTCAAGCGAGCCATCGGCATAACCGGTGTTGAGTCGCTCCAGTGCGGACTGCTGACGAGATAAAAATTGCGTTGCGTCGTCAGCGGACTTCTTCGCTTCCTTGTTTGCGGCTTTTCGCGCGCTGGTTAACCGCTCGGTTTCTGCATACATGTCCTGTAGCGTCCCGACAAGTTTGTCGCCCTTAGCGATCCCGGCATCTTCGGCATCATACTGAGCCTGTAATTTGGCTCTGGCTTCACCCTCCAGTTTAGAAAGCGCAAGGCGGCGTTCGGCGTTCTGAATGAGTTTCTTCGCTTCGGGGGAGTCTTCCGGTTCCACAGGTTGTATATTCCCGGTACTGGCGGCTTTTTTATTCAAGCTATCAAGCGTCTGAATTGTTAAAGTCATTGCGGCAACTGCCGCATTATTTGCTTTCGGGATTTTGTATTTCAGATTGTCATATAGAGTTTCAAAAGCAGACTCTGAGTCATGAATCGTCTGATTTAACTGTTTTTGAATATCTACGAGTTTCCGTTGAGTTTCACTTAACTCTCGTGAAGCTTTTTCAGCCTCAGCGGCTTTACCTGAAGTCTCACCGAGCGCCCCTGTCAGCCTTTCCTGAGCTTCAGCTATTACATACGCGGGAGCGCCTGAGTTCTTAAGACCTTGTAGTTGTCTCTCAAGCTCAGCAGCCTTTTTTCGTGACTCGTCAAGACTGTCGTACATGTCCATTAGAGCATCTTTCTGATTACGAATAGAGTCAGTTGTTTTGTATAGCGTGTCCTTCAATTGAATCGCACTCATTTCTTTCATTCTGGCGATAACATCATCCAGACTGTCAGCAAACTTTATGCTTTCCTCTTTCGCCTGTTTAGCGCTTTGCCACCAGTAAAGCAAAGCCCCAGCAGCGATCATTATTACCCCGGCAGGTCCACCAATTAACGAAAATGCATTACGCAATAACTCCATTCCAATAGACGCACCGCTTGCGGCGGCTGAAGCTCGCACAGTAGCTGCTGCCTGTGCTGTTTCTGCTTCAGCTAGCGCGATGGAGGCTGCGGTTGCTCTTGTCTTTGCGGCGATAAGGTTATCGAGCGCTAACATTTCCGCCGCGCTACCCCTTGCTACGTTATATTCAGCTTGGGCAAGGTTAAGCGCAGAAATCGCAGCTTCCTTATCTGCTAGCGATCTGCGTTGTGTAGCATTGGCTGAAAAGAGCGCTGCTTGAGCCGCCTGATTTTCAGCAGTTATCATTTGGCGGTTCGCGGCGATGTTCTGAATCTTACTGGCTATCCCTGCTTTCAAAGCACCTGCATAACGCCCAGCCAGAACAAGAGCAAATGCTTTCGCTGCAATAGTGGCGGTATCAATAAATCCAGCCATGCTTTCGGAGTCCCGACCAAACTCAAGAATAGTGTCGGCGGCAGCAATAATACCATTGGTAAAAGTTTGTAGCGCGCCAGTCTGACCCTCGATTGCCACCAAAACCTCGGTAAATGCCGTTTTCATCCTCACGCCAGCATCGGTAAGGTTGTTGGACATTCCCGCCGCTGCGGCTGCGTTCTCATTAAGTGACTGCCGCAAACCCTCGCTTAAATCTGATGCCGTTAGCTTGCCTGCCGCGCCCAGCGCTCGCACTTCGGCGGAGGTTTTTTTGCTGGCGGTGGCAATATCATTGATCACCGTTGGGATGGCAGTTGTGATGGACTCCCACTGATCGGCGGAGACTTTCCCTGTGTTTATCGCTTTGGTGAATGCGCTGATGGCTGACTCAGCACGATCTGCGCTGGCGGCGTTTTTTACGAACGCATATGACATTGAGTCCTGGACATCGATAGCCTGTTCCGTGGAATAGCCCATACTGCGCAGGCTGTCGGCGCTTCGAATATAAAGCTCCTGGGCCTCCGCTAAAGATCGGTAAGTCCCGTTAGCGGTGTTAAGCAAGCGCTTCTGAACGCTTTCAAATTCAGCCTGGCTCGATGTCGCCATCTGTACGCGCTCGGCCATCTCCTGATAGCTCTGGACCATTTTTGCCATCTCACGCAAAGCACCAGCAGCGAATATTAATTTGATGGTCGCCGCGAGTTTCGAAAGCGTGGTGTTTAGATTATCTGCTGATTCGTCGGTATCATCAAAATTACTCTGGAGATCGTTAGTCATATCGACAACATTACGCCCGGCGTTAAGCAACTGCGCCGTATCAGCACGAATGATGTAAACAATTTCACCTACGTTTTCGGCCATTTTAATTTTCTCCAGGCATTAAAAAACCCCGACATGGCGGGGTTTAATTCGATATTATATTGCGATTAAGCTTCAGAAGTATCCAATCTGTTGACATACCTGTTGAGTAGCCAATTGTTTGCTCTCATCGCTACCGAAAGATATGACGGCAGCATTGAGGTCCCTTCCTTTACCAACGATCATTATTAGGAATGGTGTATTGCCAACATACCCGCCATAAGAATTTTTTGAATTGACATATCCACAATATTCACCATTGCCATTGGATATAAATTGGGAATGTTTAAACTTAGCACTATCAGGATCTTTTAATTTATCGGTAATAGCTTTTTCTACAGCCGTTTTTTCCGCTGTAGTCAAATTTCGCCATTTTGGATTGTCGATCGGTTTTATCCGTTCACTTTCCTTTTGCATTACTTGGCACTTATCCCACTGCTCCGTTACTTTGACTATCCTGTCAGAAACAGCGAAGCTAGAGCCATCAGTTGCTGCGGCATATACTTTTGAACCATCATCAATCATTTTTAGCGCCCCTTTGTTTTGAGTAAGAGGTGGACTAAAAACAAATGTTCCATCTGGGCGATGCAATTTTATTGAATCACCTAAAACTTCCACTTTTGCAGGAACGGGTATGCTCATGTTACCCATGACGCCATTTGCAAGACTAGCTTTTGCGTAACTACATTGGTAGGTTTCTGCGGCATCAGCTGTGGCGGTTATTAACCACAATGCGCATCCCAAAAAAAATACTTTCATTCCATTTCCCCAGCAATAACGAATATTCACATCCTATCAGGGGAGCGTGTCAGCGCAACGGGCAGGATTGATTTTTTGATCTCACACAGAGAAAACCCCTTCCCGTTAATGGCTCAGGGGCTGAAAAGGTTTTAATACAGGCTGTCCACGTAATTATTTACTGGTTCAGGCAGTAAATCCTGAGGATGATCCCCGCCGAAAGTGGCCCATTTGCTACTGCCATTCAGGATGGTAGAGGCAATCACTTTTGATGTTGCAGCATTAAACACTGTTACCTTGACCTCAATTTTATCCGGGATACCTGACCATTCAGTTGCTCTGTCTTCCCAGTGTAAAATTTGAGGGACCACATAATATCCCTCAGACAGAGAGTTGTGCTTTTGCAGGCACGCCAGCTCGTTGCACTGAGAAACAATGACAGCATTATCGGTATAGCGGGAAAAAGCTGATCTGACCGCTTGCGCCGTCGCTTCGCCTGAACCACTGTAAGGCTTCCCTTCATAACTCCCGTCAGCAGAACCAGAAATCACAACCGGCTTACTTTTTATCAAGAGTTCTGTGCTCTTCGTGACTTCAACGCTCTTGTACTTAGAAGAACAACCCGTAAGAACAATGATCCCCACAATCACCATTAAAACTTTATTCATAATTATCCTTAACTTAAATTTTAATTCAGCACATTTCCTTGCGATTCTGAGTTAGGTGAGTTTTGTTCTCAATGATTTTTATCATCGATTAGTGCAGCCCGTTCCGCTGCGCATCGAGTGCGAACATCTTCTCTGCCCAGTCCATAGCCTCATCGTAATGCTGCTCGGTCGGGATTTTAGCGGCTTCCTTCTGCGGATATTTGGCGTTCATTGCCGTCCTGAAGCTGGTCATGGTCATGTTCCAGGCATCGGACTCGCTCATGCCCAGGTGTGCCACAGCCAGATAAACGAAAGACCGGGCATCGAATTTCCCCGAGTATTCGCCCTCACCTTTGCTGGCGGCTTCCTGCGGCTGATCGCCCACCACCCCATGGCGAATAAGATGGCGCGCCAGTTGGATAATGTGTGATACCGGCAGCAGGCCAGGGCGATACGATAACTTACCTTTTGCTGTGACTGAGCACACACCGATCGCCTGGCGGAGATCATCATCACAGGCCGCCTGCACCACCTTCGCTGCGGTAACAACCATGTCGGCAAAACAGCGCGCCTGGATGCTGCGCATCACTTCAACATCGCTGATCCGGTGTTCTGGATAATGTCCGCCGTGCACCGTCACGAACGCCCCGACAATCTCTTCCGGCGTGCCGATGCGCGACATTGCAAGAAATGAGGGATTAAGGAATATTCTCCGGCCACCGGCGCGGATCTCCGCCTGGCCGATATCGGTAATTGCCTGCATAAAACCTCAAAGGGGCTTTCGCCCCTGTCAGTTAAGACGCGTTAACCACAACCGTTGCCGGGCTCGTGATGACGGTACCGGCGGTAGGCGATGAGACCTGGCAGGTGTAAGAGCCGGCATCCCCCGCCACCGCGCTGGCTTTGGTGTAGGTAGCCGCCGTGGCCCCGCTGATATCCGTGCCGTTCTTCTTCCACTGATACGTCAGCGCTGAACCATCCGTCACGGTCGCCGCTGTGGTAAGCGTCAGCGTGCTGCCGGTGGTGATGGTGCGGTTCTGCGGCTGGGAGGTGATGTTAATGACCGCGCCGACGTCGCGGACATCCACCAGCCCGGCACTGGAGGCTTCAATCGACCACGTGGCCACGTCATCATGCGGTGATTCATCCTGCCAGCTCGTTACCAGGAACGGGCCTTCAGTGATATCGAACGGCGAGATGATTTTCAGCCACACGTAAGGCTGGTTGCTGGTTTCTCCGGGCGGGTTGTAAACATGGCGCTTCATTTCCTTCTGGCCGTAGATAGCTTCCTTGCGGCTTACGCCATCACCGGAGAAGGATACGTTTTTATACGTGACCAGATTCTCCTGGGTATACGCCGCGCTCTGGTCAGCCGTGGCGTCTGCGGTTTCCCATTCAACGCCGGTTGTTTTGCCACGCATCATACCGAGGCGCTTGTACTGGCTCAGCGTGGGCTGAACCTCCGGGCAACCAATCGCAAAATAAACGACGACGTCGCGCCCCGTGAATGCACCTGATTCACAAGTCATATGTGTTACTCCGTATTATCGGGAAATAATGGTCTGGAAGTTAATTTCGAAGGCGCAGCGGCCCTCTTCGGTGCGGAAGGCGGGAACGCCCCCGACTGGCTGCATTGAGATGATGCATTCGGTGTGGTAGTCATCGAGCATGGCCTGGCGGATGGCGTCGGCGGTGTTCTCCACCGCATCAACATCGGCGTCGTTCTGCCCGGTCAGCAGGATGAAGCGGAAATAGTCACGGGTGATGGCCTCTTCTGCCGCGCCACCGCCTTGCTGCTGGATAACGAGATAGCGGTCGTTCTGTGAATCCTCCACTTCAACCCAGAACCGCTTTTGTACACGGTAGCCGGTATCAAAACCGTGGCTCTGCAGCCAGGCGCGTAACGCGTCAAAAACCTCGTTTCGCGTCATAATTTGTAGCCTCGTTTAATGGTGGCTTTGATGTCGGCAATGCCGTCGCGCTCAAACCCTTTACGCAGGAAATCTGGCTCAGCGTCCGGGTCCCAGTAATTACCGCTGCCGTCCGGGCGCGGCTTGCCTTTTAACGTGCCACCGGCTGCATTCACCCGCGCAGCATAGTTCGCGGTATAGCCGACCCGTCCGGTCATTCCGCCCGGCTCTGGCTTCAGTTCGCGATACATGCTGTTCACCAGCGTGGAGGTATGAATGGGGGTGATCTGCGCTGCATAACCCGAGCCGACGATCATGACTTCGGTGATCACCTTTTCTGTCACTGCCCCGGCGATATTTCCAATCACGTTACCCATGTTTAACTGAACACGTTTGATACCTTTAACGGGCATAGCGTTGTCTCCTGGGGTTATCAGGCACCGAGCGAGTTACGATTAGATGTCAGGATTTTGTAGTCGGGTTCCTCGTCGAAAAACGACATATCCCACATCTTGACTGCCCGGATCACATCACCTTTCGCTTTTACCGGGTCTGGCTCAGCGGTTGTGTCACCCACAGCGACATAGTCGTTACGCAGCGGTTTACGGACATCTGCGCCGTTGTGCTTCAGCTCGGTGGAGATAATCAGGTTGGTGGTGAATTCGGTACCGGCATCATCGATCGCCTGTTCCTGGTTTATTTCCCAGGTGCAGTCGATAAGATACGGCGTGCCGGTTAGCCAGGTGCCTTTCCAGTCATCGTATGTACGCGGGTAAATGGTAGCGAGGTTGGTATATACCCAGTTCGCTGTCGCGCTCATGGCTCCTCCCAGCGGATCACTTCTGGTTTCCCGGCGGCAACCTCACGGTAAAAGATGAACCATTCACCGTTACCTTTGATGTAGCCGGTGGCCTTCCTGCCGCTGTCTGTCATCACCCAGACCTTAACGAACGGCTCCGGCAGACGCTGCTTCACCGATACCCAGGCCATTACCGGCCCCCGTTGCACATGCAGCCGCCCTTACCAACCCAAATCCCCGCGAATGCTGGCGCAGCCGTCGGGTCAGGGGGAATAAGCGCTGTGGCGCAACCGTGTTTGTCCAGCCCGCGCAGCAGGCTCAGCGCGCCTTTCCAGCGGTCAGAAAACGACTGGTACCGGAATGAACGCGAAGCGCCGTTTGGCGCAGTCTGGCTGGAAAGGTATTTATCACCCTGCCCGAGCCCCATCAGCGCCAGCAGGTAAAGCTGGATAAGCAGCGCTGTCGATGCCGGATAATGAAGGGCCAGGCATTCCTCAATGCCGTTGGCCTGGTCAATCAGCGCCGCCAGCACAAAGTCGGGTAAAGCGATGCCCTGCCCGGTCAGGTACTGCTGTGCCTGTTCCTGTGAGACCATGACAGACTCCTGAAAAAAGACGCCCCGCCGGAACGGGGCATAAAAAAACCGCTTTCGCGGCGGTTATTCAGCAGGGAACAGGTTTTCAAGCTCGCCAGGCGGCAGCAGCTCCGAAAGCTTTTCCGCACCCAGGTTGCCTTTGAACTCGATCCCCAGTTCTTTCAGACGTTCAGCAATGATTTCTTTTCGGGATTTGCCCTCACTGCCCGCGCCCGGTGTTGCCGGGGTAAGCGAGCCACCCGCTTCCCCCTGCATCAGGCGAAGATGAGATTCCAGCGCCGGATGAACTTTATCCAGAACCAGCACATCCCCAACCTTAACGCCATGCCAGCCACGTACGACTTCAAACTTCGGCATAAATTCTCCTTAGTCCAGGTCAGCACCGTAGACAACACCAGAAAGGCCATCGTCATCCCGTTTAATCTGCAAACCTTCTGCAGACATGATCTGGAAGTTATAGTTGCTCTGCGGCATCGGACGAGGCAACGGAACCACCCCAACCGCCATCCCTACCAGCGGCGTGATCACATCCTGACGACGTTCATACGCCAGGAATTCATTACCGGTTAGTGCATAGGTCTGGCGGATATCTTTCACCGGCATAAATTTGCGGATGGCGTCCAGGACATTGCCGCTGATAACGGCGTTCGCGCCGCTGCCGACTTCAATGGTGTAAGGCTTCGACAGGTTTGCCATAATTTCAGCGCTCAGCCACAGCACATCGTATGCAGTAACTTTGTTGGCGCGAGCGGTAATGCCAAATGCCCCGGTTGGCCCGAAGAACTCCAGTAGCTGCGCCGGCGTTGCCGTCGTCAGGTCGATGTTTACACCGCCAGCACCGGAACCGAGGTTAATCTTGGCGGTGTTACGATGATTGCGCATGCCCTGGGCCGGATAGTTCTGAACCTGAATGGTCGGGTTACCGTCGAGATAGCCTTTAACGCGACGTTTATGGAACTTGCGCATCTTCGCCAGTTGCGAATCCAGCACCAGGTCAATACCGACGGTATTGAGGCCCGCAGCAAGACGCCAGTTCACACCATAGCCCGCGGTGTAAACCGGGATCGGGTCGCCGTCGCTGCCGTATTCGGTATGGTCAAAAGAAAACGGTGGCTGACCGTCCAGACTAACCTGCACGTCATCGGCGATGTCACCAACAACGTTATACAGCTTGGCAGTCTTGCCAATCGGCAATACCGTCTGTACGCCCATCAGATCGTTGACGATTTCCATCCCGATTTCCTGATCGCGCAGCTGGATGACCTGTCGGTCGATTTCGGCCCAGAATTCACGACCGAGACCATCACCGGCCAGGATATTCGCCGCCAGCATTTCAGGCGTCATGAGATTACGGTTTACCGCCATCATGGCGCGGTGCTGGGCATCCCACATGTTACGGTTAGCCCACAGCTCATTCCAGTGCGTGCGCAGGCGGCTGTTTGTCGCCAGTGTTTCAGCAGAAAAATACATTGATGCTCTCCTTAAGCAACGGTCACGCTGGAAGCGCGCGCGCGGATGCGGATGAAGTCAACCGCTGTGGTGGTGACATCATCCTGGCAGTAACCGATGACCTGATAGGTACCCGCAGCGGTAGGCACGGCAGCGGCCTGACCTGCAACAACCGTAATTGGCTGGTCTTTTTTATAGGCACCTGCAGCGACACGAACAGCGAATTCGCGTCCTTCCTCCAGGTAATTACCCACACCCGAATGACCGGACGGGATTGGATCGGTAATACCCAGTCCTTCGTGATAAGCGCAATCCAGCACATACATGCGTCCCACAGGCGCAGAGGCCTGTGCAAAAAGATTGCTGGCATTGATGACAACAAACGTCCCCGGGTTCAGGGACGCGGCAAGTTTTCGGGTTTCCGTCTTGTAGAGCGATTCCCCGTCGATATTAACGCGACGATAACGTGGCATTGGCGTTTCCCTTATTTAAAGTAAGTGGCCGGATCAGGTGCGCCGGTTTCGGTTTGCGCCTGTGCGGAGTTAGTACCCAGCGGTGCGGCTTCGCCCAGGTTTTTGAACATCGCATCCAGTGCGTCACCAGACAGCGCGTTCGCAACGATCTCGCCGTGAACTTTCGCAACCGCCGCGCGCTTCGTTGCTTCTTGGGCACGGGAGTTAGCGGTCAGGGTCTCAGCGAGCTGCTGCTGGTTGGCCTGCAGTGCATCAACCTTTTCCGCGAGAGGCTTAATAGCCGCCTCCGTGTTGGTCGCAACGGCCTGGCCGATCATGCTGCCGATTTGTTCCAGTTCTTCTTTGGTTAAAGGCATGTCGCCCTCCGTTTGATGGTTGGTTGCAGGCTTATCCTGCGGTGTGAAAAGGGATTTAACTTTGTTAGCCACGACGGTGACCCACGACTCCTGGCGGGCAACCGGCGTTCCGGTGTCGTCAAAAGTGATTTTTCCGCCGTCAGAGGTGTAGCCGTAAACCTGCGCGCTGCCGCCATTGCGGATAATCACCACCTGCGACTCGGTGAAGTCAGCCACCCAGGCATATTCGTTCTCGCCTGGAGCGAACTTTGCTTTTGCTGCCCGGTCGAGGCGTTGTTCACGCTCCCGGAAAGATTCGCCCACCAGCGCGCCGGAGTTGGCTTTTAGCGGTGTGGCGAGATCAGCATTCACCATCAGGCCAACGCCCTGCTCGGGTGTGGCAGCGCCGACTTCATGCAGCAGAATGGCGTCGTGATCCATGCCGTGGATTTTTGCCACCCAGTCAGCACCCAGCGCCTTCTGTTCTTCATTGGGTTCGAGCTGGTCAAGAAACACCGCCACACTTGTGTGAATTGGCGGCACGTCCTCGCCGCGCTCAATGGCTGCCACGCGCTCGAGGAGTTCCCGGCCACCTTCAGATTCGCTGGCCTTGTTCACATCCACCCATTTCTCCAGGTAGATACGATTCCCGGCTTTTTTAACGTTGCGGTTCCACGCGCCGACGAACCCGACATTCAGCCCTTCAGGCGAGAAGGCCGACACAAACTGGCCGTTTACCTGCGGATGACCGAGCGGTGCCAGCGTTCCCTCGAGGCCCTCATAGTGCTCATCGATTTCGCTGGCAGAATAGAGACCGCCGTTCATGACGACATTGGCCGGCAGCGTATAACTGGGCAGGATCAGATGATCGCGCCCGTTGTGAACTTCCCGGCGAATAGACTGACTGTTCACGCGGGTGGTGACGTTTACTTGCATGGTCATGGTGGTGTCTCGCGGTTACGCGGCTCTGTGGTGGCCGCAGTCGCAGTGATTGGCTGTGAGTCCGGCTTTCTGCGCTTTCTCCAGGCGCTTCTTCGCCATATCAACAACATTGGGGTTAAGCGGCTGACCGCTGGCATTAACAAGCACAGCAACCTGCGTGCACTTACAGTTAATCGCGTTGCCGTCGACGCTGTACCAGTCCCGAACTTCTTCGGTGGTGTAGAGATGCCCGTGGCGAAGCGCATGCTTACGCCGCGTTGTCGGACTAAACGCTGACAGGTGCAAAAGACGGGTTGTAATGCCGTACTGCGCTTCGGCATCATCCGTTTCATCCCACCGGGCCCGGCGCAGCGCCGTCGGTATTTCCGTGCGAGCAATACGCTTAGCCCGGCTGAGTTCAATCCCGGTCTGGCTGGTGAGACGTTTCGCAATTTCCCGCGGGTTTTGCCCCCGCCCCATGCCATCGGTCAGAATGCGCGCCATATCCGATTTCATCCGCGCACTGAGGTTTTTCATCTCCTCAAATACCCTGGTTCTCACCAGCAGCAGACGGCGTTGGTACGGATCACTCAGCAACAACTGCTGGAGACTTTCACGCCCGGCGGCATAGACCGGTGACTGCTGTGACAGGCTGGCAAATTCCTGAGCCGTGCCACGCTGATATCCCTGCCTGACGTAATCCCGCCAGAACCAGAAATCGGTCTCGCTGCCACCAAAAAGGATTTCATCAACAATCACCGAGGCGTTGCTGAGAAGCATTGATAACAGTGAGGTGTCCAGGTCGAACGTGTAGCGGAGGTTTACAGCAGGTGATGCAGGAATGCGGTCAAGAATGTCCTGGTAAGCTTTTGCGATGCGCCTAATCCGTTTGCCGAACTCGTTAATCGCACCACGCTCGAGGCGGTCTGCACCGGTGGGATCGTTAAGGTTTCCCGGCAGAATCGGAGGTTTCGTCTTCCTCTTCTTCATCGTCTTCCCCCAGCGGTGCAGGTGAGCCCTCATACCCGGCAGCGACACGGATTTCTTCGCCGGTGAATGGCTGTTCGCCAGTGGCTATCGAGGCGCTGTTAATTTCCGCCATCGTTTTGGCTGCCGCCAGCTTCTCAGCGTCGGTGCTGGCGTTCAGGTCATCCCAGATAACCGCTTTCTGCCTTACCGCGTCGAGAATGCCCAGCTCCACCAGCTTGTCGCACAGGTCTTCAATATCGAATGACAAATCACCCCGGCGAGACTGGCAGCGCGCGTTGAAGTAACGCTGGTCTTCTGTACTGGCACGCTCGCCCGTCTGCATACCAACGAGGATTTTGGTCGGGATATCCAGCGCGGCGGCGGCTGTCTGAAGGTTGACGTTATAGGTCGGGCCGGGATCGGCTACCGTGGTTACCAGCGGCGTGACAGCTGCGCCCTGGGTCGTCAGCAGCGCATCGTTGCCCCGGTTAATCTCCACAGCGACTTCATTGAACTTCTCCTGTAGTTCTGAAACGCTCACGTCATATAGCGATGCCAGATTGGTGAAGTCTATTTTTTCGTCAAAGTTGATGCTCAGCTGGCGGGCGGCGTTTTTCAGGAATGACTCACCGGAGCCGCCTTCCACCTTCTCAAGGCTTACGAATGCGTTATAGGC
The DNA here is from genome assembly GCF_014193285.1 of Atlantibacter sp. RC6. Taxonomy (GTDB): domain Bacteria; phylum Pseudomonadota; class Gammaproteobacteria; order Enterobacterales; family Enterobacteriaceae; genus Atlantibacter. The sequence continues at coordinate 262,423 of NZ_JACHZE010000006.1, forward strand.
AGGCTCCAGAAAACCAATAGCATCAGGGGAATAATCACCCAGGATAAAAACGCGATCCGGATGAACGTCCACGCGCCGGATGGCGCCGCTCGCAAGTTGCTCGATGTACTGCCACATTTTCGGCTGGCCGTAGGTGCGGGAGTTAAGACCTGTATCCCAGTCCTTAACCTTTAATGTCCCCGCCCAGGCTACGGTGATTTTCTCCAGTCCCCGCCCTCTGGTTACAGGCAGGTTCCAGTCTTTACCGTCCCGTATATGCAGCAGAATGCCGGAGTAACGCCCCACCAGCCGCCGTAAATCGGCCTCGGCAAAAGAGCGCCAGAAGCGATGCGTTAACACAGACTTAGCCTTACGTTCCCACGCCGTTTCCTTGCGGGTCTCGTCCTGCTCATCACCTTCAATAATTTCCGGGTTGCTTTGCCAGCATGCACCGATCAGCTTTTTGACCGCGCCATGGGCAATACCGCTGCGCCGGTACAGGCTGTAGAGGTCATCGAAGATAATGTCGTCCTTGAATCCGTACTCGCACCATGCCGAGCTACGCTTCGAATCCAGTCCCATGGCTGGGTTGGCGGCCATCATACGGGCACGCGCAAGCCTGGCATCGGTCAACGCGTGGTTGACGGCCAGTTGGAGATTTTTATTCATGCAGGGTCCGTTTGATGGATTTAGGGCAATAAAAAAGGCCGCCGAGGCGACCTTTTTCATAGTCTGATTTAGATAAGCTTAATTTTCACTTCATAACCTTCAAGACCAGCCATAGTTTCATTGGGAATGAATTCAATCTCAGAAACCTCCTTCCCTGACTTTTTACGCAATTCAGCAATTTTCTTAGAAATGAGAGCAGCTATATCCGCTTCGGCCTTTTGCTTTTGATCTTCGATGTTCATCATAACCTCTTAAGATTTATCTAAGCTTCAGTAAGATAATCGTCTTACGAATGCTACATCTGCACATAACTAATTATAAATTATGGTTATCGTCCTTGCAGACGTTTGGGAATCATCATGCCCATCGGCTGCGCGCCGCCGAGCTCGGTAAGTGCGTACACTGCCGCGTCCAGTCGGTCGGGTGACTTTTTGGCGGTGGCCGGCACGTATTCCATCAACTGGTTTTCAAGCAGATAGAGATTGCCGTGATGAGCTACGCGCCCCTGTTCGTAGAGCGCGGATATCGGTTCGGCGCGGGCAAATTTCCCTTTGTTGGCATGCACCCTAATAATGCGGCCTTTGAACCCGGCGTTACGCAGTGTTTCCTCCGCCATATCGCCGCCCTGGTTCGTTTCAATAACGATCGCATCAGCACCATGCTCTTCATAAGCCCACATAGCCTTTTTAGCCCAGCCCGCCGGTGAGTATTTGGCGCTATAATCGCCATCCACAGAGAACTGTTTTTTATCGCCAGCACCGTATGCGCTGGCGGCCACGATCCCGGTTTCGTCGCTTTCATCGCTGTTAGTGGCCTGCGGGTCAATTGCGATAACCGTACGAACCTTATCAAAGCGGATCTGCAGGTCGCGCGCGGCGCTAACCATTGTCTCAGTCCACAGTGCGCCCTCCGCGTTAAATTTGCGGGGCTTCTGCATGTACTGCGCTTCAGCGGTGCGCCGGTGGGAGAACAGAGAAACGCGATGGCTTTCGTTATGTTTGAACGGCCAGAGCCAGCCATCAGGCAGGCCATGTTTAATCGGGATAGCGTGAGTGTTTTCCGGATACTGCGCTGAATACGCCTGGCTGTTGTCGATAATCACCGGCAGATTCAGGTGGTGCCACATCTCACCACTACCGCCGCGCAGCAGGTACCCGCTCAGGTCGTGATAGTGGATGCGCTGCATGATCACTATCATCGGCGTCGTTTCTACAGCCAGACGTGATTTGATGGTTTCGTTAAAGCGGTTGTTCACGCCATCGCGTACTGTTTCGCTGTAGGCATCATCTGGTTTTACCGGGTCATCGATAATCAGCGCGCCCTGCCAGCCCAGCTCCATGTGTCCGGCACGAAAGCCAGTAACCTGCCCGGCAGCTGACGACGCGTAAACCCCGCCGCCGTATTCGTTCCACCACATCGCCTTGCTGTCGGCATCATCGCGCAACGCCATCGGCCACATTGACTGATAGGCCTGCGATTTGACCATGCCGCGTGCAGTCGATGAGTTTAGTAGCGCCAGCTGGTGGGAGTACGACAGGTGCATAAACCGGGCGCGCCGGTTCAACGCCAGTCCCCGGCCCATCATGTTAATGGTTGCCAGTTCTGTTTTTGTGTAGCCAGGCGGAACGTTAATAATCAGGCGCGTAATCTCACCATCTATAACGCGGTTCAGCGTCTGCTGAATAACTTTGTGATGCTGTGCGACAATCATCTTGCCGCCGGTGCGCTGTTTGAAGAAATAACGCGCGTAATACAGTCCATCCTCTTCACATTCGACCTTACGGGCAAATGCCTTTTGCTCAGCAGTCGTCATCCTCCATCATCTCCTGCCTTGCGGATTTGTATTCCTCTTTGCTCATGGTGATCGTCTGGATAGCGCCACCGTTTGGCCCGGAATGTTCGAATTTATGTTTGTTGGAGTAAGCATCACCACACTCTTTTGCAGCCTGCTCAATCAACTCAGCTGTGAGCGCGAAGTTTTTCATGCGCTCGGTGTTTGTCACCATGCGATCAAGCATGCGCAGCCGGTAGGCTTTATTCGCGATCGGGATGTCGGAGATTTCGGTTTGAAACCGTTCTCGAGTGGCACTGAAAAGCTCAACCCATTTTTTAGCAAGCCCCCTGCCGCTCACCTTTGTGGGATCGTGGCTTTCAACCTGCTGCGGGGTGATCCTGATATTGAATTCTTTCTGGACGGACTCCACGACAATAGACGGGGTATCAAAGCACGCAAGAGCCTGAACGATGAAGGCTTTCACGTCAGGTTTTAGCGCAGCCATAAATCACCACTCTTCCAAATCAATCCAAAATTATGCCAGCTTCAGCATGCACGTTCCGCACGCTCTGGCGATATCAAGGTGAGCCACTTCCGCAGGCCTGTTTGCTGCGTCCACCAGCTGTTGCACATCGTGACTGGCACCATAGCGGCGAACGACGCCAACAAACTCTTCCACATCGTGGCCGCGCAGTTTCAGTTTGGGTAACCCACTGTCCCGGTAGAATTTCGGCGCGCCGAATTCATCGGTTTCCTGTGCGATGTGGTAAAGCTCATGCTCGACCAGCGCGCAGAACTCCAGATCGGAACATTGGGCGCAGTAATCAGCGGCCAGGGTGATAATAAAATCCGGGATGTGCCCGAACCATTCGTACATCTGCTGTTCCATTCGGGCTTTTTGCCAGCCACCAGCGCGCATCATTACCTCTTCGCACTGGCCCAGTACTGCGCGCCCCTTCTTCGCGAATGCATTCGACGCCCACATGAATACGATGTCAGCTTCCAGTAAGTGGAAATGGTCAGGGTTATGCAGGGTGCCTTCTTCACTCAGTATCCCGGTATGTATCCACTCGTGAACGCCTTCAGCCGGGATTAATCGTATGTAGGGCTTGAAGTCCGGGTTATCGATAAACTGGGGCGGTGGGTATGGCCTTTGGGTCATGATGTCAGCCATAAAATTACCTTGCTTTCAGGTGCGCGTACGAAGCGCATAAAAAAGCCACCAGCGGATGCCAGGGGCTTATTTATGAGTAGTGCGTAGTAAAAATGAATCCTGATAATAATTTAAAAAACGTTAATTTTCTTGTTTGAGCTTATAAGGATTAATAAATTTCTTTTTAAAATCCTGAAACGAAACCTCATCCACAAAGTGTCCGGCTAAAATGATTTTCATTCGGCCATTTGCATCAATCCCACCTATCACGCGCATATCAGAATCTTCAAACTTATTGCTGGTGCGGAGATTATCTACGAACATTCTTAACGCTTTATCTTTGCCTGTCACTGAATAGCATTTTCTTCCTGAGATAAGCGTTTCTTCTTTTCCATCAATCATCGTCTGCTCTCCTTTTGTAATTGACAGAAAAAGTATTATGCATAATCGTTAGTGCGCTATTAATTTACAAAGTATCACCCTTCTACTTACACAGGCCTGCCACGAAAGAGATCCAAATAATGAAATCGAAAAAAACTTCACGTAAGCAAGCCTGTTACGCATAAAAAAGCCCCGCGTCTGCGAGGCTAATTTGGCTCAATGCTAAAACTTCGAAACGGGCGCAGGCTGATACTTCATAATGGCCCACTCAATATCTGAAAGAGACGGCTCGATAACCGGAAATCCAATCCAGTAATTTTTACCACTGAAAGATCGATACTCTAAAATTGAGAAAACGGCTTCGCGATGGCGTTGATCGTTTTCTTCGGGGGTGTAGTAATAACGATGCGCCCCATCTGCCACTTTTCTTACTTCACCGTTCCAGCCCTCTCCGAAGAGCATAACGTCACGCATAAAGCTTCTCGTTTGTAGATATCCTTTAACGTCATTATAACAGGGACTCAGTGAATGCCTGCTGTAATGTCCAGCGTGATGGCAATAAAAACCGCCCGTAGGCGGTTAGTTTTAGTTATGGCTGTTTATCACCAGATTCAGGTGCTGAGCCAGTATCGTCTTTCTGGTCTCTACCGGTTTGCCCTGGCTGGTCGTTTTTGACGTTATCAGGAACAGGACTGTAATCAGGATGGTCCCCTTCGACTGGGCGATCGGTCATACAAACCTCCTTTCTGGTTAGGAAGTCTTAAGTGTAGACAATCGGTGAGCCTTATCTGCAGGAAGGGAGATAATCATCTTTAAGCAGATATAAAATAAGTTATAAATTTATTACGGCTTCGCTTATGGGAGATATCTCATATCAGTGCAGCGGCGCGTTGTTAAGTTTAAAAGGTAACGAAATGCATTTGCATACCCTCTGAAGAATCTGGATTTCCTTCCGTCTGAGGGTTTTTTTTCGAAACCATTTCATTAAACTAGGATTTTTCCCAATCAACCTGCTTACGCTTGTTAACTAAAAGTTAACAACCATAATCAGGTTTCCTGCCACGACAGGAGTTGAAGAACCAACGTAAGATCCTTGCCATTGAGAAAAGAATAAGAGTACGAAGTACTGTCAGCTCTACTCCGACTCGCCCTCCTACCCGAGGGCTTTTTTTTGACCTGAGTAAATCCGCATACTTAAACATCGCTCAAGCGTGATATTTCGTCAAAAATTACCGCTTACGCTTGTTAACATGATTAATCCGTCCATACTCAGCCTTCCTGCCGCACCAGGGGAGGAAGTACTGTTTGACCCTTTTATTTATTGAAAAATAAAAAGTGCGGAATGCACACGCCAGACAATCCCTCTCGCCCTCTTGATGAGGGCATTTTTTTGCATCAGAGGTGCTGGTTTGAGGGCAAATATAAGCCTGCAACTTTCAAACCCACCTCTTCAAAATTTATTCTTATTCCCGTTTCGTTTCCCACAAGAATCAATATAGTGGGCGCTGTAACGTTTGAATGCATTTTGCATCTCTCAGGAACAGACGGATTTCCTGTTCCTGAGGGTCTTTTTCATCATAGCTCCGTTACCCTACTTCACAGCGTTATACCAGGCCTGCCAGCGATATGTGTTGATCCGCAGCTGGCGCAGGCACCCGGCGGTCTCGATGTCTGCCTGCAAATCCTCATCGCTGTTTGTCCCAGCATTACTTGCCCTGCACGGTTCCTGCATCAAATCCGCTGATGGCGTTGGCAGCGTCGATCGCACGCTGGCGCAGCCGCACAGACTCATCATCAAAATCACACCTGGTACGATCCGGAGACTGAACATATTTCACCACGTCGCGGTTTATGGTCCGGTAAATCACCTTCGCTTCGGCACTGGCCACCGCGGCTTTCTCTTCAACGGGCTGAATGGCTTTCTCGGCCTTATCTTTCTTGTCCGCTGCCAGCGCGTTAATGTGATCGGCGTGCGCATTCCATCCAGAACGCCAGGCAATAAGCGCAGTGGTGGAGATAGCGACCACCAGCGCCAGCAAAGCATATCGCCATTTCATACCAGCGCACTCCGCGCCCGGTTGTAACGCTGACGCCGGTCATCAATGCCGTTCTGACCACCATTGATAATCTGCGTGACGCGGGTCAGATCGCCAGAGTAAAGCAGGCAGCCGCGTGTGGCATAGAACCATGCTGCCGAACGCGCAGCGTTACGCTCCTGCTCCAGCAGCTCAGGGCTGGTGACCAGGTCGAGTTTCAGCGCGGTACCGCATTTTGTGTAATTTGACTGGCCGGTGATCTGAATCAGGCCGCGGCCGCGATATTTCCAGCCATCACCAGCTGCTTTGTTGCCCAGGCGTTTGCTGTATACCAGATTGGCGATGGCGCGCTGGCGCTCCAGCGGTAACACCTTTTCATGCGAGCGACGGCCCAGCGCGTTTGCCTGGTCCTGAGTAAGTCGCCCGGCACGGACGAAATCGGCGAGGCCTGCCACGCTGTAGTTCATGCTCTCCACCAGCCGGGAGAAACTCACGGACTCGTGTCCGGTCTGGGCGATAAACATCGCCTGATCAGTCGGTGCAGTGATGCCGAATTCTTTCATCGCCGCATCGATGTGCGGAAACCAGCGCGCAGCTAATCCGGCGCTTATACCAGCCGCCTGCTGAAATTGTGATTGTTTCATTCCGGCCTCAGTACATGGAAGATACGCGCGACGTTGCCCCGGGCTCGGAACACGGCGGCGCAGATAATCAGGTTGATTGTCACGGTTGCCCAGTGGGTATGCAGGTAGGAGTCGAAGAGGTACCGGAACGGCACCGATGCATACGCGATAATAATCAGGTAGGCCAGCCATGACGCCCACGGGTTATGTCGCCCGCCGGGCTTGCGGAACATCATCAGGCGCAGAACGATGGCGGCACAGGCCGCTACGTTGGTCAGCACCAGCGGATCGTTAGTTACCATTGGTTCCCCCTCTCCAGCGTGCCAGCAGCTTTAGCGGGTCCTGTTCACTGAAAAATGTCAGGGTCTTGATGGCGACGGCAGACAAAATCACCGCGCCTAAAGCATCCAGCGGTTTATCGGCATAGCCGGTTATGCTCGCCAGCCACGAACCCACCAGCCCGGATCCATAGACACCAGCAAAATACGACACGACGAAATAAGCGGAACGGCGAAAAATCGTCAGGTCGGCAGCGGTGGCCACGTAGAAAACAGCCCCGGCAAAAGCGCCGAACACCACGCCGTAATCCGTGCCGGTAAGCAGTCCATAAATGCTCGCGCCGGTCAGCGCGCTACCGGCGGCTGCAGTACCGGAAAAAGGTTCGGACATTACGCCCCCTCTAGTGTGTGAGTCCTCTCAGGAATGAGGGGAAATAAAAAAGGCCCACCGAGGTGGGCCTGAATTCAGATTAGTTCCGGGACGCTAATGCAGCATATCGCGCTTAATAACTTCTTCCGGAAGAGGCGTTGCCGCAAGGTTGGGAAGATCCGCCTGGGCAAACTCAAGCTGGATAAAGCGTAACTCTGACATACGTACTTCGGCTCCATTCATGTACCTTGCATACCGGGTACCCTCAGAGTCTGTTACGTCAGAGACCAGTACTGGATAAAGTTTTTCCAATCCGGATGGCTGGATGTGCTTGATAAGCATCGGGATTGGATAGAAGGTACGGGAAGTTCGCATTGGAATGCCTGATAAAGGATAGGTACCTGAGCCTAGCACTTACCCCATGAATAGATAGTTTTTATCTATAAAAACTTATCAATTAATAAGAATTACCTAAATAAAAAATTTTTATCAAATTTTACGAAATTATGCTGCTCGAAAAGCAACCGAGCTGATAGTCATAAACGCTCGCGTGGATCAAAGCCCTGGATGCACTGCAGAAAAACCCCTCTCTGATATTTCTGCGCCATCAGCACATAAAAAAAGACCTGCTCGGACGAACAGGTCATATCAGGTAGAACATCTCTCGACGGCGCCAGGTGCCTCCCGGTGAAACGCTGACTGGATGCATCGTTTCGCATGCTTAATCAATTACAGATTATCCAGTAATGCCCCTCCGCTCAGGGGGATTCGCCATCATTTTTTTATTTTAATGACTGTCAAAGAATGCTCTTTAATCGTAGTGCCCGCTTCGATGATTTCAACTCTGATAGTTCATATTTAGCCACTCTGCAGACATGATCACAAACCGGCAATATGTGTTCCGCGTCACTCCCCGCACTTTGTCTTATTAGCGTAGGGAGTCGAGTCCATAAAGTAAAAAACCCCGCCGCAGCGAGGTTCTTAATCTGGTTAACGTCACGGGCGTAATATCCCATCGTTGAGACGAGATTAGCCAAATTCCGCCACGTTTGCAATATGCTAATTTAATGCGTCACCCTGCTTAAAACACTTTGTGCGAGCGATTCCTCAATGTGACACTGCTCAACGAGTCGATCGAACAACAATTTATAGTTTCGCCGCCAGGTGGTTTCTGTTACTCCGAGCGCCTTAAATACCTCCGTATCTTTAAGTCGGGGGAAGCCACGCCCTTTGCATCTGGGGCACTGTTTGTAAACCGGCACCCCCTGTAGCTGTGATTTCTTTTTATCGAGCACTTCGCCACGTCCACGGCAACGGCATTCGTTCTTCACCTTTCCTTTCCCGTTACAGGGCTGGCAAATCACCCGCACCTGTTCGCGTACCGGTTTCCACACTTCCCAGTCGGAAGGTGAGATCCCTTTTGTGGTCCTGACCCACTTCGGCGGTTTGCCGTCAGGCCAGGTAACCTTGTTGGTAAAGACTTCTGCGTCAATAAAGCCCTCCCCAGCACAGCTCTGGCATGTCACCAGGCTTGCCGCGCTCAGTGAATAGTCGCGGAACACGAAGCTGGCCAGAATTCGCAGGAAGTTTTCTCGATCTGCTGCAGTCATTTTCTGAAGTGACTGGTTACGGCTGGCGCGCCGTTCTGCCAATCGGGTTAAGAACGCAATGATGTTATCCGGTGCCAGCACCCCGGCTTTAGCCAGATACAGCTCGATACCGACAGATGCTTTTGAATTCGCCAGGCCCAGCGCTGCCATTACATCGGTTATTGAAAGTGTGTCGCCGCCAGTCCCACATGAAACGGTGCCGGGAACCATTGATTTCGGCGCAAAGTACTTCGGTAATGATTTCAGCTTCATCCGGCAATCCTCATTGCTGTTTTAATGTAATTTCTCAATATGCGGTAATCCGTCACAACCGATCCGCGAAAGCGGTAAATTCTCAGGCGCTGCCAGCGGAGGCGGATAACGTCTGTTTTGTAATTTTCTCTGTTCACCGTTTTCCCTCTCTCGTTGTGAACCAGTCCCGTACGTACCCGAGCGCCAGCAGGACCGCCCAGCCAATTTGATAGATGTTGTCTGTAGTCATGCGGGATTTTCCTGTTTCAGTGCACGAAGATTTGCCCTGGCATCGGCGCGGATACCGTCCAGTTCTTCGCGGGTGTATCGGTGGGTTATGTTGTTGCTTTCGAGTGCCAACACACGCTCCTCGCCGATCAGTTCAACCAGCGCGGCGCGGTAGGCTTCGATATTCCCTGATTTGTGAACATTACAGGCGTGGCACTGAAGCCAGATATTGTCGGGATTGAACCGGAGTTGTGGGGCGGCGGCTGTTGTTCGGTAGTGCCCGGCGTGCCCGGCGTGCCAGGCGAACGCTTTTTTCGTGCCGCAGGAGATGCATCCATGCCCGGAGGCCAGAAGCATTTCACGACGCCAGTCATTGACCGCGCGCTGGGTTACCTGTACCCAGTGACGGATCGGCTTCAACTCTTTACGGCGTTCAGCGCGGCGCTGGCGGTCGGCCTTTTCCTCCCGGTACTTCTCTTTGATTTCAGCTGCCGTATCCTTCACTTTCTGCCTGGCGCGCAGCTCCAGCGCGTAGATAGCGCCGTGCTCAGGGCTGCACCACCAGATGTTTGGGTATTGCGGGTGAAACCATTCCCCGCAGGTTTTGCATTTTCGACGAGGTTTTTTAGCCATGCTCACCCCGCAAAATTCATCAGCTGCGCGGCGGCGTTCTCGGCCTCACGCTGATCGCGAAACACGCGGGACAGGATCCAGCGCCAGAGCACATCCAGCGCGGCACGGTAGAGCTGCTGGAACTCTGTCTCGTCCATGCTGGCGAAAGAAATGCTGCGGGGGTGTTTGCGGAGGGTGCCGTCGGGCAGCTGGATAGTGTCGAAATGCCCGGCCTCGATAGTTACCCAGGCACGATACGCATCGAAAGATTTGCAGAGGCTGATGCCGTTGGTAATGCGACGGCTGGCCACCTGTTCGAGATATTGCTCAGCGGCATCCATCAGCGCGCTTTCGTTCCCACCGAATGTGGCCAGGTATCTGGCGTAACCATTAACCAGTTTGCGTTCGTTGGAAGATATCGCGCCGCCAGTCGGTTCCCAGTAATCGAAGCCAAGATTAAGTAACGCGAAGAATTTACGGTGAAAGGCGGGGTTGCGTACCTGGCGGAACTCGGCCACCAGGAGAGAGCCAAGCTTGAATTTTTTTTGCAGAATATCGCTGGTCTCCGGCGAAGCGGGGATCAGGATATTTGATGAATGTTTGATAAGTTGTAGTTCGTGCGCCATGGTGTTCACTCCGTGGCGCAGCAGGTTTACCGGCAGTTCAGACCGATGAGATCATATTATCAGATGGTCTTTGGATGCGGTAGCCGAGATCAGTGAGAAATTGCACAACCGCGGTTGGCGTGAAAATAATTTCCTCATCAAGTAAAGGTCGCATGGAAATAAGCCCCCCACTTTTATAAACAAGAAAACGATCACCTCCCGGAAAACTACATAGCACCGCGCCATCCGCCCTTCTGACAACGTCATACCAGTCAGGCTCAGATGATTTTAAAACACATTTTCTCACAGCTTCCCCCTGTTCAGCTTCAGGATATAGTTCAACGTTCAATCAGTAGAACCACTCGTCAGCACTTTCCCAGGTTTCCTGCAGAATATTAGCGACCTCGTCTTTATCGCCTCCGATAACACTGAGCCCGTCATTAGGTGCCCGGCGAACGGTGAGCTTGCACTCTTCGAAGCGTTTGTTTAATCGTTTTAAAAGCTCGTTTTCCAGCGCCGGGATCGCGCCATCAGGCAGTTTTTTTGTACGTTCGATAGTTACTTCAACCTTCATGATCATCCCTCTCATAAAAATACTGTATAAATAAACAGTACACCCATACGGGAGAATGATCAACTTGATAAGCGCACAAATTGCGACACAGGTTTGAAAAGTTAAATGACTGTAACTCGTTGATTAAAAAGCCCGCGAATAACAGGAATTCTGAGGACATATATAATGCTTTAGCATCAAAGGCCCTTCGTGGGTTCGCTTCTATAATTCATTAATTGCATATCAAAACAGGTATGCAATTTCTGTCCTGTCCATAGAAATTTTACGGTGAGGTGATTATGACCCAGCGGCGTGGTGGTTCTGGAAACTTCGCGGAAAATCGGGAAAGAGCATCGGAAGCGGGTCGTAAAGGAGGCCAGGTAAGCGGCGGCAACTTCAAAAATGACCCGCAACGCGCATCTGAAGCGGGTAAAAAAGGAGGAAGAAACAGCCATCGCAGCGAAAGCAAGCCGGAATAATTTCAGGTTTGTTTCCACCCTCCCTGTATTTTTGGGGAGGGTTTCAGACTTTAATTTAAGCTATATGAACCACTTGAATACATAACTTATATAATCTGGAGCGTTAAAAATATACAGTATTTTTATCTATATACTTTAAAGCCGATATAACATTCTCTATGTGATTTTTTTTGCCAGTCGGAAAGTTTCTAAAAATCAGACCATTTGAAAAGTAGATGTCGCATTGCTGCGTTAGGGTATCAATATTTATTTCCCTGAAAGCTTTGAAGGCAAGTCGCCGACACAATTCCCTGTCCTCCTTCAGAGTCAAATCGAGGTTCTTAATGTCACAGCCTTTATCCAGCCTGGCTTTATTACGAAGAACCTTAATTGCAGTCTCGTTTTTCCTCAACTGGCAGTCTAAGATGCGGATCTTATCGGCCAAGATTTTAACATCTGGTGCAATAGCCAGAGCCTGTACCAGTTGATTTATCTGTAGCTGTAAGTCAATGCAGCTCTTTTCAAGAGTACTCAGATAACTCATCTGATTAGTTTCTATCTGCAGCCGGTCAAGATTAACGAGTATTTCATCAATTATAATGGCGTCGACCAACTCCCTTCTCACAGCCGGAGTGGTACATCGGTGTAGCCTTCGCATGGGACAAACATAGTAACCTTTTATCGTTTCGCTGACGGAGGTGATGACCATGGTGTTCCCACAATGTCTGCACTTCATCACTGTTCTCAGCAAATTAATAAGGTAAGGGTTATCACTGTGAGAAGTGAAGCCGAATGGCGACAATCTCACCTCCTGTACTGAATAGAACTCCTCATCAGAAAGCACTTTTGGATAGTAGCCCGGTATCTCTTTAACACCCTTAGCGCGACCTCTGTGCGTGGGCATGCAGATACCAATCAGTGCTTTATTGCCAAGTAGTTTTTCTATAACAGAAGGACACCACTCACCACGTCTACCAGATAAGTTTTCAACAGATTTATCGTTGAGATATTTCGCGATAGCCGTCAGGGATTTATTTGCTTTGCGCAGCGCGAAAATTTTCTTAATAACCTTAACCCTGGATTCAATAACTTCGAACTGGGAATAATCGGCACTGACTTTTAACCATCTGGGACAGGCCCTGGTCATTATCTTCCCGGTTAGTTCAGCATCCTCCCGCTTCTTTTGCCAGGAAAGCTTAACCCTGCTGGACTTGATTTCGCTTTCCTCATTTGCCCGTTGCGAAATGAGTATTGCTTTAATCAGAGCATAGGGATCATCAAGTGACTCTTCAGAATAATGAGTGCTGTCGCTAAGCGTTATGACATCGATACCGGACTTTAGAATGTATTTGAGCCGTTCCGTGGCTTCACCAATCTTTTCCCGGGAGAGCCTGTCCAGACTTTCGACCAGAAGAACTGTGCCAGGCATGATAAGCCCATTATCAATAGCATCGATAAACTCGCCAAACGCACCGGATTGTGCGTGTTTACCTTTGAATGCGCTTAACCCCAGGTCTTCATATGTGGTGGTGTCCAGCGTAAATTCCTGATTCTGGCTGAGCCAGTCGTCAATTAACTTCCTCTGCCGTCTTAAAGAATCACCTTTTTCCTGAACCGCTGACGAGAAACGCATGTAAGCAATGGCCTTTTTCATACATACCTCACGTATTGTTGTGAACGCTGTATTTAGACCAGTCAATTGAATTCATGTTGAGGTGATTTTTAAGACGGACTTATCAATTAGGCCGAAAGTATATTTTAAACTGACCCACCTTACGCCGCGCTTTTATTAACTTCACACAACTCCGGTAAGTTCGCCCTTACCAGCGCCTCGGCAAACGGCGGCGGCACGGCGTTGCCGCACCTGGCTACTTGCTTATCTTTCGCGTACCTCACCCCGCGATAGTCGCGGTCGATGATGTACCACTCCGGGAATCCCTGCGCACGATAAAGTTCGTGCGGTTGCAGCATGCGCATGCCGATATCAACGATGCGGTAAGTGATGCCGTCAACGGTTACCAGCCCGTCGCAGTCTTCGCCGCAGTATTCCCGCAGGAACGCCAGCGTTTGCTGCGCGCGCTGCTCGTCAAAACCGTCAGTTGCCAGTGTGGTTTTCACCTCCCCTACGTGCTGGCCACCAGCGGTGACCGTTGGCATAGGTTCATCTGTGCACTGCCCGTCCCGGCATGTACCACGCAGCTTAACCAGGTGTGAGGCGACGACAGCATGGTGATCGACGGTGGTGACCGAGTGTGCAGGTTCGTCCAGGCTGACGCCCGGTCCGGAGTAGTTCCCGCCGTAGTGCTTCGCGAGGAAGGCGCTCACCGTCGCGAATTTATTGCCGCCCGCGGTAACCGTACCCAGCGGATTATCCAGTTGCAGCACTCGCGGTTCCTGCCCTGGGCGCTCGCCATATCCCCTCTGAATAAGGGTCGGGGTAACCAGCTGCGATTTGCCGCCACCGCCCGCCGTGATAGTCGCGCTTGGCTCGTCGGCCCGGTGGCCGACGCTGGCCCCGAACTGGCGGGCGATCACAGGGGCAATGACACACGAGTGATTAGTGTTGCAAACAGTATTAAACGGCTGATCCGGGCTGCGTGGCTTAGCTGAATACTTCGGCCCGCCAGCACCAATGAAAAATGGCGTTAGCGCAGCTTCCACCACACCGAGTGCATGCCCGTTACCACCCGGGCGCTTTGACGTACCGGCGGTGACGGTGGGCACCGGCTCGGTGATATCCTGCCCGGTAGCGCCGGTACGGAATTTTGTCAGGTGCGGTACCGCGACAGCGTATCCATGCGTTTTAGTGATCGTCTGCAGCGGTTCCGCCAGCGCCTGCCCACGGAAACAGTCGTAACTGGTTCGGTTGCTGGTGTGATTACACTTCACGATGAACGGCGACGCATTGTCGATCACGAACCGCTGAATGCCCCGGGCGATGCGCTTGAGCGTGTTCTCCGCCAGCGACTTTTTGCGGTCGAAGATGGACTGTGCCGGGATAGACCAATCGATACATTCCGCCGCGGTGCGCCATGGTGCCAGCTTGCCACCCTGCACTGCTGGCATTTTCGGATCCCCGTGGGTCGGCGCTGGCCAGGTCACCGGCACGCCGTCGCAGCGCATCACCATGAAGAACCGCTTACGAATGGTCGGCGCGCCAAAGTCGCAGGCGCGCAACTCACGGTGATCGACGGCATAACCCAGCCCGGTAACCAGCTGCTGCGCCAGCTCGCCGTCGGTGGCAATGCCCAGAAACCCGCAGCACTCCGCCAGCGCCGGATGCCCGGCGGGGATGCCGCCAGACAGCATGCCGCAGAACGCCTCGAAGGTTTCTCCAGCGCGGGCTGGGTCCGGGCGCTGCGCGCCATCAGCGGATACGATAAGCGGCCCCCACGTTTTGAACTCTTCCACGTTCTCCAGCATCATCACGCGCGGCCGCACCGCCAGCGCCCAACGAATGACGATCCACGCTAGACCGCGAATCTCTTTCTCCACCGGCTTCGAGCCTTTGGCCTTCGAGAAGTGACGGCAGTCCGGGGAGAACCACGCCAGCCCCACCGGGCGGCCAGCGGTCGCCACCAGGGGGTTTACATCAAAAACGGATTCACAGTAGTGCAGCGTGTCCGGGTGGTTCGTGGTGTGCATCGCCACGGCGTTCTCGTCGTGGTTTATGGCAATGTCCACGCTGCGGCCGATCGCCAGCTCAATGCCCGTACTCGCCCCGCCGCCGCCGGCAAAGTTATCAACGATGATTTCTCTCACGCGTATTCCTCCATGGCGGCAGCCAGCGACCGGGCAGCAGTAACGATGGCCGGTATCGGCATTTTCTCCAGCCACATACGGTTGATGTGATGCTTCAAACGGCGCTGGTGATGCGCCGGGAGATCCCCGGCGTTTTCAATCTGGTTGTAGACCATGCCCACCTCGGCAGGCCATACGGTTTCGGAGACGTCCACCAGCAGCAGGCTTTCCAGTTCGACGATCCGCTTTGTTGCGTACTGCAGCAACTGTCCCATCACGCCCCCTTGATGCTGATGCCAGCAGCGGCAGATGACTCGTCATGCGCGCGTTTAGCGGCACCCATAATTGCGGCCAGTGACGTGCGTACACCATCCAGGCGGATCGTGTTATGAATTGCAGCCATGGATTCGCGCAGCTTGGCGTGGCTCGCCTCCAGTTCAGCGGTCCTCTTTTCTGCGGCTTCCAGAGCTGCTATCAATTCGTCGGTGTAACTCTCTACTGCTGACGCCATAATCCGCAACTCATCGGTATGCACTTCCATGGTTAGGCGAGATAAGCGGTGTTGATTGGCATGTTTCGGCACGCCTAATAATTCGTGGTGCTTGAGGGTCATTGGACTACTCCTTGACGACGAACGTAGGCGGCATAGCTTTCGGCTCGCTCAGCAGTCAGGTTATAACTGCTCTGCATGTTGCAGGAACACCCTTCCTCGCTTGCAAATTTTCGATATGCCACTGCCATTTCATCCAGGCCAGATGATCGCACTTCAGCCAGGAAGGCATCGGTCGCTTTGAATGGATTTTCTGCCTCAACATCTCGCGATACGTACATGTTGATTTCGGATACGTAATCCAGCGGAACGCCTGCCATCATGCAGTCTTCACCCTCGGACAAATATTCCAGGTGGTTTTCGCTAATGTCGGTGAGCAGGTGCAGCATCTGCCCATTCTCCGCAGCCAGCTGATCGCGCTGGGCTTGTGTGGCATGCAGCGCCGCGGTGGTGCAGTCCAGACGTTCGGCCAGGCGCGAAACAATCTTCGCGATGTCCAGGATCGGCGTTTCGCTGCTCATCGCCTTCGCAAACTGATGACCCACTGCCACCAGCTCTTTGTTGTTCATTGAATCACTCATGCCCGTGCACTCCCGATAATTTTGTGGATCTGATAGCCCTGCCAGTTCTGGCGGCATACTGACGCTACGGACGGAGCTGCAGGTTTAGATTTCTTAGCTCTGGGTGAGCTAATTTTTGCCTGCCAGCGCTGAACAAGTCGGTATTCAGAGTGTGCTGACTTACCAATATTTTTCACGATGCCAAGACGAACCAGCCGCCCCAGAATTGCGTGGGTGTGTTTGTTGGTCCAACCGAGCTGTCGTTCCAGCCGACGTGGCGTGGCGGTTTTCTCCTGTTTGAGAAAGGTGATTATTGCAATCTGATCTTTGCTGCGCATGGTTAAGCCCTCCCGCCTTTAAGCCCAAACTTCGCCCGGATCTCCTGAATTTTCGCCATCCCCTGCTCACGCGTAACAGGTTTGCTGCCCAGCACAGGCAGACGAGCAACCGGCTCAGGAATGACTTCACCAGCGCGAATGCGTTTCACCATTTTCGCCAGCTCTTCACCGGCTTTGCGGTTAAGTTCCATGTCAGTGAGCCCGTATGAGCGCATCTGTTGGTACAGGGTTGTGACCAGCCAGTAGCTGGCGCGGTATTTCACGGTGCGTGGGGTGATGTCGTTGTCAGGCCACGGATACGACTCGGCATCGTTGTAACGGCTGCGGTTGCGGCAGTACTCGTAAACCAGCTTTACCAGCTCGTTCTGGTCAGGCAGACCCACGGCGGCGCTTTCCTCGGCGCGACACCATGCCACGAACTGACCGGGCGACGGCATGAACGGTTTTTCCTGAGTGCGGGCAATGCGCATACCAGCGTCGACCTGGGCAAAGCTGGTGATCCCGTTCTCTGCAAAAGCCAGCAGCCACTGGCGACGGAATTCGTCGATATCCGCCTGGGTTTTGAAAACGGACATGCTGGCCGGGAACGCGGCGCGCAGCTCGCGAAACAGTTCGTTGAATACCTGGGCGGCATGTTCCTGGCGGGGTTCGGATTGCTGCTCCGGCATACCCATCGCGACGCGGCGCATGTGCTCACGATCGAAGTTTCGCATCTCGGTACCAATGTTTTTCATGGCAGCAGGCCCTCCGCCCAGTCGGTGTTATCGAAATCCAGCGGCGTTGCGCTGGCGCGGGAGTTTTTCGGTTTACGTGCGCGTTGCGTGGTCAGCGTGTCCCAGTGCTTGCGAAGGCCTGACGGGCTCAGGATGTTGCTGTCCCAGAAATCGTCCTCGCTGGCCCACACGAGCAACTCACAAATTTCGCGGTGAGTCCGGCGGTCAACCATGCGCATCAGGCGAACAGTGTTTGCCCATTCAACCCATTTCGGTTCTGAAAGGCTGGCATTGACCACCAGGAGTTTCTGGTAAATCCAGCGCGCGGCTTTGAGGTCGTCAGCCGTTCCCCAAGATTTGCCTGACGGGGTGTAAATTCCGTCAGTGGCTTCGGGGTGACGAGAGAGAAATTTTTCAGTGGCGTCGTTACGGGATTCGTCAGAATTCCGAAACGAAGATCTTTTAATGTTTTTATTGTTGTTATTACCTTGTTGTTCATGATGCGCGGGTTTAAGCGCGGCTATTTGCTCGGGGTTATGCGCGGCATCACCTTCCAGACCCGCACCATTACTGAGTTTGTTATGCTCGGGGTAATGCTCGCCGTTATGCTCGGCTTTATGCGCGGGCAAATTGTCTATTTTTTGAGCGTACAGTGCATAATTTGTGATAGTGATCACCGTGCCTTTCCGACGTTCACCGGCGGTGGAAATCATGCCTTCTTTCTCAAAAAATGAGAGCATCCGATCCACCGCATGGCGGCTCGCTGGCTCTCCGTTACGGTCGCACAGATTCAGCCCCAGATCGGCTGAGGTGGTCACCAGTTGTCCGGTTTGCAGTGGCCATTGACGCCCCTTAAAACTCGCTGTGTACGGCTGTCGGGCGGCGTTCAGCAGAAGGTTGTCCCACAGCGTTCGCAGGAAAACATCTTTAGACCAGGGTTGTTTAAGCACACTCCGGTACAACGGGATGAATCCGGTCTTCTGGTTTTCCATCCGGTTGCTCCTGGCGGCGGAATGCGCCGCAAAATTGGCGTAGGCGACATTCGACATAGCTATGCCTCCCGCGCCTGGTAATTTAAATTGGCCTTTGTCATAATGACCTCGCAATCGCTTCCAGTTATTGCACCCGAAGGCCGTTGCTGTTCCACCAGCACGGTCTTCACCCTTTCAGAACAGCCCCCGCTGTTCGGTGCGCTTAACGCGCTTTTCTTCGAACCTGTCGGCTGAGGTTGTTTGTTTCTCTGCCCACGACTTCGCATGTCGTAAAACATCATCGAAAATTTTCCCTTTGCGGCTTGCCTGAGACATGCGCCGGTATAAATCCACGGCCTGGAATGCCCCCCCCCCCTGAGCCACCGGCACCGGAAAACCCAGGCGAACAAGCTCTTCGCGGACATGCTTCTCGATAAATTGCTCATGGTTCATAAGCAGCCCCGGTTACATGACGCCCAGCATTGAGGTGACCATCGTCATCAGCGGCCCGACCTGCTCGGGCATCAGGCGAAACAACGACGCGATCCCCTCGCTCACCTCTTTCAGCTTCTGATGTTCAGGCGCTTTCATCAGCACGGCCTGTTTAGCTTCTGCGCACTCTTTCATCGCCGTCGCTACGCGCGAAAGGATGTCTTCCTGAGGAATAAGCCGCGTACGAAACTCGAGCGGAAGAACATTCAGAATTGCCGGGGTTAACTCGCAAATGTTGTCGCGAGCGTAAGCGGTGTCGCCGTCCAGCCAGCGGAATAGCTTTTGGCGCTGGCGGTTGATTTCAGTCGGGAACTCCAGGCCGCCGCCGCTGAGTTGATATTCCTCAACAATCAATCCGGCTACCACGTCCTGGTTATCGATTGCAGCCGCCCATGCACGAACAGCCGCACGAAGCTGCTGGTGGGTAAACTCGGGCTTCGCCTGAGAACGATTTATCATCGCTATCGGAATTGTTCCGGTACTCTGTTGAAAGTGAAGTGATTGCATGGTTACTCCTGTTTCGGAAGACCATCGGTTGGGTTGGGGTATAGATCGGGGCGCAGTTCGTGTGGAGTGACTTTCCAGTCAATGGCACGTGCAACCTTCACAACTAACTCACCCGGAACTTTGTTTTTGAACCAGCCATTAACCGTCTGAGCTCGGCGACCAAGGCGTCTCCCCAGCTCTGCCTGGCTGCAAACGGATAATAGTTTTCGTTGGATGCGTAACTTCATGGAGGCTTCTCTTGTAGTTGATTATGGCGACATAAAAGCAAATTAAATCGATAGTGTCAAATTATATCGATATTCATAACCTACAGAAAAAATCTGTATAATTGATTGCTAGCCAGCAGATTTCCTTGTTGTGCAGACAGGTAAATGGGATGGGTAATGAACTTCGGAAAACGTCTTCAGCAGGCTATTAACGAACTTGGAATTTCACAGGCTGAACTTGGTCGACGAGTTGGCGCTAAAGCTCAATCCGTTAATGGTTGGTGTTCTGCAGGCATATTGCCGCGCGCAGAAATCTTAGAGCAGTTGCCAGCAGCAACAGGCCGTCCGCTTTATTGGTTTTTTATGACCGATGAAGATGAGCTCGCGCTGAGCAAAGGATACTCAGCATTACCTGACCTCACTGAAGACCAAAAGCGAATGCTTATGCTGTATGACATGCTTCTACCAAATGATCGCGAAAACATGCTCAGAATTTATCAAAACCGTATAGATGAGATGAAGGCTTGGGCTGAAAAACACGTGATTGGAAAAGTTTAGCGCCTCCTGCATTACCTTCCTGACCAACCCGCCTTGAGCGGGTTTTTTTATGTCTCAAAAACCCCTCTATATCGATTACAACAACCGATACAAATTTAAACATCAATTTAAATTGACAGCTATCGATTGAATCGATAATACTAACCACATCAAAACGCAGTAACGACCACCAAGGCAGGACGCCCACGAAGTAGCTGCCCGGAGCATACGAATACCGGGATGAGGTGGAGTCATTAACACGCAGCAGGTTTACAAACGTTCCGCCAGCCGGGCGATAACGGCAGAGGGTGAGATGGTTAATCAACACTACGGCACGATGCACATCATTCGCCAGTGCGTGGCACCGGGAATGCTAGCAAAGCACGACGGGCGCACCTGGAATGTGTCAGCGGTTCGCGGCAAATACGTTTACCTGCGCACCATGCGCGGCGCCACACGTATCAACGATTGTCTTGTGGAAGTTTTACTGAATGGCTGGGGGGATCCGATGATTCATGGTCAGGAAACTATCGGTGCGAAATGCGCCTACTGCAAAAGTCCTCTTCAGCCTGGCGACGAAGTGAAAAGCACCCTGCTTTTACTGCGCGGCAACATGCTTGCCCGCGAAGAACGGCAGTACTGCTCTAAGCGGTGCGCCGAGCACGATCAGATGGCTCACGAGCCATAAACGCAAAAACCCGCCGAAGCGGGTTCTACGTCCAGCGGACCGACCAAAGCACGCTGGAAATATGGAAAACCAAAATAACACCCAATGGGCGCTATCAATGGCCCGGGGATTTTAACACCCAAAAATGAGAAACAGTATGGAATTCTTCAATCTGATAAAGGCCAGCCAGAAGTCGAAAAAGCCAAACGGCATTTTCTGGTTCACCGCCAAAACCGAGGCGCGCGCTAAGCTGCAGGCGCAGGTTATTCTCGAAGATGCTGAAATCGAAGTGGGCCGCGGCCATGATTACCAGCTTCCTGTCCTGACTGATTTCCCGGTGGTAAATGATCTGCCGGAAGAAGGCGTCGTCGACTTCACCTGGTGTGATCGTTACGAACTACAGGAAGACGGGCGTACCTGGCTCCCAAAAGCGAAACCGGCTGAATCCGTAAATATCCATGACGAGCGCGCGCAGCTGGCGGACACTACCGGTCATGCCAGTGCGCCGGCTGCTGACGTCCCTGAACTGCTCCGCCCGGTAGCGCGCCTGCGCCTGCCGCAGCGCCTGATTGCTCATCTGTTTAACGACACTGAGGAAAAAGAAATCAGCGAAGCTCAGCACGTACAGATTGGCGCTGCCGAAGCCGACGAAAACAATCTCTATATCCAGAACCTGCTGCAGGCCTGCCGGGAAGTACCAGGCATAGATGAACTGTCTGCGCATGTTGAGTGGAAACTCATTCAGGCCGTAAAAGAATTATTCGCACTGGATCAGAACCACGAAGTAAGCGCCATTAACGGTTTTATCACAGCCTGGGTGGAAGCTGAACCGGGTGATCGTTCCCAGCTCGTTAGAGGGTGGGGTGAAATTAATCATACCGATACCGCGACCTCTAAAATAGTTCAGGAATTTCGCGACAAACAACTCCCTGAGCTGCATACCGTTGCCACGCTATCGTTCCGCCATCGCCTGCTTTCACAGTTCATTTCTGAAAAGGAGTACGCCTATCACCTTACTGCCGAGCAGAAGAAAGAAGTTATTAAGCTGGAAATGG
The DNA here is from genome assembly GCF_014193285.1 of Atlantibacter sp. RC6. Lineage (GTDB taxonomy): Bacteria > Pseudomonadota > Gammaproteobacteria > Enterobacterales > Enterobacteriaceae > Atlantibacter. The sequence goes on from NZ_JACHZE010000006.1 coordinate 284,320, forward strand.
ATGTCGATAACTCCTACGTCCAGAACCTGCTGCTGGCTTCGGAAAATACCCCTGCCCTCAAAGATTTTAAAGAGCATGAACTGTGGAAACTGACCGACGCCGTTAAACAGGTGTTCCCGCAGGACCGTAAAACACCCGAGCTGGGCGTGATGCTGCAGTTCCTGAAGACATGGAGCGAAACGGCGTACATCGATCGCGGGCTGCTGGTCAAAGAGTGGGCCAAAGGCAACCGCATGGCCGCTATCCAGCGCACCGACACCGGCACGAACGCTGGCGGCGGCATAGTGACCGATCGCAGCCAGGATTATGCGCATACCCTGGATACGCTGGATATTGAAATTGCAGCCGCGACGCTGCCGATGGATTTCGATATTTACAACATGCCTGGGGCAATCCATCGCCGCGCCAGAGAAATCATTGAGAAAAAAGAAAGCCCGTTCAGGGAATGGTCAGCCGCGCTGCGCAAAACTGCGGGCATCTTGGACTATTCACGCGCTGCTATTTTTGCCTTGATCCGTGGCGCCGCCGAGAACGTCCATCACTTCCCGGTCAGCCTGCAAACCTACATCAGCGCAAACCTGAAAGAACACCAGCACGACAAGCCAGATGCTGCAACTGTAGAGGCTGCGCAATTCAGCCGTGAAACCCTGGATAAACAACTGGCCGCTGACCGAGGCGAATATGTTGAGGGTATCAGCGACCCGGCGGATCCGAAATGGGATAAAACGCCGCGTAAATCCTTCTGTACCCACGAAGAGAACTTACAGCGCGTGCGGGAAGAAGGGGCGCGCCGCCGGGCTGAAGAAGCAGCCGCACAGCCTAAGGTTGAAAACCTCGGCGCTGGAGTGTTCTCCATCGAAGGGCTGACCGGTAATACCCCGGCTAATCCGGACAACGGCCCGGTAACGGGCGACACCACTTATCAGGAAATGGCCGAAGGCCTGCGCGAAGAACTGGAGGTTACCGAAGATGTGCAGATGGAAAAGGCTGTCAGTAACGAAATCCCGGCTGGTACACCGGTTTCAGCAGGCGAAAGCGCTGATGCAGATCATCCGCAGGCAGATGCCGTAACGCCATCAGAAATTTTCGCTGCCGCAGCGCCGAGTTTGGCGAATCATGATCAGGAGAATGTGAAGCAAAAACCGGAAAATGCGCATCAGAATGGCGATCCTGCGCATCAAAACGTCGAAAAAGTGAATCAGATCGAGCCAGAAGAGCATCAGGAGCCACCAGCGCCAGAATACCCGGCTTTCTTCGAACCAGGCCGTTATGAAGGGTTACCGAATAACGTTTACCACGCTGCGAACGGTATCAGCTCAACCATGGTGAAGGATGCGCGTGTATCGCTGATGTATTTCAATGCGCGCCACGTAGAAAAGACCATTTCCCGCGAGCAGTCCAAAGTGCTGGATATGGGCAACCTGGTGCATGCGCTGGCGCTGCAGCCGGAAAACCTCGACGAAGAATTCAGCGTGGAGCCGGTGATCCCGGAGGGAGCATTCACCACCGCAGCGACCCTGCGCGCCTTTATCGACGAACATAACGCCAGCCTGGCACCGCAACTCAGCGCTGAAGATATCAAAGCCCTGCTGGAGGCGCACAACGCCACCCTGCCCGCACCGGTGCCGCTGGGCGGCGGCCTGGAAGAGACAGCGCAGAGCTATATGACGCTGCCAGCTGAGTACCAGCGTATCGAGGCAGACCAGAAGCAGACCGCTGTCGCGATGAAGGCCTGCATCAAGGAGTACAACGCCACCCTGCCCGCGCCGGTGAAAACCAGCGGCAGTCGTGATGCGATGCTCGAGCAACTGGCGATCATTAATCCTGACCTGGTGGCGCAGGAAGCGCAGAAACCGGCACCGCTGAAAGTGTCCGGAACCAAAGCGGAGATGATCCAGGCTGTGAAGTCCATTAAGCCTGATGCGGTATTTGCTGACGAACTGCTGGATGCATGGCGCGATAACCCGGGCGACAAGATTCTGGTGACTCACCAGCAGATGGAAACAGCGCTGGCCATTCAGAAAGCCCTGCATGAGCATCCGACCGCCGGGAAACTGCTGCTGCACCCTGACCGCGCTGTTGAGACGAGCTATTTCGGTATCGACGAAGAGACCGGCCTGGAAATCCGCGTGCGCCCGGACCTGGAAATCGACATCGACGGCGTGCGGGTCGGCGCTGACCTGAAAACCATCAGCATGTGGAACGTAAAGCAGTCCGGCCTGCGCGCCCGCCTGCACCGTGAAATCATCGACCGCGATTATCACCTGAGCGCGGCCATGTATATGCAGACCGCTGCCCTGGACCAATTCTTCTGGATTTTCGTCAACAAAGACGAGGGCTACCACTGGATCGCTATCGTTGAAGCCAGCGAAGAGCTGATTGAGCTGGGGATGCTGGAGTATCGCCAGACCATGAACCGCATCGCAAACGCGTTCGACACTGGCGAGTGGCTAGCGCCGATCACCGAAGACTACACCGACGAACTGAACGACTTCGACCTGCGCCGCCTTGAAGCGCTGCGCACTCAGGCATAAGGGGAATGACGATGGAAAACATGAATATCGTGAACGCTGAGCAACAGACACCAAACACTATTTCAGCGAGCAATGCCATTTTCAATGTTCAGGCGTTAACCCAGCTGCAGGCCGTTGCCGGTTTGATGGCGCAGGCCGCCGTTACGGTTCCTGAACATCTTCGCGGTAACCCAGCCGACTGCATGGCCATCATCATGCAGGCCATGCAGTGGGGCATGAACCCTTACGCTGTGGCGCAGAAAACGCACCTGGTCAACGGCGTACTGGGTTACGAAGCGCAGCTGGTCAACGCGGTGATCTCCAGCTCAAACGCAATCGTGGGCCGCTTCCACTATGAGTACGAAGGCGACTGGTCGAAATGCGCCAGCAGCCGTGAAGAGATCGTAAAGAAGCCAGCGAAAGGCGGCGGGACGTACGACAAGAAAGAAATGGTACGCGGCTGGTCCAGCGCCGACGAACAGGGCCTGTCGGTTCGCGTGGGTGCGGTCATCCGCGGCGAGAGTGAAATCACCTGGGGAGAACCGGTCTTCCTTTCCAGCGTGATTACCCGCAATTCGCCGCTGTGGATATCAAACCCGAAACAGCAGATCGCTTACCTGGCACTGAAGTACTGGGCGCGTCTCTACTGCCCAGCGGTTGTTCTCGGCGTGTATACGCCTGATGAGGTGGAGCAGCGCACCGAGAAAGAGATAAACCCGGCGCCAGCGCGGGTAAGTCTGGCTGAAATCTCAGGTGACAACGTAACAACCACCACCAGCGCGCGGGAATCCACGGTTAACGTCGACGCCATTGCAGACGAATTCCGGGACCGCATTGAAGCTGCCGAAGACGTCGATGGTGCGAAAGCGGTACGTGTAGATATCGAATCCGCAAAAGCCACCCTGGGTTCCACACTGTTCACTGAGCTGAAAAACAAAGCCGTGAAGCGCTACTACCTGGTGGACGCGCGCAACAAAGTCGAAGCAGCGATCAACTCCCTGCCACAGCCGGATGAACCGGATGCAGATCAGCGATTCCTGGCCGTTGAGAAAACACTGACGGCGGCGAAACGTCATCTGGGCGATGAACTGTACGAGAAGTTCAGCATCACGCTGCTGGATATGAAACCTGAGTATGTCGGCTAAGGGAGGCGGGAGGGTTCGCCCTCCCGGTTATTGATGAGACTAATCAATCGCAGCAAATCATCACCAATTGCACGGCAGGCATGTAATGCAGCGCTGGCAGAACACGTAACCAGATTCGGCGATTACGGTCCTCAGAAAACAAAATCCACCTATACGGTGGCTGTACAGGGAACAAAAGTGATTGTGGAAGTGGTTAACCGCAAATCCAGCTATGTAGCCACGGCAATGACAGGCATGCGGCGGTTGCGGGCCATCGTCTGTTGATATCGATTTATCAACTCACTGCGGCGGGCGTGGATATACTCATGTCTGCCGCCATGGAGCAACTATGGCACAGGTTATTTTTAACGAAGAATGGGTTGTCGAGTTAAAACTGGCCGAAAAAACCGGCCTGAGTAACCGGCAGATCAAAGAGCATCGACATGGAACATGGGTGGAAGGTGTTCACTTCAAAAAAGTCACAATGACAGGAAAAGAAACCAAACGAGGGATCATCTGGTACAACTATCCGCGCATCAATCAGCTGGTACAGGAATCGTAATGAATTACCCAACGGGTGTTGAAATACATAATGGAAAAATTCGTATCACCTTCACCTTCCGTGGCAAGCGTTGTCGTGAGGTACTGAAGGGTTGGGTAGTCAATAATGCCAATATCAGAAAAGCCGGCAGCCTGCGGGCGCTGATCATGAGCGAGATCCAGCTGGGCGAGTTCGATTACGCGCTTCGTTTTCCAGAATCAAATGCGGTTAAAAAATTTACTTCCACACGTGTAGCAAAAACATGGGGAGAGTTAGTCGCACTCTGGTTGGGTGCAAAAGAAGAAGATATCTCAAAGAATACTATGGCACGCGTTCTCGCCCAGCTAAAGACAATGAACAGGATTATCGGCGAGATGACACCTATAGCCGATATCACACACAGCGACATGATGAACTACCGCAAAGAACTACTGCGGGGAGAAACTTTTTACGCAGATGGCCACAAAAGAAAGAAAGTCGGTCGCAGTGTTAACACGGTCAATGACTACATATCCCTGACCTGTCAGATTCTTCGCTATGCCCACAGGAGCAAATTCATACAAGATAAGCCGTTCGAGTACATTCCCAAGCTACATAAGGATCGCACCAAACCAGACCCTCTTCTCAGAGATGAATATGCCGCGCTCATACTGGCGATAACCGGACAGGATCGAAATATGTGGCAGTTCGCCATTAATTCAGGTCTGCGTCACGGGGAAATTGCGGCGCTTGCATGGGACGATGTTGATTTAAATGCAGGCACGGTTCATATCAGGAGAAACTTGACAGGCCGGGGGGATTTTGTTCCGCCTAAAACACTCGCGGGTGATCGCATCATCACCCTACTTGCCCCGGCTCTCGAAGCGCTGAAAGCCCAGCATTCAGTTACCGGCAATTTAGCGATTACAGAGATTGTTCAGCATTTCAGAGAGTACGGGAAAACCGAGATCCAAAATCACCGTTTCGTTTTCGTACCGGGTTTACGTTACGGTCAGCCAGGCAGGTATTTCTCCACTCAGTCCATAAGCGATCGGTGGGATGTATCGGTGAGTAAAAGCGGAATTCGCAGAAGGACGCCTTACCAGACCCGGCATACTTTTGCGTGCTGGGCGTTATCTGCGGGTGCAAACCCTACATTTATCGCCAGCCAGCTCGGGCATGAAGATGCGCAAATGGTCTATCGCGTCTATTCATCTTGGATAAAAGAATTCGACGGGGATCAGGTTGAGATGCTGAATGGAAAATTGGCAACCGCCCCCATTACGCCCCTGAAAAGCATCAAATGATAAAATAACCATTAGTAATCAATAAGTTATAATAACCCCTTGATACTATAGGGGGGTATAGTAACAGGATGGACAAGTAGTTGTAAAATTTATGTTTTTGTTGGGATTCAGGGAGTTAGAATCATTGAGGTTAAGATATTCATGCATAACGTTGTAGACTGTGGGCATGAAACACAGTCGAAGAAATCTATCAGGGAAAACCGATGTTCTCGTTTTTAAAGACGCTTAATCGAATGATCAGCAGCCAGCAGTCGGAACAGGAACCGAAACAATACACCGACCAGCAGCTCATCCAGTGGGCGACGGGCTGCATGCTGGAAGGGTTACCGGATGATTTCTATCAGGCCAGGCTGTTATGCACACGCCAGCCCGATCCCGAAAACCCTGACGGCTGGATCGTCAACGTAAATCACGATGTGATGCTAAATGCGGATTCCGATTATCAGCGTTTTCAACCTGCCGATGACCTGTACCCTGTTCAGTGCGTTGAAACCCTTCTTGAGGGTAAAGAATGGCAGGAGGCGACCCTGATTTTTAATACGGTAACGGCTTCTTTTAAATGGAAATGAGGCTAAGGGCCGGGTTTATCGAGACTCGCGTCAGTAAGCCGACGATTTGCCAGGAGCGATCCTTCGCAATGTTTGCCCGGGCAGCCTGTCGAACGGCTGCTTCGGGTCAATTCCCGTTGTTATCTCACAGAGTGAGTATCAGGGCCGTATACCCGCCGGTAGCCGGTTTACTTACCTGATTGCATTGTCATCTGCTGGGCGGACTTTAAGTGCTGCTCAACCACGGGGGTGTGCGCGTCGGCCAGGGCCTTAACATCGGGATCCTTGATATTCTGGGCATCGCTTTTCAGCTTCGACAGCACCATCTCGTGGTCTTTGGTGCCCGCGTTTTCCATATACATCTTGTCGAAGGCGTCGCCAGTCTGCTGTTCAAGCTTCGCGGCCATGTCCTTGTGCATGGCATCCGGCTCAGTCGGCAGTGTCACGCCTTTTTGCTGGGCCACAGCCTGAACTTTGGTTAAAGCACTGCCGTGGTCTTCAATCATCTTCTGCGCGAAGGTTTTAACTTCGCTATTTTGGGCCTTTTGCAGCGCAATCCTGGCGGCGGCGACTTCATTGATATTGGCCTGCGCCATGTCCTTCAACGCTTTTTGGTCGCCAGCGCTGAGCGCGCCGCTCGATGCGGTCTGGCCTGCGGCGCTATTCTGCGCGGCGTTGGTCTGCGTCTGGGCCTGCACGCCAACAGTGCTGAACATCGCTGCTATTGCCGATATGGCGAGCAGACTTTTCAAGGTCTTACGCTTTTGCATTTTGCTCTCCTGGAGGTCATGGATGAGGTTAGTGCCAAATAATCAACCGTGTGCGGTTTCGTATGAAAATAACCACGGTTATGGTCAGTATAGTGGTAGACAGCAGATTAAGTGACAAACCTCACGCCCAGCGGCAGGAATTGACGGCAACACAGGGCGTTAGCTAGCGGAAAATTTTGGTCAGGTCAGGTCGTGCAGCGGTTTGCCGTAAGGCTTACCGAGCGCAAAGTCGCTGAAAATAGCCTCCAGACCCTGTCTTTCCGGTGTACACGCCATGACGCCAACAAAGCGTTTTTGACGGTGAGGCCAGTGACACAACCTGAGCAGCGGCCACGTTTTACCGTCTGTAGAATACTGGATCCGTAATGCCTCGTTTTCCAGGGTAGCGCGCATCCAGAATGTGCCCGGATCCCCCGGGAACAAACCGGTTGCCCAGTCCGACGTGCCACGCGTTACCACGCTGCCGATAGCGGGCAGCTCGTCATTAAACTCAATGCCTGCTTTAACCCAGTGTTCCTGGTCATCCTGAATAAAGATGCCCGCCTGATCATAAAGATGGGTGAACTCCGCCATGACTTTTACCTGAAGGGTGAATTCCCCTTCGATATCAAATCCCCAGGCGTGGCCGCTATGGCGCTGAAAACCGTAAAAAGTCCGCGCCCAAAAATCCGTATTAGCCTGGGTGGTGAAGCGCAGATTTCCGTTCTCAAAACTATAATTATCGGGTGGGTTCAGCCAAATGCCGCCCTCTGCTTGCAGCGAATCAATTATGATCATCCGTTTTCTCCTCGTATCACGTTATTTATAGCAGTCATCCGACGCGTCTCAACGGGAAATAACAAGGCCCACCGAAGTGGGCCTGAAACAGTGAATCACGATGTCGTTATGACGCTTTATGCTCGATGACCTGCTGCGAATTTTCGATAGCGATTTTACGCGGCTTTTCACTTTCCGGGATTTCCTGATAGATGGAAACGTATAACAGCCCGCTATCCAGTTTGGCATTATCGACCTTCGCAAACTCAGGCAACGAGAAGCTCAGGCGAAAATCGGCGCGTCGGATGCCCCGATAAATCCAGCCCTCTTCACTCTCGGATTCGCTGGCCGAACGTTTACCCGAGACATGCAGGTTGCCGCCCACCGTTTCAATCTCCAGCTCCTCTTCTTTCCAGCCGGGCACGCTTAAAGTAAGCAGATAATGATTGCCGTCTACTTTTTTAAGGTCATAAGCGGGTGATGCGGAAACCGGGGTATCCCCCGTTAACTGGCTGAAGAGCCGATCGATACGGTTAAAGCGATCGCTAAATACGGAATCAGCAAAGCCAGGAAATGCTGACAAGGTTCTGAGTGCCATACGTTAACCTCCTGAATCATCAATTCAAAAGTTCAAGTTAAAGGCAAGCGTGGCTTGTCCGTTACTAAAATAGGATCGTCAACGGCGGTTTCAAGGGGGGAAATAAAAAAATTTCCCTGGGTCATTCACCGGGTCCTACAAGAAAAGGGAGTTGAATGTGATGCCGCAAACTTCCTATCCTGCCATTAATGACCCGAAAAATGCCCAGGAAGAATTATGAACACATTCAGCATCATCGCCATCCCATTTTTTGCTGCCGCCATGGTGTTGATCACCCTGGGTGCGAGCCGGCGAAACAGCGCCTGTTTTATCGTCGGCGGCGTATTGATGGCCTCATCGGTGGTCAATGCGGTGATCGGCATGACGCTATAACGGCAGATTGGCTATTTAATAACCCGTAACGAAATTGTAGAGATCATTTTGGAAAAATGATCTTTTAATCCCAGACTTATTAAAGACTTTTATTTATCGATATTATTCTGTGCCTTTTCGCAAAGCGCAAAGCGTAACACCTCGGAAACTCCAGCCTATTACAGTCATTAATCCATTCCCGAAGGTTAATAATAGCCAAAAAATAATACCCGGCAGAATTAATATACCCACAAGCGTTGCAATAGTCTTAAATATCAATAAGTAAATAAAACAAAACCATCATCATAAATTTTAAAATTTTGTTTAAGAGAATTTTTTCAGATTTTTATTAGACAAGATGATTTCGTTTGCTAATATTGAATCGCAGTTTCAAAAAGCTGTTTTATAAGTGCAAACACACCACAGGAGTCGTATTTTCGCATGGAATGGGTTGTAGAAAAGCAGTTAGTTTGCCCCTCGACCGGCACCTTTTTCGCTTTAGTCACAAGTGCCAAAAACTTAAAACTCATATTATGGTATAAAGGCAGTTATTTTATCCGCGCAGGAAACATCCTTAACACCGGTTATTTTGGCATTAGTATTAATGGACGCGCCAGAAATATCGAAATCATTCACGCCTTTCCCTTTAATCCTGGTCTCTGGAATACATTTAAATCCGCTGTATGCTGTCCGGGCAATGACGCCCTACTTTCTTGCGAGTGTACCCGCGCTGAGAGTTGTTTATTTAAAATATGCCCTTATGGCATCAGACCGCTTGAATAACCGCCTGACAGGGTAATGTAATTTTTGTTATGCGTTACGCCGGGAAGAGCGCTTGCCAGGCAGCATGCGCAGCAGCGTGTTGTCCTTCCAGACATAGTGATGAAACAGCGCCGCCGCGGCATGCAAGGCTAGCACGAGGTAGCCCAGCCGGGCGATAAGTTGGTGATAATCCGCCAGCGTATCGGCAAAATCCTCATCCGGCTCTGCCGCCACGGGCATCGTAATGCCAAACGCGACCCAGTCGCTGCCGCCATAGTATTTCATGGTCACGCCCAGCAGCGGCAGCGCAAGGTAGATAAGATAAATCAGCAGATGCACCAGATGGGAAAGCCCGATAAACAGCGGATGCGGCCTGGGCGTAATGGGCGGCGCGGCGTATTTAATGCGCAGCGCCAGCCGTGTGGCCATTAGCAGGAAGATCGCTATCCCACAGCTAAAGTGAACAGCAACGACAATGTGGCGGATGCTGCGCGGAAATTCGCTACGCAACTCCATCGCCGTATAGGCGACAATCACCAGCAGAAATACCAGCCAGTGCAGCGTGATTTGCAGTGAGGTGTATTTTGAGCGCATCGCAAAAACCCGAATAGTGATCCCTGTTTAAGCGTAGCCGCGGCGAAAAAAACGGCCCATATTTTGGGCCGTTGTAAATTATTCGTTGATGTCGGGATGCTGTTGCACCAGGCGCTGACGCTTCTCCTGAAGCTGGGCGATTTCCTGGTCGATATCTTCGATTTTTTGCTCAATGTTATCGTGATGCTCCTGAAGGATTTCACGCGCTTCCTGGATGTCCGAGGCCGCAGGCGTCGCGCCTTTCAGCGGACGGTTGGCGGTCTCTTTCATCGTCAGGCCGGTGATCAAACCAATCACCGCGATCACCATCAGGTAATACGCTGGCATCATCAAGTTGTTAGACGTTTCTACCAGCCATGCCGCCAGGGTCGGCGTCAGGCCTGCGACCAGTACCGAAATATTAAATGCGCTCGCCAGGGCGCTGTAACGGATATGGGTCGGGAACATCGCCGGCAGCGTGGAGGCCATCACGCCGGTGAAGGCATTGAGGATCACCGCCAGCATCAGCAGACCGGCAAAAATCAGCCCGATAACGTTGCTGTTAATCAGAATAAACGCCGGAATCGCCAGCAACAGCAGCGCAACGCTACCGAAAATCACGAACGGGCGACGGCCAAAACGGTCGCTCAGCAGGCCCATAATCGGCTGCACAAACAGCATCCCGATCATGATGGCGATAATAATCAGCACCCCGTGATCTTCAGAATAATGCAGGTTGTGGGACAGGTAGCTCGGCATATAGGTGAGCAACATGTAGTAGGTCACGTTAGTGGTGATCACCACGCCGATACAGGTCAACAGGCTGCGCCAGTGTTTTGTGGCGATCTCTTTAAACGAGACTTTGGGCCCATCGCGCAGGCCGTCGCGATCGCCCTGCTCCAGCTTATCGACATGCTGCTGGAACGCCGGGGTCTCTTCCAGCGCGTGGCGTAAATAGAGCCCGATGATACCCAGCGGCAACGCCAGGAAGAACGGGATACGCCAGCCCCACTCAAGGAATTTCTCCTCGCCGATCATCGCGGAGAGCATCACCACCACGCCCGCGCCCAGCACGAACCCGGCGATTGAACCGAAGTCCAGCCAACTGCCCATAAAGCCGCGCTTGCGGTCCGGGGAGTATTCAGCGACGAAGATCGACGCGCCGGTGTATTCACCCCCCACCGAGAAGCCCTGGGCCATCTTACACAGCAACAGCAAGATCGGCGCCCAGATGCCTATCGACGCATACGAGGGTATCAGCCCGATACAGAAGGTACTGACCGACATGATAACGATGGTGATAGCGAGAATTTTCTGGCGACCATATTTATCGCCCAGCATCCCAAAGAACAGACCACCGAGCGGGCGGATCAGGAACGGCACCGAGAACGTGGCGAGTGCGGCGATCATCTGAACGCTGGGATCGGCGCCTGGAAAGAACACTTTACCGAGGGCGTAGGCAACGAAGCCGTAAACCCCAAAATCGAACCATTCCATGGCATTACCCAGGGAGGCCGCCGTTATCGCTTTACGAAGCCGCGAGTCATCAATAATCGTGACATCGGAGAGCGATATCGGCTCAATTTTTTTCCTTTTAAGTTTCATAGTCATCCTCTAAAAATCACCGTAACGGCAGCAGATTGCACGCACGTAGCCCAGTCCGGGCAGAGCGTGGTTTCACTAAGCGGCGAAATAAAAGTTAGAAACAGGGTTGCCCCTTTGAAAGCGTAGCAGGTTTGTTATTTCAGCATGATGAAGTAATAAGCAATCGCGCTGTGTGTGTCAGGCATTGCTGTAACAACTTATTTACCTTATCAGGGATGTAAATAGTGATCAACTTCACATAATCTGAAGTTATGGATCGGCGGGTAAGGATTTACAGTTTCCGTAAACGAATGATTACAAAGATAAAGCCAGAAAAATAGCTGCGCCGGGGCTGGCCCGGCGTCAATAAAAATGAAACTCAGCGGGTCAATACCGCATTAAGCGAAGGGTCGTTACGCAGCGTTTGCCAGGCGGCTATAACGCGCTCGGGAATATCCACTGCCTCAATAAATCCGCGACCATTGGGCCCATAACCGTCCTTATCGTTACGCAGCCGCGGGATCTCCCCAACAATCAGCGAAAGATAGCGATCCACCGACCACATCCCTTCCCCGGCGGCAAAACGCGTATCGCGCGGCGTGGCGGTCAGGGTCGGTATAATCCCCGGCACGTTAAACCATTCCACCTGATGTTGCGCGTCGCGCCAGACGCGGGCGAACGTCGCGGCAGTACGGCGCTGCATGGTAGGGTCCTGAACCAGGATCGCCTGACGCGGCAGTAAGTCAAGGGCGTTCATCATCTCGCGGGTAAAGGCCGCGTTTTCGCCGCAATTGGTGGATTTATCCTCCACCAGCAGTTTATCGGCGGGAATATTCCAGAACCGGCCAGCGATATCCGCCAGGATTGCCGCTTCGCTGCGCCCGGTAGTAGGCAGGATGTTATAGCGCGGATGGCGGGCCACGGCGGCATACAAAAAGGGGGTGGAATGACCGATACCCCCGCTGATCAGCAGCGGGACCTGGCGCGCGGCGGCTTCCCGGCACGCCGCGTCGATAGCCGGTATCGCCGCATTGCCCGCCAGCACCACCAGGCCGATATCTTTCGCTTCCGCCAGCGCTGCGCTGTCATCCTGCGCCAGCCAGTGGCCCAGCGTATTTGCCGCATCGATCAGTGCGGGAGATAAAGGAGGAAATGGCGTCATCGTCAGGTTCTCCATGTTAAAAACGTGCGACCAGTGTATCCTCGCTCCGTGAGGGTTGCAGGGAGAAGGATCCGAAAGGACTACTTACGCGCATCCCGGTACAAACTCCCCTGGCCTGAACGCGCCCTTCCCCACAGTTCTTCATCGCTTAACCCGGTCTGGATCAGCTCAATGGGCACGCCCGCATCGTTAATCACCGCCACAAAATAGCCGTCGATGGGCTCGTACGGCCCGAGGATCACCTCTTCACCTTCAATTGCCTGCTGTAAATCATCCACCTTAAACGCCACGTGCGGCACGGTTTTTAATAGCGGATGCAGCGGCGAATCCTCGGTAAAACGGTGCCATTGAACACGAAACTTGCCGGGATTATCGGTGGTGTACATACCGGCATTAGCGCTGTAAATCCCTTCCTGAACGCCATCCTGCAACGGGATGCCGAAATGGTGAAACAGGTAGTTGATATTAGCTTTCATGATGGTTATCCGATGGCAGATGAATGGTTAACGTAACCTGCTCCAGTACGCCTTCAACCAGCGCCTGGGCGGTTTCAAACGGGCTGACTCTGGCAATACCGTTGAGGCGCTTATCGATGAGCAGCGTCGCCAGGCCGTGCAGATACGCCCAGGCGACGGTGACGCGCATCGCCGTCGCGTCATCCAGGGCGATTTGCCCATCCCCCGCCTGCGACGCGACGCTGCGCGCCATCATAAACATGGCGCGGCGCATGGCGGTGAGCAGATTTTGATTGGTTAAGCTGATGATCTCATTACGAAACATCAGCCCAAAAAGCTGCGGATGCTCCGCGGCGAAGTGAACATAGGTTTTCGCCATCGCACGCCGCCGCGCCGCGTCATCCGCGCAGTTTTCCGCGGCACGAAACAGCGCCGCCGCCAGCCGCTGATATCCCCGGGCCGCCAGTTCGCTGAGCAGATTCGCCAGGTCCCCGAAGTGATGCTTCGGCGCAGTGTGCGACACTTGCGCTTCCCGCGCAATGGCGCGTAGCCCGACGCCCGCCAGCCCGTCGCGCACCAGCACGCGTTCAGCGGCTTCCAGTACCGCCTCGGGTAAACTCCCGTGGTGATAGGGGCGTTTCTCATCCGTCATACAGGCTCCTTCGCTGCGCCAAATCTTACCAATGTAAAAATAGCCTATGTTGGTTAAACCGCCCGTCAACGCCAGCGCATTGAGCCGCTTTGTAAAACGGATAATGGGCAATGGAAAATTACGCCAATTTGCGGCATTATTCTGCGCCTTTGAAGCTCCGGCACGTTTAATGATAAAACCAGGTATTCACGCGTTATGAAAACCCGTTACCCCTTAATCGCCCTTGCAGCGCTGTTCATGCTCAGTGGATGCAGCACCCCTTCCCAACTACGCGCCCAGTACGACGTGGATTGCACCAGGAAATCTAACGGCGAGCAGCAAGCTTTTGATACCTGTTACACCCAGTCAAAAAACGCGATTCGCCAGCGGATGAATTTCGTTAACCCGCTTGGCGCGGCGGAGCTGGCGCAGATCCTTGAAAAACTCGATGCCCAGAAAGCGGCATTTAAACCGGCGCCGAAGCCAAAACCGCTTACCGGGGAAGAATATCAAAAGCTGGTGGTGGCTGAATTAGATAAACGCTTTAACGCCGATAAAGCCACCTGGTCCGGCCAGGCGTGTGAAGTGTTGATGAGCGTTAACGCCGACGGCACTATCGACCAGATTGAAGGCACCCCGACGCTGCCGAGCGCGCAGGCCGCCGCGGCCAGCGTCGCCATGGCCGATGCCAGTATCGACGCCGCCCTCGCCAACGGGCCGTCCAGCGACGAAAACGCCGCCACGCCCATCGCGCCGCCGGAAATCCAGCAGCAGCAAAACGGCGGCTCGCTGTGCACTGCATTTATCAACACTGCCAAAGCCAGTCCGTTGCCGAAACCACCGCTGGCCAACGGCGAAAGCAGCTTTGCGGTCTCTTTCACCTATGAAGATGACGCCAGGCCGCAGAGTTAGCCCATAAAAAAGGCTGCACATCCCGTGCAGCCTTGTGGTTAAACGCCCACCTGCTCCATGGCCTGGAGCACACGTTTATCGGATATCGGATACGGCGTCCCGAGTTGCTGCGCGAAGTAGCTGACCCGCAGTTCCTCAATCATCCAGCGGATCGCGGTCACTTCATCGTCATCACGGCGCGCGGCAGGCAGTTTGTTCAGCCACTGCTGCCACGCCTGCTGCACCGCTTCCACTTTCAACATCTGGGCGCGATCGCGATGCGGATCGATAGCCAGCTTCTCCAGCCGTTTTTCGATGGCCTGCAGATAGCGCAGCGTATCGCCGAGGCGCTGATAGCCGTTGCCGGTCACAAAGCCGCGGTATACCAGCCCGCTCATCTGGGCTTTGATATCCGACAGCCCCAGCGCCATGGTCATGTCCACCCGGCCCTTGAGCCGCTTATTGATGTTAAACACCGCCGTCAGGATCTGCTCCACCTGTTTGGCGATATCCACCACCGTATCGTTAAGCTCAGCGCGCACTTTTTCGTGCAACTGGGCAAAGCCCTCTTCGGTCCACACCGGCCCACCGTGTTCCGCTATCAGCTTATCAACGCCGCAGGAGATACAGTCGTCGATCAGATCCAGCACTTTACCGTAGGGATTAAAATAGAGCCCCAGCTTGGCTTTGTTGGGCAATTTCTCGTGCAGATACTTAATCGGCGACGGGATATTCAACAACAGCAAGCGCCGCAGCCCGCGCCACATGGCGTTCTGCTGATCCTGCGGGTTATCGAACAGCTTAATCCCAACGCTCTCTTTTTCATCCACCAGCGCTGGCCAGGCCTTCACCTGGTAGCCGCCGCGCTTCTGCTGGTAGTGATCGGGCAGCGTGCCGAAGCTCCAGATATGCAGCCCGCTTTGCTCGATGCCGTCATCCGCCACGGCGGAGAGCGTCTCCTGCACTTTATCTTTCAGGCTGCCTTTCAGCGCCGTGAGATCTTTGCCTTCGTTGAGCTTGCGATTTTTTTCATCCACCACCCGGAAGGTCATTTTCAGATGATCGGGCACCTGTTCCCACTGCCACGCCTCGCGATCGACGGTGACGCCGGTCATGCGGCGCAGCTCGCGCTCCAGCGACTCCAGCAGCGGCATCTCCAGCGGCGTGGCGCGGCCTAAAAACGCTTCGGCATAGTTTGGCGCGGGCACAAAGTTACGGCGTAACGGCTTGGGCAGCGATTTAATCAGCGCGATAAGCAGCTCGCGGCGCATCCCTGGCACCTGCCATTCAAAACCGGCGTCTTCCACCTGATTGAGCAGCGGCAGCGGAATATGAACCGTCACGCCATCGGCGTCGCCGCCCGGCTCAAACTGATAGCTGAGCGGCAGCTTAAGGTTGCCCTGATGCCAGAAGTTCGGATAGTCCAGCTTGCTGACTTTCTCCGCGCCCTCTTTAATCAACATGCTCTTTTCGAAATTGAGCAGATCCGGGTTCTCTTTGCTGGCCTTTTTCCACCAGCTGTCGAAATGCCGGGCCGAGATCACCTCATGGCCGATACGCTGGTCGTAAAACTCAAACAGCGATTCATCATCCACCAGGATGTCGCGACGGCGCGATTTGTGCTCCAGTTCTTCCACTTCGGCACGCAATTTCTGGTTATCCCGGAAGAAAGCGTGACGGGTTTGCCAGTCCCCTTCGACCAGCGCATGGCGGATAAACAGTTCGCGGCACAGCGCCGGGTCGATCTGGCTGTAATTCACCTTGCGCGCCGCGACAATCGGCAGCCCGTAAACCGTGACCTTTTCTGTCGCCATCACCGCGCCCTGCGCCCTTTCCCAGTGCGGTTCGCTGTAGCTGCGCTTCAGCAGGTGCTGGGCAACCGGCTCAATCCATTCGGGATCGATGCGTGCGGCAATGCGCCCCCACAGACGGCTGGTTTCCACCAGCTCGGCGACGATCGTCCATTTGGGCGGCTTCTTAAACAGGCCGGAACCGGGGAAGATCGCGAACCGGGCGTTGCGCGCGCCGGTAAACTCTTGTTTGTCGGTATCTTTCATCCCGATGTGCGACAGCAGGCCGGTGAGCAGCGCGGTGTGGATTTCGCGGTACTCCGCCGGTTCACTGTTTACCGGAATGCCCAGTTCTTTTACTACCTGGCGCAGTTGGGTGTAGATATCCTGCCATTCGCGCACCCGCAAATAGTTCAGATAATCGGCCCGGCACAGGCGGCGGAACTGGTTCGAAGAGAGCGCTTTTTGCTGCTCGCCAAGGTAGTTCCACAGGTTGACAAACGCCAGAAAATCCGACTCTTTGTCGTGGAAACGGCGGTGTTTCTCATCGGAGGCCTGCTGCTTGTCCATGGGCCGCTCGCGCGGATCCTGAATCGACAGCGCCGACGTGATAATCATCGCCTCGCGCACGCAGCCGAGTTTACGGGCTTCCAGCACCATCCGCGCCAGACGCGGGTCCACCGGCAGTTGCGACAACTGGCGGCCCAGCGGCGTGAGTTTGTAAACCGAGGCCTGTTCGTCGGTGGTAATCGCCCCCAGCTCTTCCAGCAAGCGCACGCCGTCCTGGATATTGCGCTTGTCCGGCGCTTCGACAAACGGGAAAGCGGCGATGTCGCCCAGCCCCAGCGCGGTCATCTGCAAAATTACCGACGCCAGGTTGGTGCGCAGAATTTCCGGGTCGGTAAACTCCGGGCGCGACAGGAAGTCGTCTTCCGAATAGAGACGGATACAGATGCCTTCCGACACGCGGCCACAGCGGCCTTTACGCTGGTTGGCGGAGGCCTGGGAAACCGGCTCAATCGGCAGGCGCTGAACTTTGGTGCGGTAGCTGTAGCGGCTAATGCGCGCCTGGCCCGGGTCAATCACATATTTGATGCCCGGCACCGTCAGCGAGGTTTCCGCCACGTTGGTCGCCAGCACGATGCGCCGCCCGGTATGGGACTGGAAAATCCGGTTCTGTTCGCTATTGGATAATCGCGCATACAGCGGCAGCACTTCGGTATGCGGCAGATTGAGCTTGTTCAGGCCGTCGGCGGTATCGCGGATTTCCCGCTCGCCGCTCATAAAGATCAGGATATCGCCGGGCGCTTCGTGGCTCAGCTCGTCCACGGCATCGAAAATCGCCTGTAGCTGGTCGCGCTCGGTATCGTCAGCGTCTTCGACAATCGGGCGATAGCGCACTTCTACCGGGTAGGTACGCCCCGAGACTTCGATAATCGGCGCGTGGTTAAAGTGCCGTGAAAAGCGTTCCGGGTCGATGGTCGCCGAGGTGATAATCACCTTGAGATCCGGACGACGCGGCAGCAGCTCTTTCAGATAGCCAAGCAGGAAGTCGATGTTCAGGCTGCGTTCGTGCGCCTCATCGATAATCAGCGTGTCGTACTGCATCAGCAGCCGGTCCTGCTGGATTTCCGCCAGCAGGATCCCGTCGGTCATCAGTTTAACCTGAGTGGATTCGCTGACATGATCGCTAAACCGCACCTTATAACCCACCGCGCCGCCCGGCTCGGTTTTCAGTTCATCGGCAATACGGTTCGCCACGGTGCGCGCCGCCAGACGGCGCGGCTGAGTGTGGCCGATCAGCCCGGTAATGCCGCGCCCCAGCTCCATACAAATTTTCGGCAGCTGAGTGGTTTTCCCCGAGCCGGTTTCCCCGGCGACAATCACCACCTGGTGATCGCGAATAGCGGCCAGGATGTCGTCTTTTTTCTGGCTGACCGGCAGATTATCCGGATAGGTAATTTCAGGACGTGCGGCAAGGCGCAACTGAACCTTCCCTGCCGCTTCGTTAATCTGCTGCTCCAGCTCGGCGAAGATCGCCTGTTGGGCATCAGGATTTTTCACTTTTTTCGCGCCATGCAGACGGCGCGCAAAACGCTGGCGATCTTTCAGCATCAGCGTATCAAGGCGCGCCATCAGCGCGTTCAGATTCAGGTTTTTGGTTTCCATGGTGCTTTTAAACGTTAGGTGCACAAGGTGTTAAGGT
Source organism: Atlantibacter sp. RC6 (assembly GCF_014193285.1). Lineage (GTDB taxonomy): Bacteria > Pseudomonadota > Gammaproteobacteria > Enterobacterales > Enterobacteriaceae > Atlantibacter. Next base: position 302,861 of record NZ_JACHZE010000006.1, read on the forward strand.
GTCGAGCGCGATGCGGCGTAGAGTACCACATCGCTCATTCCCACGCCTTGTTCAATAAATTCGAACATAGGAATCGATATATTGCGCTATCACTGCAATCGGATTGTGAATAGAGTGTTTTCAAGCAAGGGGCACACCCCGATCACTAAATAAAAGGAACCACCCATGAGCAAAGTATTAGTTCTCAAATCAAGCATTTTGGCAGGGTATTCACAGTCTAACCAGTTGTCTGATTATTTTGTCGACCAGTGGCGCGAGCAGCACAGCGCGGATGAAATCACCGTGCGCGACCTGGCGGCCAATCCCATCCCGGTACTGGACGGTGAACTGGTTGGCGCGCTGCGTCCGAGCGATGCCCCGCTGACCCCGCGTCAACAGGAGGCGCTGGCGCTGTCTGATGAACTGATTGCCGAGCTCAAAGCCCATGACGTGATTGTTATTGCGGCGCCGATGTACAATTTCAACATCCCGACCCAGCTAAAAAACTATTTTGACCTGGTGGCCCGTGCGGGTGTGACCTTCCGTTATACCGAGAAAGGGCCGGAAGGTCTGATCACCGGTAAACGTGCGATTGTGCTGTCCAGCCGCGGCGGTATCCATAAAGATACCCCGACCGACCTGATTGCGCCGTACCTGAGCCTGTTCCTCGGCTTTATCGGCATCACCGATGTGAACTTCGTGTTCGCGGAAGGCATTGCTTACGGCCCGGAAGTGGCGACCAAAGCCCAGACCGACGCCAAAGCGGCGATTGATAGCCTGGTTGCCGCGTAAATTTCAGCGATGAATTGAGTAAAGAGTGGGCCTCTCGCCCACTTTTTTTATGGCTACACCACTTCCCATGGCGTCTCATCCAGCGTGATCGTCAGCGCATCCCCGTCCCGCTGATACGCCACCGTATACTGATGCTCGTCATGCATATTGCGATCGCAGCACGGCTCAAAATAGTGCGTCAGGCAGCGGAAAGTGAACTGGTTGTCGTCCAGGCTGACGATTTCAAACGACTCCGGTTGATAAGCGTAACGACGATCGCCGGGAAATTCCGACATCACAAAGCGTTCGAAAATCCCCGCATGGCGCGTGATAAACTGGATAAGCTGTTGTTTATCCTGCGCATCGATACCTTCCAGCGGCAGACGAAAAGTGTGTTGTTCCATGACGGCTCTCCATCAAAATGAGAATAACAGCGTAGCATTTCAGGGCTGCCCCGGATGTATGAACCGGTCACATGGGTAACACTTTAAACCGGGCACATGGGTAACAGGTTATAACAGTACGGTAAACAGCTGACGGAGGTTTATCGTGCC
>NZ_JACHZE010000007.1 GCF_014193285.1 Atlantibacter sp. RC6
AGAGCAAAAAGTGTCACCCATGTGACCGGTCAGATCTGTAACCCATGTGACCGGTTCATACACGGCGAGCCCCCCTGGCCCGTTCGCGTACACTGACGCCAGAGACTGACACGAAAGCCCAGGCGAACGGAACCATTCCACTAAACCCACGCGAATGGAACAATTCCCCTTCCCCTCTCAGTGGGCCACCTGCTCCACCAAATCAAGATACTTCAATATCCCCCGCGCCGCATGGCGCCCTTCCGCCATTGCCGTCACCACCAGATCCGCTCCCCGTACCGCATCGCCGCCGGCAAAAATCTTCGGATTGGTCGTCTGATAACGATACTCGCTCTCCACATTCGCCTGGATCCGGCCCCAGTCGTCGAGCTTCACCCCCTGCGCTTCCAGCCACGGCATCGCGTGGGGATGGAAACCAAACGCCATCACCACCGCATCGGCGCGCATCACAAATTCGCTACCGGGGATCGGCTGCGGACGGCGGCGGCCCTGGCTGTCAGGCTCGCCCAGCGCGGTACGCAAAAAGCGCACGCCGCATGCGTGGCCGGATTCATCCAGCACCACGTCCACAGGCTGCACGTTAAATTCAAATTGCGCCCCCTCCTCCCGCGCGTTTTTTACCTCTTTGCGCGAGCCAGGCATATTCTTCTCATCACGCCGGTAGGCGCAGGTCACTTTTGCCGCGCCGTGGCGCAGCGAGGTACGCACGCAATCCATGGCGGTATCGCCGCCGCCCAGCACCACCACCTCTTTGCCCGCCATATCGACATACGGCTGAGTGTCCAGCTCCGCCAGGCCCATCACCTGTTTGGTATTGGCGATCAGGAACGGCAGCGCGTCATATACGCCCGGCGCGTCTTCATTAGGTAAGTCGGCTTTCATCGAGCGATAGGTGCCAACGCCGATAAACACCGCGTCGTATTCGTCCACCAGCGTAGCGAGCGGAATGTCTTTGCCGATTTCGCAGTTCAACTGAAAAGTAATGCCCATCGCCGTGAAGATTTCCCGCCGCCGCTGCATCAGGGATTTATCCAGCTTGAACGACGGAATGCCAAAGGTCAGCAAGCCGCCGATTTCCGGGTGCAGGTCGTAAACCGTGGTCTGTACGCCGCTGCGCGCCAGTAAATCGGCGCAGGCCAGCCCCGCCGGGCCCGCGCCGATAATCGCCACGCGCCCTGCCGTTGGCTGGACGTAAGAGAGATCGGGACGCCAGCCGCGGGCGAAGGCGCGGTCGGAAATATAGCGCTCAATATTGCCAATGGTCACCGCGCCATGCTCATCGCGAACGGTACAGGCGCCTTCGCACAAACGGTCCTGCGGGCAAACACGCCCGGTGATCTCCGGCAGGCAGTTGGTCTGGTGAGACAGTTCCACCGCCTCGCTTTCCCGGCCCTGCTTCACCAGCTCAATCCATTGCGGGATGTGGTTATGCAACGGGCAGGTCCATTCGCAGATGCTGTGCTCGCCGCAGCTCAGGCAGCGTTCGGCCTGCGCCCCCGCCTGCGCGGCGCTGAACGGCAGGTAGATCTCATCGAAGCCGGTTTTACGCTGGTCAAGCGGTAGCTTGTCCGGCTCACCGCGCGGCGGAGTCGCTGCCATCTGGCGCACTTTATCACCCACGTCCGGCGCATTGCGTAACGCCAACCCGCCGTGGGACGACCGCGCTTCGCGGCAGGCGGTATCAACGCGGCGGCTACGCGCCAGGCTCTGGAGCGACTCGCCGCCCACCACGCGCAGCGCGTTCGACGGGCACTGCTCCACGCAAGCCGGTCCGCCGTCACGTTGCTGGCACAGGTCGCATTTATGGGCGTGCGTCGTGACGGTATCGTGCGGGCCGCAGGCGCTTTCCACCATTTGCATCACGCCGAATGGGCAGGCCAGCATGCAGGATTTGCAGCCGATGCACTTGCGCTCGTCAAGCTGGATGCTTTGCTGGGTTTTGGTGAGTGCGCCGTTCGGGCAGCTGCGCAGGCACGGCGCGGATTCACAATGGTGGCAGGTCACCGCGTTGCGGATATTCCCCTGTTTCAACACGGTAATACGTGGGCGAAAAGCTGACGCCGTCAGCACGTGCTGCTCGTTATTATGGGCCATCACGCACGCCACTTCGCATGCATGGCATCCAATGCAGCGCGACGCCTCTGCAAAGACAAACCGGTTCATCATACTCACCCCGCCGATACGCGTATTGTTTTAGGGGGTATTTCTTAACCAGTCTGTGACGGCGACGCAACGGGCGTTTGCACGAAAAGAGCCCAAATTGACCGGGAAGCTGAACCAGATCAATTTATTTTGCTGAAATTGAAACTCTGTTTTGCTGAAATTTTTGTTATCAGGTTGTCAGCAACGTTTTAGCGGCAGGTTATAGATCGAAAAATGCTGCTACCTGGCGCGAAAGTTTCCGGAAAGGCTGTTTCACGTCCCGTTAGATTCTGGTAGGTTGCGACCACCTTTGCAGTACAGGGAACAGTTCGGTGATAGTTCAACGCCCGGTATCCACAAGCCTTGCCCGTGCCTTTTTTTACATCATGCTGCTGTCGCTGCTTTCGACGGGCGTCGCCCTGTTGACGCTTGCCAGCAGCCTGCGCGATGCCGAAGCGGTGAATATCGCCGGTTCGCTGCGCATGCAAAGCTACCGGCTCGGTTATGAGTTACAGGCCCAGGATCCGCAGCTTGAGATCCACCGCCAGCAATATGATACGGCGCTTAACTCGCCGGTTCTGCTGTTGCTTAACCGCTGGTATGTCCCCGCGGAAGTGCGGGAGCGTTATGCGGCGCTGCACGAGAACTGGCAAGAGATGAACCACCGCATGCTGGCGCGGGATCTGGCGTGGTATCAGGATAATATTTCCGGCTACGTGCATCAGATAGACCTGTTTGTTTTGGCGCTGCAACACTATGCCGAGCGCAAAGTGATCCTGGTGGTGCTGACTTCGCTGTTCGGTTTTATGGCCATCTTTATCCTGGTGGTGTTTACCTTGCGGCGTATTCGCCAACAGGTGGTGGAGCCGCTAAACAGCCTGGTGCGCGCCAGCCGCAGCATTGAGCAACAGCAGTTTGATTACCCGGCGCTTAATACTGAACTGGATAACGAGCTGGGCCTGCTGGGCCGTTCGTTCACCCGCATGTCCGGCGAGCTGCAAAAGCTGTATCGCTCGCTGGAAGAAAACGTGCGGGAAAAAACCCTCAGCCTACAGGAAGCCAACCGTATGCTGGGCGTGCTGTATAACTGCTCCCAGGCGCTGAATGTCAGTACCATCGACCAGCACTGTTTCCGGCGGATTTTGCAAATTGTTCGCCAGCACGAAGCGATTGGCGCGATTGAGATGGAAGTGGGCAGCCACTGGCGGCTCAGCGAAGGGGCCAGCGAGCCGATGGCGCCGTGGCATACGCTGCCGCTGGCAATGCAGGAAACGATTTTCGGGCAGCTACGCTGGCAATCTCAAGGGAAAAACCCGTCGCCGCAGCTGATGGAAAGTGTCGCCAATATGCTGGGGCGCGGGCTGTACTTCAACCAGGCGCAAAAGCATTATCAACAGTTATTATTGATGGAAGAACGTGCGACTATTGCCCGTGAACTGCACGATTCGCTGGCCCAGGTGCTGTCGTTTTTACGCATCCAGTTGACGCTGCTCAAGCGCGCGGTGCCGCAGGATAATGACAAAGCGCAGCAGATTATCAGCGATTTCGACCGGGCGCTGAACGACGCTTACCGTCAACTGCGTGAGCTGTTGACCACGTTCCGCTTAACGCTGCAACAGGCGGATTTACCGTCGGCGTTGCAGGAGATGATTGAGCCGCTGCGCGGGCAAACCGCCGCCGCGATCCATCTGGATTGCAAAATGTCGCCACTGGCGCTGGATGCCCAGCAGCAGGTACATTTGCTGCAAATCGTCCGTGAGGCGGTACTAAACGCCATTAAACACGCCAACGCCAGCGAGATTTCCGTGAGCTGTTTGACGTCGCCGGACGGCAGCCACGCGGTGTATATCCGTGATAATGGCGCCGGGATCGCCAGCCTTGATGAACCCGCCGGTCATTATGGGCTAAATATCATGCATGAACGTGCCGAAAGATTAGGTGGGGTGCTAACCATTTCGCGTCCGGTCAATGGCGGAACCATGATTGGCATCAGCTTTACCACACCCCAGGCAATGTCTGACGTGGCAAACGTCTCATTACAATAATCACACCGTATTACAGGGAGACCAGGATGACGGAAAAACAACAGCATCAGGTATTGATTGTCGACGATCATCCGCTGATGCGCCGCGGTATTCGCCAGTTGCTGGAAATCGACGACAGCTTCAACGTGGTGGGTGAAGCCAGCAGTGGGACGGAAGCTATCAGTCTTGCTAATCGCCTTTCGCCCGATGTCATCCTGCTGGATCTCAATATGAAAGGGCTGAGCGGCCTCGATACGCTGCATGCCCTGCGCCGCGACGGCGTCAGCGCGCGGATTATCGTGCTGACCGTGTCGGATGCGCGCAACGATGTGTATGCCCTGATTGACGCGGGCGCGGACGGTTATCTGCTCAAGGACAGCGATCCGGAAGCGCTGCTGGCGGCGATCCGCCACGGCGCGCTGCATGGCGACGCGTTTAGCGAGCAGGTGCGCGAATACTTAAATAATCGTAAAGATAGCGTAAAAAGCGACGATCCTTTTACCACGCTGACTGAGCGGGAACTGGATGTGTTGCAGGAAGTGGCGCGTGGCCAGTCGAATAAGCAAATCGCGATGGTGCTGCATATTTCTGAAGAGACCGTAAAAGTGCATATTCGCAATCTGTTACGTAAGCTGAATGTGCGTTCCCGGGTGGCGGCGACGGTGCTGTTTCTGGAAACTCGCGGATTATAATTACCTTCGCAGGCTGGGTCTTCAGCCTGCAAAAACTGAATACTAATTTACACTATCTCCTCATTTTCTCCACGTTTGACCTGGGGTAAGCGGATACAGTTAAGCGGGCCCTAATAATAACGCTGCGAAGCAATAAGAGGTTTTGACACACATGGCGAATTTTTTTATCGATCGCCCCATTTTTGCCTGGGTGCTGGCCATTATTTTGTGTCTTACTGGCACGTTAGCCATTTTTTCATTACCTGTTGAGCAATATCCCGATCTGGCGCCGCCGAATGTGCGGATCACCGCCAACTATCCCGGCGCGTCGGCGCAAACCCTGGAAAATACCGTTACCCAGGTTATCGAGCAGAACATGACCGGCCTCGATAACCTGATGTACATGTCGTCGCAAAGCAGCGGGACCGGCCAGGCATCAATTACGTTAAGTTTCGCCGCCGGGACCGACCCGGACGAAGCCGTGCAGCAGGTACAAAATCAGCTACAGTCGGCGATGCGTAAACTCCCCCAGGCGGTGCAAAACCAGGGGGTGACGGTGCGTAAAACCGGCGACACCAATATTCTGACCATCGCGTTTGTCTCCACCGACGGCAGTATGGATAAACAGGATATCGCCGACTACGTTGCCAGTAATATCCAGGATCCATTAAGCCGTGTGGACGGCGTGGGCGATATTGACGCCTACGGCTCGCCCTACTCGATGCGCATCTGGCTGGAGCCCGGCAAGCTTATCAGCTATCAGCTCACAACTCAGGACGTGGTGGACGCGATTGAATCCCAGAACAGCCAGATTGCCGTGGGTCAGTTGGGCGGTACGCCGTCAGTGGATAACCAGGCGCTGAACGCCACCATCAATGCCCAGTCGCTGTTAGAGACCCCGGAACAGTTCCGCGATATTACCCTGCGGGTCAATCAGGACGGTTCGGAAGTGAAACTCGGCGATGTTGCCGTGGTCGAGATGGGCGCGGAAAAGTACGACTATCTGAGCCGGTTTAACGGTAATGCGGCATCCGGACTGGGGATTAAACTCGCGTCCGGCGCCAACGAGATGGCGACGGCGGAACTGGCGCTAAAAAAACTTGATGAACTGGCCCAGTACTTCCCCCACGGGCTGGAATACAAAGTCGCCTATGAGACCACGTCGTTTGTTAAGGCCTCGATTGTCGATGTGGTGAAAACGCTGCTGGAAGCCATCGCGCTGGTATTCCTGGTGATGTACCTGTTCCTGCAGAACTTCCGCGCCACACTGATCCCGACTATCGCCGTTCCGGTGGTATTGATGGGCACCTTCGCCGTGCTGTACGCCTTCGGCTACAGCATCAATACCCTGACGATGTTCGCTATGGTGCTGGCCATCGGCCTGCTGGTGGACGACGCCATTGTGGTGGTGGAAAACGTCGAGCGCATTATGAGCGAAGAGGGTTTATCGCCACGGGAAGCGACGCGCAAATCGATGGGGCAGATCCAGGGCGCGCTGGTGGGCATCGCCATGGTGCTTTCCGCAGTGTTTATCCCGATGGCCTTTTTCGGCGGCACCACCGGCGCGATTTACCGGCAGTTCTCTATCACTATCGTTTCCGCCATGGTGCTGTCGGTGCTGGTGGCGATGATCCTCACCCCTGCCCTGTGCGCCACCATGTTGAAGCCGCTGCATAAAGGCGAGCACCACGGCCAGCGCGGATTTTTCGGCTGGTTCAACCGGATGTTCAGCCGCAACGCGGCGCGCTATGAGCGCGGCGTGGGCAAGATTTTGCACCGCAGCGTGCGCTGGATGCTGATTTACGCGCTGCTGCTCGGCGGCATGGTGATCATCTTTTTACGGTTGCCCACCTCATTTTTGCCGCTGGAAGACCGCGGGATGTTTATCACCTCGGTACAGTTGCCCAGCGGCGCCACCCAGCAGCAGACGCTGAAAGTGGTTCAGCAGGTGGAGCACTATTTCTTCACCAAAGAGAAAGACAACGTTATGTCGGTCTTCGCCACCGTGGGCTCCGGGCCGGGCGGCAACGGGCAAAACGTGGCGCGGATGTTTGTCCGCCTGAAAGACTGGGACGACCGCGACGTAAAAACCGGCAGTTCGTTCGCCATTATCGAACGCGCCACCAAAGCGTTTCAGGGCATCAAAGAAGCGCGGGTGTTCGCCAGCAGCCCGCCTGCGATTAGCGGCATGGGTAGTTCAGCAGGCTTTGATATGGAACTTCAGGATCACGGCGGAGCCGGTCACGACGCGCTAATGAAAGCGCGCGACCAGTTGCTGGCGCTGGCCGGAGACAATCAACAGCTGACCCGGGTGCGCCATAATGGCCTGGACGACAGCCCGCAGTTGCAGATTGATATCGATCAGCGTAAAGCGCAGGCGTTGGGCGTCTCCATTGACGACATCAATAACACGTTGCAAACCGCCTGGGGCTCCAGCTATGTGAACGATTTTATGGATCGCGGGCGTGTGAAAAAGGTTTACGTTCAGGCCGCCGCGAAATATCGCATGCTGCCGGATGACATCAATCAGTGGTACGTGCGCAATAAAGAGGGCGGGATGGTGCCCTTCTCCACTTTCGCCACCTCGCGCTGGGAAACCGGTTCGCCGCGCCTTGAACGGTACAACGGCTATTCGGCGGTAGAGATCGTCGGTGAAGCCGCGCCTGGCGTCAGTACCGGGACCGCGATGGATATCATGGAGCAGTTGGTGAAAGAGTTGCCGGTTGGATTTGGCGTAGAGTGGACGGCGATGTCCTATCAGGAACGGCTTTCCGGCGCGCAGGCCCCGGCGCTGTATGCCATCTCCCTGCTGGTGGTCTTCCTGTGCCTGGCGGCGCTGTATGAGAGCTGGTCGGTGCCGTTCTCGGTGATGCTGGTGGTGCCACTGGGCGTGATTGGCGCGCTGCTGGCGACCTGGCTGCGCGGGCTGGAAAATGACGTCTATTTCCAGGTGGGGTTACTGACGGTAATCGGGCTATCGGCCAAGAACGCGATACTGATTGTTGAATTCGCCAACGATATGAATGCGCGCGGCAAGGATCTGATCGCCGCCACACTGGAAGCCTGCCATCAGCGTCTGCGCCCGATCCTGATGACGTCGCTGGCGTTTATTTTCGGCGTCCTCCCCATGGCGACCAGTAGCGGCGCGGGTTCCAGCAGCCAGCACGCCGTTGGTACCGGGGTAATGGGTGGCATGATTTCCGCTACCGTACTGGCAATCTTCTTTGTGCCGCTGTTTTTCGTACTGGTAAGACAGCGTTTCCCGTTGAAGGAACGCCCGGAAAAGTAACAGATTTGACGCAAAAAAAAAGCGGCCTGTGAAGGTCGCTTTTTTAGTGGGTTTACCCACGATTTATTATTCTAAGAACGTCGTGTTCTTGATTTCATACTGGATGGTTACTTACGCAGCATCCCATCAATAAAATCTTTCCAGTTCCCTAGTTCACGATCAATCATAACTACCTCTCTTATTATATTTTCATTATATGAAAATATATCTTCTTCGTGAAGATATTTTAGCCAACTGCTTTACACGTCTTATTTGGTATTCAGCGTTGTTGAAAAGTACTATGCCGCGTTTCGAATACATAAGTCGTGACAGACCGCAATATTTTGAAATTTGCTTTAAAATAAGAACTTACCCATGAATTACGTTACAAAACGGTGTAATAGCGGCGCTGATGATAACAGACAACGATCTTTTCCATCACACTTTTCACTGAACTGAATAATCTGTAATCATTGCGACGATTATCATTGCTTCTGTTAATATTGATCACCCGATGTATACACTACGACTATTATTCAGAGTTTATTCATCCTTTGTGATAAGCTGAATATCACCTGCATAATTATCGCGGAACTTTTATATTACTTAGCGCGCAACATGATTATTTAATTATTCTAAAAATTTGATTTAATAAACTCCATTACTACAAAAGGACTCAATATGGTCATTCTGCACGGCATCAAAAATTGCGACACCATCAAAAAAGCCCGCCGCTGGTTAGAAAGCCACCAGATCGATTATCAGTTCCATGACTATCGCGTTGAGGGTATTAATGCAGAAATGATGCATAAATTTGCCGATGAACTGGGCTGGCAAGCCCTGCTGAATACCCGCGGCACCACCTGGCGCAAGCTGGATGAAGCCCAACGTAACGCCGTAAACGACGCCCCGAGCGCGATTGCGCTGATGATTGAAATGCCGGCAATTATCAAACGCCCATTGCTCTGCGCGCCCGGTAAGCCTATGCTGCTGGGTTTCAATGAAACCCAGTATCAGCAGTATTTCAACGAGGTGTAGTGTTATGTCCTGCCCGGTTATTGAGCTGACACAGCAGCTTATTCGTCGCCCTTCTCTGAGCCCCGATGACGCGGGCTGCCAGGCATTGCTTATCGAACGATTACGCGCCATTGGTTTCACCGTCGAATCGATGGATTTTGGCGATACCCAAAACTTCTGGGCATGGCGCGGTCAGGGTGAAACGCTGGCCTTTGCCGGGCACACTGACGTGGTACCCGCAGGCGATGCCGACCGCTGGATCAATCCGCCGTTTGAGCCCACCATTCGCGACGGCATGCTGTTTGGCCGCGGCGCGGCGGATATGAAAGGTTCTCTTGCGGCGATGGTTGTCGCCGCGGAGCGCTTCGTCGCCCAGCATCCACACCATAAAGGACGCCTCGCGTTTCTGATCACTTCCGATGAAGAGGCCAGCGCCAAAAACGGCACCGTTAAGGTGGTGGAAGAACTGATGGCGCGCAACGAACGGCTGGATTATTGCCTGGTGGGCGAACCGTCCAGCACCGAGGTCGTAGGCGACGTGGTAAAAAATGGCCGTCGCGGTTCATTAACCTGTAACCTGACCATTCACGGCGTGCAGGGTCATGTGGCCTACCCGCACCTGGCGGATAACCCGGTGCACCGCGCTGCGCCGATGCTGGCGGAGCTGGTCGGTATTGAGTGGGACCGCGGCAACGCCTTCTTCCCGCCGACCAGCATGCAGGTTGCCAATATCAAAGCCGGCACCGGCAGCAATAACGTGATCCCCGGCGATCTGTTCGTGCAGTTTAATTTCCGCTTCAGCACCGAGCTGACGGACGAGCTGATTAAACAGCGCGTAATCGAGATCCTCGATCGCCATCAGCTGCGTTACAGCGTGGACTGGTGGCTATCCGGCCAGCCGTTCCTGACCTCACGCGGCAAACTGGTGGATGCGGTGGTGAATGCGGTTGCGCACTATAATGAAATCAAACCCCAACTGTTGACCACAGGCGGCACCTCGGACGGGCGGTTTATCGCGCGGATGGGCGCGCAGGTTGTGGAGCTTGGGCCGGTTAACGCCACCATTCATAAAATCAATGAGTGCGTGAACGCCGCCGACCTGCAACTGCTGGCCCGCATGTATCAACGCATTATGGAGCAACTCGTCGCCTGACGAGTCGTTCCGGGAGGAACTACATGGATTTGCTGGCGAAATACTGGTGGGTGCTGGTACTGGTTTTTCTGGTTGGCGTGTTGCTGAACGTCATCAAAGACCTTAAGCGTATCGATCATAAGAAGTTTTTGAACAACCGTCCGGAATTGCCCCCACATCGTGATTTTAACGATAAATGGGATGATGAAGACGACTGGCCGAAGAAAAAGCCATAACCGGCCTCACTTCTTGAAAAACCCTCTTGCGAGGGTTTTTTTATATCATCTCAATAATATCGTCATCATTGGGCTTACCGCCGCTGAGCGCCTCGTCGAAGTAGCGCTTCGGCACGGTATAGCGCAGATGATCCAGCGCCACCTGCATGCTGCGGCCATCGATGGCATGGCCTAAATCCTCAATCACATCCAGCGTCACGTCGCCGCCCGCCTGGGTCAGCGCCTCTTCAGCTTTCACAGCGTGAGACAGTTCAATCACCCGATCTTCATCACCGTGGATCAGATGCACCGTGGTGGCGGTGGTGACGTGCTCAGGAAGCCGGGCAAAACGGCCATTAAAAGCGATAACCCGTGAAACCAGGCCCGGTTGCGCCTTGATACTTTCCAGCGCCATAATCGCCCCCTGCGAGAAGCCGATCAGCGCCGTCGCGCCCGCATCGACCCCGCTCTGCTGCTGCCAGTAGCGCACGGTTTCGATAAACAGCGGCATGATGTCATCAATGCGCTGCTGGCGGTTATCTTCTGTCACGCCCGCCACGGAAAACCACTGACGCCCCGGCGCTGGCCCGCTCGGGGCAGGCCCGCCGATGCTGACCACCAGCGCCTCGGGAAACAGCGGCGCGAAGTGACGGCCAATTTCCCCCATAGAGACCGGATTATCGCCCACGCCATGAAATAACAGCAGCAACTGTTTGGCGGGTGCGGCTGGGCTTTGAACAACAACGTGGTCATGATTCATGGCTTTCTCCTGGTTAGTGAATACAGTCTACGCTTCGGAAAAACGATGACCATGCCATTTCACTGAACAAGTCAGTGGAAAAATTGCAATTGCAAAACCTGATTCTTTAACGCGTCGTGTCGGGCAGGGTCGAGCTGATATAACGCCTGCGACGCCTCCTGGCGGCAGCGCGCCAGCAACGCCTTACGCCCGCTCAGACGCAGCGTCTGGCATAGCGATGAAACAGACTGGCGCACGTCAAGGCGTCCTCGTAGCGCAGGAAGGGGCTGCGGGCTGGCGATAACCAGTCGGTTAACGCTCCCCAGACAGGTTTCCAGCGGACGATGGGCAAACGCGAATCCGGCAAGCTCAAGCCAGTCATCATCATTAAGCGTAGTCGCCATCACGCCCTGCACAGGCAATTTTTCCTCAATCCAGGATTGCAGGAAGCACGCATCCCGTTCAAAGCGCGCCCGCTCATCACTGACCAGCGCTTCGCCTGCTGGCGTGAGGGGCAGTAGCGCGATGGCGTTGTAACAGCCGCTACTGGCTTCCCGGTAACTGCCGATGCGCGCCAGGGTAAAACCGCATCGCTGCCAGAAACGCCACAGGGTTTCGGTATAGCCAAAGCTTACCGAGAGATAATCAACGCTCTGTGCGTGATGGTCATGCGCCCAACGAATTAACGCCTGCCCCAACCCTTCGCGCTGCCGGGCGGGATGCACGGCGATTCGGCTAACCCGTAGCCCTTTTAACGTGGCCGCAAACGGGTTGCCGCCGTGCGCCGCCAGGGATTGCGCCACCAGGTTACCGCGCGGTCGGCGATAACCCGCCCACACCGCCTGGCTCAGCGCCGGGCTAAGCCCGCCCTCTTCCAGCAGCCACAGCGCCGCCGCCGTTCTGCCATCTGCCGTTCCGGCGATAATCTGCTGGCCCGGCGCATCCATCATCCGGCGTAAATCAAGGGGCGATGTGCGGTAATGCGCGCCGCATAACAACTGGTATGCCGAGGCCATCCGCGCGGGATCGCTTTCCCACTGCGCTTGCCCGAGGGCGTTAAACTGAACGTCTCCCCGCGGCGCGTGGGCAAAATCCTCATCCTTAAACAGCAGCAGCGTATCCAGCACCCGTTCAAGGGGATCGTTATCCGCCCAGCGGACTGGATGCGACAGCGCAAACTGGCGGATACCCGGCACGCCCGCGCAAAATTTAAGCATAAAACCGCGCCCGGTGCCTTCGTAGCCCTGAATCGTCGTCACTAACAAAACACGCGCAAAGGCGGCAATCAGCGTGCTTAACAGCGGGCCTGGAATGGCGGCGGCTTCATCAATCACCAGCCAGTCGGCCTGCGGAGCCGGCGCGGTGTGGATCATTTCATGCAGCGCATCAGGCGCTAAGAAGTGAAATTTATCGGCGGCGTACTCCGCCAGCACATCCGTGGCGGCGCGGGATGGCGCGGTGACAATGCAATGGCCCGTGCAAGCCGCGATCAGCATTCCAGCCAGCGCCGATTTCCCGCGTCCGCGCGGCGCGGTCACCACGGCTACGCCGCGCGGCATATTTTGCAAGGCATGGAGGATATCCGCCTGCTGGCGCAGCGGCGCGCCGTTCGCCGGATGCCAGTCAGGGCGCGGCAATGACGGCGTAAAGTCAACGGGCTGATGCTGATGCCAGCACACCACCTCGCCATCTTGTGAGAACACGCGTTGCAGGCGGGAGATAAAGTGCGGAGTGGCGATAGTGGAAGGGCTATCTGCCCAGCGGCGGGAATCGGCATCCGGCTGCTGCGGCCAGTGTTCCCATGATGGGGTCAGCAGCACCAGCCAGCTTCCTGCTTTGAGTGTCCCGGCAACGACAGCGAGGGCTTCAACATCCAGCCCCTGCCTGGCATCAAAAACGGTATGGTCGAATTCGCGTCCTAACAGTGTGCGAACGCTTGAGACCGGAGAATGCAGCGCGAACAGGGGGTTTTCCCCCACCCATAACCAGCGGGCCGGTAACGCCCCGGCAAGCAGCGTTACGGTAGCGTTACTCCATTCACTCTCACCCGCCAGCACCAGTAAACGACGAATACCCGCTCGCGCCATTGCGGCGGTGAGAGCGATCACAGGCTCCATATCCGCTTCCTTGCTCAATGCGCCAGTTACAGCTTATTGCCGAAGGTGTTGCATTGCGCCGGATCGCCACTGTCGAAGCCGCGCTTAAACCAGGTGTAACGCTGTTCGGATGTGCCGTGGGTAAAGCTGTCCGGGATCACGCGACCCTGGCTTTGCTGTTGCAGGCGGTCGTCGCCAATGGCTTCCGCCGCGTTCAGCGCTTCCTGCAAATCCCCTGCTTCCAGAACGCCCTGCTGCTGCATGTTGTGGCCCCAGACGCCGGCGAAGCAGTCCGCCTGCAGTTCCATCCGCACAGAGAGACGGTTCACTTCCGCTTCAGACGCGTTACGCTGCATTTCACGCACTTTCGGTTCAATGCCCATCAGCTTCTGCACATGATGCCCGACTTCGTGGGCAATCACGTAACCCTGGGCGAAATCGCCTTCCGCACCCAGCTTGCTGTTCATGTCATCATAGAAAGAGAGATCGATATATACGGTGCTGTCTGCCGGGCAATAAAACGGCCCCATCACCGATTGCCCGGTGCCACAACCGGTACGGGTCGCGCCACGATACATCACCAGCTTGGGTTGCTGATAGGTCCGGCCCTGACGCTCAAAGATTTGGCCCCAGGTATCTTCGGTGGTGGCCAGAATGACAGAAGTGAATTTCGCCGCTTCATCCTCATTGGGGCTGATAGAACGGCTGGTTTGTTGAGAGACCGGCTGCCCGCCGGTTAACAGCGAGGTGAGATCCACGCCATAGAAGCTGGCGATCACGACGATCACCAGCAATACGACGCCGCCTTTACCGCCGGGTAAACGGAAACCGCCGCCGCCCATCATCGGGCCACGGGAGTCGCTACGTCTGTCTTCGATATTGTCGCTGCCGCGACGCCCTTGCCAACGCATGAACCACCTCGAACTTTTATAATAATATTGATTGATCGTAGGCGGTTAACGGACGGATTTCCATAGGAAAAGAGAGCCTGATCGACAAGGGCACGTTAATACGTGCCCCTTATGCGCTAAGCAATTGCGCGATCAGTCTAATTTTACGCCCAGACGACGCGCGACTTCTTCATAGGCTTCAATCAGTCCACCCAGGCTCTGGCGGAAACGGTCTTTGTCCATTTTGTCCATGGTGTTCTTATCCCACAGGCGGCTGCCGTCCGGAGAGAACTCATCGCCCAGCACCACTTCGCCCTTGAACAGCCCGAATTCCAGTTTGAAATCCACCAGGATCAGACCTGCGTCATCAAACAGTTTCTTCAGCACGTCGTTGGCTTTGTAGGTCAACTCTTTCATGCGCGCCAGATTTTCTTTATTCACCCAGCCGAAAGTTTCGCAGTAGGATTCGTTGACCATCGGATCGTGCATGGCGTCGTTTTTCAGGAACATATCGAACAGCGGCGGATTCAGTTCGATCCCCTCTTCAATGCCCAGGCGCTTCACCAGTGAGCCTGCCGCGCGGTTACGCACCACGCATTCTACCGGCACCATCTCCAGCTTCTTCACCAGGCATTCGGTATCGGAGAGCAGCGCTTCCATCTGAGTCGGGATGCCCGCTTCTTCCAGTTTGGTCATAATGAAATGGTTGAACTTGTTGTTCACCATGCCCTTACGATCGAACTGTTCGATGCGCGCGCCGTCCCCTGCTGACGTATCGTTACGGAATTCGAGCACCAACAGATCGGGGTTTTCCGTGCTGTAAACGGTTTTCGCTTTGCCGCGATACAACTCAGCTTGCTTTTGCATCTTTATTACTCCAGGTGTGATGATTCATGTTTTACGCAAAAAATTGACTATTTGTGGCGACGCACACGATTGCGTAGCCTGAATAAAAAAAGGCCGGAGTGCTCCGGCCCTGATATTACTTGCTGAATGCGGCCTGGAATACGGCCACCAACGCATCGTTTTGCGACTGAGTCAGCGTGTGTCCTTTCGGATCGATAAACTGCAGGCTGCTGCGGTTATCCAGGTCGCCGACCTGAAGTTTATAATCGCCGCTGCTCAGGCCCGGATCGCTTGCGCCCAGTTCCCGCCAGTCGCTGTCGGACAACGGTTTATAAGTTAAGGCGACGCTACCGGTTGAACGGGTCGAATCCGTTACCTTCATGCCCACTTTTTCGAGGGTGGCCGGCAGGCGGGTCCACACCACGTTAAACGGCGCACGCACCACCAGCATCGGTAAACCGGTGTCGTCGGCGGAGCTTTGTACGTCGATCTGGCTGGCGTTACGGTTGTCCGCTGCGTTCTGTTTAGCGGTTTGGGTTTTGTCCAGCGACGCGGCGATGCTGTTGAGCATTTGCGCGCTATAGCGCTGGAGCGACGCCGAGTCGGCGACAGGCTTGCCGTCCTGCTCCAGATTCACCAGTTTTACCACCAGCGCCTGCTGATAGCCCTGCGGCTGAACAGTGATTTGATAACGGCCGCGGTACTGCTGATCTTCATCCGCGCGGTTCCACTGCACCCAGTCGGTGCTGAGGGTCTGGGCGGCATCGTCGCGTTTGGTAATCGGATAGTTCTGAGACTGGACGGCGCTTACTACCTGCGGCCAGAGCGAACCGCTGCGGCCACTTTCCAGCAGCAGCGTGGCGGTATCCCCGGTGAACTGCGTGCGTGCGCCGGTCACCAGCGCCAGCGGCTGTGCTGGCGGACGAATATCCAGTTCTTTACCGACCTGACCGCTGCCGTTGGTCACAGGAATGTTATAGTCGCCGTTTTCTACCGGCAGAATTAACCCCGCCGGGGCATGAAGTTCCGCCAGCGGCGCGGCATCCAGATAAGACTCGTCTCCGCTCACCTGGCGCTTATAGCGCGAATCGGAACTACAGGCGGCGAGCAGCATCACCAGTGATACGGTTGCTACTTTCGCCACACGCGACTTCTGTACTGAGTAAGCCATCAAATCTCCCTAAACTTTACAGCAGACCAGCATGCTTAAGCGCGCCCGCAACCTCGTCACGACCGTGGTCGGTGATCGGGGTCATCGGCAAGCGTAGCGTATCGGTCGCCACAAGTCCCAACTCCTTACATGCCCATTTCGCCGGGATCGGGTTGGGTTCAACAAATAGTTTATGATGCAGCGGCATCAAACGCTGGTTAATCACGCGAGCTTCACGGTACTGGCCGGCCGCGGCAAGTTTGCACATTTCAGCCATGTCGCGCGCGGCAACGTTAGCGGTAACGGAAATCACCCCGTGGCCGCCCAGCTGCATAAAGTCCAGCGCGCTGGCGTCATCGCCGCTTACCAGAATGAAGTCGTCTGAAACCAGCTCTTTGATCTGGTTAACCCGCGTTAAGTTCCCTGTCGCTTCTTTAATACCGACAATATTTTTAACTTTCGAGAGTCTGCCTACCGTTTCCGGCAGCATGTCGCATCCGGTACGGGACGGCACATTATACAGGATCTGCGGCAGATCGGTGTGTTCCGCGATGGCTTTGAAATGCTGGAACAGACCTTCCTGGGTAGGACGGTTGTAGTACGGCGTCACGGTCAGGCAGCCGACAATACCGCTGTCGTTGAAACGCTGCGTCAGGCTAATCGCCTCTGAGGTCGCGTTTGCACCCGTTCCGGCGATCACCGGAATACGGCCATCAGCCAGTTCCAGCGTCATCATCACCACGTCGCCATGCTCATCATGGCTCAGGGTTGCAGACTCGCCGGTCGTCCCTACAGAAACAATCGCCGAGGTTCCGCTGGCGACATGGTAATCAATCAGTTTTTTCAGGCTCGACCGACAGACATTACCTTTGAGATCCATCGGTGTAATCAGCGCGACAATACTTCCCGTGAACATGGGCCATCCTCTGTGCAAACAAGAAACTCAATGGTACGTTTGCTGCCATTATAAAAGCAAGCGCACAAGGGCGTTCAGGTTGTTGTATGGCGGTTTTTTTTATGGTTTCCTTATAATTATTCACAGAGGCACAGGAAGAATCCGTTTGGCACTCTCATCACAACACTATCTTGTTATCACCGCGCTGGGCGCAGACCGCTCCGGTATCGTGAATACCATTACCCGCCACGTCAGTAGCTGCGGCTGTAATATCGAAGACAGCCGGCTGGCGATGCTGGGCGATGAATTCACGTTTATCATGCTGCTTTCCGGGAGCTGGAACGCGATCACGCTGATTGAATCCACGCTGCCGCTTAAAGGCGCGGAGCTTGATTTACTGATTGTGATGAAACGCACCACCGCCCGCCCGCGCCCGGCGATGCCCGCCACTGTGTGGGTGCAGGTGGAAGTGGAAGACTCTCCGCATCTGATTGAACGATTCACCGCGCTGCTTGACGAGCACAACCTTAATATCGCCGAACTGGTGTCGCGCACCCAACCTGCCGATAACGGCAAAAGCGCCCAGCTGTATATTCAAATGACCGCCCACAGCCCCGCGCTGGATAATGCGACAATAATCGAGCAAGCGTTCAAAGCTCTCTGTACAGAACTGAATGCGCAAGGCAGTATTAACGTCGTTAACTATCAACAGCAAGATGAACAGGACGGAGTGTCGTAATGAACCCACTGAAAGCCGGAGAGAACGCACCAAAATTTAGCTTGCCCGATCAGGACGGTGAACAAGTAAATTTGACCGACTTCCAGGGACAGCGTGTTCTGGTTTACTTTTACCCGAAGGCCATGACGCCTGGTTGTACCGTGCAGGCCTGCGGACTGCGTGACAACATGGACGAGTTGAAAAAAGCCGGTGTGGAAGTGTTAGGGATCAGCACCGATAAGCCCGAGAAGCTGTCGCGCTTCGCGGAAAAAGAGTTACTCAATTTCACCCTGCTTTCCGATGAAGATCACCAGGTCTGCGAGCAGTTTGGCGTCTGGGGCGAAAAATCCTTTATGGGGAAAACCTATGACGGTATTCACCGCATCAGTTTTCTGCTCGACGGCAACGGCGTGGTGGAACATGTGTTTGACGATTTCAAAACCAGCAACCACCACGACGTGGTCCTGGCCTGGCTGAACGAAAACCGTTAATCCACCCGAGATGTAAAAAGCCGACGCGAGGTCGGCTTTTTTGTGGGCGCTACGGGTTCTCTTCCACCGATAACCCGTCCGGCCAGGCGTGAACCACGGCCTTAATCAGCGTCGCCAGCGGGATGGCGAAAAATACGCCCCAGAATCCCCATAGCCCACCGAAAATAACCACCGAGAGAATAATCACCAGCGGATGCAGGTTCACCGCTTCGGAGAACAGCACCGGCACCAGCAGGTTGCCGTCCAGCGCCTGGATAATCAGGTATACCGCGAAGCAGCTCCAGAACTCAGTGCCCAGCCCAAACTGGAACAGCGCCACGCACACCACCGGAATTGTCACCACAAACGCGCCGATGTAGGGAATGAGGACCGACAGCCCCACCAGTACCGCCAGCAGCAGCGAATAATTCAGGCCAAAAATACGAAAGCCAATCCAGGTGGCGACGCCCACCACCACCATCTCCAGCACTTTGCCGCGAATATAGTTGGTGATCTGCTGATTCATTTCGGTCCAGACCTGGCCCGCCAGCCCGCGATTGCGCGGTAAGATCCGGCGCACCGCATTCAGCATCTGCTCTTTGTCTTTCACCAGGAAAAACACCATCAGCGGCACCAGGATCAGGTAAATAGCGAGGGTTAAGAGTCCCACCAGCGAGGCCAGCGAGAATTTCACCACTGAATCCCCCACCACGGTCATGCGGGCGCGCATATTTTCCGCCATGGCGTCGATAATCCCCGCGTCCATCAGGGCCGGGTAGCGTTTGGGCAGAGTGGCGGCAAAATCCGACAGCTTATTGAGCATCCCCGGCATATCGCGGATCAGGTAGATGCCCTGCTGCCAGGCCACCGGGATCACCACAAACGCCATCACCAGCACGATGCCGATAAACAGCACCAGCACCAGTGTCGCCGCCAGGGTGCGTGAACAGCCGATACGTTCCAGACGCACCGTGGGCCACTCCAGTAAAAACGCCAGCACGATGGCCACCAGCAACGGCGCTAACAGACTGTGAAAAAAGAACAGGATGCAAAAACCCGCAACCAGAATGACCAGCAGCGCTATCGCCTCCGGGTCGGAAAACCGGCGGCGATACCACTGCATTAACATATCGAGCATCTTTCTTTCCCTGAGGTACCAGCTAAAGCGCTATTCGGATTGTATCTAAACGAAACAAAAAAAGAGCCCATTTTTTCTGGCCCCCCTCAAGACAATCGCATTCAGGCTCACTAAGATATCTTTTCCTCGCTCAGATAGCCTGTTGTTCAGCAATGAACAAAGCGGCGTCGCGCAGGTCAAAAAGAGATCCCAGACAGACAGGACGTGGTTATGTTCAGGCAGTTGAAAAAGACACTGATTGCAACGCTCATTACCGCCATGATGGCAGGCCAGACGCTCCCCGCCTTTGCGCAGAGCGCCAGCGAACTCCCCGATATGGGGACGTCGGCGGGCAGCACCCTTTCCATTGGTCAGGAAATGCAGATGGGCGATTACTATGTTCGCCAACTGCGCGGCAGCGCGCCGCTCGTCAACGACCCCCTGTTAGTGCAATACATTAACGGTCTGGGAATGCGGCTGGTCGCCCATGCAGACTCGGTGCGCACGCCGTTTCATTTCTTTTTGATCAATAACGACGAAATCAACGCCTTCGCCTTCTTCGGCGGTAACGTGGTGCTGCACACCGCGCTGTTCCGTTACGCCGATAATGAAAGCCAGCTGGCATCGGTGATGGCGCATGAAATTTCTCACGTCACCCAGCGTCACCTGGCGCGTGCGATGGAAGATCAAAAGCGCAATGCGCCGCTCACCTGGGTGGGCGCGTTGGGTTCGATTCTGCTCGCCATGGCCAGCCCGCAGGCCGGTATGGCGGCACTGACCGGTACGCTTGCCGGTACCCAGCAGGGCGTGATCAGTTTTACCCAACAGAATGAACAAGAAGCGGACCGTATTGGCATCCAGGTGCTGCAGCGTTCCGGCTTTGACCCGCAGGCGATGCCCACTTTCCTGGAAAAACTGCTCGATCAGGCGCGCTATTCGTCGCGTCCGCCGGAAATCCTGCTGACGCACCCGCTGCCGGAAAGCCGTCTCTCCGATGCCCGTAACCGCGCCAATCAGATGCGCCCGGTCGTGGCGCAGTCGTCGGAAGATTTCTATATGGCGAAAGCGCGTACCCTGGGGATGTACAACTCCGGGCGCAACCAGCTTACCAGCGATATTCTCGATGCCTGGGCGAAAGGCAACGTTCGTGAACAACACGCGGCCGCCTATGGCAAAGCGCTACAGGCGATGGTAGGGAAAAACTTCGCACAGGCGCGCACGCTATTGCAGCCGTTGATTACCGCCCAGCCCGGTAATCCGTGGTATCTCGATCTGGCGACCGATATCGATCTCGGGCTAAACAGGGCCAGTGATGCGGTAAATCGCCTGAAAAACGCGCCGGATCTGAAAAACGACCCGGTGCTGCAACTCAACCTGGCGAACGCCTACCTTGAAGCGAAACAGCCCGGCGAATCGGTGAAAATCCTTAACCGCTACACCTTCTCCCATCCGGATGATTCCAACGGTTGGGATCTGCTGGCCCAGGCGCAGGCCGCGCTCGGCAACCGCGATCAGGAACTGGCGGCGCGCGCGGAAGTGATGGCACTGCTGGGCAGGCTCGATCAGTCCATTTCACTGTTAAGCAGCGCCAGCTCGCAGGTTAAAGTCGGTAGCCTGCAACAGGCCCGTTATGATGCGCGTATAGATCAGCTGCGCCAGCTGCAAATGCGATTCCGCCCTTATGAGAAAATGTAACAGGAGAACAAATGTCTGGTACGGTCACGATCTACCATAACCCGCGCTGCTCCAAGAGCCGCGAAACGCTGAATTTACTGAAAGAAAACGGCATCGAGCCGGAAGTGGTGCTGTATCTGGAGACGCCGCCGGATGCGGCAACTCTGAAGCAATTGCTCAAACAGCTGGGTTACAGCAGCGCGCGCCACTTGATGCGCCAGAAAGAAGAGATTTATAGCGAGTTAAAGCTCGGCGACCCAGCGCTGACGGAAGCGCAGCTTATCGCCGCGATGGTAGAACACCCGAAACTGATTGAACGCCCGATTGTGGTAACCGAGGGGAATGCCCGTATTGGCCGCCCGCCGGAGTCGGTGCTGGAGATCCTGTAACACGCCTTAACCGCAGGTGAGTCTGCCTGCGGTTACAGTCCAAGAATTTCTTTGACAAACGGGATCGTGAGCTTGCGCTGCGCGGTAATCGATGCGCGATCCAGTTGATCCAGCGTCATAAACAAGGTGCGCATTTCCCGATCCAGCCGCTTGAGCAAAAAGCGTCCTACGTCTTCCGGCAGTTCAAACCCGCGCTGGCGCGCCCGCAACTGTAACGCCAGCAATTTGTCGTCATCCGACAGCGGCTGAAGCTTGTAAATTTGCCCCCAGTCGAGGCGCGAAGCTAAATCAGCCAGTTTGAGATTAAGCTGGCGCGGCGGCCGGTCGCCAGTGATCAACAAACGGGTTTTACCGGATTCGAGAATGCGGTTATAGAGATTAAAAATCGCCATTTCCCACAGCTCGTCCCCCGCGATGCATTCGATATTATCGATGCACACCAGCGATAATTGTTCCATGCCATCAAGCACTTCCGGGACAAACCAGGTGCGCTTATCCAGCGGGACATAACCTACCGCGTCGCCGCGCGCCGAGAGTTCCGCGCACGCCGCATGCAGCAGATGGCTGCGCCCTGCCCCTTCGCGAGACCAGAAGTAGATATAACCGCTGTGCTCCTGACGCAACACATTTTGCAGCGCGGCTAATAAAGAAGGATTATCCCCCGGCCAGAAACTTGCGAAAGTTTCGTCATCGGGTAAATAGAGTGGCAAAGAGAGCTGTGCCGGTGTGTTCAGAGAGACCTCAACCAGTGCCTGAGTAAAATCGCGTTGAGTTTATCACAGAAAAGGCCGCGTATTGAACCGGGCGGCAGATCCGCCCGGCTTGCCACGATCAGGAGGCTTTTTCCTGATCTTCCGCGTCCAGCACCACTTCTTCCGGGCGCAGTACGCTGATCAGTTTGAAAATCAGGCTCAGCAGCACGCCAACAATGGTCGCCAGCGCCATACCTTTCAGCTCCGCCGCACCGATATGCACTTTCGCGCCGCTGACGCCGATGATCAGGATCACCGAGGTCAGGATCAGGTTTTGCGCTTTGCTGTAATCCACTTTGGAGTCGATCAGTACGCGAATACCGGACGCGCCGATCACCCCGTACAGCAGCAGCGACACGCCGCCCATCACCGGAACCGGGATAATCTGGATCGCCGCCGCCAGTTTACCGACGCAGGAGAGCAGGATCGCGATAATCGCCGCGCCACCGATAACCCAGGTACTGTAAACGCGGGTAATCGCCATCACGCCAATGTTTTCACCGTAGGTGGTGTTCGGCGTGGAGCCGAAGAAACCGGAGATCATGGTGGAGAAGCCGTTGGCGAACATTGAGCGGTGCAGGCCAGGATCGCGGATCAGGTCTTTTTTCACGATATTGGCGGTCACCACCAGGTGGCCGACGTGTTCGGCAATCACCACCAGCGCCGCAGGCAGGATGGTGAAAATAGCGAACCACTCGAAGCGCGGGGTGTAGAACGTTGGTAGCGCGAACCAGTGCGCTTCTTTAATCGGCGTGACATCAACCACGCCCATCACGAAGGAGAGCGCGTAGCCCGCCAGCACGCCAATCAGGATCGGGATAATCGCCAGGAAACCGCGGAACAGCACAGAACCAAACACCGTTACGCCCAGAGTCACCAGCGAAATGATAATGGTGGTGGAGTCCGGCATTTGTCCTTCTGCGGGTAACAGGCCAGCCATATTGGCCGCCACGCCGGCCAGTTCCAGACCGATAACCGCAACAATCGCGCCCATCGCCGCCGGCGGGAACATCACGTCCAGCCAGCCGGTGCCGGCTTTTTTGACAATCAACGCCACCAGGCAGAACAGCGCGCCGCAGACGATAAAACCGCCCAACGCCAGCTCATAGCCCAGCGGCAGCAGTAACAACACCGGCGAGATAAACGCAAAGCTCGACCCGAGATAGGCCGGGATTTTGCCCTTACAGATAAACAGATACAGCAGGGTCCCGATGCCGTTGAACAGCAGAACGGTGGCCGGGTTAATATGAAACAGGATTGGCACCAGCACGGTTGCGCCAAACATGGCGAACAAGTGCTGCAAACTAAGCGGGATAGTTTGAAGCAGCGGTGGTCTTTCGCTTACCCCGATAGCACGGCGCGTCATAGTGTTTTCCTCTGAAGTGTTGTTTTAGCGTGTTGTGTAATAACGATGAGTAATGAACAATCCAAAAAAAAGCCGACTATCAAAGTCGGCTTTTTTAGCTAATTCATTTATTTAGTACCAAAAATCTTGTCGCCGGCATCGCCGAGGCCCGGAATAATGTATCCGTGCTCGTTCAATCCCTGGTCAATGGAGGCGGTATACAGCTCCACGTCCGGGTGCGCTTTCTCCAGCGCGGCGATACCTTCCGGCGCGGCAACCAGCACCAGCACTTTAATGCTGTGGCAGCCTGCGTTTTTCAGCAGGTCGATGGTGGCGATCATCGAGCCACCGGTCGCCAGCATCGGGTCAACCACCAGCGCCATACGCTCGTCGATGTTGGAAACCAGCTTCTGGAAGTAAGGCACCGGCTCCAGCGTCTCTTCATTACGATAGATGCCTACCACGCTGATACGCGCGCTCGGCACGTGTTCCAGCACGCCTTCCATCATGCCCAGTCCGGCACGCAGGATCGGCACCACGGTAATTTTTTTGCCTTTGATTTGTTCAACCTGCACCGGGCCGTTCCAGCCTTCGATAGTCACTTTTTCGGTTTCGAGGTCGGACGTCGCTTCATAGGTCAGCAGGCTGCCCACTTCCGAGGCCAGTTCACGAAAGCGCTTGGTGCTAATATCATTTTCACGCATCAGCCCGAGCTTGTGTTTGACGAGTGGGTGTTTCACTTCCACGATCTTCATACTCTTTCTCCCCAGAAAGGTGGCAGCCACAAAAAAAATCGCCGGATTATACCGCTTTTTCGCCGCTGCGCCATATCTAATGGTCATGATCGGGATCAACCGAACTGGAATCAGTCTACGCCAAAAGATTTTAAACGCGCTAAACAAGAGGCTCGCAAACGTTTGCCTGCGCTGCTAGAATTGCCGCGTTTTCTTACTACCGCAACCGCGTGGGGATTGTGCAGTGACCGATAAAACCTCTCTCAGCTATAAAGATGCCGGTGTTGATATTGATGCAGGCAATGCTCTGGTCGACCGTATTAAAGGCGTCGTGAAAAAAACTCGCCGCCCGGAAGTGATGGGTGGACTGGGCGGATTCGGCGCATTGTGCGCGCTGCCGCAGAAATATCGCGAGCCGGTTCTGGTATCGGGCACCGACGGCGTCGGCACGAAGCTGCGTCTGGCGATGGATTTAAAACGTCACGACACTATCGGCATCGATTTGGTCGCCATGTGCGTTAACGATCTGGTGGTACAGGGCGCTGAGCCGCTGTTCTTCCTCGACTACTACGCCACCGGCAAACTGGATGTGGATACCGCCGCCAGCGTGATCAGCGGCATCGCCGAAGGCTGTTTGCAGTCCGGCTGTGCGCTGGTCGGCGGCGAAACGGCGGAAATGCCGGGCATGTACCACGGTGAAGACTATGACGTCGCGGGTTTCTGCGTGGGCGTGGTCGAGAAGTCAGAGATTATCGACGGTTCTAAAGTTGCCGACGGCGACGTGCTGATTGCCCTGGCCTCCAGCGGCCCGCACTCCAACGGCTATTCTTTGGTGCGCAAAATCGTTGAAGTCAGCGGTTGCGACCCGTTGACCACCCAGCTGGAAGGTAAACCGCTGGCGGATCACCTGCTGGCACCGACCCGTATTTACGTCAAATCCATTCTCGAGCTGATCGAGCAGGTTGACGTCCACGCAATCGCGCACCTGACCGGCGGCGGCTTCTGGGAAAATATCCCCCGCGTTCTGCCGGACAACACCCAGGCCGTGATCGACGAAGCTTCCTGGCAGTGGCCTGCGGTATTCAACTGGATGCAAAACGCGGGCAACGTCAGTAAACACGAGATGTATCGCACATTTAACTGCGGTGTGGGAATGGTGATCGCCCTGCCTGCGAGCGAGTCCGAAAAAGCGATTTCTTTACTCAATGCGCGTGGTGAAACGGCATGGAAAATCGGTATCATCAAAGCTTCTGATTCCGAACAACGCGTGGTTATTGAGTAATGAAACACATCGTGGTGCTGATTTCCGGCAATGGAAGCAACCTGCAGGCCATTATCGACGCCTGCCAACAAAAGAAAATCAACGGCACCATTAGCGCGGTATTCAGCAATAAGGCCGACGCGTTCGGCCTTGAACGCGCCAGAGAGGCGGGCATTCCCGCCCATGCGCTGACGGCGGACCAATTCGCCAGCCGCGAAGCGTTCGATCGTGAATTAATGCTGGAAATTGACGCCTACGCCCCGGATCTGGTGGTGCTGGCTGGCTATATGCGCATTTTGAGCCCGGCTTTCGTGGCGCATTATCGTGGCCGGTTAATCAACATCCACCCTTCCCTGCTGCCAAAATATCCCGGCCTGCATACGCATCGCCAGGTGCTGGAAAACGGCGACGAAGAGCATGGCACGTCGGTGCATTTTGTGACCGATGAGCTGGACGGCGGACCGGTGATTTTACAGGCGACGGTGCCGGTGTTCGAAGGCGATGATGAAGAGGATGTGACAGCCAGGGTGCAGGCCCAGGAGCACGCCATTTATCCGCTGGTGGTCAGTTGGTTTATGGAAGGCCGCCTGACCATGCACGGTAACGAAGCCTGGCTGGACGGCAAACCGCTGCCTGCTCAGGGCTATGCGTCTGAAGAGTAAAAAGTGAACGCGTTTAACATGTCAGGCCTGGTGAATACCGGGCCTGTTTTGTTTTTGGGGTTTATGAAGAATAAATGAAGTAAAAAAGTCACTTAGCGCCACCGCGCTCATGTAGCTGTCATACTTTTGTGGCATCGTTGGACATCGCGGGTCTTAGCTCGCCATAATAGTATCGAGACGGATTTTCCACGTCCCGAGTGAGATAACCGGAGTGTCAGTAGTCATGGGTCAGGAAAAACTTTACATCGAGAAAGAGCTCAGTTGGCTGTCATTTAACGAGCGAGTGCTGCAGGAAGCTGCGGATAAAAGCAACCCGCTGATCGAGCGGATGCGTTTTCTGGGGATCTATTCCAATAATCTTGATGAGTTTTATAAGGTTCGCTTCGCCGAACTGAAGCGCCGCATTTTGATTAGCGAAGAACAAGGCATCACTTCCCATTCGCGTCATTTGCTGGGCAAGATCCAGTCGCGCGTTCTTAAAGCCGATCAGGAATTTGACGGGCTGTATAACGATCTGCTGCTGGAGATGGCGCGTAACCAGATATTCCTGATCAACGAGCGCCAGCTTTCCCAGAACCAGCAGGGCTGGCTGCGTCACTATTTCAAACACTATTTGCGCCAGCACATCACACCGATTTTGCTGTATCGCGATACCGACCTGGTGCAATTTTTAAAAGACGATTACACCTATCTGGCGGTCGAGATAATTCGCGGCGAGGAAATACGCTATGCGCTGCTGGAAATCCCGTCTGATAAAGTGCCGCGCTTCGTTAATCTGCCGCCGGAAACACCGCGCCGCCGCAAGCCGATGATCCTGCTGGATAACATTCTGCGCTTCTGCCTGGACGACATTTTTAAAGGCTTCTTCGACTACGATGCGCTCAACGCCTATTCGATGAAGATGACCCGCGACGCTGAATACGACCTGGTGCACGAGATGGAGTCCAGCCTGCTGGAACTGATGTCTTCCAGCCTGAAACAGCGTTTGACGGCAGAGCCGGTGCGCTTTGTGTATCAGCGCGATATGCCCGACGCCATGGTGGAAATGCTGCGCCAGAAGTTATCGATTTCGCGCTATGACTCAATCGTGCCCGGCGGCCGCTATCACAATTTTAAAGACTTCATCAGTTTCCCGAACGTGGGCAAAGCCAATCTGGTGAACAAACCGCTGCCGCGCCTGCGCCATATCTGGTTTGATAAGTTCCGCAACGGCTTCGACGCCATTCGCGAGCGCGACGTGTTGCTCTATTACCCGTATCACACCTTTGAGCACGTGCTGGAACTGCTGCGCCAGGCGTCATTCGACCCAAGCGTGCTGGCGATAAAAATCAATATTTATCGCGTGGCCAAAGATTCGCGCATTATCGACGCGATGATCCACGCGGCGCATAACGGTAAAAAGGTCACCGTGGT
The DNA here is from genome assembly GCF_014193285.1 of Atlantibacter sp. RC6. Lineage (GTDB taxonomy): Bacteria > Pseudomonadota > Gammaproteobacteria > Enterobacterales > Enterobacteriaceae > Atlantibacter. The sequence continues at coordinate 27,621 of NZ_JACHZE010000007.1, forward strand.
GGTGGAATTGCAGGCGCGTTTCGATGAAGAAGCCAATATCCACTGGGCGAAACGCCTGACCGAAGCGGGCGTGCACGTTATCTTCTCCGCGCCGGGGCTGAAAATTCACGCCAAACTGTTCCTGATCTCCCGTAAAGAGGGCGAGGACGTGGTGCGTTATGCCCATATCGGCACCGGCAACTTTAACGAGAAAACCGCCCGGCTTTACACCGATTATTCGTTGCTCACCGCCGATGCGCGCATCACCAACGAAGTGCGCCGGGTGTTTAACTTTATTGAGAACCCGTATCGCCCGGTTACGTTCGATTATCTGCTGGTATCGCCGCAAAACTCGCGTCGCCTGCTGTATGAAATGATCGACAAAGAGATTGCCAACGCCCAGAGCGGCCTGCCTTGCGGTATCACCCTGAAGCTGAACAACCTGGTCGATAAGGGCCTGGTGGACCGGCTGTATGCGGCATCCAGTTCCGGCGTCCCGGTGAACCTGCTGATCCGCGGCATGTGCTCGCTGATACCGCAACTGGAAGGCATCAGCGATAACGTTAAAGTCATCAGTATCGTGGACCGTTTCCTGGAACATGACCGGGTTTACGTATTCGAAAACGGCGGCGATAAAAAAGTTTTCCTTTCTTCCGCTGACTGGATGACCCGTAATATTGATTACCGTATTGAGGTGGCGACGCCGCTGCTCGACCCGCGGCTGAAACAGCGCATTATCGATATCCTTGATTTGCTGTTCAACGATACGGTAAAAGCACGCTACATCGACAAAGAACTGAGTAACCGCTATGTTCCGCGCGGCAACCGCCGTAAACTGCGCGGCCAGTTAGCGATTTACGAATACATCAAATCACTCGAACAGCCAGAATAATCTATGCCGATAACTCAAAACGCTCCCCGACCGCAGGAGTTCGCTGCGGTCGACCTTGGCTCCAACAGCTTCCATATGGTGATTGCCCGCGTGGTGGACGGCGCGATGCAGATCATCGGACGGCTTAAACAGCGCGTCCACCTGGCGGATGGTCTGGATGAAAACAGTATCCTTAGCGAGGAGGCCATGGAACGCGGTCTGAACTGCCTGTCGCTGTTCGCGGAGCGTTTGCAGGGTTTCTCTGCGGAAAACGTCTGTATTGTCGGGACCCACACGCTGCGCCAGGCGCAAAACGCGGCGGAATTCCTTAAGCGTGCCAAAGAGGTCATCCCCTACCCCATCGAGATTATTTCCGGCAACGAAGAAGCGCGGTTAATTTTTATGGGCGTGGAGCATACCCAGCCGGAGAAGGGCCGTAAGCTGGTGATCGACATCGGCGGCGGCTCGACGGAGTTGGTGATCGGCGAAGATTTCGAGCCCAGGCTGGTGGAAAGCCGCCGTATGGGCTGCGTGAGCTTTGCGCAGATGTTCTTTCCCGGCGGCACCATCAGCCCGGAAAACTTCCGCCGCGCGCGGCTGGCTGCGGTGCAGAAACTGGAAAACCTCGCCTGGCAGTTCCGCATTCAGGGCTGGAATGTGGCGCTTGGCGCCTCCGGCTCGATTAAAGCGACTCACGAAGTGCTGCTGGCGATGGGCGAAAAAGACGGGCTGATTACCCCGGAGCGCCTGGAAAGAGTGTGTAGCGAAGTGCTGCAACATAAATCCTTTAACGCGCTCAGCCTGCCGGGACTGTCAGAAGAGCGTAAAGCGGTGTTTGTACCGGGTCTGGCGATTTTATGCGGCGTGTTTGACGCACTGGCCATCCGCGAACTGCGCCTTTCCGATGGCGCGCTGCGCGAAGGGGTGCTGTATGAAATGGAGGGCCGTTTCCGCCATCAGGACATTCGCAGCCGCACCGCGCAAAGCCTCGCGAACCAATACCATATCGATCGCGATCAGGCCCATCGGGTGTTAGATACCATCACGCTGATGTACGATCAGTGGCAGGCGCAGCAGCCAAAACTTGCCGACCCGCAACTCTCGGCATTGTTAAAATGGGCGGCGCTGCTGCATGAAGTGGGGCTGAGCATCAACCATAGCGGATTGCACCGCCACTCCGCTTATATTCTGCAACACAGCGATTTGCCGGGCTTCAACCAGGAGCAGCAGATGCTGATGGCGACACTGGTTCGCTATCATCGTAAAGCGGTAAAGCTGGATGAGCTGCCGCGCTTCGCCCTGTTCAAGAAAAAACAGTATTTACCGCTAATTCAGCTGTTCCGCTTAGGCGTTCTGCTGAACAACCAGCGCCAGTCGACCACCACGCCGCCGACGCTGGTGCTTGAAGTCGATGACAATCACTGGACGCTGCGTTTCCCCAACGGCTGGTTTAACCAGAACGCGTTGGTGCTGCTGGACCTGGAACGCGAGCAGCAGTACTGGGAATCCGTAACCGGATGGAAATTGCTGATTGAAGAAGAACAGATCTCTGACGCGGCGGCCAACGGCTAACTCCCGTTTGTTGGCGCGTTAACCAGGCTGTCAATCGGCTGCGGTTTGCCGATCAAAAATCCCTGCTGATAATCAATACCGAGCGTCAGCAGGGCATCACGAATTTCTTCGCTCTCGACATATTCCGCCACCACCTGCATGTTTTTCATGCGCGCCAGATTACAAATCGACGCGACAATCTGGTAATCCATGCTGCTGGAAAGCAGGTTGCGCACAAAGCTACCGTCGATTTTTAAAATATCAGCGGTGACGTTTTTAAACCGGGCATAGCTGGCGTAGCCGGTGCCAAAATCATCAATCGCGATACGGCAGCCGAGATTGCGTAGCGCGGTCAGCGTCAGATTGACTTGCTCAATATTCGATAACGATTGGCTCTCGGTCACTTCAAAAATAAGCTGCCACGGCTCTACCTGATATTTCGCCAGCATCGTTTTAACCTCGCCCGCAAACGGCACCCGGCAAACAGAGGATGGCGTTAAATTAATGGCAAAGCGAAATGCGGGCAGCACGGCGCGATGCTGGTCAATAAAACGTAGCGTTTTTTCCAGTACCCACAGGTCAATACGCGACGATAAACCAAACTCATGCGCCACCGGTAAAAATTCGCCTGGTTTAATGATATTACCGTGTTCATCCAGCATGCGCAGCAGCACTTCGTAGTAACAATCGCCGCGTACGCCTTCCACGCGCTGGACCATTAACGCAAAACGATCGTTATCCAGCGCCGTCTGAAGAAGGTTCATCATCTCAACTTTGATTTTTACCGTGCGCTGTAACTGACTGCCGCCCCGGCGCTGTAAACTTTCCGGATGATGGGTGGAGAGTGATAAGTCGGCAATAGAGCTCATTTCACCCAACAGGATATGCAGATGATTTACCGGCGAGCGCAGGAAACAGTAGCTCATGCCCACCTGCGGTTGGATCGGCAAGCCATCCCAAATCAGGCGAAACGCATTGACCTTTTCGTGCAGGATAGCGATGCGTTCTTCATGATTATGCGTGCTTAACCGAATGACGAGGTCATGCCCCGACAGCTGGTAGGTAAGCTCATCCTCATTTAATACCTCTCTGAGCCAGGCGGCGAGCTGTTGTTTATATTGAATGCGTAGCGTGACGCCATAATGCCGCCCTAACAATTCCAGCTCCGGGACGCGCAAAAAACACAGCATCGACCACGGATAGTTGCCCAAATCGTGATTCAACGCCCGCAGGTTAGGCATATGGACGAGCGGGTCGATAAAGGCCAGACGCCGGCCGCGGTTATGGATATTGCGCTGCCATGTGGCGACCTTAGCCATGACCATAATCGTCAGGGAATAGACAAAATAACAGGAGGAGCTGATAACGATCTGTAGCTCATATCCCGGCGAGACAGGCAGGTAGCGCTCGTAATAATGGCACAGCAGGAGCAATAGCAGGCTCCAGACCGTGATGATAAATAAATAACCAAAGCGAATCGCGCCCCAAAGCATGACAGGCAACAGTAACGAGAGGGTATAACTGGTGGTGAAAATCGAACTGTTTTCCTCTTCCGGCACCGATAACAGCAGGGAAACCAGCCCCGCTAGCACGGCAAACCACAGGATGACTTCAGAGCGTTTCACACGCGAATCGCACTGGCGTTTCATTTGCGAATACCAGGAACGCAGGTAGCGCGGATGGCGAATGGTGCGAATGACGAAGTAACACAGCGGCGCGCCCGTCAGGCAACCGACTAATACCCCCTGATAGTTAACCAACGCGCGAATATTAAACGGGTTCTCCCCTACCAGACTGGCTGACCGATCGTACAGGCCGAAAAAGTTGAAAAACTGGTACAACATCATAAATATCGACGCGTTGCAGAACACCAGCCAGAACATACGCTGAATATTCACGTTGCCGTTGCCATAAGAAACAGCGAAACGGCGCGTCTCAAAGATTCGATAGCCGCCCCAGCTAATGATGGTCGACAGCAGAAAATGGATGGTGGTGACGAAGAGATCCAGCGGCCCGACTTTGTGGCGGTAGTTAATTACAATCGCCAGTATCAGCCCCGGTATCGCCACCCAGCCGAAAAACAGCATGAGCGCGAGCATCAATGCCAGCGGCAGAAAATAAAGTACCACCATGCCTTCATCGATATGCGCATGGGTATTCGCGAGCCTGGCGATGGGAAGCAAAAGCAGAGGAAGAAACAGCGGTAAACACCACCATTTATCTTTATTTCGATGATACCAGGTTACCAGATGCATAGATGCCCGATAAACGCTCCCATTATCCAGAGGGAAAAGAAGGCAGGCATCCAACCAACCGTTAACGCTGCAAGCTCATTTAAGCGCAAGCAGAAGAGACGCAAATTTTAGTTAGGTTAACAAACCGGCAATTGATGTGGGTCAAATGACAGGAAAAAGTCCGCCCGAAGCGTAAGTATTTTTTAAGAATTAATCACTTATGATACACATACTGAATATTTTTATCACATAAATAACCTAAGCTAATCATAATGTCATTATTTTTACATGATGAATAATTGACCTCTTCCTCCGGCTATGACTTAATAAGTCCGTCGCCCGCGGTTGACGGGTAAACCTAAAGGAAAATGGCGTGAGTCAGGCCACCAGTATGCGAAAACGACACCGATTCAATAATCGAATGACTCGCATTATCTTGCTAATTAGCTTCTTGTTCCTCTTTGGCCGCTTCGTTTACTCCGCTATCGGCGCCTGGTACCACCATCAGGACAAAATTGAGTCTCAGCAAATCAGCCTGAGCATCGATACCCCGCAGCAGCGCTAAGTTTCCTCTTGATTGCCCTTCGGTTGGTTTTGACCTGCCTGATTAAGCTGCGGGTAATTTACCGTTAGCCGAAAAAGAAAAACCCCTGCGCACAGGGGTTTTACAACACATAGTCAGGGTTATCAGGCCATGATCAGACGCTTAAACAGCAGCTGCTGGACGTCCTGCCGATGTGCCAGGATCGCATGCGCGGTGACTAAGGTTCCGTCTACGGAATACAAAACCCGGTAGCCTTCAACGTGGTTAAACTCCCGATACTTAGCGCAGCCAATTTTGAGCAGTTCGGGGCAAATCTGACATCCCAAAGGGAACTGTCCAACGGTACTCTCAAACTGTGCCAGTATATCTGCGATAACCGGACGCGGTTCCACACCAGCACGGCGCAAGAATTCCGCTATTGTGTCAATGCAGTGCTTTAACGTCAGCGTGTACTCAAAGGTCACCTGCTGTTCCATGGAAATCCCTTAACGTTGAGCGCGCTGCGTTTAATCCGTAAGTCCATCCAGCAACTGGTCTTTCGAGAAGACGCGCCCTTCAGCTTTATCTTTCTCAGAAAGGGTCAGCAATTTCAGTAACGCAATGGCCTTTTCCCGTTCCTGCTGCTGCTCATAGGATTCTATAACATATGCAGGCACACCATTTTGTGTAACCAGGATGGGCTCTGACAGATCAAGCGTCGCTGCGTTCTTTTTAACGTAGCTGATTGTCTCTACTTTCATGATGCGTTCGCCTAAAGGTTATGCCTCGGTTCAAATATAGACTATATTTAGACCACCAACAAGACCTCATGCAATGCTGCTCTTGTGAGAAATAAGCTCCGACAAAGTACATAGCGCACAGTTTTCGACGACCACGTCAAATTTACCGTCAGGAACTGCGCGCTTCATAGAAAATTCATGAATGCATATAAAGAAAAACCCTCTGTATAAACAGAGGGTTAATATTACGTTTACCTGTTCATGAAAACACAGGGAAGGTTATCTGATTATTCCCACTTCATTATCAACATCAAAAAAAAGGCATTGTTAACAATAAGATATAGATATTTATAGTTTGAATACCATAAAAAAGTACCATTTAAAAAATCACTTGGCCTTTAATCAAGCTTGAGGAAAATCGTTTTTCAGCCAACCGCCTTCACTCAAAAGCCTCTCCCCCTGCTCCAGGAACGCAATGAGTTCGCTCTGTATACTAACACCTTCGGATTGCCATTCCTCTTTCGATCTAACCATGGCAAGCCCATGTGCATCACTTGATAACCGTTCTAAATTTTTATCAAACGTACCTCGCGTCCTTAGATAGAACTCACTCCATTTAGCAAAAGCAAGTATCCATAATGACACTCTAAGCGCGTCGTCCCATTGGGTCCAGTTCGATGTGCTGGCGAGTGGTTGTTGTATGATTCGCCGCTGTCGTTTCAAGATTTCATTCATCGCCATCAAGCTGAACTCTTGCTGAGAGGGGTTACTATTGGCGAAAAGAAACGAAGCAATGTTAGTCGTCTGCCCTTCACGGGCTCGTTCAAATAAGCGAGACTGATGGTTCAGTCGCGCCCCCAGCATGCTCGCTAACTCCTGCATCCATATGTCACAAGCGTCCTCAGTGGAGGCACGGGAATTCTGCAATAACGGTAAGACAACATCTCGGAACAACCAAGGCTCAGCCCATGCTAATTGCTTCATATGTCCTCGTAAGGAGTCGACCAAGTACCGCAACTCCTCCATAGGAATTTTCTCTGGTAGCTCTTCATGCAGCGCTGCAACCAAATTTTTATAAATTATCTCTTTATTCGAATCCTTGGCTGCATGGTTAACCATCCAACCTAAGGCGAGCACACGTTCCTGGTGAGTAAGGTTTTCCAGACACGACAATACTGACATGAGCCCTGCAGGTATATCTAAAAGTCGTTCTATTGTATTAAACCCTAGCCATTTCAGTAATCCTTGGTTGCTATGGACAAGCCTATCTCGTTGAATTTTGCTGATATTGAACTGTATCGATAGGGAAACTTCACTGACTATTTGGCTCAATAGAGACAACCGCATGACCTCCGACTCTTCATGCTCAATTTGCAGTCTAGAGATCTGTGCTTCGGCGATCGTCAACAAGCAATCCGGAGCATGACTCCATAAAATTTTGATAGCAAAGTACTCTGACCAAGTGAGGGCCGCGTATTTTGTCGAATGGAATAGCTGTTCCGTGCGATAAGGGCTGTGCAGTAAAGCTTCTACGGTTTTTCGAAAGAACCATAGGTCAACCACAGCCAGCTCTTTATCTGTATTTTCATGTAAACGATCGAACGATTCCTTAACAAATTGGCCCAAAAACTTGAGAAAATCGTTTTTTAATTCAATAGCTCCCCACCCTATATCACCAGCAGGAGAATGTGCGAGCACCTCTCCCAGCAATCCCCAAGTTACCTTAAAATCCTTAGAGTTAATCACTTGCTTGTTATTGATGAAGTTATGTAGCCCATCGTGCAAAATAAGCGAATTATCATTTAGTAAACCTAACGTCATCATCTGCGCTCTTAGCTTGTCACCATTTAAGCCCTGTAGTGACATTTCACCGAACCATACACTGAGTACACTACCCGCTTCAGACCTTTCGAGAAAGTTTAGAGACTCATAACGTCGTGGTAGCACTGGCGTTTCACTAGAATCGAAAAGCAGTTGCATCATGGGATTCTCGACTTCATTTCCAAATCTAGTAACCATACTCTCCTGTAACAGCGCAGATTTATATTGCTCTACCTGCAGTAAAACATCCGCAGGAATTGGGGTAATCAGTAATGGGTAATTTTCGGCTGCACTTTGAAATGAATTAGATAGATGGAATCCAGCAACAGGAAGACGATCTGCCCCCATAATTAATATATAACGATCATGTAGTCGGCCTTCTTTTAGGCCATAGATACGAAACTTTAGTCGAGCTAGTAAATGAGCATTATGCTCACAGCTCGCTATTAAATTGTTTACTCGCCCCGAATAGAGTTGTTCAGAGTTATCTTGTATATATTCAATCTCTCTCGATGGCTTTGGCAGCGAGGTAAAAATGATATAGTCGGACTGAATTGCTGCATTAATCAATACAAGCCCTAAACCAGCAGTCTCGAAATAAGGATCGAAAATAACTATTTGATGTTGCTGATACTTGCCCAATAGAGTTCTAAACCACTCCACGAATTGGAGTCGCCCTTCTCCATCCCCCATGCTCCATCTCTGGAAAAACTTCCCTTCTGACTTAGGCGGATGAAGCCGTGCAAAAAGAGAAAGAAGCTCATGATTCACCGGAACCCAAGGGTCCGCCTGCCGCCCACCGACGCGGTTACCAAACCCCAAATTACCCCGGTTAACCGTAAGAGCTGCTTTTACACGATCTGACATAGCCGGCCTAGTTGCTTTTTCAAGCCAATCGAATTTGACGGAACTGGTCCCTTGCCCCACCATGTGGCCTTGAAAATTTATTTCCCGGATATATCCTACTCGCCACCGGCAGCAGAGTACTCCCTCATGATGGCGTTCGTTTGAGAAGCCAAAAATCTCCAGTTCTGTACTATCTACCCTCTGACGTAACTCCTCGCTTACTTGAAACACATATTCAAACATCCCATCCTCTTTACGATTTGCTAAAGCAATAGACGAGGAAATGATTTGGCCATCGTTTGTAATGCTCAAGTGGAACTGAAATTTGTCAAAGAACGGCACTTGTGTCGGAGCAAAGCGAACGGATAAAGCACGTGGTGAGTCAAGCCATTTAACACTTAGCAAGTTCTGCTCAAGGTCATTCAGTGTAGGAAAGACCAATAACTCGAGATCGCCAAATCGCGTGGCATCTGCTCTGCCAAAATCTAAACCAGTTTCCGCATTGAGCCGTTCAACTAACGAAAAAGTTAAGGCAGCGCTGTATTCCTCACTCAAAAGAAATAACGCTTCCTTATTCATTTGGGTAATCGAAGCACTGAAGGCCCCGGCTGCGCTATGTGGGCTAGAAAGTGACTGGAGGTCATGCGCATCTCGGTTAAGTAGAAAAGCGACTGGGCGATAGGCCAGATTATTGGCCACAAGAGCAGTAGCACCGAACTGTTTCGTTAATTTACTCGGACACTCGATTCCCAATATATCATTTATTGCTGAGATTGACCGACCAGCAATCAATTGCCTTAAAAACTCTGCACAATGGATACTATCTATATACAGATTAAGGCGAGTAAACTTTACCTTAATGTTTCCGAAGATAAGATGGTTATCGTTGTCGCTGAAGGACCAACTGTTGCTAGAATGACTGTATGGGAGTAGACGGCCGTAGACTACGCGCATTTCAGTCGACTGTGCAGATTTAATCTGTAAGATCCATAGCTGAAGTGCACAAGCGCGATTTTGGTTAGAAAAAAGGCGTGCCAATCGTCTGTCGCCTAACAGGTCATCTAGTGTAGTTGCCATTGAATTCTGCAAGTTCCTTTCCAAATTGATGTTGCACGACATTACGCGCAGCTCCGATTCTCCACAACACTTTAGAAGCCCTTCGCCGCCGCCCCCAAAAAATAGAAAGATATATGTAAACCTTTACAAACCCGGTTAGGGTCAACGAAGTTTTTACTCCTTACAAGTATTTACTGAAGAATATCTTGTTATTACTTAAGCAGATCAATAAAAAAGCCCCATGAAGGGGCTTTCAGAGAATACTAAATAGCGCTCAAAAAGAACCTATTCCCACTCAATCGTCGCTGGCGGCTTACCGCTGATGTCATACACCACGCGGGAAATGCCGTTCACTTCGTTGATGATACGGTTGGAGACGCGGCCCAGGAAATCGTAAGGCAAGTGCGCCCAGTGCGCGGTCATAAAGTCGATGGTTTCTACCGCACGCAGGGAGACAACCCAGTCGTATTTACGGCCATCGCCCATTACGCCTACAGAGCGCACCGGCAGGAACACAGTAAACGCCTGGCTGACTTTGTCGTACAGTTCTGCTTTACGCAGTTCTTCGATAAAGATCGCATCAGCGCGGCGCAGCAGGTCGCAGTACTCTTTCTTCACTTCACCCAGAACGCGAACGCCAAGGCCCGGCCCCGGGAACGGGTGACGGTACAGCATGTCGAACGGCAGGCCCAGTTCGAGACCGATTTTGCGCACTTCGTCTTTGAACAGCTCTTTCAGCGGCTCTACGAGGCCCATCTTCATCTCTTTCGGCAAACCGCCCACGTTGTGGTGCGATTTGATAACGTGTGCTTTACCGGTCGCGGAGGCAGCGGATTCGATTACGTCAGGATAGATGGTGCCCTGCGCCAGCCACTTCACGTCTTCCAGTTTCAGCGCTTCTTCGTCGAACACTTCAACGAACACGCGGCCAATGATCTTACGCTTGGCTTCCGGGTCGTTTTCCCCGGCCAGCGCTTCCAGGAAGCGTGCTTCCGCCGGAACGTGAACAATGTTCAGACCGAAGTGATCGCCAAACATATCCATAACCTGCTCGGCTTCATTCAGACGCAGCAGGCCGTTGTCGACGAACACGCAGGTCAGGCGATCGCCGATAGCGCGGTGCAGCAGCATGGCGGTAACGGAAGAATCCACACCGCCAGACAGGCCGAGGATCACTTTATCGTTGCCCACCTGCTGGCGAATGCGTTCTACCGCATCGTCGATGATTTTAGCCGGGGTCCACAGCGCTTCGCACTGGCAGATGTCGCGCACAAAACGTTCCAGCATGCGCAGGCCCTGACGGGTATGGGTCACTTCCGGATGGAACTGCACGCCGTAAAAGCGTTTCTCTTCGTTAGCCATAATGGCGAACGGACAAGTTTCGGTGCTGGCTACGGTCACGAAATCGGCAGGAATAGCGGTGACTTTATCACCGTGGCTCATCCACACGTCCAGCAGCGGTTTACCGTCCGCGCTCAGGGCATCTTCAATGCCGCGAATCAGGGCGCTGTCGGTTTTAACTTCAACCTGCGCATAGCCGAATTCACGCTCATCGGAGCCCTGGACATGCCCGCCAAGCTGCATCGCCATGGTCTGCATACCGTAGCAGACGCCCAGTACCGGAACACCCGCCTCGAACACGTACTGCGGCGCGCGCGGGCTGTTATGTTCGGTGGTGCTTTCCGGGCCACCGGAAAGAATGATGCCGTTAGGATTAAATTCGCGAATCTGTGCTTCAGTAACATCCCATGCCCACAGCTCGCAATACACGCCCAGCTCACGCACGCGACGCGCTACCAGCTGAGTATATTGAGAACCGAAATCGAGGATGAGAATGCGATGTTGATGAATATTGTCTGTCATTGACGCTTAGTCCGAGGCAAGTGAAACAGATTAAATAAATCGCCCGACGCGAAGTCGGGCGAAGAAAATCAGGAGCCCATACGGTAGTTCGGGGACTCTTTGGTGATGGTCACATCGTGTACGTGACTTTCCTGGATACCCGCACCGCTGATGCGTACAAATTCTGCTTTGGTACGCAGCGCGTCGATAGTACCACAGCCGGTCAGGCCCATACAGGAACGCAGGCCGCCCATTTGCTGGTGGATAATCTCTTTCAGGCGGCCTTTATACGCCACGCGCCCTTCAATGCCTTCCGGCACCAGCTTGTCAGCGGCGTTATCGCTCTGGAAGTAGCGGTCGGAAGAGCCTTTGGACATCGCGCCCAGGGAGCCCATACCACGGTAGGATTTGTAAGAGCGGCCCTGGTAGAGTTCGATCTCGCCCGGGGACTCTTCGGTGCCTGCCAGCATGGAGCCGACCATCACCGCGCTTGCGCCTGCGGCGATGGCTTTGGCGATGTCGCCGGAGAAACGGATACCGCCATCGGCGATTACCGGAATACCGGTGCCTTCCAGCGCTTCAACCGCGTCAGCCACGGCGGTGATTTGCGGAACGCCCACGCCAGTGACGATACGGGTGGTGCAGATTGAGCCAGGGCCAATACCGACTTTCACCGCGCTCACGCCAGCATCCGCCAGCGCGCGTGCGCCTGCCGCCGTCGCCACGTTACCGCCGATGATTTGCAGATCCGGGTATTTAGCGCGGGTTTCGCGGATGCGCTGCAACACGCCTTCGGAGTGGCCGTGAGAGGAGTCAATCAGCAGTACGTCAACGCCCGCAGCGACCAGCGCGTCGATGCGCTCTTCATTGCCCGCGCCTGCGCCCACTGCCGCGCCTACGCGCAGGCGGCCCTGCTCATCTTTACAGGAATTAGGTTTACGTTCTGCTTTCTGGAAATCTTTTACGGTGATCATGCCGCGCAGATGGAAGTTGCCGTCCACCACCAGAGCTTTTTCAACGCGTTTTTCGTGCATTTTCGCGAGCACGACGTCGCGTGATTCGCCTTCGCGTACGGTAACCAGACGCTCTTTCGGCGTCATATAAACGCTGACCGGCTGGCTCAGATCGGTAACGAAACGCACGTCGCGACCGGTAACAATGCCCACCAGCTCGTTGTCAGCGGTGACCACCGGATAACCGGCGAAGCCATTACGTTCGGTTAATTCTTTCACTTCACGCAGCGTGGTGGTCGGCAGCACGGTTTGCGGATCGGTCACGACGCCGCTTTCGTGCTTTTTAACACGCTTAACTTCTTCAGCCTGGCGTTCAATCGACATGTTTTTGTGGATGAAGCCAAGACCGCCTTCCTGCGCCAGCGCGATGGCCAGGCGAGCCTCAGTCACGGTATCCATTGCCGCAGAGAGCATAGGAATATTCAGGCGGATGGTTTTGGTCAACTGCGTGCTCAGGTCAGCAGTATTCGGCAGAACGGTGGAGTGAGCGGGAACGAGGAGAACGTCGTCAAACGTCAGTGCTTCTTTAGCGATACGTAGCATGGGCAATATCTCAACCTGGGTGAATGAGAACAGATAAAATATTGCCGCGGCATTATACAGAGCGTAACCGTTTGCATCTACCATTTTTTGATAAAAATACTTGCTATCGTCTCTGGCCGCGTTACTATCGATTGAATAACCTGCTGATTTAGAATTTGATCTAGCTCACATGTCGCTAAGCCAATCCCCCGCAATTTATACCGTCAGCCGATTAAACCAGACCGTCCGGATGCTGCTGGAGCAGCAAATGGGCCAGGTGTGGATCAGCGGTGAAATTTCTAACTTCACCCAACCTGCGTCCGGCCACTGGTACTTCACGCTGAAAGATGACGGCGCCCAGGTGCGTTGTGCGATGTTCCGTAACAGCAACCGCCGCGTCACCTTCCGTCCGCAGCATGGTCAACAGGTGCTGGTGCGGGCTAACATCACGCTTTATGAGCCGCGCGGCGACTACCAGATCATTGTTGAAAGCATGCAGCCTGCGGGTGTGGGTCTGCTGCAACAGCAGTTTGAGCAGCTCAAGCAAAAATTGTCGCAGGAAGGCCTGTTTGACGCTCAGCATAAACAACCTCTGCCCTCACCGGCGCACCAGATTGGCGTAATCACCTCGAAAACCGGCGCAGCGCTGCACGATATTCTGCATGTGCTACAGCGGCGCGATCCGTCGCTGCCGGTGGTGATTTATCCTACCGCGGTTCAGGGTGACGACGCCCCGGCGCAAATCGTGCGCGCTATTGAGTTGGCCAACCAGCGTGCGGAGTGTGATGTGCTGATCGTCGGACGCGGCGGCGGTTCGCTGGAAGATTTGTGGAGTTTCAACGATGAGCGGGTGGCGCGGGCGATTTTCGCCAGCCGCATCCCTATCGTCAGCGCGGTCGGCCATGAAACTGATGTGACTATCGCCGATTTTATTGCCGACTTACGCGCCCCGACGCCATCGGCAGCGGCGGAAGTGGTGAGTCGTAATCAGCAAGAGTTGCTACGGCAAATTCAGGGCCAGCAGCAGCGCCTGGAAATGGCGATGGACTATTTCTTCGCCAATCTTCAGCAGCGCTTTACCCGGCTACATCATCGCTTGCAACAGCAGCATCCGCAGCTGCGGCTGGCGCGTCAGCAAACTACGCTGGAGCGCCTGCGCCAGCGGCTGAATAATGCCGTTGAAAACCGGCTGCGCCTGGGAACGCAACAGCAGCAGCGCGTGACGCAACGTCTGTACCAGCAGCAGCCGCAGGGGCGCATCCATCGTGCGCAAACCCGTATTCAGCAGCTGGAATACCGGCTGTCTCAGGTCATTACCGCACGTTTAGGCGGTACTAAACAGCGCTTTGGCACTGCGATTGCGCAACTCGAAGCCGTCAGCCCGCTGGCTACGCTGGCGCGCGGCTACAGCGTTACTACCGCCACCGATGGCAAAGTGCTGAAGAAAACCAAACAGGTTAAGGCGGGAGATACATTGACCACGCGAGTGGAAGATGGCCTGATCGAAAGCCAGGTGACTGGCATTCAGCCGGTGAAAGCGCCGCGTAAGCGCAAAATACCGGCCAAAGACTAACCCGCTAAACCGGTACGAATTCGACGCGTTTTTTTGAAATCAGCCCGTGGCCGTGCTGGCAAAAATAATCCACTGCGCCGCAGGCTTTCAGCACCTGTAACGGCTGATGGCAGTCCGGGCAGCGGGCTTCCAGAGTAATATCCTGCTGGCAGTGTTCGCAGTGCGCAACGGTTGCCGTGGCTTCAACCGGCTGCTGGCAGTGGGGGCATTGAATTTCCATCATCACTCCTCAATGACAAAACGGGGCCTTTCGGCCCCGCTGAGTTATTTACTTTTCTTGATGTGCTTAATCAGGCGCTTACGCTTACGCATCTGGTTCGGCGTCAGCGTGTTGCGCTTGTTGGCAAACGGGTTATCCCCTTCCTTGAACTGGATGCGGATCGGCGTACCCATCACGTCCAGCGATTTACGGAAGTAGTTCATCAGATAGCGTTTGTAGGAATCCGGCAGATCTTTCACCTGGTTGCCGTGGATCACCACAATCGGCGGGTTATAACCCCCTGCGTGGGCATATTTCAGCTTCACGCGGCGACCGCGCACCAGCGGCGGCTGATGGTCTTCCGCCGCCATATTCATGATGCGGGTCAGCATCGCGGTGCTGACGCGGCGCGTGGAGCTGTCATAGGCTTCACGTACCGATTCAAACAGGTTGCCGACGCCGCTGCCGTGCAGCGCAGAAATGAAATGCACCCGTGCGAAGTCGATAAAGCCCAGGCGGAAATCCAGGGTCTCTTTCACCTGCTCTTTCACTTCCTGGGTCAGGCCATCCCATTTGTTGACCACGATAACCAGCGAGCGGCCGCTGTTGAGAATAAAGCCCAGCAGCGACAGATCCTGATCGGAGATCCCTTCGCGCGCGTCGATCACCAGCAGCACCACGTTGGCATCTTCAATTGCCTGTAGCGTTTTGATTACCGAGAACTTTTCCACCGCATCGGTGATTTTTCCGCGCTTACGCACGCCTGCGGTGTCGATCAGCACGTATTCGCGCTCGTCACGCTCCATGGGAATGTAAATACTGTCGCGGGTGGTACCCGGCATGTCATACACCACCACACGTTCTTCGCCGAGGATACGGTTAGTCAGCGTAGATTTACCCACGTTCGGACGCCCGACAATCGCCAGTTTGATCGGCAGATCCTGCGGGTTAAAGGCTTCTTCTTCCTCTTCTTCGCCCTCTTCCTGCTCTTCGAACTGCGCCCAGTATTCGGCGTCTTCATCCACCTCTTCCGGCGGATTGAGTTCGTCCATCCACGGCATCAGCACATGTTCAAGCAGGCTGGTCACGCCGCGACCGTGTGAAGCCGCGATCGGGTGAATTTCGCCCAGGCCCAGCGCATAGAAATCTACCACAGCCTGATCGGGATCAAGCCCGTCGGTTTTGTTAGCCACCAGGAAGGTAGGTTTTTCACGCGAGCGCAGGTGTTTGGCGATGGCGGTATCCGCTGGCATCAGGCCTGCGCGGGCGTCCACCATAAACAGCACCACGTCCGCTTCTTCAATCGCCAGCAGCGACTGTTCCGCCATACGGGTTTCTACGCCGTCTTCAGTGCCATCGATACCGCCGGTATCGATACAGATAAACTCGCGGCCTTCCACCTCAGCACGACCATACTTACGATCGCGAGTCAGCCCCGGGAAATCCGCCACCAGCGCATCACGGGTGCGGGTTAACCGATTAAATAAGGTGGATTTTCCGACATTAGGGCGCCCGACAAGCGCGACCACAGGTACCATTGTTAAAGCCTCATTACGATAAATCAGTATAAAAACCGCTGAAATCTCAACGGGTTCAGAAAACAGTAAACGGCCCCTGAGGGTTTCAGGAGCCGTTTAAGCGGTAAAACGCTGCGCGCCGTTAACGCGTAATGGCGTACAGGGTGCCGTCTTTCGCCTGGATCAGCAGCTTGCCGTTTGCGACGACCGGTTCGGTCTGGAACCCTGAGCCGTCGACTTTTTGCTGCGCCACGAAACGTCCGTCGCTGGTATCCATCCAGTGCAGATAGCCTTCGCTATCACCGACCACCAGATTACCATTATACAGCACCGGCGACGTCAGGTTGCGATACTGAAGCGCCGGTTGCGTCCACAGCGTTACGCCGCCTTCCGTGTTCAGCGCCAGCACGCGATCGGTTTGATCGACCAGGTAAATGCGCCCGTTGTCGATCACGAAATCGTTCACCGAACCCAGCTCACGTTTCCACATGATCTGGCCGGAACGCAGATCCAGCGCCGTCAGGTTGCCGTTGTAAGCCAGCGCGTAAACTACGCCGTTCACCACAACCGGGGTCGTATCCACATCGCTCAGACGATCGATCTCCGTGGCGCCGGTCGCCTGGGAGATACGCTGTTGCCAAATCATCTGGCCCTGCTGCATCAGCACCGCGCTCACGCGGCCATTATCGCCGCCGACAATCGCCGCGCCGAAAGCAATCGCGGGCGCGGATTCACCGCGCAGCGACAGGGAAGGCATATCCAGGCTCACGGTCCATTTCACCGCACCGTCGCTTTCATTCAGCGCCTGCAGCATACCGTTACTGGTATGCACTAACACTACACCGTCGCTGACAACCGGACGGGACAGCGCTTCACCCGCCACTTTGCTTTGCCATACGATAGAGCCATCCGCGCTATTCAGCGCATAGACCTGCGCCTTTTCACTGCCGACATAAACATGACCGCCCGCCGCCGTCAGGCCGCCGGAGAGCAGTGCCGGACGATTTGCCGACAGGAAGCTGGTTTTTTCCGAGAGATCGATTGACCACTGTTCTTTGCCATCGGCCAGGCTCACCGCTTTCACAATACCGCGGCGATCGGCGGCAAACACGGTGTCATCCTGAAAGGCGGGATGCAGATTCGAGTAGAAATCGCCAATCCCATTACCCACGGAAGTACTCCAGGCCGTTTCAGGGTTGAACTGGTTTTCAACCGTCGGCAGCGGAGACATTTTCACGACATCTTCTTCACCGCTGAACAGCGAACAGCCGCTCAGCAGCGTAACGGAAAGCAGCCCTGGCAGAAGTAATTTACGCAATTGCATCGGGTCCCTCTCAGACGGACAAATTATTGATTTTCATCTGCATCATTTCACGCAGCGCTGGAGAGGCATCGCTTTCTACCCCTTTACTCCATGCATCGCGTGCGCCCTGCTTATCGCCTTTGCTCAACAGCGCTTCGCCACGCAGGTCAGCAACGATAGCTACCCAGCCTTCGCCTTTAATGGCGTCGAGGGTTTTCAGCGCGGCGTCAGCCTGTTTCTGCTGAACCTGCACACGCGCCAGACGCAAATTGATCAACGCCTGCAAATTCTCATCACTGGTGTTTTTCAGGCCCTGCTGCAGATTCGCTTCCGCTTTCGCCAGATCGTTTTTATCAACAAACTGCTGCGCGAGTTCCAGCGACGCCAGCGCGCCGTAGGTGTTCTGGTTTTCCGCCGCGAATTTTTCCACGGCGGTCAGCGTTTCCGGCTTGTCCGCACGGATATCTGATATCGCCGTTTGGTATTGCAGCGATGCCGCCCGCACGGATTCGGTCTGATGCCCGGTCCAGTAACGCCAGCCCACCAGCGCGCCAATGCCTAACACCACGCCGATAGCCAGCGCTTTGCCGTTTTCAGCAAAGAAACGCTTTACCGCGTCGACCTGGTCGTTTTCATTCTCATAAATTTCCACGCAGCCCTTCTCCTTACGATAAATTACCGGGGAAGTTAACCCAGCAGCGTTTGTAAATGAGCAGCCAGGTCGCTTTGTTCGACCGTTTGCTGTTCACCCGAACGCAAATCCTTCACCACCACCTGACGCGCGGCGACTTCGTTTTCACCCAGAACCAGTGCGATGCGCGCGCCCCACTTATCTGCCCGCGCAAACTGTTTCTTGAAGTTGCCGCCGCCGTAGTTGGTCATTAGCTTACATTCTGGCAACGCATCGCGTACGCTTTCCGCCAACAGCATCGCTGCCGTCTGCGTGTTCGCACCCGAGGCGACCAGGTAAATATCGACAACGCTTTGCGCTTTAAATTCCGGATTAACTGCCTGAACCAGTAAAACAAGACGTTCCAGGCCCATCGCGAAGCCCACGGCTGGGGTAGCGCGACCGCCTAACTGCTCAACCAGACCGTCATAACGGCCACCGGCGCACACGGTGCCCTGGGAGCCCAGGCTGGTGGTCACCCACTCGAATACCGTGCGGTTGTAATAATCCAGACCGCGCACCAGACGCTGGTTTACGGTATAGGCAATGCCCGCCGCGTCCAGGTACGCGCACAGCCCGGCGAAGTGTTCGCGGGACTCGTCATCCAGATAATCGCCCAGCGCAGGGGCGTCGTTCAGCAGCGCCTGCACCTCCGGGTTCTTGGAATCCAGTACGCGCAGCGGGTTGGTATACATGCGGCGCTGGCAATCTTCATCCAGTTTGTCTTTATGCTGCTCCAGGAAAGCGGTCAGGGCGTCGCGGTAATTAGCGCGCGCTTCCAGCGAACCGATGGAGTTGAGCTCCAGAGATACGTGCTCCGCGATGCCGAGCGCACGCCACCAGCGCGCGGACAGCATAATCAGCTCGGCATCGATATCCGGCCCTTGCAGGCCAAACACTTCCGCACCCAGTTGATGGAACTGGCGGTAGCGCCCTTTCTGCGGACGTTCGTGGCGGAACATCGGCCCGACATACCACAGGCGTTGTTCTTGATTGTACAGCAGACCATGTTCGATACCGGCGCGTACACAGCCAGCAGTGCCTTCCGGACGCAGCGTCAGGCTATCGCCGTTGCGGTCTTCGAAGGTATACATCTCTTTTTCAACCACGTCGGTGACTTCACCGATAGCGCGTTTGAATAACGGGGTCTGCTCTACAATCGGCAAGCGAATTTCGCTGTAGCCATAGCTGGCAAGCACGTTTTTCAGTGCGCCTTCAATACGCTGCCAAATGGCGGTTTCGCCCGGCAGGTAATCGTTCATGCCACGGATGGCTTGAATGTTCTTTGCCACGTTTATTCTCTTATTAAATACAAAAAATGAACCCGGAATCAGGCCGCCCCCGAAAAATCGAGGCGGCGAGCGGGTTCAATCATACACGGGAAAGCCTGGCTTGCCCTATTTTTCCTGATGTACATCAATGCGACGGCTTTGGTCGAGCATGCTGGCTTTGGCGCGAATTTTCGCTTCGAGCTGGGCGATCATATCGTCATTATCGAGACGATCTTTGCGCGAGCCGTCTTCATAAAAACCGCTTTTCTTGTTGCCGCCGGTGACGCCCAGGGTGGAGACCAGCGCTTCGCCCGGTCCGTTCACCACACAGCCGATAATCGACACATCCATCGGCGTCAGGATATCTTCCAGGCGCTGTTCCAGCGCGTTCACCGTGCCGATCACATCAAATTCCTGACGCGAACAGGTTGGGCAAGCAATAAAGTTGATGCCGCGCGAACGGATACGCAGCGATTTCAGAATATCGAAACCGACTTTGATCTCTTCCACCGGATCGGCGGCCAGCGAAATACGCAGGGTGTCGCCGATGCCTTCTGACAACAGCAGGCCAAGCCCAATAGCGGATTTCACCGCGCCCGCGCGCGCGCCGCCCGCTTCGGTGATGCCTAAATGCAGCGGCTGCTCGATCTCTTTCGCCAGCAGACGATAGGATTCTACGG
This sequence comes from Atlantibacter sp. RC6, assembly GCF_014193285.1. Taxonomy (GTDB): domain Bacteria; phylum Pseudomonadota; class Gammaproteobacteria; order Enterobacterales; family Enterobacteriaceae; genus Atlantibacter. The sequence continues at coordinate 47,832 of NZ_JACHZE010000007.1, forward strand.
CCAGAAAGACGTCAGAGGCCTTCACGCTCACTTTGAACTGGTCAAAATTCAGGCGATTAAGGTGCTCAACGTGGCGCATTGCGGATTCCAGCAGCGCCTGCGGCGTGGGTTCGCCATATTTTTCCTGGAGATCTTTTTCCAGCGATCCGGCGTTAACGCCAATACGAATCGGGATATTTTTGTCGCGCGCGCAGTCCACTACGGTGCGGATACGCTCTTCGCTGCCGATGTTGCCTGGGTTAATGCGCAGGCAATCCACGCCGTATTCCGCCACTTTCAGCGCGATACGGTAATCAAAGTGGATATCGGCCACCAGGGGCACGTTGACTTGCTGCTTGATGAGTTTGAAGGCTTCAGCGGCGTCCATGGTCGGTACTGACACACGAACGATATCAGCCCCGACGCGCTCAAGCGCTTTAATTTGATTGACCGTCGCTTCCACGTCCGTGGTGCGGGTGTTGGTCATTGACTGGACGGCAATTGGCGCGCCGTCGCCTACCGGCACATTGCCCACGTAGATCCGTTTGGATTTTCTGCGCTTAATGGGCGCTTCATTATGCATGAAAAATCTCCCCCGTTGCCCGTCTGCTTACTGCGTTGCTGATTGTTCGGCATTGAGGGTCAAACGCGCAACCTGGTTGGTTCTGATAAAACGGCTTAAATCGACCGGTTTGCCCTGGTACTGGATCTGTACCGCGGCAGGCGCGCCGATTTTTAATTTGTACGGTGCCTGGCCGGCTAAGTTCAGGCTGGCGTCTTTACGCTGCAGGCCGCTGAACAGTTTTTTACCGGTGGCGTCGGTGACTTCTAACCAGCAATCGGCGGTGAAATTCATCACCAGCGCATTCGGATCGGCGGCAGGAGCCATCGCCGCCTGGTCAACCGGCAGCGCGCTGGCGCTATCGGTAGTGGCTGGCGGCGTAACCGGCGCAGTGGTCGCGGTATCAACATTCGCCTGGCTTGGCGCAACAACCGCATTCTGGGAGGCGTCCGGCGCGGTGGTGGTCGCCACGCCGTTATCGGTATTCACTTCCGCTGGCGCGGTCGCCGGTTGGCTGTCGTTGTTGGCAAGCGCAGCGGCGGCGTCATCATTCGCCGTTGATTCGGTCGACAACGGCACGGCCTGGCCTGCGGAAGCATTGGCATTCAGTTCTGCGGTAGACTGATCGGCCATGGTAGTGATCTCTTCCTGTTGGGCCTTGTGGTTCTGCCACCACCATGCGCCCGTCAGGCCAATCACCACGAACAGCACCAGCCAGGTGACGCTCATCAGCCAGCCATCGCGTTTTTTACGGCGTTTGCCCAGGGCATAACCCTGCATCGGCGCAACTTTGGCGGTTTTCACCGGCGCCTGCTGCGCCAGCATTGGCAGCAGTTCCTCTTCGGGAATATGCACCAGGCGGGCATAAGAGCGGATGTAGCCACGTAAGAAAGTCGCCGCCAGTTCAGCGGGCGCTTTGTCCTCTTCGATATCGCGGACAGTCGATACTTTCAGGCATAAACGTTCTGCCACGACTTGCTGGCTAAGACCGAGTTGTTCACGCGCCGAACGCAGGCGTTCGCCGGTGGTTTGTGGTGCATTGTGATCGTGAGTGGCTTCAGTATTCATTCGCTACAACTGCTGGAACTGTTTAAGTAAGGAACCAGGCGCCGGCAGGTGACCCTACCCGCACCGCGAAATCAATCTTTTAAGGCTGCAACGCTAAACATTCGCCTCATCAAGCCAACATTTTTTGACGATGCCAGCTCTTGAATGCCGTCTGGTCAGTTAAACATAGACACCTTTTGACCAACTGTCCGTGGCTAACGACGCAATCCAGAATTCACGCGCGTCTAAACTGTTGTTGAGACGCTACATACTGCCTTAAAGCGAGAAGAAACGCACCGTAATTATTGAGAGAATACGTTTCTTCACGTTCAGGTAAAAACGCGCCTTTTGTAGCAAATGCCCGAATTGCCGAGGGCAAACCAGGCATTGATGCCAGTCAGACTGCTTTCACCTCAATAGGTTCACCTTGCATACGCTTACGCATCGTGCGTTTTGTACGGTCGATCACCTCGCCTGCCAGCTGTCCGCAGGCCGCGTCGATATCGTCGCCGCGGGTTTTACGCACGATGGTGGTAAACCCATACTCCATTAATACTTTGGAGAAGCGATCGATACGGCTGTTGGAGCTGCGTCCATACGGCGCGCCCGGGAAGGGGTTCCACGGGATCAGGTTGATCTTGCACGGCGTATCTTTCAGGCATTCCGCCAGCTGATGCGCATGTTCAGTGCCGTCGTTGATATGATCCAACAAAACGTACTCCACCGTCACCCGTCCCTGATTGGCGTTAGATTTTTCCAGATAACGACGTACCGCCGCCAGGAATGTCTCGATGTTGTACTTCTTGTTGATCGGCATGATCTGGTCGCGGATTTCATCAGTCGGGGCATGCAGGGAGATCGCCAGCGCCACATCGATCATATCGCCGAGCTTATCCAGCGCCGGAACCACACCGGAGGTGGAGAGCGTTACGCGGCGCTTCGACAGCCCAAAACCGAAATCATCCAGCATGATTTCCATCGCGGGCACCACATTATTCAGGTTGAGCAGCGGTTCGCCCATGCCCATCATCACCACGTTGGTGATAGGACGCACGCCGGTTTTCTTCTGCGCGCCGATAATTTTGGCCGCACGCCACACCTGGCCGATAATTTCCGACACGCGCAGGTTACGGTTAAAACCCTGCTGGGCGGTTGAGCAGAATTTACATTCCAGCGCGCAGCCGACCTGAGAGGAGACGCACAGCGTGGCGCGGTCTTCTTCCGGGATATACACGGTTTCCACCAGCTGGTCGGCAATTTTAATCGCCCATTTGATGGTGCCGTCTGCGGAACGCTGCTCTTCGGCGACTTCCGGCGCGCGGATTTCGGCGATCTCTTTCAGCTTGTTGCGCAGAACTTTGTTGATATCCGTCATCTCATCAAAATCATCGCAGCAGTAGTGATACATCCACTTCATCACCTGATCGGCGCGGAACGGTTTTTCACCCAGATTGGCAAAAAATTCGCGCAGTTGCTGACGATTGAGATCCAACAGGTTGGTTTTTTCTGATTTAGCGGAAACGACGGTGACCGGCGTTTCGGAAGTGACAATTTGCTCAGACATAATGGTTTCCGGCCTCGTTGTTACACGTTATGGCCCATGGTGGGTTGAAAAAAGAAGCGCCCCGGAACGTGGGATCGTCCCGGGGCGCAGTATTGTACAAACTTCAGCGTCGTGATGCCACGGCTGTAAGCGGCATCACAAAAATAAACTTTCGCGGCGTGATTAGCGGGTGCGCGGGCACACTTCGCCTTCACCGAAGAAGTAGGCGATTTCGCGCTCTGCGGATTCCACAGAATCGGAACCGTGGGTGCCGTTTTCGGTCAGGCTGTCCGCATAATCTGCGCGCAGGGTGCCGGCCAGCGCGTTCGCCGGGTTGGTCGCACCGAGGATTTCACGGTGACGACGCACCGCGTCTTCGCCTTCCAGCACGGTCACCACGATCGGGCCGGAGGTCATGAAGGCCACCAGGCCATCAAAGAACGGTTTGCCCTGATGTTCAGCATAAAAACCGCCTGCTTTCTCGGAAGACAGGTGCAGCATTTTGGTGCCAACAATTTTCAGGCCTGCTGTTTCAAAACGAGCAAAGATGTTGCCAATAACGTTTTTTGCCACCGCGTTCGGCTTGATGATGGAAAAAGTACGTTCAATAGCCATGATAACCTCTGTATGTTGTTCTGTTTACGCCGGAAACCCGGCTTTCGAATTGGCGGCGATTATAATGAGCATCCCGCGTATTGCCTATGGGAATAAGTAACATTTTTTTAAAATAGTGCGACAGCTCGCAACACAATGCCATTGCGTCAGCGGGTTGTACACTACTGGACAGTAAAACGGGCCACGGCGGTTTGCCCGGACTCATCCATCACCAGCACCTGATACTCATTGGCTTTATCGATCTCCAGCGTCAGCACATCCCCATGCCCTGATTGCACTTCGCCGTTTAAGAACCACCAGCGCGGCCCTTCGCCGCCCTGCGTCGTTAACCGCAGCGGCAGACGGCTTTGCCCCGGCACGCGTTTGATAATGCCGCCGTCGCGCACCCCGGTGAGCAGCAGCGGCGTCGCACCCTCGCTGGTTAACGGCGGGCATGTCAGCGATGCCGCGGGCAGACGCGCGGCGCGGCGTTCAGCGGCGGGCAGCCAGGGCTCCAGCGGCAGCGGCCACATAATCAGGGTTTCGGCATGGGCCTCCTGACAATCGGCGGCGACGCGCTGCCCTTGTTTATTCAGCCACTGCGGATACTGGGTTCCGGTCATGCGCTCCTGCCCTTGCGCCAGCAGCGTAGGCGGCTGGCTGTCGTCCAACAGCCAGGTTGCCAGACGGCGACGACAGTTGCTATCCCCCGCCGGGAGCTGCTGCCCACCGGGCCAGCAGATGGTTCCGGCGGTCACCGACGCCGGACGCGGATCGACAGGTAAACGGGCCTGCTGCAATGCGGAGCTGGCCTGTACCAGATTATTGACTTGATTAAGCAGCGGCACCGCGCTGGCAAAGCCCGATTGACCCGGCACCGGCGTGCCGTCCGGTCGGCCTGTCCAGACGCCGATGATATAGCGCGGGCTCATCCCCACTGCCCAGGCATCGCGATAGCCATAGCTGGTGCCGGTTTTCCAGCCAAACGGCACCACCAGCGGCAGCGTGCTGTCAGGCAGCGGCTGCGCCTCGCCCGCCAGGATACGGCGGATAATCCACGCCGCCCCCGGCGACATCAGCGGGCGATCTTCCAGCGCATCGTTCGGCGTTAATCGCAGCTGCGCGGCCCTGCCCTGGCGCATAAAGGCGCTGTAGGCGGCGACAATGTCATATAAACGTGCCCCGGCGCCGCCGAGGATAATCGACAGGTTCGGCTCCGCGCCGCCGGGCAGGGTTAAGGTCAGGCCCACATTACGCAATTTTGCGGCGAAACGCTTTGGCCCGTAGGCTTCCAGCACCTGCACTGCCGGAAGATTCAGCGAACGCACCAGCGCGTCGCTCATGCTGACCGGGCCGTTAAAGCCGCTGTCAAAGTTGCCGGGGCGATAATCCCCAAAGCGGCGCGGCACGTCCTGCAACAGCGAGGCGGGATGGATCAGCGCCTCATCCAGCGCCAGTCCGTACACAAAAGGTTTGAGCACCGATCCCGGCGAGCGGCTGGCGAGCACCATATCCACATGCCCGAAGCGGTTCACATCGGCAATATCCGCTGACCCCACCCAGCCGCGCACCTTCATGGTGCTGGCGTCTACCACCAGGATCGCCAGCGAGCCGCGCGGCGGCAGGCGAGATTTCCAGTTCAGCGCCAGCTCTTCCAGTTGCCGCTGAAGGCCCGCGTCTAACGTGGTAACGATTTTTGTCTCGTGGCTGCGCGCGGCCAGATAGCGCGCCAGCAACGGCGCAAGTTGCGGCATCTGGCGCGGCGCCAGCCAGACCGGCTCCTCCAGCGCTTCTTTGACCTCTTTTTGCGGCCAGACGTGATACTGCGCCAGACGGCGCAGCACTTTATCCCGTGATGCCTGGGCGCGTTCGGGCCAGCGATCAGGACGCAAACGGCTCGGCGCTTGCGGCAGCACCGCCAGCAATGCCGCTTCGGCAGGGGTCAGCGATGCGGGTGATTTACCGAAATAGGTCCAGCTTGCCGCGCCGACGCCCTGCAAGGTGCCGCCGAACGGCGCGCGGTTAAGATAAAGCGTGAGAATTTCGCGCTTCGACAAGTGCCACTCCAACTGCATGGCGCGCCACACCTGACGCGTTTTACCCAGCAAGGTGCGGGGATGCGGCTCAATCAGCCGGGCGACCTGCATGGTCAGCGTACTGCCGCCGGACACTACGCGCCCGGACGTGACGCCCTGCCAGGCGGCGCGCGCAATAGAAAACGGATTGATACCAGGATGCTTCCAGAACCAGCGATCCTCATAGTGGATCAGCGCATCCAGATAGCGTGGGGAAACCTCTTCGATAGTGACGGGATAGCGCCAGATACCTTCATCATCGGCAAAGCGCCACAGCGGCGTACCCTCTTCGGTCACCACCACCCGGGCGGGGTTGACCTCTTTGAGCGGCAGCGGCCAAATACGGTCAGCCGCCCACAGCGCCAGCGCAAATAACAGTAATGCGCCTGCTGTTACGCAGGCGCATTTTTTTAGTTTTGAGGCGATCACAAAAACCTACTCACGGTGCGATGGTTAACGTCCCTGCACTGCTGCCGGTAGCTCGCCATGACGGAACGTACATCGATTCCACCTGCGGCACCGGCACCGTGTATTTGCCCGGCGTCACCGCGCGCGCCAGATAGACCAGCGTGGCATGTTCGCCTTCGTTCACCGGCAGCGCCGCCACAAAGCGGTCATCGCGGAACTCCACATGCTGAATATCCTGCTGCTGCATCCGGCTCACCAGGTCGCTGACCGCGCCGCCGGTTTCACCCAGGCTGGCGCTGGCGTTCGCCAGATTCTGGTTTTCCAGCTCCAGGCCTGCGGGCAGCAGATCCACCACCAACGCGTCCGGCACGGTTTTGCTGGCGTAGACATCCAGCCACACCAGCACCAGTTCGCCGCTGCGCAGGTTCTCGAGTGATTTGGTCGTGCCGTCGCTATTCATAAAGTGGCGTTCAATTTTCAGTACGTTTCCGGATTGCTGCGGCGCGCTTTGCGGATAGCCCACGCTGTCGAGCCGCACCCACACCGGGCTGTCGCTGGTGTTGGTCAGATGCAGCGCCGCCAGTTTATCGGCGTTCAGATTAAACGCCTGCGCTTTATCACCCTGCAACGGTTCGCCCGACAACGAGCTTTGCACCTGCCAGGCGGCGGGCTGGTTTTGCCAGCCGCGACCCGCCAGGAACAGCGCATTGCTCTCCTGCGTCGACAACCAGCGCTGGCCATAAGCCCGATCGGACAGGGTTTGCAGTAATCCCGCCTGCTGCTGCGCCATCAGTTTGTTTTCTTCCAGCAGGTTGAGCACCAGCGCGCTGTCACGTAACTCGCTACCGTAGTCGCCAATCCACTGATTGCGATCGTTACGCGGCGTCGCCAGGCCGGCGTTAATCGCCTGCTGGGAACGGGATGCGTCGCCCATCAGCTTCAGCGCCACACCAAGCTGTACCAGCGGCAGGCCGGAACTGGCGGCGTCATGTTTGTTCCACAATTCGCGCAATGCCCCGAGCGGCGCTTTTTGCTGACGCGCCAGCACCAGTCCGGCATAGGTCTGCACCGCGAACTTGCTGGCGGCGCTGTTATCGCTGTAGCGCAGCGCCATCAGGCTTGGGTCCTGTAAATAACGCAGCAGGCGATTGTTGGCGCGCTCCAGCGCATCCGCCGGCACGCTGTAGCCCTGCTCGGTCGCCCGCACCAGGAAATCGGTGACATAGGCTGTGCCCCAGTACTCTTCCGGGCCGTTTTTATCCCACAGGCTGAACCCGCCGTCCTCGCGTTGCATTTCCAACAACCGGGCGATGCCGACATCAATCGCCGTGCGGCGCTGCTCGTCGCTTTCCCCCCTGATGCCCAACGCTTTAAGCTGCGCCGCGCTGGTGTACAGCGACGGGAACAGGCCGCTGGTGGTTTGCTCCAGGCAACCGTACGGATAGGCTTTCAGTTCGCTGATATAGCGCGCCAGGTTAAGCGGCGGACGGCCGCTCAGCAGCAGGCGCCCTTCCAGGGTAGCCGGCGAGAAACCCTCGATATGCGATGCCGGAACCTGCCAGCTTTCGCCTGGGTTAAGCATCACGCCGCTGTTGACGGTCTGCGACGGGAACGCCGGACGCACGCCGATTTTCCACTGTTTTTGCGACGGCGCGAAGGTTTCCCCCGGCACGTTCAGCCCGCTGATTTGGGCGTTGATTTCCCCGTCGCCAAAGCCTTCATGGGCACGCACCGGAATAAACAGTGTTTTACGCGCCCCGGCGTTGAGGCTCACTTTCAGTTCAGGGCTATCCAGCAGCGAAACCAGCCCGCTGGCGGTGAGGGAAACGGTGAGGTTTTGCGGCGTATCGGTCAGGTTGCTGACGTCCAGCGCCAGCCGCGATTCATCGCCACCCGCCAGGAAGCGCGGCATGCTGATATCGGCGATCAGCGGCGCGGCGACGACGGTTTTCGCCTCGCTGCTGCCGAAGCTGTCCGCCGTCCAGGCTTGCGCCATCACCCGCAGCTCGCCGTTGAAATCGCCAATCGGCAGTTGCACCGTGCCTTCGCCGTTCTCGTTAAGTACCACCGGCTGCGCCTGTTGCGCCACGATGGTGACGTGGTTAACCGGCGGTTTGCCGCCGCGATTCAGTTCATCGCCGTCGCCGCCAAAGCGCAGCGCCGCCAGCCGTCCCTGTCCTTCAATCACCTGGCCGTAGATATCGTAAATATCTGCGCCGTAGGCTTTCTTGCCGAAAAACGCGTCCCACGGGTCCGGGGTGCGGTAATCGGTAATATTCAGCACCCCGCTGTCGACGGCGGAAACCAGCACGTTAACCTGCGCCGGAATTTTGCCCTGAGCGTCGGGTTTCACTTTTAGCTTCACATCCAGATTACGGTCCGGGCGCATTTTCGCCGGAGCGTCCAGCGTTACCGCCAGACGGCGGTTTTCATCACCCAGCGGCAGATGCAGAATACCGACGGCGCGTTTCGGGGTGGCGGATTTGGATTTGTCGCCGGGACGGATCACCAGAGTGCTAACATAGAGATCGTGGCGCTGCCATTTTTTATCCACCGGAATGTCGAGGTCCATGCCGCCTTCCGGCACGTCGATAGCCTGCCACCATAGCGGGCCGTCGCTGGATTCAATCATCGCGTAGCCTTTCCCAGCGGCAGGCGCGGCGATATGCAGTTTGATGGTGTCGCCAGGCTTGTAGGCCGGTTTATCCAGCTTCAGCGTCACACGATCCGGGCGCGGCGAGCCGCTACCGTCGCTGTTGTCCTGCCAGCTGTAGCCCGCCCAGAAGCGGATGCTGCTGACGGTGTCATTGGGCGCTTTCACCTCGAGGCGATAAGAACCCCAGTCCACCGGGAAATTCACTTTGCCGGTTTCGCCCGCGGCCAGATTCAGTGATTGCTCGCCTTCCACCAGATCCTTTTGATCGAACTGGGACTGCCAGCCGTCACCTTCCGACCAGTTCCAGAAGTAGTCGCGGCGCTCGCGGATTAACCGCACCTGTAAATCGTTTACCGCCAGCTTCTGGCCCTGGGCGTCGGTATAGACAATGTCGAACCCGGCCAGGCTGCCTTCATCCACCATCGGCTGGTTAACCGTGGTGTCGCTGCGATAGTCGTACACGGCTTTAGAGGCAAACTGCGGACGAATGCCCGGCAGGTTCGCGGCGGGCCACACCGGTTGTTCGGCGCGACGGGTGATCGGGCGTCCGCCGGACTCCAGCAGGCTGGCCTGCAAAATCACCTTCAGCGGGGAGCGAACATCCTGCCACTGGCTGTCAAGCGTCACCGCGTTCTGGCCCTGTTCATCCAGGGTCAACTGCACTTCATCGAGGCTGCGGCTGAGGTTTTCCTCGGCGATATCGCCGAATTCAAAACCTGGCAGGGCGGCGACCGCTTCACGCAGCGGGCGCAGGAAAATCTGGCCCTGTAACGCGTTGCCGGACGCCGGCGCGCCGTAGAGATAATGCCCTTCCACCGGAATAGTAAGCGGATCTTTCGGGGAGATCGGTGTTTTCTGCGGCGTTAAGGTCAGCGCCATACGCTCCGGCATAAAGTCTTCCACCTGGAAGTGCCAGTTGCGCGGCTGGTTATCACCGATATTGGCGCGTACGAACCAGTTACCGGTGGCAGCCGTCTGGGCCAGCGGCCAGCTAAACTGGTACAGCCCGTTACGCGATTGCACTACCTGGGTCCGCGCCACCTGGCCGTCGGGTTTGACCACTTCCAGCTTGATCGGCTGGTCATCAACCGGTTTGCCATCGCCGTCGCGCAGCAGACCGTTGAAGATCACGGTTTCACCCGGGCGATACAGATCGCGCGGGCCGAACATAAAGAACTGCCGCGCATATCCGGCTTCGCCGACGATGTCGAACTCAGAGAGATCCAGCGCCGGAAGTTTGAGATCCAGCAGCGTCGTCTGTTCGCCGTTACGCGCCAGCACCAGCGCGGCGTCTTTCGGGGTCTCCAGCATCGCGTGGCCGTCGCCGTCGGTTTTCGCCTGCGCCAGGGTCTGGCCTTTTTCACTCAGCAGTTGGATCTCGACGCTGCCCTGCGGTGCGCCGTTTTCCAGGCTCTGGGTGAAGATGTCGAGCCGGTTATGGAAGCGATGCAGCGACAGGCCGACATCACTTAACGTAAACAGCGTGGCGGCATTGCTGTAGTTGTAACGCCCCGCCTGGTTCATCACCGCAAGATAGACGCCGGGCTGCTGGAGGGGTTTGATATCGCCCAGCGGCAGCAGCAGTTTTTCACGGGTGTTACGCGCCGGGTTCAGGTCGAAACGGCCGGTATAGACCAGATCCGCCAGTTGCAGCAGCTTGTCTGACTCCCAGTTAGTGAGCGAGTTACGGTACTCCCACTGGCTGACGAACGAGGCCAGGGATTCCGGCTTGATGCGGAAGAAATTCACATCCACGTTATCGATATTCAACGCCATCACCGGCAGGCCCTGCACCACTTTGGTGGGCAGCAGCGAGCCCCGGCTGGCGAAGCCGACGCTCGGTTCGATATCGCGGGTTTCGAGGGTCTTTTCCCAGTTGATGCCGAAAGTGGCTTCGTTCAGCGCTTTCAGCTCACTGTCCACGCTCACCAGCAGAGTACGGCTCGGCTCCAGATGGCGCATCCGCAGCTCTTTCAGATTGGGCGCCAGTTCCCAGGCACCATCGACTTTGCCGTTCTTTTTATCTACCAGATGAACGGTGCGGGAGAAATCCTGGTCAGGATCGAGAGGAATAGAAAACGTTAGCACCAGCGTCGCCGCGCCGTCCAGCTGGACTTCCGAGGCGTCAATCAGCGTTAACGGTTTCCCGGCGCTTTGCCCGGCAAGCTGGGCCAGTTTGGCGCTGTCGGGTTTGGCGGCGACGGTCGCGGCCTGTGATTGTTGAGCGGGCGCGGGTTTAGGGTCGCTTGCCTTTTCACTCGGTTTATCATCGCAACCTGCCATGGCCAGCATGGCGAATAAGGCTGCCGCAAGCGCGGCGTGACGTGCTTGTATCATTCTCAAATCCCTGGCCTTTCGGCCTTCCTGTTGTGAGGAAGTCAGTATTATGCGTTCGCGGCGCGAATACAAAATAAGAATGTAGACCGCGTAGCAAACGGTAGATTTTCAGAATTATAGTGGTATTACGGGATTCGTATCGCGACTTGAGAGGTGGCCGCTTGTGACGCACACTAAAAACACCGACAATCTGCCCTCTCAGCACTGACACGGAGGCTCCATGTCCACCTCTTTTTTTGTTGCGGGCGACTGGCTCGCTGAGCACCTTTCGGATCCAGAAATTCAACTCCTTGATGCGCGCATGGCGCCTCCCGGCCAGGAGCACCGTGACGTGGCGGGCGAATACCGCGCACAGCATCTGCCCGGCGCGCTGTTTTTTGATATCGAAGCGCTGTCCGATCGCACCAGCCCTTTGCCGCATATGATGCCGCGCCCGGAAGCGTTCGCGGTGGCGATGCGTGAATTAGGCGTCAGCAGCGATAAACATCTGGTGGTGTATGACGAGGGCGACCTGTTCTCCGCGCCGCGCGCGTGGTGGATGCTGCGCAGTTTCGGCGTGGAAAATGTGTCGATTCTGGCGGGCGGGCTGGCGCGCTGGCAGCAGGAAGGACGTCCGGTGGAATCGGGCGACGTTGTGGCTGAAGAGGGAGATTTCGAGGCCAAACTCAATCCTGAAGCGGTGAAACGCCTGACCGACGTGCTGCTGGCGAGCCACGAGGGCAGCGCGCAGATTATTGATGCCCGTCCGGCGGCCCGTTTTCATGCCGAAGCGGATGAACCGCGTCCGGGCCTGAAGCGCGGGCACATCCCTGGCGCATTAAACGTGCCCTGGGGCGAAGTAGTGCAGAACGGCGCGTTAAAAGACCCAGCCACGCTGCACGACATCTTCTTCCAGCGCGGCGTGGATTTTGAGCGGCCCATCATCGCCAGCTGTGGGTCCGGCGTGACGGCGGCGGTGCTGGTGCTGGCGCTCGCTACCCTGGATGTCAACGGCGTGGCGCTGTATGACGGCGCGTGGAGCGAATGGGGCGCGCGCCAGGATTTGCCTGTCGAACCCGCGCAATAAAAAAGGGCCGCAAACGCGGCCCTGAGTTTAGATAATGCGATTGGTTTTGAAATCGCGCAGGAAACTTCCCCAGCGACGTTCATAGAAGGGGGTGACGTGGGCCATGATAAAATGGCTGACGCCCTTCTCCCCTTCCGTCACCAGGCAAATATCAATCGGCTCGTCCCCCGGCAGCGTGTCGGTGGCGACGCTACCCGCCGCCTGCACGATGGCGTCGATATCCCCAATGGCTTCAATGCCGATCAGCAGATTAGGGGCTGCGTCGGCGCGCTCTTTGATAGAGCACAGCCAGGCGCGCTTGACCGTTTTCAGCGTTTTGAACAGTGTGGTCAGGGAATCGATCATCTGCGCGGGCGGTTCGGCCACTTCAGAGAGCAGCAGCGTCTGGCCGCCTTCAATCACTTGCTGGGTGCTGAGCGGGTTGCCTTCTTCACCAACCAGATGGCTGATTTCACGCGGGGTGAACTCTTTGCCGGTCGGCAATTTGGCGTTCAGGAACAGCGTCTCGCCCAGCGTCATCTCAAACAGGGTGCGCACCGGCATCACAACAAATGCCTGCTCTTCTTCATCCATCGCCTGCTGCAACGCTTCCAGCGACGTGAAAAACGGGATCACCGAGGTGCCGTCCTCTTTTTCCCAGTGCTGTAAATCCAGCGCGCTGTCCGCGTCCACCGCGTCGCCGCTGGCGGAGGTGCCCGGCACCCATACGGTAGACTCCAGCAAGACGCGGAAAAACGCCGGACGGTGCGCCGGTTCGGTGGCAGCCTTCTCCAGCAGGGTTTCTAACTCGTTTTTAGTTTCAGACATAACGCTCTTATTTCGCCGTCAGCAGGTTAGCTAAAGTACGCACGCCAAGACCGGTCGCGCCCGCCGCCCACTGTTCAACCGCGCCTTTACGGTAGGTGGCGGAACAGTCGATATGCAGCCAGCCCTGCTGGTAATTTTCAACAAAGTGCGACAGGAAGCCCGCCGCCGTGCTGGCTCCCGCCGGATACGACGCGCCAGCGGTGTTGTTGAGTTCCGCGAAATTCGACGGCAGCTGGTTGCGGTGGAATTCCGCCAGCGGCAGACGCCAGAACGGCTCGTTTTCGGCGCTGGCGCTCGCCAGCAGGCGGTTCGCCAGGGCATCGTCAAAGCTGAACAACGCATGATAATCGTTGCCGAGCGCGGTTTTCGCGGCACCGGTCAGGGTGGCGGCGTCAATCAGCAGTTCCGGTTTCTGGGCGCAGGCGTCGATCAGCCCGTCCGCCAGCACCAGACGGCCTTCGGCGTCGGTGTTCATCACTTCCACGGTTTTGCCGTTGCGGTAGCGGATGATATCGCCCAGTTTGAACGCGTTGCCGCTGACCATGTTATCGGCGCAGCACAGGTACAATTTGACGCGTTTATCCAGACCACGGGTGATGGCGAACGCCAGCGCGCCGGTCACCAGCGCCGCGCCGCCCATGTCGGATTTCATCGAATCCATAAAGGTGCTTTGCTTGAGGCTGTAGCCGCCGGTATCGAAAGTGATGCCTTTACCCACCAGGCAGGCGAACACCGGGGCGTCCGGGTTGCCGGTTGGGTTGTAGTCCAGCGCCAGCAGCACCGGCGCGCGATCCGATCCGCGCCCTACAGTGTGAATCCCCATATAGTTCTGCTCGCGCAGATCTTCGCCCTTGGTGATGCGATACTTCATGTTATCGCCGGCGAGGCCGCTCAGCAGATCCACCGCACGCTGGGCCAGTTGCTCCGGTCCCAGCTCTTCCGCCGGGGCGTTGATGGTGTCGCGCACCCAGTCGATAATTTTCAGGCGGCTGTCCAGCTCTTTCTGCTGGGTCTCATCGAGGGTCGCCCACTCGACGGTACGGCTGCCTTTAGGCCCTTTGTAACCCTGCCAGAAGGCCCAGCTGCGATCCGCGTCCCAACCTTCACCGGACAGCGCCACATGCTTAATGCCCAGCCCGTCAATTTTACGGGCGGCGCGCTGGATAATCCCCAGGTCGTCTTTATCGTTCAGGTGCAGGGTAATGCCGTCGTTATTGATGCTATATGTCGCTTTTTCTCCCCAGCGGGCGTCGGCAGGCTGGGTTGAGAGCGTGATTTTCATGGCGTCAGTCATTCTGTTGTCCCTTTTGTTATCGCTCTTAGACATAAAAGGGCCGCCCGAGGGCAGCCCGTTAAATCCATCCGCTAAATGATTCGCTCTCCAGCAAGGCGGCAAGCGCGCAAATCCCCAGGAGCATAGCAAACTATGTGACTGGGGTGCGCAAGCGCTGCCAACACAGCGGGGGAGCGAATCATGACGCGGATTATTCAGCTTCGTCAAGCCACACTAACAAGATTGCCTCAAGGATCTTCTCATTAGAGGCAGCCGGATCGTCATCAAACTCTTCCAGCTCGCAGATCCACTGATGCATATCGGTGAAGCGCACGGTTTTCGGATCGAGATCCGGGCGGCTGTCGTACAGCGCCTCGCCGATTTCACGGCTGTCGGTCCATTTCAGGCCCATACTCTACCCCTGTTAATGCTCGCGCGCATGGTTAATGGTGTAACGCGGAATTTCAACCACCAGGTCTTCATCGGTGACGCGCGCCTGGCAGCCTAAACGGCTTTCCGGCTCCAGACCCCAGGCTTTATCCAGCATGTCGTCTTCGTCTTCGGTGCTTTCCGGCAGTGAATCAAAACCTTCACGCACGATGCAGTGGCAGGTGGTGCAGGCACAGGATTTTTCGCAGGCGTGTTCAATTTCGATGCCGGCGCGCAGCGCCACGTCGAGAATGGTGTCACCGCTATTCGCTTCCAGAACTGCGCCATCCGGACAAAGATCCTGATGAGGCAGAAAAACAATCTTAGGCATATTAAACCTCGTCGACGGAGTGGCCTTTCAGCGCCTGGCGCACAGAGGCGTCCATACGGCGAGCGGCAAACTCCTGGGTCTGTTTATCTACGTTTTTAATTGCGTTTTCAATGGCATCAACGTCATCGCCTTGCGCTGCCTGCGCCAGAACGGCTGCGGCCTCATCGATAACCTGACGCTCTGCGGCGCTGAGCAGCGCGGCATCGGTCGCCAGCGCGCCCGTGAGGCTTTCCAGCACCCGGGCGGCTTCCACTTTTTGTTCCGCCAGCATGCGCGCTTTGACGTCCTGCTCAGCGAAACTCATTGAATCTTTAATCATGGTGGCGATTTCATCGTCGGTCAGCCCGTAGGAGGGTTTGACCTGAATCGACGCTTCCACGCCGGTGGATTTTTCCATCGCAGAGACGCTCAGCAGGCCGTCGGCATCCACCTGGAAGGTAACGCGGATATGCGCGCCGCCCGCCGGCATCGCCGGGATGCCGCGCAGCGCAAAGCGCGCCAGCGAACGGCAATCCTGCACCAGCTCGCGCTCGCCCTGCATCACGTGGATAGACATGGCGGTTTGCCCGTCTTTAAAGGTGGTGAACTCCTGGGCGCGGGCCACCGGAATGGTGGTATTGCGCGGGATGACTTTCTCTACCAGGCCGCCCATGGTTTCTAAACCCAGCGACAGGGGGATCACGTCCAGCAGCAGCATTTCGCTGTCCGGCTTGTTGCCCACCAGGATATCGGCCTGCACCGCGGCGCCAATTGCCACCACTTTGTCCGGGTCGATGGAGGTCAGCGGCGTGCGGCCAAAGAATTCGCCCACGCGTTCACGTACCAGCGGAACGCGGGTGGAACCGCCGACCATCACCACGTCCAGCACGTCGCTCGCGTCAACGCCCGCGTCTTTCAGGGCGCGGCGACAGGCCAGCAGCGTGCGTTTCACCAGCGGCGCGATCAGTTCATCGAACTGGGCGCGGGTCACGTTGCCCTGCCAGCCGCCGACGTTGACGGCCACGCTGTCGGCATCGCTCAGGGCGATTTTAGCGGCGATAGCGGCGTCCAGCAGTTCGCGTTGCAGACGATTGTCGCTGCGATCGCTGAAGCCCGCCTGCTCGCGCAGCCAGTCGGCTAACAGGTGGTCGAAGTCGTCGCCGCCCAGCGCGGAGTCGCCGCCGGTGGAGAGCACTTCAAACACGCCGCGGCTCAGGCGCAGCACGGAAATATCAAAGGTGCCGCCGCCAAGATCGTAGACCGCGATCACCCCTTCCTGACCGGAATCGAGGCCGTAGGCAATCGCCGCCGCGGTCGGTTCGTTGAGCAGACGCAGAACGTGCAGGCCCGCCAGACGCGCGGCGTCTTTGGTGCCCTGACGCTGGGCATCGTCAAAATAAGCGGGAACGGTGATCACCACGCCGTCCAGATCGCCCGCCAGCGCTTCACTGGCGCGTGCGGCCAGCGCTTTCAGGATATCGGCGGAGACGCGGATCGGGTTCAACAGGCCAGCCGGGGTGTCAATCTGCGGCAGGCCGTTGGCGCTCGGCTGCAAATTGTACGGAAGATGGGGATAACGCGCCTGGATATCGGCAAGAGAGCGGCCCATCAGGCGTTTTACCGAGCTGATGGTATTCACCGGATCGGCCGCCGCCATGGCACGGGCTTCGAAGCCAATAGTCTGGCCCGACGCCTGATAGTTCACCACGGACGGCAGCAGGTGACGCCCTTCGTGGTCCGGCAGGGTTTCCGCCTGCCCGCTGCGCACCGTGGCGACCAGGGAATTGGTGGTGCCTAAGTCGATGCCTGCCGCCAGTCTGCGCTGATGCGGCGCGGCGCTCAGCCCAGGCTCGCTAATTTGTAATAAGGCCATGTTTAGCTTCCAGAATTAAAAACCAAGCAGCTTTTCTTCGAGTTGTTCTGTCTGGTGCTGCAATTTATCAAGAAAACGGAGTTTGCGAACGGTATCCGCCGCCTTTTCCCACGCCTGGCTGTCCAGCTCCTCCACCATTTGCTGATGGCGCGAACGGTACAGCGCCTGAATGCGCGTGGTAAAACCCGCCAGGCGGCTTTCATCGCCCGCGCGTTCAATCTCGTCGAGCTCTTCACGCAGCTCCAGCTGTTCCATCAAAAACGCGGTATCGCGCACCGTATGCTGTTCGTTGGCCAGATCGAAACCGTGCAGGGAAAGCATGTATTCCGCGCGGTTTAACGGATGGCGCAACGTTTGCCAGGCCTGATTGATGGTCGCGGATTGCTGGAGCGCGGCCAGTTGGTCGGCCTGAGGGTGGCTGGCGAATTTATCGGGATGGAACTGGCGTTGCAGATCCTGGTAGCGCGCTGACAGAGAAGCCATGTCAATCGCGTAGCCAACCGGCAAACCAAAGAGGGTGAAGTAATCCATAACGTTCTCAGGGTAATACCCACATGCGCAATAACGCGACAACCCGGTTCCATTGACTGCCCCGGCGCGCGTTATTGAGAAAGCGGGTATGGCATGGTTTTCTACCCTTCCGCGCCGGCTGGGCGCGGAAGGTCATTGCGGGAACTACACGTTGAAGCTTTCGCCGCAGCCACACTCGTCTTTGACGTTCGGGTTGGTGAATTTAAACCCTTCGTTGAGGCCTTCTTTGACGAAATCTAACTGCGTACCATCTAAGAATTGCAGGCTCTTGCCGTCGATCACCACTTTCACGCCTTTGTCTTCGAACACGGTGTCTTCTGCCTGGGGTTCATCGACGAATTCCAGCACATACGCCATGCCGGAGCAGCCGGATGTCCGGACGCCGAGACGCAGGCCAAACCCTTTACCCCGGTTGGTCAGAAAAGTATTCACGCGCGCAGCAGCGCTTTCGCTAAGGGTAATCGACATACAACAACCTCAATTCATCAATGATTATTTAGCTTCACGTTTGCTTTTGTAATCCGCAATGGCCGCTTTGATCGCGTCTTCTGCAAGGATTGAGCAGTGAATTTTAACCGGCGGCAGTTCCAGCTCCTCGGCGATATCGGTGTTCTTGATCGCCTGCGCTTCGTCCAGGCTCTTGCCTTTCACCCACTCGGTGATCAGGGAGCTGGACGCGATGGCGGAACCGCAGCCGTAGGTTTTGAAACGCGCGTCTTCGATGATACCGTCATTGTTGACTTTAATCTGCAACTTCATTACGTCGCCACAGGCCGGCGCGCCAACCATGCCGCTGCCTACCGAGTCGTCGCTGTTGTCGAAGGAGCCGACGTTGCGCGGATTTTCGTAATGATCGATAACTTTTTCGCTGTATGCCATGTTGATGTTCTCCAGAAATCTTGTCGAATTAGTGGTGCGCCCACTCGATGCTGTTCAGATCCACGCCCTGCTTAAACATTTCCCACAGCGGAGAAAGATCACGCAGACGGCCAATAGATTTGCGAACCAGCTCGATGGTGTAGTCGATCTCTTCGACCGTGGTGAAACGTCCCAGAGAGAAACGGATCGAGCTGTGCGCCAGTTCGTCGTTCATCCCCAGCGCGCGCAGCACATAAGACGGTTCAAGGCTTGCAGAGGTACAGGCTGAACCGGACGACACCGCCAGATCCTTGAGCGCCATAATCAGCGACTCGCCCTCAACATAGTTAAAGCTCACGTTCAGAATGGTCGGGACGCCCTGCTCCAGATCGCCATTCAGATACACTTCTTCGATATCTTTGATGCCGTTCCACAGACGCAGACGCAGGCCGCGCAGGCGTTCCATTTCGCTCGCCATCTCTTCTTTGGCGATACGGTAGGCTTCGCCCATACCGACAATCTGGTGAACCGGCAGAGTACCGGAACGCATGCCGCGCTCGTGACCGCCGCCGTGCATCTGCGCTTCGATACGGATACGCGGTTTACGACGCACGTACAGGCCGCCGATGCCTTTCGGACCGTAGATTTTATGGCCGGAGAAGGACATCAGGTCGACTTTCAGCTTGCTCAGGTCGATAGGCAGTTTGCCCACGCTCTGGGTGGCATCCACGTGGAAAATAATCCCACGCGCACGGCACAGTTCGCCGATGGTGTCGATATCCTGCACCACGCCGATTTCGTTGTTCACGTGCATGATGGAAACCAGGATGGTGTCGTCACGCATCGCGGCTTCGAGTTCTTTCAGGTCGATAATGCCGTTGCTCTGCGGAGACAGATAAGTCACCTCGAAGCCTTCGCGTTCGAGCTGACGGCAGGTATCCAGCACCGCTTTGTGTTCGGTTTTGCAGGTGATGATGTGCTTGCCTTTTTTCTGATAAAAGTTGGCTGCACCTTTAATCGCCAGGTTATCGGATTCGGTCGCGCCGGAGGTGAAAACAATTTCACGCGGGTCCGCGCCCAGCAGGTCTGCAATGTGATTGCGGGCGACGTCTACCGCCTCTTCCGCCTGCCAGCCGAAACGGTGTGAACGGGAAGCGGGGTTACCGAAAATCCCATCCATAGTCATATGTTGCAGCATTTTCTCGGCGACGCGCGGGTCTACCGGCGTAGTCGCAGAGTAGTCGAGGTAAATCGGTAATTTCATTGCTCTTAAGCTCCGTACATCTCAAATGCTCTGAATCAGGCAACCGGCGGGATGTATGCCGAAGGCGGCAGGGTGAAAAACAATCCACCCTGGCCTGATTCCGATAAAACTTTTTCTAGTTATGCGCGCAGTTTTACGTTGATTGCGTCCTGTGCGCGGGCCGGGCGATGCGCTTCGGTATGTTGCCGGCCAGACACGTCGAGTACTTCCTGGTTGTTAACCAGTTCACCCAAAGTGATGTTGTTCAGAAAATCGGTCAGACGATCGCTCAGGTCGCGCCACAGTGCGTGTGTTAAGCACTTGTCGCCGCCCTGACAGCCGCCTTTGCCCTGACAACGGGTCGCGTCAACCGACTCGTCAACAGCACTGATCACTTCACCTACCGCGATGGCGCTGGGATCTTTACCTAACAGGTAGCCGCCGCCTGGACCACGCACGCTCGACACCAGCCCGTTTTTGCGCAGACGGGAGAAGAGTTGCTCCAGGTAGGAGAGTGAAATACCCTGTCGTTCTGAGATATCAGCCAACGGTACCGGACCCGCTTCGGAGTTAAGTGCAACGTCCAGCATTGCGGTCACGGCATAACGCCCTTTTGATGTCAGTCTCATGTCTTACTTAACCTCAACGTCGCCCCTCGAAGCGGGGGTGTTTATTTTTAAAGTGGGGTGTTGCATAGCAGGCGCAAGTCTGACATTCCTGAGTAAATTGGTCAACTATTTAACCTAGTAATTTACTCAAGTATTCGGGTCTTTTTTATGTGTGCTGTCAATGGACGCCAGCATACCGCGCAGGATGTTAAGTTCCTGACTTTCCGGGCGTGCGCGGGTAAACAACCGGCGTAATTTGTTCATCACCTGACCGGGATGGTTGGCGCGAATAAAGCCGGTGTTAAGCAATACCTGCTCCAGATGACCGTAAAAACGCTCTAAATCATCCACCAGCGGATACGGCGCGTCTGCGCTGTCAACCGCTGCGGTTTGCTGCTGTTCAGTTGCCAGCCAGGCCATCCGCACTTCATAGGCGATAACCTGCACCGCCATCGCCAGGTTCAGCGAGCTGTATTCCGGATTGGCGGCAATCGCCACGTGATAATGGCACTTTTGCAGTTCGTCATTGGTTAAGCCAACGCGCTCGCGGCCAAACACTAATGCCACCGGCGCGTGAGCCGCTTCTGAAATACTTTTCACGCCGCACTCGCGCGGGTCGAGCATCGGCCACGGCAATGTGCGCGAACGGGCGCTGGTGCCGACTACCAGGCTACAGCCGGATAACGCTTCATCGAGCGTAT
The DNA here is from genome assembly GCF_014193285.1 of Atlantibacter sp. RC6. Classification (GTDB taxonomy): domain Bacteria; phylum Pseudomonadota; class Gammaproteobacteria; order Enterobacterales; family Enterobacteriaceae; genus Atlantibacter. Next base: position 68,732 of record NZ_JACHZE010000007.1, read on the forward strand.
CAACGATAGTGGCGTTGCCGATCACATCGCTGGCCCCGGCTGCCAGGGCGATGGCCTGGGAATCGGGTTTCACCAGCGGATTAACCAGCCAGAGATTAGTAAGACCCATGGTCTTCATGGCGCGGGCAACTGAGCCCATATTGCCGGTGTGAGAGGTCTCCACCAGCACGATACGAATGTTTTGCAGCATAGCGAACCGACACAAATTAATAATATGTCGGTATGCTATCATAAACCTGAGACATAATCCGATCTCCCTGCTATACTGCGCGCCGATTTCCCCGTTCTTTAACATCCAGTGAGAGATACCTGATGCATCCGATGCTCAACATCGCCGTGCGTGCTGCGCGCAAGGCCGGAAACTTTATCGCCAAAAACTACGAAACGCCGGACGCCGTAGAAACCACCCAGAAAGGCAGCAACGATTTTGTGACCAACGTGGATAAAGGCGCAGAGCGCATTATCATCGACACCATCCGCCAGTCTTACCCGCAACACACTATCATTACCGAAGAAAGCGGCGAACACGAAGGCACCGACCAGGATGTACAATGGGTTATCGATCCGCTGGATGGCACCACCAACTTTGTTAAACGCCTCCCCCATTTTTCCGTTTCCATCGCCGTGCGCGTGAAAGGCCGTACTGAAGTGGCGGTGGTTTACGATCCGATGCGCAATGAACTGTTCACCGCCGTTCGCGGCCAGGGCGCACAGCTCAACGGGTATCGTCTGCGCGGCAGCAATGCACGCGATCTGGATGGCACTATTCTGGCGACGGGCTTCCCGTTCAAAGCCAAGCAGCACTCCGCTACCTTTATCAATATTGTGGGCAAACTGTTCACCCAATGCGCTGACTTCCGTCGCACCGGTTCCGCTGCGCTGGACCTGGCCTATGTGGCTGCGGGCCGCGTTGACGGTTTCTTCGAAATCAACCTGAAGCCATGGGACTTCGCTGGCGGCGAGCTGCTGGTGCGTGAAGCAGGCGGTCTGGTGTGTGATTTCACTGGCGGTCATAACTACATCATGACCGGCAACCTGGTAGCGGGTAACCCGCGCGTGGTGAAGGCGATGCTGGCAACTATGCGTGAAGAACTGAGCGACGCCCTGAAGCGTTAATCGGTCTGGCAAAAACGCCCATCGAATGATGGGCGTGAAAATTACAGACGTTCGATCTGAACCGTTGCCATGGCATTAATATTGCCCGGCACCGCTTCCTGACCAGACAGTTGCACCATCTGCAAACCAATAGTGGTATCGGTTTTAGATTCCAACTGGCCTGTGTTGATGGCAAAAGGTTTATTCGCGCCATCAAACACCCCGATAGCCACGCCTTTCGCTGCGGTCTCATCACTGAGAGCATTCGCCAGCGCGTAAGGATTGATGCTGTCAGCGTTGCCCAGCACCTTGTAAGCGATTTTCCCTTCATCGACCAGCGCCGTACAGCGCGGATCGCCATTATCCACCGAAATATGAATAACCGTCGGCGCTGTTGCGTCTTCACCCTGTTTAATCAGGGTATCGGTTTTTTCCAGCAACGAGATGGAGGTTTCGCTCAGTACCACGTGGCACATAAAGGTATCAGGTTTAATTTTTCCTGATATCACCAAATCGGCAGAGTTGTTTTCCGCCGCCGCTTGCCCAATTCCCGCCGCCATGATCAATGGCAGGAGAAGTAAGCGAAAATATGCTTTTTTCATTTCCTTTCCTTAAAGTTTAATGAAAATACCCAAACCTGATGCAGCCAGGCGAATCAGAGACGCTCGATTTGCACCGTCAGGTTGGTTTTCACCGAGCCCAGCGAGACCGCGCCGTTTTTCAGCTGAACTAGCGAAAAGTTAAGCGGGAAAGAAGCTGGAAGGTTTGTCGGATTTCCATTGCTGACCGCGGCAGCCGGGAATCTCCCGATAGTGACATTGGGCTTTATCGCCGTCCGGTTCATATCCCAAAGCTGGATACCGATGCCGGTCGCCGCAGATTCGCTGGTATCGGTATTTGCCAGTACGCTGCCTTCAATGTCATCCACCGCGCCGACAAACCTCAGGCCGATATTTTTATAGTCTTCATTGGCATCGCAGTTGTCCCCGCCCAGTTGAATAAAAATATGCTCATCAGGCGTCATCGACGTGACCGCACTCCCCTGCATCGGCAAGGAGGTGATGGCGTGATGAAGATCGAGAACATATTTGCTCATTAGCACGGTGCAACCGCTTTTTGCGCTTTCAAGACGACCGTAAACCATAAAATTCTGGCCATCGTCCTGCGCAACATCTGCCGCATACGAAGACGCTGCGCTGGCCATTAGCGCGCATCCTGCTGCAACCATCAGTGCGATTTTTTTCATAGTGATTCCATCAGAACGAAGAAAAAGTAACAGCGACAGCGCCTTACTTCTCTTCATGGTGAAAATTAGAGATGTTCAAGCTGAACTGTCAGCGTACTGCTGATATTTCCGCTTTTGACGGGGATTTCTCGATCGAGAGAAACGGCACGCAGACCGAATTTATCGGACTGGGTACTCATTGTGCCGGTATTGAGCGCAATCGGGTCGCCGAAGATAGAGTAAATGCCAATCCCTACGCCAGCGGCTGCGCCTTCTGAGGTATCCGCATTAGCCAGGACCTCACCAGTTTTCTCGTCGCCTACGCCGACAAAGCGGTACAACATCTTGCCTGCTAAAAATGCCCTATAGCAGTTTGAGTCACCGGAGACGGACACGTTGACGATATCGGAAGGCAGCAATTTCGTACCCTGAGGCAGAAGATCTTCCAGGGTCGATTCTATGCTAATGGTTGTTGGATGGAGCTCAACGGCGCAGTTGGTATTTGCGCTATCGTACGCACCACCGGTCACGGTGAGTGCAGCGGAAGTGTCTTTCTGATCTGTTCCCGCATGGGCAAGCCCGGTGAACAGTACCGCCGCTGCAATCAGTCCGGATAGTGAGGATATGTTCATGCTGGCTATCCTTTCTATGTTAAAAATCCCCCCGCACCAGGCGAGGGGGATAAATTACAGGCGTTCGATTTGCACTGTCAGCGTACTGCTGACATTACCCATGGTGGCTGGTTCAGACTGGTCAAGTGAAACCAGGCGTAAACCAAACTTATCCGTCGTAATGTCAACTTTGTCCGCATTCAACGCAATTGGCTTGCCATAAATGGAGTAAATACCCACCCCTACTCCTGTGGCAGCGCCTTCTGACGTGTCAGCGTTAGCCAGCACTTCACCGGTTTTACTGTCCGCTACACCCACGAAGCGATAGGCAATTTTCCCGCCTGATACTAACGTATTACAGTCGTTATCACCGATCACTGAGAGGTTAACGATGTCAGTAGGCAACACGGTTGTTCCCTGAGGACGTAGGTCTTCGATCGTTGACTCCAGGCTAATGGAAGTTGGGCTCAACTCAACGCTGCAGACAGACTCCGGAATAAACGCCTTACCGGTTACGGTCAAAACGGCGGATACATCCTTTGAATTCTGTTCTGCATGAGCGGCCCCGGCCATCAACACAGCGGCCGTTACCAGCACGGATAATGACTTTTTCATGCTTATATTCATCCTTTAACCATGACTCCCTTCCGTCTCACGGAAGGGAGTTTCCATTACAGACGCTCAACCTGAATGGTCAGGGAGCCCTGTACCGTACCAGTGACAGCTTGCTGACCCGTCAATTTCACCAGGCCCAGACCCAATTTGGTCGGAGTGTCTTTCGCAGCGAGCGTACCGCTATTCAGATTGATTACGTCGCCTTTTTCATTATAAAGGCCGATACCTACGCCAGTCGCAGCGCCTTCACCCGTATTAGCATTTGCCAGAACGGTGCCATCCGCATTGTCAGCGGTGCCAACGAATTTATAAGCAATCTTATTGTTTGCTAACATATCGTCGCAAACCGCACCACCAATAATATTCATAGAAACAAACTTGGCTGGGATTGCAGAGGCGCCTTGAGTCGGCATGGTAGTAATATCGCCAGTCACATCGACGGAGGTGCTGTTCAACAGAACAGTACAACCCGTATCAGCATTGGTTACGGTACCGGTCACGCTTAAAGTTGCGGAAACATCATTGGTAGTTGCCTGAGCAGCGCCAACAACGAACAGAGCAGAGACCGCTAAACCTAAAATTGACTTTTTCATACTATAAATTCCTTGTAGTTTCCTTGAAATTAAAATAAGCGAAGTACGCTCGCATCCAGAGAATGCAAGTGGTCTTCCGTATTTTGTTATTACTGTTTTATTTAATTACAAATAATTAATATGTAATGTTATTTGCGCTTTTACTTTTCCTTCCGTGATTTTTTCTCCTGAACGGGCATAACGCACCGTCAGGGGTAAAGCAAAACCAGTCTGCTGTTGCGCCAGGGTAATATCAACAGGACGTCCCGGCATCATTATAATTCCGTTATAAAGCATCTCTATGCCAACGCCTTGTGCAGCCTGGTCCGAAACCATATTTTTAAATACCGACAGTCGATTCTCGGCGTAGACGCCTTCAATATTAATACTTGCCTTTTGCGTATTCAGACATTGCAAATTAACGCTAACGGGCGTTTGTTCCACGTTACGGTCCGCAATTAAATCTTTGACATCAATCGGCGCTAATTCAACCTGCGGGTTCGGCACCATGATTGCACAATGCGCTTGCGCAGGAATAATCGTCAGCGCCAGATTCACGACCAGCGAGTTATCCGTCGTCTGTGCCAGAGTTGGCAGTGTAAACGTTAATACTCCACTGGTTATCGTCCCTGTTTTTACCGCTTCAAGCCGTAATTTAATATCGTCTGTGGTCAGGTTTTCCCAGGCTTTATCATCAAGTGACGCCGTAAAGGGCAATATCCATTCTTTATGCGTGGCACCAGGCTTATCATAGATAACGGTAATACGTAGCCCCAACCCCGGTAATTTAGTGGCAAAAACGTTTTGCCCGCTCTGGCTGGCGCTGATGCGCCCCGCCAGTTGCTGATGAATTTTCTCAACGCAGGCACCGGTTATCGGTTTATGAACCCCGGTAAATTGCGCCAGCGATGCCTCTTTCTTAAACAGGACAGTACCCACGGGCGCAGTCGCTGTTTTCATCGGCAACGTCAGGGTGACCGGCACAGTAAGATTAACCGGGTTGCCCCGCTTCACGGTCTGGCACTCTTGCGCCTGTGCGGAACAGAGGCTATTCCAGAAAACCATGCCGCAAAGCATCACTGTTTTTAACCAGAAATTCATCATTGCTGTCCTTAACGGCAATCCACATCAAGCATGGCGACAGGTAATTTCGCGCCTTCCTGTGGCGGTAGTGTGAAAGATACCGTGCAGGACTGCTTTTCGCCCCAGCTGAAATTCACTTCCCCGCTGTCTGGTGCGGTATTGATATAAACCTGCCCCATATCGCCGACGTAATAAACGTCATCGCTGCCTTTTATTCGCGCCCGAGAGCCGAAAGGTAAAACTTCGCCATTATGTTTCACCGTCATTACCACTTTACGCCCACTGATCGCGTTAAATTGTGCCAGCACGATGGCATCTTTGGTCGGCACCACCTGCGTTGCTGTGCTGACAAAATCCACGTCTTTACTGGCATGGCTGTCTACGCTGAGCGAGTTACGCTGGTAGGATTGCAAATCCGGCACAATGGCGTATCCGCGCCAGTCGGTGGCAATATTTTGCCCGCCATCAAGAGGAATATCCGCAGCGCCAGGCATAGCCACCAACGCCAGGCTGCTATTGGAGAAGCGACCTGCGGTGATCCCGTGACGATGCGCCACCACACTGCCCGAGGCGTTCCACGAGACAGATTGATTGCGATCGGCATTATACGTGGCGCTTAAATCGCCATATTTACCCTGATAATCCAGACCAAACGAACCGCTCTGCGTGTCGCTTTGATCTTGCTGCGACGCCCAGGAGAGTTGCGAGTTCCAGTTCAGATCCTGTCTGTCGCCAACTTTGCCGTTTACGCCTATCTGATGGCTAAGATCCCCTTTCAGACCCGACGTAGCGGTATAGTTAACCATCGGCTGCGAGGCCGGGAACCATTCGCCGAGCGGCATCGAAAGTGTTAATGCCAACTGCTTATCCCACTCTGGCGCGCCATCATTGCGCGTCATACTCCAGGCCAGCGAGAAGCTCATCAGTTTCCAGGCACCACTCCAACCCAATTGCCATGAACGCGACACGCTATTGTCGGCGTTTTCGGTCCGGCTGAGAGTGGCATACAGGCTATGCTCAGAGGTAATCCCCTGATTGATGCTTAAGCTGTATTCCCGGCGTTTCCGGGTATCTTCGAACAAATCTTCCGCATTTGCCCAGTCGTTAAACGACAGGTAATCATGTTGGTAATAACGGTTATCCAACTGAATTTGCGTGTCTGACTCCGGAATACTGTTGCGATAAGTCAGACGTACCATTTCACCCGTATATTCCGGCGAATTACCCCGGCGGGCATGGCTTTGTGTCACATCCAGCGCCACACCGCCGAGACGCTGTAAATCAAAACCGAGCCCTGCACTGAAGGCTTTAAATTGATCCTGGTACTGGCTTCCGCCATATAACGTTGTATTCAGCGGCAAACCATATGAAAGCGTCAGCTGCGCTACTTCGGGCTTGTTGATCACCGCATTGTCATTAGACAAAAAATGGCCAACAACCATGCTATATTTCAGTTGCCCCTTGCGCAGCAGTTGGGGCACGTTTGAATACGCTACCGTACTACGCGATTCTGACCCATCCGCTTCCGTTACTGTCACATCCAGCTTGCCGCCGTTGGATACCGAAGAGAGATCGCTAATAACAAACGGCCCCGGTGGAACGTTACGCTGGTAAATTACGTATCCATTATCCCGAATCGTCACCTGGGCATTGCTTTTAGCAATGCCGCGAATGATCGGCGCGAACCCGGTTAATTGATCGGGGATCATGTCATCGTCGGAACTCAACTGGATACCGCGTACCAGCAGGCTGTCGAACACATCTGATGGTGTGCTGGCATCCCCTAAAGTCAGCTCACCTTTAAGAGAACGCACCGCCGTTTCAACGTAGCTGGAAATATTTTTCCAACCCTCATCATTACTGAGGGTTGAATTATTTCGGTAACGCCAGCGACCAATATTCACGCCGTTAGTTAAATTTGCAAAAACCGAATCGTCTGTATCCGCACCATGACTAATATACTGCTGCCCGGACAGCTGATACTGGCTAATTAACGCAGGGATCCCGTCATCCCACTCTTCTACAGGCACACCCTGCTCGCTTTCATCGCGCAAAACCGTTTGAGGAATAGCGATATCAAGCTTTAGCGTTGAAAAATCAAACGAAGCTTTAGTACCAGGAACTTGTTCTTCCATAGGAACACAGGCATCTTTAAGCGCATTGTCTTCAAATTTTGAATCAACTTTGCTCATATCCACCCCCAGCTTTTGATACATTTCAAACGATAAACAGGGCGTTAATTGTTTGTCTTTATTGAGTTCAAACCTCACGCTGCTAAACAGTACGGATTTTCCGTTAACGTCAATATGCACCCGATAAGTGCCCGGCGGTTGATAGCCCTGGCTTAACAACGACGTATCACCAATCGTTGCGCCGCCATTGACGTTTTGCAGCAAACCAGGATCAAAATACTCCCCAGCCATAATTGGCCGGGACGTCATTGCGGATGCCACAACTAAAGCAAGACACTTAATCCTTGTGTTAAGCATAACATCTCAATAGTTAATCAAGACGTTGAGTATATTTTTTCGATGTCGCGCCAAAATCATTGATGGCGTCCCATTCCACCGTCGCGCCACTCGCCAGGGCATGTTTAATGTGATACGTCTTATTACCAAACGCCGGGATCACAGTGTTATTATCCACGACGGAAACCGGTATTTTTTCGTTATCTACCGAAATATCGCTGAGCACCAGATTAAACGGTGAATCATTTTTAACCGTAACGTTACTGCCAGAGCGAGACCAGTGTAAGTTTTTAACGCCATCGCCCGGCTCCCCTTTCAGACCGGCTGGGCGAAAGAAGAATTTGATCCGGTTATTAATCGCCAGCACCATCCGGTTTTCGACTTTAGCCTCTTCATCGCTTAATCCCGGTACGCCTTTTACATCCAGCCACAGCAGCGTTTCGCGATCGGTCGGTAAACCACTACCAAGGTAGACAACACGAATAACGTTATCGCTCTTGGGCGTTAAACGGAATAACGGCGGCGTGACCACAAACGGCAGTTTTTTGGACGCCGCTTTATCCCCCGCATCAATCCAGGACTGAATAAGGTATGCGCGGTCCTCATTACTGTGAACCGTAACAGACGCGTCGCCATCTTTTTCGTTATAGATTAGACGGTCGGCATTCAGCGTTAATGCGGAGTGCGCCATTCCCGACATCAGGAGCGCCGTCAGAAAAGCAGTGAGTGCTAATTTTTTCATTTAAATTCCAGCAATACAAAAAACCCGTTATTGGTTAGCTTAGCGTTAAGGGAACAAATAACGGGTTAACCTTTTTAATTACAATCTATCGATTTCTACCGTAATAGAGGAATCGACTTTACCCGCACTGTAAGTCTCACCTTTTAACTTCACTAAACCAGCCGAAAACAGCATCTGGTTCTTATAAGTTGGCCGTGTTCCGGTATTCGCCTCAATGGGGTTTTTCGCGTAATCGTAAATACCGACGCCAATCCCCTTCGCTGCATCGTCCCCTTGAGCAGTATTAATAAAACTATCACCTACACTGCTGTCTGCAGGACCTTTAAAGCTGATGGCGAGGCCAAGATCAGAGCCGGTTTTATCTACGCAACCATCACCCACTAAATTAATGGTGTTGGTGTAGCCAGAAGAGGACCAGTTATAATGACCTTGATCGGGTAAATCTTTGATATCATGAGTACCCAATTGCATAACCGGTTGTTCAAGCGTAACAGTACAGGTTGATTCAGAAGGCGTGATGCTTCCGGTTATAGCTAACGTTGCAGAAACATCATTTGTAGCTGCATGGGTAGCCGCAGCCATGAATAGCGTACTTATAGCAAGATATAGCTTTTTCATTCCTTTGTCTCCATTGCAAACATTTTTAAGCAGGCAACCTGACGGATGCCTAAATCTTTCCAATTAATTTCCTGGGCGCAGGTTAAAAGGAGGGGCGCATTCTTGTCAATCACGTGGAAATAGTTCACTTGCGGTACCAATCAATTTTTAGAATACAAATATTTTGTATGTATTCCAAAAATCCATGAGTGAGCAAAATATCACCAAAGATATTTACTGTGATAATCTATTTTTGGAGCTTATCTAAATTTTCGGTGATACAAAAATTGAATTTATAATTCACCCTTATAATATTAGGAATGTACGCATATGAATGAGATATGAATCAGAAGTCAAATGAATTTGTAAAAAATTATTCAGCCAATGAAATAATTGAAACATATCATTCAGCCAATCATAAATAAGTGCTCGCTGATACTTTCCGTTACCCGGCAGCGGCCATAATCTCCGCGATTGAAACGCTTTAAGCCGCTTAAAATGGCCGTAGCCCTCCGCCAGGCGGCTGGGCGCTTAACCACATAATGACCGCCGCCAGAATCAATATCGCTCCCCCCGTTAACGCCAGCGTAGCCCAGCTTATCTGCCGCCACAGGGCAGGCGTCTTATTGCCGCCGAGCCGGATTGCCAGGGTACGAAAGCTGTGAACCAGCAGCGCCAGCGAAGAAATGGTTAATGAAGTCCCTGCCGCCATGGCCAGCGCCGACGCGATCCCCCAGCCGAACACGCCAATCACTTTGCTGAACAGCAGCACCATAATCGCGCCGGAACAGGGGCGCATTCCCATAGAAAGGATAATCATCAGACGCGCGCGCCAGTCGTCGCCCTGATCCAACTGCTGCTGAGTGGGGAGATGCTGATGCCCGCAGCCGCAGTGTTGGTGATGAACATGATGTGGCGTAAAAGCGCTGAATTTAGGGCGGCGCAATAAACCAACCAGCCTTATCACGGCGCGCCAGCACAACATCACACCCAGCACACCCACCAGCAGAAAGCTGCCTTTCTCAAGCCAGAAGCTGCTCATATGCAACTGCCGGGCGGGCAAGGCCAGCACCGACAGCACCACGACGACCAGACCAATCGCCACCAGCCCTTGCAGGAGCGATGAGGCAAACGTCAGCCCTAAGCTGGACTTGAGTTTTGACGGATGGGTCGCAAGCCAGGTGGTAATAACCATTTTGCCATGGCCGGGACCGAGCGCGTGAAGCACCCCATAGGTGAAGCTAAACAGTAACAGCGCGCCGCCCGCCGCGCCGGGATTTTCCGCCACGCGCTTTAGTAACCCGCTCACTTCCAGATTGACGCTGCGCTGCCAGACAATGCTTTGCATCATCAGATTTGGCCAGTATTGCCAGAGCAGCAGTCCAGCGACGATCGCCAGCAGCAAAAACAGGCCAAGTGGCCAGAGCGATATCCAGCGTCGTGCGGGCTTCGGCGTTGAAAATACTACTGACATTGCAAATTAACCTTTTGGGCAAATTGTTTTCCCAACTCCATATCTTCCGGCGGGGCATCTTCTTTATCGAGCGACAGCGCGAAGGCCTGGGTATCTGCCGTGGGCGTCGGGGTGGTCATGACCAGTTTGCACTGACCGGCGAGTGCGGCAGGCAGCGTGATATCGTTGGTTCCTTCGTAACTCATGTCGACATAATAGGTCGGGTCAAAGGTCGAGATACTGTAACGCTGCCCGGCCAGCGGCTGAGGCTTTGCCAGCGGCAGGGTAAACGTCAGTACCGCCTGATGCCCTTCCCGCGCCATGCCGTAAGCGGTGGGTACCGGTAAAAAAGTCACTTTTTTGCCATCGTGCCACACTTCGGTGAAATAGTGCTGCCCAATAACGTTCGCCATCACCTCCGCCGCCAGTTTTTTCCAAATCTCCGAGCCGGGTTTGGCGTCTCCCGCGTCATACAACAAATCGGCTGATGTGATTTCGTCCATCACCCAGCGCATTTGCAGGCCGGTAAACTGACCGTCCTTTTCGATAATTTGCGTTTTGAGGCTAATGAAACTGTGCGGATGCGCAAGGCTCGGCGTCGCGCAAACGAGCAGCAGCAGCGGCAAAGCGGGCAATATCCTTAATATCGTTGGGCGCATTATCTCTTCCAAACAAAAAAATCTGTGAGCCAGACAGGATTACCAAATGAAAGTCCAAACCCGTTCTAACGATGACTCATACTTTAACTACGCTTAGCATTGTTTACCTAACTGGAACTTTTGGATGATGACACAGCTTTGTTCGCCACCATCCGTGCTTTCCAGTCCGCAGCGCCGCTGCCAGATGCTGTTGATGCTCTATTTACCCGGCACCGTCACGCCGGAATTAATCGGGCAAATCAATGGTGTTGATGGTGGCATAGCCCGTCAGGATATTGTTGAAACCAGTTCTGAGATCCAGCGCTACCACCGGCTTTCAATTATGACCCACCCCGACGGCAGCTACCGGATTGAAGGCGCGCCACTCGATCGCCGGCTTTGCCTGCTCCACTGGCTGCGTCGCGCTATGCGCTTGTGCCCCCACTTTGTACAGCAGCATTTTACGCCGACGCTGAAAACTGAACTCCGGCAACGCGGCATTCCCGTCGCATGCTATGACGATACGAATTTACACGCGCTGGTCAACCTTTGCGGACGTCGGCTTAACCGGCAGTTCGAATCACGCGATACCCAATTCCTGCGGCTATTCCTGCAATATTGCCTGATGGAGCAGCACGCCGGCCAGTCGCCGGGCTTTAGCGAGGTGCAAAATCTCTGGACCGCCCAGCGGGTAGAATACCTGGCGGCGCAGGAAATCATGCGCCACTGGCAGCGCCGGGTGCCGATTCCGCCTCATCAGGACGAACAGTTATTTCTGGCGCTGATATTTATGATGCTGCGGGTACCGGACCCGCTCAAAGACAATCAGCCGCAGGATATTCAACTGCGGCTGGCGGTGGCGGAGTTGATTAGCGCGTTTCGTCAGCTTTCCGGCATGGCGTTTAGCGATGAAACCGGCCTGGCGGCGCAGTTGTACGTGCATCTTGCCCAGGCGCTGGACCGCTGCCTGTTCGGCATCGGCATTGATAATGCGCTCCCGGAAGAGATCACCCGGCTATACCCCCGATTAATGCGCACGACCCGCGAGGCCTGCGCCCGGCTTGAAACGCACTATGGCATCCAGTTTTCCGATGAAGAGATCGGCCTGATCGCCATTATTTTTGGCGCGTGGCTGATGCAGGAGAGCGATATTCAGGAGAAGCAAGTGCTACTACTGACGGGTAATGACCGGCAACTGGAAGAGCAGATTGAACATCAGTTGCGCGAATTAACGCTGCTGCCGCTGAATATCAAATATCTGTCGGTGCATACGTTCCAGAAAGAAGGCGCATCGAAGGAGGTGGCGTTGATTATTACCCCTTACCATACGTCGCTGCCGCTGTTCTCCGCGCCGCTGATCCACGCCACGCTGCCGCTGGGAGAACACCAGCAGCAGCGTATCCGCGAGATTCTGGAGAGCTAGCGCGCCACCACGGCGGGGCGCAGCAAGATTGCCGGCACCGCCAGCAGCGCCATGATCCAGAACATCCCGCCTTGCAGGTGCTGGAACAGGAAGCCCGCGAACATGGTCATAATGGCGATGCTGCCGCCCATGGCGACGGCGGAATAGACGGCCTGCAGGCGAATCACTTCGCTGCCCTGGCGCGCCGAGATATAGCGCATGGCGGCGAGGTGGCAGACGGTAAAGCTGCCGCAGTGCAGGATTTGCGCCAGAATAAGCCATGGCAAATCGGTGGTCCAGGCCATCAGCGACCAGCGCACAATCCCACTCAGGGCCGAGAGCAACAGCAAATCGCGGGCGCTCCAGCGGCGGAACAGTTTATTGCTGAGGGTAAAGACCACGATCTCCGCGACCACGCCCAGTGACCATAAGTAGCCCACTACCGAAGCGGAGTAGCCCGCCTCTTGCCAGTAGATGGCGCTAAAGCCGTAATAGGCTGCATGCGCGCCCTGCAACAGCGAGACGCAGGCTAAAAAACGCCAGCTTTCGAGCACCAGTTTTCGCCACGCGGGCCAGCCAGCGCTTTCATTCTGGCGCGCCTGCCCTGCTGGCATAACCGAGGGGCGTAACATCATACCGAGCAGCATCGAGGCCACGCCAATGCTCAGCATCACCAGGATCGCGTGGTAATCGAAAATGCTGATCAGTTTACCGGTGAGCGCCGAACCAATCACAAACGCCAGCGATCCCCAGACCCGCACTTTGCCGTAATCGAGGGTAATTTGCTTTTGCCAGGTTCCTGCCAGCGCATCGGTTAACGGCACCAGCGGCGAGAAGAACAGATTGAAGCCGACCATCACAATCAGCAGCCAGGCGGTAGTGGTGCCGAGCCAGAACGCTACGGCGAAAATAAGCGTCAGCAGCGCTAACACGCGCAACGCAAATACCAGCCGGGAGGGATCGGTTACGCGCGGTGCCAGCAACAAGCTGCCAAGGAAGCGGGCGATTAATCCTGCGCCAAGCAGCAGGCCGATGGTTTCCGGCGCTAAGCCGATGCCTTTGAGCCAGACGCTCCAGAAAGGTAAGAAAATGCCATAGCTAAAGAAGTAGGTGAAGTAACTGAGCGCCAGCCAGCGCGTAGAGTGCAAAACCATGAATCCCTCCCGTTTTGGAGGCGATAGTCTGGCGGGTTATTGCGGCGGGCGCAAGGTGTAACATTGGGTTAACAAGAAGTCAGCGCTAGATAAGACGCAGCGACATGTTATAGCCCGTAATCGCAAAGCCGCATTTCTCATACAGCGCTTTCGCTGCAGGATTATTCGACGCCACCCGCAAGCCGATTTCATGAATATCCAGGGCGCTGAGCGTCTGTTTAAGTTGCGCCATCGCATCGCGCCCAAGTCCTTTACCGCGCCATTGCGGTAACAGGCAAAAATCATAAATCCATGCGACGCGTCCATTGAGGCTTACCCAAAAATAACCAATGGTTTGCTCTGAATGAGAGGGCGTAATACACCACAGCCGGCTGCCTTCTGTGTCCGGGCCGTCGGGAAGATACTTATCGATACTCCGGGCGGCATCATGGCGAGCCTCATCAATCGCCATGTGGCGTGTTGACGCTAAATCCTGTGCATACTCTTCGATAAAAAATGTCCGATATGCCGGGAATTGATCGTTGGTCATACGCTGTATCGTTACCATTAGGCCTCCCTGATGCCGCCTTATTGTTATAGGTTAAGTTCCTGAAAAACCGTTTTCGCGGTGAACATGGCATTTAGCGCTGCCGGAAAGCCCGCATAGAGCGACATCTGGATAATGGCTTCCACAATCTCCCCTTTCGTGCAGCCTACATTCAGTGCGGCATGAATATGCACGGCCAGCTGCGGCTGCGCATGCCCCAATGCGGCGAGCGCACCGACGGTAATCAGTTCGCGAGTTTTTAAATCTAACCCCGGACGGCTATAGATATCGCCAAATCCAAACTCAATCACATAGCGCCCTAAATCAGGCGCGACATCAGCCAGCGCGGTAATCACTTTTTCGCCTGCTGCGCCGTCAATTTCTGCCAGTCTCGCAAGCCCTGTTTCGTAGCGTGTCGTTGTCATAACGTTATCCTCTTTGATGAAATAAGAGCCACGTTAATCCTTCGAGTTAACTCCAGGTCAAGCGCTGTTTTTGATGAGTTCGCTATCGTAATACGCCATCTTCGCTTTCAGGCGATCCAGATGTAGATGCTGCTCTGCCAGGCGCTGCTCAAGCCGTTCAGCGTGATGGGCTAATAATGCACGCCGTTCATTAACCGTGGTATTACCCTGGCTTCTTAACGCGGCATAACGCTGGATATCCGAAAGCGGCATATCTGTTTCTTTCAGACGAACAATAAAAGCCACCCATTCGACGTCGGCTTCCCGATAATCACGATGGCCGCTGCTATTCCTGTCAGGGAGTAGTAAACCCAGTTTTTCGTAATAACGAAGCGTATGCGCCGTGAGCCCGGTTCTTCTGGAAAAGTGTCGAATGCGCATGGTACCTCGTTGACTTTGATCAGCAAGTGCCCTGGGACGAGCAAATTGTATGTAAAAGCAGTGTAGTAAATACCGTATCGGTATGAAGGTCCACCGCTTCAGGGGCCTCGCAGCCAGCATCCTGAAAACCCAACCCATAAAAAAACCCCCGACCAGGTCGAGGGTTTTCACCGCTTAACGCTTAACGATTATGCATAAACCGGGTAGCGGGCGCAGATATCCAGCACTTTCTGCTTCACGCGTTCGATGGTCGCTTCGTCATTGATATTATCCAGCACATCGCACATCCAGCCAGCCAGCTCTTTCGCTTCCGCTTCTTTAAAGCCGCGACGAGTGATAGCCGGGGAACCGATACGGATGCCTGAAGTCACGAACGGGCTCTTCGGATCGTTCGGTACGCTGTTTTTGTTGACGGTGATGTTGGCGCGGCCCAGGGCAGCGTCAGCTTCTTTACCGGTCAGGTTCTTGTCAACCAGGTCCAGCAGGAACAGGTGGTTTTCAGTGCCGCCAGACACCACTTTGTAGCCACGGTTCAGGAACACTTCCACCATCGCTTTGGCGTTTTTGGCAACCTGCTGCTGATAAACTTTAAACTCTGGCTCCATCGCCTCTTTCAGCGCTACCGCTTTCGCCGCGATAACGTGCATCAGCGGGCCGCCCTGCGCGCTTGGGAATACGGCAGAGTTCAGTTTTTTGTACAGCTCTTCGTCGCCACCTTTGGCCAGAATCAAGCCACCGCGTGGGCCTGCCAGAGTTTTGTGGGTGGTCGTGGTTACAACGTGCGCATGGGGAACCGGGTTCGGGTACACGCCTGCGGCAATCAGGCCCGCGACGTGCGCCATATCAACGAAAAGCCAGGCGCCGATACTGTCTGCGATTTCACGCATTTTAGCCCAGTCAACCACACCAGAGTAAGCAGAGAAGCCGCCGATGATCATCTTCGGTTTGTGTTCTTTGGCCTGCTTCGCCATGTCTTCGTAGTCAATTTTACCGGACTCATCAATACCGTAAGGGATGATGTTGTAGAGCTTGCCGGAGAAGTTAACCGGGGAACCGTGAGTCAGGTGACCGCCTTGCGCCAGGTTCATACCCAGTACGGTATCGCCCGGTTGCAGCAGCGCGGTGTAGACCGCAAAGTTAGCCTGGGAACCGGAGTGCGGCTGAACGTTGGCGTAGTCTGCGCCAAACAGCTCTTTCGCGCGGTCAATCGCCAGTTGCTCAACGATATCCACATATTCGCAACCGCCGTAGTAGCGTTTGCCCGGATAACCTTCAGCGTATTTGTTGGTCAGCTGAGAACCCTGAGCCTGCATAACACGCGGGCTGGTGTAGTTTTCGGAGGCGATAAGTTCAATATGCTCTTCCTGACGAACCTTCTCCTGCTCCATAGCCTGCCACAGTTCGGCATCATAATCGGCAATGTTCATTTCACGCTTTAACATCCGCATCTCCTGACTCAGCTAACGGTAAACTTTTTACGGCAATTAGGGGCCCTTTTTGGGCAACGGGCAACAGTGTAAACCGATTAACAGTGTGAAGATAGGTCTTGACAAAGGTTTTTACGCAAACGATTGGCTTCAGGCAGTACAAGGCTTCAACGCCTTTTACAAACGGCGCGTCTGACGGAATTCTTTTCAGGATCGTGATGCAGGTTTTTCATTAACACTCAATAACAAAACCTCAACAGAGACCCTTTACAGCACAGGGATAAATTTATAAGATGCATTAAAAATGCATATTATAGACACCTGCAAAGGAACACCCTGATGTTAGACGCTCAAACTATCGCGACTGTGAAGTCCACTATTCCGCTACTGGCAGCAACCGGCCCGAAACTCACCGCCCACTTTTATGACCGGATGTTTGCCCATAATCCGGAGTTGAAAGAGATCTTTAATATGAGCAATCAGCGCAACGGCGATCAGCGTGAAGCGCTGTTCAACGCTATTTGCGCCTATGCCACCAATATTGAGAACCTGGCGGCGCTCCTGCCCGCAGTGGAGAAAATCGCCCAGAAGCACACCAGTTTCCATATCAAGCCTGAACAGTACGATATCGTCGGCAGCCATCTGTTAGCGACGCTGGATGAGATGTTCAGCCCGGGCCAGGAAGTGCTGGATGCCTGGGGTAAAGCCTATGGCGTGCTGGCTCAGGTGTTTATTAACCGCGAAGCGGAAATTTATCAGGAAAACGCGGGCAAAACCGGCGGTTGGGAAGGGACCCGTCCATTCCGTATCACAGAAATCAAACAGCAAAGCGCGCTGATCACCAGTTTTGAATTTACGCCGGTAGACGGCGGCCCGGTGGCGGATTACAAGCCTGGCCAGTATCTGGGCGTGTGGATCAAACCAGAAAACTTTGAACATCAGGAAATTCGTCAGTATTCCCTGACCCGTAAACCCAACGGCAAGAGCTACCGTATCGCGGTGAAGCGCGAAGGCGAAGGGCTGGTGTCAAACTGGCTGCACAGCCACGCCAAACCAGGCGATGTGATCCATCTGGTGGCCCCGGCGGGTGATTTCTTTATGGACGTGCCGCCGACCACCCCTGTGACGTTGATCTCTGCGGGGGTGGGTCAAACGCCAATGTTAGCGATGCTGGATAATCTGGCCGCTAACCATCATGAAGCACAGGTTAACTGGCTGCATGCCGCTGAAAACGGCGATGTGCATGCCTTTGCGGATGAAATCGCGTTACACGGTAAATTGCTGAAGCATTTTGATTACCATATCTGGTATCGCGTGCCGTCACAGCTTGATCGCGATAACGGTCGCTTCCACAGCGAAGGGTTGATGGATCTGTTGAAGCAGGAAGGCGCGCTGAAAGTACCCGGTATGACATTTTTCCTGTGCGGCCCGGTAGCCTTTATGCAGTTTGCAGCAAAACAGCTGGTCAGCCTGGGCATCGACCCGGCAAACATTCATTATGAATGTTTCGGTCCCCATAAGGTTCTGTAATAAAAAAGGGGGATAGCTATCCCCCTGTAAGATCATCTCAGGTGAGGGCGTTGCGCGCCCTCACCTTTTTTATGCCGCAGACGGCGCCGCGCCGTTATTCAGATCGCGCTTCACTTCGGTGAACTGCTCGCCGTTTTTGTTATGCAGGTGCACTTCAAGTTGGTTGAACGCGATATTGATGTCGTTTTCACGACACAGACGATCGATGGTGCGGTTCAGTTCATCCACGGTGAAGCTACGGTCGCGCAGTTCACGAACGTACAAACGCAGTTCATGATCCAGCGTGCTCGGCCCGAAGGTCGTGAAGAACACCGACGGTTCCGGATCGTGCATCACTTTCGGATGCTCCATCGCCGCCTTCAGCAGGATCGCTTTCACCTTATCCAGATCCGATCCATAAGCCACGCCAAGACGGATCACCACACGGGTGATGGTATCGGTCAATGACCAGTTAATCAGCCGCTCGGTCACGAACGCCTTGTTGGGAATGATCACCTCTTTGCGGTCAAAATCGGTAATCGTGGTGGCGCGGATACGGATTTTGCTGACCGTCCCCGAGAAGGTGCCAATGGTCACGGTATCGCCAATACGCACCGGGCGTTCGAACAGAATAATGATACCGGAAACAAAGTTACCGAAAATCTCCTGCAAACCGAAGCCCAGACCAACCGACAGCGCCGCCGCCAGCCATTGCAGTTTGTCCCACGAAACCCCGAGCGAACCGAAGACCACCATCGCCCCGACGCCGATAATCACATAGTTTAAGATTGTCGTGATGGCATACGAGGTGCCCTGGCGCATATTGAGACGCGACAGCACCAGCACTTCCAGCAGGCCGGGCAAGTTGCGGATCAGCGCCCAGGCCACCGCAAAGGCCGCCAGCGCGAACAGCAGGCTGCCCATGGTGACGTGCTTGATTACCGCCGCACCCGCTTCGGTGCCGTTGTAATTCCATAACACCACGCTGTCGAGATAGGCGAACACGGTGATCAAATCCGACCAAATCGCCCAGAACACTACGCCAAACAGCGCGAACAAAGTGAGCATGGTCAGACGCAACGTCTGCTGGTTAACCTGATCGAGACCCAGCGGCGGCTCTTCTACCGGCTCGGCGCCCTCTGCGCCCTCTTTCACCAGATTCTGGCGACGGGCGATGGCGCGGCGATAGGCGATACGGCGCGCCGCGACGCTTAATCCGCGCAGCACGGTCTGGTACAGCAAGTTCCAGATAATCACCAGATAAACGGTATCAATCCAGCGTCCTGCCAGGCGCAGCGTGGTATAGAAGTAGCCTGTCGCCGTCAGCACCAGCAGCATAATCGGCACAATCGCCAGTACGGTGATGGTGACCAGACGCATGGTATGCGACTCTTTATCATGCCAGCTTTCCCGGCACATTGGCCAAATCAGCGCGGCAATCACCAGCAGGTTGATGAAGATTATCGCCTGACCCAGCACGTCATCCATCAGATTCAGCGGGGACAGCTCCGCCATCACTGACCAGAACAGCAGCGGCAATAGCGCCAGGCTTACGCGCACAATCTGGCGACGCCAGTGGTTGGTGAGCTGCGCCGGCATATTGAAATGGCTAACCGCCATGCCGTCTTTTTCCAGTACCCGCCAGCACACGCCGAACACCAGCCAGAACATGGCGAGTTTTTTACTGAACTCCCACAGCAAATCGCTGATGTTAATCTGCATAAACAACAGGATCAGCCCACATGCCAGGATGATGAGACACACCGGTAAAGCGCGGATAAAGTTAATCAGGATGGCTTTCGGGGTATGCAACTGGCTGTCGTTACGCAACTGTCCGACTTCGGAGGCCAGTTTCGCCAGATACTGCTTCAGCCAGCCAAAGCGCCAGCGGATCAGCCCGGCGATCAGTAATAGCGGCAAACCGGCAAGAAACGCCACGGCCACCGACGGCCAGGCTTTTTTCCAGTTCACCGTGATCTTCATGGTCTTAACCTGATCATGGACAGCGCCCGGGAACGCCTTAATCCAGTCCCAGTCCATCGGGCGGTTGCTGTTCACCCAGAAGATTTGCTGGGTCAGCATCTGTTCGAGATTTTTACTGACGCTCATCAACTGCTGCTGATTGATTTGCAGGTTGATCGCCATCATCAGCTGGGTGCCGAGCTGCTTGTTGAGCTGATCGAGCAGTTCGCGGCGCATATCCACCAGTTGCAATAGCGTGTCATGAACCTCAGCGTTGACTTCGCCCTGATGCCCCTCTTCCAGCTTCGCCACAAAGGTGTCGTTCTGGAACAGCGCGTCGCGCTGCTGGTTCAGGTCGAATTGCTCCAGACGCAGGTCGGCGATGCGGTTGGTCATATCCTCAAGTTCATCCGCCGACGGCAGCGTTTGCTGTTGCTGATACAGGATCCGTGACAGCAGCAGACTGCCTTTTAATACTGAGATTTGCTCTTTTAGATTCCGCTCCGATTGCAGCGCGCGATCCAGCCAGTTTTTAACTTTGATGTTCTGCTGCACCAGCGCATTGCCGTTTTCGGTAGCGGAAATCAGCCGCTGGCTGAGCTGGTGGTTAACTTCCAGTTCCTGCTTAACCAGCGGATTATTTTGCAAGCTGGAGGAGTCCTCCGGCGTCACCGCTTCCTGGGCAGTTTTTTCGGTCAGCGACAGGCGCTTGGTATTCGCTGCTTCCTGCAACAGCTGAAGCTGATGCTCAAGCTGATTAATATGAGCGGTGGTGTAATCGCGCTGTTTTTGCAGGCTATCCTGTAAAGCGGTGTTCCCTTCCAGGCTCTTACGCTGCTGATCGATCTGCGCGTTCAGTAATACCTGCTGTACCAGCATCAACGTCTGTTGGGAAGGACGTAGCGCCGCCTCGCCTGGCGTGGTGCCGTTGAGACGGTTCCTGATCTGCTGCAACTCCTGCGAGGCGGTATACATCGCGTTTTGCACCCGCTCCGGTTGGGTTTGCAGCGAGACCAGTTGGCTGTTAAAGGTCGAAAGGTCGTTTTGCGCGGATTGCAGATCGTCCACCAGCGTCGCGGTACGCGCTTCTAACTGGCGCAGCGACATCGCCTTAAAGGTTTGACGCAGGCTGTCGTCACTTTCAGGCGTGCTCAGGGCGTTCAACGCCTCGGTGGCCTGACGCATTTTTTCCGGCGCCTGGGCGACGCGCTGGCGCAGTTGCGTCGTCTCCTGCTTCACCCGCTCGATCTTGTCGAGGGTTTCCAGGGTTTCGGTGAGATCCTGCTGGACCAGCTTATCTTGCGCCGAGAGGGACTTTTGTTTTCCCAGCGCATCCAGTTGGCTCTGAATCTCAGCACGCGCCGGTAATTCGCCGTTGGACGCGGCGTTCGCAACGCCTGCGCAGAGCATAAAACCAGCCAGGAGAAGCCACACCAGCGTCATCACGCCGGCTATTTTGCGAAAGTGAAAATCGTGCTGCATAGTCTTTAAATGAGTGATTACAGGGCCGAGAATATATCGGGGATATTACGTGAAGCGCAGGATACCACGGGACGCGGGCGCAGAATAGCAAGGCTGCGGGGATAAAGAGAATTCCGACAATAGTGTGGGAATGTTAAGAAAGCGATGGTTTCTGGAGCGTCGGGCAAAACTGGTACATCTCAAGGAGGATGTTCACAAAGGCGCGCGCTTCGGCTTGTAAATCGAAAGTTTGTGGGGCGAATAACCAATTTTCCATTAAGCCGGTGATATAACTGCGCATCAAAATAGTGGCGCGATGTATATTCAGGGTATCGGGGAGCATTCTGGCAGCCATACAGTTACTTAACGCCTGTTCAATGCGTTCATGGCTGGCCAGGCAATATTCACGATGAAGCTGTTGCACGACCGCCATTTCGCCAACAAACTCACATTTGTGAAAGATTATTTCCATCATCAACCGGCGGCGTTCCTCTGAAACCGTAGCTTCAAGAATGTAAACCAGGATCTCTCTTAAAACTGACAGTGGATCGCCGGGATATTTTGCCTGATACTCAGTTTCAAGATCCCCAATACTGGACTCTGACAACTCCCAGATTTCACTAAACAAATCGGACTTGTTTTTGAAGTGCCAATAGATGGCGCCGCGCGTAACCCCAGCAGCCTGGGCAATATCTGCCAGTGACGTGGCCGAAACACCCTGCCGGGAAAACAAATGAATCGCCACATCAAGAATGTGGTTTCGTGTTTCCAGTGCCTGCTGTTTGGTTTTTCGTGCCATATGTTTGTGAATTTACAAGGGTCAGATTTACATACATTTATGAATGTATGTACCATATCACGACCATAATTTAAACGCAGCAATGGGTTTGTGGACGTTTGATCCATTAATCAATTTTGAAATCGGACACTCGAGGTTTACCTATGAACAAAAACAGAGGGTTAACGCCTCTGGCGGTCGTTCTGATGCTCTCAGGCAGCTTAGCGCTTACAGGATGTGACGACAAACAGCAGCAACAGCAGGCGCAGCACACGCCGGAAGTCGGCGTGGTCACGCTGAAAAGCGAACCTCTACCGATCACCACCGAGCTTCCAGGCCGCACCAGCGCGTATCGCGTGGCGGAAGTTCGTCCTCAGGTGAGCGGTATTATTCTGAAGCGTAATTTTGTGGAAGGTAGTGATATCGAAGCGGGTGTCTCCCTTTATCAGATTGATCCAGCGACCTACCAGGCCTCTTATGAGAGCGCCAAAGGCGATCTGGCGCGCGCCCAGGCCAGCGCCAATATCGCGCAGGTCACGCTGCGTCGTTATCAAAAACTGATCGGCACAAACTACATCAGTAAGCAGGATTACGATGACGCTCAGGCGACTGCCCAGCAGGCTAACGCATCTGTCGTCGCGGCGAAAGCCGCAGTGGAAACCGCGCGTATCAACCTCGCTTACACCAAAGTCACCTCCCCCATCAGCGGACGCATTGGTAAATCCAATGTCACCGAAGGCGCGCTGGTGCAAAACGGCCAGGCCACCGCACTGACCACCGTACAACAGCTCGACCCTATCTATGTGGATGTCACCCAGTCCAGTAATGACTTCCTGCGCTTGAAGCAGGAGCTGGCCAGCGGCGCGCTGAAACAGGAAAACGGTAAAGCGAAAGTCCAACTGGTGACCTCGGACGGAATTAAGTTCGATCAGGAAGGCACGCTGGAGTTCTCTGACGTGACCGTCGATCAAACCACCGGTTCGATTACCTTACGCGCGCTGTTCCCTAACCCGAACCACACCTTACTGCCGGGCATGTTCGTGCGTGCGCGACTGGAAGAAGGTGTGAATCCTAACGCGATTCTGGTGCCGCAACAGGGGGTAACCCGTACGCCGCGCGGCGACGCGTCTGCGATGGTCGTAGGCGAAGGCGATAAAGTCGAAGTGCGTCAAATCACCGCAACCCAGGCTATCGGGGATAAGTGGCTGGTGACTGACGGTCTTAAAACAGGCGATCGCGTGATTATTACCGGTTTGCAAAAAGTTCGTCCTGGCGCCCAGGTTAAAGCACAAGAAGTTACGGCGGATGCGGATAAACAATCCACCGCAGCCAATGCCGCGCCAGAACAACCGAAGTCTTAACTTAAACAGGAGCCGTTAAGACATGGCTAAGTTTTTTATCGATCGCCCAATTTTCGCGTGGGTAATCGCCATCATTATTATGCTGGCGGGGGGCCTTGCGATCATGAAACTGCCTGTGGCGCAGTATCCCACGATCGCGCCGCCGGCTATCCAGATCACCGCCATGTATCCGGGCGCCGATGCGAAAACCGTACAGGATACGGTAACGCAGGTTATCGAACAGAACATGAACGGTATCGATAACCTGCTGTATATGTCCTCTACCAGCGACTCGTCGGGTTCGGTGCAAATCACCATTACCTTCGATTCCGGTACGGATGCCGATATCGCCCAGGTTCAGGTGCAGAACAAACTGCAACTGGCGATGCCATTGCTGCCGCAAGAAGTGCAACAGCAAGGCGTGAGCGTTGAGAAATCGTCAAGCAGCTTCCTGATGGTTGTCGGGATGATTTCCACCGACGGTTCAATGACCCAGGAAGATATTGCCGATTACGTGGGCGCGACGGTGAAAGATCCGATCAGCCGTACCACCGGCGTAGGCGACGTGCAGCTGTTCGGTGCGCAGTATGCGATGCGTATCTGGATGGACCCGAATAAACTGACTAACTTCCAGCTCACGCCGGTTGACGTTATCAATGCAATCAAAGCGCAGAACGCCCAGGTTGCGGCAGGCCAGCTCGGTGGTACGCCGCCGGTGAAAGGCCAGCAGTTGAACGCCTCAATCATCGCGCAGACTCGTCTGACGTCGGCGGAAGAGTTCAGCAAGATCCTGCTGAAAGTGAATCAGGATGGTTCTCAGGTTCGCCTCAGTGATGTCGCTAAGGTGGAGCTGGGCGGCGAAAGCTATGACGTGATTGCCCGTTATAACGGCCAGCCGGCATCCGGCCTGGGGATCAAACTGGCAACCGGCGCTAACGCGCTGGATACCGCTGCGGCGGTGCGTCAAACCATTGAGAAGATGAAGCCGTTCTTCCCACATGGTCTGGAAGTGGTTTACCCGTACGACACGACCCCGTTCGTTAAGATCTCCATTAACGAGGTAGTGAAAACGCTGATTGAAGCTATCGTGCTGGTGTTCCTGGTCATGTATCTGTTCCTGCAGAACTTCCGCGCGACGCTGATCCCGACCATTGCGGTACCGGTGGTTCTGTTGGGGACCTTCGCCATCCTTGCCGTATTCGGGTACTCGATAAACACCCTGACGATGTTCGGTATGGTGCTGGCGATAGGCCTGCTGGTGGATGACGCCATCGTGGTGGTAGAAAACGTTGAGCGTGTAATGGCGGAAGAGGGCTTGCCGCCAAAAGAAGCGACGCGTAAATCCATGGGCCAGATTCAGGGCGCGCTGGTGGGTATCGCCATGGTGCTGTCAGCGGTGTTTATCCCGATGGCGTTCTTCGGCGGTTCAACCGGTGCGATTTATCGTCAGTTCTCCATCACGATCGTATCCGCGATGGTGCTGTCAGTGCTGGTGGCGTTGATCCTGACCCCTGCCCTGTGCGCCACCATGCTGAAACCGATCGCTAAAGGCGACCACGGCGAGGGTAAAAAAGGTTTCTTCGGTTGGTTTAACCGGATGTTCGATAAGAGCACCCATCACTACACCGACAGCGTAGGCAACATCCTGCGCAGCACGGGCCGTTACCTGCTGCTGTATTTGCTGATTGTCGGCGGCATGGCGTTCCTGTTCATCAAACTGCCCAGCTCGTTCCTGCCGGACGAGGACCAGGGCGTGTTCCTGACCATGGCGCAACTGCCTGCGGGCGCGACCCAGGAACGTACTCAGAAAGTGCTGGATGAGGTGACCGACTACTACCTGACCAAGGAAAAAGCCAACGTTAATTCGGTATTTACCGTAAACGGCTTCGGCTTCTCCGGTCGTGGGCAGAACACCGGTCTGGCGTTCGTCTCCCTGAAAAACTGGGATGAACGTCCGGGCGAAGAAAACAAAGTGGAAGCGATCACCGGCCGCGCCATGGCCCGTTTCTCGCAGATTAAAGATGCGATGGTGTTTGCGTTTAACCTCCCGGCGATTGTCGAACTGGGTACGGCGACCGGCTTTGACTTCCAGCTGATCGACCAGGCTAACCTGGGCCACGAAAAGCTGACCCAGGCGCGTAACCAGCTGCTGGGTGAAGTGGCGAAGCATCCGGATCTGCTGGCGGGCGTGCGTCCTAACGGCCTTGAAGATACGCCACAGTACAAAATCGATATCGATCAGGAGAAAGCGCAGGCGCTGGGCGTCTCAATCTCCGACATTAATACCACGCTGGGCGCTGCCTGGGGCGGTAGCTATGTGAATGACTTTATCGACCGTGGCCGCGTGAAGAAAGTGTACGTCATGTCCGAAGCGCAATACCGCATGCTGCCGGAAGATATCAATAACTGGTACGTGCGTAATGCCTCGGGGCAAATGGTGCCGTTCTCGGCCTTCTCTACCGCCCACTGGGAGTATGGTTCGCCGCGTCTGGAACGCTATAACGGCCTGCCATCCATGGAAATCCTTGGCCAGGCGGTTCCGGGCAAGAGTACCGGTGAAGCGATGAACATGATGGAAGAGCTGGCCAGCAAGCTGCCTACCGGTATCGGTTATGACTGGACGGGGATGTCCTATCAGGAACGGCTGTCCGGCAACCAGGCGCCTGCGCTGTATGCCATCTCGTTAATCGTGGTATTCCTGTGTCTGGCGGCGCTGTATGAAAGCTGGTCTATTCCGTTCTCGGTTATGCTGGTTGTACCGCTGGGGGTTATCGGCGCGCTGCTGGCAGCGACGTTCCGCGGCCTGAATAACGACGTGTACTTCCAGGTGGGCCTGCTGACAACCATTGGCTTGTCGGCGAAGAACGCAATATTGATTGTGGAATTCGCCAAAGATCTGATGGATAAAGAAGGCAAAGGCCTGATTGAAGCGACGCTGGAAGCGGTGCGTATGCGTCTGCGTCCAATCCTGATGACCTCGCTGGCGTTTATCCTTGGGGTAATGCCGCTGGTTATCAGCTCCGGCGCTGGTTCCGGCGCGCAGAACGCGGTGGGTACCGGTGTAATGGGCGGGATGATTACAGCAACGGTGCTGGCGATCTTCTTCGTACCGGTGTTCTTTGTGGTGGTTCGTCGACGTTTTAACCGTAAAAACGAAGATATTGAACACAGCCATACGGTGAAGCACTCCTGATAAACTAAGGCCGCGCAAGCGGCCTTTTTATTATCTTATCCCGCTTAGACCATCATTTGCGGGGCATATTAAGATGGCATTAGCATTGTTAAGCACAAACAGCAAGGTTGAATAAGGGCATATAACTCGCTCATTTAATCAGATAAGTCCTGGCTTTTCTCGAAAAGCTAAGGAATATTCCTGGAATTAAAGTAAAATTTAAAAACGGGTCGCGGCTTTATTTATCTTTATTTTTTCAGTCTATAATGAACACACAGTGAAAATCTCACCTGAAAGTATTACCTGTGCCGTACTGCATGTAACAAAGTGCATTAATTGTAATTTTTCGTAATAGCGCAGGGTAAAACCGTCAGGAGTGATTTATAGTTAAATAAGCTTGAAACCCGTGTGCTGAATCCCCATTCATCTGAGAGTGTTGCCCCTGTCGTGCTAAGTTTCTGAAAATTTTTTCGCTAAAAAGGGGGATGCGTTATGGACGAATACTCACCAAAACGGCATGATATAGCCCAGCTAAAATTCCTTTGTGAAAATCTCTATCATGACTGTTTGACTACCCTGGGCGATAGCAATCATGGTTGGGTTAACGATCCAACGTCAGCTATCAACCTGCAGTTAAATGAATTGATTGAGCATATTGCGAGTTTTGCGCTTAATTACAAAATTAAGTATGACGAAGACAATGCATTGATCGAACAGATTGACGAGTACCTCGATGATACCTTCATGTTGTTCAGCAACTACGGCATAAGCGCGCAAGATTTACAGAAATGGCGCAAGTCAGGTAATCGTTTGTTCAAATGCTTTGTTAACGTCAGCAAGGCCAACCCAGTGAGCCTTTCTTTTTAAAACTATTACAATCACTTACGGTGAAACTATGTCAGAAAAACCTTTAACAAAAGTTGATTATTTAATGCGTCTTCGACGCTGCCAGACGATTGATACGCTTGAGAGAGTTATCGAAAAAAATAAATATGAATTATCAGATAACGAACTGGCGGTATTTTATTCAGCTGCCGATCACCGTCTTGCTGAACTGACGATGAATAAGCTTTACGATAAAATACCGTCTTCTGTGTGGAAATTTATCCGCTAATTACCCGGATATTTCCTGGTAATATAGCTATAAAGTCCTAAAACCGGTATTACGCACGGTTAGTTACCGCTCCACTTCACGAGCTCGTCTGCAGGACATAGGGGAATGATTCCCGGCATGCCGCTGCAATGATTTTTGTTCACTTGTGGCCTCGAAGGGAACCCGTCATGAGTGAACAAAACCGCGTCTGCCTCCTCCCGGTTACGCCGGTCAATAAAAACCGAACTGTTATACTTTTTCTGAGACTTTCTGTTACTGTTTATGGTTCGTGCAGCTGATTACAATACAGTCGTCCTCCTTCCCGTTACTATTTTGTAGGTTCAGAATGACGGAAATACAGCACCTGCTCACCGAAACCATCGATACATTAAATCGTGAAGAAAAACGCGATAATCGCCCGCGTTTTAGCATCAGTTTTATCCGCAATCACCCGGGATTGTTTATCGCTATGTACATCGGCTGGTTCGCCACGCTGGTGGTCATGCTGCAATCAGAAACCCTGGCGGATTCCGTGTGGTTACTGGTGGTGCTGTTTGTGCTGATGAATGGTTTTTTCTTTTTTGACGTCAATCCTCGCTATAAATACGAAGACATCGACGTGCTGGATTTACGCGTTTGCTACAACGGGGAGTGGTACAACACCCGATACGTGCCGGCGTCGTTAATCGATGCCATCCTTCGCTCGCCACGCGTAGAGCCGGATAAAAAATCGCAGCTTAATGCGATGGTTAGCCGTAAAGGCAATCTGTCATTTTATGATGTGTTTTCACTCGATAAGGGTGCTAAAGCTTCCTGAATAGAAAGAGCCTGCAATATGCAGGCTCTTTGCGTTTCAGCGTTTCTTCTTCCCGCCCTGCACGGCCTTAAAACGCGGATTCGATTTGCAGATGACATACAGACGGCCCTTACGCTTGACGATCTGGCAGTCAGGGTGACGCTGCTTCGCGCTTTTTAACGAATTCAACACCTGCATTTACTGCTCCTTATTATTCTTGAAAAAACGGCCAAAACGTTGCTGGAAGCGCGCTGCGCTGCCCTCTGTCGTAAAGCTTTTTTGTTTCCCGGTGTAATAAGGATGGGAGGCTGACGACACATCAAGCGTCACATACGGGTAGACCACCCCGTCGCGCTCAATCTCACGATCGGTTTTAATGGTTGAACCCACCATAAAAAATTCATCCGCGCTGGTATCGTGAAATACCACCGTACGGTAATGGGGATGGATGTTCGCTTTCATACTCACCTTAATTGTTACGTTATAACATAATACAATCTTACGGCGTTAAGGCAGCCGTTGCAAGCGATTATCATTTGTGCGCATCGCGGCGCATTTCCTGAGTCAGCGAAACGATAATGTGCACATGGCCTGTTTCTGAAATAGCGTCATCATTCATAATGACTATCGAAAAAAAAGTGGCTCGCCGCTAATCTCGCCAGACACGTGAAACAAGATAAATACCTGCTCATTAAAGGAACGCAAATTGACATCAAGACGCATGGTCAGCCTGGTAACAGGCACGCTGGTTATGGCGGTGTTGTTGCCCATTTTGCTGAGTATCTGGCTGGCCCGTTACCAGGCGGAACAGCGGTTTCATCATGAACTGGCCTCTTACACCCAACGCATTAATCAGCTTGCCAGCGTCGTGATTGACGAGTCCAAAACCGCCCTTAAAGATATCAACCGTATCGACAGCCAGACCTGCGATCCTGCCCACTTGCAGGCAATGCGGCGCGTGGCGTTTACCTACCGCTTCGTTCAGGAAGTGCTCTTCGTTAAAGGTTCGCAGGCGCTTTGTTCTTCACTTGAACAGGAAAGTCATGTCTCACCCTTTCCCGCGCCCGAGAGGGTCAATAGCGAAGGCTATCGCTTCTGGTTTACCCCCAGTAACGATCTTGGCATTAACCACTATATGATCGCCATGAGCCACCGCGATCACATGGTCGTGCTGGATCCCCGCTCATTTATCGATGTTTTGCCTTTGGCCAGTTGGTCGATTGATTCTGCGGTGATTGGCTTAACGCGTAACCGGGTAGTGGTGTCCAGCGCCCCGCTCTCTTTAGCCGTCTGGCAGCACATGCGCGATGGCAATTTAACGCGCTACGAAGAGGCCGGGATCGTGTATTCGATGCTGCGTAACCCCCAGTCAAATTTTGCCGTGGTGGTTTGGGCATCCAGTCATCCTATGAAGGCGGCCAGTAACCAACAGCTGTTGCTGTGGCTGCCGGTAGGCATTCTGGTGAGCCTGTTGGCGGCGGCGCTGATGCTGAGGCTCCTCAGGCGCCTGCAATCGCCGCGCGCCCGGTTGCTGGACGCCATTCATTCCCGTGAATTTACGGTGTGTTACCAGCCGATTATTCGTCTCAGCGACGATAAATTTGTTGGCGCAGAAGCGCTGGTCCGTTGGCCTCAGGCAGATGGCAGCCTGCTCAGGCCGGACGTGTTTATTCCACTTGCAGAGCAGACCGGACTGATTAGCGAGATTACCCGTCTGGTGATTGATAAGGTGTTTAGCGAGATGGGCGACTGGTTACATCAGCATCCTGATTATCATATTTCGATTAATCTGGCCGCAGAAGATATCGCTGATAACGCGCTTCTGGCGCTGCTGACGGCGCGCTGCCAGCGCTATCAGGTAAGCCCCCGGCAGATTGCCCTTGAGATCACCGAGCGCGGGTTTGCCGATCCGCAGCGCACGGCGCCGATTGTGGAGCAGTTTCACCACGCCGGGCACCCGATTTATATCGATGATTTTGGTACCGGATATTCAAGCCTGAGCTATCTGCAAAATCTGACGGTAGATGTACTAAAAATCGACAAATCCTTTGTGGATGCGCTGGAATATAACGCTGTTGCGCCCCACATCATTGATATGGCAAAACATCTTCAACTGGAAATGGTTGCCGAGGGGATCGAAACCGAATGTCAGGCCCAGTGGCTGCGTGAACATGGCGTCCATTATGGCCAGGGATGGTTATACAGTAAGGCGCTACCGGGTAATGAATTGCAGTCCTGGTGCGAAACAGTCCGTGGCAGCACGGTTGCCCGCGCTGCCCGGTAGCGAAGCCGCTATTGATCCAGAATGGGCGCAAAACCGCCGTAGATCATTCGTTTACCGTCAAACGGCATTTCATCGCCGAAGGCTTTCATGCGCGGGTCTTCCATCATTTTTTTGTTGGCGGCATCGCGTACTTCTCTGGAGGGATATTCAATCCAGCTAAACACCACCTCTTCGTCATCGGTGGCTTTTACCGCCATCCGAAAATCGGTGAGCTTTCCGTCCGGAACATCATCAGCCCAGCACTCAACAATGCGTAACGCGCCAAACTCCCTGAACAACGGGGCCGCTTTGGCGGCCAGCGCCTGATAAGCCGCTTTTTTGTCCCGGGGCACAGCAACCACAAAACCATCGACATAGTTCATAACGCTTACCTCCACATGAGCAGCGTTGATCGTGCGTAGATAAGTGTAGCGGCTAAGCGCTTTTAACGGAGGAAAACAAAAAGACGAGCAGGCAGCTCGTCATAACGTACCGTCCATGATACGGGAAGTGGAGAGAGGCACCTACACAGCAAACCTTCGCTCGCCTGCAGGTTTATTATTATAGAGAGTCGTTAATGATTAAGCCTGACGCGGGATCGGGAAGCCTTTCACGGAAATAACAAAACAGTCGTCATGTTTTTTAATTTTCGCGCCCGCATCACACCAGTCGGAGGCGATTTTAAAGAATTCATCACCGCCGATTTGCCATCCCAGACGTACGTGTTTTACCCGTCCTGAACGTAACAGCTCGCAGGCCTGAGAGTAGTTTTCTGCATTACAGATCGTTTCTTTAATCATTTTCTTTTCTTCAGCAGTTTACGTAATGCTTTGATTTCTTTGTCAGTTAACGCTGGCGTTAGCGCTTCCTCGGTATGCTGGCTGTCGATCTCATGCTCTTCGACGTCAACATTATCATGGGCATTCAGCGCGTTAAGCAGCAGTTTTTCGGTTACAGAAGATAAGGTTTCGCTATTATCTTCGGCATAGTGACGAATACGCTCTTTTAATTCGCTATTAATTTTGACATTAAGAACTGCGGTGCTCATAGAAAATCCCTTAATCGAATTAATGATAAAGCGGCAGGAGTCATCTTTATTATTGAGTAGCAGAATAATGCAGAATTAATGTGACAAAAAAATGACGTATTTATGACATGTGAATAACAAGATAATAAAACGTGACGCGGATTAAGATGTGGCAGGAAAGCGGGAACAGATCGGCAGCACAAATGGGTGGGGGCCCTGCCAGCTACATCCCGGCACACACGTCATCTGCTTTGGCTGCTTCCTTCCGGACCTGACCAGGTAAACAAAGTAGTGTTGCGGGAGAACCAACAGAGCCCCCATTGAGAGCGTTTTTCAACGCGCAGGGCATTATCATTGTTGTCCTGGTTAAATGCAAGCAAGCCGCGACCGGATGCCGGTTTCTTGCGCAATCAAGCCTTTTCCGGGCACGGCGGGTTGATTATGCTTAACCCAAAGAGCAGCGGAGCCAATATGGACAACCACGACAGTTTTCCTCAACGCGTTTTTCTCATCGTCGCTTCCATTCCGGAAGGCCACGTCACAACTTATGGGGATGTGGCGATGCTGGCAGGCTCGCCGCGCGCTGCGCGCCAGGTGGGCGGCGTCCTGAAACGTTTGCCGGAAGGCAGCCGCATTCCCTGGCATCGGGTAGTGAATCGCCACGGCGCGATTTCACTGACCGGCCCGGATTTACAGCGTCAACGGCAGGCGCTGCTCAGCGAAGGCGTGATGGTTTCCGGCGATGGGCATATCGATATGGCGCGCTACCGCTGGGATTACGATCGGCCGTAAAAAACGCCTCCGAAGAGGCGTTATCATAGACTTAATAAGTTGTCGGTGCCGGAACGGCAGATGACGGAGTGACCTGAGTGGGCGAAGTCGAAGGGACTGTGGTTGCTGCGCCGCCGTTCTCAGAGAGCGGGATCGCGGTGCCCTCTACCGGCACCAGCGTCAGGTCGATTTTGGTCCCGCCCTGATTTACCGCCGGTTTCACGGTATCGGTAACAAACATCATCTTATCATCCACGGTGATCGCGGCACTCAGCAGGATACGCGCGTTTGGCTGGATTTGGGCCGGGTCAAACGGCAGTACGAAGCTGTATGGCGGCTGTTTACCCTCGGTACGCACCGCTTTCTGGGCAATCACTTTGGATGGCGCATCAGCCATCGAGGCATCAGCCAGGGTGACGGTCAGCACGGACTGCGGCGGAAGCGCCACTTTCTGACGGATCCACACCGTACCAGAAACATTTGGCTGCTGAATTACAGGTTGAGCGTTAACAGCGGAGGTATTGGGGCTTGGTGCCGGCACGGCAATATCCGCGCTCTTTTGCTGTGCGCAACCTGCAAGAGCAACCGCAACCGCTAAACCACTTAACATGTGCACGAGTTTCATTAAAGTTCTCCTTATCTTCTATGCACCAGCGAAATGAAAGACCCGGTGGTCGGGCCTGACGCTCCACCAGAGTGAGTGGTTAAAACTCATCTATCGTGCTAAGCCTGGCACACTCTGCCGGGAATCGCCTGAAAACGGGCCAGTATTCAGATAATTGAACCCCTCTGACCAGTTATGAAACTGCGTTATACTCAGCGTTTATGGCAGCGTTAACCGCGCGTTATCGGCATTTCTGGCACTACGCGGCGTAACGCCCATAAAGCATCACTGAATATCTCTTCTCCGTTGAGGATCCTTTATGAGTCAGGCGCTTAGCAATTTACTGGCACTGTTAAATCTGGAAAAAATTGAAGAAGGACTGTTTCGCGGGCAGAGCGAAGATCTCGGGCTACGTCAGGTGTTTGGCGGTCAGGTCGTGGGTCAGGCCCTGTATGCGGCGAAAGAAACGGTGCCTTCAGAGCGACTGGTTCACTCGTTTCACAGCTATTTCCTCCGCCCGGGCGACAGCCAGAAACCGATTATTTACGACGTTGAAGTGCTGCGCGATGGCAACAGCTTCAGCGCCCGGCGCGTTGCCGCCATTCAAAACGGCAAACCGATTTTTTATATGACGGCTTCGTTCCAGGCTCACGAATCCGGGTTTGAGCATCAAAAAACCATGCCCGCCGCACCGGGCCCGGACAGCTTAAAATCGGAAACCGAGATCGCCCGTGAGTTTGAACACTTCCTGCCGCCGCCGGTGCGGGAAAAATTCCTTTGCGACAAGCCGCTGGAGATCCGCCCGGTTGAGTTTCATAACCCGCTGAAAGGCCATGTGGCTGAGCCGTCGCGTCTGGTGTGGTTCCGGGCGAATGGCGCCCTGCCCGCAGATTTACGTGTGCATCAGTACCTGCTGGGCTACGCCTCCGATTTTAACTTCCTGCCAGTGGCGCTCCAGCCGCACGGCGTCGGCTTCCTGGAGCCGGGCATGCAGGTAGCGACTATCGACCACTCCATGTGGTTCCACCGCCCGTTCGATCTCAACGACTGGCTGCTTTACAGCGTGGAGAGCACCTCGGCGTCCAGCGCGCGCGGCTTTGTACGCGGCGAGTTTTATACTCAGGACGGTATTCTTGTGGCCTCGACGGTACAGGAAGGCGTGATGCGCAAGCGCAGTTAATCTTGCAAAAAAAATGGGCAGGCTCCTCGCGGAAACCTGCCCTTTTTTATTGCCTGAAGATTACGAGTTGTAGGCGTTCTCGCCGTGGCTGTTCACGTCGAGGCCTTCGCGCTCCTGATCTTCCGGTACGCGCAGACCCACAGTCAGATCGGCCAGTTTGTAGGCCACGAAAGCCACTACGCCAGACCACACAACGGTCACCGCGATGCTTTCGATCTGTACCAGTACCTGATGGCCCATGGTCACGCCTTCCGCAAAGCCTACGCCGCCCAGAGAGGTAGAGGCGAAGATACCGGTCAGGATGCAGCCTACGATGCCGCATACGCCATGCACGCCGAACACGTCACAAGGATCATCTACTCGCAACCAGCGTTTCAGCATGGTCACGCCCCACAGACCGGCCAGACCCGCCGCGATCCCGACGATTAACGCGCCGCCGACGCCGATGAAACCACAGGCAGGCGTCACGCCGACCAGACCGGCAATCGCACCCGAACAGGCGCCGAGCAGAGAAGGTTTGCCACGTACCGCCCACTCGCCAAACACCCAGGCCAGAATCGCCGCAGCGGTAGCCACTACAGTGTTAACAAACGCCAGGCCCGCAATTTCGTTGGCCGCGCTGGCGGAACCGGCGTTAAAGCCGAACCAGCCAAAGTAAAGGATCGCCGTACCGGTAAACACCATCGGCAGGTTATGAGGTTTGAACGCTTCTTTGCCGAAGCCCACACGTTTGCCCACCAGATAAGCCCCCACCAGGCCAGCAACTGCGGCGTTGATATGTACCACCGTACCGCCCGCAAAGTCCAGCGCGCCATGGGTACCCAGCAAACCACCGCCCCACACCATGTGGGCAATCGGAACGTAAGAGAGAGTCAGCCACACCACCACAAAAATCACCACGGCGGAGAAGCGAATACGTTCAGCAATCGCCCCAACGATCAGCCCCACGGTGATACAGGCAAAAGAGCCCTGGAACGCCACGTGGATGTACTGATAAAACGAGCCCATCACGTCGGTGATCGCGATGCCTTTCAGCATCAGCCAGTCGAAGTTGCCGAAGAAAGAGCCGCCGGTGCCGAACGCGAGGGAGTAGCCGTAAACCACCCACAGTACGCAAACCAGGGCGAAAGAAACAGAAACTTGCGTCAGCATCGACAGCACGTTTTTAGAGCGGATCAGCCCGCCATAAAACAGCGCCAGGCCGGGAATCGTCATAAAAAGCACCAGTGCGGTGCAAATCATCATAAAGGCGTTATCGGCTTTATCGGCAACCGCCGGTGCGGCCATCGCCAGGCCTGGTAACAGCGCGCAAGCTGCAAGAGCCGATTTCATTGTGAGTTTTTTCATCATTTTCAACCCTGTCAGGTTCGCCAGATTACAGTGCCGCTTCGTCGGCTTCGCCGGTACGAATACGAATGACGCGTTGCAGTTCCGCAACAAAGATTTTTCCGTCGCCGATTTTTCCGGTCCAGGCCGCCTTGCTGATCACCTCGATCACCTCGTCGAGTTGATCATCCGCAATGGCGACATCGATTTTCACTTTCGGCAGAAAATTGACGCTGTATTCCGCGCCGCGGTACAGCTCGGCATGCCCTTTCTGACGCCCAAAGCCTTTTACCTCAGTGACAGTAAGCCCCTGAATACCAATGGAAGAAAGCGCCTCGCGCACGTCTTCAAGTTTGAATGGTTTGATTACCACGGTAACCAGTTTCATAAATCCCCTCCTGTCGAATTGGGTAGCAGCCTGAGTGAGCACATATCCACTAAAGCAAACGACGTGCCAGATTTTAAAAAGCGCCAGAGAACGGCATTTGACGGGGGTTCATCACAGGAAGGGCAGAAAATAAAAGTGTGACCGGGATTCAGAATGTTCTGTAAGCAAAAAAAACGCACCATGCCAGTGCAGGGTGCGTGATGGATTTGCACCAGAGCCGTAACCGCAAACCCAGGTGCGTTATTTTGGTGCGTCAGGCGCTTAACGTTTCATCCTGCCCGGCGGCAGCCAGCTCCTCGCCTGCCAGTTGCAGTTGATACATTTGCCAGTAGCGTCCCTGTTCCGCCAGCAGTTGCTGATGGGTGCCTCGTTCCACTGCCTGGCCGCGATGCAACACCAGAATGGTATCGGCATCCACAATGGTGGAGAGCCGGTGAGCGATCACCACCAGTGTGGTGTGCTGACGGATCGCCGCCAGCGCCTGTTGAATCGCCTGCTCGGTGCCGGAGTCGATATTCGCGGTCGCTTCATCGAGGATCAGGATTTGCGGCGTTTCGACCAGTACCCGCGCCAGCGCCAATAGCTGCTTTTGGCCAACCGACAGATTGTTGCCCTGTTCGCCAAGGCGGGTATAGATGCCGTCGGGCAACGCGCGCGCCAGTTCAGCCAGTTGCACCGTTTCCAGCGCCTGCCACACCTGCGCTTCGCTGATATCCCGGCCCAGGGTGACGTTGGCGAAAAACGAGTCGGCCAGTACCACCGGGTCCTGCTGAACCATCGCGACGCCTTTACGCAATACGCTATGGCTGAGCGTAGAGAGCGGACGGCCGTCGAGGCGGATCTCGCCGCGCGTCAGCGGGTAATAACCCATCAGCAGGTTCGCCAGGGTACTTTTACCGCTGCCGGTATGGCCTACCAGCGCCACAAAGCTGCGTGGGGCGATATCCAGTGAAATGTCCTGGAGCACCAGCCGATCGCCGCGATAGGCAAACGAGACATCGTCAATGGCAATCGCGCCACTTTGCAGCGGACGCACATCGCTACCGTAGATCTGGCGCGGTCGGTCCATCAATTCAAAGACGCGTTCCCCCGCCACAACCGCCTGCTGTAGCATCGATTGTTGCGTGGTCAGTTCGATTAACGGCTCGTTTAAGCGGCCCAGATAGCTGATAAACGCATACAGCACCCCGACCTCAATCGTGCCTGCCGAGCTAAAGCCGAACAGCATCAGCAGCCCACACAGCACCAGTGCCGAAAACAGGCTCAGCAGCGGGCGCAGCAAAAAGCCGTCCAGACGCAGGGTTTGCATGCGTGCTGTATAGTGCGAACGGCTGGCTTCGCCCATTCGCTCACCAAAACGCGCCTGCTGGCGGAACTGCTGGATCACGCTCATGCCCATGATCACTTCGTTAAAGCCGTCGTTGATGTCCGCGAGATAGGTGCGCACCCGGCGTACAATCGGCGTGCTGAAGCGCTGGTAAATCACCATAACGATCAGCACCGCCGGGAAGATTGCCATGGCCACCAGCGCCATACGCCAGTCGAGGCTGAACATCGCCACCAGCATCGCGCCAATCAACGCGGCGCTGCGCAGCACCGTCGCTACCACGGTAACGTACAAATCGCGGATTACTTCGGTATCGTTAGTGACCCGGGAGATAAGCTGGCCGACCGGTTGGGTATCAAACTCACTCAGCGGCTGGCGCAGCGCGGCGTCCATCACGTCAGAACGCAGCTGTTGCACTACCCCAACGGCAGCCTGGTTAAACAGGATCGATTGCCAGTAGTGCAGCCCCGCCGCCAGCAGTTGCAACAGAATATAGGCAGCGGCAAGCCCGGCCACCAGCCCCAGCGGCAGGCTGTTTTTCGCCACCATGTTATCGATGAAATAACTGATTAATGCCGGGCCGCTCACTTCCGCCGCGGCGGCAATCCACAGCATCACCACGGCCATCGAGAGCGGTTTACGCCACGGGCTGCCGTAAGCCAGCAGACGTTTTAAGGTCGGCCACAGTTGAGCAGGCTTATCCATTCACGGCCTCCTCACGTTCCGGCTCGTCGTCCAGCGCCGCTTCAATTTGCTGATAGCGATACATATCGCGATACCAGCCAGGCTGGGCGGCCAGCGCATCGTGCTCGCCGCGCTGGGCGATATGGCCCTGTTGCAACACGACGATTTCATCCGCCTCGGTTAACGCCGACAGGCGATGCGCGCTGATAATCACCGTCCGGCCCTCTCCCCAGTGATGCAGATTATGAAGAATTTGATGTTCGGTGCGCCCGTCCACCGCCGAGAGCGCGTCATCAAGGATCAGGATTTCGGCGTTCAGCAGCAGTGCCCGGGCAATAGAAATCCGCTGTTTCTGCCCGCCGGAGAGCATTACGCCCCGCTCGCCGACTTCAGTGTCATAGCCCTGGGGCAGACGCAGAATATCGTCATGCACGCAGGCCAGCTTCGCTACATGCTCAATCTCCTGCCGGGTAGCGCCGGGATGACCCAGTGCGATATTGCTCGCCACAGTGTCGGAGAATAAAAACGGCGTTTGATTGACCACCGCCAGCCGGCTACGCCAGGAATCAAGTTGCAGCGCGGTAAGGGGGATATCATGGAAGCGGATTTCACCCTGGTCGACATCGAAATGGCGCTGGATCAGCGACAGCACGGTACTTTTCCCCGCGCCGGTCGGGCCGCAAATCCCCAGCATCTGGCCAGGCCTGAGCGTCAGAGTGATATTGTTCAACGTCGGTTTCGAGGCTTGCGGATAAGTAAATTCACGGATCGCCACGTTCAGCACGCCGCGGCCTGCCGGGACATCGCGATCGCCGTCGTTCACCACCGGCGCTTCCGCCAGCATAGCCCGAATACGGCTGTACGCCGCGCTGCCGCGTTCGACAATGTTGAACATCCAGGCCAGCGCCAGCATCGGCCAAATCATCAGGCCGAGGTACATCATAAAGCTGGTGAGCTGCCCCAGGGTGAGCGAGCCGTTGATCACCATCCAGCTTCCGCCGCCAATCGCCAGCAGATTCGCCATGCCGATGGCGATATAAATAGTTGGATCGAAGCGCGCATCCACTCTGGCGACGCGCAGGTTTTTTTGGCCGGTATCGCGGGCGTCTTCGGCAAACAGCCCCGACTGGCGGTCTTCCAGCCCGAAGGCTTTGATCATTCGGATGCTGGTTAAGCTCTCCTGGGTGCGGTCATTGAGCGATGAAAATGCCGCCTGCGCCGCTTTAAAGCGGCTGTGCAACTGGTCGCCGTAGCGTTTAATCACCAGCGCCATAATTGGCATCGGCAGCAGCGCCAGTAGCGTCAGTTGCCAGCTGATTTGGGTGCTCATCACCACCAGCACCACGCACCCCATCACCAGCGAATCCACCAGCGTCAGCACCCCCTCCCCGGCGGCGAATACCACCCGGTCAACATCATTAGTGGCGCGCGCCATTAAGTCCCCGGTGCGGTGACGCAGGTAAAACTCAGGATGCTGACGGCTCAATTGACGATAAAAATCCTCGCGCAGCTCAACCGCCAGTTGGTAGGACGCGCCGAACAGCAGCACACGCCAGACATAGCGCAGCAGATAGACAATCACCGCGACGGCCACCATCAGCCCCAGCCACTGAAATATCTGGCCGGCGGTGAAATGGTTTCGGGTGACGCCATCCACGATGATGCCCACCACACGCGGTGGGATCAGTTGCAGGATCGCGATGATAATCAGCAGGCACACCGCGCCGAGATAGCGTCGCCACTCCCGGGTGAAATACCAGCGTAATTGAGCAAATAATCGCACGTAATAAATTCCTGATTGGCTTGCTGTTCGGTCGATTGCAGGTGATTGACGTGATGGTGGCGTTAACCGTCTAACGGCAAGGCAGTGGTATATTTTATCTGTTCCATGGCAAAACTGGAGGTGACATCTGATAAGCCGGGAACCTGGTTCACCAGACGCTTATAAAAATCATCGAAACGCTTCATATCCGCGACCTGAACGCGCATCAAATAATCGTATTCACCAGCCATCCGCCAGAACCCGAGCACCTCAGGCATCCGGGAAACCACGGCGACAAACTGGCTGTACCATTCGCTGCTGTGGTGCTGGGTCTTAATCAGCACAAACGCCGTAAGGCCCAGATTGAGTTTTTCCGGGTCGAGCAGCGCCACGCGCCCCTGAATAATGCCCTCATCTTCCAGGCGTTTGAGGCGTTTCCAGCAGGGCGTGGTTGTCAGATTAACGGCATCCGCCAGCGCCTGCAAAGAGAGCGTGCAGTCATTCTGCAACAGCGAAAGCAGTTTGCGGTCAATTTTATCTATCATTTGCGAGATACATAGAAAGATTTTCTCTCATTGCGCCAAATCATGCGGAAAATAGCAACTCTTTTTCCTGGACTTTGTTTTACGCTAGGCACAAATTGATAAATGGATACACCTCATGACCAGCGCCTGGGTAAATCACGCCATTAGCGAAATCAACGCCGACTTTCAGCGTTCCGCCGACACCCATTTGATTCGCCTTTCCCTGCCCGCGTTTCCGGGCATTCATTTGTATCTGAAAGATGAAAGCACCCATCCGACCGGCAGCCTGAAGCACCGCCTGGCGCGCTCGCTTTTTCTGTACGGGCTGTGCAACGGGTGGATCAAAGAAGGCACGCCGATTATCGAGGCGTCATCCGGTTCGACTGCCGTATCAGAAGCCTATTTCGCCCGGCTGCTGGGATTGCCGTTTATCGCCGTGATGCCCGCCTGCACCGCGAAGCGCAAGGTAGAGCAAATCGCCTTTTACGGCGGTCGCTGCCATTTTGTCGAGAGCGCCTGTGAGATTTATGATGCCTCAGAAATGCTGGCAAAAGAGCTCAACGGCCATTATATGGATCAATTCACCTATGCCGAGCGCGCAACCGACTGGCGCGGAAATAACAACATCGCTGACAGTATTTTCCGCCAGATGGCGAGCGAGCCTTATCCGGTACCCGACTATGTGGTGATGAGCGCCGGAACCGGCGGGACTTCAGCGACCATTGGCCGCTATCTGCGCTATCAGGGCCATTCCACGCAGCTGATGGTGGTCGACCCGCAAAACTCGGTGTTCTTCGATTACTGGCAGAGCCGCGACGCGACGCTGAAAAGCCCTGTCGGCAGTAAAATTGAAGGCATTGGCCGCCCGCGCGTCGAGCCGTCGTTTATCCCGGCGGTGATTGACGACATGCTGCGCGTGCCGGATGCGGCAAGCGTGGCGACCAGCCACTGGCTGGAGACCGTTCTTGGCCGTAAAGTCGGCGCATCTACCGGTACTAACGTCTGGGGCGCGCTACAGTTGGCGGCAAAAATGCGCGATGAGGGGCGCAAAGGGGCGATAGTTACCCTGCTGTGCGACAGTGGCGAGCGCTATCTGGAGACGTACTACAACCCGCAGTGGGTCGAGCAGAACATTGGCGATTTAGCACCCTGGCAGGCAGAGATCGCTCGACTGACGGCATAAAAAAAGCCGGGGGATACCCGGCTTGCTGGAATGGCCTCGTCATTCGGGGGAATAAGTCAGGTTTGGAAAGTCCAGCCAATGAGTCAAATAGTGTGAAACCGCCTGGCTGCTGCAATGGCCGATCACCGGCAAATGCGGCAACGCAGCTTTTAATTGCGCCATGGCGTTACCCATGATGAAGCCGTAGCCTACGGCTTCGAGCATTTCGCGATCGTTCATGGCATCGCCAAACGCCATACACTCCTCCAGCCCATAACCGAGGTGCTGGCTCAATACCGCCAGCGCGGCGCCTTTGTTGCACCCTACCGGCAGAACCTCCAGACAGTGATGCGCTGAGAAACAGAGATGCGCTTTATCGCCGAGGGCTTCGTTAAGCTGAATGCGCAGGCGGCAGAGATCATCATGCTCGCCGCAGAAGCAAATCTTGGTGACCTGATGTGCCGGAATGCGTTTTACATCGCAAACCTGGTAGCGAAAGCCGGTAAACAAGTGGGCATTAAGCAGCTCCGGCAGATCATTTTGCGTGAACCAGCCGTCGTCGTTAAACACGTGCATCGAGGATTCAGTTTCCCAGTGGCTGTGGATCACGAGTTCCGCCACTTCCGGCGCAAGGTCGGCGTGATGCAGCAACTCGCCCTGATAACTATGGATGCGGGTGCCGTTACCGGTAATCAGAAAGGCGTCGAGGGAGAGATCGGTAAGCAGATGGCGCATTTCCAGGGCATGCCGCCCGGTAGCAAAAGCTAAAGTAATGTCGCGTTCGCGCAGGCGATTCAGGGTTTTCAGGGTTTGTTCGCCCAGCAAATGGTCCGGCATCAGCAGGGTGCCGTCCATATCAAATGCAGCCAGTCGCGCCATGGTTGTCCGCTCTCACATAATCTCACACAGCCTGAAGTATCGCCTGGCATATGCGGAACAAATAGTGAATACTTTCCAAAATTTGTTCCGGATTTACTATGCGACTCGTTAATCGGCTCAATCAGTTTCAGCGTCTCTGGCAACCTTCCGCAGGCGCCCCCCAGCGGGCGACCGTGGCGGAGCTGGCCGAACGCTGTTTTTGCAGCGAACGGCATATCCGCACCCTGTTGCGCCAGCTGGAATCAGCAGGCTGGCTGCGTTGGCAGGCGCAGGCCGGGCGTGGAAAGCGCGGCGATTTAACCTTCCATGTTACACCCGAGCAGGTGCGCGCCGGGATGATGGAGCAGGTGCTCAATCGCGGCCAGCATAAAAACGCGCTGGAGCTGGCGCAGCTTGCCCCCGATCAGTTACGTCATTTATTGCAGCCATTTCTTGGCGGCCAGTGGCAAAACGATACCCCTACACTGCGTATACCCTACTACCGCCCTCTGGAGCCGTTAACGCCAGGCTTTTTACCGGGCCGCGCCGAGCAACATCTGGCCGGGCAAATATTTTCGGGGCTGACGCGTTTCGATGATGAGGGCGAATATCCGGTTGGCGATTTGGCGCACCACTGGCGTATCTCGCAAGACGGGCTGTGTTGGGATTTTTATCTGCGCTCCACATTGCACTGGCACAACGGCAAACCGGTGGAAACGCAGCAGTTGCAGCGGGCGCTTCAGTCGCTGCTGGCGGATCGGGAAATCGCCCGGCTGTTTGCCAGCGTGGCCCAGTTGGAGATGATTCATGCCCAGTGCCTGCGTATTAAATTGCATCGCCCGGATTACTGGCTGGCGCACCGCTTAGCGCTATATTGCAGCCGTCTGGCTCATCCGGACGAACCGGAAATCGGCAGT
Source organism: Atlantibacter sp. RC6 (assembly GCF_014193285.1). Taxonomy (GTDB): domain Bacteria; phylum Pseudomonadota; class Gammaproteobacteria; order Enterobacterales; family Enterobacteriaceae; genus Atlantibacter. Next base: position 112,089 of record NZ_JACHZE010000007.1, read on the forward strand.
GGGCCGTTTCGGCTGGCGCGCTTTGAAGCAGATTTGGTGCGCCTGGAAAGCCACGAGTTCTGGCATCTCAGCCATCCGCTGCTGAAGGCGGTGGAGTTTTGGATCACGCCGCAACTTTTCGATCGGGAGATGGGCAACAGCTGTCGTCACCCGGTACAGATCGCCATTGGCCAGCAGGATGAACTGGTCCATTTGCGGCCGGTCAGCAACAGCATCAGCCTCGGGTTTTGCTATCTGGCGCTGCGTCAGGAAGGGAAATTATCGCCGGCGCAATCCCGTTACCTGATTGACCTGATCCATCACAGCGGCATGCTGGATACGCTGCCGCTGGATGAAGGGCTGATCACCCCCAGCAGCGAAATGCTGCCCGGCTGGCGGCTTCCTGAATGGAATTGTGAAGAAACCGCGCTACCCGCTTCGCTAACCCTTGTGTATCACCTGCCGGTAGAACTGCATGCCATGGCGGAACAGCTTACACGTTATCTGGCGGACAAAGGCTGTGAACTGACGGTGCATTTTCATCCGGCAAAAACCTGGCACGGTTGCCAGCAACTGGGCGAGGCGGATTTAGTCATGGGCGATCGACTTATCGGCGAGTCCCCGGCTTTTACGCTTGAGCAGTGGCTGCGCTGCGATAATCTCTGGCCGCAGGTGCTTACCGCGCGTCAGATCGCTCATTTACAGGACACGCTTGACGCGGTGCAGCGTCAGCCGGATGAAGCTCAGCGCCGGGAAGGGATGCGCGAGGTCTATACCACGTTGATGCAGGACGCCGCGATCACGCCGCTGTTTAATTATCGCTATCAGGTTAGCGCGCCGCCGGGCATCAATGGTATTCGCATGAATGCCCGTGGCTGGTTCGATTTTACCCGCGCCTGGCTCCCGCCGCCGGGTACACAGTGAAGAAGCTGGTGGCGCTAAGCCAACGGCGCTACCCTATGCGCCATCTATATAAGAGAACGAAAGGTTGACGATGAAACGTGCCGTTGTGGTATTTAGCGGTGGACAAGACTCCACTACCTGCCTGATTCAGGCGCTGCATCAATATGATGAGGTGCATTGCGTCACATTCGATTATGGACAACGCCATCGCGCTGAAATCGAGATTGCCCAGCAACTGGCGGTCAAACTGGGCGCCCGGGCACATAAAACCCTGGACGTCGGATTGCTCAACGAACTGGCGGTAAGCAGCCTGACTCGCGACAGCATCCCGGTGCCGGATTACGATCCCGACGCCAGCGGCATTCCCAACACCTTTGTGCCTGGCCGCAATATTCTGTTTCTGACCCTGACGGCGATTTATGCGTATCAGGTACAGGCCGAAGCGATCATTACCGGCGTATGCGAAACGGATTTTTCGGGCTACCCGGATTGCCGTGATGAATTCGTCAAAGCGCTTCACCAGGCGGTAAATTTAGGTATGGCCAGTAATATCCGTTTTGAAACGCCGCTGATGTGGCTGAATAAAGCCGAGACCTGGGCGCTGGCGGATCACTGGGGCAAACTGGATCTGGTACGCAACGAAACCCTGACCTGTTATAACGGTATTAAAGGCGACGGATGCGGCGAGTGTGCGGCCTGCAATCTGCGCGCCAATGGCCTGAATCACTACCTTGCGGATAAAGTGGGCGTGATGGCCCAGATGAAACGTAAAACCGGTCTTAACTGATAATCAGGGCGGGTACCCGCCCTTTTTATTATGCCTTGCCGACCATGGCCTCCAGACGTTCGCGCAATTCCCCCTCCAGCGGCAACGCCTTCTGGGTGCTCAGGTCGATGCAGACAAAGGTGATTTGCGCGTCCGCCACCACCTGCCCTTCCGGTTCAAGCGTAATCACCTGGCTCAGAATGCCGCTTTTGCCATTTAACTGCTGCACCTGGCTGGTGACCTTCAGTAAATCGCCCAACACTGCCGGTCGCCGATAGTTGATGTTGATATTCACCACCACAAAAGCGATACGGTTAGCCGTCATCCACTGAAAGCCTTCCTCCTGTTCCAGCCCATCCCAACGCGCCTCTTCAAGAAATTCGAGATAGCGGGCATTGTTGACGTGTTGATAAACATCCAGGTGATAACCGCGAACTTTAATGTGTGTCTGCATAGCGCAAGGGCCCTTGTTATCGCCGCGTGGGTTTCGCTTCGGAGGCGTAAACACAGCGGTTTATTTTATGAGAGTAAGAGGTCACACCACTGGTATGACCTCATTATCCTGGCAAAAATTGACAACTCTGCAAGGTCCCGGCACTGGCGGTTACAGTTTTATGCGCGCCAGATTACGTTCCACCAGCGAGTTCCCCATGCCAGGCACCTGTTTAAGGTCCTCAACGCTTTTAAAGGGGCCGTTCTCGTCCCGGTAATTCACAATCGCCTGCGCTTTTTTCATCCCTACGCCGTTAAGCGCTGAGGCCAGTTCTTCCGCGCTGGCATTGTTAATGCTCACGGTTCGTTCTTCGCCCTCATCCGCCTTTACGGCTTTGTCTTTAGCCGCTGCGTTTTCCGCCTTCGCAGTAACCGCTTCCGCTTTCGCCGTTGACTGTACTGCCAGCGCGGGATAGCTGGTAAGACCGCAGGCGATAACCATTGCCAGACAGAATGCTTTAACACCTTGTTTCATGCTGTTTTCTCCTTGTTTGTTGACAGCAACGCCACCTTATCGACCCAGGAGAAACACCACAAACAGCGAATATCAGAAATGGAAAAGGCCGCGAAAGCGGCCTTTGAGGTTTGCATGAAATTGCAAATATGTGCGAGAAGTCTCGATTATTGCTGCTGTTCGACGATGTCGCCCATTTTGATTTTTGCTTCTTTACGCAGATTGGTCATCAGTGCGTCGAAGGCGATTTGCGCATTGTTTTGAGTAATGCCCTGGGTCATCGCTTTTTTCTGCTCTTCCGGCAGCGTACCGCTCCGCACTTCGTCCAGCGCCACCAGCACAACGTTGCCCTGCATATCGTTAGCCACGCCGTAAGACGGTTTATCTTTAGACGGTAGCGGCAGCGCAAACGCAGCCTGGGAAATCGGATCCTGACCGGTACGGCTCAGCGTTTTCTCAGCGCCAAAGCTCAGACCTGCGGCTTTCAGCGCATCGTCGCCTTTACCCGCTTTCAGTTCGTTGATCAGCTTATCGGCATCCAGTTTCGCCTGCTGTTCCGCTTTCTGGTTTTTGATATCTGCAACCACCTGGTCACGCACGTCCGCCAGCGGTTTTACCGCTTCCGCTTTGTGCTCGGTGACACGCAGCACAAACGCGCGGTCGCCTTCCACGGTAATGATGTCGGAGTTGCTGCCCGGCGTGCCGTTTTCGCCGACCAGGCCGCCGTTAAAGATAGCGTCAGCCACCGGTTTGAAGTTCAGCTCTTCCGGCAGGGAATCGCGGCTGAACCAGCCGGTTTCCACCGCTTTCACACCGGCAACCTGCTCTGCGCCCGCCAGCGATTCGTTATCATTGCTCGCCGCATCGCTGACTTTCTGTTGCAGGGCGAAGAATGCGGTCACGCCTTTCTCCTGCTTCACTTTCTCGGCAATGGCGTCACGCACTTCAGACAGCGGCTTAACCTTCGCCGGTTGAACGTCATCAAGACGCGCCACCAGGAAGCCAACCGAGGATTTGATGACGCCGGAAATCTGGCCTTTCTCTTTCAGGCCGGCGTTTTTCAGCTCATCCGGGGTGGTGGCGTCTTCCAGCCAACCCATATCGCCGCCGTTGCGGGCAGAGATAATGTCGGAGGATTTCTCTTTCGCCAGGGTCGCGAAGTCAGAACCGGCTTTCAGGGCATCCAGCACCGCTTGCGCTTCTTCTTCCGTTTTGGTCTGGATGACGCTGTAGCGGTTACGCTGCGGCTGACCATACTGATCCTGATGCTGGTCGTACCAGGCCTGGATCTCTTCATCGCTGACGCTTTCGTTCATGGCAGCGGCATCCAGTTTGATGTAGCTGACACGGAACTGTTCCGGCGCGATAAAACGGTTTTTATTCTGCTCGTAGAAGCCATTGACCTCCGCGTCAGTCACGGTTTGTTTCGCGGCCAGCGCGGCGACGTCGATCGTGGCTTCGCGCACGACGCGCTGCTGAGCGACCAGCGCCGCCAGCTCATCGGTTTCGTTCGCCAGCATGAAATCAGTACCGACAACGGCGTTGATCAGCTGTTGGGTCATCAGCTGGTTACGCAATGATTGAGCGTACTGGTCCGGCGTCATGCCAATGTTGTTGATGACGGCGGTATAACGGGCGTTATCAAATTTGCCATTGCTCTGGAAAGCGGGTTCTTTAAAGATCGCCTGTTTGATTTGATCGTCGCTGATGCCAAGACCGAGTTTTTTGGCGTATTGATCGAGCAACACTTCATCAATCATGCGCGACAGCACCTGCTGGCGCATGGCTTTCATGTAGTTTTCATTAGCAGCCAGTTCAGAAAACTGATCGCCCAACTGTTGCTGTTGACGATTGCGCTCGCTGGCGACCGCATTTTCAAACTGGGCGCGACCAATTTCCTGGCCGTTCACTTTCGCGGCGTAATTATTGTTACCGCCAATCAGGTAACCACTCACGCCGGTCAGAATGAACGACACGATAATGATACCGAAAATAATCTTGAGTACGACGCTGTTCGCGGCCGTACGTAAGTTGTCCATCATGGTGTAACAACGCTCCGCTGTAGATGACAGTAAATCCTGCTGGCGTTCACCCTGGGGTGCCGCTTCGCGCAAAGGCGTATTGTGACAAGAAACCGGGGCGGTTGTCAGCCCACAGGACTAAAAAGTCATCCAGATAATAAAAAAGGCACATCTCGCGATGCGCCCTTTGCCCTTTACCATCGAAACCGTAGAGGGAAAAATCAGTTTACCGCGTCTTTCAGTGCTTTACCTGCACGGAAACCCGGTACTTTTGCTGCCGCAATGGTGATCTCTTTGCCAGTTTGCGGGTTGCGGCCAGTACGGGCAGCGCGCTCGCGGACAGAGAAAGTACCAAAGCCAACTAACGCCACGTCATCTCCGGATTTCAGAGATTCGGTAACAGAGCCAATCAGAGCATCTAACGCACGTCCAGCCGCGGCTTTAGAAATATCAGCATCGGCGGCAATTTTGTCTATCAGTTGAGATTTATTCACGCTTCTCTTCCTCTCATTATTATTTATATCGCCCCTGAATCCTTCATGGGGCGACCGCGCAGCAGTTATATCAGGCCTGTCATGCCCTTACAACAGCATTAGTTGATGACATATACAGTCAGCCATCTAAATTAGCGATACAAAAAAAAGCTGGCAAGCACCAAATGGCTTACCAGCTCTGATTTTATCTATGCAGTATGCGTTAGGTCACTATTTTGCCGTGACAACCTGCATTCCCGAGGGTTCGTTCTGCAGCGCCAGGGTTAACACCTCTTCGATACGCTTCACCGGATGGATCTCCAGATCGGCAATAACGTTATCCGGAATCTCTTCCAGGTCGCGTTTATTTTCGTAAGGAATTAACACCGTTTTAATCCCGCCGCGGTGCGCTGCCAGCAGTTTTTCCTTAAGGCCGCCGATCGGCAGGACCTGCCCGCGCAGCGTGATCTCGCCGGTCATGGCGACGTCGGCGCGAACCGGGTTGCCTGTCAGACAGGAGACCAGCGCGGTACACATGGCGATACCCGCGCTTGGGCCATCTTTCGGCGTCGCCCCTTCCGGAACGTGAACGTGGATGTCGCGTTTTTCGTAAAAATCAGAATTAATACCCAATTTTTCCGCGCGCGCACGCACCACGGTCAGCGCAGCCTGAATGGATTCCTGCATTACTTCGCCCAGCGAGCCGGTATAGGTCAGTTTGCCTTTACCCGGTACGCAGGCGGTTTCGATGGTCAGCAGATCGCCGCCCACTTCGGTCCAGGCCAAGCCAGTCACCTGTCCAACGCGGTTTTCGTTGTCGGCACGACCGTAGTCGAAGCGCTGAACGCCGAGGTAATCTTTCAGATTATCGCCGTTAATTTCGATGTGCTTGAGCTCTTTCTCCAGCAGCAATTGTTTAACCGCTTTACGGCACAGTTTCGAAATTTCACGCTCCAGCCCACGCACCCCGGCTTCACGGGTGTAGTAACGGATGATGCCGATAATCGCGCTGTCATCCACCGTGATTTCGCCTTTTTTCAGGGCGTTACGTTCAATCTGCTTCGGCAGCAGGTGGCGTTTGGCAATGTTCAGTTTTTCATCTTCGGTATAACCCGACAGGCGAATCACTTCCATACGGTCCAGCAGCGGGGCCGGAATGTTCATGGAGTTAGAGGTCGCCACAAACATTACGTCGCTGAGATCGTAATCCACTTCCAGATAGTGGTCGTTAAACGCCACGTTCTGTTCCGGATCCAATACCTCAAGCAGTGCCGACGCCGGATCGCCACGCATATCCGACGACATTTTGTCGATCTCATCCAGCAGGAACAGCGGGTTTCTTACCCCCACTTTCGCCATTTTCTGGATCAGTTTGCCCGGCATGGAGCCAATGTAGGTACGGCGGTGACCGCGGATTTCCGCTTCATCGCGTACCCCACCCAGGGCCATACGCACGTATTTACGTCCGGTCGCCCGGGCAATGGACTGACCCAGCGAGGTTTTACCTACCCCCGGCGGCCCGACCAGGCACAGGATCGGGCCTTTGATTTTATTAACGCGACTCTGCACCGCAAGGTATTCAAGGATGCGGTCTTTCACACGGCCTAAGCCGTAGTGATCGGTATCGAGGATTTCCTGGGCCTGGCGCAGGTCTTTTTTCACTTTGCTGCGCGCGTTCCACGGAACCTGCACCATCCAGTCGATATAGCTGCGTACCACGGTCGCTTCCGCAGACATCGGCGACATCATTTTCAGCTTCATCAACTCGGCGTCGGCTTTTTCTTTGGCCTCTTTCGGCATTTTGGCCGCGTCGATTTTGCGTTTTAAGGCTTCGTTTTCATCCGGCGCATCGTCCATTTCGCCCAGTTCTTTCTGGATGGCTTTCATTTGCTCATTCAGATAGTACTCGCGCTGGCTCTTCTCCATCTGCTTTTTCACGCGGTTGCGAATGCGTTTCTCAACCTGCAGCAGATCGATTTCTGACTCCATCATCGCCATCAGATATTCCAGACGCTCATTAACGTCTGACATCTCCAGCACCGACTGTTTATCGGCCAGTTTCAACGGCATATGCGCGCCGATGGTGTCGGCCAGACGTGCGGGATCGTCAATGCTGTTCAATGACGTCAGCACTTCAGGCGGGATCTTTTTATTGAGTTTGATGTAGCCTTCAAACTGGCTGATAGCGGTGCGGACCAGCACTTCCTGCTCGCGCTCATCAATGGCCGGGGATTCCAGATATTCGGCCCGTGCAGAGAAGTGTTCGCCATCGTCAGAGAGCGCGGTAATGCGCGCACGCTGTAAACCTTCAACCAGTACTTTTACCGTGCCGTCCGGCAGTTTCAGCATCTGTAAAATTGACGCTACGGTTCCCACGGTAAACAAATCATTCACACCCGGCTCATCCGTCGACGCTTCTTTCTGGGCAACCAGCATGACCTTTTTGTCATGATCCATTGCGGCTTCCAGGCAGCGGATAGATTTCTCCCGTCCCACGAACAAAGGGATAACCATGTGCGGATAAACCACCACGTCGCGCAACGGCAACACGGGGATTTCAATGCGTTCAGAACGCTCAGGATTCATAGAGCTCTCTCTTAGTTTAGTTTCCGCCAGGCGATGGGGCGCACGTGAAATTCACGGCATCACCAACAAGTAGAACAGTATATGGGGATGTTTCCCGGACATTCAATGTCAGGATTGCAGGAAAAATAAAAGGGGGACAAAATCCCCCTTAAATTTTATAACTGATTGTCAGGACAGGCGAATTATTCGCCTGATGCCTGCTGTGCTTCTGGCTTGCCGTAAATTAACAGCGGTTCTGACTGCCCGCCAATCACGGACTCGTCAATAACCACTTTCTCGACGTCTTCCATGGACGGCAGATCGTACATGGTGTCGAGCAGCGCGCCTTCCACGATGGAACGCAGGCCACGCGCGCCGGTTTTACGGGACATGGCTTTCTTCGCGATAGCTTCCAGCGCTTCGTCACGGAATTCCAGCTCGACGCCTTCCAGATTAAACAGCGCCTGGTACTGCTTGGTCAGGGCGTTCTTCGGCTCTTTGAGGATCTGGATCAGCGCTTCTTCGCTCAGTTCGCTCAGCGTAGCAACCACTGGCAGACGGCCAATGAATTCAGGGATCAGACCGAATTTGATCAAATCTTCCGGTTCAACCTGAGTCAGCAGTTCGCCTTCCGTCGCTTTCTGGGATTTACCTTTCACCGTCGCGCCAAAACCGATGCCGGAGCCAGTCTCAACGCGGTTAGCGATCACTTTATCCAGACCGGCAAATGCCCCGCCGCAGATAAACAGAATTTTCGAGGTATCCACCTGCAAAAATTCCTGCTGCGGGTGCTTACGGCCGCCCTGCGGCGGAACGGCAGCCACGGTGCCTTCAATCAGTTTCAGCAATGCCTGCTGCACGCCTTCACCGGATACATCACGGGTGATGGACGGGTTATCAGACTTGCGGGAAATCTTATCGATTTCATCGATGTACACAATGCCGCGCTGGGCTTTCTGCACGTCATAATCGCATTTTTGCAGCAGTTTCTGGATGATGTTTTCAACGTCTTCGCCCACATAACCGGCTTCGGTCAGGGTGGTGGCATCCGCCATGGTAAACGGAACGTCCAGCAGGCGCGCCAGCGTTTCGGCCAGCAGGGTTTTACCGCTACCGGTCGGGCCGATCAGCAGAATGTTACTTTTACCCAGTTCTACGCCGTTGGAATTGTCGCCGTTACGCAGACGTTTGTAGTGGTTGTATACCGCCACCGCCAGAACTTTTTTCGCCTGTTCCTGGCCGATAACGTAATCGTCCAGATGGTTGCGGATTTCATGTGGCGTCGGCAGCGCGCTACGTTCGCGGTGCGGCGCCACTTCTTTAATCTCTTCGCGAATAATGTCGTTGCATAAATCGACACACTCGTCGCAGATATACACTGACGGGCCAGCAATCAGTTTACGCACTTCGTGCTGGCTCTTGCCGCAAAAAGAGCAGTACAGCAGTTTGCCTGAGCCGTCTTTGCGCTTATCTGTCATGAGTCAAAACCTCTTTTCTGTTCTTTGTGCCGCACACGACGACGCAATGCCATTCTCAGGCGCAAACCGAAGTTTGCGCACAATGAGCCGCCTACTGACACCCTATAGTATAGCGGCCCATTGCCGCAGGTATCACTGACGGTGAGTTAAAATGGAGTCAACCAATCCATACTCTACAGCCTGATCCGCTGAGAGGAAACGGTCGCGCTCGGTATCTCTTTCGATCTGCTCCAGCGGTTGACCCGTGTGCTGCGCCATAAGTTCATTCATACGCGCTTTCACTTTCAAAATTTCACGCGCATGGATTTCAATATCCGTCGCCTGACCCTGATAGCCGCCCAGCGGCTGGTGGATCATCACGCGTGAGTTCGGCAGGCAGAAACGCTTGCCTTTCGCCCCGGCGGTTAACAGGAACGCGCCCATTGAGGCCGCCTGGCCCATACAAATGGTGCTGACATCCGGTTTGATAAACTGCATGGTGTCGTAAATCGACATGCCCGCAGTAATGACGCCGCCCGGCGAGTTAATGTACAGGTAAATATCTTTTTCCGGGTTTTCTGCTTCCAGAAACAGCATCTGCGCCACAATCAGGTTAGCCATGTGATCTTCAACCTGACCGGTCAAAAAGATAACGCGTTCCTTGAGCAGGCGGGAAAAAATATCGTAAGAACGCTCACCACGTGAGGTTTGCTCCACAACCATTGGCACCAGGGCCATATGGGGTGCCATGACTTCTCGTTCGCCGCTGTATGACATTTCCGTCTCCTGGAAAAAATTAAGTAACCTGTCGCACTGATTTTACTTGAGACCGTGACGAATGACCACGCTACCGGGTCTTGTCACCCTTCAGGACGGATTATCAGCCAGAGTCCCTATCCACAATAGATCAAATTTTCTGTTTGTTGATGCGGATATATCTTTGTTTATGGGGTTTATCGCCCTCAGTTTCAAGCATAACAACCTTTTCATGTTACGCGAATATTGAAACTGCGGTTTATCCGTCCTTGCGCTAACTGCGGACGAAAAAAAAGCCCGTCGTGGTAGGACGGGCCTGATACAACGTGAGGCGTGACTTACGCCTGCTGATTCATCAGCTCGTTGAAGGTGGTCGCTTGCTCGGTCACTTTCGCTTTCGCCAGCACCGCTTCAACCGCCTGCTCTTCCAGAGCGACGTTGCGCATGTTGTCCATCAGCTCTTTGTTTTTGCTGTAGAACTCGATAACTTCGCTCGGATCTTCGTATGCAGAAGCCATCTCTTCGATCAGCGCTTTAACGCGGTCTTCGTCGGCTTTCAGCTCGTTGGTGCGAATCACTTCGCCCAGCAGCAGGCCAACCACAACGCGGCGTTTTGCCTGCTCTTCGAACAGTTCACGCGGCAGTTCCAGCGCTTGTTTCTCGTTGCCGCCGAAACGCTGTGCAGCCTGACGGCGCAGTACGTCGATTTCGCCGTCGATCAGCGCAGCAGGAACGTCGATGTCATTCGCTTTCACCAGACCTTCGATAGCCTGAGACTTGATGCGGTTACGCACCGCGCCTTTCAGCTCGCGATCCATGTTTTTACGGACTTCGGTACGCAGACCGGCAACAGAACCGTCTTCAACGCCAAAGCGTTTGATGAACTCTTCGGTCAGTTCCGGCAGTTCGCGCTGCTCAACTTTTTTCAGGTTGATCACGAACTTCGCTGCTTTCCCTTTCAGGTTTTCAGCGTGGTACTCTTCCGGGAAGGTCACGTCGATGGTGAACTCGTCGCCGGCTTTGTGGCCTTTAATGCCTTCTTCGAAGCCTGGGATCATACGGCCCTGGCCCATTGCCAGTACGAAGTCAGACGCTTTGCCGCCTTCGAACTCTTCGCCGTCAACAGAACCGGTGAAGTCAATGGTCACGCGATCTTCGTCGCCAGCGGCTTCAGTGGTTTCGGTCCAGGTCGCCTGCTGCTTGCGCAGGGTGTCCAGCATGCCGTCAACGTCTTCGTCGGTCACTTCAACAACCGGCTTAACGACTTCGATGGATTCCAGATCTTTCAGTTCGACTTCCGGGTAAACTTCGAATTCAACCGCGTAGGTGAAGTCTTCGCCCAGTTTGTATTCGCCCGGAACATAGTTCGGTGCGCCAGCCGGATTGATTTTTTCTTTAATGATAGCGTCAACGAAATGACGGCTCATCAGATCGCCCAGCACATCCTGGCGCACGGAAGCGCCATAACGCTGAGCAACGACGTTCATCGGTACTTTGCCCTTACGAAAGCCGTCAATGCGCACTTTCTTCGCCACGTTGACCAGCTCGCTTTTCACAGCGTTTTCGATGCTGTCAGCAGCGATTGTAATCGTTACACGGCGCCCAAGGCCCTGAGTGGTTTCAACTGAAACTTGCATCTTGTTACCTCAAAAAATCACAGTGCTCGGTCAACTCTGGAAGCCGTTGATTATTCGCTTCGCAGAACCAGGATGCTTTCTGAATCAGAATCACATTCCCTGTCGTCAGAATCATCCCGAAGACATTCCGAAAAATAAGACGCAGCATTATAGCGGCATCACTATGGTGAGTCGAGAAAAGCAACCACGCGACTCTGTGGCTTTTTTCACAATTCCCGGCGGAGCTTCGCCTGAAATCTGCCGTTTCGCCTGGTTTTCAGACAAAACAAAACGGCCCGCAGGCCGTTTCTTAGAAACTCTGTCTGGCGCAACATACTGGAAAAAGTCCTGCTGTTGCAAATTCAATGTTCAGGCTATCGTTCCTGCACCTCGACATGGCGGTGACGCAAAAATAGTGTCCTGCAGGCTTTCCCACTCTTTGGTACTGTAAGTATGCAGAGCTAAAGCATGCACTGTGGTCGACAATTCCTCCGTCAACGTGCCGTAGATCAGGCGGTGGCGATTCAGAAAACGTTCCCCTACAAAACGATCGCTTACCAGAACGACTTTGAAATGACTTTCCGAGCCGGCCGGAACATTATGGCGATAGCTTTCATCCACAACTTCGAGGAATACGGGATCAAACGCTGCCCTGAGTTTTGTTTCTATTTGCTCACGTATCATCATGATTTCACTCCTCCGACAACGCTGCGATGCTATCCATCACTTTAAATGTTAGTCGCCTTTACTGGCTCCATAACAGATTATCAACAAATATTTAGCTTTTATCCCATTTTCTCATCGTAACGGGTGAATCAGACTGTCACAAGGCCCATACAAAGGTTGTAATGCAAAGAAAACCTGGCGAAAGGTCATAAAAAACACAACGCGATGAATTTACCTGTGTTGCCACTTCCCCTCGCTGATGGCGATGCTATGATGGCGGGAATTTTCTTCAATTTGCCTACATGTACGTTGAGACCCTGAAATGTTAAAAAAATTATTTTTGCCGCTGATGGCGCTGTTTATGTTAGCTGGATGCGCGACACCGCCGACCACCATTGACGTCTCCCCGAATATCGCCCTGCCCCAGCAGGATCCGAGCCTGATGGGCGTGACGATCAGCATTAACGGCGCTGACCAGCGTCCGGACCAGGCGCTGTCTAAAGTGACCCGCGATAATCAAATCGTTACCCTGACGGCCTCCCGCGATCTGCGTTTCCTGTTGCAGGAAGTGTTAGAGAAACAGATGACCGCACGCGGTTACATGATTGGCCCGAGCGGCGCGGTTCAGTTGCAGATCATTGTTAACCAGCTGTACGCCGACGTGTCTCAGGGCAACGTGCGTTACAACATCGCCACCAAAGCCGATATTTCTATCGTCGCGGTTGCCACCAACGGCAACAAGATGACCAAAAACTATCGTGCGAGCTACAACGTTGAAGGCGCGTTCCAGGCGACGAATAAAAACATCGCTAACGCCGTTAACTCCGTCCTGACCGATACCATCGCCGATATGGCGCAGGACACCAGCGTTCATGAGTTCATCAAGCAAAACGCCCGCTAATTGACTGAGAGGCCCGGCTTGCCGGGCCTTGTATTTTCCCGATGCCCAATCACTATCTGCGTATATTCCAGCAGCCTAAATCAGCCGTTTTGCTGATGCTGGGCTTTGCTTCCGGCCTGCCCCTCGCCCTGACGTCCGGTACGCTTCAGGCGTGGATGACGGTCGAAAATATCGATCTCAAAACCATCGGTTTTTTCTCGCTGGTCGGCCAGGCCTATGTGTTTAAGTTTCTGTGGTCGCCAGCGATGGACCGCTATACCCCGCCGCTGCTTGGACGCCGCCGCGGCTGGCTGGTTATTACCCAAATCCTGTTGCTGATCGCGATTGCGGCGATGGGCTTTCTTGAGCCTTCCACACAGTTGCGCTGGATGGCGGCGCTGGCGGTGATTATCGCCTTCTGCTCCGCGTCTCAGGATATTGTTTTCGACGCCTGGAAAACGGACGTACTGTCGGCGGAAGAACGCGGCGCGGGCGCGGCGATCAGCGTGCTCGGCTATCGTCTGGCGATGCTGGTTTCCGGCGGGCTGGCCCTGTGGCTGGCGGATCGCTGGCTCGGCTGGCAGGCCACCTATTGGTTGATGGCCGCGCTACTGATCCCGTGCATTATTGCGACGCTGCTGGCCCCTGAACCCAGCGACGCGATCCCAGTGCCCAAAACGCTCCAGCAAGCGGTGGTGGAACCGCTGCATGACTTTTTTGGCCGCAACAACGCGTGGCTGATTTTACTGCTGATCGTGCTGTACAAGCTGGGCGACGCCTTCGCCATGAGCCTGACCACCACGTTTTTAATACGCGGCGTGGGGTTTGATGCCGGCGAAGTCGGCGTAGTGAATAAATCACTTGGCCTGCTCGCCACCATTATCGGCGCGCTGTACGGCGGGGTGCTGATGCAGCGCCTGACGCTGTTCCGCGCGCTGCTGATCTTCGGCATTTTACAGGGGGCCTCTAACGCCGGTTACTGGCTGTTGTCGATTACCGACAAGCATATGGTGACCATGGCCAGCGCGGTGTTTTTCGAGAACCTGTGCGGCGGCATGGGAACGGCGGCGTTTGTCGCCCTGCTGATGACGCTGTGTAATAAATCGTTCTCGGCGACTCAGTTCGCCCTGCTCTCTGCGCTGTCGGCGGTAGGGCGCGTTTATGTCGGGCCGGTGGCAGGCTGGTTTGTAGAAGCCCACGGCTGGCCGACGTTTTACCTGTTCTCGGTGATCGCCGCGGTGCCGGGCATCCTGCTGCTGCTGGTTTGCCGCAGGACGCTGGAGTTTACCCAACAGACCGAAACCTTTATGCCGCGCACGGTATATGCGGGCGCGTACCGGGTGGCGCTAAAGGTGCTGATGGTCAGCGGGGTTATCTTGCTGGCGTGGCTGGGCGTGCTGATCGCCAATGCGTTGCAGCTCACCCGGTTACCCATCGAAACGGCGCTGTTTGAACTGGGGGTTGCGCTGGCGCTGGGCGGGATTCTGGCCGGCGCGGTGTTGGATTTTCTGGCGCTGAAAAAAACAGCAAAGCGCTAATTTTGCTTAAATAATGAACGTTATTTTTGGTTATTTTCCGTGGTAATCACGCAGGGTAATGAAAATAACGTTCACCGGCGGCAAAGTCGCGGCAAAAAATTGTTTTTTTGTGCCCTTAAATTTCTGGAATTTATAAAGCTAAAAAAGCGCAATAATTTCCCTTTATCGATTCAGCCATGGCAAGATTAATTTTGCGTAAATTAATTGTCCCATATTTGATATATTTTTGTTAAGTTTTTGTATATCATTTGAATTGGTTATACCAATTATCCGGCATAAAAAATTTAACAATCCTGATTTGTTATAACGGCCTACAACCCGCATTTTTCCTGTATATTTGAAATAAGTTGCAACATCTGTGATAGGTATGGCAGAACCCGGTAACACTGCGCTGACACAATGCCATTAATGTTTACAGTGTTGTAACCTTCCCGTAAAATGCCGGCACACTTTAACCGCCACCAGAATCCCCCCTGAATTGAGGTCGTTAAATGAGACTCAGGAAATACAATAAAAGTTTGGGATTGTTGTCATTAATCGCGGGTACTGTATTACTCAGTGGCTGTGATTCTGCGCTTCTCAACCCAAAAGGACAGATTGGACTCGAGCAACGTTCGTTGATACTGACCGCCCTCGGGCTGATGTTGATCGTCGTTATCCCTGCCATTGTGATGGCGATCGGCTTTGCCTGGAAATATCGGGCGACCAACAAGGATGCTAAATACAGCCCCAACTGGTCCCACTCTAACAAGGTGGAAGCGGTTGTCTGGACCATTCCTATCCTTATCATTATCTTCCTCGCCGTACTGACCTGGAAAACCACGCACTCGCTTGAGCCCAGCAAACCGCTGGTGCACGACGCGAAGCCGGTAACCATTGAAGTGATCGCGATGGACTGGAAATGGTTCTTCATCTATCCGGAGCAAGGCATCGCGACGGTGAATGAAATCGCTTTCCCGGCCAACACCCCGGTGGAATTCAAAATCACCTCTAACTCGGTGATGAACTCCTTCTTTATTCCGCGCCTGGGCAGCCAGATTTATGCGATGGCGGGCATGCAGACCAAACTGCATCTGATCGCCAACGAGCCTGGCACCTATAACGGCATTTCCGCTAACTACAGTGGTGCGGGTTTCTCCGGTATGAAGTTCAACGCTATCGCGACGCCGGATATGGAAACCTTCAACCAGTGGGTGGCTAAAGCCAAACAATCTCCAACCGTCATGAACGATATGGCGACCTACGAGAAGCTGGCAGCCCCAAGCGAATTTAACAAAGTTGAATACTTCTCCAGTGTTAAACCGAATCTGTTTGTCGATGTGATCAACAAATTCATGGGACACGGGAAAAGCCTGGACGTGACTCAGTCGGAAGGGGAGCACAACGCCCACGAAGGCATGGACATGAATCACGGGGAAACCTCTCACTAAGGGGCCGAGGAATAATACGATGTTCGGAAAACTTACACTGGATGCAATTCCGTACCATGAGCCGATTATCATGGTTACGGTGGCTGCAATTATCGTCGGAGGCGCGGCGTTACTGGCAGCTATCACTTACTTCGGTAAGTGGTCATATTTATGGAATGAGTGGCTTACGTCAGTAGACCACAAACGTCTGGGTATCATGTATATCCTGGTGGCGATTGTGATGCTGGTCCGTGGTTTCGCCGACGCCATTATGATGCGTACCCAGCAACTGCTGGTGTCCGCGGGCGAACCGGGCTTCCTGCCGCCGCACCACTACGATCAGATCTTTACCGCCCACGGCGTAATCATGATCTTCTTCGTGGCGATGCCGTTCGTTATCGGTCTGATGAACATAGTCGTTCCTTTGCAGATCGGCGCGCGCGACGTGGCCTACCCGTTCCTGAACAACCTGAGCTTCTGGTTCACGGTGGTTGGGGTAATCCTGGTGAACGTTTCCCTGGGGGTCGGCGAATTCGCCCAGACCGGCTGGGTGGCGTATCCGCCGCTATCGGGCATAGAGTACAGTCCCGGCGTGGGGGTCGATTACTGGATCTGGAGTCTCCAGCTATCCGGTATCGGTACGACGCTAACGGGTATTAACTTCTTCGTGACGATTCTGAAGATGCGTACCCCGGGCATGACCATGTTCAAAATGCCGGTCTTCACCTGGGCGGCACTGTGTACTAACGTACTGATTATTGTCTCGTTCCCGATTTTAACCGTCACCATTGCGTTGCTGACCCTGGACCGCTATCTGGGCACCCATTTCTTTACCAATGATATGGGCGGCAACATGATGATGTACGTGAACCTGATCTGGGCCTGGGGCCATCCGGAAGTGTACATCCTTGTGCTGCCAGTGTTCGGCGTGTTCTCTGAAGTCACCTCGACCTTCTCCAGAAAACGTCTGTTTGGTTATACCTCGCTGGTATGGGCGACTATCGCGATTACGGTTCTGTCGTTCATCGTTTGGCTGCACCACTTCTTCACCATGGGTAGCGGCGCGAACGTTAACGCCTTCTTTGGTATCACCACGATGATTATCGCCATCCCGACCGGGGTGAAGATCTTCAACTGGCTGTTCACCATGTACCAGGGTCGTATCCAGTTCCACTCCGCCATGCTGTGGACTATCGGCTTCATCATCACCTTCTCCATCGGTGGGATGACCGGAGTACTGCTGGCAGTACCGGGCGCGGACTTCGTTCTGCACAACAGCCTGTTCCTGATTGCGCACTTCCATAACGTCATCATCGGCGGTGTGGTTTTCGGTTGCTTTGCCGGTATGACCTACTGGTGGCCGAAAGCCTTCGGTTACACCATGAACGAAACCTGGGGCAAACGCGCATTCTGGTTCTGGATCATCGGCTTCTTCGTGACCTTTATGCCGCTATACGCCATGGGCTTCATGGGTATGACCCGTCGCGTAAGCCAGGACATCGACCCGCTGTTTATGCCGCTGATGGTGGTTGCTGAAATCGGCGCGTTGCTGATTGCCTGCGGTATTCTGTGCATCGTGATGCAGATTTTCGTCAGCGTCCGCGACCGCAACAAAAACCGCGATCTGACCGGTGACCCGTGGGGCGCGCGTACCCTGGAGTGGGCAATTGCTTCTCCGCCGCCGTTCTATAACTTTGCGGTACTGCCGGAAGTTCACGAGCGCGACGCGTTCTGGGAAATGAAAGAGAAAGGTGAAGCCTACAAACAGCCTGCGCACTATGAAGAAATTCATATGCCGAAAAACAGCGCTGCGGGTATCTACATCGGCCTGTTCAGCACCATCTTCGGTTTTGCCATGATCTGGCATATCTGGTGGCTGGCGATTATCGGCTTCGCCGGTATCGTGATCACCTGGATTGCGAAGAGCTTTGATGAAGACGTGGATTACTACGTACCCGTTGCCACCATCGAAAAACTGGAAAACCAGCATTTCGACGAAATTACCAAAGCAGGGCTGAAAAATGTCAACTGAGACGATTAATGACGCGCTGGCCCATGGCAACCATGAACATGGGCACCACCACGATGCAGGAGCCAATAAGGTATTTGGCTTCTGGATCTACCTGATGAGCGACTGCATTCTCTTTGCATGTCTGTTCGCTACCTATGCCGTTCTGGTGAACGGCACTGCCGGGGGACCGACCGGTAAGGACATTTTCGAACTGCCGTTTGTGCTGGTTGAAACTTTCCTGCTGCTGTTCTCCTCCATCACGTATGGCATGGCGATGATCGCCATGAACAAAAACAACCAGGGCCAGGTGATGTCCTGGCTTGCCCTGACCTTCCTGTTCGGCGCGGGCTTCGTTGGGATGGAAATCTATGAATTCCATCACCTGATCGCGGAAGGCTTCGGGCCGGATCGCAGCGGCTTCCTGTCCGGCTTCTTCGCGCTGGTGGGTACCCACGGTCTGCACGTGACCTCCGGTCTGATCTGGATGGCAGTGATGATGATTCACGTCTCCCGTCGCGGCCTGACCCATAACAACCGCGCCCGCCTGATGTGCCTGAGCATGTTCTGGCACTTCCTGGACGTGGTCTGGATTTGCGTATTCTCTGTAGTCTATCTGATGGGGGCGATGTAATGAGTCATTCTACCGATCACGCTGGCGCTCATCACGGCGGCGTCAAAACCTACCTTATCGGGTTCATCCTGTCAGTTATTCTGACCGTGATCCCGTTCTGGATGGTGATGAGCGGCACCGCCTCACAGGGCACGCTTCTCGGTGTGGTTGTGGCAACAGCCGTGGTACAGATTCTGGTTCACCTGGTGTGCTTCCTGCACATGAACGCCTCCTCCGAGGAGCGCTGGAACCTGGTGGCCTTTGTCTTTACGTTGCTGATTATCGCAATCGTAGTGGTAGGTTCTATCTGGATCATGTGGAGCCTTAACGAGAACATGATGGTTCACTAAGAGCGGCACGTATGATTAAGCAATACCTGCAAGTCACGAAACCAGGAATTATTTTCGGCAATTTAATTTCTGTCATTGGGGGATTTTTGCTGGCCTCGAAGGGCAGTATTGATTATCCCCTGTTCATTTACACGCTGGTCGGCGTATCGCTGGTAGTGGCTTCGGGTTGTGTTTACAACAACGTCATTGACCGTGATATTGACCGCAAGATGGAAAGGACGAAAAACCGGGTGCTGGTTAAAGGCCTGATTTCGCCGAACGTAACGCTGGTTTACGCCACCTTGTTGGGTATTGCTGGCTTCATGCTGCTGTGGTTTGGCGCGAATCCGCTCGCCATGTGGCTGGCCGTGATGGGCTTTGTGGTTTATGTCGGCGTTTACAGCCTGTACATGAAGCGCAACTCCGTTTACGGCACGCTGATTGGCAGCCTTTCGGGCGCTGCGCCGCCGGTGATTGGCTACTGCGCGGTCACCAACGAGTTTGATACCGGCGCAGCTATCCTGCTGGCTATCTTTAGTCTCTGGCAGATGCCGCACTCCTATGCGATTGCCATCTTCCGTTTCAAAGATTACCAGGCGGCGAACATCCCGGTTCTGCCGGTGGTAAAAGGGATTTCGGTCGCGAAAAACCATATTACGCTGTATATCATCGCTTTCGCCGTGGCGACGCTGATGCTCTCGCTGGGCGGTTATGCCGGATATAAATATCTGGTGGTGGCTGCGGCAGTGAGCGTCTGGTGGCTGGGCATGGCGCTGAAGGGCTACAAAGTGGAAGACGACAGAGTGTGGGCGCGTAAGCTGTTCGTGTTCTCCATCGTCGCGATTACCTCGTTGAGCTTTATGATGTCCATCGACTTTATGGTGCCGGACTCGCATAATCTTTTGACTTACGTCTGGTAATTTCCAAAAAGGGTGCTACGGCACCCTTTTTTCATAACGCCTTCCTCGCTTAATCCCTGTAATATTCGCTCACCAACCGGTAATTTACCCTCCCCCTCTCACCTATATAATTAGTGCCGGTTTTTCATCTGAGGTGGTAATGAACGACAATAAAATGACCCCGCTTGAGCGACGCGCAACGTGGGGCCTGGGAACCGTTTTTTCGCTCCGAATGTTGGGCATGTTTATGGTGTTGCCGGTGCTCACCACGTATGGCATGGCGCTTCAGGGTGCCAGCGAAGCTTTAATCGGGCTGGCGATTGGCATCTATGGCCTGGCGCAGGCGGTGTTTCAAATTCCTTTCGGCCTGCTCTCCGATCGCATTGGCCGTAAGCCGCTGATCGTCGGCGGGCTGGCGATTTTTGTGCTGGGTAGCGTGATTGCGGCGATGACCGACTCGATCTGGGGCGTGATTTTAGGCCGCGCGCTACAGGGTTCCGGCGCGATTGCCGCGGCGGTAATGGCCCTGCTGTCTGATTTAACCCGCGAGCAAAACCGCACCAAAGCGATGGCGTTTATCGGCGTCAGTTTCGGCGTCACCTTTGCTATCGCCATGGTGATTGGCCCTATTGTCACCCATGCGCTGGGCCTGCACGCGCTGTTCTGGATGATCGCCATTCTGGCGGCGCTGGGTATTTTGCTGACGCTGTGGGTCGTCCCCAACAGCGAAAACCACGTGCTTAATCGCGAATCGGGCATGGTGAAAGGCTGCTTCAGCAAGGTGCTGGCCAACAAAAAATTGCTCAAGCTGAATATCGGCATTATGTGCCTGCATATTCTGCTGATGTCGACCTTCGTCGCCCTCCCCCACCAGCTGGAAGCGGCAGGCTATCCGGCGGCGGAGCACTGGAAAATTTATCTGGTCACCATGCTGATCGCCTTTGTGTCGGTGGTGCCGTTTATTATTTACGCCGAAGTAAAGCGCCGCATGAAGCGGGTCTTTGTGTTCTGCATTATGGTGATCGCCATTGCCGAAGTGGTGCTGTGGGGCGCGGGCCCGCTGCTGTGGCAGCAAATCCTCGGCATCCAGCTGTTCTTTGTGGCGTTTAACTTAATGGAAGCGCTGCTGCCGTCGCTTATCAGTAAAGAGTCTCCGGCGGGCTATAAAGGCACGGCGATGGGCGTTTACTCCACCAGCCAGTTTTTAGGCGTGGCGATTGGCGGCTCGCTCGGCGGCTGGCTGGCGCAGTATTTCGATACTCAAACGGTGTTTTTAGCGGGCGCGCTGCTGGCCGCGCTGTGGCTGATGATCGGCTTTACCATGGACGAACCGCCCTACGTCAGCAGCATTCGCGTTGAGCTGCCGGAAGACGTACCGGCTGATGACGCGCTCAAGGCGCGGCTGTTAGCTAAAGCGGGGGTCAGCGAAGCGGTAGTGGTGGCGCAGGAGCACAGCGCCTACGTCAAAATCGACAGCAAAGTGACTAACCGCTTTGAGATCGAACAAGTGGTGAAAGGGCTGGCATAAAAAAGGCCGGTTACCCGGCCTTTTATCAATCTCGGAAGTTTTTAAACTGGAACGGCTGGCCTAAATCGCCGCCGCGCACCAGCGCCATCACGGCCTGCAGGTCATCGCGCGACTTACCGGTGACGCGAATCTCTTCACCCTGGATCTGCGCCTGTACTTTCAGCTTGCTGTCTTTAATCAGCTTAACGATTTTCTTGGCAACGGTGGATTCGATGCCCTGCTTCAGTTTGGCATCCACGCTCCAGTTTTTACCGCTGTGCACGAACTCTTCCGGCACTTCGATAGAACTGCCTTCAATGCCGCGTTTCAGCAGCTTGGCGCGCAGAATATCGATCAGCTGATTGACCTGGAAATCGGACTCGCTCAGCACCTTTATGGTCTGGTTTTTATCGTTCAGTTCGAATTCCGCCGTCACGCCGCGAAAATCGAAACGTGACTCGACTTCGCGGGTCGCATTGTCCACGGCGTTGCGAACTTCCTGAAGATCGACTTCAGATACGATGTCAAAAGATGGCATGTTTTGTTCTCCCTCTCTCTGTGTGCGTTGCATAATACCCGCAACGTTACATAAAACAACTCGTATCAAACCCCAGGACAAAACACCAGGCTTGTTGGCCGGTGAGGAGCAAATCATGAAAATTACCGTACTGGGATGTGGTGCATTGGGGCAACTCTGGCTGATCGCGCTGTTACGACAGGGTCATGAGCTTCAGGGATGGCTGCGCATTCCCCAACCCTTTTGCAGTATAGATCTGCAAGATACCGACGGAACCATCTATAACGAGTCGATTATTGCCAACGATCCCGACTTTCTGGCGCAAAGCGATTTGCTGTTAGTGACGCTCAAAGCGTGGCAGGTGTCGGATGCGGTAGCCCCGCTGGCGAAAATACTTCCCGCCTCCAGCCCGATTCTGTTAATTCACAACGGCATGGGGACGCGTGAAGAGTTAAGCCGGGTCGAACAGCCGCTGTTAATGGGTGCCACCACCCACGCCGCCCGGCGCGACGGCAGCGTGATCACCCATGTCGCCAACGGCATTACCCATATCGGCCCGGCCAATCCGCAGGGCAAGAATTACAGCGAGCTGGCGGAACAGTTGCACCAGGCTCTGCCGGACGTAGCGTGGCATGACGATATCAACGCCTCATGCTGGAAGAAGCTGGCGGTAAACTGCGTTATCAACCCGCTCACCGCCCTGCTCGACTGCCCCAACGGCGAGCTGCGTCATCATCCGGATGATATCGACGAAATCTGCCAGGAAGTGGCGCAGGTTATGGTGCGCGAGGGCTATCACACCTCACCGGAAAGCCTGCGCTATTTCGCCGACCAGGTCATCGACAGCACTGCTGAAAATATTTCCTCGATGCTGCAGGACATTCGCATGCAGCGCCATACTGAAATTGATTACATTACGGGTTACCTGCTGCGCCGCGCCCGTGCCCATGGGCTGGCGCTTCCCGTTAACAGCCGTCTTTATGAACGCGTTAAGCGAAAGGAGAGTGAATATGAGCGCATCGGCACTGATCTGCCTCGCCCCTGGCACTGAAGAGACCGAAGCGGTCACCACCATCGATCTGCTGGTGCGCGGCGGTATATCCGTTACCACCGCCAGCGTCGCCAGCGATGGCAATTTAACGATTGTCTGCTCGCGCGGCGTGAAGCTGCTGGCGGATGCGCCGCTGGTGGAAGTGGCCGACGGTGATTTTGACGTGATTGTACTGCCCGGCGGACTCAAAGGCGCAGAATGCTTTCGCGACAGCCCGCTGCTGGTGGAAACCGTACGCCAGTTCCATTTATCCGGACGGCTGGTGGCGGCGATGTGCGCCTCACCGGGTACGGTATTGATACCCCACGATCTGTTCCCGCTCGGCAATATGACCGGTTTTCCCGGTCTCAAGCAGACCATCCCGGAAGAGAAATGGATGGAGAAACGCGCTTATTACGATGACCGCGTCAAATTGCTGACCAGCCAGGGACCAGGCACCTCAATGGATTTCGCACTGAAGATCATCGACCTGCTGATGGGCAAAGAAAAAGCCGCCGAGGTGGCGGCTCAGTTAGTGCTGGCGTCGGGTATCTATAACTACCGCGACTGAATGCCGTGCGCCCTAAAACCAGGGCGCACCGCTCATCACGTTGCTGTAAAACAGCATCCTGCCGGCAATCTCACCGGTAAACACCAGCGCAATCGCCAGTACGCCAGCCCACGCGGCAAGCTTACCGTGGCGCAGCGTGGCGAACAGCGCCACACCGATGGCAAGACTCGCCAGCATCTGCCACCACAGCAGCAGGCTGGCCGCATCCGCCCCGGCGACGCGATAGCGCCAGACCAGCGCGCAGGCCACCACCGCCACGCCGACCATCACGCCAATCCGCAACCGACGCGCCACTTCGCTGCCCCACAGACTGGTGAATACCGCAATCGACACAAACCCCAGCAGCAGCGCGCAGCCGATAAACGCCAGTTGGGTCGCCGGGCTATGCCACAGCGGATGCAGTACCATCTGGTAATACACCTGCGAGCTCACCAGAATCGCCGCGAACCCGACCAGCACCGTAATCATCCCCACCAACGTGACGACGCTGGCGGTGAAATTTATCCACACCATCAGCAGCCACAGCGTCGTCAGCACGTTGAGCAGGAAAAACGCCACCACTTCGCGGCTGAGCCAGGAGTGCCCCAGGCCATACAGCGCGCGCGGCGCCCCCATCGGCGCGCCGAGGTGCGCGATAGACGCCAGCGAACCAATGACCGTCACCAGCCAGACAAACAGGGCGACTCGCTTTACCACCTGCGGCGCGAATACCGGCACGACGCGCTGTTGACCAATCACCACGGCCAGCAGCGCGCCGATGCCCCACTGGGTCAGCACCGTGAAAAATACCAGCGGCAGTTCGAAATGTTCCATAACTCCTCCTTACTCGTCCGCCGGAATAATCACCACGTTGGGGTGGCTGATGGTGTGATCCGGCATGTAATAGCGCTTCTCCACCAGCGCCCAGTCGGTCTGATGCTCAGCGCGCAGTTGCTCGATCTCGCCAAAGCGCAGCACGCCGCCCGGGCAGGATTCGACGCAGCGCGGCTTCATCCCCTGATCGATATACTCGGCGCACATGTTGCATTTGCTGGTTTTGCCCTCCGCCGGATCGAACACCGGCGCGTTGTACGGGCAGGCCATAATGCACATGCGGCAGCCGATGCAGCGCTCATGATCCTGCACCACAATACCGTCCGGGCGCTTGGTGTAGGTGCCCGCCGGGCACACTTTCATGCACTGCGGATCGTCGCAGTGGTTACAGGACATGGTGATAAATCCCTGGGTATTGGGATTGTCGCTGGTGAACTCGCGCACTCGCCGCCACAGTACGCCAGGCGGGTTATCGTGTTCCGACTTACACGCCATGCTACAGGTCTTGCAGCCGTAGCAATTTTTAATGTCGATAAGAAATCCGTATTGCTTCGCCATGATTACGCCTCCCTTTTCACATCGACCAGCGTGCTGTTACAGCAGTGCCCGTTACTGAGTAAATCCACCTGATCGTTGGTCACATGACTGCTGCTGCCGCCCTGCTGTTCCCACCAGCCGTTTTCCAGCGATACCACGCCTTTTTTGATATGGGTGGTCACGTCGGCAATGGCGCGATGTTCGCCGCGGTGGTTAAACACCGTTACCCATTCGCCGTGCTGAATGCCCCGGCGACGGGCGTCTTCCGGATGGATCATCACATTCGGCTTGTCGCGCTGAACTTCCAGTATCCAGGGGTTCATACCGTGGCTGGAGTGTACGCTGCGCGCCAGTTTGCGCTGTACCGCAAACAGCGGGTATTTCTGCGCCAGCTCCGGCGAACCTTTAACCGATTCGCTGACCTGCATCCAGGTCACCACCGGGGAGAATTTCTTCTGCTGCCACTCTTCGATAAACAGATGGGCTTTTTTGGTGGTGGTGCGGAACACGCCGTCCTTGAACGGGATCCAGTCCCCTTCGACCGGGCGCACCGGGCCTTTCGCCAGCATTTCGCGGGTGATGCCGGAGCCTTTCAGGCAAGCGTCGATGTAATGCTCAATCGGCTGGTTGAACACCTCGCCGAATCCGAAGCGCTCCGCCAGACGGGCGAAAATCCAGTAATCCGGTTTGGCTTCTCCGGGCGGCTCGACGGCTTTTTCCATCAACTGGACGTAGTGGCTGCGCACCCCGGCCATCAGGCTAACGTCTTCGAAAATCGTGGTCACCGGCAGCACCAAATCGGCATACAGCGCCGAGGAGGTCATCAGGTTATCGGCCACCACCACAAACGGCACTTTCTTGAACGCTTCGCGCACCATATTGGTGTTGGGCAACTGCGTCATGGCCCCCATGGTCATGTTCCACCAGAACTTAATCGGGTTGGGCTTGCCCTGAACAATCCATTCGCCGATCTTCGACACCGGGATCGGCGGGATTTTTTTGGCGTTCGGGGCCGGCGGAATAATCGGCGAGAACTTCGCCATCTGGCGCGCACCGCCGGCATCGCATACCCCAGCCCCGCGTTTGCCGATATTGCCGGTGATCAGCGCCAGGTAGAACTGGCTGGCGGCGACATAAGTACCAAACTCGGTACGCTGAGCGCCGGACATGTTCTGGACAATCATCGACGGCGTGGTGCTGGCGTAGTCGCGGGTTAACCGAATAATGGTGTGCTCGGGGATCTCGGTTTCCGCGCTCACTTTCTCCAGCGTCCAGGGCTTCGCCTGTTGGTAAATCTCGCTCATCACCGTGGTGAACGGGCTGTCCGGCGGCAGTTCCTCGTTGAACAGCGCCGGAACAATGCCTTCGGCGTCATGGCGCACCAGTGTTTTGCTCTGGGTATCGAACACCAGATAGCTGTCGACATCCTCCGCAGACTGGCGCATCAGCTTCTGGTCTTTATCCACCAGGTACACCGCGCCGGTATGCGCCCGGAGGAACGGCGCGTCGTAGCGCTGCTCCTCGACGATGATTTTGATCATCCCCAGCGCCAGGGCGATATCGGTACCGGGCACAATCGGGATCCACTCGTCCGCTTTGGCGGCGGTTTCGTTGAAGCGCGGGTCGATCACCACGATCCGCGCGCCGTTTTTCTGCGCCTGAGCGTAGTTTTTCCAGTAGGCGTGCATGGTGACCGCCGGGTTGTTGCCCCAGCACAGGATAAAGCGGCTGTCGGGGATGGTGTCGCGGGTGTCGGCGTAGCGCAGCCCCAGCATCGGCGTCATCGACGCGGTGACCGCCGCGCAGCACAGCGAGCCAATCTGCTTAGTGGAGCCGCCGAGATAGTCGAAAAACGCCTTGCCCATGTCGTTCTTGATGGAGTCCATATTCCCGGCATGGGTGGTGATCAGCAGCCCTTCGTTGCCCTGTTCGGCAATGACGGTGCGGATCTCTTTTTCGATGCGGTCGAGGGCTTCATCCCAGCTAATCGGCTTGAATTTGCCTTCGCCTTTTTCACCGGTACGCAACAGCGGCTGAGTCAGGCGCTGCGGGTGATAGACCCATTTGGTACGGCTGATACCGCGCAGGCAGCATTTCACGTTGAAGTCTTTGCTTGCCTCGATCTTTACCAGACGGTCCTGGTACACATAAGCCGTCAGGTTGCAGTGCAAACACTCCATCGCGCAGGTGGAACGGTAGGTTTTGTAATCAGACAGTTTCAGGGGGACGCGGCGCAGCGGTTCTGCCTGCGCGCTGCCTGAGGTAAAGAAACAGGGGCTGAGCGAGGCAAGCCCAACCACACCCAGCCCTTTTAAAAGGGTTCTTCGTTTTAAACGGTATTGGCTCAATGCTTCCATGATGACTCCTCCAGTGGTTCACCATAAGTTAACCACCGTACACCAATGGTGTACTTGAGGATAATCAACGAATACTCATTTTAGGGTATGCATACATTCTGTTTCATCGTAATCGCCTGACCGTAAAAGAAAGATGGTAAACTGACGTGCGAAAATTAAGAGGCCGTTATATGACAGATAATGTACAGGGTGTGAATTCCGTTGATATCGCTGTCGCCATTCTTCAATACCTTGCCAGCCAGCGCGGGTGCGCCCGGGCCAGCGCCATCGCCAGCGGCTGCGGTTTATCAAAGAGCCGCCTGCATAAATATCTGGTTTCACTGACGCGTACCGGCATGTTAAATCAGGATGAAAACGGCCAATACTGCCTGGGCGAAACATTAATTAAACTGGCTGATGCGGTGCCCGGTAATCAGGATGCCATCACCCTGGTGAACCGGGTGCTGTGCGATTTCCGCGATCGGATGAATTACTCCACCGGCGTCGCCATCCCCACGTCAGAAGGCCTGGTGCTGCGCCACTATCACCGCAGTTTTAAAAACGTCGATATCGATTTTCTCGACAACACGCCGGTGCCGCTGGACGCCAGCGCCGCGGGGCTGATTTTTATGAGCTACGGCGTTTATCCCTCGCCCAGCGAACAGGAGCGCGTCCAGATTGACCGGGTACGCCAGCAAGGCTACGCGGTGCGCTATAAACCTACCCACGGCATTCCCGGCGCGCAGTCCATCGCCTGCCCGATCCGCGATAGCCACGGGACGCTGGTCGCCATCGGCGTCACCATGGGCTTTTTTGACAATGACGACGAGATTTTCCGGGTCGCCCAGGAATTAAAAAGCGCATTAAGTCAGATTCGTTTATAGCGGACATATTTGAAGAAACCGCGTTGTGTTATAACCTCCATCAATAATTAATGAAAACAGAGCCGTAATACAGCGGCGCATCCCCCCTTACTTTCGGCGCGACAAGGAGTAACCGTGTCATTAAGTGATTTACTGGAACAGGCGCGCGTGGCTATTGAGCCGTGCGCCAACGCCCTGCCTGCGCCGTTTCCCGCTTATGTCCTGTTTTTCAGCGCCTCCACGGGGAAGGATCGCGCGGACATTCATTGCGCGCGCGGCGCAACGTTTGCGGAAGCCTGGCTGGATGGCGCGGCGGCGTTACAGCGCCTGCGTCAAAAAAACGACAGACAGTACCTCTGGCTACGCATTGATGCCGTGAATAAAACCGAAGCGCTGCGCTGGGATGTATTAAAAGAAAAACTCAGCAAAACCAAGCGCAACTATTTCCGCTTCGGCCTGAGTTTTGACAGCGACTTTACCCACGCCATCCTCGAACAGGAAATTAACGCTAATGCGCTGCTGTATCAGGGAACCGAAGGCGTCGCTACGCCGAATGCCACCAATCTGGCGCACTATTCCCGCTACCGCTACGGCGTAAAACTCGACTGGCCGCAACATGATGAGCAGGTATTGTGGCGCTTTACCACCCAGGGGATCTTTTGCGAAGGCCATCACTGCCACACGCTGACGCCCCAGGGCCGCCATTCCGGCTATCGCCAGTTACTGCGCTGGCAGCAATCGCTGGAGCCGATGATCCACAGCGCCACCGATTATCTGGCGCGCCAGGTAAAAAAATCGGGCCGCTACCATTACGGCTGGTTTCCCTGTTTCGATCGCGCGATTCCGACTTATAACACCCTGCGCCACGCCAGCTCGACCTACGCGCTGCTGGAAGGCTGGGAAATTACCCGCGATGCCGCGCATTTCGACGCCATTAAACGGGCGCTTGCGGATCTCTCGGGCGAACTGATAAAAACCTGTCCCCTGCCGGGCGGCGGCGAGGCTGATTTCCTGGTGGATACCGGCGATGAGATCAAACTCGGCGGTAACGCGGTGGCGATCCTGGCGATGGCGAAATACACCGAGCTCACCGGCGACCGGCGATATCTGGCGCAAATGGCCCGGCTGGCGCAGGGCATCGCCTTTATGCAGCGCCCGGAAACCGGCGGATTTGTTCATGTCCTGCATGCGACGGATTTATCCCTCAAAGCCGAACAGCGGATTATCTATTACGACGGCGAAGCCGCGTTCGCCCTGATGCGGCTGTACGAACTGACCCAGGATCCGCAGTGGTTAAACATCGTCGAAAAGGCGGTGGATCATTTTATTGAACAGAAGCACTGGCAGGCGCATGACCACTGGCTGAGCTACTGCATTAATGAACTGACCCGCTACCGCCCGCTGGAGCGCTATTACCAGTTCGGGCTGGATAACGTGCGCGACCATCTTGATTTTGTGCTTAACCGGGTAACGACCTACCCGACGCTGCTGGAGCTGATGATGGCGGCGTCGCATATGATTACCCGGCTCGCTGAATCCGGGCATCGCCACCTGCTGGAGGGATTTGATCTCGATAAATTCAATCTGGCGCTGGAAACCCGCGCCCGATACCTGGCGAACGGCTTTTTCTGGCCGGAACTGGCGATGTTCTTTAAAAACCCGGCGCGCATCGTCGGCAGCTTTTTTATTCGCCATCACAGCTACCGGGTGCGGATCGATGACGTGGAGCATTACCTTTCCGGTTATGTCGCGTACTACAAATACCGGCATAAACCCATGACGCAACGTAACGGTTAATCCGGTGATGACCGCTATTTTCTCAGCGCTTCACGGCGCCCGCTGGCGGCGAAACGGCCTGCCCTGCTGGCTGGCCCTGCTGCTGATGCTGTCGCCAGGGCTGGAAGCCGACTGGGATTTCGTCGCGATTGATAACAGCACCAAACGGCTGTACGGCGTCGCCACGCCGCAGGCGCAACGGCGCATCGACGACTGGGCGGCGCTGTTGAAAAACCCGCCGGATGGCGACGTGCGGGAAACCCTCCGCCGGGTAAATCAATTTTTTAATAAACGTCTGGAATTTAAGGACGATATTGTGGTGTGGCGTCAGCAGGATTACTGGGCGACGCCCATCGAATTTTTGCGTAAAGGAGCCGGCGATTGCGAAGATTACGCCATCGCCAAATATTTCACTCTGCGCGAAATGGGGGTCCCGGCCAGCCAGTTGCGGATCACCTACGTTAAAGCGTTGCAATTAAATCAGGCGCATATGGTACTGACATGGTATCCGACCCCGAATGCCATTCCGTTGGTGCTTGATAATTTAAAAGACGCGATATTACCCGCCACCCAGCGCCCCGATCTGCTGCCGGTTTATTCCTTCAACGGTGAAGGAATGTGGCTGCCGCAGGCGGGCAGCAATAAACGCGTGGGTGACAGCAAGCGTCTTTCCCGTTGGCAAGATCTTCTGACCCGAATGCGTGCAGAAGGATTTGTGATTAATGAATAGGAAGTAGCCATGTCCTTATACAAACAGCTACTGATCGGCATTTGTCTGTTCACGCTGGTGATTTTTTGCGGGAATTTCTTCGTCTCGCTGGAAAGCTCGCGTGAACAATACCGAAACCAGTTAAGCGCTCATGCTCAGGATGCCGCCACCGCGCTGGGCGTCTCGTTAACCGCCAATATCGATGACCCGACCATGGTGGAACTGATGGTAAGTTCGATTTTCGACAGCGGCTATTTTTCCCGCATTCGGGTTATCGATATTAAAACCGGTCAGGTCATCCAGGAACGCAACGATGCACCGCAAAACGCCGACGTACCGGGCTGGTTCGCCGATCTGGTGCGTATTAACCCGGGCCAGGGCGACGCCATCGTTTCCCGCGGCTGGGAGCAGGTGGCGCGCGTGGAAGTGGTCAGCCATCCGATGTTCGCGCTGAGCCGGTTGTGGGACAACACCATCGGCAGCCTGATCTGGCTGCTTAGCTGTAGTGTGCTCGGCCTGCTGGGTGCCATGTTGCTGCTGCGCCGCCAGTTACGGCCGCTGAATTATATCGTCGAACAGGCCACCGCCATCAGCCGCCGTGAGTTTCTTAATCTCCCTGCCCTGCCGAAAACGCCGGAGTTCCGCCGGGTGATTGAAACCATCAATATGATGGTGACTCAACTAAAAGCGCTGTTTAACGAGCAGGCCCAGCGCACCGAAGCCCTGCGCCAGGAGGCCTATCACGACAGCCTGACCGGCCTGAGCAACCGCCGCGCCTTTGATATTCATTTGCAGTCGCGCCTCAGCGATGAAGAAAACGCCTCGGGCCACCTGATTCTGATCCGCTTGCAGGATCTGATGGGCCTTAACCAGCGCATGGGCGGAGCCAAAACCGATGAGTTGCTCAAAGCCGTGGCGAAAATTCTGCTTAACGTACAGCAGCGATTTTTCCATGGCGACGGGCTGCTGGCCCGGGTGCGTGGCGGGGAGTTCGCCCTCGTCGCCCCCACGATCCTCCCGCAGGAGATGGAAACGCTGATGGGCACCCTGGCTTCGCAGTTCAAGACCCTGCATGAGACCGGGCTGAGCGATGTCGCCCCGGTGGCGCACTTTGCCCAGGCGGATTTTTACTCTGGCGACACGCCGCAGGCCGTGCTGATCCGCGCCGATAACCTGCTGGCGATGGCGGAAACCGAGATGAGTTATTTCGCCAGCCAGTCCCGGGCGCTGACGGTGGTCAGCGGCGACGATCACCACACCTGGTACAACCGTCTGGCGGCGGTGATGCAGTCGGAA
The DNA here is from genome assembly GCF_014193285.1 of Atlantibacter sp. RC6. Lineage (GTDB taxonomy): Bacteria > Pseudomonadota > Gammaproteobacteria > Enterobacterales > Enterobacteriaceae > Atlantibacter. The sequence continues at coordinate 143,868 of NZ_JACHZE010000007.1, forward strand.
TCTTTCGCGCTGTACTCCCAGCCGGTTTACCAGTGCAACTCTCAGCAGGTGGTGTTGCACCATAAAATTCTGGCGCGCATCAAAACGGAAAAGGGTGAAATCATTCCGGCGGGACGTTTTATGCCGTGGATCCACCGTCTCGGGCTGGGCAAACGCATGGACCAGGTGATGCTGAAACAGACGCTGCGTGAAATGGCCAAATCGCAGGAAAACGTCGCCCTGAGCATCAGCGGAGAAAGCGTCGCCGACGACGCCAGCCTTGATGCGCTACTGGCCCCATTAAAAAGCGCGCCGCAGCTGGCTTCACGCCTGACGCTGGAGCTGGACGAAAATGAACTGCCCGACCCGGAGCGCGTCAGCGCGATTATGTCCAGGCTGAAAGACGCCGGCTGTAATCTGGGGATCCAGCATTTTGGCGGCCGCTTCCATCTCATCGGCAACCTGCCGCAATGGGGGCTGGCGTGGATCAAAGTGGACGGCAGCTATATCCGCAATCTGAATAAAGAAGAAGACAAGAAACTATTCATCCAGGCTATATATTGGGCCACACGGCAGATCAATTTACCGCTGATCGCCGAGCGCGTTGAAACCATGGGCGAACTGGCTGAACTGGAAAAAATCGGCCTTTATGGCGCGATGGGACGTTTCTTTGGCGACGCGAGCACGCTGCGCCCTTAACCCACCCGGGCAACCCGCGTTGCCCGGCTCACTCGACGAAAGGAGCGAATATGCACTATATCGAACGGGATGCCACAGGACGGATTATTCGGGTGGCGGCGACGCCTTTCATCGGGATGACGGAAGAGCAGCAACACACCACGCCGGAAATCGGCGAATGGCTTAAAAAACAGGACGCGCGAACGGCCACATTGTTACAACTGCAGCGTAGCGACCTGGAAATGGTGCGTGTGCTGGAAGACTTAATTGAAGTCTTAATGAGTAAAGGCGTTATTAGTATTACCGACCTGCCCCATGCCGCGCAGACAAAATTAATGAACCGTGCCCAGGCGCGTCGTCAATTAAGCGGTCTGGAAGGGTTAATTAATGACGATGAGCAGTTAATTTAATTTAGGAAATGTAGATATACTGTTAATTATTTTTTAATAACCGCCATCAAACTACTAATTATGGTGGGTGCTTAAAAGACATTCATATCAGGCCCTTATTTATCGGGGCCTTCCTGCTGCTATCCCTTACCCTAAATCATTTATCCCTTGAATATATCACCCAAAAAGCGGTTTAATATCCAGGTTAAAATATCGTAAATCATCTTTCATTATTATTGTCATTTTCATAAGCAATGCTTGCTGATGTCCCTTCAGATCAACCACGTGCACAGCATAAAGGGACCCTCTAACAAAAATAAAAAATAGCGAAGGACATTCATATGAGTGGAGCAGTTGGTCTGGTAAAGGCCGTCATAGGACAAGTTTTTGTTGTTTCCCCCGATGGAAGCCAGCGCCTGCTAATTGAAGGCGACAGAATATTTGAAGGCGAGCAAGTGCTTACCGGCGCAGCAGGCGCGGTAACATTGTCTCTCGCTGATGGTAAAACTCTCGATCTTGGCCGCGATACCGTATGGGATGCAAATGGCATCACCCTTCCTGCGGCCAGCGAACAATCCGACGTCGCCGCGCTGCAACAAGCCATTGCCGACGGTATGGACCCAACACAAACCCTCGACCCAACCGCAGCAGGCCCGCAAGCCGGCGCAAGTGGCGGCGGCACGCCTGGCGCGGGCGGTGCCCATACGCATGTGGTACTGGATCTGACAGGTGAAATCGTCGATCCCAACGCGGGTTACCCAACCATCGGCCTCGATTTTTCTGACGACGCTCCAGTAGAAGAGCTTACGTTGTTGGATGTTGATGATGGGGATGCGGATGCTGATGCTGACGCAGACGCGGATGCCGATTCCGATGCGGATGCGGATGCGGATGCCGACTCAGATGCCGATTCTGACGCAGACGCAGACGCCGATTCTGATGCAGACGCGGATGCCGATTCCGATGCGGACGCTGATGCAGATGCCGATGCAGACGCTGATGCAGATGCCGATGCAGACGCTGATGCCGATGCAGATGCAGATGCAGATGCAGATGCAGATGCTGACGCGGATTCTGATGCAGATGCCGATGCCGATTCCGACTCAGATTCTGATGCGGACGCTGATGCCGACGCTGATGCTGATGCTGACGCGGATTCTGATGCAGATGCGGATGCCGATTCCGACTCAGATTCTGATGCGGACGCTGATGCCGACGCTGATGCTGATGCAGACGCCGATGCGGATGCAGATGCAGATGCTGATGCTGATGCCGATGCCGACGCTGATGCTGATACTGACGCGGATGCCGATGCCGATGCGGACGCCGACTCAGATGCCGATTCTGACGCAGACGCAGACGCCGATGCTGATTCTGACGCGGACGCGGACGCGGACGCAGACGCGGATGCCGACGCCGATTCCGATGCGGATGCGGACGCTGACGCGGATGCCGATGCCGATGCCGATGCCGATGCCGATGCCGATGCGGATGCTGATGCGGACGCAGATGCGGATGCGGACGCCGACGCCGATGCAGACGCGGATTCCGATGCAGACGCTGATGCAGACGCTGACGCCGATGCAGACGCAGATGCGGATGCCGACGCAGACGCTGACGCTGACGCAGATGCCGATGCAGACGCCGATGCCGATGCGGACGCCGATGCGGACGCCGATGCGGACGCTGACGCGGATGCCGACGCCGACGCAGATGCCGATGCCGATGCCGATGCAGATTCCGACGCGGATGCAGACGCGGACGCCGATTCCGACGCGGACGCGGACGCGGACGCCGACGCGGATGCCGACGCAGACGCTGATGCGGACGCAGACGCTGATGCCGATGCGGACGCCGATGCAGACGCCGATGCAGACGCGGACGCTGATGCAGATGCAGACGCCGATTCCGATGCGGATGCGGACGCCGATGCAGATGCCGACGCAGACGCCGATGCAGACGCCGATGCGGATGCAGATGCCGATGCCGATTCCGATGCGGACGCAGATGCAGATGCCGACGCAGATTCCGATGCAGACGCCGATGCGGATGCCGACGCAGATTCCGATGCAGACGCCGATGCGGATGCCGACGCAGATTCCGATGCAGACGCCGATTCCGACGCAGACGCAGACGCTGACGCCGATGCAGACGCCGATTCCGACGCGGACGCTGATGCGGATGCAGACGCCGATTCTGACGCAGACGCAGACGCTGATGCAGACGCGGACGCCGATGCCGACGCGGATTCCGACGCAGATGCGGACGCGGACGCCGATGCTGATGCCGACGCTGATGCAGATGCTGACTCAGACGCCGATGCGGACGCCGATGCTGATGCAGATGCTGATGCAGATGCAGATGCAGATGCTGACGCGGATTCTGATGCGGACGCCGACGCCGACGCCGATGCGGACGCAGATGCCGATGCCGATGCCGATGCAGACGCGGATTCCGATGCCGACGCCGATTCCGATGCGGATTCCGACGCAGATGCGGACGCTGACGCGGATGCCGACGCGGATGCCGACGCGGATGCCGACGCAGACGCGGACGCCGATGCAGACGCCGATTCCGATGCGGACGCTGATGCCGACGCAGACGCTGATGCAGACGCGGACGCTGATGCAGACGCCGATGCCGATGCAGATTCCGACGCGGATGCAGACGCGGACGCCGATTCCGACGCGGACGCGGACGCCGATGCGGATGCAGACGCCGATGCCGATGCCGATGCCGATGCCGATGCAGATGCAGATGCGGACGCCGACGCCGACGCCGACGCCGATGCCGATGCGGACGCAGATGCGGACGCCGACGCCGATGCCGATGCGGACGCAGATGCGGACGCGGACGCGGACGCCGATGCAGACGCAGACGCAGACGCAGACGCAGATGCTGACTCAGACGCCGACGCCGATGCGGATGCCGATTCCGATGCAGATTCCGACGCGGATGCAGACGCGGACGCCGATTCCGATGCGGATGCCGATTCCGATGCGGATGCCGATTCCGATGCTGACTCAGACGCCGATGCGGACGCCGATGCCGATGCAGACGCGGATTCCGATGCAGACGCTGATGCAGATGCAGACGCTGATGCAGACGCGGACGCTGATGCAGACGCGGACGCTGATGCAGATGCAGATGCCGACGCAGACGCTGATGCAGATGCAGATGCGGATGCGGACGCAGATGCCGATGCTGATGCAGACGCTGATTCCGATGCGGACGCGGACGCAGACGCTGATGCGGATTCCGATGCGGACGCCGACGCCGACGCCGACGCAGATGCTGATGCCGATGCAGACGCGGATTCCGATGCAGACGCTGATGCAGATGCAGATGCCGATGCAGACGCTGACGCCGATGCTGATGCGGACGCTGATGCCGATGCTGATGCGGACGCTGATGCTGATGCAGATGCGGACGCTGACGCGGATGCCGATGCCGACGCTGATTCCGATGCGGATGCGGATGCGGACGCCGATGCTGATGCCGACGCAGACGCCGATGCCGATGCAGACGCCGACGCGGATGCCGACGCCGATTCCGATGCAGATGCAGATGCGGACGCGGACGCCGATGCAGACGCAGATGCGGATGCCGATGCGGATGCCGACGCGGACGCTGATGCCGATGCCGATGCCGACTCCGACGCCGACTCCGACGCCAATATCAAACTCGACGTCTCGGTTAAGGTCACTCAAACCGAAGTCACCACCGGCAGCAAAATTATTCAGGTCAACGGCGGCAGCGGCAATCCGGATGGTTTCGATATTCAGGACGGCAAGATCGTCGCTATCGGTTCCAATGTTCGCGTGTGGTTAACGCCTGATAGCCCGTATAACGGCATTGTGGGCGATACCCCGCCAACCTGTGCCGATCCGGCTAACCAGATTAAGTATTACGACCAGTCCGGCAATGCGAACTCAGATTCGAGTAAATACTCGGATATCTTTGTGGTCGGCGATAAGACTGGCGGCTTCTATAAACAAAGTGACTGGACCGGCGGCAAAGAGGATTTCAGGCCGTTAAACGGTATCACCGGTAACCGGGGTGAAGCGGGCCAGGTTGGCAAAGACTATATCTTCGTTAAAGGCGACAGCAGCGACTATAAAGTCACGTCGTCGTCAAACAATAACGCCAATAGCCAGGACAACACCTACGACGGGCTGAAAGTCACCACCAGCGGCGGTAAAGATCTGTATGGCAATTCCAATCAGATCGAAGGCGTGATTTTTGGTGACGGCAAAACAACAGCCGATGGCGGCACTACCACCACCGTTGTGGAAACCAAAGTTCAGCAGGTAACGCTGGACGTTGACCTCAATCTGTCCAGCGATCACAACGCCGAACAGCTGACGCAAATTAAGCTCACCGGTATCCCGGAAGGCGCGAAAGTGGTGGTATCCGACGGCAGTACGGTGACCTATAAAGACGGCACTTACACCATCGACCTGAGCAGCCCGACCTTTAAAGGAACGATCACGGTTGAGCTGGCGAAAGGCGTCGATCATCTGGGCGAGATCCAGATGGAGGTGGCCTCCACCGCCAGCGAGCACCATGACACCCACTTCACTTTTGATGGCTCAACGGGTGTGCTGAGCGAGTCCTGGGGCGATACCGATCCTGTCGCAACGCCGGATACCGATACGGGGACGACTACGCCAGCCCCGGTACTCGGAAGCAACCCCAGTACGGGTTCAGATTCTGGTAACGGATCGCATAGCGATACCGGCGCGACGCCAGCGGTGGCCTCACGCGTGGAAGCAGCGGTCCAGGTCGCGGAAAGCGATGTCGCCGTTGGCAGTAAAATCATGCAGATCAACGGCGGCAGCGGCAATCCAAACGGCTTTGACGTCCAGGACGGCAAGATTATCGCCATCGGGTCTAACGTGCGCGTCTGGCTGACGCAGAGCAGCAAATATCTGGGTATCGCCGGGGATGAAGCGCCGAAAGCCGCCGATCCCGCCAACCAGATTAAGTATTACGATCAGTCAGGCAACGTGAACTCCAACTCCGGCCACTACTCGGATATTTTCGTGGTCGGTGATAAGACCGGCGGCTACTACCGCCAGGGCGACTGGACCAACGGCCGGGAAGAGTTCCGTGAAGTGAAGAGCTTCACCGGTACGCGTGGCAACGAAGGTAGCGTCGGCAAAGACTATATCTTCGTCAAAGGCGACAGCAGTAATTATAAGGTGACATCGTCATCGAATAATAACGCCAATAGCCAGGACAACACCTATGACGGGCTGAAGGTCTCAACCGTTAATGGCAAAGGGCTGTACGAAAACTCCAACCAGATTGAAGGGGTGATCTTCGGCGACGGCGCCTCCAAAACCCATGGCGGCGGCACAACCACCTCCTTTACCCAGCCGTCGGTGCATCAGGTGGCGCTGGACGTGAGCGTGGCTTTGATCAGCGAAAACAGCGCCGATCATTTGACGGAGCTGAAGCTGAGCGGCATTCCGGAAGGGGCGAAAGTTATCGCCTCGGACGGCAGCCAGGCGGCGTATAAGGACGGGATTTATACCTTTGAACTGGATAGCGCCAGCTTTAAAGGCACCGTTACGGTCGAGCTGGCGAAGGGTACCGATCATCTGGATGAGATCCGGCTGGATGTGCTCTCCACCGCCAGCGATCATCCGGAAACGCACTTCACCTTCGATGGCGAAACCGGCGAGCAAACTAACGCGCCTGAGCCTGAGATGATGTCCAGCCGGATGATGCTGGTGGACCATGACGGTGCAGATACCGATACCCATGACAGCGTGACGGAACACGACGCGCAGCATGATGCCGCGGCACCTGCCGATGACCCTACCGCAGCGCCGACGCTGCTGGTTGCGGAAGATGACATCAGCCTCAACCACATCGACAGCGACCAGGCCAGTGCGCAGACCGCTGCGTCAACGCTGACGCCGCCATCTGAAACATCACTCAGCAATCTGTTGGGCGATATGGAGGAGACGCATGCGGAAACGGCGGATACGGCCCCGGCGCAAGCCAGCACGACGGCTGCGCCTGACACCAGCAGCGGCGCGCAACCTATCGTAATGAGCGAAGTGCTGGGCGATACCGATAACAGCCAGGATCTGAGCTCGCTGATCAAGGTGGTGGAGCAAGGCAACGGCACCCAGACCGCGGACGACGCGGCCCAGGGCCACGCCACGCCGGTTGCGGAAATCGCCCCAGCCGATCCTGCGACGGATAGCTACCATGGCGGCGATGAGTCGCTGATGGACAGCCTGATCGCCAAACCGGATACCGTCTCGTAACTATAAAAATGGACATCCCTCACGGCACGCGGTGAGGGATGTCTTGCCCTTAATAACTTTAACCTTATTTAGAACGTCCTCTTTCGCTCCGCTAATGCCAGCGATGTCACCATGAGAGGGCTTTTTAAATAAAAAATCTCTGTTGTTGCTTAATCAATCACCAGGGAATAAGTACCACAAAGGAAGAAACATGAATTACCGCAAGAACTTAATGTTAGGGCTCACGCTGCCTCTGATGACATTAAGTCTGGCTCACGCCACCACCCTTGAAAATGCGATTAAACACACGCTGGCTTCCCACCCTGAAATTAGCGCTTCCGCCAATAGTCGTTATTCCGCCGAGCACGAATTGCAGGCGGCGAAAGGCGGTTATATGCCCACGCTGAATCTTGAAGCCGGCACCGGCTGGGAGCAAACCGATAACGCCAGCACCCGCGCGTTAGGCGATCACAAGCGCGACCTTAATCGCAGCGAATCAAGCATTAACCTGCGCCAGAATATTTTCAACGGTTTCGCCACCACCAGCGAAGTGGCGCGCCAGAAAGCGACCGTGAACTCCCGGGCGTATAACGTGATGGACACCAGCGAAACCACCGCGCTACAGGTGGTGCAAAGCTATCTCGACGTACTGATGCGCGAAAAAATGGTGGCGCTGGCCCAGCAAAACCTGACCAACCACGAACGCATTTTTGATCAGATCACGCTGCGTACCGAGCAGGGCGTAGGCCGTCTGGCGGATCACGAGCAGGCGGAAGCGCGTCTGGCCCAGGCGCGCAATAACCTGCTGACCGAACAAACCAACCTGGAAGACGCCCGCGCCAACTACCAGAGCGTGACCGGGATGGAAGCGGAAAACCTGACCCTGCCGGCAAAATTCGCGGTGCCAGGGTCGCTGGAAGAAGCCCGTAAGATCGCGCTGGACAACAGCCCGCTGTTGAAACTGGCGGATTCCGATATCGAAGCCACCCGGGCGCAGTACGAAGCGGCCAAATCGCGTTTTTACCCGGAAGTGAATGTCGAAGTGGGCCGCACCATGGATAACAACATTGACGGAACGCGCGGCCACAACCAGGAGTGGCAGGCGATGATGCGTATGCGTTACAACCTGTTCAACGGCGGCAGCGATAAAGCCACCCTCTCCTCTTACGCGTACCGCACCAAAGAAGCCCAGGACGTGAAGCGCAATGCGCTGCGCCAGTTGAATGAAGAGCTGCGCCTGTCATGGAACGCCCTGAATAATGCGCAAAAACAGGTACCGATCGCCAAAGAGTATGCCGATCGCAGTATGACGGTGCGTACCGCTTACCAGGAGCAGTTCAGCCTGGGGGATCGCTCGTTGCTGGATATGCTGGACAGCGAAAATGAAGTTTTCAGCGCCCAGCGCCGATATGTAGAATTGCAGTTTGTTGAAATGTTTTCGACCTACCGTATTAATGCGCGGATGGGCGAACTGTTGAAATCCATGTCGATTCAACCGCCGACTGCCGCGCAGCCGCTGGACGGACAACAAACCACCCAGGCGGACTTACCCGATCTTCATTAAGACGAACCGGTAACCCATTGAACCAGGCGTTATTTCATCTGTTTCGGATGAAATAGCGCTTCTTATTTTGCCTGTCATCAGGTACGGCAGATTATGGCACTGATCAACGACATTACTGATATTCAGGATCTCTCGTCCGACGAGACGTTCCGCCACGACCCAAGACTCAATCATGACGATCCGCTGCTGGATTGCCTGATGGTTGTCTGCAAATTGCATGGCATTATCACCAGCCGCAATGTGCTGACCGCCGGTCTGCCGTTACAGTCCAATTGCCTGACGCTCAGCACCGTGCCGCGCGCCGCGCAGCGTGCCGGGTTAAAAGCCCGGGTGATCCAACGCCCGGTGACGAAAATCACCGCGCTGTCGCTCCCCGCGATCCTGGTGTTGCACAACGGCCAGGCCGCGGTGCTGACAGCGCTGGAAGGCGATAAAGCCCGGCTGATGCCCGGCGAAACCGACGGCGGCGCGATGACGCTGGAGATTGCCGAGCTGGAAAAACTCTACGCCGGCAAAGCCATTTTTATTCAACCGAAACATGAATACGACAGCCAGCCGACGGCGCTGATCCCGCGCACCAAAGCCTGGTTCCAGGATACCCTGAAGCTGTCGAAATTCCTGTATCTCGACGCGGTGGTCGCGAGTTTCCTGATCAACCTGATCGCCCTATGCTCGCCGCTGTTCGTGATGAACGTCTACGACCGGGTGGTGCCTAATCAGGCCACCGCCACGCTGTGGGTGCTGGCGATTGGCATCACCATCGCCTACGTGTTCGATCTGATCCTGAAAATCTTGCGCAGCATCTGCCTGGATATCGCCGGTAAGAAAACCGATCTGATCGTCTCGGCGGCGCTGTTTGAGCGGCTGCTGGGCATGAAGATGAAACTGCGCCCGCCGCGCGTCGGCAGCTTCGCGCAGAATTTCCAGGACTACCAGTCGTTGCGCGATTTTCTCTCGTCGCTGACGCTGACCGCGCTGATCGACTTCCCGTTTACCCTGCTGATCCTGGCGGTGGTGGGGATTATCGGCGGGCCGCTGGTGTTTATCCCGCTGCTGGCGTATCCGGTCGCGATGCTGGTGAACTGGCTGATCCAGCGTCCGCTGATCGCCACTATTCAAAAAACCTTTAAGTTATCCAGCGAACGCCAGGCAATGCTGGTAGAAACCCTGAGCGGGCTGGACGCCATCAAGCTCAACAACGCCCAGAGCGAGCGCCAGTACCAGTGGGAACAGATCATCGGCAGCCTCAGCAAGCTGGAGTTGCGGGTGAAGTCTTTGTCCTATGTGGCGGTGAACTTCACCCACTGGCTGCAACAGGCCTGCGGCGTGATTATGATCGTCGGCGGCGTGTATCTGATTATCAACGGCCATCTGAGCATGGGCGGGCTGATTGCCTGCTACCTGCTTAACCGCCGCGCCATGCTGCCTATCGGCCAGCTGTGCAGCCTGATTACCCGTTATCAGCGCGCCAAAATGACCAAACACACCATCGACGGCATGATGGAGCTGGAGCAGGAAGTACAGCAGGAAGAAGTGCCGCTGAAACGCGAAACCCTGACCGGGGCGATTGAGTTTCGCAATGTAACTTTCCGCTACCCCGGTAGCCAGCAGACGTCGCTGAATGCGATTTCCCTGACCGTCACGCCGGGCGAAAAAATCGGCATTATTGGCCGCAGCGGCTCCGGTAAAAGTTCGCTGGCCAAGCTACTGGTGGGTTTTTACCAGCCGGATGAAGGCAGCGTACTGATCGACGGCATCGACGCGCGCCAGATCGACGTGCACGATTTACGCCATAACATCGGCTATGCGCCCCAGGACATCCACCTGTTCAACGGAACGCTGCGCGACAACCTGCTGTGCGGCGCCAGCTACGTGGATGATGAAACCATGTTGCGCGTGGCCGAAGCCACCGGCGTCCACGAGTTCGCCCGCCGCCACCCTTCCGGCTACAACATGCAGGTGGGCGAGCGCGGGATGAATCTCTCCGGCGGCCAGCGCCAGGCGATCACCCTCGCCCGCTCGCTGCTGCTCGATCCGCCGGTGTTGCTGATGGACGAGCCGACCAGTTCCATGGATAACACCAGCGAAGATCTGATTAAAAAGGCGCTTGCGCCCATCATCAGTGATAAAACCGTGCTGCTGGTGACTCACCGCGCCTCGATGCTGGCGCTGGTGGACCGGTTAATTATTCTCGATAACGGCAAAATCATTGCCGATGGCCCGAAAGAGACCGTGATGAATGCGTTGAAGAAGGGGCAGATCCATGCGAATCGCTGATGGGTTACGCCGCCTGAATCGCTGGCTGCTGGGCGACAAAAACAGCAATCAGTTCACCACCAGTGAAGTGAACAAAGCGCTGCTGGACGACACGCCGCGCGTGGTGCGCCTGACGCTGTGGGCGATACTGGCGTTTTTTATCGCCGCCATTACCTGGGCGTCGCTGGCGGATATTGATGAAGTGACGCGCGGCGAAGGCAAAGCCATCCCCTCCTCGCGCCTGCAAAAAATCCAGAACCTGGAAGGCGGCATCGTGGCGGAAGTGTATGCCCGGGAAGGCGAAGTGGTACAGGCGGGCGCGCCGCTGCTGCGTCTCGACGATACGCGCTTTAAATCCAACGCAGGCGAAACCGAAGCCGACCGCATGGCGCTGGAGGCGCGTATTCAGCGGCTCACCGCCCAGCTTAACGATGCCGAAAGCCTGACGATTTCCGACGATATTCAAAAACGCGCGCCGGATATCGCCCAGGGCGAGCTGGAACTGTTTGCCAGCATGAGAAAGCGTATCCAGAGCGAAATCACCGGGCTGGATGAGCAGCTGATTCAGAAGAAGCAGGAACTGCTGGATTTCGAAGCCAAGAAAGTGCAGTACCGCAACAGCCTTGGCCTGTTACAGCAGGAGATCAATATGTCCGAGCCGCTGGTGGCTAAAGGGGCGATCTCTAAAGTCGAAGTGTTGCGTTTGCGGCGCTCCGAGGTGGAAACTCGCGGGCAACTGGATTCGGTGGCCTTAGCCATTCCACGCGCCCAGGCGGCAATCAACGAGATTGAAAGCAAGGTGGCGGAAACCCGTGGCCGCTACCGCAGCGAAGCGCTGGCACAGCTGAACGAAGCGCGTACCGATCTCAGCAAGCTGGAGGCCTCGGGCAAGGCGATTGAGGACCGGGTCAACCGCACCCTGGTGACCTCGCCGGTGCGCGGCATCGTCCAGCAGATGTTGGTGAACACCATTGGCGGTGTGATCCAGCCGGGCAACGACCTGGTGGAGATCGTTCCGCTGGATGACAGCCTGCTGGTGGAAGCCAAAATCCGTCCGAAAGACATCGCATTTTTGCATCCGGGCCAGGAAGCGGTGGTGAAGTTCTCCGCCTATGACTACACCATCTACGGCGGGCTGAAAGGCAAGCTGGAGCAGATCAGCCCCGATACGGTGACCGATAAAGAGGGCAACAGCTTCTACGTGATCCGTCTGCGCACCGATAAAAACCATCTGGGCAGTAACGAAAAGCCGCTGCTGATTATTCCGGGCATGGTGGCGTCGGTGGATATCATCACCGGTAAGAAAACGATTCTCGAATACCTGATGAAGCCGATTCTGCGCGCCCGCGCCGAGGCGTTCCGCGAGAGATAAAAAAATGCCGGTCGTGATGACCGGCATTTTTCATTATTGATTCATTATTGAGGCGGGATTACGGGCGGTACACTTTGACGTTGTTAAAGCCCTGCTCGCGCAGATACAGCGCCTGCAGGCGGCTCATCACGCCGCGCTCGCACCACAGCAGCCAGGTTTTGTTCTGGTCCAGATCGCCGAATTTGGTGCTCAGTTTGTAGAACGGCAGTGACACCACGTCGATCCCTTCCACTTTCAGCGGCTTATCGTCCTGCTCGTCCACGGAGCGGATATCCAGGATCACGTCATTCGGGCCAAACCCGGTAACGGTTTCCACTTCCACCACTTCCTGCTGGGTTTGGGTGGCGATGTCGCGGATATCCACGTTGGTCGCCGCTTCCACCACCTGGTCGAGGATCGCAAAGTCAAAGTTGGCTTCTTCCGCTTCGATCTTCGCTTTCACCGCTTTCACAGTCGGGCTTTTCGAGATCACGCCGCAGTATTCCGGCATGGTGCGGGCAAAGTCTTCGGTGCCGATTTTGCGCGCCAGATCGATGATGTGCTCTTTGTCATGGGCGATCAGCGGACGCAGCACCAGGGTATCAGAGACGTTGTCGATCAAACGCAGGTTAGTCAGGGTCTGGCTGGAGACCTGGCCCAGCGCTTCGCCGGTCACCAGCGCCTGTACGCCGTAACGCTCCGCCACACGGGAGGCCGCACGGATCATCATGCGCTTGAGCACCACGCCCATCTGGCCGTCGTCGACTTTTTCGAGAATTTCACCGACTACCGGTTCGAAGTTGATCGCCACAAAACGCACGCGGTGCGAGCTGCCAAAACGGTTCCACAGATAATGCGCCACCTGGCGAACACCGATTTCATGCGCTGCGCCGCCGAGGTTAAAGAAGCAGTAGTGCACGCGGCAACCGCGACGCATCAGCATATAACTGGAGACGCCGGAGTCGAACCCGCCGGAAATTAAGGACAGCACGTCTTCCTGGGTGCCGATGGGGAAACCGCCCTGGCCTTCGTAACGGCCTTTCACCAGCAGCAGGCGATCGTCTTCGATCTCCAGATTGACGGTGATGTCCGGGTGCGTCAGCTTCACTTTCGCGGATTCGATATGCTGGTTTAGCCCGCCGCCGACATAGCGCTCCACTTCAATAGAGCTAAACTCGTGCTTGCCGCGACGTTTTACGCGCACGCAAAACGTTTTGCCTTCCAGTTGGTCGCGCCAGTTCGCCAGGGTTTGCTCGAAAATATCGTGCAGGCTGGTGAACGGCACGTCTTCGACTTCCAGAATATGGTGGATACCGGGGATGCGGGTGAGCGCGCCGCGGATCTCAATACGCTGGTTTTCATCTTTGGCGCGGACCACGATATGGTCCCAGTGGCGGACAACGGCGAGGTTTTCGTCGTAATGTTTGAGTACGTTACGGATGTTTCCGGTCAGGATTTTAATAAAGCGCAAACGCACAGATTGGCTTTTAATTGTGATTTCCGGGAACAATTTAATGATAAACTTCATGGCGGCAATGGTTCGTTGGCAAGCCCCGAGGGCATTGAGAGAAGTACCGCAAGGCAACAATCGCGCTTGCATCGTGAGCGCGAGAGTATATCACCATCGCTGTGAGACTGCGCACATAACCAACCCATTCAGCGTTATTTGCTAATCATTTTGAGTCCGCTACCATGGAAATGATTCCATAACGATAGAGTCAGACATTCACTATGCCGAAGAAAAACGAACTCCCCGCCAGCTTTGAGACGGCGTTGCAGGAGCTTGAGCAGATTGTCAGCCGTCTGGAAAGTGGCGCATTGCCGCTGGAAGAGGCGCTTAACGAATTCGAACGGGGCGTGCAGTTGGCGCGCCAGGGGCAGGTCAAACTGCAACAGGCGGAACAGCGGGTGCAGATCCTGCTGTCAGAAAATGAAGACGCCCCGCTCTCTCCTTTCAAACCGGATGCGGAATAAATGGATTTTCACGCCACCATGAAGGCCCAGGCGGAACGGGCCACCGACGCATTGCGCCAGTTTATTAGCGCGCTGCCGTTTCAGAACACTCCGCTGGTTGAGACCATGCACTACGGCACACTATTAGGCGGCAAGCGGTTACGCCCGTTTCTGGTGTATGCCACCGGCGAGATGTTTGGCGTCGCTCCGCAGGCGCTGGACGCGCCCGCCGCGGCTATTGAATGTATTCACGCCTATTCGCTGATGCATGACGATCTCCCGGCAATGGATGACGACGATTTACGTCGCGGCCAGCCGACCTGCCACATTAAATATGGCGAAGCGAGCGCTATTTTAGCCGGAGACGCCCTGCAAACGCTGGCGTTCTCTATACTGAGTGATGCCCCCATGCCCGGCGTGGCTTTAGCCGACCGCCTCAGCCTGGTTTCCGAGCTGGCGATGGCCAGCGGCGTGGCGGGGATGTGCGGCGGCCAGGCGCTGGATCTGGAAGCCGAAGGCAAACAGGTGTCGCTGGAGGCGCTGGAGCGCATTCACCGCCACAAAACCGGCGCGTTGATTCGTGCTGCCGTACGTATGGGTGCGCTGTGCGCCGGTGAACCGGGGCGCGATGTGCTGCCACTTCTTGATCGTTACGCAGAAAGTATCGGCCTGGCGTTCCAGGTTCAGGATGACATTCTGGATGTGGTGGGCGATACTGCCACGCTGGGTAAACGCCAGGGCGCTGACCAGCACCTGGGGAAAAGCACCTATCCTGCGCTGCTGGGCCTTGAGCAAGCCCGCGAAAAAGCACAGGCGCTGTGTGACGATGCCCTTGCCGCACTTCGGGAACTGTCGTCTAAACAGAGAGATACCCGCACACTGGAAGCGTTAGCGACTTACATCATCCAACGTGACAAATAACATAATTACCACGAGCCTCTGATGAGTTTTGATATCTCAAAGTACCCAACCCTGGCGCTGGTGGACTCGACCCAAGAGTTGCGCCTGTTGCCGAAAGAGAATCTGCCGAAGCTGTGCGACGAACTGCGTCGTTATTTGCTTGATAGCGTGAGCCGCTCCAGCGGGCATTTTGCCTCGGGGCTGGGAGCCGTTGAGTTAACGGTCGCGCTGCATTACGTCTATAACACGCCATTCGACAGACTGATCTGGGACGTGGGCCATCAGGCTTATCCGCATAAGATCCTTACCGGACGGCGCGACAAAATCGGCACCATTCGCCAGAAAGGCGGGCTGCACCCGTTCCCGTGGCGCGGCGAGAGTGAATACGACGTGTTAAGCGTCGGCCATTCGTCGACGTCGATTAGCGCCGGGATCGGCATCGCCGTGGCCGCCGCCAAGGAGAACCGAGGCCGCCGCACCGTGTGCGTGATTGGCGATGGCGCGATCACCGCCGGCATGTCTTTCGAGGCGATGAACCATGCGGGGGATATCAAACCCGACATGCTGGTGATCCTCAACGACAATGAAATGTCGATCTCGGAAAACGTCGGCGCGCTGAATAACCATCTGGCGCAACTGCTCTCCGGCAAGCTCTATTCAACGCTACGCGAAGGCGGCAAGAAAGTGCTGTCCGGCGTGCCGCCGATCAAAGAGCTGATCAAGCGCACGGAAGAACACATTAAAGGCATGGTAGTGCCGGGCACGCTGTTTGAAGAGCTGGGCTTTAACTATATCGGGCCGGTGGATGGTCACGATGTGCTGGGCCTGGTGCACACCCTGAAAAACATGCGCGATCTGAAAGGCCCGCAGTTTCTGCACATCATGACCAAGAAAGGCCGGGGTTACGAACCGGCGGAAAAAGATCCGATCACCTTCCACGCGGTGCCGAAATTCGATCCGCAAAGCGGCTGTCTGCCGAAAAGCAGCGGCGGCCTGCCAAGCTATTCCAAAATCTTTGGCGACTGGCTGTGTGAAACCGCCGCCAAAGACAGCAAGCTAATGGCCATCACCCCGGCGATGCGCGAAGGCTCTGGCATGGTGGAATTCTCACGTAAATTCCCGGACCGCTATTTCGATGTGGCGATCGCCGAGCAGCATGCGGTTACGCTGGCGGCGGGGCTGGCCATTGGCGGCTATAAGCCAATCGTGGCGATTTACTCCACCTTCCTGCAACGCGCCTATGACCAGGTGATCCACGATGTGGCGATCCAAAAACTGCCGGTGATGTTTGCCATCGACCGCGCGGGCATCGTGGGCGCGGACGGGCAAACCCACCAGGGCGCGTTTGATCTGTCGTTCCTGCGCTGCATCCCGGATATGGTGATCATGACGCCAAGCGACGAAAACGAATGCCGCCAGATGCTGTATACCGGCTATCACTACAGCGAGGGGCCGACGGCGGTGCGTTATCCGCGCGGCAACGCGGTGGGCGTAGCGTTAACCCCGCTGGCGATGCTGCCGATTGGCAAAGGCGTGGTGAAACGCCAGGGCGAGAAAATCGCGATCCTGAATTTCGGCACCCTGATGCCGGACGCCGCCGCCGTGGCGGAATCGCTGAACGCTACGCTGGTGGATATGCGCTTTGTAAAACCGCTGGATGAAGCGCTGATTCTGGAACTGGCCGCCAGCCACGACTCGCTGGTGACCATCGAAGAAAACGCCATTATGGGCGGCGCGGGCAGCGGCGTGAATGAAGTGCTGATGGCGCACCGTAAGGTGGTGCCGGTACTTAATCTCGGCCTGCCGGACTTCTTTATCCCCCAGGGCACTCAGGACGAAGCCCGCGCTGAAATTGGCCTCAACGCCGCTGGCATGGAAGCGAAAATCCGCGCCTGGCTGGGTTAAGCGCCACACCCTCCCCTTTCCTCTCCTGCTATGCTTAAAGGATGACCTTTGTTACCCGCAAGCAGGAGAGGAAGCATGCAATACAATAATTTAGGAAAAACCGATCTCAGGGTATCCCGTCTTTGCCTGGGCTGTATGACGTTTGGCGAACCGGACCGGGGCAAGCACGCCTGGACGCTACCGGAAGAGAGCAGCCGCCTGATCATCAAGCACGCCGTAGAGCAAGGCATCAACTTTTTCGACACCGCCAACAGCTATTCTGACGGCAGCAGCGAAGAGATCCTGGGCCGCGCCCTGAAAGACTTCGCCCGCCGGGATGAGGTCGTGGTCGCCACCAAAGTATTCCATCAGGTCGGCGATCTGCCGGAAGGCCTCTCCAGGGCGCAGATCCTGCGCTCTATTGACGACAGCCTGCAACGTCTGGGCATGGAGTACGTCGACCTGCTGCAAATCCACCGCTGGGATTACAACACCCCGATTGAAGAGACCCTCGACGCGCTCAATGACGTGGTGAAGTCGGGTAAGGCGCGCTATATCGGCGCGTCCTCCATGCACAGTGAGCAGTTCGCTCAGGCGCTGGCATTGCAAGATCAACATGGCTGGGCGCGCTTCGTCACCATGCAGGATCACTACAACCTGATTAACCGCGAAGAAGAACAAGGGATGCTGCCGCTGTGTCTGCGGGAAGGCGTGGCGGTGATCCCCTGGAGCCCGCTGGCGCGTGGGCGCTTAACCCGCCCGTGGGGCGAAACCACCGCGCGGCTGGTTTCCGATGAGTTCGGCAAAACGCTGTATCAACAAACCGAAGAGAACGACGCCAAAATCGCCGAGCGCGTCGCCGCCATCGCCGAGGACAAAGGCGTGTCGCGGGCCCAGGTGGCGCTGGCGTGGGTGCTAAGTAAACCGGCGATTGCTGCGCCGATTATTGGCGCGTCCCGTGAAGAGCAACTGGATGATTTGCTGGGCGCGGTGGATTTAACGCTGAGCGATATGGAAATCGCCGAGCTGGAAACGCCGTATCAGCCGCATCCGGTAGTGGGGTTTAAATAACACAGTGTCCCTCTCCTTGTGTTAAGGAGAGGGGATCTACGGCTTAACCCGTAATAAAATGGTCGTGCCCTTTGCCGGTGATTTCAACCGGCTCGCCGTCGCGGGTGAAGTGCAGTCCTTCCACATCCGCCGTGATCTGCCCGATGCAGGTAAAGGGAACGCCCAGCCTGCCCAGCGCCACGTCAATCACGCCACGGTTAAGTTCCGGCACGGTAAAGCACAGTTCATAATCTTCACCACCGGTCAGCGCGAACAGTTCAGCCTGTTCGGGGCTGACGTTTTCACGCAGCGCATCCGAGAACGGCAGCGCGTCCAGCGCCACTTTCGCGCCGCAGTCGCTGGCCTTGAGAATATGCGCCAGATCGGAGATCAACCCATCGGAGAGATCGATCGCGCTGCTGGCGATATCGCGCAGCGCCTGGCCCTGCAAAATACGCGGCGTGGGGCGTAAATGGCGCTGTAACAGATAATTCGCCTGAGTAAGATTGTTCACCGTTAAGCGCTGCTGCAACATCGCCAGGCCTGCGGCGCTGTCGCCCGGCGTACCGGTGACGTAGATCCAGTCGCCCGGTTTGGCCCCGGAGCGCTTCAGGGCGCGACCGTTCGGCACAAAGCCGTGGATACCCAGCGTCATCGAGAGCGGCCCACGGGTGGTGTCGCCGCCAATCAGCTGCATATCGTAATAATTTAATAGCTCAAACAGACTGTCGCTAAAGGCTTCCAGCCACGCTTCGTCGACGTCCGGCAGGGTTAATGCCAGCGTCAACCACGCGGGATCGGCGCCCATCGCGGCTAAATCACTGAGGTTGACCGCCAGCGCTTTGTAGCCCAAATCGCGCGGGTCGATATCCGGCAGAAAATGGATACCGCTCACCAGCGTGTCGGTGCTTATTGCCAGCGTTTGTTTTTCCGGAACCGTCAGCAGTGCGCAATCGTCACCGATACCGGTTTCCACATCACGTCGAGAGCTTCTCACGCGATCAAAATAACGGGCAATAAGGGAAAACTCGCCGCATGCCATGCGTTATGCCTCGCAGAAAAAGAGAAAGGCCGGATAAATGTCCGGCCAGAGGATTGGCTTACTTGCGATTGGGGCGGATTTGCGGAGCGGCTTTGTCCAGCACGCCGTTGACGAACTTGTGACTATCTTCAGCACCGAAGGTTTTCGCCAGCTCAATCGCTTCGTTGATAGCAACTTTATAAGGCACATCCTGACGCTTAGAAAGTTCATACAGCGCGATACGCAGTACCGCTTTCTCTACCTGGCCCAGCTCGTCGAGCATGCGCGACAGGTAGGGTTGCATCAGGCCATCGAGATACGCGCTGTTGGTCGCCACTCCGGCCAGCAGTTCACGAAAGTACAGCACGTCCACGTCTTTGACGTCCTGTTCCGCCAGGAACTGGTATTCAACATCAGCGATGTCGTTCTGGGACAACTGCCAGGAGTAAAGTGCCTGGACGGCACATTCACGGGCGCGGCGACGAGCAGCAGGTTTCACGGAATTCCCCTTAAAATCAGGCCTTGATGGCTTTCAATACATTAATCATTTCAAGCGCGGTAAGGGCTGCTTCAGCACCTTTGTTACCGGCTTTTGTGCCAGCGCGTTCGATGGCTTGTTCAATACTTTCAGTGGTGAGTACGCCGAACGCTACCGGGATTTCGCTCTCCTGGGCAACGTGCGCCAGGCCGTTGCTGGCACCACCGGCAACGTATTCGAAGTGCGCGGTACCGCCACGGATCACCGTACCCAGCGCGATCACCGCATCGTATTTGCCGGTTTTCGCCAGTGCGCCCGCCGCCAGCGGCAGTTCATAAGCGCCAGGAACCCAAACCACGGTGATGTTTTCATCTTTAACCTGGCCGATACGCTTCAGCGCGTCGATAGCGCCTTCCAGCAGGCTGTCGTTGATGAAGTTGTTAAAACGCGCGATGGTGATGGCGACGCGAGCGTCCGGGGTAGCAACAGTAGCTTCGATAACGTTCATACTCTTCCTTAACGGGTTCATTTGTGGCCCCGCAGGGGGGCGGATTCTATCATGTTTTTTTATGGGCTGCTTACGTTTTAAAACTCAGCGTTATTGCAGCGTCAGCCGGAGACACAAATCCGGGCCAACCGGACGTATCTCGCTGAATTTAAATGCGGGCGCATCCGCCAGCTTTTCAAGGCCAGGCAGAGCAAATAAACCGCGCGCGTCGCTGCCTAACAGCTTCGGCGCGATATACAGCACAATTTCGTCCACCACGCCCGCCTGTAACAGCGCGCCGGAGAGTTCGGCACCCGCTTCCACCCAAATGGTGTTCACCTGGCGTTTGCCTAGCTGCATCATCAACACCACCAGATCCAGATGGCCGTTGTGCTCCGGCACCGGCAGTTGGGTTACGCCTTGCGGCCATTGCGCATCGTCAGGACGCGTGCGCGCCAGCCAGGTTTCGCCGGGCTGATGGATAATTTTATGCTCAGGCGTCACCCGGTTTTGCGAGTCGATCACGATGCGGGTCGGCATCCGCAGTTGGTCTTCGGGATACAGCGCCTGGGTGTCGGCGTCTAATTCATTCCAGCGCACGGTGAGCGAGGGGTTATCCGCCAGCACCGTGGCGCTACTGGTAAGGATAGCGCTACTTTGCGACCGGAAGCGCTGCACGTCGCGACGCGATTCGGCAGAGGTGATCCACTGGCTTTCGCCGCTGGCCATGGCGGTGCGACCGTCTAACGACGCGCCGAGCTTAAGCTGCACAAACGGGAAGCCGGTGCGCATCCGCTTCAAAAAGCCTTTATTCAGGGCTTCGGCTTCATTCATCATCAGGCCGTGGCTGACTTCGATGCCTTCCTGCTTCAGACGATACAACCCGCGCCCGGCAACCTGCGGATTCGGGTCCTGCATCGCGGCGACCACGCGGCTCACGCCCGCAGCGATTAACGCCTCGCAGCACGGCGGCGTGCGGCCATGATGGCTGCACGGTTCCAGAGTGACATAGGCGGTGGCGCCTCGGGCTTTTTCGCCCGCCATGCGCAGCGCATGCACTTCAGCGTGGGGTTCCCCGGCGCGATAGTGAAAACCTTCGCCCACCACCTCGCCGTCGCGCGCAATCACGCAGCCGACGTTGGGATTAGGGGAAGTAGTAAAACGACCGCGCTGCGCCAGTTTCAGCGCCCGCGCCATGAAAATCTCATCCTGCATCGGGCTTAATCCTGCAAGCGGGCGATCTCTTCGCCAAATTCACGGATGTCTTCGAAACTGCGATACACAGAGGCGAAGCGAATGTAGGCGACCTTATCGAGCTTTTTCAGCTGCTCCATGACCAGGTTGCCGATCATTTTGCTGGGGACTTCACGCTCCCCGGTGGCGCGTAACTGCGATTTGATGTGATTAATCGCCATTTCAACGTCGTCGGCGCTGACCGGGCGCTTCTCCAGCGCTTTCTGAAAACCGCTTCTCAGTTTATCTTCGTTAAACGGCTCACGGACGTCATTGCTTTTTATCACGCGGGGCATCACCAGTTCCGCCACTTCAAAGGTGGTGAAGCGTTCATGGCACACCAGGCACTGACGGCGACGGCGCACCGACGAGCCTTCTCCCACCAGCCGAGAGTCAATGACTTTGGTATCCACAGCGAAACAGAATGGGCAATGCATAGCGAGTCCTGACAGAAGATTTAACTGAGGGTTAGTGTAACCTGAACTCGCAGTACTACAAAGATGAAGCGCTTTTGAGACAAGGGATGAAGGAATTTTTATGCGTGCGCGCTAGCATTAATGCAATAAAAACACACAGGATTGTCACAATGAGAACCGCTTACACATCTTTGTTCCTCGTTACGCCGTTATTGCTCGCCGCCTGCGCACCGCAAAGTGAAGTCCGCCAGATGCATAACAGCGTCAGCACGCTCAATAAAGAGATGGGCAAACTGCAGCAGGAGACCATTAAGATCACCCAGCAAAACGCCCTGAACGCGCGTTCGCAAAGCGGCGTCTATTTATTACCCGGCGCCAATACCCCGGCGCGGTTGAATAGCCAGTTGGGGATGATGAAAATGTCGCTGGCGAATGTGGCGGCGGATGCCAACGGAACCCTCGCCACGCTGCGCATCCAGGGTGAATCCACGACACCGTTCCCGGCGTTTACCGGAACCATCGAGTGGGGCCAGTTACAGGGAACGACGGAAAACTATCAGGAAGTTAACGTCCAGAACCAACAGTTCAGCGCGCCCGCCAGCATCCTGGCACCGAGCGATGTCTCGATTCCCGTCAAGCTAAACGGGATTACCCCTGATCAACTGGGCTTTGTGCGTATTCACGACATCCAGCCGCTGCAAGCTCCCGCCATGCAATAACTCACGGGCCGGATCGCCCCGGCCTTGTTACTTTTTTCACATTTAAAACCGCTTTTTATTATTCATCAAGCCGATGTTCGGATAGAATCCATTGCCCAATGTGTATAAACGTGAACGCAATCGTTTACGCATAAAGCAAGAATGTGAAACAACACATATTTTTGTGAGCAATGATTTCTATAATAGTGACCAGAATAACACCTCCCGTTCAGGCCGTTGGGAGAGCACGACTTACCTTATCTCCCGTTGGGGATTTCATCTAAAAGTGGCAATAACCATGAAAAAAATTGTTTTAGCTGCCGGTGCGGCACTGGCGCTTTCCGCTTCTTTCTCTTCCAGCGCGGAAGAAACCAATAAACCTGAATACCTGTCTGACTGGTGGCACCAGAGCGTCAACGTGGTGGGCAGCTACCACACCCGTTTCGGACCGCAGCTGCGTAACGACACCTATCTCGAATACGAAGCTTTCGCCAAAAAAGACTGGTTTGATTTCTACGGCTACGTGGATGCGCCGCGCTTCTTCGGCGGCGACAGCAATGCGCGTGGTATCTGGAACCACGGCTCTCCGCTGTTTATGGAGATCGAGCCGCGCTTCTCTATCGACAAACTGACCGGCACCAGCCTGGCGTTTGGTCCGTTTAAAGAGTGGTATTTCGCTAACAACTATATCTACGATATGGGCCGCAACGCCTCTGGCCGCCAGAGCACCTGGTATATGGGTCTGGGCACCGATATCGACACCGGCCTGCCGATGAGCCTGTCCATGAACGTGTATGCTAAATACCAGTGGCAGAACTATGGCGCGGCGAACGAAAACGAGTGGGACGGCTACCGTTTCAAAGTGAAATACTTTGTGCCGATCACCCCGCTGTGGGGCGGCAACCTGAACTATATCGGCTTCACCAACTTTGACTGGGGTTCCGAACTGGGCGACAAAGATTTCCGCGACCTGAACGGCAATAAAGCCCGTACCAACAACTCGATCGCTTCCAGCCACATCCTGTCGCTGAACTACGATCACTTCCATTATGCGGTGGTTGCGCGTTACTGGCACAACGGCGGCCAGTGGGCGGATGACGCGGAGCTGAACTTCGGCAACGGTCCGTTCAACGTGAAATCCACCGGCTGGGGTGGCTACCTGGTGGTAGGTTATAACTTCTAAGTTGTTACGCCGGTCATGCTATGACCGGCGTTTCTTTCACTCTACGCAGCGTAACGCCAGCCTTTGATCCAGCAGCCACGGGCGCAAATACCCCACGGTATTGGATAACGGTAAAACGTCCTCAGAAAGCTTAATCCCCAGCTCGCGTTGAATATAATCACGCCGTGCGACAATGCGCGCCCACATAGCCGGGTAATCCCTTGCCAACGCTTCACGTAGCGCCGCATCGGCAAGCGCCACGGTATCTTCAATGCTGGCTCCGGCATACCCTGCCCGTGACGGAATGATATCGATTTGCAGCAGCATCCCGCTGGCTAAGGGGATGACGGAATCAGGCATTATCGGCGAACACATCCACTCTTCATCCGCCACGAGATGGCCGGGATTCAGGTGCCAGTGATACTCGTTTTTCGGCAGCAGGGTTTCGATCAGCTGGTAAATTTCCCCGCCGGTGACCCCGACGCGCATTTCTTCAAGCCAGCCCACCACCGCGCGGTAGTAAGGGATCGCCACCACGTCGAGATAATCCGCCACTGCCGGATTGAGCTCGGTTTCATTCGCCACCACATACGCGGCGCGGCTGCTTAGCCCGCCTTTATAGCTGGTGGTTAACGAGAACTTATCCCCGCGCTGAATCACCTTATCGCCTGGATAAAGGTTGGCATTGGCGAAGCGATCGCCGGTAGCGGCAATCATAATCACGTTATTAGCCTGCCCTTCCGCCGCCAGCAACGCCCCGATCTGTTTTTCAGTTTTACCCGGTTCGATAGCGTTGAGCGCCCGAAGGATGGCCGTTGAGGCAAGGTTTGCGCCGTACTCGTAGTGCGCCAGCTCATTGGCATTGTTGATGATGCGCGCCCCGTTGGCCGGGGAGATAAACACGCCGGTGGCGTTAACCAGCACGCAACCGGATGGCACCGCTGCGCGCAGCGAATCCAGAATAAACGCCGGCACATCGAATAGCTGAGTATTGTCATCATGCTCGCTGGTAAACAGCTTCCAGCCCGCCACACCGATGCGTTTTTTACCCGCCAGGCCCGCTAAACGCAGCGTGTCCGGCAGCGAAACCGCGTTAGTCATCGGCTGATTGGGCAATGAGAACCACGGCGCATGCACCACGCGGTTTTCCAGCCGGGCGTGGGCCGCCAGCTTGAGGTTTTCATTACCCAGTACCAGCACCGCCTCGCCATCCTGATGCAGCACCAGCAGCGCCTCTTCAAAGCGCGGGATAAACCCGGTCAGGTATTCGAAATTCGCTCCGTGCTCTTTATCGGCATAGACAATCAACGTTTCCAGCGACAGTTGCGCCATACGCTCCAGCACCCGGTCCTTGCGTTTTTTCAGCGTGGCATCCGTCAGGGTTACAGACGGTACGGCCTGCCAGCAGTCCGGCTGGGGAACAGGTTTGACAACGATGCGGCGGGGTTTAGTCATGGCAAATCGCTCCTTGTCATCAGGTGTTATGATCCTGGCCGATCCACAGTAAACATTGCGCCGCCAACAGGCAAAAAAAATCCCGGCCAGTTGGCCGGGATTGTATTTACGCTTTGCGCATTAAGGCAGAATCGAAGGCTGATCGGCGCCCTCTTTCTCCACTTTCTGCTGGATAAGATGCTCGCGCTTCATACCCAGTTTCAACGCCAGTGCGGACGCCACATAGATCGACGACGCGGTACCGATGGAAACACCGATCAGCATGGTCAGGGAGAAGCCCTGCAGCATGGTGCCGCCAAACAGATACAGCATCAGGATCACCACCAGGGTGGTACCGGAGGTGATCAAGGTACGGTGCAGCGTCTGGGTCAATGACACGTTAAAGATTTCGTAAGGCGTCCCGCGACGGATCTTGCGGAAGTTTTCACGAATACGGTCAGATACCACGATGCTGTCGTTCAGCGAGTAGCCGATAACCGACATCAGCGACGCCACAATCGTCAGGTCCACTTCGATATGGAACAGCGACAGTACGCCCATGGTGATCACCACGTCGTGCGCCAGCGCGATAACCACGCCCGCTGCCAGACGCCACTCAAAGCGGAACCCGACGTACACGAGAATGGAGAGCAGCGCCACCAACAGCGCCATTGCGCCGGTTTGCGCCAGTTCCGCGCCCACGCTCGGGCCGACGAACTCAATACGCTTCACCACGGCATTCTGGCTGGTGGCGTCGTTAATCACGCTCACCACTTTGCTACCCAGAACCTGGCCACCGGTTGCGCCTTCCGCCGGCGGCATACGCACCATAATGTCGCGGCTGCTGCCGAAGTTTTGCAGCAGCGGATCTTCAAAGCCCGCTTTCACCAGCGATTCACGCATCAGATCCATATCCGCTGGTTTTTCCAGCGAAATTTCAATGACCGTACCGCCGGTGAAATCGAGACCCCAGTTAAAGCCTTTTACGCCAATGATAATAATCGAGGCGATAAGCAGCAGACCTGAGATGCCGAAGGCCCAGTAATCCCAGCGCATAAAGTCATAGACTCTACGGCCATGGTTCAATTGTTCAACAGTATAATCCTGTGCCACAACGCACTCCTCAAATAGACAGCTTCTTGATGCGTTTGCCGCCGTACAGCAGGTTCACGATGGCACGAGTACCGACGATCGCGGTAAACATGGAAGTCGCCACGCCAATGCCGGTGGTAATTGCAAAGCCTTTAATCGCCCCGGTACCCACTGCGTACAGGATCAGCACCTTAATCAGCGTGGTCACGTTGGCATCAAAGATGGAACTGAACGCGCCTTTATAGCCTTCGTCGATCGCCTGCTGCACTGAACGCCCGTTGCTCAACTCTTCTTTGATACGTTCGTTGATCAGTACGTTGGCGTCCACCGCCACCGCAAGGGTTAACACGATCCCCGCAATACCCGGCATGGTGAGCGTTGCCCCCGGCAACAGCGACATAATCCCGACAATCAGCACCAGGTTGGCGATCAGCGCCGTAGTGGCAATCAGACCAAACTTCTTATAGAAGACGATCATAAACAGAATGGAGACCGCCAGGCCCGCCAGACAGGCTTCCAGACCTTGGGTAATATTCTGCATACCCAGCGTTGGGCCGATGGTGCGTTCTTCAACAATCTGAATCGGCGCAATCAACGCACCGGCACGCAGCAGCAGCGACAGCTGGCGCGCTTCGTTCGGGTTGTTGATGCCGGTGATGCGGAAGCTGTTGCCCAGACGCGACTGAATATTCGCCACGTTGATGACTTCTTCCTGCTTAGCCAGAATCGCACGACCGTTGGCGTCTTTTTTACCGCTGTCTTTATATTCCACAAACAGGGTCGCCATCGGCTTACCGATATTGTCCTTGGTGAAATTCGACATGATGTTACCGCCCGCGCTATCCAGTGAAATGTTCACCTGCGGTTGGTTGTATTCATCGGTGCTGGACGTGGAGTCGGTGATATGGTCGCCGGTTAAGATCACGCGTTTGAACAGCACAACCGGCTGCCCTTCACGGGTTTGCTTCACTTCGGAGTCGCCCGGAACGCGGCCAGCCGCCGCAGCGGATGGATCGACGTTGGTATTGACCAGACGGAATTCCAGCGTCGCGGTCGCGCCCAGAATCTCTTTAGCGCGCGCCGTGTCCTGGATACCCGGCAGCTCGACCACGATACGGTCAGCGCCCTGGCGTTGAACCAGCGGTTCCGCCACGCCCAGTTGGTTTACACGGTTACGCAGAATGTTGATGTTCTGCTGTACCGCGTACTCACGCGCTTCTTTCAGACGTTCGTCGGTCATGACCGCACGCAGCGCGTTATCGCCCTGGCTGGAGATCACCAGATCGCGATGGCGCGGCGAGAGATAAGAAATCGCTTCATTGCGGGCATTGCTGTCGCGAAAGACGATATTCAAACCGTAATTATCGGCTTTACGCACGTTGGTGTACGCGATGCCTTTTTCACGCAGGTCGCTACGCAGGCTGTCCATGTTCTGCTCCTGGAGCTTGCCCAGCGCAGTATCCATATCCACTTCCATCAGGAAGTGAACGCCGCCGCGCAGGTCGAGACCCAGCTTCATCGGCTCAGCATTAATCGACGTTAACCAGCGCGGGGTTGCCGGCGCGAGGTTAAGCGCGACTACATAGTTATCACCCAGAACTTCCATCAGCGCTTCACGCGCGCGTAGCTGGGTGTCCGTGGAATCGAAGCGCGCAAGAATACTGCCTTGCTCCAGCGCTACAGACTTCGCGGTAATTTTTTGTTGATTTAAGGTGTTCTGGACCTGATTCAGCGTTTGCTCACTGGCGGCGACGCCGCGCGCGCCAGTGATCTGAACAGCCGGATCCTCACCATACAGGTTGGGAAGGGCATAAAGCAGGCCGACGACAATAACGACGACCAGCATGATGTACTTCCACAAAGGATAACGGTTTAACACGGCAGTTCCCTTTGGGAAAACGAAAGATTACAGCGCCTTCATGGTGCCTTTCGGCAGGACGGCTGCGACGAAGTCACGCTTGATGACCACTTCAGTGGTGTCGTTCAGTGCGATAGCGATGTAGCCGCTTTCCGCTACTTTCGTCACGCGACCAACCAGACCGCCGTTAGTCAGCACTTCATCACCCTTGGCGATGGAGTCCATCAGCTTTTTATGCTCTTTGGTGCGCTTTTGCTGCGGACGCAGGATCATGAAATAGAAAATCAGACCAAACACCACCAGCATCAGAATCAGTGACATCGGGCTACCCTGCGCCGGAGCACCTGTTGCCGCTACCGCATCAGAAATGAAAAAGCTCATTAAAATTCCCTCATTATTTAATTAATCAACATTCAAAGGTGGAACCGGTCTATCCTGGCGTTGGTAAAAATCCGCAACGAAGTGCTCTAATTTACCCTCTTCGATAGCCTTGCGTAAACCAGCCATTAAGCGCTGATAGTAGCGAAGATTATGAATGGTATTGAGCCGCGCACCCAGTATTTCGTTGCAACGATCGAGATGATGCAAGTAAGCACGTGAATAATTGCGACAGGTGTAGCAATCGCACTCTTCATCCAGCGGCGATGTGTCGCTTTTGTGCTTCGCATTGCGGATCTTCACGACGCCATTAGTGACGAAAAGGTGACCGTTACGGGCGTTACGCGTAGGCATAACGCAGTCGAACATATCGATGCCGCGACGCACCCCTTCCACCAGATCTTCCGGTTTACCTACGCCCATCAGGTATCGTGGTTTATCTGCCGGGATCTGCGGGCAAACGTGCTCGAGGATGCGATGCATGTCCTCTTTCGGCTCGCCCACAGCCAAACCGCCGACAGCGTAGCCATCAAAGCCAATCTCTACTAGCCCTTTGACGGAGATATCACGTAAATCTTCGTAAACACTGCCCTGGATAATCCCGAACAGCGCGTTTTTATTGCCAAGCGAATCAAAGCGATCGCGGCTGCGTTTCGCCCAGCGCAGTGACATTTCCATCGAGCGTTTGGCGTAATCCCAGTCGGCCGGGTACGGCGTACATTCATCGAAAATCATCACGATGTCGGAACCGAGATCGTACTGAATTTCCATAGATTTTTCCGGGTCGAGGAAAATCGGATCGCCATTAATCGGGTTGCGGAAGTGCACGCCCTGCTCGGTGATTTTGCGAATATCACCAAGGCTAAAGACCTGAAAGCCGCCGGAATCGGTCAGGATCGGCCCTTTCCACTGCATAAAATCATGCAGATCGCCGTGCAGCTTCATGATTTCCTGGCCAGGACGCAGCCACAGGTGGAAGGTATTGCCTAAGATAATCTGCGCGCCGGTGGCTTCGACTTCTTCCGGCGTCATGCCTTTAACGGTGCCGTAGGTGCCGACGGGCATAAACGCAGGCGTTTCAACCACGCCGCGCTCAAACACCAGCCGACCGCGACGGGCGCGACCATCGGTGGTCTGTAATTCAAAGTTCATGTTTTCTCCTGCATCAGAGAGACAGTCTGATGATTATGCTTACAGCGTGGAGTGAGCCCCGCGCTGAAAATCAATAACGCCCGGTTAAGGCGTTATTTGGTCATGGTTTTATTGGTCCTGGCCGATTTGCTCAGTCATCGCCGACGGATTGTACGTGATAAACATCGCATCTCCGTAACTAAAAAAGCGATACTGCGCGCTTACCGCCTGTTGGTAAGCGTTCATGGTGTGGCGATACCCGGCAAAGGCCGACACCAGCATGATCAGCGTGGATTCCGGCAGGTGGAAATTGGTCACCAGCGCGTCGATGACTTTGTACTGATAGCCCGGATAGATAAAAATTTGGGTATCGTCGAAGAAGGGTTCGATCAGATCGTTTTTCGCCGCCTGCGCCGCGCTTTCCAGCGAGCGTACCGAGGTGGTGCCCACCGCGATCACCCGGTTGCCGCGTGCTTTACAGGCCAGCACCGCATCCACCACATCCTGCGGCACTTCGGCATATTCAGAGTGCATGATGTGATCTTCGATGCTGTCGACGCGCACCGGCTGGAACGTCCCTGCGCCGACGTGCAGGGTGACAAACGCCATCTCCACGCCCTTCTGACGCAGTTTTTCCAACAGCGGTTCATCGAAATGCAGCCCGGCAGTGGGTGCGGCGACCGCGCCCGGTTTGGCGCTGTACACCGTCTGGTACAGTTCGCGGTCGGACTCTTCATCCGGGCGGTCGATGTACGGCGGCAGCGGCATATGGCCGATGTCGTTCAGGATATCCAGCACCGGACGCGCATCATTAAATTCAATTTCGAACAGCGCGTCGTGGCGCGCCGTCATGGTGGCGTTGACGCTTTCGTCTTCCCCCAACAGCAGCTCCGCGCCCGGCTTCGGCGCTTTCGAGGCGCGCACGTGGGCCAGTACGCGCTTGTCATCCAGCATGCGCTCCACCAGCACTTCAATCTTGCCGCCGCTGGCCTTACGGCCAAACATCCGCGCCGGGATCACCCGGGTATTATTGAATACCAGCAGATCGCCCGGGTTGAGCTTTTCCAGCAGATCGGTAAAAGTGCCATGCGTCAGCGCGCCGCTTGGGCCGTCAAGAGACAGCAAACGGCAGGAACTCCGGCCTGGCAGCGGATAATGAGCAATTAAAGATTCAGGTAATTCAAAAGAAAAATCGGCAACGCGCATGGCAATTCACACTAAAACGTAGAGCCTGCTTAACAGGGGTTTTTGTCAAAGCCCGGCGAGTTTTGCGCGCTAACAGGCGCTATTGCTCACCAGCAAGTAAAATGGTCTGTTAATCCAGCTCGAAAAAACAGGCGCTATAGTCTAGTGCCGGGGCGCTTTAGCTGCAACCCGTTCACCTTGTTAACGCTTTTATTGGGATAATATATGAATTTTCTCGCCCATCTTCACCTCGCCAGGCTCTCAGACAGCTCGCTGCTGGGCAATCTGCTGGCCGACTTTGTGCGCGGCGATCCCTCGGGCGACTACGCAGCCGACGTGGTAGCCGGGATTTATATGCATCGCCGGGTGGATGCGCTGACGGACAGCCTGCCGGAAGTGCTGGAAGCAAAAACCTGGTTTCGCCCGGAAACCCGCCGCGTCGCGCCCATCGCATTGGATGTGATGTGGGATCACTTCGTCTCGCGCCACTGGGATACGCTCTCCCCCGATCTTGAACTGCCGCGCTTCGTGGCCCAGGCCCAGCGCGAAATCGGCCAGCATCTGCCGCTGACGCCGCCACGCTTTATCAACCTGAACCAGTATTTGTGGTCCGAACGCTGGCTTGAGCGCTACAGCGAGATGGCGTTTATCGGCAACGTGCTGAACGGCATGGCGAGCCGTAGACCAAAACTGTCGGCGCTGCAACAAAGCTGGGGCGATCTGGATGCCCATTACGATCGGCTGGAGCAGCAGTTCTGGCAGTTCTATCCGCGCATGATGGCGATGGCGCAGCAGAAAACCCTATAGCCCTCACAACCTCTTAAGGTAAATATTGCCCTTTTTCTAAAAAGGGCTATTCTTGTGGACTGCACACACCAAATCCGATTATTGATAGGCAAAACCTATCTGAATAATCGGTTTATTCATCTTTGTGAACCTGTGCGATATCTCTATACTGGCCCGCGTTGCGTTCTACTCACCTTAAATAACACCAAGGAGTCCTCATGGTACTGGTAACTCGTCAGGCACCGGATTTTACCGCTGCAGCCGTTCTGGGAAGTGGCGAAATCGTTGAAAACTTCAACTTTAAAAAACACATCAACGGTAAAGCGACCGTGCTGTTTTTCTGGCCGATGGACTTCACCTTTGTATGCCCGTCTGAACTGATCGCGTTCGACAAACGTTACGCAGAATTCCAGAAGCGCGGTGTGGAAGTGGTTGGCGTTTCTTTTGACTCTGAATTTGTTCACAACGCATGGCGTAACACCCCGGTGGATAAAGGCGGTATTGGCCCGGTTCAGTACGCGATGGTTGCCGATATCAAACGTGAAATCCAGCAGGCTTACGGCATCGAGCATCCGGACGCAGGCGTTGCGCTGCGCGGCTCCTTCCTGATCGACAAAGACGGTGTGGTTCGCCACCAGGTAGTTAACGACCTGCCGCTGGGCCGTAACATCGACGAAATGCTGCGTATGGTTGACGCGCTGCAGTTCCACGAAGAGCACGGCGATGTGTGCCCGGCTCAGTGGGAAAAAGGCAAAGAAGGTATGAACGCCTCTCCGGACGGCGTAGCGAAATACCTGAGCGAAAACGTCGCTAAGCTGTAATAACGACTTCAAAAAAAAGGCCCGAATCGGGCCTTTTTTTATGACTATTTATCAGGGTTTACTCTTCACTTCCCGCCACAACCTGAACGCGACCAGCAGCAGCGCCAGCACGCCAATCACCAGCACGCCCCAAATCAGCATCGTCATCCACTGGCTGCGCCGCTCCGCCGGGTCGACCGCCGTCAGGCGCGCCTCGCCGCCCAGCGTGATGGTGTCGGCTTCAGTGGCAACCGGCAGTGACTCCAGAGTGTATTGCCCGCGCAGTTTTTCAGGGATCACCATATCCAGCGCCATCGCCTGCGGTTTAGCGGCTTTATTTCCCCATGCCAGCATAAACGGCCCCGTTCCCTGAGGAATAAACACCAACGCCTGGCTGGCGCGCAGCCCCTGCACTTCCGGCGGCGTATCGCCCCAGCTGGCGTTAATGCC
Organism: Atlantibacter sp. RC6; assembly: GCF_014193285.1. Lineage (GTDB taxonomy): Bacteria > Pseudomonadota > Gammaproteobacteria > Enterobacterales > Enterobacteriaceae > Atlantibacter. The sequence continues at coordinate 176,744 of NZ_JACHZE010000007.1, forward strand.
TTTAATCCTGATGGCCTGAACCCGATCGCCGTTCAGCAGCGTGGGCTCAGACTGCGCGTCGTTAATCCGGTACAGTACGGTTTTCGTCAGCGGTCTCCACGGGTCCTGCTCGCGCTGACGAAATTCAATTTCCACTGGCAATACTGGGCTGTCACTCCCCGGAGTGATCGCCAGGCCCGCCAGCGGCTGTGGATTAGCCCAGCGGTATACCGCCTCACTGGAGTCGACTTTTTCTTTATGGGCAGGCAGATACACGTACGCATTACTGAAATCGTCCGCTGGCGCGAGGGCTTCCACGCTTTGCAACGCAAGCGGCTGCGACGCGTCTGATACGGTCATCAGCAGATAACGGTAGCCCGTTTCGGAGAGCGTGACGCTGGACGGTATGGTGTTGAGCTTTAGCTGGTCGCTGCCAGAGGTCAGATCCATCAGGGGCGAATTTTCGGCCAATTTGTACCACTGATCTTCAAATTTCAAATTGTCGCTGTAAAACAGATCGACCTTCGCCTGCCAGTTTTGCGCCGGTTTGCTCCAGTTGAGACGCAACTGCGCCACGGGCAGCGAAGTTTTCTGCCCGTCCGGTAATGCCATCAGGAAACTCTGGCTGATACGCGTGACATCGTCGCCCGCCAGATGCACTTCCGCGCCGCCCGGCATTTTCACCGTCAGGCTACCCTGCCCTTCCTGTTTGGCATGTTTGATATCCAGCGGGAACACTTTAAGCGTCACGGGCTGCGGCGCGCGCTGCGGCTGGCGTTGCGGCGTCAACGCAAAAGGTACGGCTTCGCCTTTGCTGTTAAACACCCGAACGTCGCGCAAATCGGGCCAGACGGTTTGCTCATACACCTGCGTCGGCAGCGCAATTTGCCAGAACGGTGAAGCCCCTTCATTCTCCAGATGCATCCCCCAGGCGTAATCCTGCGGCGCATCAGGCGCGCTGTCGTTTGCCAATCCCGCCATCGGCAGACAAAGTGCCGCCATGACGATAACGTTAAGTAATCCCTTCATTCCGGTTCCGCCTTGTTAACCGCCGCCTTCGGGGGCAGCGGTGAAAAATAGCCGACAATTAATACCAGCACCGCCACGCCGATAAACGCGATGGCCCGCGCCAGCCCGCCGCCGCCAGCGCTGTCCACCAGCATCAGTTTGATAATCACCACGCCAAGCAGCGCCGCCCCCGCCATCCAGCTATTACGGCTGGCTGAGCGGGTGGCTTTCACCATGACCACCAATGCGATTAGCATCCAGAATAGCGCGAAGCTGGTCTGGATAAGCCGAGACGACCACAGCGCGTCGGGCTGCCAGGCAATGTCACCGTAACCGGCCAGGATACGCAGCAGCAGGCCGTTGGCCCACCAGAAGGCTAACCCGGCGATGACTAGCGGCACGCTCTGCGAAATGTTATGCCAGCCCGGCGGGCGATGGGTTTCGAGATAACGAGCGGCGACATACAGCGCCAGCAGCCCATAGCCTGCGCCGATTTCCAGCGGGTTAACCAGCGGTACCCACCGCCAGTTAATCATCGTGCCATCCAGCAGGTTACTGAAAATCAACATGCCGAGTTCCAGCGCAATCAGCGGCGCGATGCCGATACTGGCATACCCCTGCGGCCAGACGCGCACCGGCCACAGGCCGCGGCGTACTGCGCCGTAGACCAGCAGGATCACAATCCCGGCGCTCGCCATCACGATCCCCGCCTGCCATTCGTCAGAACCCCACGGCAATCCCTCGATAAACCAGTAAATTTCCAGCCCAATAACCAGCAACACAAGCCAGAATAGCGTGAGATGCAGCGCCTGCGACAGACTGGCCAGTAGCGGTTCGCCATCCCGGTACAGCAGCGCGCCCGCACAGGCAATCGCCGCGATCCAGATAAGCCCCGTCCAGCCCACGCTCAGCAAACGATCGCCATGCTGCACGGTGAACAGGATTGCCAGCAGGATCCCCGGCCACAGCAGCCACTGGGCATAGCCCATTTCCCGCCAGTTAAGCCGCTGGCTGGCGGCCCGCCATACCCATACCGACGCGCAAAGCAGCGCCAGCACAATAACCGCGAGATTCAGCGAACGGTTGATGGCATCAGCCAAACCGATCAGCGCGACGATCCAAAAAGCAATCCCGCCCGCCAGCAATGCATGGCTAATGAGCACATGGTGGGTACGCCACAGCCACGCCGCCATCAACCAGGCGGCGCTCAGTACGCTGAAAATCACCATCATCGACAGCGGCGTCAGATGCTGCGACAACGCATAAACCGCACTGCCCAACGCCAGTACCAGTAGCCCGGTACCGCTGTAGCTCATCCACCGCTGGTGCTGTTGAAGACCGAGCCACACAATCCCCAGACCTTCCAGCGCCCAGGCCATCGCCGTCCAGCGCGCCGACAGCGCCAGCGGGATCGCCAGGGTAGTGAACGCGCCGCCCAACGCCAGCGCCGCCAGTACCAGGATTTTCCCCTGCCCCGGATAGCGGCGCAGCACTATCCAGCCCAGTACCAGATAAACCAGCCCAAAACCCAGCGCCGATAGCGCCGGGCCGTATTCAAAATGGCGGGTGATGGCGTACTGCATGCCAAAGCCGATCAGCGGCGGCGCGAACAGCAGCACCCCATCGATAATCTTTTCTTTGCTCTCCTGGGCACGCAGCGACAGCCCCACGCACAACACGCCGAACAGCAAGATATTGGCAATTAAGAACAACTGGCTACTGAGATAAATTTCCGGCCGATAGCCGTTCATCCCCCACAGCCCGGCAACGCCAAAGGTAAACGCCATGCCCAGCAGATTCAGCACCCGCCAGTGTTGCCACCAACTGATCGCCAGAATGCCCACTGAAAGCAGCAGATAAAATGAAAACAGCGCGATATGGTTACCGGAACCGGTAGAGAGCAGGATCGGCGCAAGATAACCGCCAATGCTTGCCAGCATCGCCAGGCTAAGCGCCTTTTGCAGTACCGCCAGCCCGACGCTGGCTGCGCAAATCAACAGCAGCAGGCCAAACGCCAGGGTCATCGGCAGCATTTGCCACAGACGGAAAGCGCCGAATACCGTGAGATACAGAGCGCCGGTCGCCCCGCCCTGCAATATCAGGCCGTACAGCGGCTGTTTGTGGCGCAGCCTGAAGCCGAAGAATAGCAGCCCCATCGAACCCGCCGCTGCCGCCAGCAGGCGCAGCTCGAGCGGGAACATGTCGCGCTCAACGGTGTAACGGAACAGATAGGCCAAACCAAGAAACAGCAGCAGTACGCCCAGTTTTGCCAGCGGGTTACCCTGCATAAACCAGCGCACCAGCGAACTCAGCATGCCGCTGAACTGCGAAGGGGGAATATCCTGAACGGGTGCTGACGCCGCAGGGGCGGCGTCAGGCGCGGCGCGAGGTTGTGCAACCCATGCCGGAGCAGGCTCCAGGGGAGACGGTTTTTCGGCAACGGGCGCTGGTTTCTGCCGGTAACGCTGAACCCGGGCGATAATATCGTCTTCAGAGGCACGCTGCGGCGCTTGCGCCACACTGACCGGCAGCGGTGCGGCGGCCAGCGTCGACTCCAGCTCGGTCACGCGCTGACGCAGACGCGTGAGTTCATCCATCGCAGCATTACTTCTGCGCCAGGCCATCACCGACATAATCGGAGCGACGACCAGCAGCAAAAAGAGTATTAGCCCCGCCCAAAACACCAGTCCATCCATGCCCGTTTCCTTGTTATCGGCATACGCGATTGCCGTCTATTTTTTCAAAAAGCGCATTCAGGAGATAGTCTGGCATTTCCGAATTTACCGCTACGCGTTGCGCCAGATCCCGCTGGAAACCGCAGGCATCAGCAACGATTGTCCGGTGATTTGCGCCTTTCCTTCCTCCAGCCGCCACTCGGTTTCCGCCAGTAACGGCGACCAGGGGAGCTCGATGCGCGTGTCATCGCCCCGGTTAATGGCAACCAGCACTTTTTGCTGTTGCCACAGGCGCATAAACACGACCACATCCCCTTTAGCGTATAGCACATTGCAGCCGCCGTAGCGTAATGCGCGTGATTGTTTACGCAGCCGCCCCAGGCGCTGATACAGCGCAAACAGTTCGCGATCCTGCTTTTCGGCGTCCCATGGATAGGGCTTACGGCAAAACGGATCGTTATTGCCGTCCAGCCCCACTTCATCGCCATAATAGATACAGGGGACGCCGGGCCAGCAGAACAGCCACACCACACCCAGCGGCAGGCGGGCAACGTCTTTACCCAGCAGGGTTTTAAACCGCGCGGTATCGTGGCTGTCGAGCTGGTTGAACATACGCAACTGCTGCTGATGGGAAAGCCCGGCGCGGTACTGTTCCATCCAGTTAATACAGATTTCCGCGTCGATATGCTGCGGGTCGTAGGAGATATCAGTATTGGCCAAAAATCCCCACAACGGCACCGTAAAGCCGCGATAGTTCATCGCCGCGTCTTCCACGTCGGCCTGTAGCCACTGACGCGCATCGCCGAAGTGCTCGCCAACGATATAGGCCTCAGGATTGACCTCTTTCGCCGCCTGGGTAATGCCGCGCACGTGCTGCAAGTTATTCTGCGCCCCGCCCGCTTCGCCGAGCATATGCACCACATCTAACCGCCAGCCGTCCATGCCCCAGGGCTCCCGTAACCAGTGGCGCACCACGCTGTCTTCGCCCTGGTAGATTTCGTCGATAAGGGTCGGGGACTGGTAATCGAGTTTTGGCAGGCTCGGGTAGCCCAGCCAGTCCAGCGCCCGGCCATCTTCGGAAAAACTGTACCAGTCGCGCCATGGGGATTGCGGGTTATGGCACGCCCCGCCGGTGGCGGCGTTATGGCGGTCGAACCACGGATGGGAGTCGCCGCTGTGGTTAAACACCCCGTCCAGCAGCAGCCGCATCCCGGCGCGCCGGGTGTTATCGCGCATGCGCAGCAGCGCCTGGTCGCCGCCAAACTGCGGGTCAACGTGGCGGTAATCCTGGGTGTCATATTTATGGACGCTGGGCGCGGTAAACACCGGGTTGAGATACAGCGCCGTGACGCCGAGTTTTTGCAGCCACGGCAGTTTCTCGCTGATGCCGTCCAGATCGCCGCCGTAAAACGTCGAGCCGCCCGCCTCAGCGGTAACCGGTTCGTCCCAGTCGCGCAGAATAATGTCGCGATGGGCGGCGTGGTGATAGTAAACATTATCCTGCCCCGCCTCGCGCGGCAGGCTGCGGGCGAAACGGTCCGGGAAGATTTGATAAAAAATCTGGTCCGCCACCCAGCTGGGGCCATTATCCGGCGCATCCACCGCAAACTGCTCAAGGCGCGCAGGCGGAAAATCGTTAAATCCCTGCGGGGTAAACCAGCGCTGGCGGCTGGGCCACAGCAGTTTAAAACTGTAGCGGCGGCGCGGCTGCCCCTCGTCCAGCGCGATAGAAGCCCGCCAGGCGGTGACGCCTTGCTGCGGCGCTTTGCGTACCCGCGTCATGGGGATAGAGGTCTCTTCGTTATCGCGTTCCGCGCGTAGCGTCACCCGCTGCGGCAAATCATCCCCGGAAAGCCACAGCGTGATGGTCAGTCGCTCGGCGGTTTGTTTGATAAAAGGTGCCACCGGAAGGTGCCAGGCTTGCAACATCGTATTTCCCCTCGGTCAAATTTTGACGCCACCATGCCATATCAGCGGCATACCGCCTTCCTCATTTTGCTTTTATTTGGGGGAGGAGTTAACAGGTGGAGATCACTGAGCGTAGAGCGAAAACAGCATCCCCGCCAGGCGGCGGGGATGGAAGAGATTAGGCGGTAACGCGGGCGCGGGCGTCGCGGCGGCGTTTGAACAGCCAACCGACCAGCAACAGGGCAATCCACGCGAAGCCGACATATAACGAGATGCGGGTGTCCGGGTGGTAGCCAATCAGGCCGATGATAAATACCAGGAAGATCAGGCCGATCACCGTGGTAGTGACGCCACCCGGTACTTTAAATTTCAGCGCCTTCACCTCTTCTGGCGATAAACGGCGGCGGAACCAGATTTGCGACAGCAAAATCATGATCCACACCCACACGGTGGCGAAGGTCGCCAGTGAGGCAATCACCAGGAACACGTTTTCCGGCATGATGTAGTTGAGATACACCGCCAGCAGCAGCGCGGCGGTCATTACCATCACCGTCACCCACGGCACGCCGTTACGCGAGGTTTTGGCAAACACTTTCGGCGCGCTGCCCTGGTCCGCCATGCCGTGCAGCATGCGGCCCACGCCAAAAACATCGCTGTTAATCGCCGACAGGGAAGCGGTGATCACCACAAAGTTAAGAATACCGGCGGCAAAGGTGATGCCCATATGCTGGAAAGTCAGCACAAACGGGCTACCGTTGGTGCCGACCTGGTTCCACGGATAGATAGACATAATCACGAACAACGTACCCACGTAAAACACCAGAATACGCAGCGGAACCGAGTTAATGGCGCGCGGAATCGACTTCTCCGGATCTTTGGCTTCGCCTGCGGTAATGCCGATGATTTCGATGCCGCCGTAGGCAAACATCACCATCTGCAACGCCATAATGGTGCCGATCCAGCCGTTGGCGAAAAAGCCGCCATGGCTCCAGAGGTTGCTGATGCCGGTGGGCTGGCCGCCGTTGCCGATGCCCCAGATAATGATGCCGATGCCGGCGGCGATCATGATGATAATGGTGGCGACTTTGAAGAACGAGAACCAAAATTCCATCTCGCCGAACACTTTAACGCTCATCAGGTTGATTGCGCAGATAATCAGCACCACGCTCAGCACCCACACCCAATGCGGCACCGTGGGGAACCAGACGCCCATATAGATGCCGAAGGCGGTCACGTCGGCGATAGCGACGATCAGGATTTCAAAGCAGTAGGTCCAGCCGGTGATGTAGCCCGCCAGCGGGCCTAAGTTTTCCTGGGCATAACGGGAGAACGAACTGGCCGCAGGGTTGTGCACTGACATTTCACCCAGCGCGCGCATGATAATGTAGGCCGCCACGCCGCCAATAATATACGCCAGCAGCACGCTCGGACCGGCCATTTTAATGGCGTCGGCGGAGCCGTAAAAAAGCCCGGTGCCAATCGCCGAGCCGAGTGCCATAAAGCGAATATGTCGCGTACTCAAACCGCGTTTGAGCGTAGTCCCGTTTTCCATGTTGTTAAGTACCTGGTTACACAATAAAAAAACCACGGAGCGGGCTCCGTGGTTAAAATCTGTCCGGCTTTATTTAGTGCGCGGTGGAGGTCACCTGACGCCCCGCTGCGCGATCCCAAATAGCGGCAATCACCACCATCGCAACCGTCGGCATCAGCCAGGCCAGCCCTTGATCGGCCAGCGGCATTTTCTGCGTCCAGGCAGGCAACATGCCGCCCAGCGCCGAGGCTTTCACGCCGTCAATCAGGCCCAACAGCAGGCTGATTAACATCGCCGGTGCGATAACGCGGGTGGAATTGTGCCACCAACCGCGGGTAAAGCTCAACACGACCAGCACAATACACGGCGGATAAATAGCCGTCAGCACCGGAATGGAAATCTGGATCAAGTGGCTCAGGCCCAGATTCGACACCACCATCGAGAAGCCGCCGAGGATAAACACCAGCGAGCGGTACGACAGCGGCAGATACTGCGCGAAGAACTCAGCGCAGGCGCAGGTCAGGCCCACCGCGGTTACCATGCAGGCGATGAAAATCAACGCCGCCAGCAGGAAGCTGCCCGCGCCGCCGAAGGTGTGCTGCACGTAAGCGTGAAGAATTGCCGCGCCGTTAGCAGACTGGTCCACCAGCGTAGCGCTGTCTGAACCCAGGCGGAACAGCGCCAGGTACAGCAGGGTCAAGCCGATACCCGCCATCAGGCCAGCCCATACCGTGTAGCGGGTCAGCAGACGCGCTTCGGTGACGCCGCGTGAACGCGCCGCGTTAACGATAACGATACCGAACACCATCGCGCCCAGAGTATCCATGGTCAGATAACCGTTGACGAAGCCGTTGGAGAACGCCGCATTCTGGTACGCGTCGGTAGCGACGCTGATATCGCCCGCCGGCCACAGCAGCGCAGCAACCGCCAGAACGGTCAGCGCGATGATTTTCAGCGGCGCCAGGAAGTTGCCCACGGTATCGAGCAGTTTGCCCGGATACAGCGACACCAGGATCACCAGCGCGAAGTAGATCAGGCTGTAGATAAACAGCGGCATCGGCCCTGCGCCGGTCAGCGGCGCAATCCCCATTTCAAAAGAAACGGTCGCGGTACGCGGCGTGGCGAACAGCGGCCCCACGGCCAGATAACACACGGTGGCCAGCAGGATACCCGCGCCACGGCCAATCGGCGTGCTCAGGCTGTCAACGCCGCCGCCGACTTTCGCCAGCGCCACCACGGTCAGCACAGGCAGACCGACCGCCGTGATCAGAAAGCCGAGCGCCGCCGTCCAGACGTGTTCGCCCGCTTGCAGGCCAACCATAGGGGGAAAGATGATGTTGCCAGCGCCAACAAACAGCGCAAAGGTCATAAAGCCCAGTGCGATGATGTCACGCGATTTCAATTGATGGGTCATAAAGTCTAACTGCCTGTGGATGTGGTGTTGAAAAGAATGACGTTTTTGCTGCCAGCGATGAGCGAAATAGCGTCGTTTCGTTATAAATCAGCGAAAAACACTTACCTGATGCCGTGGCGGAGAATAGTTTTTTGGTTTACCACGAAATTACAGAGAGTCTGGCAACATCAGGTGCGCAATTTAAACGCTTATAACGTTTGAAGGCAATAAGGGATCTAAAAACCAGTAGATTATTCCGCATCCGGTAAGTGAGTTAGATATTCATACCAGATTCTTAAAAATGTTATGGCTTTTAATGCGAACAAAAAACAAACAACCGTCAAAAATAAGACAGACGTTAAGGAAACCAAACGGCAAAAGGGCCAGTTTACTGGCCCATGGAAACTAAGTTTTACAGCGGGATTAGCTGATTTGCCGTACCGGCGCAGGATTTGCGATAAGCCGTTCCGGCAGCACGAAGGTAAAGGTGGTTCCCTTGCCTGGCTGGCTTTCGATTTCAAGGCGCGCATCGTGGTGGCTGAGGGCGTGCTTCACAATCGCCAGCCCCAGTCCGCTGCCGCCGGTCTGGCGGGAGCGGGCTTTATCCACCCGGTAAAAACGCTCGGTAAGACGCGGAATATGCTCCGCAGAAATTCCCGGCCCGTTGTCCTGTACCGAAAACTTTGCTCCCTGTGGAACACGTTGCCAGGTCACGGTAATCGCCGTGCCTTCCGGGGTGTGATTTACCGCGTTATATACCAGGTTGGAGATGGCGCTGCGCAGCTGTTCGTCATTACCCAGCACCTTTAGATTGCTGTCGACGTCAAACGTAAGCGTATGTTTTTTCTGGCTTAGGGTTTGCGCTTCGCGCTCCACCACCCGCAGCATCATCGGCACATCGATCTGCTCATTAAGCACCAGCGCCGGCGCGGCTTCGATTTTCGATAGCGTCAGCAGCTGTTTGACCAGCCCCTCCATGCGGTGGGTTTGCTCGCGCATAGTGTGGATGGCTTTCTCACGCAGCGGGCCTTCCAGCGGCTTGTCGTCCATCATCTCCAGGTAGCCCTGAAGCACCGTCAGCGGTGTACGCAATTCGTGACTGACGTTGGCAAAGAAATTACGCCGCGCGCCTTCCAGCTGGTGCATTTGTGTGACGTCGCGCGCCACCATCAGCAGTTGTTCCTCGCTGTAGGGCATTACACGGAATTCCAGATGACGCCCGTTATTCAGCACCAGATTCAGCGGACGGGTAAACTGCCGCGCCTTCAGCCAGTTGGTAAATTCGGGATAGCGCAACAGGTTAAGAATGTTTTGGCCGTTATCGTCCGGCCAGCGCAGCCCCAGCAACTGTTGGGCCAGGCCGTTACACCAGAAAATATTGCCCTCTTCGGTGGTAAGGATCACCGCATCCGGTAGCGATTCCGCGCCGCTGCGAAAGCGTTTGATCAGGTTGCCCAGCTCGCGGCGGCGCTTTTTATTACGTAGCTGCATTTGATGCAGGCCGTACAGCAGCGGGTCCCAACTCCCCCGTCCCGTCGGCGGCGTCATGCTGCGATCGACCCAGATCCACCAGGACAGGCGCATCAGATTCCAGAAATGCCACACCAGCAGGCCGGTGACCGCCAACAGCAAAAACCACGCCCAGTAACCAAAAATGGCCCCTAAAATCAGGGCCGGAATACAACACAGCACCAGCTCAAGGGCCAGCCTTTTCCATGACAGCCGTTCCAGCACGCGTCACTCTCCCGTTATCGTAATTAAAAACGACTTGAGAAGCGGTAGCCGGTGCCGCGAACCGTTTGCACCATCCGGTCGTGCCCGCTCAGCTCCAGCGCTTTACGCAGGCGGCGGATATGCACGTCCACGGTTCGGTCTTCCACATAGACATTGGTGCCCCAGACATGATTCAGCAGCTGTTCGCGGCTGTAAACCCGTTCCGGGTGGGTCATAAAGAAGTGTAACAGTTTGAATTCGGTGGGGCCCATATCGAGGGGATTTTCGCCGGTCATCACGCGGTGGGAACTGGGATCGAGGCTCAGCCCCTGCATCTCAATCACCTCCTCCACCGCCATCGGAGAGATGCGGCGCATCACGGCTTTAATCCGCGCCACCAGCTCCTTCGGGGAGAACGGCTTGGTGATGTAATCATCCGCCCCGGTTTCCAGCCCGCGTACACGGTCTTCTTCTTCGCCGCGCGCGGTCAGCATCATCACCGGGATATCGCGGGTCAGCGCTTCGCGTTTCAGATGCTTGATAAACTGAAGCCCGGAGCCGCCCGGCAGCATCCAGTCCAGCAGGATAAGATCGGGCCAGGGTTCGTTAAGCTGATTCACCGCGCTGTCATAATCTTCCGCTTCAACCGGCTGGAAGCCATTTTGTTCGAGTACGAAGCACACCATCTCACGAATTGGCGCTTCATCTTCAACGACCAGGATACGTCTCGCCATGATTAGCCCTGTCAAATTAAGTCGAATTTTCTGAATGCGGCGCCATTATGCGTCAGTTTTATGACAGATTTATGAAAAAGATGACGGTCTTATGACCCATCAGTTTGGTGTATAAATCTGGCGTCAGGACAGTGAAGTATAAGGAGGGTTATAATCCCCCTTTCGCTTTTACGCCACAGGGAATGACGATGCGCATCCTCCACACCTCAGACTGGCACCTCGGTCAAAATTTTTATACTAAAAGCCGCGCCGCAGAGCATCAGGCCTTTCTGAGCTGGCTGCGCCAGACGGCGGCGGAGCAGCAGGTGGACGCCATCATCGTCGCCGGGGATATTTTCGATACCGGCTCGCCGCCGAGCTACGCCCGCGAACTGTATAACCGCTTTGTGGTGGATCTCCAGCCCACAGGCTGCGAGCTGATCGTGCTGGCAGGCAATCATGATTCCGTCGCTACGCTCAATGAATCCCGCGAGCTGCTGGCCTGCCTGAATACCCGGGTCATCGCCAGCGCGCAGCATCACCCGGAAGGCCAGGCGATCCTGATTAATAACCGCCGGGGCGAACCGGGCGCGGTGCTGTGCCCGATCCCGTTTTTACGTCCGCGCGATATCACCCGCAGCCGCGCCGGCGAGTCGGGCAGCGAAAAACAGCTGCAACTGCTGGATGCCATCACCCGCCACTATCAGGCGTGCTTTGACGCCGCCTGCCGGCTGCGCGGCGACCGAGCGTTGCCGATTATCGCCACCGGGCACTTAACGGCGCTGGGCGTCACTAAAACCGACGCGGTGCGCGATATCTATATCGGTACGCTGGACGCCTTCCCTGCCAGCCATTTCCCGGCGGCGGATTACATCGCGCTGGGCCATATTCACCGCGCCCAGTGTGTGGCGAAGAGCGAACATATCCGCTATTGCGGCTCGCCGATCCCGTTAAGTTTTGATGAAACCGGCGGCGCAAAAATAGTCAACCTGGTGGAGTTTTCCGCCGGGTCGCTGGCAAACATCACCCCGCTGGAGGTGCCGATCACCCAGCCGCTGGCGATGATCAAAGGCACGCTGGCGCAAATCGAGCAGCAGCTTGAACAGTGGCGCGAGGCACCTGCCGAGCCGAAAACCTGGCTGGATATCGAAATCGTCAGCGATGACTTCCTGCACGATATGCAGCGCCAGATCGTGGCCATGACCGAAAACCTGCCGGTGGAGGTGATCCTGCTGCGCCGCAATCGCGAACAACGGGAACAGGCCATCGCCCGGCTGGAAACCGAAACGTTGAGCGAACTGAGCGTCGCGGAGGTGTTTGAACGCCGCCTGCAAAGCGAGGCGCTGGAAGAGGATGAAGCCGCCCGGCTGAGGACGCTGTTCGCCCAAACCCTGGAGACGATGCAGCAGGAGGAAAACGCATGAAAATTTTGAGCCTGCGCCTCAAGAACCTCAACTCCCTGAAAGGCGAATGGAAAATCGACTTTACCCAGGAGCCGTTTTCCAGCAACGGCCTGTTCGCCATCACCGGGCCAACCGGCGCGGGGAAAACCACCCTGCTCGACGCCATTTGCCTGGCGCTGTATCACAAGACGCCGCGCCTCAACACCATCTCCCAGTCACAGAACGATTTGATGACCCGCGACACCGCCGAGTGCCTGGCGGAAGTGGAATTTGAAGTCAAAGGCGTCGCGTACCGTGCGTTCTGGAGCCAGTATCGCGCCCGCTATCTGCCGGACGGTAAACTCCAGCCTCCCCGCGTGGAACTGGCACGCAGCACCGACGGTAAAATCCTGGCGGATAAAGTGAACGACAAGCTCGAGGCTGTTGCCACCTTAACCGGGCTGGATTATGACCGCTTTACCCGTTCGATGATGCTTTCTCAGGGGCAGTTTGCCGCCTTCCTGAATGCAAAAGCCCAGGAGCGCGCCGAGCTTCTCGAAGAGCTGACCGGTACCGAGATTTACGGAGTCATTTCCGCGCGGGTATTTGAGCAGCACAAGCAGGCGCGGATCGATCTGGAAAAATTGCAGTCACAGGCGCAGGGCGTGCTGTTACTCAGCGATGAGCAGCGCCAGCAGCTGACAGAAAGTTTGCAGGCGCTTACTTCGCAGGAGCAAACGCTACAGACGGCGCTACAGCGCAACCAACAGCATCACCAGTGGATAAGCCAGAAAGCGCAGCTTGAACGCCACTGCCAGCAGACGCAAACCGATCTGGCGCAGGCGCAGCAGGCCCGGCTCGCGGCGCAGGCCGATATCGCCCGGCTGGAACGAGCCCTACCCGCCGAAAAACTGCGCCCGCTGTGGCAGCAACGGCGCGACCAGCGTCAGGCGCTACAGCGAACGCAAACCCAGCGCGATGAAGTAAACGCTCGCTTACTTAACGAAAAGCAGCGCCGCCAGCAGATCCGCGCCGCTATCGCTCAACGCGCCGCCACTTCACGGTCGGAGCTGGAACAGCTCAACGCGTTGATGCAAACCCATCACCGCTGGGGCCTGTGGCAAAACGAACTGGCTGGCTGGAAATCCGCCTTCGCGGAGCGCCGCCGCGACGGCAGCCGCCTCGGCGAACTGCGCGCCGCGCTGGATCAGGTAAACAACAAACAGGCGCAACTGGCCCCCGTCACGCTGACGCTGACGCCGGAACAACTCAGCAGCCAACTACAACGCGCCGCCGCCCAGCGCGACCAGCGCCAGAAACTGGTGGTGCTGCATCGCGATATTGCAGCCCAACGCCAGCGCACCGGGCAGATCGACCAGCAACGCCAGGGGATCGCCCGGCAGTTAGCGGAGCTGGATCGCCAACTGGTAGAGAAGCGCGCGGCGTATAAGGCAAAACAGGAAGAGGCGGCGAATGCCTTCCAGGTCTGGGAGTTGGAAAAAACCATCGTGGGCCTGATGGCTGAGCGAGAGCGGCTCCGGCCCGATGCGCCCTGCCCGTTGTGCGGCTCCACTCATCATCCGGCCATTGAGGCCTATAACGCTATCCAGCCCAACGACAGCGAAGCGCGCTATCAAAAGCTTGAAAAAGAAAAAGCGGCGCTGGGCGAACAGGGCGCGACGCTGCGCGGCCAGCAAAGCTCGCTGCAAAAACAGCAGATGGAACTGGACGCCGAAGCGGCAGGCATGACCCAGAAAGCGCAGGCGCTGAATGCGCAATGGGATGCGCTGTGTCAGGCGCTGGACGCGACGCTGGACGCCAGCCAGCCGCTGGAGCCGTGGCTTGAGGCGCAGACCCGGTACGAACAGCAGCTTTATCTGCTGCAACAGCACCAACAATTGGCGGACGACGCGCGTGCGCGGCAGCAGGCCATCACAAAATATGAAGCGGAGATGGCGGCGCGCTATCAGGCGCTCAGCGAACACTTTGCCGCGCTGGCGCTGACGCTGCCCGATAACGAACAAGAAGCCGAGTGGCTCCGGGCGCGCGAGCAGGAAGCGCAGCAGTGGCAACAACAGCAAACCCGCCAGCTTACACTGCAAAATCTTGTTACCCGCTGCGATGAAGTGCTGGCAGTACTGCCGGATGAGGAGATGCAGCTTGTGCCCTTCACTGGCGAACCGCTGGAAAGCTGGCAGGCCTGCCACAATCAATGCCTGACGCTGGAAGCCCAGTGGACGGCGCTCAGCGAACAGTGCCAGCAGGAACAGGTCCGTGAAGCGCAGCTAACGCAGGAATTTGAACAAATGCTCGCGCAAAGCCCCTTTGCCGATGAAGCCGCGTTTCTCGCCGCAGTGCTGGAACCGCTTGAGCTGGAGCGCCTGAGCGCGCTGAAAACCCAAACCGAGCGCCAGCTTCATGAGCAGCAAACCCGGCAGGCCCAGGCAGAACAGGCATTAAATGCCCACCTGCAAGCACCGCCTGCTGAGATTGATTTAACGATAGATCTGGACGCCTTACAGGCCGCGCTGGCGCAACTCAGCCAGGCGCTGCGCGAAAACGCCACCCGCCAGGGGGAACTCAATCAACAGCTTAAACAGGATACTGACAACCGTGAACGGCTGTCAGGGCTGCAACAGCAGATCGAGGACGCCAGCGCCCATCTGGCGACCTGGGCGCATCTCAACCACTTAATCGGTTCGCAAAAAGGCGACAAATTCCGCAAGTATGCCCAGGGCTTAACTCTCGATAATCTGGTCTGGCTGGCGAACCAGCAGCTCAACCGGCTGCACGGGCGCTACTTGCTGAAGCGTAAACTCAGCGAAGAGCTGGAGCTGGAAGTAGTGGATACCTGGCAGGCCGACGCGGTACGCGACACCCGCACCCTTTCCGGCGGCGAAAGCTTCCTGGTGAGCCTGGCGCTGGCCCTGGCGCTATCGGATCTGGTGAGCCACAAAACTCGCATCGACTCGCTATTCCTCGACGAAGGCTTCGGCACCCTCGACGCCGAAACCCTGGACATCGCCCTCGATGCGCTGGACGCTCTCAACGCCACCGGCAAAACCATTGGCGTCATCAGCCACGTAGAAGCCATGAAAGAACGCATCCCGGTACAAATCAAAGTGAAGAAAATAAACGGCCTCGGCGTCAGCCGATTAGCAAAAGAATACGCAGTAAGTTAACTCCAAAAATCCCCCCTGCGGAGCCAGAGCTGGGGGTTTTCGTCCGGCATCAAAATCGCCGAGGCGCAATTGACGAGCCAGGTCAGCCAGCATGGATGCTGGCTGAGGTCGTGAGCTACAGGATGTAGCATCACGACCGACCTGGAACGAGGAGATGAAGCCGAGGGAACCGCAAAGCGGCGATTTTGCTGGCCGGGAGCCTGGGGTGTCGGGGACGCGGCGGCGAGCGTCCCTGACTCGTTCGCCTACGCCGGTATCTCATAAATGTACACAGTATGAGCGAACGAAACATCCCAACCTACACCCCAGCACAAACCATCATTGAGGCCACAACCACGCTGCCCCCCGCACCCCACTCGAATCCCCGTGCTTCGCCTTCAATATCGGCGTCTCGCACTCCCCGCCAAACACCCACGGCTTAATCAACTGCGGTACCGTCTGATACAGCCGATCCACATTGCTCATCCCGCCTCCCAACACAATCACATCGGGATCGAGAATATTCACCACGTGCGCCAGCGATTTGGCGAGCCGCATTTCATACCGGCTGAGCGCCAGCTCCGCCACCGGGTCCTGTTGCTCCACCAGCCGGATAATCTCGCTGCCTTTGTGGGGATGCCCGCTGAGCCGCCGGTAATCGGTCGCGAACCCGGTGCCGGAAATAAAGGTCTCGATACACCCCTGCTTGCCGCAATAGCACGGCACTTCTTCGCGATAGCGCAACTCGTCGGCGTCCATCCACGGCAATGGATTGTGGCCCCACTCCCCCGCCGTGCCGTTGCCGCCAATATGGCTGCGGCCACCCAGCGCAATCCCGGACCCGCAGCCGGTGCCGATAATCACCGCAAATACCGTTTGCGCCCCGGCTGCCGCGCCATCCACCGCCTCAGACACCGCCAGGCAGTTGGCGTCATTCGCCAGGCGAACCTCTCGCCCCAGCCGGGCGCTGAGATCTTTATCGAACGGCTTGCCGTTAAGCCATGTGGAGTTGGCATTCTTGACCACGCCGGTATAGGGCGAAATCGATCCGGGAATGCCCATCCCTACGGTGCCGCGCTCGCCGGTGGCCTCTTCCGCCAGCCGCACCAGCTCGGCAATGGTCTCAATCGTTTGCGCGTAATCGTCACGCGGCGTGGGCAGCCGGTGACGATACAATTGCTGGCCGTCGTCAGACAGCGCGATCACTTCGGTTTTAGTACCACCTAAATCAATCCCAATACGCACAAGAAGCCCCTTATTTACGCAGTTCAGAGTGACGGTTGCGGGCCTTTCTCTCAAAGGCCATGAAACTGAGCGGCGGTTTCGTTATCATGCCCGCTGCGTTTAACTACCAGACCGTGGAAAATATCATGCTGTGGTTCAAAAATTTAATGGTTTATCGCGTCAGCCGCGACATCTCGCTGCGAGCCGAAGAGATGGAAAAACAGCTGGCGGCGTTTTCCTTTACCCCCTGTGGCAGCCAGGATATGGCGAAAACCGGTTGGGTGCCACCGATGGGCTCACAGAGTGATGCGCTGACGCACACTGCGAACGGTCAAATTGTTATCTGTGCCCGCAAAGAGGAGAAAATCCTGCCTGCGCCCGTGATCAAACAGGCGCTGGAAGCGAAGATCGCCAAACTGGAAGCGGACCAGGGGCGCAAGCTGAAAAAGACCGAAAAAGATTCGCTGAAAGATGAAGTATTGCACTCCTTATTGCCGCGCGCCTTCAGCCGTTTTAACCAGACCATGATGTGGATCGATACCGTAAACGGATTGATTATGGTTGACTGCGCCAGCGCCAAAAAGGCGGAAGATACCCTGGCGCTGCTGCGTAAAAGCCTGGGCTCGCTACCGGTAGTGCCGCTGACCCTGGAGACGCCGCCGGAACTGACCCTGACCGAATGGGTGCGCAGCGGCAGCGCCGCACAGGGCTTCCAGTTGATGGACGAAGCCGAACTCAAAGCGATGCTGGAAGATGGCGGCGTGATCCGCTGTAAAAAGCAGGAACTGGTGAGTGATGAAATCGCCGTGCATATCGAGGCGGGCAAAGTGGTCACTAAACTGGCGCTCGACTGGCAGCAGCGCATTCAGTTTATGATGTGTGAAGACGGTTCGATTAAGCGCCTGAAGTTTGCCGACGAGCTGCGCGATCAGAATGAGGATATCGACCGTGAAGACGTGGCCCAACGTTTTGATGCCGATTTTATTCTGATGACGGGCGAACTGGCGGCCCTGATTAGCAGCCTGGTGGAAGGGTTGGGCGGCGAAGCCCAACGCTGACAGCATTCACCCTCGCAAAGAGGGTGAAGGTATTACAAATAGCGGCATAAATAAGAAGTGGGTTCCGCCACTTGCAGGTGGAACTCGCTGTGGCCAGGCACATGAAAGACGTCGCCCGGCCCGTAAGTTTTCCACTCAACCTCCCCAGGCAACAGCACGTTTAACGCGCCGCTGACGACCGTCATCTCTTCAGGCTGAGCGGTGCCGAAAGTATATTCCCCTTCCGCCATCACCCCGACACTGGCACGGCCAGTGCTGCTACTGGTAAAACCGATGGATTTCACTTTACCGGAGAAATATTCATTACTTTGAAGCATGGACAGGCCCTTTTAGAAATGGTCGAAAAACCAATATACCCGAATTCATATAACTTGCAGCTTTAACAATGACGGGTATTTCAGGCAAGCCCAGCGCGTATCACAGAATTGAGTTATACCAGCAGTTCGGAGGCCAGATGGGCCACCAGCACGTTGGACAGCAGCACCGGCACATCCAGCGCCTGCTGCAACAAATCGCGGTGTTTCTGGTGATACCCCAGGCAATCCAGCATCAGCACATCGGCCCCCTGGTCGATTAACGTGCGTCCAGCTTCCACCAGCTCTTGTTCGGTGTCGAAAACCGGGTTCGCCAACGCATACAGCGGCGGGTTTTCCAGCAGCGCCCACTTCTCTGCCTGGGTGGGCAGCAGCTCCGGGATCGGCACAATCACGCCGACCTGATGACCATCAACAATCGATGCCACCAGCGGCGGAATGATGCGCTGCGGCTCCAGTAAGATTGAATTGTGGGCGCGAAGTTTGGTAAAGCGGTAAGTGCTCATCAACAAAATAACGTCATAGCCCTGGCCATCCAGCACCTCAATGGCGCTTTGCAGCGCTTGCTCGGTTTTCTTATGCGACACTTCAACCACTTCTTTATTACTTAACAGCGTCAGCATCGGCTCGTGCCCGGGTTCTACGCCATACTCCTGTAACGCTTCTTCCTTGCTTAGCGATCCCATAAGACTGATATGCTTTATTTGCTCCTCAGGAACCTGCCCCGCCAGTAACGGTAAAATTGCGCCGACGGGGACAACGCCAATGGTGAGTATCGCTAACGTAGGATTCATGTTCATTCCGCCTGTCTAATCTCTTGCTTTTTTACTGCACTGCTTACTGCGCCATGCGGTTATCGGGGAGAAATTAACCATATAGCCTGGCAGCTTCTGGCAATCTTGCCGCGCATTTTCTTCTCGTCGCAGCCGCTATCAGAGTAAGGGTTTAATAGTAACGGGAATTTAACGGTTTCGCTGATTGTAAATTCGGAATTTGTCGAGGCGAAGAGAGCGAGGAAGGGAGAGCCAGCCGCTCTCCCCTGTGAATGGCGTCACGTTTTTTCGGGGTCTTCATAGCGCCGCTTCGCATCCAGTGCTTCGGCTTCCGTTTCATGTTCGCTAATCAATGCGTCAGGTTTCGGATGGTCCGCACGCAGTTGATACCAGGTCACCGTCTGCCCTGGGGTGCCTTTCTCAATCGTAACAATGCGTGCTTCTCGGGGATACGGGGGTCTGGATGCCATAACACTTCCTTATCAATGGATTCGAAGTATTAAGTATAGACAACCGCTAGCTCGCGCGAGCTAAACGCAGCACTTCCAGAATACGCGCAATAATAAGGTCAACCGGCAGGCTGGCGTCGATAACATGATGCGCCGCCGCCTGGTACAACGCTTCACGCTGGGCCAGCACGTCCTCAATTTCTTCGACCATGGGTTTGCCGGTCAGTGTGGGCCGCTGATCTTCTTCCGGTGACGCCATCAGGCGTTCGGCCAGGGTTTCAGCCGGAACCTGCAGGTAGATCACCGCGCCGTGATTGCGCATAAAAGCCCGGTTGGCGTCAGCCAGCACCATACCGCCGCCGGTAGCCACCACGGTGGCGGGCTGGGTCACCGCCTGCAACGCCTGGCTTTCCCTGGCGCGAAATCCCGGCCATCCCTCCTGTTCCACAATTTCCGCCACCGTCGCGCCACTTTGTTCTAACAGCCAGCGGTCGGTATCGACAAAATGAAACCCCAGCGATGCCGCTAAACCCTGACCCACGGTTGTTTTGCCACATCCGCGCGGCCCGACCAGAAAAAGGGGTTGAGTCATGAAAGGAGTGTCCTCAGCATCTCAGCCGTTGAGATGGCGTTATTAGCGTTAAGAATAGTAATCATACCAGCAAGCTAGTACACAAGATAGGTGTAAAAATATAGTTACAAAAATGAAATATAGAAATTTTTTCCGCTGCCAGGCCGTATGGAATCAGGCTGATGCATGTAAACAATTTCTACCACTGAAAGGTGCGCCCACCTTACTTGAAACTGACTATCAATTACAACCCCTGATGCGCAATCTGGATCCTCCTTTTATCAACCGGATCTGTTTTGCAGATTTATCCCGTAACGCGATCGAGGGAATAAATCAGGATTATAGTTATTACAGATGCATAATGACGGAGATATGAATCATGCAATCCGAAGAACAACGCCTGATCGATGGACTCTTTAGCCGTCTGCAACAGGCGGAAAGCCAGAGCGCGCCGCGCGACGCTGAAGCCGAGGCGCGTATTGTCAGCCATCTCCAGCAACAGCCGCAAGCGCCCTATTACATGGCGCAGACTATCCTGATCCAGGAAGCCGCCATCAAACAGCTCAACCAGCGTCTGCAAGCGCTGGAAGGGCAACTGGCGCAGCGCGAACATGAAGCGGCGCAAAAACAGAGTAGCGGCGGTTTTCTGGCCGGACTGTTCGGCGGCGGCGACCATACGCCTGCGCGTCCGGTCGACAAACCGATACCGGGCGCTGACCAGTACGGCCGCGCTGCGCCGGGCCAGTACAATGCGCCACCGGCAAGCGCGCAGGGCTACGGCGCACCACGAGGCCAGGGTTTTATGGGCGGCGCGTTACAAACAGCGGTCGGCGTGGCGGGCGGCGTGATTATGGCCAATATGCTGACCAGCATGTTCAGCCACAGCCAACCGGAAGAGATCGTGAATATCATTGACGATCCGACCCAGCCGACGGATAGCGGCGCGATCAACGCGGTGGAAGATTATAACCAGTCTGATGACAGCCAGTTCCTGAATCAGGACGCCGGTCTGCCGCAGGACAACGTCAATGACTACGCCACCAATGACGATGCGGATTTTGGAGCCGATGACGATTTCGGCAACGATTTCGGCGGCGACGACGATAGCTGGACTTAAGCGTTACGGGCGCGGGCCAGCAGCCATTTATCCAACTCGGCGGCGAACTGCTGCCGGTCGCGCGGGCTGAGCGTAGACGGCCCGCCGGTCTGTACACCGCTGGCGCGCAGCGTTTCCATAAAATCACGCATGGTTAAGCGCTCGCGAATCGTCGCCTCGGTATAGCGTTCACCGCGCGGGTTCAACGCATGCGCGCCTTTGGCAATGACTTCCGCCGCCAGCGGGATATCCGCTGTAATGACCAAATCGCCCGGCTGGCAGTGGCGCACGATTTCATTATCCGCCACATCAAAACCCGCTTCCACCCGCCAGGCCCGGACAAATTTCGAGGGCGGCACGCGCAGATTCTGGTTGGCCACCATCGTTACCATGACCTGGCAGCGATCTGCCGCGCGCCACAACACTTCTTTAATCACGTTCGGACACGCATCGGCATCTACCCATATCGACATTCTGACTCCAGATCCGCCTGCGGCGTGATAATAAAAACGCGGATTCTACCCGCTTTGCGAAAAGTATGGCGATTTTTAACGGTTGCAGAAAGCCGCCGCGATAGCGAAAACCGTAAAAGGCGCGTTAAGCTAGGGGCGTGCACAACGAAAAATAACCATGATGGAGGGATAAGATGGATAAGAAGATCGGTTTTATTGGCTGCGGAAATATGGGAAAAGCCATTCTCGGCGGGCTGATCGCCAGCGGCGACGTACCCGCCAGCAATATCTGGGTCTATACCCCTTCAGCCGATAATGTCGCCGCGTTGCAGCACGAATATGGTATCAACGGTGCGCAGAGCGCCCAGGAGGTCGCTCAGGCGGCGGATATCGTGTTCGGCGCGGTGAAGCCCAATATCATGCTAAAAGTGATGGGCGACATCGCCTCCAGCCTGAATAAGGATTCGCTGGTGGTATCCATCGCCGCCGGGATCACGCTCGATCAGCTCGCCGTGGCGCTGGGCCACGATCGTAAAATTATCCGCGCTATGCCTAACACGCCGTCGCTGGTGAACGCCGGGATGACCTCGATCACCGCCAACGCGCTGGTGTCACCGGAGGAGACCGACGCGGTGCTGACCATGTTCAGAAGCTTCGGCCAGGCGGAAAACGTGCCGGAATATATGATCCACTCGGTGGTGGGGGTCAGCGGTTCTGCGCCGGCTTATGTGTTTATGTTTATCGAAGCCATGGCGGATGCCGCCGTGCTGGGCGGCATGCCCCGCGCCCAGGCCTATAAGTTCGCCGCCCAGGCGGTGATGGGCTCCGCCAAAATGGTGCTGGAAACCGGCAAACATCCGGGCGAGCTTAAGGATATGGTGTGCTCACCGGGCGGTACCACCATTGAGGCGGTAAAAGTACTGGAAGAGAAAGGCCTGCGCGCGGCGGTCATGGGAGCCATGGCGCAATGCATGGCCAAATCCGAGGCGCTGAGCAAGGGTTAATGCGCCACGTCAGATGGGCGCGCGTTGGCGCTCATCTGACCGTATGCACTTCGGTTCGGTTACGCCCGGCCTTCTTTGCTTTATACAGCGCCATGTCAGCGGCTTTCAGCCACTCCTGATAATCCTTCATATGGTAATTGAATGGCGCGATGCCGACGCTGATCTGCACGTTTAGCGATGCGGCATTATCAATACTCAGGTTCTGCAAACGCTCGTGGACGCGATCCATAGCGGCGACGGCGCTTTCCGGGGACGTGCCGCTCATGATCACCGCAAACTCATCCCCGCCGAACCGGCCAATCACATCGCTCACCCGCAGCGTAAGCTGTAAATATTGAGTGACGGCAATAATTGCTTTATCGCCGACATCATGCCCGTAAGTGTCGTTAATTTGCTTAAAGTGGTCGATGTCAATCAGCAGCAGCGTGGAGGCGCGGCGATAGCGCAGCGCGTTTTCATACTCAATGCTCAACAACTGCTCCCAGTGGCGACGGTTATAGACGCCGGTCATCCCGTCGCGGGTGCTGATCTGCTGCAACCGCCGCTTATGCTCCGCCAGATTGACCGCCGTGCGATAGCAAACGAAGCTGAACAGCGCGGGATAAATGATCAAAGTCGGTAAACTGAGGAAAAACTGTAGCGGCGTAGTGGTGACGTTAAGGGGCGCATCGATAAACGGCACGGACATCAACGCCGTCATCATCTGCAACATCAGCCCGGCGGCAAAAAAGCGCACGCCGAATGCGCCGATATTGTTCATATTAACCATCATCGAGAGCAGCAAACAGGGCAGCGCATTGCCGCCCATGATGGCGATCCCGATGCCCGCCATCAGGGTATCGATAATTAAGTTACGCCGCTCCGCCGTCATCGGATCCGACGAACGTTCAGCGATTTGCAACGCCAGGTGCGGCCAGACGAAGGCATACATCACCAGCGCCAACCACCACCATCCCGGCAACGCCTGGTCCACCAGCACGCCAGCAAACATGATGAAGTTGCAAAAATGGCCTACGGTACGCGGCAGCCAGATACGACGCGCAAACCGTAAACCGCTGCGGTATTTATCGTCATTAAGAGGTTTTTCGCGCGCCGAAATATCCCAGAGACGCCACTTGTTGAAGGTCTGTTCATCATTCATTGGTATAGGAGATTTACTGGACAAATTTCCCAGAGTATAGAAACGGGTCTACGGCGCGGAGTATGAAATTTAGGGTGAGACTTAAATCAAACTCACCCTAATGGATGATTAGCTGGCCTTTTTCAGACACTCACTCATAAAGGTTTTGCGGGCATCGCCAGTAAGAGATTTATTTCCCGCCTCGGTATTGCAGCTTTTCATTTTCTGCTGCTGAGGCGTCAAACTTTTATCGCCTGGCGCAGAGTGGCTGTTCTTCAGGCAATTGCTCATATAGGATTTTCGCGCGTCGCCTTTCAGATCCTGTGATGTGGCCTGCTGGTTACAGGTGGTCATGCGCTGCTGTTGCGGCGTGAGCGTTCTTTCGGCGGCATGGACTGGAGAGCTGCTTAACATTCCAGCCAGAAGCGTAAAAAGTAATGTTGATTTCATAGCACCATCCCAATTGAAATAAGGCGTTTTAAGCCTGGCCTGGCGCAGCAGAAAAACCACTGGCGCATCTCAGGATTGCCAGCGGGATAACATTAATTTTTGTGTCTTTTTTTACACACCAATACCCTAAGGCGTGTCGAAATAACGCTGATTGCGCGCTTATTACCCAATCAGGCTATTTCCAGGCAGGGCTAAAATGCCGGGTAATTACCGAAACGGTAATATCCTTAAGCATATTTAATATAAATGAAGAAATGCACCATGAGAGTCGAGAAATAAAATACCTTGTTATTTATTTCCCGATTGTCTCATAGCATGACGGTAATAAAGAGATCGGCACAGCGAATAATTTCGCTTAAGACTCAAAAATAACAGATACCTAATCCTGAACCTCAGGTTCGGGGATGTTTCAGGAGCTTTTTCAGGTACTGCTGTAGGAGCTCCGAATCCTCTACAGAGACCTCAGACTTTACGCGCGCACCATCCATTGCACCGTCGATGCTGTCAATAATTGCCTGTTGCTCACCAGGGTCCATTCGACGCAGCAGCGCCGTCACAACAATCTCCAACGCTTCAACCTGAGCCACTAACGCTTTTGACTCCTGCTCTTTATCAGCGAGGGTCACTAATAGTTCAGCAATTAAGTTCTTCATGAAGATTATCCCTTTAAAAAGTCAAATGACGTTAACATCCCCTCCCCATTTTTGATAGGGGGGAAAAGTAGTATTTTGCCGATTTTATCGTATTTATGTGAAACCGCGAATAATATATTCAGCGAAACGTTTCACTGAATATATAGTATTCCCTGCGGCGAATAAACGGTTTGCCAACGATAACGAATAAAAAATCACGCTGCAATGTATATGATATATCAGGACTTTGCTACCCGTCTTTTAGCCGCGGTGCGATTAAGTGCAACCGCAAGCTGGACGATATTTATCAGTACAACCAGCGCTGTTGCGACAAATACCCAGCGAAACCCGGCAGCGGCGCTGACGCCCGCGCCCATCAACGGCCCCACGACGTTGCCCAGATACATAAACGACTGGTTGTACCCAAAAATACGGCCGGTGATTTGGTCGCTGGAATATTTCAATAACAGCGTTTGCACCGCTGGCAGCATGGCGCCGTCGGCGAAACCCAGCAGGAAACGCAGGATGCCCAGTTGCACCGGGTTGGTGACAAACGACATGGCGAAAAACAGCACCACAGCGACAATCAGCGTCGCCATCAGGATGCGCGCCGTGCCAATGCGATCGCCCAGTTTCCCGAGGCGCGGCGCGCTCATTAACGCCGAAACGCCGGGCACCGCAGCAATCAGGCCACTTAAAAACGCAATGTTATTACTGCCCGGCGCGAGCGACTGGATAAACAGCGCCAGGATCGGCCCCACCGAGCCGTTGCATAACTGGATCACCAGGGTGGTGACGAACAGGCTCACAATCAGGCCCGGATAGGGTAATGACGCGAACACCGCTTTGCCGCTCAGCCGCTGATCTTTGGTGACCACGGTGCGTACACCTTCTTTAATAAACAACAGCGTCACGACAAAACTGACCATCAGTAAACCGGCGGTAATTAAAAATACCCAGTGCAACCCCACCCAGTCCGCCAGAAAACCGCCCATCAGCGGCCCGGCGATCACACCGCTGATTTGCGCGGTAGAGAGCGTGCTCAGCGCCCATCCACTGCGCTCGCGCGGCACCTGGGATGCCACCAGCGCCATGGCGTTAGGAATATAGCCTGACGTCAGGCCCATCAGCGCGCGCAGGAAAAACAGTTGCCAGACGTTGGTGGCAAATGCCTGCAACAGGATCGCCACTGCCATCCCTAGCGACGCGCGTAGCAGCATCAGCTTGCGGCCTTTGCGGTCCGCCAGGCTGCCCCACATCGGCGATACGATGGCGGAAACCAGAAACGTAACGCTAAAGGTCAACCCCGACCACATCGACAGCGCTTCGTGGGACGTGACGCCAAGCTGCGCCACGTACAGCGGCAAAAACGGCAAGATCTGACTGATAGCCAGCCCGGTAAAAAAGCAGCCGAACCAGACGGAGATAAGATTAACTTTCCAGGATTCCATGACGCGCGTTTTCAATAAGATGTGAAGATTTTATGGCAGGGTAGCAAGAGTCGGCCTGCGACTTCTTGCGATCCATGCGCCAGGATGAAATTCAGTGATTTATCACACAAAAGCGCTTAACCGTGATACGCATCACGAAATAACCGCCAGCTAACCGGGGAATCTGCTTTAACGGCAGATCCCGAACCCGCGCATACCTAAATGGAAATGATCGGCATGGGCGGCGTTGTAGTTGGGCCCGAGGGAATTGCCATAAAACGCGCAACTGTGGCTGAACAGCTCGCGCATCACCTCGCCGCGCGGCCCGCTTTCATTCCAGCCTTTGCGCACCGTGATTTGTTGGCCATTGGCGAAGCGAAAACCGCTGATGTCCAGCGCATCCGCCGTGGCGTGTTCACTGCGCCGCGCCTGCTCACGGTTGTAGATATTGCGGCAGGCGAAGCTGCCAAGATGATCGATACGCCGCAGCGGGCTGCCCATGATCTGCTGCGCCGTCGGCACCGCGCGTTGTTGAACGTACATCGCCGAACTCAGCGCCAGCGGACAACTGGCCAGAAAGCTGCTGCTGAGCTGCACCTCGCCAAAGCGCGTGACGCGCACCGGGGAATCCAGCGGGCAGTTGCCGGTGGTGCTGGCTTGCTCCCGAAACTGGATCATTCCCTGCTCGCTGGCTTGTCTGAGCACCGCCATACAGGCCGCCGGGTCGTTAGCTAACTGACGCAGCTTATAGCGGGTCACCACGGTGGGCGGGTCGCTGGGGGAGAGCGGCGCGAAGGGGTTGTACTGCGGCGGCAGGTATTCATACAACCCCCACCCCGCCAGCGCAGTGAGTAAAAATCCGGTAATCATTCCGCCCGTCGTCGCCATCCACGCCCTCCGCTCCTGTGAACTACCAGTATAGCGGCTGACATCTCTACCTCCCTTACGATTGAGCATGAATAGCCGAATTGAGCGTGCTATGTTGTGTGCTTTGGTTTTTATGAGATGGACAGAGAAATGGCAAAACTGCGGGTAGGGATTGTGTTCGGCGGCAAATCATCTGAACACGAAGTATCACTTCAGTCAGCGAAAAATATCGTCGACGCCATTGATAAAGAGAAGTTTGACGTGGTGCTGATGGGCATTGATAAACAGGGCGAGTGGCACATCAATGACGCCAGCGAATACCTGATTAACGCCAACGATCCCGCGCATATTGCTCTTAACCGTTCCGAGAAAACCCTGGCGTTAATACCCGGCCAGGCCACCCAGCAGCTAATCGAAACCCACAGCCATGACACGCTGCCGCAGGTGGATGTGATTTTCCCTATCGTTCACGGCACGCTGGGTGAAGACGGCTGCCTGCAAGGGTTACTGCGCGTTGCGAACCTGCCGTTTGTCGGCTCTGGCGTACTGGGCTCCGCTGTCAGTATGGATAAGGATGTTGCCAAGCGCCTTTTGCGTGACGCCGGTCTGGCGGTTGCGCCGTTTGTCACCCTCACCCGCGCCAACCGCTCGCAGTATGACTTTGAGTATGTTGTAACTAAGCTGGGCGCCCCTCTGTTTGTGAAACCTGCTAATCAGGGTTCCTCAGTTGGCGTAAGCAAAGTCACCAACGAAGCGGAATATCGGGCAGCGGTCGATCTGGCGTTTGAATTCGATCATAAAGTGGTGGTGGAAACCGGGATCAAAGGACGTGAGATCGAATGCGCCGTGCTGGGCAACGATCATCCCGAAGCCAGTACCTGCGGTGAGATCGTCGTCAACAGTGCATTCTACTCTTACGACACCAAATACATTGACGGCAACGCCGCCCGGGTGGAAGTGCCTGCGGCGATCCCGGCGGACATCAACGACAAAATTCGCGCCATTGCGCTCCAGGCGTACCAGACGCTGGAGTGCAGCGGCATGGCGCGGGTGGATGTGTTCCTGACGCCGGATAACGAGGTGATTATCAATGAGATCAATACCCTACCCGGCTTCACCAATATCAGCATGTATCCGAAGCTGTGGCAGGCCAGCGGCATCAGCTATCAGCAACTGATTACCCGGCTGATTGAGCTGGCGCTGGAGCGCCATGCCCGGGATAGCGCCCTGAAGAGCACTATCACGCTGTAATCGTTACTCTTGCGCGGCGTCCGACTCTTCCGGACGCCGACGGATCACCAGCCCCGCCAGCCAGAAGCTGATCACCCAGGTTACCAGCCCCACCGCATAGGTTTGCCAGCCTTTGGCTTCAAAACCCAGCAGACCGACAACCCCGTTCATAATAAAAATCAGGCCGATAGCGACGGCGTAGTAATGCCAGTCGCGGCGAATTTTTGCGGGCAGATTCATGGTGGCTCCAGAGAAGAAAAACGGCATCATCGCACATCGCTTTCAGGCTGTCTGCGGCACGGCACGCGCCTTTACACGCCGTGACAAATACGCCAAAAGCATGATGTTAATCGTCATTCACAAAAGTTACAAAAATGTGACTAAAGACAGACTTCTGACATCCAGGAGTAATCTGGACACGAATTTACCAGAAATCCGATATTGACATTTGCGATCAACTGTCAGACTCGCCTGTGAGTCATCAGGCGACATGCCTGGGTTTATGCGTTTCCGGGAGGTCATTATGGCAGAGTTTACTTTGTCGAAGTCCACCATCATCGCAGGGAAAAAGCGCGAGCCGTCGACCACGCTCGGCAACATCGCGTACGCGGTTTTTGTCCTGTTCTGCTTCTGGGTCGGATCGCAGATTCTGAACATGTTGGTGAATGCACCCGGTGTGTTTGAGCACTTGATGCAACTTGATGTGAAGGAGAACGGCCGACCGCACATCGAAATAGGAATGCTGGTCGGCACGATCTTTGGACTGGTGCCCTTTTTAGTGGGCTGCCTGATCGCGGCGGCGATTAGCCTGTGGCTGCGCTTTCAACAACGACGCTACTAACCTTACGATTTGTTCATGCAGCGAGCCCGACGATCGTCAACCCGCTTCGCAAACCACGCCGTGGTGAGATTGCGGGTGATTTTCGGGCTCTCAAGCTGAATGCCCGGCAGCATTTCACGCGCCAGCGGCTTACCGGTTTTCTTCTCAGCCATTTCATACACTTTCTTGTACAGCGCGGTTTCTTCGAAATCTAACGCATCGCCCTTCTTCAGCGCGCGATGGATCTCGCTGTCGCTCAGCCCGGTTTTCAGCTTACGCACCGCCAGCTCGGTGTTGCCCGGCTCGTCGCTATCGTAACGGATCAGGTCGCCATCCAGCGCCAGCTTCACGCCGCTGGCCTTGCTCACTGCGTACTGGAACGCGGCGTTGCGGCTGGCGTACCACCCGGCGTTAAAATCGGCGTAGCGGTACAGCGGCTGGGTATAATTCGCCGGATAGTTGAGCAGATGGTAAATCCCGAACCACAATCCGCCACGGCGGCTGAATACTTCCTGGCGTACCGTGCCGTCCATTTTCCACGGATAGCCGCGGGTATGGGCCTCGGCAAAAGCAATGCTGACCTGCATCGGGCCGCCGGTATGCACCGGGTTTAAATTGCCGAACAGCGTCTGGCCCATCGGGACCATGCCAATAAAATCATCGAAAATGGCGCTAAGCTGTTTTTCGGTGGTCACGTTATCCAGCCGCTGGCTATAGCTTTTGCCGTTGGGCGATTTAATCATCAGTGCGGTGCGTACCAAAAACATCGGCACATGCACCCGGTCGGCGCGCCGCTCTATCTCTTTCCAGGCGATTTTACTTAAGCCTGGCACCACCGGATCGGCCTGGTAATTAGCCTCCTGCTCGGCCACCGCCAGCACCGAACAAACGTTCTCTTCCGTTGGGGCGATTTTCTGGCTGTCGAATGCTGTGGCGATCTCCTTCGCCCAGCCGTCGCGGTCTTTCACGCTGGCGGGCATTTTACGCTTCACCGTTTGCGCCACGTCGACCGTGGGGCCGGAGGGTTTCTCCGGCGTGGGTTTACCAGCGCATCCCGCCAGCACCAGCAGTGCCAGCAGGCTTACGCGTTTTCCGTTTTGCAGTCGCATTCGCGCTCCGTGTGTGGATTAATTCGCTTCGGCCATCTCCTGCTGCGGCGTATCCAGCTCGCGCTCGAAACTGCGCAGACGCTTATAGATCGACATCAGTTCCACCAGCGTGGTCCAGGAGCTGATCAGATACTGGAACGCCCCGCGCACCTGGCCGAACACGTTGGTGATTTGGGTCATCAGGCCGAGGGTAATCGTACCCGCTACAATCGACGGAAACAGCAGGAACAAACCGAATACGTTATCCACCTGCAAATACAAAATGCGCGCGATGTTGAAATACATGTAGTGGAAGTACAGGCGGAAGTAGTTGCGACGCACCGCGCCAAACAGTTCACGCACCGTCGGCGGCGTCGCGCGGTTGGCGTCATCTTCGCCGTAAACCAGCTCTTTACGATAGGCGGCTTCCACACGCTGGTTTTTAAACTCCAGCCCCGGCAGTTTGATCCCCACCACCGCCAGCAATCCGGTACCCATCAGCGACCAGATGATCGCGGCGATCACCAGGCCATAGGGCACGTAACCGATAATCGGCAACTCTTTCACATGCGGGGAGAGCGCCACCAGCACCGGCAAAAAAGCAATCAGCGTCATGATGGCGTTAATAAAGCTGACGCCCATGCTTTCCAGCGTAGAAGCAAAACGCATCGTGTCTTCCTGCACACGCTGAGCGGCCCCTTCGATATGGCGCAGGCGCTGCCAGTGCGTCATATAGTATTCGTTCATTGCGGTGCGCCAGCGAAACACGTAGTGGCTGATAAAAAAGTTGTTCAGGACGCTGACCACCACCGCGATCAGGGCGATACCTAAAAATACGCCCACTTCGCGGTAGAACTGGTTGATAGAGACTTTATGCGGCGAGCTGAGCGCGGTCTGGATCAAATCGTAAAACGGGGCATACCAGGCGTTGACCGCCACACCCACTTCCACCAGAAACCAGGTGACGAAAATAATCAGCGCGGAGCCGAGAATCGACCAGTACTGCCAGCGATGCGGGCTGCGGATAAACCAGAACAGCGCGAACAGGCCCACGCAAAGGGCGTAATACGCGTAAAAAGTGAGATAGCTGAGTGACCAGAAGCGCGCGGCGCTAATCGGCACCTCTTTACTTGCGCCTGCCAGCCTGCCGGCCCACTCTGCGCCGCCTGCCTGCCAGAAAATTACGGCGATCATCGCCCAAATAAACGCCGACAAAAAAAAGGCGGTCGGCCTGGGAAAGAACGATTTAAACATCACTTCACTCCTGCTCATTCTTGTTGTTATCGCGATTGCTGCGCGTAACGTTTTTACATCCAGTCCAGGGTTGAATCACAACCCCAAAATTTGCCTCGGAGGCAGCGACAATCAGACACAGCGCGGCCTGGTTAGTTCCGGTTGGTTTCGGTAACAAACTGTTCCATTGCCGCAGTGTTGAGGGGGCCAACGTTAAAAACGTAGCGTACTCCCGGCTTTTTAACAGCTTGCACTGTGAGCCGCGGCAAAAAATGGGCCGCTGTAACCCGTGGTTACGTTTTTTCTCGCTACACTTCGTTAATCCGCCCATTGCCGGAGCGGCAACCGTAGTATAAATAGCTTTTATCGCCACTGACTGAATGGATTGCTTCGTTGAAACGTTGTCTGCTTACTTTCGCCGCACTGAGTGCCGTGCTGCTGCCTGCCGCAAGCCAGGCGCAAACTTCCCCCGATCCGGTCTTCGCGTCCGAAATCACTGACCGTTACGCTGAGCATATTTTTTATGGCAGCGGTGCGACGGGCATGGCGTTGGTGGTGATTGACGGCAACCAGCGGGTGTTCCGCAGTTTTGGCGAAACTCGCCCGGGCAATAATGTGCGCCCGCAGCTCGATTCCGTGGTGCGCGTAGCCTCGCTCACCAAACTGATGACCAGCGAAATGCTGGTGAAACTGCTCGATCAGGGAACGGTGAAACTCGACGATCCGCTAAGTAAATACGCGCCTCCCGGCGCGCGGGTGCCGACCTACCAGGGCAAACCGATTACGCTGGTGAACCTGGCGACCCATACCAGCGCCCTGCCCCGCGAACAGCCGGGCGGCGCGGCGCATCGCCCGGTGTTTGTCTGGCCGACCCGCGAGCAACGCTGGAACTGGCTCGCCACCGCGAATTTAAAAGCCGCGCCCGGCACCGTTGTCGCTTACTCCAATATCGCCTTCGATCTGCTGGCGGACGCGCTGTCCCGTGCGGCGGGCAAGCCGTATCCGCAGTTATTTGATGAGTACATCGCCCGCCCGCTTGGCATGAAAGACACCACCTTTACGCCCTCCCCCGATCAGTGCCGTCGCTTAATGGTGGCGGAAAAAGGCGCCAGCCCGTGCAACAACACCCTGGCGGCGATTGGCAGCGGCGGGATCTACTCCACCCCTGACGATATGATGCGCTGGATGCAGCAGTTCCTGGCCTCCGATTTCCATACCCGCACCAGCCAGGCGGACCGGATGCAGACGCTGATTTACCAGCGCAGCCAGTTCACCAAAGTGATCGGCATGGACGTACCGGGGCGCGCCGACGCGCTGGGCCTGGGTTGGGTGTACATGCAGCCGAAGAATGGCCGCCCGGGCATCATTCAGAAAACCGGCGGCGGCGGCGGGTTCATCACTTATATGGCGATGGTGCCGCAAAGCAACATTGGCGTTTTCGTGGTGGTGACCCGTTCACCGCTCACCCGCTTTGTGAATATGAGCGACGGGGTGAATAACCTGATAACCGAGCTGACCGGCAATAAGCCGGTGATGGTTACCGCGTCAGCGCAGGTGCCGGTGAGCGATGAGTAAACCCGGTGTCTGAAATAACAAACCCGGCGTGATGCCGGGTTTGTTATTTCAGGGTTGGGGTTCGCACAGACTCAGGGAGACTTGCTTTATCGTCTCTTTGAGCAAGGTTTCCCAGTCGTCAGGTGGATGCCCTGAAGCCAACATGGCACCGAAAACCTTATACGCATCTCGCTTATTGCCATAAGCGCGCTTCGTTTGCGAATCATTGACCCATGCAAGAATAATGATGCGTTCTCTCAGGCTATAGCGAAAGAACAAGCGATACTGGCCGAGAAACTTTGCCCGAAACCAGTGCCGGTAGCCCGCGCCTAATGTGTCACCCAGGCGATATTTTGCCTGGGTTGGGTCAGCAGAAATCTCTTTGCGGGCTTTGTTGATAGCCGCTAACAGCCTGGTGGCCGCTTTGTTTCGGTAGTCGTCAGGATAGTGATGCTTGAGCGCGGTTACCTCGTCCCGAAGCGCCTTAACCTGGGCAACAAAGCAGGGATGTTGATACACTTTCCATGGGGCCTCTGCCCGCATTCCATTCATTTTTATTTCTCATCAGCAAGCGGCGCATCGAGATCGACATCCACACCTTCTGTTAATGCCTCAACGTCATCCCAGAACGCTGTATCCAGCGCATGGATCTGCGACGGATTATGCTGGATATCGTTAGCGAGGAAACTCAGAAAACCTTCCATAACCGGATCGTCTTCGGGATTCGTTTGCTTGCGCGTCATCAGCACCTGCCCGTCAGCCAAGACGGCGTATTCGATCTCTTCGCCAGGTTTTAAATTCATAGCATCTCTAACAGAAGCCGGAATGGTTGTCTGGCTGCGTGCGGTTAATTTCGAGGAAGCTCGCAGCGTGACGCCTGCCATGATTACGTTATTCATTTATCCCTCCCGTTGAACGGTGTACTCACCCAATGTAATGCAATTGCATTGCCAATGCAATTGCATTGCTTTGATTACGCCCAGATTCGTGAAACAAAATTTCGTCACATCGGGTAAACTGGCGGCCTCTTTGACTCACATAAGATAGCTACCATGTCTGATTTCTCCCTGATTTCTCGCCCGCGCCGTCTGCGTCAATCGCCCGCGCTGCGCGCTATGTTCGAAGAGACAACCCTGACCTTAAACGATCTGGTGTTGCCCATCTTTGTTGAAGAAGAGATCGATGATTACAAAGCCATTACCGCCATGCCTGGCGTGATGCGCATTCCGGAAAAATACCTGGCCCGCGAGATCGAACGCTTTGCCAAGGCCGGGATCCGCTCGGTGATGACGTTCGGCATTTCTCATCACACCGACGCCACCGGCAGCGATGCCTGGAATGAAAATGGCCTGGTGGCGCGGATGTCGCGCATCTGCAAAGACGCGGTGCCGGAAATGATCGTCATGTCCGATACCTGTTTCTGCGAATACACCTCCCACGGCCACTGCGGCGTATTGTGCGATCACGGCGTGGATAACGACGCGACCCTGGCGAACCTCGGCAAGCAGGCGGTGGTCGCCGCCGCTGCGGGCGCGGATTTTATCGCCCCCTCCGCCGCAATGGACGGCCAGGTGAAAGCCATCCGCCAGGCGCTGGACGCTGCGGGCTTCACCGATACCGCCATTTTTTCTTACTCGACGAAATTTGCCTCGTCGTTCTACGGCCCGTTCCGAGAAGCCGCAGGCACCGCGCTGAAGGGCGACCGTAAAACCTATCAGATGAACCCGCTGAACCGCCGCGAAGCGATCCGTGAATCACTGATTGACGAAGCGGAAGGCGCGGACGCCCTGATGGTGAAACCGGCCGGCGCGTATCTGGACGTGCTGCGCGATATCCGCGAGCGCACCACCCTGCCGCTGGGCGCCTACCAGGTGAGCGGTGAATACGCGATGATCAAATTCGCCGCCCAAGCGGGCGCGATTGATGAAGAGAAAGTGACCCTCGAAAGCCTGGGCGCGATTAAGCGCGCGGGCGCAGATCTGATCTTCAGCTACTTCGCCCTCGATCTGGCCGAGAAGAAGATCCTGTAATCCTCCGCACGGGAGCGGGCGTTTTTGAACACAGTCTCCTGTGTATATCAGGCGGCAGAAAAATAAAAACCCCGATTCCGACGGGAATCAGGGTTCTTTATCACAACCGGTTTCCCGGGTGTTTACTTATGCCGCTGGCTGAGCAACCGGTTTTGCCGCCGCTTTGTGGGCTGCCTGTTTGTGGTGTTTTTTAGCCGCCTGGGCTTTCTGCGCAGCCGGTTCAGAGGCCGGTTTCACCTCCGCTTTTTTGTGGTGCTTTTTCGCCGCCTGGGCTTTCTGTTCTACTTTAGCGTGTTTTTTCTTATGGGTAGTTTGGGTGGTAGGTGCTTTCGCCGGCGCGGCAGTGGCGGTAGCCGGGGCTGCGGTGGTATCAGCAGCGAATGCCGCAGCAGACAGGCCCATGGTGGCAGCAACAACCAGCGCTAATACTTTTTTCATTTTGTAACCCTCAAGTAGTGTGTGATTCAGCCCCTGTGGGCCGTTGAGTTCACTATAGTGATGTGAGGGACGGCCTTCCGTGAGTGATTGGTATCGGCACGTAACCAAATGTACAAGCGGCAAACCCGGCGCTTTCGCGAGCCGGGTTTGGCGTGTAAAAAAGCGTGCTTTTTACAGGATGACGGGCATCCACAGCAGCCCGGTGGCAATCAGCAGCACTAAAAACAGCCCGCCGAAGATCGCCCCGTAGCGCCAGTAGTCTGATGTAGGTAAGTACCCGCTACCATAGTAAATCGGGCTTGGCCCGGTGGCGTATGGCGTCAAAATACTGCCGAGGCCGATAGCGGCGCCAATCATCAAACAGAACACCGGCAGCGGGATGGCAGGCATTGCCACGGCGGCGGCAATCATCATCGGGGCCAACGCGGAAGTATAGGCAGTGGCGCTGGCGAAGAAGTAACGCAGCCCGTAAAACACGGCTATCAATACCACCATTACCAGCCCAGGTGAGTACCCACTCATCCCCTTCGCCAGCAGTTGGCCAAACCAGGCGATAAAGCCGGTATTGTTCAGCCCGGTCGCCAGGGCAATCAGCGACGCCAGCCAGAAAAATACGCTCCACGCTGCTTTATTGGTGATGATGTCATCCCAGCTGATAATTTTAGTGACCAGCATCAGAGCGACCACGCCATATCCCACCATCGCGGCGTCAATATAATCCCCGGCGAAAATCCACAGCAGCAGCGCACAGACCATAAAGCCCAACATCCGTTTTTCGCGACAGCACAGCGGCCCCATGGCGCGCAACTCTTCTGCGGCCCATTTCGGCACCTGATCGCCGGATTTAATGGTCGGTGGATACAATACGTAAGCCAGCCACGGCGTGAGCAGCACCAGCACAATGCTCAACGGTAGCATGCCGGTAAACCACTGCCCCCAGCTCAGCGCCGCGCCGCTGGCGCTTTTCATCAGGCCAATCAGCAGCAGGTTAGGCGCCATCGCGGTGAGGAAAATGGCGCTGGTGACGCAGTTCGCCATAATCCCCATCCACATGATGTACGACCCGACGCTGCGCGCGCTGGCGCTGCCGGGCTGCGAGTGATACAGCGGCGGCAGGTTACGGATAATCGGGTAAATAATGCCTGCGCCACGCGCCGAGTTCGAAGGCGTCACCGGCGCAAGCAGCAGCTCCGAAAACATCACCGCATAGCCCAGAAACAAGGTTTTGTGGCCCATCTTCTGCACCAGCATCAGAGCGATGCGCCGCCCGAGGCCGGTTTTCTCATAGCCGGTGCCGAACATAAACGCAGCGAAAATCAGCCAGATCACCGAATTGGAAAACCCGGAGACCGCCCAGTTGAGCGCTTTGGCGGTGAATTTAAACCCCGGTTCCGCCAGTTGCGCCGGGCTGAACAGCAGCCAGGGCGATAAAATCGCGATGATTGAAATGCCGAGCATCGCCACCACCGCTCCCGGAACGGGTTCCAGGATCAGGCCGACGATCACCCCCATAAACACGGCGAAATAGAGCCAGCTGTGCAGCTCGAGACCCGCCGGGGCGGGAATAAGGGCAAGAATGAGAATAACAGCGAGCGGCGCCAGATAGCGCCAGTAATTGCGCAATGTAGCCATGATAACGTCCTGTGAAAGAGAGGCGAAACGCCTCTCAGGAAATCCGCGCTGCGCGGTTATTTGATGTAATGCACGTGCTCGCAGATATCCGCGATCAGCGGCTCGCAACGCTCGGCGAACTGTTTTTTGTTTTCGGCGATCAGGTTATTGCCGTGGGTATCGATGGACACAATCAGCGGCCCGAACTCTTTCACCCGGCACACCCACAGCGACTCCGGCATCCCCAGCTCCGTCCAGTGCACCTCTTCAATCTCCTCCACCTGGGTGGCGGCCAGCACCGCGCAGCCTGCCGGGTAGATCACATGTAGCGCCTTATACTTTTTACAGCCCGCTTCGGTATTCGGCCCCATGCCGCCTTTACCGACAATCAACTTCACGCCGGTTTGCTTAATAAATTCCTGCTCAAAGCTCTCCATACGCATGCTGGTGGTCGGCCCGACGGAGACCATCTCCCAGCCGTCGCCGTTTTTGCGCACAATCGGCCCGGCGTGAAAAATGGCTTTCCCGGCGAGATCGAACGGGATGGGACGCTTTAGCTCAATGAGCCGCCGATGGCAAACGTCGCGACAGGTGACCAGGGTGCCGGTCAGGTAAATCACATCGCCCACGCGGATATCCGCCAGATCGGCTTCGCTGATCGGGGTCGTCAGGATCTTTTTCATAATGCGCTCCGGGTGTGAGAGAGGTTTTCAAACGAGAGATCGGCTTTGACCCGCAGGGTGCCGCGGCGGTGCGCCCAGCAGCCGGTGGAGACCGCCACGCCGATGGTGGAGGGATGACGGGCGGCGCTTTCGATATGCACCCCCATCACCGAGCTGTTGCCGGTTAAGCCCTGCGGCCCGATACCGAGTTTGTTTAAGCCCTCTTCCAGACGCAGCTCCAGTTCCGCCGCTTTCGGGTTGGGATGGCGGGTGCCGATTGGCCGCAGGATCGCTTTACGGGACAGTACCGCCGCCGTTTCTACCGAGGTGGCGATACCCACGCCCACCAGCACTGGCGGGCAGGCGTTCACCGCCAGGGTTGAGATATTCTCAAACACAAACTTCACCACGCCTTCATAGCCTTCTGACGGCATCAGCACTTTGGAGCGCCCCGGCAGCGTACAACCGCCGCCCGCCATATAGACTTCGATCTCCGCTTCGTCGCCATCGGGGATCAGATCCCAGGTGACCCACGGCACGCCGCTGCCGGTATTTTTACCGGTATTCACCTCATCAAAGATCTCGACTGCGTTATGGCGCAGCGGCGCTTTGACAGTGGCATCCTCCACGGCCTGTTTGAGTACCGACTGCAACTGGGCGAGCCACGGAAAGCGAGTACCCACTTTGACGAAAAACATGATTTCCCCGGTGTCCTGGCAGGCCGGGCGATTGAGATCAATGGCGCGCTGCATATTGTCGAACATGGTGTGATAAATGATGTTGGCCATTGGCGAGGTTTCCGCATCGCGCAGGGCTTTTAATTTATCGACCACATCGTCGGGCATACGGGTGGAAATCATGGCGGTAAAATCGGCGACAATCTGCGTTAATTTGCCGATATCATCCTGCTTATTATTTATGTTCATCGACACTGCTCCAGTTTTATTAAACCGAACTGCTGATACTGATAATTAAAATTAAACTACCACGGAAAGTGTGGATTTATGTTTCTGGTAGCCGTGAATGATCAATTAACAGATCGTGAATAGAGCGAGATATTGCTTCTGGCAGCATTTATTTAACAGCCCGGATACATTCATAAAACGGTGCGCACGTGTCAGCAAATAAAATCCATTGTCGGAATAAGCTTAACGCGGCATGATAGAAATAACATTTTTCCGGGGATTGATTATGGCGTTAAATAACTACCCGCTGGCGAAAGATCTGCAAGTTCTGGTAGAGATAGTCCGCACCGGCAGCTTCAGCGCGGCGGCGGAAAGCCTGGGCCAGACGCCCGCCTTCGTCACCAAACGCATCCAAATCCTTGAGGCTACCCTCTCGACCACCCTGCTACAGCGCTCCGCCCGGGGCATTGCGCTCACGGAAAGCGGCACCCTGTGCTATCAACAGGCATTAACCATTCTTAATCAGTTACAACAACTGGTGGATGAGGTAACGCTTATTAAACAGCGCCCAGCCGGAATGATCCGCATCGGATGCAGTTTTGGTTTTGGCAGAACCCATATCGCCAGCGCGATTGCTGAATTAATGCAGCTGTATCCGGAGTTACAAATTTACTTTGAATTGTTCGATCGGCAAATTGATTTAAGCCGCGACAATATCGATCTGGATATTCGCATTAATAACCAAATACCGGAAAACTATATTGCCCGGCTACTGGTTAACAATAAAAGAATACTTTGTGCAGCGCCACGCTATTTAGCAAAATACCCGGCCCCGCGTAATTTAGCGGAATTAAGCGAGCATGATTGTCTGGTCACTAAAGAACGGGATATGACGCCGGGCATCTGGGAATTAGAAAACGGTAAAGAAAAACGCTCGGTGAAAATATCCGGGCATCTCTCCTCCAATAGCGGTGAAATCGTGCTGGGCTGGGCGCTGGAAGGCCGGGGAATTATGCTGCGCTCCCAGTGGGATGTGCAGCCGTTCCTGGCGCGCGGCGAACTGGTGCAGGTTCTGCCGGATTACGCCCAGAGCGCCAATATCTGGGCGGTGTATCAGGAGCCGTTATACCAGAGCGTTAAACTGCGGGTATGCGTGGAATTTCTTACCGCCTGGTGCCAGCGCGGATTTGGCGCGGAGCTGGCCGCGTCGTCATAAGAAAAACCTCTTGCTTTACCGCTTGTCAGCGCAGCGGCTTCCTGACAAGGTAAATCATCCTCCGCACTCAGGCTCCAGTAAAATGACCACCATCACCGCCCTTAGCGCACCGCAAATTCTGGCGCAGCTTAATGCCTTAAGCCAGTTACTGATCGACTGCGTCAATGACGGCGCCTCGGTGAGTTTTATGCTGCCGATGACCCCTGCTAAGGCGCAGGCGTTCTGGAGCGGGGTAGCCGACAGCGTCGCGCGCGCAGAGCGGATTGTGCTGGTAGCCCTGGACGGTAACCAGCAGATCGCGGGTACGGTGCAGCTTATCCTCGATCAGCCGGAAAACCAGCCGCATCGCGCGGATGTGGCCAAGCTGCTGGTGAGTCCTGGCGCACGGCGTCAGGGTATTGCCCAACAGCTTATGGCCGAACTGGAATGCCAGGCGGCTTGCCAGAACAGATCGGTGCTGGTGCTGGATACCGCCACAGGAAGCGGCGCGGAAACCTTTTATCAGCAAGCAGGCTGGCAGCGGGTGGGAGAGATTCCCCATTATGCCCTGATGCCGGATGGGGTTATTTGCTCCACCACCTATTACTACAAGCATCTGAACACCAAATAAGCTTGATCCCGCTGTTGTACAATTAACCGGCAATGCTTAACTTTGAGCGGAAAATTTGTCGGATAATTTTATTCCTCATCGATATATTATCCTGCCGCCCCTATCCGATTGCGCAAACGCAAAATTATTAACATTTTTGTCATCCTGGCCGATAATGATTTTACGTATTCTTTTACATAAGCCATATTAATGTATTAGCCATCACGGTATGACAGCGGTGTGAATAATAATGACTAAAAATCAAGAACATACAAAGCTATACCTGTCGGAAGGGGTAAAACTTTTATACAACAATGCGTTACCCGGCATCTTAATCACCTTTATCACCTCCTCTACCCTGGCCTTTTCATTTCTTAATTCGAACAATCTGTATACCAAATTGACCTGGTGGGGACTGATGATGGGGGTTCTCATTATTCGCATCATAGATACCCAATTATGGGTAAAAGCCGATCCCCTGCGCAAAGGGGATATTTCCTGGATTGCACGTTTTTCATCCGGTTGCCTGCTGACTGCGGCCATCTGGAGCGCCTATATCCTCTGTTTTTATCATACTTTTTCGACTGAAGAATTTACCGCCACCATCGTTATTCTCTCCGCCATGGCGGGTGGAGCCACCAGCGTATTATCCGGCAACCTGATGCTATCCTCGCTGTATAACATTATTATTTTGTTGCCGATGTCAGTGCTATTAATCCTTCAGCCGGAGCAATACCGGGTTAATTTAGGCTTTCTCGGCGTCTGTTTTACCCTGACGATGATTATCTCATCGATGAAAGCCGCCCGTTATATTAAAGAAGCCATCTTATTACGCTACCGGAATCAAACGCTGTTAGAGCGGATGGAAAAAACCATCAAACGGCGTACCCAGGAAGTTTACGAAATATCCCATATCGATGCGCTTACCGGGCTTTATAACCGGGTTTCATTTTTATCCGCCGCCGAAGAGATCGCCAACCGCTACAAAAACAACCGGGAAAAAGGCTTTTCAATTTTCTTTATCGATTTAGACGGCTTCAAAAATATCAATGATACGCTCGGTCATGATATTGGCGATATGGTACTGATTTCCCTCAGCGCCCGGTTGAACGATTTTTATCGCCAGGGGAATTTAATCTGCCGCTGGGGCGGGGATGAATTTATCTATCTGACCACTGAAACCGACCGTCATCTCACCTGGCAACTGGCGGAAAATATGGTCACCAGCCTTTCCCGTCCAATCCTGCTGGATGACCAAACCATTACGCTGGGCGCAACCATTGGCATTGCGGTGTGCCCGGAACATGATACTTCCATTACCCGGCTAATTCAGCTCGCGGATATCGCCATGTATTCGCAAAAAGGCAAATACCCGGAGCGGGTCGCCTTTTATAATCATGAGCTTGAAGAAAGCCTGCGGCGCAAAATAACCCTGAACGAAGCACTGCGCTACGCGCTGGATCGCAATGAGTTTCGCGCGGTATATCAACCTATCGTCGACAGTAACGGCGAGATTGTCAGTTTCGAGGCGCTGCTGCGCTGGCATTTCGGCGGCCGGGATATCTCTCCGGCGGAATTTATTCCGTTAATGGAGCAGAGCGGGCGCATCGTCCAGATCGGCAACTGGATAATGGAAGAAGCCTGTCGGATACTTTCCGAAATGTTGAAGCTGAAGTCGGGTATTTCAATGTGCGTAAATATTTCGATTATTCAGTTCTACGACAAAGAGTTCGTTGATAACGTGAATAACCTTATCGACCGCTATGCCATTCCTCCGCATTTACTGCATCTCGAAGTGACCGAATCGATTATTCACTCCGAGCAGCACACGATTTATCAAAAGGTCAGCGAGTTACAGAAACGCGGCGTGAAATTCTCGGTGGATGATTTCGGTACCGGCTATTCCAGCCTGTCGGTGATCCACAATATGAATATCGATTTTATAAAAATCGACCGCTCGTTTATCAATAATATTGAAAATAAAGGCCGCACCATTGTTCAGGCGGTAAAAGATATCTCCGAAAGCCTGGATTTTGATGTGATTGCCGAAGGAGTTGAAACCAAAATCCAGGTGGCGATCCTGAAACAGTGCGGCGTGCATTTTATGCAGGGTTACTATTTTTCACGCCCGCTGGAACAGGGCGCGGCGCTGCATATCCTCGCCGCCGGTCACGCACTCTGTGCGGCGAATTAAGCAAGTAACGCCAGGGTTTCGGCGCGTGGGCGGCTGATTAGCGCAATGGCCTGTTCCATCGAGGCGATATTGGTGTAGCTCATCACCAGGCCATAGCGCTTTGCGTTCAGGCAATACCAGCCGGAGAGCGCGCTGACCTGTAGCTGATGGCGCTGCCACAGTGTCGCCAGTTCCACATCGCGCGTGCTGGCGCGCAGGAAAGCGACGATATGCATCCCGCCATCAGAAAGCTCAATCTCAAACAGCCCCGGATAAACGGTGTGCAGCGCTTCCAGCAGCATTTTCCGCCGCAGCTGATACAGCGTGCGCATTTTCTTCAGGTGTTTATAGAAATGGCCTTCGCCGAGAAACGCCGCGAGAATTTTTTGGGTCAGCACCGGCTGCCCGGCCTCCATGATCTCGCCAATTTCCCGAAACCGCGCAATGGTCGCTTTCGGCATCACGATATAGCTAATGCGAATCGCAGGCATCACGGTTTTGCTGAAAGTGCCCACATAAATCACCCGGTCCTGGGTATCAAGGCTTTTCAGCGCGGGGAGTACTTTGCGGGTGTAATGAAATTCACCATCATAATCGTCCTCGATGATCCAACGCTGCCTGGCCGCCGCCCACTCCAACAGCTGATGCTTACGCGGCAGCGAGAGCGTAACGGCAAGCGGGCTGTGGTGCGAGGGCGTGACGATGGCAAAGCGGGCGTCTTCATGATGGCGCAGCAGGTAATCCACGTCGAGGCCCTGCCGATCCACCGGTGCGTAGTGCAGCCGTGTCGCAAAGCGCTTTAATAGCCGCTGACCGAAAAAATAGCCCGGATCTTCAAACACCACTTTGTCGCTTTTTTCCCCCAGCGCGTGGAGGATCAGCATCAAATTACTGCGGTAGCCGCTGGTGACGAACACCTGTTCCGCCGTGCAGTTTAGCCCGCGGGAGATATTCACATAGCTGGCGATGGCTTCGCGCAGCGGGGTATACCCCATCACCGGTGGGTTGGTCATCTCACTGGGGCGCAGGCTACGCACCGCTTTGCCCGCCAGTAGCAGCCATTTTTTATTGGGAAACGCGTCCAGCGCAGGAATGCCGAGGCGTAAATAGCCCGCGCCGTCGCGCAGATCGAGAAACTGATTCAGCGCCGCGTCGTCGCTATCAGGCGTCATATCAGGTCGCGGAGCAGACATCACCAGATCCGGGTTCACGCAGGTC
The DNA here is from genome assembly GCF_014193285.1 of Atlantibacter sp. RC6. Taxonomy (GTDB): domain Bacteria; phylum Pseudomonadota; class Gammaproteobacteria; order Enterobacterales; family Enterobacteriaceae; genus Atlantibacter. The sequence continues at coordinate 220,414 of NZ_JACHZE010000007.1, forward strand.
CCTTTCGCGCCCCGGCTTACCAGATAGCCCTCACCCACCAGCACCGCATAGGCCGCCTCGACGGTTTTACGGGCGACGTTAAGCTCCTCAGCCAGCACGCGGATTGACGGCACCTTATCCCCCGGCTTTAACACCCCCGCGAGGATATTTTGCCGGTAACGCGCGTAAATTTCCCGATAACCCCTCATGATGTCCTACCTGTTTTCAACAGTGTTGACCCTTTCGGGTATGTCATATCCTCATAAGATATCGCCTAACGGAACCTCATGCTCCCTTTTAGATTTATCACCTGCCATAAAGAGGATAAGACAATGACGACTCGCATAAACCATTTCCAGGCGGCACCAACCCTGGCGAAAGCGCTCTCCGATGCCAGCATCGCATCACACAAAAGCTCGCTGGATTCGACCATCAAGAATCTGATTGATATTCGCGTTTCTCAGTTGAACGGCTGTGCGTTCTGCCTGGATATGCACGTTAAACAAGCGAAGTTAAAAGAGGAGCGCGAACTGCGTATCCATCACCTGACGATTTGGCGGGAGTCGCCGCTGTTTAGCGCAAAGGAAAAAGCGGCGCTGGCCCTGGCGGAAGCCTTAACGCGGATTAGCGAACACGGGGTAAGCGATGAATTATATCGCGCGGTGCAGGAGCACTTCAGCGAGACGCAGCTCTCTGAACTCACCTTCTCTATTGCCCTCATCAACACCTGGAACCGACTGCAAATATTATCGCGTATGACGCCCGGCGCGCTGGATACTGCTCAGGGTCTGGACCGCGCTAACCTGCGCTAAAAAGAAAGCAAAACGCCCGTCAGCACAGGCTGACAGGCGTTTTGCCTGTACCATGATCAGTTGTTTACCGAAATCACCGCGCCTTTGTATTTGGTGCGGATCCAGTCCTGAATCTCTTTGGAGTGCAATACCTCAACCAGCGCGACGATATCTTTCTTCTTCTCGTCGCCTTTATGCACGGTGATGATGTTGGCATACGGGTTGTTTTCGCCGCTCTCAACCGCAATCGGATCTTTCACCGGGTCCAGGCCCGCGTCGATAGCGTAGTTAGCGTTGATCACCACCGCATCACCTTCGTCGTTGTTATACATTTGCGGCAGCAAAGACCCTTCTACGTTCGGCAGGAATTGCAGTTTTTTCGGGTTTTCCACCACATCGCTGATGCGCGCGGCGACTTTATCCACGCCCGGCTTCAGCTTGATCACACCCTCTTTTTCAAAGATAGAGAGGATACGGCCCTCTTCCGCCACTGCGTCACGCATGATCACGCGGCCATTTTCTGGCAGATCTTTCAGCGATTTGTATTTTTTAGAGTAGATGCCAATCGGCTCGATGTGGATCGCGCCCGCGCTGACGAAATCATAAGTTTTGTCGCCGGCATGGTCTTTCAGCACGCTGTTCAGATACGGGATGTGCTGGAAGTAGTTGGCATCGATATCGCGGCTGGCCAGCGCGGTATTCGGCAGGATGTAATCCTGGAACGGACGGATTTCCAGGTCGATGCCCTGCTTCGCCAGAATCGGTTTCGCCTGCTCGAGGATCTCCGCGTGCGGCACGTTGGACGCGCCCACGGTCAGGGTGTCGGCCCAGGCGGAGAAACTCAGGGTGGCTGCTGCTATCAGTGTCAGTACTTTTTTCATGATGTGTGTTCTCTATTGTTTTTTAACGTTTATCTAAATAAGAGGTAATGGCATCACCAATAAACTGGATGATAAAAACGATGATCAGGATGGTCACCGTCGCCACCAGGGTGACGTCATTATGGTTACGCTGGAATCCTTCCAGATAAGCAAGATTTCCTAACCCGCCAGCACCAATCACACCGGCCATGGCGCTGTAGCTCACCAGGGCGATCAGGGTGACGGTGATGCCTGACACTAACGCGGGCGATGACTCAGGCAGCAAAACACGGAAAATCAGGGTACTCATGCGCGCGCCCATGGAGCGGGTGGCCTCAATAACGCCTTTATCCACCTCACGCAGGGCGATTTCCACCAGCCGCGCATAGAAAGGCGCAGCGCCGACAATCAGCGCGGGCAGCGCCGCGTTGGCCCCGAGAATGGTGCCGACCATCGCTTTGGTAAACGGGATGAGCAGCACAATCAGGATGATGAACGGGATTGAACGGAACACGTTCACCACAATGGAAATCACGCTGTAAATCGCGCGGTTCTGGAACAGGCCGCCTTTGGCCGTCAGGAACAGCGCCAGACCGAGCACGATGCCGAGAGCAAAGGTCGCTACGCCGGACAGTGCGGTCATGTATAAGGTTTCCTGGGTCGCCGCCAGCAGTTGCGGCCATTTCAGGTGCGGAAACAGTGAATCATCCATGTTTAATGACCTCGCAGTGGATCTCGTGCTGGCGCAAATCCGCGAGGATGCTTTCCAGTTGTTCATTATTCGCTGTGACATGCAGCCACAGTTGACCAAACACGCCGTGGGCGGTCTGGCTCATTTTGCCGTGCAGGATGTTAAACGGCAGGCCGTAGCGCAGGGTCAGTTCGCCCACCACCGGCTGATGGGTGCTGTGGCCGACAAACGTCAGTTTGATAATGGCGCCCTCCAGGTGGTTCACCAGCGTTTCATCAAACGCGTCGCTCTCCTGGCTAATCTGGCGCACAAACTGGCGGGTAATCTCCTGCTGCGGATGGGTAAAGACGCTAAGCACTTCGCCCTCTTCCACCACGCGGCCATTTTCCATCACCGCCACGCGATCGCAGATTTTGCGCACCACGTGCATTTCATGGGTAATCAGCACGATGGTCAGGCCAAAGCGGCGATTGATGTCCGCCAGCAGATCGAGGATCTGATCGGTGGTCTGCGGATCGAGCGCCGACGTGGCTTCATCGCACAGCAGCACGTCCGGGTTATTGGCCAGCGCACGGGCGATACCCACGCGCTGTTTCTGCCCGCCGCTCAGTTTCGAGGGATAGGCATTTTCGCGGCCGTTGAGGCCAACCAGGTCAATCAGCTCCGCCACGCGCTTTTTGATTTCCGCTTTCGGCACACCCGCGATCTGCATCGAGAACGCGATGTTCTCGCTGACGGTACGCGACCACAGCAGATTAAAGTGCTGGAACACCATGCTGATTTTCAACCGCGCCCGGCGCAGGGTTTCACCGCTGGCGGCCGAGATATTCTGCCCGGCGATCGTCACGCTGCCTGACGTCGGTTTCTCCAGGCCGTTAAGCAGGCGGATCAGGGTACTTTTGCCCGCGCCGCTGTAACCGATAATGCCGTAAACTTGCCCGCGCTCAATATCGAGGCTGACGTCATCCACCGCGGTCAGCGCATCCTTGCCGTGGTGGAAGATCTTCGAAATATTCCGCAAAACAATCATGATGTGTTGGTGTCCCCAGAGTCCCACTAATACGCGCCTTAACGGCGCGTAAGGTTTTTTCTCTTAATGCTTATCAGCGTTTTCAGAGAAATATAACTATCCGCCCTAAGGCTTAGAACGAATAAATAAATATGCGTTATAGCCAATCGTTATATGTGTGAGCGATGTTGTTACAAGGGACCGAATCTTGCGGATTAAATCCCCAGCGCTTTCTTCACTGCCGGTTCAGCCGGTTCGCCGTTACGCGTGGTGACGCCGTTTAGCCAGCCATTCAACAGCTCCGGGCGTTTGGCTAACTCTGCGCGCGCCGCGTCGTTAACGTCCTGTTTGTCATCCAGCACGCGGGCGATCACGGCGTTTTCCAGCGCCACGTCGAATTTTAGCTGCGTAAAGAAGCGGTTCAGGTTCGGGCACTGGGTCGCGTAATCCTTGCGCGTGACGGTGTTTACGGTCGCGCTGCCGTAGTTGGGGCCAAACCACGGGTCGCCGCCGCTCAGGTAAGTGAGTTTAAAGCGGGTATTCATGGCGTGCGGCTCCCAGCCGAGGAATACCACCCAGTCTTTACGATTCACCGCACGGGTCACCTGCGCTAACATCCCGCTTTCGCTGGACTCCACCAGGCTCCAGCCCTTCAGGCCCAACCCCTTCTGGTCGATGGCTTTTTTGATGTTCTGATTGGCGGGTGCGCCCGGCGCGATGCCGTATATCTTGCGATCGAACTTATCCGCGAATTTCTGCAAATCGGCGAAATCTTTGACGCCCGCCGCAGCCACGTAATCCGGCACCGCAAGGGTAAATTTCGCGGATGGCAGGTTCGCGCCCAGCACCTTAACAGAACCGTCGTCGGTGAATTTCCCGATCACCGGCGCCTGGGCGGGCATCCAGTTGCCGAGGAAGACATCCACCTGGCCGGTTTTTAAGCCCTGAAACGCCAGCGCGACCGACAGGTTCTGCACTTTCTGCTGATAGCCCAGCGCGTTCAACACCACGCCAGAGAGCGCGTTGGTGGCGGCGATATCGGTCCAGCCCGGATCGGATTGGGTGACGGTGGCGCAGTTCGCCTCATCAGCGGCGTAACTGCCAAAGGGTAACCCTGCTGTGGTTGCCAAAATTAGTAATGCGGTTAATTTTTTTATGCTCATCATTATTTATTCCCCGACCGGGTGTTTAATGGGACGCGGATAGCGGGCGAACGCTTCCTGCTCATCCAGCGTCTGGTGATTACGGATATAGCGTTGCGATGCCGCCTGATGCGGCTGGAAATCCCATTGCGGAATGGCGTCGCGCCCGGCAATGGCAGTTAAAAACAGCCGTTTTTGTTGGCTGGCGCGCACCTCTTTATTCAGCGCCGCCAGATCCCAGCGGGTGGCGACTTCGGCGGCAAACGCCTGCGCGGTGTCCTGATGGGCCGGATCGCGGATCAGATTGCGGCGCTCGTGCGGGTCCTGTTTCAGGTTGTAGAGCTGCGCCGCTTCGCTGAGCGAATGGATGTACTTCCACGGGCCGCGGCGGATCATCACCACCGGTTCAATCGCCCCTTCCGCCAGGTATTCGCCGCAGGCTTCGTCTGAACCCGGCAGACCGCGCAGATGCGGCACCAGGCTATGCCCGTCCAGCGGCGCAACCGGGGCGGCAAGACGCGCCGCGCCGCCTGCCAGATCGGTAAACGTCGGCAGCAAATCCACCAGCGAGACGTTTTCACTGACGCGATGCGCGGCAAAGCGCTTCGGGTTATGGACAATCAGCGGCACGCGCACCGCCCCTTCGAAAAAGGTCATCTTGTACCAAAGGCCGCGTTCGCCGAGCATTTCGCCGTGATCGGCAATCACAAACACCACCGTGTCTTCCGCCAGACCCGTCTCTTCGAGGGTGCGGATCACTTCACCGAAGCAATCATCGACGTAGGCCATCGCGCCATAATAGGCGTGACGGGCGCGGCGGATGTCCGCTTCGCTGAGCAGCCCCTCCTCCAACTGGTACATCGCGCGCAGCCGCTCGGAGTGCGGATCGGTCTCAACATCCCCTGCCCCGGTCACCGGCAAATCAATATCTGCCTCGTTGAACCTGTCCAGATAGCGGCGCGGAATGGCGAACGGATCGTGCGGATGGGTGAGCGACAGCAGCATCAGAAACGGCCTGTCGTCCGGCTGGCGCGCCGCGTCATACAGCCGCTGACGCGCCATAAACAGCGCCTCATCATCAAAATCAAGCTGGTTAGTGCGCACGCACTCCCCGGCCTCCAGCACTGAGCTCATGTTGTGGAACCAGTCGAGGCGACGCGCCGGGTGCTGCCAGTCCGGCGTCCAGCCGAAATCCGCCGGGTAGATATCCGTGGTCAGACGCTCGTCAAAACCGTGCAGTTGGTCCGGGCCGCAAAAGTGCATTTTTCCGGAAAGCCAGGTGCGATAACCCTGCTCGCGCAGGTAGTGGCAAAAGGTGGGAGAATCGGCGCGGAATTCCGCCGCGTTATCAAATACCCCGTTCTTCGATAAAAACTGGCCGGTCATCAAAGAAGCCCGCGACGGCGCGCACAGAGGGCTGTTGCAATAAGCGGATTCGAATACCACCCCTTCGCTGGCTAATTTATCAATATTGGGCGTCAGGCTAAGGTTATTGCCATAGGTGCGTAACGCGCCCGCCGTTAACTGATCCGCCATTAGAATAACGATATTCGGTTTATTTATAAGCATCTTAAAATCCGACCAGAAGAGTATTCATTCATTCGTGTCATTTTTTATCGCATGCCATTTTCATTCTGGGAAGAGGATTATTCAGGCCTGATAACGGGCTATTCAGTAACAACCGCCAGGCTTACCTATCGCCAGAATACCAATATAAACACTTGAATATAATCAAGTTAAATAAAAAACCAGCGATTCTTATCGTAAATTTATTGCTGATATTTTTGGTATTTACCTCTATTGCTCAATTATTAATAAGCAATTGCAAAATAGAGCTAACCAAATTTAAAAAAGATGTCACGGCTTATATCGGAAATACGTTAGCGTATAACCAAATCAGTTAACCGACGACCGAACTATGTCGCAGCCCATTATTGAATTGCATCATGTGGTAAAGAATTATTCGCCTGCGCCGCGTAAGCGATTTTTATCGCGCCGGGAAGCGGTGCCGACGGTTAACGCCTTAAGCGACATTAATTTGCATATCTGGCCCGGCGAAATTTTTGTCATTGTCGGGCTGTCGGGCTCGGGGAAATCGACCCTGTTGCGTACCCTGAACTCCCTGATTACGCCGACCTCCGGCGAAGTGCGCTTTCAGGGACAGGCGCTGGGCTCGTTGAACGCCGCCGAGATGATCGCCCTGCGGCGCGAGAAAACCGGCATGGTATTCCAGTCCTTCGCGCTGTTCGAGGAGCGCAACGTGCTGGATAACGTGGCGTTCGGTCTTGAAGTGGCGGGCGTGGCGCGCGAGATTCGCCACCAGCGGGCGCGGGAGATGCTGGCAAAAGTTGGCCTGTCGCACGTTGAAGAGAAATACCCGGCGGAACTGTCCGGTGGGATGCAGCAGCGCGTCGGGCTGGCGCGGGCGCTGGTGGTGAATCCGGCGGTGCTGTTAATGGACGAAGCGTTCTCGGCTCTCGACCCGATTATCCGCCGCGAAATGCAGACGCTACTGCTCAGTTTGCAGGACGCAGAGCAGCGCACCATCGTATTTGTCACCCACGATATGGAAGAGGCGCTGCGCCTCGGCAACCGCATCGCGATCATGGAAGCCGGCAAGCTGATCCAGGTCGGCACCCCGGAAAAAATTATTAACGCCCCGGCGACGTCGTATGTGCGGCATCTGTTTTCTGGCGTGGATACCTCGCGCTGGCAGCTGGCGGACAGCTACGCCGACGTCTGGCAGCCCCAGGCGTAATTAACGATTGTTGAGCAGGTAGGTATGGCTTATCCCTTAGATTTTAGTCGTGAAATAGACAGCGTGATCCACACCCTGCTGGCCCACGCAGGCGGCTTTTTCGACACGATTGCGGCAGTGATTGACAGCTTCGCCGGTGGGCTGGAAAGCGTGATCGGCTGGCTGACGCCCTGGGGGCTGGTGGTGCTGGCGGTGGGTATCGGCGCGTGGCGCATCGGCAAAGCGTTTGCGCTGTTTGCCCTGCTCGCCACGCTGTACATCATCTACAGCGGCTACAGCGAACACGCCGCGATCACCCTGGCGTTAACGCTCTCCTCAACCTTCTTCAGCTTGCTGATCGGCATTCCGCTGGGGATATGGAGCGCGCGCCGGGCGGTGGTGGGCAGCGTAGTGCGCACGCTGCTGGATTTTATGCAGACTATGCCTGCCTTTGTGTACTTAATTCCGGCGACGATATTGTTCGGGCTGGGCCGTCCGCCAGGCATATTCGCCACCATTTTGTTCTCCATGCCGCCGGTCGTGCGGCTGACGGATTTAGGCATCCGCCAGGTGAATGCGGCACGCATTGAGGCGGGCCTCGCCTTCGGCTGTACGCCGTGGCAGCTACTGAGGAAGGTGCAACTTCCCGCCGCGCAGCCGTCAATTATGGCGGGCGTTAACCAAACCATCATGATGGCGATGTCGATGGTGATTATCGCCTCGATGGTGGGGGCAGGCGGCCTTGGCAACGACATTTTAAGCAGCATTCAGCAACTGGATATCGGCCTTGGCCTGCAAAGCGGCGTGGTGGTGGTGTTGATGGCGATCCTGCTGGATCGCCTGTCGGCCAGCTTCGCCCGCAAACGGCACGCCTGAGGAACGCGCTGCTATATTTGCTCTATCACCCATAAAAAGAGAGCGGCGGCCGATGCTAAAAATTCTTGGAAAAAGCACCTCGATTAACGTGCGCAAAGTGCTCTGGACCTGTGAGGAGCTGGGTCTGGAATATCATCAGGAAGATTACGGCAGCGGCTTTGCGCCGACCGATACGCCGGACTTCCTGGCGCTCAATCCTAACGGACTGGTGCCGGTCCTGATTGATGAAGGCTTTGTGCTGTGGGAATCCAATACCATTTGCCGCTATCTGGTGGGGAAAGCGGGCCGTGATGATTTGCTGTCCAGCACGCCGCGCGGTCGGGCACGGGTGGAAAAGTGGATGGACTGGCAGGCCACCGAGCTTAACAGCGCCTGGCGCTATGCCTTTAACGCGCTGGTGCGCAAAAACCCGGCGTACAACCTGCAAAGCGAGATTGACGCCAGCATCGCCGACTGGAACCGTTGCATTACCATTCTGGATAATAAGCTCCAGCAAAGCGGGCTGTGGGTAACCGGCCAGACCTTCACGCTGGCGGATATCGTGCTCGGCCTGTCGGTCAACCGCTGGAAGATGACCCCCATCGATCACCCCGCTGTACCCGCGATAGACGCCTGGTTCGCACGGCTTGGGCAACGCCCGGCGTTCCGCCGTCATGGCGACAACGGCACGCCGTAACGATTAGCCGTTAAGTTTATTGCGCAGAGCCTCGCCGACGCCAGTGGCGGACTGCGGGTTCTGCCCGGTGATCAGGTTGCCGTCAACGAGCGTCAACGGCTGCCATTCCCCTGCCGCCTGGTGCAATGCGCCGCGATTTTTCAGCGTCGTCTCCAGTAAGAACGGCACCACCTCCGCCAGTTTTACTGCGTGTTCTTCCGCATCGGTAAAAGCCGCGACCCGCTTGCCCTCCACCAGATAGCGCCCATCGCTAAGCGTGGCGTTAACCAGCGCCGCCGGGCCATGACACACGGCGGCGACCGGTTTATCCGCTTCGTACAGCTCGCGAATGATGCGCTGTACATCCGGGCAGTCCGGGAAATCCCACATGGTGCCGTGCCCGCCGACAAACAGTACCGCGCTGTAGTCGTCGCTGTTGGTTTCCGAGAGTTTGAGGGTTTGGCTGAGCCGTTGCTGAAACGCCTTATCATTCCAGTAGCGGGCGTTTACGTCATCGTCCAAATCCACGCCGTAGACCGGCGGCAAACCGCCCTGGATTGAAGCAAGAACGCCGGGAATGCCCGCCTGTTCCAGTACGTGCAAGGGGTGAACGAGTTCAGAAAAGTAAAAACCGGAAATGTTGTGCGCCACGTCGCTGTAGCTGGTGAGCACAAACAGAACCGGTTTACGGGTTGGCTGGGTCATCGTGGTATGTCTCCCTGGTGTGAATCCATCACACTCAAGTATAGACACGCGATGCGCCCAGCCGTTGGGGCTAGATTTTAAAGCCAGCGACCACCAGCTCCAGCTGGTTAGATTGTTCTTCCATCGACTGCGCGGCGGCAGAAACTTGCTCCACCAGCGCGGCGTTCTGCTGGGTGGTGCTGTCGAGCTGGTTAATCGCCAGGTTGATCTGGTCGATACCACGGCTCTGTTCGCTGCTGGCGGAGCTGATTTCCGAGATCAGCACGGTGACGCCTTCCACCCGCTCCATCAGCCCATCCATCGTGGTCCCGGCCTGGCGCACCAGATCGCTGCCCTGCTCGATGTTGCTGACCGATTCTTCAATCAGCTTTTTGATCTCCTGGGCTGACTGGGCGCTACGCTGGGCCAGGGAACGCACCTCTCCGGCCACCACCGCGAATCCGCGTCCGTGATCCCCCGCTCTGGCAGCTTCCACCGCCGCGTTGAGCGCCAGAATATTAGTCTGGAAAGCGATGCCGTCGATCACGCCGATGATATCCACCACTTTGCTGGATGAGCTGTTGATCTTATCCATGGTGCTGACCACTTTGCTCACCACCGCGGTGCCTTCCCGGGCCACGTCCGACGCCTGAGTCGCCAGTTGGTTGGCCTGCATGGCGTTATCCGCGTTCTGGCGTACCGTGCTGGTCAGTTGCTCCATGGACGCCGCCGTTTCCACAATCGACGCGGATTGCTGTTCGGTGCGTGATGAGAGATCGAGGTTGCCGCCAGCAATCTGGCGCGAGGCCGAGGAGATTGCCATGGCACTCTGCCCCACCTGGCCCATCAGCTCCTGCAAGTAGGCAATAAAGCTGTTGAAGCTGGTGATCACCGCGTTGAATTCCGGGCTTTTGCTGTGCGGCAGGCGCTGGGTTAAATCCGCGCCGCCGCTGGACAGCGACAGGATATTGTTATTCAGCGCATCCAGATTTTTGAAGATGGTGCGCACAAAGCCTAACAGCGCCAGGATCAACAGCAGGCCAAGCCCAATCTGCACCAGCGAAATCTGGGTAATAATGCTGGACGACTGGCGGGACAGCAGGCTGGACGGAATATCCACCACCAGATACCACGGGCTGCCGCTGATGGACTGCACCATCAGGGTTTGTTCGCCGTTCTCGCCTTCATACACGCCGCTGACGTGTTCCGTAGCTGCCTGTTTCAGCAGTTGCATCACGGTGGCTTCCGCCGGGATTTTCAAATCGCGCAGGTATTGCAGGTCCGCTTTACCCGACTCTGGATCGCCATTGCCGACCACTTTGCCATCCTGCTCGACGATCAGCACGCGTCCCTGGCTGGCATCGCTCATCTGCTTCGCCAGATTGTTGAAGAAGCCGAGCGTTACGTCGATGGTGGCGACACCCCACACTTTACCGTCGCGCCAGATTGCCATGGCGCAGTTGGTGCGCGGCTGCGGGCTGGCGGCGTCCTGATAGGCTTTAGCCCAGGCGCATTCGCCTTTCGGGGCGTTCATGCCATCTTTGTACCAGGGCTGCTCCCAGTATTTATCGGACTCCGGCTGGTTCCAGACGGTGTTGACCTGCAAGTTGCCGCCGCTGTCGCGTGCAAAGAAGGTACTAAAGCGGTCGCGGTCCGGCGCACGGTTGCCCGGCAGCGGCCAAATCCCGCCGCCAAACACGTTCAGATCCTGGTACTGGTTCACCAGATTCGGCAGCAATGCGTCGATTTGATCGCTTTGCAGGCTGCTGACCACTTCCGTGATGGTGCGCTGCTGCGCCCTGACGCGGTTCATCTGTTCGGTGATGGCGTCGCTCTGATCGTCCACTTTATAGCGGATCAATTCGCTTTCCGTCGCGATAAGCTGTGGTGCCACAAACTGGCGAATGACAAAAAACGTCACTCCCAGTAAAACCACAAAAAAGCCGATAAGCATAAGGGTGAAGCGAGAGTGCGTTGTTTTCCACATGATGTATAAGCTTATGCAAGGAGAGATACATCATTTAACGACCCGGCAGGTCATTTCTTTAGACAGGTCCGGCCTGAAAGCGTGAAGTTGCGCCAGGAAAATGATAACGCCATGAAAAGATTGCATTTTTAATAAAAACGGCGTGAAGAGTAATTATTTCTTTTATTTTCAAAGAGATAGATTTTTTATTGCTTACTATTGGTTAATAAATAACGGTATCGCCTGCCTGACTGGCTGCAACGCGCGACCAACAGCGCTGCCAGCGGACAGGGGTTCTGCTATCATCCCCCTTAACAGAATGGCAAGATGAATTTGTTTACGGGAGTTTCTGGAATGAGCACCACGCCACACGCTGCAAAGGTTCTGTCAGTTTTTGATTTCGACGGTACTCTGACGCACCACGACAGCTTTATTCCCTTTCTCCGCTTCGCCTTCGGCAAGCGCGTGTTCGCTGCGCGCATGGTGCGTCTGGCCTTGCCGACCCTGCGCTGCATGCGCAAAAAGCTCACCCGGGACGAGCTAAAAGAAGTGTTGATCCAAACCTTCCTGACCGGTGTTGACGAACACTGGTTGCGCCAGAAAGCCCAGGCGTTTTGCGAGATTTACTGGACGCGCCTGATGCGCCCCACCGGCCTACTGGCGGTGGCGGCGGAAGTGAATTCCGGCGCGGAAGTGACTATCTGTTCCGCCTCTCCCGCCATGGTGCTGCAACCTTTTGCCGACCGGCTGGGGATCAAGCTTATCGGTACCCAACTGGAAGTGAGCGACGGCACGCTGACGGGCCGTATCACCGGCCACAACTGCCGCTGTGAGCAGAAAGTGAAACGGCTGGAGAGCGTCTACGGGCAGTTGGGTGAGTACCATCTGCGCGCCTGGGGCGACACGCGAGGGGATTATGAATTGCTGGCGGCGGCGCAGGACGCCCACTGGCGGCATTTTCATCCCGCGTGGTCGAAGCGCCGTTCGCCGGTGCAGCGGGTACGGGTGACGGAGTTACCAGAGTAATGGCGGGGCGCTCGTTGGGATAAGTTTGTTCAGTGGAAGGGTTCCGTTCGCCAGGCTACGTTCATCTATGCGGCTTCAGTGACGGCGAACGTGTCAGGGGCGCTCGCCGTGTATGAACCGGTCACATGGGTTACAGATCTGACCGGTCACATGGGTGACACTTTTTGCTCTAATCGGCCCGGATTATACGATGATT
>NZ_JACHZE010000008.1 GCF_014193285.1 Atlantibacter sp. RC6
GACGAAATCATCGTATAATCCGGGCCGATTAGAGCAAAAAGTGTCACCCATGTGACCGGTCAGATCTGTAACCCATGTGACCGGTTCATACACGGAGACTACCCGTCAGGGGTAGCAGCGCTATCTGGCGTCAGGGCTGATCACTTTCCAGGAGATCGCTGCGGTTTTTAAGCAGCCTTTCAACGTCTTTATCAGCTTTGATATTAATGTCGTGCTCAATTTTCACGTTCATATTGATGGTGATCGGTTCCTTCGGGGCCGCCACCTCAATACGCGGCGTGCAGCCGCTGAGCGCCGGAAACAGCAGCGCCAGCCCGGTTGCTAACATCACTCTCATTGGGGTTCCTCACAGGTTTCGCCAGTTTTGCACTCGCCTCCCGGCAAACTTGCGTGTTGTTCAAGCCAGGCCTGAAGATTGTCGCCAAACCGCAAGCTGCGCCACAGCATAAAGAGATTCTCTTCATGCTGGTAGTTCAACTTCACGGTATTACTTTTGCCCTCAATGCGGCTGGTGCCTTGCAGTTCAGCATGCAGCGTCAGCACGCCGAGGCTGGAGAGATTGAGCCGCGTCCAGGAGCGGGCGATCTCCATATAACGCAGCCAGTTGATGCCGACGCCCGCCGCCATATTGTCTTTGACGATGGCGTCGGCCATGTCCTTGTCCAGCCGCAGCGTCATCGGGCCTGGGTTGGTCAGCCAGCCGTCTTTGATAATCCACTGCGGGTCATCCAGCCACAGCGGCAATGCGCCGTTTACCCGCCCGGACAGGGTAAACTGTTTTGGATTCACCGCCGTAATCAGCTCGCTGGAGGAGATATTGTTTACCCGCAGTAGCGCCGCGTCGTGCTGGGGCATCCGCAACTGCTGCATACTGATAGTACCGCCCAGCACCTCGACGCTGACGTTGCTCAGGATCAGCGGCTGCTGGTCACTCCACGGATACCAGCCTTCCAGATCCGCCGTAAGGTGCCGCGCAATCACCTGATTTTCCACGCTGCCAATCCGCAGCCTCACCGGGCCGCGGGTACCCAGTTGCCAGGTCGAATCGCTGAAGCGAAACGGCAGCACAAAATCGACGCCATCGAATTTGTTATCCGGCATCCAGGCGCTGCCGCCCTTGAGAACGCCGTGGCCACCCGCTTCGAAACCCTGCTCCGCCGCCGCCGAGAACGCGATTTGGGCGTAGAAATTGCCGTCGCGCAGCGCCATTTTCCAGTCAGGCGGGATCAGCGGCTGGAAAACCGCCAGCGGCTGCGCGGGCCACCACGCCTGGCCGCGCAGTCGAATGCCATCCCAGCGTCCGTTAACCTGCACCGGCCCAATCTCATCGGCATGCAGATCGCCTTTGAACTGGAATGACGTCGGGTCACTGCCCTGAACGCTGAAGTTAAGCCGCGACGGCGGCAGTACGCTACCGCCGGTAAAGGTGGTTTCACCGGCATCCAGAGTCAGCGCCCCTTCAAACCGCGGATGTGCCTCTTCGCGCACCCAGCGCACCGGTTTGTTCATGGTCAGGCGCGGCGCGTGGATGCGCATCGCGCCGTATTGCAGCTTATCGAACCCGGTAGAGAGCGTATTCAGCGTAATTGTGCTGTCGCGCCACTCGCCGGTTCCCTTTACGTCCCAGCGCGCCTGCATTGGCGTAAAGCCACCCTCGCCCCAGTAGCGCCACTGCCACAGGCCGCTGTCAGGCAAAAAGTCGTTCGCCTGGCCATCCAGGTGCAGTTCAAAGTCGCCCATTTGATTTTCATGGGCGCGCAAAATAGCTTGCAGCCTGCCGTCCACGCCGGTCGAGGCGACTTTCACCCCCGCCAGCGGCCAGCGAATCTCATCGATATTCAACGAATCGATGACCCGCCCGCGCGAACGCAGCAGCGCGCCGGGGGCGAAGCGTAGCTGCGGGTCGAGCAGCGGACCGCTCAGCGCCCCTGGCAGCACCGCGTAAAAAATCATCTGATCCTGCTTGGCTTCTCCGGTGAGCTGCACCGGCATGGCGCTATCCGTGAGGCTCAATTTGCCGGGGCCAAAATTGAGCACCGCGTTGCCTTTCCCGGCGGCCCCCTGAGTCACCACGTTCAGCCGCCCGCTAATCAGCGCCGCATCCAGCCCCTGCTGCCAGTTGTCGGCATTAATAGCCAGCCGACCGCTCAGCGGCATTCCCTCCAGCGCCCAGTGCCAGCGCCCGTCGCTAATAGCGAGCCGATCGGCGGTCACGGTCCAGGGCAGATCGAGCAGCGGATCGGGATCGTCCGGCGAGCTAATCAGCAACTGACCACGATTTTGCTCCCACTCCAGTTCGGCATCCGCCAGCGGCAGCGGCCCGGGCAGATGCACACGGGTGCTGAGATGCCCCTGGGTCGGCAAGCCGTCCGGCAGCAGGCCCAGCGTCACTTCGCCCGCCAGCGATAAGGGCTGTTGCCCTTCAATGGCCTGCAAGGAGAAGGAGGTGATCGTGGCGGTTTGCCCGTCGATTTGCGCAGCCAGAGAAATGGCATCGCCCCGGTAACGGATGGTCTGGCGCGTCGGGGTCAATCCTACCTGTAATTCCCCGGCAAACTGTTGCCACGGCGTTAAGCTGAATTTTTTTATCGTCAGCCAACTGTAAGGCAGCATCGCCTGCCATTCCGCCAGGGTGCGCGGCGCAGCGGGGTTCTCTTCCCCGGCGGGAAGTTGGTTAAAACAGGCGCTGTTAAGATCGAGCGCGTCGACGTCGAGTTTCCAGCGGCTGGGATGGCTGAGCGTGGCGTGAGTCACTTTCGCCAGCTCGCAATCCCCCGCCAGATAGCTGAGATGCGGGATCACCACGCTATTGCGCGTAAAGCGTGGGCTTTCTTCCAGCGCAATGCGGGTGCCCGGTGGCAGCCAAATCCCCACCAGCCCCGGCAACCAGTGCGCCACCGTTAACAGCAGCGCCAGCGGCAGCAGAACCAGCAGCAACGCAAGGGCGATAAGGGCTCGGTATTTACCCCTCATGGGTGATTAATATCCTGATATTGATAGAGATTTAAACGGGCTATCCCGCGCATTGTGCCATTTTTGCCCGACAGGGTGAACCCGGCCATTGATTTAAGCGTAGTTGGCCTAAAATTATTGATAACCCTAACTTTCATATCAGCTTTTTTAGACTTTGTAAGAAAATTTGAATCATGCTAACGTGATCACAGAAAATCACTGGAGAATGTCTTATGAAACTGGCCGTGTATAGCACAAAACAGTATGACAAGAAGTATTTGCAGCATGTTAACCAGGAATATGGTTACGATCTCGAATTTTATGACTTCCTGCTCACTGAAAAGACCGCTAAAACCGCGCACGGCTGCGACGGTGTATGTATTTTCGTGAACGACGACGGTAGCCGCCCGGTGCTTGAAGAGCTGAAAAATCACGGGGTGAAGTTTATCGCCCTGCGCTGCGCCGGGTTTAACAACGTCGATTTAGACGCCGCCAGAGAGCTGGGTTTGCGCGTGGTGCGCGTCCCAGCCTACTCCCCGGAAGCCGTTGCCGAACACGCCATCGGGATGATGATGTGCCTTAACCGCCGCATTCACCGCGCCTATCAGCGCACCCGCGATGCTAACTTCTCTCTGGAAGGGTTAACCGGTTTTACCATGCACGGTAAAACCGCCGGGATTATCGGCACCGGGAAAATCGGCGTCGCAACGCTGCGAATTTTAAAAGGCTTCGGGATGCGCCTGCTGGCGTTTGATCCGTATCCGAGCGCGGCGGCGCTGGATATCGGCGTGGAATATGTCGATTTACCGACGCTGTTCTCACAATCGGACGTGATCTCCCTGCACTGCCCGCTCACGCCGGAAAACTACCACCTGTTAAACCAGGCGGCGTTCGATCAGATGAAAGATGGCGTGATGATCATCAACACCAGCCGTGGTGGCTTGATCGACTCGCAAGCCGCCATTGATGCCCTGAAGAACCAAAAAATCGGCTCGCTGGGGATGGACGTGTATGAGAACGAACGCGATCTGTTCTTTGAAGATAAATCCAACGACGTGATCCAGGATGACGTATTCCGCCGCCTGTCCGCCTGCCATAACGTTCTGTTTACCGGCCATCAGGCGTTCCTCACCGAAGAAGCGCTGATCAGCATTTCTGAAACAACGCTGGATAATTTGCGCCAGCTGGAAAGCGGCGGCGAGTGCCCGAACGCGCTGGTGTAACTCTTTTAAGACAATCCTCAATGATTACGCGGACATAACATGGCACACTCACCGCGTAATCATTGATGGCATGAATACTTACGGAGGAGTAATGATAAAATTAACCTGTTTGACACTGGGCGTTGCCCTGCTTGCCGGTTGCGCGCAATCCGCCAGCGACGCGCTGGCCCCAAAAGACCTTGAGCATCGCCGTTACGTGCTGGAAAGCGTGGATGGTAAACCGCTTACTGCAGGCCAGCGTCAGCTGGACATCAGCTTTGGCGAAAATCTGCACGTCGCAGGCAGCATGTGCAACCGCTTTATGGGCCAGGGCAAACTGGACGGCAACGTACTGAAAGTAGACGGCATGGCCTCTACCCGGATGCTGTGCGCCGAGCCGGAGCTTAACCAGCTGGATAACCTGATCGGCGAGTTATTGACCACCGGCGCAACAGTAGACGTCAAGCCGCAGTCGCTGACGTTAAAAAATCCGCAACATACTCTGGTTTATAAGCAGGCCGACTGGGTCAATTAATAGCTGGCGCAGCTACCGGACGCCAGCGCGGCTTCGCTACAGCGTTTGCCGTTGGGTAGCGCGCACATGCCGATTAACGAACCGTCCAGTTGGCGTACTGTAAGCGCTGCGCCCCCCACCATCGCGCAGTTTGCCTCGCCGGAGCTGGACATCGCGGCCTTCATCCCTGGCGCCACGTGCGCCGCCGTTGCCTGTTGAACCGGTTCGTTACTGCACGCGGACAAAAACAGTGCCGCACACCCCACTAAAAACGCTGCACGCATGACGCTCCCCTCATTAATAAACAGCAAAACCCCTGCAATATAGGCGAGCCAACGCCGTCACGTCGAGATCCCCCTCGCCACTTTCGGCGTCTGGACACATTTTTTAGCACTTTTAGGGTGCTTCGCGCCGCAAACTTCACAAGATATATCGAGGACACAAAAGCGAAAATGGCCCGGGCGGCGCTTTGCTAAACTTAATGCATTATTTCAGGACTCCACGTTGAGGGAGTTTATTTAATTTTGCGCAATGTAAGGGTGTCATATGATCACAATTGACGGCAATGGCGCGGTCGCCTCGGTGGCGTTTCGCGCCAGCGAAGTGATTGCCATTTACCCGATCACCCCCAGCTCCACCATGGCGGAGCAGGCCGACGACTGGGCGGGCAACGGGGTGAAAAACGTCTGGGGCGATGTCCCGCGCGTAGTGGAAATGCAGTCAGAAGCCGGGGCGATCGCCACGGTACACGGCGCGCTGCAAACCGGCGCGCTGTCGACGTCGTTCACCTCCTCGCAGGGATTGTTATTGATGATCCCGACTCTGTATAAACTTGCCGGGCAGCTCACGCCGTTTGTGCTACACGTGGCGGCGCGCACCGTGGCGACCCACGCGCTGTCGATTTTCGGCGATCATTCCGATGTGATGGCGGTACGCCAGACCGGTTGCGCCATGCTGTGCGCCAGCAGCGTCCAGGAAGCGCAGGATTTCGCCCTGATTGCCCATATCGCCACCCTGAAAAGCCGGGTGCCGTTTATCCATTTCTTTGATGGTTTCCGCACTTCTCATGAAATCAATAAAATCGTCCCTCTTTCCAACGAGACGCTGTTAAGCCTGCTGCCGCAGGAGGAAATTGACGCCCACCGCGCACGCGCATTGAACCCGGAACATCCGGTGATCCGCGGCACCTCCGCCAACCCGGATACGTATTTCCAGTCCCGTGAAGCCACCAACCCGTGGTACGACGCGGTGTACGACCACGTTCAACAGGCGATGGATGACTTCGCGGCGGCAACGGGCCGCCACTACCGGCCTTTTGACTATTATGGCCACCCGGAAGCGGAACGGGTCATCGTGCTGATGGGCTCCGCCATTGGCACCTGTGAAGAAGTGGTGGACGAACTGCTGACCCGCGGCGAGAAGGTCGGCGTGCTGAAAGTCCGCTTGTTCCGCCCGTTCAACGCCAGCCAGATGCTGGATGCGCTGCCGCAAAGCGTGCGTCATATCGCCGTGCTGGATCGCACCAAAGAGCCCGGCGCGCTGGCGGAACCGCTGTATCTGGATGTGATGACCACCCTGGCGGAAGCCTTCAACCGGGGCGAGCGCGAAACCCTGCCGCGCGTCATTGGTGGCCGTTATGGCCTGTCATCGAAAGAATTCGGGCCGGACTGCGCGCTGGCGGTATTCGACGAATTGCGCCAGGCGAAGCCAAAATCGCGCTTTACGGTGGGGATTTACGACGACGTCACCAATCTCTCGCTGCCGCTGCCGGAAAACACCCTGCCGTCTCACGCCAAACTGGAAGCGCTGTTCTACGGTCTGGGCAGCGACGGCAGCGTATCGGCCACCAAAAACAACATCAAAATTATCGGTAACGCCACGCCGTGGTACGCTCAGGGCTATTTTGTCTATGACTCGAAAAAAGCGGGCGGCCTGACGGTTTCCCATCTGCGCGTCAGTGAAAAACCGATTAATTCCGCCTATCTGGTGGATAAAGCTGATTTCGTCGGCTGCCACCAGTTGCAGTTTATCGATAAATACCAGATGGCCGAGCGGCTGAAACCCGGCGGCATTTTCCTGCTCAACACGCCATACAGCGCCGAAGAGGTGTGGGACCGTCTGCCGCAGGATGTGCAGGCGGTGCTGAACCAGAAACAGGCGCGTTTTTATATTATCAACGCCCAGAAAATCGCCCGCGAATGCCAGTTGGGCGCGCGTATTAACACCGTGATGCAGATGGCATTTTTCCATCTGACCCAAATTTTGCCAGGCGACAGCGCCCTGCAACAGCTTCAGGGCGCCATCGCCAAAAGTTATAGCAGCAAAGGCCAGGAACTGGTGGAACGTAACTGGCAGGCACTGGCGCTGGCGCGGGAATCGATTTCCGCGGTGCCGTTGCAGCCGGTGAACAGCCAGAGCGCCAACCGCCCGCCGGTGGTCTCCGACGCTGCGCCGGATTTTGTCAAAACCGTGACTGCCGCGATGCTGGCGGGCCTCGGCGACGCGCTACCGGTTTCTGCCCTGCCGCCGGACGGCACCTGGCCGGTGGGCACCACTCGCTGGGAAAAACGCAATATCGCCGAAGAGATCCCCATCTGGAAACCGGAGTTGTGCACCCAGTGTAACCACTGCGTCGCCGCCTGCCCGCACTCAGCGATCCGCGCCAAAGTGGTCTCGCCTGAGGATATGGAAAACGCACCGGACGCCCTGCAATCGCTGGACGTGAAATCTCGCGATATGCGCGGTCAGAAATATGTCCTACAGGTCGCGCCGGAAGACTGCACCGGCTGTAACCTGTGCGTGGAAGTCTGCCCGGCGAAAGATCGCCAGAACCCGGATATCAAGGCCATCAATATGATGTCGCGCCTTGAGCATGTGGAAGAAGAGAAAGTGAATTACGACTTCTTCCTCAATTTGCCGGAAATTGACCGCAGCAAGCTGGAACGCATTGATATTCGTACCTCGCAGCTGATCACCCCGCTGTTTGAATATTCTGGCGCCTGTTCCGGCTGCGGCGAAACGCCGTACATTAAACTGCTGACCCAGTTGTATGGCGACCGGTTGCTGATTGCCAACGCCACCGGCTGCTCGTCGATATACGGCGGCAACCTGCCCTCAACGCCGTATACCACCGACGCCAACGGGCGCGGCCCGGCCTGGGCCAACTCGCTGTTTGAGGATAACGCCGAATTCGGCCTCGGTTTCCGCTTAACGGTAGATCAGCACCGGGCCCGCGTGATGCGCCTGCTGGAACAATTTGCCGATAAGATCCCGGCGGAACTCAACGCGCAGTTGCACGAAGAGGCCACGCCGGAAGTGCGCCGTGAGCAGGTGGCCCGGTTGCGCCAGCATCTTGCCGGTGAAACCAGCGCCGATGCGCGCCAGTTGCTGATTGATGCCGACGCGCTGGTGGAAAAATCTATCTGGCTTATCGGCGGCGACGGCTGGGCCTACGATATCGGCTTCGGCGGCCTCGACCATGTGCTGAGCCTGACCGAGAACGTCAATATTCTGGTGCTGGATACCCAGTGTTATTCCAATACCGGCGGTCAGGCGTCAAAAGCCACCCCGCTCGGCGCGGTGACCAAATTTGGCGAGCATGGCAAGCGTAAAGCGCGTAAAGATCTCGGCGTCAGCATGATGATGTACGGGCACGTTTACGTAGCGCAGATTTCGCTGGGTGCCCAGCTTAACCAGACGGTAAAAGCGATTCAGGAGGCGGAAGCCTATCCGGGGCCATCGCTGATTATTGCCTATAGCCCCTGCGAGGAGCACGGCTACGATCTGGCGCTCAGCCACGATCAAATGCGCCAGCTGACGGCGACCGGCTTCTGGCCGCTGTACCGCTTCGACCCGCGCCGCGCCGATGAAGGCAAACTGCCATTGGCGCTGGACTCGCGTCCGCCTTCGGACGCGCTGGCGGAAACGCTGCTCAACGAGCAGCGCTTCCGCAGGCTCAATTCGCAGCAGCCGGAAGTGGCGGAGCAGTTGTGGAAAGACGCGACAGCGGATCTGCAAAAACGCTATGACTTCCTGGCGCAGATGGCCGGTAAGGCCGAGAAAGCCAGCAGCGAATAAGCAGGCACGATGAAAAATCCCCGCTCAAGAGCGGGGATTTTTTTGTGGCGAAGGTTATTTCAGCAGACGCACCTTACAGGACTTGCCTTTGATTTTCCCCTGCTGAAGCTGCTTCCAGGCATGACGCGCCACCGACTGGCGCACCGCCACGTAAGCGTGCATCGGATGCATATCGATTTTGCCGATGTCCGCGCCATCCAGCCCCATGTCACCGGTCAGCGCGCCGAGAATATCCCCCGGCCGCATTTTGGCTTTTTTACCGCCGTCGATGCACAGCGTCGCCATTTCCGGCTCCAGTGGCTTCACATTATTGCTGATAACGGGCTCGCGCCAGTCCAGCGACAGGCCCAGCATTTCAGACAGTATCGTCGCGCGCTGCGCCTCTTCCGGGGCGCACAGGCTGACCGCCAGCCCACTCTGCCCGGCGCGCGCGGTGCGGCCAATGCGGTGGACGTGGACTTCCGGGTCCCAGGAGAGTTCGTAATTGATCACCATCTCCAGCGATTTGATATCCAGCCCACGGGCGGCGACATCGGTGGCGACCAACACCCGGCTGCTGCCGTTGGCGAAACGCACCAAAGTTTGATCGCGGTCGCGCTGTTCCATATCGCCATGCAGCGCCAGCGCGCTCTGGCTGTGCTCATTCAGCGCGTCACACACCTCCTGGCAATCTTTTTTGGTGTTGCAGAACACCACACAGGAGGCCGGTTGATGCTTGCTGAGCAGGCTCAACAGCAGCGGGATTTTCTGACGGCGTGAGGCTTCGTAAAACTGCTGCTCGACGGCGGGCAGTTCGTCGACGCTGTCGATTTCAATATGTTCGGCGTTGCGCTGCACGCGGCTGCTGATGGCGGCGATAGAGTCCGGCCAGGTGGCGGAAAACAGCAGCGTCTGGCGCTGCGCCGGCGCATGGCGGATCACATCGTCGATGGCGTCGCTAAAGCCCATATCGAGCATCCGATCGGCCTCATCCAGCACCAGGGTTTTGAGCGCTTCCAGCGACACGGTGCCCTTGTCCAGATGATCGAGCAAACGCCCCGGCGTGGCGACGATGATATGCGGAGCATGTTGTAACGAATCGCGCTGCGCGCCGAACGGCTGGCCACCGCACAGGGTCAGCACTTTGATATTCGGCAGATAGCGCGCCAGGCGGCGCAGCTCTTTAGCCACTTGATCCGCCAGCTCGCGCGTCGGGCACAATACCAGCGATTGGGTAATAAACTGGCTGGCGTCGATATGCTGGAGCAGACCCAGGCCAAACGCCGCCGTCTTGCCGCTGCCGGTTTTCGCCTGCGCACGCACGTCTTTTCCCGCGAGAATGGCCGGTAATGCCGCCGCCTGGACCGGGGTCATGGTGTGGTAGCCCAGCTCGTTAAGGTTAGCGAGCAGTTCGGCAGGCAAAGCGTTTAAAGTTGAAAAGGCAGTCACGGTCATCTCTCTGAATTCAAGCGGGCCGTTATGCTAGCAGATTCGCGCGGCGCGGTCATTTGGCCGTCAAAAACAATCAGGCCCGATAATCGGGCCTGACGGTTATTGCGCGTTAAACGGGTCTTTTTCATCGTCTTCGCTGTCGTCGCGCTTGCGGGGGATTTCTCCCTGCTTATTGGGCGCGTCTTTCACCTGAAGCTCATCCTCTTCATAAGCATTTCCCGCATTCGGCGCAACTTCAGGCAGCCCTTTGCTCACTTCACCTTCTTTATTGCGTTCATAGTTGGTTTTATCTGACATGGCTTCCTCCCGTTGATGTCGTTTATCAAGTGTAGACGATTTGGGAAAGTACAATTATTCGCAAAGGGCAGCAGACCGTAAAATATCTCACCTGTTATCGGCATCTAATCCATCATAAACTCTTCTCTTCCATACGGAGATTTATGGATTGTCATTAGCGGAATCTTATCAATGCAGTTTTGGGGAGGCTTGACATTTCTAAGACAGAAGCGGTCTTTCTGAGCTTCTGAGTGGAAACCACTGCCAATCGAAAAGATAATATAGTTTTCCGATGCGTTTTCAGGGGCATTAACAAACTGATATCGCATCGCAATTGAAGATTTAGTCTTCTTCCACCACGATATCTTCCCCTTATTAGTGAGTGGTAGATGGTCGACAACAATAACCGCATTTGATTCATATTGTTCGGCATGAATAACATGAACAGGCCGTAAGATAAAATAAAATATTAGGCTGATAATCACCACACCCGTTATTGAATATAGTTTTTTCATCACATATCGCCAAAAGTTATTATACTGGCACTTATATGTGTTATAAGTCACCATTATGTATGTCATCAATACAACGCCTTGTTAAACTGAATGACATCATAATAGTGCCACGTTCTAAATAGATGCGCCGCAATACAATATATGCTAAAGGAATAATCATGAATTGTTTCTGCATTGTTTATAGGATTGCAGGTAGAAGAGAAAGGGCATGTTTGCCCCTTTCCCATTTAAGCTACTGTACTTAATATCGCAGACAGGAAATCAGTGAATTTATAGAATGAACCAAATACAGTTTCTGTACCTACATTATCTCTAATTTCAAATAAATTTGTTTTGATGTCATAAGTAAAAATAGATATACTGTCATTACCTATAACTAATCTTTCTGCTAAGTCAGGGTTAATGAAATCGTCGTTATCCCTATAGAAATCATTCATTACGAACAAGTTTTTTACTAATGGTTCTGGTATGGATAAACTGAATAAAATTAGTCCATTAAATTCAAAACCATCCATTGTTTTTAAGAACGTAACATACTCAGGCTGATTTACGAATAATAAGCAAACTTCATCTCCTAGCTTTTCAAGCATTGGACTAATATCCAATGTTGATTTTCGCTTAGTAATACTCTCAATGTACTGATCTGTTATAGGCTTTTCTATTGGATATCCCCAATTATCCATCTTGCTTTTTAAATCAATCAGGATTTCACTAATGTTATTGCTCATTTTAATTCCTAATAATCAATTAAGCGGATAAATTGAACCAGTTGGCATAGCCCATGGAATTATCTTACTCTCACCTGCTATCATACCCCTTGTTGCGGATGATTGCATATTGGTAAGCACTTTATGAAACGGTTCATTTTGAATCAATAATAGATTATCAAAAGTATTAGTACCGCTATCATCTAACGATAACTTGTGGTGAACGCTCCAACCGCCAGGAACACTACCTTCTGACATACGCAATAAATCGGATGGATTAAACTTGTTTGTAGCTTCCGGCGTACCAGAAATATCTTTAAGGAAACTCCTCCTAATAGAACTATTAAATTCTTGTCTTAATGCTGCTGCTTCGGCAGGATCACGCTTGATATAGTTAATTTGCTTGATTTCCATTCCATCAAGCAACTTAGTTTCACCTCTCAGCTTTCCTAAGTAACTATTCATCTCTTCATATAGATTATCATTCGGTCTTTTAGCTAACAGGATAGAAGCCGCTACTATCGCAGTGCCTGCTGTTTTTTCATTTAAAACTTGGTCATAGCCTTGTACAGCTTCACCACCTAATTGTTCTGCAGTTTTCCTGAAATCTTCAATATTACCGTTATATACGCCACCAGCAGCTAACAGACGTCCTGCTGCTTTGTTATTGATTGTTTTAGCGGCTTGAGGGTGTTGTATCGGGGCATCTGATGAATGAATCTTTTGTGTTGGCGCTGGTTTTCTTCCTTGATGGTCATCTAAGCACTTTCGGTAGGCATTCCTAACTTCCATTTCAAACCATTCATGCCAATGCTGCATAAAACAATCATAGATAAGATCGCCATTTTCATCAAAATAAAATGGATGCTTAAAGTAATCCCATTGTTCAGATTCATCTATACCGATAAACCAACCAGTATCTAAATTATGCTGGGTATGATCATAAACGCCGTCATACATACCGTTACGCTTGCGATCATACTTAGCGGAAAAAGGGTTTATAAAGCCGCTTTTCCTTTTTGGCATATGGTGAAGGCTATCGTGTGAATAATTGTCAGAATCAAGATCGTAGTAAATTCTAGCTCTTTCAAAGGCTAATTCTGGCCTTAGTATGTATTGAAAATCTTCAGGGCTAAGCTCTCTTGCTGCATCCCATATCATTAATAATCTGAAATCGCTCATGTATTACCCTCACAATGTCAATGGGTATATTAGCATTGCTTGCTATATGGTCAATCATTTAGATTATGAATTAATACGCCTTAAAATATTTCACAAGCTGGGAGTAAAAATAGGTGGAAAGGCGTAAAGGAACGATTGAGAAGTAAAAGAACAACCCAACTTTATGTATGGCGTGTTTTCTTAACATTGGCACTAAAAGGTTTTGCCAGCCCATGTTTACCTCCGGAGAATGGATTGACGGTCTCTATAAAATGGTCAATCTTATTCAACGGTTGCCACATTGAACGACACTGATGATTGCGCGTTATCGTGTCGTGAAGCGCCTGCCAGATAATATTTTTCATTCTGTTTTCGCGCACTTTAACGCGCTGCCCGTGCCGCCGCGTTCATCGAGCGTTTGCAATACCACCGAATCCGCGCCCAGTTTTAAGGCCTCCATTTGCAGATCGTTTTTCACCTGCTGCTGGTATTCCGCCATATCCAGGAAAGCCATTGGATTACGGTGTGACACCACGTTGCCGACGAACTGGCACTGCGCGGAGAATGCACTGTTCCCTTTGATAATGCCGACCTGGTCCGCCTGCGGGTTGACCGTTGCGCATCCGGCAAGGCTAATGAATCCAAGCGCTGCGAATAATTTTTTCATCATGTCACCTCTGATTGATTTGCGCGCAGCATAATTTATAAACGGCGTGAATACTTAAACGAAGGGTAACAGGGAAAGAAATATCCGAATGGCGCGCAAAAGCTGCGCGCCCTGCGCGAATCATCGCGCGTTATGCCGCCATGCTTCTGCATGCCTCGGCGCACTGGCGGCAGGCCTGTGCGCACTGCTGGCAGTGTTCGTGCTGATGCTGACCGCACTCCCCGGCGCAGGCCTGGCATACTTCAGCGCATACCTGGCAAAGCTGGCGCGCATGCTTGCTTTCGAGGGTCATAAACTGCGCGGCCAGGCGGCAAATCGCCGCGCATTGCATATCAAGACCAATACAGCCGCGCATCATGTCGATATCGGGCTCCTGAAGGCAGGACGCGGCGCAGTGGTCGCAGGCTTCAGCGCATTGGTAACAGGCGTTGATACAGGCTTTCAGATCGTGTTGCATGCTTCTCTCCTGTTATTGTTTAGGGACTGTTAAGTCTGCACATATTCTGCGGTTGTGCCAGGCGCAACGCGAAATCCTGCTGGCAATCGTCGCCGTAATCCGTACCATACACGCCACGCAACGCTATGCTAACGAAGCAACGGATACGGACGCGCTCCGTATCGTCCCTGAATCAACCGGTCACGCCAACTATGCAAGATAACCAGCAGATTGATAAAAAAACGCAATACAATTTGAACAAACTCCAGAAGCGCCTGCGCCGCAACGTCGGCGAAGCCATTGCCGATTTCAATATGATTGAAGATGGCGACCGGATTATGGTTTGCCTGTCGGGCGGCAAAGACAGTTACACCATGCTGGAGATTTTGCGCAATCTGCAACAAAGCGCGCCGATTAGCTTCAGCCTGGTGGCGGTTAACCTCGACCAGAAGCAGCCGGGTTTCCCGGAGCATGTGCTGCCGGAATATCTGGAAAGCATCGGCGTTGAGTACAAAATCGTTGAAGAAAACACCTACGGGATCGTGAAAGATAAAATCCCGGAGGGCAAAACCACTTGCTCGCTCTGCTCCCGCTTGCGCCGCGGTATTTTGTACCGCACCGCCACGGAACTCGGCGCCACTAAAATCGCGCTGGGCCATCACCGTGACGACATCCTGCAAACCCTGTTCCTGAATATGTTCTACGGCGGAAAGATGAAAGGCATGCCGCCGAAGCTGATGAGCGATGATGGTAAGCATATCGTGATCCGTCCGCTGGCCTACTGCCGCGAAAAAGACATCGAGCGTTTTGCCGAAGCGAAAGCGTATCCGATTATTCCGTGCAACCTGTGCGGCTCGCAGCCTAATCTTCAGCGCCAGGTGATCGCCGATATGCTGCGCGACTGGGATAAACGCTATCCGGGGCGCATTGAGACCATGTTCAGCGCCATGCAAAACGTGGTGCCGTCGCATCTGAGCGATACCAGCCTGTTTGATTTTAAAGCCATCACCCACGGCAGTGACGTGGTGGACGGCGGCGATCTGGCGTTTGACCGCGATGAAATTCCGATGCAGCCGGTGGGCTGGCAGCCGGATGAGGATGAACAGTTGGCGATCAGTAACCGACTGGATATCGTCGAAGTGAAATAAGCGAAGCGCCCTCTCACGAGGGCGTTTTTTTATCGCTGCGGCGGCGCGGCCATGATTGGCCCCGGATCGGGCGTGGGTTCAGGAATCGGCTGAGGGTGTGGAATCGGCTCCGGGATCGGAACAGGATCGGTGGGAACCGGGTCGCTCATGGTGGTGATCATCATTACCTCCGGAAGTGGCTGTACTCCTTAAGCGTAGAAGCCCCTTTCCGGCTGGCAAAAAAAAAGCCGACTGATTAGAGTCGGCGTCGTACGAATTAAATTGTGCTATGCAGTAATTCAAAAAAGGAAGTAAGACAATATGGAGCGCAACGCCCATCGCTTGACGTTGCATTCACCTGCAAGAGAGAGTTTGCCCGCAGTAGCCGCTTTTTTTATTGACTTCGCTCAATAAGAAACGCTTTAAAAGGTTCCAATATTGTTAAAAATGTGAATTTTTACAGCCATTTACTGCGATGCAACCACCAGGTAACACCGCCAATCAGCACCACTAACATCAGGCAAAACAGGCTAAAACCCATACGCCATTCACCGCCGGGAATCCCCCCCAGGTTTACGCCGAACAAACCGGTTAAAAAGGTGCTGGGTAAAAACACCATCGCCATCAGCGACATGGTATAAGTCCGGCGCGCCAGTGATTCCTGCATCACCTGGGCGATTTCATCAGCCATGATAGCGGTACGCGAAATACAGGCGTCGATTTCATCCAACCCACGCCCCAGCCGGTCCGCGATGTCCTGCATTCTGCGACGATGATCGTCGGTCATCCATGGCAAACGTTCGCTGGCGAGCCGCGCGTAGACATCACGCTGCGGTGCCATATAGCGGCGCATCACAATCAGCTGTTTGCGTAACAGCGCCAGAAAACCGCGCGGCGGGATCTGCTGATCGAGCAGATTATCTTCCAGATCGATGATTTTATCGTGCAGTTCTTCAATAAATTCGCTGGCGTGATCGGTTAGCGCATCGCAGACATCCACCAGCCAGCTCCCCCCGTCCGTCGGCCCGGTGCCGTCGTTGAGATCCTGAATCACGTCATCCAGCGCCAGCACTTTGCGCTGGCGCGTAGAGACAATCAGCCGCTCATCCATATACAGGCGCATCGCCACCAGCTGATCCGGGCGCTCGTCAGTGCTGCCATTAATGCAGCGCAACGTGATCAGGGTACCGTCACCCAACCGGGTCACGCGCGGACGGGTGCTTTCCCCTGCCAGGGCGTCGCGCACGGTATTCGGCAGCAGCGGCGTGGTCGCCAGCCATTGCGCGCTTTCGGGGTGGGTATAGTTGAGATGCAGCCAGCAAGGGTGCTCTTTATCAATGATGTCGTCGTTATCCAGCGGTTTGACCCCGCCATTTCCATCCAGTATCCATGCGAATACCGCATCCGGTACATTCAGTTCCGATCCCTTTATCGCCTGCACGTAAGCCTCCTGAGTTGACCGGGCAATGGTGTCAGTCTAGCCTTCTGCCTCCGGCTGGCAAGAGCCTGCCCGGTGTTGTCATACCGTTTGCTCATAACGAAAGCAAACGGTTAACATATGCAATAAAAATCACCTAATCCAAACCTATAAATTCTGTTGTTTTCTTTTTACCAGGAGCTTTGAGTGACTGCTAAACAGCCACCCTGCCTTAATTTTGAACGTCATGCCGCTGAAATGCGCCGCCAGGCGATTACCGTCAGCACAAGCTGGTTTCTGTGGGTAAACATCCTGTTTTCGTTGTTTATACTGGGCCGTAATTATTTTTCGCCGGAGCATCTGGTCGCTGTCGTGCATCGCCCTCTTCATGTGCTGGCAAGCACGATGGTGCTGGTGCTCGCCGCCTCGTCAAGCGTGCTGTTTATTCTGCGCATGGCGCCGGATCGCGAAGCGGTCTGGTTGAGTCAGTTAGCCAAAGGCACGGTATTGTTTTTAAGCCTGGCCTGGGCCCTCTCGTTTTATGTGTTTATCGCCAGCGGCGATATACGGGTCATTTTTCCGCTAGCGGCGCTGCTGTTGTTCACCGCACTGATTTCGCTCTATTTCGATGCCCGCGTCCTGCTCAGCTTTATTGTGCCAATCTGGCTTTCGATTCTGGTCAGCGCCTTTATTTACGCCCAAAGTCCCACCGCGCTGAATGCGGTGCTGTGGCTACTGCTGGCCGCGCTGTTGGAGTCGGGCCGCCGGATGCTCAATAACTGGTTTTTACTGGCGCTACGGCGCGGCCAGGAGAAACGCGATCTGATTAAACAACTGGAAACCCTGGCGAGCTACGATCCCTTGACCGGCATCGCTAACCGGCGCAATTTTCAACAGCAACTGGATAATGCTATCCATGACGCCACGCAGACCGGCGGCGAACTGGCGATGATCATGGTGGACGTCGATCATTTTAAACGCTTCAACGATCATTACGGCCACCAGGCGGGGGATATCTGTCTGAAAGAAGTGGCCAATCAGCTGAAAAGCGCGGTACGCAAACGAGGCGACAGCGTGGCGCGCCTGGGCGGCGAGGAGTTCGCGATCCTGTTGCCGGGCGGCGGCAGCGAGGCGGCGCACCGGGTAGCGCGTCGGCTGGCGTGGCGGCTGCAAAATCTGGCGATTGAGCACGCTGCGTCACCGGTTAATCAGCATGTGACGGTAAGCCAGGGGATCTCTGTCTGGAAGCCCACCATGTCAGGCACGGTGTTTATTGCCCAGGCGGATGCGGCGTTGTATCACGCCAAGGAGAGCGGCCGTAACCGCTGGAATGAGTATGACGCCGCGCGCCATACCGATTAACGTAGCTGGCTGTCTTTGGAGCCCCGGCGGTTATAGCCTGAGAAACGTTGCTTTTCCGCATCCGCCTTTTGCTGGCAGTTGATGCAAAGCCGCACGCCAGGCACCGCTTTTTGCCTGGCTTCCGGAATCGGCTCGCCACACTCTTCGCAGTGCGTCAGGCTTTCACCCGAGGTTAAGTCCTGGCGCGCCCGCGAAATCGCATCTTCAATGGTACTGTCTATCTGTTGTTGAACTGCATCATCATTCGCCCAACCCGATGCCATCACAGCCTCCTCAAGCGTTACGCTTAATAATCGTGTTCACAATCATCGGCTGCTGACAGAAATATCCATACGGCAGCTATGAAAACCAGTAATGCAATGACCGCTACGCTCCACCACATATCGATTTTCCATTTCGCCTCACAGATCAGTAAGTATATCGGGTTTTAGGAATTTGCCTTTAGGCATGGGCTTAAAGTGCAGGCTTTCACGCCTGCGCCAGGCTAATCAGTTGGCGCTGGCTTTTCATTCCCGGCATTAGTTGCTCGAGCAACTCGATGAGCCTGTCGCCTGCCTCTTCCAGTGCGGATAACGGCATGGCCGGCAGGCTTTCGAGAATAAACCACATCTGCTGCGCCTCGCTGTCGAGGCGGGTTCTGACGCCCTGCCGCCAGTTCCAGCGCCGGCACGTCACGCCGATATCATCTCGCCAGATAACTTCGCCCGCGTCGGGGAATTCATGGGCTGGCATGCCGTCTTTCATGGTGTCAAACGGTTCGCTGCCTTCTGCCAGCGTCAGGCGCGGGCTGCCAACGTAAGCCGCATAATTTTCACCTCCTACCGGGATCGCATAGCGGATGCTAATGGCGTTATAGATATCCACCACGGGATCAATAGAGCCCAGGGTGCCATCTTTGAGAACGCGTTTGCGTAAGGCTTCA
Organism: Atlantibacter sp. RC6; assembly: GCF_014193285.1. Lineage (GTDB taxonomy): Bacteria > Pseudomonadota > Gammaproteobacteria > Enterobacterales > Enterobacteriaceae > Atlantibacter. The sequence goes on from NZ_JACHZE010000008.1 coordinate 18,767, forward strand.
GCGGAACACGGCGTGCGCTTCGGTTTCGCGCCGAAGGCTTTAAACACCTCGCTCCATGCGTCGAGATGGTCCTGCGCCCAGGGGACATCCTGGCGAAGCATGGCGTCGCAGGCATCCTGCAACGCCTGCGTGGCAAGCGCTGGCGTGGCAATCGTCGCGGCTTCAACGCTGATACTCAGCGCGCGAAAACCGGGTGCGATGCGCGCCAGGGTGGAATCAATTGACGGGGTAACGGCTAGCATTGGATAATCCTGTATCGACTATTTTGTATCATGGTAGTGACCGATGACTGAAAAAGTCAATATAATGACCGAGAAAGGGGCGGATGTTTCGCACGTGAATCAGGCCGTGGCGAGCCGCATCAAGGCGTATCGCAAAGAGAAGAAACTCTCTCTCGATGAGCTTTCACGCCGCGCCACGGTAAGCAAAGGAATGCTGGTAGAAATCGAAAAAGGCAGCGCCAATCCCAGCATCGCCATTTTATGCAAATTGTCCGCCGCGCTGGGCGTTTCGGTCGCCGATATCGTTAATGTCTCCAGCGAACCGGCCATCCATGTTATCGAACCGGAGAAAATTCCGGTTCTCTGGAAAGGCGATCACGGCGGCAATGCGCGTCTGCTGGCAGGCACCGCAGGCCCAACGATGATTGAACTGTGGTGTTGGGTGCTGGAGCCAGGCGAGGCCTTTACTTCTCCGGGTCACCCTGCCGGCACCGTTGAACTGTTTCACGTTGACGAAGGCGTGTTGACCTTAACCGTGGATGAGAACGTCAGCGTGTTGCAGGCCGGCAGTTCGGCGGTAGCGAAAACCGAAGCCGCGCATCGATACGCTAACGAGCACACTACCCGTCTGGTGTTCACCATGACGGTGGCGGAATTTCATCACTAAACGAGGCGAAACACATGAGCCTGTTTCTCAGCAGTTTTATTTTTGAAAAGAAAGAATATGACCAGGAATTTTACCAGCTTGATGCGCTAATTGAATCTTACACCTTTACATTACCGGGGTTTATTGGCATGGAAAGCGTCACGGATTCAGTCAGCGGTAAAACCATCAATAACTACTATTGGCGCAATCGCGAAGATATGGACAAGTTGATGACCGAGATTAGCCATAAAAAAGCCAAAAACCAGAGCCAGAAATGGATTAAGGGTTATCAGGTCATCGTGGCTGAAATTCAGGGTGCGCATAACGCGAATCTTGAACATCCCCTTGCAGAATTCACTTTGCCTTACCGGCCATCGCGTTGAATAAACCAGGCCGCTCGAGGTGAGCGGCCTGATTCTGGTGTTGGCAATAATCAGTGGTGCAACATCTCATCCACCACCTGCTCTTTGGTGAGCTGGTAAGGGTAATAGGTCGGCCAGTTGTCCATCTCTTCCAGCAGCGCTTCCTGAGACGTGTTGCCCATAAAGATGTGGTAATGCGCGGACTTACGCGGCGCGATGATGTGATCGCTGAACTGGACGAATTTCGGCGCCTTGCTGCTGGCATCCTTACACTCAAACAGATAACGTACGCCTTTCTTGCCGGATTGATAGGTCAGGATTTTGTGTCCGGCGTAGTCATATTTACAGGCGTTCACGTTGTCGCCGATATGGAATTCCATCACACCGTTTTCGATGCCGATCATCTCCACATCCGTGATATACCCTTTACGATAGTACTCCTTGATCTCTTCAACGGTTTTCTGCTTATCTTTTTCGGCTTTCTTTTTGAATACCGGGTCCAGATCGCCGCTCTGTAAATACGGATAAACCGACTGCCAGACGCCGTCCCAGTCGGACAGATTACGGTCTTTAACATCTTTATTATCAAACACACCCTCGGCGGCTTTCTGCTCCATCTCGGACAGCGGTTTGCCGTGCGAATGACCGTGTGCCAGCACGTAACCATTGAACATAAGCGCACCCAGCGCCACAGCGATTTTAGAAAATTGACCTGCCAAAATACGTCCCTCATCCATTCCCAGAAAAAAGTTATAATATAACATAACATGTTTTTGGATGATGAAAAGCACCCGGCGCAAGTTTTTCGCGCCGGGTGCTTTATGAGAGGAGAAATAAGAGGGAAAAATTAGTGTTTAATCAAATACATCGTGCGGGTATAGGCCACGTCTTCCGGGTTATTGATCGGATAACCTTTGACCCAGGGCTTAATTAAACGCCCGTTGGTGTACTGATAAATTGGCGCAATCGGTGCCTGGTCAGCAATGATTTTTTCCGCATGGTTGTAATCACTGTTACGCGCTGCAAGGGTATTTTCCCGGCTGGCCTGCTCCAGCACTTTGTCATACGCCGGATCGTTGAAGCGCGAGATATTGCCGCTGTGGGTCGAGGTCAACAGTGAGAGGAAGGTTGACGGCTCGTTATAATCGCCCACCCAGGAGGCGCGGATCACATCGAAATTACCGGTATTGCGGCTGTCGATGTAGGTTTTCCACTCCTGGTTTTGCAGCTTCACATCTACGCCAAGATTCTTTTTCCACATCGAGGCCACCGCGATGGCGATTTTCTGGTGGTTTTCCGAGGTGTTATACAACAGCGTCAGTTTTAGCGGCTTGTTCGGGCCGTAGCCTGCGGCCTGAAGCAGAGTTTTGGCCTGCGCGTTCAGCTCCTGCTGGCTCATCTCCTCAAACATTGACGACGTCGGTTTGAAGTCCGCCGTCACGTCCGGCGTAAATCGCCAGGCCGGTTTCTCCCCGGTCCCCAGCACTTTTTCCGCCATAATGCGCCGGTCGATGGTCATACTCAGCGCCAGCCTGACCCGTCGATCCGCCGTCGGGCCTTTCTGGGTATTAAACGCGTAGTAATAGGTGCCAAGCTGCGGCGGCGTATACACCTGCCCGGGAATATCCTTCAGCAGCTTCTGGTACATGTTTTTCGGGAAGGATTCGGTGATATCAATATCGCCCGCCAGATAGCGTTTGGTGGCAGCGGATTCCTGGTTAATTGGAATAAACGTGACTTTGCTAATCACCGTTTTGCCGTTGTCCCAGTAGTTTTTATTCGGCGTCGCCACCAGCTTTTCGTTCACCACCCGTTCGGTCAGGGTATACGCGCCGTTGCCCACCAGATTGCCCGGTTTTGTCCACTCGCCGCCCCACTTTTCAATGGCGGCTTTCGGGGTGGGATAGAGGGAGAAATTGGCCGTCAAGTTCGGGAAATAAGGCACTGGCTTGTCCAGCTCCACCCGCAACGTGGCGGCGTCGGGCGCGGAGACGCCCAGTTTATCGGCAGGCATTTTGCCGTCGATAATCGCCTGGGCATTGGTGATGCCCGCCAGCGCGGCGAACCAGGCGAAAGGCGAGGTGTTTTTAGGGTCCACCAGGCGCTGCCAGCTATACACAAAATCCTGCGCGGTGACCGGCGTGCCATCGGACCAGCGGGCATCGCTGCGCAGGCTGAAGGTCCAGACGCGGTTGTCGCTACTCTGCCATTTGGTGGCGACGCCTGGCGTCAGTTCGCCTTTCTCGTTCTGGTTTACCAGTCCTTCAAACAGATCGCGGATCACCTGGATTTCCGGCAGCCCCACGGCTTTAACCGGATCCAGCGAGGCCGGTTCATCTTTAATATGGCGCACCAGCTCCTGTTTGTCCGCCAACACCGTGCCCTGTGGGACGTCCGCCGCAACAGCAGGCGTTAACGCACTCCCCGCCAGCAACACGCCGGATATGATTCGCACCGGTAATTCCATACCAACCCCCTAAACTCAACGATACCGACGCGTCTTTACAGGCGGCCAGCTGATTATTAATTGGCGTTAATTATTTGTTTTGACGTAGTGAAATGCAAACGCCGCCGACGATTTATCTTCAGAAATGTGGACAGGCGCAGGCAGTTGATTTCCGGGCGCTTTTGCTCAACACTCATCACATCATCCCTTCAAGGAAAGAGAGCTATGACAACGTTACGCCCTCGCTCGCAGCGTGGCCATTTCCCTCCGGGCGCGGAACGCTACGGAAAAAGCGTCTTAGGCGCGCCGCTGCTGTGGTTCCCGGCGCCGGAAGCCAGTGAAAATGCCGGGCTGATCCTGGCGGGCACCCATGGCGATGAAAACGCCGCCATGGTGACGCTCTCCTGCGCCCTGCGCGCCCTGGAGCCTAAACATCGTCAGCATCATGTGGTGCTGGCGGTCAATCCGGACGGTTGCCAGCTTGGCCTGCGCGCCAATGCGCACGGCGTGGATTTAAATCGCAACTTTCCGGCGGCTAACTGGAAGGCGGGCGACACGGTGTATCGCTGGAACAGCGCGGCGGATAAGCGCGATGTGGTGTTGTCCACCGGCGAAAAGCCCGGCTCAGAGCCAGAGACCGTGGCGCTGTGCCAGCTGATTCATCAGATTGCGCCGCGCTGGGTGGTCTCATTCCACGACCCGCTGGCCTGTATTGAAGATCCGGGCAGCAGCGCCCTCGGGCAGTGGCTGGCGCAGGCGTTCGATTTACCGCTGGTCACCAGCGTCGGCTACGCCACTCCCGGCTCCTTCGGCAGCTGGTGCGCAGACATCAACCTGCCCTGCATCACCGCCGAGTTCCCGCCTATTTCCGCTGACGAAGCCAGCGAGCGCTATCTTGACGCCATGACGGCGCTACTGCACTGGCAGCCTTACAGGTGAATCGCCCCGGTCGAGAAATTCAGCGCCGGCTCCACGTCTACCGCCAGCCACGTGGGGCCGTCGAGATCGGCGAAACGCGCCTGAACGCTTAACGGCAAAGCAGCGCTGATAGCGCGGGAGGTGCACAGCATGCAGCCAAGCATCACTTCAAAACCCTGCTCCCGCGCCGCCTCGCTTAACAGCAGCGCCTCGGTCAGGCCGCCGGTTTTATCCAGCTTGATGTTGACCATCTCATAGCGCCGCGTCAGCCCTGGCAGCGATGCCCGGGTATGGCAACTTTCATCGGCGCAGATCGGCAGCGGGTGGATAAAGTTTTCCAGTTGGCTGTCTTCTGCCGCAGGCAGCGGCTGTTCCAGCATCGCCACCCCCAGATCCGCCAGCAACTGGCAGCGTGCCGCCAGACCATCGGCGGACCAGGACTCGTTAGCATCGACAATCAGCGTCGCGTTGGGCACCGCAGCGCGGATCGCCACCATCCGTTCGGTAATCAGCCGGTCGTCGAGCTTGATTTTCAGCAGCCGTGCGCCTTTATCCCACAGCACCGCCGCTGAACTCGCCATCTGCTCCGGCGTGCCGATGCTCACCGTTTGCGCGGTCAGCACAAATTCCGGCAGCGTAACGCCGAGCAATCCGCTCAGCGGCTTCCCTTCACGACGCGCCTCCAGATCCCACAGCGCGCAGTCCAGGGCGTTGCGCGCCGCGCCGGCGGGAAGCAGTGTCTGAAGCGCCTCGCGGCTGGCACCGGCTTCCAGCGGTTCCACCACGGTCATGATTTGCGCCATCACTGATTCAACGCTTTCACCATAACGCGGATAAGGGGTACATTCGCCCACGCCCTTTACGCCGTCCTGCTCAATTTCCACCACCACAACCACCGCTTCATTGCGCGTCCCGCGCGAAATCACAAACGGCGAATGCAGGGGCCAGGATTCCTGATAGACCTTTACGCTGCGCATTTATTTAGCCTCTCCAATGGTTTGCTCCATTATAGCGAGCGAATTTACCGGCCGCCGAATCAGTTTTTTATATTCAACGCCTGAATGATGGCATACACTGTCGGCGACGTTAACTATATGTAAACAGGAAGATAACTATGTCACAAATCGTTCATTTTCAGGGCAATCCGGTATCCGTAGTCGGTCAGATCCCGGCGCAAGGTAGCAAAGCACAACCCTTCAGCCTGGTGGCAAAAGATCTGTCTGACGTTACGCTTGGCCAATTCGCCGGCAAACGTAAGGTCCTGAATATTTTCCCGAGCATTGATACCGGCGTGTGCGCTGCGTCAGTGCGTAAATTCAACCAGCTGGCGACCAGCGTGGATAACACCGTGGTGCTGTGCATCTCCGCCGACCTGCCGTTCGCCCAGTCCCGCTTCTGCGGCGCGGAAGGCCTGAGCAATGTCATCACCCTGTCCACTCTGCGTAACCCGCAATTCCAGCAGGACTACGGCGTGGGTATCGAAGAAGGCGCGCTGAAAGGCCTGACCGCTCGCGCCGTGGTGGTGATCAACGAGCAGGACGAAGTGGTATTCAGCGAACTGGTGAATGAAATCACCCATGAGCCGAACTACGACGCCGCTCTGGAAGCTCTGAAATAACAAAAGGGGGCGTTCAGCCCCCTTCTTCTTCACCTGAGATAGCGAATAATCGCTACTCTTCGCCCTTCTTCTGGCTTAAGCCATACTCACGCAGTTTGTTGGCAATCGCAGTGTGCGACACGCCGAGGCGCTTCGCCAGCTTGCGGGTGCTGGGATAACTACGATAAAGCTGGGTCAATACCGAGCGTTCGAAACGCCGGGTGATCTCGTCCAGCGAACCGTCCATCGCCTCTTCGCCAACCGGCAGCGATCCGGCGTCAAAGTCCGGCAGCAGGATATCCTGCGCGCGCAGTTCATAGCCTTCCAGTTGGGTCAGTGCGCGGTATACGGCGTTTTTCAGTTGGCGCACGTTACCCGGCCAGCCGTAGCGAGTCAGCATATTGCTCAGATCGCTGGATAGCTTGGGACGCGCCACGCCCTGTTCATCGGCAAAACGCGCCACAAACAGTTCGGTCAGCGGCATGATGTCCTGCGGACGATCGCGCAGCGGCGGCAGGTTAAGGGTCAGTACGTTAAGGCGATAGTAGAGATCCTCACGGAACGTGCCCTTCTGCACCATCTCCACCAGGTTTTTCTGCGTGGCACAAATCACCCGCACATCCACATGGACTTCGTGCTCCTCGCCGACGCGCCGGAAGGTGCCGTCATTCAGGAAGCGCAGCAGCTTGGTTTGCATACGCGGCGACATTTCGCCGATCTCATCCAGCAGTACCGAGCCGCCGTTGGCCTGCTCGAAGAAGCCTTTTTTACCTTCCGTCGCGTTGGCGTAGGCGCCCGGCGCGTGGCCGAACAGCTCGCTTTCCACCACGTCTTCCGGGATGGAGCCGCAGTTAAGCGCCAGATAGGGCTTCTCGGCGCGCGGGCTGGCCTGATGGCAGGCACGGGCCAGTTGATCCTTGCCGGTGCCGGTATCGCCAACAATCAGCAACGGCGCGTTGAGCATCGCGAATTTACGCGCCTGCTCCACCACCTGACGCATCCGCGGGCTGACCGCGACGATCTGGCTGAACGCGCTGGTATCCAGGCTCGACAGGTTTTGCAGCTGGCGGCCCATACGCACCGTGGAGCGCAGCATCACCACCGCGCCAATCAGCGTGTTCACGCCTTTATCTTCTTCCAGATGCACCGGCGTGATTTCCATCAGGAAGTTCTGGCCGCTGATGATCACATGTTCTGAATGGGAGTCCACCGGGTCGCTATCCAGCCAGCGCTGGAAGTTAAAGCTGTTAATCAGCGCACCGGCGTTATGGTTGCGCAGCTTCGCCTCGCTCATGGCGAACAGCGCGCAGCTGGCAGGGTTAGCCCGTTCCACTTTGCTTTTTAAATCCAGCGATAGCACCGCTTCCGGCAACGCTTCCAGTAGCGCTGCCAGGGCGCGGTTTTCCCGCTCTGACGGCATCCACGGCACGGTGCGCACGTCGGTCACGCCTGAGATGCGGCGAATTTCCGCCATCAGGCTGCTGAATGAATCAAAATCAAGGGTGGAAAAGTTGAGGTAGATACGCCCGATAGGGTCAATTTCGATGCCGCGCAGGTCAATGCTACGCAGCACCAGTAAATCCAGTAATTCTCGGGTAAGACCGATTCGGTCTTCGCAAAATACTTCCAGACGCATGGGGGTAACCTTCATGCTTAAGGGCCAATGACGGGGCGATGATACTCAAGATAACCTTCACCAGGAAGATGTCTGTCAACAATCATTGACAGTATGGCGGAAAATTGGGCGCTGCGCCGTAAAGTTAAACGTTCACAGCGCCGAAGGGTTAACTCTCACGCGGTTTCTTTTGCAGAGTTTCTTTGACCTGAGTCAGGAGCTGGCGGCGGAAATCACCGAGGCGCGGCTTATCATCAAGCCACGGCAGCGGGCGGCACAGCTCCATGGCCTTAATGCCGAGACGCGCGGTCAGCAATCCTGCGCCAATGCCCTGCGCTGCCCGTGCGGAGAGGCGTGCGGCCAGATCCTGGGACATCCAGTCCAGGCCGATTTCACGCACCATTTCGCTGGCGCCGGCGAAGGCGATATTCAGCAGCACCAGCCGGAACAGCCGGATGCGGCTAAAGTAGCCCAGCTCAATGCCGTACAGCGCAGCGATGCGGTTGATCAGACGTAAATTGCGCCAGGCGATAAACGCCATATCCACCAGCGCCAGCGGGCTGACGGCGATCATCAGCGTGGATTCCGCCGCCGAGCGGCTGATTTCACGCCGCGCCTGGCTATCCAGCACCGGCTGCACCAGATGCGCGTACAGCTCGACGATCTCCCGGTCGTTATGGGTTTCATGAATGGCGGCATACCAGCGCTGTAGCGCCGGATGGCCCTGATCCAGCCCGGCCTGGCGCGCCAGTTTTTCGCAAAACGCCCGGCCCTTGCCCATGCCGTGGCTGGTCAGCAACTCCCGCGCCTCATCGCGCTCGGTGGCGCGCTCGCGCAGACGGTGCAAACGCCGCCATTCGGTGCCCACCGCGCCAACGCCCGCCGCGACGATAAGCCCGCCCGCCGCCAGCCCGCCAAGGGCAATCCAGTCCTGGGTTTGCCACGCGGTGAGGGTCCACTGTACGCCCTGCGCCACTACGCTGGCGCCAAACAGCGCCAGCCCGGCGGTAACCATACGCCGCCACAGGCTGCGTCTGGGCCGCAGCGCGGCTTCCACCACGGCTTCGGCCTGGCCGTCGTCGGGATCAGGCGCAGTGGTCAGCGCCGGGGTGAACAGCTCCGCTTCCGGCTCGCTAAACGCCTGGGCGCTTTTGATCTGCGGTTCCCGGTCCGCCTGGAGCGGCTCGGCGAAATCGATTCGCGGTTTTAACGGCTCGCTCATCGCAATTTATCTCCTATTAAAAACTCCAGCGCCGCATCCAGCCGGATATGCGGCAACGGCGTATCCACCGTCATCCGCTGCGGGCGGAACTGTTCAAACTGGAACCCCTGATTTTCCCAGAAGGCGTTGCCCGGTAAACGCGCCGGGACTTCGCCAGGATAGACCGTCAGCGGCGCGCCGTCGCTTAATCGGTGACCGCGTAACGCCGGGATTTTTTCACCCTTCACGTCCACCAACCCGCTTTGCGTGGCCTGTACCGACGCCAGCCCGAGGCAGTCCATGCTGATACCTTCAAAGGCGGCATTTTGCCAGGCATCCTGCACCAGTTGCTGGAGCAGCGACACCATATTGGCGTGCTGATCGGCGGTGATATGGTCGGCTTTGGTGGCGGCAAACAGCAGCTTGTCGATCACCGGCGAGAACAGGCGACGAAACAGCGTGCGCTGCCCGTAATGGAAGCTTTGCATAAGCTGAGTCAATGCCAGCCGCATATCATTAAACGCCTGCGGCCCGCTGTTGAGCGGCTGCAGGCAGTCCACCAGTACAATCTGGCGGTCAAAGCGCAGGAAGTGATCTTTATAAAAGCCTTTAACCACTTTTTCGCAATAGTAGCGATAGCGTTCGCGCAGCATCCCGGCGTTGGTGGATTTATCCGCCTGGGCGAGACGCGATTCACCCACGCCGTCCACATCCGGCCAGGGGAAGAACTGTAGCGCGGGCGCGCCCGCCATATCGCCGGGCAGCACAAAGCGCCCCGGCTGGATAAAGTGCAGCCCTTCGCGTTTACAGGTATGCAGATAGTCGGTCCAGGCTTCAGCAATCGCCGCCAGACGGTTTTCATCGGCGGGCGCTAACGGATCGAGGCCGTCGCACAGCTTGCGCCACTGCTGCGACCAGCCTTCGCGATCCCCCTTGAGCAGCCCGGTCATCTGCCGCGACCAGCTCAGGTAATCCTGGGCCAGCATCGGCAAATCCAGCAGCCATTCGCCCGGGTAATCAACAATTTCCAGGTACAGGGTCGAGGTATCTTTAAAATGACGCAACAGGGATTCATTTGAACGATAGCGCAGCGCGAGGCGCATCTCGCTGACGCCGCGGGTGGGCGTTGGCCAGGCCGGCGGCTCGCCGTACAGCTGCGCCAGCCCTTCATCGTAGGTAAAGCGCGCCACGCCCAAATCGCGCTGCGGCACGCGCTTCACGCCCAGCAGCCGCTCTTCGCGCACCGCATTCAACAACGGCAGGCGCGCGCCGGCGTGGAGGTTTAACAGTTGATTCACCATGGCGGTGATAAACGCCGTTTTGCCGCTGCGGCTCAGGCCAGTGACGGCCAGCCGCAGATGGCGATCGACGCCGCGGTTGACCAATGCATTGAGTTCAGTCTTGATTCGCTTCATCGTCATCCTGTTTTCGAGCAAGCGTATTGATAAGGCTATTATGGGGATGATTTAGCGGTCAGGCACGTCCCCGTTGTGCCCTTGCGATGCGTTTTTTGTCAATCAGGGTTTGATATTGCGCGACAATCGGGTCGCCAGTCGCTTTAACAGCGGTTCGAGGGCGAAAGCTAACAGCATTTTAACCGGCCGGCGCGCGACCGACTTCACCGCCCAGCCTGCGACGCCCGCAGGCCCGTAACGCAATGCGCCGAGAATGATCAGTTTACCGGCCAGTTTCAGGCCGGGACGCGCTTTCACAGAAGCCTGCTGCCAACGGGTTGGTTTCATTCGCTCTCCAGTTAAGAGTTAAAGCTGACGAAAACGGCTGCGCAACGTGAAGGTGTCTGAGGTCACGTAGCGCTCCATGGCGCGTAAGCGCTGCTCGGATTCAGCCAGTTGGGCATCGGCGTCGTTCAGCAAATCGCTGCTGCGCGGCGCGCCTTCGCCCTGCTCTGCGCCTTCCGGCATCGGGTCGAGAATAAATGTCAGGGCGATGTACGCCACCAGGGTAAAAAAGAACAGACCAAAAAACATCGACAGCACCACGATCAGGCGCACCAGCTTCACCGGCACGTCGAGATACTGAGCGATGCCCGCGCATACCCCTTTAACCATGCCCTGCTGGGGAATACGCCACAGTTTGCGATTTCCAAAAGAGGAGCTCATTAGTCGTTTCTCCAGTTAGGGTGTTCAGCATCCAGGATCTGCTCCAGCGACTGAATGCGTTCGCGCATCCGGCGAGCCTCTTCAGTCAGTTGCGCCAGGCGCTGCTGCTCGCTCTGGGTTAACTCGCTGCGCGAGCTGCGGTTGCTGTAGTGCAGCCACAGCCAGATCGGCGCGACGAACAGCACGAAAATGGTTAGCGGGATGGCGAGAAAAAGTGCGCTCATGTGTACTCCTTGACAGTAAAGGCGCTGCGGCGCTTCACTCCGCCGCAGCTATTTTATTATTCAACGTCGCGCTGTACTTTGGCTTTAAGCGCAGCCAGTTGGGCGCTGATTTCATCGTCCGCTTTGAGATCGGCAAACTGCTGATCAAGATTTTTTTGTTTGCCAAAACGCTGGCTTTCGGCTTCTGCTTCCATGTGATCGATACGGCGCTCAAACGATTCGAAACGCGCCATGGCTTCATCAATTTTGCCGCTGTCGAGCTGGCGGCGCACGTCGCGGGATGACGATGCGGCCTGGTGGCGCAGGGTCAACGCCTGCTGGCGAGCGCGAGTTTCCTGAAGTTTGTTCTCCAGTTCGCCGATTTCGGTTTTCATCCGCGCCAGGGTTTCGTCAACCTGCGTGGCTTCGTCGCTCAGTACCGTGATCAGGTCGGTCAGCTTTTGTTTTTCGATCAGCGCCGCACGGGCTAAATCGTCTTTATCTTTACGCAGCGCCAGTTCGGCTTTTTCCTGCCACTCGGCCTGCTGGGCGGTCGCCTGTTCAATGCGACGGCTGAGCTGTTTCTTTTCAGCCAGCGCGCGCGCGGAGGTGGAACGCACTTCAACTAAGGTGTCTTCCATTTCCTGAATCATCAGACGCACCAGCTTTTGCGGGTCCTCTGCTTTTTCCAGCAGGGAGTTGATGTTGGCGTTCACGATGTCGGCAAAACGAGAAAAAATACCCATAACTCAATCCTCTTTGATTATCCGGGCGTCACGCGCCCTGCTCGATTTCGTTTTAACTAATACAAACATCGTGCCAGTTTTATAATTTATTGTTTTTACTGGATTTGAACAGATTGCCGTCAGGTATGATATCTTTAATGGTAGTCATATCCACCAACAAGTGGTCAATTTCATCATGGCAGAATACAAAGATAACTTGATTGGCGAGGCCAATAGCTTCCTGGAAGTACTGGAACAGGTATCGCGGCTGGCGCCACTGGATAAACCGGTGCTGGTGATCGGTGAGCGCGGCACCGGTAAAGAGCTGATTGCCAGCCGCATTCACTTTCTGTCGCGCCGCTGGCAGGGGCCGTTTATTTCTTTGAACTGCGCGGCGCTGAATGAAAATTTGCTCGATTCCGAGCTGTTTGGCCATGAAGCGGGCGCGTTTACCGGCGCGCAGAAGCGCCACCCAGGCCGGTTTGAGCGCGCCGACGGCGGAACGCTGTTTCTCGATGAGCTGGCGACCGCGCCAATGATGGTCCAGGAAAAGCTGCTCAGGGTCATCGAATATGGCGAGCTGGAGCGCGTAGGGGGCAGCCAGCCGTTACAGGTCAATGTGCGTCTGGTGTGCGCCACCAACGCCAGCCTGCCGGAGTTAGTCGAAGAAGGGAAATTCCGCGCCGACCTGCTGGATAGGCTGGCATTTGATGTGGTTCAGCTCCCGCCGCTGCGCGAGCGACGCAGCGATATCATGCTGCTGGCCGAACAGTTCGCTATCCAGATGTGCCGCGAACTCGGCTGGCTGTTGTTCCCTGGTTTTACCCCAGAGGCGGAGCAAACCCTGTTGGACTACGGCTGGCCAGGCAATATCCGCGAGCTGAAAAACGTGGTGGAGCGTTCGATTTATCGCCACGGCACCAGCGATACGCCGGTGGATACCATTATTGTCGACCCGTTTTCCCGTCCCGCGACGCTAAAAGCTGAAACGGCGGATAACGGCTTGCCCACCCTGCCGCTCGATTTACGCCAGTGGCAACAGCAGAGCGAAAAAGCGCTGGTGGAAGCCAGCCTGGCGCAGGCGAAGTACAATCAGAAACGCGCCGCGCAGTTACTGGGGGTGACTTATCACCAGCTACGCGCCCTGTTGAAAAAGCATCAGATCGCCGCCCAGTGATGGCTTTTGCACCAACTGGCGCAGAGATTTTTCCCTGGCCCCACTAAGTGCGATACACTTTGACTATTGGTCAAAATAACTCAAAAACTTATGCGCGTATTTTTGTCTTCCCTGATAATGGCGCTCGGCATTTCTGGCGGGTATGCCCATGCGGCTCCTGCCCCAAAACCCCTTGCCGATATTCGCCAGAGCGGGTTTGTCTATTGCGTCAACGGACAGGTAAATACCTTTAATCCACAAAAAGCGGGGAGCGGTCTGACCGTTGATACCCTGGCCGCGCAACTGTATGACCGGCTGCTGGACGTCGACCCTTATACCTACCGGCTGGTTTCCGAACTGGCGGACAGTTGGGAAGTTTTGGATAACGGCGCGACCTATCGCTTTCACCTGCGCCGAAACGTGCAGTTCCAGACCACCGCCTGGTTTACGCCGACCCGTCCGCTCAATGCGGATGATGTGGTATTCAGTTTCCAGCGTATTTTCGATCGCAATAATCCCTGGCACAGCGTTAACGGCGCGAGCTATCCCTATTTCGACAGCCTGCAATTTGCCGATACCGTGAAAAGCGTGCGTAAAATTGGCGAATACAGCGTTGAGTTTCGCCTCGCCCAGCCCGATGCCTCGTTCTTATGGCATCTGGCGACCCATTACGCGTCGGTGATGTCGGCGGAATACGCGGCGAAACTCACTAAGGCCGATCGCCAGGAGATGCTGGACCGCGAACCGGTAGGCACCGGCCCCTTTAAACTGCGTGAGTACCGAGCCGGGCAATTTATCCGCCTGGCGCGTCACGATAACTTCTGGCGCGGTAAGCCGCTGATGCCTCAGGTGGTCATCGATTTGGGTTCCGGCGGCACCGGGCGTTTATCAAAATTGCTCACTGGCGAATGCGATGTGCTGGCCTGGCCTGCCGCCAGCCAGTTGTCGATTTTACGCGACGACCCGCGCCTGCGCCTGACGCTACGCCCCGGGATGAACATCGCCTATCTCGGATTCAATACCAATAAAGCGCCGCTGAATAACCCGGCGGTACGCCACGCGCTGGCGCTGGCAATCAATAATCAACGCCTGATGCAGTCGATTTATTACGGCACCGCCGAAACCGCCGCCTCAATTTTGCCGCGCGCGTCGTGGGCCTACGATAACGATGCGAAAATCACTGAATACGATCCCGCCAGGGCCAAAGCGCAGCTTGAGGCGCTGGGGGTGCAGAATTTAACCCTGCAACTGTGGGTGCCGACCAGCTCTCAGGCCTGGAACCCCAGCCCGCTAAAAACCGCCGAGCTGATTCAGGCCGATCTGGCCCAGGTGGGCGTGACGGTGGTGATCGTGCCGGTCGAAGGCCGTTTCCAGGAAGCGCGGTTGATGGATATGAATCACGATCTCACGCTTGCCGGCTGGGCCACCGACAGTAACGACCCGGACAGTTTTTTCCGTCCGTTGCTGAGCTGCGCGGCCATTCGCTCCCAGAGCAACGTGGCGCACTGGTGTAATCGGGAATTTGACGAGGTGCTGCAAAAAGCGCTCTCCTCCCAGCAACTGGCGGCGCGCATCGAAGCCTACGATGAGGCCCAGCGGATGCTGGCGAAAGAACTGCCGGTGCTGCCGCTGGCGTCTTCCCTGCGTCTGCAGGCATCGCGCTATGATATCAAAGGGCTGGTATTGAGCCCGTTCGGTAATGCGTCATTCGCTGGCGTATCCCGGGACGAGGCGGAGGTGAAAGCGCCATGATTATTTTTACCCTGCGTCGCTTATTGCTGTTGCTGGTGACGCTGCTGTTTTTAAGTATCGTCGGCTTCTGCCTGAGCTATTTTACACCGCACGCCCCGCTTCAGGGCGCATCGCTGTGGAACGCCTGGTGGTTCTGGTTTGACGGCGTGCTGCACTGGGATTTCGGCGTGTCCAGCATTAACGGCCAACCGATTACCGCCCAGCTGCGGGAAGTTTTCCCGGCCACCATGGAGCTGTGCATTCTGGCGTTTGGCTTTGCGCTGCTGGTGGGTATCCCGGTGGGGATGCTGGCGGGGATTTTGCGCAATAAATGGCAGGACACCTTTATCAGCGGGCTGGCGCTGGTGGGCCTGTCGATTCCGGTATTCTGGCTGGCGCTGTTGCTGACGCTATTTTTCTCGCTCACCCTGGGCTGGCTACCGGTGTCCGGGCGCTTCGACCTGCTGTATGAAGTAAAACAGGTGACCGGTTTCGCGCTGGTTGACGCCTGGCTGTCGGATTCGCCGTGGCGCGATGAGATGATTATCAGCGCCATGCGCCATATGGTGCTGCCGGTGCTGACGCTGGCGCTGGCGCCGACGACCGAAGTGATCCGCCTGATGCGCATCAGCACCATCGAGGTGTTCGATCAAAACTATGTGAAAGCAGCGGCCACGCGCGGCCTGTCGCGGATCACCATTTTGCGCCGCCACGTGTTGCATAACGCCCTGCCGCCGGTGATCCCGCGTCTGGGCCTGCAATTCTCCACCATGCTGACGCTGGCGATGATCACTGAGATGGTATTTAGCTGGCCGGGGCTGGGGCGCTGGCTGATTAACGCTATCCGCCAGCAAGATTTTGCGGCGATTTCCGCTGGCGTGATGGTGATTGGCGCACTGGTGATCGCGGTTAACGTGCTGTCGGATATCCTCGGGGCCATGGCGAACCCGCTGAAGCATAAGGAATGGTATGCCCTACGATAATGTTTACAGCGAAAAGCGCCCACCGGGGGCATTACGTACGGTATGGCGCAAATTCTATGGCGATACCATGGCGATGGTCGGCCTGTACGGCTGCGCCGGGCTGGTGCTGCTGTGCCTGTTTGGCTCGCTGTTTTCCCCTTACGACATCAACCAGCAGTTTCTGGGTTATCAGTTGCTGCCGCCGTCATGGTCGCGCTATGGCGAGGTGTCGTTCTTTTTAGGCACCGATGATTTAGGCCGCGATGTATTAAGCCGCCTGCTGAGCGGCGCGGCCCCTACCGTCGGCGGCGCGTTCGTGGTGACGCTGGGCGCGGCGATCGTCGGGTTAGTGCTGGGCGTTATCGCCGGGTCCACCCACGGGCTGCGCTCAGCGCTGCTGAACCATATTCTCGATACGTTGTTGTCGATCCCTTCCCTGCTGCTGGCGATTATCGTGGTGGCGTTTGCCGGGCCGGGGCTGTCCCATGCGATGTTCGCGGTGTGGCTGGCATTGCTGCCGCGCATCGTGCGTTCGGTTTACAGCATGGTGCATGACGAACTGGAAAAAGAGTACGTGGTAGCGGCCCGCCTTGACGGCGCATCAACCCTGAATATTCTCTGGTTCGCAGTGTTGCCGAATACCGCGTCGGTGTTTGTCAGCGAAGTGACGCGCGCGCTGTCGATGGCGGTGCTGGATATCGCCGCGCTCGGCTTTCTCGATCTCGGCGCGCAGTTGCCCTCGCCCGAGTGGGGAGCAATGCTGGGGGATGCGCTAGAATTGATTTATGTCGCGCCGTGGACGGTCATGCTGCCCGGCGCCGCCATTATGGTCAGCGTGTTGCTGATCAACCTGCTTGGCGAAGGTATCCGACGCGCCATTAATGCGGGAGTGGAATAATGCCGTTACTTGATATCCGTAATCTCACCATCGAATTTAAAGCCGGTGACGAGTGGGTAAAAGCTGTCGATCGCGTCAGCATGACGCTGGCCGAGGGGGAAATCCGTGGGCTGGTCGGCGAATCGGGTTCCGGTAAGAGTTTAATCGCCAAAGCGATTTGCGGCGTGACCAAAGACAACTGGCGCGTGACTGCTGACCGAATGCGGTTTGACGATATCGACCTGCTGCGCCTGTCGGCGCGGGAGCGTCGGCGGCTGGTGGGCCATAACGTGTCGATGATCTTCCAGGAGCCGCAGTCCTGTCTTGATCCCTCTGAGAAAGTGGGCCGCCAGCTGATGCAGAACATTCCCGCCTGGACCTGGAAAGGCCGCTGGTGGCAGCGCTTCGGCTGGCGCAAACAGCGCGCCATCGAGCTGCTGCATCGGGTGGGGATTAAAGATCATAAGGACGCGATGAACAGCTTCCCGTATGAGCTGACCGACGGGGAGTGCCAGAAAGTGATGATCGCCATCGCGCTGGCCAACCAGCCGCGCTTGCTGATCGCCGATGAGCCGACCAACGCCATGGAGCCCACCACTCAGGCGCAGATATTCCGGCTATTGACCCGGCTGAATCAGAATAACAACACCACGATTCTGCTAATCAGCCATGATTTGCAGATGCTCAGTCAGTGGGCGGATCGCATTAACGTGATGTACTGCGGCCAGACGGTGGAAACCGCGCCGAGTGAAGAGCTGATCACCATGCCGCATCATCCATATACCCAGGCGTTGATCCGCGCGATTCCCGATTTCGGCAGCGCGATGCCGCATAAAAGCCGCCTGAATACGTTACAGGGCGCGATCCCGCTGCTGGAACAATTACCGATTGGCTGCCGCCTGGGGCCACGTTGCCCTTACGCCCAGCGAAAATGCGTTGAAACGCCGCGTCTGGCCGGGCCGAGAGGCCATCTTTTCGCCTGCCATTTCCCGCTAAACATGGAGAAAGAGTGAAATGGTCGAGACGCTGTTAGAAGTGCGCAATCTGAGTAAAACCTTTCGTTATCGCACCGGCTGGTTTCACCGCCAGACCGTGGAAGCCGTCAAGCCATTAAGCTTTACCCTGCGGGAAAAGCAGACCCTGGCGATTATCGGCGAAAACGGTTCGGGAAAATCGACGCTGGCAAAAATGCTGGCCGGGATGGTAGAGCCCACCAGCGGAGAGGTGGTGATTGACGATCATAAACTGCATTACGGCGATTACTCATTCCGCAGCCAGCGCATCCGGATGATTTTCCAGGACCCGTCGACATCGCTGAACCCGCGCCAGCGTGTTTCGCAAATCCTCGATTTCCCCCTGCGGCTGAACACCGATCTGGAGCCGGAGCTGCGCAAAAAACAGATCCTTGAGACGTTGCGCATGGTGGGCCTGCTGCCTGACCATGCCAGCTATTACCCGCATATGCTGGCGCCAGGACAGAAGCAGCGTCTTGGGCTGGCGCGCGCGTTAATTTTACGTCCCAGAGTGATTATCGCCGACGAGGCGCTGGCGTCGCTGGATATGTCGATGCGCTCCCAGTTAATCAACCTGATGCTGGAATTGCAGGAAAAGCAGGGAATTTCGTATATCTACGTGACCCAACATATCGGCATGATGAAGCATATCAGCGATCTGGTGATGGTAATGCACCAGGGCGAAGTGGTGGAGCGCGGCAGCACTGCAGATGTGCTGGCCTCGCCGCTGCACGATCTGACTAAGCGTTTAATCGCCAGCCATTTTGGCGAGGCGCTGACGGCTGACGCCTGGCGTAAAGATCGCTGATCGAGGGGCGGGGCAACCCGCCTGCAAGCCAATTAAAAAGCCGTGCTGATTACCTGAAATTACTATCGGCGCTTTAATATTTATCTTATATTAATTGCCTGAGAGAAATATTCACCTATCTTACTCATCCCACCACGCGTCTTTATAAATCAAGTTAATCAATAATTCCAAAGAAACTATAATTATTGAAAATAAAATTGTTCGTTTTTGAACAAAATTATTCTTCCTCAATATTATTGAATAAAACATCATACATTGTCTTTTTTAGAACATCTATTTCGCTAAAGCCTTGGTGTTATGGAATTAACTTCTTTAAAGGAATCGTGTAGTAAGCGTAAATCCCCCATTTTGCATGACATGCTATTCTGCCCCTACGTTCAATGGGTTTCGTCAGGATAGTTGCAATAACGCCTTTATTTGTTCACACAAACAACATTAATCATCTTTACAGGTTATCAACAATAACAACCCCGTTTGATCGCGTTATGCGGTTGGCGTGCCAGTCATGAGATAAACCTGAAAGTCACAGGCAATTTATAATAGATGAGCGAGAATAGTTTAATAGCTGCAGTAAATAACCCATCACCTCATGCGGCACAGTTAATTGATTCTTTAAAACCTTACCCGTCCCGCCATTATCCGCGGGGCACCCGGCTTGATTTCATTCAGGGTGGCGTAAAAGTATGCCATATTATGGAAAGCGGTATCGCTGAACTGCGCCGTAGCGTAGACCAGATACTGATTGTGCGATTAACCGCACCGACGGTGCTGGGCATCGCTGTTTCCGATGCCTATCTGGTGGTTAAAGAGACCGCGACAATATGTACTCTCCCCCAGGAAGAGGTGCTTCAGCGCATCGAAGAGCGAGGGCTGTGGGAGCTTTTAGCCCGCCATATGATGGTACAGACTAATAAAATATACCTGTACAGTAATCAGATTAGCGCGCCGACGTCGTATGAACTGGTCCGTAAGCAACTCATTGAGTTGATCAATGAGCCTGAATCCCTGCGCAACAGCATTTCAGTCGAACGTTACATCCGCGATAAAGTGCATCTTTCTCGCACCTGCGTGATGAAAATTCTCTCCGACCTGAAAACCGGCGGTTACATCGTGATTGAAGTGGGACGCCTCAAGGAAATCAAGCATTTGCCATTAAAATATTGATGCTGTTTCAAAGGTTGGATCAGTGCAGCGTTATCCGCATGGTATATTAAAGAAATGAATGAGTACGGTGAATGGCATATCGCGATTCCTGACGCATTGGTCTTAGCAAAAAGGCGTGACAACTCCTGCCTGTAAAAGGCTATAATTTCATTCTGCATTCCATGCAATTTGGTTTTAGACTCATAATTGTATGAATTTAAAACAAAATAAGTAACGACGATAAGGATTAAAAGCTATGGGTTTTCTTACCGGTAAGCGCATTCTGGTGACTGGCGTCGCCAGCAAACTTTCCATCGCCTTTGGCATCGCGCAGGCGATGCACCGCGAAGGGGCTGAACTGGCGTTCACCTATCAAAACGACAAGCTGAAAGGCCGCGTGGAAGAGTTTGCCGCTCAACTGGGCTCAAGCATTGTGCTGCCGTGCGACGTAGCTGAAGATGACAGCATTGACGCGCTGTTCGTGGAACTGGCGAAAGTCTGGCCGAAATTTGACGGTTTCGTGCACTCAATCGGTTTCGCGCCGGGCGATCAACTGGATGGCGATTATGTTAACGCCGTGACCCGCGAAGGCTTTAAAATCGCTCACGATATCAGCTCTTACAGTTTTGTTGCTCTGGCGAAAGCCAGCCGCGAGATGCTGAACCCGGGCTCTGCCCTGTTAACCCTCTCCTACCTTGGCGCAGAACGCGCAATCCCGAACTACAACGTAATGGGTCTGGCGAAAGCGTCTCTGGAAGCCAACGTGCGTTATATGGCTAATGCGATGGGTCCGGAAGGCGTGCGCGTCAACGGTATCTCAGCAGGCCCGATCCGCACCCTGGCGGCTTCCGGCATTAAAGATTTCCGTAAAATGCTGGCGCATTGCGAAGCGGTTACTCCGATTCGCCGCACCGTCACCATTGAAGACGTGGGCAACAGCGCAGCATTCCTGTGCTCCGATCTCTCTGCGGGCATCACCGGCGAAGTGGTTCACGTCGACGGCGGCTTCAGCATTGCGGCGATGAACGAGCTGGAACTGAAATAATCCCCTCGGCTGTTTTGCTAAGGCGGGCTACGGCCCGCCTTTTTTATTCCCCGCACGTCTCTGCCCTTCCCCTGTTTATAGCTTTCCGATCTTAAATATCACTGAACAATCTTTTGTGGGCCGTTGCCCTTACGCCAGGATATGGCTGCGAACCAGGCCCGGTCAGCCGACCGGGCTCGGATCTTTCATTTTTTCAAGGAAAGCTCATGGAACAACGCCGCCGCGAAACCGGTCGTAACCACTGGTATCATGAAACTCAGTCAAGCCGCCTTCCTGATGATGTGGTATCGCTGGTACCGGAAGCTGCCTATGTCCAGGATCGTTTTTTGCTTGATTTAGCGGTAGATGACGCCCTGTTGGCTCCGCACCGGTTATGGTTGGCCACTGCCCGTAAGCTCAGCGCGCTGTTTTTCCCCGAACATCTTGTACCCAACCGGCTTAATACCCTGAGCAGCTATGACCGCCTGAGCACCGCGCTCACGGTGGCGCAGGTGTATGGCGTACAGCGGCTGTGTAATCATTACGCCGCTCGCCTCACCCCTTTGCCCGGCCCCGACTCCTCCCGCGAAAGCAATCGCCGCCTGACGCTGATCACCCAGTACGCCCGCCAGCTTGCCAGCCAGCCGACATTGATTGACAGCAATCTGCGCCGCCAGCTCGAAGAGGCCGGGCTGTCCACCGGAGATATCGTCGCCTTTAACCAGATTATCGGCTTCGTGGGTTTTCAGGCGCGGGTCGTTGCGGCGTTTCAGGCCGCGATGGGGATACCGGTACGCTGGCTGCCCGGTTTTGATATTCAGCAGGACGCCCCCATGGAACGGTTTCATCAAACGCCGGCGATCTGGCGCGCCGATTTCCCTCAATACGACGTGCCGCTAGCTAATGAGCGGCTTTCAGAACGCGCGTTACTATGCGCTCAACAGCCGCTGTTGCGCGAACTGGCGGGTTTATTGATTCAGGATCCGCTGGCGCTGGAGCCTTTTGTGCAACTCACTAAGCAGTTGCAGCCTGCGCAGGATATCCACCCTGTCGCCAGCCTCACCGCGCTGGTCAGCGCCCGGATCAACGGCAGCGTTGCCTGTTTTAACGATACAGCCCAGGCATGGCGCGGCGACGCGGGCCTGGTGGACGCGGTGCGCAACGGCGAACGGGCCCTCAATGCCTGGAGCCATCATCATCCGGCGGAGCGGGCCGTTATCCAGGCGACCCAGTGGCTGACTCGCGCGCCTGACCGCTTTAGTGAGACGCATCTCCAGCCGTTAATCGAACAGGGATTCTCGACCGATCAGGCGTTACGCTTACTGATTTGGGCAGGATTTTGCGGCTGGCTCAACCGGCTAAAACTGGGGTTTGGCGATGTCGCATAAACCGCCTGCACTTGCGATTTCAGGCTAAAGAGCGCTTGCTGACACCCCCGGAATCGCGTAAAACTGTCAGCCGCTCAATTGGCCACGAAAATGCGAATATATGTTTCAGGATAACCCGCTGCTAGCGCAGCTTAAACAGCAACTGCATTCCCAAACACCGCGCGCCGAAGGCGTGGTTAAAGCCACCGAAAAAGGATTTGGTTTTCTCGAAGTTGACGCGCAAAAAAGCTACTTCATTCCGCCGCCGCAGATGAAAAAAGTGATGCATGGCGACCGGATTAGCGCCGTGATTCACACTGAAAAAGAGAAAGAGAGCGCGGAACCCGAAACGCTGATCGAACCTTTCCTGACCCGCTTCGTTGGCCGGGTGCAAAAAAAAGACGACCGTCTCTCCATCGTACCGGATCATCCCCTGATTAAAGACGTTATCTCCTGCCGCGCTGCCCGGAATGTTGAGCATGAGTTCCAGAACGGCGACTGGGCAGTGGCGGAAATGCGCCGCCACCCGCTAAAAGGCGATCGCGGTTTCTATGCGGAACTCACCCAGTACATCACCTTTGGCGATGACCATTTCGCCCCGTGGTGGGTGACGCTGGCGCGCCACAATCTGGAACGTGAAGCGCCGAACGGCGTGGCGACAGAGATGCTGGATGAAGGCCTGGTGCGCGAAGATCTCACCGCACTGGATTTTGTCACCATCGACAGCGCCAGCACCGAAGATATGGACGACGCGCTGTACGTTGAACAGGGTGAAGACGGCAGCCTGGCGCTGACCGTGGCGATTGCCGATCCCACCGCATGGATTGCGCCGAACAGTAAACTCGACGGTATGGCGAAAGTCCGCGCGTTTACCAACTACCTGCCTGGCTTTAATATCCCGATGCTGCCGCGCGAACTGTCAGACGACCTGTGCTCGCTGCGCGCCCATGAATCGCGTCCGGCGCTGGCCTGCCGCATGGTGATCCAGCAGGACGGCGCTATCGCCGATGATATTCGTTTCTTCGCCGCCACCGTGGAGTCCAAAGCCAAATTGGCCTACGACAACGTCTCCGACTGGCTGGAAAACAGCGGCGAGTGGCAACCGGAAAGCGAGGCGATTGCCCGGCAGATCCGCCTGCTGCAACAGGTGTGCGAACGCCGCAACAGCTGGCGTCACCAACATGCGCTGGTGTTTAAGGACCGCCCGGATTACCGTTTTGTGCTGGGCGAAAAAGGCGAAGTGTTGGATATCGTGGCTGAACCGCGCCGTATCGCCAACCGCATCGTTGAAGAATCGATGATCGCCGCCAACGTCTGCGCCGCGCGCGTGTTGCGTGACAAGCTTGGCTTCGGCATTTACAACGTTCACGCTGGTTTCGATCCGGCCAATACCGAGCAACTGGCTACTCTGCTGCAATCTCACGGTATGCATGTTGATGCCCAGGAAGTGCTGACGCTGGAAGGCTTCTGTAAACTGCGCCGCGAACTGGACGCCCAGCCCACCGGTTTCCTGGACAGCCGCATCCGCCGCTTCCAGTCCTTTGCGGAAATCAGCACCGAACCCGGCGCGCACTTTGGCCTTGGCCTTGAAGCCTATGCCACCTGGACGTCGCCGATTCGTAAGTATGGCGACATGATCAACCATCGCCTGCTGAAAGCCATCATCAAAGGCGAAACCGCAGAGCGTCCGCAGGATGATGTCCTGACGCCGATGGCAGAGCGCCGTCGCGCCAACCGAATGGCTGAGCGTGACGTCGGCGACTGGCTTTATGCCCGTTTCCTGAAGGATAAAGCCGGGACCGATACCCGTTTTGCGGCAGAAATTATTGATATTAGCCGCGGCGGTATGCGCGTGCGTCTGGTGGATAATGGCGCCGTCGCGTTTATCCCCGCGCCGTTCCTTCATGCGGTGCGCGACGAGCTGGTATGCAGCCAGGAAAACGGCACCGTACAAATTAAGGGCGAAGTGGCTTACAAGGTCACTGACGTTATTGATGTGACCATCGCGGAAGTACGCATGGAAACCCGTAGCGTCATCGCGCGTCCGGCAGCATAGTACCTTTCTCCCCGGTTTGCGCCGGGGAGTCATTCCAGATTTTCACCGCGAAAGCAGCCCATGAATGCTGTTGCTGCTTCCCGTTTCGGCTGAAAGTGACCGCTAAAATAGCCTTTAGTGTTGTTATTCATTAAAAACGGTGAACTAAGCGGATAGTGCTACACTTCACATTGCCACGCTAAATTAATTAACTTCTCCGAAAACAAACTTTTGACGTCTTAATCCTGCTTGCCAGTAACCCTTAATTTTCGCTATAAAATTCAGCGGTTGCGATGATGAAACGGTGTTCAGGAGAACCCATGAAAGATGACCTGGAACAAAACTTGCTGTATCGCTATTTGGGAACGGCCAGCCCTTACTGGCGACTGCCACTGGATAGTAACGCTTTGCAATTATCCACCACGGAAAATGGCGACAGCAATCAGGTTATTAGCCTGACGCCGGAACAGGCGTTGCAAATACGCGAAATGACGGTGATTACCTCCAGCGTCACTCTGAACATTTCCCTTTTCGGCGTGACCATGCCATTACATTTGGTGGGGCGAAAAATCTCCCGGCGTGAATGGGCGGGGACAGCCTCCGCGTGGAATGATACCCCTTCCGTCGCCCGGGATTTAGTTCAGGGGCTGTCATTCGCCGAACAGGTGGTGTCTGAAGCGAATTCGGTGATCGTTATTCTCGATAAGATGGGAAATATCCAACGCTTTAATCGACTGTGCGAAGAATACACCGGGCTAAAAGAGCACGAAGTTATCGGCCAGAATGTGTATAAATTATTTATGAGCCCGTCGGAAGCCGCAGCGTCCCGCCAGAATATATCCATGTTCTTCCGTGATGGCAGTTCTTATGAAGTCGAGCGCTGGATAAAAACCCGCAAAGGGCAACGGCTATTTTTATTCCGCAATAAATTTGTCCACAGCGGCAGCGGTAAGAATGAAATTTTTCTTATCTGCTCCGGCACCGATATTACTGAAGAGCGCCGCGCCCAGGAGCGTTTACGGGTATTAGCCAATACCGATACGGTTACCGGCTTGCCCAACCGCAACGCCATTTATGAAATGATTACCGAAGCGATTACTCAACGCGGCGAAACCCAAGTCGGCGTGGTATATCTGGATTTGGATAATTTCAAAAAAGTAAACGACGCCTATGGGCATCTGTTTGGCGATCAGCTTCTCCAGTCGGTTTCGCTGGCGATATTAAGCTGTCTGGAAGAGGGCCAGGTGTTGGCGCGGCTCGGCGGCGACGAGTTTATCGTGCTGGCCAACGACACCTCCCAAAGCGCGCTGGAAGCCATGGCGTCGCGCATTCTTACCCGGTTGAAGCAGCCGTTTCGCATCGGGCTTATCGAGGTTTATACCAGTTGCTCGCTGGGCATCGCCCTGGCGCCCCAGCACGGGCTGGATCATGAGAGCGTGATCCGCAATGCCGATACCGCCATGTATACCGCTAAAGAAGGCGGGCGCGGCAAGTTTTGCGTATTCTCACCGGAGATGAACCAGCGGGTGTTTGAGTATCTGTGGCTCGATACTAACCTGCGCAAAGCCCTGGATAACGATCAACTGGTTATTCACTATCAGCCGAAGATAACCTGGCGTGGCGAAGTGCGCAGCGTTGAAGCACTGGTGCGCTGGCAATCGCCGGAGCGCGGCATGATCCAGCCGCAGGATTTTATTGCCTACGCGGAAGAATCCGGGCTGATTGTGCCGCTTGGGCGCTGGGTGATGCTCGATGTGGTGCGCCAGGTGGCAAAATGGCGCGATAAGGGGTTGAATCTGCGGGTGGCGGTCAACGTCTCTGCGCGCCAACTCGCCGATCAAACCATTTTTACCGATTTAAAACAGGCGCTGGCGGATCTGGATTTTGAATACTGCCCCATCGATGTGGAGCTCACCGAAAGCTGTTTAATTGAAAACGAAGAACTGGCGCTATCGGTCATCCAACAGTTCAGCAGCCTCGGGGCGCAGATTCATCTGGATGATTTCGGGACCGGGTATTCGTCACTGTCGCAACTGGCGCGCTTCCCCATCGACGCAATCAAACTCGACCAGACCTTTGTCAGCAATGTTCACAAGCAGTCGGTGTCGCAGTCACTGGTGCGCGCGATTGTGGCGGTGGCCCAGGCGTTGAATTTGCAGGTAATTGCAGAGGGCGTGGAAAACGCAAAAGAAGACGCCTTTCTGACTAAGAACGGCGTCAATGAACGGCAAGGTTTTTTATTTGCTAAGCCAATGCCCGCTGCCGCACTCGAGCGCTGGCTCAAACGTTATCAAACCCGAATGATGCGTTAACTGGCTTTACGCAACGCACTGGTGGTGTGGCGATTCTGCAACAGCACCAGCCTTTCCATATAGGCGATGTCCTTTGGCTCCAGGCAGAATGCCGCCTCCACCCAGTCCTCAGTAATATCCATCAACTCAGCGCGCGGCAGCATCAGTACCCGCTGACGGGCGCGCAGCATCGCGCGCACGCCATTAAGCCGGGGTTGCAGCGTATCGATAAAGGTTCGGGTAGCGATATAACTCTGCCCCGGTTCGAATAACTCATCCACCAGGCCGTTTTGCTGATGCCATTCGGCAGTGTGCGACTCGCCGGTAAAAATGAGATTCTCCGCAAGCCGCATCCCTGCCCGCCGGGCTACCAGTGAATAACCGCCCATCCCCGGGAAGAGATTAAACGCTACCTCCGGGAAACCGAGGCGCGCGTCGCGCTGCGCCAGCACAAAATGGTGCGCCAGAGCCGCCTCAAATCCCCCGCCTAACGCGCTGCCTTCGACCATGGCAAGGCTAATCGCGCCGGTATCAAAACCCCGTGAGGCCGCATGTACGCAATCCACGCAGGCCCGCGCATAGGCGCGCAGCGCTTCGCGCCGTCCGTTGCGAATGCAATCGACAAAAAAGTGCAAATCGCCGCCTGCATTGTAGATACCGGGAACCAGAGAACCGGTCACCCAGAAATCGACTTTATACTCGCTTTTCTGCACCAGATAACCCAGGTTCATGATCTCTTCAATCAGGGCATGATTAAAGCAGGGCCGCGGCTGCGCCCGCAGCATCATCCAGACGGTACGACGCTCCTCTTCATACCAGCCGCTGAGCTGGGTAAAACGTGCAGGATCGGTGAATAATTTACAGGTGGGGTGATTAAGAACTGTCATAGTCATTCCTCTGTTATGTTAATGCGATAACCGCAGAGAAAGACTAATTCAAGGCAATTACGTCGGTGAGTGATTACGGTTATTTATAATTATTCTTTATGTTTTAGGATCAAATAATTGGTTAAGACTGGTTTAAAGACGGTATCAAGGCTTCTCTTTTGCGGCGCTTTTTAGCATCATGGTGACTGCTTAATGAATAAGGACGCATCATGTCAACGCTCGACGCCAAAGCCCTTGCCCATCGAATCGACACCGTGCTGGATATTCTGGTGGCCGGTGACTACCACTCCGCCATTAATAATCTCGAAATTCTGAAAGCCGAATTACTGGCGCAGGACCAGGAGCGCGGCGATGAATACCCCTCTCAGCCCAAAGCGCCATGGGAAATATAGTCGCTGCGTAACCGTACTAAACCCGACTGTATCCTGATCGGGATATATTTTATCGTTGAATCGCTGCGCGTAAACGGTCACACTCAACTTTTCGCGCTGCCGCCCTGCTTGCTCATGAATTGCTCAGGACGGCAGGCTTTACCGATAGATGGCTTAGCCACGCTAAACTTGCTGATATGAATTCTCGACAACAAATAATTTTGCAAATGGTCATTGACCAGGGCCGCATGAGCGTCTCCGACCTGGCGAAAACCACCGGGGTTTCCGAAGTGACGATTCGCCAGGATCTGAATCTGCTGGAGAAACACAGTTATTTGCGCCGCGCGCATGGCTATGCCGTCCCGCTGGACAGCGACGATGTGGAAACGCGGATGTTGAATAACTACGCCCTGAAACGTCGTCTGGCAGAATTCGCCGCTTCGCTGGTGAATGACGGTGAAACCGTGTTTATCGAAAACGGTAGCAGCAACGCGTTACTGGCCCGCACTCTCGCCGAACAGAAAAACGTCACTCTGATTACCGTCAGCGGCTACATTGCGCATCTGCTCAAAGAAACGGACTGCGAAGTTATTTTGCTGGGCGGGATCTATCAAAAGAAAAGCGAAAGCATGGTCGGCCCCCTGACCCGCCAGTACGTGCGTCAGGTGCATTTCAGCAAAGCCTTTATCGGCATCGACGGCTGGCAACCAGAAACCGGCTTCACCGGACGGGATATGATGCGCACCGATGTGGTCAACGCCGTGCTTGAAAAAGGCGGCGAAGCTATTGTCCTGACCGACAGTTCAAAATTTGGCGCGGTGCATCCCTATACGCTCAGCCCAGCCAACAGTTTTAGCCGCGTCATTACCGATGACGGGATTAAACCCGACGCCTTGCATCACCTGCGGAGCACCGGGCTTGAAGTAAACTTAATCCCCCAATTCCCCGCCGCGTAATATTTCGGGCCTGCGCGTGATGTGGGCCTTCTCTCTGAGACTATTCCCATCGTCCAATTAGGACTATTTACCTGTATCAATGTTACAAAGAATTTAAAATTACTGTAGCGATATCACAGGAAGTAACTATCACCTGCGTGATGTGAATTACCTGACGCAACCCCGTTTCACGGATCGACGCTTTATTTGGCAGAGAGCCACTATACTTAAGGCGTGACTTCCTTCCGTGAATCAATTATTCAGGAGAAAGTATTATGACATTTAATTACAAAAAAACCGCTGCTGCAATGCTCGCTGTTACGCTGGTTATGTCTCTGAGCGCATGTTCTAACTGGTCTAAACGCGATCGTAACACCGCAATCGGCGCGGGCGCCGGTGCAATTGGCGGTTCCGTACTCACTGATGGCAGCACCCTGGGTACATTGGGCGGTGCAGCGGTTGGCGGTATTATCGGTCATCAGATTGACTAATAATAATGTCAAGAATAATGCTTTAACGTAAAGAACACACAGTATTTGACGTTAGGCTATACGGCAGTCGAAATTAATGGCCACGGTAATTTCCGTGGCCATATTATTTTATCCGCCCGCCAGTTTAACTTTCATCCCTTTGGCTTCCAGCAACGATTTGATTACATCGCGCTTATCACCCTGAATTTCAATAATCCCGTCTTTTACCGCACCGCCGCAGCCACATTTTTTTTTCAGCTCAGCCGCAATTTTATTCAGCGTGGCGTCGTCTTCATCAATGCCGCTGATCAAACAGACGCCTTTCCCCTTGCGTCCGCTGGTCTGGCGCTGAATGCGCACGATGCCATCCCCTTTCGGGCGCTCAGGTTGCGTTTTCGGCTCATCAATGCGCCCGGTTTCGGTGGAGTAGACTAACCGGCTGTTGTCGTCTTTCATTGTGCCTCCCGCAGGCTGGCCAGAATATCGCGCAGGGTTTGTGATGGGTTTTCCGACTGGGTCACCGGGCGGCCAATCACCATATAATCCACTCCCGCCTGTTGCGCCAGTTGTGGCGTCATGATCCGCCGCTGATCGCCCGCCGCGCTGCCCTCAGGACGGATACCCGGCGTCACTAATTTGAAGGCGTTACCCAGCGCCGATTTAAAACGCACCGCTTCCTGCGCCGAACAGACCACGCCGTCAAGACCGCACTGCTGCGTCAAGCGCGCCAGACGCTCAGCATGTTCCGCCGGAGAAAGCGTGATGCCGATATCCGCCAGGTCGCTGGCTTCCATGCTGGTAAGCACGGTTACGGCAATCAGCAACGGCGCGTCCTGGCCAAACGGCACCAGCGCCTCGCGCGCAGCCTGCATCATCCGCGCCCCGCCGCTGGCATGAACGTTCACCATCCAGACACCCAGATCCGCCGCTGCCGCCACGGCTTTCGCCGCCGTGTTGGGAATATCATGGAATTTAAGATCGAGGAACACGTCAAATCCGCGGCTATGGAGATCACGCACCAGCTGCGGTCCAAACCGGGTGAACATCTCTTTGCCGACTTTGAGCCGACAATCCTGCGGATTGATCTGATCGACAAAGGCCAGCGCTTTGTCGCGGTTATCGTAATCCAGGGCAACCACAATCGGTGAATCAGTCGCAGAACGGGAAGTGGAGGCAAGTAGCGTCATGACCAGACCTTCTGATAGGGGCACCGATAAGGCGCGAAACAATAAACGGCAAGCATTCTACCTGCGGCGCCTGAAAATTTACAGGCGCTTAACGCCCTGCCCGACAAAGACCGGCACGGTGTCGCGTCAGGCTGCCTTGGGATTTTAAAGTATGTTGTAACTAAATTGATAGGTTAAAAAAATTATTGTCCATCCAGACCGCGAATGGGCTTGATGGTGGACCAGGCCCGGCAGGACGGGCAATGCCAGTACAGCGTAAAGGCGGTAAAACCGCATTTCTGGCAGCGATAGCGCGGTTTGGTGCGCATCTGCTCGCCTACCATATCGCGCAGCGCCAGCAGACTCTCTTTGGCACGGCCCTCTTCCGCTTCGTTGAGGTGATAATCCATCAGGCGATGGAAGACCCGCATCGTCGGGTGACGCTGCAGTTGACGGGTGATATACACCTGCGCCGCATCGGAGCCTTCTTGTTGCTCCATCAGCTCAGCAAGCATTAATTCCGCCACCGCGCCGGTGTTTTCTTCAACGCAGCGTTTCAAAAATTCCGCCCATTCTTCGTGCTTGCCCAACTGCTGGTAGCAGGTTTGCAGCATCTCCAGGGTTTCACCCACCAGCTCGCGATCCTGCTCAATCACTTTTAGCAGCGACTCCATCGCTTTGGCATAGTCCTGCTTATTGATGTAAATGCGCCCCATCATGATAGAGACGCGCGCGCTGTTGCTGTCGGCGGCGGCGCCCTTTCTCAGCAGGCCCAGCGCTTTATCCATCTCGTCACTGGCCATCAGTTGCAGCGCCAGTTCGCAATAGAAATGGGCAATCTCTACGCGATGATTTTCCTTGCCAAGCTTCACCAGCCGTTCGGCCACGTCGATCGCTTTTTGCCAGTCGCTGGTCGCCTGATAAATTTGCAGAAGCTGTGAGAGCGCGCTGATGCGAAAATCAGTTTCATCCACCAGTTGGCCAAACATTTCTTCCGCACGGTCATACAGCCCGGCGGCCATATAGTCGCGGCCCAGTTGCTGTACCGCAAGCAAGCGCTGTTCGTAGGTCAGCGAGGCGCTCTCCATTAAAGTCTGATGAATACGGATAGCCCGATCAACCTCCCCGCGCGAGCGGAAAAGGTTACCGAGTGTCAGGTGCGCTTCAACGGTGCCGGTATCTTCTTTCAGCATCTCGAGGAACAGATCAACCGCCTTGTCCTGCTGATTGCTCAACAGAAAGTTAACCCCAGCGACGTAGTCCCTGGAAAGGCGGTTGGTTTCCTGATCCTTCGCCTGTTGTGCACTTCTGCGCCCCATATACCAGCCATAGGCGGCGGCAACAGGCAGCAACAGAAATAACAGTTCCAGCATCGAATCAGCCTTTTACCGCTGGCGCGGCAGGCGGCGTGGTTTCCGGCAGCGGAGAGAGCTGGTTTTCCAGGCGCTTAACTTTGCGCTCGGCACGCGCCAGTTGCACGCGTACCCGCAGCCAGAACAGCCCGCAGATTAACCAGCCAATGATAAACCCCGTCGCAAACAGCACGGCCAGTAGTGTAGAGATACGATATTCACCCTGAGCCAGCAGATAATTGAAGGTTACCTGCTGGTCATTTTGCGCACCCAGCGTGACGGAAATGACAAATATCGCTAATACCAGTAAGAAAATGAGTAAATATTTCACATTACTTCCCGTTATGTGGTTTGAGCGAATAAATCGTGTTCAACCCTTTCTTGTAACGCTATAAATTAACATTTCCTGGCTAATCGGGAAATCAGAATACGCCATCACAAAGGGAATAAATGCGGTTCTGACACCCGCTTTTCAAGCCAACGCTATTCATTTTCGCGTTCCGCGATCTCTTTTTTCTCTTCCATCGGCGGCGTGAATGGCCCACATAATCTCTGCGCTATCCAAACCGCCAGTGTGACCAGCAGCCAGGAAATCAGCGTGGCGACCACCAGATCACGCGGCCAGTGCATACCCAACAACATACGGCTGGCCATCACGCCGCTGGCCCACACTAACAGCACCGCCAGCGTAATGGTGCGGCGGCGCGGCCATAACAGCCCCACGCCCAGCAGTGCCCAGCTGGCGGCGAACAGGGTATGACCCGAAGGAAACGCAAAACCGGTCTCTTTCTGCCAGTGTTTGCGTAACCAGCCCGGAATGCTCGCCTCGTTCTGCAACTGCTCTTTGACTAAGTGCCCGCGATCTTTACGCTTTAAATTGTAGAAGTCGTCTACCGGAACGTGGCGCGTTTTTTCAAGCCAGATAACAAAAGGCCGCGGTTCCTGTACCGAATCCTTGATCCAGGATTTGACGCCCTGCCCAATCAAAATGGCAGCGCCTAAGATCAGGAATAGCACAACCGCAGCGCGCAGGCGATAACGCAAACACCATAAAAACCAGCCGCAGAGTAGCACATGCGTAATGATCCCCCAGGGTTGGGTAACGGTTTCGGTGATCCAGAACATGCCCTTTAGCCACCATGAGCCGGCGGTGGGCTCCCATTGCCAGCCGGAGATCCAAACCAGCAGCGGCATCACCAATAACAATCCCGCGCCAAAGGTGGTGCGCTTAGCAATCGACAGCATGACCTCTCCTTCCTCTTTTTGTCACACAAGGATAACCGAAAATTTAACATTCACCCATTTACCGTCCGTTTTGTGCGCTTAACATTTGCGTGACCGGGCTCACAGTAGGCGAACGGCAGTGCATTGTGGCAAAATAGCGTCAATAACAGAAAGCCAAAATAATGGCTGGCGTGAAAACGCCCTATAACGATCCGGAGAATCACATGCAGCTTAAACGTGTGGCGGAAGCCAAATTGCCAACCCCCTGGGGCGATTTCCTGATGGTAGGCTTTGAAGAACTGGCTACCGGTCACGATCATGTCGCACTGGTGTTCGGCGATATTACTGGCGACGCGCCGGTGTTGGCACGCGTACATTCCGAATGTTTAACCGGCGATGCGCTGTTCAGCCTGCGCTGCGACTGCGGCTTTCAGCTTGAAGCCGCGCTGTCCCACATTGCTGAAGAGGGCCGCGGCATCCTGATGTACCATCGTCAGGAAGGCCGTAATATTGGCCTGCTGAATAAGATCCGTGCCTACGCGTTACAGGACCAGGGTTACGATACCGTGGAAGCCAATCACCAGCTCGGCTTTGCCGCTGATGAGCGAGATTTCACCCTGTGTGCTGATATGTTCAAGCTGCTGGGCGTCAATGAAGTCCGACTGCTGACCAATAATCCACGCAAAGTGGAAATCCTCAGCGAGGCGGGGATCAATATCGTCGAACGCGTGCCGCTGATTGTGGGGCGCAACCCAAACAACGAACACTATCTGGATACCAAAGCCGCGAAAATGGGCCATCTTCTGTCCCGCGACTGAGTTTTCGAGACGATCAAAAAGGCCTGCATTTGCAGGCCTTTTGCTTTTAAGTCAGCATATTGCGTATGACAAAGTGCAGGATGCCGTCGTTCTGGTAATAGGTGAGCTCATTGCCGGTATCGATGCGGCAGCGGCAATCCACCACCTCTTTACGGCCATCGGCCCGGGTAAACGTCACTGGCACCGTCGCGCCCGGCGTCAGCGATTGCAACCCGCTGATGTCGATCTGCTCTTCCCCGGTCAGATTCAGCGTTTTACGCGTCACGCCCTGCGGGAACTCCAGCGGCAGGATGCCCATGCCAATCAGGTTAGAACGGTGGATTCGTTCAAACGATTCGGCAATGACTACCCGCACGCCCAACAGACGTGGGCCTTTAGCCGCCCAGTCGCGGCTGGATCCGGAACCGTACTCTTTCCCGGCAATCACCGCCAGCGGAGTGGATTTGGCCTGATAGGCTATCGCCGCGTCGTAAATCGACATCACTTCATCGCCTGGCAGTAGGCGCGTCATTCCGCCTTCTACGCCCGGCACCATTTCGTTGCGGATGCGGATATTAGCAAAGGTGCCGCGCATCATCACTTCATGGTTACCACGACGAGAGCCGTAAGAGTTGAAATCGCCCCGCTCTACCCCGTGGCTTTGCAGATAACGGCCTGCCGGGCTATCGGGTTTGATACTGCCTGCCGGGGAGATATGGTCGGTGGTGACCGAATCGCCCAGCATCGCCAGTATGCGCGCCTGGTGGATATCCTCAACCGGCTTCGGCTCCGCCAGCATCTCGTCGAAGAACGGCGACAGGCGAATATAGGTCGAATCATCCTGCCAGCCGTAGGTATCAGAGCGTTCAACCTCAATGGATTTCCACTCGTCGGTGCCTTCGAACACTTCGGCATACTCTTTGCGGAACATATCGGTGGAAACCTGCTCTACCGCCCGGGCGATCTCCTGCGATGACGGCCAGATATCTTTCAGATAGACCGGATCGCCTTTTTTATCATGGCCCAGCGGATCGGTGGCCAGGTTGACGTTCATATTGCCCGCCAGCGCATAAGCCACCACCAGCGGCGGTGAGGCCAGCCAGTTGGTTTTAACCAATGGATGAATGCGGCCTTCGAAGTTACGGTTACCCGAAAGCACCGCCCCCACGGTTAAATCGCCTTTTTTGATGGCCTGCTCGATAGGATCCGGCAGCGGCCCGGAGTTACCGATACAGGTGGTACATCCGTAGCCCACCAGGTTAAAGCCAAGTTCGTCGAGGTAAGGGGTCAGCTTCGCCTGGGCCAGATAATCAGACACCACTTTCGACCCCGGGGCCAGCGAGGCTTTTACCCACGGCTGGCGTTTAAGCCCCAGGGTAACTGCTTTTTTCGCCAGCAGCCCGGCGGCCATCAGCACGCTGGGGTTGGAGGTGTTGGTACAGGAGGTGATCGCGGAAATCACCACCGCCCCGTCAGGCAACTGATACTGCTGCCCGTTCATCACATAATCCACCGGTTCGCGGTCTTTCTGGCTGCGGTTGACCTCCAGCTCGTTGCTGGCGGCAAACGCGGCAGGCACCTCATTCAGCGCCACGCGATCCTGCGGGCGTTTCGGCCCGGCAAGGCTCGCCTGTACCTCGGCCATATCCAGCGCCAGCGTGCTGGTGAACACCGGCTCATCACCGGTATTGCGCCACATACCCTGGGCTTTGGCATAGGCTTCCACCAGCGCCACCTGCTCTTCGCTGCGCCCGCTGAGCCGCATATAGTTCAGGGTTACGCCGTCAATCGGGAAAAACCCGCAGGTCGCGCCATATTCCGGCGCCATGTTAGCAATGGTCGCTCGGTCCGCCAGCGGCAAATCGTCCAGGCCATCGCCGTAGAACTCGACGAATTTTCCCACTACGCCATGTTTGCGCAGCATTTGCGTCACCGTCAGCACCAGGTCGGTGGCGGTGATCCCTTCCTGTAATTTACCGGTGAGTTTGAAGCCCACCACATCCGGAATCAGCATAGAAACCGGCTGGCCGAGCATAGCCGCTTCCGCCTCAATGCCGCCCACGCCCCAGCCGAGGACGCCGAGGCCGTTAATCATGGTGGTGTGGGAGTCGGTGCCGACCAGCGTATCCGGGTAGGCCACCATTTCGCCGTCCTGCAATTCACTCCATACCGCTTTACCGAGATACTCCAGGTTTACCTGGTGGCAAATGCCGGTGCCCGGCGGCACCACGCTGAAACGGCTGAACGCCTGCTGTCCCCAGCGCAGAAACACATAGCGTTCATGGTTGCGCTCCATTTCCAGACGCACGTTCTCTTCAAACGCGTCATCGTTACCGAAATGGTCAACCGTCACCGAGTGGTCGATGACCAGGTCCACCGGCGAGAGCGGGTTCACCTTAGAAACATCACCGCCCAGGCGTTTTACCGCTTCACGCATGGCGGCCAGATCCACTACCGCGGGCACGCCGGTAAAGTCTTGCATCAGCACACGTGCCGGGCGGTAGGCTATTTCCCGGTCGGCATGGGCGTTTTCCAGCCAACCGGCCAGCGCCACGATATCTTCATGGGTAACGGAATCTTCGTCCTGCCAGCGCAACAGGTTCTCCAGCAGCACTTTTAACGACTTGGGCAAGCGCGAAATATCCCCAAGTACCCTGGAAGCCAGCGGCAGACTGTAATAGTGGTAAGTTTTATCGAGTGCCTGCAGCGTATCCTTACTGGCTTCGCGTAGTGTCGACGACATATGCTCCTCCTTAATAGCTGAGATGCGATACCCTGACGATAATCAGGGTTTGTATTAAAGATAACACATACATATCGTAACGTTTTGATAACAACCCAAATTGATAAATCGACGGCACAGATGGGGGGTTAATGATATTATTCGCGATGCGAATTAATGATAATAAACCCAGCATCTGGCTGAATGATTGCCTTCTCAAGATTTAGCATTAATAACTAGAATTATAATTTATAACATTATAAAAATATAATTTAACGCAAATATTAAGATAATAATTCTAAACCAATCCCAAAACATAAATCCGCGCTTAAATAGCAAGAATTTGTGCGCCACATCATAAAGCCAAAATATCTTGCTTAAAGGCTATTGATAATTCGCGTCGCGAAAAATAAGGTTGATGTACTTCATCGCCACAAAGGAATTCACGCACCTGTAGATCATTTTTAATTTCAGAAAATTGATACCTCTATTCTCTCATTATTTTAAAAGGAATTATTATGCATTCGTTTAATAATAAACGACGTGCCTTCGGCTGGGCGTTACTTTGCCTGAGCGCAGGATCATCCGGCTTTTTCATTCCCCACGCCGTCGCTGCAGGATTTGTTGAAGACTCAACATTAACGGGCGGTATTTATTACTGGCAGCGCGAGCGCGACCGCAAAGATGTTATCGAAGATAAATACAAAACCAATCTTTCCCATGCCACCTGGAACGCGAACCTGGATTTTCAATCGGGTTATATCAATGATGTTTTTGGTCTGGATATCGCGGCATTTACTGCTCTTGAAATGGCAGAAGCGGGAGACAGCGCGCATCCTAACGAAATCGCCTTCTCCTCAAGCAATAAAGCGTATGACGAGGACTGGTCCGGGGATAAAAGCGGCATAAGCCTGTATAAGGCTGCGGCGAAAATGAAACTGGGCCCGGTGTGGGCGCGCGCCGGTTATATTCAGCCAACCGGCCAGACGCTACTGGCACCGCACTGGAGTTTTATGCCTGGCACCTATCAGGGCGCAGAGGCAGGCGCGAATTTTGACTACGGCGATGCTGGCGCGCTGAGCTTCTCGTATATGTGGACCAACGAATATAAATCGCCGTGGCATCTGGAAATGGATGATTTTTATCAGAACGATAAAACCACCCATGTGGACTATCTCCATTCCGTTGGCGCGAAATATGATTTTAAAAACGATCTGATACTGGAAGCCGCCTTTGGACAGGCGCAGGGCTATGTCGATCAATATTTTGCTAAAGCCAGCTACAAATGGCCTATCAGCAAAAACCCGTTGACCACCAGTTATCAGTTTTATGGCACGCGCGATAAAGTGGATAACGGCGGCATTAACGATATTTATGACGGTACCGCGTGGCTTCAGGCATTGACCTTCGGCTATAAGCTCGGGCAGGTGGATTTGCGTCTCGAAGGCACCTGGGTTAAGGCTGACGGCCAACAGGGCTATTTCCTGCAACGTATGACGCCAACCTATGCTTCCTCCAACGGCCGCCTCGATATCTGGTGGGATAACCGCTCCGACTTTAACGCCAACGGTGAAAAGGCCGTGTACGTTGGCGCAATGTACGATCTGAGCAACTGGGATTTAGCCGGGTTTGCGGTTGGCGGCTCTTATGTTTACGCCTGGGATGCGAAGCCCAGTTCCGCCCCCACCAGCGATGGGTACTATGATGCCGATTACCGGCTGAAAG
Source organism: Atlantibacter sp. RC6 (assembly GCF_014193285.1). Classification (GTDB taxonomy): domain Bacteria; phylum Pseudomonadota; class Gammaproteobacteria; order Enterobacterales; family Enterobacteriaceae; genus Atlantibacter. Next base: position 56,877 of record NZ_JACHZE010000008.1, read on the forward strand.
AGTCCGCATACAGCCTGGATGCCAGCTACACGCTGCAACAAGGCCGCGCTAAAGGCACCCTGTTTAAACTCCATTTCACGCAGTATGACAACCATTCCGACATCCCCAGTTACGGCGGCGGATACGGAAATATTTTTCAGGACGAACGCGACGTGAAATTCATGGTCATCGCCCCGTTCACAATTTTCTGATATTTGCCGCTCAGGCGCGATAACGCCGTAAATAGCGGACATCATAAGGAATTTGCAATGAATAAATTAGCGTTGAGTGTATTAGCCGCCACGATTCTGGCGTCGCTAAACGGTGCGGCTGTCGCCGCAGGCCAGCAAACGGTCGATCAAATCAGCCGGTTTACCCTGAACTATACCGTCAATGATAATCATGCCGCCCTGCACGGCATTGATTGCGCAAAATTAGGCGCCGACTGGGCTTCCTGCAATAAAGCGACGATTACGCTGGTCAATAACGGCGAGGCGGTAACGGATAAATCCTGGACTATCTATTTCCACAGTATTCGCCGCATTCTGCAGGTTGAGAACGATCAGTTTAAGGTCAGCCATATTATGGGTGATTTACATAAACTGGAGCCCACCGACAAATTCACCGGCTTCCCGGCGGGACAGCGCGTCGACATTCCCATTATTAACGAATACTGGCAGCTATTTATTACCGATATTTTGCCGCGCTGGTATGTGACTGCCGACCATGCGACACCAAAAATTATCGCTAACACCGATACCGAAGATCTGACGCAGTTCGTTACGCCGCTGGGGGAACAATGGAAGCGTATCCCGGACGATAAAAATATCCTGATGACCGCGCAGACGCGTTTTGACAAAAACAGCGATCTGCATGTGTTGGATAACCGGTTACTGCGCGGGCAAATCATTCCCACGCCGCTTCAGCTGGACATTCATCCGCAAGATGTTGATTTGCGCAAGGGCGTTCAATTGCAGCCTGGCGCACTCGCAATGCCTGCTCAGCAGGCGATTGAAAGCCGTTTTGCGCTGTTTGGCGTGAAAACGGATGGCAGCTATCCCATCCGCAGTGAAATTTCACCCGGCGCGTTTAGCGGCAAAGAGGCGGTCAGCGGCGCGTACCAGTTGCACATTGGCAACAAAGAGGCCGTCATAACGGGTTATGACCAGGCAGGCGTGTTTTACGGGCTTCAGTCGTTGCTGTCGCTGATCCCCGCCCATGGCGCCCCCGTTATCGCCACCCTGGATGCCAAAGACGCCCCGCGCTTTGCCTACCGCGGTATTCATCTGGATGTCGGGCGTAATTTTCATTCCAAAGCGGCGGTGTTGCGCCTGCTGGATCAAATGGCCGCCTATAAACTCAACAAATTCCACTTTCATCTCAGCGATGATGAAGGATGGCGTCTTGAAATTCCCGGCTTGCCGGAGCTGACCGAAGTTGGCGCTAAACGCTGCCACGATCTGACTGAAAAAACCTGTCTATTGCCGCAGCTTGGCTCCGGGCCAGACAGCGACAACAACGGCAGCGGCTACTTTACCCGTGCGGATTACATTGAGATCCTGAAATACGCCGGCGCGCGGCAAATCGAGGTGATCCCGGAAATTGATATGCCCGCTCACGCCCGTGCGGCCATTATCGCTATGGAAGCGCGCTATGACAGGCTAAATCAGCAAGGTAAAACACAGCAAGCGGAACAGTACCGGCTGCTGGAGCCGGGCGACACCTCTAACACCACCGGCGTGCAGTATTACAACCGCACCGGCTATCTCAACCCGTGCCTGCCCGCCTCCAGCCGCTTCGTGGATAAGGTGATTGGCGAAATTCAGCAGATGCACAAAGAGGCAGGTGTTCCGCTGAATACCTGGCACTTTGGCGGCGATGAAGCAAAAAATATCTACCTCGGCACCGGCTACACCGATCGCGCGCATCCTGAAGCCGGAAAAGGCGTGATTGACCAAAGCCAGCAGGATAAACCCTGGGCCAAATCCCCTTCTTGCCAGCGGATGGTTAATGAGGGAAAAGTCGCTGACGTTGACCACCTCTCCAGCTATTTTGGCATTGAAGTCAGCAAGCTGGTGAAAGCGCATGGCATCACCGCCATGCAGGCGTGGCAGGATGGGCTGAAAGATGCCAAAGACGCCAGCACGTTCGGAACCGACCACGTAAACGTCAACTTCTGGGATACGCTTTACTGGGGCGGTTTCGATACCGCGAATGACTGGGCCAATAAAGGGTTCCGGGTAGTGGTGTCCAGCCCGGATTACCTCTATCTTGATTTCCCTAATGAGGTGAATCCGCAAGAAAGCGGCTATTACTGGGGAACGCGGTTCAGCGATGAACGCAAAATCTTCGCTTTTGCACCCGATAACCTCCCGCAGAATGCCGAAACTTCAGTCGATCGCGACGGCAACGCCTTTACCGCCAAAGCGGATAAGCCCTGGCCCGGCGCTTATGGGCTGTCTGCGCAACTGTGGAGTGAAGTGGTGCGTACCGATAAGCAAATGGAGTACATGATTTACCCGCGACTGATTTCCGTGGCGGAGCGCGCCTGGCATCGGGCTGGCTGGGAGCAGGATTATCAGACCGGACGCGAGTATAAAGGCGGTGAAAGCCATTTTGTGGATGTGGCGTCGCTTAACAAAGAGTGGGAGCGTTTCGCGAATCTTATGGGGCAGCGCGAGCTGGCGAAGCTTGAAAAGGCCGGCATCCAGTACCGTATCCCGGTTCCGGGCGCGCGGATAGTGAATGGGCAACTCAAGGCGAACAGTTCGCTTCCCGGTACGCCCATTGAATACTCTCTGGATGGCGGGCAGAGCTGGCAGCGCTACAACGCCAACATGCGGACCGACGCGACAGGAAATATCCTTTTACGTTCAACAAGTCAGCAAGGCCAACGCGTGAGTCGCGAAACGGTAGTGGCAAAATAAACCTACTCGCCGAAAAGAAAAAACCCTCTGGAAATTTCAGAGGGTTTTGCAAATAGTGGCAATATTACTTATGGCTGTTATTGGTTATTTGTCTCATCATCTTGCGAAAACAAATCAATAAAGGCTTTTTGCTGTTTGGTCAGAGTCCATGATTTCGGGATGGTTGTTTTTTGTTTCTGTTGCTTCTCGCCTTCGCGGTCTGCATCAATGCCCGTCGTCTTTTCCTCTTCTGATACCATGCTATCCCCAGATGTACCAGGCAAGCCCGCCCACCACTACCCAAAACAGGGCAGACAGTGCGAACACCGCGAGCCACGCTTTACGTTTCAGGTGCGCATCGCGCTGGGGTTGATGGCTTTCGGAAGACATCGGGCTCCTCATACAATCGACAGTGCTTATCATTTCTCACCAAACAATAGTCAGAATTAATCAAACGGTAAGATAAATCCTAATTAAAAAGTACTAAAAAATCCAGCGGATTTACGTGATATCTCAAGCTAAATAATCAATCTTTTGACGTCAAATAAATAATTGAACGTTGGGATTTGCCGAAGTGAAAATAGTTTTCTATTTTTGTCGTCCGGTAGAGACACAAAACCCATGCAGAACGCATGGGTTTTTAATGAGAGTAATTAACGGTTACCGTTAATTTCATTGATATTATTTATCCAGTCATCCGTTATTTAGCCGGTAATTTAATATCCTTGAACATTTCTTCGATATCTTCGTTAGAGCGCAGCGAAACGGCCGTATCCACCACATCACGGGTTAAATGCGGGGCGAAGCGCTGGATAAAGTCGTACATATAGCTTCTTAAAAACGTGCTGCGGCGAAAACCAATTTTGGTAGTGCTGTGGCTGAAGATGTCATGGGCATCCAGGCGGATCAGGTCCGGATCGGCAACAGGATCAACCGCCATACTGGCAATCACGCCCACCCCTAAACCGAGGCGTACATAGGTTTTAATCACATCGGCATCGGTGGCGGTAAACACGATGCGCGGGGTCAACCCGGCGCGGTTAAAGGCGGTATCCAGTTCCGAACGTCCGGTAAAACCAAAGGTGTAGGTCACCAGCGGATATTGCGCCAGCTCCTCTATACTCACCGACTCTTTAGACGCCAGCGGATGGTCAGGCGTGACCACAATCGAGCGGTTCCAGTGGTAGCACGGCAGCATCACTAAATCGTCATACAGGTGCAGCGCTTCGGTAGCGATGGCGAAGTCTGCGTTGCCTTTTGATACCGCTTCAGCGATTTGGGTGGGCGACCCCTGATGCATATGCAGGGAAACACGCGGATAACGCTCGATAAAGCCTTTAATCACGCCTGGCAGCGCATAACGCGCCTGAGTGTGCGTGGTGGCGACATACAGCGACCCTTTATCAGGCCAGGTGTGTTCCCCCGCCACGGACTTGATGGCGTCGACTTTCGACAGCACTTCCCGGGCGATACGGATAATCTCCTGCCCTGCTGGCGTGACCTGGGTTAAATGTTTGCCGCTACGGGCGAAGATTTGGATCCCTAACTCGTCCTCCAGCATGCGCACTTGCTTACTGATGCCGGGCTGGGACGTGTACAGCCCTTCTGCTGTCGACGAGACATTAAGGTTGTGATTGACCACCTCAACGATATAACGAAGCTGTTGTAATTTCATGGCAGGACCATCCGCGCTGCTCGCGCCTTCTGACGATGATTAAGACCGAATCAGTCTAAAAAAGAGGTTAACTATAACCACTATATCATTTATAGCTTCTGTGTATAGATGGAGAAAATAAATAATAACGCCGCAATAAATAAAAAGGGCCGGATTTCTCCAGCCCTTTTTTAGTTTCATTTACAGCAGGTTACTTACTGCCTTCGGCCCACTTACCGTCGACATAAAACGCTGACCAGCCAGTGGCTTTGCCCGCTTTCTCTGAAGAGACGTACTGCTGTTTGGTTTTACGGCTGAATTTAACCACCGCCGGGTTACCTTCCGGGTCTTTCTGCGGGGCATCAGCCAGATAACGCAGTTTTTCCGGCAGGCGATCGCGGAAGCGGTACAATTCTTCCACTAACGGCGCACGGGTTTCACGCGATTTCGGGAAGGTATTGGCGGCCAGGAACACACCCGCCGCACCGTCACGCAGCACGAAGTAGGCGTCGGATTTCTCGCACGGCAGCTCCGGCAACGGAACCGGATCTTCCTTCGGCGGCGCAACGTCGCCGTTACGCAAGATCTTACGGGTGTTTTTGCAGTCGTCGTTAGTACAGGCCATGTACTTACCGAAGCGACCCATACGCAGATGCATTTCCGAACCGCACTTCTCGCACTCCACAATCGGGCCATCATAGCCTTTGATGCGGAATTCACCCTCTTCGATTTCGTAGCCATCGCAGGTCGGGTTGTTGCCGCAGACGTGGATTTTACGCTTCGGATCGATCAGGTAGCTGTCCATCGCGGTGCCGCATTTCTGGCAACGACGTTTGGCGCGCAGCGCGTTGGTTTCGGCATCGTCACCTTCCAGCACATTGAGCACTTCGTTTTCCGGCACCAGATTGATGGTGGTTTTGCAGCGCTCTTTCGGCGACAGCGCATAGCCGGAACAGCCGAGGAATACCCCGGTACTGGCGGTACGAATGCCCATTTTGCGACCGCAGGTCGGGCAGTCGATACTGGTCAGTACCATCTGGTTAGGACGCATACCGCCCTCTTCCGGATCTTTCTCCGCCGTATCCAACTGGCGGGTAAAATCACCAAAGAAGTCGTCGAGAACCGCTTTCCATTCCGCCTGATGGTTTGCCACCTGGTCGAGGCTGCTTTCCATCTGGGCAGTAAAGTCGTAGTTCATCAGCTCACGGAAGTTCTCTTCCAGACGATCGGTGACGATCTCGCCCATTTTTTCGGCGTAAAAACGACGGTTTTCCACCCGCACGTAGCCACGATCCTGAATGGTGGAGATGATCGACGCATAGGTAGACGGACGACCAATACCGCGTTTTTCCAGCTCTTTCACCAGAGACGCTTCGCTAAAGCGCGCAGGCGGCTTGGTGAAGTGCTGCGCCGGGGTCAGTTCGACCAGCGACAATACGTCGCCCGGCTCAACGGCCGGTAACGTGCGGTCTTCATCGCCTTTACGCAGCGCTGGCATCACTTTGGTCCAGCCATCGAAACGCAGGGTGCGACCACGCGCTTTGAGGCGGAAATCTCCCGCTTCCACGGTCAACGTGGTGGAATCGTATTGCGCCGGCGTCATCTGACAGGCTACGAACTGGCGCCAGATCAGCTGATACAGTTTCTGCGCATCGCTTTCCATATCTTTCAGCACCTCCGCCACGACATTCACATCGGACGGACGAATAGCTTCGTGCGCTTCCTGCGAGTTGTCTTTGCTGGCGTACTGATTGGCCGACTCCGGCAAATATTTTTTACCGAACTGGTCTTTAATATAGTCGCGCACCATGTTCACCGCGTCCTGACTCAGGTTGGTGGAGTCGGTACGCATATAGGTGATATAGCCCGCTTCATACAGGCGCTGGGCCATCATCATGGTTTTCTTGACGCCAAAACCGAGACGCGTGCTGGCCGCCTGTTGCAGCGTAGAGGTGATAAACGGCGCGCCCGGTTTGCTGCTGGTCGGCTTATCTTCACGCTCCAGCAGGGTGTAGCGCGCTTTCTCCAGCAGGCTTACCGCCGCCATGGTTTGATCGCGGTTAACCGGGCGGAACGGTTTGTCGTTCTGATGAGTGACTTCGACCTGCAGCGCATCGCCTTTCGGCGTGGTCAGCGCGGCATCCACTTCCCAGTACTCTTCCGGCACAAAGGCTTTGATTTCGCGTTCGCGCTCGACAACCAGACGTACCGCAACGGACTGCACACGCCCCGCAGACAGGCCGCGGGCGATCTTCTTCCACAGCAGCGGAGAAACCATATAGCCCACCACGCGGTCCATAAAACGGCGCGCCTGCTGAGCATTTACCCGGTCGATATTCAGTTCGCCCGGCTTTTCAAACGCCTGACGAATCGCATTTTTGGTAATTTCGTTAAACACCACGCGGCTGTAGCGGGCGTCGTCGCCGCCGATGACTTCCCGCAGGTGCCATGCAATGGCTTCCCCTTCGCGGTCAAGGTCGGTTGCGAGATAGATGTGGTCGGCCTTTTCAGCCAACGATTTCAGTTCGGAGACAACTTTCTCTTTGCCCGGCAGCACTTCGTACTGTGCTTCCCAGTCGTGCCACGGGTCGACGCCCATGCGATTGACGAGCGCACCGCGCTCATCCTTTTTGACTTTTTTGCCGGTTTTAGCCGTTTTGGTGGAGGCAGAGTCAGCGCTCTTTTTCTGGGTTGATCCGCTGGTCGGCAAATCACGGATATGACCGACGCTGGATTTCACCACGTAGTCATTGCCGAGATACTTGTTAATCGTTTTGGCTTTTGCCGGGGACTCAACGATAACGAGAGCTTTACCCATATTCACCTTTACCTGGTTGATTCTTCCAAATGACGTCGCACGATAATTCACTTTACCGGGCCATACGCCGGGATATATTGCGATAGCCGTAAAGGAATTCAACCCTGCTTCATTTACCGATGCGACGGAACGCACTTTTCAGGTACCTGAGAAAGCAGGTTTTTCGCGCCATGACGACACAGCACGACGAAAGTCTGGTCGAATGTCAAGCAATTCTGTTGCCAGATTTGCGAAAGCGTCACACTCTACCTGATATAATTCGTTACGCAACTTTATTAGCATGCCTTGCTGTTGAGCGCCAACTTGTCAGTGCGAATAAATCCACACTCTCTTTCGGGGAAAATTTGCGCCCGATGTCAGGCGCGGCGTACACTACGCGCAGTTTTGAAGGAGTAAACTATGCAACAGACGATTCAACCGATAGACAAAAAAACACTGCTTGAAAAAGCAAATGCACTGATTGTCGAACATGAAGATTATATCGCGGGCATCATAGCCACCGATGTCGAGCAGAAAAACGGCGTGCTGGTCTTCAGGGGCGAATACTTCCTGGATGAGCAAGGTCTGCCGACGCCGAAAAGCACGGCGGTATTTAACATGTTTAAATATCTCGCCCACGAACTGTCTGAAAAGTACCGTTTGCAGGATTAAAAAAAGAGGCCGGATGGCCTCTTTCTCATTTTATGGGGCACGTCACAGTAACGGCTTCTCGCCGCGCTGCCACCAGCGCATCAACAGACGGTCGGCACTTTCCGCCGCGCTGCCGGTAAAACGGTCCATCATTTTTTTACGTCGCAGATAGCGCACACCCACCACGTCACGCTGGTTCATTTTTTCCAGGATCAGATCGTCGCTGGTGCTGATAGCGTCAACCAGGCCTTTTTCTTTTGCCTGAACGCCGTACCAGTGTTCACCGGTCGCCACCTCATCAATATTCAGGCTGGGACGCATCTCTTTCACAAAGCTCTTGAACAGCAGGTGCGTATCGTTGAGATCTTCGCGGAATTTCTCGCGGCCTTCCTCGGTGTTTTCCCCAAACAGCGTCAGGGTGCGCTTATATTGCCCGGCGGTGTGCAACTCCACATCGATGTCGTTACGCTTGAGCAGGCGGTTAAAGTTGGGGATCTGCGCCACCACGCCGATCGAGCCGACAATGGCAAACGGCGCCGCCACGATATGGCTGGCGACGCAGGCCATCATATAACCGCCGCTGGCCGCCACTTTATCCACCGCCACCGTTAACGGAATGCCGCGCTCGCGCAGGCGCTGGAGTTGTGAGGCTGCCAGACCATAACCGTGTACCACGCCGCCAGGGCTTTCGAGGCGCACCAATACTTCATCCTGCGGCGTCGCCACCGCCAGCACCGCCGTCACCTCTTCACGCAGCGACGTCACTTCATGAGCGTCCATACTGCCTTTGAAATCGATCACGTAAAGTTTGGCGCGCCCTTCTGCGGCGGGTTTGCCCTGCTTCGCCAGCGCTTTCGCCGCTTTGGCTTCCTGCTTGTGCTTTTTCTTCTGGGCCTTGTGCCACAGTTTTTGCTGATGGGGATCGAGCAGTGATACCGCCATCTCTTCCTGCATTTCTTTATATTGCTCGCTCAAACGGGTCACGCGCAATTCCCCGCGCTGCTGTTTCCTGCGCTGGGCGACATTGACGATAATCGCTGCAATGATCGCAATAGCGATCACAACCGTGGCGATTTTGGCTAAAAACAACCCATATTCAGAAAGTAGATCCACAACATCCGCCTTGATATCACGTCCAAAAGTTAGCTTTAGTGTACCGACTCAAGCCCAATCAGTCTCGTATGACATGTTTATCGTGGAATCTATCCCGTAATTTTCCGCGACGGTGAATTATTTCAAAATGTTAACTTGCGGCAGCCGGGGCGGATGGCCGATTGAAATAGCAGTCGGAATCAGGCATAACACGTTAAAACTCTGTGAATAGACTCTGTTTCGCACGCCAACTGCCCGCTCAGGAGTGATTTGTGCACTATCAACCCCAACGCGATTTGTTGCAAAACCGCATTATTCTTGTCACTGGCGCCAGTGACGGCATTGGCCGCGAAGCGGCGATGACCTATGCCCAATACGGTGCCGAGGTGGTCCTGCTGGGCCGCAACGAGCAAAAGCTGCGCGATGTCGCGCAGGCGATCCATCAGCAAGGCTACTCGCAGCCGCGCTGGTTCACACTGGATTTTTCCAGCGCCACGCCTGCGCAATGTCAGGAGCTGGCGAACCACATCGCCGCCCAGGTTCCCCGGCTCGACGGCGTATTGCATAACGCGGGCGCGCTTGGCGAAGTGCGTCCGATGATCGAACAAACGCCGGAGAGCTGGCTGGACGTGATGCAGGTGAACGTAAATGCCACCTTCTTTTTGACTCAGGCCCTGCTGCCGCTGCTGCTTAAATCAGATTCCGGTTCACTGGTCTTTACCTCTTCAAGCGTTGGCCGCCAGGGCCGCGCTGGCTGGGGAGCCTACGCGGTCTCGAAATTCGCCACCGAAGGCATGATGCAGGTGCTGGCGGAGGAGTATGTTCATCGCAATCTCCGGGTAAATTGCATCAACCCCGGCGGTACCCGCACCGCGATGCGCGCCAACGCGTTCCCGGCGGAAGATCCGAACAAACTCAAGACGCCGCGCGATTTAATGCCGCTCTATTTGTGGCTCATGGGCGACGACAGCCGTCGCAAAACCGGCATGACCTTTGATGCCCAACCCAACCGAAAACCAGGAATTTCTGAATGAGCGACGATCGTTACCAGCAGCGCCAACAGCGTGTTAAAGAGAAAGTGGATGCCCGCATCGCCAGCGCCCAGGAAGAGCGCGGCATACTGATGGTGTTTACCGGCAACGGCAAAGGCAAAACCACTGCCGCCTTCGGCACCGTAACCCGCGCCGTGGGCCACGGGAAAAAAGCCGGCGTAGTGCAGTTTATTAAAGGCACCTGGCCCAACGGCGAGCGTAACCTGCTGGAGCCGCACGGCGTTGAGTTCCAGACCATGGCCACCGGGTTTACCTGGGAGACGCAAAACCGCGAATCGGATACCGCCGCCTGCCTCTCTGCCTGGCAGCACGCCGAACGGATGCTGCGCGACGCCTCGCTGGATTTGGTGGTGCTGGATGAGCTGACCTATATGGTGGCCTACGACTATCTGCCGCTGGAGGTAGTGATGGAGGCGTTAAACCAGCGTCCGGAACAGCAAACGGTGATTATTACCGGACGCGGCTGCCATCGGGATATTCTTGAGATTGCCGATACGGTAAGCGAGTTACGTCCGGTGAAACACGCGTTCGACGCGGGTGTGAAGGCCCAGATGGGCATTGATTACTGATTCTGCGCAAACAAAAATGGTCGCTTTTGGCGACCATTTTTATTGCTAAGACGATTATCTTTCGCGGGTTTTCTTTACCGCCGGGCCGCTGCTGCGACGCGCGGTAGTCTGGCCGTGACGCTTCACTGCCCGACGGATCTGGTTCGCCTTCATGCGGCGACGATCTTTCTCCACCGCCACTTTGCTGCTGGTTTCAGCAGGCAGGCCCACCAGCTCACGCAGATAGTTGGTTTGCGCTAAATCCAGTTCGGTATAGCCGCCGCGCGGCAGGCCTTTCGGCAACGGGATGTCGCCGTAGCGCACGCGGATCAGGCGGCTCACCTGCACACCCACCGCTTCCCACAAGCGACGCACTTCACGGTTGCGTCCTTCGGTCAGGGTGACGTTGTACCACTGGTTAATGCCTTCGCCGCCGGTGAATTTAATGGTTTTAAACGCCGCCGGGCCATCTTCCAGTTGGACGCCGCGCGCCAGGCCGTTAATTTTGCTGTCTTCTACCTGACCAAACACGCGCACCGCGTATTCGCGCTCCACTTCACGGCTCGGGTGCATCAGGCGGTTAGCCAGTTCGCCATCGGTGGTGAACAGCAGCAAGCCACAGGTATTCACATCCAGACGGCCAACCGCAATCCAGCGCGCGCCGCGCAGTTTCGGCAGACGGTCAAATACCGTCGGGCGGCCTTCAGGATCGTTACGGGTGCACAGCTCGCCTTCCGGTTTGTAATACGCCAGCACACGGCAAATCTGCTCGGCGGATTCTTTAATCGAAATCAGGTGGCCATCAATACGAATTTTCAGTGCGCTATTAACTTCAACACGATCGCCCAGGGTGGCAATTTTGCCATCAACGCTGACGCGACCGGCGGAGATCATGGTTTCGAGTTCGCGGCGCGAACCGTGACCGGCGCGGGCCAATACTTTTTGTAGCTTTTCGCTCATGGAGCTTCCTTAAGATGTCGCCTTCCCAGGCGTCGAATGGGGAAGGCGGCAGAGACCCGCCGCCTTTAAGGCCGCGTAGTATAGCGGTTCAGGGCATTACAGGAAAGGCTTAACGTCGCCAACCCCTTCACGCACCACTACCGGCGAGTCGTCGGTTAAATCAATCACCGTGGTGGGCTGCTGCCCCAGATAACCACCGTGAATGATCAAATCGACCACTTTCTCCAGGCGGTCTTTGATCTCTTCCGGGTCAGATTCAGTAAACTCACTGCCCGGCAGCATCAGCGAGGTGGACAGCATCGGCTCGTTCAGCGTTTCCAGCAGGGCCAGCGCAATCGGGTTCGACGGCACGCGCAGGCCGATAGTTTTCCGTTTTTCCTGGAGCAAACGACGCGGCACGTCTTTGGTGCCCTTGAGGATAAAGGTGTAGTTGCCCGGGGTGTTGTTTTTAATCAGGCGAAACGCCACGTTATCAACAAACGCATAGGTCGACAGTTCCGACAGATCGCGGCACATCAGCGTGAAATTGTGGCCGTTCGGCAACTGACGGATCCGGCAGATGCGCTCCATCGCGCTCTTGTCTTCCAGCTTACAGCCCAGCGCGTAGCCGGAGTCGGTCGGATAAACAATCACGCCGCCTTTACGTACAATGTCCACGGCCTGGTTAATAAGCCGCGGCTGCGGGTTATCCGGATGAACATAAAAAAACTGACTCATACTGCCCTCTCTTTACTCGATTCTGGCGCGTCCCAGCGCTGCCAGACTGGCTGAAGCCCGTCGGGAAGCCAGAGTTTGCGGCCCAGCTCAATCCACGGGCAAGGCTGATGAAAATCCGATCCCTGTGACGCCAGCAGCCCGAATTGGGTTGCATAAGCGGCAAGCTTTGCCCGCTCGTCGGGGGCTTGCTGGCACTGCGCCACCTCCATCGCGTCGCCGCCCTGTTCGGCAAAATGCCCCAGCAAACGCTTGAGCCACTTCGCCGACAACCGGTAACGCCCCGGATGAGCCACCACCGCCAGACCGCCAGAATGGTGAATTACATCAATAGCTTGTTTTATTGTACACCACTGCGGCGGCACATAGCCGGTTTTCCCGCGCGCTAAATAGTGTTTAAACACGTCAGCCATCGAATTGGCGCGCCCGTCTTCGATCAAAAATTTAGCAAAATGGCCGCGGGTGACCGTCCCGCCATCCGCCAGACGCAGCGCCCCTTCCCACGCGCCGGGAATGCGCGCTTTCTCCAGCCGCTCGGCGATCATTTCAGCCCGGCGATGGCGGCGGGCGTGCTGCTCACCAAGAAATTCAATAAGCGCCGGATGTGCAATATCAATGCCCAGCCCGACGATATGGATCTCATGATTTTCCCACAGGGTGGAAATTTCCGTACCGTTGATCAGTTGCAGCGGCAGTTGCTGTCGGGCGATTTCCCGATGCGCGGCGGGCAAGCCTGCGGTGGAGTCGTGATCGGTAATGGCGAGTGTGGTCACACCCATTTCAACGGCGCGGTGCACCAGTTGTTCCGGGGTAAGTGCGCCATCGGAGGCGACCGTATGGCTGTGTAAATCATAAATCACAGCATTCGAAGAGGGATTCAAAAACAGCTCCAGCACATGTGGCATAGCATTCGGGCGTCTATCATAACGATTCCTGATGATTTTCTAAAATCGGGGTTGACATTAAACGCGCGAACCAGTTAACTAGTACGCAAGTTCACACAAGACAGGTATCTGAAGATGAAAGCAAACATGATTGTTAACCGCTGGTGGCGCACTTCCTGAATCAGGGCAGTGAATCCACTGTGCGTCACGCACACCAGATACCCGGCCCGCCATCAAGCGGGCTTTTTTTTGAACAGAATAATGAGATCCGATATGCAAACCCAGAAACCCGCGTTGCAACTCCAGGCTTACGAAGCCGCCTATCGCGATAACCCGACCGCGCTGTTTCATCAGCTGTGCGCCTCGCGCCCTGCCACACTGCTGCTGGAATCGGCAGATATTGACAGTAAAGACTCGTTAAAGAGCCTGCTGCTGGTGGACAGCGCGCTGCGCATTACCGCGCTGGGTGACACTGTCACTATTGACGCGCTGACCGCTAACGGCGCTGCGCTGCTCGCTTTACTGGATACGGCGCTGCCCGCCGGGATCGACAACCAAATCCTGCCCCAGGGCCGCGTGCTGCGCTTCCCGCCGGTCAGCGCGCTGCTGGATGAAGACGCGCGCCTGTGTTCGCTCTCGGTGTTTGATACTTTCCGCCTGCTGCAAGATCTGGTCAGCGTCCCGGCGCAGGAGCGTGAAGCTATGTTCTTCGGCGGGTTATTTGCCTATGACCTGGTGGCTGGTTTCGAAGAGCTGCCTGCGGTTGAGCAGCATAACCGCTGCCCGGACTACTGCTTCTATCTGGCGGAAACCCTGCTGGTGATCGACCATCAGAAAAAGCACATCCGCATCCAGACCAGCCAGTTCACCCCGTCGGACAGCGAAGCGCGCCGCCTGGCGCAGCGTATCGACGAGATCGCGCATCAACTGACCCAGCCTGCCCAGCCGCTGCCGGTGGAAACCGTTCCGGCTATGCGCTGCGAGTGCAATCAGAGCGATGAAGAGTACGGCGCAGTGGTTCGCGATATGCAAAAAGCCATTCGCGCCGGGGAAATTTTCCAGGTGGTGCCGTCGCGCCGCTTTACGCTGCCCTGCCCGTCACCGCTGGCTGCTTATGAAACCTTAAAAAACAGCAACCCCAGCCCGTATATGTTCTTTATGCAGGATAACGACTTCACGCTGTTTGGCGCATCGCCGGAAAGCTCGCTGAAATATGACGCCGATTCACGCCAGATCGAAATCTACCCGATTGCCGGAACCCGCCCGCGCGGCCGTCGCGCCGACGGTTCGCTGGATCGCGACCTGGACAGCCGCATCGAACTGGAAATGCGCACCGATCATAAAGAGCTCTCCGAGCATCTGATGCTGGTGGACCTGGCGCGCAACGATCTGGCACGCATTTGCACGCCGGGCAGCCGCTACGTGGCGGATTTAACCAAAGTCGACCGCTACTCCTTTGTGATGCATCTGGTGTCACGCGTGGTGGGCGAGCTGCGCCAGGATCTGGATGTGCTGCATGCCTATCGCGCCTGCATGAATATGGGCACCCTGAGCGGCGCGCCAAAAGTCCGCGCCATGCAGCTTATCGCCGCAGCGGAAGGCACGCGCCGCGGCAGCTACGGCGGCGCAGTCGGCTACTTCACCGCTCATGGCGATCTGGATACCTGCATTGTGATTCGTTCGGCTTATGTGGAAGACGGCATCGCCACCGTCCAGGCGGGCGCGGGGGTGGTACTCGACTCGGTGCCGCAATCTGAAGCGGATGAAACACGTAATAAAGCTCGCGCGGTGTTGCGCGCAATCGCCACGGCACACCACGCACAGGAGACGTTCTGATGGCCGACATTCTGCTGCTCGATAATATCGACTCATTTACCTATAACCTGGCCGATCAGCTGCGGGCCAGCGGGCACAACGTGGTGATTTACCGCAACCATGTCCCGGCGCAGACGTTAATCGACCGCCTGGCGACCATGAAGAACCCGGTGCTGATGCTGTCGCCCGGCCCGGGCACGCCCTCTGAAGCGGGCTGTATGCCGGAGTTGCTGACCCGGATGCGCGGCAAGCTGCCGATTATCGGCATCTGCCTTGGCCATCAGGCGATTGTCGAAGCCTATGGCGGCTACGTGGGCCAGGCCGGGGAGATCCTGCATGGCAAGGCTTCTAACATCACCCATGACGGCGAAGCGATGTTCGCCGGGCTGCAAAATCCGCTGCCGGTGGCGCGCTACCATTCGCTGGTAGGCAGCAACGTCCCGGCGGGCCTGACCATTAACGCCCACTTTAACGGGATGGTAATGGGCGTGCGTCACGACGCGGATCGGGTGGTGGGTTTCCAGTTCCATCCGGAATCGATTCTCACCAGCCAGGGCGCGCGCCTGCTGGAGCAAACCCTCGCCTGGGCGCTGAAATCACTGGAGGAGAAAAACACCATCCAGCCGATCCTCGACAAGCTGTATCAGGCGCAAACCCTGAGCCGCGAAGAGAGCCACCAGCTGTTCTCCGCGATTGTGCGCGGTGAACTGAAGCCGGAACAGCTGGCGGCGGCGCTGGTCAGCATTAAAGTGCGCGGCGAACACCCCAATGAGATCGCCGGGGCCGCCACGGCGCTGCTGGAGAACGCCGCGCCCTTCCCGCGTCCCGATTACCTGTTTGCCGATATCGTCGGCACCGGCGGCGACGGCAGCAACAGTATCAACATCTCCACCGCCAGCGCGTTTGTGGCGGCGGCGGTCGGGCTGAAAGTGGCGAAGCACGGCAACCGCAGCGTTTCCAGCCGTTCCGGTTCATCGGATCTGCTGGCGGCGTTCGGCATCAATCTGGATATGAATGCCGACGCGTCGCGCCAGGCGCTGGACGAACTGGGGGTCTGTTTCCTGTTCGCGCCGAAATACCACACCGGCTTTCGTCACGCCATGCCGGTCCGCCAGCAGTTGAAAACCCGCACCCTGTTCAATGTGCTGGGGCCGCTGATTAACCCGGCGCATCCGCCGCTGGCGCTGATCGGCGTCTACAGCCCGGAGTTGGTGCTGCCGATTGCCGAAACCCTGCGCGTGCTGGGCTATCAGCGCGCCGCTGTGGTGCACAGCGGCGGCATGGACGAAGTCTCGCTGCATGCCCCAACCCTGGTGGCGGAGCTGCAAAACGGTGAAATCAAAAGCTATCAGCTCACCGCCGACGATTTTGGCCTGACGCCTTATCATCAGGACGCGCTGCTGGGCGGCACACCGGAAGAAAACCGTGACATTCTGACCCGCCTGTTACAAGGTAAAGGCGAGAGCGCTCATGAAGCCGCCGTCGCCGCTAACGTCGCCATGCTGCTGCGTTTGCACGGCGAAGAGGATCTCAGAGCGAACGCTCAACGGGTTATCGAGGTGCTGCGCAGTGGTGCCGCTTACGATCGTGTTACCGCATTGGCAGCGAGAGGTTAAATCATGCAAACCGTGTTAGCGAAAATCGTCGCCGACAAGGCCATTTGGGTGGAAGCGCGTAAAGCACAGCAGCCGCTGGCCAGCTTCCAGAATGAGATTGTGCCGAGCCAGCGCCATTTTTACGATGCGCTGCGGGGCGCGCGGACCGTCTTTATTCTCGAATGCAAAAAGGCGTCGCCGTCCAAAGGGGTGATCCGCGATGACTTTGACCCGGCGCGTATCGCGGGGGTTTATAAGCACCACGCTTCGGCGATTTCGGTGCTGACCGATGAGAAATATTTTCAGGGCAGCTTCGATTTCCTGCCCATCGTCAGCCAGATCGCCCCACAGCCGGTGCTGTGCAAGGATTTTATTATTGACGCGTACCAGATTCACCTGGCGCGCTACTATCAGGCCGACGCCTGCCTGTTGATGCTGTCCGTGCTGGATGACGCGCAGTATCGCCAGTTGGCGGCGGTGGCCCACAGCCTGAACATGGGCGTGCTGACCGAAGTCAGTAATGAAGAGGAGCTGGAACGCGCGATTGCGCTGGAGGCGAAAGTCGTCGGCATCAATAACCGCGACCTGCGCGACCTGTCAATCGACTTAAACCGCACCCGCCAACTGGCACCGCGCCTCGGCGCAGGCGTCACGGTGATCAGCGAATCGGGCATCAATAGCTATGCTCAGGTGCGCGAGCTCAGCCATTTCGCCAACGGTTTCCTGATTGGCTCCGCGCTGATGGGCCAGGACGACCTCAACGCGGCGGTGCGCAGCGTGCTGCTGGGTGAGAACAAAGTATGCGGACTGACTCGCCCGGAAGACGCCAAAGCGGCGTATGAAGCGGGCGCCATCTTCGGCGGGCTGATTTTCGCGCCCTCCTCCCCGCGCTACGTTACGCCGGAGCAGGCCCGCGCGGTGAGTGCCGCCGCGCCGCTGCGCTATGTGGGCGTGTTCCGTGATAGCGCGGTTCAGGAAGTGGTTAATATCGCGGAAACCCTGAAATTATCCGCGGTACAACTGCATGGCAGCGAAGATCAGGCCTATATCAACGCCCTGCGCGACGCCTTGCCCGACGAGGTGGCGATCTGGAAAGCGCTCAGCGTGGCGCACAGCCTCCCGGCGCGCGATCTGCGCTCTGTTGACCGCTATGTATTTGATAACGGCCAGGGCGGCAGCGGCCAGCGTTTCGACTGGTCATTGCTGGCGGGACAGACGCTCGACAACGTCATCCTGGCCGGTGGGCTGGGCGCAGATAACTGCGTCGATGCAGCCAAACTCGGCTGTAGCGGTTTAGATTTCAATTCCGGAGTGGAAAGCGCGCCGGGTATTAAAGACAGCAACAAGCTGGCAGCGGTATTCAAAACGCTGCGGGCCTATTAAGGAAGAGATCATGACAACATTACTGAACCCTTATTTTGGTGAATTCGGCGGTATGTATGTTCCGCAGATCCTGATGCCCGCGCTGCGCCAGCTTGAAGAAGCCTTTGTCAGCGCCCAGAAGGACCCGGCGTTTCAGGCGCAGTTTACTGACCTGCTGAAAAACTACGCCGGTCGCCCAACCGCGTTGACGAAATGCCAGAACATTACCGAAGGCACTCGCACCACGCTGTATCTGAAGCGTGAGGATTTGCTGCACGGCGGCGCGCATAAAACCAACCAGGTGCTGGGCCAGGCATTGCTGGCGAAGCGGATGGGTAAAACTGAAATCATCGCCGAAACCGGCGCGGGGCAGCACGGCGTGGCGTCAGCCCTGGCGAGCGCCCTGCTCGGCCTGAAATGCCGCATCTACATGGGTGCAAAAGACGTGGAGCGCCAGTCACCGAACGTGTTCCGTATGCGTCTGATGGGCGCGGAAGTGATCCCGGTACACAGCGGCTCGGCAACCCTGAAAGATGCCTGTAACGAGGCGCTGCGCGACTGGTCTGGCAGCTACGATCGCGCCCACTATATGCTGGGCACCGCAGCGGGTCCGCACCCGTTCCCGACCATCGTACGTGAATTCCAGCGCATGATCGGCGAAGAAACCAAAGCGCAGATCCTCGAAAAAGAGGGCCGCCTGCCGGATGCGGTACTGGCCTGCGTGGGCGGCGGCTCTAACGCCATCGGCATGTTCGCTGACTTTATCGAAGAAGAGAGCGTGGGGCTGATTGGCGTTGAACCGGCCGGGCACGGTATTGAAACCGGCGAGCACGGCGCGCCGCTGAAGCATGGCCGCGTCGGCATTTACTTCGGTATGAAGTCGCCGATGATGCAGACCGAAGACGGGCAAATCGAAGAGTCCTATTCCATTTCCGCCGGGCTGGATTTCCCGTCGGTCGGCCCGCAGCATGCCTATCTCAACAGCACAGGCCGCGCGGACTATGTGTCGATTACCGATGATGAAGCGCTGGAAGCGTTTAAGACCCTGTGCCTGAAAGAAGGGATTATCCCGGCGCTGGAGTCTTCCCACGCGCTGGCTCACGCCCTGAAGATGGCGCGCGAGAACCCGGAAAAAGAGCAACTGCTGGTGGTTAACCTCTCTGGCCGTGGCGACAAAGACATCTTCACTGTTCACGATATTTTGAAAGCAAGAGGGGAAATCTGATGGAACGTTATGAGCAGGTGTTTAAGCAGCTTGAAGCCCGTAAGGAAGGGGCGTTTGTGCCTTTCGTCACCCTTGGCGACCCCTCGCCGGAACAGTCGCTGCGCATTATCGACACGCTGATCGAGGCGGGCGCGGATGCGCTGGAGCTGGGCATTCCGTTCTCCGATCCGCTGGCGGACGGCCCGACCATCCAGAACGCTACCCTGCGCGCCTTTGCGTCCGGCGTGACGCCCGCGCAGTGTTTTGAAATGTTGGCGGCTATCCGCCAGAAACATCCGCAGATCCCGATTGGCCTGCTGATGTACGCCAACCTGGTGTTCAGCAACGGCATCGACGCGTTTTATCAGAAATGCGCTCAGGTGGGCGTGGACTCCGTGCTGGTGGCGGATGTGCCGGTGGAAGAGTCGGCGCCGTTTGCCGAAGCGGCGCTGCGCCACAACGTCGCGCCGATTTTCATCTGCCCGCCCAATGCCGATGATAATCTGCTGCGCCAGATCGCCTCGCGTGGCCGCGGCTATACCTACTTGCTGTCGCGTGCGGGCGTTACCGGCGCGGAAAACCGCGCCAGCGTGCCGCTGAATCATCTGATCGACAAGCTGACGGAATACCATGCCGCGCCGCCGTTACAGGGGTTTGGCATCTCCGAACCGTCGCAGGTCGAAGCCGCGATTAAAGCGGGCGCGGCCGGGGCGATTTCCGGCTCCGCGATTGTGAAAATCATCGAGAAAAACCTCGACGATCACAGCGCGATGCTGAGCGAGCTGAAAGCGTTTGTGCAAAGCCTGAAGGCCGCCACCCGTCAGGGATAAGAGCCAGGCCGCTTAAGCCTCTGATTCAGGGCTTTTTCAATGAAAACTGGCCGACGAGCGGCCAGTTTACTTCTTTGCAAGACCAGAGAGTCGGCAAAGTTAAAAACGATATCCCGCCGAGAACATAAACACCCACGGATCGATACGCGTTTTGATATTCTGCTGCTCGCCCGCTGCTTTGAATTTCACTTCTGTGTCAATGTCCATGTACCAGACCGACATGTTGATTAACCAGTCCTGGTTGATGATGTAGTCCAGTCCCACCTGCCCCGCCGCGCCCCAGGAGTCTTTAACGCTCAGGTCGCTTAGCTGCGCGTCTTTGCCGGTATCGTTGAAATCTTCATCAAAGAATGTGGTGTAGTTAACGCCAACGCCGATATAAGGACGCGCTTTGCTGGTGGCATCGCCAAAGTACCACTGCGCCATTAAGGTTGGCGGAAGCTGATGAACGGTGGCCAGATCCCCCGTCGCCCCCAGCCCGACTCTGTGACGAAACGGCGTTGCCGCCAGCAGTTCCACGCCGATATTGTCCGTTGCCATCCAGGTGAACGTCAGCCCCAGTTGGGTGTTGTTACTGACGTTAAAGCCGCCCATGCCTAATACATCTTGCGATCCTTCCGTCGGGCGCACCGTCGCGGTACCCGCACGCATAAAAAATTCACCTGCTTCGTGAGCCGGCGCAACACCCGAAAAACAACCCAAAAGCGCCAGAGCCACCGTCAGCTTTTTCATATCCATTCCCTCTTTGTGGTTTTATTTGCGCGGTGAATATACCCATAAAGAAGTAATAAGTGATCTCGTTTCGATCACACTTATTTTGAAAATTTAACATTTATTGATTTAGATTAATTTTTACATGCCATTCACCATGCACCACTTTGCATCTACATCAATTGCTTGTTTGTGTATCAAATGAATTTTGTTTTTAACATCTTGCGCCGTTAATGAAGGCTGGCTAACGTAGTGAAAGATCGGTAAGCGAATTTGATGAATGCGGGTGTACGATGAGTAATGAATGCTTGTCCTGCGGTGCCTGTTGTGCGTATTTTCGTGTCTCTTTTTACTGGGCTGAAGCTGATGATGCCGGCGGAACGGTGCCTGTTGAACTCACTGAGCCCCTGACCCCTTTTCTGCGCTGTATGCGCGGCACCAACCAGCGCCAGAGCCGCTGCGTGGCGCTGCAAGGCGAACCTGGCAAAAACGCCAGCTGCGCGATTTATGAACAACGCCCGTCCCCTTGCCGGGAATTTGCCCGCTCGGGTGAGAATGGCGTGACGGAAGACGCCTGTAACCGCGCCCGCGCCCATTACGGTTTGCCGCCGCTGTACGGTACAGATTTACTGAGCTTGACCATTCACAATGCTGCAACTGACAGGCCATCCAGGGTACAATTGCCGCCAGATTAATACGGCAATCAACTCAAGGAGAGTGCATGTCTATCACGGCAAAATCCGTTTACCGTGACACGGGGAATTTTTTTCGCAATCAGCTGGTTACTATTCTGCTGATCGCGCTGCTATGTGCCTTTATTACCGTTCTTTTTGGGCATGCCTTTTCACCCAGCGAAGAGCAGCTGTCGATTCTGAGCGAGGGCGATAATTTAACCGGGAGTGTTGGGCTGTTTGAACTGGTGCAGAATATGACGCCGGAACAGCAACAAGTGTTATTGCGCGCCTCAGCGGTATCGACCTTTTCCGGTCTGTTCGGCAACGCCATTCTGGCGGGCGGCATTTTATTATTGATCCAGATGGTGTCCGCCGGGCAGCCAGTAAGCGCGCTGCGCGCCATAGGTGCCAGCGCCCCGGTTCTGCCGCGGATGTTCCTGCTGATTTTACTCACCACGCTGCTGGTGCAGGTCGGCATTATGCTGATCGTGCTGCCGGGCGTGATTCTGGCGATTGTGCTGTCGTTAGCGCCGGTGATGCTGGTGCAGGATAAAGTGGGGATTTTTCAGGCAATGCGCAACAGTATGCGTCTGGCCTGGAGCAATATGCGCCTTGTCGCCCCGGCGGTGATGAGCTGGCTGTTGGCGAAAACCGCCCTGCTGCTGATGGCATCCGGCTTTGCCGCGTTGACGCCGCAGGTTGGCGCGATTGTCGCGAATACGCTGAGTAATTTAATTTCAGCGCTGCTGCTAATCTATCTTTATCGCCTGTACATGCTGTTACGCCAATAACCTGTCCCTGCTCCTGGCGGTTGCGTTATAGTCAGGAGCCTTTCGTTACGGAATCGATTATGAAGCAGTTTCTCGACTTTTTACCGCTGATTGTCTTTTTTGCGTTTTATAAGCTTTACGATATTTATGCCGGAACCGCGGCGCTGATTGTAGCTACCGCCGTGGTGCTCATTTATAGCTGGTTTAAATATCGCAAGATTGAAAAGATGGCGCTCATTACCTTTGTACTGGTGGCGGTTTTTGGCGGCCTGACGCTGTTTTTCCACAATGATGAATTTATTAAGTGGAAAGTCACGGTGATTTACGCCCTGTTCGCCAGCGCATTGCTGATTAGCCAGTGGATCATGAAAAAACCGCTGATTCAAAGCATGCTCGGCAAAGAGCTGACGCTGCCGCAAGCCGTCTGGTCACGCCTGAATATCGCCTGGGCGCTGTTCTTTATTGCCTGCGGCCTGGCCAATATTTATATCGCTTTCTGGCTGCCGCAAAGTGTATGGGTCAACTTTAAAGTCTTTGGCCTGACGGCGTTAACGCTGGTATTTACCCTGCTAAGCGGGATTTATATTTATCGCCATATGCCCCAGGAGCATGAAGAAAAGAAATGAGTAATGAACAAACCGCGCCGCAGGGCGAATTAGTATTACGCACTCTGGCGATGCCCGCAGACACTAACGCCAACGGCGATATTTTCGGCGGCTGGCTGATGTCGCAGATGGATATCGGCGGCGCCATTATGGCGAAAGAGCAAGCCCATGGCCGCGTGGTCACGGTGCGTGTCGATGGAATGACCTTTCTGCGCCCGGTGGCGGTAGGCGATGTGGTGTGCTGTTACGCGAACTGCATCAAGCGCGGTAACACCTCGGTGACCATTAATGTGGAAGTATGGGTGAAAAAGGTCTCTTCTGAACCCATCGGCCAACGGTATAAAGCCACCGAAGCGTTATTCATCTACGTTGCGGTGGACGAACAGGGAAAACCCCGGCCATTGCCGGCGTTGAACTAAAAAAAAGCACGCCTGCTGGCGTGCTTTGTTATTTATGGCGTAGGTTATTCAACCGTCGCCCCGCCGTTAATGCGGAATACTATGTTAACTATCAATCCGTTGCCCGGTTTACCCGGCTCATAGCGCCATTTACGCATCGCGTTCTTCACTTCACGCTCGAACATATTGGTCGGTTTGGCCGACAGCACCTGGATATTGTCCACCCGGCCATCGGCGCCCACGTCAAATTTCACCCGCACGTTGCCTTCCATACGCAGCGCGAAAGCGCGCGCCGGATAGGTCGGCTGGTTACGGCTCACCGCACGCGGGCCTGATGGCGCGGCCACGGCAGGCGCTGGCGCAGCCGGACGGTTAGTGATGGTTTTCGCCGGCGTTTTATTCTCAAACGGCGATGCGGCGCGCGGTTCTGCGGGCTTCACTTCGCGCTTCGGCTGCTCTTCCACCTTTTTCACCGGCTTAGGCTTGGGTTTTGGCTTCGGCTTAGGCTCGGGTTTATGGATCACCACCGGCGCTTCTTTTGGCGGTTCCGGCAGCGGTTCGGGTTCCGGCTCCGGTTCGACAACCGGTTCCGGGGGCGGCGGCTCGACCACCGGCTGTGGCGGCTCCAGCGCTTCTGGCGCGACCATGGTCACGGAGATAGGCTGCGAAGGCGCAGGCAGTTCAATAACCTGATGTACCGAGGTATAAAGCAGCCCCGCCACTACGGCACCATGCACCGCCACGGACAGCAGGGTCGGCCATGGAAAACGACGAGGTAAATCGAGGGTCATTGAGGTCATAGCAATTTCGTTAAATGAGCAATGGCTCGATTTTAAATGCAAATAGCAATCATATTCAACAACGCATCACCCATTCATGCAAATCTCATCCGCTAACCCGCAAAAACACCCGGATTATGTTAAGGAATTAACAGGTAATTTATGTTTCCGTTGCAGGATTGGGCGCTTTCCAATACCGTAAATGCTCTTTGCGAATTGTTAAAGGAACGCTGCCTGTGCTTTACGTTATTTACGCTGAAGATAATGCTGATTCTCTGGAAAAACGCCTGTCGGTTCGCCCGGCTCACCTGGCTCGCCTGCAACTGCTGCGTGATGAAGGAAAATTACTCACCGCCGGACCGATGCCTGCCGTCGACAGCAATGAACCGGGTGCTGCGGGTTTTACCGGCTCTACGGTTATCGCTGAATTTGCATCGCTTGAAGACGCCGAAGCCTGGGCGCAGGCTGATCCTTATATCGCGGCAGGGGTTTATAAAACCGTGTCGGTGAAGCCGTTCAAAAAAGTTTTTTGAGAGACGGAACGCTAAAAAATCATCGGGCACCGCATGCGGTGCCCTCTTTTTTTTGCGCTTACAACGCGTGGATTGCAAACAGTAAAGTGCCACGTTGACGATTAACAACACACTTTCTGATGGCGTGGATCCGCATATTGCGTCGCGACTGGGCTTCAAGCCAGCGCGATTTGCGCCGCTGAGTCTGGCGTAACATCCGCCAGCGCCCAACTTCAGTTCTACTACGCCTCATGACTACTACTCTTAAAAAGAACAGACGCGTCATTATAGACCCTTCCTGGTGGCTTCAAAGGAGTTTTCTGGCGCATTTTCTGTTTGATGGAATGCGACTTGTGCGTACACTCATAAGACAGCGAATCAAAAGGATTTTCGAGATATGACGACTTTCTACACCGTAATAAGTTGGCTGGTGTTTTTGGGTTATTGGCTGCTTATTGCCGGTGTAACGCTGCGTATTTTAATGAAGCGGCGCGCCGTTCCCTCCGCCATGGCCTGGCTGCTGATTATTTATATTCTTCCCCTGGTGGGGATTATCGCCTATTTATCGTTCGGCGAACTGCACCTGGGCAAGCGCCGGGCCGAGCGCGCCCGCGCCATGTGGCCCTCCACGGCGAAATGGCTGCATGAATTAAAAGCCTGCAAACACATCTTCGCTGAAGAGAACAGCGAGGTGGCGAGCTCTCTGTTCCAGCTGTGCGAACGGCGTCAGGGCATCAGCGGCGTAAAGGGTAACCAGCTCCAGTTGCTGACGGATTCCGACGATGTGATGCAGGCGTTGATTCGCGATATCCAACTGGCGCGCCACAATATCGAGATGGTGTTTTATATCTGGGCGCCGGGCGGCATGGCCGATCAGGTCGCCGAGTCGCTAATGGCGGCGGCGCGGCGCGGGGTGCATTGCCGCCTGATGCTGGATTCCGCAGGCAGCGTGACGTTTTTTCGCAGCCCCTGGGCGGCGATGATGCGCAATGCCGGCGTCGAAGTTGTTGAAGCGCTGAAAGTGAATCTGTTTCGTGTGTTCCTGCGCCGTATGGATCTACGCCAGCACCGCAAAATGGTGATGATCGACAACTACATTGCCTATACCGGCAGTATGAATCTGGTGGATCCGCGCTTCTTTAAACAGGATGCGGGCGTGGGCCAGTGGGTGGATGTGATGGCGCGTATGGAAGGCCCGGTTGCGACCGCGATGGGCATCGTGTATTCCTGCGACTGGGAAATCGAAACCGGTAAACGCCTGCTTCCCCCGCCGCCCGATCTGAATATTATGCCGTTCGAGCAGGCCAGCGGGCATACTATCCAGACTATCGCCTCCGGGCCGGGCTTCCCGGAAGACTTGATCCATCAGGCGCTGCTCACATCGGTCTACGCCGCGCGCGAATACCTGATAATGACCACCCCCTACTTTGTACCATCGGACGATCTGCTGCACGCCATTTGCACCGCCGCCCAGCGCGGGGTGGACGTGAGCATTATTCTGCCGCGTAAAAACGATTCGCTGCTGGTGGGCTGGGCCAGCCGGGCGTTCTTTACCGAACTGCTGGCCGCCGGGGTTAAGATTTACCAGTTTGAGGGCGGCTTGTTGCATACCAAAAGCGTGCTGGTGGATGGGCAGTTAAGCCTGGTGGGCACGGTGAACCTGGATATGCGCAGCCTGTGGCTCAACTTTGAAATCACGCTGGTGATCGACGATGCCGGTTTCGCCGCCGATTTAGCCGCCGTCCAGGATGATTATATTTCACGCTCCCGCTTGCTGGACGTGCGTTTGTGGGTAAAACGCCCGTTATGGCAGCGGATCACCGAGCGTTTGTTTTACTTCTTTAGCCCGTTGCTGTAAAACGGGCCTCAATGAATCAATCAAGGTAGTGATGATGGAAATGGATCTGAATAATCGCCTGACGGAAGACGAAACGCTGGATCAGGCATACGATATTTTTCTCGAACTGGCGGCGGATAATCTCGATCCGGCAGATATTATTCTGTTTAATCTGCAGTTTGAAGAGCGTGGCGGCGCAGAGCTTTTCGACCCCTCCCAGGAGTGGGAACAGCATGTGGATTTCGATTTGAATCCCGACTTCTTCTCAGAAGTGGTGATTGGCCTGGCAGATAGCGAAGACGGCGAGATCACTGACGTATTTGCCCGCGTTCTGCTGTGCCGCGAAAAAGATCATAAATTCTGCCATATCTTGTGGCGTGAATAACTGGACGCGGCGTGCGCCGCGTCTTATTCCTCGCTTTTCGGTAATGCCCCGCCGCATTGATGGCAATATTTCGCCGAGACCCCATGCCCCTGCGATTTACACTTAGGGCATACCCGGGCTTTTTGTCGGTTCTGCAATTCATTGGTCATTTGCGCGGTCAAAATACCGGTCGGAATGGCAATAACGGAATAACCAATTAAGATCAGCAGCGACGCCACCAGCCGTCCGGCAGCGGTTTGCGGGATAATATCGCCATAGCCCACGGTGGTGACGGTAACGACCGCCCAGTACACCGAAATACCCAACGTTTTGAAGCCGCTCTCTGGCCCCTCGATGCCGTACATCAGCGCCCCGGCAATCACCATAACGATACCGATAAAACTGTAAAACAGGATCAACTGATGCCGGGCATTGACCACTGCACGCCATAAGCTGTTCACCGCAGGCATCATTCGCAGCAGCTTCAGGATGCGGAATACCCGGATCGCCCGCATCGCTCGCCAGATATAAACGTAACTCATGGCGAATTCCGGCCACAACAGCAGCACATAGAGCGGCAGCAGCGTCAGCAAATCGATAATGCCCCAGACGCTCCACGCATAGCGGGCCGGATTGGGCCACACCCACAGCCGCAGTAAATATTCAGCGGTAAACAACAGTGTAAAGCCGATTTCCAGCCCGACAAAGACCATGCGCTGGTCGCGGGTTGGGTGATACTGAGTGCCAAAGCCGGACTCGATAAACACCACAATCACGCTGAGCAGCGCGATAAACCCGCACAGCGCCTCAAAACGCCGGCCGCTGCGGGTACGTTGATCGAATAACCGATAGTAGAGACGCGAGCGCAGCATCGCCATTTCCACACTCTCTTGACAAAAAAGGCCAGCGATTGCTGGCCCGGGGATCATGACATAACGCCTGATGGTGGTCTTGATATTTATGGCTCAGGAATTTCCTTGTTACAGCGGGTCGACCTTCAGACACGACACTGCATGACGGAAGCTCCCTTCCAGCATCGGACGGGTTTTGGCGCATTCCGGCCCGGCAATCGGGCAGCGGGTGCGGAACACACAGCCCGACGGCGGATTGATCGGCGACGGTAATTCCCCTTCCAGCAGCTGGATTTGCTTATTCTTCTCCAGATCCGGGTCGGGGATCGGCACTGCCGACATCAGCGCTTTGGTGTACGGGTGCAGTGGGTTATGGTACACCTCGTCGTAGGTGCCGAGCTCCACCGCATGGCCCAGATACATCACCAGTACGCGATCGGAAATATGCTTAACTACCGCCAGGTCGTGGGCGATGAATATCAGCGACAGCCCCATTTCGCGTTGCAGTTTCTGAAGCAGGTTAACCACCTGCGCCTGAATCGACACATCCAGCGCGGAAACCGGTTCGTCACAGATAATCAGCTTGGGTTCGAGGATCAGCGCGCGGGCAATGCCGATACGCTGGCACTGGCCGCCGGAAAACTCGTGCGGGTAGCGGTTAATCAGGTTTGGCAACAAACCCACTTTCATCATCATTGCCTTGACGCGATCCTGCACTTCCTGGCGCGGCATTTTCGGATGATACGTGCGCAGCGGCTCGGCGATAATGTCGCCGATATTCATGCGCGGGTTCAGCGAGGCCAGCGGATCCTGGAAAATCATCTGGATATCGCTGCGCACGTCGCGCCACTCCTGCGGATTCAGGCCCATCAGATCTTTACCGAGCCACGCCACGCGCCCGCTGGTCGCTTTCACCAGCCCGATAATCGCCCGCGCGAAGGTGGATTTGCCGCAGCCGGATTCCCCCACCACGCCCAGCGTTTCTCCTTCGTACAGACGCAGGGTGACGCCGTCCACCGCTTTCAGGGTTTTCGGCGGTTGCCAGAACCATTGTTTGCCGTCTTTAATCTCGAAATGCACTTTCAGATCGGCGATTTCCAGCAGAACTTTTCTTTCCTGGGTGACAGCGTTCATACCAGCTCCTCCACCGGTTTAAAGCAGGCGCGCAGACGCCCTTCGGCAAATCTTTCCAGCGGCGGCGTAGTGTTGCAGATTTCCATCGCATGCGGGCAGCGCGGCTGGAACGGGCAACCCTGCGGCAGGCGCAGCAGGTTCGGCGGGTTGCCAGGAATGGTCATCAGCGACTCGCCCTCAGCGTCCAGACGCGGCACCGCGTTAATCAAGCCGATAGAGTACGGGTGCGCCGGCTGGTAGAACACATCCCGCGCGCGGCCATATTCCATGGTACGCCCGGCGTACATCACCAATACTTTGTCGCAAATCCCTGCCACCACGCCGAGATCGTGGGTAATCATAATGATGGCGGTATTGAACTCGCGCTTCAGCTCGTTGAGCAGAGTCATGATTTGCGCCTGCACCGTCACATCCAGCGCGGTTGTCGGCTCATCGGCAATCAACAGCTTCGGACGGCACAGCAAGGCCATGGCGATCATCACGCGCTGGCGCATCCCGCCGGAGAACTCGTGCGGGAACATGCGCATCCGCTTGCGGGATTCCGGCATTTTTACCGCGTCCAGCATGCGTACCGATTCCTCAAACGCTTCGGCTTTGCCCATGCCTTTGTGCAGCATCAGCACTTCCATCAGCTGTTCGCCGACCCGCATATAGGGGTTGAGCGAGGTCATCGGGTCCTGGAAAATCATCGAGATTTGCTCGGCGCGCAGGCGGTTTAGCTCGCGCTCCGGCAGATTAAGGATTTCTTTACCGTTAAAGGTGGCGGAACCGCCGATACGGCCATTGGCCGCCAACAGCCCCATCAGGGCGAAGGCGGTTTGCGATTTACCGGAGCCGGATTCGCCGACGATACCCAGCGTTTCGCCCGCTCTCAGGCTGAAATTGAGGTCGTTTACGGCAGTCACGTCGCCGTCCGGGGTGCTGAACGTCACGCGTAAATCTTTTACGTCTAACAGCGCCTGGCTCATCGCCTGTTCATTAATACTCATCAGGGCGCTCCTTAGCGATCTTTCGGGTCGAGGGCATCACGCAGGCCATCGCCGATAAAGTTAAAACAAAACAGCGTAATAACCAGAAAACCCGCCGGGAAGAGCAGCAGCCACGGGGAAACCTCCATTGAGTTCGCCCCATCGCTCAGCAGTGCGCCCCAGCTGCTTAATGGCTCCTGCGTGCCTAAACCCAGGAAGCTCAGGAAGGATTCGAAAAGGATCATGCTCGGCACCAGCAGCGACGCGTACACCACCACCACACCCAGCACGTTCGGCACGATATGCCGCACCACGATATTAGCGGTAGATACCCCGCCGACCTGGGCGGCCTCAATAAACTCTTTGCGCTTCAGGCTTAAGGTCTGGCCGCGCACGATACGCGCCATATCCAGCCAGGATACCATGCCGATAGCGACAAAAATCAGCAGGATGTTCTGACCAAAGAAGGTCACCAGCAGGATCACGAAGAACATAAACGGGAATGAGTTCAGGATTTCCAGCAAACGCATCATCACCGAGTCGACTTTCCCGCCGAGATAGCCCGACAGCGAACCGTAAAGCGTACCCAGCAGCACCGCCACCAGCGCGGCGGCAATCCCCACCATCAGTGAAATTCGCCCACCGATAGCCACGCGCACCAGCAAATCACGCCCGGATGAGTCGGTGCCGAAATAGTGCCCGGACTCCATGTCCGGCGCGCTCGACATCATGCCCCAGTCCGTATCAAAGTAGGTGAACTGCGACAGCATCGGCGCAAAGGTGACGAACAGCGCAATCAGCAGCAGCACTACCAGGCTGGCCAGCGCCGCCCGGTTATGCATAAAGCGACGACGCGCGTCCTGCCACAGGCTGCGGCCTTCCACGTCCAGCTTCTCACTGAAGTTTTCCAGCGCCTCGCTGTTTTTCTTACTCAACATCATGGCGTACCTCAGCGTTAATAACGGATTTTCGGGTCAATGACGGCATACAGCACATCGACCACGGCATTGAACAGGATTGTCAGCGCGCCCACCAGAATGGTCAGGCTCAGCACCAGCGAGTAGTCACGGTTCAGTGCGCCGTTAACAAACAGCTGGCCGATCCCCGGCAGGCCATAAATGGTTTCGATCACCATCGAACCGGTGATGATGCCTACAAACGCGGGCCCCATATAAGAAAGTACCGGCAGCAAAGCAGGCTTTAGGGCATGGCGCAGTACGATGCGCCGCATCGGCAATCCTTTGGCGCGGGCGGTACGAATAAAATTCGAGTGCAGGACTTCAATCATCGAGCCCCGGGTAATACGCGCGATGCTGGCGATATAAGCCAGCGACAGCGCCACCATCGGCAGGATCATGAAGGTCAGCGCCCCGCCGTTCCAGCCGCCGCCTGGCAGCCACTTCAGGGTGATGGCGAAGATTAATACCAGCAATGGGGCCACCACAAAGCTGGGGATCACCACCCCGGTCATGGCGAAGCCCATCACGGTATAATCCCATTTGGTGTTTTGCTTCAGCGCCGCGATAACTCCCGCGCTGACACCCAGAAATACCGCCAGGAAAAACGCCGCGGCGCCCAGTTTGGCGGACACCGGGAATGACGTCGCCACCAGGTCGTTGACCGAATAGTCTTTGTATTTAAACGACGGGCCGAAGTCCCCGTGCGCCAGCTGCTTCAGGTAGCTGAAATACTGGGTGAGGATGGGATCGTTCAGATGGTATTTAGCTTCGATATTCGCCATCACCTCTGGCGGAAGGGTGCGCTCGCCGGTAAAAGGGCTTCCCGGCGCGAGACGCATCATAAAAAAGGAGATGGTGATAAGAATAAACAGCGTCGGAATCGCTTCCAGACAACGACGTAGGATAAATTTTAACATTGCCCGTACCTTCTGGCGTGTGCCTTTATAGTGCGCTTAAACCAGACACAGTGGGGCAAGGAAAGCCGTTTATACCCGTCATACTTCAAGTTGCATGTACGTTGGCTGCACTCCCTCACCCCAGTCATTTACTGGTGTAAGCTCCTGGGGATTCGCTCGCTTGCCGCCTTCCTGCAACTCGAATTATTTAGGGTATATTCAAAACAAACGCCCGTCCCTGCCCCACGCATTGCCATTAATGTTTGATAATATACAGATCTTTCACGTAGATATTATCCAGCGGGTCTTTACCGGTATAACCGCCAACCCAGGGTTTCACCAGGCGGGCATTGACGTAGTAGAACACCGGCGCAATCACAGAGTCTTTATCCAGCTGCTGCTCAGCCTTGTTATACAGCTCGCTGCGCTGCGACTCATCAGTGACGTTGAGCGCATCCGCCATAATCTTATCGAAGGCTTCGCTCTTGTAATGTGCGGTGTTGTTAGAGCTGTTTGACAGCATGGTGTTCAGGAATGACGTCGGTTCGTTGTAATCCGCACACCAGCCGGCACGCGCCACATCAAAGTTACCCTGATGGCGGGTGTCGAGGAAGGTTTTCCACTCCTGGTTTTCCAGTTTGACATTGACGCCGATGTTTTTCTGCCAGATTGACGACACGGCGATCGCCAGTTTTTTGTGCAGATCGGAAGTGTTATACAGCAGGTTGAAAGTCAGCGGCTTATCTTTGCTGTAACCTGCTTCGGCTAACAGCTTACGGGCTTCTTCGTTACGCTTCTCTTGCGTCCAGCCGAACCACTCCGGTTTGGTGAAGTTCGCACCATCGGTATAAGGCGGGGTATAGCCGAAGGCCGGCAGATCGCCCTGGTTCTTCACTTTGTTGACGATAATGTCGCGGTCGAGGCCCAGCTTCAGCGCGGCGCGCACGCGCGGATCGTTAAACGGCGCTTTCTGGTTGTTGATTTCGTAGTAATAGGTGCACAGATACGGGTCGACGTGAACTTCGTTCGGGATCTCTTTTTTCAGTTTCTGGAACAGTTCAATTGGCATGTTGTTATAGGTCATGTCAATTTCACCGCTGCGGTAGCGGTTAACGTCGGTCACTTCCGAAGAAATCGGCAGATAGGTCACCTGATTGATGACGGTTTTGGCGTTATCCCAGTAGTTGGTATTACGCTCCAGCACCATTTTTTCGTTAACCACCCAGCTGGTTAACTTATACGCGCCGTTAGACACGATATTGGCCGGCTGGGTCCACTTCTCACCGAATTTTTCCACCACGGCTTTAGGGACCGGCGCCATAGAGGAGTGCACCAGCAGCTTGTAGAAATAAGGTACTGGCTCGCTTAAGGTCACTTCCAGGGTGTGGTCATCTACCGCCTTCACGCCCAGTTCGGTTGGCGCTTTTTTACCCGCGATGATGTCATCGATATTGGCGATGTGACCATATTGCAGATAGCTTTCATACGGTGAAGCGGTTTTAGGATCGGCCAGACGCTGCCAGCTGTAGACGAAGTCCTGCGCGGTCACCGGGTCGCCGTTGGACCATTTGGCGTCTTTACGCAGATGGAAAGTCCAGACTTTGAAATCTTTGTTATCCCAGGACTCCGCCACGCCCGCTTTTGGATGGCCGTCCGGGCCGGTAATTAATAAGTTCTCAAACAGATCGCGGTTGACGTTAGATTCCGGCACCCCCTCGATTTTATGCGGATCGAGCGACTGCACTTCCGAACCGTTATTGCGCACCAGCGTTTGCTTCTCTGCCAGCTGAACCCCTGCCGGCACATCGGCAGCCATAGCCGACCCTGCGATTAGCGCTGATAAAATACCTGCAGCAACCAGACTTCTTTTTGTGATGATGGACATTGTGTTGTTACTCCACTCGTTATAATGAAGACCTCTTACGGCCTGTTTTTCCCTTAGGGAGTTCTGCACAGCGCAGGAGTGAATAGCCGCTGCCAGATGTTTTTTTACTTCTTCGCTATCAGCGGATGAGAGATTCCGACAGATACTAAGCCAGCGAATGTTTTGGCCGGAAAGTATCAAAAGCGTTCCAGCCGCGCCAATATAATTTGCAAATTTGTTAAGCGTTTCTCTTTTGGAATGGTCAAAATGGATAACTATTGACCATCAAAAGAACAAAACCCGCTTAAAAATTCCTAAAAATCAAAGCAATAAAGCCTTTACATCCTGCACAGGAACAGTGTGGACAGGATTGCCTTACATTTTGCATAAAATTAACAACTGACTATTTTTTAGCAGATAACTCTACGATAGCCACAAAATTACTAATATCATTTCAATAATGTTGCAGCAAGCACCAGAGTTGATTGTGAAAGAAATAACAGGTCAGGCGAGGAATTAATAATCAGTGGAGGGGGAATGTTTTTATACTTCATTGAAAAATAACGTATTTATTCTTCATCACTTTTTGTTATGGGATCCGCTCAGAAATGTGTTTTTTGCAATAATGCGAGTAAAATATCAAAAAAAGACGAAGCCTGGCTTCGTCTTTTTTCGAATGAAAGTTTTTCAGGAAACCAGTCCGGGAAATAACGCTTTAATACCCGTCACGATAAATTCGATTCCCAGCGCCATAAGCAGCAGGCCCATAATACGCGTGATAACGTTAATCCCGGTCTGGCCGAGAAGCCTCACCAGCCAGGGCGCCAGCCGAAATACTCCCCAACAGCACAAGGCGAACAGGGCAATCGCTACCGAAAAACCAATAAGATGAGAAATTGAATGGTAGCGCGTGCCCCAGACAATCGTCGAACTGATCGCCCCCGGCCCGGCCATTAACGGCAACGCAAGCGGCACAACACCAATACTTTCGCGGATGGCGGTTTCTGATTTTTCCTGCTTATTTTGCTTATCTTCACCGAGCTTGCCGCTGATCATCGACATCGCGATGGTCACCACCAGTATGCCGCCGGCGATGCGAAACGAATCAATGGAAATACCGAAGATTTGCAGGATGGCGTCACCGAGAAACAGCGAAGTCCATAAAATAATCGCTACCGAAAGGTTTGCCGTGAGATTGGTTTTGTTGCGCGCCGCCGCCGTCTGATAGCTGGTCATGCTAATAAACACCGGGATAATACCCACCGGGTTGACTAGCGCAAATAATCCTATAAAAAATTTAAAATAGGTCGGCAAATCAAAAAACGACTGCATCACGGCAGGCTCCGCATTTCAGGGGGTAGTTGTGGCTTGCGTAATGTAATGGAAAACCTCAACTGGCGTCACGCTCTTTCACAGCACATTTATCTGAATAATTTCAAAATGATGGAATTATTCATCTGTGTTATAGGTGTGTTGTATTCATGCAACTTTAATATTTGCGTGTTGTAATCAGTATTATTTTGTTAACAAATACCCTCGCAAAACCCCTGCTGAAAGGTGTCAGCATTGAGAATAATTGATCCAGATCACACATTTTCTACCAAGAAGTGGGTACTCTTGATTACGCCCCAATTGATAACAACATCATATATTAGTGGTGTTTCAGGTAAGGCTCTTTTAGTAAATCGGTAAATAATAGGTAGTAGCGTTACGTCACATACTGTCTTTACCAAAGCTGTTTCTCGCTGACTATACTGACGTGTCGAACAGCTGATTTACTAAAAGAGTTTAACATTATCAGGAGAGCATTTATGGCTGTTACCAACGTCGCTGAACTTAACGCACTCGTCGAGCGCGTGAAAAAAGCCCAGCGTGAATATGCCAACTTCACTCAAGAGCAAGTAGACAAGATCTTCCGCGCTGCCGCCCTGGCCGCCGCTGATGCTCGAATTCCCCTCGCGAAACTGGCCGTTGCCGAATCCGGTATGGGTATCGTAGAAGATAAAGTGATTAAAAACCACTTTGCTTCTGAGTATATCTACAACGCCTATAAAGATGAGAAAACCTGCGGCGTGCTGTCTGAAGACGACACCTTCGGGACCATCACCATCGCCGAGCCGATTGGTATTATTTGCGGTATTGTTCCGACCACCAACCCAACCTCTACCGCAATTTTTAAATCCTTAATCAGTCTGAAAACCCGCAACGGGATCATCTTCTCTCCGCACCCGCGTGCCAAAGATGCCACCAACAAAGCGGCAGACATCGTACTGCAGGCTGCTATCGCAGCAGGCGCCCCGAAAGATCTTATCGGTTGGATCGACCAGCCTTCTGTCGAACTGTCCAACGCCCTGATGCATCATCCGGATATCAATATGATCCTGGCGACTGGCGGCCCGGGCATGGTGAAAGCGGCTTACAGCTCCGGTAAACCAGCAATCGGCGTAGGCGCAGGCAACACCCCGGTTGTCATCGACGAAACGGCCGATATCAAGCGTGCGGTCGCTTCTGTGCTGATGTCTAAGACCTTCGACAACGGCGTTATCTGTGCTTCCGAGCAGTCCGTTGTGGTTGTGGATTCTGTGTATGACGCAGTGCGTGAGCGTTTCGCCACTCACGGCGGCTATATGTTGCAGGGCAGCGAGCTGAAAGCCGTTCAGGACATCATCCTGAAAAATGGCGCGCTGAACGCCGCTATCGTTGGCCAGCCAGCGGTTAAAATCGCTGAACTGGCAGGCTTCACCGTACCGGCAGACACCAAAATTCTGATCGGCGAAGTGACTGTTGTTGACGAATCTGAACCTTTTGCCCACGAGAAACTGTCTCCGACTCTGGCAATGTACCGCGCCAAAGATTTTGACGACGCGGTAACTAAAGCAGAGAAACTGGTGGAAATGGGTGGTATCGGCCACACCTCTTGCCTGTATACCGACCAGGACAACCAGCCGGAACGCGTTCGCCTGTTCGGCAACAAAATGAAAACCGCCCGTATTCTGATCAACACCCCGGCTTCTCAGGGTGGTATCGGCGACCTGTACAACTTCAAACTGGCCCCTTCCCTGACGCTGGGTTGTGGTTCCTGGGGTGGTAACTCCATCTCTGAAAACGTGGGTCCGAAACACCTGATCAACAAGAAAACCGTGGCCAAGCGAGCAGAAAACATGTTGTGGCACAAACTTCCGAAATCCATCTACTTCCGCCGCGGCTCTCTGCCTATCGCGCTGGATGAAGTGATTACTGACGGCCACAAACGTGCGCTTATCGTGACCGACCGTTTCCTGTTCAACAACGGCTATGCTGACCAGATCACCTCTGTTCTGAAAGCTGCGGGCGTTGAAGTGGAAGTGTTCTTTGAAGTAGAAGCTGACCCGACGCTGTCTGTCGTGCGTAAAGGCGCAGAGCTGGCGAACTCCTTCAAACCCGACGTGATTATCGCGCTGGGCGGTGGTTCCCCGATGGATGCCGCGAAAATCATGTGGGTAATGTACGAGCACCCGGAAACCCACTTCGAAGAACTGGCGCTGCGCTTTATGGATATCCGTAAACGTATCTACAAGTTCCCGAAAATGGGCGTGAAAGCGAAGATGATCGCCGTCACCACCACTTCCGGTACCGGTTCTGAAGTCACCCCGTTCGCGGTAGTGACCGACGATGCGACGGGTCAGAAATATCCGCTGGCAGACTACGCGCTGACCCCGGATATGGCTATTGTCGATGCCAACCTGGTAATGGACATGCCGAAATCCCTGTGCGCCTTTGGCGGCCTGGATGCGGTAACTCACGCTCTGGAAGCTTACGTGTCTGTACTGGCGAGCGAATTCTCTGACGGCCAGGCGCTGCAAGCCCTGAAACTGCTCAAAGAAAACCTGCCGGCGTCTTACCATGAAGGGTCTAAAAACCCGGTAGCGCGTGAGCGTGTCCACAGTGCTGCAACCATCGCGGGTATTGCGTTTGCTAACGCCTTCCTGGGTGTTTGCCACTCTATGGCGCACAAACTGGGTTCTCAGTTCCATATTCCGCACGGTCTGGCAAACGCCCTGCTGATTTGTAACGTAATCCGCTATAACGCCAACGACAACCCGACCAAGCAGACGGCATTCAGCCAGTACGACCGTCCGCAGGCGCGTCGCCGTTACGCAGAAATCGCGGACCACTTAGGTCTGAGCGCGCCGGGCGACCGTACCGCTGCGAAAATCGAGAAACTGCTGGCCTGGCTGGAAAGCGTTAAAGCTGAACTGGGTATTCCGAAATCAATTCGTGAAGCCGGCGTTCAGGAAGCTGACTTCCTGGCCCACGTAGATAAACTGTCTGAAGATGCATTCGATGACCAGTGCACCGGCGCGAACCCGCGTTATCCGCTGATCTCCGAACTGAAACAGATTCTGATGGATACCTTCTACGGTCGTGAATTCTCAGAAGGTGGCGTTGCGAAGAAAGAAGTCGTCGTCGCACCGGTGAAAGCTGAGAAAAAAGCGAAAAAATCTGCCTGATACTTAACCGGCAATAATAAAAACCCGCCTTAATGGCGGGTTTTTTTAGTCCTTCTAATAACCTTAACGACGGATGGGGTTACTTATTCTGGATCTCTTTCAGGGAGCCTGTCGCCAGGGCGATTTTATAATGCTTACGGCACACCGAGACATAACGCTCATTGCCCCCTATTACCACCTGTTCGCCTTCGTTATAGGGCCTGCCATGTTGGTCTAAACGCAACACCATGCTGGCCTTACGGCCGCAATAGCAAATGGTTTTCAGCTCGACCAGTTTATCCGACCAGGCCAGCAAATATTGGCTACCGCTAAATAATTCCCCACGGAAATCAGTGCGTAATCCATAACAGAGTACGGGGATATCCAGATTATCTACCACTTCAGAAAGCGCATACACCTGCTCACGGGTCAGAAACTGGCTTTCGTCCACCAGAACGCAGTGAATCGCTTCACGCTGATGCTCAGCGTGAATATCGGTGTACAAGTCAGTGTTGGGATTAAATAGCCGTGATGGCGATGAGAGGCCGATACGCGACGTCACCTTGCCGGTACCGAAGCGGTCATCAATCTCAGCGGTATAGACCAGCGTTCTCATCCCTCTTTCCTGGTAATTCCACGAAGATTGAAGTAGCGCGGTGGACTTACCTGCATTCATTGCCGAGTAGTAAAAATATAGTTGCGCCATTCGCCGCATCACTCCGTTCGTCATGTAATTTTCTTAGGCGCGATTGTACCATATTCTTCTGGGCAGGCAGCGCTGAGGCATCCATGCATGGGGGTTTCTGCTACACCCGCATCGTCATTATATATAAAAATTGGCGTTTAATTTTTGTGCGAGAGGTTCGGGTCGATTATCGTAAGCTCAGCGTAAGCCACAGAAATAACAGTATTTTTCAAATAATCCGTCTTCATTAAACGCATCGCTAAATGTATATATAAAGGTAGGATTTTTCCCTCAGTATGGACTCCATAATACATTAGGATGATATTAATACGGGCCCGCAATATCGCCCTGCTCAGGCCGCGAGTTTAGTTATCCAATACGCAATATTTTGTCTGAAATTTACCTTACTCCCGCTTTTTTTGTGCGGTTGTTCAAGAAAAATGCTCAAGATAATATTTAGGAACGCTAACATATATTCTGTAATTTTGAATTCCTTACATTTCGCCCTATTGCGAAAATTAATTTAAGGCTCTATTATTAGCTCAACAAACCCCCCCAATATAAGTTTGAGATTACTACAATGAGCGAAGCACTTAAAATTCTGAACAACATCCGTACTCTTCGTGCGCAGGCAAGAGAATGCACCCTCGAAACGCTTGAGGAAAT
Organism: Atlantibacter sp. RC6; assembly: GCF_014193285.1. GTDB lineage: Bacteria > Pseudomonadota > Gammaproteobacteria > Enterobacterales > Enterobacteriaceae > Atlantibacter. The sequence continues at coordinate 96,062 of NZ_JACHZE010000008.1, forward strand.
GCTGGAGAAATTAGAAGTTGTTGTATCTGAGCGCCGCGAAGAAGAAAGCGCAGCTGCTGCTGAAATCGAAGAACGCACTCGTAAATTACAGCAGTATCGCGAAATGCTGATTGCTGACGGTATTGACCCGAATGAATTACTGAACAGCATGGCGGCGGTTAAAACTGGCGCTAAAGCAAAGCGTGCTGCTCGCCCGGCTAAATATAGCTATATTGATGAAAACGGCGAAAGCAAAACCTGGACTGGCCAGGGCCGCACACCGGCAGTGATCAAAAAAGCTATCGAAGAGCAAGGCAAACAGCTCGACGATTTCTTGATCAACGAGTAAGTTTTCAACGCTCAGTAAAAAATCCCGCTCTGGCGGGATTTTTATTTTTTATTCACTGACAGTCATTAATTAGCGATAGCGTAGAATTTTTTATACCAGTCAACAAATTGCTGAACGCCTTCCTCGACCGAGGTATGCGGTTTAAAGCCAATAACCTCATATAACGCCTGTGTATCCGCGCTGGTGGCCAGTACGTCCCCAGGCTGCATCGGTAGCATATTCTTAATCGCTTCTTTACCAAGGGCTTTTTCAAGCGCCGAGATATAATCCATCAGAGCCACCGGCGAACTATTACCGATATTGTAGACACGATATGGCGCAGAGCTGGTTGCTGGCGATCCTTCTTCCACCGTCCATTCAGAATCTGGCTCAGGTATAACATCCTGCAAACGAACAATTGCCTCGGCGATATCGTCTATATAAGTAAAGTCGCGGCGCATCTGTCCATGGTTATAAACATCGATACTTTTGCCTTCAATGATGGCCTGAGTAAATTTAAACAGCGCCATATCAGGACGCCCCCACGGCCCGTAAACGGTAAAAAAGCGTAGCCCTGTTGTGGGTAATCCATAGAGATGAGAATAGGTGTGCGACATTAATTCATTAGCTTTTTTTGTCGCTGCGTAGAAAGATACCGGATGATCGACTGAATCTTGCGTGGAAAAAGGCATTTTACGGTTCAGGCCATAAACGGAGCTGGAAGAAGCGTATAATAAATGCTCAATTTTATTGTGGCGGCACCCTTCAAGGACATTTAAATGGCCTGTCAGGTTAGCCTCCGCATACGCATGGGGGTTTTCCAGCGAATATCTCACCCCGGCCTGAGCCGCAAGATGAATCACGCGCTGAAAGTGTTCTGTTGAAAATAACGTCGCCATGGCTTCACGATCGGCGAGGTCTATTTTGTCAAAGCGAAAGGCGGAATGCTTTTTGAGAAGATCGAGGCGGGCAAGTTTGAGATTAACGTCGTAGTAGTCATTCAGGTTATCGATTCCGATAACCTGGTGACCGGCAGCAAGCAGACGCTCACTTACATGAAAACCGATAAAGCCTGCTGCGCCGGTAACCAGAAATTTCATATCACCCTCATTTACTCTGCAATATTAATAGATGCTCCACGGCCAATTGCATAATAAACAAAGCCGCGCTTGTCGAGCCTGACGGGATCATACAGATTACGGCCATCAAAGATAACTGGTTGTTTCAGTGATTTTTTAATGGCATCGAAGTCGGGCGCACGGAAAGCCTGCCATTCGGTACAAATCACCAGCGCATCTGCGCCCTGCATCGCCGCTTCTTTGGTGCCCATCAGGCGTAAATCCGCGCGATGGCCATAAATCCGCTGCGTCTCATCCATCGCTTCCGGGTCGAAAGCCTGAACGACCGCACCGCGCTTCCAGAGTTCTTCCATCAGCACACGGCTGGAGGCTTCACGCATATCATCGGTGTTGGGCTTAAACGACAGTCCCCACAGCGCGAAAGTTTTACCCTGAAGATCTTCACCGAAATGACGAGTGATGAACTCAGGGAGTTTCATCTTTTGATCTTCATTGACCTCTTCCACCGCTTTCAGGATGCGCGGCACATAGCCGATTTGCTCAGCGGTGCGGATCAGCGCCTGAACGTCTTTCGGGAAGCAGGAACCGCCGTAGCCGCAGCCAGGGTAGATAAAGTGGTAGCCGATACGTGAGTCGGAACCGATGCCCTGACGCACTTTTTCGATATCGGCACCCAGACGCTCCGCCAGGTTGGAGATCTCGTTCATAAAGCTGATTTTGGTCGCCAGCATGCAGTTTGCGGCATACTTGGTCAGCTCTGCGCTACGGATATCCATTAAAATCAGGCGGTCATGGTTGCGGTTAAACGGCTCGTACAGTTCACGCAGCAGATCGACCACATCATTATTATCAGTACCAATGACGATGCGCTCAGGACGCATGCAGTCCGATACCGCCGCGCCTTCTTTCAGGAACTCGGGATTCGACACCACATCAAAACTCAGATCGCTGCCGCGCGCGCGAAGCGTCTCAGCCATAACCTTGCGGACTTTATCCGCAGTGCCAACCGGCACCGTGGATTTATCCAGCACGACTTTATGGTCCGTCATATGTTCGGCGATAGTGCGTGCCACGGCGGTCACATATTTCAGATCGGCAGAGCCGTCTTCATCTGGCGGCGTGCCCACGGCGATAAACTGCATCACGCCGTGATCGACGCCCTCTTTCGCATCGGTGCTGAAGTGAAGGCGTCCTTCTTCATAATTTTTCTTTACCAGCGGCGTCAGGCCCGGCTCAAAAATCGGGATGATCCCCTGCTTGAGGTTCTCGACTTTCTGGGCGTCAACATCAATACACATGACATCGTGACCGACTTCCGCCAGCACGGCGGCCTGTACCAGACCGACATAGCCAATACCAAATACGGTTACTTTCATTGCATTATCCTGCGGTGAGAAGCTTATTTCTTAACGCCGACCGCGCCTTCAAGCCAGGTTTTAAATTCCTCGCCCAGGGTGTTGTGACGAATACCGTATTCGACAAACGCCTGCATATAGCCGAGTTTGTTGCCGCAATCGTGGCTCTTGCCTTTCATGTGGTAGGCTTCAACGGTTTCTTTATCCATCAGCATCGCAATCGAGTCGGTCAGCTGGATTTCATCGCCTGCTCCCGGAGGGGTTTTCGCCAGCAGCGGCCAAATATCCGCGCCCAGCACGTAACGGCCAACGACCGCCAGATTAGACGGCGCCACGTTCGCTTTAGGCTTCTCTACGATACCAACCATCGGTACGCTGTCGCCCGGATTCAGCTCAACGCCTTTGCAGTCCACCACGCCGTATGCGGTGACGTCTTCAACTGGCTCAACCATGATTTGGCTATGGCCGGTTTCATCGAAGCGCTGGATCATTTCCGCCAGGTTGTCCTGGGAGAGATCGGATTCAAATTCATCGAGGATAACGTCCGGCAGGATCACCGCTACCGGCTCGTCGCCGACTACCGGATGGGCGCACATCACCGCGTGGCCCAGACCTTTAGCCAGACCCTGACGCACCTGCATAATGGTGACGTGCGGCGGGCAGATAGATTGCACTTCTGCCAGCAGCTGGCGCTTAACGCGTTTTTCCAGCATCGCTTCCAGTTCGAAACTGGTATCGAAATGGTTTTCGATGGAGTTTTTAGAGGAATGGGTCACCAGCACAATCTCGGTGATACCCGCTGCGATACATTCGTTAACTACATATTGAATCAGGGGCTTATCTACCAAAGGCAGCATTTCTTTTGGGATCGCCTTTGTTGCAGGCAGCATGCGAGTCCCCAGACCCGCAACCGGAATTACTGCTTTTTTCACTTTGGAATTAATGGCAGCCATGTAAATTTCTCCTGAACCGTTCAAGTTTTATACTTGTTCGTCAATTAAATATCGCGTTCGAGTATATCAGCATAAAAACGTCATAGGGGCTGAACACGCCGAAGCGCGGCAAATTCGGACTAATATGAAGAAGTTGCCGCGATATTAGCACCTCGCTCATCGCGGCAGGAAAAGCATTCTGACATTTTTAAATCAAACGGTTATTCCGCAGACAGCATCAAACGTAAACGGCCGCCCGCCCCCCAAATCTGGCATTGCCATGCTTCGCACGGCTGGCTAATTTGATTTAAATAAGTATTGCCTAAGGTGCCTAAAGGAACACCGTTGCTGAGTTGAATTTGTTGCTCACCGGTATTAAGCGTTGCGTTAAGACCCGCTGAGACTAATATCAGATTTTTTAATCCGCTGTGGTAGTAACCGACTAATAAAGGAAACTGGCCGGTTAAATTCGCCTGACGCAACAACTGATTAACTTGTTTGAGCAAATGCCCCAGTTCCGGCAAGCGCTGTTTCTGGCGCGAGAGCTGCTCCTGTAATAGCCCGTTGAACAGCGCGCGTAATAATAATGCCGCCAGTACGCCGTTATTTCCCGCGCGGGTCACATCAAGGCAATAAAACGCCAGGTCGCGATCGGAAAGCGGCGCGATATCGAGCACCATACCGGGTTCATTAGCGGACACCAGTTGACGGTAATTGACCCGGCAGTGGGAGATCACCTGCTGCACCGGCGGCTGCAACTCCTGAAGCAGCGTCGCCGCCGCCTGAGGATTGCTGACCAGCGCGTCCCAGTCCTGGAACAGGCGTTCTTCTTCTTCGACGCGGGAGTTAAACATCGCAGGATACAGGCAGGAAAAGACCGTTTCACGCAGCCGGTTTAAATCTTTCACCGGTTTTAAAATCACATCCTGGACGCCGAGGCGCAGCGCTTTGGCGATATCGGACATATTTTCGGTGGCGGATATCACCAGAATCGGCAGCTGATGGCCTTCATTACGCACATGCTCCACCAGCTTCAACCCGTTCATACGCGGCATAGCGAGATCGCAAATCAGCAGGTCAGGCACCGCCTCACTCATTTTTTCCAGGGCTTCGACACCATCGACGGCAACGGTGGTTATCGCGCCCAGGGAAGCCAACCAGGAGTCCAGTAACGAGCGGAATACCGGCTCGTCTTCAACAATGAGGATCTTTTTTCCGGACAAGGGCTGGGTCATGCGATCACCTCTGACTGACGATAATTAAATAGTGGCATGTCTGAGCCGCTATCGCCTGTCAGAATATCCTGAAGAAGTGAACGAAACGCCTGGTAAAACCGCGTGGAGGCAAGCGCCTGCACGAGATTTGAACGATGACGAGCGTTGAGATCGTCGGAATGCGGTTCGCCAGATTGGCGTGCCGCCTGTGTGAGCGTTGGCTCTGTCTCTGATAACAATGTGTTTCGTAAAACAGTTAATGCATCAATCGAGTCCACTCTTCTGGCGCGAGCCAGTCCACTGAATATCACTCTCATTTCGTCTCGATTGCTCCCCCGGTTCTTCACAGCATGGCATCAATGCTGCCAGTCAGTTAACATAGAGCCGCCTGGCGATGTACGCCGTTTATTTTTATTCAAGGAGCCACGCTTTGTCGCAGCTTTGTCCTTGTGGCAGCGCTCTGGAGTATAGCCTATGTTGCGCGCCTTATATTAGTGCAAACGTGGCGGCACCGACTCCAGCGCGGCTTATGCGGTCTCGTTATTGTGCTTTTGTGACGAAGAACGCGGATTATCTGATTAAAACTTGGCATCCCTCCGTCCAGGCTGCGACGTTCCGCGCCGATATTGAGGCCGGGTTCGCCGGTACGCAGTGGCTGGGGCTGACCGTTTTTGAAGAAGCGGCGGGCCGAAGCGAAAACGAAGGCTTCGTCAGCTTTGTGGCGCGCTACTGTGAAAACCAGCGTAATGGCGCAATTATCGAGCGCTCACGTTTCTTGTTCGAAAACGGACATTGGTATTATATAGACGGACAGCGCCCGGAATTTGGACGTAACGATCCTTGCCCTTGCGGGTCAGGTAAAAAATTTAAAAAGTGTTGCGGGCAATAAGGCCTTAACAGCACTCGATAAGCAGACACTCAACAGGATTTTCCCGGTAATGCAATCTATTCAACGTAAAGTACTGCGCACTATCTGCCCGGATCAGAAAGGGTTAATCGCGCGCATCACCAATATTTGCTACAAGCACGAGCTGAACATCGTCCAGAACAATGAGTTTGTCGACCATCGCACCGGGCGCTTTTTTATGCGTACCGAGCTGGAAGGCATTTTCAACGACGCGACGCTGCTGGCCGATCTGGACGGCGCGCTGCCGCCGGGTTCGCTGCGCGAGTTAAATCCCGCCGGTCGTCGCCGGGTCGTGATTCTGGTCACCAAAGAAGCGCACTGTCTGGGCGATTTGTTGATGAAGGCCAATTACGGCGGCCTTGATGTGGAAATCGCCGCGGTGATTGGCAACCATGACACGCTGCGCACGCTGGTGGAGCGTTTTGACATTCCCTTCCAGTTGGTCAGCCACGAAGGGCTGACCCGCGAAGAGCACGACAACAAGATGGCTGAGGCGATTGAGTCGTACCAGCCGGATTACGTGGTGCTGGCAAAATATATGCGCGTATTAACGCCGGAGTTCGTGGCGCGATTCCCCAACCAGATTATCAATATTCACCACTCATTCCTGCCGGCGTTTATCGGCGCGCGCCCGTATCACCAGGCTTACGAGCGCGGGGTGAAAATCATCGGCGCGACGGCGCACTACGTGAATGACAATCTCGACGAAGGCCCGATCATTATGCAGGACGTGATTCACGTGGATCACAGCTACACAGCGGAAGATATGATGCGCGCCGGTCGCGATGTGGAGAAAAACGTACTCAGCCGCGCGCTGTACCATGTGCTGGCGCAGCGCGTATTTGTTTACGGTAACCGCACAATCCTGCTTTAACCCCTAACGTCTTGATTAGCTTTCCGTCGTTAAGAGTAAAAAGTACGCAAACGGCACATTTTCCGTAAAGCAATACTTTACAGGGGCGTTTCATTTGATATGATGCGCCCCGCTTCCCGGTCAGGAAGTGATTAACAACGCATTACCCCGTGGTGGGGTTCCCGAGCGGCCAAAGGGAGCAGACTGTAAATCTGCCGTCATCGACTTCGAAGGTTCGAATCCTTCCCCCACCACCATCTCAGGCAGTACCTCTACAATATGAATTACCCCTGGTGGGGTTCCCGAGCGGCCAAAGGGAGCAGACTGTAAATCTGCCGTCATCGACTTCGAAGGTTCGAATCCTTCCCCCACCACCATCTTCAAGACGCCACTGAAATCCAGTAAACCTAAAAAGCAACATACTTCACCGAACGGGGAAGGATGAGAAGCTTCGACTAAGGTTCGATTCGAGCGCCAGCGAGAACGCGTTGCCGCAGGCAACGACCCGAAGGGCGAAGCGCGTAGCGCTGAGTCATCCTTCCCCCACCACCATTTCAAAGACGCCACTGAAATCCAGTCAGCCTACAAAGCAACATACTTCACCGAACGGGGAAGGATGAGAAGCTTCGACTAAGGTTCTATTCGAGCGCCAGCGAGAACGCGTTGCCGCAGGCAACGACCCGAAGGGCGAAGCGCGTAGCGCTGAGTCATCCTTCCCCCACCACCATCTTCAAGACGCCACTGAAATCCAGTAAACCTACAAAGCGACATACTTCACCGAACGGGGAAGGATGAGAAGCTTCGACTAAGGTTCGATTCGAGCGCCAGCGAGAACGCGTTGCCGCAGGCAACGACCCGAAAGGCGAAGCGCGTAGCGCTGAGTCATCCTTCCCCCACCACCATTTCAACCCGGCCCTTCGCTCCCTGCCGCCAGTAGCGGAACCACCACATCGCTGATCGGTGTCGGGATCCCCAACGCAGCGCCATACCGTTGGATCACACCGTTACGGATATCCCATTCCAGCGGGCGATTCGCCTGTCGGTCGGCGAGAATAGACGTTCCCAGGTCCACCGGGGCACGATGAAAACCGTCAATGATCTCCTGCGCCACGCTATCGCTCAAAACCGCACCTTTAGCGCGGGCGACGGCCAGGCATTCGTGCAGATAAGCCAGCGTCAACTCAGTGATATCGGCGCGTGAAAACATCCCGGCACGGCGATTTGCCAGTACCATCAGCCCTGCGACTGCGTTAAGCAGCAGTTTGCGCCAGGCGATAGAGGTAAAATCCCCGGACAATTCCACCGCGCAACGCGTGCCGTGGAGCGCATCGACCACCCGTTTCGCGGGCGGCACATCCGGCAGCGTCAGGCGCGGTTTCGCCCGCAGCCAGACCGAGGCGTCCGGCTCGCGCTGTGCCGGGAACCACACCACCGAAGGCAGCACGGTTGCGCCGTTTACATACGGTTCCAGCCTGGCTTGTTGCTCAACGCCGTTTTGCAGCGCGCAGACCACTGTATTTTCATCGCACAGCGCCGCCAGCCAGTTGGCGCTGTCGGCGATCTGGGTGGTTTTCACCGCCACGAACACCAGATCGAAGGGTTCACCGACGGTAGATGGATCGTTCATTACCGGGCCCGGCACCACGATTTCCCCCTCATCATGACGCAGAATCAGCCGCGGATGCGCCGTTCGCCCACAAAGCACAGGTGTGCGCTCAACGTCATGAAGCACTGCGGCAATCGTGGTACCGATAGCCCCCGGCCCGACAAGGGCAATCGCTGGACGGTCTGACATCGTGTGTTCTCCTGATTTGCTTAACCAAACATCAGTGTAGCGGCGGTAACCGTCGCGATACCGGCGAACTCTTCACAATCGAGGTGTTGCTCTGGGCGTAATCCGCCAGGCCATCCAGCACCACGTCCAGTTGGTCGATGGAGCGCACCACCAGCCGCATCACAAAGCAGTCCTCCCCGGTGACTTTGTCGCACTCGATGCATTCTGGCAACGCCTGGATCATTTTCTCAACCTTATGGAGCATTCCCGGCAGCGGTTTTACCCGCACCAGCGCCTGCAATGAATAGCCCAGCGCGGCCAGATTAATTCGCGCGCCGTAGCCCTGAATCACGCCCTTCTCTTCCAGCCGTTTTAACCGTTCAGCCGTGCTGGGCGAAGAGAGCCCCACTTTGCCACTGAGCACTTTTAACGATAACCGCGCATCTTCCGCCAGGCAGGCCAGAATCTGGCGATCGATATCATCGATAAGGTAATCCATGATCAGTTCCTAATTATAAAAGGATAATCGTTGTATCAACCTTATCTCTGCTCTGTAACCTGCGCCACGATTTTTACACAATAGCGCTATCACAGAGGAGATAGCCCATGCGTAATATTCAATCCGGCGTCTGGCAGATGAGCCTGGCGATGCTGATATCCGGCTCTATCGGCGCGTTCGTTTTGCTTTCAGGATTACCGGTAATGGAGGTGGTGTTTGCCCGCTGCCTGATTGGCGGCGTCACCCTGTTACTGTTTATTCGCCTCAGCCGCGAGCCGCTGGCGCGGCTAAGCCGCCTCACCCTGCTGTTGATGGCGGCGGGGGGCGTGGCGGTAGTGATTAACTGGTTGCTGCTGTTTGCCTCTTACCGCCATCTCTCCATTGGCCTGTCCACCGTTATCTATAACACCCAGCCCTTTATGCTGGTGTTGATGAGTATGCTGTTGGGGGAACGGGTCAGCAGCGTGAAATGGGCGTGGTTAGTGCTGGCGTTTGGCGGCGTGGTGCTGGTGTTATCCAGCGAGCTGGGCGCGGCGCATCAGGGCAACGGGCTGTTGGGGGCGGCGCAGGCGCTCGGCGCGGCGTTTTTCTACGCCCTCACGGCGCTGATTACCCGCCAGTTACATCAGGTTTCGCCGCAGCAAATTGCCCTGGTGCAAATGGTCGTCGGCACGCTGATGCTGCTGCCGCTGGTGCAGATTTCCTTCGACCTTCAACCCATCCAGTGGGGAATTCTGCTCACCGTGGGGATTGTCCATACCGGCATCATGTACCAGTTGCTGTACGCGGCGATCCAGAAACTGCTGACGCCGATCACCGGTTCGCTGTCGTTTATCTATCCGCTGGTGGCGGTGGTGGTGGATAAGCTGGTTTTCGACCATACGCTCAGCCTGATTCAACTTGCAGGCGGCGCGTTGATCCTGCTGGCTGCGGCGGGTAACAATCTGGGGTGGGGAGAAAAACGGGCGCAAACATTGCCAACGCATAATGAAGCAAAATAACACCGCCCACCCAAGGTTATCAGGGGAAACAGCGGGATTGGGTTCCCGGAGGGACGCCCAACCCGCTGGTCGCCCCGTCTGCTCCGTAGGTGAACGGTGTGGCTTTCAAGAAGGCTTAGCGGCGCGCTCTGACCACCTGGTATTTACGCGTCAGATATTCCACCGGCGCGCTCCAGATATGCACCAGACGGGTGAACGGGAACAGCACAAACAGCGTCATCCCCAGCACCAGGTGCAGGCGGAACACAAAACCCACGCCATCCAGGTGTTCAGACGCGCCGCCGTGGAAGGTGACCACAGACTGCGCCCAACCCACCAGCTTCAGCATCTCGCTGCCGTCCATATGCTGCGCCGAGAACGGAATGGTTAACAGCCCCAGCGCGCATTGCAGCATCAGCAGCGACAGGATCAGGATGTCCGCCGTGGTGGAAGTGGCGCGGATACGCGGGTTAAACAGGCGGCGCTTAAGCAACAGCAGCCCGCCCACCAGTGTCATCACGCCGCTTGCGCCGCCCATGATCATCGCCATCTTCTGCTTCACGTCCATTGGCAGGAACGACTCGTACATCCAGTGCGGCGTCAGCATCCCGAAAAAGTGGCCGACGAAAATGCCCAGAATGCCAAAGTGGAACAGGTTAGATGCCAGATTCATCCCCTTGCGATCCAGCATCTGGCTGGAGCCTGCGCGCCAGCTGTACTGGCCGTAGTCGTAGCGCAACCAGCTGCCCACTAAAAACACGGTGCCGGCGATATAAGGATAGATATCGAAGAGAAGCCTATTCAGGAACTCCATTATTGCTGTCCTCCTGGGGTGATATTCAAATACTGCGGGGCGACCGCGCCCGCAAACCGGCGTTGATGGGAGGCGATGGCGGAGTCGCCGCAGCCCTGATCGGCGAAGAATTTTACCTGCTCTTCTTCCCATACCGCGTCCAGCGCCGCAGGCGTATCGTCACGCACTTCGTCGGCGAGCTGGCGCTGCACTTTTTCGGCGTCGACCTGACTGTTGGCGATACTGAGCAGCAGATCGAACAGCACCGCGTAACGGCTTTCGCGCTGTTTCAGACGGGCGCTGAGCAGCGCCAGAATCGGCGCCACGTCCTGCAATCCGCCTACTGCTTCGCTGTCAGGCAACTGCGCCAGATACTCCAGATACAGCGGCAGATGATCCGGCAGCTCGCGGCTGTCGATAAACAGCCCGGCACGCTGGTACTGGCCCATCAAATCCACCATCGCCTGGCCGCGATCCCGCGACTCGCCGTGCACGTGTTCGAACAGCAGCAGCGACGTGGCGCGGCCCCGATCGAACAGCTCGCTGTAGCGTGACTGCACGTCCAGACGATCCTGGGACAGCAAATCGCGCAGGAACAGGCCCAGCTCATGGGCCTGCGCTTTGCTGAGATGCTCAAGCTCGGTCATGGCATCAAACATCTCGCGCTGATACTCCCACAGCGCGTGATCCGGGTACTCCAGCAACCGGGAAATCAGTTTGAGTTCCATCATGGGCGTGACTCCGATTTCACCGTTACATCCACCGCGTCGATACGACGGCTGTTAAACAGGTTGGCTTTGCTGTCCGAACCGTGGCAGCCGTCGCCGAAGCTAAAGCCGCAGCCTTTGCTTTCCGGGAAGGCGTTGCTCGCCAGCTCGCGGTGGCTGGTGGGGATCACAAAGCGGTCTTCGTAGTTGGCGATCGCCAGATAGCGGTACATCTCCTGCGCCTGGGCTTCGCTTAACCCGACCTCTTCCAGCGCGCGGGTATCGTTCACGCCATCCACGGTTTCCGCACGCTTGTAATGGCGCATCGCCATCATGCGTTTCAGGGCGCGCAGCACCGGCGCGGTGTCGCCCGCGGTCAGGATGTTCGCCAGATACTGAACCGGGATACGCAGGCTTTCCACGTCCGGCAAAATACCGGTGTGCGGCAGCTCGCCCGCATCGGCGGCGGACTGGATCGGCGATAACGGCGGCACGTACCAGACCATCGGCAGAGTGCGGTATTCCGGATGCAGCGGCAGCGCCAGCTTCCAGTCCATCGCCATCTTCCATACCGGAGACTGCTGCGCCGCGTCGATCACGCTCTGCGGTACGCCGTCTTTCAGCGCCTGCTCGATCACCTGCGGATCGTTCGGGTCAAGGAACACGTCCAGTTGACGCTGATACAGATCGGTTTCGTGCTCGGTGCTGGCCGCGTTTTCAATGGCGTCTGCGTCATACAGCAGCACGCCGAGGTAGCGGATACGGCCCACGCAGGTTTCGGAACACACCGTCGGCATCCCCGCTTCGATACGCGGATAGCAGAAAATGCACTTCTCTGATTTGCCGCTCTTCCAGTTGAAATAGATTTTTTTGTACGGGCAGCCAGTGATGCACATCCGCCAGCCGCGGCACTTGTCCTGGTCGATCAGCACGATGCCGTCTTCTTCACGCTTGTAAATCGCGCCGCTCGGGCAGGTCGCCACACACGCCGGGTTCAGGCAGTGCTCGCACAGGCGCGGCAAATACATCATGAAGGTGTTTTCGAACTGGCCATACATCGCCTTCTGCATGTTTTCGAAGTTCTTATCTTTGGCGCGTTTTTCAAACTCGCCGCCGAGGATCTCTTCCCAGTTCGGGCCGGTTTCGATTTTGTTCATCCGCTGGCCGGTGATCAGCGAGCGCGGGCGAGCGATCGGCTGATGTTTGCCTTCTTTGGCGGTATGCAGATGCTGATAGTCGAAATCAAACGGCTCGTAGTAATCATCGATGCCCGGCAGATGCGGGTTGGCGAAGATTTTACCCAGCAGCATGGCACGGTTGCCCATGCGCGGTTGCAGTTTGCCGTTAATTTTACGGATCCAGCCGCCCTTCCATTTCTGCTGGTTTTCCCAGTCATTGGGGAAGCCGACGCCCGGTTTGGTTTCCACGTTGTTGAACCAGGCATACTCCATGCCTTCACGGCTGGTCCACACGTTTTTACAGGTCACGGAGCAGGTGTGGCAACCGATGCATTTGTCGAGATTCAGCACCATGCCGACTTGTGAACGGATTTTCATTTTACGCTCTCCTGTACCTGGTCACACCCTTCGCCATCTAACCAGTCGATATTTTTCATCTTACGCACCACCACAAACTCATCGCGGTTAGAGCCTACGGTGCCGTAGTAGTTAAAGCCGTAAGCCAGTTGCGCATAGCCGCCGATCATATGGGTCGGTTTTGGGCTGATACGCGTTACGGAGTTGTGGATACCGCCGCGCTGCCCGGTCACTTCAGAGCCCGGCAGGTTCACGATGCGCTCCTGGGCGTGATACATCATGGTCATCCCTTGCGGGACGCGCTGGCTCACCACCGCGCGGGCGGTTAACGCGCCGTTGGCGTTAAACACTTCGATCCAGTCGTTATCCGCGATGCCCAGCTCTTTAGCGTCGATTTCGCTCATCCAGACAATCGGGCCGCCGCGCGACAGGGTCAGCATCAGCAGGTTGTCGCTGTAAGTGGAGTGGATCCCCCACTTCTGGTGCGGCGTCAGGAAGTTGAGCGCTTTCTCCGGGTTGCCGTTGGATTTACTGCCCATCACCGCTTTCACCGAACGGGTGTCGATCGGCGGACGGTACACCAGCAGGCTTTCACCGAAATCGCGCATCCACGGGTGATCCTGATACAACTGCTGGCGGCCCGACAGGGTACGCCACGGGATCAGCTCGTGAACGTTGGTGTAACCGGCGTTATAGGAGACATGCTCATCTTCAAGGCCAGACCAGGTCGGGCTGGAGATGATTTTGCGCGGCTGAGCCTGAATATCGCGGAAGCGAATTTTCTCTTCCTCTTTATTGGTCGCCAGATGGGTATGATCGCGCCCGGTGAATTCGCTGAGCGCCGCCCAGGCTTTCACCGCCACATGGCCGTTGGTTTCCGGGGCCAGGGTGAGGATCATCTCCGCCGCGTCGATAGCGGTATTGAGCATCGGCTGACCTTTGGCCGGACCATCCGCTTTGGTGTAATTCAGCTTACGCAGCAGATCCATTTCGCTCTGGGTATTCCAGGCGATGCCCTTGCCGCCGTTGCCGATTTTTTCCATCAGCGGGCCGATAGAGGTAAAGCGTTCATACGTCGCCGGGTAGTCACGCTCCACCACCATAATGTGCGGCGCGGTTTTGCCTGGGATCAGATCGCACTCGCCTTTTTTCCAGTCCTTAACGTCCAGCGGCTGCGCCAGTTCGGCGGCGCTGTCATGTTGGATCGGCAGAGTGACCACATCGGTTTCTTTACCCAGATGGCCGACGCACAGCTCGGAGAATTTCTTCGCGATGGCTTTATAAATTTCCCAGTCGCTTTTTGATTCCCAGGCCGGGTCCACGGCGGCGGAAAGCGGATGAATAAACGGATGCATGTCCGAGGTATTCATATCGTCTTTCTCGTACCAGGTGGCGGTCGGCAGCACGATATCGGAGTACAGGCAGGTGCTCGACAGACGGAAGTCCAGCGTCACCACCAGGTCCAGTTTGCCGTCGAGGCCGTTATCCTGCCATTCCACCTCTTCCGGCTTCACGCCGCCCTGCTGGCCCAGATCCGCGCCCTGGATGCCGTGATCGGTGCCCAACAGATACTTGAGCATGTACTCATGGCCCTTACCGGAGGAGCCCAGCAGGTTAGAGCGCCAGACGAACAGATTGCGCGGGTGGTTTTTGCCGTTTTCCGGCTGTTCCGCCGCAAAATGGATTTCGCCGGATTTAAGCGCCTGCACGGTGTAATCCACCGGGTTCATGCCTGCGGCGTCGGCGGCGGCTTTAATGCGTAGCGGGTTAGTGCCCAACTGCGGCGCGGACGGCAGCCAGCCCATACGCTCGGCGCGCACGTTAAAGTCCAGCAGATGGCCGGTGTAGCGGGATTTATCCGCCAGCGGCGACAGCAATTCTTGCGCGCCAAGGGTTTCATAGCGCCACTGGCTGGAATGGTTGTAGAAGAACGAGGTGCTGTTCATATGACGCGCCGGGCGCTGCCAGTCGAGGCCAAACGCCAGCGGCTGCCAGCCGGTCTGCGGACGCAGTTTTTCCTGGCCGACATAGTGGGCCCAGCCGCCGCCGCTTTGGCCGACGCAGCCGCAGAAGATCAGCATATTGATCAGGCCGCGGTAGTTCATGTCCATGTGATACCAGTGGTTCAGACCGGCGCCGACGATGATCATTGAGCGACCGTGGGTTTTATCGGCGTTATCGGCGAACTCGCGGGCGATACGAATGATATGGCTGCGGGACACGCCGGTGATCGCTTCCGCCCAGGCCGGGCTGTAGGCTTTCACGTCGTCATAGCTGCTGGCGCAGTTGGCATCACCCAGACCGCGATCCAGGCCATAGTTGGCAAGGGTTAAATCGTAAACGGTGGTCACCAGCGCGCTGCTGCCGTCTGCCAGTTGCACGCGTTTTACCGGCAGTTTGTGCATCAGCACATTATCCAGCTGGACGCTGTTAAAGTGTTCGCTCTCTGCGCCGCCAAAGTACGGGAAGCCAACGTCGGCGATCTCGTCATGGCTGCCGAGCAGCGACAGGCGCAGTTCAGACTCTTCGCCGCTAGTGCCATCACGCTGTTCGAGGTTCCATTTGCCCTTCTCGCCCCAGCGGTAGCCAATTGAGCCGTTCGGCGCAATCATCTCGCCGTTCTGGTTATCAATGGCGACAGTTTTCCATTCCGGGTTGTTTTGCTGGCCCAGACCGTCCACCAGGTCGGAGGCGCGCAGCATACGGCCTGCGGCATAGAACCCGTCGCGCTGCTCCAGCATCACCAGCATCGGCATATCGGTGTAGCGGCGCACATAATCGGTGAAGTACTGGCTCGGGCGCTCCAGATGGAATTCGCGCAGCATAACGTGGCCCATCGCCAGCGCCATGGCGCTGTCGGTGCCCTGTTTTGGCGCTAACCACTGGTCGCACAGCTTGGCGATTTCCGCATAGTCCGGCGTGACGGCCACGGTTTTGGTGCCTTTGTAGCGCACTTCGGTAAAGAAGTGGGCATCCGGGGTACGGGTCTGCGGGACGTTAGAACCCCAGGCGATGATGTAGCTGGAGTTGTACCAGTCGGCGGATTCCGGCACATCGGTCTGCTCGCCCCAGGTCATCGGCGACGCAGGCGGCAGGTCGCAGTACCAGTCGTAAAAGCTCAGGCAGGTGCCGCCGATCAGCGACAGGTAGCGCGCGCCGGACGCGTAAGAAACCATCGACATCGCCGGAATTGGCGAGAAGCCTGCGATACGGTCCGGGCCATAGATTTTGGCGGTCCAGACGTTGGAGGCGGCAATCAGCTCATTCACTTCCTGCCAGGAAGAGCGCACAAACCCACCGCGACCACGCGCCTGCTTGTAGCTTTTGGCTTTGTCGCTGTCGGACATGATCGATGCCCAGGCTTCCACCGGATCGCTGTGTTGCGCTTTGGCTTCGCGCCACAGTTTCATCAGGCGCTTACGCATCATCGGGTATTTCAGGCGGTTAGCGCTGTACAGATACCAGGAGTAACTCGCGCCGCGAGGGCAGCCGCGCGGTTCATGATTCGGCATATCGGGACGGGTGCGCGGGTAGTCGGTCTGTTGGGTTTCCCAGGTCACCAGACCGTTTTTGACGTAAATCTTCCAGCTACATGAGCCGGTGCAGTTTACGCCGTGCGTGGAGCGTACGACTTTGTCATGCTGCCAGCGCTGGCGGTAACCGTCTTCCCAGTCCCGGTTGGTATCCAGAATCTGTCCGTGCCCATCGGCAAAGGTGTCGCCCTTCTGCTTGAAGTAGCGAAACCGATCCAGAAATTTGCTCATCGGGGGGTTCTCCTGTAAGGAGCCTGTAGGCTCTTCTGCTAAATCGACATTGCAAGAATTTACGGCAAGGTTACTCCCCGGTTTTCGCGCGGAATTGACTCCGATCAACCCCGTAACCCTTTGAAAAATGTCAAAACTATGGGGATACCACCAAAGTGGCAGGGGAGTTTGTTTTTTAACTTGCTGTAAATGTTGGGTATTTTTGGTTAAGGGGGGTTTTTAGGGGGGATGATTCAGCGTAATGGGGTATTTGGGGGTAGAGGAAAGGGGGAGTGAAACTAAAGGGATTTTAATGTGACGGGGTTCAAAGGTGGGGAAGGGTTCCGTTCGCTTTGTCCGGTGGAAGGGTTCCGTTCGGGGTGTTCAGTGGAATTGTTCCGTTCGCTTTGTCCGGTGGAATGGTTCCGTTCGCCAGGCGTTTGTGGTTCAACGTGACTCCGTTGCACGCGAACGGGCAAAGGGGGATTCCGCATCCCCCTTTGCAATCCCCGCTCCCGGCCAGCAAAATCGCCGCTGCGCGGTTCCCTCGGCTCCATCTCCTCGCTTCAGGTCGGTCGGGATACGGCATCCTGCCTTTCCCGACCTCAGCCCCGCATCCCTGCGGGGCTGACCTGGCTCGTCAATTGCGCCTCGGCGATTTTGATGCCGGACTCAACACCCCTAACTTTAAGTTTTTTATTTTTTACTGAGCAGCCTTTGTCGCTGCGAGTTTTATTTTAAAAACTGTTAGCAACACATTGGTTGCAATGAAAACCTGAACGTATCGCGGGGGTTTTCACTCCCCATCGAAATCGCCGAAGCGTTCGCGGGAGGCCGGGGCTGGCGGCATGGATGCCGCCAGAGGGTGCGAGCTACAGGATGTAGCATCGCGCCCGACCCGAAGCCGGACGCGATAAGCTGAGGGCACCGCGAAGCGGCGATTTCGCTCGGGGGAGCCGGGGTCGCCAGGGGGGCGGCGGCGAGCCCCCCTGGCACGTTCGCGTACACTGGCGCCAGAGACTGACTCGAGAGCCCAGGCGAACGGAACAATTCCACCTAACAGAACAATTTCCACGAACAGAACAATCCCCCCGCCCCCAGCGGCACAAAAAAAAGCGCGGACCAAGCCGCGCAAAGGATAACACAACCATTTAACCCGCTATTTTCAGGCAGCTTTTCGGCCATACACCAGCCACGTCACCACCACACAAACAATATAAAACACCAGAAACACTTTCATGGCTTCCGCCGGGGAGCCGGTCAGCTCCAGCGAGGTGCCGAACGCTTTCGGGATAAAGAACCCGCCAATCGCGCCAATCGCTGAGATAAAGCCCAGCGCCGCCGCTGTGTCGGTCGCCGATTCGCGCATCGCCTGCTCTTCGCTGCCGCCCGCCGCTTTCACGCGGTCCATGGTCAGCTTGCGGAAAATCACCGAAATCATCTGGAAAGTGGAGCCACTGCCCAGACCGGCGGTTAAAAACAGCATCAGGAAAATGGCGAAGAAGGCGATAAAGCTACCGCCCTGACCCGCCGTCGGCAAAGTGGTAAACAGCAGGGCGCTGAAGATCGCCATCAGGATAAAATTCACCAGCGTCACCCGAATACCGCCGAGCTTATCGGACAGCGCCCCGCCCGCCGAACGCGCCAGCGCGCCAATCAGCGGCCCAAAGAAGGCGAAGTGCAGAATATTCACCTGCGGGAACTGGGTTTTAGTCAGCATCGCAAACCCGGCGGAGAAACCGATAAACGAGCCGAAAGTGGCCAGATACAGGAAGCTCATGATCCACAGGTGCGCGCGCTTGAGCACCGGCAACTGGGCGCGCAGCGACGCTTTCGACGTGGCCAGATCGTTCATGCCAAACCAGGCGGCAATCGTGAAAATCGCCAGCAGCGGCACCCAAATCCAGGCGGCGTTTTCCAGATACAACGTCGAGCCGTCCGGCTGAACCACACCACTGCCGCCAAAAAAGGCAAAAATCGACAGCGAAATCGCCAGCGGGGCCAGCAACTGCATCACGCTGACGCCAAGGTTGCCAAAACCGCCGTTAATGCCCAGCGCGCCGCCCTGCTTCTGCTTGGGAAAGAAAAAGCTGATGTTCGCCATACTGGAGGCAAAGTTAGCGCCGGCGAAACCGCACAGCAGAGAAATAATGATAAACGTGCTGAACGGCGTGGCGCTGTCCTGCACCGCAAACCCTAACCACAGACAGGGGATAATCAGAATACCAGTGCTGAGCGCGGTCCAGCGCCGTCCGCCGAACAGCGGCACCATAAACGCGTAAGGCACCCGCAGCAGCGCCCCGGAAACCGACGGCAGTGCGGTCAGCATAAACAGCTGATCGGTCGAGAAATTAAAACCCACTTTGTTCAGATTGACCGCCACAGCGCTAAAAATCATCCAGACGCAAAACGCCAGCAGCAGGCAGGGAACAGAAATCCACAAATTACGACGCGCGATATGCTGGCCATGCTGTTGCCAGAAGGCGGCATCTTCAGGACGCCAGTCGGTAATTAGCGGACCTGATGTCGAAGCCGGAACGGAGGATTGGCTCATAGAAACCTCAGAAACGTGAAATAACTGTCGCCACCTTAGGCGTTCGCGTTACGCGTAAGTTGATGTAAATCAATGGATAAGCGGACGGTTTGGCGCGTCAAAATCCCCTGTTATCCTTAGGGAGTAGCAGGGATGACTAAAAAAACTGTGGTTTTTCACTCCAGTGCGCCGGGTAAATCGGTCCGGCTTTCGAAAGCCCTACCCACCGGCAATAAAGGAGTACCCCCTTATTGGTATGGGTATACTCCATACTATGTTTGAGAATAACGGCTTACTTACCTTGCCTCTGTTTGTGCGACCCGTCAGGAAACTGAACGCCATGATAAAACGCCTGTGCGCCCCGCTTACCCTCGCCAACCAGCTTGCGCTGGTGGTATTGATGCTTGCCCTGTTGGGATTAGCGGGCATGGCGGTATCGGCCTGGCTGATTCAGGGGATCCAGGGCAGCGCGCATGCCATCAACAAGGCCGGCTCGCTGCGTATGCAGAGCTATCGCCTGCTGGCCGCGGTGCCGCTGAACAGCGATGACAACGCCCTGATGCGGGAAATGGAGCAGACCGCCTGGGACCCGGAGCTGCGCCAGATCGCCCAGCGCGACGGTGAAGTTCAACGCCTCGACGCCCTGCACGGCTACTGGCGCGACCAGCTGGCGCCGGCACTGCTGGATGCCAGTACCAGCGACGAGGTGAAACCCGCCGTGGCGCAGTTCGTCAGCCAGATAGACGCGCTGGTCAGCGGATTTGACCGCACCACCGAACAACGCATCAGCCGGGTGATTATGGTGCACTGGACCATGGCGATCCTCACCACCCTGCTGCTGCTGCTGGCGGTGATCTGGCTGCGCAAGCGGCTACTGCGCCCGTGGCGGCAGCTGATGGTGATGGCGACGGCAATCGGCCAGCGCAACTTTTCCCATCGTGTG
The DNA here is from genome assembly GCF_014193285.1 of Atlantibacter sp. RC6. Lineage (GTDB taxonomy): Bacteria > Pseudomonadota > Gammaproteobacteria > Enterobacterales > Enterobacteriaceae > Atlantibacter. The sequence continues at coordinate 116,216 of NZ_JACHZE010000008.1, forward strand.
GCGGCGAGCGGTCGCGATGAAATGGCGACCCTCGGCCGCGCGCTGAACAGCATGAGTGACGAACTGGCGGAAAGCTACGCCGGGCTGGAAGCGCGGGTCAAAGAGAAAACCGCCGGGCTGGAGTACAAAAATCAGATCCTCACCTTCTTATGGAACGCGGGCCGCCGGATGCACAGCCCGCTGCCGCTGTGCGAACGCTTAGCCCCGGTGCTGGCGCGCCTGCAACAGTTGACTCCGCTGCGCGATATTGAGCTGCGCATCTACGAAACCGGCGATGACGACAATTATCAGGAGTTTGCCTGGCAGCCGGACCAACGCTGCGATGAAAAAGGCTGCACTTTGTGCCCGCGCGAACGCGTCAAAGGCGAGCTCAGCGACGCCACCCTGCAATGGCGTCTGGCGGATGGCCTGACCCGCTACGGCCTGCTGTTGGCGCGGCTGCCAGAAAATTCGCCGCTCAATCAGGACCAGCAGCACCTTATCGACACCCTGGTGGAACAAATCACCTCATCGCTGGCGCTGGAGCGCCAGCAGGATCGCCAGCAGCAGTTGATCGTGATGGAAGAGCGCGCCGCCATCGCTCGGGAGCTGCATGACTCCATCGCCCAGTCCCTGTCATGTATGAAGATGCAGGTCAGTTGCCTGCAAATGCAGGGCGACAACCTGCCGGAGCAGAGCCAGTCGCTGTTGGCGCAAATCCGCAACGAGCTGAACAGCTCCTGGCGGCAATTGCGCGAGCTGCTCACCACCTTCCGCCTGCAACTGACCGAGCCGGGGCTGCGCCCGGCGCTGGAAGCCAGTTGCCAGGAATTCAGCGCCCGGCTGGGCTTCCCGGTGGCGCTGAACTATCATTTACCGCCGCGTCGGGTCCCGGCCCATCAGGCCATTCACCTGGTCCAGATCGCCCGTGAAGCCTTGAGCAACGCGCACAAGCACGCGGGCGCGAGCGAAATTAGCGTTACCGTCACCCTGAACGATAATCAGGTCAGGCTGGTCATTGCCGATAACGGCTGCGGCGTGCCGGAACACGCCGAACGTACTAACCACTATGGTTTAATTATTATGCGTGACCGCGCCCAAAGCCTGCGCGGTGACTGTCAGGTCCGGCGGCGGGAAACCGGAGGCACCGAAGTAGTGGTGACCTTTATCCCCGATACGCCCCAATTATCTGCCCGAGGAGAAGTCCATGAGTAATCAGGAACCGGCAACGATTCTGTTAATTGACGATCATCCGATGCTACGTACCGGCGTAAAACAGCTGATCAGCATGGCGACGGACATCACCGTCGTCGGCGAAGCCGGGAGCGGCGAGCAGGGTATCGAAATGGCGGAATCTCTCGATCCCGATCTGATTCTGCTCGATCTCAATATGCCCGGTATGAACGGTCTGGAAACCCTCGATCGCCTGCGTGAAAAAGCGCTCTCTGGCCGGGTGGTGGTGTTTAGCGTTTCCAACCATGAAGAGGACGTGGTGACGGCGCTCAAGCGCGGCGCGGACGGTTATCTGCTCAAAGATATGGAGCCTGAGGAACTGCTCAAAGCGCTGCACCAGGCCGCCGCCGGGGAAATGGTGTTAAGCGAAGCCCTCACCCCAGTGCTGGCCGCCAGCCTACGCGCCAATCGCGCCACGTCCGATCGCGACGTTACCCAGTTGACCCCGCGCGAGCGCGATATCCTCAAACATATCGCCCAGGGCCTGCCGAATAAAATGATCGCCCGCCGGCTCGATATCACTGAAAGCACCGTGAAAGTGCATGTGAAGCACCTGCTGAAGAAAATGAAGCTCAAATCCCGCGTCGAAGCGGCGGTGTGGGTGCATCAGGAACGTATTTTCTGATTACTCGTCCGGCAGCAGCGGGTACGCGCGACTGTCGTCATTGAGCGCCACCGGCGGCGAGAGTTGCAGAGTAATCAGGTTCGAGGTGACGCGCTGCCCTTTGTTGTCCTCCACCATAACCGCCAGCTGCCAGCGGTTTTCGGCGTCGGGTTGGCTGTTCCAGGCGGGCATTATAATCGTCCAGCCGTCGATGCTGTTTTCATCAGGCGGCGCGGTCAGGCTCAGCGCCTGAGTGTCGCCCTGCCAGGTTAGCCGTTTGATACCGTGCACGCTGCGCACCTGGAGTTTTAACGCCACGGTTTCGCCGGGGCTGACGGTCCAGGGCGGCGTCGCCAGATACACCGACAGGGTTTTTCGCTGGCGGTATTCCACTACCGGTAGCGTATTGCGCACTGCGCCATCGTAGCGGCTGCCGCGCAGCGAGGTGGCATTGGCGACTTCGCTGGCGGACAACTGTTTGCTGAGCGGCACCCCGAAGCGGTAATTGAGTTTCAGGCCAAGGTTATTCTGGCTCACCCCGCTCTCTCCCTGCTTGTGCTGGGCGTCGATAGTCACCAGCGGCACCGGCGTATAGCTCACCCCCACATTCACCGCCAGCGGATCGTGATAGCCGGTGCCGTTATCAAACAGATCCACCCGATCGCCAAAGTAGCGTTCAAAACTGACGCGGGTATTGATGTGCCGGTAAAACGGCAATCTCGCCTGGGCGGTAAGATCGTAACCCTGGGCGAAGCGCTGGGCCTGCACCGCGCTGCTGTCGCGCCAGCTACCGAGCGGCTGATAGTAATTGGCGGAAAAGCGCAGATTCTCGCCCCAGGCTTCCGCGCCTAAACTGGCGCGCTGTAAATGGTCGTCAAAGCGGGTGTCGTAGAAGGTGTTATAACCCAGTAACCAGTCGCCGGTGCGCCAGCGCTGGCCAAGGCCCGCATTGCCGGTGAGCCCTTCGCTCTGTTGCGTTAATCCCAGCTGGCTCCAGGTCAGCCCGGCGTCGCGGTCGATAAGCGGCGTAAACAGCGAACCGCGCGTGCCGGTGAACTCCCCCTGGTCGTTGACCTGTAAATCCACTTCCGCCTGCCCCCACGGCGAAAGCAGCGATTGCGCCTCGCGCGCCACCCGTTCGCTAATGGCTTCCCGGAACTGGTCAAAGGCGTAAGCGCGCGCCTGTTCGCTGATCCCCAGCCCGTTATCAGTCTGGCTGGCCTCGCCGAAGGATTTCGCCAGCTCGGCGAGATGTTTCTCGCTGCTGTTGCCGGTGGGCGTCATGCCGAGATCCGGCAGATTATCCTGATTATTATCGAACGGATTAGCGGCTTGCTGGGTATAGCGGCCCTGAACGGCCTGCGCGCCTCCGGTAACCAGGAAGCTGAAAAGCAGAGGGGTGAAGAGTGATTTATACAACGCCATCGGGTAATGATAGCCAGGCTTTGCGCCTGGCTGAACCACCAATCGGTTAACCCTGGCATTTTTGGGCGCAGCGGGGGTCATTTCCAGATTTTCCTCAAACGCTTTCCCCGCGCCTGCGCTACGCTTAATGCATCTTCCCGTGTGAGATCCCCCGATGAAAAAGTCACTGTTTTCAGCATTCTGTTTGCTGTCAGGGTTAGCAATGCCCGTCGCTTATGCCGACAGTCTGTTTATCCTCCAGTCGCCGGATTTCGCCGATAACGCGCTGATGCAAAAAAAATTCGCCGGCAACGCCAAAGACAACCCCAACTGCACCGGTGAAAACGCCTCTCCGGCGCTGGTCTGGAGCCATGCGCCCACCGACACCAAAAGCTATGCGCTGATAATGCATGACCCCGAGGGCGCAAAAGGCCTGGGCGTTACTCATCTGGTGGCCTATAACATTCCCTCTTCCACTACCGGCTTTGCCGCCAATGCGCTGGTAAAAGAGGAAGGCTTTACCGGCGGGAAAAACAGCCCCGGCACCACCACCTGGTACGGCCCCTGCCCGCCGCCCGGCACCGGGGCGCACCACTACACCTTTACCTTGATCGCCACCGATCTTGATCCGAATCTCAAAGCGGGTATGACCAAAGACGAACTGCTGGCCGCGCTGAAAGGCCATGCGCTGGCCGCCACCGGATTAGTGGGCCGCTTTGGTCAGTGATGACGCGATCAGCGCCCGCAGTTCCGGCACGCAGGAACCGCACTGGGTGCCGCAGCCTAACTGCTTGCCGAGCGCGGCAGGCGTGGCGCATCCCGCCGCGATAGCCGCGCAAATCGCGGTTTCGCTCACGCCCATACAGCTGCATACCGTGCGCCCGCGCGGCGTTTGCTGCGCGCCACCGCCCGCCAGCAGTTGATGACGGCGCGCCGGATCGATGATCGGCGCGTCAAAGCTGGCGACAATGGTTTGCTCATCCAGCGCGATTTCATGCCGACTAAGATACAGCGCCAGCTGGAGCGTCGCGCCCTGCCAGGCCAGCAGATGAATGAACGTATCGCCCTGCGCATACTGCAACTGCCAGCCCTGGCGCCCGGCCAGGCTTTCAATCCAGCCGATGTCCCGGGTGTTTGCCGCCAGTTTCCAGCCCGCGGCCTGCCGCCACCACATCATCGAACCCGGTATCTCCAGCGCGCATCGGCTAAATAACGAGCCCTGCCACGGCGCATTTACCCGTTGAACACGCACCGCCGTCTGCTTGCTTTCCGGCTGCCCCGAGTGAGGATCCACCACTGACGCCACCAGCGCGTTGACCCGGCTCTGGCTGGCGAAATGATTGTTCCAGTGCATCGGCATAAACAGCTCGCCGGGGCGCTGTTCGGCGGTGATGCGGGCATAGCCCAGCGCCCAGCTGCGCGGCGAGGAGAGCCGCACCAGCGTCTGCTCGCTAATATTCAGTGGCGCCGCGTCATCAGGATGGATCAGCACCCATGGCAACGGCTGATGCTGCATCAGGCGCGGTACTACGCCGGTGCGGGTCATGGTGTGCCACTGGTCGCGGATCCGCCCGGTATTGAGCAGCAGCGGATAGTGAACGCTGGTTTGCGCTTGGGCATTTTGCGGATTCACCGCAACAAGCTGTAATCGCCCCGCAGGATGCCAGCCCTGCCCCGTTTCCAGTAATCGCGCGGTGCCGTGTGGCGCGGCGGCGGTTACCGGCCACTGGATGGGCGCTAAATTGTCCCACTGTTCGACAGTCAGCGACGCCAGGGCGCTAATATCAAAGGCCCGGCTGCCGTTATTTTCATATCCCGAGAGTCTGGCGTGTTCGCTAAAGATCTCTGCCGGATGCTGCCAGCTAAACGCCTCGCTAAACCCGAGGCGCTGCGCCACCCGGGCGACCATCCACCAGTCCGGGCGGGTATTGCCCGGCGCGGGCAAAAACGCCCGCTGGCGCGAGATCCGCCGCTCCGAGTTGGTGACGGTGCCGTTTTTCTCGCCCCACGCCTGAGCCGGAAAACGGATATCGGCAAACGCCAGGGTATCGCTGTGCGTGGAGACTTCAGAGACGATCACCAGCGGGCAGCGGCGCAGCGCCTCGCGCACCCGGTCACTGTCGGGCAGCGACACCGCCGGGTTAGTGCCCATAATCCACACCGCTTTCACCTCGCCGCGATAAATCGCCTCAAACAGCTCCACCGCCATCAGGCCCGGCGTTTCGGCGATACGCTCGCTGCCCCAGAAGCGCCCCAGCCGGGCGATATCCTGCGGGTTAAACCCCATATGGCAGGCCAGTTGATTAGCCAGCCCGCCCACTTCGCGCCCGCCCATGGCATTTGGCTGCCCGGTCAGCGAAAACGGGCCGCAGCCTTCACGGCCAAATTTCCCGCTCGCCAGGTGGACGTTAATGATCGCATTACACTTGTCGCTGCCGCTGGATGACTGGTTGATACCCATGGTGTACAGCGTCACGGCGCGATCGGCGCTGATAAACCAGTCGTAAAAGCGCGCCAGGTCATCACGCGGCAGCGAGCAAAACGCCGCGCTTTGTTCCAGCGTCCACGCTGCCGCCGCGTCCAGCGCCGACTGTTGCCCGTCGAAAGTATCCGCCGGGATCTGCCCCGCCAGCAGATTCAGCAGCCCGTTGAACAGTCCGGCGTCGGTGCCAGGCTTCAGCGCCAGATGCAGGTCGGCGATATCGCAGGTAGCGGTTCTGCGCGGGTCGATCACCACCACTTTCATGGCAGGACGCCGCGCTTTTGCCGCCGCCAGCCGCTGATACAGCACCGGATGCGCCCAGGCGGCGTTTGATCCCACCAGTACCACCAGATCGCTGGTTTCAATATCCTGGTAATTGCCCGGCACCGCATCCGCGCCGAACGCGCGCTTGTAGCCCACTACCGCCGACGACATGCACAGCCGGGAGTTGGTATCGATATTGGCGCTGCCGATAAAGCCCTTCATCAGCTTGTTGGCAGCGTAATAATCCTCAGTCAGCAGTTGGCCCGAGGCGTAGAACGCCACCGCCTGCGGGCCATGCTGGTGAATAATTTCCGCCAGCTGTCCGGCGGCGGCATCCAGCGCCTGATCCCAGGAGGCGGTTTGCCCGCCGACTTCCGGCTCCAGCAGCCGCCCGGCTAAATCCAGGGTTTCACCCAGCGCCGCGCCTTTTACGCACAGTCGCCCAAGGTTTGCCGGATGCTCCGGATCCCCCGCTACGCTGACGCTGCCGTTCGGGTTTTGAGTCACCACCACGCCGCAGCCAACCCCGCAGTATGGGCAGGTGGTTTTCACGGTCATGACGCCTCCGCGCGCAGGATCAGCGCCTGGCTGCTGACCCACACTTTATCGGCCTCGATTTTCACCGGCCAGGCGCGTACCGCCTGCTGGCTACTGCCCTGGAAGCAGCCGTCGCGCAGGCGAATTTTCTGTTTGTAGAGCGGTGAAATCACCACCGGCTCCCCGGCCACATCGCCCAGCAATCCGCGTGATAACACGTTGGCGTCGCTGTTCGGCTCGCGGTTATCCAGCGCGTACACCGCGTCATTAAAGCGGAACAGCGCGATTTGCATGTTGCCCAGCCGCGCGCCAATGCCCGCTTCCGCCGGGATCTCATCGAGGCGGCACACTTCCTGCCACAGACGCGACGTTGGCGCATCCTGGGGGTGTTGCGCCACACTCACCAGCTGCGGCTGATCGCGCAGGATCTGGCGCTGTACCGCTTCGTCCGGGGTATCGCTGTTAACGAAGCTTTTAAACAGCGCCAGTCGGTCCGGGCTGTTGAGCGTGGTTTGCCATTCGCACTGGTAGCTCTCAATCACCTGGGCCATTTCGCGCTCCAGCTCGTCGCAAATGCCGAGGCTGTCGTGCAGTATCACCTCCTGAAGGTAGTCCAGCCCTCCCTCCAGATTGTCCATCCACGTGCTGGTGCGCTGGAGCCGGTCGGCGGTGCGGATATAGAACATCAGAAAACGATCCACGGTGCGCAGCAGTGTGGCGGTATCCAGATCGCTGGCGAACAGATCGGCGTGGCGCGGTTTCATCCCGCCGTTGCCGCACAGGTACAGGTTCCAGCCTTTTTCAGTGGCGATCACGCCCACGTCTTTGCCCTGGGCTTCGGCGCATTCCCGGGTGCAGCCGGAGACCGCCATCTTGATTTTGTGCGGCGCGCGCAGTCCCTTGTAACGGTGCTCCAGCTCGACCGCCAGCCCGGTGGAGTCCTGCACGCCGTAACGGCACCAGGTGGAGCCAACGCAGGATTTCACGGTGCGCAGGGATTTACCGTAGGCGTGGCCGGTTTCAAACCCCGCCTCCACCAGCTCGCGCCAGATCGGCGGCAACTGCTCCAGCCGCGCGCCAAACAGGTCGATACGCTGGCCGCCGGTGACCTTGCTGTACAGGTTATAGCGTTTGGCGATCTGGCCGATGGCGATCAGCCCATCCGGCGTCACTTCTCCGGCGGGCATACGCGGCACAATCGAATAGGTGCCGTCTTTCTGGATATTGGCGAAATAGCGGTCGTTGGTGTCCTGTAACGGCAAATGACCGGGCTTGAGCAGATATTCATTCCAGCACGACGCCAGCACCGACCCCACCAGCGGTTTGCAGATTTCACAGCCGTGACCGCGCCCGTAGCGGCTAAGCAGCTGGTTAAAGCTGCGGATATGGTTAACGCGCACCAGGTGATAGATCTCCTGGCGCGAGTACGCGAAGTGTTCGCAGATATCTTTTTTGACCTCCACGCCCTGCTGTTCCAGCTGATAATCCAGTACCTGCTTGACCAGCGCGCTACAGCCGCCGCAGCCGGTGGCGGCTTTGGTGCAGGTTTTCAGGGCGTCGAGGCTGGTGGCGCCATCGCTGACCGCCTGGCAAATCTGGGCTTTGCTGACGTTATGGCAGGAGCAGATTTGCGCGCTGTCGGGCAGTGCCGCCACCCCGAGCCCCTTCACGGCGCCCGGTGAACTGGCGGGCAGGATCAGGGTTTCCGGCTGGGCGGGCAGCGCCATGCCGTTAAGCATCATTTGCAATAGCGTGGCGTAGTCGCTGCTGTCGCCCACCAGCACGCCGCCGAGCAGGCGTTTGTTATCCGCGCTGACGACAATTTTCTTATAGGTCTGCGCCGGGCCGTTGGTCCACTGATAGCTCTGCGCCCCCGGCGTCGCGCCGTGGGCATCGCCGAACGAGGCCACTTCCACGCCGAGCAGCTTGAGTTTGGTGCTCATATCCGCGCCGCTAAATTGTGCGCTTTCGCCATTCAGATACGCCGCCGCGACTCGCGCCATCTGATAGCCTGGAGCAACCAGCCCGAAGATTTTGCCCTGCCACAGCGCGCATTCACCGATGGCGCTGATGCGCGGATCGCTGGTCAGGCAGCGGTCATCAATCACAATGCCGCCGCGTTCCCCCAGTTCCAGCCCCGCCTGGCGCGCCAGGGCATCTTGTGGGCGGATGCCGGCGGAAAACACCACCAGATCGGTTTCCAGGCTCTGCTCATCGGCAAAATGCAGCGCCAGGCCAGTTTCCGTGGCGCAGATCGTTTGGGTGGATTTACTGGTATGTACGCTGACGCCGAGGGCGCTGATTTTCTCGCGCAGCATCGCCGCGCCGGGTGCGTCGAGCTGCACCGCCATCAGATTCGGCGCGAACTCCACCACGTGCGTCTCCAGCCCGAGCTGTTTCAGGGCGTTGGCGGCTTCAAGGCCCAGCAGCCCGCCGCCGATCACCACGCCGCGCGTAGCGGTTTTCGCCCGCTCGCGGATGGCGTCCAGGTCATCCAGGGTGCGGTAAACAAAACAGCCCGGCAGCTGATGGCCCGGTACCGGCGGCACAAACGGCCAGGAGCCGGTAGCCAATACCAGCCGATCCCAGCAGGTTTCGCGGCCTTCGGCATCGCGCACCACCTGGCGCTCGCGGTCGATATCGACAATTTTGCAGCCGGTGCGCAATTCGATGCCGCTGGCGGCAAAGAACTCGTCTGCCACCATGGAAAGCGATTCGGCGCTGCGTCCGGCGAAATACTCCGACAGATGCACCCGGTCATAGGCGGCGTGGCGCTCCTCGCCAAACACAATGATGTGGTACTGCTGATGCAGCCCGGCGTTGACGCACTGTTCCAGGAAATGGTGGCCGACCATACCGTGGCCGATGACCACTAACGTTGCTTTGCTCATTTCATCGCTTCCTGCAGCCAGCGGCTGCGGTTGATCAATATCGAAAAGCAGCCCGGCGTGGGGCGCTACGGGCTGCTGGAACTGGTTCATCAGACGCGGCGCGGCGTCGGTATCGCCCATCATGAGCAGCGCGGAGAGTTTGCCGTCGCGCAGCAGCAGCCGACGGTAGTGGCCGCTCAGCGGGTCAAAACTGGTGAGGATCTGGCACGAGGCTGTGGGATTGATATCCCCGGCGCTGAACAGATCGATGCCGGTGACTTTTAAGCGCGTGCCGCGCGGCTGGTAGTGAAAATCGTCCTGCGGCTGGCCCGCGAGCCGGGCCGCCAGCACGTCCGCCTGGGCCAGACAAGGGGCCACTAATCCCCACAGCGCCCCGTTGAATTCACAGCATTCGCCGATGGCGCTGATGCCCGGCAGCGCGGTTCGCAGTTGCCCATCCACCAGAATTCCCCGGTTGCACGGCACGCCCGCCGCGCTGGCAAGTTGGCTATTCGGCTTTACGCCAGTGGCGATAATCACGCGTGAAGCCGGGAGCGCATCGCCGTTGCTCAGTGTGACATGCTGCTCGCCGATATCGGTCAGCGTCTGGCCCAGCACACAGCGGATGCCGCGCGCCTCCAGCCGGTCCGCCAGCAGGCGCGCCGCCTGTGGGTCCAGTTGCTGCTCCATCAGCCGCGCGGCCAGATGCACCAGCGTCACCGGGATGCCGCGCTGTGCCAGCGCCGCAGCGGCTTCCACACCCAGCAGCCCGCCGCCGAGCACCACCGCCGGGCCGTTATGGCGCAAAATCGCCTCCACATCGCCCTGGGTGCGAAACGCGTGAACGTGCGGTTGCTGATGACCGTTAATCGGCGGGATAAACGGCACAGAGCCGGTGGCGAACACCAGCTCATCCCAGTGCAATTGCTGGCGCGGGGTGGTGACGGTGCGTTGCTCAACATCCACCGCCAACACTTTTTCATTGCTCAGCACGCTGACGCCGTGAGCCTGATACCACGCCAGCGGGTGCAGCGTGGTATCGGCGGCGCTTTTTTCCCCGCCGAGCACCGGCGACAGCAGGATGCGGTTATAGGCCACGCCCGGCTCCTCGCCGATAAGCGTAATGGCATAGCGCGTTGGGGCCAGTTGCAGCAGTTGCTCCACCAGCCGAACTGCCGCCATGCCGTTGCCGATAATCACCAGATGCGTCGTCATCGGGCACTCCTCACGCCGCTTTGGGCTGCTTTTCATACAGGAAATGGAGGATTTGCTGGCGCAGATGGTGATAGTGCGCATCGTCCGCCAGTTGCACCCGGTTGCGCGGTCGTGACAACGTCACATCAAGGATTTCCCCTATCGTCGCCGCCGGACCGTTGGTCATCATCATTACCCGATCGCACAGCAATACCGCTTCGTCGACGTCGTGAGTGATCAGTACGATGGTGGTATTCAACGCCTGCTGGATGCGCATCACCGCATCCTGGAGATGAGCGCGGGTTAACGCGTCGAGCGCGCCGAACGGCTCATCCATCAGCAGCACTTTCGGCTTCATCGCCAGCGCCCGGGCGATGCCGATGCGCTGCTTCATGCCGCCGGAGATCTCGCCGGGACGTTTGTCCCGGGCGTGTCCCATCTGTACCTGTTCGAGGTTGTGCATGATCCACTCATCGCGCTCGGCGCGGTTCATGGCGCGGGCAAAGATATGGTCTACCGCCAGCGCCACGTTCTGGTAGCAGGTCAGCCACGGCAGCAGGGAGTGGTTCTGGAACACCACCGCCCGCTCCGGGCCGGGCCCGGCGATTTCACGGTTATCGCACAGCAGCCCGCCTTCGCTCGGCAGCGTGATGCCGGCAATCAGATTCAGCAGCGTGGATTTCCCGCAACCGGAGTGGCCGATCAGCCCGAGGGTTTCCCCGGCCGCGATATCAAAGGTGACGTTTTGCAGCGCCAGGAAATCGCCGCCCTGGGTGGCGAAACGCTGGCTGACGTTCTGGACCTGAATAATCGGTTTCATGGTGCGCTCCTTATTTTTCCTGCCAGCTAAAACGACGCGCCAGCAACAGCAGCGCCTGCTCCAGCATCAGCCCCACCACGCCGATAATGACGATGGCGATAATGATGTTTTCGACGTTAAGGTTGTTCCACTCATTCCAGATCCAGAAGCCGATGCCCAGGCCGCCGGTCAGCATTTCGGCGGCGACAATCACCAGCCAGGCGATGCCGATGGACAACCGCACGCCGGTTAAAATAGCGGGCAGCACCGCCGGGAACAGAATGCGGCGCATCACCGTCCATTCGGAGAGTTGCAGCACTCGCGCCACGTTGAGGTAGTCATCCGGGATGCGGCGCACCCCGTCGGCGGTGTTGATCACCATCGGCCAGATCGAGCAGATAAAAATGGTCCAACTGGATGCCGGTTCGGCGCGCTGGAACAGCAGCAAGCCGATGGGCAGCCAGGCCAGCGGGCTGACCGGGCGCAGCAGCGCAATCAGCGGGCCGAACATCCGGGCGAAGAACACGAAGCGACCAATCAAAAAACCGAGCGGAATGCCCACCAGCGCCGCCAGCCCGAAGCCGATGCCGACGCGCTGTAATGACGCCAGCACGTTCCAGCCGATGCCCTGATCGTTGGGCCCTTCACGGTAGAACGGGTCGGCGAACAGGGTCAGCGCAGAATCCAGGGTGCTGAGCGGGCCGGGAAAGCCTTTGCTGTTGATGGACACCAGTTGCCAGGCCACCAGCGCCAGCCCTAAACCCAGCAGCCCCGGCAGCAGGCGCTGCACCAGATTGTTGGCGACGACGCGCAGCGCCGGATGGCGTTTGCGCACCTGCACCGGCGGCAGCGCGATCACCTCCGCGCCAATCACTTCTGACGTGACAACGTCACTTTTAGTCACCGTTTGCTGTTTCATGCTTTGCTCCCCTGATGCGAAATGTCGAAGCTGGCGGCGTAAGACGCCGGGTCCGCGCCGTTCCAGATTTTGCCGTCGAGCAGACGGCTACTGCGCATGACTTCATTCGGCAGGCTGACGCCCGTGGCAGTCGCGGCCTGCTGGTAGATATCGGTGCGGTTGATACGTTGGGCGATGGCCTGATAATCCGGCTCCTGTTTCAGTAATCCCCAGCGGCGGAACTGAGTCAGGAACCAGATGCCGTCGGACAGCCACGGATAGCTCACTTCGCCATCGCGGAAGAACTGCATTGCGTGGCGGTCCTGCCAGCGGCGGCCCGCGCCGTTGTCGTAGTCGCCGAGCATCCGGCCCGTGAGGTACTGCTCTTTGGTATTCAGATACGCGCGTTTCGCCAGCACCCGGGCGGTTTCCCGGCGGTTGTCGTCGCTGGCGTCGATCCAGCGCGCCGCGTCGAGGACCGCCGACACCAGCGCCCGGGCGGTATTGGGATGTTGCTCCACCCAGTCGTGACGGCAGCCAAGCACTTTTTCCGGGTGATCCGGCCAGATATCCTGGGTGGTGGCGGCGGTAAAGCCGATGCGGTCGTTGATCGCCCGGGCGTTCCAGGGTTCGCCGACACAAAATCCCACCATGTTGCCGATACGCATGTTCATTACCATCTGCGGCGGCGGCACCACCACGGTGCGCACGTCGGTAAAGGGGTTGATGCCTTCGGATGCCAGCCAGTAATAGAGCCACATGGCGTGGGTGCCGGTCGGGAAGGTATGGGCGAAGGTGTAACTGCCCGGCGCGGACTGGCGCAGGTAGCCCGGCAGATCGCTCAACGCGCGCACGCCTTTATCCAGCAGATCGGTGGAGAGCGTGATCGCCTGGCCGTTGTTGTTGAGGGTCATCAGGCTCGCCATGGCCTGCTTTTTCCCGGCGATGCCCAGCTCCAGCCCGTACACCATGCCGTACAGAATGTGGGCCGCGTCCAGTTCGCCGTAGACCAGCTTGTCGCGCACCGCCGCCCAGCTCGCCTCTTTACTGAGGTTGAGTTTGATGCCATAGCGGGCATCGAAGCCTTTTACCGATGCCATGACCAGCGGCGCGCAGTCGGTCAGCGGGATAAACCCGACGTTAACCTGCTGGCGCTCCGGCTGGTCAGAGCCTGCTGCCCAGACGCTGCTTGCCAGCCCCGGCATCATTAAAACGCTGCCCAGTGCGGCTCCCGCCTGGATAAAGCGGCGGCGGGAAAGCCCTCGTTGTGTTTCGCTCATGGCTGCTCCAATAAAAAAGGCGTCCAACAATGCGTGAACATTGCGGGACGCCTTTATCCTCATCGCCGGGAAGCCGCCGTTGGCTTCTCTGCGTTTGTGTTGTGGTCAGTAAAATATTTGCAATTGCTGTGCCAGATTTTCAGGCCGTGAAAGCCGCGGTTTCAGCGGTTTTTTGTAAGCCAGCGCACCATAAGTTGACACGGTCTGCCCTGCAGGTGTGCAGCTAACTCTTTGGAGTGACTGACCACAGCGACGCGCTGAGCAGCAGTGAACGGGCGATATCCACCATCCGCTGGTTCTGGTTCATGGCGAGTTTACGCAGTTGCTGCCAGGCCAGTTCTTCGCTGATGCCCTGATGGTTCATCAGCAGGCTTTTGGCTTTGTCGATGGTTTTGCGCTCTTCAAGCGTTTCCTGAAGCGAGGTCAGCTCACGGCTGAGTTTTTCCAGTTCACGCGCCTGCTGGCGCACCAGCGGAAGCAAATGACGCTCCACCGGCGCGGCGATGACGCTGCTCTGCTGCACCACCCATGCGGCAAACGCCGTTTCACCGGTTTGCGCGTCCTGCACAGTATGTTGTAACGAAAGTTGCCCGACGGCGCACAGCCTGTCGATAAGCCTGGTTTCAATCAGCCGCAGCGCGTCGAGGCGCTGGGTCTGGATATCAAACCAGCGTGCCGCCGACTGCGGGTTAGCCGGAATGCGGGTGCAGGCTTCGCGACGCATCTGTTCGATATCCCGGGTCGCCTCGGCGGTCTCGCGGAATAGCGCTGCCTGAGCCGGTTCCGCCAGTGACAGGAAAGTGGAAAAGCTGTGTTGCTGCGCGTCGATGCGGTCCACCAGCATCTGGCGCAGCGCGGCGTCGAATTCGCCACGGGTAAAGCCAATCGCCCCCACCGCCCGCTCCTGCCCGACCCACTCTTTGCCCTGCATCAGGCTGTACAACGCGGTCAGCGCCTGGGCGACCTGCGGATCGCTTATCGCCTCGTTGGCTTGCGGGATAATCTCCATCAGCGGTTGCACGGTGCGGTTAAAGCGCTCCATGGCCTGCTCGGGGGGGATGCGCGCGGCGTGGATCTCTTCGCGCAACGCGCTTAATCCTTCCAGAAACCAGAGCGCGCAGGCCAGCTTCGCCGCCGCGTTGCCGTTCATCATGGCGTGGTGTTCCATTAGCCACTGCTGGAAAGCGGCCAGCGCCTCATCCACCCGCTGCGCACTGTGCTGCAACTGCGGACCAAACAGCGCGCCCCTGGAACAGAGCCAGACGTTAGACGCGCCGCGCTCGCGCTGAAGCGCATGCACCAGTTGGCTTATCCGCGTGGCGAATTCACCCAGCCGGGCGAGATGCTGTAACTGCTGCTGTTGCTGGCGACGGGTATAGTGAAACCATTCCAGCGCGGATTGCGGGCGTGGCGCCTGTTGATTCATGTCATACTCCCGAAGTCATTACCGCTTTACTCTACGTAGCCTTTAACAAAGCAATAACCATGCCCAAACGGCAAAGGAGTTAACGTGCAAAAAATCGTGATTATCGCCAACGGCGCGGCCTACGGCAGCGAGTCGCTGTTTAACAGCCTGCGTCTGGCTATCGCCCTGCGCGAACAGCAGGACGACATCAGCCTGAAACTGTTTTTGATGTCTGACGCGGTGACGGCGGGTATTCGCGGCCAGAAACCGGCGGAAGGCTATAACATCCAGCAGATGCTGGAGATCCTTACCGCCCAGAACGTGCCGGTGAAGCTGTGTAAAACCTGCACCGACGGACGCGGCGTGACCGGGCTGCCGCTGATTGACGGCGTCGAGATCGGCACGCTGGTGGAGCTGGCGCAGTGGACGCTGGCAGCGGACAAAGTCCTGACCTTCTGATGGCTGCTCTGCCGTATGCTCCCCGCTACGGCAGTTTCCAGAATTTCCCGCTCCGGTTGTTTACTTTTCAGGCGCAAACCTTTCGCCAGGCAATGAATTGCGGGCATTTATAACTAAAGTTTAATGATTACGAAATTCGTTGATCAAAGTCAGCATCTGCGCCCTCCCTCTTTGGTGTTATGCATAAGCGTGATTTGTGAACAGAGTCACGTACTGGGTAGTCTTTTTCATGGCAGAGGGTAAAGAGATGGCGATGGTAAAAACGAGTCTGACGTTGTTTGGCGGGGATACGGTGGTGGTGCGCTGTTCCGATTCTTGTCACATTCATTTGATGAGCGCGAAAGGCGCTGCCAGCAGTACGGCGGATATTCTCAGCGTGCAAAACCGCAAGCACGCTTATCTCACCGTTCCCTACAGCGGTACCTGGAACGTGCTGATCGACAGTCACAGCCAGTCGCTGGAGCACTCCATCAGCTACGTCCCCGCCTGAGTTCAGGCAAACCCCAGCTGCCAGTTCGCGTCGGACTGGGGCGCCTGCAATGCGCGAACCGCACTAATCAGTTCATCTAACGTCGGATCGCGCATTCCCAATTTGTTAAGTTCCTGCTCCAGAGAAAACAGATACTGGGCGTTGGTGCCAAGCGGGCCGCTGGCGGCGGCGATCAGCGGCGCGATAATCGCGGCGCGGGTGTCGGATTCGTACAGCGAGTGGCGCGGGTCCATAATAAACACCAGCGCGTTGACGGTGCGGCCATCGTCCAGCTCAAGCTTGCACCAGGTGGGCAGATAGCAGCCGGTGATCATTTCGCGCTTCCACAACAGCTCCAGCTCCTGATCCAGCGTCGCTTCCGGCAGACGATACGCCACGCCGGTGGTGCGGCCGCCCTCTTTCAGCGCCAGCATCCGGCCCGGCTGGCAGGCGGTGCCGCGGCCCGCGGTTAAGCGCAGGCAAAACGCCCGGTGCCAGCCCGGCAGCGTACCGGTGGCGGACTCTTCATACTCCAGCGCCGGGTTCCACATCAGCGAACCGTAACCAAAAATCCACACCGGGCCTTCGTCAGGCCGACAGGCCAGCGTTGCCGCAAGGGATGCCGCGCGCTGCTCAGAAGACCACAATAACGATTCCTCAATGGCTCCAAAAGCCGTCTTACAATCCGCTTTCATTAAGAAATCACGTGTTAACACTTTATACCTCCGCCACTGCCACTCTTCCCTGATTACCGCTTACCCTGTCTGCTGTTCATTTCGAAAGCAATTATCAGCAGACGATAGGCAATTAACCCAACGCTGGCAAGAGTTGAAAAATTGATTTGGCACAAATTCGGAGATTTAAAGGCGGTTTTGCAGGGCGCTGACGCTGCAACGCCCTGGATTATCAAGCGATTAGGGGTGGGTTTATTTTTTCTTATGCCACTTTTCATCGTCGCCTTTTTGGTAATCATGTTTTACCGCAGCCCAGGCCACGCGGTGCGCGGTCTCTTCACGGCTGGCGTCGCCGCGCCGGTCATCCGCATCTTTATACTGATCCCAGGCGCTGTTAAACGCTTCTTTATAGATATCCTGAGCGTGGGCGGGCAGGACGTTGGTGACGTTTTCGGGTAAGTCGCTACGTGATTTATACGGCATACGAACCTCTCTTTTTCAGGGACAACGTCAAAGTGTGGAACAGGTTGCCGGGGTTTGCCAGTCAACAGGATAAGTGTCAGAACCTTCTTATTAATTGATTGTTAGTTAAATGAATTCTAAACAAGATAGTGACTTATTGCCTTCTGAGGTTAAAAACCGCTACAGGCCGTAAAACTTCGTAAATATTCCCGGTTGCCCTGTGGTTTTTTGCTATTTTAGTGACCTTTCTCACAATGACTATAATGATAACACCTGCTTCTCTGGAGTAATAAAATGACAAAAACGGTACATGAGGCGGTGAAAACCCGCCATAAGGAGTCCTCTCTCATTTTCCCGGTGATAGCACTGGCGGTGCTGGCATTTTGGGGAGCCAGCCAGTCGCTGCCAGTGGTGATCGGCATCAATGCGCTGGCGCTGGTTGCGATCCTGAGCAGCGCATTTAGCGTGGTGCGCCACGCGGATGTGCTGGCACATCGCCTGGGCGAACCTTACGGCTCGCTGATCCTCAGCCTTTCGGTAGTTATTCTTGAAGTCAGTCTGATTTCCGCGCTCATGGCGACCGGCGATGCCGCGCCCACCCTGATGCGCGACACGCTTTACTCCATCATTATGATCGTCACCGGCGGCCTGGTGGGGTTTGCGCTGTTACTGGGCGGGCGTAAATTTGCCACCCAGCATGTGAATCTGTTCGGTATTAAACAGTATTTGATCGCCCTGTTCCCGCTGGCGGTGATTGTGCTGGTGTTCCCGATGGCGCTGCCAGAGGCCAACTTCACGGTGGGCCAGTCGATTCTGGTGGCGCTGATTTCCGCCGCCATGTACGGGGTGTTTTTGATTATCCAGACCAAAACCCATCAGAGCCTGTTTGTCTACGAGCATGAAGACGAAGGCGACGATGACGACCCGCATCACGGCAAACCGTCCGCGCACAGCAACCTGTGGCATGCGGCCTGGCTGGTGATACATCTGATCGCGGTGATTGCGGTAACCAAAATGAACGCCAGCCCGCTGGAGTCGCTACTGACCACGCTGAATGCGCCGGTGGCCTTTACCGGCTTCCTGGTGGCGCTGCTGATCCTCTCTCCGGAAGGATTAGGGGCGATTAAAGCGGTAATGAACAATCAGGTGCAGCGCGCCATGAATCTGTTTTTCGGTTCGGTGCTGGCGACCATCTCCCTGACGGTGCCGACGGTCACGCTGATTGCGATCCTTACCGGCAACGAGCTGATTTTCGGCCTCGGCGCGCCGGAGATGATTGTGATGCTGGCCTCGCTGGTGCTGTGCCAGATTTCGTTCTCCACCGGGCGCACCAATGTGCTCAACGGCACCGCCCATCTGGCGCTGTTCGCCGCCTATCTGATGACCATCTTCGCCTGAT
The DNA here is from genome assembly GCF_014193285.1 of Atlantibacter sp. RC6. Classification (GTDB taxonomy): domain Bacteria; phylum Pseudomonadota; class Gammaproteobacteria; order Enterobacterales; family Enterobacteriaceae; genus Atlantibacter. The sequence continues at coordinate 134,628 of NZ_JACHZE010000008.1, forward strand.
CGGGCAAACAAAAATGCCCTGCAAATTGCAGGGCATTTTTTTATCACAACGGGAAATTAGTTTTCCGTGTCCAGCTCTTCGAAGCTCTTAACCAGGTCGTCAATCGCTTTCATCTGTTTGAGGAACGGCTCCAGTTTAGCCAGCGGCAGCGCGGACGGGCCGTCGCATTTAGCGTTGGCTGGGTCCGGATGCGCTTCGATAAACAGACCGGCGATGCCGACTGCGATACCAGCGCGCGCCAGTTCAGTCACCTGGCCGCGACGGCCGCCAGACGCCGCGCCGAACGGGTCGCGGCACTGCAGGGCGTGGGTCACGTCGAAGATCACCGGCGAGTTGCCAGAGACTTTCTTCATCACGTTGAAGCCGAGCATATCCACAACCAGGTTGTCGTAACCGAAGTTGCTGCCGCGATCGCACAGGATCACTTTGTCGTTGCCGCCTTCAATGAACTTGTCGACGATGTTGCCGACCTGGCCTGGGCTGACGAACTGCGGTTTTTTGACGTTGATCACCGCGCCGGTTTTCGCCATCGCTTCCACCAGATCGGTCTGACGAGCCAGGAACGCCGGCAACTGGATCACGTCAACCACATCGGCCACTGGCTGCGCCTGAGAGGCTTCGTGAACGTCGGTAATCACTTTCACGCCAAAAGTCTGCTTCAGCTCCTGGAAGATTTTCATCCCTTCTTCAAGGCCCGGTCCGCGATAGGAGTGAATCGACGAGCGGTTCGCTTTATCAAAGGAAGCTTTGAATACGTAAGGGATACCCAGTTTGTCAGTGACGGTGACGTAATGTTCGCAGATGCGCATCGCCAGGTCGCGCGATTCCAGAACGTTCATACCGCCAAACAGAACGAACGGCAGGTCGTTCGCTACCTTGATATCGCCAATACTCACCACTTTTTGTTTCATACGTTCGCCTTATCAGGTGTAAATCAGAAACGTGCTGCTCTTAATGCAGGGTAATCTGTTTGTGAGAAATCGAATTAATTTGCGCCCGGATCATTTCGCTGATCGGGTCTTCAGGGCACTGTTCGACGAAATAGCTCAGGTCGGTCAACGCCACATGGTCGCAATCAAGCTGGGCGTAGATCAGCCCGCGATCGCGAATTTCATACGGATCTTCCGGGTTGAACTGCAACAGCGCTTCACTGGTGCGCAGCGCCAACAGCATCTGCCGCTCTTCCATCAGCGCCGATTTCAGGGTGTCGAGCAGTTTGCGGATCACTTCAGCGTTTTCGGACTCCTCAAGGTCGTCCACATACAGCTCCGCCACCGGGCTGATGTTGCCTTTGAGCCATACCTCCAGGGTATGTTCGTCAAGCGTTTCGCCGTTAAACGGGTTAATCAACCACATTTCGCCATCCATCCAGTCGGCGCGCAGGATCAGCTGGGTCGGGAAAATCACCGGCATCAGCGGAATATCCAGCTGTTCGGCCACCCACAGCAGAATCGCCCCCAGCGCGACGGCGCTGCCCTGGCGGTTTTCCAGCACTTTATCCAGCCACAGCGCATCGGACAGCTTGTAGATGCCCCGGGAATCCTGGAAGCCCCACTCGCCGTAAAACAGCGCCAGCAGTTTCTCCAGCTGGATATCCTGATGTAGCCCGCCGCTGATCTCTTCACGTGCGAGCGCCACCAGCGACTGCAGCCGATCGTAGACGTCCTGCGTCGGGAAGTCCTCGCGGATCAGCTGGGAAATCAAAATCATGCCGTCACATAACGGCGCTTTATTAAACTCGAAATCGGCTAACGACTTCATACAAACCCCAATAACGGTATCTTGGTGGTGGCCAGCTTAATCACTATATAAATGACCACCAGGCCCAGCAGAAAGGCTATCCAGCGTACCTGCTGGCTACGCGGGCGTTTGCCCAGCGCGATAAAACCTAAAACGATGTAGATGATAACGCCAAAAAGCTTCTCAGTCAGCCATGCGGCTTGTGGGGTGAAGGGGTAGAAATGGGTGATCATCACCAGCGCCACGCCCGTCGCCAGCAGCAGCGTATCGTTCACGTGCGGGACAATCCGCACCCAGCGTTTGGTCGACATGGCTGAACCGCGATATTGCCACCAGTAGCGCAGAATAAACAGACTCACGGAAAGGAATGCGGTGAGAATATGCACGTGCTTAAGCGCAAAATAAGTGGCCATGACTTACTCCTGTGAGGTTATTTGTCCTGTGGTCAGGCGTTCATTGCCGCCATAATCCAGATGGGTTTCTACTGCCAAAAATCCTGCCTGATGAAACAAGGCGCGCACCGCTTCGCCCTGCTGCCAGCCGTGCTCCAGCACCAGCCAACCGCCGGGTTCCAGAAACCCGCGCGCTTCACGAATTAAATGGTCGATATCGGCAAGCCCCGCATCGGGCGCCACCAGCGCGGACAGCGGCTCAAAGCGCACATCGCCCTGCCGGAGGTGCTCATCTTCGCTGTCGATATACGGGGGATTGCTGACAATAAGCTGAAAGCGTTGGCCCTGAACGGCGCTAAACCAGTCGCTTTGCCGGATGTCGATATTGGCGATGTTGAGGCGCGCGGCGTTACGCTGCGCCAGAGCCACCGCGTCCGGCACGATATCCACCGCAACGACCTGGCAGTCCGGGCGCTCAGAAGCCAGCGCCAGCGCAATCGCGCCGGTGCCGGTGCCTAAATCGAGAATGCGGCAAGGTTCAGCGGGCAAGCGGGCCAGGGATTGTTCCACTACGCACTCGGTATCCGGGCGCGGGATCAGCGTGGCCGGAGAAACCAGTAGCGGCAGCGACCAGAACTCCCGAACGCCAGTGAGGTACGCCACCGGTTCTCCTGCCGCGCGCCGGGCTAACAGCGCATCAAGCTCAGCGAGTTGCGCCTCGGATAGCGGCGTTTCGCCGAAGGCCAGAATATAGGTGCGCGCTTTGCCGGTTACCAGGCCCAGCAGGATCTCCGCGTCGCGACGCGGAGATTCGCTATCCACTAAACGTGCGGCGGCCTGCCGTAACCAGTGCTGAAATTCCATTATTCCTGCTCGGAGAGTGCGGCGAGCTGATCGGCCTGGTATTCCTGAACGATAGGTTCGATCAGCATATCCAGTTTGCCTTCCATCACTTCATCCAGACGGTACACCGTCAGGTTGATGCGGTGGTCGGTGACGCGGCCCTGCGGGAAGTTATACGTGCGGTTGCGATCGCTGCGATCGCCGCTGCCCAGCAGGTTGCGGCGCGTTGACGCTTCCGCCTGCTGACGTTTGGCCATTTCCGCCGCGTGGATGCGCGCGCCCAGTACCGACAGCGCTTTGGCTTTGTTTTTGTGCTGGGAACGTTCGTCCTGGCACTCCACCACGATGCCGGTCGGCAGGTGCGTGATGCGGATAGCCGAGTCGGTGGTGTTAACGTGCTGACCGCCCGCCCCTGAAGAACGGAAGGTGTCGATACGCAAATCCGCCGGGTTGATATCCGGCAGCTCGGCTTCCGGCAGTTCCGGCATCACCGCCACGGTACAGGCGGAAGTGTGGATGCGGCCCTGGGATTCGGTAGCCGGGACGCGCTGGACGCGGTGGCCGCCGGATTCAAATTTCAGACGGCCATAGACGCCGTCGCCACTGATTTTGGCGATCACCTCTTTATAACCGCCGTGCTCACCGTCGTTGGCGCTCATGATCTCGACCCGCCAGCGGCGCGATTCGGCGTAGCGGCTGTACATGCGGAACAGATCCCCGGCAAACAGCCCGGCTTCGTCGCCGCCGGTTCCGGCGCGGACTTCGACAAACGCGTTGCGCTCATCATCCGGGTCTTTCGGTAGCAGCAGAACCTGTAATTCCTGCTCCAGCTGTTCGCTTTTCTGTTTCGCTTCGCTTAACTCTTCCTGCGCCATATCGCGCATTTCCGGATCATCCAACAGCATCTGCGCCGTTTCGATGTCTTCCTGAACCTGTTGCCAGAGCAAAAAACAGCGCGATACATCGCTCAACTGTGCGTATTCACGGGAGAGCGCGCGAAAGCGATCCTGATCCGCGATAGTCGCAGCATCGCCAAGCAGGGCCTGAACTTCTTCGTGGCGCTCCTGCAAGGCTTCTAGTTTGGCAACGATAGAAGGCTTCATAGGCGGTGTTTCACCTTATAATCTGTATTGTTGTGCTACTCCAGCCCAAGGCTGTTGCGCAGAATATGCAGGCGATCGTCATCGCCGTCACGGGCGGCCTGCTGGAGAGATTTGGTTGGCGCATGGATCAGCCGGTTAGTTAACTTCCAGGCTAAATCCTGCATGATGGCTTCGGCGTCGCCGCCTTGTTGCAGCGCAGCAATGGCGCGGGCGGTGAGATCGTCACGCACCTGTTCGGCCTGGCTGCGGTATTCACGAATGGTCTCACTGGCGCCCTGGGCGCGCAGCCAGGCCATAAATTCGCTGGCTTCCTGGGCTACGATGGTTTCAGCCTGCACGGCGGCGGCTTTGCGCTGCGCCAGATTGTGCTGAATGATCGATTGCAGGTCGTCCACGCTGTAGAGATAGGCGTTGGCAAGTTTGCCCACTTCCGGCTCTACGTCGCGCGGCACCGCGATATCCACCAGCAGCATCGGTTGATTGCGGCGGGCTTTTAACGCGCGCTCCACCATGCCTTTGCCGATGATCGGCAGCGGGCTGGCGGTGGAGCTGATAATAATGTCGGCCTCTTTCAGGCGTTCGTCGATTTCGCTGAGCTCAATCACATCAGCGCCCACCTCATCCGCCAGACGCTGGGCGCGCTCGCGGGTACGGTTGGCGATGATCATTTTCGAAACGTTATGTTCGCGCAGATGGCGCGCCGCCAGCTCGATGGTTTCCCCCGCGCCGACCAGCAGCACGGTGACTTTCGAAAGGGATTCAAAGATTTGCCGCGCCAGGGTACAGGCGGCGAAAGCCACCGATACCGCGCTGGCGCCGATTTCAGTTTCGGTACGCACCCGTTTGGCGACGGAGAACGACTTCTGGAACATGCGCTCCAGTTCGCTGGACTGGGTATGCCCACGCTGGGAATCCGAAAAGGCTTTTTTCACCTGACCGAGAATTTGCGGCTCGCCGAGCACCAGCGAATCCAGCCCGCTGGCCACGCGCATCAGATGGCTGACGGCGTCGTTGTCATGATGCCAGTACAGGCTGTTGCGCACTTCGGCTTCATCGAGCTGGTGGTAATCGCACAGCCAGCGCACCAGCCGTTCGTGGAGATCATCCTGCTGCTCAACGCTTAAATAGAGTTCGGTACGATTACATGTAGAAAGCACCACCCCACCCTGCACCATCGGCTGCGCCAGCAGACTTTCCAGCGCCTGGTCGAGCGTTTCCGGCGAAAACGTAACGCGTTCTCGCAGTGAAATCGGGGCCGTTTTATGGTTGATGCCGAGTGCTAAAAGGGTCATGTGTGCGGGAATAGTACCAGCGTTGATAAGGTTGAACATGGCGCATCATACAGGATACGCTGGGTCAATAAAAGAGAAGTACCTCTTTTGAATCAATCGGCGAACCGATCATTTAAGATAACTTGACCGTAGACGCATTTCTCGCTGACAGCTAGCATGAAAGGTTATCAAGCTAACCTACTTTCAAGGATTTGCCGCTACCATGATTCGCTCCCCGTTCCCGCTCGTCCGTCTTTTACCGCTGGCAAGCCTGATCTTAACGGCCTGTGCCGTGACAACCCCGAAAGGCCCGGGTAAAAGCCCCGATTCGCCGCAGTGGCAGCAGCATCAGCAGCAGGTCGCGAAGATTTCCCAGTATCAGACCCGCGGCGCGTTCGCGTATCTCTCTGACCGCCAAAAAGTGTATGCGCGCTTTTTCTGGCAGCAAACCGGCCAGGATCGTTATCGCCTGCTGCTGACCAATCCGCTGGGTAGCACCGAGCTGGAGCTGAACGCGCAGCCGGGCGTGGTGCAACTGGTGGATAACAAAGGCCAACGTTACACCGATACCGACGCCGAAGAGATGATCGGCAAACTGACCGGGATGCCGATCCCGCTCAACAGCCTGCGCCAGTGGATCCTGGGTATTCCGGGAGACGCCACCGATTACAAACTGGATGAAAACTATCGCCTGCGCGAGCTGAACTACAGCCAGAACGGTAAAAACTGGACCGTGACCTATGGCGGTTACGACACCACCACCCAGCCGGCGCTGCCCTCTAACATGGAGCTGCGCGAAGGCGATCAGCGCATCAAGTTGAAGATGGATAGCTGGACGGTGAAATAATGCGTCGCTGGCCCTCTCCTGCAAAACTGAACCTGTTTTTATATATCACTGGCCGTCGCCCCGACGGCTATCACGATCTCCAGACGCTGTTTCAGTTTCTGGATTATGGCGACACGCTGGATATCGAGGCGCGCGCTGACGACCAAATCCGGCTACTGACCCCGGTGGACGGCGTGGCTGATGAAGAAAACCTGATCGTGCGCGCCGCGCGGATGCTGGCCGCCCAGGCGCGCGACAACGGCTTTACCGGGCCGCTGGGCGCGGATATCGCTATTGATAAACACCTGCCGATGGGCGGCGGGTTGGGCGGCGGGTCGTCCAACGCCGCAACGACCCTGGTGGCGCTGAATCATTTATGGAAAACCGGCTTTAGCGATGAGCAACTGGCGCATCTTGGCGTGAAGCTTGGGGCGGATGTACCGGTATTCGTTCGCGGTCGTGCGGCTTTCGCCGAGGGCGTGGGCGAGCGGCTGACCTTCGTCGAGCCGGAGGAAAAATGGTATCTGGTGACACATCCCGGCGAGAGCATTTCGACGCCGGTGATTTTCGGCGATGCGGATTTGCCGCGAAACACCCCGCAACGACCGCTGGAAGCGTTACTAAAATGTGAATTCAGCAATGATTGCGAGGTTATCGCAAGAAAACGTTTTCGTAAGGTTGATGCCGCGCTTTCCTGGCTGTTAGAATACGCGCCGTCGCGCCTGACTGGCACAGGGGCCTGTGTATTTGCTGAATTTGACACAGAGTCTGCTGCTCGCCAGGTGCTTAAGCAAGCCCCGGAATGGCTGCATGGCTTTGTCGCCAGGGGAGTTAACCGCTCTCCGCTGCATCAAGCGCTTGACGCCGCCCTTGACGCCTCATGCGCAAATTCCGGGCATACTGAGTAATGGTGACAACGTCACCCTGTTCCAGATGTTGCGCCATGCTCTTTAAATACACCGCCTGGATGGCGAGCTTCACCCGCTTAGATGCCGTCATCCACCACTGGACGCATGCCTGAGGTTCTTCTCGTGCCTGATATGAAGCTTTTTGCTGGTAACGCCACCCCGGAACTAGCACAACGTATTGCCAACCGCCTGTACACTTCCCTCGGCGACGCTGCTGTCGGTCGCTTTAGCGACGGCGAAGTCAGCGTACAAATTAATGAAAATGTACGCGGTGGTGATATTTTCATCATCCAGTCCACCTGTGCCCCCACCAACGACAACCTGATGGAACTGGTTGTGATGGTAGATGCCCTGCGTCGCGCTTCCGCAGGCCGTATTACCGCTGTGATCCCCTACTTTGGCTATGCCCGTCAGGACCGCCGTGTGCGCTCCGCGCGTGTGCCGATCACCGCAAAAGTGGTTGCTGATTTCCTGTCGAGCGTCGGCGTTGACCGCGTCCTGACGGTGGACCTGCACGCAGAACAGATCCAGGGCTTCTTTGATGTGCCGGTAGACAACGTCTTCGGTAGCCCGATTCTGCTCGAAGATATGATCCAGAAGAACCTCGACAACCCGATCGTGGTTTCCCCGGATATCGGCGGCGTAGTGCGCGCGCGCGCTATCGCTAAACTGCTCAACGATACCGACATGGCGATCATCGACAAACGCCGTCCGCGCGCTAACGTCTCCCAGGTGATGCACATCATCGGCGACGTGGCTGACCGCGACTGCGTGATGGTTGACGACATGATCGATACCGGCGGCACCCTGTGCAAAGCGGCGGAAGCGCTGAAAGAGCGCGGCGCGAAACGCGTCTTCGCTTACGCCACCCACCCGATTTTCTCCGGCAACGCAGTGGAAAACATCAAGAACTCCGTGATCGACGAGTTCATCGTATGTGACACCATTCCGCTGGCACCGGAAATTAAAGCGCTGGAAAAAGTTCGCACTCTGACCCTTTCCGGCATGCTGGCAGAAGCGATTCGTCGTATCAGCAACGAAGAATCCATTTCTGCAATGTTCGAACATTGATAGACATGCGTTCAGAAACCCGCTGCGGCGGGTTTTTTTTATTGCATGATGTATTTGTATGACCAATGCCTCCTTCATCTGACATACACTCGACAGATGATGCGCTCATGGATGAAACACAGTGAAAACATCTTCAATCGCCCATTTCCTGCCATTCCGCGCCCTCATCGACGCCTGCTGGCGGGAGAAATACACCGCGTCGCGCTTTAGCCGCGATTTAATTGCCGGGATCACCGTCGGGATTATCGCTATCCCGCTGGCCATGGCGCTGGCTATCGGTAGCGGCGTCGCGCCCCAGTATGGCCTGTACACCTCCGCCGTGGCCGGGATCGTCATCGCCTTAAGCGGCGGCTCGCGCTTTAGCGTCTCCGGCCCCACCGCCGCCTTTGTGGTGATCCTCTACCCGGTGGCCCAGCAGTTCGGGCTGGCGGGCCTGCTGATGGCGACGCTGATTTCCGGGCTGTTTCTGGTGCTGTTCGGCCTGGCGCGCTTTGGCCGATTGATTGAATATATCCCGCTGTCCGTGACGCTGGGCTTTACTTCCGGTATCGGTATCACCATCGCCACCATGCAGATCAAAGACTTCTTTGGCCTGGAGATGGCGCACGTACCGGAACACTATTTGCAGAAAGTCGGCGCGCTGGTCATGGCGATGCCGACCCTGAACCTGGGCGATGCGGCTATCGGCATTGTCACCCTCGGCGTGCTGGTGTTCTGGCCGCGCTTCGGCATTCGCCTGCCGCCGCATCTGCCTGCGCTGCTGGCGGGATGCGCCGTGATGGCTGCCGTGAATATGCTGGGCGGCGACGTGGCCACCATCGGCTCTCGCTTTCATTACGTGCTGGCGGACGGCACCCAGGGCAGCGGCATTCCGCAACTGCTGCCACAGCTGATGCTGCCGTGGAATATTCCCGATTCCGGCTTTACGCTAAGCTGGTCATCAATTCAGGCGCTGCTGCCCGCCGCGTTTTCCATGGCCATGCTGGGGGCGATTGAGTCGTTACTGTGCGCCGTGGTGCTCGACGGCATGACCGGCACTAAACATAACGCAAACAGCGAGCTGATCGGCCAGGGGCTGGGCAACCTGATTGCGCCATTCTTTGGCGGCATTACCGCCACCGCGGCGATTGCCCGTTCCGCCGCTAACGTGCGTGCCGGGGCCACTTCCCCCATCGCGGCGGTTATCCATTCCCTGCTGGTGATTATGGCGCTGCTGGCGCTGGCTCCCCTGCTCTCGTGGCTGCCGCTGTCCGCCATGGCGGCGCTGCTGCTGATGGTGGCGTGGAACATGAGCGAAGCCCATAAAGTGGTAAGCCTGCTGCGCCATGCGCCGAAAGACGACATTCTGGTCATGCTGCTGTGCATGTCGCTCACCGTGCTGTTCGATATGGTGATTGCCATCAGTGTCGGCATCGTGCTGGCTTCGCTGCTGTTTATGCGCCGGGTCGCGCGCATGACGCGCCTTGCACCGCTCAACGTAACGGTGCCGGATGATGTGCTGGCGGTGCGCGTTACCGGCCCGCTGTTTTTCGCCGCCGCCGAAGGGGTGTTTGGCCCGCTGATGCAGCAGGCCGAAGGGAAACGCATCATCGTGATGCAGTGGGATGCGGTGCCGGTGCTGGACGCAGGCGGCCTGGATGCGCTGCAACGCTTTATCGCTCGTTTGCCGGAAGGCTGCGAGCTGCGCATCTGCCATCTGGAATTCCAGCCGCTGCGCACCCTGGCCCGCGCTCATGTCAAGCCCATCCCTGGGCGTCTGGCATTCTTCCCTGACCGCGACGCGGCGCTCGCCGAACTGTAATTCAGGCTGATGCAGGCCGCTGCGCCTGCATCAGCGCGCCAACGGCCTGGCTTAGCCAGCCCAGTACAGGCGGCGTCATCCAGGTGCCTTTCGCTAAGTGCGGCTCTTTACTCATCGCATCACGAAATTTTTGCTGAGTCGCCGGATTATCGCCGGCAAATGACGAGAACAGCTCAAGCCAGTGACGCGCCAGAGCCTGCCCTTGTTCGCTCTGCGGCGCAACAGAGTCGTGATATGCCTGGTGCAGTCGCGCCACCAGCGCCGGCCACTCCATCATGCGATCAAAATAGTGCGCGCGGGTAAACGCGAATTCTTCAGCCGATAAATAGCGGGCGTAAATCGCCAGTTTACTTTCGGCGAAGGCGTGGGTGATGAAATCCAGCACCTGCGGCGTGATGCCGGTTTTGTTTGCCAGTTGCGGTTCGCTGGCATGCATTTGATTCAGCCGGGTGAGAAAGTCCGGCTTGCCTGCGGTATCGCGTTCCAGGGTTTCCATCCAGCGGATGGCCAGCGCCTGGGCCTGCGGATCGGCGGGCGGCGTCTTGTTATCAATAAACGTTTTCGCCTGCGCCACCATCTGGGCCCATTCCTGTTCCCGCGCCTCGTCCTGCTGGGCGAAGGGTAAATCTTTTAACTCTTCTTTTGTGAACCAGCGATCGTACATAGTCATTAACTCCAGCGTGATAAGCCATTCGCAGAGATCCGGTTGCCGCCCGCTCTGTAACTCATGTTGCAAGGCCGTCAGTCTGTCGCGCAGCGTGGCGATGCGGGCCAGCTTTTCATCCAGCATGGCGATTTGCCGTCCGATGATGTCATTAAGCGAAACCGGATGATTCTCCAGGGTGTCGCGAACGTCGCTCAGGCTCAGCCCCATTTGGATTAACGCCTGAATGGTGTGCAAACGGCGCACATCATCCACGTTATAGAGCCGGTAGCCTGCGGCGGTACGCGCAGAAGGCAACAGTAATCCCAGCGATTCATAGTGATGTAATGTCCGAACGGTGATCCCGGCGCGTTTCGCCAGCTCACCCACCTGAATTAACATAGAATTTCCCCTGTCGCGTTTCTGTATGGCGTATGCTGAGGCCTTACGCTACGTAAGGGTCAAGCGAAAAGCAAAAAAAAACGGCCCCGCATGCGGAGCCGTCCTGAAACGAGAGAGTATTAACTGTGGCGATGTTCGTCGCGGCGGCAACGCTTATCGAAGTGGCGTACCCACCAGTAACGGTCGCAAACTTGTTCATGCCCGCCAACGCGCGCGCCGGCAAGCCAGAGAACGGCCCCGACGAAGATGCTTAAAACTGCGCCATGGGCGAAAAATTGCGGCAGGTTGAGCTGAGGCAGCTGATTGAGGATGGAATACGCGACGCCAACGACCATGACAACTAAGCCAAACCCCATAAGAAAGTTACCGAGTAACGAAGCGTTTTTGCGTTTCATATGTCACCTCCGGAACGAAAGGGTGTGTGGGAATATCCCCATTCCTTGTGTGTAAAGTATAGACAACAGTTATGCTTCTCTGTTGCGCCAGGGATCACAATTACACGCCTGAGCTCACAAAACTTGACATATAACTTGCTGAACTGAATGAAATTCTAATGGTTCAGCGCAGTGATTATTCATTATCAACCGGTGATCATCGCGCCGCTTTGTCATCGTGACCTGAGCGAAGTAAACTACCCGGCGATTTACGGGCAACCTGGAATAATAACGTGACGATAAAATTGATTGTCGGCCTGGCAAACCCTGGCGCGGAATATGCGGCGACCCGCCATAACGCCGGGGCATGGTATGTGGATTTACTGGCGGAGCGCCTGCGCGCGCCGCTGAAAGAAGAAGCCAAATTTTTTGGCTACACCTCGCGGGTCTCCCTCGCGGGCGAAGATGTGCGATTACTGGTCCCGACCACCTTTATGAACCTGAGCGGCAAAGCGGTGGCGGCGATGGCGGGCTTTTACCGTATCGCGCCGGATGAGATTTTAGTGGCGCATGACGAACTCGACCTGCCGCCCGGCGTCGCCAAATTTAAACTCGGCGGCGGCCACGGCGGGCATAACGGCCTGAAAGACATCATCAGTAAGTTGGGCAATAACCCCAATTTTCACCGTTTACGCGTGGGAATCGGTCATCCCGGCGATAAAAACAAAGTTGTTGGATTTGTGCTGGGCAAACCGCCCGTCTCCGAGCAGAAATTAATTGACGACGCCATAGACGAAGCGGCGCGCTGCACCGAGATTTGGCTAAAAGAAGGCCTGACCAAAGCCACCAACCGTTTGCACGCCTTTAAGGCGCAATAAACGGCTTTTTATCGGGCGGCGGGGTGAAATACGCCCCGAATAACGCCCGTTCGATGTATAATAGGCAAAGTTATTTATTTCCAGTCGTTGAGCCTGTTTTAACTCAATGATAATCAAGCAATTAAGGTGATCTAAACCATGGGATTCAAATGCGGTATCGTCGGCTTGCCGAACGTCGGAAAATCCACTCTGTTCAATGCGCTGACCAAAGCCGGTATTGAAGCGGCTAACTTCCCGTTCTGTACCATTGAGCCGAACACCGGCGTGGTTCCAATGCCCGATCCGCGTCTTGACAAACTGGCGGAAATCGTTAAGCCCCAGCGCATTCTGCCAACCACCATGGAATTCGTGGACATCGCGGGCCTGGTGAAAGGCGCATCCAAAGGCGAAGGCCTGGGTAACCAGTTCCTGACCAACATCCGCGAAACCGAAGCTATCGGCCACGTCGTGCGTTGCTTTGAAAACGACAATATCATCCACGTAGCGGGTAAAGTTGATCCGGCGGAAGATATTGATGTTATCAATACCGAGCTGGCGCTGTCTGACCTGGAAACCTGCGAGCGCGCTATTCACCGCGTCCAGAAGAAAGCCAAAGGCGGCGACAAAGACGCTAAAGCAGAACTGGCGGCGCTGGAAAAATGCCTGCCGCACCTGGAAAACGCCGGGATGCTGCGCGCGCTGGACCTGACGGCGGAAGACAAAGCGGCCATCCGCTACCTGAGCTTCCTGACCCTGAAGCCGACCATGTACATCGCTAACGTTAACGAAGATGGTTTCGAGAACAACCCGTACCTCGACAAAGTGCGTGAAATTGCCGACAAAGAAGGTTCTGTTGTGGTGCCGGTATGTGCAGCGGTGGAATCTGATATTGCCGAGCTGGATGACGCCGACCGCGAAGAATTCATGGCTGAACTGGGTATTGAAGAGCCGGGTCTGAACCGCGTGATCCGCGCCGGTTATGCCCTGCTGAACCTGCAAACCTACTTCACCGCAGGCGTGAAAGAAGTACGCGCATGGACCATCCCGGTGGGTGCGACAGCGCCGCAGGCGGCGGGTAAAATCCACACCGACTTCGAGAAAGGCTTTATCCGTGCTCAGACCATCGCGTATGAAGATTTCATCGCCTATAAAGGTGAGCAAGGCGCTAAAGAAGCGGGCAAAATGCGCGCTGAAGGGAAGGATTACATCGTGAAAGATGGCGATGTGATGAACTTCCTGTTCAACGTGTAAATAAATTTTGTTGTCTCATGAGGTTTTGCTGAATCTCATGGAGATCGCAAAAAACCATAAAATCCACGCAATTGCGTGGATTTTTGTTTTCTTACAAACTCGTTTTATCGCGCTTCAGCGCAGCTAAAAAGAGTCATCGACAGCTCCTTTTCCTGGCAAGGACAATTTGCCAGGTCCAATGACACCGCACTTGCTGCGTCAACAACGTAAAAGCATCGGCGGGAGGGGTACTTAAAGCCCGCCTGTAATCCGAACCACAAGGAGTACCCGTGTAAACGAGATGGACTATCGACCTGATGATATTGAAGCTCAACTTGCAGTACTGATATCCACAATGTTCGCTGCATATATTGGCATGTGAGCTATCCTGATGAACGTAAAATGATGATGCAGGAATGGGTTGATAAAGTAGGCAGATGGGTAGCAGAATTTAATTAAAACCTATTGTACTCAGTGAACCATGGGGACAGAACTCATTGTTCAAGGTCCGCTTTGTGCCAGAAGCGGACATAACATATAACTAAATGAGTCAGTCCTCAGAAAACTGGTTTACGTTACAAAGTATTTAGCGCTTACCATTAAGCATACGGTTGCCGCCATTGCCTGACATGTTCGATTAGGGCGCGTAGTTTTGGCGCTATATTCCGGCGTTGAGGAAAATACAGATAAAAGCCAGGAAAATGGGGAAGAAAATCATCAAGCATTGAAACAAGTTGACCATTTTCAATATACGGCCTGAATGTTTCCTGAGGGGCAAATGTTATACCTCCACCGGCAAGAGCCAGCCTCAGCATGAGACGCAGGTCATTAGTTGTTATTCGCGGTTCTACCGCCACGTCGAAAGCTCTCCCGTTCTCCTCAAATTCCCAGCGATAAGGAGCAACATCCGGGGAAGGACGCCAGCCGATACACTGATGATGTACAAGCTCACGCGGATGAAGAGGGGCTCTACTAGCAGTGAGATAAGATGGGGACGCAACCACCATTTCACGTTGCTTTTCTGTAAGCGGGACGGCAATCATATCCTTCTCGATCACATCTCCGAGCCTTACGCCAGCATCATAACCAGCGGCCACAATATCAAATTCCTCATCTGTCACGACAATATCGATCTTCACGGCTGGATTAGCAGCCGCAAACGAGGCGATCAGCGGACCTGAAAGAAACTCTTCAGCTATGGAGGTCACCGCGATCCTCAGAAGTCCACGTGGCGTGCTGTCAGATGCAATATCTTCGAACGCAGCTTCAATGCTGGATAAAGATAATGACAGGGATGTACGCAGTCGTTCTCCCGCTTCAGTCAGGTTTACTGAACGTGTTGTCCGCATTACCAGCATTGTGCCGAAAGTATCCTCAAGCCGCCGTATTCCCTGACTAACCGCCGAGCGCGTAACCCCCAGCCGGGCTGCGGCTATGGTGAAATTACGCTCTTCAGCAACCGCGATAAAAACAGGTAAAAGATTGAGATCAATTTTCATTGTTTAATTCTGCTAACCACTGAGTCCAGTAAAAGCAGGATACTGGAACTAATCATAAAGGTCTATCATCTCTCTGAACTCAACTGAAGGAGCACATCATGGGTAAAGTTATATTAATTACCGGCGCGTCAAGTGGCATTGGGGAAGGCATTGCCAGAGAGCTTGGAAAGGCAGGTGCGAGAGTGCTATTAGGGGCGCGCAGACTGGATCGTATCGAAGCCATTGCAGCAGAAATCCGCAGCGCCGGCGGTATGGCTGAAGCGCGTGAGCTGGATGTCACAAACAGACTGTCCATGGCTCATTTCGTGCAGTCAGCGCTTGATAACTGGGGGCGTGTTGACGTTCTGATTAACAATGCGGGCATCATGCCACTTTCACCGCTTGCGGCCGGCAAACAGGATGAATGGGAACGTACGATTGACGTTAACATCAAGGGCGTGCTGTGGGGAATTGGGGCTGTGCTTCCAGTGATGGAAGCTCAGGGTTCTGGCCAGATAATTAACCTTGGTTCTATCGGTGCCCTTTCTGTTGTGCCAACAGCCGCCGTATATTGCGCCTCTAAGTTCGCAGTACGGGCTATTTCAGATGGTTTACGTCAGGAAAGCTCGAAAATCCGTGTGACCTGCGTTAATCCCGGCGTTGTGGAAAGTGAACTTGCCTCAACCATCACTCATGCGGAAACAATGGCGGTGATGGATGCATACCGTTCTGTTGCACTTAAACCAGCGGATATTGCCCGCGCCGTACGACATGTCATTGAGGCTCCGGAAAGTGTTGATACAACAGAAATAACCATCAGACCGACAGCATCCGCAAACTGAAGCGTATGACAGCGGGATGAAGTAAATCTCTGCAATCATTATTTATTTAATGCCTCTGGAATAAGAACTGCTGATGAAATGATAACTTGCATGACAATTGTTAATTCATTACGTCATTCTTAACTGACAGTAAAGCTTTATTAATTACAGAAGCCAAACTGGCACAGGGAATAAATTTAAATATATTATTCCCTCTTTTAAAAATCATCTCTTATCATTAATAGGAAAATTACCATGGATAATATCCATCGCTTGACTGCAGCAACAATTCTGTCCTTATTATCTTTCAGCACTATGGCCCAGGTTATTACGGCAGTAGATTCAACCATTGAGGGTGCTGAGGAAAAAATTTCCACACAGGCATCTAAAGAGGGGAAATCATATAAAATCCTTGCAGCCTCTTTTAAAAACAGGGTTTATATGACAGCAGAGTTAACCCCTGTTAATAACAAATAACATTCATATGCGCCGGTAATTTCTCTTGACCGGCATTACTCAAAATGAGTCGTGATTCCACATGCAAATACAATAGCTTATCTCTAACACACATACATGACATCAGGAAACATATGAAAGAACAGCATACTTATACAGGCCTCTGGATTACCAAAGATGGATTCATTCGCCATGAGCTATTACCTAATGGGCGTTACGATGAAGCTCGAGGTACAAAACCTCATGCTTATCAGGGCGACTACGACATTCGTGAAAACAGGATCTACTATCAGGACGATACCGGTTTTACAGCTGATGGGACTTTTGTCAGTAATGACGAACTTCATCACGCGGGTATGGTGCTTTTCCGGCGTAAATAAATAGCACACTACCTATAGAAATTAGCGCGATAAAACCTTGATCATCAAAAGGCACTTTGTCGACTAATAATTATTATTACTTTGCCAATGAATTGCCTGTCAAAAAGCGATCATTTTTAAAGGCGTTCAATGACAATATAGATACTTATTTATAATTCTTAAATTAACGTTATAGTAATTACTCAAGACTGTAAAAGTTATCTCCGTAGCTGGATTTATTGCGCTCCTACACCTATGAGGCGTTATGCCTCATAGTCAGGCAGTGTCCGCTTCTCGCTCATAGCGGACCTTACCACCGCGCTGCCGGCAACATACAGCCTTATCCCTGGCAGCAGAATATCCAGATGTGACACAAGCTGGTTCATGGAATGGGAGCGGAACAGCGCCATGCCGGTCACGACACAGACCATCATTTCTATCGAGAGACGGCGCTTGCGCAGGCTGGCCGTGCCGGTATCAAGTACCTGGCTGAGTAACATAAAAGAATCCGTAATCCCTGCGAGATTACGGACTTTTGCATAACTGCCGGAGCGGACAACCGATCCTTAACCAATCGGCATTACGCTTCGGCGTAGTTTTTATCCGTTATTTTTTATTGAGCATCGCCTTTAAATCGGCGAACGGATTATAGGTGGCTGCTCCCACGTCTTTTTGCGCGTCCTCCCCCGCCACCACGGTAGTGCCGTACTGGTCAGCTTCGGTGTATTTCGAGTGTTCGTGGTCATGGCAAAACAGGCACAACAACTCCCAGTTGCTGCCATCTTCCGGGTTATTGGTGTGGTCGTGATCGATATGATGGACGGTTAATTCGCGAAGATTCGAGTAAACAAATTCTCGCGAGCAACGTCCGCATACCCAGGGATAGATTTTTAACGCTTTCTCACGGTAGCCGCTTTCCAGCCGCGCGTAGTTTTTGGGGATCAGAGCCATTGTCGATTTAACCTGTGATAAAAAGAGAGTTACCGTGGATTTTAGCAGGCACGCGTTGTGAACAGTGAGCGCTAAGTTGAAAAATCCGCTCACCTCAGATTTGCACAAAAATGCTATGCTCCAGCCTGTGCATTCATTTTAAAGGAACCCACTATGACGTCATCCATCCCACTTAAGTTTTATGACATCGCAGACGAGTACGCGACAGAAACAGAAATCCCTGTCACCGAAACCGAACGCGACGCCCTCGCGCACTATTTCCAACTGCTGATCACCCGGCTGATGAATAACGAAGAAATCAGCGAAGAGGCCCAGCAGGAGATGGCTGTTGAGGCCGGGATTAATCAAGGTCGTATTGATGAGATCGCGAATTTTCTCAACCAATGGGGCAACGAGTAACGCCTGTTAGCGGCGTTATTTCAGTCAGGCACGCTATTTTTTCCCGAAACGATGTACGACCTCCTCGCCATTGTTCAACATTTCAAACGCGCCGTAGAGTTTTGCGAATTTCACGGCGCTCAAGTGTTTTGCTCCCATCGCGGCAGGCCTAATTAAGAAAATACTTTGCTCGCTTACCAATGCAGCAGCAGTGCTGTAAATAGATGAAACAATAAGCGTTTACATATCTACTCTGTATTTTTGTTAGGCCCTAAATCCAGCCATTCATTTTCGAACGTTATGCTGAGGTTGCACTTCCAGATTTTAGCCCGCAAGTTTTTATTATAAAACAGTCTAAATATATAATAAAATAAGCAGGATACCTGTCTTGTTTTAACCATGATATTTAAATGCCGAGCATAAGTTTTGTACTACAGCGATACAATCAATTAGGCTTTAAACCTTTTATGACCAACATGGAAGTCACAGTAAATATTACGGGAGCACGTAAAAATTGAGATATAAAATAGTAAACCTGTTTTTGCTGAGTCTGGCAGTAGCTATCTTTTGCTATATCAAGTACAAAGATTTGCAACCTGTGAATATTGTCGCTATTCATCAGGATGGTTCTTATACAGATATTTTGGTGAAAAATTTTCCACTAACTGATTCTGGTAAAATTACATGGTGGTTGAAAAATAAAGATTTACTTAAAGCAAAATATAATATTCCCAAACCAGAAAAAGATGATGGATATTTTTTCATTAAAATCTGGGATTTCGGCAGTGGTTATGTTGAAGATGATGGCTACGATCACCTCTGTTTCGCTGATATGAAAGTTAAAAACCATTGTATTGAAAAACATCCCTTTCTGACCGTTATAAACGGTAAACAAAGTGGATTAACTTTTTTTACAGATACAGAACATTATAAAATTGATGCTGATGGTAAATATAGAAAGCTTTAAAAAATTCCCTCTCATTTAGCGAGAGGGAATCGAAGGCACATATGCCCTAACCCTCGTCCCCTTCTCTCTGCTTTGCAAATTATCCCGTCCCACGCCGCCGATAAAGGGTAGCCGTAATTTCAGCGGCGACACGTCCAGGCCCACATTCAGCCCCAGAACGTTCACCTCAAATCCCTCTTCTGCCCCCAGCGTCACCCCCGCGACACCCAGCACCGATACCTGCACCCCGCGCCCTGACGGCGGCAAGCCCACCACATGGCGCAGCGAGCGGAAATCTTTGCCAACCGCGTTGGCAGGCATATCCAGCTTCAGCGTCGGCACTTCGCGCCCTATATGAGCGATAAAAGTATTGCTGTTCGGTCCAGGCCAGACGCGATAGCTGTCCGGCCAGGGATAGGAGGCAATCGCCGCTTCGATTTGCGGGATCATGGCCTCGGCCGCCGCCCCGCGATGCTCCACCAGCAGTCGGGGTTTTGACCCGTACCAGTAGCCGTCCGGCGAGTTGCGGTTGCGGCGCACTTTCTCACCCGAGCCCCAACTTATTACCTCGTAGCGGTTGTATTGCGTTTCTCCCGCGCGTTTAAAAATGATCCATGGATGCACCGCTACCACACCTTTCCAGCCCCAGGTCGGTGCGGCGTAGACTTGCACCACCGCCAGCCCGGCGTTTTTACGCGGGTCGGGCGCCATGCCGGCGGAATCACTGCGGGCGGCCCACCACCCTCGCTGCGCCTGAGGATCGTGGTGATACATCGCCTGCCCCACGCTGGCAACCAGCGAGATCAGGATGATGCAAAGCAGGCTGAGAGTAAGCATTTTAATCAGGATCATTGGTATCCGTTATCGAAGGGTTTTGTCTATTGTACTGGTGAATTTTTACGCAGCAATACGTGTTGCGCCGCGAATTGTCCTGGAACGCCGCCAGCCGGCAAATCTATGTCGGGCTTTAAAAGCAGTTTCTGTTAAGGCGCCTCCACTCTCCGTCAATGAAATTCAGTTAATTGGTCGCGACTGGCGAGCCGCGCTAACCTGGTATCAGTTTGGATAGCGACAGCAAGCGGCAACACCATTTGACTTATTTTGTAAAAACATTACATTTCAAGCCATGAAAACTATCCTGATTATCGTTCCTGATGGCGGCATGTTGTTTGAAGCCGCCGGTATCGCCGACATTCTGATGCAGGCCAATCGGCTGCACCCTAACCCTTCCGGCACGCCGCGTTACCGCATCACTATTGCCACCACCCAACCGCACCAGGTGATCCACGGCCAGTCGGGGCTAAACCTGCTGGCGGACCACCGCCTCACCGAGCTGGACCCGTTTGAAGCCCGCGACACCATTATGATCACCGGACGCGGCACCCATCTGGACGAGCGCGACGCGGTGGCAAGTTGGGTGCGTATGGCTGCGCCCCATGCCCGGCGCGTGGCGTCGATTTGCGGCGGCGCGATGCTGCTGGCCCAGGCTGGTTTGCTGGATGGCCGCCGAGCCACCACCCACTGGCGTCTGCTGGAAACCATGCAGGCCACTTATCCGCATGTGAAGGTGGAAGGCGGCCCGCTGTATGTACAGGATGGCCCAATGTGGACGTCCGGCGGCGTCAGCTCCGGGTTCGATTTAACCCTGGCATTGGTGGAAGAGGATTACGGGTTTACCCTCGCCCGGGACGTAGCCCAGGATATGGTGATGTACCTGCGCCGCCCAGGCGGGCAGTTGCAGTTCAGCCGCTACAAGCTGGATCAGGCCGAGCATGAGGGCCCGGTAGGCGAACTGCAAAACTGGATCCTGGCCAATCTCGCAGACGATCTGTCAGTCGAAAATCTGGCCCAGCGCGTGGCCATGAGCCCGCGCAACTTTACCCGCGTATTCACACGGGAAGCTGGCGTCTCCCCTGCCCGCTACGTGGCGGAAGCGCGTCTGGCTGCGGCTCGTGACCGGCTGGAGCAGACTACCGAAACCCTGGAGCGCATCGCGCAAATTACCGGTTTCGGCAGCAGCATCAATCTACGCCGCATCTTTGAAAAACAGCTACACCTCACCCCCGGCGAATATCGCCAACGCTTCCACTGCCGCAAATTGGCGTAAAGTGATCCTTTTTTGTCATTTACGCCAAACCGACCGACGCCTACCCTGATGACAGAAACGGCACATCAGGAGGCAACTATGTTAAAGATCGGCATTAACGGCTTTGGCCGTATTGGGCGCAACGTTTTCCGGGCGGCTCTGAAAGATCCACAGGTCGACATCGTGGCGATTAACGACCTGACCGACAGCAAAACCCTGGCGCACCTGCTGAAATATGATTCTCTGCTTGGCACTCTACCGCTGACAGTTGAGGCGGGCGAGGCGGAATTGCGCATCGACGGCAAAGCGGTAAAAGTCTTCTCCCAGCGTGATCCGGCGGAAATCCCGTGGAGCAGCGTCGGGGTGGATATCGTGATAGAGGCCACCGGCTTCTTTACCGAGCGCGAAAAGGCGGCGGTGCACATCACTCACGGCGGCGCAAAACGCGTCATTATCTCGGCCCCGGCGAAAAACGATGACATTACCGTGGTGATGGGCGTGAACCACCAGCAGTACAATCCTGAGAAGCATTATGTGGTCAGCAACGGCAGTTGCACCACCAACGGACTGGCTCCGGCGGCGCAGGTGCTGCACCAGCAGTTTGGTATTGAGCACGGCCTGATGAACACCACCCACGCCTACACCAACAGCCAGGCGCTGCACGATCAGCCGGAAAAAGATCTGCGCGGCGCGCGTGCCGCTGCGCTTTCGATTGTTCCCTATTCCAGCGGCGCGGCCAAAGCGCTCGGCAAAGTGATCCCGGAACTCGACGGACGGCTGACCGGCTATTCGCTGCGCGTCCCGGTGCCGGTGGTGTCGATTGTCGATTTAACCGTGACGCTGAAACGCGATGTCACTGCTGAAGAGGTTAACGCCGCCTTCCGCGCCGCCGCGACTGACGGCCCGTTGCAGGGGATTTTGGGTTACAGCGAAGAGCCGCTGGTCTCCAGCGACTATCAGGGCGATGCCCGCTCATCGATTATCGACGGGCTTTCCACCCTGGTGATTGGCGGCAATCTGGTGAAAATCCTCGCCTGGTATGACAATGAATGGGCGTTCTCCAACCGCCTGATCGACCTGGCCCGTTTAATGGAACAACGCGGTCTGTAAACCTTCCCCTTCGCCATCTGATCGCAGCATCAGATGGCGACATCCTGCGGCTATCACATTCCTGAGGCTGTAGGCGTTCAGTGCGAGAAAGTATCCCCTTTCCCCGCCTTCAGAAGCTCTGATGATTTCAAAATCAATACATATGAATTAGCATATGCGTTTTTTAAAGGGACCGGAGTAAAAAATGCTACAGCCTGTTCAGCTTTTTAAAATCCTGTCGGATGAAACCCGCCTCGCCATTGTCATGCTTCTTCGGGAGTCTGGCGAACTGTGCGTCTGCGATATCTGTGCAGCCACCACTGAATCACAGCCTAAAATCTCGCGCCACATGGCTATTTTGCGTAAGGCTGAACTGGTTCTGGACCGGCGAGAAGGAAAATGGATTCATTATCGTCTGTCCCCCCACATGCCAGCATGGGCCAGTGAGACGATAACGACCTCATGGCAGTGCCTGCGCGATGATGTGCGTGAATGGCTGGAAAAATCCCCATGTACGTCCTGCTGACAAGCTTAATCACATGCATATAACCATATATAAAGGAGTCTGGAATGTTTCTGGCAGGGAGTATTTTTTTACTGACGCTGGTCCTGGTCATCTGGCAGCCCCGAGGCCTCAGCATTGGCTGGAGCGCAAGTATCGGAGCCGTACTGGCGCTGGGAACGGGGGTCATCCAGATTGCGGATATCCCCGTTGTCTGGAATATCGTCTGGAACGCAACAGCGGCATTCATTGCAGTAATCATCATCAGCCTGCTGCTCGATGAGTCCGGTTTCTTTGAATGGGCGGCACTGCATGTTTCCCGCTGGGGTAACGGGCGCGGCCGCTTGCTGTTTACCTGGATAGTGCTGCTTGGCGCGGCTGTTGCCGCGCTGTTTGCTAACGACGGTGCAGCGCTGATACTGACGCCGATTGTGATTGCGATGCTGCTGGCACTGGGGTTCAGCCAGGCGACGACGCTGGCCTTTGTCATGGCTGCAGGTTTCATCGCGGATACCGCCAGCTTGCCGCTGATAGTCTCTAACCTGGTCAATATTGTCTCGGCTGATTTCTTCGGCCTGGGCTTTACGCAGTACGCCTCTGTAATGATCCCAGTAAACCTGGCGGCGATTGCTGCCACGCTTGCCATGCTGCATATCTTCTTCCGCCGCGATATTCCGGCCAGATATGACGTCTCGCTGCTGAAGATGCCTGCCAGTGCGATTAAGGATCCGGCGACGTTCAGAACGGGCTGGATTGTTCTGCTGTTCCTGCTGGTCGGGTTCTTTGTTCTGGAACCGCTGGGGATCCCCGTCAGCGCGATAGCGGCAGCCGCCGCATCAGTGCTGTTTGTGGTGGCGAAGAGAGGTCATGCCATTAACACCGGAAAAGTGCTGCGCGGCGCGCCCTGGCAGATCGTGATTTTTTCGCTGGGCATGTACCTGGTCGTCTACGGCCTGCGTAATGCCGGGCTCACTGAATATCTTTCTGCCGTACTCACTATGCTGGCAGACAAAGGTTTATGGGCTGCCACGTTCGGTACCGGTTTCCTGACTGCATTCCTCTCGTCGGTGATGAACAATATGCCGACGGTGCTGATTGGTGCATTGTCCCTTGACGGGAGTGCCGCGACCGGCGTCGTCAGAGAAGCGATGATTTATGCCAATGTGATTGGCTGCGATTTAGGTCCCAAAATTACCCCGATTGGCAGTCTGGCAACCCTGCTGTGGTTGCATGTGCTGGCACAGAAAAACATGACGATCACCTGGGGGTATTACTTCCGCACCGGCATTATCATGACCCTGCCCGTGCTGTTCGTCACACTGGCCGCGCTGGCATGGCGGCTCTCTGTCACTTTGTAATGAGATACTGATATGAGCAACATTACCATCTATCACAACCCGGCCTGTGGCACCTCACGTAACACGCTGGAGATGATCCGTAACAGCGGTCACGAACCGACCATTATTTATTATCTCGATACACCACCAACCCGTAATGAGCTTATCAAGCTTATTTCAGATATGGGGATTACGGTACGCGCGTTGCTGCGTAAGAACGTTGAACCTTATGAACAACTGGGTCTCGATGAAGACAAATTTTCTGATGAGCAGTTAATTGACTTTATGCTTCAGCATCCGATCCTGATTAACCGGCCTGTAGTCGTGACGCCGCTTGGCACGCGTCTTTGCCGCCCCTCAGAAGTTGTGCTGGATATTCTGCCTGACGACCAGAAAGGTTCTTTTACCAAAGAGGATGGCGAAAAGGTCATTGACGAAACAGGGAAGCGGGTTAAGTAATCTGACGGCTTGAAATGAGCGGATGCCCCATCCAGTGCAAACCTGTACAAAAAATTATTACAAACTTGTACAACCCGCACTGGCGAACCCCCGTCGCGCAGTCTACGGTTAAACAAACACTACAGTCTGTTTCCATGGCGGTCCCTCATCAATGAGCGAGAATCTAAACACCCTGTCCGGGGGCGTGTCGGTCCACGAAATCAAAAGCACTATCGAGCATCACCTCAGCGGATTACTGAAGAGCTGTGACGGTAAAACCGCAGTGGGCATGGCGATGCAGGAGAGCGTCTTAGGACAAGGCAAACGGATCCGCCCTTTAATGATGATGCTGATCGCGCACGATCTGGGGTATCCGGGGGAAAAGAAGACCCTACTTGACCTCGCCTGCGCCGTGGAGATGATCCACAGCGCCTCGCTGATCCTCGATGATATCCCCTGCATGGATAACGCCGAGATGCGGCGCGGCAAGCCGACTATCCATAAAAAATATGGCGAAAGTGTGGCGATCCTCGCGGCGATTGGGCTGCTCACCAAAGCCTTTGCCCTGGTCTCTGCCGCCAGCGGGCTGAGCGGCGAGCAAAAAGCGCGGGTCGTCGGGGAGCTGGCAAACGCCGTCGGGGAGCAGGGGCTGGTGCTTGGTCAGTTTCGCGATCTGGCAGGCGTCGGGCACACCCAGAATATCAACGATATTACCGCCACCAACGATCTGAAAACCGGCGTGCTGTTTATTGCTATGCTCCAGGTGATCGCCCTGGCCGCCAGCGCCAGCGATGCCACCCACCAGCGGCTATCGGCGTTCGCCACCGACTTTGGCCAGCTATTTCAACTGCT
Source organism: Atlantibacter sp. RC6 (assembly GCF_014193285.1). Lineage (GTDB taxonomy): Bacteria > Pseudomonadota > Gammaproteobacteria > Enterobacterales > Enterobacteriaceae > Atlantibacter. The sequence continues at coordinate 159,782 of NZ_JACHZE010000008.1, forward strand.
GGATGACCTGTCGGATAGCCATTTCACCACCGGTAAAGACCGCAATAAGGATGCCGGTAAGCCGACGCTGGTGAACGTGCTGGGCCGGGAGCGGGTCTGCGACCTGGTCTATCACCATTTTCACTCTGCCAATGAGCACCTTGCCGCCGTGTGCGTAGCCGGGCAGGAAACCCGTCAATTTATTCACGCCTGGTTGACCCTGACGCTGGCGGGTGAAAAACCCGCCATGAAAAGCGCCTGACTTTGTCCGCGTGTGACTCGTTTACCAGCCAGGTTGGAGGAATACCATGGCGTTAAAACAGCAGGGAATTGTACAGAGGAAAAACGATCATCTGGACATTATCCTTAACTCCCCGCAGGACGTGACGGGAACATCCACCGGCTTTGAACACTGGCGCTTTGTGCATTGCGCCCTGCCGGAAATCGATTTTCAGGATATTGATCTCTCCAGCCGGTTTCTCGGCAAAACCCTCAACGCCCCGCTGTTGATAAGCTCCATGACTGGCGGCGCGCAGCGCTCGAAATTTATCAATCACCATCTGGCGGAAGCAGCCCAGGAGCTGCGCGTCGCGATGGGCGTCGGCTCCCAGCGCATCGCCCTGGAAGGCAAGTCTGACAGCGGCATCGACAAATCGCTGCGCAGGCTGGCGCCGGATATCCCGCTGATGGCGAATCTGGGCGCGGCGCAGCTGGCGGGCGATAGAGGCATTGACGACGCGCGACGCGTCGTCGAGATGATTGAAGCCGATGCGCTTATCGTTCATCTCAATCCGCTCCAGGAAATGCTGCAAGCCGATGGCGATCGCGAATGGGCAGGCAAGCTAGACGCCATCGCCCGCGTGGTGCGTTACCTTGAAGTGCCGGTGGTGGTGAAAGAAGTCGGCGCGGGGATTTCAGCCACGGTGGCGGGCCGACTGATTGACGCAGGCGTCAGCGCCATTGATGTGGCAGGCGCGGGCGGCACCAGTTGGGCGGCGGTGGAAGGTAAACGCGCCCAGGATCCGCATCTGCGCGCGCTGGCGATGGCGTTCGCCGACTGGGGTATTCCTACCGCCGAGGCGGTAAAGGCGATTGCCGAGGCTTATCCGCAAATCCCCCTGATTGCCTCCGGCGGTATCCGTACCGGCATCGACGTGGCGAAAGCGTTGCGGCTGGGAGCCAGCCTCGCCGGACAGGCGGCGGCGATCCTGGATAGCGCCACCGAATCCAGCCGGGCGGTGGTGGAGCGTTTCTCTGTCACCCTCGATCAGCTCAGGCTGGCCTGTTTCTGTACCGGCAGCCCCAATCTGGAGGCGCTAAAGCGCGCCGAGATGGTCTGGTGCGGCCGCTGACGATGAGCCATTTTGCGATTATCGTACCGCCGCTCTACAGCCATATCCGGTCGATGGAAGCGCTGGCGCTGCACCTGAGCGGCAAAGGGCACCGCCTGACGTTTATTGCCAGCCCGGAACTCGTCACCCGCGATAACCCGCGCATCAGCGGCTGCCCGTCGCTGCCGGAGGCGATTGCTGGGGCGCAGCAGCGCTTTCGCGACCCCGCCGCCCGCACCTTTTTCCGCATTGCCGGCACGCTGGCCAGGCATACCGAAGCGTTGTGCCGCGAACTGCCGGATCTGTTAACGCGCTTGCAGGTTGACGGCGTAATCGCCGACCAAATGGAGCCTGCGGGCGGGCTGGTGAGCGAGTATCTGGGGCTGCCGTTTGTGTCGGCGGCCTGCGCGCTGCCGGTCAACCGCGAACCGGATTTACCGCTGCCGGTGATGCCGTTTAACTATGCCGACGATGACGCCGCGCGCAGGCTTTACGCCGGCAGCGAGCGGGTCTATGACCGGCTGATGCAGGCGCACTATCGGGTCATCAACCATTACAGCCGCCGCTTCGGTCTGGCTAACCGTTATCGGCTGGATCACTGCCTGTCGCCGCTGGCCCAGGTGGCCCAGGGCTCTGTGGCGTTTGATTTCCCGCGCCGCGCCCTGCCCGACCATTTTCACTACATCGGCGCGTTCCAGTCCGTGGACACAACCCTACCCCCGCTGCGCAATCCCCGACCGGTGGTGTACGCCACGCTCGGTACGCTGCACGGGCACCACTATTCGCTGATGCGCACCCTGGCGCGGGCCTGCCATCTGGCGGGCGTCGAGGTGACAATATCCCACTGCGGCGGGCTCGACGCCGCGCAGGTCGACGGGTTGTACCGTAACGGCGCGCACCGGGTAGAGAGTTTTGTTCCTCAGCGCGAAGTGATTCTTCAGTCGGATATGATCCTGTGCCACGCCGGGTATAACACTGTGCTGGAAGGCATTGCCGCCCGGCGACCGCTGCTGGTAATGCCGGTGGCGTTCGATCAGCCCGCCGTGGCGGCGCGGGTGGCGTATCACAATCTGGGGCGACGGGTTTCCCGGCTGGCGACCGCGTCAGTTCTCGCCCGGGAAATCACTGCGCTACTGGATGAAAACCACGCCGTCGGCAAAAATCTGGCCCAGGCCAGCCAGGCGCTGCGTGATGCGGGCGGCGCAGCGCGGGCGGCGGCTATCGCCGAACAGGCGCTGCTCACCGGACGCCCGGTTGAACGGGGGATGGCGCAGCCATGATCCGGGATCTGATTTTAGTGGGCGCTGGCCTGGCGAACGGCCTGATTGCCTGGCGTTTAAAACAGCGCCATCCGCGGATGAACATCCTGATGCTCGAACAGGGCGCATCGCCCGGCGGCAACCATACCTGGTCGTTTCATCATCACGATCTCAGCGCCGCGCAGCACCAGTGGATCGCGCCGCTGGTGGCGCATCGCTGGCCCGGTTATCAGGTACTTTTCCCGGAGCTGATGCGCGATATCGATCAGCCCTATTACACCGTCAGCGCTGAACGCTTTGCCAGCCGGTTGCGCGAGGCGCTGGGAGACAATCTGTGGCTGAACCGCGCGGTTGCCGATGTCGCACCCGACAGCGTGCAGCTGGCAGACGGCACCACGCTCTACGCCCGCGCGGTGATTGACGGACGCGGCCAGCGCGCCATGCCCGGCTGGCGCTGCGCCTGGCAGCTGTTCGTCGGGCAGGAGTGGCGGCTTGCCGCGCCGCATGGCCTGACGCGCCCGCTGCTGATGGACGCCACCGTGGCCCAGTGCAACGCCTACCGGTTTTTCTATCTGCTGCCGCTGACGCCCGACACGCTGCTGATTGAGGACACCCGTTTTAGCAACGCGCCGGACTTAGCGGCGCAAGAGTATCGCGACGCCATCCGCCAGTATGCCGCGCAACATGGCCTGGCGCTGGAGCAACTACTGCGTGAAGAGACCGGCTGCCTGCCGTTGACGCTGGCGGGCGACGCGCCGCTGCACGCCCGCCAGCCCTGTTCCGGGATGCGCGCCGGGCTGTTCCATGCGGTGACCGGCTACTCTCTGCCGCTGGCGGCGCAACTGGCCGACGCCATCGCCGGGCAGGATCGTCTCGACGCGCACAGCCTGCACCGGCTGGTTCAGGCGATCGCCGCGCGCCAGTGGCGCAGCCAGGGGTTCCTGCGCCTGCTCAACCGGATGCTGTTTCTGGCAGGCCCGGCCGATCACCGCTGGCGGGTAATGCAAAAATTCTATCGCTTACCCGATGCCACCATCGCCCGCTTCTACGCCGGGAACCTGACGCTGACCGATAAAGCGCGAATACTGACAGGCAAGCCGCCCGTCCCCGTTCTCGGGGCATTACGGGCGGCAATAAACACAGGGAACCAATAATGAAAAAAACCGTGGTGATTGGCGCAGGATTCGGCGGGCTGGCGCTCGCCATCCGCTTACAGGCGGCGGGCATCCAGACCACGCTGCTGGAACAGCGCGACAAGCCCGGCGGGCGCGCCTATGTTTATCACGACCAGGGATTTACCTTTGACGCCGGGCCGACGGTAATCACCGATCCCAGCGCGCTGGAAGAGTTGTTTAGCGAGGCGGGAAAGCGGCTGGCGGATTACGTGGAACTGCTGCCGGTCGATCCGTTTTACCGGCTGTGCTGGGAGGACGGCAAGCGCTTCGACTACAGCAATAATCAGGCCCTGCTCCAGCAGCAGATCGCCGATTTTAACCCGGCGGACGTGCAGGGCTACGCCCGCTTTCTCGATTATTCCCGGGCAGTATTTAAAGAGGGTTATCTGCGGCTCGGGGCGACGCCGTTTTTGCAGTTCAGCGATATGGTGAAAGTCAGCCCGCAGTTGATGCGGCTGCGCGCCTGGGAAAACGTCTGGCAGGCGGTGTCGCGCTTTATTCAGGACGATCACCTGCGCCAGGCGTTTTCGTTTCACTCCCTGCTGGTGGGCGGCAACCCGTTTGCCACCTCGGCGATCTATACCTTAATCCATGCGCTGGAGCGGGAATGGGGCGTCTGGTTCCCGCGCGGCGGCACCGGGGCGCTGGTCAACGGCATGGTGAAGCTGTTTACCGATCTGGGCGGCAAGCTGGAGCTGAACACGGCGGTTGAGCGCATCGAGGTTAACCAGCAGAAAGTCACTCAGGTGATCGCCCAGGACGGACGCGTATTCAGCGCTGACGCGGTGGCCTCCAACGCCGATGTGGTGAACACCTATCAAAAGCTGCTCGGCCACGATCCGCACGGCAAAGCCAAAGGCAAGAAACTGGCCGGGAAGCGCATGAGCAACTCGCTGTTTGTGCTGTATTTCGGTCTGAATGCCCCGCATCCGCAACTGGCGCACCACACCATCTGCTTTGGGCCGCGTTATAAAGAACTGGTTCAGGAGATTTTTAACGGTTCCACCCTGCCGGACGATTTTTCGCTGTATCTCCACTCGCCGTGCGCCACCGATCCGTCGCTGGCCCCGCCGGGCTGCGGCGCGTTTTACGTACTGACGCCGGTGCCGCATCTGGGTAATGCCCCGCTGGACTGGCGCGTGGAAGGCCCGGCGCTACGCGAACGGATTTTCGACTATCTGGAACGGCGCTATATGCCAAACCTGCGCCAGCAGCTGGTGACGCACCGCATCTTCACGCCGGATGATTTCCAGCACACTCTGGGCGCGCATCTCGGATCGGCGTTTTCACTGGAACCGCTGCTCACCCAGAGCGCCTGGTTCCGGCCCCATAACCGGGATGAGCATCTGCAAAACTTGTATCTGGTGGGCGCGGGTACCCATCCCGGCGCGGGCATTCCTGGCGTGATCGGCTCGGCGAAGGCCACGGCGCGGCTGATGCTGGAGGATTTGGCATGAATCAACCGCTTTTCCGCCATGCGGCTAACACCATGCGTAGCGGCTCAAAAAGCTTCGATGCCGCCGCCCGGCTGTTTGATGCCGACACCCGCCGCAGCGTGTTGATGCTTTACACCTGGTGTCGCCATTGCGATGACGTCATCGATAATCAAATCGCCGGTTTCGCCGCCCAGGCCCCTGCCAGCCATACTCCCGTTCAACGGCTGATGCAGTTGCGTACCGCCACCCAGCAGGTGTATCAGGGCCAGGCGATGAGTGAACCGGCGTTTGCCGCGTTGCAGGAGGTGACGGCGCGCCACCATATTCCCGCCCGCTGGCCGCTGGAACATCTGGAAGGCTTCGCCATGGATGTGCGCGGCGAGCGTTATCACACCCTCAATGACACCCTGCGCTACTGCTACCACGTGGCGGGCGTCGTCGGCCTGATGATGGCGCATATTATGGGCGTGCGCGACGAGCAGGTGCTGGATCGCGCCTGTGATTTGGGGCTGGCGTTTCAGTTGACCAATATCGCGCGGGATGTGATTGAGGACGCCGAAGCCGGTCGCTGTTATCTGCCACAGCAGTGGCTGGTGGAGCAAGGATTAAGCATCGACAACTTTCACGCGGCGCAGAACCGCGCGGCGCTGTACCGGGTGGTGGCGCAACTGCTGGTGGCGGCGGAGCCCTATTACGTCTCGGCGCTGGCGGGGTTGCCCGCCCTGCCCCTGCGATCCCGCTGGGCGATTGCCACCGCCAGGGATGTGTATCGCGCCATCGGTATAAAGGTGGCTAACGCCGGGGAGCAGGCCTGGAACAGCCGCCAGCACACCGGTAAAGCGGAAAAACTGGCGCTGCTGCTCAAGGGCGCGGGGCGCGCGGCGATTGCGCCGCTGGCGGCTCGTTCACCGCGCCAGGATTCGCTGTGGCAGCGGCCTGTTTAGCCGGGCGGCGACGGCGGCGCAACTGCGCCTGTAACGCCTCTGGCGAACGCACCACCAAAAAGCCGAACGACACGCACCCCTCTTTGCCATTTACCGCGTGATGGAAACGATGCGCCAGCCACAGCCGCTTGAGATAACCTTTGCGCGGCACCCAGTGAAACGGCCAGCGCTGATGCACCAGCCCGTCGTGGACCAGGAAATAGAGCACGCCATACAGCGTCATTCCCGCGCCGATCCACTGTAGCGGCCACACCCCGGCGGTACCGACGGCGATCAGCGCGATGGCAACCCCCGCGAACACCACGGCATACATATCATTAAGCTCAAACCAGCCGGTGCGCGGGGAGTGATGAGAGCGGTGCCAGCGCCAGCCGAAGCCGTGCATGATATAACGGTGGGACAACGCGGCCACGGCTTCCATCGCCGCCGCGCTAGCCAGAACTATCACTACGTTAAGCCAGATACTCACATCCCTTTCCTCATCAGCGGGCATAAACCTGTAGCAGTATAGTGCACCCGCTGAAATTGGCGGGCTGTAGCCAGCATGAAGCCTGGTCTACAGTTAGGGCAGACAGATTTATTCGCACAGGAGTAACGGGATGACGAAAGCACCGCTCGCCTTATTCTTTATCAGCGCGGCAGGCGCTGCATGGGCCGCCGACGCGCCGCAGTATAACGATGCCAGCCAGAGCGTTTATTTGCAGTATTACCCTTCCTCGAAAGCGCCAGCCGGCGTGGCCCATACGCCGGGGCTGCGGATTAATTTCCCCGGCGGCGATGCGCGCCCCATCGAGATGGACACCGGCTCCACCGGGATCGTGATTTCTGCAGATTCTATCCCCAACTTTTCACAGCTTTCCGGTACGCCGGGCAGACTGACGTACAACAGTTCGGGGCGGATCATGATTGGCTTGTGGGTGACCACGCCGGTGACGGTGAGCGGCAGCAACGGCCAGCACTTTACCACCGCGCCGATCCCGGTACTGGCGGTGACGCAGATCGCCTGTCAGGACAACGCGCGCCACTGCACACCGGAAGATAACCCGCGCGGCGTCGCCATGATGGGGGTAGGTTTCGCCCGGGAAGGCAGCGAGCAGAAGCAGAGCTCGCCCGACACCAACCCGCTGTTAAACCCGGCAACGCCGGATAATTTTCATAAGGGCTACGTGGTGACGCGCAACGGGGTGCATGTCGGGTTAAACGCTGCGGTGAGCCGGGGCGGATTTTCTTACGCCAAATTGCAGCCCGACCCGCACATTCCCGGCGAATGGCAGGCCGCACCGGTGTGCATCGTGGTGAACGGCGATCAAAAACGCTGCGGAACGGCGCTGGTCGACACCGGGGTGAATGAGATGTTTATCACGCTGCCAAATTATCCGTCCAGCGCCCTGCCTGATGACGCCTCGCTGACCTTCACGTTTACGCCAGCGGTGAGCTACACCCTGAGCGGCAGCGATTCGCCGCTTGCGCCGGAGAAAATTATCCTCAATACCACCCGGCAAACACCCTTTGTGAATACCGGGGTCAATTTCCTTAATGGCTTTGATGTGCTGTACGATGCGCAAAACGGCTATTTTGGTTACCGGGCGGTGAAATAGTACGGCCACGCGCCCGATTCGCCTTGCGTTAATTAACAGCTTAATAAGATGAAATAACGGTGCGGGGTATTGTACTATTTACCGCCTGATGCCCCGCAAGGATCCACGCTAATGAAAAAGAAATGGCCGCAAGTAGAGGACCTGGAAGTGTTTATGGCCGTCGTGCGCCATAACAGTTTTTCCGGCGCGGCGGTGGAACTCGGTTATTCCAATGCCTGGGTGACGAAGCGGATTAATGCGCTGGAAGAAACCTTAAATACGAAATTGCTGCACCGTAATACGCGTGAAATGCGCCTGACGGCGGCAGGGGAAGTCGCCCTTATCCAGGCCGAAGAGATTATCAGCAAAAACAACGCGGCAATGGATATGATTGTTAATATCAAAAATGATATTAAGGGCAATTTCCATATTTGCAGTTCGTTTGGCTTTGGTAAAAACCACTTGACCAATCCGCTGTCGGCTTTTTCCAAATTAAATCCCGGTTTAAAAATCAAGTTCACCTTAACCGATACCAAACTGGATCTGATTAAAGAAAATATCGATCTGGAAATAATGGTTGGCGAGAGTTTTCACGAACGCTATTACGCTAAAAAAATTGCCGACAATAAACGTATCCTCTGCGCCTCGCCGGGTTACCTGAACCAACACGATGCACCCGCCTCGCCTGCGGATCTCTCCCGCCATCAGTGCCTGTTTTTACAGGAAAAAGGGTTGACCTTCGGTCTGTGGCATCTCAGCGACGGGTGTAAGCAGGAGACGGTGCGGGTTGACGGCAGCCTGTCATCAAATAATGGTGAAGTGATTTTGCAGTGGGCGCTCGACGATCACGGTATTGCGCTGCGCAGCGAGTGGGATGCAAAACGCTATATTGAGTCTGGCGATCTGATTCAGGTGTTGCCCGATTATTATGAGCAGGCGTCGGTATGGGCGGTCTATCCGACAAAACTTGAAGAGTCCATCAAAACGCAAAAGTGCATTACTTTCCTGGAAAGCTATTTCGCTTGCATTCACTTCTGATTGCCGCCCCCTTTACAGGGGGCGGTGAACACATCAGGAAAACGCCGCCAGCAGCATTGTCGCCAGGATAACGGTAGAGGCGCCGCCAATACGCGTCGAGATCTGCGCGAACGGCATCAGACCCATGCGGTCGCAGGCCGAGAGGATCGCCACGTCCCCGGTGCCGCCGAGGCCGCTATGACAAACGGTGACGATGGAGGCTTCCACGGAGTACATATTCAGGAAGCGGGCCAGCAGGAAGCTGACAATCGCCATTGACAGCACCACCGAGGCGCAAACCGCCACATAGGCCACGGAAAAGACTGACACTACGCTTTCCAGCGGCACATACAGCATACCCAGACCTATCATGGTTGGCCAAATCAGCGAGGTGGAAATCAGCTTGTAACACGATTTCGCACCGGTCTCCATTCTTCCTGGGATCGCTTTTGCGTACTTACACAGCACCGCCATCACAATCATCAATACCGGGCCGGGAATATGTACCAGACGCTCCAGCAGGCCGCCGAAGATAAAGAAACAGCAGATCATTAATAATCCGGCGCCCATCAGAGAATAATCAGTTTTGCCGTTCCCTTCGTCGCCGATGTTATTAAAAATGGCGTTATCTTCCGCAGTGCGGATCAGCATACCGTTGCCGCTGAGCTCGGGTTTCATTTTGCCGAGCTTCGACAAAAAGCCCGCGCAGACGATGGCAAAAATATTGCCGATAACGGCGGCAGGCACCAGTTGCGCCACATAGATATCCGGCGTGGTACCAAGGATCGAGGAATAGGCCAGCGACAGCGGTAAAATGCCCTCCCCAATGCCGCCGCCGATAATCGGCACGATGATATAGAAGAAAGTGTGATAGAAGCTGTAGCCTACCGCCTTTCCGACGACCAGTCCCACGCCAACGGCGGTCAACGTGCCCACCACCAGCGGTACGAACATGCGAATCATCCCCTGAACCAGAATGATCCGATTCATGCCGAGGATGCTACCCACCACCAGCGTCGCGATCACGAAATACAGGAAGTTGGCGTCCTTCATCAGCACATGCACTGAATCCAGCACGTTTTTAGGGATGACGTGATAAAAAACCAGAATCGAGGGGATCATCAGACAAAATATTGCCGGGCCGCCAATATCTTTTATTAGCGGGATATTCTTGCCGACGGTGGATAAAATAAACCCCAAAGACATAATGATCGCCAGGCCGCCAATCATATTTTTGGGTAGCGTGCCAAACCACGCTGCTGAGCCCACGATCACGCACATGGTTGCAAAAAACCAAACCGGTACTGAACAAATTTCTTTTACTGACAGCCCGCTTAAAGAATGCGTCGATGCCAGTTTTTTACCATCGTGTAGGGTATTACTTTCAATGTGATTCATTGTTTCCGCCTTTATAGTAATAAGAGGGCTTACTTCCTGAAGAGGTAAAAGATGTTCAAAATTATTTTTAATTATGCTGCGACAGATTCTTTAATATGATTACTTAAGCGTCCCAGCCCTTCGATTTCTACTTCAATACAATCCCCCTCTTTTAAGAACAGAGGCGGGGTTCTTTTTTTGCCAACACCGCCGGGCGAGCCGGTAATAATCACATCACCCGCGCTTAGTGGCGTAAAGGTACTGATATAGGAAATAAGGTACGGGATTTTATGGATCATATTTTTCGTATTATCGCACTGTACTTCCTGAGAATTTAAAAAGGTGCGGATCTGTAAATTATGCGGGTCGGGGATCTCATCCCGGCAGGTTAAATAGGGACCAAATGCGCCGGTGCGCGGCCAGTTTTTCCCGGCGGTGTACCAGGTGTGCTGCCAGTCGCGGGCGGAGCCATCCATATAGCAGCTGTAGCCCGCCACGTGTGACAGCGCATCCTGCTCGCTGACGTGGCTGCACTTCTTACCGATGATGACCGCCAGTTCCCCTTCGTAGTCAAACTCCCGGGATTCGGCGGGCTTATTAACGTAGCTCAGATGGCCGGTTTGCGAATCAGCAAAGCGTACAAACAACGTCGGCTCGGGATTTTGCTCATTAAATTCGACGCGTTTTTCGCTGTAGTTCATGCCGACGCAGATAATTTTGGTGGGGTTATCGATTACCGGCAGAAATTCGACTTCGTTAATAGCGTAATCGGCGGCGGCGCTGGCAATTTCTCTGAGGCTGGAAACATCTTCATGCTCGAGAAACGCTTTTAATGACGGATAGCGATTACCATAAATCGCGCTGACATCAATAATGCCGGCTTCCTTTACGATACCAAATTTATTTTTACCGTTGAGGCTAAAGTTGACGATTTTCATTGCGTTGATTCCTGTTAATACTGAACGGTTCTGTGCCACGGATTACGGGCAAAGTATTGCTCTTCGAACTGCTTAATTTCCTGGGTAAAAGACAGGGTAAAGCCGATAGCATCGAGTCCCTGTAACAACATATCTTTTTTAATTTGGTCAATAGCAAAGGCGTATTGATTTTGTGCACTGCTAATGGTCTGTTGCGCCAAATCGACCTGCAGGGTATTGGTTTCGCGCTGCGTGATACAGTTGGCGATTTGATGTATTTCCGCCTCGCTGAGGCAAATTGTTAATACGCCGTTGCGCAGGCAGTTATCGTTAAATATTCCGGCGAACGATGTGCCGATTAATGCTTTGATCCCCAGCTGCTTTAATCCCCATACCGCATGTTCCCGACTGGAGCCGCAGCCAAAATTAGGGCCAACAACCAGAAAACTTGCTCCCTGCCATCCCGGTTGATTTAAAATAAAATCCGCATTCAGGTTGCCATCCCGATTAAAGCGTAAATCGAAAAATAAGCCCTTATCCAGGCCGCGGCGGTCAATGCCTTTAAGAAACTGCTTTGGCATAATCACATCGGTATCAATATTTGCCGCCATCATCGGTGCGGCAATACCCGTTACGCAGTTAAACGCTTCCATTATTAAACCTCGGTGAAGTATCTGACATCGGTTAAGTGACCGGCGACCGCAGCGGCAGCCACCATTGCCGGGCTCATCAAATGGGTGCGCGAGCCCGCCCCCTGACGACCTGCGAAATTGCGATTGGTGCTGGAGGCGCAGCGATCGCCCGGCGACAGCACGTCTTCGTTCATGGCGAGGCACATCGAGCACCCTGACTGACGCCACTCGAAACCGGCATCGATAAAGATCTGCGCCAGTCCTTCCCGTTCGGCGCGTTCCCGCACCTGGGTCGACCCCGGCACAATCATGCCGCGCACGTGCGGAGCGATTTTTTTGCCTGCCAGCACCTTCGCCACTTCGCGCAAATCCTCAATGCGACTATTGGTGCAGGAACCGATAAAGGCGTGGGAGATGCGAATCTCGGTAAATGGCGTACCGGGCTTGAGCTCCATATAGTTAAGCGCGGTCTGGTAATCGTGCCTTTTCTGCTGATCTTCAATGGATTGCGGATCGGGGATCGCTGCGTTAATCGGGCCTGCCTGATCGGGGCTGATCCCCCAGGTAATAAAGGGCTCGAGCAGCGAGCAGTCGATATAAACTTCTTTATCAAATTTGGCGCCCGGATCGGTTTTCAGTGTCCGCCAGCTCTCTACCGCGCGGTCCCAGAGTTCACCTTTCGGCGCACGCGGGGTGTCCTTCAGGTAAGCGAAAACGTTGTCATCCGGGGCCATAAAGGCACCGCGCGCGCCCGCTTCCACCGCCATATTGCAGATGGTCATGCGCGCTTCCACGCTCAGGTTATCGATAACGCTGCCGCAGAATTCAATGGCGTAACCGGTCGCGCCATCCGCACCGATACGGGCTATCAGCGCCATAATCACGTCTTTGGAAGACACGCCCGCGCCGAGCTGGCCTTCGAGGGTGACGCGCATATTGCGCAGCTTTTTGTACACCAGCGTTTGGGTGGCGAGGAAATGTTCAATCTCCGATGTGCCAATACCAAAGCCGAATGCGCCGAGTGCGCCGTAGGTGGTGGTATGGCTGTCCCCTGCCGCGATCACCATCCCCGGCATCGCCAGCCCCTGCTCATGTGCAACCACGTGTTCAATGCCCTGACGCTTATCCATCACGTCGAACAGCTCGATATCAAAGAACCGGCTGTTCTCAGTGAAATATTTTACCTGCAACGCACCGCCAGAATCGGTCATTGCCGGGTCACGCAAAGGCCGGGTCGGATTAACGTGATCCACATTGAGCAAAACAGATTTTGGATTCCAGACGCTGCGGTTCTGTTCGCGTAAACCGCTAAACGCCTGTGGGCTGGTATATTCATTCAGAATAGAACGATCGATATACAGCAGCACATTGCCTTCGTCATCGAATTTTTTAATGGTATGGGAATCGATATGTTTATCGTAAAGCGTTTTAGCCATATTCATAGTCATCTCGAATTACTCACGGGTTTGATTTTTTCCAGTATAAATTCCAGGGGTAATGTGTATAGCCCGTGACAGCTTTAAATAAGTAAAATCATTTTTTGCAAATCGTAAAAAGCAAGAAAACAGTCGCTATTACAGCCAGTTAGATGAATTATCAGCACATTAAACACCATTATTAATCTGCAAACGTTACTGCTATAGTGCGCGACGGATAAGCAAGGCGATGATAACCAATGAGTACAACAATATTTTTATTTGCCGAATGTTTTTGTCTTGGCGGCGGGCTGGGTTTCTTAGGCGGATTATTAGGCATTGGCGGGGGAATTATTGCTATCCCGGTGCTGGCATGGTTATTTCAGATGGATCAGCAACTCGCTCAGGGCACCGTATTAATTATGATTATCCCTAACGTGATAATGAGCGTCATTCATTACCGACGGCGCAATGACATTAAATTAAACAACATCATTCCGCTGTGTATTATCTCAAGCGTATTTTCCATTTTCTCTTCGTTGTTGGCGATCCATCTTGATGCTACATCCCTGAATCTGTTTTTTTGTGGCTTTATTTTTTTGCTGGCTTTTTATTATCTCTACAGCATCGTCATCAGCCGCAAAACACCCCGCTATGCCCTGCCTGAATCCTGGCTGCCAATGACCGGCATCGTATGCGGATTGACTTCTGGCCTGTTTACCGTCGGCGGAGGTATGGTGATTGTGCCCCTACTGGTGGCGCTATTTTCCTACTCGCAGACCAAAGCACAGGGCACCGCGCTGGCACTGGTGCTGCCGGGTGCCGTTACTGCGCTGGTGACCTATGCTGTTGCCGGGCATGTTGCCTGGTCTGTGGGAGTACCGATGGCGTTGGGCGGTGTGTTCACCGTCGCCTGGGGTGTCGCGCTGGCCCACCGGCTACCCACCCAGGCGCTGAAAATGTGCTTCTGCGCAATGCTGTTTTTTGTCGCGTTCAGCGCGTAGTGATTAGCGCTGCCAATACTTCGTCAACGCCGGCGTTTCTCCATTAACCGGGTCCTGCTCCGGAAACGGCAGCGCGGCGATACGCGCCCGCATCTCCGGCGTTGCCGCCTGCCTGCACAGATCGAAATCCGCACCCGGCGGATAAGCCCCTACCACCAAAAAATCATCGCTCGCCGAGAGCCGCCGATGCCCGGTACCCGCCGGGAGCAGCAGCACGTCGCCGGTTTCAACATCAAGCGTTTCGCCATCGGGGCCGCCAAGCATCAGGTGTGCTGACCCCTGGGCCACCCCTAAGACTTCATGGGCGTTAGAGTGGTAATGGTGATAATCGAAAATCCCGTCGCGCCACTGGGGCGGCCAGCCGTTATCGGCAAACAGCTGTTCAAACCGGCTGGCGTTATCACCCCCGGTAATGACGTTTTTATAAATTAACACCGGTAAATGAGGATTATTAGGTACCCAGTCGTGGGCGGCGAGCATCAGGGTTTGAGGAACGATGGTCTGAGGAACCAGGGCTTGTCGAGCAGTCATCCGCGATCTCCTTCCGTTAACGTATCTGTTAACTGTAGACGGCTTATTGCGGCGCGAGGCGCTGTTCCAGACGACTCTGTGTTACCAGAAAGGGCGGCATCACAGTACATTGCAATGCCGCATAAGGTTAAATTTTGATGCCGTATTTCGCGGCGGCTTTATCGTAATAATCAATCTGATCTTTTACATCGGCAATGAGTGGCGGGTAATCCTCATTAGCAAACTCAAGGCGGCGATCGCAATAATATTTCAGCGACTCGCGAAAGACTTTCATTGAGACTGAACTGTATTGATAATCGGTGAATTTCATACCGGTCGCCGTGGCAGCCCGTTCAGAAATAGATTGCCGCGTGTTGTTGCCTAAAAATGAATAAGCCGCTGCCTGGCGCGCTTTGAAAATATCGTTAGCCACGGCATCGCCTTTATCCTTCATTAACTCTTTAATACACGCCGCCTGGGGCTTATTGTATTTGGCATAATTTTCTTTGAGTTCACCCAGCCGGGCGATCGCTTCCTGTCGGTTTTTGGCAAAAATCTGCTGCGCTTGCGGATCGGCGCAAACCAGACGGATAATTTTACCGTTCAACGCTTCGTTGAGGGTGCCTTTTTTCTCACGGTCGCGCATATAATCCACTTCTGTCCGGCACTCATATTCTGAGCCGTTGATGCGGTTTTCAGGATGCGCGGTAATATAGTCGATGGTATCCGCGATATTCTTACTCTTATTTTTGCCAAACTCCGTCATGGCCGCAGAGAGAAACAGCGAATTCCATGTCATTCCGCCTTCGTTAAACAATTTCACCGTGCGCAAGTCACCATGCTTAATCGCCTGCTCCATGGTGCCACGATCCCACTGCACCCCAAGGTTCGCCAGCTCTTTGCGCGGATCCTGGCTGGTTTCCTGCTTCACTTTGCTGATTTTTTCCTGGACGTCGCTGACTTTATCTTTAATGATCTCGGTATTCACAAAGCTGCCACCGCTGAAATGCAGCGTCACGCCGGTAATCGCGACAATGCCCACAATCCCTGCCAGTACCCAGGTGAGCTTGTTATTCATTTTCCCCACAATAACTTCATTGCGTTCTGCGGCGGCATTCAGTTTCTCTAACTGCATTTGATACGCTTTAATCGCCTCTGCGGGCGCATGGTACAGCGCGTCCGGGTCCGCCTTCAAACGCCCATCCTGATGGGCTTTACGCAACGGCTCAACCACCTGATCAAAATACTCGTTTAGCAGCAGCATTTCCGATTCGGTTAATTTTTTATGGTGGGCGATTTTATTGCGGATATGGTTCAGGCTCTGCAAAAACTGCGACAGGGTTTCACGGGTGGAGGAGGCGTAATTCAGCCCCGAGGCGCTGTCAAAATAGGCCTCATAATAATTCGGGTAATCTTCTTTATTCGAGAAAATAATCCGCAGTTGCTCAAGCAGGGTGCCGCTGAGAATATTGTCTTTTTCGGCGCTTTTCATAATTCGCGCCACCTGATCTTTATCAAACAGAGTGCGTAGCCGCTCGGCTAATTTCTGCTGATCCGCCCAGGCTTCGTCAATCACCTGTCGAATTAACAGCTCAATGGCGCGCATCTGGCGCACCGCGTTATCCTCGCTGGTTTCATCGGGTAACGAATAGCGGCTGTCCCAGTTAAGCTGCGGATGTTTATGCTTTGCCAGTTCAAGCAGGTTAACGATTTGCAGGCAGGCGATCAGGCATTTATTCAGCGTGCCCGGATCAAGATTCTGTACGTCGTCGCAGTTGCGCAGTCCTCGCAAATGATCGGCATAATCCAACATTTGCTGCCGATTGAAGCCAAGCAGTTCGCCCACGTTGATCCAGTTGCCATTCTCGTTGCGGGCGTCGTCCAGCATTCGGTAACTGGCGTCAAAACTGTTATTTTCCGGCTGCGGCACGCTCAGCACCCGGGCCAACTGTGCATGGGCCAGGGCAATAATGTCCCGTGAGCGAGTAATAATGGCGATAGCGGTTTTATTATTCATTCGGTGATTTCTCCGTGCGCGTTACTCTTCCTGGCTGCGGATATCAAAGAACCAGAAGAGGATGAATCCCAGCAGACCAAAGGCTAAAAAAACGATCAGCGAGATCAGTTCGAAATGGGCGCTCTGCCCGGCGATCTCCGCCAGCTGCTGCGGCGTTGTATCGGGGTGTTTAAACAGCAACAGCTGCCATTCATATTCGTTGGTGGTGAGAATATCGCGCACCGGCTCCCAGACGTGGCTGGCGGCGATGCCCATCCCCAGCGCCGAAAACAGCGAGCCGTAGATGCGGTGGCGGCGCGAGTTCTGCCGGGCGATGGCGTCGCGCATCAGCGCATCCAGCCGGTCGACCTGGGCAAACAGGTTGCCGCGCTGCTCGTGCAATCCCCACTGGCGTTGCAGCATTTCGCTCAGGCGGTTTTGCTGCGCGCTGGCGAACAGGATATCGGTGCTGTTTAGCACGTTCAGGGCATTGACGCGCAGGGCGAAGATCTCCTCCTCCCACTGCTTATCCTCAATAGTGCCGGCGTGCTGCTTTAACTGCTGCGGCCATTTTTTGAAAATCTCGCGGGTTTTACCGAGAAACTGTGCGTACTCGTCGCTAAGCATGGCGATGCGCCGGGCAACGTTCAGTAAGCCCTCAAGTTCCTTGTTATCCGGCGCGCGGCTAAACAGCGTGACGCCCTGCTGATGGCTGACGATCAGCACATCGCCCTGCCACTGCGCCTCATAATGATCCACCGCAGGCAGCGCGCTGGGCGTGGTGGGCATTACCGGCAGGCTACAGCCCGCCAGCCACGCTTCGAACGACGGCGTGCTGGTCAGGTAGCTGCTGGTATCGGTTTGCTGCAAACGCGCATCCGGCTGGTTCCAGCGCCAGGCACACACCCGCTTTTGCCCCTCGACTGGCGCATCAGCATCGTCGACGCGCATCAGGCAGGGTTGCAGATAATCGGTAAATCCCTGCTGCCAGACTATTGGCAACACGTCATTCCACCAGTCGAGTTTGCTGCCGGGGACGTTAGTGTTAGCAAGGAACTTAGGCGCGCCCAGCAGGGTGTAGCGCCCGGCGTCATCCCACCAGGGTTGATCCGGTGCGTTGAGCGCGCCAGCGTAGCTATGCAGCGGGCGTGGGTTATCGCACGGACGCTCTCCCTGCCAGCGACGGTTTTCTTCCGCTTCCAGTGCCTGCCACAGGCTTTTCAGCGACAGGCCGCTCGTCGGATCCACCGAAATCACCATATCGTTACCGGTACCCGCCTGTTGCTGGCGGTAAATCCCCAGCAGCGTAAAACCGTTTTTGCTCCAGCTGTGGGTCCGGTCATTGCGGGCGAAGATCTTGAACAGGCCGCTGGGGTGTTGTTCGCTTAGAAATAGCGCGTCCACCAGCATTTTTCGACGGCTATCGGCCTGTTCCACCAGCAGCTGGCAGGTGACGGCGCGTTCAATAGCCAGTTGATACAGCTGATATTCATAAGCCAGCGCCGCTTGCGCTGCGAGGTATTCCGCCGACGGCAGGGACTGGATGCCCTGCAACGGCTCCAGGGTGTGATTAATAAACGCCGTCAGCAATTTCAGGCAGCGGATAAAGCCGTGGCGCAGTAAATCCGCATCGTAAGTATGCGTTGCGGTTTGGGCGGCATGCAGGCGCGCATGGGCAAATACCGTATGCAGGCAGGCGGCGGAATGACCAAAGTTATCGCCATCGAGATAAAATCCCTGCTCCCACTGGTCGATATACCGCACCCACGCATCCAGCTCATGGATCTCGCCGTGGCTAAACAGGCTGAACAGCAGCCAGGCGAAACAGCTATCCAGCGAAAAGTCTTCTATTGCGATATGGGTAATCGGCTGCAAGCGCGCTTTATCACTCAACGCGCATCGTTCACTGGCATCCATCGCCCATAACCAGGCAGAGAGTGAGCGATGCTGGCCGCCGTTTTTGCAGTTCAGCGCAATCCCTGGCGACGCGGCGTCGCCGATCCCCAGCGCCAGCGTACCTGCGGGCAATTCTCGCAGCGACGGTCGCATGGAAAAGGTGACATTTTCCAGCGCGGCGGCAAGGCGATCCCAGTTGAGTGTTTCGGCCATTCATCATCCTTTAATGCCCGAAGAAATACAGGCAGCAGTGCGGTTAGCGTTATTATTTATCGGAGAGAAAATGCAGCAGAAAAGAGTATTATATATAGCGTAATGCGGCAATAATATTAATGCGAATTGCACTTAAGTCATCAATCGTCACGACCCTCAATTATTACCCGGGCCGTGACTATTAAATTTAATAGCTTGTATTTTGCTATTTATTATTTTGCCACCAGCGGCTGAACGTCTGTTGGCTATTATCCATTTGCACTGTTTCGCCAATTTTCGGCGTCAGCAAACGCCAGGGTTGCCCTACGCTTGCGGCAGAGAGTCGCTCCAGCGGTTCATTCCAGCGATGGTGCGCCAGCTTGAATTTGCTGTTGTGAGACGGCAGCACCGCTTTGGCTTGCAGGTCACTAGCGGCTTTGGCCGCGTCTTCCGGCGTCATATGGATAAAGGGCCACTGCGCGTCGTACTGCCCGCATTCAAGCACTGCCAGGTCAAAGCCGCCGAGTCTCGCAGCGATATCCTTAAAATGCCGCCCATAGCCGCTATCGCCACCGAGATAGATCCGGTGATGGGGCGTAATAATGGCGTAAGAGGCCCACAGCGTCTGGTTGCGTTTAAAAAATCGGCCTGAGAAATGCTGGGCAGGCAGAATATGGATCTCGACATCGTCGGTTTTAATCACGCTGTTCCAGCCCCCCTCAGCTATTTTCGCTTTCGGGAAACCCCATTTTTCAAAATAAGAGCCGACACCGGTGGGCGTAATAATCCTGGCGATTTTATCGCGCAGGGCATTAATGGTGGGATAATCCAGATGGTCCCAGTGATCGTGGGTAATTAGCAGATAATCGATGGGGGGAATATCGTCGGCACGATAAATATTGCTGCCGCTAAATGCCACGTTGGTACGCGGGATCGGCGAGGCGTAATCGCTGAATACCGGATCGACCAGATAATTTTTGCCATCGAGGCGCAGGAAATAGCTGGAATGCCCCATCCACACCACGTCATTTTCCTTGAGCTGATGCAGATCGGTTTTTTGCGACGGCAGCACGCCCGGCGGCTGCGCGCCTTCATCTTTACCGAATAAAAAACGATACCACAGGGTTAACCGGCTCTGGGTGCGGGTCACCGGCGGCGGGTCTTCGGCATTGAAGAATTGCCCGTCGCGGTACAGCGGGTTATCCGCCTGCGGCGCAACCACGGGTGAGGCGTACTGCGGCTGCTGAAGCCAGGCGAAAATAAACAGCGTGATAAGTGCGATGATGATAATCAAATAGCGGATCCCACGTTTTAGTTTTGAAGCTATTGTCATTGAGGCATGAACTCCGGGGCCTAAGGGAGGTGTCAGCAGAATGCTGGCACGAGGGATAAGCGTACTACAATCGGGCTGGCGCGGGGGGAGGATGGCACGAAGTGGCAAGCTGGAATAAGCCAAATCCCGCTGAGACACCTGCATCGCGGCATGCTAAAATTTAACCCATAACCGAGGGTAGCCCTATGACTCATAAAACGCATGAAAGTGTCGCAAGCTATATCTATAGACTCGCTAAAATTCACCACGTTAGTGATAAACGCGACCACATGAGCCGCATGGCAGTGACGATAACCGCTCTGGCTGATGATGCTGTGGAACTGGATAACGTCGAGCAATTGCTGATCAACCTCAAAAGAAAAGGTGTACTCAGCAAAGCTGAAATTCTGGCGCTCCAGGCGCGTTATTTTCGCGAGCAACGAAATTCCTCTAAGAAACTCACTGCATGATTTTTGATCCCTTCGGCGATTTCGACACCGTCGGCTATCTGCGGAATACTCTCCAGCTTAAAGATCCTGAAGAAGTTAAAAGGGCGGAACATCTCGCGTTTGAAGCCAGTATTGACGGCGCGCTAAGCTATTTAGCCCGAAAGAAAACCCTCGATTACCCGGCCATCCTGAAAGTTCACGAAATCCTTTTCAGCGATTTTTATCCCTGGGCTGGCAAAGATCGTAACGAACTGGTCCCGCATCTTGCGGTGTTTAAAGGCTCGCACGATAACCCGCGCCATACCGTTTTTGAAAGGCCAGATAATATCCGGATGGCAGCTGAATACGCGCTGCGTTTAGCCACCTCGAAATCGTACCTGCGGGAAAATCACGGTGAAGTGATGGGGTTATTAGCCTTTGCACACCCTTTTCTTGATGGCAATGGTCGAACAATATTACTAGTGTTTATGGAACTCGCTTTTCGGGCTGGCTTTGCTATCGACTGGTCACGAACCAATAAACATGATTATCTACGGATCCTGAGCGAAGAAATTAGAGAACCGGCAAAAAAATTTCTAAGCCGCTATCTTGAGCCATTTGTGGTAACCATCGCGAGCCGCGATGACTGGCCTGACATTATCGGCGGGATCAGAGGACTCGATGGTTTAGATAAAGAGAATATCTCTTATGAAAGCCTGGACGATCCGGAAATCCAACAGATTTATTTAACATACCGTTCAGAATAAGACTTTCCTAGGCTGTGGGCAGCACGCCCACAGCGTAACGCCTGCGCTACGGTTTCTGCGTTTGAATAAACGCCGCCAACCCCTTAATCTGCTCATCCGTCAGCTTCGCCTTGGCGCGCGCCGCCGCGCTATTCCCTCCTGCGTCACGGATTTTTGTCATCCCGTCAACTGCCTGCTGTTCGGTGAGCGTAATCAGCGGCGGCGCTTTATTAAACGCTGTTTTATCCGCCTTGCGCCCGTGGCAGCTCGAACAGTCGCGCTGGAACTGGCGACCATAATCTTCCGTCGCGGCAACGCTGGCGGACGCAGCCACCAGTCCACACAACATCAACATCCGAAGTTTCATCACCCTTCCCCCGCCAGTTTGCGGAAGGTGGCCGTCAGCGCCTGTTCATCACGCGCGCCCAGGTGCATATCAATCACCCGGCCTTTCGCGTCAATCAAAAACGAGGTCGGCGTGCCGATCACCTGATAACGCTCCTGAGTGATTTTCATCTGGTCGCGCACTACCGGGTAGCTAATGTGGTGCTGCGCCAATAACGGCGCGATATCTACCGCGTCGTTATCGGTATTCACCGCCACCACCACCAGCTTATCGCCCCACTGCTGGCTCAGTTTTTCAAGCGAGTGCATCTCCGCCAGGCAGCCGCCGCAGCTGGCGGACCAAAAATTCAGGTAGACGCCCTTACCCTGCCACTGTTCCAGTTTCGCCTCATGGCCCTGGCTATCGAAGGCCGCCAGTTGCGGCGCGGGTTCGCCCAGCGCCAGTTTTTCCTCTTTGCAGCCCGCCAGCGCCACCAACAGGATCAATAACAGATTACGCCAGCGCATGGTTTCGCTCCTCGCTCAGGTATTTGCCGTGTTGCAGGCGGATCACCCGGTCAGCGAACTGGCCGAGCGCCGGGTTGTGGGTGACCATCACAATGGTGCGCCCCTGACGGTGCAGATCTTTTAACAGCGCCAGCACCCGGCTTTCGTTTTCTTCGTCAAGGTTGCCGGTGGGCTCATCGGCAAAAATCACCGGCGGCTCGTTGACCAACGCGCGGGCGATGCAGACGCGTTGCTGTTCGCCGCCGGAAAGCTGGCTTGGCAGGTGCGTCATACGGTGTTCCATGCCGACCTGCGCCAGCACCGCTCGGGCGGCGCTTTCATCCACCACGCTGTGGTAGTGCTGCGCCAGCATCACGTTTTCCAGCGCGGTGAGGAAGGGGATCAGGTGGAACTGTTGGAATACCAGACCGATTTTCTCGGCGCGAAAGCGGCGGCGGCCCTCTTCGTCCAGCCCGGCGGCGTCGGTGCCGTCAAGAAATACCTGGCCGTCGCTCACCGTATCCAGACAGGTCAGAATGTTCATCAGCGTGGTTTTACCTGAGCCGGAGGCGCCCATAATTGCCACAAACTCCCCGCGCGCAATGCGCAGGTTGATGTCATCCAGCGCGGTCACGTCGCCGAAGCGTTTATACAGATGGCGGGTTTCAATCACCGCCTGCGGAATGCGCGATACAGACATAGCGCTACTCTCCTTTGAGAACTTTTGCCGGTTCGACGCTCACCGCGCGGCGCACCGGGACAATGGCCGCCGCAGCGGCGACCAGAAGCGATAAAATTAACGTGATCGGCAGCACCGGCAGGCGCAGCGCGATGGTGGCGTTAAACACCGTCATGCCCAGCAGTTGGGCCAGCAGATAGCCCAGCACCCAGCCGCAGGCCACCGCCGCCAGCGCGATCAGCCCGGTTTCCGCCAGCATCTGACGGATGATGTCCCGGTGAGTGGCCCCCAACGCTTTTTGCAGGGCAAACTCTTTGGCCCGCTCGCCGACAATCGCCATCAACGTGGTATTCACGCACAGCGACGACAGCGCCAGGATCACGATCGAGACCAGACCCATCAGCCCTTTAATCTTGTCCAGCACCTGGCCTTCCGACGCCGAGACTTTACGGATCGGGCGGATATCCAATTGCGGATACTGTTTTTGCAGTTTGTCGGCGTACTGATCCACCTGGCCGAGGTCGTTATTCACGCTGAGCAACGCGTGATTGAGTTCGCCAGTTTTACGCAGCAGGGTTTGCGCCAGATCGACATTGACGATCAGCATGTTATCGGTCGCGTCGCCCGCTTCCACCAGCCCCTTGATGCGCAGCTTTTTCTTGTGGTCGTCGGTAATGATGGTGACGCTGTCGCCCACTTTCAGGGTCAGCCGCTCGGCCAGTTTGACGCCCGCCATGGCGTTACGATCGTCAAAATTGACACCCACCCAGTCGCCGGTCACCTGCCAGTACGGAGCCAGTTTCGGCATCGATTCAAACCACACGCCCATCACCACCACTTTTTCCAGCTCGGTGCGAACCATGCCGTAGAGCATTGGGCTGGCGGCGTTGATCAAACCCGGCGGCGCGTCGTCGATAATCGGCTGTAACTCACGCTGATCCATACTTTTACCGTGGCCGGGGCCGATGTAAAAGTTGGCCCCAAAGGTGCGCAACTCTTCGCTCATTTTGGCGTTGATATCGAAATAAACCGCCGACAGCGCCGTGACAATCGCCGCGCCGACGGTGAGCGCCGCGAACACCACGCTGACGCGCTGCATCCGCAGGCGCAGCGCGCGCCACACCAACAGCCACAGCATGGAATGCTTAGCGCCCATACAGCACCTCCACCGGGTAGAGCCGCGCAATGCGCCGCGCCGGGAACCAGGTGCCGATCAGCGCAATCAGTACCGCCACCACCAGCACGCAGGGCACCACCACCCAGGCAAAATTCAACGGCGCGTCAAACAGCATCAGACCGATCGACTTCGCCAGCCCCCAGCCCGCCACGCAGCCTGCCGCGCCGCCCAGCAATCCGCTACTCGCCGCTTCGAGATAAAACAGCAGCATGATTTGCCACTGGCGCGCGCCAAGGGCTTTCATCAGTCCGATCTCTTTGGCGCGCTCCATGATTGTGCTGGTCATCAGCGAGGCGATGCCCATCGCCGCCGCTACCAGCGCCGCCAGGGTCACTACCGCCAGCAGCAGTTGGATCTTGTCGATCACCACCCCTTCCGAGGCCGCCACCTGCCAGATCGGGCGCACCACCGATCCGGAAATCGCCTCTTCCAGCTGATGGGCAATGGACGAGACAAACGCGGTGCAGTACCACAGGTCGTACTCTTCGGCATTCAGGGCGTCGAGGTTTTCCCTGGCGCGGCGCGACAGTTCGTTTTCCGGCACGGTGAGCGCAGACACGCGGATCGCCTGTACTTTGCCCGGTAATCCCAACAGCGTTTGCGCGATGCTCAGCGGCATCACCAGCTGGTTGTCTTCATCGCCGCCGCTGGCCAGAATGCCGCTAACGGTGACGGTTTGCGCCGTTTTCTCGCCCTGTAATTTCAGCACATCCCCCGCTTTCAGCCCGAGCCGCTTCGCCAGCGCCAGGCCTGCCAGGGTTTGCGGCTGTTCCGCTACCGGCTCCTGCGGCCACGCGCCGGTCACCTGCCAGTACGGGCTGACCGCCTGCTGGCCGATGCGGTAATCCTCTTCGTCCGGCACGTCCACCGGCTGGTTGAAAAAGGTGCCGAGAATATTCACCGGCTGACCGTTGAGCATCACCTCGCCGCCCAGCAGCGGCGCGAAGCCGACGATGTTATTGCGCCAGAAGATGTCTTTGATATTCGGCAGCTCTTTCTCATCGAGAAAATCCTGGCCGGACAGCGGATTGCTCTGCTCGCTGAACAGCGCGGGCAGTGCCGCCTGCCCCGCCGGCTCGATCAGGATATTCGCGCCGTAGGATTTCAACTCCCGGGACATTTTGTCGCCGATATCAATCGACACCGCCAGCAGCGCGGAAATCAGCCCGGAGGCCAGGAACACCGTCAGTACCGCCAACAGTTTGCGGCGCAGATTTCGTCCCCAGGTCTGACGCAGCATTCGCCACAGCATGGTTACTCCTCCTTCTCGCCCGGCACGAACTGCTCCGGCGCGTCGCGAAAGCGGTTGTAGTTGGCTTCAGAGGCAAAGAACCAGGTTTTGCCGCCATAGCTGAATTTGTATTCGGCTTTGTCGTTGGTCAGGGTCGCGCCGTTCACCGGGTCGGTGACTTTCATGCTGATGACGGTAGAGAAGTAGTTCACGCCCGCTTCCAGCGACGCTTTGGTCAGGATCAGCTCGTTATCATCACTCCGCCAGTCCTCAATCGGCACCGGGTTGCAGCCCCCCGCTTTGCCGATGGACGGGATAAAAATATGTACTCCGCAGGCCACGCAGATCACCTGGTTGCCCTCCATCACATAACCCTGGTCGCCGCACAGCAGGCAGGCGTCGAATACCACGCCGAGGCGCAGTTTGTCCGGATAACGGTTGATCACGAAAAAGCGCACCGCTTTGCCGTCATCGGCCACCCACACAAAGCGGTGCAGCTTGCCGTCCCGCACCTGCTCAATGGGAATATGCACGTTGCCGTCTTTTTCCAGCAACACCGGTTTGGCTTCAGAGAGGCGCGGCGGCTGAGAAGCCACTGCATCCCAGTACAGTTGCCCGGCGGCAATCAGCAGCGCGGCGCATCCGGCGGTGAGCAGCAAGCGGCGCGCGCCCAGATAGCGGGCGCTGGCGAGGCGATGGGGGATCGGTTCGTTGGTTTGCGCCATGGCGTTACGCCGGCGCTGCAACTCCGGCAGCCAGCAGGCCGCCAGCGCCAGCAGCAGCGCGGCTCCCGCCCAGTTAAACCACGGGGCGTTGTTGGTGACGCGGGAAACAAAACTCAGCAGCGTTTTGGTCAGCGGCAAAACTTGCAGCTTCATCAACAGCAGCAGCAAATCGCCTGCCAGCGGCACCAGCAGCAGAACGGTGACCGCGATAACGGTCGGCCACTGGACGCGCGGCATCCGACGCAGCAGCATAGCGCACAGCACCGCCGCCAGCGCCAGCAGCGCGAATGCGCCAACCAGCGCGGTGAGATTGAGCAGCAAATCGGTATTGAGCACATGGGTGGTGGTGACAGCGCCGAGATTCGGATCCTGCACCCAGTGGCGGGCCGCGCCGAAAATCAGTACCCCCTGCCAGAGGTAACCGAGGCGCGAGGAAGGGTGACGCCAGGTTAGCAAGAACAGCAGCAGCGCCCCAATCTCCACGCCGGTGAGCGTCAGCTGGAGCGTTTGATTCGCGGGCAATTGCAGCCCCAGCCAGCCGCCCAGCGCTAAGGCCAGCAGGCTTACCCACACCAGCGGACGCAGCGTTGCCGCCCGCCGCACCCCGTTCACCCCGCACAGCAGCGCAATACATAAAAACGCCTGCAGGGTCGTGACAAAAAAGTAACTCATAACGTCAACTCAATGCGCTGAAAACCGCCGTAGCGTAAAACCACAAAAGGGCGGCGGCATAGCCGACACCCTGGTTACATACTTTTGCATCCTGCGCGCTGGCGCGATCAGTTCAGCCCGACGTATTTAAATTCGTAGCTGACATCAAACGGCTTCCACCAGCGGCCTACGCCGGTTTCACCATCGGTATGGCGATGCATGCCCGCTTTTGACGGCGGATCGATGTGGTAGGTGACTTTGTAATTGCCCACACCCATCATTTTGATGTTCGCGCCGTAGTGCGGGCCGTCGCTCGCCACCATCGGCATGAATGTGCCTTCCTGTTTCGCGCCGGTATCGGTATTCACCAGGGTGTAATTGATGGTCAGGAACGGGATCCACTCGCCCGCACCGAAGCCGTTTTTATTGCCTTCCACCGCGTGGATATCCGCTTCAAGGTGGATATCCGCTTTGGCCGCCGGCAGGCCCATGCCGCGCGGCTCCATGTCGATCGGCTGGAGGTAAACCGCCGCCAGCTCCATTTCGTTCATGGTGACTGGCTCGCCCGCCGGGTACTCTTTAAAGGCAAACGCCGCAGGTGCGGTAAAAATCCCGGCGATCACGGCACTGGCAATCAGGCTCTTCTTGATGGTCATCAGACTTATCCTCTCGTCTCAAAGAAAAATTCAATTAAGGTTTGCTTTTAATGATGTCGGGCCCGGATACCGTCGCCCCGCGCCGTTGCATCACCCACAGGGCGATCAGCGCGGCGACCAGTAAAGCGGCCTGCGGCAGTAAGGTTTCAACATAGGGGTAGATGCCGAGCCAGCCGATTTCCGGCATGCCTGGCAATAGCGTGGGCTGGAACAGCTTGCCCTCAATCAGCTCCAGTACCCCTTTGCCGGCGAAAACAAACGCCATCAGGTACATAAAGCTGCCGGTAAACATAAAGAACGGCTTGAGCGGCAGTTTAACCACCGAGTAGCGCATCACCAGCCAGGCCGCCAGCAGCACCACGCAGCCAATGACAAAACCGGCAAGTATGGCCAGATGGCCGGAGACGTTGCTGGCGTCACCCACCAGCGCGTAGTAGAACAGCACGGTTTCCGCCCCTTCGCGGTACACCGCCAGGAAGCTGGTCATCCACAGGCCGATCAGCGAGCCGCGGCTCAGGGAATTGGAGAGTTTGCCCTCCAGCCAGGCCTTCCAGTGGCGGGCTTCCACTTTGGAGAGCAGCCAGTAACTCATGGAGAACAGCATAAACACGGCGATCAACATGGTGACGCCTTCCAGCAGTTCGCGGCTGGCCCCGGAGTTGGTAAACAGCATCTGGAAGATCGCGGCGGTGATCACGCTGCACACCAGCGCCACCACGACCGACTGGCGGATCAGCGGCAGCTTGTCCTGATGGTTGTTTTTCACCATATAGGCCACGATGGCGGCGACGATCAGCAGCGCTTCCAGCCCTTCACGCACGATGATCATCAGGCTGTAGAGCAGCAGGCTCCACTGGGTTTGCTCGCTTTCGCCCAGCAGAGAAACCGCTTTCGCCAGATCCTGCTCCAGCGCCTGGGCTTCGGCATTCAGCGCCGCTTGCGGCTGCCCGGCTTTCATCAGGCTCACCAGGCGGGTGAAGTGGCCTTCAAGCTGGGTTTTAAAGGCGGCGTCGCGGGAACCCACTTTGTTCTCCATGCCGCTGGCTTCAAACAGGTCGAAATAGGTGTCCTGCACCGCCATCATGCCGTCCTGCACGTTACCATCGTGATAAACCGCGATGGCTTCTTTCAGGCTGCTGTTGATGCTGGCGGACACTTTGCCCCAGTCGGCCTGGGCGGCGGTATCGGCTTTGGCGGGCGCATCGCCGCTTTGCGGGGCGCTAACGGCCTGGGTGTCGCGGGTGGTCGGCAGGCCGGGCAGCACGTCTTCGATATCCTGCAACAGCGCGGTGACGCCATAAGCGACATCGTTAAGATTGTCCGGTTTGGCGGTCAGGGCGATAAGCGTGGTGAACTGCTGATTGATCGACGCCGCCTGTTGCGCAGAGCGGTTCTTGCGCACCGACATTTCCATTTCCGAGTTTTTGAAACCCTGATAATGGGCCTGCTGCACGCTCTGGCTGGCCGCCGTAAACTGCCCTTCCTGATACTGGGTCACCGCCTGGGCCAGCAGATCGTCGATAGTCTGGAAACTTTGCTGCCAGTAGTGGGCGATCTCCCCATTGCTGTATGCGCCGTGCTGCTGTTCCGCCACCAGCTTGTGACCGCCGTCCAGCACCGGTTCAACCTGATCCAGCTCGTTCTTCAGCCAGTCGATTTTGCCCTGCACCTCGGTCACGGATTTGCCTTCGCCGATCATCTTGCGAATTTCGCCGAAGGTACTCTCCATCTGGTAGCTTTTCTGGGCTGAGATATTAATGCGGATCGGGCCTTCGAGATTTTCGAACACTTCGAAATAGGCCATCTGCACTTCGCGACGGGCGTCATTAACCTGTTGCTGTTGGTACAGCGTGGCGGTTTTATCGAGGCGAGTCTTAATGTCGTTGATATAAGGGGAATAATCGGTGGCTGCCCACGCAAGGGTACTCACCAGCAAGCAGCAAACGGCAAGGAAAAATGAACGCATGTTGAACACGGCACGCCCTGATAATCTTAATAATATTCATTATCATTACCTGTTTTGTCAGCTTTTGTACATGATAAAGATCATATAAGTGACAATTATTGACGTTACCTTTCAAAAACTGCGATGAATGGCTCCATTTCGGTTGAATTTTGTGCTACCCGGCGAATTTTCCTCCGTCTCTCCCTTTACGTGACACCAATCCCAAATTCCAGCTATTGAATTCAGGAATTGATATTTCATTTTCAAATCTTCGCAACGTTATGCTCTCAAAACATTAACAAACACGTCTACGAATGTGATGGAGATGAACAATGACAAGACAAATTAAACTCGGCGCATTTCTTCCTGGCGGCGGCCAGCATGTGGCAGCCTGGCGTCATCCCGATCAGCCCGCTGACGGCGCAACCAGTTTCGAGTTCCACAAACAGCTGGCGTTAACCGCCGAACGCGGCCTGTTTGATGCTTACTTCCTCGCCGACGGTCTGGCGGTTCCGGCTAAAGGCGGCACCGAAGGCGGCCGCGCCAAAATCGCCGGGTTCGAGCCGGTCACCCTGTTCTCCGCGCTGGCGCCGCTGACTAAAAACATCGGTTTTATCGCCACCGCCTCCACCACTTACGAAGAGCCCTATAACACGGCGCGTAAATTCGCCTCGCTGGATTTGATTTCCCAGGGCCGCGCCGGCTGGAACGTGGTGACCACCGCCACCGAAGCGGCGGCAGTGAACTTTAATCTCGACCAGCAGCATCCGCATGATTACCGCTATGAGCGCGCCCAGGAGCACGTGGAAGTGGTGAAAAAACTCTGGGACAGCTTTGAAGACGACACCTTTATTCGCGATAAAGCCTCCGGGCAGTTTATCGACCCGGACAAAGTGCATACCGCCGATCACGTCGGTAAGCACTTCAAGGTGAAGGGGCCGCTCAACGTACCGCGCTCGCCGCAGGGGCATCCGGTGATCGTCCAGGCAGGGCAATCGGATAACGGCCGTGAACTGGCCGCCGCCACTGCCGAAGTGATTTTCACCTCCCACCAGCATATTTCCACCGCCCAGGCGTTCTACCGCGACATCAAAAGCCGCGCCCGAGCGCTGGGCCGCCGCCCGGAACATATTCTGGTGATGCCCGGCGTCGCGCCGTTTGTGGGCCGCACCGAAGAAGAAGCCCAGGAGAAATACCGCGCGCTGACTTCATTAATTGTTGAGGAAGACGGGTTGGCGCTGCTCAACGGCCTCACCGGCGGCACCCTGAACTTCGCCGATTACGATCTCGACGGCCCGCTGCCGCCGCTGCCTGCCACCGAAGGGATGAAATCGCGCCAGGCGCTGATCCGCCAGATCGCCGACGAACACCAGTTCTCCATCCGCGAGTTGTACCAGTGGATCGCCACCGCGCGCGGCCACTTCACCATCGTCGGCACCGCTGAACAGGTGGCCGATACCCTGCAGGAGTGGTTTGAAAACGACGCCGCCGACGGGTTCAACATTCTGCCGCCGTACCTGCCGGGCGCGCTGAACGACTTTATCGAGCTGGTGATCCCGGAGCTGCAAAAGCGCGGCCTGTTCCGCACCGCCTATGAAGGCAGCACCCTGCGGGAAAACTTAGGGTTACCGTACCCGGAAAACCGTTATTCGATTCTGCGCAACAGCAAAGTGGCATGAGGGGTTAACGATGACTGATTTCAGCAAAGTATGGGTGCGCCCCCGGGCGCGCGGCCCTGGCGTTAATCTGGCGATTTCCGGTAAATGGCGTAAGCGCGCGCTGGCGTTCAGCGCCGATTACGGTCTGCTGGTGTTTTTCTTCGCAGGCTGGCAAATCGCCAGTACTCAGGGGTGGCTGAACCCGGCGGTGATCCCGCCGCTGGATAAAGTGTTTTATGCCTTGTGGAACGGTATCAGCTCCGGCGCGCTGCTGGACGATATCACCATCAGCCTGCAACGCGCCGGGCTGGCGTTCTTCTCGGCAGTGATTATTGGTATTCCGCTCGGGTTGTTTATGGGGCAAATCCGCCCGCTGGAGCGCGCGCTGGACCCGCTGTTGCAGCTGTTCCGCCAGACTTCGGCGCTGGCGCTGTACCCGGTGTTTATCCTGCTGTTCGGGCTGGGCGAAGGCTCTAAAGTGTTCGTGATTTTCTGGGCCGCGCTGTTCCCGGTGCTGCTGGCAACCATCAGCGGCGTGAAAGAGGTGGACCCGAAGCTGCTGGAGATGGCGAAAACCTTTGGCGCGCGCCGCTTAACGGTGTTCCGCCGGGTGATTGTCCCGGCGTCGGTGCCGTCGATTTTCGTCGGTCTGCGTCTCTCTGCCACGACCGCCCTGCTGCTGCTGATTGCCGCCGAGATGATTGGCGCCAATAAAGGCATCGGCTTCCAGGTGATGAATGCGCAATACAACTTCCAGATCCCGGTGATGTTCGCCGCCATTTTCCTGCTCGCCTTCTTAGGGCTGATGGCTAACCGCATCCTGGTGATCCTGCAACGCCGTCTGTGTCGTTGGAATACTCATAACCATTAAATAGCCGTTCACTTTTCGTACCTTGATTGACTTATTTGGGAATTCAAAAATGAAAAAACGCATCGCCTTATTTGCCGCATTCGCCTTTGCCAGCCTGAGTTTTTCGTCACTCGCCCAGGCGCAGGACAACGTCACGTTACGTTATCTGGCCAGCTACGGCGGCATCTCCGCCCATGAACTGGCCGACGCGCTGGGGTACTTCAAAGGCACCGGCGTTTCGATTGAAAACAAAGGCTATGCCAGCGGCGGCCCGGAATCGTTATTCGCGCTGGCCTCCGGCAGTGTGGATATCGGCTCCGCCGCCACCCCGGCGGTGCTGAACTCTATCGCCAGCGGCAATAAATTTGTGGCCGCCTACCCCACTAACGGCATCGATAACACCACTAAGTCAATCTTCTATGTGCGTGAAGACAGCCCGATCAAGACGGTGAAAGATCTGGCGGGTAAATCCGTGGCGATCAATACCCTGGGCGCGCATCTGGATTACACCCTGCGCGAAGCGTTACGCCAGGCGGGTTTGCCGCAAAACGCCGCTAAGCCGGTAGCGGTCCCCGGTCCGCAGCTTGAGCAGGTGCTGCGTTCCGGGCAGGTGGATGTGGCGGCGTTCGGTTACTGGCAAACCACCTTTGAAGGGGTGGCCCGCAGCCACGGCGGCCTGCGCCCGGTGTTTAACGATACGGCGGTGTTAGGCGAGATCGCAGGCGGTTTTACCGTGCTGCGTGAAGATTTCGTGCAACAGCACCCGGAAGCGGCGAAAACCTTTGTACAGCAGTCGGCCCGCGCGCTGGATTATGCCCGCGAACATCCCGCAGAGGTGCGCGCCATTATGGCGAAGGTGCTGAAGGAGCGCGGTGAAAACCCTGAAGTGGCCCAGTACTTTACCGGCTACGGGGTGCGTCCTGGCGGCAAAGCGGAAGATCGCGATGTGCAGTACTGGATCGATATCCTGGAGCGCGACGGCGCGCTGGGGAAAGACCAGCTCCAGGTGACTAACGTCTTGTACAAAGCGCAGTGAGGTGAATGATGACCACAGCAACCGATATCCGCCGCGGTGAAGTTTCCGTACAGCGCGTCTACAAATCGTTTTCCCTGAACGGCGAGCAGTTTGATGTGTTCCGCGATTTGAATCTGCATATCAGCGCCGGGCAAAGCATCGCCATCGTCGGGCCGAGCGGCTGTGGCAAAACCACCCTGCTGCGCATCCTGGCCGGGCTGGAAGAGCCGAATGCCGGCGATGTGCTGATTGACGGCAATGCGGTCCACGGCCTGAGCCGCGAGCGGGCGGTGATTTTTCAGGAGCCGCGCCTGCTGCCCTGGCTGTCGGTGCTGGATAACGTCAGTTTTGGCCTCGATGTCCAGGGCGTATCGAAGCGTGAAGCCCAGCAGCGCGCCCGCAAGGCGCTGGCGCTGGTGGGACTGAGTGAGTTCGAAAACGCCTGGCCGCGCCAGCTGTCCGGCGGGATGGCCCAGCGCGTGGGCATTGCCAGGGCGTTAACCGTGCAGCCGGAAATTTTGCTGCTGGATGAGCCGCTGGGCGCGCTGGACGCGATGACCAAAATCACCATGCAGGAGGAGCTGGCGCGCATCTGGGCGGAAGAGAATGTCACCATGATCCTGGTGACCCACGATCTGGAAGAAGCCATTTATCTGGCGGACCGGGTGCTGGTGCTGCCGAAGCATAAAGGCGGGGAGATCCGCTTTATCGACGTCACCCTGCCCCGCCCGCGCCTGCGCAGCCAGAGCGAGTTTGTGGCGCTGCGCCAGCAATTGATGGCCGAGTTTGGCTTACACTAAACCGTTGTATTGACATGGCTTACTGTGCCCTGGCTTACGCCGGGGCATTTTTTTGCCAGTTGCCAGCGAATTCGTCTGTAAACCTCAGATTTATCACATCGGATCCCTCGCTTCGCCAATATTCGTCTAAGGTTTTTCTATGGTTGTTTTCAGCCCCTGCGCTGAACGCCCTACGATGGAGAATCATTGATGACAAAATCAGCTATGCGTCAACCCCGTACCCTGCTGTTCGCTATTCAGATTGCGCTGGGCAGCGCCTTTTTACTCGTCGGCCCGCAGTCCGCGCAGGCGGAGGATCAACCCAAAGCCGCCGTGCAGCCGCCCGATGTGCTGCTTGGCCCGCTGTTCACCGATGTCCAGAGCGCCAAACTGTTCCCCGATCAGAAAACCTTTGCCGATGCGGTGCCGAAAAGCGACCCGTATATGATCCTCGCGGATTACCGGATGCAGCGTAATCAGTCGGGTTTCGATCTGCGCCACTTTGTGAATCTTAATTTCGATTTGCCGAAAGCGGGCGAGAAATACGTGCCGCCCGCCGGGCAAAGCCTGCGCGAGCATATCGACGGGCTGTGGCCGGTGCTGACGCGCAAGACCGATAAAGCCGCGAAATGGGATTCGCTGCTGCCGCTGCCGGAGTCTTACGTGGTGCCGGGCGGTCGTTTCCGCGAGGTCTATTACTGGGACAGCTACTTCACCATGCTGGGCCTGGCGGAGAGCGGCCACTGGGACAAAATCGAGGATATGGTGAAGAACTTCGCTTATGAGATCGACACCTGGGGCCATATCCCCAACGGCAACCGCAGCTATTATCTGAGCCGTTCCCAGCCGCCGTTTTTCTCGCTGATGGTCGAGCTGCTGGCGACCCACGATAAAACCGCGCTGAAAACCTTCCAGCCGCAGTTGACCAAAGAGTATCAATACTGGATGGAAGGCGGCGACAGCCTTGCGCCGGGCAGCGCCAGCAAGCGGGTAGTGAAACTGGAGAGCGGCGCGCTGCTTAACCGCTACTGGGATGACCGCGACACGCCGCGCACCGAATCCTGGCTGGACGATGTGACCACCGCGAAGAACAACCCGGATCGCCCGGCAACCGAGATTTACCGCGACCTGCGCGCGGGCGCGGCGTCGGGCTGGGACTTTAGCTCACGCTGGATGGATAATCCGCAGCAATTGGGCTCGATTCGCACCACCTCGATTATCCCGGTGGATTTGAACGCGCTGATGTATCAACTGGAGAAAACCCTATCCCACGCCAGCAAAGCCGCGGGTGATGAGGCAGGCGCGGCGCGCTATGACAAACTCGCCAGCCAGCGCCAGCAGGCGATGGAATCGACCCTGTGGAACGACAAACAGGGCTGGTACGCTGATTACGATCTGCGCCGTAAAGCGGTACGCGACCAACTAACCGCCGCCGCGCTGTTCCCGCTGTTTGTTAATGCCGCCGCCCAGGATCGCGCCGACAAAGTGGCGGCTGCCACTCAGTCGCAACTGTTAAAACCGGGCGGCGTGGTGACCACCACGGTCAACACCGGCCAGCAGTGGGATGCGCCAAACGGTTGGGCGCCGCTCCAGTGGGTCGCTGCCGAGGGGCTGGAGAATTATGGTCATAAGGATTTGTCGATGGAGGTGACCTGGCGGTTCCTGACCAATGTCCAGCACACCTATGACCGCGAGAAGAAGCTGGTGGAGAAATATGATGTGTCTTCAACCGGGACTGGCGGCGGCGGTGGGGAGTATCCGTTGCAGGACGGCTTCGGGTGGACTAATGGGGTAACGCTGGTGATGCTGGATAAGCTGTGCGCGGCGCAGAAGCCCTGTGATAGTGTGCCGGCCACGCGGCCGGGGGCGGGTTCGTCGGCTCCGGCGACGGGGGCGGGTTCGTCGGCTCCAGCCGCGGGGGCGGGTTCGTCGGCTCCGGCCGCGGGGGCGGATTCTGAACCCGCGAAGGTCGCGGAGCCGGAGGCGGCAAGCGCGCAGTAAGGGGATTTTAGAGACGTATTTGTTCCCGTTCGGTGGCGTTGTTCCGTTCGGTGGAAGGGTTCCGTTCGCCTGGGCTTAGTGGAAGGGTTCCGTTCGCTTTGTCCAGTGGAAGGGCTCCGTTCGCTCAGGCTACGTTCATCTATGCGGCTTCAGTGACGGCGAACGTGTCAGGGGCGCTCGCCGTGTATGAACCGGTCACATGGGTTACAGATCTGACCGG
>NZ_JACHZE010000009.1:0-101281 GCF_014193285.1 Atlantibacter sp. RC6
CATGCGAGAGTAGGGAACTGCCAGGCATCAAACAAACAGAAAGGCCTCATGCGAAAGCATGAGGCCTTTCTGTTTGCCTGTTGTCTGTCGGTGAGCGCTCTCCTGAGCAGGACAAATCCGCCGGGAGCGGATTTGAACGTTGCGCAGCAACGGCCCGGAGGGCGGCGGGCAGGACGCCCGCCGTAAACTGCCAGGCATCAAACAAGACAAAGGCCCAGTCGCAAGACTGGGCCTTTTGTCGTTTCAGATTCCCTCTCCCATAATCCGATAAACGCATCGCATCGACAGACACGAGCTATCTTTAAAACGTCTGATTAGCGCGCAGGGGAGTCGTGGATGGCCAAAAAAGAGTTCGACTATCAGCAGGATTTTTCGCAAATCGACTTTAGAAAGCATCCTGAGAAGTATCAGGTTGGACGCGGCGAACAGGGCGTGCTGTTGGTGGAACCTTACAAAGGGGAAATTCTTCCCTGGTGGCGCTACAAAGATGAAGAATCAGCGATTAGATCTGCGGAAAAAATTTACCAGCTCTTCGAAGCGTATCGCCAGCAGGACGACTTTGTCGGGATGGATATGGCACGTAAATTTATCCAGATGGGCTATACACGTGCCCGACGTTACGCCAATTATAAAGGCGGGAAAAAATACACTGAAGATGGCGGGTTGCATGAGCGCGGCAATGATCCGGTAAAAGCGGCGGCCGCTGCGGTATTTAAAACCTGGTGGGATAAAATCCGCGCAGATGAAGATTATTTAAAGCGCAAACGTGCCCATCAGGCGAAGTGGGGATAAACAACGATTACCGCGCAAGCTGCCAGATGGAGTAGCCCGTTGCCGCGCCCGCCACATCCCAGGCAAAATCTTTCCAGCTCCAGCCACTCCCGGCTGGCCGGCTATCCCATAGCTCCTTCGATGCCCCAAGCCCTACCGAAAACATCAATCCAAATCCGGCACTGGCATCCCGCGACCCCCCCTGATGCTGCCCCATTTCATTACCAGCGGCAGACAGCATTGCGGAGGCGATGAAGTGCTGAGCCTTATCCTGCCCGCTCCATCGGTCATTCGCCATATGGCTACAGCCCGTCAGCAAAAAAAGCGTAATCAGTAAAACTCGGCGCATTGAATGACTCATAAAAAAGCCCTGCATGCAGGGCTATGATATCAAAGGATACGGCTGATTAAGCGATCGATTCGGATACGTCGTAAACGGCGGATCAATTTACGCACTTTAACCGGATAATCGGCGATGCTTTCCAGATCCCGATAATGCTGAACCACAGTGGTATGGGTGCGGATCAGTTCCAGCTCTTTATCACGCTGCGCCGCCAGTTCATGTTTAGGATCGTGGATCAGAATCGCATTTTCCAGATCCAGACGCCAGGCACGCGGGTTAAGATTGTTACCGGTCAGCAGCATCCACTCATCGTCGACCCACATTCCTTTCAGATGATAGGTATTGTCATCATCTTTCCACAGCCGCACCGTCAACTGCCCGGTATTTACGTAATATTGCAGACGGCTCAGGAAGCGGCGCAGGTTGATTTCGTATAAATAGGGCAGTGCGCCGATAATTTTAAACGGCTGATCTTCCGGAATATAAAAGTCGTTTGCCGTTTTATCGCCCACAATGATTTCGACCTGTTTGCCATCGCGCAGCAGCTGAATAATGTTACGCACCAGAATAGCGGGCAGGTTGAAATAAGGCGTGCAAATCGTCAGCTTCTGCTCGGCGCAGGGCATCAGATGGAAGATGGTTTTATTGAGTGGGCTGGATTTTCCCAGACCTACCAGCGGAGTCACGGACAGTTGTTCATTATCCGCATCGCCAGCGAAATGATACACCGCATCGCGCAATTCCTGGCGGAACAGGCGAACGTCATTTTTGATTTCCTGACTTTTCGGACGTTCAGCGGTATCGAGCCGGTTAACCGCGCGTCCCTGGATCAGGTTGTTGTTCACCCAGTCGTACATAATGTCGGCGAGGCGAGGATTACGGATCGACTGATAGCGGTCATAGCGATACTTATCATGCTGATGCAGATAAACGTCGTTTAAACTCGCGCCGCTATAAATTACGCTGTCGTCGATAATGAAACCTTTAAAGTGCAAAACGCCGAGGGCTTCACGGGTATTAACTGGAATGCCGTATACCTGAATTTTAACGTCCGGATTTTCCTGCGCCATGCGGCAATACCAGTCGGCATTGGTGTTAGAAGCGGCAACGCCAATACGGCCACGCTGCGCGCGGTGCCAGTCAACAAGTACGGAAACATCCAGTTCAGGACGCTGGCGCTTGGCTTCATACAGTGCTGAAAGAATGCCGTGCCCGCCATCATCTTGTTCAAGATAAAGGGCAATAATGCAGATGCGCTTCGTCGCGCTGGCGATCTTTTGCAGCAACGTGGTCCGGAAGTCGGCCGGAGAGAAATAAAACGCTACATCATCAACAGACTGAGAAAGCTTAGGTAGTTGGGCAAGGTGTTGTTGATGTTTGTTTCGTTTAAATTTAGACAACATCACAGTGCATATCTTCTCTATACAGTAGGTGGCCATCCCTGAGGGGCGGACGACGGTAGCGGTGGATAATAACATTACTGTTCAGGAATGTGAGTAACATTTCCAATACCTTACTCACGAATCCCGCGTTTTATTCAAGGCTAAGGTCAGTCCAACGATGCCATCTTCTAACTGGATGTCGACGTCAAAACCCAGTTTTCTCGCCAGCGCGACCATGCCTCGGTTATTGGGCATCGTAATGCCGTTCAGCCGTTCAAGACCATGATCTCGCGTATAAGCGATGAGTTTTTCAAGCAATTTTCGGCCTAATCCCAGGCCTTTAAGATCGGAGCGAACCAGCACAGCAAACTCCGCGTCCACGTTATCCGGATCGGAAATCGCGCGCGTCACGCCCAGGATCTGTTCATGGCCTTCATGGGAAAAGACCGCCACAAACGCCATTTCACGATCGTAGTCGATCTGGGTCATATTCGCTAAATCTTCATGGGTAAATTCATTGATCTCACTGAAATAGCGATAATAAAGATCTTCTTTGGTGACCTGCGAAATAAAGCGTCGCAGTTCCGGCTCATCTTCGGGCAGGATCGGCCTGAACAGGCAAGTTTGGCCGTTTTTAAGCGTAACCGTTTCTTCAAGCTGATGAGGATAAGGGCGGATGGCCAGTCGCGCATCGGCATCGCCCTCGAAGGCTTCCAGCTCCAGCGTCACGTCCAGCGCGGTAAATTCGTTACCGGATACCAGCAGCGGATGAATATCCAGCCGTTTGATTTCCGGGCAATCGACAATCAGGTTAGACACCTGCACCAGAAACTGGCTCAACCCGGCAATGTCCAGCGCCCGTAGCGCGCTGCGCCCGCGAATGGTGCCGCTCTTGATCGCCTGAATCACCAGATAGCGTGCCAGATTCATGTTCAGCGGCGGCAGCGCGACGGCAGCCTGATCCTGGCGCCAGGCCATTCCGCCATCGCCCAACATAATCAGCGGGCCGAACACCGGATCCTGCTCCACGACGACCCGCAGCTCCTGCGCCCCTGCGCGGTTCGCCATGCTCTGCACCAGCAGCCCGTGGATCCGCGCCTGAGGCCAGGTCATTTTCACCCGGTCGAGAATAGCGTCAGCCGCCTGCTGGACTTCATTCGCTGTGCGCAAATAGAGCATCACCCCCTGCACTTCCGACTTATGAGGAATATCCGGCGAACGCAGCTTCAGCGCGACGGGATAACCGATCTGCTTAGCAATATGTACCGCTTCGGCGCTGTCGCTGGCGATCCAGGTCGGCAGGGTTTGCAAACCATAGGCCTGAAGAATCGGTTGGACCTCGTGAGTATCCAGATGCGTCGCGCCATCCTCCAGCGCCCGGGTAATCAGTTGATGCACTTCTGCGGTATTCGCGGTGAGGTTGGCCGGTAATGATGGCGTTTCACGCAGTTGCTTCTGGTTACGGCGGTACTCCACCATATGCATAAATGCCGTAACCGTGCCTTCCGGCGTGCGATAGGTGGGAATGCCGGCATCGCTGAACCAGCGGCGCGCTTCCTGTGAGGAAAATTCGCCGCACCAGTTGGTAAGCAGCGTCACGTAACGCCCACGCGGATGACGCGCCAGCAATTCGATAATCGCTCGCGCGCTTTCGCTGCCCGGGGCGGCGGCGCTTGGGGAGTGAATAATCATCAGCGCGTCAAAATCCTGGCTATCGAGCAGAATTTCCAGCGTCTGGATATAGCGCTGGGTGGTGGCATCATCGCGCAAATCCAGAGGATTCGCGGCGTTCACGCCCGCAGGCACCACGCCAGCGAGGCGGCTGATAATGTCTTCACCGAGGTTTGCCAGCTTGCCGTTTCGTAACCACAGCTCATCCAGCGCCAGGGCGGCAGGCGCTGCACCGTTGCTGACGATCATCAGTCGCTCGCCGCGTAGCGGGCGCATATGGCTTAGCGTTTCGACAGCGGAAAACAGTTCATGGGTATCCTGCACGCGCAGCAAACCGGCACGCTGGATTGCGGCATCCCATGCACCGTCTAAACCGCTTTCCGCATTCAACAACTGGCGCGCAGACGGGCTGCGTCCGCTCTTAATAACCAGGATGGGTTTGTTACGTGAGGCGCTCCGGGCGGCAGAGACGAAGCGGCGAGCGTCGCTGAGCTGTTCGAGGTACAGCAAAATCGCGCTGGTTTTGCTATCCCGCGCGAGATAGTCCAGCAATTCATCGACATCAATATCCAGACTATCACCCAGCGCAATAAAGTAGGAAAACCCCATCTCGCGTTGCTGCGCCCAATCCAGAATGGTATTGGACACCGCCGCCGACTGTGAAACAAACGCCAGTTTGCCCTTACGGATCGGCACCGGAGAAAAGCTGGCGTTGAGCCCTTGCCAGGGCGCAAGCAGGCCCAGACTGTTCGGCCCCAGAATCCGCATCTGCCAGCGGTTTGCGCACGCCAGCAGCGCGCTCTGCTGCTCTTTCGGCGATGAGAGAATGATACAGGTCTTGCAGCCTTTTTCACCGAGGGCATTGAGCAACGCTTCGTTGCGGCTGGGGTTGGTACATATCACCGCCAGATCGGGTGGGAAGGGCAGGCTGGCGACGTCCGGCCAGGTCATCACGCCGCACACCGCTTTATAGGCGGGCGTAACGGGCAACACCGGTCCGGAAAAGCCGCCTGACAAGAGGTTTCTCATCGTCAGGTAGCCCGCCCTGTCGGGCTTTACGGACGCGCCAATCACGGCGATGGATTTCGGTCGAAGTAGTGCTTCCAGCCCACGTTGACTCATATCATTCCCCCTGAGGATGTGAATGAATGATTTTAAACGCTTTCGGCCTCGGTTGCTGTGACGTTTCCCTGATGATGAGGTTTCCCCGCCAGATAGCGTTCACGGAATAGCGTGAAATGATCGGCCAGCCCTTGTGCCGCCGGTGTATCTCCCGCCAGCTCAAGCAGTGCGATGGCAACTTCGGCGGTGCAGTACTGCCCGTCACCGTGCGCTTCACGTAGCCGGTATGCCGATGTTTTGCTGAGATCGACTGAGATCACCGGCAACGCATCCAGATACGGACTTTTGCGAAACATTTTACGCGCCTCCGTCCAGGTGCCGTCGAGCATAATAAACAGCGGCGGTTTGCCTGAAGAGGGCGGGGCGGAGAGCACTTCCCGCGGCGGTCCGGCGTATGATGCCGGAAACACCACCATCGGCTGATAAGCCGGATCGTTAACCAGCTCGATCAGCGCCTGCGGCGGTTC
Source organism: Atlantibacter sp. RC6 (assembly GCF_014193285.1). Lineage (GTDB taxonomy): Bacteria > Pseudomonadota > Gammaproteobacteria > Enterobacterales > Enterobacteriaceae > Atlantibacter. The sequence continues at coordinate 5,757 of NZ_JACHZE010000009.1, forward strand.
GGTGCGCGACCACTGAAAGGCAGCGGTATCCGGCAAGACATCGGCAATCAGGCGCCCGGTGTTGCTGGGTTTCATCGGTTCGGTATCAAACATCACCAGGCAAAACCGGCTACGTGCGGTAGCAGGCTGCCAGGTATCGCACAGACACTGTTTTAACGGCAGCAGGCAGCGCTGGCAGCGGCGGACGCGGTTGCCCCGGGCAAGAAACGGACGGGTGGCGCGCGCCAGGCGTTCAGCGCGAAGTCGAAGGACGGCGTTTTCAGTCATCAGGGGGAATTAACGTAAAAACGCTATTCTAGCGTAGATAGCAAAACGGGGCATCCGGAAGATGCCCCGTCGGCGGGACGTTACAGGTTTTCGTTAAGCCAGCTGTCGAATGGCGCTTTTGGCATCGCGCCATTGAGCATATCCACCATCTGGCCATTTTTGAAAACCATAATGGTTGGAATGCTGCGGATGCGGAAACGGGCGCTCAGCGCGGGTTCCGCTTCGGTATTCACTTTCAGGAAGCGCACCTGGCCGCTGCGCTCTTCCGCCACGTCTTCAAACACCGGGGCGAAATTTTTGCAGGGGCCGCACCAGGGCGCCCAAAAGTCCACTACCACCGGCAAATCGTCCTGGAGATATTTATCCAGCGTCTGGCTGGTGGCGTTGATCACTTCACCGTCAAACAGCTCATGACCACAACGGCCACATTTTGCCCCGTCATTAACACGATCGTCAGGTATGCGATTTACGGCCTGACAGGAGGCACAAACGGTATTCATAACTAACCTCTAAAGTGCGGCGTCGAGATGTCGACGAAATGGATCTGTTTCTGAGATGTTAAATATTATCGGTTATTCATTTGACATCGACAACGAGATAACTCCAATGAATATGATAGTTCCTGACTTTTGACCGAAGTTGATGGCGAAGCGGCGTCACATCGGGTAATCTGCGCGCCACGCGGCAGCCAGGTGGAGAAGAGCATGAGCGAAGAATTTAAAGGTAAAGGCGGCAAGGTCAAAGTGATGTATGTCCGCAGCGATGACGACAGCGGAAAACGCACCGAGAATCCGCGTACCGGGAAAGGGGGCGGACGCCCTGCGACGTCGGGTAAGGGCGATCGTCGTCCGCGTCGTGATGATAAGCCTGGCGCGGGCCGCGACCGGTTTAGCGATCGTGACGCACCGTCATCTTCCCCGTGGCGCACGGTTTCACGTCCGCCACGCGACTATAACGATGACACTATCGAACAGGCTGAACCTGCTGAAAAAGGGTATGTCGACCGGGAAGTGATCCGTCGCCAGCGCGCGGAAGAAACGCGCGTCTACGGTGAAAACGCCTGTCAGGCGCTGTTCCAGAGCCGCCCGGATTCTATCGTGCGCGCCTGGTTTATCCAGAGCGTCACGCCGCGTTTCAAAGAAGCGCTGCGCTGGATGGCGGCTAACCGTAAGGCCTACCACGTCGTGGATGATGCCGAGCTGGCGAAAGCGTCGGGCACGGAGCATCACGGCGGCGTGTGTTTTATTATCAAAAAGCGCAACGGTATGAGCGTTGAAAGCTGGCTGGAAAATGCCGGTGACGATGATTGCGTACTGGCGCTGGAAGATGTCGGCAACCCGCATAATCTGGGCGGCATTATGCGCAGCTGCGCGCATTTCGGGGTAAAAGGCCTGCTGGTGGAGGATGCTTCCCTGCTGGAGTCCGGCGCGGCGGTGCGCACCGCTGAAGGTGGCGCGGAACATGTGCAGGCGATCAGCGGCGAGAACTTCAGCGACGGTCTGGAGCGCTTCCGTAAGGCTGGTTACGCTATCGTTACCACCTCCAGCCATAAAGGCACCGCGCTGTATCAGGCGCAATTGCCGAAGAAAATGGTGCTGGTGCTGGGCCAGGAGCGTGACGGGGTTTCTGATGCCACGTTCGACAATGCCGATATGCGCATCGCGATCCCCGGTTCAGGCAACGTTGAAAGCCTGAACGTGTCGGTGGCAACCGGCGTGCTGTTAGCCGAATGGTGGCGACAGAACAAAGCCTGATAATGAACAAGCCAGCGAATGCTGGCTTTTTTATCGCTGTTATTCCGGCAACACCGGCGTCCAGTCAATGGGCGTCTCGCCGTGCTGCGCCAGATACTCATTGGCTTTCACAAAATGACCGCAGCCAAAAAAGCCGCGATGGGCAGAGAGCGGGGAAGGATGCGGTGCCTGCAACACATAATGACGCTGCCTGTCGATCATCGCGCCTTTCTTCTGGGCATGCGAACCCCACAGCATAAACACCACACCTTCGCGGTGTTCATTAATAATCGAAATGACCTTATCAGTGAAGGTTTCCCAACCGAGCCGGGCATGGGAATGGGCCTGGCCTGCGCGCACGGTCAGCACGGTATTAAGCAGCATCACGCCCTGACGCGCCCAGCTTTCCAGATAGCCATGCGACGGGCGGACGAAACCGGGGACTGAGCCCTCCAGTTCTTTGTACATATTGACCAGCGACGGCGGTGGTTGAATGCCGGGGCGAACGGAAAAGGCCAGACCGTGGGCCTGATTCGGGCCGTGATACGGGTCCTGCCCCAGGATCACGACTTTAACGTTGCCCAGTTCGGTAAACCGAAAGGCGTTAAACACATCTTTGGCGGGCGGATAGATTGTCACGCCAGCGGCACGCTCATCCTCAACGGTTTTCAGCGTATTGATAAAATAAGGTTGCTGCTTTTCATCGGCCAGCACGTCGTGCCAGGTGAGAGTAGTGGTCATTTCGCTCTCCTGCGAAGGGTGATGACATAGCTTAACGTCTTATTGGCACGGCACAAAACTCCGCGCCGGTTTTGTGCTGGAAAGCTAAAAAATTTTGAAAATTTACAAAGTTTTTAGCTCAGGATATATCGCGTAAGTTGATGTAAAACAAATAAATGGCCTGATGGCCCTGTTTGCTATGTGGTTTTTGTTGATTTAAATCAAAGAATACCGGTCGGGCGATTGGTATACAGTACAGTAACGCAACAAAGGTTTTACCAATGAGCCAATGCAGGCCCAACGAGAATCAACAAAATTTGCCCATAGGGAGAAAGACAATGATTACTGGTATCCAGATTACTAAAGCGGCTAATGACGATCTTCTGAACTCTTTCTGGCTGCTGGACAGCGAGAAAGGCGAAGCGCGCTGCGTCTGCGCCAAAGCCGGTTTTGCTGAAGATGACGTGGTTGCAGTGAATGCGCTGGGTGAATTCGAGTACCGTGAAATTCCGATGGAAATCAAACCGGAAGTGCGCGTCGAAGGCGGTCAGCACCTGAACGTTAACGTATTGCGTCGTGAAACGCTGGAAGATGCGGTTAAGCACCCGGAAAAATATCCGCAGCTGACCATCCGCGTTTCCGGATATGCGGTTCGCTTTAACTCCCTGACTCCGGAACAGCAGCGCGACGTTATCGCCCGTACCTTTACCGAAAGCCTGTAAGGTTTCCTGTTCGGTAAACAAAAACGCCAGCTTTCGCTGGCGTTTTCTTATTCTGCGTTATCGATTTTCGCTTCGCTCGGCTTGCGACGTTTGCCGATATTTTTCTTATCGCGATGACGCACTTTAACGCGCGGCTTTTCTTTTTCCTGCTCTTTCTTCTTCTCTTCGCGTTTTGCCAGCACCTTTTTCGATGGCTTGCCTTTCAGCTTCTCGCTGGGCACGCGGGTAGTAGGACGCAGCTCATCGATCACGCGGGATTTCAGCGGTTCATTCAGATAGCGGCCCACTTTACCCAACAGCAGGTGATCGTGCGCTTCGACCAGCGAGAGCGCAGTACCTTTACGACCGGCGCGGCCAGTACGGCCAATGCGGTGTAGATAGGTATCGGCGGTGCGCGGCATATCAAAGTTAATCACATGGCTGACATCGGGAATATCAATACCGCGGGCGGCGACATCGGTGGCGACCAGTACGTTGACGCGGCCATCGGTCAGGCGTTTGATCGCCTCGTTGCGTTTAGCCTGCACCATTTCACCTTCAATGAAGCAGTTAGCGATGCCGGCATCACGCAGCCAGCCTGCCAGTTCGTGAACACGCTCGCGCTTGCGCACAAAAACAATGGCGCGGGAGGTTTCCGGCTGCTTGAGCAGATGCACCAGCAGTGCGGTTTTATGTTCAATATTGTCGGCGCGATAGTACCACTGGTGGATCTTTTTGCGTTCACGGGTAGACGGCGACGCGGAGACTTCTTCCGGCTCATTCAGCAGGCGCTCGGCGAAATCTTTAATCGCATCGCCTTCCAGCGTGGCGGAGAACAGCATGGTTTGATTACGCCAGCGGGTTTCCCCGGCGATGTGTTCAATATCCTGGGCGAAACCCATATCCAGCATGCGGTCCGCTTCGTCCAGAATCAGCGTTTCCACCGCGCGGCAATCAAAGTTTTCTTCTTTGATATATTGCAGCAGGCGGCCCGTGGTCGCGACCACGATATCCTGGTTTTCGCTGAATACTTCCGCGTGGTTCATATACGCCACACCGCCGGTAATGGTCGCGATATCCAGGTGGGTATGCGCCGCCAGCTCACGCGCCTGTTCCGCCACCTGCATCGCCAGCTCACGGGTTGGAGTGAGGATCAGAATGCGCGGCGGACCGGATTTTTTACGAGGGAAATCGAGTAAATGCTGCAACACTGGCAGCAGATACGCCGCCGTTTTACCGGTGCCTGTCGGCGCAGAACCGAGTACATCACGCCCTTCAAGGGCAGGCGGAATGGCGGCAGCCTGAATGGCTGTCGGGCGAGTGAAGCCTTTATCCTGAAGGGCTTTCAGCAGGCTTTCATCAAGTTCTAGTTCGGAAAAAGTGGTTACAGTCATTTTCTACCTCAGTGTGGGCCGCCGATTATAGACGTTAAGGCAGCAATGTTCATCACTTAGTATGGTTATGCTCTTTTCCAGGCGAATGCTTTACCCTATGCTACAACGGTTTCCCTGCCAGGTTGTAATAATGACAACGACTAAAACGCTTCTTCGTCGCGATGGTTTCACTTTTAAGCAGTTCTTCGTTGCCCACGATCGGTGTGCAATGAAAGTCGGGACTGATGGGATTTTACTGGGCGCGTGGGCGCCCGTGGCGGGCGTAAAACGCATTCTGGATATTGGCACCGGTAGCGGGCTGATAGCCCTGATGCTGGCCCAGCGTGCGAATGAGGCGCTGATTGACGCCGTTGAAATGGACCCGGAGGCCGCCGCACAGGCCGCTGAGAATGCGCAGGCGTCGCCCTGGGCTGAACGTATTCATGTGCATCAGGCGGATTTTTTAACCTGGACGCCCGACGCCTCTCATCGCTACGACCTGATCGTCAGCAATCCGCCGTTTTATGATAAAGGCGTGGAGTGCGGCAGCTCGCAGCGCGAACTTGCCCGCTATAACACCTCGCTGGAACATGACGCGCTGTTACGCGGCGCGGCGCAGTTGATTACCGAAGAGGGGTGTTTCTGCGTCGTGTTGCCGGAAGCCACGGGCTCCGCTTTTACGCTACGGGCTCAGGAGATGGGCTGGCATATCCGCCTGAGAACCGATGTGTGCGATAACGATACCCGGCTGCCGCACCGTGTACTGTTGGCGTTTTCGCCGACGCCGGGCGAACTGTTTATCGACCGGCTGGCGATCCGCGGTCCAGACCAGCGTTACTCCGACGCCTGGTGCGGCCTGACCCAGGACTTTTATCTGTTTATGTGAACCAGCGGGGAGAGCACCGACGGCCCTGAATTCTCCTGTAACTCCGGATAATCCAGGGTGTAATGCAACCCGCGGCTCTCTTTACGCATCATTGCACAACGCACGATGAGTTCCGCCACCTGCACCAGGTTGCGTAGTTCCAACAGATTATTCGACACGCGGAAGTTGGCGTAATACTCGTCGATTTCTTGCTGAAGCATGGTGATGCGGCGTAACGCCCGCTCCAGGCGGCGTGTGGTGCGTACAATCCCTACGTAATCCCACATAAAAAGTCTGAGCTCATGCCAGTTATGTTGGATCACCACCAGTTCATCCGGATCCTCAACCCGGCTTTCATCCCAGGCGGGCAGGGATTTCGGCAGGCGGGCGAACGGCAGCCTTTTTTGAATATCTTCCGCCGCTGACCAGCCGTAAACCAGGCACTCCAGCAGCGAGTTTGACGCCATGCGGTTGGCGCCGTGCAGGCCGGTATAGGTGACTTCGCCAATGGCATACAACCCGTCAACGTCGGTGCGGCCATTTTCATCCACCATCACGCCGCCGCAGGTATAGTGCGCCGCAGGCACAATGGGGATGGGATCTCGGGTCAAATCAAGCCCCAGGCCGAGCAGCTTTTCATAAATCATCGGGAAATGTTGACGAACAAATTCCGCAGGCTTGTGGCTGATATCCAGATACATGCAGTCCGCGCCTAAGCGTTTCATCTCATGATCGATGGCGCGCGCCACAATGTCGCGCGGAGCCAGTTCGGCCCGCTCATCAAAATCGGGCATAAAACGCGTGCCGTCCGGGCGTTTCAGCCAGGCGCCTTCGCCGCGCAGCGCTTCGGTCAGCAGAAAATTGCGCGCCTGTGGATGGAACAGCGCGGTAGGGTGGAACTGGTTAAACTCGAGATTGGCGACGCGGCAACCGGCGCGCCACGCCATGGCGATCCCATCTCCGGAAGAAATATCCGGATTAGTGGTGTACTGATACACTTTCGATGCGCCGCCTGTCGCCAGCACGACGGCTTTCGCGCGGCAGGTTTCCACCTCTTCTTTATTGCGGTTCCAGATCCACGCCCCCACCACCCGGCGGGTGCCCGGCAGGCCGATTTTGTCGGAGACGATAAGGTCCACAGCGTTGCTGCGCTCGATAACCCGGATATTAGGGTGCGCCAGCGCTTTACCCACCAGCGTGGTTTCGACTTCTCTTCCGGTGGCGTCAGCGGCGTGCAGAATGCGGCGGTGGCTGTGCCCGCCTTCGCGGGTCAGATGATAGTTCTCTTCACCGTTCGGCTGCACTTCCGTATCAAACAACACGCCCTGATCGATGAGCCACTGCACGCAGCGACGCGCGTTGCTGGCGACGAATTCTACCGCGTCGCGATCGCAGATCCCGGCTCCGGCGATAAGCGTGTCTTCGACATGGGAATCGATGCTGTCTGTTTCATCAAAAACCGCCGCGATTCCACCCTGGGCATAGAGCGTCGAGCCCTCGCTGACCGGCCCTTTGCTTAACACCATCACCTGGCAGTTATCCGCCAGACGAAGCGCCAGAGAGAGTCCCGCCGCGCCGCTGCCGATAATCAAAACGTCGCAATTCATTTCTGAGATTGTATTCATGCTGTGTGTTTAATTTACTAAACAGTGTTGGCCCAGCATAGCACCGGAATTTGTCAGTGAGCACATTTTTTTTGCATCCTGTTGCGGCTGCTAAACACAACCGGCGGTCGCGTCTTGTTAAACTCGCCGTAAAAAAAGGTGAAAAATATTTGCGAAGCAGATCGTTAGCCTACGATTAAAGAGTGAAAAAAAGGTGGGCTTGCGTTACTCTGCTGGCGGATTAGCACGCTTGAATTTTCAGCGCTAGCCTTAAAGAGGCGGACCACCAATGAATCAAAATCAACGGTCCGAAAAAAGCTGACAGAAAACAAAGGCGTAACGGAACTTTACCGGTTAATGAGAGTCCACTCTCCTGCTTGCTCACGACGTGCAGCGTTTAGGTGGTTTTGATTACGCGAGGAAATTAGGTTTGGGGAGATATTACCTCGGATGAGCGAGCAGTTAACGGATCAGGTCCTCGTTGAGCGGGTCCAGAAGGGAGATCAGAAATCGTTTAACTTACTGGTGGTTCGCTACCAGCATAAAGTGGCGAGCCTGGTTTCTCGCTATGTGCCATCGGGGGATGTGCCTGATGTGGTGCAGGAATCCTTTATCAAAGCTTATCGCGCCCTGGATTCCTTTCGCGGCGATAGCGCGTTTTATACCTGGCTGTATCGTATCGCCGTGAATACAGCAAAAAATTACCTGGTTGCTCAGGGACGTCGTCCGCCGTCCAGCGATGTGGATGCGATTGACGCAGAAAATTTCGAAAGTGCAGGCGCACTGAAAGAAATTTCGAACCCTGAGAACTTAATGTTGTCTGAAGAACTGAAACAGATAGTTTTCCGTACCATAGAGTCACTCCCGGAAGATTTACGCATGGCAATTACGTTGCGGGAGCTGGATGGCCTGAGCTATGAAGAGATAGCCGCTATCATGGATTGCCCGGTCGGTACGGTACGTTCCCGCATTTTCCGTGCGCGGGAAGCTATTGATAATAAAGTTCAACCGCTTATCCGGCGTTGACGATAGCGGGATACTGGAAAAGGTATTAGGCATGCAGAAAGAAAAACTTTCCGCTTTAATGGATGGTGAGTCTCTGGATAGTGAAGTGCTGAACGCCTTGTCTAACGACAAAGAGCTTCAGCAGTCATGGGAGAGCTATCACCTCATTCGCGACACCCTGCGCGGTGACACGGGTGATGTGATTCACTTCGATATTTCCGCGCGTGTCATGGCGGCTATCGAAAACGAGCCTGTACATCGGACCGCACCGCTCATTCCAGAATCACAACCAGCTCCACAACAGTGGCAGGCTATACCGTTCTGGAAAAAACTGCGCCCATGGGCCAGCCAGATCACACAGATTGGCGTTGCTGCCTGCGTTTCCCTGGCGGTTATCGTCGGCGTTCAGCAATACAACGCGCCGAGCGAAGCGACAGGGCAACCTGAAACACCGGTATTCAATACCCTTCCAATGATGGGGCAGGCCAGCCCGGTCAGCCTGGGGGTGCCTTCTGATGCCACCGGCGGTACGGGCCAGCAGCAGGTTCAGGAGCAGCGTCGTCGTATCAATGCTATGCTTCAGGACTATGAACTTCAGCGTCGCCTGCACGCAGAGCAGCTTCAGTTTGAACAGGCCCAGACTCAGCAAGCCGCTGTTCAGGTGCCAGGAACACAAACGTTAGGAACGCAACCGCAGTAATGAAGCAACTTTGGTGTGCTATGTCTTTAGTGGCTGGCAGCCTGTTATTTTCTGCAAACGCCTCGGCAGATTCCTCGACCGAGGCGTTGTTGCAGCAAATGAATCGGGCCAGTCAGTCGCTCAACTACGAATTGGCTTTTATCAGTATCAATAAGCAGGGTGTCGAATCGCTGCGTTATCGTCATGCGCGTCTGGATAACAAGCCGTTGGCTCAGCTACTGCAGATGGATGGCCCGCGCCGCGAGATCGTACAACGCGGCAATGAAGTCAGCTACTTTGAGCCTGGGCTTGAGCCTTTCACGCTGAATGGCGATTATATCGTCGATTCCTTACCTTCACTGGTTTATACCGATTTCAAACGCCTTGCCGCGTATTATGACTTTATCTCTGTAGGCAGAACCCGTATCGCCGATCGTTTGTGCGACGTTATCCGCGTGGTTGCGCGGGACGGGACGCGCTACAGCTATATCGTCTGGCTGGACTCGCAAACCAAACTGCCGATGCGCGTAGACTTGCTGGATCGTGACGGCGAAACCCTGGAGCAGTTCCGGGTGGTTTCGTTTACGGTTAATGAGACGCCGGGTACCGTTATGCAGAACCTGGCCAAAGCGACATTACCGCCGCTGCTTTCCGTCCCCGGGACTGAGAAAGTGAACTTTAACTGGGCGCCAACCTGGTTGCCGCAGGGATTTAACGAAGTTTCCGGCAGTCGCCGACCGCTTCCCGGCATCGATGTTCCTGTCGAATCCCGGCTGTATACCGATGGCTTATTCAGCTTCTCCGTGAATGTGAATCGCGCCAGCACTACCAGTTCCAGCCAGATGCTGCGTACCGGCCGACGTACGGTCAGTTCTGATGTGCGCAATAACGCGGAAATCACTATTGTGGGTGAGTTGCCTCCGCAAACGGCTAAGCGTATCGCCGACAGCGTAAAATTTAGGGCTTCTACGCAATGATGAAAGAATGGGCCACGGTAGTCTCGTGGCAGAACGGCGAAGCGGTGGTCAGTTGTGATGTTAAAGCGTCGTGCAGCAGCTGTGCATCCCGTGCCGGTTGCGGCAGCCGCATCCTGAATAAACTCGGCCCCCGGACCAGCCATTCAATTACTGTACCCTGCGATCATCCTCTGGTTGCAGGGCAAAAAGTTGAGCTTGGCATTGCAGAAGGCAGTTTGTTGGGCTCTGCGCTATTAGTTTATATGTCTCCCCTGGTAGGCTTATTTATTGTCGCAGGTCTTTTCCAGATGCTGTTTCACACCGATCTGGCAGCCATGGCGGGCGCTCTTTTAGGCGGTGTGGGCGGGTTCCTGTTGGCGAAAGGTTTATCTCCGGCCTTTAGCCGTCGTCAAAGCTGGCAGCCGGTTATTTTAAGTATCGGATTACCGCCAGACGCCCTGCGGGTTGATACCACTTCTTCAGCAGACAATGCCTGACGGGTATTGTCTGGTTTGAATTTAATTTAATCACGGTTTCGGACGCTCCCCAAAACTAAATTTGCTCTTCCCACCAGAAATAGCGCAACTCGTTATCCGACCTGCTTTAAAAAATAACCGACAGTAATAAATCGGCGTTTTGCTTTATATTGATATGCTCCCGCTTATCTCTTTTTAAGGAGAGCGGCGCTAATCATGATAATTTGTTTTTGCTCGTCACAAGCTAATTACTTAGCACCCTTATCGGTAATAAGCGCAAGGTGACGTAACTGCGGGCGAGGCTTGTGCTGCGGGGCAACCCCGAGAAACTGGGATCCCCTACCAAAAACAGTAGGGACCGGACAAATCGACAATATTCACTGCTGTCATATCTATGTCATATAACGCTTTATAAGTAATAAAAAGCAGTTGTGGAACAAAGTAATAAAAAGTCATTAATTTAACTTAAGCGCGTGTTTAGCCGTCGTGGTCATTAAAGTTTATTATCAGGATGTAAATTTAAAAGATTTATTTGGTTAACGGAGACTCTTTTTTAATTATCCCTATTTACAGCTTAATAAATTCCGTTGAGAATTCGCGATGCCGCTCGGACGCACACGTTTTATTAAAACCAATAATAATCTATTCAAAAAACTTATCGCACCCAGCAGGGGATATATGAGTGAATTTCTGGTGTTAAATGAGGACGGGCTATGAGAATAAACAATCCTGTTACTCAACATGAATATCGGCTTCCCGATGATGCGACATTAATGTCCACCACCGATACCCAAAGTTACATCACTTACGCCAACTCCGCTTTTATCGAGTCCAGCGGCTTTAGCGAGGCGGATTTGATGGGGCAACCCCACAACCACATTCGCCACCCTGATATGCCGCCGCAAGCCTTTGCCGACCTGTGGTTTACCATCAGGCAGGGCGAGAGCTGGACCGGGCTGGTAAAAAACCGACGTAAAAATGGCGATCACTACTGGGTGCGCGCCAACGTGACGCCGGTTTACCGCCATGACACGCTCACCGGCTACATCTCGGTGCGTAATGTCCCGACGCGTGAAGAGGTACAATCCGCCGAGCAGTTATACCAGGCCGTCAATACGAAGCGTGCCGGGAGCCTGCGCTTTTTTAAAGGCCTGGTGGTGCGCGGCAACTGGCTCAGCCCGCTGTCGCTATTCCAGAAGATATCCGTTGCCTGGCGGCTGGCGCTACCGCTACTGGCTTTCACCCTGGTGACGTTGCTACTGCCGTTTGCAGGACTGCACGCCGGGTTGCAGGCGCTGATTACCGTCGCTGCTGCCGCTGCTGCGGGCGGATTTATGCACGCCCAGGTGGCGCGCCCGCTGAAAATCATCGTCAGCCAGATGCAAAAAATCGTCTCGGGCCGCAAAGCCGAACACCGGCATTTCAATCGGGTGGATGAAATCGGCAAAATGATGCGCCTGGTTAACCAGGCTGGCCTTAACCTACACTCTCTGGTGAACGACGTCAGCGTACAGGCCAGCGGGATCAGCGAAATCAGCCAGCAGCTTGAGGTCAACAGCACTGCGCTGAACGAACGCACTGACGAGACGTCCGCCCAGTTGCAACAAACCGCGGCGGCGATCGAAGAGATCACCAGCGCAGTCCAACAGACAGCGGCGACTTCGGAAATGACCATCTCGATGGCGGAAAAAACCAGCGTTGTCGCCCAGCAAGGCGCGTCGGTAATGGAAGAAACCATCGACGTGATGAAGTCGATTTCAAAAATCAGCGACCAGATTGTCGATATAATCGGCGTGATTGACAGTATCGCTTTCCAGACCAATATTCTGGCCCTCAATGCCGCCGTCGAAGCGGCGCGCGCAGGCGCGTCGGGGAAAGGATTCGCCGTGGTGGCCGCAGAAGTGCGTAATCTGGCCCAGCATTCCGCCTCTTCGGCGAAAGAGATCAAAACGCTGATTGAGCGTAACGTACAAAGCGTGCGTTCCGGCGTGGAAATGGTTGAACTGGCCGAAAAACACATCAGTGAAATGGCGGGAGAGATCCGTCAGATGTCGCAACTGATTAAAGAAGTGGGCCATGCCACCGGCGAGCAGACCATGGCGCTGGGGCTGATTAATGAATCCGTCTCACAAATTGAAACCATGGCGAAAAATAACGCCGAGATGGTGCATCACTCCGCGCAAATCGCCAGCGATCTCAACCGGCGCGGCAATCGGCTGACCAGCGCCATCAACGTTTTTGGCGGGTAAGGCCCACTTTATCACGCGGCTAACGGACTGGCCGCGCACGCGCTCAGGGTTTTATTTTACCTGCCATAATCCGCTTACGTCTTAGCGGCAAATCATCCTATGCTGACGATTTGGCCGCTACAGTGTAATATGCACGCCAATGTACGGATTGGCCGCTGCCACAACGTGTTAGCCGCACTATCCATAAACTGACAATCGCTCTGCGTTAGGGTTAAAAAATCCTCATTTATGAAGAACATAAGAAACTTCTCTATCATTGCTCACATCGACCACGGTAAGTCGACGCTTTCTGACCGCATCATTCAGATTTGCGGTGGCCTTTCTGATCGTGAAATGGAAGCCCAGGTGCTCGATTCCATGGACCTGGAGCGTGAGCGCGGGATCACCATCAAAGCGCAAAGCGTTACCCTCGATTTTAAATCTTCTGATGGTGAAACCTATCAGCTGAACTTTATCGACACCCCGGGCCACGTTGACTTCTCCTATGAAGTTTCCCGCTCTCTGGCCGCTTGCGAAGGCGCGCTGCTGGTGGTTGATGCCGGGCAGGGCGTAGAGGCCCAGACCCTGGCGAACTGCTATACCGCCATGGAAATGGATCTGGAAGTGGTGCCGGTCCTCAACAAAATCGACCTGCCTGCTGCCGACCCGGAACGCGTTGCCGAAGAGATTGAAGACATTGTCGGCATTGATGCCACCGACGCGGTACGCTGCTCGGCGAAAACCGGCGTGGGCGTACAGGACGTGCTTGAGCGTCTGGTGCGCGAAATCCCGGCGCCGCAGGGCGATCCGGATGCGCCGTTGCAGGCGCTGATTATCGACTCCTGGTTCGATAACTATCTGGGCGTAGTGTCACTGGTGCGTATCAAAAACGGCACCATGCGCAAAGGCGACAAAATTAAAGTGATGAGCACCGGGCAGGTGTATAACGCCGACCGTCTGGGTATCTTCACGCCGAAACAGGTTGACCGTACCGAACTGAAATGCGGTGAAGTGGGTTGGTTGGTTTGCGCGATCAAAGACATCCTCGGCGCACCGGTAGGCGATACGCTGACTCAGGCGCGTAATCCGGCGGACAAAGCGCTGCCAGGCTTTAAAAAAGTGAAACCGCAGGTGTATGCCGGCCTGTTCCCGGTCAGCTCCGACGATTATGAAAACTTCCGTGACGCGCTGGGCAAACTGAGCCTGAACGACGCTTCCCTGTTCTACGAGCCGGAAAGCTCAACCGCGCTGGGCTTCGGCTTCCGCTGCGGCTTCCTGGGCCTGCTCCATATGGAGATCATCCAGGAGCGCCTGGAGCGCGAATACGATCTCGATCTGATCACCACCGCGCCGACGGTAGTTTATGAAGTGCAGACCACCAGCAAAGAAGTGATCTATGTCGACAGCCCCTCCAAGCTGCCGCCGTTGAACAATATCGACGAACTGCGTGAGCCGATCGCCGAATGTCATATGCTGCTGCCGCAGGAGTACCTGGGCAACGTGATTACGCTGTGCGTTGAGAAACGCGGCGTGCAAACCAACATGGTCTATCACGGCAATCAGGTGGCACTGACCTATGAAATTCCAATGGCCGAAGTGGTGCTGGATTTCTTTGACCGTCTGAAATCCACCTCCCGCGGTTACGCGTCGCTGGATTACAACTTCAAACGCTTCCAGGCCTCTAACATGGTGCGTGTGGACGTGCTGATCAACGGCGAGCGCGTGGATGCGCTGGCGCTGATCACCCACAACGATAACGCCCCGTACCGTGGCCGCGAACTGGTGGAGAAGATGAAAGATCTGATCCCGCGCCAGCAGTTTGATATCGCGATCCAGGCCGCTATCGGCAACCATATTATTGCCCGTTCCACCGTGAAACAGCTGCGTAAAAACGTACTGGCAAAATGTTACGGCGGTGACGTGAGCCGTAAGAAAAAGCTGCTGCAGAAACAGAAAGAAGGTAAGAAACGCATGAAGCAGGTCGGCAACGTCGAACTGCCGCAAGAAGCGTTCCTCGCCATTCTGCATGTGGGCAAAGACAGCAAATAATCTAAGGAGTTGGCATGGCGAACATGTTTGCCCTGATCCTCGTTATTGCGACGGGCGTGACGGGTATCTTGTGGTGTCTGGATAAATTTATCTTTGCCCCGAAGCGTCGCGAGCGTCAGGCTGCGGCGCAGGCGGCAACGGGTGATGCGCTGGACAGCAAAACCCTGAAGAAAGTCGGCCCGAAACCGGGCTGGCTGGAAACAGGCGCATCGGTTTTTCCGGTGCTGGCGATTGTGCTGGTGGTGCGTTCATTCATCTATGAACCTTTCCAGATCCCCTCAGGCTCGATGATGCCGACGCTGCTGATTGGCGATTTTATCCTGGTGGAAAAATACGCTTACGGCCTGAAGGATCCTGTTTACCAGAAAACCCTGATTGAGACCGGGCATCCAAAGCGCGGCGACATCGCGGTATTTAAGTATCCGGAAGATCCGCGTCTGGACTACATTAAGCGCGTCGTCGGCCTGCCCGGCGATCGCGTAAGCTACGATCCCGTGGCCAAAGAAGTCACCATTCAGCCGAACTGCAGTTCCGGCCAGGCCTGCGGTAACGCATTGCCGGTGACCTATTCCGCCGTAGAGCCGAGCGATTTTGTCC
Organism: Atlantibacter sp. RC6; assembly: GCF_014193285.1. Lineage (GTDB taxonomy): Bacteria > Pseudomonadota > Gammaproteobacteria > Enterobacterales > Enterobacteriaceae > Atlantibacter. The sequence continues at coordinate 21,010 of NZ_JACHZE010000009.1, forward strand.
AGACGTTCTCCCGCCGTACCGGCGGCGAAGCCTCCAGCGGTTTCTTTGAAGTCCCGAAGAACGAAACCAAAGATAACGGTATTCGCCTTACCGAGCGCAAAGAGAGCATCGGCGACGTGACGCATCGTATTCTGACGGTGCCTATCGCCCAGGATCAGTTGGGAATGTATTACCAGCAGGCAGGCCAGCCCCTGGCGACCTGGATCGTGCCGCCTGGGCATTACTTCATGATGGGTGATAACCGGGATAATAGCGCTGACAGCCGTTACTGGGGTTTTGTGCCTGAAGCGAACCTGGTTGGCAGAGCCACCGCGATCTGGATGAGCTTTGAAAAACAAGAAGGCGAATGGCCGACCGGCGTCCGTCTGAACCGCATCGGCGGCATCCACTAATTTCACTATGTCTGGCCGGTTAGCGCTTCGCTAGCCGGCCTTTTTATTGCTTCCCACCGCAATATTTATTGATACCTGGAATAAATTACCCTGCAATTTGCCTTCTCTTAAATTATTTAAGCCATAAATTCGCAATCACTAACGACATCCCCTGGCGTTGCGTATAGAATATTCCCCCGAAGATTTCAGGTTAGCCTTGGTACATAAGGCTACGGCACACGAAACAGCTTTGGTTTTTTCAGCTCTGTTCCGTGTGCTGCATAGTTGACGCATTTATTAATTGGTATCGCATGAATCCCATCGTAATTAACAGGCTGCAGCGTAAGCTGGGCTACACTTTTCTTCATCAGGAGTTATTGCAGCAGGCGTTAACCCATCGGAGTGCCAGCAGTAAGCACAACGAGCGTCTCGAGTTCCTGGGTGATTCCATTTTAAGCTTTGTCATTGCCAACGCGCTTTATCATCGTTTTCCTCGCGTGGACGAGGGCGATATGAGCCGGATGCGCGCCACGCTGGTGCGCGGCAACACGCTGGCAGAAATCGCGCGCGAATTTGAATTAGGCGAGTGTCTGCGCTTAGGGCCGGGAGAGTTGAAAAGCGGCGGTTTTCGTCGTGAGTCCATTCTGGCCGATACTGTTGAAGCGCTGATCGGCGGCGTGTTTCTCGACAGCGATATCCAGACGGTTGAGCGGTTGATCCTCTCCTGGTACCAGACCCGTCTGGATGAAATCAGCCCGGGTGATAAACAAAAAGATCCTAAAACCCGGTTACAGGAATATTTGCAGGGACGTCATTTACCGCTGCCGTCGTATCTGGTGGTACAGGTGCGCGGTGAAGCACACGATCAGGAATTTACTATCCACTGCCAGGTCAGCGGCCTGAGTGAACCGGTGGTTGGCACAGGTTCCAGCCGTCGCAAGGCGGAGCAGGCTGCCGCCGAACAGGCGTTGAAAAAACTGGAGCTGGAATGAGCATTGATAAAAGCTATTGCGGATTTATCGCCATCGTTGGGCGTCCCAACGTGGGCAAATCGACCCTGCTGAATAATCTGCTGGGCCAAAAGATTTCTATCACTTCACGCAAGGCGCAAACCACGCGTCACCGTATCGTGGGCATCCATACCGAAGGGGCGTACCAGGCGATTTATGTCGACACCCCAGGCCTGCATATGGAAGAAAAGCGCGCCATTAACCGTTTGATGAATAAAGCGGCCAGCAGCTCTATCGGCGACGTGGAGCTGATTATTTTCGTGGTGGAAGGCACTCGCTGGACGCCGGACGACGAGATGGTGTTGAACAAACTGCGCGACGGTAAAGCGCCGGTGATCCTGGCCGTGAACAAAGTCGATAACGTTCAGGAAAAAGCCGAACTGCTGCCGCACTTGCAGTTCCTGTCCAGCCAGATGAACTTCCTTGATATCGTGCCGATTTCTGCGGAAACCGGGATGAACGTGGATACCATCGCTGGCATCGTGCGTAAGCATTTGCCGGAAGCGGTTCATCACTTCCCGGAAGATTACATCACCGATCGCTCCCAGCGCTTTATGGCCTCGGAAATCATCCGTGAAAAACTGATGCGTTTCCTGGGCGCAGAGCTGCCGTACTCGGTGACGGTAGAAATCGAACGCTTCCAGACCAACGAGCGCGGCGGTTATGACATCAACGGCCTGATCCTCGTTGAGCGTGAAGGGCAGAAGAAGATGGTGATTGGCAACAAAGGGGCCAAAATCAAAACCATCGGTATCGAAGCCCGTAAAGACATGGAAGAGATGTTCGAAGCCAAAGTTCACCTTGAACTGTGGGTGAAAGTGAAATCAGGCTGGGCGGACGACGAGCGCGCGCTGCGTAGCCTCGGCTATGTTGACGATCTCTGAGTAACCGTCTGATGGAAGGCTGGCAACGCGCCTTTGTGCTGCACAGTCGCCCCTGGAGCGAAACCAGCCTGCTGCTTGACGTATTTAGCGAAGAGTCGGGGCGGGTTCGCCTGGTCGCTAAGGGCGCCCGCTCGCGGCGCTCGAATCTTAAAGGCACGCTCCAGCCATTTACCCCCCTGTTAATTCGTTTCGGCGGCCGCGGCGAGGTGAAAACCCTGCGCAGCGCCGAAGCGGTTTCGCTGGCGTTACCTCTTTCCGGCATCGCGCTTTACAGCGGGCTTTATGTCAACGAACTGCTGTGCCGCGTGCTGGAGCTGGAAACCCGCTTCTCGGAACTTTTCTTCGATTATTTGCACTGTATCCAGGCGCTGGCGGGTGTTAACGCCTCGCCGGAACCGGCGCTGCGCCGTTTTGAACTGGCGCTGCTCGGGCACCTCGGCTATGGCGTGGATTATTTACACTGTGCCGGGAGCGGCGAGCCGGTCAGCCCGGAAATGACCTACCGTTATCGCGAAGAGAAAGGGTTTATCGCCAGCCTGGTGGTGGATAATCTTTCTTTTACCGGCCATGAATTGCAGGCGTTGGCCAGCCGGGAATTCCCCGATGCCGCCACGCTGCGCGCGGCTAAACGCTTTACCCGCATCGCCCTAAAGCCCTGGCTTGGCGGCAAACCGCTGAAGAGCCGGGAGCTGTTCCGCCAGTTTGTGCCTAAAAAACCGCCGTCCTCCTCATCTTCCGACGCGGAATAACGGCTACCCGTAGCCACACTTTCCTTCCCGGGTGTAAACTGCCGCCACTTTGTGCTGATTATCGAGGATTGTCATGGCTGAATTACTGTTAGGCGTCAATATCGACCATATCGCTACGCTGCGTAATGCGCGCGGTACGGCTTACCCCGATCCGGTTCAGGCTGCGTTTATTGCCGAGCAAGCGGGCGCGGATGGCATTACGGTTCACTTGCGTGAGGATCGCCGCCATATCACCGATCGCGATGTGCGCGTGCTGCGTCAAACCCTCGATACCCGTATGAATCTGGAAATGGCGGTAACCGAAGAGATGCTGGCGATCGCCTGCGAAACCAAACCGCATTTTTGTTGCCTGGTGCCGGAAAAGCGTCAGGAAGTGACCACCGAAGGAGGGCTGGACGTTGCTGGTCAGCGCGAAAAAATGCGTGACGCCTGCAAACGACTGGCCGACGCGAATATCCTGGTGTCGCTGTTTATCGATGCGGATATCGAACAAATCGACGCGGCAGTGGATGTCGGCGCGCCTTACATCGAAATTCACACCGGTTGTTATGCCGACGCCAAAGACGAAGCGACCCAGGCGAAAGAGCTGGCACGCATCGCCAACGCGGCGACCTACGCGGCAAGCAAGGGCCTGAAGGTCAATGCCGGCCATGGCCTGACCTATCACAATGTCCAGCCGATTGCCGCCCTACCAGAAATGCACGAACTGAATATCGGCCACGCAATCATTGGCCGCGCGGTGATGAGCGGCCTGAAAGAAGCGGTATCAGAAATGAAACGCCTGATGCTGGAAGCCCGCCGCTAATGGCGATTTTAGGGCTGGGCACCGATATCGTGGAGATCGCCCGCATCGAGGCGGTGATTTCCCGCTCGGGCGATCGGCTCGCGAAGCGAGTGTTAAGCGCCAATGAATGGGCGCAGTATCAGGCGCATCAGCAGCCGGTGCGCTTTTTAGCCAAACGCTATGCGGTAAAAGAAGCCGCGGCAAAGGCGTTTGGCACCGGCATCCGTAATGGCCTGGCGTTTAATCAGTTTGAAGTGTTTAACGACGATCTGGGTAAACCGGGCCTGCGCCTGTGGGATGAAGCGCTCCAGCTGGCGCAGCGTATGGGCGTCGCAGCGGTACACGTCACCCTGTCTGATGAGCGCCATTACGCCTGCGCGACGGTAATTATTGAAAGTTAAATCTTGTCGGCGTGGTGAAGAACAACAAATTTGTCCCACAGTTGTTCTTCACTCTCCGGATGGGCCGGATCTTTCAAAATGGTATTAGGGATGGGGCACACTTTCTGACAGGTTGGGGTATCGTAATGCCCCACGCACTCCGTACACCGGTCGGTATTGATCTGATAAATACTCTCACCCATTGAGATAGCTTCGTTCGGGCATTCCGGCTCGCACATATCGCAGTTAATGCATTTTTTGGTGATTAATAGAGCCATTTAATTCTATACCGCTATATCTGATCCCACGCGCAAAGCGCGCCGGAAACGTCAATAAAGACGCATCATAATTTCAGATTGATTTACATAGAACATACAGCATTGCAACATAGCCGCCTTGCTGTACAGATAATCGTGTTGAATGACGGCACTCTATCACATTCGTGAGGTTCGCCCAAGACGAAGCACCACTGATGCGCTTTTCTGGCTTGAAATGACGCGCTGAGGATTTGAGGTAATAATGCGCCAGCCGAATGGCGCATGATGCCTCTTATTTGGTCTCGCCATAAAGAATATTGGCTTCTTCATGCGGCCATTTTTGCAGAAGACCGCAATCATAGATTTCCGGGCCCAGGGCGAGGGTGTAATCGGCTTCCTTTTTATCATTTATCGCACTACCCCAGACAATCTCAATTTCCGGTTTTTCTTCTTCAACAAAATTCTTTGAAAGGTTATCAAAATGCACCGGGACGAATTTGGCATATTTCATTTCAGCGCTAACCGGTTCCTGAGATTTAAAGAGATCTCTTTTGTTGGTTTTATTATTGATAAGTCCAATGACTAATGAGTCGTCATTAAGCCTTCTTATTTGCACATCAATGCTCTTTCCGCAAATCTGATGGATCTCTGCTTTGCCGTCGCCCAGAACAGGGATGTCTGCCGCGTGTGTAAAACCGCAGATGGGCAGTAAGGATAATAATAACAATGCATTAAACTTCATCTGGCGGGTTCCTTCTGAGTTGCCCGGTTAGGGGATTCCTTGGTTAAAACGGCCTGTCATGCGTGGGGATTATATTATTTCCGCCATCAATGACAAGCGGGATGCCAAATCATTGCGCGCCCGTTAAGCGTTTATTTAATAATGAAAAGCGTTCTGGTTAATGTTTTCCATTATGAAATATACAAATTATTTATTAGTCATTAATTATTATTTAGTGTGGTTATGAATTTATCTGTGCCTGCGCATCAAGGTGTGCGCAGGCGGAGTATTCACACCAGTTTCTTGACCAGCGCTTCACTATGGCGGATCCGCTCTGGCGCTTTTTCCAGGTCCTGCTGCACCAGCGCCATAAACAGTAAATCAGTCAGCATCATTTGCGCGCTGGTGGAAGAGATGGCCGCGCTGCGCGTCGCCTGTTCCTCCGCGATGGTGTAGAGGCAGCGTGTGGCGCGCTGTTGTAAGGCATTAGGGGTAAAACCGGTAATGGCGATAATTTTTGCCCCGGCGCGTAATGCTTCGTCCGCTGCCAGGTTAATCTCCCGCCGCTCTCCAGAATAGGAGATCGCCAGCATCACGTCTTTTTCATCAAGCGCCTGAACCGCCGCCAGCAGCGCGTGCATATCCTGCTCCGCCACCACGTTGAGGCCGATTTTCATCAGCTTCCAGGAGAAGTTTTTCGCGACCAGCCCGGATGCGCCGATCCCGGTTAATACAATGCGCCGGGCATTGCGCAGCAACTGCACGCATTCAGCCAGTTTATCTTCGCTGTTGATATCCAGCGAGGCGTGCATCGCCGCGATATTATCTTTAATCAGCTTTTCACCCACCAGCAGCAGCGGGTCATCGCCCAGAATCTCATTATGAACCGGAATGGAGTGAGGGTTAGGGTTGCCGGCCAGCGCATCGCTGATAGCCAGTTTTAGCGCCGGGTAGCCTTTATATCCTAGCTTCTGAGCAAACTTCACTACGCTCGACTGGCTGACGCCTGACGCTTCCGCCAGCTGTTGAGAACTTGAGTGCCTGGCCTTGTCAGGGTGCGTCAGGATGAATTCGGCCAGACGTCGATCGCTTTGCGCAAGATTGGGATAACGCTGACGAATACGAATCAAACAGTTCATGAAAGACTCCGTTGGCTCGCGCCGCTCAGAAGGAGAGAAGGTCATTCACTCGCCTTAACGAATTATATATTCCATTATTACTGATTATTATGAATTAAATATTCTGAGGTGCAACCCGGATTATGGTTAACCCGGCAAGCGGATCAGCCGCTAACCGGAAAAATCAGGCGCTATCTGTTAGGCTAATAAGACGACAGGCCCAGCAGCTAACAGTCCAGAGGAGCGAGGTTTGGCAAATAATGAACGTCGGGTAGTGTTTTTCGATCTGGACGGCACCCTGCATCAGCAGGATATGTTTGGCACGTTTTTACGCTTTTTATTACGCCGTCAGCCATTAAATTTGCTGATTGTCATCCCCCTATTGCCGGTCATTCTGATTGCGCTGGCAATCAAAGGGCGCGCCGCGCGCTGGCCGATGAGTTTGCTGCTCTGGGGATGTACTTTCGGGCACAGCGAAGCCCGACTGAAGCAGCTTGAACAGGAGTTTGTCGCCTGGTTCCGCGGCCAGGTGATCACCTTCCCGGTGGTGCATGAACGCCTGACCGCCTATCTGGAAAGCTCGGACGCCGATGTCTGGCTGATTACCGGCTCGCCGCGGCCGCTGGTTGAGCAGGTTTATTTTGATACGCCCTGGCTGCCGAAAGTGAAAATCATCGCCAGTATGATTGACCGCCGCCACGGTGGCTGGGTGCTGACCCTGCGCTGTCTGGGCCATGAAAAAGTGGCGCAGCTTGAGCAGCAAATCGGTACGCCGCTTCGCCTGTACAGCGGCTACAGCGATTCGCGCCAGGATAACCCGCTGCTCTATTTCTGCCAGCACCGCTGGCGCGTGACCCCACGCGGCGAACTCCAGCAACTGGAATAATGCCCATCGGAGTGCGTCTTGCGCATGCACGGCAACGGATTTTCGGTATAATGCGCCCGCTTTTTTTCGCCTGGAGTGCAGCGTGTCAGAAACTGAATTTTCCCATGAATACTGGATGCGCCATGCATTAACCCTGGCGCAGCGGGCATGGGATGAAGGGGAAGTGCCGGTCGGCGCGGTACTGGTGCAGGACAATCGCGTCATCGGCGAAGGGTGGAACCGCCCCATTGGCCGACACGATCCCACTGCTCATGCGGAAATCATGGCGCTGCGCCAGGGCGGCATGGTGCTGCAAAACTACCGTCTGTTGAATACCACCCTGTATGTCACCCTCGAACCCTGCATTATGTGCGCGGGGGCGATGGTGCACAGTCGCATCGGCACTCTGGTGTTCGGCGCGCGCGACGCCAAAACCGGCGCAGTCGGGTCGCTGATGAATATTCCTGCCCATCCGCAAATGAATCACCATATGCAGATTATTGAGGGGGTGCTTGCCTCAACGTGTTCGGCACTGTTAAGCGAGTTCTTTCGGGTACGGCGGCTTGAGAAAAAGGCCCAAAAGGAAGCATTGCGAAAGGATTAGCGGGCATCTCTCCCGGCAGGGCGACAGGGTACGCCTCCGCGAGCTGGCGCTGCTGTTCGGCCTGCTTCTCCTTCTCCATTAAATATCCCACCAGGCTGATTTGATATTTACGGATGTTTTCCACATACGCGTAAGCTTCATGGCCGCGGGCGTAGCCGTAGGTGGTTTTCGAGTAGTACGGCTTCTGGCTGAGCAGCGGTAGCCGCTGCTTTACGTCGGCCCAGCTATCCGGATTGCCCTTCTGCTTCGCCGTCAGGGCGCGGGCGTCCAGCATATGGGCATACCCCATATTGTACGCCGCCAGCGCAAACCAGATGCGCTCCTCTTCGGGCACGCTTTCCGGCACCTTGGCCATCATATCTTTTAAATAACGCGCGCCGCCGCTGATGCTTTGCTCCGGGTCGAGCCGATCGGACAGGCCCAGGCTCTGCGCCGTATTGCGGGTGAGCATCATCAGGCCGCGCACGCCGGTGGGCGAGGTGGCCTGCGGGTCCCAGTGGGATTCCTGATAAGAGATGGCCGCCAGCAGCTTCCAGTCAATATCCGTGGCGTATTTTTCAAACAATGGCTGGAGGTCCGGCAGAACGCTATCTACCGCCCGCAAAAAACTGCGGGTATCGACATAGTCAAAATCGTCGCCATGACCCAGATACTTTTCTTCCAGCCGCGCCAGGGTGCCGTCTTCGGTGATCCGATCAAAGAAGTCGAGCAGGGCGGCGGACAGGCTATTATCCCCATCGCGCAGGCTGTACCAGGTGACCGGCTGCTCATCGGTGATATCCAGCGCCACCGCAATTTGCGGATGCACCCGCTGGAACAAATTGATCGCGACCGAATCGGCGACCGTGTAATCCAGCTTGCCCTCCGCGACCTGTCCCAACAGCAGATTACTGTTGCTGTGCTCATCCACGCGCCAGCTCAAATTGGGGTACTTACTGTCTTTGAGCACCTGTAGATCGTTGGCCGCGACGTGGCCGGGCGCGATGGTGAGCTGCGCGTCGCTGATATTCGCCAGGGTTTTGGGACGGGTATTGCCGACCCGGTACACCAGTTGTTGAGATACCGAGTAATAGGTGGGGCCGGGCTGATAGTTTTTGCTGCGCTCCTGGTTATGGACCAGGCCCGCCGCCAGGATATCCGCGTTTCCGTTATCCAGATCGTCGAACAGCTTGTTAATGGTGGGACGCACGCTGATTTGCAGCTTTACGCCCAGGTAATCAGCAAAGCTTTGCGCCAGTTCGTAATCCAGTCCCACCACTTTGTCGTTAACCCGGTTATAGATCAGCGGGCTGGACAGGGTACTGACGCGCAATACTCCCCGAGCTTTTATCGCGGCGATACGATTCTCGGCTCTATCAGACCATGGAATGGCAGGCCAGAGCGCCATTGCCAGTAGCAAGGTAACGATGCCGATAAACAGATAATTAATCTTTAATTTTTTCAAATAGTTAATTCTCTGTGCTGGAAAAGGTCTCAGCTAAATATCGTCATGAATGTGCGGTTTTTATTGTTGAATGTGCGGCATTTTGCTTAATAAAACCGCATGAGGCAACTTATTCGCGCTTGCAATCACATTTATAGGCGCTATCGATTGACGATTTTATTTCTACGCAAACGGTTTCGTCGGCGTGCCGGATTCTTTATAATGACGCCCGTTTTCCCCCATGCGCCCCTGTGAGCGCCGCTCACGCCCGAAGACGAGAGAGTTTTGATGATGGAAATTCTGCGTGGTTCGCCCGCTTTGTCGGCATTTCGTATTAACAAACTGCTGGCCCGCTTTAACGATGCTCACCTCCCGGTGAGTGACATTTACGCCGAGTATGTTCATTTTGCTGACATCACCGCTCCACTTACCACCGAAGAACACGCGCAACTCGAACGCCTGTTAAAATATGGCCCGAACCTCAGCAGCCATGCGCTATCAGGCCGTCTGATTGTGGTCACGCCGCGTCCCGGCACCCTCTCCCCCTGGTCTTCCAAGGCCACCGACATCGCCCACAACTGCGGCCTGGCAAGCGTTAAGCGCCTTGAGCGCGGCGTGGCGTACTATGTCGAAGCCAGCACGCTGACCGAGGCTCAGTGGCAGCAGGTTGCCGCCGGGTTGCACGACCGAATGATGGAAACCGTATTCACCTCGCTGGAACAGGCGGAGCAGCTGTTTGCCCATCATCAGCCTGCGCCGGTGCAGAGCGTCGATCTGCAAGGGCAGGGACGCGCCGCGCTGGAAGAGGCCAATATTCGTCTCGGCCTGGCGCTGGCCGAAGATGAAATCGACTATTTGCAGGATGCGTTTACTACTCTGGGGCGTAACCCGAACGATATCGAGCTGTATATGTTCGCTCAGGCCAACTCCGAACATTGCCGCCATAAAATCTTTAACGCCGACTGGGTGATCGACGGCGAACAGCAGCCGAAGTCGCTGTTCAAAATGATCAAAAACACCTTTGAGAAGACCCCGGACCACGTACTGTCGGCCTATAAAGACAACGCGGCGGTGATGGAAGGTTCCGAAGTGGGGCGTTTCTTCGCGGACCACAAAGCCGGTAAATATGATTTCCACCAGGAAGCCGCGCATATCCTGATGAAAGTCGAAACTCATAACCACCCGACGGCGATTTCTCCGTGGCCGGGCGCGGCCACCGGCTCCGGAGGTGAAATTCGCGATGAAGGCGCCACCGGGCGCGGCGCGAAGCCAAAAGCGGGGCTGGTGGGGTTCTCGGTTTCTAACCTGCGCATTCCGGGCTTTGAACAGCCCTGGGAAGAGGATTTCGGCAAACCGGAACGCATTGTCAGCGCGCTGGATATCATGACCGAAGGCCCGTTAGGCGGCGCGGCGTTCAACAACGAATTTGGCCGCCCGGCGCTGAATGGCTACTTCCGCACGTATGAAGAGCAGGTCAACAGCCACAACGGCGTTGAGCTGCGCGGCTACCACAAGCCGATTATGCTGGCAGGCGGCATTGGCAACATCCGTGCCGATCACGTTAAGAAAGGCGAAATCCCGCCAGGTGCCAAACTGATCGTGCTGGGCGGCCCGGCGATGAATATCGGTCTGGGCGGCGGCGCGGCGTCCTCCATGGCGTCCGGTCAGTCTGATGCCGATCTGGATTTCGCGTCGGTACAGCGCGACAACCCGGAAATGGAGCGTCGCTGCCAGGAAGTGATCGACCGCTGCTGGCAACTGGGTGACGCTAACCCGATCCTGTTTATTCATGACGTCGGTGCGGGCGGTCTGTCCAACGCTATGCCGGAACTGGTGAGCGACGGCGGGCGCGGCGGGCGTTTTGAACTGCGTGATATCCTGAACGACGAGCCGGGCATGAGCCCGCTGGAAGTGTGGTGTAACGAATCTCAGGAGCGCTATGTACTGGCGGTTGCGCCGGAGCAACTGGCGCTGTTCGACGAGCTGTGCCGCCGCGAGCGCGCGCCGTACGCGGTGATTGGCGAAGCGACCGAACAGCAGCACCTGACGCTCAACGACAGCCACTTCGATAATCAGCCTATCGATATGCCGCTGGACGTGCTGCTGGGTAAAACCCCGAAAATGACCCGTAATGTCGAGCGCTTGCAGGCGACGGGCGATGCGCTGGACTGCGCTGCTATCTCGATTGCCGATGCGGTTAACCGCGTACTGCATTTGCCGACGGTGGCGGAGAAAACCTTCCTGGTGACCATCGGCGACCGTACCGTGACCGGCATGGTGGCGCGCGACCAGATGGTCGGCCCGTGGCAGATCCCGGTTGCTAACTGCGCGGTCACCACCGCCAGCCTCGACAGCTACTACGGCGAAGCCATGGCCCTTGGCGAGCGCGCGCCGGTCGCGCTGCTGGATTTCGCCGCCTCCGGTCGTCTTGCGGTCGGGGAAGCGCTGACAAACATTGCCGCGACTCAGATTGGCGACATCAAACGCATCAAGCTCTCCGCAAACTGGATGGCGGCTGCGGGTCACCCTGGCGAAGACGCGGGTCTGTACGATGCGGTGAAAGCCGTGGGCGAAGAGCTGTGCCCGCAGTTAGGTCTGACCATTCCGGTGGGCAAAGACTCGATGTCGATGAAAACCCGCTGGCAGGAAGGCAGCGAAACCCGTGAAATGACCTCCCCGTTGTCGCTGGTCATTACCGCGTTTGCCCGCGTAGAGGATGTGCGTCATACCGTGACGCCGCAACTTTCCACCGAAGATAACGCCCTGCTGCTGATCGATCTGGGCGAAGGGCATAATGCGCTGGGCGCCACCGCACTGGCGCAGGTCTATCGTCAACTGGGCGATAAACCGGCAGACGTGCGCGACCCGGCGAAGCTGAAAGGCTTCTACGACGCCATCCAGGCGCTGGTGGCGCAGCGTAAACTGCTGGCCTACCACGACCGTTCCGACGGCGGCCTGCTGGTGACGCTGGCAGAAATGGCCTTTACCGGCCACTGCGGGATTGAAGCGGATATCGCCACGCTGGGTAACGATCGTCTGGCGGCGCTGTTTAACGAAGAGCTGGGCGCCGTGATCCAGGTGGCGGCAGCGGATCGCGCTGCGGTTGAACAGATCCTGAAAACCCATGGTCTGGGCGACTGCGTTCACTACCTGGGTAAAGCGGTAACCGGAGATCGCTTCACCCTGACGGCCGATGGCCATGCGGTGTTCAGCGAAAGCCGCACCACGCTTCGTATGTGGTGGGCGGAAACCACCTGGCAGATGCAGCGTCTGCGTGATAACCCGACGTGCGCGGATCAGGAGCATGACGCTAAAGCTAACGATAACGATCCGGGTCTCAACGTAAAACTGAGCTTTGATATCGCGGAAGATATCGCCGCGCCGTATATCGCCACCGGGGCGCGTCCCAAAGTGGCAGTGCTGCGCGAGCAGGGCGTTAACTCCCATGTGGAGATGGCGGCGGCGTTTTATCGCGCGGGCTTTGACGCTATCGACGTGCATATGAGCGACCTGCTGGCGGGCCGTACCGGGCTGGAATCCTTCCAGGCGCTGGTGGCCTGTGGCGGCTTCTCCTACGGCGACGTGCTGGGCGCGGGCGAAGGCTGGGCGAAATCGATTCTGTTCAACAACCGCGTGCGCGACGAGTTCGAAACCTTCTTCCATCGTCCGCAGACGCTGGCATTGGGCGTGTGTAACGGCTGCCAGATGATGTCTAATCTGCGTGAAGTGATCCCGGGTAGCGATCTATGGCCGCGCTTCGTGCGTAACCACTCAGACCGCTTTGAAGCGCGTTTCAGCCTGGTGGAAGTGACTTCCAGCCCGTCGCTGCTTCTGGAGGGTATGGTTGGGTCGCAAATGCCGATTGCGGTTTCTCACGGTGAAGGCCGTGTGGAAGTACGCGACGAAGCCCATCTGGCGCAACTGGAGAGCAAAGGCCTGGTGGCGCTGCGCTACGTGGATAACTTCGGTAAAGTGACTGAAACCTATCCGGCTAACCCGAACGGCTCGCCGAACGGTATCACAGCGGTCACCAGCGAAAGCGGCCGTGTTACGCTGATGATGCCGCATCCGGAGCGCGTATTCCGCACCGTCAGCAACTCGTGGCACCCGGAGAACTGGGGCGAGGACAGCCCGTGGATGCGTATCTTCCGTAATGCGCGTAAGCAACTGGGCTAACAGGGCCTGATAACAGTTGTCGCAATTTTGCGACAATGCCCAAAGTCAGGTGTCTCCAAACGGAGACGCCTGACTAGTTGATTTTATTGAATAAAAATTAACAGACCTGGACGTGTTGCCTTTTGACGACATTTTGCCTGTCAGTAACCGGTTTAATTCATTTTCTTAAATATATATAAAATCTTATTAATCAGTTTATTATATATTTTCTGGTGTTTTTGGCATGGTTGATGCATACTAATCACCAGTGGCTCATTCACCTTCTTATGTCAGCCCCACGCGAGCGCTACATAAACCTCGAATGACGCACAAACAGGTGCCTGCCGTCCAATTTTTGATAACAGCATTGCTTTATCTGACCCCGGGCGACACGTTGAGTAAGGCACCGCCTATTTCGCAACAAAGGCAGGGATTTTTCCCTGCCTTTGTTGTTTCTGCGTTTCGGGCTTTCCTGCATCCGCCGGGTCGGCTAGCATCCGGGTATAACCTCACGATAAGAGAATCCTGGTGAAACGCTGGTCCCTCTTTCCCCGCTCGCTGCGCCAACTGGTCGTTATGGCCTTTTTATTAATCCTGCTGCCCTTACTGGTGTTGGCCTGGCAGGCCTGGCAGAGCCTGAACGATCTCAGTGAACAGGCGGCGCGCACCAACCGTACCACGCTGATAGACGCGCGGCGCAGCGAAGCCATGACCAACGCTGCGCTGGAAATGGAGCGCAGCTATCGCCAGTATTGTGTGCTGGATGACGCGACTCTCGAAAAGGTCTATCAGACCCAGCGCCAGCGCTATGCCCAAATGCTCGAATCCCATGCGCTGATCCTGCCGGACAAAGCCCTCTATCAACGGCTCAAAAACACCCTGGATGCCCTGGCGCAACTGCAGTGCAAAGACAGCGGCCTCGCCGACGCTGCGGACGACAATCTGGAAGCCTTTGCCAACGCCAATACCGATATGGTGCAAACCACCCGCAGTGTGGTGTTTTCCCGTGGGCAGCAGTTGCAGCAGGATATCGCCTCGCGCGGACAGTTTTTTGGCTGGCAGGCGATGATCCTGTTTTTGGTGAGCCTCGGCCTGGTGATGCTGTTTACCCGGATGATCATCGGCCCGGTTAAAGGCATCGAACGGATGATTAACCGCCTGGGGGAAGGGGAGTCGTTAGGCAATACCGTGATGTTCAAAGGCCCGCGCGAACTGCGTTCCGTCGGGCAGCGGGTGATCTGGCTGAGCGAGCGCCTCTCCTGGCTGGAATCCCAGCGCCACCAGTTTCTACGCCATATCTCACATGAACTCAAAACCCCGCTTGCCAGCCTGCGCGAAGGCACCGACCTGTTGGCGGACCAGGTGGTGGGGCCGCTGACGCCAGAGCAACAGGAAGTGGTGCAAATCCTTGATGACAGCAGCCGCAACCTGCAAAAACTGATCGAGCAACTGCTGGATTACAACCGCAAACTGGCTGACGGCGTGATCGAACTGGAGAAAGTCGAACTGTTGCCATTAATCGATATGGTTATCTCCGCCCACAGCCTGCCGGCCCGGGCAAAAATGATGCGCACCGATCTGGCACTGGAAGCCGCCGCCTGCCAGGCTGAACCTATGTTATTGATGAGCGTAATTGATAATCTCTATTCCAATGCTGTGCACTATGGGAGCGAATCCGGTAACATTTATATTCGCAGCCGACAGGTCGGCAACCGGGTGCGGATTGATGTCGCCAACAGCGGCACGCCGATCCCCGCCGCTGAACGCGACATGATTTTTGAGCCATTCTTTCAGGGAAGCCATCAACGAAAAGGGGCGGTTAAAGGCAGTGGCCTGGGGTTGAGTATCGCCCAGGATTGTATTCGACGGATGCATGGAGAACTTCATCTGGTGGACGATAACACCGCCGATGTGTGTTTCCGCATTGAATTGCCTGTCTGTGACCCGGAAAAATCGTCATCATGAATTTATTTTTTAGCAGGCTATGGCGGCGCGCGGCGTCGTCTTTGAATCCCGTTTTATTGCGGCCTGTGGCAGGCGGCGCGCTGGCAGTTCTGTTGCTCAGCGGCTGCGTCCCGGACGCGATCCACAGCAAAATAGACAAACATCAGCATAAATATCCTGAGCGCCAGCTGGCGGATTTTTTCTCTACAGAGTGTCAGGAGATCTGGACGCTGTCGGGACGCGACAGCGACAGCAATCCCCTTTACTGGCTGCGCGCGATGGACTGCGCCGAGCGTCTTGCGCCTGCTGAAGCGCGCGCCGAGGCGCGGGCGTGGCAGGATGATACCTGGCAGGCCACGTTCAAGCGCGGCGTATTACTTTCCAGCGCCAAAATCACCCCTGGCGAGCGCCGTCGCTACGTCACCCGTTTAGATGAGCTGTCGGCAGATATTCCTTCACAAGTCCGGCCACTGTATCAGGTATGGCGTGATAATCAGGCCGCACAACTTCAACTTGCCGAAGAGCGTAGCCGCTACGCCAAACTGCAACAGACCAGCGACAGCGAACTGGATACCCTGCGCGAGCAGCAACAGCATTTGCGCAGCCAGCTGGCGCTGGTCAGCCAGAAGCTGGAAAACCTGACCGATATCGAACGTCGGCTCTCTTCACGCAAAACGTCGGGCGGCGAACTGCCGGACGCCACGCATCCGGCGGCAGCATCGGATGACAAGGACACCCCCGCCGATACGCAGGAGGCAAAACCATGACGCAACATAAACCGGCGCGCTTACTGCTGGTGGATGACGA
Source organism: Atlantibacter sp. RC6 (assembly GCF_014193285.1). Lineage (GTDB taxonomy): Bacteria > Pseudomonadota > Gammaproteobacteria > Enterobacterales > Enterobacteriaceae > Atlantibacter. The sequence goes on from NZ_JACHZE010000009.1 coordinate 37,082, forward strand.
TCCCGGCCTGCTCAAGCTGTTAGGTTTACGCCTGACCAGCGAGGGGTACAGTGTGCATACCGCCGAAAGCGGGGCGGAAGGGCTGAAAGTGCTGAGTCGCGAGCAGATCGATCTGGTGATCAGCGATCTGCGCATGGATGAGATGGACGGCATGGCGCTGTTCAGCGAGATCCAGAAAGTGCAGCCTGGATTGCCGGTGATCATCCTTACCGCTCACGGCTCGATCCCTGATGCGGTGGCGGCAACCCAGCAGGGCGTGTTCAGCTTCCTGACCAAACCGGTGGATAAAGACGCGCTGTATCAGGCCATTGACGATGCGCTGGCGCACAAGGGTGTCGGCGGTGATGACGAATGGCAAAATGCCATTGTTACCCGCAGCCCCATTATGCTGCGCCTGCTGGAGCAGGCGCGGATGGTGGCGCAATCTGATGTCAGCGTGCTGATCAACGGCCAGAGCGGGACGGGTAAAGAGGTGCTGGCGCAGGCTATTCACAACGCCAGCCCCCGGGCGAAAAAAGCCTTTATCGCCATTAACTGCGGCGCGCTGCCGGAGCAGTTGCTGGAGTCGGAACTGTTTGGCCATGCGCGCGGCGCGTTTACCGGCGCGGTGAGCAGCCGGGAAGGGCTATTCCAGGCGGCAGAAGGCGGCACGCTGTTTCTTGATGAGATTGGCGATATGCCGATCCCATTACAGGTCAAACTGCTGCGCGTATTGCAGGAGCGCAAGGTGCGCCCGCTCGGCAGCAACCGCGATATTGATATTGATGTGCGCATTATCTCCGCCACCCACCGGGATCTCCCCAAAGCGATGGCGCGCGGCGAATTCCGCGAGGATCTGTTTTACCGCCTGAACGTGGTCAGCCTGAAAATCCCGGCGCTCAATGAACGGGCGGAAGATATTCCGCTGCTGGCGAACCATCTGCTGCGCCAGGCGGCGGATCGCCATAAACCTTTTGTGCGGCGTTTTTCCACCGAAGCCATGAAATACCTGATGGCGGCAAGCTGGCCCGGTAACGTGCGCCAGTTGGTGAACGTGATCGAGCAGTGCGTAGCGCTGACCTCCGCGCCGGTGATCAGCGAAGCGCTGGTTGGCCAGGCGCTGGAAGGGGAAAACTCAGTGCTGCCGACCTTTGTCGAGGCGCGTAATCAGTTTGAACTCAACTATCTGCGCAAGATTTTGCAGATCACCAAAGGTAATGTCACCCACGCCGCACGAATGGCGGGGCGCAACCGCACCGAGTTCTACAAACTGCTTGCCCGCCATGAACTCGATGCAAATGATTTTAAAGAGTAGTTTTGCTGCCAAACCGGCCTCAACATATGGTACGGTGAGCAACCGATTACGCGTAGATAACTGTGCCTCAGGCGAGATGAGTTAAGGGTTCACCATGAAAAAGATCGATGCAATTATTAAACCTTTCAAACTGGATGATGTGCGCGAGGCGCTGGCTGAAGTCGGCATCACCGGGATGACCGTGACCGAAGTGAAAGGTTTTGGCCGCCAGAAAGGGCATACCGAGCTGTACCGCGGCGCGGAATATATGGTGGATTTCCTGCCGAAGGTGAAAATTGAAATTGTGGTGACCGACGATATCGTCGATACCTGCGTGGATACCATTATCCGCACCGCCCAGACCGGCAAAATCGGCGACGGTAAAATCTTCGTGTTTGATGTGGCGCGCGTGGTGCGTATCCGCACCGGCGAAGAAGACGACGCGGCAATCTAACTCCCCGGCCTCTCCTGCAACTTTAACCGCAGGAGAGGAAGCTTATTTCGATTCCTCTGCTTCCCGCTGTTTACGCAAAAAATCCTGTCGCACCATTTCCAGCGCGCTTAACGCCGTCGCCGGCGCAATATTGTGCGTTTCCAGCAGCATAATTAAATCCACCGCCAGTTTGACGTCATCGGGGGCGTTCTCAAGGGACACGGTTCTCTCCTGTGGGTTAACGCGTTTGCCGCGCCAGCGCGCGCTCAATCGCCGCCAGCGCATGGCGGCAGCGCGCCAGACGGCCATCCAGCGCCTCAATCTCTTTATGTAATCGCTGCTGCGCTTGTAGCGTTTCTACGTTACGCAACTGGGTTTCGCGCTGCTGCTTCATCGCCAACAGGCGGCGTTCATACTCCTGATGTTGCAGCAACTGGGCGTGGCGGCGTCCGGCTGGCAGATGGGCACTGTCATGATGGCGCAACGACCATGTCGCCCCTTCGCGAGCCAGGGCTTCCATCTGGGCGACAAGATGCTCCGCCAGCCAGGCCACTTGTTCGGTTTTTTGTTCCCGGACGTGAAGCGTTAACACCTCCAGGTTGCGCCAGCACTCCTGCAAATAATCATTGATAAGCGTAGAGCGGGTCTGGAAAAGCTGCTGGTCAAAGCGCGCCGACAGCGTGCGGTGCTGCGCCAGCGGTGCCAGCGTCCGGGAAAGGTGCTGCAACTGCGTTTGTAGCGATTGTAATAATCGGTCGGTTTTCATTCGCTCTCCGCTGTCTCCCGCCTGCGCTGTGCTACAGTAGCCGACATGACTCTGTGGAAGCGACTATGCAACGACTTATTTTAATCATCATTGGCTGGATTGCGGTAGTGCTTGCCACGCTCGGCGTGGTGCTCCCTTTGCTTCCCACAACCCCTTTTTTACTGCTGGCGGCCTGGTGTTTTGCCCGTTCTTCGCCGCGATTTCACCACTGGCTGCTGTACCGCTCCTGGTTCGGCGGCTATCTGCGCTACTGGCAACAGCATAAAGCGATGCCGCGCGGCGCCAAACCCCGGGCGATTGCGTTTATTCTTGTTACATTTGCCGTGTCGCTGTGGCTGGTAAAAATGTTCTGGGTGCGTATTTTGTTATTAACGATCCTCGGCTGCCTGCTGATCTTTATGTGGCGCATCCCGGTGATTGACGAAAAGCAACAAAACCCCTGAACCGGTATCTGAGTGGTTGCATTTCGATGGCTCAGCCAGTACATTCTGGCGTTTTCGGCAACAGACACGCGCTGGTTAACGCTTAAGCAAAATTGCGTTTACCCCTTTGGCGTGCCTTGTGAGTCAACCCGTTTTAATCAGGCATGTAATTATGACCGCGACTGCACAGCAGCTTGAATTTCTTAAAGACAGTATTAAAAGCATCCAGGATTACCCGAAGCCGGGTATTCTGTTTCGTGACGTTACCAGCCTGCTGGAAGACCCCAAAGCTTACGCGTTAAGTATCGAACTGCTGACCGAGCGCTACAAAGATGCCGGCATCACCAAAGTGGTCGGTACCGAAGCGCGCGGCTTCCTGTTCGGCGCGCCGGTCGCGCTGGCGCTGGGCGTCGGTTTTGTCCCGGTGCGCAAGCCGCGTAAATTGCCGCGCGAAACCATCGCAGAAAGCTATGAACTGGAATACGGCACCGATCAGCTGGAAATCCACGTTGATGCTATCAAGCCCGGCGACAAAGTGCTGGTGGTGGACGACCTGCTGGCGACTGGCGGCACCATTGACGCCACCGTGAAGCTGATCCGCCGCCTCGGCGGTGAAGTGAAAGACGCCGCGTTTATCATCAACCTGTTTGACCTCGGCGGCGAACAGCGCCTGCAACAGGCGGGCATCGACTGCTTCAGCCTGGTTCCGTTCCCCGGTCATTGATTTTCGCCTCCCGACAGCCTCGCCGTACAGGTGGGGCTGTGTTAGCATTACCCCTCTCTATTCACCATCCACGCATTTCAGAGCCAGCCCATGAGTTATCAGGTCTTAGCCCGTAAATGGCGCCCACAAACCTTTGCAGACGTTGTCGGCCAGGAACATGTACTGACCGCGCTGGCGAACGGATTATCCCTCGGGCGTATCCACCACGCGTACCTGTTTTCCGGCACACGCGGCGTCGGGAAAACCTCGATTGCCCGTCTGTTAGCCAAAGGTCTGAACTGCGAAACCGGCATTACGGCGACCCCGTGCGGCGTGTGCGATAACTGCCGCGAAATCGAGCAGGGCCGTTTTGTCGATTTGATTGAAATTGACGCCGCGTCGCGCACCAAAGTGGAAGACACCCGCGATCTGCTGGATAACGTGCAATATGCGCCCGCGCGTGGCCGCTTCAAAGTCTATCTGATTGACGAAGTGCATATGCTCTCGCGCCACAGCTTTAACGCGCTGTTAAAGACGCTGGAAGAGCCGCCCGCGCACGTTAAATTCTTGCTGGCGACCACCGATCCGCAAAAACTGCCGGTGACCATCCTGTCGCGCTGCCTGCAATTCCATCTTAAAGCGCTGGACGTTGAGCAGATCCGCGATCAGCTGGAACATATTCTCACTCAGGAAAAAATCGACCACGAATCGCGCGCCCTGCAACTGCTGGCGCGCGCAGCGGAAGGGAGCCTGCGCGACGCGCTAAGCCTGACCGATCAGGCTATCGCCAGCGGCGACGGGCAGGTCAGTACCGCGGCGGTGAGCGCCATGCTGGGTACGCTTGATGACGCTCAGGCGCTGGCGCTGATTGAAGCGCTGGCCCGCGCCGAAGGCGAAACCGTGATGCGCCTGATTAACGAGGCGCATTCTCGCGGCGTCGAGTGGGAAGCGCTGCTGGTGGAAATGCTCAGCCTGTTGCATCGCATTGCGATGGTCCAGCTTTCCCCTGCCGCTATCGGCAGTGATATGGCAAATATCGAGCAGCGCCTGCGCGAACTGGCGCGTACGCTGCCGCCGGCGGACGTGCAGCTCTATTACCAGACGCTGCTGATTGGCCGTAAAGAACTGCCCTGGGCCCCGGACCGGCGGATGGGCGTCGAAATGACGTTGCTGCGCGCGCTGGCGTTTCATCCCCGCGCGCCAATAGCTGAGCCGCAACCGGTACAGACCGCGATCCCGGCGGTGGCGGCACAGCCCGTCGCCCGCGTGGAAGCGCCGTCTCCGGTCGCGCCGCCGCCGACCGCTCCGAACGTCCCGCTGCCTGACGCCACCAGCCATCTGCTGGAAGCCCGCAGCCGCTTGCAAAAAGCCCAGGAGGGCAGCAAAGCAAAAAAGAGTGAACCGGCAGCGCCAGGTACCGCGCGGCCGGTGAATAACTCCGCGCTCGAACGACTGGCATCGGTCACCGAACGGGTAAAAGCCAAACCGGCGAAAGCCCCACAGGAGAGCGTGGCGGCCAAACCGGAAGCCTACCGCTGGAAGGCGCAAAACGTGGTGGAGGTTACGCCAGAACCCGTCGCCACGCCGAAGGCGCTGAAAAAAGCGCTTGAGCATGAGAAAACCCCCGAGCTGGCCGCGAAGTTGGCCGAGGAATCTCTGGCGCGCGATGAGTGGGCGCGTGATGTAAGCTTATTAAAACTGCCGAAACTGGTAGAGCAGGTGGCGCTGAACGCCTGGAAAGAGCAGGATGGGCCGAAGATTTGCCTGCACCTGCGCGCCACCCAGCGCCATTTGAATTCACCGGCGGCGCGGCAAACCCTTAGCGAGGCGATGAGCCAGCTATACGGTATGCCGATTGAACTGACTATCATTGAAGATGATAATCTCGCCCAGCGTACGCCGCTTGAGTGGCGGCAGGCGATTTACGAAGAGAAGCTGGCGCAGGCGCGCGAGTCGATCATCGCGGATGCCAATATCCAGACCCTGCGTCGTTTCTTCGATGCCGATCTGGATGAGGAGAGCATTCGCCCCCTTTGACGGGCAAGCCTTCTGCCTGTTGTAAACCCGGTATCGCTGAGCGGATAACGCCCGGCGAGCCCCTAAGTAAAGAGAGATGCATATGTTTGGAAAAGGCGGTCTGGGTAATCTGATGAAGCAAGCCCAGCAGATGCAGGAAAAAATGCAGCAAATGCAGGAAGAGATCGCGCAGCTGGAAGTGACCGGCGAATCCGGCGCGGGCCTGGTGAAAGTGACCATCAACGGCGCGCACAACTGCCGTCGCGTGGAAATCGATCCGAGCCTGTTGGAAGACGACAAAGACATGCTGGAAGATCTGGTTGCCGCTGCGTTCAACGATGCCGCGCGCCGTATTGAAGAAACCCAGAAAGAGAAAATGGCTTCTGTTTCTTCCGGTATGCAATTGCCGCCAGGCTTTAAGATGCCGTTCTGATAGAAATCTTATCTCCATCGCGTTGTGTTCATATTGCGTGAAGAACAAAATCCCGGATTTATTATTCCGGGATTTTGCTTTTGGAATTATTGAATAGATCGTTGCTTAATATATAAGTCATTTATTCAAAGTAATTATTTCTTTTAGCAATTCGTGCTTATACAAAATTATAATGGTTGTATTAATTAACTCCACTGGATTAGTATTTTTAGGCTTAATGTGCGTAGTCTGTATTATTGATTCATTTTATTTAATGGCAATTAATATATAATATTTATACTTGCTTTTTTTGGGTATACGTAAAATATATGTTCTGATGCCATTCATTAACTAAGGAACAGGTATGAAAATGAATTCAGTTAAACATGTTCTTCTTCCCATCGTTTTAATCTCAGCAGGTATGAGTGGGGCAAATGCGGCTGATACCATTACTTTTAACGGCAAAGTTATTGATACTACGTGTACAGTCGTCGTCAATGGGGGAGACTCCACCATTGAAATAGGCTCCATCCCTAAAGAGGATGTGGCAAATAAAGGCGACACGGGTGCGCCAAAATCATTTAATATTTCTTTAGAGTCCTGCCCGCTTGCTGCCGTTGGCGTTCCGACTCAAGCCTATATCAAGTTTTCCGGTCCAACTGATGGCGATCCGTCTTACTTTAAAAACGTCGCGACAAACAGTGCCGCACTTAATGTTGGCGTACTGCTAAAACAGGGTTCCACCGTGGTCAAAGCGGATGCAGACAACGACCCCATCATTCTGCCGCCGGCGGGCGGTAATGTGACGGAGGATTACACCGCTCAGTTGGTCGCGACCAATGCCGGGTCCACCGTGGGTAATGTCACCAGCGTTTTAACCTATAACGTAAGCTATCTTTAACTGATGCATGGCGAGAGGGAACCGTGTTTTCCCTCTCCTTCTGGAATATTCAATGACGCGATTACGGGTTCTTTTGTTCTTCATTGGGATGTTTTCAAGCGCAACAACCTTAGCAAATATCGTAGTAGGCGGTACTCGGTTGGTATTTGACGGTACGCAGAAAGCGGCAACATTATCACTGGATAATAAAGATAAAACAGCAAGCCTGGTGCAATCATGGCTGACGCCTGTTGATGCGACCTCTCCTCCTAAAGATTGCTTTATCATTACGCCGCCATTATTCAGAATGGGCGCGGGTGAAAAAGCGACTTTACGCGTAGTTCGTTCCGGTAAACCCTTATCAGAAGATCGCGAATCAATGTTTTGGCTGAATGTGAAAGGAATCCCGGCAACGGAGGAAGAGTCGGGTAAAAATATGCTGCAAATTGCCATCAATTCGCAGATTAAACTTATTTATCGCCCGGCCAGTTTGAAAGCGCTTTATTCAGAAGATTATGCAGAAAAACTTCAATGGTCCGCGACGGGCCAAATGCTCAAGGCTAAAAATCCCACGCCGTTTTATGCAAATTTATTCAAACTTATTGTTGATGGTAAAACTATTCCAGGCAACTGGTTTGTTGCGCCCTATGCTGAGCTGAGTATTCCTGTAGGAAAATCTCTCACGCATGGCAATGTTACATGGCAAATTATTAATGATTTTGGATTGGCCGGGAAACATTATTCAGTCGCTTATTAATGTATTAAAGGGAAAAAAGCGATGCAGGAAGCAAGCTAAGCGTGAATTTTAATATCAAAAAAATGGTGTGGAGTGCGGTGGTGGGGACATCTTGCGTTACGCTGAATGCAGTGGCTAAAGAGTATTTTAATCCCCAACTCCTTGAAACAACAGAAACCTCTGCACCGCCCATCGATCTGGCGCTTTATGCCGAGCAAAGCATTCCACCCGGTGATTTTAATCTCGACATTTATATTAATGACGCTTATGTAGATTCCGGAACGGTGACCTTCAAACGCGTAGAAGAGGCGGGCAACACAAACGCGAATACATCTGAAGTGCGTCCCTGTCTGAGCATCCAGCAGTTAAAAAGCTGGAATATTCGTGTCGAAAGTTATCCAGAGCTGGTAGCGGATAAGGGCGATTGCGCGAAGCTAACAGCCATCCCTGAACTCAATATTACCGTCAAAATGAGTACCCAGCGTCTGGAGCTGTTTGTCCCGCAAGTCGCCATGCTCAATCCGCCCCGGGGTTTTGTACCGGAAGACAAATGGGATGATGGTATTAACGCGGGGTTGCTCAATTACAGCCTTTCCGGGCAAACCACGCATTCCCGCGACGATGGCGCAACCACCAACAGCCAGTTTGCGGTGCTACAACCTGGACTTAACCTTGGCGCCTGGCGTTTTCGAAATTATTCCACCTTTAATCACGATGAAAATACCAGAGAGTGGCAATCGATTTACAACTACGTCGAGCGCGACATCCGCCGCCTGAAAAGCCGGTTAACGCTTGGTGAAGCCAACACCGCTGCCGGCATTTTTGACAGCCTGCAATTTACCGGGCTGCAACTCAGTTCCGATTCGGAAATGTTGCCTGACAGCCTGCAAGGATTCGCGCCGGTGGTGCGTGGGATTGCGAAGAGTAATGCCCAGGTCACAATTTATCAGGATGGCTACAGCATCTATAAAACCTTTGTGCCCGCAGGCGCTTTTGAAATCAGGGACCTGAATCCGACAGGCAGTTCGGGGGATTTACATGTAGTGGTAAAAGAAGCGGATGGCCGCGAGCAACGTTTTATCGTCCCTTACGCTTCACTGGCCATTTTGCAGCGTGAAGGCCAGTTAAAATATAGCGTCGTTGGCGGGGAAACACGTTCCAGCGATGGACGAAGCCAGAACATGAACTTTATGCAACTCTCGGCGGCGTATGGCCTCCCGTATGGCATTACCGTTTATGGCGGGTTCCAGCAGGCGGAAAATGACTATACCCAGGTTCTGGCGGGGTCAGGACTGAATCTGGGGCAGATGGGGGCAGTATCGGTTGATGTTGCGCAATCACTGTCCACCTTAACCTGGCCTGGGGAAAAGAACACCTTTTCCCGCAGGCGCGGTGAGTCTTTGCAGGTGCGTTACAGTAAAGCGTTCCCCGAAACCGGAACTGACCTGACCCTCGCGGGTTACCGTATCTCTTCCCGTAATTATTATTCGCTGGCTGACTTTGCCGAGCGTCAAAATAGGCAGGGCAAGGATTATGGCGATGATAAGCGCGATCGCCATCGGCTTGAGGCGACGATTTCGCAGAACACCGAGTACGGCTCAGTGAGCCTGTCGTGGGTGCGCGAATCTTACTGGGATTGCTCCAGAACCGACTCCCTGAGTGTCGGGCTGAGCAGTTCCTGGGGGAAAGTGTCGTGGTTTTTGAGTTACGCTTTAAACCACAATGTCCCCGGCACAGATGATTCCAGTAAAACCACTAATGACAACGTGCTGTCATTAACGATAAATATTCCCTTCAACGCGTTCTGGAATAATGAGCGTTACGATTCTGTTACCGCCAGTTATAGCGTGAGCCAAAGTAAAGACGGCCCGACGACGCACAATGTTGGATTGAACGGGACTGCGCTGGCGAATAATGCATTAAGCTGGCAAGCGCAGGAGGGCTACACCTCGGATACCCGCAGCACGTCGGGCAATCTCAGCGTTGCTTACCAACACTCCAGAGCCGATCTTTCCGCCAGCTACGGCTATGACGATTACAGCCAACATTACAATTATGCGTTGCGCGGCGGAGCCCTTGTTCATGCGCAGGGCATTACGCTTTCCCGGTCATTAAACGAAACCGTTGCGCTGGTTCAAGCGCCCGGGGTGAAAAATGCGCCGGTAAACGGTCAGGTGAATATCCTGACGGATTCGAGCGGCAACGCTGTAGTGCCCTACATCCGGCCTTACCATGAAACCAGCGTAGGAATAGACACCCGGTCCCTGGCGGATACGGACATGGAAATCGATAACGTAAGCCGAATGCTGGTGCCGACGCGGGGTTCGGTGGTCAAGGCTCGCTTTCATACAGCTATTGGATTTCGCGCCATGATGTCGCTCTGGCACCAGCAACGTCCTGTGCCTTTTGGCGCGATGGTCACTCGTAGCGATGAGGAAAAGGATGACAAAAACGCCCCTGAGCAGCATAGCAATATCGTTGGCGATGAGGGCCAGGTTTATATCGCGGGCCTGAAAGAGAAGGGCACATTGCGGGTAAAGTGGGGGCAAGCCACGGATCAACAGTGTCGCGTGAACTATTCATTCGTCCATCCACAAAGGGAAAAAATCATGCTGTATCACGCGGAATGTCTTTGACTGCATTATTCGCGCTGGCAGGGAATTGCCTGTATGACGACATTTTACCGTAACCTCATGCCTGGTACTGTGCTTTGGTGCGTTGGGGGATTTCTTCACGCTGATGCGTTTAACAGCATGGATAACATCGCTTTTACTGTGACCGGCAATATCGTTAATGCGGTGTGCCATGTTGATGCCCCGTCTACCGTTGAGTTAGGAACCTGGCGTCGGCAAGATTTGGCTGAAGGTGGTAGCGACGCTGTAGCGGTTGAATTGCGGTTAACGGAGTGCGCGGCGGGTTTTACCGAGGCAACGGCGAGTTTTACCGGCATCCCCTACGATAATGGCGCATGGGCAAAGAGTCTTTACGCCAATAACTGGGACGATGGCGCACAGGATCTGGGCCTGCAATTGGTGAATGGCGACGGAAATCCGCCCGTTAATCTTGCCAACGGCGCTCACTATACATTTGCGCTTGATAGCCAATCTAAAAGCGGGCAGTTAACCCTTCTTGCCCGGCTGATTTCTCCGGGAGGCGCCCCCACTGTGGGGGAATTTTCCTCCGCCGTGACCATCAATTTCTCTTACAAATGATCCCCGCAGAGCCAGAAAGGCAGGAGCCAGGCCGCATGAATTGTTTTATCCGATTATTGTTACTTTTTAGCTGCGGCCTGACGATGAGTGCCTGGGCTGCATGCCACCGCGACGTTAACGACCCTGTATCGGTCTCAACCATAACTCTGCCCGAGCAGTTGCTGGTCAACAGTTCGCCTTATGCCCCCGGCGAGATCCTTTACGATTCGGGCTTTCTCGCGGGTAGCGAAAGTGAAGTGGCTATTCTGGATTGTAACCCTATTTACTATATCGGTTTTTTTTACCAAAGCGCCCCGCAAACCGGTCAGGACGTGGGTAATTATGTTTATCCCACCACGGTGCCGGGTATCGGCGTCAGGGTAATTACCCATAACCAGACTGGGCCTTATGATTATTTGCGGGCGATCAATAATGAATGGGTAAAAGGTCAGGGTAGCCTGGAGGAAAGCGACCACACGATGCGAGGCTCCGCTTACCGGTTGCAGTTGATCACAACCGGCGGAAACATTGCCAGCGGCGAGTTAACTCTGCCTTCGCCCCTTGCCAGGGTTGAGTTTCGCGAGCATCGGGTTAACAGTTCGCAAGGCGATGTGGTCTCCCAGTTGAATGTCACATCCACCTCGATTGATGTCCGGGCGCTGGGCTGCGCTGCGGATGTCGCTTCGCTCAATTTCACGATGGGTGATATTCAGGTCTCGGCGTTTGATGCCACGGGTAAGGCCGGAGAAGTCCAACAGCAGGTGAATTTGAGCTGTGAGCCAGGCACCAACGCCACGCTGTCGGTTATCGCGGCCACGCCTGCGGAAGGTGATACCGCGAATAATACCGGCATTGCTTTGTCGAATGCCGGGAGCGCAGGTGTCGCGAAGGGCGTGGGTGTTCAGCTCAATTTACGGGGGGCCGATTATGACAGCGGGGAGAATGGCATTCCCATCAACACGCCGCTTCAGCTATGCGCATCGCACCGCACTGTCGACAGTGAAAAGGGATATCGCCACTTTTCCGGCGATATACACAATCCCGACGGCTGTCAGCGTTATGTGACATTGAATTTTAAGGCGAATTATTACCGGACGTTGCCCACCATCACGCCAGGCAGAGCCAATGCAGCCGGGACGCTCAATCTGACCTATAACTGATCCTAATTTACGGTGTCCAGGCGTTGTGCCAAATGATAATCTACGCGCCTTATAGTTAATCAGGCCTGTATCAGGCCGTTCAGAGACATTAAACGATGCAAACCAGTCCTCTGCTGACACAACTGATGGAAGCGCTGCGCTGCCTGCCGGGCGTTGGCCCGAAATCGGCGCAGCGTATGGCCTTCACGCTGTTACAGCGCGATCGCAGCGGCGGCATGCGTCTGGCGCAGGCGTTGACCCGCGCCATGTCGGAAATCGGCCACTGTGCCGACTGCCGCACTTTCACCGAGCAGGAGATCTGCCATATTTGCGCTAACCCGCGCCGTCGGGAAAATGGTCAAATCTGCGTGGTGGAAAGCCCGGCGGATATCTACGCCATTGAGCAGACTGGGCAATTTTCCGGCCGCTACTTTGTGCTGATGGGCCATCTCTCTCCGCTGGATGGCATCGGCCCGCAGGATATCGGTCTGGATCGCCTTGAGCAGCGTCTGGAGACGGAATCGCTCAAAGAGGTGATCCTCGCCACCAACCCGACGGTGGAAGGCGAAGCCACGGCCAACTACATCGCGGAATTGTGCGGGCAGTACGGCGTTGACGCCAGCCGCATCGCCCACGGCGTGCCGGTCGGCGGCGAACTGGAAATGGTGGATGGCACCACGCTGTCTCACTCGCTGGTGGGTCGCCACAAGATTGTTTTTTAATCATTCGGAGCGTGTCTGCACACGCTCCGCTTGAAATTTTTCCCTGGTATCCCCATTTCACCCTCAACACTATGCAACCCCATTAAATGGCATTGTTGAGGTCGACTTAAATGAAAGGACAAGAAACCCGTGGTTTCCAGTCAGAAGTTAAACAGCTTCTGCATCTGATGATCCATTCCCTGTATTCCAACAAAGAAATTTTCCTGCGTGAGCTGATTTCTAACGCCTCCGATGCGGCGGACAAGCTGCGCTTTCGCGCGCTGTCCAACCCGGATCTGTATGCAGGCGACGGCGATCTGCGCGTGCGCGTTTCTTTCGACAAAGCCAATCGCACGCTGACCATTGCCGATAACGGCATCGGGATGACCCGCGATGAAGTGATCGATCACCTGGGCACCATTGCCAAATCCGGCACCAAAGCGTTCCTGGAAAGCATGGGCTCTGACCAGGCCAAAGACAGCCAACTGATCGGCCAGTTCGGCGTGGGCTTCTACTCCGCGTTTATCGTGGCCGACAAAGTCACCGTGCGTACCCGCGCCGCAGGCGTCAGCGCGGAAGAGGGCGTGTTCTGGGAATCGGCGGGCGAAGGCGAATACACCGTCGCGGACATCACTAAAGCCGATCGCGGTACCGAAATTACCCTGCACCTGCGCGAAGGCGAGGACGAGTTCCTCGACGACTGGCGCGTGCGCTCGATCATCAGCAAATACTCCGATCACATCGCGCTGCCGGTTGAGATCGAGAAGCATGAAGAGAAAGACGGCGAAACCGTCGTCAGCTTCGAGAAAATCAACAAAGCCCAGGCGCTGTGGACCCGCAGCAGGTCTGAAATCAGCGATGACGAGTATAAAGAGTTCTACAAACATATTGCCCATGACTTCACCGATCCGCTGATCTGGAGCCATAACCGCGTGGAAGGCAAGCAGGAGTACACCAGCCTGCTGTATGTGCCGTCCCAGGCGCCGTGGGATATGTGGAACCGCGATCATAAGCACGGCCTGAAACTTTACGTGCAGCGCGTGTTTATCATGGATGACGCCGAGCAGTTCATGCCGAACTACCTGCGCTTTATTCGTGGCCTGATTGACTCCAACGACCTGCCGCTGAACGTGTCGCGTGAAATCCTGCAGGACAGCACAGTGACCCGCAATCTGCGTAACGCGCTAACCAAACGTGCGTTGCAGACGCTGGAAAAACTGGCCAAAGACGACGCGGAAAAATACCAGACTTTCTGGAAGCAGTTCGGCCTGGTGCTGAAAGAGGGCCCGGCGGAAGACCACGCCAACCAGGAAACCATCGCCAAACTGCTGCGCTTTGCCTCCACCCATAGCGATTCTTCCGAGCAGACCGTATCGCTGGAAGAGTATGTGGCGCGCATGAAAGAAGGCCAGGAGAAGATCTACTACATCACTGCCGACAGCTACGCGGCGGCGAAGAGCAGCCCGCATCTGGAGCTGCTGCGTAAGAAAGGCATCGAAGTGCTGCTGCTTTCCGATCGCATCGACGAGTGGATGATGAGCTACCTGACCGAATTCGACGGCAAGAAATTCCAGTCCATCGCCAAAGCGGACGAGTCGCTGGATAAGCTGGCGGATGAAGTGGACGAGCAGACCAAAGAAGCGGAAAAAGCCCTTGAGCCGTTCGTTGAGCGCGTGAAAACGCTGCTGGGCGACCGCGTGAAAGAGGTGCGTTTTACTCACCGTCTGACCGACACCCCGGCGATTGTCACCACCGACAACGACGAAATGAGCACCCAGATGGCGAAACTGTTTGCCGCTGCGGGCCAGGCGGTGCCGGAAGTGAAATACATTTTCGAGCTGAACCCGGAACACGTGCTGGTGAAACGCACGGCGGATACCCAGGATGAAGCGCGCTTTAAAGAGTGGGTGGAATTGCTGCTCGATCAGGCGTTACTGGCCGAGCGTGGCACCCTGGAAGATCCAAACTTATTTATTCGCCGCATGAACCAGCTTCTGGTCTCGTAACGCTGATTTTTCCCTCTCTCGCTACGCCGGGAGAGGGAAATTCACCCCACTCTGTATTTTATTGCCGCTCTCCAGGCGCTTGAAAGCATTCACCTGTCCCGCGTTTCTTGTCGTAGTACTGCCTTTAGTGGTATGGTTTTGGCCTCGCAACTTCCAGTAATCATCAAATCGTATGGGGAATTACGCAATGCGTATTATTCTGCTCGGCGCTCCGGGCGCAGGAAAAGGTACTCAGGCACAGTTCATCATGGAGAAATACGGCATTCCGCAAATCTCCACCGGTGACATGTTACGCGCCGCGGTAAAATCCGGCTCTGAGCTGGGCAAACAGGCTAAAGACATCATGGACGCCGGCAAACTGGTGACCGATGAGCTGGTGATTGCCCTGGTAAAAGAGCGCATTGCTCAGGAAGATTGCCGCAACGGTTTCCTGCTCGACGGTTTCCCGCGCACCATTCCGCAGGCTGACGCCATGAAAGAAGCGGGCATCAACGTCGATTACGTCCTCGAATTCGCCGTGCCGGATGAGCTGATTGTTGACCGTATCGTGGGCCGCCGCGTACACGCTGCGTCTGGCCGCGTTTACCACGTAAAATTCAATCCGCCGAAAGTGGAAGGCAAAGACGACGTGACCGGCGAAGAGCTGACCACCCGTAAAGACGATCAGGAAGAAACCGTGCGTAAGCGCCTGGTGGAATACCATCAGATGACCGCGCCGCTGATTGGTTACTATCAGCAAGAAGCGCAGGCGGGCAATACCCAGTACGCGAAAGTTGATGGCACCAAAGCGGTCAACGAAGTACGCGCAGAACTGGAAAAAATCCTCGGTTAATTCCTCGCCGCGTAATCCAGAGCCAGCACTTTTCTTTCCCATAGAAGGGAGTTGGCTCTCGTATCAATAGATTTATCCTGCCCGGTTTTCAGCTACAATTATCAGCCATTTAGTCAGGTAAGGGCGGGTAATGCGTTTCGATAAAACAGGTATTTTACTGGTCAATCTCGGTACTCCGGATGCCCCGACGGCCCCGGCGGTTAAACGCTATCTCCGCCAGTTCTTAAGCGACAAACGCGTGGTAGACACCTCTCCGCTGTTGTGGTGGCCGCTGCTGCGCGGCGTGATCCTGCCGCTGCGTTCGCCCCGCGTCGCCAAACTCTATCAATCCATCTGGATGGAAGAAGGTTCGCCGCTGCTGGTGTACAGCCGCCGCCAACAGCAGGCGCTATCGGCGCGCTTGCCCGATATTCCGGTGGTGCTGGGCATGAGTTACGGCAGGCCGTCGCTGGATAACGCCGTGGCGGAGCTGGTTGAAAACGGCGTCACCAATATCATCGTGTTGCCGCTCTATCCGCAATACTCCTGCTCTACGGTGGCGGCCGTTTGGGATGAACTGGCGCGCATCCTCGCGCTTTATCGCCGCATTCCGGGCATCAACTTCATTCGTGACTATGCCGATCATCCGGCGTACATCAACGCGCTGGCGGGCACCGTGCGGCAATCCTTCGCCCAACACGGCGAACCGGATTTGCTGTTGATGTCCTATCACGGCATACCGCAGCGTTACGCCGATGAGGGCGACGACTACCCGCAGCGTTGCCGCGACACCACACGCGAGTTGGTAGGGGCGCTGGAAATCGCGCCGGAAAAAACCATGATGACCTTCCAGTCGCGCTTTGGCCGCGAACCCTGGTTAACGCCGTACACCGACGAAACCCTGAAAATGTTACCTGAAAAAGGCATCAAACATATTCAGGTGATGTGCCCGGGCTTTGCGGCGGATTGCCTGGAGACGCTGGAGGAGATCGCCGAGCAGAACCGCGAAATTTTCCTTGAAGCGGGCGGCGAGAAATACGAGTACATTCCGGCACTGAACGACGATGCGGCGCATATCGAAATGATGGTGCAGCTGGTCTCGCGCTATCGTTGATCGCACCGCGATGGCGGAGTGTGTTACCATTCTCCGCCTGATTAGCCACCGATCCACATCCCATGAAATTTCCCGGTAAACGTAAATCTAAACACTACTTTCCCGTCAGCCTGCGCGACCCGTTGCTGCTGCAACAGACCCAGCCCGATAACGAAGCCAGCCCGTCATGGGTTGTCGGTATTGACCAGACGCTGGTGGATATCGAAGCGCGCGTCGACGATGCGTTTGTGGAGCGTTATGGCTTAAGCCTCGGCCATTCGCTGGTGATTGAAGATGATGTGGCGGAAGCGCTTTATCAGGAGCTGGTACGCGAAAACCTGATCACCCACCAGTTTGCTGGCGGCACTATCGGCAATACCATGCACAACTATTCTGTGCTGGCCGATGACCGCTCCGTGCTGCTGGGCGTCATGTGCAATAACATTACGCCGGGCAGTTACGCCTATCGCTACCTGTGCAATACCTCCAGCCGCACCGACCTGAACTATCTTCAGGGTGTGGACGGCGCGATTGGCCGCTGCTTTACGCTGATCAGCGAGCAGGGCGAACGCACCTTTGCCATCAGCCCTGGCCACATGAACCAGCTGCGCCCGGAAAGCATTCCTGAAGCGGTGATCGCTGGGGCATCCGCGCTGGTGCTGACCTCCTATCTGGTACGCTGCAAGCCGGGCGAACCGATGCCGGAAGCCACCATGACCGCCATTGGTTACGCTAAAAAGCACAATGTGCCGGTGGTGCTGACTCTGGGCACCAAGTATGTGATTGCCGAAAACCCGCAGTGGTGGCGTGAGTTCCTCAAAGAACACGTGTCGATTCTGGCGATGAACGAAGAAGAAGCCCTGGCGCTGACCGGGGAAAGCGATCCGCTGCTGGCATCCGATAAGGCGTTGGGCTGGGTCGATTTAGTGCTGTGCACCGCCGGCCCGGTTGGCCTGTATATGGCCGGTTACACCGAGGAGGAGGCGAAGCGCAAAACCCAGCATCCGCTCCTGCCGGGGGCCATTGCCGAATTCAACCAGTATGAGTTTAGCCGCGTGATGCGCTTGCAGGACTGCCAGCAACCGCTGCGTATTTTCTCGCATATCGCGCCGTATATGGGCGGCCCGGAGAAAATCATGAATACCAATGGCGCAGGCGACGGGGCGTTGGCGGCATTGCTGCATGATATCACCGCCAATAACTACCATCGCAGCAACGTGCCGAACTCCAGCAAGCATAAATTCAACTGGCTGACCTACTCGTCGCTGGCGCAGGTATGCAAATACGCCAACCGCGTGAGCTATCAGGTATTAAACCAGCACTCCCCACGTCTGACTCGCGGCCTGCCGGAGCGTGAAGATAGCCTGGAAGAGGCGTACTGGGAGCGGTGATCCGCGCGCATAAAAAAGGCTGGGATCACTCCCAGCCTTTTTACTTTATCGGCGTTTACCCTGTCACCGCCTCGTCCAGTTGCGGTTTACCCAACAGCGCCAGCATGGTATTGGCGATTTCACGTTCGCCCATCACCACCTCATTGGCACCGCGTTCGCTGATGTAGTCCACTTCATCATCGTAATGGGCGCGGGCGATGATTTCGATATCCGGGCATTTTGAGCGGGCCGTCGCCACGATTTCACCGGCCTCATAACCGTTGGGAATAGTCAGCAGCAGCCAGCGCGCGCAATCCAGATGCGCCAGATTCAGGATCTCTTCATTGGCGGCGTTGCCCAGCACCGTGCGGATACCGCGCTCGCGCAGTTCATCCACCCGGGTACGGGAAGTTTCGACCACCACCAGCGGGATGCCTTGCTCCATCAGCTTCTCGCCCAGCAGGCTACCGACGCGGCCATAACCCACCAGCAGCGCGTGGTTGCAAATATCCACCGGATTTTGCTGTTCCTCTTCCAGCGCTTCCTCAAGGGTTTGCTCTTCCAGGGTTTCGGTTTTATCGAGATACTTCTCAAGGATGGCGAACAGGATCGGGTTAAGCATAATCGACAGGATTGCCCCCGCCAGCACCAGATTCTGGCCCTCCTGCGGCAGCAGGTCGAGCGCCATACCGAGGCCCGCCAGGATAAAGGCGAATTCGCCAATCTGCGCCAGGCTTGCGGAGATGGTTAGTGCCGTGCGCTGGGAGTGACCGAACATCCGCACCAGGGCAAATGCCGCCAGCGATTTACCGAAGATGATGATAATCACCGTGCCCAGCACGGCCAGCGGCTGCTGGATCAGGATCTGCGGGTCAAACAGCATGCCAACGGAAACAAAGAACAGAACCGCGAAGGCGTCACGCAGCGGCAGCGTATCATGAGCGGCGCGATGGCTCAGTTCCGATTCGTTTAGCACCATCCCGGCGAAGAACGCGCCGAGGGCGAAGGAGACATCGAACAGTTCAACCGCGCCGAACGCGATACCCAGCGCCAGCGCCAGTACCGACAGGGTAAACAGTTCTCGGGAACCGGTCGCCGCGCTGCGCGCCAGGATCCACGGCACGACGCGACGGCCTACCAGCATCATCAGGGCGATAAACGCCACGACTTTGCCGATGGTGATCCCCATATCCAGCGACAGCGAGGCCAGCCCGACGTTGCCTTTTTCCAGCATTCCTGCCACAGCGGGCAGCAATACCAGCGTCAACACCATCACCAAATCTTCGACGATGAGCCAGCCGATGGCGATTTGCCCACGCTGGCTGTCGATTAACTGCCGTTCTTCAAGCGCCCGCAGTAGCACCACGGTACTGGCGGTGGAAAGACACAAACCAAACACGATACCGGTCATTATCGACCAGCCAAGCGTCCAGGCAAGCCCCATCCCCAATAGCGTCGCCACCGCAATCTGCGCGATGGCGCCCGGGATGGCTATCGACTTTACCGCCATCAAATCCTTAATCGAGAAATGCAATCCCACGCCAAACATCAGCAGGATCACCCCAAGTTCCGCCAGTTCCGGCGCAAGTTTGGTGTCAGCCACAAAACCCGGCGTAAATGGCCCGGCTAAGACCCCAGCAAGCAAATATCCCACCAGCGGTGATATACGTAACCTGTTGGCCAGCATGCCCAGCAAAAAAGCGAGCACGAGGCCGCCGACAATGGTGGTGATAAGCGGGGTGGCGTGATGCATTCCGTCTCCTTTCGTATTCAGTGGCTCCCGACCTGGCTAAAACCAAGCCTCCTGTAAATAGTTTATGACAATTTCATACGTCTCGTTTATGAATAATTGTTGAAATTTGAAGAAAAATGGCATTTGGACGAGAAAACAGCACCAGGGAGTGGATTTCCGTCTTTATTGAGCATAAAGCGTGAGGATATGCGGGGTACAGCAGCGGCCAAAGTGGTGCTTTGGCCGCGTTACGTTACGCTTTGCGGCGATTATCCGGGAGGAATATCGTGAGTATCCCCAAAAGTGGCAGGAAAGCGCAGATTTTATAAACCAGAAAAATACTGGTCTGGTCAGCGACGAAGCCAAGCACTGCTGCGCCAAGCCCTCCCATGCCGAAGGCGAAACCGAAGAACAGTCCGGAAACCATCCCAATGCGCCCCGGCAGCAATTCCTGGGCATACACCAGAATGGCCGAAAACGCCGAGGCCAGAATAAAGCCGATGATGCCCGTCAGCACGCCCGTCCACCATAAACTGGCGTACGGCAGGATCAGTGTAAAGGGCGCAACGCCAAGGATGGAACCCCAGATGACCAGTTTGCGACCAATCTTATCGCCCACCGGTCCGCCGATCACGGTGCCCGCCGCCACGGCGAACAAAAAGCCGAACAGGTGAAGCTGGGCGCTTTGCACCGACAGACTGAACTTCTCCATCAGGTAAAAGGTGAAGTAGCTGCTGATGCTCGCCATATAAAAGTATTTCGAGAAAATCAGGATCAGCAGCACGCTAATTGCCTGAATTACTTTCGGGCGCGGCAACGGGTTTTCTATTTTTACCGCCGGACGGCTTTTCGCCAGCCGATGCTGCGCGGCATACCAGCGGCTAACCTGCGCCAGCACCACAATCGCCAGCAGCGCGGCCAGCACAAACCAGCCCACATTGCCTTTGCCGTAAGGCGCGATAATGATGGCGGCCAGCAGCGGGCCGAGAGAGCTACCGAAGTTGCCGCCGACCTGGAACAGCGATTGCGCCAGGCCGTGGCGCCCGCCGGAGGCCATACGCGCCACGCGGGAGGATTCCGGGTGGAACACCGACGAACCGGTACCGACCAGCGCCGCCGCCAGCAGTACCATCGGGAAACTGCCCGCCATCGCCAGCAGCACCAGCCCGCACAGGGTAAAGCACATACCAATCGGCAGCGACCAGGGCATCGGGTATTTATCGGTATAGTGGCCGACCACCGGTTGCAGCAGCGACGACGTGAGCTGGAATGTCAGGGTTATCATGCCGATCTGCACAAAGCTCAGGGTAAATTCAGCCTGCAATAGCGGATACAGCGCCAGGATCAGCGACTGGATCATATCGTTCAGTAAATGCGAAAGACTAATTGCCCCCAAAATACCGAACGACGTGCGGCTTTTTGGCGGCGATGCCGGTTGCCCGGTTATCGACTGGGTTTGTTGACTCATGCCATAGGTTCCAAAAAAACGGTTTTATTATTAGCGGATAACGCAGGGAATTATCCGTGAGGAGAATAGTTGCTTTGCTAACATAGCGCGCATCCCGGTGCGAGGAAAGTCGCAAATCTGAAAAGGAAGTGGTATAGGGTGACTTACCGCTATACTGTTGCCTAAAAGTTATTTTAAAGGGAGCTTTGACATGGGGTTAGCCAAATCCGGCCTGGCACTGGCATTGTTTATGGCCTTCGGAATGCTGAGCGCGCCTGCGCAGGCCTACCAGCAAGATAAAACGTATAAAATTACCATCCTGCATACCAACGATCACCACGGCCATTTCTGGCGTAACGAATATGGCGAATATGGCCTTGCCGCGCAGAAAACGCTGGTGGACAGTATTCGTCAGCAGGTCGCCGAACAGGGCGGCAGTGTGCTGTTACTTTCAGGCGGCGATATCAATACCGGGGTGCCGGAATCTGATTTGCAGGATGCCGAGCCTGATTTTCGCGGGATGAACCTGATTGGCTACGATGCGATGGCCGTCGGCAACCATGAATTCGATAATCCGCTTACTGTGTTACGCCAGCAGGAAAAATGGGCCAAATTCCCGTTCCTTTCCGCCAATATTTACCAGAAAAGCACCGGCGAACGGCTGTTTAAACCCTGGGCGCTGTTTAAGCGCCAGGATCTGAACATCGCGGTCATCGGCCTGACCACCGACGACACCGCGAAAATCGGCAACCCGGAATTCTTTACCGATATCGAATTCCGCAAACCGGCGGAAGAAGCCAAACTGGTGATTCAGGAATTACAGCAAACCGAAAAGCCGGATGTGATTATCGCCACTACCCATATGGGGCACTACGATAACGGTGAGCACGGCTCCAACGCGCCGGGCGATGTAGAAATGGCGCGCAGCCTGCCGGCGGGATCGCTGGCGATGATTGTCGGCGGTCACTCGCAAAACCCGGTGTGCATGGCGGCGGAGAATAAAAAGCAGCAGGATTACGTGCCCGGCACGCCGTGCGCGCCGGATCGCCAGAACGGCATCTGGATTGTTCAGGCTCATGAATGGGGCAAATACGTAGGCCGCGCGGATTTTGAATTCCGTAACGGCGAGATGAAACTGGTGAATTATCAGCTGATCCCGGTAAACCTGAAGAAAAAAGTTACCTGGGACAACGGCAAAAGCGAGCGCATCCTTTACACCCCGGAAATCGCCGAGAACCAGAAAATGCTCTCGCTGCTGTCGCCGTTCCAGAGCAAGGGTAAAGCCCAGCTTGAGGTGAATATTGGCAACGTCAACGGCCACCTGGAAGGGGACCGCAGCAAAGTCCGCTTTGTACAGACCAACCTCGGCCACCTGATCCTGGCGGCGCAGATGGCGCGTACCGAAGCCGATTTCGCGGTGATGAGCGGCGGCGGTATCCGTGATTCGATTGAGGCGGGGGACATTACCTATAAAGACGTGCTCAAGGTCCAGCCTTTTGCTAATACCCTGGTGTATATCGATATGCCGGGCAAAGCCGTAGTGGATTATCTCACCGCCGTGGCGCAGAAAAAGCCGGATTCCGGCGCCTATCCGCAGTTCGCCAACGTGAGCTTTAGCGCTTCCGGCGGCACCCTGAGCGATCTGAAAATCAAAGGCGAGCCGGTGGATCCGAATAAAACCTACCGCATGGCGACGCTGAGCTTTAACGCCACGGGCGGCGACGGCTATCCGCAAATCGATAACCAGCCGGGTTATGTGAATACCGGGTTTATTGATGCGGAAGTGCTGAAACAGTACATCCAACAAAACTCGCCGCTGGATGTGAACGCTTACGAACCGAAAGGCGAAGTAAGCTGGAAATAAGACTCAGCGAACCGGGGCATGCAGCCCCGGTTTTTTTATGGGCGCTAATCGCGGCGGGCGATATCCGCAAAGGTGGCGTTGAGTAGCGATGCCAGATCCTCTGCGGCGAGTTCGATATCCAGGCCGCGCTTGCCGCCGGAAATATAGATACTCGGGAAACCCTGGGCGGGGGCGTCAATCAGCGTCGGCAAACGTTTTTTCTGGCCTAACGGGCTGATGCCGCCTACCAGATACCCGGTGGTACGCTGCGCGACCATCGGATCGGCCATATCCACTTTCTTCGCGCCCAGCGCTTTGGCGACTTTTTTCAAATCCAACTGCGTGGCGACGGGGGTCACCGCCACCGCCAGTTGCTTGCCGTCACCATTCATCGCGACCAGCAGCGTTTTATAGACCTGGTCGGCATTAAGCCCCAGTTTACGCACCGCCTCGTCACCAAAATTGGTTTCATGAGGGTCGTGATCGTAGGCGTGAATTTTAAACGCGACGTTATTCTTTTCGAGCAGTTTGACCGCGGGTGTCATGGTAATTACCTGATTTAGGTTCAGTCATCAGAAAAGGTTAAAAGCAAAGGCAGCGGAAAAATAGAACAAAATTGCGCATCTGCTACAGGTTCTTCAGCAGCGCAGGCACATTGCCTTCGCCATACAGGTGCAGCGCGCCCACCGCCACCACATAACGGCCTGGTGGGAGGTTTTGAAGATATTCGCACCATGCCTGGTTACGCTGATTCATCAGCACGTCATAAAGATCGTGCGCGAAGGTATTGGGCAGAGAGACGTGACTGTCGCGCGGCGGGTTACCGAGCCACCAGCCAATCATCAACTGCAACAGCCGGGCGTTAGTGTGCCAGTGGGTGAGGGTGTCATGAAGCAACCCCAGCCCTTGTTCAGGCAACTGGCGCAGCAGGGCAATTTGGCTGTCCGCGCCTTCCAGTTCCATCACACGGGTGTGACTGGCCTGGGCGGCCTGCAACAGCTGATAGTCAATGCCGTATTCCGGGCGCAGCCCCAGGCTTTGGGCCTGATGGGCCTGTAACATTAACGCCACCTGCCAGGCCGGCTGGTGCTCCAAACGCGCAAGGGGAATGGAGAGTTCGCTGGCGATTTTTTCAATTTGCTCGAGGCTGGCAGCATCCAGACGCTCAGCCAGCGGGGGCTCAGGCTGATCAAAGCCGAACGGCGAACCCCCTTCGCGAATATCCGCTTCGACGATCAAGGCATCGGCGCGACGCACCTTTTCAACCAGGCGTGCTGAAAGCGGCGACATATCCTTTGTGCCCATATGGATACTGCCGACAAGGTGGAGGTAGCGTTTTCCGGGCAACGTGATGTCGATGGCGGGCCAGGGGTTAACCGGAGAAAAGCTCCCCAGTAGTGCGCGCAGACGGTCAAACAAGCCCATAAATGCGTTCCCGGTAAAAGAACACATGCTAACGCGCTGAACAGAAAGGTGCAAATTCGCCCGGGAGAGCCTCCCGGGCGAATCATCAGGCTTTGGGTTTAAAGCGCAACAAACGGTTGGCGTTGCTGACGACGGTAATGGACGACAGCGCCATTGCCGCGCCGGCTACTACCGGGTTTAATAACGTCCCGGTCAGCGGCCACAGAATACCGGCGGCAATCGGGATGCCCAGCGTGTTGTAGATAAACGCGCCCAGCAGGTTTTGCTTCATATTACGCAGCGTGGCTTTGGAAATCGCCAGCGCATCAGCGACGCCCATCAGGCTGTGGCGCATCAGGGTGATGGCGGCGGTTTCAATCGCCACATCGCTGCCGCCGCCCATGGCGATACCCACATCCGCCTGGGCCAGCGCAGGGGCGTCGTTAATCCCGTCGCCGACCATTGCGACCTGGCGACCTTCGCGTTGCAGTTTAGCAATCGCCTCCGCTTTGCCATCCGGCAGTACGCCTGCGATCACCTCATCGATGCCGGCCTCTTTGGCGATGGCCTGAGCGGTGATGGCGTTATCGCCAGTCAACATGACCAGGCGATAGCCCTCGCGATGCAGACGGGCCAGCGCGTCGCGGCTGTCTTCGCGCAGCGGATCGCGGATCGCCAGTAGCGCAGCGGCCTTACCGTCAATGGCAAGCAGCACCGGCGTTGCGCCTTGCCGGGCCTGACGGTCAATTTCCGCATCCAGTTCGCGGGTATCCACCTGCTGTTCGCGCAGCAGCGCCTGGTTGCCCAGCAACAGCGTATGGCCTTCGGCTTCGCCGCTGACGCCCAGCCCGCGCAGGGTGCGGAACCCGTTCACTGTAGGCAGCGACATCGACGCCGCTTTATCCAGGATGGCGCGCGCCAGCGGGTGGCTGGAGCCCTGCTCCAGCGCGGCGGCCAGACGCACCGCCTGCTGCTCGTCAACGCCCCCGGACACCAGCACGGCAACCACCTGCGGTTTACCTTCAGTCAGTGTGCCGGTTTTATCGAACACAACCGTGTCGAGGGTGCTGGCGCGTTGCAGCGCATCGGCATCGCGCACCAGCGCGCCAAACTCGGCGGCGCGGCCTACGCCGGAGATAATCGACATCGGCGTTGCCAGCCCCAGCGCGCAAGGGCAGGCGATAATCAGTACCGTGGTGGTGATCACCAGGGTATAGACGATTTGCGGTGCCGGGCCGAAGAAGTACCAGATGGCGCCGCTGAGCAGCGCAATCAGCACCACGACCGGGACAAACACCGCCGAGATGCGGTCGGCGAGTTTGCCGATTTCCGGTTTACTGCTCTGCGCCTGGCGCACCATGCGAATAATGCGCGACAGGGTGGTATGGTTGCCGACCGCACTGGCGCGGAACAAGACGCTGCCATCCTGCACTACGGTTCCGGCGTGGACGCTCTCGCTGACGCCTTTTTGCTGCGGGATCGGCTCGCCGGTCAGCATCGCTTCATCAAACCAGGCTTCACCCTCGGTGATTTCGCCATCGACCGGAACGCGATCGCCGGTGGTCAGGCGCAGCGTCATGCCCGGCTGGACTTCTGCCAGCGGCAGCGTCTGTTCGCCGTTTTCAGTAACCACGCGCGCGGTGGGCGGTGTGAGATCAAGCAGCCGTTCCAGCGCCTTCGACGACCGCTGGCGCGCCCTGGCTTCCAGCATATGGCCGAGGTTAATCAGACCGATAATCATAGCGCTGGCTTCATAGTAAAGATGGCGCGCTTCCATCGGGAACCACTGTGGCCACAGGTTCACGCTTATGGAGAACAGCCAGGCGGCACCGGTGCCGAGCGCCACCAGGGTGTCCATGGTGGCGGTGCCGTTCATCAGGCTTTTCCAGGCGCTGCGGTAAAAGTGGCCGCCCGCGAAAATCATCACGCCCAGGGTGATCGCACCGATAACCAGCCACAGCGAGCGGTTATCTTCGGTGACCATCATATTGTCGCCGAACATGCCCCAGATCATCACCGGCACGCCCACGGCCAGCGCGAGGGCGGATTGCCAGCGAAAGCGCTTCATCGCCGCCTGGGCGGTTTGCTGCTGGCGCTCGCGGCGCTCGTTGTCGTCTTCAATGGCTTCAGCGCCGTATCCGGCTTTCTCAACCGCGCTGATTAATTCGCTTGCGGAGGCGCTACCCATCACTAACGCGGTGCGCTCCGCAAGATTCACCCGTGCCTGCGTCACCCCGGGCACGCCGGAAAGCGCGTTTTGAACCCGGCTTACGCAACTGGCGCAGCTCATGCCGTCGATCAGCAACTGTTGGCTGTCATCGTACGACGCGTCTGCCGGAAGCGAGGTAGGTGCCGCTGTCAGTGCTTCCGACGGGATTGATGACTCTGTCAGCGGATCAGCCTTTGGGTGGCTTAACTCCGCCCCGTATCCGGCTTCTTTTATGGTTTCGATTAACGCCTCGGCAGATGCGCTGCCGGTAACCAGCGCGGACGTGATAGTGACGTCAGCGGTGTCGACATCAGAACGTTTTTCCAGACTCTCTTTTACCCGTTTAACGCAATGGCCGCAGGAGAGACCATCCAGGGTGAGATTAACAGTATGAGACATTGTGAAACTCCTTCTCGGTGAGCCAAAACTGAGTGGCTTTGGTGACGTTATAGAAGGGTAAACCTTACAGCAAGGGGAAGGTCAAGGGGGGATTCTTTGATGTATCGAAGGGTGCTTGAAAGGTGTTCGTCCAGACATTGAGACAGGAAAGGGCGAATTAATTCCGGATTTGATGTTCATTAAGCTATCTCGGTGAATAGTCGTAGTGATGAGTCAGAGTTTCCTGACATCATATATAAATCAATAGGTTAGTAATTATTAAGATTCTGAAAAAATTGGTGGGTTTTGGCGTGTGTTAAAAAAATAAATAATTCAGTAAGATACATTTAGGTGTTCCCCGCGTCAGCGGGGATAAACCGGCGGCTAATAACGCGCCGGGATTCCCACACTCGTGTTCCCCGCGTCAGCGGGGATAAACCGTAACCATTTCGCAGTGGGAACGCGACGAGACCGTGTTCCCCGCGTCAGCGGGGATAAACCGCCCGTCTGATTGTTCAGGGTACCGGGGCTGGCGTGTTCCCCGCGTCAGCGGGGATAAACCGCTCCCGGGCTTTATCTAAAAAGGCTACCTCCTGTGTTCCCCGCGTCAGCGGGGATAAACCGAAAATGGCTAAGATTTACGTTATTTGTGATGAGTGTTCCCCGCGTCAGCGGGGATAAACCGCCTTTTTTGCTCATCTCGGCATTTAATCTTTCGTGTTCCCCGCGTCAGCGGGGATAAACCGGCCGCTTTTTGAGCCTGGACGCGGGCTTTACGGTGTTCCCCGCGTCTGCGGGGATAAACCGCAAATGGCAACGGTTCAGGTAAAATCCACAGGGTGTTCCTCGCGTCAGCTGGGATAAACCGTGAACGAAGTGCCGGACTTGTCCACCGCAAAAGTGTTCCTCGCATTAGCAGGGATAAACCGGTCAGTGACTTAATCATTATCCCCGTTACTCCATGTTGCCTGTCCCCATGAGGCATAAAAGAAATCATTCAGATATCGGAATTTTTTTAGGTTAAGGGCCTTTTTTAACCATTAATGATTGTTAAATCATTGATTTATATTGTAACGAGTATCGAGTTTTCAATGCTGCAAGGGCACTTTTATTGCCAGCATTAAAGTTAGCTTCGTTGTTGATATATTTAGCAGGGGTTAATCTAAAATGAATTACTGACAGGGATGATGAAATGGATACGGTAGAAGAACAGGGCGGTACATATTTCTATCACGGCAACGCAAATGTCACTCCAGAAGAATTATTCTGGCTGATATTCGCTGAGAGCCTTGCTGATCATATGGGTGTTTCGGTAGAAACCGCAGCAACAATTCTGGCTGGCATGCCCCTGGTGCCAAAACGCAAGGTATTAGGCGCATCCGGTTCCCGAACGAGCATCGCCTCAAAAGCGGCCAGACAAATTTTAAAAGACGCTCGGTTTCCGGGAGGAAGGCGAGTCAAAACTACCATTGGTATGGGCAAAATTCGTTACACAAACAAAATAGGGACGGCGGTTGGGAGAGCTGTTCCCTTTGTCGGCTATGCACAGGCTATCATCATATTTGCCGCTGTTGGACAAGTGACAAGAAGTAAATTTAACCTGATCGCCCGACCAAAAGATCGGATTGCATGGACATATTTCTGATGCTATTACCTGATGAGCAAGAGTTTCTGGAATACGTCACCGAGAATTATAGCGAGCGTAAGCGTCCGGCAAAGAAGGAGTGGACGTTTCAGGAGTATTTTAATTTCGTACCAGAAGATCTGGAGGACATGCTCATCGATCTGTTCACCAGATATGACATTGAACACAGTAATTTTGATTTAGATAATTATTTTGAGCCAGAACTATTCTGGTGGCAGTGGAAGCTCAAGAAACAGTGGCGTGGCCGCAAATTGAAACCGCTGACACTTGAAATGATTATTGAGTCAGCGAAGGCAGGAAGATGGTTGTATGACTAAGAGCTAAAGCGCCTTTATGCTTTATATGCGAGCAGGATAACATTAAACGCATTTCATTTATGAAAAATCCAATAATATTTATCTGCTTAATGTCGATAGTTTGAATTGAATCACACAACCCAATACGTAATAGCGCGATCATATCCAGAAAGTTGACCATGGAGTGGTTTGAATTTGACAATATTTAATTATTGGGGAAAGACGCGCTTAGGTGATAAATCTGCAGGCGATGATTACCATCTGCTGGTCTGGCATTCCCTTGACGTAGCCGCAGCAGGCTATTGGATGTTAAAAAATAATATTTATCATACCCAAGATTATTTATCCCAGTTGGGCTTTTCCAGTAAAGAAGCAATGGTAGATTTTTTCTTGTGGTTGCTCTGTTGCCATGATGTCGGGAAATTTGCCCATGCGTTCCAGCAAAGATATCGGCATAAGGATTTAGGTACGGCTGATACTCCCTTCGTAAGGTATTCAAAAGCGCACCACACTGCGCTTGGGTATTGGCTTTGGAAAGAAATCATACCCGACTTTTTAGAGGTTTATCCCAAAACAGAACTTAAGGGCAGAAAGCTGGAAGATGCTGTCAATCGTTGGATGTCAATTTCAGCAGGTCATCACGGGGCGCCGCCTGGATTAATAAACGTGTCAAATCATTTTCGCAAAGAAGATTATGATGCTATTCGTGATTTTTTAAATGAAGCACTGAGGCTATTTCCTCATGCTGAAATTCCTGTTCACTGGGATACACCAGAAGCGCGTGAAACAATAAAGTTATTATCATGGCCTGTTTCTGCGGTGATAGTATTGGCCGACTGGATAGGCTCGAATTCTACGTATTTCCCATGGTTAGCATCTTCAATGCCATTGGAAGCCTACTGGCAGATCGCGCTCGATAATGCTAATAAAGCGGTACAACATTTACCTCAATTACCATTAGTCAGCGCGTATATTAATATTAAGCATTTATTTCCGTTTGTTTCTCAACCCACTCCATTGCAACAAAAAGTGGAGAATATCGACCTCTCTGCCGAGGGGCCACATTTGTTTATTCTGGAAGATGTGACAGGCGCGGGGAAAACAGAAGCCGCATTAATCCTGGCGCACCGGCTTATGGCGGCAGGAAAAGCCAGAGGAATGTTTATTGGTTTGCCGACTATGGCGACGGCGAACGCTATGTATGAGCGCATGTATAAAACCGCGAGAAAATTTTATCAGGATGCCAGTAACCCCAGCCTGATTCTGGCGCACAGCGCACGCCATCTTTCAGATCTGTTTAGCCAGTCGGTATGGCTTAATGAAACAGAAGGTACTGAAGAGCCCGATGATGAACATCCGTCTACGCAGGGATGTGCTGCATGGTTTGCGCAAAGCAATAAAAAAGCATTACTGGCTGATATCGGCGTAGGGACAATCGATCAGGCAATGATGGCGGTAATCCCCTTCAGGCATCACAACCTTAGGTTGCTTGGGCTTCTTGATAAGTTGCTGATTATCGATGAGATCCATGCCTATGACACTTTCATGTCGAAAATTCTTGAGAATCTGATCGAAACGCAAGCGCGTTATGGGAACTCGGCAATTTTGCTATCAGCAACCCTGTCTCAATCTCAGCGTGAACGTCTGGTTGCCGCCTTTTCCCGTGGAACGGGAAAAACGGTGGCGGCGCCATTTCTGTCACAGCATGACTATCCCTGGGTAACTCACGTTGCCAGTGGCGAAATAGACTCCAGCCCGGTAGCTACACGTAAAGAGGTTATGCGCCGGGTGGCCGTTGACTGGCGGCACAGTGAAGCTGAATGCATTACGGCATTGTTGGATGCAGTTGCTCAAGGGGAGTGCATCGCCTGGATCCGTAATTCAGTGGATGATGCGGTACGCATATACCGCCAATTAATTAGCAGTGGCAAAGTTAATCCTGAAAGTGTGCTGCTGTTTCATAGCCGGTTTGCATTTTGCGATCGCCAGGTGATTGAAAGTAAAACGCTGCGTTGGTTTGGTAAGCCGGAAAGTGGGCATCGTGCCGGTAAAGTGATTATTAGCACCCAAGTGTTAGAGAGCAGTTTGGATCTGGATTTAGATCAAATGATCACCGACCTTGCGCCCGTCGATCTCCTTATCCAACGCGCCGGGCGGCTAAAAAGACATATCCGCAATCGCAAAGGCGAGCTCAAAAGCACTGGCGAAGATGAACGTTCTTCGCCAGTGCTAATGATTTATTCGCCAGAATGGACGGATGAACCACAGCCTGATTGGCTCTCTTCGTTTATGCCCAACAGCGCATATATCTACCCCGATCACGCTAAGCTATGGTTGACCCAGCGCATCCTTCGTCAGCAGCAAGAAATAAGAATGCCGGAATCTGCACGAATGTTAATTGAGTCGGTTTACGGCGATGACATAACAGTACCGCCCGGGTTTGCTCGCTCCCGAAACGAGCAGGAAGGTAAATATTACTGCGACCTGGCTATTGCCGATCAGCAAAGCGTGAATTTTACGCCGGGATACATGCCTGGAGTAAACGACATGATGCCGGAAAAGCTGGCAACGCGGCTTGCAGAGGAGTCCATCACACTTTGGCTGGCAAAACAGCAAGGCGATGATGTGGTTCCGTGGGCGTCAGGCGAAAACGCGTGGGAGATGAGTTCACTGCATGTGCGTAAAAGCTGGTGGCTAAAGCATGAGCAGGATTTTTCAATGCTTGCTGGCGAAGCGTTACAAAAGTGGTGCAACGAGCAAAAGCAGGTGTATGCCAACGTAGTTTTGGTAACGGATCAAAAAGACTGCGGCTATTCAGCTGAAGAAGGGTTAATAGGCAATTAGTAATTAGAGTGCCTGGAACCTATAAGTTCCAGGGCTTAACCCCGTTTGCACGGGGAACATTATTAGCGGCGGTAATTGCCGGTTGATCCCTCCAAAAGAGGGAAGTCCTCATTCTACCAATGGTGCAATCATAAAGTGAAAAATAATCTGTTCAGTAGCATTGTTATTTTTAGTGATGGTTATTTTTTAAAGCTTAAAGCAGCAGCGGTTATTGCCTTCCATTTTTTTATTTTTGTGTTATTTTTCCATTGTTAGCAGTGCGTTTTAATTCGATTTGATTATGATTTTCGAAAATAAATTCATCTAATTGATGATTTATTTAAAGGTAAATCCATACATGGAGAAATGGCATGAATATAATAACGCCAACCTATAAGCGCTTTATATGTAAATTGATGTTCCGGTTGGGAAGCAAACTATTATTACAGTTTGAATTCTCTATTAATTAAAGAAAATAGGATTGAATTAGCCAAGGATGGCGATGTTTCTCAGGAGTGAAAATGGAGCTTTCTTTAATCACTACCCCCTGGTTATCCGTCAGATTCAAAGACGGAACACAGGGAAAACTGGCACCTGTGGATATCAACAATGACAATGTTGTCGATCTGGTGGCCAATCGAGCCGATCTTCAGGGGGCAGCATGGCAATTTATGATCGGTTTGCTGCAAACCACATTAGCCCCGAAAGATAGTGAAGAGTGGCGGGATATTTGGGATGAAGGTCTGAGTAGCGAAAAGGTAAAACAAGCGTTATTACCGCTAGCTGACCGCTTTATTTTTGGCGAATCGTCTCCGTCATTTATGCAAGATATCGAACCGCTTGCGGGCGAAAGTGTAGATATTGCGCTTTTGCTTCCTGATACCCCAGGCAGCCAGGCCATCAAATTCAACAAAGATCATTTTATCAAACGTGACGTCACACAACATTTTTGCCCGCACTGCGCGGCGTTGGCGTTATTCGCGTTGCAGCTTAATGCCCCGGCAGGCGGTAAAGGGTATCGCACAGGATTACGTGGCGGCGGCCCAATGACAACGCTGGTGGAACTTCATGCTATAGGCGACCAGCAACAGATCCCCCTGTGGCGCAAAGTCTGGGCGAATGTCATGCCGCAAGATGTGTCAGCGCTGCCCGTGCCGCAGAGCTACGATGCGTCCGTATTTCCATGGCTTGGCCCAACACGTACCAGTGAAAAAGACAGAGCAACCACGCCGGTCCAGGTTAATAAACTTCAGGCTTACTGGGGAATGCCACGGCGGATACGTATCGATTTTTCTGACGTTGTATCCGGCAGTTGCCATCTTTGTGGTGCTATTTCAGACCAATTACTTAGCAGCATGAAAGTCAAAAATTATGGCGTCAAATATGAGTGTTGGGAGCATCCACTGACTCCGTATCGACGCCCCAAAAAAGAACTGAGTGAAAAATTTTCCTGAAAGGCGCAGCCGGGGGGATTGCTTTGGCGAGACTGGCTGGGACTGAATTGGGAAGTCACAAACGATAACAATGACGAATTTCCCGCGTTAGCGACTCGTCTGTTCATGGAATACCGGCCCCGAAATGTCATCAGCGGTTTATGGGGATTCGGTTATGACTTCGACAATATGAAAGCGCGCTGTTGGTACGAGCACCATTTTCCCGTTTTGCATATCGATAAAGCCCAACGTAACGCGCTACTTCCTCATCTTCAGGAAGCCGCTAAATTTGCTTCGCAAACTGTTTCCCAACTGCGTAGCGCCCTAAAAGAGGCATGGTTTTCCAATCCCAAAAATGCAAGAGGGGATTTTAGCTTTATTGATATCGATTTCTGGCATCGCACTCAGCCAGCGTTTTTTGAACTGGTTTCATCACTGGAGCAGGGGGGCGAAGGGGAGCAACTTATTACTTTCTGGCGTGGCTATCTTTGGCAATTTGCCCGTAAGGAGTTTGATAAGCGAGTCTTTACCAACCCTTATGAGCCGATGGACATGAAACGGATTATGACGGCGCGTAAGAAATACTTTACTCGCACAAAAGATAAACCAGCAAGCCGCTCCAGACGGGGCAAAGAGCAGGAGGCACAGTGAGAACTTTTTTAACGGATGAACATAAAAAAACGCTTCGCACATGGCATAGCCAGCTTGAAAACCAACGTGGATTACGTGCAAGCCTACGGCGCAGCAAGACAGTGAATGAGATCTGTATGTCCGAAGGTTTTCGGTCATTACTTGTTCAAACCCATTCTTTGTGGAAAGTCGAACATCAGGCGTGGCGTTTTACCGCCCTGGCGCTGGTGGCCGGACTGGTGTCGCAGGTAAAAAGCAACGATGAGCGGCAGACATTTGCCGCCCGCGCAGGTAATAAAAGTGAAAGTAAGCGGCCATTAATGTCGGAATTGCGCTTTGCCCGCCTGCGTGCAGTAAAAACACCTGATGCCCTGCTGCGCCAACTGCGCCGCGCCGTGATGCTGCTTGGTGGGAACGTCAATGTGGTTTCGCTCGCAGAAGATGTTTTTCACTGGTGCCAGGAACATGAAGATTTGCGCACGCACTACCGCCGCCAGCAGCCGCTGACTGAATTTATTCAAATCCGCTGGGCCATGGAATATTACCAGGCTGACGATATCTCCGATTTAGACACTGAAAACGAATAAGGATTTTCACATGACAACATTTATCCAGCTTCATATGTTAACTGCCTATCCAGCCGCTAACCTCAACCGCGATGACACCGGCGCACCAAAGACGGTGGTATTGGGCGGGTCGACTCGTCTGCGGATTTCATCGCAAAGTCTAAAGCGCGCATGGCGTAAGTCTGATCTATTTGAGGAGGCGCTGGCAGGACATATTGGTACGCGCACCGGGCGCATTGGACGGGAAGCGGCAAAAATCCTGCTGGATTCGGGTATTAATAAGAAAGATGCGATTGCCTGGGCAAAGTCGATTGCCGAGTGTTTTGGCAAACCTAAAACTGAAAAAGAAAAAGACAAAGATCCGCTTATCGAAACTGAAACAGAGCAACTTGCCCATGTTAGCCCCGTAGAGATGGAAGCGGTAACCACGCTGGCGCAAAAATTGGCGATGGAAAATAGAGCGCCAACCGCTGATGAACTTGAATTACTTCGCCACGACCGGATGGCCGTCGATATCGCCCTGTTTGGCCGCATGTTGGCCTCGAAACCTGCCTATAACATTGAGGCCGCGTGTCAGGTTGCTCATGCTTTTGGCGTAGGGGAAACGGTTGTTGAGGACGATTTTTTTACTGCCGTCGATGATTTACGCAACGAATCGGACGACGCAGGCGCAGGGCATCTGGGGGAAACGGGTTTTGGTGCAGCGCTGTTTTATACCTACGTCTGTATTGACCGAGATTTACTGACGCAAAATCTCAACAACGACATGGATCTGGTTAATCGGACGCTACGTGCCTTAACCGAAACGGCGTTAAAAGTGTCGCCAACGGGTAAGCAAAACAGTTTTGCCAGTAGGGCGTATGCATCGTGGACGCTGGCGGAAAAAGGAACTGATCAACCGCGTTCACTGGCTGCGGCGTTTTACTCTCCCATCAATGGCACCAATCAGATCGATACTGCTGTCACACGTATCACACAGTTACGTCAAAACATGAATCAGGTCTATGGTCAGCAAAGCGAATGCATTGATTTCAATGCTGATCAAGGCAAAGGCAGCCTGGTGGCCGTGCTCGATTTCATTTGCAGCTAAGGAGCGAGCATGAGTCAGTATCTGGTTTTTCAACTTCATGGGCCGATGGCATCGTGGGGAGAAAACGCGCCGGGTGAAGTTCGGCACTCCAGTCCTTTACCTTCGCGCTCGGCGCTGCTGGGTCTACTGGCTGCGGCGCTTGGTATTCGTCGGGATGACAAAGAGAAACTGGCAGTACTTCATCGTCACTATCAGTTTCTGCTCTGTTCCAGCGCCAGGCCGCGCTGGGCAAGAGATTACCACACCGTTCAGATGCCGAAAGAGGTCAGGAAAAAACGTTATTTCTGCCGCCGAGAGGAATTACGCGATCCCGCGATTCTGGAGGCATTGATTACCAAACGGGACTATTACACCGATGCCTGGTGGGTAGTTGCCGTTGCGATGACTGAAAGCGCTCCATATCGCTTAGACGAGCTTTTAGATGCCCTTCGCCATCCCGTATTTCCGCTTTATCTTGGCCGTAAAAGTCATCCGCTGGCGCTGCCGCTCGATCCACAAATTGTCGAGGGCAATGCGGCTCAGGTTCTAAGCCGTTCCACGAATCACTATCAGAGCAAAATGTCGCAGTTGGCAGGCGCGCTGCGTTCGCTTAACGCGATGTCCAGCGAGTATTGGTGGGAAGGTGAGCATGAAGGATTGCATAAGCAGCGGACACTCTCTCGCCGCGATCAGCCTGTTGATCGTGAACACTGGCTCTTTACGGAACGTATTTATTTCAAAGGAATAGCGCTCAAGGAGGAGACGTGTATCTCTCAAAAATAACCCTCGAAACCCGTAAACTTTCCCCAGAGGCCCTGTTAAAGATGGTGGAAAAGGGGGAATACGCAATGCATCAATGGCTGTGGGAGCTTTTCCCGGCCATGAAAGAACGTCACTTTTTATACCGGCGTGAAGAGCTGCAGGGAGCGTTTCGTTTTTATGTACTCTCCGAAGCACTGCCTGTTCATCACCCCTTATTTGGTATTGAAAGCCGGGAGTTTTTACCGCTATTAACGCCGGGTCAGCGGCTCTGTTTCAGTTTACGAGCTAATCCTGTCGTTTGTCGTGCAGGTAAACGCCATGACATTCTAATGGACGTGAAATATCAGTTACGTGATAAAGCCTCTGCGCAGGCGATATTGCAGGAACAACAAAATGTGGCGCAAGCCTGGTTGGCGAGAGAAGGCGATGCGCATGGTTTTACGCCTGTCATCAGTAAAATCGAGGTTTATCGTCAACAATTTATAGCGAAAGCAAAAGGAGAGTTAATCCGCTATAGCACGGTTGATTTTGGTGGCTTACTCGAAGTTAACGATCCCACGCGTTTTATGCAAAAACTGGTCTCAGGCTTCGGTAAAAGCAAGGCATTTGGTTGTGGTTTAATGCTTATCAAACCGGAGAGCTTTTGGTGAGTTTTGTTCCGCTAAGCCCCATTCCTCTCAAAGATCGCACTTCGATGATTTTCCTCCAGTATGGTCACCTTGACGTACTGGATGGTGCTTTTGTGCTGATTGATAAAACCGGTATTCGCACCCACATTCCTGTGGGATCCGTCGCCTGCATTATGCTTGAACCCGGAACACGTATTTCTCATGCTGCTGTCAGGTTGGCCTCAACGGTAGGTACGCTGCTTGTCTGGGTAGGGGAGGCGGGTGTTCGGCTGTATGCTTCCGGGCAACCGGGTGGCGCGCGGGCCGACAAACTACTCTATCAGGCTAGGCTTGCGCTTGATGACGTGTTGCGGTTGAAAGTAGTACGGAAGATGTATGAGCTTCGCTTTCATGAGCCTCCACCAGCGCGTCGTTCAGTGGAGCAATTGCGTGGCATAGAGGGAGCTCGGGTGCGGCAAACGTATTCCACCCTGGCAAAAAGGTATGGCGTAAAGTGGCATGGTCGTAACTACGATCCTAAAGACTGGGAAAAAGGAGACATAGTTAACCAATGCATCAGCGCAGCCACATCTTGCCTGTATGGTATTACTGAAGCGGCTATCCTCGCTGCAGGCTATGCTCCCGCTATAGGTTTTATCCATAGCGGCAAGGCACTTTCTTTTGTCTATGACATCGCTGATATCATTAAATTTGAGACTGTTGTACCCAAAGCGTTTGAAATAGCGGCTACTCAACCAACCCATCCCGATCGCGAAGTTCGCCTCGCCTGCCGTGATATTTTCCGTAGCGCGAAGATCACCGGCAGGCTTATCCCGCTGATTGAAGAAATACTTGCTGCGGGTGAAATTGAACCACCGCAACCCGCGCCAGATATGCTTCCTCCCGCCATACCTGAACCAGCCTCATCTGGCGATCCTGGTCTACGAGGACGTTAATAATGAGTATGCTGGTTGTAGTTACGGAAAATGTACCACCCCGTTTGCGTGGAAGGCTCGCTGTTTGGTTACTGGAAATCCGCGCTGGGGTATATGTGGGTGATGTGTCCCGACGTATTCGTGAGATGATTTGGCAGCAGATCACCTTACTTGCAGAGAGTGGCAATGTCGTAATGGCATGGGCTACTAATAATGAATCGGGGTTTGAATTCCAGACTTGGGGCGAAAACCGACGAATCCCGGTAAATTGGGATGGACTGCGGTTAGTTTCTTTTGTTCCTCTTGAAAATCAATGAGTTAGTTTTTCTAATTTTTATCAAAAAGCTGGTGGGGTTTTCTTTGCGATAAAAGTTTAGTTAAAACAAAGACATATGATTAGTGTGTTCCCCGCGCCAGCGGGGATAAACCGAGTGAGGCAGGAAGCGAGGAAGGCAAGCGCCCGTGTTCCCCGCGCCAGCGGGGATAAACCGATACGGCAAATTAGCCAGTTCTATCTCCTGCCGTGTTCCCCGCGCCAGCGGGGATAAACCGAACTGCGCGCCCTGGACGACGCCGAAATTCGTGTGTTCCCCGCGCCAGCGGGGATAAACCGAGACGGGAGTAGCTGATCAGGTGCTTGATGAGGTGTTCCCCGCGCCAGCGGGGATAAACCGGTTCCGCTGGCTACTGGGCCGTCTTTCATTGCGTGTTCCCCGCGCCAGCGGGGATAAACCGTGGGCGCACCATTTATCACTGAGCGGGCGGCCGTGTTCCCCGCGCCAGCGGGGATAAACCGCTTTCGGAAACTCCAAAAATTCGCGCGAGCTGGTGTTCCCCGCGCCAGCGGGGATAAACCGCGGTCATTCAGATCTGAATTTGTAGCGATGGTGTGTTCCCCGCGCCAGCGGGGATAAACCGGTCAGAGCCTGTATTTTATGCTGACAAATCACGTGTTCCCCGCGCCAGCGGGGATAAACCGATGAACCTTGTGGCGTGGGGTTTACTGACACAGTGTTCCCCGCGCCAGCGGGGATAAACCGCCACAAACAGCATCATCGCTAGCGGTGCTAACGTGTTCCCCGCGCCAGCGGGGATAAACCGCGAGCCTGAGAACAGCCGTTATAGGTGGCGACGTGTTCCCCGCGCCAGCGGGGATAAACCGAGGTTGTAATATATTCAAATGGCGTGAGCCATGTGTTCCCCGCGCCAGCGGGGATAAACTGGCG
This sequence comes from Atlantibacter sp. RC6, assembly GCF_014193285.1. Taxonomy (GTDB): domain Bacteria; phylum Pseudomonadota; class Gammaproteobacteria; order Enterobacterales; family Enterobacteriaceae; genus Atlantibacter. Next base: position 76,040 of record NZ_JACHZE010000009.1, read on the forward strand.
TGGGCGTAGCACGATTCCGGACTGGAATTGTGTTCCCCGCGCCAGCGGGGATAAACCGGCGGAAAATCCTGGGTGACTCTATTTTTTGTCGTGTTCCCCGCGCCAGCGGGGGTAAACCGTATTGTGGTATTCAGCCGTGACGGCGGTGGACGTGTTCCCCGCGCCAGCGGGGATAAACCGCACGTCAGAAAGGTAAAGTTGATACCGATTCTGTGTTCCCCGCGCCAGCGGGGATAAACCGCCTGTCGGCACTGGTTTCACTTCATCACCTGCGTGTTCCCCGCGCCAGCGGGGATAAACCGCGATCGGGCGCTGCATGGTCCCGCCTGAGGGTGTGTTCCCCGCGCCAGCGGGGATAAACCGATTGCGTGGTTGGCAGGCTAAAGGCGCATGCCGTGTTCCCCGCGCCAGCGGGGATAAACCAGTATCAAAGGTTCCAATAGTGGAATTTCCAGAGTGTTCCCCGCGCCAGCGGGGATAAACCGGCCGACAACCGCGCGCTGCAGCGAACGGCTAAGTGTTCCCCGCGCCAGCGGGGATAAACCGATCGCTGGAACCCATTTTCTGCGTCGCTGAATGTGTTCCCCGCGCCAGCGGGGATAAACCGCGTAGCTTTATCGATGCATATAGTAAAAACTGGTGTTCCCCGCGTCAGCGGGGATAAACCGGGAACCGCGCCAGCGACGAACGCCGAGGCGCGGTGTTCCCCGCGTCAGCGGGGATAAACCGGTTTTTAGGCTGAGTAGGATAGTCAGGAGTATGTGTTCCCCGCGTCAGCGGGGATAAACCGGTTTTTAGGCTGAGTAGGATAGTCAGGAGTACATGTTCCCCGCGTCAGCGGGGATAAACCGCGCTTTCGGGTGATACGTTTCATTTAAAAACAGTGTTCCCCGCGTCAGCGGGGATAAACCGATATCCCTGACCGGTTGCTGCGTCGGTAAATAGTGTTCCCCGCGCCAGCGGGGATAAACCGCGCTGAAATACATTTGGCGCGCCGGGAAAAAAGTGTTCCCCGCGCCAGCGGGGATAAACCGTATCGAGGTGCAATAAATGGCGGGAAATACAAGTGTTCCCCGCGCCAGCGGGGATAAACCGTTCCCGCTGTTTCTCTAAACGGGTCATCTCCCAGTGTTCCCCGCGCCAGCGGGGATAAACCGGCTTGAGAGTTGGCGGAAACCTGAGAGCCAACGTGTTCCCCGCGCCAGCGGGGATAAACCGATATGACAACCAAAAGGGCGAAAAAAACGCCAGTGTTCCCCGCGCCAGCGGGGATAAACCGTCACCGTTACGTGCTCGGGTGCGCCGATTTTTGTGTTCCCCGCGCCAGCGGGGATAAACCGGCCTTGATTGGGAACTTGTTGGTTTTGGCGACGTGTTCCCCGCGCCAGCGGGGATAAACCGGTCGCAGCAGCGACGATTCCGACCGACCAGTTGTGTTCTCCGCGCCAGCGGGGATAAACCGCCATTCTTCCCTCCCGACGTCCAAGAGCCTGAGTGTTCCCCGCGCCAGCGGGGATAAACCGGAATAACCCAGTTCGGCCAGAAACGCCTGAACGTGTTCCCCGCGCCAGCGGGGATAAACCGTGGTACTGGAGGCCGAACAGCAGAGCCAGCAGGTGTTCCCCGCGTAAACGGGAATAAGTCGCCCCTGTCAGGTGTCCTACTACCGCCCATGTGTTCCCGCTTCAGCAAACCAAATCGAAATTATCCCTTCCCAGGCCACACCAAACCCTTTATTTCCCCCCATCCCCGTTATAAACTCCCCTAAACCTTCCACCCAATGGAAGGTTACGGAGGGCACAATGAACATCAGTGATGTCGCAAAAAAAACCGGTCTCACTAGCAAGGCGATTCGTTTTTACGAGGAAAAGGGGTTAGTGACGCCGCCGCTGCGCAGTGAAAACGGCTACCGAAGCTACACACAAAGCCATCTTGATGAACTGACGTTGTTGCGCCAGGCGCGTCAGGTTGGATTTAACCTGGAAGAGTGCAAGGAACTGGTGCATCTGTTTAACGACCCAGGCCGACGTAGCGCGGACGTAAAAGCGCGTACGCTGCAAAAAGTCGCGGAGATTGAACGCCATATTGTGGAACTGAATGATATGCGCGCGCAGTTATTGGCACTGGCGGAATCCTGCCCGGGCGACGACGGGGCGGATTGCCCTATCATGGATAATCTTTCCGGCTGCTGTCATCGCCGCGCTAAATCTTCGCAATAAAAAACCTGCCCAGCGCCGCGCGCGGGCAGGTTTTATCCACAAGAATTTACTGAGCAGAAAGGCGAATCCGCAGCGTGATGCCTTCCACGGCAATCACTTCAACGCGTGCTCCGGCGGGGATATCCTCATTTGAGACCACCGGCCAGGTGCCATCACCAACCCGCATATGCCCGCGTCCATTGACTAACGGTGTATCCAGGATAAAGCGCTGCCCAACAAGCTGCTGCCCGCGCTGATTCAACACCGCATCGGCGCGCGGCTGCGGTTTACGCGCCAGCCAGCGCGACCAGAGCAGGGCGGCGATCACCGTCAGCACTGCAAAGCAGATCCCCTGCCACTCCCAGCCAAAAGGAAACAGCCACACCAACAGCCCGGTGATCACCGCCGCCACGCCGCTCCACAGTAAATAACCGCTTCCCCCTAGCATTTCCGCGGCCAACAGCAGGCCGCCAAGGCTCAGCCAGAAGGTATGAGGATGCACCAGGAAAAAAGCCATCATGGGCGTTTACGCTCGCTGCTCTCTTTAACCAGTTCGCTGATACCGGCAATCGACCCCATCAGGCTGGTGGCGTCCAGCGGCATCAGCACCACTTTACTGTTATTCGCCGCGCCGATTTGCTGTAGCGCGTCGGTATATTTTTGGGCCACAAAATAGTTAACCGCCTGAATATCCCCGGCGGCGATAGCCTCAGAAACCATTTTAGTGGCGCGCGCTTCCGCTTCCGCAGAACGTTCCCGCGCTTCAGCCTGCAAGAATGCCGACTGGCGTTCGCCCTCGGCTTTCAGGATCTGCGATTGTTTATCGCCTTCGGCTTTGAGTATTTCTGCCTGACGCACCCCCTCCGCCTCCAGAATATACGCGCGCTTGGTACGTTCTGCTTTCATCTGCGCGTTCATGGAGGAGATCAGCTCCGCCGGCGGGCGAACATCGCGGATTTCAATACGCGTCACCTTAATCCCCCACGGATTAGTGGCTTCATCAACGATATGCAGCAGGCGCGTATTAATACTGTCGCGCTGGGACAGCATCTCGTCGAGCTCCATTGAACCCAACACGGTGCGTATATTGGTCATCGTCAGGTTGATGATGGCGTGCTCCAGGTTGCTGACTTCATACGCGGCTTTCGGCGCATCGATCACCTGAATAAAGCAGACCGCGTCAATGGTGACGTTAGCGTTATCCTTGGAGATCACTTCCTGGGAAGGAATATCCAGCACCTGTTCCATCATGTTGATTTTACGACCAATGCGATCCATAAACGGCACCACCAGGCTTAAGCCCGGTTGCAGCGTTTTGGTATAGCGGCCAAAGCGTTCTACCGTCCATTGATAACCTTGCGGAACAATTTTTACCCCTGCGCCGACAATCACCAATGCGACAAAGATCAAAACGGGGATCACAATAAGCATCAAAAAACCTCCTGTGTTTTGGTGCGAGTGTTGAAGTATCCGCATGTGGTTAACAGGCGGCTAAAGGTCATCATCCCTGCTTGAGATTAATAAAGCAACGGATAGCGTCGCCGTTCAGGCGTGGGCTCTGCGAATGTGGAGAAGAAAAGGGCAAAAAAAACGCCCCACGGGTAGGGGCGGACAAAAAAAGCAAAGAGTAAAATTATGGATAAAGTGAAGGGTCAGACTCTCAAAAGACTACTGTAGCGATAGATGCTAAAACAAATCTCTTACTCATCGGCATTGAGATCTGCAAAAATATCGATGGGTTAAATCTACATCATGTCATTAAAAAGTCAAAATGGTTTTTTAATAATTTAATTTCAAAAGTCTTGCTTAAGTCAGTTGGTTGTTAACGCATTGCCCACCTCCGGGCTAATCACAAAAGCGGTAGATGGCGGGCTTTTAAAGAGTGTCAGTCTTAACAAATCAAAAAAATGCCAGCACGAAGGCTGGCATTAACAGGGGCCGCTTTAGCGGATCAGTACAGCAGGGAGTAGAGCTGACGACGATATTTAGAAGCCAGCTGATCGCCAGTGCCCAGCGCCGCCAGGATCTCTTGCAGCATTTTACGCACCTGGCCGTCACCCGCGCCGAGATCCGTTTTCAGATGGCTCCACAGCAGTTCCAGCGCCTCTTCATTACGCCCAACCTGATGCAGTTGCAGCGCCAGTTGCGCGGCAAGCTGCGCGTCCTGCGGGTTTTGCGCCACTTGCTGTTGAAGCTGCTGGATTTCCGGCGTATCGGCTGCCTGGCGCAGTAAATCGATTTGCGCCATCAGCCCCTGATAGCGGGTGTCCTGATCCTGTAGCGGAATGGTTTTCAGCACCGCTTCGGCATCGTCGCTACGCTGCAATGCGATTTGAGTTTGCGCCAGCAACAGGCCGATTTCGCTGTTCTGACCGGAGATCTGCCAGGCGTCTTTCAGCAGCGGCAGCGCTTCGGCGTGTTTGCCTTCTTCAATCAGCGCCATCGCTTCCTGGGCTTTCAACTCTTCTTCGCGCGGCAGGACTTTATCGAGCAGGGCGCGAACCGCTTCTTCCGGCTGCGGCCCCTGGAAGCCATCCACCGGCTGGCCCTGCTGGAACAGATAGACCGTCGGGATGGCACGCAGACCAAACTGCGCGGCGACGCGCTGCTCGGCATCGCAATCCACTTTGGCGAGAATAAACTGGCCGTGGTATTGGTTCGCCAGCTTCTCCAGCATCGGCGTCAGCTGCTCGCAGTGCTGGCTGCGCGGCGACCAGAAGTAGAACAGCACCGGCGTGGTCATTGACTGCTCAATCACCTGATGCAGGTTCGATTCGTTGATATCAAAAATTGATTCCAGGGACATGTGTCACCCTCTTTTGTCGATTTGTTTTTTTACATGGGGGCAGAAGGCGGGGCTTCAACTCAGCCCTGCAAAATTTTGTCCATCACTCGCCCCGGCAGCAGGCGTTTTAACAACCCGACGGCGTAGGTCACCACCGTCACCGGATAACGCAATTTGGGGTTCTCGCTTTCAAAAGCATGGCGCACTTTTGCGACCACCGCCTCCGGCCCCAGGGTAAATCGCGCGGCGATGCCGGGGTTTTCCACCGGTTTGTCGGACTGGGTTTGGTTAACGTTGTCGGTAAAGCGCGTGCGGATCGGGCCCGGTTCAATCAGGCTGACTTTGATCCCGCTGTAGCGCAGCTCCATGCGCAGCGCGTCGGACCAGGCTTCCAGCGCATATTTGCTGGCGGCGTAGGCACCGCGCCCCGGCGTGGAGATCAGCCCCATCACCGAACTGGTGTTAACGATCCGCCCTTCGCTATGCGGCAGCATAGCGGGCAGCAGTAGCATGGTTAGCTGGTGTGCGCCGAAAAAGTTGGTGGAAAACTGCTGCTCCATCTGCGTGCGGCTAATGGTGGTGAGCGGCCCGTAAACCCCGTAGCCGCCGTTATTGAAAATGCCGTACAGCCGGTTGCCAGTCAGGGCAATGACCTGCGCGGCGGCGGCCTCCACGCTTTGCGGATCGTCGAGATCGAGCAATACCCCGGTAAAACCGAGCGCATTCATCTGGTCGACATCGGCAGGTTTACGGCAGGCGGCAAGCACCCGGTAGCCGAGACGCTTTAATTCATGGGCGCAGGCCAGGCCAATCCCGCTGGAACATCCTGTTATTAAGACTGATTTTTGCATAACTTTACCCGCTCATGCCCCCGATGGGTTATGAGTCGTGTTTAACTAAAGGAGCCAGTCGCGTTTCCATCCAGTCCGCGATAAACGGCTGTGCGTCACGATTGGGGTGAATACCGTCGTCCTGCATCCATTGCGGTTTGAGATACACCTCCTCCATAAAAAACGGCAGGAGCGGAATATCAAACTCTTTGGCAAGGCCAGGATAGATGGCGCTGAACGCCTCATTGTAGCGGCGTCCGTAATTGGCGGGCAGGCGAATCTGCATAATCAGCGGTTCGGCATCCGCCGACTTCACCTGAGTGATGATCTGGCGCAGAGTGGACGCGATGGCGTTCGGCTGGAAGCCGCGCAAACCATCGTTGCCGCCCAGCTCTACCAGCACCCAGCGCGGCTGATGCTGTTTTAGCAGCGTCGGCAGCCGCGACAGGCCCTGCGCGGCGGTGTCGCCGCTGATGCTGGCGTTGACGACGTTAACGTCGCGCGACTGCCACTTATCATTCAGCAGGGCGGGCCAGGCGGCGTTGGCCGACATCCGGTAGCCAGCGCTCAGGCTGTCGCCCAAAATTAATAACGTGTCCGCTGCGGCGGCGCGAAATGTCATTAAAGCCAGTAACAGGAAAGGCCAATGCCAGCGGAAAACATTATTGAAGTTCATCGTCTTAAGAAGTCCGTCGGTCAGGGGGAACACCAGCTTTCCATCCTTACCGGAGTTGAGCTGGTTGTCAAACCGGCCCAGACCATCGCTCTGATTGGCGAGTCGGGTTCCGGTAAATCCACGTTGCTGGCCATCCTGGCGGGTCTTGACGATGGCAGCAGCGGCGAAGTGCACCTGTTAGGCCAGCCGCTGCACAGTATGGACGAAGAGGCGCGCGCCCGGCTACGCGCCAGCCAGGTGGGGTTTGTGTTCCAGTCGTTTATGTTAATCCCCACGCTCAACGCGCTGGAAAACGTCGAGCTTCCGGCGCTGCTGCGCGGTGAAAATGACAAAACCGGGCGCGAGCAGGCTAAAGCGCTGCTCGAACAGCTTGGCCTCGGCAAGCGTCTCGACCATCTTCCGGCGCAGCTTTCCGGCGGTGAGCAGCAGCGCGTGGCGCTGGCCCGCGCTTTTAATGGCCGCCCGACGGTACTGTTTGCTGATGAACCCACCGGTAACCTCGACAGGCACACCGGGGATCGCATTGCCGATTTGCTGTTTTCTCTGAACCGCGATTACGCCACCACCCTGATTCTGGTCACCCACGATGAACAGCTGGCGGCGCGCTGCGACCGGCGGCTGCGGCTGCGTGAAGGCCAGCTCGTGGAGGAAGCATGATTGCGCGCTGGTTCTGGCGGGAGTGGCGCTCGCCGTCGTTATTGATTGTCTGGCTGGCACTGAGCCTGGCGGTGGCCTGTGTACTGGCGCTTGGCAACATCAGCGATCGCATGGAAAAAGGCTTAAGCCAGCAAAGCCGGGAATTTATGGCCGGGGATCGCGCGTTGCGCAGCGCCCGCGCGGTTGATCCGGCCTGGCTTGCCGAAGCCGAAAAAGAGGGGCTGCGGGTCAGCCGCCAGCTCAGTTTCGCCACTATGACGTTTGCGGGCGATACGCCGCAGCTGGCGGATGTCAAAGCGGTGGATGCCCTGTACCCGATGTATGGCGATTTGCAAACCGATCCGCCTGGCTTAAAGCCTGAGCCGGGCAGTGTACTGCTGGCCCCGCGCCTGATGGCGCTCCTGAACGTAAAACCGGGCGATACCCTGGATGTTGGCGACGCCACGTTGACCATCGCCGGTACGGTGGTTCAGGAGCCGGACAGCGGATTTAACCCGTTCCAGATGGCCCCGCGTCTGATGATGAACCTGGCGGACGTGGAAAAAACCGGCGCGGTCCAGCCAGGCAGCCGCATCACCTGGCGCTATAAATTCGCCGGTCAGCCAGCTCAGATTGCGCAGTACGAGGCCTGGCTGTTGCCGAAACTTAAGCCGGAGCATCGCTGGTACGGCATGGAGCAGGATGACGGCGCGCTGGGCAAATCGCTACAGCGCTCCCAGCAGTTTTTACTGCTGTCGGCTTTACTGACGCTGCTGCTGGCGGTCGGGGCGGTGGCGGTGGCGATGGGCCACTATTGCCGCAGCCGCTACGATCTGGTGGCGATCCTCAAAACCCTCGGGGCAGGGCGGGCGCAACTGCGTAAGTTGATTATCGGCCAGTGGCTGATGGTGCTGGCGCTCAGCGCGATCACGGGCGGCGTGGTAGGGCTGGCGTTTGAAAAGGCGCTGATGCACCTGCTCAAACCGGTACTGCCTGCGGAACTCCCGGCGGCCAGCCTGTGGCCGTGGCTCTGGGCGGTGGGCGCGATGGCGGTGATCTCACTGCTGGTGGGATTGCGGCCTTACCGGCTGCTGCTGGCGACCCAGCCGCTGCGCGTTCTGCGCCGCGATGTAGTGGCCAACGTCTGGCCGCTCAAATACTATTTGCCCGCCATTGTGATGGTGGTTGTTGCGTTGCTGGCCTGGCTGATGGGCGGCAAAATGCTGCTCTGGGCGGTGCTGGCGGGTACGTTGGTGATGGCGGCGCTCTGTGCGCTGGTCGGCTGGACGTTATTGCAAGTTTTAAAACGCCTGACGCTGCGCCAGTTGCCGGTTCGCCTGGCGGTGAATCGCCTGCTGCGCCAGCCCTGGGCGACCCTCAGCCAGCTGGCGGCGTTCTCCCTGTCGTTTATGCTGCTGGCTCTGCTGCTGGTGCTGCGCGGCGATCTGCTGGATCGCTGGCAGCAGCAACTGCCGCCGGAAAGCCCGAACTACTTCCTGCTCAACATCGCGCCGGAGCAGGTGAGCGAGGTGAAAGGTTTCCTGGCGGAGCACCAGATTATCCCGGAGTCTTTCTACCCTATCGTGCGGGCGCGCTTAACCCAGATTAAAGGCGAGCCGACGGTGAGCAGCCAGGATGAGTCCCTCAACCGCGAGCTGAATCTCACCTGGCAGGATCAGCGTCCTTCCCATAATCCGATCGTTGCGGGAAGCTGGCCGCCGAAGGCAGGCGAAGTCTCGATGGAAGAAGAGCTGGCGAAGCGGCTGAACGTGAAGCTCGGGGATACGCTGACCTTTACCGGCGATACCCAGGACTTCAGCGCCAAAGTGACCAGCCTGCGCCACGTGGACTGGGAAAGCCTGCGCCCGAACTTCTTCTTTATCTTCCCGCCCGGCGCGCTGGACGGGCAGCCGCAAAGCTGGCTGACAAGTTTTCGCGCCAACGGCGATTCCGGGATGATCGCCCAGCTTAACCGCGAATTTCCGACGGTAAGCTTGCTGGATATTGGCGCGATCTTGCGCCAGGTCGGCCAGGTGCTTCAACAGGTTAGCCGCGCGCTGGAGGTGATGGTGGTACTGGTCACCGCCTGCGGTATCCTGCTGCTGCTGGCGCAGGTGCAGGTGGGGATGCGTCAGCGCCATCAGGAGCTGGTGGTGTATCGAACCCTGGGGGCGGAAAAGCGTTTGCTACGCACCACACTGTGGTGCGAGTTCGCTATGCTGGGGTTGGTATCCGGATTAGTGGCGGCAATTGGCGCGGAAACCGCGCTGGGCTTCCTGCAAACCCGGGTTTTTGACTTCCCCTGGGAGCCGGACTGGCGGTTGTGGGTGGTGCTGCCGGTGTGCGGCGCGCTGCTGCTGTCGGCCTGCGGCGGCTGGCTGGGCGTGCGCCTGCTGAAGGGCAAAGCGCTGTTCCGCCAGTTTACCGCGCAGTAACACCGGCGCGCCTGTCGTTAAGCCAGGCCGCCACGCTGTGATAATCGCCGCGAAAGCAAATTTTCGCGGCTTTTTTCTCCAGCTGATAGCGGTACATCGGATCGTAATAGCTCTCCAGCAGCGGCAGCAGCCACGCGAAATGGCCGTCAGTTTCGCCGCTGCGCTGTTGCTCCTCAAACGCACTACGCTGGCGCTGCGCGAAAAGTGCGTAACGCTCCAGCCCAAGCCGACGGCGGATGGCATACAGGCCGTGATGCAGATATTCGCCATAGGCCCGCCAGCCCTGCTCTTCGCCATACGCGGTGCAGTAAGCCTGCTGCATGTCGATAAAGTATTCGCTGCGCAGCCGCGCCAGACGGCGATCCATCGGTTCCTCCACCACAGCGACTGGCGCAAGGTTCATCTGCTCACGCAGCCGCTGCGGCAAATGGTTAGAGCCAATCATCTGTCCTTCATCTTCCAGCAGCCAGAAGGCGTGGCGATGATGATCCCAGGTTAACTGGTTACGTAACAGCGTTGCGGCCAGCGCATTCTCAAAGCTGGCCTGAGAAAGCTGCGGCGAGAGGGTGCGGCCAAATGACGAACCGCGATGATGCGCCAGGCCTTCCAGGTCAACGCCCAGCGGTTGCGCTTTTACCAGGTCGGTTTTGCCGCTGCCGGTGAAACCGCCCACCAGCACCATTGGCAGCAATGACAGGTTGTCTGTGGCCTCAATCGCCGCCTGCCGAAGCTGCTTATAGCCGCCCTCCACCCGTGGATACTCCACGCCAGCTTCGCGTAACCACTGCTGGGCGATTTTGCTGCGCAGACCCCCGCGCGCGCAGCACAAATAACCGTTCGGATAGCGCAAACAGGCTTCCCGCCAGGCCTCGATGCGTGCGGTTCGCGTATCGCCACTCACCAGGTGATGGCCCAACGCCAGCGCCGCCTGCTGGCCCTGTTGCTTATAGCACGTGCCTACCGCCGCCCGCTCGGCGTCATTCATCAGTGGAAGGTTGATAGCGCCGGGCACGGCACCCTGGCAAAACTCCACTGGCGCGCGGACGTCAATGATGGGAACCTCGTTGGCAAGCAGCATCTGCCAGTCGCGGGTGTCAGGGGTAATAGTTACAACATACTTCATGGCGGGGCCTTTTCAGTGCGAAAACGTGGGCATTGTACTCCTGGGTTAACAAGTTCACTAAGCGCGATATGCGTCAGCAAAAGGCAGGGCGTCCTGCGACGCCCTGATTCAGATTATTAAGCGGGGATTAACGCAATTTTACCTGCGCCCAGGCGATGCCGCTGGCGTATTCCGGCGGCAGCAGCGGGACCAGCGCTTCCAGCGAGGCGTCCAGCCTGCCGGTATCGGTATCCGATAAATTCAGATGCCCAACCTTGCGCCCAGGACGAACGTCTTTGTCATACCAGTGCAGATGCACCAGCGGCAGTTGCAGCCAGGCGTCATTCAGATCGCTGCCGATCAGGTTCACCATCACTGAGGTGCTGGCAATAACCGGCTGCGGCATCGGCAGGTTGAGGATCGCGCGCAGGTGCAGTTCGAACTGGCTGATGGACGCGCCGTTCTGCGTCCAGTGGCCGCTGTTATGCACGCGCGGGGCCAGTTCGTTGATCAGCAATCCACCGGGGGTGATAAAGCACTCCATCGCCATCACGCCAACGTAGCCCAGCTCGTGCATGATCGCGCCGAGCATGTTCTCAGCCTGCTGCTGCTGTTCGATATTGCTGTGCGGGAACGCCACGCTGGTACGCAGGATGCCGTCCTGATGCAGGTTGTGCGTCAGTGGATAAAATACCGTCTCGCCGTTGTGGCCGCGCGCACCCACCAGCGAAACTTCGCCGGAAAAGTTGATGCCCTGTTCGACGATGCATTCGCCGTAGCACTCCTGCGGCAGTTGCGCGGTATCTTCGGCGTGCAAACGCCACTGGCCGCGTCCGTCGTAGCCGCCAGTACGGCGTTTGACGATCGCCAGCTCGCCGAGCGCCTCAAAAACCGCAGGCCATTCGCTTGCGCTGGACAGCAACTGCCACGGCGCGGTAGGTAAATCGAGCTTGTCGAACAGCTGCTTTTGGGTCAGGCGGTCGGCAATAATGGGGAACACATCGCGGTTAACGAATGCCGGGTGACGCGCCAGTTCGCGGGTTAACGCGGTTTCCGGCCAGCGCTCGATTTCAGCGGTGATCACGCTTTGCTGAAAGGGCACAGCTTCCGGCTCAGCATCCAGCCCCACCGGCCAGACCGCAATACCCAGCGGCTCGCCGGCCTGGCGCAGCATGCGGCCTAGCTGGCCGTTCCCCAACACGCACACTTGTTTCATGCCGCACCTCGTGGGTCCGGATTATCCAGCACCTCGTCGGTTTGGGCTTTACGCCATGCCGCCAGACGCGCTAACAGCGCATCGTCATGCTGGGCGAGGATCTGCGCCGCCAGCAGCGCGGCGTTTGCGGCGCCCGCTTTACCAATCGCCAGCGTTCCCACCGGAATGCCGCGTGGCATTTGCACGATAGAGTAGAGGCTGTCCACGCCGCTCAGGGCCGCGCTTTGCACCGGCACGCCTAATACCGGCACCAGAGTTTTCGCGGCGATCATGCCCGGCAAATGCGCCGCACCGCCTGCGCCAGCGATAATGACCTGATGACCGTTGTGCTGCGCGGATTCCGCGAAGCTGAACAGTTTATCGGGCGTGCGGTGAGCGGAAACCACTTCAACATGGTAGGGAACATCAAGGGCATCAAGAATTTCAGCGGCATGCTGCATGGTGGCCCAGTCGCTTTTAGACCCCATCACTATGGCGATACGCGCCGGATTTTGGCTTAAAGACATGCGTCTTAAAACTCCTGTGAATGCGAAAACAAGGTGCTTGTCGTTCAGAAGGGCTCAAAGAATAACATGGAAAAACCGCAAGGAAAACGGTTGCGTCAGCGCGGGGGCGGGGTTTGTAGACCTGTTACGCCCGCGCAATTTCAATATATCGTGTTTTTTGTCTACGCTTGAAACACGCCAACGCAGCGTATTTTCATATCTGAAATTCAATGTCATTTCTTTACACAATCAGCCAGGGCCGCGCTGTTTTCAGCAACGTTTGTTTCCACTGAGAGGTTAAGAATGAAATTCAATCGGATAGCTGTAGGTCTCGCACTGGCTGGTTTTCTGGTTTCCTGGTCACTCCCCGGTCTGGCACAGGAAGCCCCAAAAGAAGCCGCCGCCGCGACGCAACAGGCCAATAACGCCTTGTTTAATCAACTCCCTTTCTCTGATACCCAGGATTTTACCGATGCTCATAAAGGGTTTATTGCACCCATTCCCCAGGACGTGATTAAAGGAGAGCAAGGTAACGTCATCTGGGATCCGACGCAGTATTCCTTTATTAAAGAAGGGGATAAAGCGCCGGACTCCGTCAACCCCAGCCTGTGGCGTCAGGCACAGCTGATTAATATCAGCGGGCTGTTTGAAGTGACCGAAGGCGTTTACCAGATCCGTAACCTCGATCTATCGAATATGACCATTATCGAAGGGAAAGAGGGGATCACCGTGGTCGACCCGCTGGTATCAGCGGAAACCGCAAAAGTGGGCATGGATCTTTATTATAAAAATCGTGGCACCAAACCGGTGGTAGCGGTGATCTACACCCACAGCCACGTTGACCACTATGGCGGCGTGCGCGGCGTAATCGACGAAGCGGACGTTAAAACCGGAAAAGTGAAAATCTATGCCCCGGCGGGCTTTATGGAAGAGGCGGTCTCGGAAAACATCATGGCGGGGAACGTAATGAGCCGTCGCGCCAGCTATATGTATGGCAACCTGCTCAAGCCTGACGTGAAAGGCCAGGTGGGGGCAGGGCTGGGGACTACCACGTCTGCCGGAACGGTAACGCTGATCGCGCCCACAAATTACATCACGGAAACCGGCCAGAAAGAGGTGATTGATGGGTTAACGTACGACTTCCTGATGGCACCCGGTTCGGAAGCCCCATCAGAAATGCTGTGGTATATCGAAGAGAAAAAACTGATCGAAACCGCCGAAGATGTTACCCACACGCTGCACAACACCTATTCTCTGCGCGGGGCGAAAATCCGCCAACCGCTGCCCTGGTCGAAATACATTAACAAGGCGCTGAATCTCTGGGGTGACAAAGCGGAAATCATTCTCGCCCAGCATCACTGGCCGACCTGGGGCAACGATAATGTCGTTAAGCTATTAAAGAGCCAGCGCGACTTATATCGTTACATCAACGATCAGACGCTGCGCATGGCCAACCAGGGCCTGACCCGTGATGAAATCGCCGCTAACTTTAAACTCCCCCCTTCGCTGGCGAACACCTGGGCTAACCGGGGTTACTATGGGTCGGTGAGTCACGACGTTAAAGCCACTTACGTGCTCTATCTCGGCTGGTTTGACGGTAACCCGGCAACCCTGGATGAACTGCCGCCGGAAGAGGGCGCGAAAAAATACGTTGAATATATGGGCGGCGCGGATGCCATTCTGCAAAAAGCGAAGCAAGATTTCGATCAGGGCAACTATCGTTGGGTGGCGCAGGTGGTCAGTAAAGTGGTGTTTGCCGATCCGAATAATCAGGCTGCCCGCAACCTGGAAGCCGACGCGCTGGAACAGCTGGGATACCAGGCTGAGTCCGGGCCGTGGCGTAACTTCTACCTCACCGGCGCGCAGGAACTGCGTAATGGCGTACAAAAACTGCCAACGCCAAACACTGCCAGCCCGGATACGGTTCGCGCCATGACGCCGGAAATGTTCTTCGATTATCTGGCCGTACACATCAATGGTGAGAAAGCGGCGGACGCTAAAGCCGTACTGAACTTTGATTTCGGTAGCGAAGGCGGCAAATATAAAGTCGAACTGGAAAATGGCGTACTTAACCATTCTGCCAATATGGAAGACACCAATGCCGACGCGACAATTGTGCTGTCCCGCGATGCGTTAAACCGCATTGTGCTGAAAGAAGAGACGTTGAAAGAAGCCACCGATAAAGGCGACGTAAAAATCACCGGCAATGCCGACAAGCTGAATGAACTGCTAGGCTATATGGATAAATTCGAGTTCTGGTTCAATATTGTTACGCCGTAAAGCGTGCGAGAACGGGCGAATTTATTCGCCCGTTTTTCATCAATGGATCTGCATCGCAATGAAACCTATCAATAATGAGCAGCGGCTTGTCGCCACAGCAGAAATAACCTGGGCGCGCCGTGAAGATATGGTGTATCAGGGGCTGGTTACCAGCATTCCGTGGATGGCGCTGGTCAATATCTGCTTTGCGCTTATGGTCTATTTTCGCAACACGCTGTTTGACCAGATAGATACGCAGTACCGGGTGGCATCGAATCTGGCAAGGATGATGGATATTTCCATGCTGGCCATTTGTCTGCTTTCTTTCAGTATGATCGCCGTAGCATGGCGAAAATTGCGCCTGCTGAGCGGGTTATTCTTTCTGCTCAGTCTACTCTGGGCCGTCAGCTGTTTTTATTTTATTGTCCACTGGCGCTTACCTTTTTCATGGCCGCTGATCACCATTTTGATGCTGACCGCGCTGTCGGCTTTATACTTCTATCCGCGCGGCCTGCTGGCGTATCTATTACCGCTTTGGGTTACGCTACCGTTGGCAAGCTATTTTCGTAATCAGGGGATCAATATTAATTTTGTGATGGTATGGGTGATATTTACCCTGATCCTGATTTGTGGCTATTTTGTTTTGCGGCGCTGGTTTGACGAGGCGTGGCGGCGTAATCAGCAAAACAAAATACTAATTGCCCGTCTGGATGCGCTGGCGCATCAGGATGCTTTAACCGGAACGGCGAACCGTCGCGCGCTGGAAAATCTGCTTAGCCAGGCTTCAGGGCAAAATAAACCGTATGCGTTGATGATGCTGGATGTCGATTATTTCAAACGTTACAACGATCGATACGGGCATCAGGCTGGTGATGAGTGTCTTACGTGCGTGGCGCAGGTGCTGAAAAACGCGGTACGCTCCCCGGAGGATATGGTTGCCCGTTACGGCGGTGAAGAGTTCGCTATCGTGCTGTTTGAAGCGACGGACAACGCCTGTGAAGAGGTGGCGCGGCGTATTCAGCAGGCATTAATCCAGGCGGCTATTCCTCATCAAGATTCCAGCGTTAGTGAGTGTGTGACGGTTAGTATAGGGATTGCCGGGAAGGGGGCAGCGCAGAATGCGCATAATATGTTGGTGAAAGCCGATGAGGCGTTATATCGGGCGAAAGAAAATGGCCGAAATGGCTGGTCCCGTTAAGGACAGGTTAACGCTAAATATAATTAAAACTCCGGGAAAGCGAGTAATAGCAATACTCCTGTAGCGTTAATTAAATAGCCTGCGAATAAATAGCAGAATACCGCTCCGGCGGGCCGGAGCGGCAACAATAGATTATTTTTTCTTATAAATATTCGCCGTGCCATAAATCTTATTATTGGTATCGGCGGAAGTGATTACCACCACGTCTGCACCTTTTTCCTCTGCTTTATCAAGAAGTTCTTTCTTGGCGTCAGAAGCAGAGACTTCACCGGACGTTGAGACGCTACCAATTTTTTCATACTGAGATTCAACTTTCTGGAAATCATTTTTTTCCATTAACTCAGCAGCAAAAGCGTTTGAAGCAAACAGAACGGCGGAGCCCAACAGAATAGCTGTCGTCTTTTTCATAAATGAATTCCTTGCAGAAGGATAAGCTACCAACGGTAAACCCGCCTGGATAAGCGGGTATTACTAGCATGGTAGACAACCCCTGAAAAAACCATCCACAAGCGTATTAATTTTTATTTCTACTTACCGTTCTCATCAGAGCGGGAAATACAGCAGTTCGATATCATCCTCGCTGACTTTAATCATTGAGCCCTGGCTATGCCATGCGCCGAGCACATAGCGGCGGGCAGGGTGATGCGCAATTTCAAATGGGTGGATCGCCGGGCGATGAGTGTGCCCGTGGATCAGATGATGAACGTGATGGCGAGTCATGACGTCGATAACGGCCTGCGGATTGACGTCCATAATAGACAGGGATTTGGTTTGATTGGATGCCTTGCTGCCGGCGCGCATTTTGGCAGCGATACGCTGGCGTATAAACAGTGGCAGGGCAAGAAATAACTTTTGCAGCCAGGGTTGGTGGACTTTGGCGCGAAAACGCTGATAGCCGATATCATCAGTACACAGCGTGTCGCCATGCATAATCAGAATACGCTTACCGTACAGCGTGAGTACCTGCTCTTCAGGTAACAGGATCATGCCGCTCTGGCGCGCAAAACGCTTGCCGACCAAAAAATCACGATTACCGTGGATGAAATAGCAGGGCACCCCACTGTTCACCAGCGCTTTTATCGCACCGGCGATTTGCCCGTGCAGCGGATTGGGATCGTCATCGCCGATCCAGGCTTCAAACAGATCGCCGAGAATGTACAGCGCGTCCGCCGTGCGCGCTTCGCCCGCCAACAGACGCAGAAAACCGGCGGTAATCGCCGGTTCTTCGGTACTTAAATGGAGATCTGCGATAAACAGCGTCGCCACAGATTACTCGCTGACGGTCACGCGCTCGATGATCACGTCTTCTTTTGGAACGTCCTGATGCATACCGCTGCGGCCAGTGGCTACCGCTTTGATTTTGTCGACCACATCCATGCCTTCAGCGACTTCCGCAAATACGCAGTAGCCCCAGCCTTGCAGGCTTTCGCCGCTGAAGTTCAGGAAGTCGTTATCCACCACGTTGATAAAGAACTGCGCGGTTGCGGAGTGCGGCGCCTGGGTACGCGCCATGGCGAGGGTGCCACGGGTGTTTTTCAGGCCGTTGTTGGCTTCGTTCTGAATAGGATCTTTCGTGGGTTTCTGGTGCATGCCCGGTTCGAAACCGCCGCCCTGTACCATAAAGCCGTTGATTACACGGTGGAAAATGGTGTTGTCGTAGAAACCTTCGCGGCAATAGTCCAGGAAGTTTTTAACCGTTGCCGGGGCTTTATCATCAAAAGTTTTGATTACGATATCGCCGTGATTGGTATGAAAAGTAACCATGCTTGCATCCTGTTCTGTTTAATGGGTGCTGTAACCTGCTGTTCAGGCCACACCGAGGAGGTTGTTATAGCATAACTCACCGGGCGCGATCACCTTGCAAAGTGTGCTCCTTCCGGTTTGAATTTTGGGTTAATATACTTTTTTACCTGTAACCACACACTGACACGGAATCGCCTGATGTTAAAAATCTTCAATACCCTTAGCCGCCAGAAAGAGGAATTTAAACCAATACATGCCGGGGAAGTCGGGATGTACGTGTGTGGTATCACGGTTTACGATCTCTGTCATATTGGCCATGGGCGCACCTTTGTGGCGTTTGACGTGGTGGCGCGCTACCTGCGTTTCTTAGGCTACAAGCTGAAGTATGTACGCAACATCACCGATATTGATGACAAAATCATCAAGCGCGCCAACGAGAATGGCGAAAGCTTTACCGCGCTGGTGGACCGTATGATTGTCGAGATGCACAAGGATTTCGACGCGCTGAATATTTTGCGCCCGGATAATGAGCCGCGCGCGACTCAGCATATCCATGAAATCATCGAAATTGTTGAACGACTGATCGCCCGGGAGCACGCCTATGTGGCCTCCAACGGTGATGTGATGTTCGCGGTGGAAACCGATGCCGATTACGGCCTGCTGTCGCGCCAGGATCTGGACCAGTTGCAGGCGGGCGCGCGGGTTGAAGTGGCCGATGTGAAACGCAACCCGATGGATTTTGTGCTGTGGAAAATGTCCAAGCCGGGCGAGCCGAGCTGGCCGTCACCGTGGGGCGAAGGGCGTCCGGGCTGGCATATCGAATGTTCTGCCATGAACTGCAAACAACTGGGCAGCCATTTTGACATTCATGGCGGGGGTTCCGATCTGATGTTCCCGCATCATGAAAACGAAATCGCCCAGTCCACCTGCGCCCACGACGGCGAATACGTCAACTACTGGATGCACTCCGGCATGGTAATGGTTGACCGCGAAAAGATGTCTAAATCGCTGGGCAACTTCTTTACCGTGCGCGACGTGCTGAAATTCTACGATCCGGAAACCATCCGCTACTTCCTGATGTCTGGTCACTATCGCAGCCAACTGAACTACAGCGAAGAAAACCTGAAGCAGGCGCGTTCCGCGCTGGAGCGTTTATACACCGCGCTGCGCGGCACTGACGTCAACGTCCAGGCGGCTGGCGGCGACGCTTTTGAGGCCCGTTTTGTTGAAGCGATGGATGACGATTTCAACACGCCGGAAGCCTATTCAGTGCTGTTTGACATGGCGCGTGAAGTTAACCGCCTGAAATCCGTGGATACGGCGGCAGCCAACCAGATGGCGGCGCATCTGCGTAAGCTTTCTGGCGTGCTGGGCCTGCTGGAGCAGGACCCGGAGCAGTTCCTGCAAAGCGGCGCGCAGGCGGATGACGGCGAAGTGGCGGAAATCGAAGCGTTGATCCAGCAGCGTCTGGATGCCCGTAAAGCCAAAGACTGGGCCGCGGCGGATGCGGCCCGCGACCGGTTGAACGAGATGGGCATCGTGCTGGAAGACGGGCCGCAGGGCACCACCTGGCGCAGGAAGTAATCATTAAAAGCGGCGCAAGCCGCTTTTATCTTTTAGCGGCGTCGCAAACGCCAGAGCACAAATGCCAGCAGTACGCCTGGCAACCACACCCACAGCAATTCAGAAATGATCACCTGATGCCCGCGCGGCGTCAGGTATTTTTCCAGCGCCAGCGGCGCGACTTTAATGACCCGCCAGGGGGCGAAAAAGCGCTCTTCAGACCACGGCCACAGCCAGCCAACGCCTTTGCCGCCCGTGGTCACTGCGTCCAGCAGGCTGTGCGACAGCAGCGATACCGTCAAAAACAGCCAGCAGCGCAGCAGCCCGGCCTGAAACCATCGCCTGCCTATCAGTACGCACAGCAGCGGCACCACAAACGCAAACAAGAGCGAATGGGTAAAGCCGCGATGACCAAACATGTTTCCAAAATCTACTCCCAGATAATAAGAGAGCACATCAGCATCGGGCAGCATGGCGAGCGCGACGCCGGTAAATAACAGGCGTCGTGGGATGATTTTGCTGCCCAGACCCAGCCCGAGGCAAAGCGGTACGGCGGCATGCGTCACAATGGTTGGCATAGAGATTTCCGCTGGAAAAGGTTGCGGCAAACTATAGCCCACCGGCTGGCTACCGCGAGCAGGGGATTTTCCGAAACCCGGCGCGGCGGAGTGCTCTCCTGCTGGCGTGTACGGTGCGTTCGATCACATTTTTAAACTTTTTTAACTTTTCTAAAATCAGTCCCTTAGCGGGAGATTGCCGGTAATGACTTGCGATGTGACCACGGACTGCCAGTCTTAAATCAGGCAGCTAACCCAACATCGCAATATAAACAGGAGGTGACATGGCACGTTTTCAGCAGAAAGTGGTAGTGATTACCGGCGCGGGTTCCGGTATTGGCGAGGGCGCGGCGAAGCGCTTTGCCAGCGAAGGGGCCAGCGTTGTACTGGTAGGACGTACGCCGGAAAAACTGGAAAAAGTCGCGGCTAAATTGCCGCAGGGCAAACACCTGGTGGTGCCTTGCGACGTATCGAAAGCGGATGAGGTTGAAAACCTGGCGCAGCGTGTGGTGGATGAATATGGCCGCGTGGATGTGCTGGTGAATAACGCGGGTGTGATCGTGCAGGGCCGCATTCATGAAGTCTCGCTAAACGACTGGGAAACGCTGATGGGAACTGATCTTAACGGCGTGTTCTACTGCACCCATTATTTCATGCCGGAATTGCTGAAAACCAAAGGCAATGTGGTCAATATTTCTTCGGTTTCCGGACTGGGCGGCGATTGGGGAATGAGCGTGTATAACGCGGCGAAGGGGGCGATCACCAATTTTACCCGCGCGCTGGCGATGGACTACGGCGCCGACGGCGTGCGTATTAACGCCATTTGCCCTGGCTTTACCTTTACCGAGCTGACTGAAGATATGAAGCAAAATGAGCCGCTGCTGCAAAAATTCTACGAACGTATCCCGCTAAAGCGCGCCGGGGAGCCGGAAGATATCGCAGATGCCATTGCTTTTATCGCCAGCGATGATGCCCGTTACATTACCGGCGTGAACTTGCCGGTCGACGGCGGTCTCACTGCCTCCAACGGGCAGCCGCCGCAGGCGTAATGCATCAGGCGGAACCACGAATAACCAGTTGGCCGGACAGCGTGATGCGCTGGACCGGCAGATCGGCGGTTTTTAGCTTGCGCACCATCAACTGCGCCGCCTGGCGCCCGGTCTCTTCACTGGCGGAAGAGACATAGGTGAACGACGGCGTGGTCAGATTAATCATTAAATCTTCAAACCCGATCAACGACACCTGTTGGGTAAGGAACACATCTTTACCCACGGTGCGCCCCACCTGATTGATGGCGTCAATACAGCCGATAATGGCATTGGGGGAATGGCACAGCAGGGCGGTAATTTTGTTGTTGCTTTCCAGCAGATCGCGCACCACGGCGCTGGCGGCCTGGGTATCCTCCCGACAGGCAGGCGTAAAATCCTCACGCGGAAATAAACCATACTGCGTGAGCGCGGCGCGGTAGCCGCAGAGCCGTTCATGGCGAATTAAACAGCGCGGATCCCCGCCGATGTAGGCGATGTTGCGATGCCCGCGTTCAATCAGATAGCGCGTTGCCAGGCTCCCGGCCTGGCGATTATCACGCATTACCACATCCCGCGCACAGTTGAGCGGCGACTGAGAGACGACCACCATGGGCAACGGGCTTTCGCTTATCGCAGCGGGTACGCTATCGGTTTTGGATTCCGCATCTAAATAAATCACCCCCGCGACGCCCTGGCGGGTAAACGCCAGTAAACTTTGCTCCAGCCGCTCGACATTACCCTGAGGCTGGGCCAGTACCACCATAAAGCCCTGAAGCTCCAGTTCGTGAACAATGCTCGACATGACGCGAATGGCGAAAGGATCGTTAAAATCGTGGAGAATAAGACCGATGAGATTAGAGGTATTGGCGCGAAGATTTGCAGCGGCCATGTTATGGACATAGCCCAGCTCGTCGATAGCGGCCTGTACCTTTTCGATGGTGGCCTGAGATATTTTCCCTTTCTGGCGTAACACCAATGAGACGGTAGAGACGGAGACATCCGCCCGCTTTGCCACATCAATAATGCTGACCTTTTTCATCGCGCTCCTGACAAGTCCTTTTCATTCCGCGAGATACCCGCGCCTCTTGTAACATACAGGAGGCGCGGCAGAAAATCGCGATCACTTACCAATCATGGTGGAAATGGTTTGCGCAATAAATTGCGCCCGGGCGCCAAATATCACCTGTACGCCGCTGTCTCCCACAAAGACAACACCACGAGCGCCCACACTGTTTAAGCCATCACGATCCACCAGCGAGGCTTTATCCACTTCCAGACGCAGACGGGTAATGCATGAGCCGACGCTGTCGATATTCTCCGGACCACCCAACAAATTGATGATATCAGTCGCCAGTTCGGTGTCGGTTTTGTCATCGGCATTTACGGCTATTTCCGCACGGCCCGGCGTTTTCACATCGAAGCGACGAATCACATAGCGGAAAGTGAAGTAGTAAATGAGCCCCATCGGCACGCCGACAATCACGGCATTCAGGAAGTTGGTTTGGTAGCCGTTAAACGACGGCAAAATCCCGAATGAAATGTAGTCGATAAGCCCGGCGGAGAACGATTTGGCGATATGCGCATGCAGCAGATACATACACATATAGGACAACCCGGCCATCACCGCGTTAAATACATACAGAATCGGCGCCACAAAAATAAAGGTGAACTCTACCGGCTCGGTAATACCGGTTAAAAAGCAGGTCAGAGCCGCAGAGAACAGAATACCGGAGGCGATCTTTTTGTTTTTGGTATTGGCTTCGTGATACATGGCCAGACAGGCAGCAGGCAGCGCGAACAGCATCAACGGGAACTCGCCCTGCATAAATTTGCCTGCGTTGTGGTAGGTATCGCTGCTGAAGCTTTTCACGCCTTCTTCCAGCATTTTGAACCAAATGGTTTGATCGCCATGGATCACCTGGCCGGTGGCGGTGGTGTAATCGCCAAAAGAGTACCAGAACGACGGATACCAGATATGGTGCAGGCCCAGCGGGATCAGCGCACGTTCCACCAGTCCAAAAATAAACGTGGATGCGGCCTGGTTATCACCGTTTACCACCAGAGACAGCGCATCGATGCCTGCCTGAATATGCTGCCAGACGTAGGGCAACGCGAGACCGAGCAAAAACGATAAAAACGCGGTTGCGATGGCGACAAAACGTTTACCGGAGAAGAAGCCTAAAAACTCCGGTAATTGCATGGTATGGAAGCGGTTATAACACCATGCGGCAAGAATACCGCATATCAGGCCGCCGAAAACGCCCATCTGGAGAGTAGGGATACCCACTACCATGGCATACTTCCCGCCGCTGGCGGCCATTTCTGGTGTAATCCCCAATACCGTGCCGATGGTGATATTAGTGATGAAAACCGATACCGCCGCCGACAATGCCGCGATCCCGGATTCTGACGCCAACCCAACCGCAGAGCCGATAGCAAACAACATAGGGAGATTGTCAAAGATGACACCCCCCGCGTTCATCATTAACGGTAAGTGGAATTTGTCACCAAATGCCAACAGCAAACCTGCCGCAGGCAACAGTGAAATAGGCAGCATTAACGCGCGGCCTATCATGGATAGCTTTGAAAGCGATTTAACCAACCCTGACATCAGACTCATGCTGATTTCCCCCGAAGTAGACCGGGCTTATGCCCTGTTTTATGCAAGTAGAACGTTCTAGTAGAACGTTCTACTTATCATTGTTCAGGTCACCTCAAGCCCGCAACAGAAATTTAACGCCCGGTCAAAGTAAATACTTATTTTTTGAAGTGGGTCAGAAAACGAGATCGCAGAAGGTGCCGGGAGGATGGCACCCGTAAACGGCGCAAGAGTACAAAACGACTCATTGAGAATAATGAAGACAGATTATATTTTACGCGAAGATGTTATTTGGATATTTATTTAAAATAACAAGTTAATTTCATTTAAAGACTAATTAATCAAAACGGTTTTGATTTGTTCTTTTTGGGATTTTTTCGTGTTTGTGTTTATTTACATCTTTAATGGATAATTAATGTTCTATTTTAGTCCATCCAGGATGAACAATAATCTACCCGGGAAATATTCAACGAGGTTATATTGTGGGTTATTCAGATAAATTAAGTGCATGGATGATGAAGTCGCTCCTGAGTCTACCATTGACAGGATTGTTTATTGTAAGTGGGTGCCACTTTAATGAATCCGAACCGCCTAAAACAGCCGTCACTGTGCAGTCGCCCCAGCCATCAAACGGGGTCTCTACGCCATTACCCTCTGCGAAGTTAGAATCCCAAACGACAGCCACTGCTGAAAGTGAAACGTATCGGGAAAGCTCCTCTTCTACCGGTACTGCGACAGTTTGCCAGCGTGAACTCGCGGCTTTATCGAAAATCAACCCCGCAAAATATGCCACGCAAAAAGGTGTTTTTGATAACTTACTAAAAAGCGTCTCGGTATATTCTACTGTGCGCGATGATGTTAATCCCGGTACGAAAGATATTATGGATACGCTTTACAAATATAAAACGCAAAAAATCTGTAATGACATTCAGCAAGCTATCAACGAATCACTGATTGCACGGGGAGAGAATGTGAAATGACCCGGTTTGCATTGAAACGCCTTTTTTTTTTATTTTGCCAATAACCGCCTGCGCTATTGCCGCGCAGGATGCTCAGTCAGCCAGCACTACCACCACACTGCAATCTCTGGATTCCATCACCGCGCAGTCTAGTGGCATTCCCGAATTACTGTTAGTTAAACCAATACCTTTGCCGGAGCCGAACGTTACCCATCCTGCGAAGCCTAAAAAAACCAATCGCGCTATTGCCGCTACGCAAACTGATAAAAAACCCTCCGAACCTGGTCAGGTGCAAAATCTACGGTTTAGCTGGGCTCAAGAAAAAGCCGAACTGGAAAACAAACTCAATGAGGCCCGGAAGTTGGCTGCTGATTACCAAAAGCAGCTTACTGACGTAACCAACCAGAAAACGACCAACGCGAGTAATTTTGCAGATCTACAGCAGCAACTGGCTGAGCGTGAGGATGAACTGGAAGCGCTAAAAGCACAGAATCAGGCAAACCTAAGCGCTGAGGGAGATAAAAAACAGCTTACTTTCCAGTTACAAAAATCACTTGAAGCCAGCCAAAAACAGGCTGCGACTTATCAGAAGCAATTGGCAACTCTCACTGATGAGCAGGCTGCAAAAGCGAAAGCGCTGACCGAACTGCAACAGCAACTGGCAGATCGTGATAAAACCCTGCAGGAACTAACTACTCAGGTAAAAGCCCTGAGCGGTACGCGGGATGAAAAAACGCAGCAAACCGCCCAGTTGCAGAAAACGCTGGCGGAAAACCAGAAGCAAAAAGCGGAGTTTCAGAAGCAGATTGCTGACTTAACTGGCGACCAGTCGGCAAAAGCGAAAGCGCTAACTGAACTGCAACAGCAACTGGCCGATCGTGACAAAACCCTGCAGGAACTAACTGCCCAGGTAAAAGCCCTGAGCGGTACACAGGATGAAAAAGCGCAGCAAACCGCCCAGTTGCAGAAAACG
>NZ_JACHZE010000009.1:101380-193578 GCF_014193285.1 Atlantibacter sp. RC6
TGCCCAGGTAAAAGCCCTGAGCGGTACACAGGATGAAAAAGCGCAGCAAACCGCCCAGTTGCAGAAAACGCTGGCGGAAAACCAGAAGCAAAAAGCGGAGTTTCAGAAGCAGATTGCTGACTTAACCGGCGACCAGTCGGCAAAAGCGAAAGCGCTGGCCGAACTGCAACAGCGGCTGGCAGAACGTGATAAAACCCTGCAGGAGCTAACTGCCCAGGTAAAAGCCCTGAGCGGTACACAGGATGAAAAAGCGCAGCAAACCGTCCAGTTGCAGACAGCGCTTGAGGCAAGTCAGAAAAAGCTCGCGAGATTAACCGATGAACAGGCGATAAAAACCAAAGCATTGGCCGATCTGCAATTACAGTTAGCCGAGCGCGATAAAGCGTTACAGGCATCAAATACCCAGTTAAAAAATGCCCTTGGCGCCCAGGATGAAAACGCACAACGAGCCGGACAATTACAAAAATCGCTCGTAGCGAGCCAGGAACAAGCCAAAGTTTATCAACAGCAGATCGCCGCTCTGAGCGCGACATCTCTAAGTGATAAAAAAACAGTGGATGAAACGCAAAAATTCCTCACTGAAAGCCGTAATAAAGCGGCTACGCTTGAGAAAAAAATAAACGAACTCACCACTGCTCAAAAAGAAAAAGACAAAACACTCAGTACGCTGCAACAAAATCTGGCAGGAAGCCAAAAAGACGGCGAGGCAATGAAAGCGAAATGGCTTGAGGCCAACAAACAACTTGAAGCGCAATCAAAACAGCTTGCTGAATTGCAAAAAGCGAAGCCTGCAGTGGCGGCTACAGCCAGGCCAACCAGCAAAGATGAACTGCGGGATTATGCACTGGGTGCATACTGGGCTCATGAAATTCTCAGTATGATTAAGAGCAAAGAAGGTTATGGATACCATATTGCCCAGCAACAAGTGTTGAACGGGGTGAATGACGAAATCAATAATCAGCTTAAAATACCCAAAGATAAGCTGGTGAGCGCCCTGAAAGAACTGGATGAAGCAAAGAAACCAGCGTATCGAAAGCAGCACTTTCCGAAGGCAGTAAATATATTGCGCAGTTTAGTAAAACGACTGGCGTGAAGCGCGCATCATTAGGTTATTACTATCTGATCGTGGATAAGGGCACTGGAAAGATTAAAAACAACGATACCGTTGCGGTCACCATGCGTGAGAGTTTGCCCAACGGTAAAGTTATCAATGATATGAGTAAAAAAGGTTCGGTGCTTGCCTTGCCGTTAAATCAGTTCCCGCCGCTGTTTAAATCGGCGATTTCTCAGGTGAACAATCATGGTGAACTGCGGATTGTGGTGCCGCCTGAACTGGCGTATGGCGAAAAAGGCAGTATGCCGGACATCCCGCCAAACTCCACCATGATCTATGACATCAAAGTCGTTGATGTATCTCCGGGGGCAAAAAAGCCAGCGGGTTAATGCCATAAAAAAGGGCCGATGATTCGGCCCTTTAATTTACTCGGTTACGGTAACGCTCTGCCCATCAAAACTCACAGTCTGACCAGCGATAATCTTGCAGCGCTTACGGGTTTCAATCACGCCATCTACCTTCACCAGCCCTTCGCTGATAGCGATTTTGGCCTGGGCACCGCTTTCGCTCCAGCCTTCAAGTTTCAGCAGGTCACACAGCTCAACGTGGGGGTGCTTACCGAGAGAAAACGTCGCCATCTTATTCGCCCTCCACGTCGTGATACTCTTCGCAAGCCTGCAAGGTGTTTTGAATCAGCGTTGCCACTGTCATCGGCCCAACGCCGCCCGGCACTGGCGTGATATAAGAAGCACGCGCAGCGGCTTCTTCGAAAATCACATCCCCGACGACCTTGCCGTTATCCAGGCGGTTAATGCCAACATCAATCACAATCGCGCCTTCTTTAATCCACTCACCAGGAATAAAGCCCGGTTTACCCACCGCGACCACCAGCAGATCGGCATTTTCTACGTGCTGGCGCAGATTTTTAGTAAAGCGGTGAGTGACAGTGGTGGTACAGCCGGAGAGCAGCAGTTCCATACTCATCGGGCGGCCGACAATATTGGATGCGCCGATAACAACGGCGTTCAGCCCATAAAGGTCGATATTGTAGCGCTCAAGCAGCGTCACAATACCGCGTGGGGTGCAAGGACGCAGACGCGGCGCCCGCTGGCACAAACGGCCTACGTTATAGGGGTGGAACCCGTCGACATCTTTATCCGGCGCGATGCGCTCCAGTACTTTGACATTGTCGATGCCCGCAGGCAGCGGCAACTGTACCAGAATACCGTCAATGGTTTTGTCGGCGTTTAATGTGTCGATAAGTTCCAGCAACTCTGCTTCGGTAGTGGTTTCCGGCAGATCGAAAGAGCGAGAAAGGAATCCTACTTCTTCACACGCTTTGCGCTTGCTGCCGACATAAATTTGTGAGGCGGGGTTCTGCCCGACCAACACCACCGCAAGCCCAGGCGCTCGTTTTCCGGCATCCAGGCGTGCTTTTACTTTTTGCGCGACTTCAAGTCGTACCTGCTGCGCAATCGTTTTACCATCAATAATCTTTGCTGCCATCAGAGAGAGGATTCCATCTGTAGTCTAAAAGGAGAGGGGATGTTGATATTTTGTCAGAAGCGCGGCGTGCTGTCAGTCACCAATAGCGGTTTATGCTTAAAAGGCAGGCAGACGGCGGAAAAGCCATTGACTCACAAGGCGCTCACCGTATAATTCCACGCGTTTCGCAGCGCCTTGTTTTTCATCACAGGATACCTGCTTAACTGCCTTTCAGGCGCCCTTAGCTCAGTTGGATAGAGCAACGGCCTTCTAAGCCGTGGGTCACAGGTTCGAATCCTGTAGGGCGCGCCATCTTAAGTTCTCCTGTACCCCTCTTTATTTGTACTACATGGCCATTATTGCTTCGCCTTAACGTTTCAGCTTGAAAATCAAGCGAATACATTTCGCGATATAAAATGTATTGATAAGCGAGGCGAATAAATAATATCTTCAAATTCTTCTTATCAATGATTGCTACTTTCTGCGACAACTAACCTGTATCTTTAGAGCCACTTAATACTACCAGCCTGCGTTTGAATGCCTTTTGAGTATGCGGATAAATAACCATGAATGATGGAAAGAGACAGCCTGTGCCTGACGTTGATGAAAAACATCTCTTAGATTTACTCCATCACAATTCCGATTGGGTCTGGGAAGTGGATGCTCAGGGGCGATACACCTGGGTTTCGGGTGTGGTACATGACTTGTTGGGCTATGAGCCAGGCTATGTGATCGGGCGTACTCCCTTTGATTTTATGCCGCCAGGGGAAGCGGAACGTGTTGCGGGGGCTTTTGGCGAAATCGTCGCCCAGCAGCGCGCGTTTTCCGGGCTGGTTAACCGTAATATGCGCGCCGATGGTCAGATCGTGGTGCTGGAAACCAGCGGCATTCCGCTGTTTAACGACAAGGGCGAACTAACTGGCTATCGCGGTATCGACAGAAATATTTCTAATCTTGGCGAGCGCGTTCTTCAGCTTGAAACCATCTATGACACGACGCCCGTTGCGCTGTGCATGCTGGATCTTGACGGGCGGCTGGTGATGTCGAATAAGGCCATGAACGGCTTGCTGAATATCTCGCAGGAACAGGCGATGAACAGCCACTTTGGGCGTCTGATGCCTGACGTCTGGCATCAGTTTCAGGATGATTTCATCCTTGCCGAATCCGGTGTGGAAATTCCGGGGCGTGAGATTATCTGGCACGATCGCTGTTACGACACGCAACCTGTCGCCCTGTACAACGCCAGCAATCGCGTCGTGGGGCTGTCGGTGACTTGGGTAGATATCACCGCACGTCGCGAGGCGGAGCAAAAGCTGGCGGGCGCCAACCAGGTCCTGCAACAATATGCCCAGCGCGATCATTTAACCGGCCTGTATAACCGTCGTTATATGGACGAATGTCTGCTTAACGAAATTAACCAGGCCATCGACGGCGGTTTCCCGCTGTCGGTGTGCCTGGCGGATATCGATTATTTCAAACGCTACAACGATAACTATGGCCATCAGTCCGGCGATAACTGCCTGCGCGCCGTTGCTAAAGCCTTGGTTTCATCAAGGCGGCGTCCTGAAGACAATGTAAGCCGTTACGGCGGCGAAGAGTTTCTGGTGATTTTACCGCGCACCGATCAGGCCGACGCGCTGGCGGAAGCGGAGCGCCTGCGCGAAAACATCACTGCGCTGAAGCTGCCGCACGTTGCCAGCCCAACCGGCCATCTCACCATCAGCATTGGCGTGGCGACGCTCTACGTCTGCGAATCGCTGCCGTCAGCTACGCCGCTGCATATGATCGCCAGCGGCTTAATCCATCGGGCCGATACGGCGCTGTATGCCGCAAAAAACCGTGGACGTAATCAGGTGGTGGCGATGCCGGAGAATGCCGCGCAATGATGCTCTTATAACGCCCGATATGTCCGCTGCGGGCGCCCGACTTTGCCATAAACAATCTCCGCCACAATCTGCTGGCGGCTGGCGGCGAACTCCAGATAGCGCCGGGCGGTAGTGCGGCTCAGTTTGAGTTCATCCGCCACCGTTTCTGCGGTATGCCGCGCCAGCGGGTCGGCGAATAGCCGCTGGACTTTCGCCAGCGTCAACGCATCAATACCCGGCGGCAGTGCTTCCTTTTGTTCGCCTCGCGCATAAGCGTTAAACATATCATCGATTTGCCGCTGGCTGGCGCTGGCATGCCTGGCGAGCAATGCGTAACGCTGCTGAAAACGGCTGAGGGTTTGCCCAAGCCGTTCATAGGCAATGGGTTTGACCAGGTAATCAAACACGCCGCAACGCACGGCTTCAGATACGGTATCCATATCGCTTGCCGCGGTGGTAAATACCACGCCGCCGGTGAATCGGGCCTGGGAAAGCTCATGCAGCAGCGTGATGCCCTTGCCGTCGGGTAAGTAATTATCCAGCAGGATCAGCGCCGGTTTGAAGCGGGCGATCATGTCCCGGGCCTGCGCCAGATTGCCAGCCAGCCATACCGTCCCGTAGCCGGGAAAATGGCGAACAAATTCGGCATGCATTTCCGCCAGCGGCGTTTCGTCCTCAACTATCAGAATTGTCAGAGATTGTTCCATTACTCTTGTTCACTTTCGGTATAAAAACGGAAAACAAAGCGCCGTAGGGCTGATTATCCTCAACGGTGATCACGCCACCGCAGCGGCTCACAAAACTGGCGATAAGATATAGCCCGATGCCGTGCTCGCCCGGCGCATCAGTTTTGGTGCTGACGCCCTGATGGAAAATCGTCTGGCGCAGCGCATCTGGCACGCCGCATCCCTGATCTGCCACCTCAATAATCACGTCATCGCCTTCATCGCTCAGGAACAGTTCCACGGTTTTATTGCCCTGGGGATTATTCAGGCAAGCTTCAAACGCATTATCCAGTAAATTGCCGACGATTGCGGCGAACTCGGTGCTGTCCATCTTTTGCGGAAGTTGATGCAGCACGCAGCCGGGCACCAGCGTTAACGTCAGCCCCAGCTCTCGCGCCCGTTGGCATTTACCAAACAGCAACCCCGCCACCTGGCGATCGTCAACCGCCTCGCGCAGGCTGTCAATCAACTGCTGCTGCGCCTGGGATTCCCCTTTCACCATCGCCAGCACCCGATCGTACTCTTTCATTTGCAGCAGACCGGTGAGGGTGGACATCCAGTTAAGATGTTCATGGCGCAGCGTCCTGAGGCTTTCAACGTACTGCTTAATTTGCGTCAGTTGTGCGTTCAGGGCGCTGATTTCATCCTTACTGCGAAAGCTAATAATCGCACCCAGCAGCGCATGCTGGTAGCGGATCGCGCCGCGATTGGCGATAACGCTCAATCCATTAAACGTGCACATGACGTCCTGGCGCGGCTCTTCAATGCGCTCGGTGAAAAAATCGCAAGGGCTAACCACCTCGCCGATATGGCTCCCCAGCCACTGGCGGCCCGGAGAGGCTAAGCCCAGCATTTTACGGGCGTTGCGGTTGATTGCTGTGATAAGCCCATCGGGATCGACGGCGATCAGCCCTTCGAATACCGAACCAAACAGCGCTTCCTGCTGACGCACCACGCGCGCGATTTGCTGCGGTTCCATGCCGAGCATCTGGCGGCGAATATGGGCGGCGAACAGCCACGACAGCAGCATCAAAATTATCAGGACAACCACGAACACACCGGCCAGCGGCAGCAGAAAATCGAGCCGCCAGCTGTTGATTTTGCTTACTAAATACCCCAGCGATACCACGCCGATCACCTGCTGATGCTCATCAAAAATCGGCGTTTTGGCGCGCATCGCCATGCCGATTGAGCCCTCACCGGTAATAAAATAGCTTTCGCCTTTTTCCAGCGCGCCGGGTTTGGTCCATTGCATCGGATAGCCAATTTTGGCCGGATTAGGATGATAAAGACGCACAGAGTGGCTATCGCCGATCACCACGTAATCAAAATCGGAACCGGTGGATAATTTACCGACAATTTGCCTCAGCCGGCCGGTGTCGCGATGTTTTACCGCATCGACCACACTGTCATTAGAGGCGATGATTTTGGCCTGGTTCATGGCCATGCCGCGCACGTGCTGGGTCAGATAATCTTCAAAACTGGCGGAGAGATATTTGCCCAACACGCTGATTAATAGCGTTGATACCACCAGTAATAAAAGAAAAATCCGTAACGGAAACGCCAGACGGCGAAAAAAGTGCAATAAGTTAATTTGTTTTCTCCCGGTCATCACGCTTCCTTTAAATACCGAAATGAATCGGGGTCCTTCGATTGTTATTTAATTGTTTCTGTTAGACGCGTCAGACGCCGGATTATCGTTGCAGATTAATGGCGTTAAATCAATTAAACACATTAAAACCATGAACTGCGTCGAAGGGAATTTAATTAACCAAATAAAAACCATAAAGTCTATTTTAATCCCTGAAGGGTTTGTGAAATATATCAAAATTCAGATTTTGAATAGTGCGTAATCTTTCTGCGCATATCACACTGTTGATGGAAGTGCCTGCGTTGCGGGCTTTTTTATTATTGCAGCAGTTAATTAACATTTATTCCCCACCTTACACATTGCGCAGGGACGGATACCTATGTTTGGCAATACCGTGTTCACACGGGTAAAGCGCAGCGAAAATAAGAAAATAGCCGGGATAACACAATTCCTGCGTGAAAACGATTTGAGTATCGATACGACCGTTGAGATATTTATTACGGTTACGCGTAATGAACGCCTCATCGCCTGCGGCGGCCTTGCCGGAAATATTATTAAATGTGTCGCCATCGATGAGTCAGTGCGTGGTGAGGGGTTAGCGCTTACCCTGGCCACAGAATTAATTAATCTGGCCTACGAGCGATTTTGCACGCAGTTATTCATCTATACCAAAACCCAGAATGAAGCCCTGTTTAAGCAGTGCGGGTTTTTTACCCTGGCGCGGGTGCCGGGCGTGATGGTGCTGATGGAAAACAACGCCACGCGCCTGCAACAGTACGCCAGCTATCTCACGACACAGCGCCGGGACGGCAACAAGATCGGCTGCATCGTGATGAACGCCAACCCGTTCACGCGCGGCCACCGCTACCTGGTGCAGCAGGCTGCGGCACAGTGCGACTGGCTGCATCTGTTTTTAGTCAAAGAGGATACCTCCCGTTTCCCGTATGAAGACCGGCTGGCGCTGGTGCGCGCCGGAACAGCGGACATCGAAAAACTCACGGTGCATCGCGGCTCGGAGTACCTCATTTCCCGCGCCACCTTCCCGTGCTACTTCATTAAAGAACAGAGCGTCATTAACCACTGCTATACCGAAATCGATCTGCAAATCTTCCGCAATCATCTTGCCCCCGCGCTGGGCATTACCCATCGCTTCGTCGGCACAGAACCGTTTTGCAAGGTGACCGCCAGCTATAACGCTGATATGCGGCGCATTCTTCAGGACCCGGCCAATCCCGCGCCGCCAGTGCAGCTGGTGGAGATTGAGCGCCTGCAGTATCACGACATCGCCATCTCCGCTTCCTGGGTGCGCAAGCTATTGGTTAAGCGCGATTTCGCGACCATTGAGCAGCTGGTTCCCGAGGCCACCGCCCGTTATCTGCATCGTATGTTGGCTGACAGCGGCTTACGTTCGACAGCGCTTCAAACCGAATCCGTATTAACTACAGGTGAACCATGAAAATTACCCGTCCTGCCGTCGCTGGCACGCTGGAGTCCGGGGATGTAATGGCGCGCATCGCGCCCCTCGACTCGCACGATATTGAGCTGCAAATCAACAGCAGCGTGGAAAAACAGTTTGGCGCCGCCATCCGCGCCACTGTTCTTGAGGTCCTGACGCGCTATCAGGTGCGCGGCGTTCAGGTGTTTATTGATGATAAAGGCGCGCTGGATTGCGTATTACGCGCACGTCTGGAAACGCTGCTGGCGCGCGCCTGCGAGATCACGGCGTTGCCCTGGGAGGTGCGTTCATGAAACTTACCCCCGAACAACGTAAATCCCGCACCCGCCGCAGCATGCTGTTTGTCCCCGGTGCCAATGCCGCGATGGTCAGCAACGCGTTTATCTATCACGCCGATGCGCTGATGTTTGACCTGGAAGACTCGGTGATCCTGCGTGAAAAAGACGCCGCTCGCCGTCTGGTGTTCCACGCCCTACAGCATCCGCTGTATCAGGACGTTGAAACCATCGTGCGGGTCAATGCGCTGGATTCCGATTACGGCGTGGCGGATCTCGAAGCCGTGGTGCGCGGCGGCGTGGACATTGTGCGCCTGCCAAAAACCGACACGGCCCAGGACGTGATTGATATCGAAAACCACATCGCGCGTATCGAAGCGGAATGTGGCCGCGAACCCGGCAGCACCGGCCTGCTGGCCGCTATCGAATCACCGCAGGGCATTACTCAGGCGGTGGCGATTGCTCATGCCTCACCGCGCCTGATCGGCATTGCGCTTGGCGCGGAGGATTACGTGCGCAATTTGCGCACCGAACGCTCGCCGGAGGGCACCGAGCTGCTGTTTGCCCGCTGCGCCATTCTGCAGGCGGCGCGTGCCGCAGGCATTCAGGCGTTCGATACCGTCTATTCCGATGCCAACAACGAAGCCGGTTTTCTGAGAGAAGCCGCGCATATCAAACAACTGGGTTTTGACGGTAAATCGCTGATTAACCCGCGCCAAATCGAGCTGCTGCACAACCTGTACGCCCCGACCCGGCAGGAAGCGGAGCACGCCCAGCGCGTGGTCGACGCCGCCGAGGCCGCGGCGCGTGAAGGGCTGGGCGTGGTATCGCTCAACGGCAAGATGGTGGATAGCCCGGTCATTGAACGGGCGCGTCTGGTGCTGTCCCGGGCAGCGCTTTCCGGTTTTCGTGAGGAGTAACGACATGCAGCAAACCACACTACGGCAGGCGCGGGTCAGCGCAGGGAAGGGCGATCATCCGGCCTTTCAGCCCGCCTCAAAACTCAATCTGCAAACCCAGAAGCCGCGCGATAAAAAAGTGTGCGCCACCCTGCAAGAGGCTATTCGCCGTTCAGGATTGCAGGATGGGATGACCATCTCTTTCCATCACGCTTTTCGCGGCGGCGATTTAACGCTGAATCTGGTGATGGACGCCATTGCCGGGATGGGTTTTAAAAATCTGACCCTGGCCTCCAGCTCGCTCAGCGATTGCCATGCGCCGCTGGTGGAACATATCCGCAATAACGTGGTAAGCCGGA
Organism: Atlantibacter sp. RC6; assembly: GCF_014193285.1. Classification (GTDB taxonomy): domain Bacteria; phylum Pseudomonadota; class Gammaproteobacteria; order Enterobacterales; family Enterobacteriaceae; genus Atlantibacter. The sequence goes on from NZ_JACHZE010000009.1 coordinate 111,090, forward strand.
TTTATACCTCCGGGCTGCGCGGGCCGTTGGCGGAAGAGATTTCCCGGGGTTTACTGGCCGAACCGGTACAAATCCACTCCCACGGTGGCCGTGTTCAACTGGTCAACAGCGGGGAACTGGCGATCGACGTGGCGTTTCTCGGCGTGCCCTCCTGCGACCCCTATGGCAACGCCAATGGCTACACCGGCTCAGCCTGTTGCGGCTCGCTGGGCTACGCCAAAGTGGATGCGGAGCATGCCCGTCAGGTGGTGCTGCTGACCGAAGCGCTGCTACCGTATCCGCATCATCCTGCCAGCATCGCACAGGATTGCGTCGATTTGATCGTGCAGATCGACCGCGTCGGGGATGCCGATAAAATCGGCGCGGACGCCACCCGCATGACGTCGAACCCGCGTGAGCTGCTGATTGCCCGCCACGCGGCGGACGTGGTGGTCAATTCCGGCTACTTCAAACCCGGTTTTTCGCTGCAAACCGGCACCGGCGGCGCATCGCTGGCGGTGACACGTTTTCTGGAAGATAAAATGCGCAGCCGCAACGTCTACGCTGATTTCGCGCTGGGCGGCATTACTTCCACCATGGTCGATCTGCACGAAAAGGGCTTGATCAAAAAGCTGCTCGACGTGCAGAGCTTTGACCGCGCCGCCGCAGAGTCCCTGGCCCGAAATCCTAATCACATTGAAATCAGCGCCAACCAGTACGCCAACTGGGGCTCTAAAGGCGCGAGCGTCGACCGTCTCGATGTGGTGGTGCTGAGCGCGCTGGAGATCGACACCCAGTTTAACGTCAACGTGCTGACGGGTTCCGATGGCGTGTTGCGCGGCGCATCCGGCGGCCACTGCGACACGGCGGTCGCGGCGGCGCTGTCGATTATCGTCGCGCCGCTGGTGCGCGGGCGGATCCCCACCCTGGTTGATAGCGTGACGACCTGCGTCACCCCGGGCTCAAGCGTCGACATCCTGGTGACCGACCACGGCATTGCCGTCAATCCGGCGCGTCCGGAGCTGGCGGAGCGCCTGAAACAGGCCGGGCTGCGCGTCGTTACCATCGAATGGCTGCGGGAGAGAGCGCGCATCCTCACCGGCGATCCCTGCCCAATTGCCTTTACCGATCGGGTCATCGCCGTGGTGCGCTACCGCGACGGCTCGGTGATCGACGTGGTTCATCAGGTGAAGGAATAGGCCATGACGCGTTCTGCGGATCGTGCCGTTACGCTGCCGGCGTTGCTGGCCAGCCGTGATGCGCGCCAGGCGCGGCAAACGGCCTGGCTTAAGCAACACGGAGTGACGCTGATTTCCTTCACCGTGGTGGCCCCCGGCCCGGTGAAAGACAGCGATCTCACCCGGCGGATTTTTAGTCACGGCCTGCAAGCGCTGGATCATATGGCGCGTAACGCCGGTTGGCCGGTCATCACCCAGGCATCCTTTGCCTTGATCACCGGTCCCGAAGCGTTATGGGCGGTAAACGCCCCGGCGCAGACGGTGAAACGCGCCGCCATCGCCCTGGAGCAGACGCACCTGCTGGGGCGGCTGTGGGATATCGACGTGTTAACGCCGCAAGGCGAAATCCTGAGTCGCCAGCAGTTTTCCCTGCCGCCCCGCGCCTGCCTGATTTGCTCCCGCGCTGCGGTGCTTTGCGCCCGTGAGCAATCTCATACCCTGGCCGAACTGTTGGCCCATATGGAGGCGCGGCTGAATGATGTCGAACACGCATGAGCAAGAGGGGATTGCGCCGCACATCGCCGCGCATTACAGCGACTGGGCCTGGCGCGCCATGCTGGCGGAAGTGAACCTTTCGCCCAAGCCAGGCCTGGTGGACCGCTATAACAGCGGCGCGCACAGGGATATGGCGCTGGAGGATTTTTATCGCAGCGCGGATGCCATCCGCCTGTGGTTGCCGCGCTTTGTGGAGATGGGCGCATGCAGCGCTGGCTTGCCGGAAAGCGCAGTGCTGACCGCGATCCGCCCCATCGGGATGGCCTGCGAAGCGGCAATGTTTCGCGCCACTTATGGGGTGAATACCCACAAAGGCAGCATTTTCTCGCTGGGGCTGCTGTGTACGGCGGCGGGGCGCTTAAGCCAACAGAAGAAGCGGGTCACGCCAGAGGCGCTGTGCCGTCTGGCGGCGGGGTTTTGTGAAGGGATCGTCGCGCGTGAACTGGCGCAGCATAACGCCGGGCAAACGGCGGGCCAGCGCCTCTATATGCAGCTCGGTTTGACCGGCGCGCGAGGCGAAGCCGAAGCCGGATTCCCGCTGGTGCGCGACCATGCGCTACCCCATTACCAGGCCCTGAAAGCGCAGGGCGTCGACCCGGAGCTGGCGCTGCTCGACACATTACTGGTGCTGATGGCGCGCAATGGCGACACCAATGTGGCGTCGCGCGGCGGCGCTGACGGGCTGCGCTGGTTGCAGCAAAGGGCGATCGCCCTGCTGCGCCAGGGCGGCATTCGCCACGCTGGCGACCTCCCTGCGCTCGCAGAATTCGATAAGGCCTGTATCGCCCGCCATCTTAGCCCCGGCGGCAGCGCCGATCTGCTGATCGTGACCTGGTTTTTAGCTGAAATTTCAACCGTTAATTCTCAAACACTCTCAAGTACAAGCTTTTCATGGAGAAACAGCGATGACTGCTTCAAAAGATAAGATATGGAAGTTACTGGCCCCGCTTATTGTGATGGGGATCATGTTGCTTATTCCGGTTCCTGACGGCATGCCGCCGCAGGCCTGGCACTATTTTGCCGTATTTGTCGCGATGATTGTCGGGATGATCCTCGAACCCATCCCGGCAACGGCGATCAGCTTTATCGCCGTCACGATATGCGTTATCGGCAGCGATTATCTGCTGTTCGGCGCTGAAGAGCTGGCTAACCCCAAATTCGATGCCGGTAAAGAGGCGCTGAAATGGGGGCTGGCGGGTTTCTCCAGCACCACGGTCTGGCTGGTGTTCGGGGCGTTTATTTTCGCGCTGGGTTATGAAGTGACCGGCCTGGGGCGGCGTATCGCACTGTTTATGGTCAAGTTTATGGGTAAGCGTACCCTGACGCTCGGCTATGCCATCGTGATTATCGATATCCTGCTGGCGCCGTTTACCCCGTCGAATACCGCGCGCACCGGTGGCACGGTGTTTCCGGTGATTAAAAACCTGCCGCCGCTGTTTAACTCCCATCCCAACGACCCGTCATCACGCCGCATCGGCGGCTACCTGATGTGGATGATGGTGATCAGCACCAGCCTCAGTTCCTCAATGTTCGTTACTGGCGCAGCGCCGAACGTGCTGGGCCTGGAGTTCGTCAGCAAAATCGCCGGTATTCAGATCAGCTGGCTAACCTGGTTCCTGAGCTTTTTACCGGTGGGCATTATTCTGCTGATCGTCGCGCCGTGGCTCTCGTATGTGCTGTACAAACCGGAAGTAACCCACAGCGCGGAAGTCTCCAGTTGGGCCAGCGGCGCGCTGAAAGAGATGGGCGCATTGACCCAGAAAGAAATCACCCTGATTGGCCTGGTACTGCTGAGCCTGGCGCTGTGGGTGTTTGGTGGCGAAGCTATTGACGCTACCGCGGTGGGGTTGCTGGCGGTATCGCTGATGTTGGCCCTGCACGTGGTGCCGTGGAAAGATATCACCAAATATAACAGTGCCTGGAACACCCTGGTGAACCTGGCGACCCTGGTGGTGATGGCCAACGGCCTGACCCGTTCCGGCTTTATCGACTGGTTTGCTAAAACCATGAGCACCCACCTGGAAGGGTTCTCACCCACCGGCACCGTGATCGCGCTGGTGTTAGTGTTCTACTTCGCGCACTACCTGTTCGCCAGCCTGTCAGCCCATACCGCCACCATGCTGCCGGTGATCCTGGCGGTGGGTAAAGGCATCCCGGGCGTACCGATGGAACACTTATGTATTCTGCTGGTGCTGTCTATCGGTATCATGGGTTGCCTGACGCCGTATGCCACCGGCCCTGGGGTGATCATTTACGGCTGCGGCTACGTCAAGTCCAAAGACTACTGGCGGCTCGGCGCGATTTTCGGGGTGATTTATATCTCGATGCTGATGCTGGTCGGCTGGCCGATTCTGGCGCTCTGGAACTGATCCTCACCTTGTTGATAAGCGCCTCGTCGGGGCGCTTTTTTTATGTTTTACCACCCCCCAATCTTTTCCCCAGCGTGAAGTGGTTCAGGTTAGCGGAATGTTATAAAGTCGAACCTTGTTTGGTTGACTTTAATTATTCCAGGGAGCATCACCCATGAACCGGCAGCGGCAAGCCGATCTGTTGTTAGTTTTAACCACGCTTATTGCCGCCTGCGGCTGGATCTTCTCCAAAGAAGCTATTGCCGGAATGCCGGTGTTTGCGTTTCTTGGGGTACGGTTTTTCTTTGCCTCGCTGGTGCTGTTGCCGTTTTGTCGCGGCCAGGCTATCCCGCGTCATCAATGGCGGCAGGTGCTGACCAGCGGAGTCTGGATGGCGTTAACCATGTGCCTGTGGATCTACTCGGTATCCAGCACGCCGTCGCTGGGCGAGGGGGCATTTATTATGAGCCTCGCCATGCTGTTTGTGCCGCTGACGGCGTGGGTCATGATGCGGGTGCGTCCGGCGCGGGCCTATTGGGAATGTCTACCGGTCGCGGCGATAGGTCTTGCGCTGTTGAGCCTGCACAGCCCGGTATCCTTTCACCCCAGCCAGGGCTGGTTTTTACTGACGGCGCTGGTGCAGTCGATCTCGTTTTGTTACACCAGCCGCTGCGCCCGGGAAGTGCCATTAATCCCGCTGACCACCGCACAATTGATGATGACGGGTCTCGTTGGTCTGGCGATTTCCGCCAGCTTCGAACACATTACCCAGCCGTTTAGTTGGTCCATCGCGCTGTGGGTGCTGGCCAGTATTTTCATCGCCACCAGCCTGCGTTTTGCGTTGCAGCTACAGGGACAAAAATATGCCGCCGTCGCCAGCGCCGCCCTGATTATGGTGCTGGAACCGCTGTTTACCGTGATTGCAGCCGGGATTTGGTATGGCGAGCGGCTGCCCACCCAAAAAATTATCGGTGGCATACTGATCCTGCTGGCTCAAATCTGGTTCCGCTGGCGCATGATCAACCGCGTTTAAATCCTCTTCCCCTATGCAGTCATTTTGACAGTTAACCAGGTCAAAATGACTGTGTTTCAGATAGTCATTTTAACATTTTTCTCGATCGGTAAATCCAATAAAATCATTAAAAACATAAAGTTAAAAAGTTGGCATGCAACTTGATATGTAAGCCATATCACAATCGAATTTACTCTCATGAACACAAGAGGTTGATATGGCTATTCTGGTTAAGAACAATATTTCCTGGGTTGGACAGCGTGACTGGGAAGTTCGCGATTTTCACGGCACCGAATACAAAACGCTGCGCGGCAGCAGCTACAACAGCTATCTCATCCGTGAAGAAAAAAATGTGCTGATCGACACTGTCGATCATAAATTCAGCCGCGAGTTTGTGCAGAACCTGCGCGGCGAAATCGATCTGGCGGATATTGACTACATCATCATCAACCACGCCGAAGAAGATCACGCGGGGGCGCTGACCGAGTTGATGACCCAGATCCCGGATACTCCGATCTACTGCACCGCCAACGCCATTGATTCGATCAACGGTCATCACCATCACCCGGAGTGGAATTTCCACGTGGTAAAAACCGGCGACGTCCTGGATATCGGCAACGGCAAGCAATTGATCTTCGTCGAAACCCCGATGCTGCACTGGCCGGACAGTATGATGACCTATTTGACTGGCGATGCGGTGCTGTTCAGTAATGACGCTTTCGGCCAGCATTACTGCGACGAGCGCCTGTTTAACGATGAAGTGGATCAGACTGAACTGTTCGAACAGTGCCAGCGCTACTACGCCAACATCCTGACGCCGTTTAGCCGCCTGGTCACGCCCAAAATCACCGAGATCCTCGGCTTCAACCTGCCGGTGGATATGATTGCGACCTCTCACGGCGTGGTATGGCGTGAAAACCCGACCCAAATCGTCGAGCTGTATCTGAAATGGGCGGCGGACTATCAGGAAGATCGCATCACTATTTTTTACGACACCATGTCTAACAACACTCGCATGATGGCCGATGCCATCGCGCAGGGCATCAACGAAGTTGACCCGGTGGTGGCGGTGAAAATCTTCAACGTGGCGCGCAGCGATAAAAACGAAATTCTGACTAACGTGTTCCGCTCCAAAGGCGTGCTGGTGGGGACCTCCACCATGAACAACGTGATGATGCCGAAAATCGCGGGCCTGGTGGAAGAGATGACCGGTCTGCGCTTTCGTAACAAACGCGCCAGCGCATTCGGTTCACACGGCTGGAGCGGCGGCGCGGTGGACCGTCTGTCTACCCGTTTGCAGGATGCCGGTTTTGAAATGTCCCTGAGCCTGAAAGCCAAATGGCGTCCGGATGTGGATGCACTGGAACTGTGCCGCCAGCATGGCCGCGACATTGCCCGTCAGTGGGCGCTCGCACCGTTGCCGGAAGCCGCAGTGAAAGCGGATCCGAAGCCGGATGACAGCGCCAGCGCTGCTGCGCAAGCCGATCCCGGCCCTTGCATGCAGTGCAGCGTTTGCCAGTGGATTTACGATCCAGCAGTCGGCGAGCCGATGCAGGATGTCCTGCCGGGTACCGCGTGGAGCGACGTGCCGGATAACTTCCTGTGTCCGGAATGTTCACTGGGCAAAGAGGTATTCGACGAGCTGGCAACGGAGGCGGTATGAGCCATGGGATTGTGATTATCGGGTCGGGCTTCGCGGCCCGGCAACTGGTCAAAAATCTGCGTAAACAGGACAGTCAGGTGGCAATTACCGTGATTGCCGCCGACAGTATCGACGAATACAGCAAGCCTGATTTGAGCCACGTCATTAGCCTGCGCCAGCGCGCCGACGAGATGACGCGCCAGTCGGCGGGGGAGTTCGCCGAACAGTACAACGTGCGCCTGTTCCCGTACACCTGGATCAAAGAGATCGATGCCAACGCCCGCGTGGTGAAAAGCACCGATAACCAGTGGTCTTACGACAAACTGGTGCTGGCGACCGGGGCCAGCGCGTTTATCCCGCCGGTGGCGGGGCGCGAACTGATGCTGACGCTCAACAGCCAGCTGGAGTACCGCGCCTGCGAGTCGCAATTGTTTGATGCGCGTCGGGTGCTGATCGTTGGCGGCGGTTTGATCGGCAGCGAACTGGCGATGGACTTCACCCGTGCGGGTAAATCCGTCACGCTGGTGGATAACGCAGCCAGTATTCTGGCTTCGCTGATGCCGCCGGAAGTGAGTAGTCGCTTACAGCATCGTCTGACGGATATGGGGGTGCATCTGCTGCTCAAATCGCAGTTGCAGTCGCTGGAGCAAACCGCCAACGGCATTCGCGCTAACTTCGATCGCGATCGTTATGTAGACGTGGACGCGGTGATCTCCGCGACGGGATTACGCCCGGAAACCGCGCTGGCGCGTAGTGCTGGCGTTGAAGTGAATCGCGGGATTGTGGTGGACAGCACGCTGAAAAGCAGCAATCCGGATATTTACGCGCTGGGCGACTGTGCAGAAATCGACGGTCAGTTGCTGCCATTCCTGCAACCGATCCAGATAAGCGCCATGACGCTGGCGAAAAACCTGCTTGGCGGCAACGCGCCGCTAAAACTTCCTGCCATGCTAGTGAAAGTTAAAACGCCGGAACTGCCGCTGCATCTGGCGGGCGACACCCGCCGCAGCGATCTGAACTGGCAAATTATCACCGAAGCCCAGGGCATGGTGGCAAAAGGCGTGGACGATGAAGGCCAACTACGCGCTTTTGTGGTAAGTGAAGACAAGATGAAAGAGGCATTTGCCTTGCTGAAAGCCTTGTCTGCGTAAAGCAGTCACCCTCATTTCTCAACGCACAAGGACGTGCAATGTCAGTGATTTAGCACTTTTTTGCCCCGTTGCCCCGGGGCGTTTTTATTTCAGATTTTCTTAATATTTCCGGGATAACGTGCGGCTTATAGTGGCGGCGGCGCTTGAGGCTTTTTGCCTCATTAACGCAGGGTAGTGAAGTGGTGTTGTGCGGCAGAAAGAAGAAAGCCCCGAAGGTCAATTTTCATTAACCAACGAGGCTACCTCTGATGCCCAAACAACATCAGAATAGCCTCTTACCTGTCGCAAGACAAGGAGAAGAAAGCATGAAACTGCCGCGAAACGCCCTGATCTGGTGTGTATTTATGGTGTGTTTGACACTGTTGATATTCACGTATCTGACGCGAAGTTCGCTCTGCGAGCTGAGGGTGAAAGACGGAAGCAGGGAGGTCGCTGCGTTACTGGCTTACGAACCTGGTAAGTAGCACCTGGAGGCGGGGGACACCCCGCCTTTTCAGGCTGGTGTGGGCATGCATATCGAAAGCGCCTTTTAACAGGGCTGCCAGTGTTTTGCTGGCAGCCCTTTTCTGTTTTTAACACACCAAAGTGCCGCCTGCCGGAGGCGTATCTCTTTCAGAAAATCTCAATACTGTGGGTGATTACAGAAGGCTTATAGTGGCGGCGGCGCTTGAGGCTTTTTGCCTCATTAACGCAGGGTAGTGAAGTGGTGTTGTGCGGCAGAAAGAAGAAAGCCCCGAAGGTAATTTTTCAATTAACCAACGAGGCTACCTCTGATGCATGAACAACATCAGAATAGCCTCTTACCTGTCGCAAGACAAGGAGAAGAAAGCATGAAACTGCCGCGAAACACCCTGATCTGGTGTGTATTTATGGTGTGTTTAACACTGTTAATATTCACATATCTGACGCGCAGTTCGCTCTGCGAACTGAGGGTGAAAGACGGAAGCAGGGAGGTCGCTGCGTTACTGGCTTACGAACCTGGTAAGTAGCACCTGGAGGCGGGGGAAACCCCGCCTTTTCAGGCTGGTGTGGGCATGCATATCGAAAGCGCCTTTTAACAGGGCTGCCAGTATTTGCTGGCAGCCCTTTTTCAGATCGAATCGTTGCCAATCCCGCAAACCGCGCGACGTCAATGTTCATCATCCCGGCACATGGCATACTGCCCACAACACTCTGTTTGGGATTGAATTATGCAACGTGTAACCCTGTCACTTGACGATGATTTACTGGCTGAAGTGGATGCGTTAATCCAGACCCGCGGCTATCAGAACCGCTCCGAAGCGGTGCGCGATTTGGTGCGCGCCGGGTTGCAGGATGCCGCCGCCAGTAGCGCCAGCGGCCCGTGCATCGCGGCGCTGTTTTATATTTACGATCACGAGGCCCGCGAATTGTCGCGCCGGTTAACGCGCACTTTCCATGACCATCACGACCTGTCGCTCACCAGCCTGCATGTGCATCTTGACCACGGCAGTTGCCTTGAAGTGTCGTTGTTGAAAGGGGAAACCCAGCAGGTACGCACGTTCGCCGATAAGGTGATTACCGAGCGCGGCGTGCGTCATGGCCAGGTCATTGTTGTGCCGGTTGAGCACGACGAAGCGCATCCTCATCACCACCACGATTAACCCCGCCATTGCAACGTGCCGCCAGCCCGGCACGTTTTCTCTTTAACGCAAATCCCAGGATAAACCGTGTCGACACAAATGCCGACTCGGCATTTCACACCGATCGACATCTTCTTTTTATAGCGTTAATTTTTAATTAACTATTTGATTTATAAAAAAATTAAAGAAAATATTTAAACTGGCATACTTCCTGCTTAAAGCCTGCTGACTAGACCAGCAGTGGGCAATGCCGACGGTATCGACTCGCTGTTATTCATATGATTCTGGAGGGTACAGCGATGAATCGCTTCGTGATTGCGGAGCCACAGCTATGTATCGGATGCAATACCTGTATGGCTGCCTGTTCGGAGGTCCATAAGGCTCAGGGATTACAATCGCATCCACGTCTGACCGTCACCCGCGTTGACGAGCAGACCGCCCCCATGCTTTGCCGTCACTGCGAGGATGCCCCCTGCGCCAGGGTGTGCCCGGTGAACGCCATCACGCATGAAAACGACGCCATCGTACTTAACGAAAGCCTGTGCATCGGCTGTAAGTTATGCGGCCTGGCCTGTCCTTTTGGGGCCATTACGCCATCGGGCAGCCGCCCGCTGTCTATCCCCTCGCAATTCGAAAACTACGTCCCGGCGAATCTGCTGGCCGATGTGCCAGAAAGCCCTGCCAGCATGAATCCATTCCTTGCCTGGAACGCCGGGGTGCGCAGCGTGGCGGTGAAGTGCGACTTATGCGATTTCCGTGCGGAAGGCCCGGCCTGCGTGAGGTCATGCCCGACGGCGGCGCTGAAACTGGTGGATGAACGCGGCATCGCGCGGGAGGCAAAAGCGCGGCGTCTGGCGGCGATGAGCAGTCTGCCGCCGGAACTGAACCTGTTTCCCACCGCTTCTCAGGAGCAGAAATTATGATGGATCCTCTTCAGCTTCTTTTATGGGCCACCGTGTTTTACGTCGCAAGCGGCTGCGCGTCTCTGCTGCTACGCCATGCAGAGACGGTTGCGATTTATGTCGCCGGCGCGGGCGCCATGATCGGCGGCATTCTGGGTATTGCCGCCGCGTGGCCGGTGGTGATGGGCGGCGACGCGGTGACATTCGCTACCCAGGGCCTGTTTCCGTTTGCCGCCTTCAGCGTGCGTCTCGATGGCCTGGCCGCCTTTATGCTGCTGGTGATTTCCCTGCTGGTAGTGGTGTGTTCGCTGTACTCGCTCTCCTACGTTCAGGAATACCGCGGGCGCGGCGCGTGGGGCATGGGGTTCTTTATGAACCTGTTTATCGCCTCGATGGTCGGTCTGGTGGTGATGGATAACGCGTTCTACTTCATCATCCTGTTTGAAATGATGTCGCTGGCGTCATGGTTCCTGGTTATCGCCGAGCAGGATGAAGAATCGGTCAGCGCCGGGCTGCTGTACTTTTTTATCGCCCACGCCGGGTCGGTGCTGATCATGATGGCGTTTTTCCTGCTGTGGCGGGAGAGCGGCAGCCTTGATTTTGCCAGCTTCCGCGCTCTGCAACTCTCGCCGGGCAGCGCCTCTGTGGTGTTCCTGCTGGCGTTTCTGGGCTTTGGGGCGAAAGCCGGGATGTTGCCGCTGCATAGCTGGCTACCCCGTGCGCACCCCGCCGCGCCGTCTCATGCGTCGGCATTAATGTCGGGCGTGATGGTGAAAATCGGTATCTTCGGGATCATCAAAGTCGGCATTGATCTGCTCGCCACTCAGCTGTGGTGGGGGATCGTGGTGCTGGCGTTCGGCGCAGTTTCGGCAGTGCTGGGCGTGCTGTATGCGCTGGCGGAACATGACATTAAGCGCCTGCTGGCCTGGCATACCGTGGAAAACATCGGGATCATTTTGATGGGCGTCGGCGTCGGCATGGTGGGTATCGCCACCGGCCATCCGGTGCTGGCGACGTTGGGCATTCTCGGCGCGCTCTACCATCTGGTGAACCATGCGGTGTTTAAAGGGCTGCTGTTTCTCGGCGCGGGGGCGATTATCTACCGGGTTCATACCCGGGATATGGAAAAAATGGGCGGCTTAGGCAAGCTGATGCCGCTGACCGGCCTGGCGTTTCTCATCGGCTGTATGGCGATTTCCGCACTGCCGCCGCTCAACGGGTTTATCAGCGAGTGGTACACCTATCAGTCGCTGTTCACCATGAGCCGCGACGGCAGCTTTATCATGAAACTGAGCGGCCCCATCGCTATGGTGATGCTGGCGATCACCGGCGCGCTGGCGGCGATGTGCTTCGTGAAGGTGTATGGCATCAGCTTCTGCGGCGGCGCGCGCAGCGAGAAAGCAGCCCAGGCGCGTGAAGTGCCGTGGCCGATGACCGCCGCCATGCTGTTGCTGGCGCTACTTTGTGTGGTGCTGGGTGTTGGCGCGCCGTGGATCGCGCCGGTTATCGCAAACATCGCCGCCGGGCTGGTGCAAACGCCCGCCGTCACGGTGAGCGAAGGGGCGCTGCTGGTGCCGGGGGTGGCCCATCAGGCGATGCTCTCGCCGGCGGTGATGTTCATTCTGCTGCTGGCCCTGCCGCTAATCCCTCTGATGATTTATCTCTCTAACCGCCGCGGGCAACAAGGCTTCCGTCGTCGCGGCGAGCCGTGGGCCTGTGGTTATGCCTGGGAAGAGGCGATGTCGGCGTCCGCTGGCAGCTTCACCCAGCCGCTGCGCGTGATGTTCTCCTCGCTGTACAAACTGCGCCGTCAGCTCGATCCGTCTGCCGGGCTGGGTCGCGCATTGGAGAAAACCACCGCAGGCGCCACCCGCGTCGAGCCGTTCTGGGATGAAAAAATTATCTATCCGTTGGTCCGTCTGACCCAGTCTGTGGGCAGCGGGATACAGCGACTTCAGGGTGGGGATTTCCGTCTCTACTGCCTGTACGTCGTGGCGGCGCTGGTCGTTTTACTCGTGATCACCGCGGTCTGAGGAGGGAGCGCATGTTAACGCAACACACACCGACGCTGACCATGGGGCTGTTCGCGCTGGTTCAGGCCCTGATTATGCTGGGGGTTACCCCGTTACTCACCGGGATCTCCCGCCAGATCCGCGCCCGGATGCATTCGCGTCAGGGGCCTGGCATCTGGCAGGACTATCGCGATATCGCCAAATTACTCAAACGCCAGGAAGTGGCGCCGGCGCAATCAGGCGCGATGTTCCGCATCATGCCTTATGTGCTGCTGGGTTCGATGCTGCTGGTGGCGATGACCTTACCGATTTTCACCCTGATGTCGCCGTTCGGCGGGGCAGGGGATTTGATCACGCTGCTGTACCTGTTCGCGCTGTTCCGCTTTTTCTTCTCGCTCTCCGGGCTGGATACCGGCAGTACTTTCGCCGGGATAGGGGCCAGCCGCGAACTGGTCATCGGCATTTTAGTCGAGCCGACGCTGATTCTGGCGCTGCTGGTGGTGGCGCTGATCGCCGGCTCCACCAACATCGGCACCATCAGCGCCACTCTGGCGCAGGGCTGGACCTCGCCCACCGCCACGCTGCTGGCGTTTATCGCCTGCGCCTTCGTCTGCTTTATCGAGATGGGCAAACTGCCGTTTGACCTCGCGGAAGCGGAGCAGGAGTTGCAGGAAGGGCCGCTGACCGAGTACTCCGGTTCCGGTTTCGCGCTGGTGAAATGGGGGCTGGGCCTGAAGCAGGTGGTGGTGGCGCAGCTGTTCCTGGCGGTGTTTATCCCGTTCGGCAAAGCGGCGGAATTTACCCCGCCAGCGTTGATGTGGGCGGTGCTCGCCACCTGCATCAAGCTGCTGGTGGTGTTCGTGCTGGCAGGGCTGATTGAGAACAGCCTGGCGCGTGGACGCTTCTTGCTAACCCACCGCGTCACCTGGCTGGGCTTCGGCGTTGCGACGCTGGCCTTCGTCTTTTACTTAACCGGTCTGTAAGGAGCCAGGGAAACCATTATGGAAACTATCGCACTTGCGACCCTGCTGATCCCTTTTATCGGGGCGCTGCTCACGGCCTGCCTGCCGCAGCGTTACGCGCCGTGGTTGTGCACTCTCATTGCGCTGCTGGCGACGCTGGGCACGGTTCAACTGGCGTGGCTGTTTTATCTGGGCGGCATGGAGGCCACCACGCTGTCGCTGGTTCAGTACGGCGACGTGGCGCTGTTTGGCTTCACCCTCGATCGCGTCAGCACACTGATTGTCTTCGCGGTGGTGTTTTTAGGCTTCCTGGTCAGCCTTTACTCCACCGGCTATCTGACCAAAGGCAACCGCGAACATCCGCACGACGGCACCAACCGCTACTATGCGCTGCTGCTGGTGTTTATCGGCGCGATGGCCGGGCTGGTGCTGTCATCCACTATCCTCGGGCAACTGCTGTTTTTCGAAATCACCGGCGGCTGTTCCTGGGGCCTGATCGGCTACTACCAGAGCGCGAAATCCCAGCGCTCCGCCATGAAAGCGTTGCTGATCACCCATGTGGCGTCCATCGGCCTGTATCTGGCGGCGGCGACGCTGTTCCTGCAAACCGGCACCTTCGCGCTGAGCGCGCTGGCGGAGCTGGATGGCCCGGCCAGCCTGATCGTGTTCGGCGGCATTCTGTTTGCGGCCTGGGGTAAATCGGCGCAACTGCCGTTGCAGGCCTGGCTGCCGGACGCCATGGAAGCGCCCACCCCGGTGAGTGCTTACCTGCATGCCGCGTCGATGGTGAAAGTGGGCGTGTACATTTTTGCCCGCGCCATTCTCTCCGCTGACCAGGTGCCGCACGTCATCGGCTGGATCGGCATGGGCATGGCGAGCCTCACCATCGTCTACGGCTTCATGATGTACCTGCCGCAGAAAGACATGAAGCGCCTGCTTGCCTGGTCGACAATCACTCAACTGGGCTGGATTTTCTTCGCCCTGTCGATGGCGGTGTTCGGCTCGAAAGAGGCCTTCAACGGCGGTATCGCCTACATCTTCAACCACGCCTTCGCCAAGAGCTTGTTCTTCCTGGTGGCGGGCGCGCTCAGCTACAGCTGCGGCACCCGTATGTTGCCGAAGCTGAAAGGGTTGATGCGCACGATGCCATTGCTGGGCGTTGGCTTCTGCGTGGCGGCGCTGGCCATTGCCGGTGTGCCGCCGTTCAACGGTTTCTTCAGCAAGTTCCCGCTGTTTGCCGTCGGTTTTGCGCTCTCCAGCGACTATTGGGTCATGACCCCGCTGATGGTGCTGCTGCTGGTTGAATCGGTAGCAAGCTTCGCCTGGCTGCTTTACTGGTTTGGGCGTGTGGTCCCCGGCGAACCGAGCGAGGCGGTGGCGGATGCCTCGCCTGTGTCGGTTGCGATGCGGGTGGTGCTGATTGTCCTGGTGGTGATGTCGCTGTGCTCCAGCGTCATTGCTGTCGCCTGGTTGGGATAAGGGAGTCGAACATGACCGGAACACTTATCGTCAATAACCTTGCGGGGGTGATGATGATCACCTCGCTGCTGGTGATTGGCGTCAAACGTCCTGCCGCTGCGTGCGGGTTCTACGCGCTGCAATCACTGATGCTGGTGGGCATTTTTATCACCCTCGCGGAAACCCTCAACGCCCATGAGCTGCTTTCCTGGTCGATCAGCGCCTTTATCACCAAGGTGGTGATGGTGCCGCTGATCATGGGCTACGCGTTTCGCAAACTCTCCGATCCCAGCGCCAATGCCGGCATTATCAGCCCGGCGCTGCTGATGGTGGCCGCCGCCGTCATCGTGCTGTTGGCCTGGTTCGTAGTGGAACCCGTCCAGGTGCCGCTGGTGACGGAGCTGAAACCGGCGCTGGCGGTATCGCTGGGCCACTTCCTGCTGGGGCTGCTGTGCATCGTCACCCAACGCAACATCCTTAAACAGGTATTCGGCTACTGCCTGATGGAAAACGGCTCTCACCTGACGCTGGCGCTGCTGGCGAACCGCGCGCCGGAACTGGTGGAAATCGGGATCGCCACGGACGCGATATTTGCCGTGATCGTGATGGCGGTGTTGGCGCGCAAAATTTATCACACGCTCAACACGCTCAATGTTGATCAACTGACGGCGCTGAAGGGGTAAGCAGATGAATGACAGTACGATGTTTTTCTGGCTGCTGGGCATACCGCTGGTGGCCGCGCTACTGGCGTTCGCCTGCCGGTTACTCGGCGACGGTGCGCGCGGCGTGGTGACGGCACTGCATGCCGCTGCCATCACCGCGCTGCTGGGCGTCAGTCTGTGGGGCGTGGCGCTGGTGTATGAACACCAGGATTTGCTGGCGGCGCACCAGTGGCTGCATCTCGACAGCCTGAGCGGCCTGTTCCTTGGGCTGCTGGGCGTGGTGGGGTTCTTAACCGGCCTCTACTCCATCGGGTATATGAACCATGAGGTCCACAGCGGCGAACTGAGCGTGAAGAGCCTGTGCAACTACTACGGTTTCTTCCACCTGTTTATCTTCACCATGCTGCTGGTGGTGACCAGTAATAACCTGATCCTGATGTGGGCGGCCATCGAAGCCACCACCCTGAGCTCGACCTTCCTGGTGGGGCTGTACGGCCAGCGTTCATCGCTGGAGGCGGCCTGGAAATACATCATCATTTGTACCGTCGGGGTGGCGTTCGGCCTCTACGGTACGGTGCTGGTGTACTCCAACGCGGCGGGCATGTTGCCAAATCCGGGCGATGCCATTTTCTGGACCGAAGTGATGAAACACCCGGATTTGCTGGACCCGACGCTGATGCACCTGGCGTTTGTGTTCGTGTTGATCGGCTTTGGCACCAAGATGGGGATTTTCCCGATGCACGCCTGGTTGCCGGACGCGCACAGTGAGGCGCCCAGCCCCACCAGTGCGCTGCTCTCGGCGGTGCTGCTCAACTGCGCACTGCTGATCATCGTGCGCTACTACATCCTGATCAGCGCGGCGATTGGTCCGCAGTTCCCCAATACCCTGCTGATTGTCTTTGGCATGTTGTCGGTGGCGGTGGCGGCGTTCTTTATCCTGGTGCAACGCGACGTGAAGCGCCTGCTGGCCTATTCGAGCGTGGAGAACATGGGGCTTATCGCGGTGGCGATCGGCATCGGCGGGCCGCTTGGCGTGCTGGCCGGACTGCTGCATACCCTCAACCATAGCCTGGCGAAAGCGCTGCTGTTCTGCGGCTCCGGCAACCTGCTGTTGAAATACGGCACCCGCGATCTGGACGTGGTGCGCGGCATGATGCGCGTCGCGCCGTTCAGCGCGGTGCTGCTGGCAGGCGGCGCGCTGGCTCTCGGCGGGATGCCGCCGTTTAACGTGTTCCTCAGCGAGTTTATGACCGTGACCGCCGGGCTGGCGGGCGAACATCTGTGGCTCACCATCGTGCTGCTGCTGTTGCTGACGGTCGTGCTGGGCGGGTTAATCCGCATGGTCGCGAAAGTGTGCTTCGGCGAGGCGCCGCAGGCGGTAGCGAAAGGGGAGTTGGGCATTCTGACCACGTTGCCGCTGCTGATCCTGTTGGTGCTGATGCTGGTGATGGGCACCCACATCCCGAAACCGGTGACGTACATGCTGGAGCGCGCGTCCACCATCGTCCTGAATCAGCCCGATTCACAACAGCGCTATTCATGGCCGTGGGCCACCCACGACGCATCTATTACCGCCACCACCCATCGTCAGGAGAAGTAATGTGAGCTACGAAAATTTCGTCAACAGTATGCAAAACAGCGCCAGGCGCGGCATGGGCTACCTGGCGCAAATCCGCCAGCGGTTCCCGGCGGCGGTGCTGGATGAGGAATGGCAAACGGCGGACCAGCTCACCATTACGGTTAAAACCGATGCATTGCCGGAGGTGGTGGAGTTTATTTATTACCAGTTGAACGGCTGGCTGCCGGTACTGTTCGGCAATGACGAGCGCCCGCTCAACGGCCAGTTTGCGGTGTATTACGTGCTGTCGCTGGAAGGCCAGGAGAAATGCTGGATCACCGTGAAGGCGTTGGTCAGCCCGATCACCCAGGAGTATCCGTCCGTGACGCCGCGCGTACCGGCGGCGGTCTGGGGCGAGCGCGAAGTGCGCGATATGTACGGCCTGAAACCGGTGGGGCTGCCGGACGAACGCCGTCTGGTGCTGCCGGACGACTGGCCGGACGATCTCTACCCGCTGCGCAAGGACACCATGGATTATCGCCAGCGCCCGGCGCCGACCACGGAAACAGAGACCTATCCGTTCGTTAACGAAGCCACCGGAGAAACTCGCGTGGTGCCGATTGGCCCGCTGCATATCACCTCCGATGAACCGGGCCACTTCCGGCTGTTCGTCGATGGCGAACAGATTGTCGATGCCGATTACCGCCTGTTCTATGTCCATCGCGGCATGGAGAAACTGGCGGAAACCCGCATGGGCTATAACGAAGTCACGTTCTTATCTGACCGCGTGTGCGGTATCTGCGGCTTTACCCACAGCGTGGCCTACGCCACCTCCGTGGAAAACGCATTAGGAATTTATGTGCCGCAGCGCGCCCACACCATCCGCAGTATTTTGCTGGAAGTGGAGCGGCTGCACAGCCACCTGCTGAACATCGGCCTGAGCAGCCACTTCGTCGGCTTCGATACCGGCTTTATGCAGTTTTTCCGCATCCGTGAAAAATCCATGACCATGGCGGAATTGCTGACCGGGGCGCGTAAAACCTACGGTATGAACCTGATTGGCGGCGTGCGCCGCGATATCAATAAAACCCAGCGCCTTAACACCCTGAAACTGGTGCGCGAAATGCGCGTTGAATTCCAGAATCTGGTGGATATGTTGCTCAGTACGCCGAATATTGAACAGCGTACCGTGGGCGTCGGCGTGCTGGACCGTAAAGTCGCCCGCGACCACAGCCCGGTGGGCCCGATGATCCGCGCCAGCGGCTTTGCCCGCGACGTGCGTTTCGACCACCCCTTTGCCGATTATGGCAATCTGCCAAAAACGCTGTTCACCATGGACGGCGGCGACGTGTTCTCCCGCGTGATGGTGCGGGTGAAAGAAGTGTTCGACTCGATGGCGATGATTGAATACGCGCTGGATAACCTGCCGGAAGGGGACATTCTCACCGAAGGCTTTACCTATCAACCGCATAAATTCGCGCTGGGCTTTACCGAAGCGCCGCGTGGCGAAGATATTCACTGGAGCATGCTGGGGGATAACCAGAAGCTCTACCGCTGGCGCTGCCGCGCGGCCACCTACGCCAACTGGCCGGTGCTGCGCTACATGCTACAGGGCAATACCGTCTCCGACGCGCCGCTGATTATCGGGAGCCTTGACCCCTGTTACTCCTGTACTGACCGCATCACGCTGGTGGATGTGCGTAAACGCAGCGTCAAAACCGTGCCGTATCAGGAAATTGAACGTTACGGGATTGCGCGCACCCAGTCGCCGCTCAAGTGAGGACTAAACGATGCTGAAACTGTTTAAAACCATCCTCAAAACGGGCGAAGCCACGGTTAAGTACCCGTTTAAACCGCTGGATGTCTGCCCGGGTTTTCGCGGCAAACCGGTGTATAACGCCGAACAGTGCATCGCCTGCGGTGCCTGTACGGTGGCCTGTCCGGCGAATGCGTTAACCATGGAAACCAACACCACTACCGGTGAGCGGGTGTGGCAGATTTTCTATGGCCGCTGCATTTTCTGCGCTCGCTGCGAAGAAGTGTGCCCGACCCGCGCCATTGTGCTGTCGGAAGAGTTTGAACTGGCGGTAACCCATAAAGCCGATCTCTACACCACGGCGGCCTTTACGCTGCACAGTTGCCCACAGTGCCATCAGCCGTTTACCACCAAAAAAGCGCTGGCGCTGACACTCGACTTACTGGCCCAGTCCAGCGGCGATCCGCACACGGTAGAGGCGCTGCGCGGCGTATACGAACGTTGCCCGAGCTGTCGTCAAAAATACAACCTGAGTACCAACGGTTCACTGCGTATGCGCCAGATTGCCGTGGGAGAAAAATCATGAGCCTGCCAGACATTAAGGTGAATCATCACGTCAGCCAGCCAATCCAGCTGGATGAACAGGCGGCGAAGCTAAAAAGCACTCTGCTGAAGGATATTCAGCGTTCCGCCTATGTCTATCGTGTGGACTGCGGCGGCTGCAACGGCTGCGAAATTGAGATCTTCTCGGCGATTACCCCGCTGTTCGATGCCGAACGCTTTGGCATCAAAGTCGTCGCTTCGCCGCGACATGCCGATATTTTGCTGTTTACCGGTGCGGTGACCCGTGCGATGCGCGTCCCGGCGCTACGCGCTTATGAATCCGCGCCGGACCCGAAAATCTGCATCTCTTACGGTGCCTGCGGCTGCGGCGGCGGAATATTCCACGACCTGTACTGCGTGTGGAGCGGCAGCGAATCAATCGTGCCCATCGATGTGTGGATCCCCGGCTGCCCGCCGACGCCTGCCGCCACGCTGTACGGCTTTGCGGTGGCGCTGGGGCTGCTCGATCAAAAACTGAAGGGCGAACAATATATTGAGGCCATCGGTGAAAAAGCGGCGCTGATCCTGCCGGAAGTGCCGCTGGCGACTCGCGTCATGATTGAACGCGAAGCCCGGCGCATGGGCGGCTACTGGCAGGGGCGGTTGATCAGCGATGAGTTTTTAAAACGCCTGCATGGCGCATCGGTGAGTGACGTTGCGCCGCGTTTATCCCAGTGGCTGAGCGAAGAAAACGATCCCCGACTGCGGGAAATCGTTCAGCGTCTGGCCGGGCTGTTACAGCAGGGAGGGCAGCATGGCTAACACCCGTCCGCCGGAAGTGGTGTTCTGGTCGCTGCGCCAGAAATTCGTCGACAGCGATGACGACGTACCGGAAGAAGCACAGCAGGTGATGTACTACTCGCTGGCGATAGGGCATCACGTCGGGATGATCGACTGCCTGAAAACCGAACTGGTTTGCCCGCTGGCGCAGTATCAACAGTGGCTGGCGCTGCTGCCGGAAGGGGAGGCCAGGCGCAAGTTGCAGGGGCTGCTGACCTTTGGCGAAATCACCATCGATTCCACCCATACCTCGCTGCTGGCAAACGCCCTTGCGCCGCTGCGCGATACGGCTGCCGAGCCGTTTAACCACTGGAGCGCCACGCTGGTCCGCCTGATGGGCGATATTGTGCGTGAGCCAGCCATCTATCTGATTGTGAAGAGGAAACCATGAAACCTTCAGAAATCAACGGCGTGGTGTTAACCGTTGGCAACAGCATGATGGGCGATGATGGCGCGGGGCCGATGCTCGGGGAGAAAATGCTGCGCGATCCGATCCCTGGCTGGACAGTCATTAATGGCGGTACGGCGCCGGAAAACGTTGTTCATCAGGTGCGCGCGCTGGCTCCGGCGCGAGTGGTGGTGGTGGATGCCACCGACATGGGGCTAAACCCCGGTGAAATTCGGGTGGTGGACCCGAATGATATCGCCGAGATGTTTATCGTCAGCACCCACACCCTGCCGCTGACATTTCTGATCGACAGCCTCAAGGACGATGTGCCGGACGTGACATTTATCGGCATTCAGCCGGATATTGTCGCGTTTTATTTTCCCATTTCCCCATTGGTGAATGACGCGGTAGAGCGCTTGTATCAGCATCTGGAAAACTGGCAGGGGCCGGAGGAGATTGAGGCGCTGGTGGTGGAAAAGGAATCTGAGGGAATATAAGTTTTTCTTTGATGAGTCGTCTGCCGGGGATATTCCCCGGCATTATTGTCTTAAAAGTCTCTTACTCAAATTTCCCGCGCCGATATCCCCAGCCTCTGCATCCGTGATAACAGCGTGCTGCGCTTTAACCCCAGCCTTGCCGCCGCGCCGCGCGGGCCAGCGACAATCCCGTTGGTTTCCCGCAGTACCTGAATAATACGCTCGCGCTCGGCGTCGTCATGCTCTGGCACCGGCGGGGTGATCATGGCTGGCGTAGAGCGCGGCGCGCGTACCGGCGCAGGCGGTTCGGCAGGAAGATAATGGCGCAGCTTTTCCAGCGGTAAATGCAGCGTATTGCCCTGGCTTAATATCACTGCCCGCTCAATCACGTTTTCCAGTTCGCGCACGTTACCCGGCCAGGGCAACTGGCTGAGCAGGCGCATCCCTTCGGCAGAAATGCTGTCGATATTGCGGTTCATCCGCCGGGAAATCTTTTGGGTAAAGTGCTTCGCCAGTAACGGAATATCTTCGGGGCGTTCGCGCAGCGGCGGGATCAGGATCGGAAACACGTTTAACCGATAATAAAGATCGCTGCGGAATTCGCGATCCAGCGATTTTTGATGCAGATCCTGATTGGTGGCGGCAATCAGCCGCACGTTCACCGGGATCACCCGGTTGCTGCCGAGCCGTTCGATTTCGCGTTCCTGCAACACGCGCAGCAGTTTCGGTTGCAGCTCCAGCGGCATATCGCCCACTTCATCCAGGAACAGTGAGCCGCCTTCCGCGCGTTCAAAGCGGCCAATATGGGTTGAGGTGGCGCCAGTAAACGCGCCTTTTTCATGGCCAAACAGATCGCTTTCAATCAGCGTGGCGGGGATGGCGGCGCAGTTCATTTTTACCATCCGGTGGCCTTTGCGCTGGCTGAGATTATGAATCGCCCGCGCCACCAGCTCTTTGCCGGTGCCGGTTTCCCCGAGGATCAGGACGGTGCAATCGCTTTGCGCCACCATCTCGATTTGGGTGATCACCTCTTTCATGGCCTGGCTTTGATAGATGATCTCACTGAAATGCTCTTCGCTGCCGATCTGCTCGTTAAGCCAGATGTTTTCAATTTCCAGCGTTTCTTTCAGACGATTGATCACGCTATAGGCGCTGGCGTTATCCACCGCGATGCTGATACGCGCTGCGATCTGTTGCAGTAAATGAAGATGATTGCCCTGAAACATCCCCCCGCTCCGGTGGGCCAGCATCAGTACCCCCTGAGGCTCATGGCCAAATTGCAGCGGCAGCAGGCAGACATTATTCAGCCCGTTGCGGGTCGCGCGGGTAAGCAGGCCATCTTCACGAACCTTTTCATCCTCACTATTTAATTGCATCACGCACAGCTGCGGCTGCGCGCCGCTTTGTGCCAGCAAGGTATCCTGCATAGCGATATATTCGCGCTCGCACACCAGCGGGGCGCCTGGCACATACCAGGTCGAGTAGAGATCGAAGCGCGCATGGCGCGAATCGGCGTCCAGTAGCGCCATGCCAATGTAATCAATGCCGAAAAAACGGTGAATCTCTTTGGACACTTCCGACACCAGCGCGTGCATATCCAGATGAGAGATCACCGAGTTAGTGGTATCCACCAGAATACGAAAGTGATCGCGTTCGTCACGCAATTGCCG
Organism: Atlantibacter sp. RC6; assembly: GCF_014193285.1. Classification (GTDB taxonomy): domain Bacteria; phylum Pseudomonadota; class Gammaproteobacteria; order Enterobacterales; family Enterobacteriaceae; genus Atlantibacter. The sequence goes on from NZ_JACHZE010000009.1 coordinate 133,783, forward strand.
ACACTCATTCTGCAATGCCTCCTGGGCCAACAGATGCTGCAAAAGAGCGGCAACAGGCGGGCATAGCTGGCTGAGCCAGCGCTTTGCGCTATCGCTAAAGGGTTTCTGCGCCGGGGGAATAAACAGCAAGCGACCCAACAGCGCGCCATTCCCGTTGAGCGGTTGAATAAAGGCGTCTTTAGGCTCGTCGTGGGGAGTCGAAAACAGATTGTCCTGCTTTGCGACGTTACCCTGCGCGTTACAGTGCCAGCGGACATGCGGTAACTGGAGTTCCAGCGCCGCAGGAGGATATGTCAGTGCCGGATGGCGGATCAGTGTCTGTAGCAGACCGGGAATATCGCTTTGTAAAAAAAGCGATTGCGATATTCGCAGAATACTTTCCTGCTCAGAAGAAGAGGTCTTCACGTTTTCGGAGGCCATTGTCACATTCATCACCCTGATGTCAGGCGAAATAAGACATTAAAATTTCACCATTAAAAAAATTATACCGTTGTGACTCATTATTTTGAATGTGTCATGTCAGGTTATTCCGCCATACCTCTGATAATTATTCTCATTTTCTTTGTTTTCACGCGTATTTGCTAAGCAGTTCAAAACTTCAGGTTAATGAGAAATGAATGGTACGGATTATGCATAAAGACAGTTGATGCTGTCTCTCTTTTAAATCCGATATGATGGTGATCAACATGAGCGATAATAATTTTTTTGATTTGCGTCTGCCTGCGGAAATGGCAAAGGTAGCTGAACAGGCCGGTTGTTATAAAGCAACAAAAAAGAAATCCCTGTCTTTTTTCCTGGCTATTACCGCCGGTGTCTTCATTGGCCTGGCTTTTGTTTTTTATATTACGGTGATTACCGCCAGCCCGGCGAACGGATTAACAAAACTGGCGGGCGGGTTATGTTTTGCCATGGGGTTGATTCTGGTCGTGATTTGCGGAGCCGACCTGTTTACCTCAACAGTATTGACCGTCGTCGCGAAAGCAAGCGGTTTGATTACCTGGCGGCAACTTATTGTAAATTGGGTCATTGTTTATCTTGGCAATATGGCAGGCGCACTGTTTCTGGTGGCGCTGATCTGGGGGGCCGGGCAGTATATGGCCATCGGCGGGCAGTGGGGATTGAGCGTGCTCACCACGGCGGATCATAAGCTCCATCATACGTTTATTGAAGCGGTTTGCCTGGGGACATTATGTAATCTCATGGTCTGTCTGGCGGTCTGGATGAGTTATTCCGGGCATTCGCTGACGGATAAAGTTGTGGCAATGTTATTTCCTGTCGCTATGTTTGTTGCCAGTGGATTTGAGCACAGCATTGCCAATCTTTTTCTTATTCCGATGGGTATTGTTATTCGCTATTTTGCGCCGGACGCATTCTGGCATTCAACAGGAATGAGTGCCGAACAGTTTCCTGCGTTAACTGTGCATGATTTTATTATTAATAATTTAATACCGGTAACGATTGGCAATATTATTGGCGGTGGCGTGTTGGTAGGGATCACTTACTGGGTAATTTATCTTAATCCGGTTAATCAGCGGCATTAATTTACGTGACGCATCGCGATCAGACAAAAATGCCGTATTAAATATCAGCAGTTTTGTCACGGAAATATATTTCAATGATGCGTGCGTGGGAAGGGCGCATGGTTGCCAGGCTTTTTATCGAAATCTGTTCGACATTTCTGCCGAAAACCCATATTGAGAATGCTCTTCGGCGGAGATGAAAATTAACCATTTGATATTAAAGAATAAAAAAAACACTTCAGCCTGGCACGCTGTTTGCTTTTCGCTTTGGCAATGTGAGGGACCGGCAGTGTCCGGTTAACAATAACGAAGACTCAGGAGTGAGCTGATGAACCGGTTCATCTTTGCGGATTCCAATAAATGTATTGGTTGCCGGACGTGTGAAGTAGCTTGTGTTATGGCACACGGGGACGGCGATATCACGCAGATAACGCAGTATCAGTTTTCACCGCGCATTCATGTGGTGAAAGGCTTTAGCGTCAGTACGGCGGTGATCTGCCGACAGTGTGAGGACGCGCCTTGTGCGACGGTATGCCCGAATGCCGCTATCACGCGCAGGAACGACTTCATCTATGTCGATCAACAAAAATGTATTGGCTGCAAAACCTGCGTGGTGGCGTGCCCTTACGGCACCATGGACGTGGTGACAAAGGTTATGATTCACGACGACCACGCGCTCAGCAACGGTCTGAATACCCGCGCCCAGGCCAATAAATGCGATTTGTGTCATACCCGCGATCTCGGTCCCGCCTGCGTTGAAGTATGCCCGACCAAAGCGCTGGTGGTGATGGACAGAAATGTCGTCGCTCAGATGGTGCAGGAAAAACGCCGCCGCGCGGCGCTCGATACGTCAGTCTCAGGATCGTTGTTAAACTTTTGACTCCCTGGTCAGGGGAAAAGGTTACGCAATGGAAAAATCATTGCTGTGTGCCCGTACGGCGTCAGCACGTTGACGGCGCGGCGCGGGCAATCGCGTAACGCAGGAAATAACAAGGCGGACTGCGGTCCGCCTTAGGGTGTCAGAATGCGCCGTGGTAGAGCGCGACGATATCATCCAGCGTGGCTTCACGCGGGTTGCCGCCGGTGCAGACATCGGCCAGCGCAGCCTGGGCCAGGTCCGGCACATCTTCTTCCCGGGCGCCGACATCGCGCAGCGAGGCCGGAATACCCACATCGCGGTTAAGCGCTTCCACCGCGCCGATAGCCGCTTCCCGCGCCTGCGCAATATCCATGCCCTGGACGTCCACACCCATCGCCCGGGCAATATCACGGTACTTCTCACCGGTATAATCGGCGTTATAGCGCATCACGTGTGGCAGCAGAATGGCGTTCGCCACGCCGTGCGGCGTATCGTAAAACGCGCCTAACGGGTGCGCCATGCCGTGTACCAGCCCTAAACCGACGTTTGAGAAACCCATCCCGGCGATGTATTGCCCGAGCGCCATCTCCTCCACCGCGGCGGATTCGCCTGCTACCGACTGACGCAGGGAGCGGCCAATAATTTCAATGGCTTTAAGATGCAGCGTATCGGTCAGCTCCCATGCGCCGCGGGTGATATAGCCCTCGATGGCGTGGGTCAGCGCATCCACGCCGGTGGCGGCTTTCAGCGCGGCGGGCATACCGTCCATCATATCGGCGTCAATAAACGCCGCCAGCGGGATGTCATGAGGATCGACACAGACAAATTTGCGGCGGTTTTCTTCGTCGGTGATCACGTAGTTAATGGTGACTTCGGCGGCCGTCCCGGCGGTTGTCGGGATAGCGAAAATCGGCACACTGGGATTGCGGGTTGGGGCGACGCCTTCCAGGCTGCGCACATCCTCATATTCCGGGTTAGCGATAATAATACCGATGGCTTTGCAGGTATCCTGCGGGGAGCCGCCGCCCAGCGCGATCAGGTAATCCGCGCCGCTCTGGCGGAACGCCGCCAGACCCTGCTGCACGACCTTGATCGTGGGATTGGGCACCACATCGGAAAAAATGTGGTATGCAAGACCTGCGCTGTCGAGCTTGTCGGTGAGTTTCGCCGCCAGACCGCAGGCGACCAGGGTATTGTCGGTGACAATTAACGCTTTGTGATAATCCCGACGCTTCACTTCGTCCGGTAGCGCATTCAGCGCGCCACGTCCAAACCATGAAGTTTCATTAAGAATCATTCTGTTAGCCATAACGTTTGCTCCTGATAAAGTCTGCCTGTTACCGGGCTCGCTACGCTTCGACCCGCAGGCCATAGGTTTTAAATTTCTCCAACACTATGGCGATTTCTTCATCATCCAGTACCGGGACCGGATCAACGATGGCTAACGTTGTCAGATAAAGTCGCGCCAGCACTTCCACCTCATGGGCCAGCCACAGCGCTTTATCAAGATTCTCTTCGCAGGCAATCAAGCCGTGGTGTTGTAACAGCGTGGCTTTGCGATCTTTTATCGCCTCCGCCACGTATTCAGAGAGTTTGCGTGTGCCGAACGTGGCGTAGGGCGCGCAGGGGATCGAGTTACCGCCTGCTGCGGCGATCATGTAGTGAATGGCGGGGATCGGGCGATTTAAAATCGACACTGCCGTGCAGTTCACCGCATGGTTATGCACCACCGCATTGGCGTCGGCGCGGGTCTGGTACACCACCTGGTGAAAGCGCCATTCGCTGGAGGGCAATTTGCCTTCTTCATGACGGCCTTCGGCATCGACAAAGACAATGCTCTGTTCGGTTAATTTCTCATAGGGAATACCGGTGGGGGTAATTAACATGCCGTCGCGATAGCGCACGCTGACATTTCCCGCCGTGCCCTGGTTTAATCCAAGACGCGTCATTTCAAGACAGGTAGTAATAATTCCACGGGCCAGCTTTTCACGTTCCATCTTTCTTCTCCGAATCGGTAAAACATAAATTTGGATATGGGGAGCCGGGCAAAGCCCAAAGCGGCTTTGCCTGACGTGTATTCAGCGATGTTTTTTTAAAATTATTATTGGCGCTTAATTAATTTCATCGTCACCTGTTCAGTGCGTTTGACCGGCGTGCCGTCAATCGCCTGCTGCATTAAATCGAAGGCTTTTTCCGCCCAGCTGTCTTCATCCTGCTGCATTGACCAGACGTTATTGGATAAAAATCCCAGCATCGGATGTTCGTCAAAGGTGCCGATATTAATATCCGGCGGAATGCCGCCACACTGTTCGCGCAGCTCTTTAATCGCCCCTTCCAGCACCGGCAGCGACGAGGCGATAAATGCCTTCGGCACGCCGTGTTCGGCGATTAAGTTTCTCATCATCTGCGCGCCGCCTTCCGGCGTATTATCCGGATCTTCCGCTACCCATGACGACGCCAGCTGGTGCTGTTCCACGGCATGTAAATAACCGGCCAGGCGGTCATGAATACTGGGAAGTTGTTTGTCGCCCACTAAAAACCACAGCGGCGCATGGCGGGCGTTGAGCATGGCATCGGTAAGCGTCACGCCCCCGGCGAAGTTATTACTTTCCACCAGCGCGTTATCGGTGAATTTAAAATCGCGGTCCAGCAGCACCAGCGGCTTTTTCACCTGGCGCAAATGGTGCTGCTGATTTTCCAGTGTGGCTGGCGCAATAAATAAGCCATCCACATTGCGGGCGATTAACGCTTTCACCAGCTTATTTTCATAATCGACATCGTTATAGGTACAGCTGATCATCAACTGGTATCCCGAACGTCGGCAGCGCAGCTCGAGTTTCTCGGCGAGGGTGGCGAAAAATACGTTCGAAATACAGGGGATAATCAATCCCAGGGTATCGGTTTTATTTAATTTCAAACTGCGAGCGGAATGGTTAATGGTGTAGCCATAACGCTCGACATATTCGTTGATTCTGGCCTGTGTTTTTAAACTGATGCGATACTGCTCCGCTTTCCCGCCCAGCACTAATCTGACGGTCGTCACTGACAAATTCAGGTCGGTCGCAATCTGTTCTACGGTTTTGGCCATCTGCCCTCGTCCCACACCATTGATAAAGGCTTATTATAATCAAACACATCGACTTCCATTAGACGCTCATCAAGCTATTTAGCTGCTGCTGCTGATCGAAAAGCGCCAGGTACACCTGGTATTTGCGCTGGTGGAAATCGGCGGTTTGCGCGCGTGGACGAATAATCTCCCCGGTTTGTACCAGCGCCCGGCAGGCGGCAGGAATATCCGGCCAGGCCCCACAGGCAACCGCGCCGCAAATTGCCGCACCCAGCGTGACGGCATCTTCTTCACTGATGAGCTGGATTTCGCGCCCGGTGATATCGGCGTACTCCCGCAGCCACAGCGGATTATGGGTTGCGCCGCCGCACAGGGCGATCCCGGTGATGCGATGCCCGGATTGCTCCATGGCGTCAATAATATGGCGCGTACCGTAAGCGATAGCCTGTAGCGTCGCCAGATAAAGCCGCGCCAGCGCCGGCTCGCCGCGCTCAAGGGTTAAGCCAGTGACGCTGCCGCGCGCATCCGGGCGGGCGCGGGGCGAACGGTTGCCGTGGTGATCGGACAGCACATGGAGCTGACGCGTCGGAAAAGGCTCCCGGCGTTCCAGTTCTTCTACCCAACGGTTCACCAGCGCCACCGGATGCAGGTTTTCCGCCTCGGCTTTCTGCTTCAGCCCTGCGCTTTCGCCCTGCTGTTGCAGCGTCCAGTCGATGAGCGCTCCGGCGGCGCTCTGGCCTCCTTCGGTCAGCCACCAGCCCGGCAGCATTGCCGACCAGTAGGGCCCCCAGACGCCCGGGGTTTCGATACGCTGTTGATTGACCAGCATATGGCAATTTGAGGTGCCGCTGATTATCGCCAGTTGCCCTTCGGGAGAGAGACCGGTCAGCGCCAGGCCGCCCGCGTGGGCATCAATGATGCCACTCGCCACCACCACATCCTGATGCAGGCCAAGCTGCTGCGCCGCCTGTGGGCTCAGGGTCCCGGCAGGACTGGCGACGTCAATAATACGGGCAGGGATTTTATCGGTAATATCGGCCAGATCCACCGCCGCCAGCATTGACGCGCTGAAGCGTTGCTCGTGGGCCAGGTAGTTCCATTTGCAGGTCAGGGTACAGAGGCTGGCCACATCATTGCCGGTGGCTTTCCACACCAGGAAATCCGCCAGATCGAAAAAGCGCGCCGTCTGTTGGTAGCGCTCCGGGAAGTGGCGCTTCAGCCACAGCACTTTCGGCAGTTCCATTTCGATGCTCACTTCACCACCGACAAAGCGCAGCGCGTCATCGCCCGTGGCGTTGATGGCGGCGGTTTCTTCTGCGGCACGGTGATCCATCCACATAATGATGTCGCGATCCGCATCGCCATCTTCCGCCACCGACACTCCCTGGCCCTGCGCATCTATCGCCACCAGCGAACAGGTGGCGTCAAAACCCAAAGAACGAATGGCCGAGGAGTCGACATCGGCCTGCTGCACCACGCTGTTGACCACCTCGCAGATACGCTGCCAGATCTCGCGGGATGACTGTTCAACCTGCTCCGCGCCGTGACGAAACTGCGAGATAGGGCGCGTGGCGAACGCCAGACGCTGACCGGCGGTATCATACAATCCGGCGCGCACGCTGGCGGAACCGACATCAACACCGACGAAATAGCCGTTTTGGGCCATGACTGCCTCCTGTGAACTCAATGCCGCCACGCACCGATAGCGTGACGGCCGGGGGATTATTTTTTCTTACCGAACGGGTGCAACAATTTATCCACCGCCGGATCGTCAATGTTGTCCATGCTGACATATTTAACGGGGATATCGATCACTTTCGCTACCGCTTTGCCGTTGATGGCGTAATCCAGCGCTTTAATGCCCTGATAGCCGATTTGGTACGCATCCTGTACCACAAATCCCTGCAAAACGCCTGCACGCAGAAAGCCGATAATCGCTTCGGTGCTGTCGAAGCCGATGACTTTCACTTTGCCTTTAATGCCGAGGCTGTCAACCGCGTTTGCCACGCCCAGCGTCGCCCCTTCGTTGGTGGCGTAGATCCCGGCTAAATCCGGGTTGGCCTGCACCATATCGGTGGTTTTATCCATCGCTTTTTGCGGGTCGCCATCGCTGTACTGTACGGGTAAAACGGTGATGTCCGGGTACTTCTCTTTCATTTGTTTGATGAAACCTTCGGAGCGTTCAATCGCCGAGCTGGTGCCTGCCACGTGAGCGATCACGCCGACCTTGCCTTTGTTGCCAATGGCGGCGGCCAGCGCGTCCGCCGCCTGCGCCCCGGCTTTCACGTTATTGGTGGCGACGAAGCTCGCCGGAATAGCGGAGTTAACGCCGGAATCGAAAGTGACGACTTTGATGCCGCGGCTGTTGGCGCTCTCTACCAGCGGTGCCAGGGCGTTGGCGTCCAGCGCGGCGAGTAAAATCCCGTCCGGTCTTTTCGCCATGGTGTTTTCCAGCAGCTGGATTTGCTCGGCGATTTGGGTTTCATCCGCCGGGCCAACAAAACTGGTGCTCACCCCCAGCTCTTTGGCAGCGGCTTCGGTGCCCATTTTCACGGTCTGGAAAAACTCATGCTGATAACCTTTGCTGACCACTGGCAGGGTGAGGTTTTTCGCCCATGCGGGGCTGGCAAGCACCGCCGCCATGGCTAACGCACTCAACAGATACTTGGTTTTCATAGGACTGACTCCGTTTCTTATTAGGTTTTGGTACAGGGGAAGATCCACATCGCTACAACGGATCGCTAACGCATTTTTTTGCGCAACGTGTCGAGATACACCGCAGCCACCACCACCACGCCCATGGCGACCATTTGCCAGAACTGGGAGACGCCCATCAGGTTGAGGCCATTTTTCAGTACGCTCATAATGAACGCGCCGATAATGGTGCCGCCAATCGTGCCCACGCCGCCCATCAGGCTGGTGCCGCCAATCACCACCGCGGCGATGGCTTCCAGCTCATAACCCACGCCGACGGTCGGTTGCCCGGAATTAAGGCGCGACGCCAGAATCACCCCGGCGATCCCGGTGAGCAGCCCGCAGAAGGCGTAGACAAAAATCTTCACCCGCTGCACTTTGATGCCTGACAGATGCGCGGCCACTTCATTACTGCCCACGGCGTAGACATAACGGCCAATTACCGTCTTCTTGAGGATCCAGGCGGCAATGGCGGCGATAATCGCCAGGTAGAACACCGGGTAGGGGAGGATGTCGAACAGGCGTCCCTGGGCCAGGAGTTTGAAAGTAGGGTAATCAGAGAAGTAAATGGCGCGCCCGTCGGTCATCACCATGTTGATGCCGCGCACCGACATCATCAGGCCCAGCGTGGCGATAAACGGTGGGATGGTCGCGCGCGTGACCAGCAGGCCGTTGACGCAGCCGCACAGGCCGCCCGCCACCATACCGGCAATGACGCAGACTATCAGCGGCATGCTGTACGACGCGCACAGGCCCACCACCACGCCGGAGAACGCCACCACCGACCCCAGCGACAGATCGATCCCGGCGGTGATAATGACGTAGGTCACGCCAATCGCCATAATGCCAATCACCGAGGTTTGCAGGGCGATGGTCATAATATTTTCGGTATTAAAGAAAAACGGCGAGCTAAAGCTAAAAAACAGCACCAGTAAAACCAGGCTTAATAAGGGTGCCAGGCGCATCAGCAGGGCTTTGTTTATTTTCCCTGATTTCACCGGCTGGCTGGAGGGCGTTAATGAGTCAGTCATGATTTAATCCTCTAACGTCGCATATTTCATAATATTTTCTTGAGTGGCGGTCGCGTTATCGAGCTCACCGGTAATACGGCCATTGCGCATCACTAATATGCGGTCGCACATGCCGAGGATTTCCGGTAATTCCGAGGAGATCATGATGATGGATTTCCCCTTTGCCACCAGGCGATTCATTAATTCATAAATTTCCAGTTTTGCGCCCACATCAATACCGCGCGTGGGTTCATCAAAAATTAAAATATCGGTGTCTTTACATACCCAACGGGCAATAATAATTTTTTGCTGATTGCCGCCGCTTAAATGCAGCGCAGGTTGTTGCAAATGCGGAGTTTTAATCCGTAAGGCGTTGACTAATTGTTCGCTGGTTTGCTGGCAGCGCTTCTCTTTGACAATACCGAATGCATCGGAATATTCAGGGTAATTACCGAGCATAATATTGAGCTCCACCGATAAGCCCAGCGCCAGCCCCTCTTTTTTACGGTCCTCGGTGAGATAGCCGATGCCCTGTTCAATCGCCTGATGGACACTGGAAATGGCCACCGCTTTGCCGTGAAGTTTGATTTCGCCGCCGTCGATTTTATCGGCGCCAAACAGTGCCCTGGCAAGCTCGGTACGCCCGGCGCCCATCAGGCCGGAAAGCCCGAGAATTTCGCCGCGATACAACGAAAAATGAATATCGTGCAGCACGTCTTTACGCGTGAGGTTTTTCACCTCCAGCACCGCATCGCGCCCGGTAAACGGCGGCCTGCGTGGATAGATGTCGCCCAGTTTGCGGCCCACCATCATGGCGATTAAGTCGCTGATTTGTACCGTTTCGTAATCCACTGTGCCGATGAACTGCCCGTCGCGCATCACGGTGGCGCGATCGGCAATCAGCGCCAGTTCCTCCAGCCGGTGCGAGATATAGACGATGCCGGTGCCCTGTTGCTTCAGCAGGCGGGTCACGTTAAACAGGCTATCGATCTCGCTTTCCGTCAGGGCGGCGGTGGGTTCATCCATAATCAGTATTTTCGCGTTAACGGAAATGGCTTTGGCGATTTCCACCATTTGCTGCTGCGCGACCGTTAAATCCGCCACGCGGGTTTCCGGTTTAATTTTCAAATTCAGGGTGTCGAGAATAGTTTGTACTTTCTGGCGCTGGGTTTTGGCATCCAGCTGCCAGCGGTTGTTTTTTTTACAAAACTCCCGGCCAATAAAAATATTCTCTTCGACGGTTAAATCAGGGAATAAATTAAATTCCTGATGGATAATCGTAATGCCGAGTAGCTGCGCTTCCAGCGGGCTGGCAAATGTAACCGACCGGCCTTCGAACAGGATTTCCCCTTCATCCGGCTGGTACACGCCGGACAAAATTTTCATTAACGTGGATTTTCCGGCACCGTTCTCACCCAGCAGGGCATGTACTTCGCCCCGCCGTAAAGTAAACCCCACATTACTTAACGCCACCACGCCGGGGAAACGCTTGGTAATGTTATTCATCTGCAAAAATAGATCTGACATGGCGTTTTCCCTTAATTGATCAGGTGTTCGCTGTCTGAGAAAGCGGGAAAGACAGATGCCGGTTTGGGATTAAAAAACGATTATTCACAGGCTAAGAAAATTCACCGCATCGTTTATCCCAGGCATAAAGCCCGTTTAGTTAAAAATTAGCTGCGTCGAGGTAGCTTTTGCGTGTTTAACCCTATGCAAAGGCCAAAAATTCGACAAACACTTTGAACTCAAATTGTGACGCTGCGCAATGGTTATTGTGTATCCATTTGATAAATAAAATTTTATTTATTCTGCTGTCAGTTGGCACCCGCAAAACATGAATATCATTATTTTTAGTCCGTGAAAAACATCACACTTCAACGCAATTGTTATTGTCCGTTTTGCTTTTTGGTCTCTATGCTACTTCGAGTTAGCAATTTTACCTCTTTCTGGGCTTTTGGTGCTGCAAGCGTATTGCGGCGCTGGGGTACTGGCCTGAAAACGATCTCAAAAATATGAGGAGTAACAATGACTACCCTACCGAAAATCGGCATCCGCCCGGTCATCGATGGCCGCAGAATGGGCGTGCGCGAATCCTTAGAACAGCAAACCATGGACATGGCGAAAGCCACGGCGCAGCTGCTGGCGGAGCAACTGCGCCATCCGTGCGGCGCGACCGTGGAGTGCGTGATTGCGGATACCTGCATTGCAGGCATGGCGGAATCTGCCGCCTGCGACCAAAAGTTCAGTACCCAAAACGTGGGCTTAACCATTACGGTTACGCCGTGCTGGTGCTACGGCAGCGAAACCATCGATATGGATCCGATGCGCCCGAAAGCGATTTGGGGATTCAACGGCACTGAACGCCCGGGCGCGGTTTACCTGGCGGCGGCGTTAGCGGCCCACAACCAGAAGGGGCTGCCGGCGTTTTCGATATACGGTCACGATGTCCAGGACGCGGGCGATACCGCCATCCCGCAGGACGTGCAGGAAAAACTGCTGCGCTTCGCCCGTGCCGGGCTGGCGGTGGCCAGCATGAAGGGCAAAAGCTATCTGTCGCTGGGCGGCGTATCGATGGGCATCGCCGGCTCGATTGTCGATCACAACTTCTTTGAATCTTATCTCGGCATGAAGGTGCAGGCGGTGGATATGACCGAGCTGCGCCGCCGCATCGATCAGCGGATCTACGATGAGCAGGAGCTGGAGCTGGCGGTGAGCTGGGCCGACCAGCATTTCCGCTTTGGTGAAGATAAAAACGCCGAGCAATACCGCCGCGATGAGCAGGCCAACCGGGCGATCCTGCGCGAAAGCCTGCTGATGGCGATTTGCATCCGCGACATGATGCAGGGCAACCGCAAGCTGGCGGAAATGGGGCGTGTGGAAGAGTCTCTGGGTTACAACGCTATCGCCGCCGGTTTCCAGGGGCAGCGCCACTGGACCGATCAATATCCGAATGGCGACACTGCCGAAGCGCTGTTGAACAGCTCTTTCGACTGGAACGGCGTGCGTCAGCCCTTTGTCGTGGCGACGGAAAACGACAGCCTGAACGGCGTCTCGATGCTGTTTGGTCATCTGCTTACCGGCACCGCCCAGGTGTTTGCCGATGTGCGCACCTACTGGTCTGCCGACGCGGTTGAACGCGTGACCGGACATAAACTGACGGGCCATGCGCAGCAGGGCATCATCCACCTGATTAACTCGGGTTCGGCGGCACTGGATGGCACCTGTCGTCAGCAGGATGAAAACGGCAAGCCGACCATGAAACCGCACTGGCAAATCAGCCAGCAGGAGGCCGACGCCTGCCTGGCCGCCACGGAATGGTGTACGGCGGTGCACGAGTATTTCCGCGGCGGCGGTTTTTCGTCGCGCTTCCTGACCCTGGGCGGGGTGCCGTTCACCCTGAGCCGCATCAATCTGGTGAAAGGCCTTGGGCCCGTGCTGCAAATCGCCGAAGGCTGGAGCGTAGAGCTGCCGAAAGCCGTTCACGATACGCTTGATAAACGCACCGACTCCTCCTGGCCGACCACCTGGTTTGCGCCGCGCGTGACCGGCAGCGGACCGTTCCGCGACGTTTATTCGGTCATGGCGAACTGGGGCGCTAACCACGGTGTATTGACCGTCGGGCACGTAGGCGCGGACCTGATTACCCTGGCATCAATGCTGCGCATTCCGGTTTGTATGCATAACGTAGACGATGAGGCGATTTATCGTCCCACCGCCTGGGCCGCCCACGGCATGGACAGCGAAGGCCAGGATTATCGCGCCTGCCAGAACTACGGCCCTCTGTACAAACGCTAACCGAATACGGGGCGGCCTGCGGGTTGCCCCGTTTTTTCAGGAGAGTTGATGATGCAAGACGCGGTTCTGGTGCTCGACTGTGGCGCCACCAACGTGCGGGCAATTGCGATAGATAAGCGGGGACACATGCTGGCCAGGGGCGTGGTTGCCAACGCCAGCGAGCCCGCCGCCGAAGATCACGCCTGGCATAACTGGTCCCTCGATCATATTCTTCAGCGATTTCAGCAATGCTGCCAGCAAATCGCGCCGCAACTGGACAGACTGAATCTGCGCGCGATGACCGTGACCACCTTTGGCGTGGACGGCGCGTTAACCGATGACAAAGGCGCGCTGCTGTATCCGATCATCAGCTGGAAATGCCCGCGCACCGTGCCGATCATGCATGACATTGCGCGCATGATTGACCCGCAAACCCTCCAGCAAATTTCCGGCATCGGGCAGTTCAGTTTTAATACGCTCTATAAGCTGCTCTGGCTGAAGCTCAACCAGCCGCTGGCGCTGGAAAACGCCCATGCCTGGCTATTTATCTCCTCGTTGATTAACCAACGTCTGACCGGTGAATTCACCACCGATCGCACCATGGCGGGCACCAGTCAGCTGATGGATCTGCATACCGGCGCGTTTAGCGACGTGATATTATCGCGGGCGGGTATCCCGGCGCGGTTGTTCCCGCGCCAGGTCGCGCCGGGGGATATCGTGGGGGAATTACGCCCGCAGATGGCGAATTTTCTCGGCATCCGCCCCGGTATTCCGGTTATTTCTGCCGGGCACGATACGCAGTTCGCGCTGTTTGGCTCCGGCGCGGGGCTGGGCGAACCGGTGCTGTCATCCGGCACCTGGGAAATCCTGATGGTGCGCAGCGCGCAAATTAATACCAACTTGCTCCCGCAATACCCGGGATCTACCTGCGAACTGGACAGCCATCCGGCATGGTTTAACCCCGGCCTACAGTGGCTGGCGTCGGGTGTGCTGGAATGGGTGCGGAAAAGCTGGTGGCCGCAAGCAGAGGGCGCGGCGGTGTATCAGCAGATGATGGCGGAGGCGGCGGCTCTGCCTCCCGGCGCGCAGGGCGTGACCATGCAGGGCAATCTGCTGGAGGGTAGCGACTCCGGCTGGCGCGGCGTAACCCTGAATACCACTCGCGGTCATTTTTACCGGGCGGCGCTGGAGAATCTCACCTGGCAGTTGAAAAACAATTTACAGGTGCTGGAAACCCTTGGCGGGTTTCGCGCGCGGGAGCTGTTGCTGGTGGGTGGCGGCAGTCGCAATATGCTGTGGAACCAAATGAAAGCCGATATTCTCGATCTGCCGATTAAAATACTCAGTGAAGCGGAAACTACGGTCGTGGGCGCGGCGCTGTACGCCTGGGCGGGCTGCGGCGAATTCGCCAGTGCGGATGCGGCGCGCGCCAGCCTTGAATGGCGTTATCGCACCCTCTGGCCCGGCGAACAGCGCGATCTGTGGAAAACCTTAAGGAGCAAACCATGCTAAAAACCATCTCGCCGTTAATTTCTCCGGATCTGCTGAAAGTGCTGGCGGAAATGGGCCATGGCGATGAGATTATTTTTGCCGATGCCCATTTCCCCGCCCACAGCCTCGGGCCGCAGACGCTGCGCGCCGACGGCTCGACGGTGAGCGAACTACTGGCCGCCGTGATCCCGCTGTTTGAGCTCGACAGCTACGCGCCGCCGTTGGTGATGATGGCGCCGGTTAACGGCGACCAATGCGATCCCGCCGTAGAAGCCCGCTATCGCCAGGCGCTGTTCAACGGCCAGCCGGGGCCGGAAATTGAGCGTATCGATCGTTACGCGTTTTATGACCGGGCCCGCAAGGCGTATGCCATCGTGGTGACACGTGAGTGCGCGAAGTACGGCAATATTTTGCTTAAGAAAGGCGTCACCCCGCTCGAATAATTATCATGATTAATGACCTGCCACCTGCGCCAGGTTAATCTGGCGCAATACTGTGTGACCTGCGCGATAGTCATTCAGACTATAAATAGTCAAATCGATACTATTAAAATGACATTCTTTCTTATTTTACTTTTTTAGTTATTTGATCTTATTGATTTTTATTTTTGGCATGCAAGATGCAGAGCAACGTTAAATAACGTAACTTTTGAGGTATGACTTATGGCTCATCGCATTCCTGCACAATATAAACACACGCGTTCTACCGCTTTCTTTGATAGCGCTACGGTTCCTCAGGCGCTGTTAACCCATCACAACACCAAAAAAGATGTCTATGGTCGCCTTTCCGTCATGCGTGGTGCGGTAAAATATATCGGTTTTAAAAGCGAGCACGACCAGACGCCGGAAATTGAAGTCATCATTCATGAAGGGCAGTTTGGCGTGAGCCCGCCGCAATACTGGCATCGCATTGAGTTGCTGACGCCGGACACCTATTTCAACATCGACTTTTTCGCCGCGCCGGATGCAGAACTGGATGGCAAAGGGTTTGGCCAGGTGGTGCAGACGAAAAGCAACAACTGACAGGAGAAGATCATGGGCGCGCGCCTCGATCGTGAAAAGCTCACTATCAAGAAAATGATTGCGCTGTACCAGCGCAAAAGCCCGCAGGCGCTGGCGGAGCCCGCCCACTATCAGGCGCTGTATGACTATGCCATGAAGCGCCTCGATAAATGCGTCTTTGGTGACAACAAACCCGCCTGCCGTCAGTGCCCGATCCACTGTTATCAACCCGCCAAACGGGAAGAGATGAAGCAAATTATGCGTTGGGCGGGGCCGAAAATGTTATGGCGCCACCCGATTCTGACCCTTCACCACTTAATTGACGATCGTACGCCGGTGCCGGAAATCCCCGAGAAGTATCGCAAGAAATAGCGTTCTACCCCGCAGGGTCATAATGACAGTTGGACAAAATATATTATATAACGACAGCCGTTAATGAATACTTTACGTAAAGTAATATAATTCAATACGCTTTATAACCAATCGTTAATTTGTGCATTTAATCACGGACAAATTTTTAAAGCCGGTTATCTTTATGTTTCCTTTTAACCCGACAGAGGACGATGTAATGAAACACACCGCGTGTTATCGCCTCATAGCGAAAGGTGGCTTAAACGCCTGGTATAATCTCGACCCGCGCATCTCCAACGATTTCCCACGTTAATTCTCCGGTTATTCCCTTATAAAAAACTCAATCTAAACACTGCGTTTGGACGGTATTTATTGTGCCTTAATCCGCCATAAATATTCTCCGCGCAGCAGGGTAATCTTTTGGAGAAAATATTATGAAACGCATTCCTGAGCCGTTCCGCATTAAAATGGTTGAAAACATCCGCATGACCACCTTTGACGATCGCGTTAAAGCGCTGGAAGAGGCGGGGTATAACCCGTTCCTGTTGAAAAGCGAAGATGTTTATATCGACCTGCTGACCGACTCCGGCACCGGGGCCATGAGCGATCGCCAGTGGGCGGGCCTGATGATGGGCGACGAAGCCTACGCCGGTTCACGCAACTACTTCCATCTGTGCGAAAAAGTGCAGGAGATCATCGGCTATCCCTACACTATCCCAACCCATCAGGGCCGTGGCGCGGAGCAGATCCTGTTCCCGAGCCTGATTGCGCGCTGCAAGTCCAAACGCCCGGTGTTTATCTCTAACTTCCACTTTGATACCACCGCCGCGCACGTGGAGCTAAACGGCGCGAAAGCGATTAACGTGGTGACGCCGAAAGCGTTCGACACCACCTCCTGGTACGACTGGAAAGGCAACTTTGATATTCCGCAGCTCAAAGCGACTATTGCGGAACACGGCGCGCAGAACGTGGCGGCAATTATTACCACCGTCACCTGCAACAGTTCCGGCGGGCAACCCGTGTCGCTGGCGAATATGCGCGAAGTCTATGAAATCGCTAAACAACACAATATTCCGGTGGTGATCGACTCCGCGCGCTTCTGCGAAAACGCCTGGTTTATCAAGCAGCGTGAACAAGGCTACGCCAATAAAACCGTCAAAGAGATCGTGCGCGAGATGTACCAGTACGGCGACATGCTGACCATGTCGGCGAAGAAAGATCCACTGGTGAACATTGGCGGCCTGTGCTGCTTCCGCGATGACGAAGATCTGTTTAACGAAGTGCGTATCCGCTGCGTACCGATGGAAGGCTTCGTGACCTACGGCGGCCTGGCCGGGCGCGATATGGAAGCGCTGGCGATTGGCCTGGAAGAGGGCACCAACGAAGACTTCCTGGCGTACCGCATTAACCAGGTGGAATATCTGGGCGAGCGCCTGCGTGAAGGCGGTATCCCAATCCAGTACCCGACCGGCGGCCACGCAGTGTTTGTTGACGCCAAACTGCTGTTGCCGCATATTCCGGCGCAACAGTTCCCGGCGCATGCGCTGAATAACGAGCTGTATCTTGAAGCGGGCATTCGTAGCGTCGAGATTGGTTCGCTGTTGCTGGGACGCGACCCGGCAACGGGCGAGCAGAAACCGTCGCCAATGGAGCTGCTGCGCCTGACCATTCCGCGCCGCGTCTATACCAATGACCATATGGACTACATCGCTGATGCGTTAATTGCCGTGAAAGCGCGCGCATCCACCATCAAAGGATTAACCTTCACTTACGAGCCGCCGGTGCTGCGTCACTTTGTCGCTCGCCTGAAACCGGTTAAATAATTTAAACGGGCGCTCCCGCAACAGGAGCGCCCTATATTTGTTCCCAGGATAAATTAATACCCAAAATCATTCGCGCTGCTGATATCGCAGAAGCGGCGTGAATGATGACGTGTATTTAGCCTCGCGAGGAAAACGCACCATGGCTACATTATCGGTTACAAATAGTACTCCGTCGTTAATTGGCGGAGCGATGATTATTGGCGGAACCATTATTGGCGCAGGCATGTTTTCATTGCCGGTAGTCATGTCCGGCGCCTGGTTTTTTTGGTCACTACTGGCATTGGTTTTTACCTGGTTTTGTATGCTGCATTCCGGATTAATGATCCTGGAAGCCAATCTTAATTACCACATCGGTGCGAGTTTCGACACCATTACCAAAGATCTGTTAGGAAAACACTGGAATATTATTAACGGTGTTACCGTTGCGTTTGTGCTGTATATACTAACCTACGCCTATATCTCTGCCAGCGGGTCGGTTATCCATCATACATTCTCGCAAATGAATATTGATTTCCCGGCCAGGCTGGGAGGATTGTTATTTGCCTTAGCGGTGGCGTTTATCGTCTGGCTGAGCACCCGGGCGGTGAGTCGCATGACCACCATCGTACTGGGCGCAAAAATCCTTACCTTCTTTATGACATTTGGTGGTCTGCTGTGGCACGTTCAGCCTGCCATACTGCTGAATGAAGCGGAAGTCGCTCCGCAGTATCTGCCCTATGTGTTGATGACGCTGCCGTTCTGCCTGGCCTCGTTCGGCTATCACGGCAACGTCCCCAGCCTGATGAAATATTACGGCAAAGATCCGTTAACCATTCGCCGCTGCCTGTTATTAGGCACCCTGATGGCGCTGGTGCTGTATGTGATCTGGCTGGTGGGTACCATGGGTAATATTCCGCGCCCGGCGTTTATTGAAATCGCCGAAAAGGGCGGCAATATTGATGTGCTGGTACAGACCCTGAGCGGCCTGTTAAGCAGCTCAACTCTGGATTTGCTGTTAACGGTATTCTCTAACTTTGCGGTCGCCAGTTCGTTCCTTGGCGTGACGTTAGGCTTGTTTGATTATCTGGCGGATCTGTTTAAATTCGACGACAGCCGTCACGGGCGGTTTAAAACCGCGCTGGTGACGTTTTTACCGTCCATCCTTGGCGGTTTAATCTGGCCGAACGGGTTTATTTACGCGATTGGTTTCGCCGGACTGGCGGCAACGGTCTGGGCCGCGATTGTACCAGCACTGCTGGCGCGCGCTTCCCGGCAACGCTTTGGCAGCCCGCGTTATCGGGTATGGGGCGGAAATGCAATGATTGCGTTGATCCTCTGTTTCGGGGCGGCCAACGCCATCATTCATATCCTGTTCAGTATGAATCTGCTGCCGGTTTACCAATAACGCTATTCAGGCCTGAGGGCGGCTGCCTCAGGCCTGAATACTAACTGGCAGAGTTCCTCAGTCAATTTATGCGCCAACATTTCCAGCGCCTGTTTCACTTCCTGTACTTTACCGGGTTCATGCTCGAAATACGGGCAGGTCAGGACAGCTTTGGCATAACCATCGATTCCTTTTATCGGATAAGAAATAGAGGTCAAGCCGACAATGTGATCGTGCGGGATTTCCGCATAGCCCTGCCTGGCGATGGATGCAAGCTGTTCCGCCAGTTCGCCACGTAAATTATGGTCAAGCTGGTAATTACGCATTAACGACCAGGCGTCCTGATCGTTCGCCATGGCGAGAAAAAGCAGTGATGAACTGGATTTCACCGTATTTAATACCGAACCCTCACGGGCACTGATTAACGGCGTAAAGTCAGGGTGAGCTTGAGCGCAAATCCGGATGGCGTTGTCATGGTAAGCCGCAATATGACAAGGCTGATTCATACGCCAGGTAAAATCTCTCATTAGCTCAAGACAATAAGAAGATGTCGCCAGCTCCCTGACACAGTAAGAACTATTACGTAACAGAAGTTTGTCGGTCAGGTGGTAATAGCGCTGCGCATCCTGAATAAGAAACCCCTCATCTTCCAGACAGACCACGATACGATAAAGTTGACTGAATGATGATTGCAGTTCGATAACTAATTGTCCCATACTTTTGGGCGTGCCGGCGTTAGCCATATGCATCAGCACCTGAAGTCCCCGACTTAATGCCGGAGCGCGGTATACATTCGTGCGATTAGACATTCTGCCTCCCAGATTGCGATTTGATAAGTAAGGCGTACCGACGACAGGCCGATGGCTTATCGTTCAATGTGTATTAGCCATTACAAAAAAACAGTAATGAGACCTGTGATGTGTTTATATCACGGGTAATTTCACTTAATTCAGGCTCCCGGCTTAGTAAGCCGGCGGCATTATTACTTGATGAGCGTAACTATTGCGCTGATAAAAAGCCGTAAATGAAACTGTATCGATGCTGCACCCTTTTTATAAAAAAGGCTTCAGTTTTACTGTTATTATTTTTCATGTGAAACTTCCGAATTAAAATAAACGGTTATGAACGCTTACATCATTCCGAATGTGCTGTATGCATCAACCGTCGTCATTCCGCTCTTAATCGCGGCTGATATTTTGTTCTCCCCTTCGGCTTTTTCAAAAGCGCCATGAAAGGCATCGTCTACTGCCTGAGCGGGTATCACTAATATGCCATCACGATCGCCGTAAATCACATCGCCAGGCATAACCCGTATACCATCAAGTTCAATCGGAACACGCCAGTCAACGACTTTTCCGCGTGGGCCTATGGCTTGTGCGTAGCTGCCAAAAGAGGCTACGGGAAAATCCAGGTGTAGAATTTCGTTAGTATCACGATGGTGGCCATGAATTACCGCCCCTGCTGCTCCGCACTGGAGTGCGCGCATCGTCATTAACCCGCCCCACTGGGCGTAACGCAGCGAACCGCCTGCGCAAACAAAAACTTCATTTTTCTTAAGGTCGTCCACTGCCTGAAAAAGTAAACCAAAGGGCTTTTCGCTAATTTCGTTATGCCCCGTTGCCTGCTGTTGATAAAAATCTGCGGCCAGTACTGGCATAGCACGACCAATAATCACCATCTGGGGATCGATCGGTTTAAGTTGCGAATTTAAAAATTGATGATGTAAACCCATCGTATCCATAACATCGCCAACTAATGCGACAAAGAGTTTCTCTTTTACCAGAGAAAAAAGCATGCTGTCATCTGACCAGTATTGACTCATCATTAACTCCTTCAGGTTATGCCGGATGAGAGTGGAGTTTTAATTATTAAATTTGACCGATCGATTTAAAGAGGCCACAACCGGATTAGCCCGCAGTATGGCATGGGTTAACATTGTCATACATTACGCGGGGATAATTCCTCAGAGAAGCCCTTCTGGCTTGCCATTTAAGTTACAGCGTCAGCATAATCAAAAATTTCCGGCAAGTATTTGCCTTTATGATTCAATGGCATCAGTAACGGAATATTCTGAAGGAAATAACAGAATACCTTGAGTGCGAACGCAGTTTCCCTAATGGAAATGTTAACAAAAACAGGAAAACGCCCTGGTGTCAGCTTTACCCTCATATTCATCGACATTACCCGCTCAAGAAATGTTCTTGTTCCGGCTTTCAGTTGATCTTTTGTTTTTACCCATTTTCTCCACAACGTATTGTCTGGCGACTGTGTTACGCAAGTAATCCCCCCTACAACACAGACATTATAGCCCGATAAATGATTCGGTTTTTCATTGTGCATTGAGCTAATCCTTGCGATAAAACCTGAATTTCCTTTGCGTGCAAACTTGTTTATGCAGTGAAGGTGGTTCATCGATAGGCCCCAGCCAGACGAAATCAAGTAATAGTTCAATTAATATAATATTAAAGATATCCAGCCGATCAACGGATCGACTTTAGCGTTTTTTTTCATTCCTTACCGACAAACGAAGATTTCCATCATGGTTTTACCTAAAAAAACTTTTACAGGTAAAAATAATAGATTTTTATTAGCATGGTAATTGTTTATTTTGATGTTTATCAATCGGTTATATTTGTTGGGCAAATAAAAACTTTTCACAGGTAAAACTTTTTTCTTAGTGAAATTGTTTTTATTTTGTGATGTGCGTCACATAAATTAAGGTGTCAGGCGGGAGAGACAAGTTAATTTTTAAGAAAACATTCGGACTATTTTTCGCTTTGCTGAAATAGTCCGGAATATGTCATGCAGGTTACAGCGCTTCAATTTGCAGGGTTAATATCAACGTTTCTCCCGCCATTAAGAGCCTTAGTCCCGGTTGCCCGGGCTGATTATGGGCATTGACCGGATGCGTCTGGGGTTCGAGGCAAATAAATTCACTTTGCGGCGTCTGGTAAACCATTAGCCACGGCGTATTACTGCGCAAAAGAGTTTCATTTTTATTGTTGAAAAGCCGTGCGATGCCGCTCCAGCCGGAATAACCGTTGTTAATCCATTTTGCGCCGGGAAAAGATGGAACCATAAAATCCAGCTCGGCGGGGATAATTGACGACCATTCGAGCGGTAAATGCTGCGGGTCTTCTGGCCAGTATCCGCCAGCGGAAAATTGCAATTGAGTTTGCGGCGTTTTAGCAAAGAAAGGATGAAAGCCAGCCCCATAAAGCATCGGCGTTGCGCCAACATGCGTTATGGCTATTTGTGCGTTAAACCGGTTCTTTTCGAGGGCATAGGTAATTTCTGCCTGATAGTCGAAACCGCAGGCTTCTGTGGCACGCAGTTGCAGAGTGATTGCCTGTTCATCGGCATCGCGAACCTCCCATTGCCTGAGCCAGCCGTTACCGTGTAAAAAACCGTCTGGATCGCCAGGCTGGCCCGGCAAATCAACCTGACTGCGACGTAACGGAAAGCGATTGTGCGCCACCCGGTTTGCCAGCGGTAACATCGGAAAAAGCGAACTTTCGCCGGGATGAAACGACGCATTGTTCTGCCAGGGGCGGAGGATCGCCCGGTTATCGGCGGTTTCCAGCGCCAGCAGCGCAGCGCCTTGCGGAGTGACCCGCATCCGAAGATGCGGGTTTTGCAGCGTAAAGACGTCCATTACGGGCTCACGCGATGTGCTGTGGAGGCATGACGCGGATCGCCACCCGCCATCTGTTTCTCCAGCGCTTCCAGCGTCACGCCTTTGGTTTCCGGTACGTTACGCAGCACGAAGAGGTAGCCCGCCGCGCAAATCACCCCGTAGAGCATAAAGCTGCCCGCCGCACCCAACCCGGCGTTGAGCAGCGGGAAGGTGTAGGTGAGAATGAAGCAGGCTACCCACAGCGCCAGCGTGCCGACCGACATCGCCAGGCCGCGTACCCGGTTGGGGAAAATTTCTGATAACAGTACCCAGGTAACCGGGGCGAGCGTCAGTGCGTAAATGGCGATGGCGGCCAGCACCAGCACCAGCACCGGCCAGCCGAGAATGCCAAGACCGTAGGCAGCGGCAATCAGCGCATAAATCACCGTCAAACCCGCCGCGCCAATCAACATCAGTTTGCGACGGCCCAGTTTATCGACCAGCGGCAGGGCGATAAGAGTAAACACCAGGTTGATTAAGCCGGTGGCGACAATCGATTTCAGGGTACTGTTAATATCGAAACCGGCGGAGGCGAAAATCTCCTGCGCATAGTTAAAGATGACGTTAATCCCACACCACTGCTGGAACACCGCCAGCACCATGCCGATGATGATAATCGGTTTTACTTTCGGCTCCAGCAGCGCGGAGTAGCTTACCTTCTGGGCGTTAGCATCGGCGCTAAGGGTCTGATTGATGTCTGCCAGGGTGGTGTCGGCATAGTGTTGCGAGCCGATTTTCAGCAGTGTTTTACGGGCGCGTTCGGTTTTCCCGGCCCTGGCCAGCCAGCGCGGCGATTCCGGCACAAAGAACATCATCACCAGGAACAGGAACGACGGCACCCCACAGGCGGCGAACATCCAGCGCCAGCCCATCTGGCCATTCCAGCTTTGCTGGATTTCGGTCAGCGTGGCGTTGGAGGCTACCGGTTGGGCAATCGTCAGGTTAATCAACTGCGCAGCCAGCACGCCGATTACAATGGTTAGCTGGTTGATAGCCACGAATTTGCCGCGTTTTTCCGCCGGGCTGACTTCAGCGATATACATCGGGCTCACCGCTGCGGCCAGGCCGATGCCGATGCCGCCAACGATGCGGAACACCACGAACAGATCGAAGTTGGTGGCGACCGCCGTGCCCCACGCGGAAAGCGTAAACAGGATCGCGGCGATAATCAGCGGGATCTTGCGGCCCAGTTTGTCAGCGCACCAGCCGGAGATAAATGCGCCGAAAATACACCCTACCAGCGCCGAGCTCATCGCCCAGCCGGACTCCGCCGGATCGGTAATATTAAAATAAGCCTCGTAGAAGGGTTTCGCCCCGCCAATGACCACCCAGTCGTAACCGAATAACAGGCCGCCGCAGGCGGCGACCAGGCAAATCATCCATATGTAGCCCATACGGAGTTGTTGAGTGTTATGCATGATGTTCCTCTCCCGTTGAGAGAAGTCGTTATGGGAAGGGGGATCGCTCCCCCCGTTTCGTTAAGCGAGAATTGGGCTATTGCTCAGAGCCAGTAGCAGATGCGCTTTATCATGGGCCGGATTGAGCGCCAGCAGGGTGTGGATGCGTTCGCTAAAGGCGTGGCGCTCGCCCAGACCCAGATAGCCCAGCGCCTCGACAAACAGGCAGTGCTGGCGATGACGCTGTTGCGGGTCGCTGTCCAGCACCACCAGATCCGGCAGGGAGACTGCGAAGAAATCGCTCTCCACCGGGTCGTTCTGATGCTGTTGTCCCCAGGCGATAAACTGGCGGAAACGGGTGTCGGCCTGCTCGCGCTCGCCGAGGCGCTTTTGCGCCATCGCCTGCCAGAACTGATAATCCACCGGCTGATCGTTGTAATAGCGCCCGGCATCAAGGCCTGCGTCGCCCTGAATAGCCTGCCGCCAGGCCGCATTGGCGTGCTGGGTTTCCTGCTGCTGTTCGGCGCACCAGCCCAGCAGATACCAGATGTCGTTATCGGTTTGCCCGGCCAGACGGCCTTCGCCAAGATTGAGCGGGTAGTGCAGCGCCTCTTTCAACAGGGTTTGCGCGCTGTGGTAATCACCGTGGTGAATGGCCTGTAACGCCCGGCGCTGCTGGTTAATCAGATACTGACCGGTAACCTTGCCTTCACCGCCTTCCCAGGGATGGAAAGTGCGTTGCGCCAGCACCGCGTGGGCCTCGGCGGTTTTGCCGTGGATATGCCACAGGCTGAGCAACTCAGCGGTGAGATCGTCGCGCAGCAGCGCCACGGGCTGATGTTTTTCCAGCAGGGCCAGGCGCGTTGCGGTGGGGCGGCCCAGCTGTTTGTGCAGATAATCCAGCTCGAACAGCAGGCGCGGGTTTTCCGGCTCCAGCTCCGCCGCTTTTCGCAGCGACGCTTCCGCCTGCGCGGCGTCGTGCTGTTTATTCCAGGCCCAGATACCCAACAGGCGGTGAACAGCGGCAAAGTCAGGCAACTGCTGGCGGGTGAATTCCCAGCAGGCTACTGCTTCGGCATATAGCCGTTTGCTGTAGTAAAAACAGCCCAGCAAGTATTGGGCGAAGCCGTCCTGCGGCAGTTGGCGCAGCATCTCTACTTCATCCACCAGATTCGGAAAGCGCACTTTAATCGTAAAGTTGGCTTTGGCCTGCGCCAGCCACGTTTCGCGCTGTGTGATGTCTTCCGTAAGCGCCGCACGCCACAGCAGCGGCAGGGTTTCCCGGTTATTCAGCAGCGCCAGCAGTTCGCGCGCCTCGGATGTCATCCCCAGAGTGACCAGCCAGCCCGCCAGCACCGAGGCGTTAACGCCGCGCTGGTTGGTGATCTCAAGGAGTTGAGTAAGCGCTTGTTCACTTTGTGAAATGGCGTAGCGAGCATAGTGCAGCGCGTAGCTCAGCGGGTAGTCGGCAAGCTGCTGCTCGGTATAACTTAACGCGTCATCGCGCCGACCGTTTTGCGCCATCAGCAGCGCATTCAGCGCCATCGCCAGGTTATTGCTGGCGTTGAAGCGCAGGCTCTGCTGGCAGAACGCCAGCGCTTTGGCGCTATCGCCCCGGCGCAGCGCCAGGCGGGCCAGGTCATAAAACGCCGCATCCCGGCAGTTTCCGCTCCAGCTGGCTTTGAAATAGTGGTCGTATGCCGCATCGAGCTGGCCCTGTTTTTCCAGCGCCGCGCCCAGCAACTGGCTCGCCTGGCCGCACTGGGGGTTTTTGTTCAGGCGGTGCGCGCGTTTAAGCGCCGCTTCGGCATACGCCTGGGCCTGCGGCCATCTGGCGCGGTTAAACTCCAGCGTTGCCAGCGCGACGTTGCAGCGGTAATCGTGCGGGTCGAGTTCCAGCGCCCGCAGGTAGTAGTCGAACGGGGAGCGGCTGGCGTGCAGGTATTGCTCCAGATGCTGGCCGATAAAATAGAGTTCATCGCCGTTGGTTATCTCTCCAGGCAGCGCCGGGGCGCTGGCGGGATCGGGCAGCGGGGTTGCTTCGGCGATATGCTCAAGGTAGTGCAATATCAGCTGGCCGTTGGCGTCGCGTAAGGTCAGGGTCAGACGCTCCGGGAAATTATCAGCAATCGCCTCCTGCCACGCCTGCGCCGGGGTTAATGACAGCGGCTGCTGCCAGGCTACGCTGCCATTATGTGACAGTTCCAGCGTCACGTCGTTCAGCGGCGCGATGGCGTAGACGCCGAGATGCAGCTGCCCGTTGTGGCGCTCCAGCTTGATCGCTGCCTCGGTGCTGGCATTCTGCACTGTGCCGAGATGGCTGTACGGCAGGAAGTTCTGGACAAACACTTTTTCTTCAAACGGGGCAATCCAGGTAAAGTCCGGCTGGTTGTCGGTAAATACCCCGGTCATCAGTTCAATATAGGGCCCATTTTCATCGGTGAGATTGCGATCCCAGGCCTGGCCGAAATCGCCATAGCCCCAGCTCCACTGTTTTTTGCCCGGCGATACATGATGGTCCGCCACATGCAACAACCCGCCGTTTTCCCCATGGTGCCAGGCGCCGACAAAATCGTAATCCGACTTATCCGCCATATAGGAGGTGGGAACCGGGATGTTTTTGTAGCGCGAGATATCTACGCCCGCCGAGTAGTCCACTTTGTAATAGGTGCCGTGAGCAATCGGGAATGAAGAAACGTCGCGCTTGCCGTGGTCGAATACCGCGGTAACGTCCGGTGGGAAGACGCTTTGATGATCGTCGCCGCCCTTAACCGCCGGGTTTGCCCACCACAGGAAGTGGCGCGGGGTGGCATTGGGGTTGAATATTTTACCGGTGATTTCAATCAGCGCTTTATGCGGATAGAGGGTAAAACCGGTCATCACCTGCAGGCCGCGCATCGGCTCAACTTCACCCAGCCAGACGGTTTGCGAGCCGTCGTCGTTGGACTTGATGGTAACGTCCACCGGCATAAAGGTGGTGGGGCGATGGTGCTGCGGCCAGTTGAACTCGATCCCGCCGGAGATCCACGGGCCGACCAGCCCGACCAGCGCGGGTTTGACCACCTCGTTGTAGTAGACAAAATCGCGCTGCATCACCTTATCCCACGCCCGGTGGATACGCCCGCCCAACTCAGGCAGCAGCATCACCTTGATAAAGTCATTTTCCAGATACACCGCCTGGTAGATTTTCTCTTCGCGCTCGCCGGTCAGCGTATCAATGACGCCCCAGGGATACACCGCGCCGGATGACCCCTGATAAACGCGTTTTTCCAGAAACATTGGGTTGGGATCTTCCTGACCCGTGGTCCATGTCGGTAGGGAAATGCTCTCGCGCCAGACCTTCACATCGCCGTACATGTGCGTCTCTCCAGTAAAAAAATAACAGTGAAATAAGGTATGCTGTCATTCTGGACAACAAATTCGTGGCGGTAACACGCAGTGGTCACGTAATACAGTTAACGGAGTTAAGTGAAGTGACTAGCGTTGGGCTGAATAATCAGCGGGTGCGGCAGTACAACAAAAAGGCGCTAATGACGCTGATTTGGCAGGAAAAAGTAGTCAGTAAATCGCAGCTGGCGCGCCAGACCGACCTGTCGATCCCGGCGGTCAGTAATATTCTCGATGAGCTGGTGGAGGAGGGGCACCTGGCCCATTCGCAGCAGGCGTTGAGTAAACGGGGGCTGAGCAGCGGCAGCTATCAAATCCCGTTAACCGGGCCGCTGACCCTGTGCCTGAATGTGACGCCGACCACGATTGAAAGCCAGCTGGCGGATCAGCAACTTTCGCCGCTGGGGGAGTACGCCAAAACCCACGTTGATGCGCCGCACCCGCAAGCCCTGCTGGCGGCGATGCTGAGGATTTGTCATCAATATGCCAAAACATACAGCGG
Organism: Atlantibacter sp. RC6; assembly: GCF_014193285.1. Lineage (GTDB taxonomy): Bacteria > Pseudomonadota > Gammaproteobacteria > Enterobacterales > Enterobacteriaceae > Atlantibacter. The sequence continues at coordinate 161,698 of NZ_JACHZE010000009.1, forward strand.
CAACACCTTTCGCCTTGCTGTCGCCATCCACGGCCAGGTGGACCCGGTGACCGGCGTGTCGCAAACCATGCCCCAGGCCCCGTGGAAAACGCCGGTAGAAATTAAATATCTGCTGGAAGAGAAGCTCAAATGGCCGGTGCTGGTGGATAACGACTGCGTGATGCTGGCACTGGCGGAAAAGTGGCAGAACCCCAATCGCCAGCAGGATTTCTGCGTGATCAACGTTGATTACGGGATTGGTTCGTCGTTCGTGATTAACCGGCAGATTTATCGCGGCAGCCTGTACGGCAGCGGCCAGATTGGTCACACCATTATCGACCCGGATGGCATGGCCTGCACCTGTGGCCGCTACGGCTGCCTGGAGACAGTGGCTTCCCTGACGGCGCTGAAAAAGCAGGCGCGGATCTGGTTTAAAAGCCAGCCGGGCATGGGCGATCAGGATATCGACAAGCTGACCACCGCGCATCTGCTGACCCTGTGGCGGCAGCATGATCCCATGGTGGAACAGTGGATAGAAAACGGCGCGACCACCATCGGCCTGAGCCTGTACAACTTTCTCAATATCCTGAATATCAACCAGATTTGGTTTTACGGGCGCTGCTGCGAGTTTGGTGAGCGCTGGCTGGCGGCCATTACCCGGCAGATCAGCACCAACCCGTTCGACCCGGCGGACCCGACGCGGGTTAACGCCACGCGTGTGGCTTTCGGGGAACTGAGCCGGGCCCAGCAGATTATGGGGATCGGTTATTTGTACGTGGAGAAGGCGCTGGAGAATTTTTAAAAAACGTGCTGGCGGCAGTTGAGTGCGCGCCGTCCAGCACGTGTGCTAATTAAAACACCAATTACGCAGCCGCCAGTGGCTGCAATTTAATGCGATCCAGCGGACCGACAATAAATACGTAAGAAATCAGGCCAATCAGCCCCATCGAACCGACATACAGAATGGCGTAATCAAAAGAGCTGGTGGTGGTCAGGATATAGCCAATCACCAGCGGAGTGATGATACTCGCCAGGTTGCCACACATATTGAATACGCCACCCGCCACGCCCAGCACTTCTTTCGGCGAGGTGTCGCTCAGCACGCACCAGCCGAGATTGCCGAAGCCTTTGGCGAAGAACGCGATACTCATCGCCGCCACGACAATCACTTCCGACTCGGTGTAGTTAGCGCTCACAATCACGCAGGAGAGCAGCATGCCGCAGATAATCGGCACTTTGCGCGCGTATGTCAGGCTGTGGCCTTTACGCAGCAGGTAATCAGAGAACATGCCGCCGATTAGCCCGCCGGCAAACCCGGCAATCGCGGGGATAGAGGCGATTAAACCGACTTTGAGGATCGACATCCCTTTGGCCTGATACAGATAGGTCGGGAACCAGGTCAGGAAGAACCAGGTGATGGAGGTGACGCAGAACTGGCCGATATACACGCCAATCATCATGCGGTTTACGCACACCTGTTTTAACTGCGCCAGCGAGATTTTTTGCTTCTTCTCCTGTTTGCCTAATTCCGGCTCGCCGCCGCCCTGTTTAATATAATCGAGTTCCTGCTGATTAATTTTTTTATGCTTAAACGGATCCTGGACAAAACCCAGCCAGAATATGCCCAAAATAATGCCAATACCGCCGATATAATAAAACACATAATGCCAGCTTAAATTATGCAGAATAATGGTCATCAGTGGCGTAACAATGCCTAAAGAAATATACTGCGCCGCCTGGTAAACCGAGGTGACGAAGCCACGCTCTTTATTCGGGAACCACTGTACGCTTAACCGGCTGTTGGCCGGGAAGGCCGGCGCTTCAATCGCACCCATCAGCAAACGCAGGGTGACCAGCGCCATTAGCGGCGTGGCGAACAGGTAAATCGTGCCCTGGAGCATGGTCACCAGCGACCAGCCAATCAGCGCCACGCCGTACACCAGCCGGGAACCGTAGCGATCGAGCAGCCAGCCGCCGGGTATTTGCATAATCACGTAAGAAATACCAAATGAGGAAAACGCCAGCCCCATCATTTCCGGATCGAAAGCTAATTCTTTACTCATAAACGGCGCAACCACAGAAAGCGTGGCGCGGTCGGCATAATTAAATACGGTGGCTAAAAATAAAAAAATTAAAATCGAATAACGAACATTGGTCTTGGCCTTGAAATTATCCATGGAAGATAACTCCTGAGTAGGATGATTAATATCAGTAGAGGTAAGGAATATTCAGGGTGGATAATGCCCGATCTGCTGCCGTTATTGATTATCCACCCGAACTCATTAAGGCTGTTTACCGAATTCGCATTCCAGCACCGTCCATCGACGAGCCTGTTCGCTGATGGTAAAGCCCAGACCGTGGCGGTCAGAAACATGCATCCGGCCATCGCGCAGTTCGAGCTGCTCGTTGAACATCGGGTTCAGCCACTCGAAGTGTTCCAGCCACGGCTCGATAGGGTAGGCCGCCGCCAGATGCAGGTGCACTTCCATGGCAAAATGCGGTGCCAGTTTACGGCCATGTTTAGCGGCCAGATCCATGATTTTCAGGAACGGCGAAATGCCGCCGACGCGCGGCGCGTCCGGCTGGACGAAGTCGCTGGCGTTGCCAAGGATCAACTGCTCATGTTCGCGGAAGCTGGTAAGCATTTCACCGGTGGCGATAGGGGTGTCCAGCGCGGCGGTCAGCGCGGCGTGGCCTTCCACGTCATAGGCGTCCAGCGGCTCTTCAATCCAGATCAGGTTGAAATCTTCCATTTTGCGGCCCATGCGGATGGCGGTTTCCCGGTCCCACTGCTGATTTGCGTCGACCATCAGCGGGAACGCGTCGCCCAGTTCTTTGCGCACGGCGGTTAAGCGGCGGATATCCTCCTGAGTGTCAGGCTGGCCCACTTTCAGCTTGATGCCGCCAATGCCGCTTTCGCGCGAAATCGCCACGTTCTTAAGCACCTGATCCAGCGGCGTATGCAGGAAGCCGCCGGAGGTGTTGTAGCACTGCACGGAGTCGCGGTGTGAGCCGAGCAGTTTTGCCAGCGGCAGACCGGCGCGTTTAGCTTTCAAATCCCACAGTGCGATATCGATCGGGGAGATCGCCTGCACCGCCATGCCGCTGCGGCCCACCGACGCGCCCGCCCACAGCAGTTTGGTATAGATTTTATCGATATCGTTTGGATCTTCACCCAGCAGATTATCGGCGATCTCCTTAGCGTGCGCGTAAATCCCCTGGCCGCCAGCCCGTTTGGAATAGCTGAAACCCACCCCTTCAAAGCCGTCGCGGGTGCGAATTTCAGCAAAAATAATCGCGACTTCGGTTAACGGCTTTTGACGACCGGTCAAGACCTTCGCATCGCTTACCGGCGTGGCCAGCGGCAGAAACGAAAGGGAAATTTTTACCCACGCAATACGGTCGCCGGTTTCGGCAGCCGTTTTGGCATTAGTCACTTTGGCGTAGGTCACAGCCTGGGAGTTAGCGCTATCGATCATAAGAGTCTCCATTAACCCTGTGGTTTAAAATGTTTGCGCTAACATTTTTAAATCCGTTGTCATGTTAGCGCTATCTTTCAGGGTGTGAATTGCGATTCAGATCGCAAACATGGGCTTAATTGATCGCTTTTTGTGAGGTTAATCGAGAATTTTCGCAATGGAATAGCGGATTTTTCTTTATTAATGATTGCGCAATCATTGGCGATGTCTCGCAATTCTGGAAACAGTGGGATAATTAACCGATAATGACCGCCGTTTTCACGCGCCATGAGAGGACGGTTGTTGAATTGAAAAGTGAACGAAACGCCAGAAAGACGGCATCCCGCGCGCCGACGCTCGAAGATGTCGCCCGCGCCGCTGGACTGTCGCCCATGACGGTAAGCCGCGCGTTGAATACGCCGAATATCGTTCGCCCGGCCACCGTGGCGAAAGTGATGGAAGCGGTGAAAGTGACCGGATACATCCCCAATCTGTTAGCCGGTAGCCTGGCGTCGCGGCGCAGTAAGTTGATCGCCGTGGTGGTGCCGCAAATTAACAACAATATGTTTGTCGACACCGTGCAGTCGTTAAGCGATGAGCTGGCGGTACGGGGCTATCACATGCTGTTGTGCGTGGCGGGGTATAGCCATGAAAGCGAAACCGATATTGTCTCGACGCTGCTTTCCCGCCGCCCTGACGGCATCGTCTTAACCGGCATCCATCACAATACCGAGCTGAAAAAGGCGATCATCAATACCGGGTTGCCGGTCGTGGAAATCTGGGATCTTACCCCCACGCCCATTGATATGCTGGTGGGGTTCTCCCATGAGAAAATCGGCAATGCTATTGGCGAGTACTTACTTAACAAAGGCCATCGGCGGTTTGGTTTTATCTGGACCGATGATAAACGCGCCATGCTGCGTAAAAAGGGCGTGCTGGATGTGCTCATCCGCCATGGAGATTGCCAGTGGCGGGAGGCGTTGGTGCCGCTGCCCGCGACCATGGCGCTGGGGCGCAGCGGTCTTGGCGCACTGTTAGAAACCGACCAGACGTTTGACGCCATTATCTGTAGTTCAGACACCCTGGCGCAGGGGGCAATTTTCGAAGCGCAGACCCACCAGTTGCGCGTCCCGCAGGATATCGCGGTGATGGGCTTCGGCGATCTCGATTTCGCCGCCTGTAATATTCCGGCAATCACCACCGTCAATATCGACCGCTGGAAAATCGGTAAAGACGCCGCCACGCTGCTGGCCGATAAGATTGAAGGACTGCCGGTGGAGGAGGGGATTGTGGATATTGGGTTCAGGCTGATGGAAAGGGAATCAGCGTAGCAAAAAGGCGCCTGTCAGGCGCCTTTTTGCTGTTCAGGAAAGCAAATGCTAATCGAGCTGGTGTTTTTCCCGCTCTTTTTTGCGCCCTATGAGATCCATGTCTTGCTCTTCAAGACATAACTGAGCGAGTTTTTCGCCGTCTATCGTTGCCCAAAAATCTGAGACACGTTTTATCGCTGCTTGTAAATTTTTTGGATCAATTTTGATTTTTATCGTTGATTCACTCATGGCTCCCCCCTGGTTGAAATTATCCTCAAAAGAGCATTCTAAGTAGGGTTTGTCTATTAAACAACCAGCCCCTGAGATCCTAACCTGGCTCTCAGGTAATGAAGTACATCTGTCACATCAGCTGAAATTTTAGCGTGATCATGCCATACCTGAGCGAAGCTATAGGCCGCGTAGCGTGGCCGCGCCTCGGTGGTGGGATCCTGGATGAAGATATCGTCCAGCCCGAGAATTTCACAAAAATAGGTTGAGTAAATCAGTGCGATTTTCAGAGTTTTGCCTGACAGGGCCGATCTCTTATGTTGAATAAAATTCTCCAGCATACAGAGAGAAAATTGCCTTCGGCAGCTATCGTATTTGCAAAGGATCACGGCGTGAACAGGCTCTGTTTCGTCGAGTTCATTAACCCTGATAGTTAAATCCAAAATGCTGTCTATGAAACTATCTCTGTACCGATCCATCGCCCACTTCCAGTTAAGTACACTGTTCAAGTTCCCGGCGTTAAGAAGCTCCTTTTGTTGATTATTCAGCGTATGTAGCGAAACGTCTTTCCAGCCGAGGCGCTGAATAATCTGGTTAGTCATAGCGATACAGAGTTGATGGATTTCTAAAATCGAAAGTTCTTCCATGAAGGTGGTCCCTGTTTTAATGGTTCCTCTACAAACACCTCACGATTAACAGGGTAATCAAACGCCCTTCCAGACCCAACCGTCTGGCCTTGTATATTTCAACAATGGAATTTCTCTCGTAAAAACCCGCTTTCTCGTGATGGGGCTCCGCCTTTACGCGCTTCGCAACGTCATTACACGCGCTCGCCGAAACCGAAACCAACCGAAAGAACTCTTTCCTTTAAACGTTTCACTTTCGTTTTCTTTTTTCGCTTTGACCATTTTTGTGATGCCTATCGCAAACAAAAGAAAGTAAAAGGGTAATGATAGAAACCAGAGAATCAATATTTTTCAAATTTGCAACATAAAGGAAATCAAATGAAAGATATCATACATAAACATAAATCAGGGCAACCTGTTGGTATCTGTTCAGTCTGTTCTGCCCATCCGTTGGTCATAGAGGCGGCGCTGCTGTTCGATCTGAATAGCGATCGCAAAGTGCTGATTGAAGCGACCTCCAACCAGGTGAACCAGTTCGGTGGGTACACGGGAATGAAGCCGGAGCAGTTCCGGGATTTTGTGCTGGCGATTGCCGATAAAGTGGGCTTCCCCCACTCGCGCCTGATCCTGGGCGGCGACCATCTGGGCCCCAACTGCTGGCAAAGCGAAGACGCCGAAAGCGCGTTACTGAAATCGGAAGTTCTGATTGAACAATACGTGCGCGCCGGGTTTACCAAAATTCATATCGATACCTCCATGTCCTGCGGCGACGATCCGGTTCCACTGCTGCCGGCTACCGTCGCCCAGCGCGCAGCGCGTCTTTGCCAGGTGGCGGAGCGCGTGGCGACCGACGAGCAAAAACAGCACATCACTTATGTGGTGGGGACGGAAGTACCGGTACCGGGCGGTGAGAAAGCCGCTATCCAGTCGGTACACATCACTACGCCGGATGCGGCGATGGAAACCATCCAGACCCATTACGACGCCTTCGCCAAACTGGATTTGCATGACGCCATTGAGCGCATCATCGCCATCGTGGTGCAACCGGGGGTGGAGTTTGACCACTCTTCCATCGTTCACTATCAGCCGGAACTGGCGCGCGATCTGACGAAAGCAATCGAAAGCACCAGCCTGGTGTATGAAGCCCACTCGACCGATTACCAGACGGCAGAGGCTTACAAAGCGCTGGTGCGCGACCACTTTGCGATTCTGAAAGTCGGCCCGGCGCTCACTTTCGCCCTGCGTGAAGCCATGTTCGCGCTGGCAATGATTGAAAATACCCTGGTCGCGCCGGGCGAACGTAGCGAACTGGTTTCGGTAATCGACAATGTGATGCAGGACGAACCGGGCTACTGGAAGAATTACTACAGCACGCTGCATTCAAAGGCGATGATCGACCTGCACTTTAGCCTGTCAGACCGTCTGCGTTACTACTGGCCGCATCCGACCATCAATAAAGCCGTGAACAAAATGTTCGCCAACCTGGAAAGCGTGACGTTGCCGCTGGGAGTGATTAGCCAGTACTTCCCGGAACAGTTCCAGCGCATTAACGCGAAGCAAATTCCCCTGACGCCGAAAAACCTGGTGTTGTTCCGTATTCAGGATGTTCTGCGCCTGTATGCCTATGGTTGCGACCCGGAATAAGGACATCAACATGACAACCATGAAAGAGATAGTGATCCCGGAAAATAACCAACTGGAAATTCGTGAAACCGAGATCCCCGAATACGGCGAATATGATGTGCTGGTCAAAGTCATCTATTCCGGGCTATGCGGCTCCGATATTCCGCGTATTTTTCACCACGGCGCGCATTTTTACCCGGTGCGCTTAGGCCATGAGTTCTCGGCCAGGGTAGTCGCGACCGGCAGCAAGGTTAGCTCGGTAAAAGAAGGCGACAACATTTGCTGTGTACCCTTGATCCCCAATTTCTCAGCGCCGGAATGCCAGCGTGGATTTTATTCCTTAGGGAAGGGGTATTCATTTGTCGGCTCCCGTCTGCCGGGCGGCAATGCGCAATACGTCACCATGCCGGAAAGCAGCTGCTTTTTATTACCGGAAGGCGTAACGCCGTTGCAGGGCGCATTTTTTGAACCCGTCACCGTGGGCGTGCATCCGATATTAATGGCGGGCGGTTGCCAGGATAAAAATGTCATTGTGTTGGGCGTCGGCACCATTGGCTTACTGGCGATGCAAAGCGCCAAAGCGCTTGGCGCTAAATCCGTCACGGCGGTAGATATTAATAACGAGCGTTTAGAACTGGCGAAGCAACTTGGCGCAGATCACGTTATCAACGTGGCGCAAGAGAATGCGCTGGAAGAAGCCGCGTTCCTCGCTGATATCCGTTTCGACCAGCTCATTCTGGAAACCGCCGGTACGCCGCAGACTTTTAAACTGGCATTAAAAATAGCTGGCCCCCGGGCGCAGGTCGCATTAATCGGTACGCTGCATAAAGACCTCGCGCTGACCTATACCGAATATGAGCAAATCCTGCGCAAAGAATTATGGGTGTTCGGCAGCTGGATGAATTATTCCGCGCCATTCCCCGGTGATGAATGGCGCTTGACCATTGACATGTTCCGTAACGGGCAAATACAAATCGACCCGCTGATTAACTGCATCGTGAATGAAAATGACTATGTCGAGCAGGTGATGGCATTACAGGGCGGTCCGGCAAACGGCAAAATTCTACTGCACTGGGAGTAATCAATGAACCATATTATTAACAGCAGCTATTTGCTTAATCATGCCCGTAAATTTGGTTATGCCGTACCGGCTTTTAATATTCATAACCTGGAAACTATTCAGGTGGTATTAACCATTGCCAAAGAACTGGAATCGCCGGTTATTTTAGCCGGTACGCCGGGCACCTATAGTTATGCCGGGGTGCAGCAAATCATCGCCATTGTGGAATCTATGGCGGCGGAAAATAATCAGCAGGTGGTCGTGCATCTCGACCATCACCATGATTTCGAAGATATTCACAGCAAAATTCGCGCCGGGATCCGTTCGGCAATGATTGATGGCAGCGCCATGCCGCTGAAAGAGAATATTGCTATTACGCGTAAAGTCACCGAATTATGCCATTACTACGGGTGCAGCGTGGAAGCGGAAATTGGTCAACTTGTCGGTCAGGAAGATGATTTGATTGTCGATGAAGTGGCCGATCCTTATACCAACCCGGAGGACGCGCGCTTGCTGGTTGAGCAAACCAACATCGACTCGCTGGCCGTGGCAATTGGCTCGGCGCATGGTCTGTATAAGTCCACGCCAAAGCTGGATTTTGAGCGGTTGCAGAAAATCGCCAAATTAGTGGACATTCCGCTGGTGCTGCATGGCGCATCCGGTATTCCCGATAGCGATGTGAAAAAATGCATTGAATTGGGGATAAGTAAGGTCAATGTCGCCACCGATCTTAAATTAGCTTTCGCGGAAACATTAAAATCCTTTTTCCTTGAAAAGCCAGGTTCTACCGATCCGCGCGAATATAACCAGTTGGCGAAAGCGGCCATGGCCGATGTCGTACGCCATAAAATTATGACCTGCGGCAGCGCCGGGCGTATTTATTCCTGCGCCTAAAAACATATTTGCGATTTTTATTAATACTGGAGCAATCATGCTTAAAAATATTGATCCCCGTCTCTCTCCTGAATTGCTTTATACGCTATATTGTATGGGTCACGGCGACGAAATTGTTTTGAGCGATGCGCATTTCCCGGCTCACTCGGTGAATGAAAATGTTATTCGCGCTGATGGTAATCAGGTGGAACAATTACTAAAAGCAATAATGCCGCTTTTTGAGTTAGACAGCTACGTTACCGATGCTGTTGTAATGATGTCCGCGAGCGCGGGTGATGAATTACCGCCAGGGTTAATTGATGATTATAAATCGGTGTTGCCAAAAAACCAGGAAATTACCTTTATCGACCGCTTTGCTTTTTATGAAAGAGCGCAAAAAGCCAGTTGCGTGGTGATCACTTCCTCAACGCGGAAATATGGAAACATTCTTCTGAAGAAAGGCGTTACGCCAGTGGAATGTTAATCCTCTTATTCTCTTTTTTCCGGAGTTTTTCATGAAGCAAGCCATATTGCAAATGAGAAATATATCCAAATCATTTGCCGGTGTTCACGCACTTAAAAATGTGAATTTCCAGCTACGTAAAGGGGAAGTTCACGCTTTAATGGGCGAAAACGGTGCGGGTAAATCGACATTAATGAAAGTGTTGATTGGCGTACATGCCGCAGATGAAGGGACCATTTACTATAAAGATAAAGAAGTTGCGTTTGATTCGGTGCTGGAAGCGCAGAAAAGTGGTATCAGCATGATCTTCCAGGAACTTAACTTAGTTCCGCATCTTAGTGTGGCGGAAAACATTTTTCTGGCGCGCGAGCCGTTAAAAAACGGGCTGGTGGATTTTGCCTTAATGGAAGAGAAATCCGCTAAATTACTGGAAATGTTTGATATTGATGTTTCGCCAAAAGATATCGTTAACACCCTGTCGGTGGCGAAACAGCAAATGGTGGAAATTGCTAAAGCGCTGTCGTTTGATGTTGAAGTCTTAATTATGGATGAACCGACTTCGGCATTAACGAAAAAAGAAATTGATAAACTTTTCCAGCTGATTGAGAAATTAAAAAGCCGCGATGTTTGTATCGTTTATATTTCTCATCGCATGGAAGAATTAAAGCGCATTTGCGATCATATTACCATTTTTCGCGACGGAACCTATATTTCTGACCATCCATTTGCCGACATCACCATGGATGAAATTATCACCAAAATGGTCGGGCGTTCGCTGGATAATCATTTCCCGACGCGCAAATCACAGGCGGAAGATAAGGTGATTTTATCGATTCAGAACGCCAGCCGTTTCGGCGTCTTTGAAGGTATCGATTTTGACCTGATGAAAGGGGAAATTCTCGGCATCACCGGCCTGGTCGGCGCGAAACGAACCGAACTGGCGCGGGCGATTTTTGGCGCGGAAACGCTGGATGACGGGCAGATAGTTTCTTTCGATAAAGAAATTACCATTACCAGCCCGAACGACGCCATTAAAGCCGGCATCGCCTATTTATCGGAAGACCGTAAGTTAAATGGTCTGGCGGTGGATATGTCGGTGAAAAGCAATGTGATGATGGCGGCGCTGGATAAAGTCTGTAGTAAGTGGGGCGTGATTTCCGGCATCAAAGAAAAAGTGGCATGCGATTTATACATAAAAAAATTAAGTATCAAAACACCGCACATTGAGCAGATTGTTAAAAACCTCAGCGGCGGTAACCAGCAGAAAGTGGTTATTGCGAAATGGTTATTCCGCGACGCCAGGATCATGATTTTTGATGAGCCAACCCGGGGGATCGACGTCGGCGCGAAATATGCCATTTATGAATTACTGGATGAACTGGCGGACCAGGGGATCGGCGTCATCATGATCTCATCAGAACTGCCGGAAATATTGGGCATGACCGATCGCGTGGTGATCATGAAGGAAGGGCAGATGACGGCGGTATTAAAAACCAAAGACACCAGCCAGGAAGAGATCATGCAGTACGCGACAGGAGTGAAAAATATGTACGTCACCGAACAGGAGTTAGCTTAAATGAACGATAAAAGAAAACTTTTATTGCAGAAGTTGACTGCGTTGGGCGGTTTACTGCTACTGATTATTATCTTTTCCTTTACCAGCGACAGCTTCTTCTCCGTCAATAACATCATGACGGTGGGCCTGCAAACCTCGACTATCGCCTTTATCGGTATTGGCGTGACCTGCGTTATTTTGACCGGCGGCATCGATCTGAGTATCGGTTCAGTGGTGGCGCTCTCCGGCGTGGCGGCAGGCCTGGCGGTAAATGCCGGGGTGCCGGTCAGCATGGGGCTGCTGCTTGGCGTGCTGACCGGCAGCGCCTGCGGCCTGGCGAACGGCATTCTGGTGACGACGTTCCGTCTGCCGCCGTTTATCGCCACCCTTGGCACCATGATGATCCTGCGCGGCCTGGCGCTGTACGTCACCAATGCCGCGCCGGTGTCCGGTATGCCGGAATCCTTCGGCGATTTGGGCAACGGCTCGCTGTTCCGCATCGTTCAGGAAGGGGATAACGGTTTACCGCAGGTGATTTTCCCCGGCATTCCTTACCCGGTAATTTTAATGATTGTCGCGGCGGTGCTGTTTACTTTCGCCTTAACCAAAATGCGCATGGGCCGTTATTTATACGCGATTGGCTCTAACGAAGAAGCGGCGCGTTTGTCCGGCATTAAAACCAATCAGGTCAAATTAGTGGCCTACATCATCAGCGGCACGTTTGCCGGGTTGTGCGGCGTGGTTATCGCCTCTCGCCTGGTGACTGCCCAGCCGAACGGCGGGATGATGTATGAACTGGATGCGATTGCCAGTGCGGTGGTGGGCGGCACCTCGTTAATGGGTGGCGTCGGCACCATTCCGGGCACCTTAATCGGTTCGTTTATTATCGGCGTGCTGCGTAATGGCCTGAATATGAACGGCGTATCGTTCTTCGTTCAGCAAATTATTATCGGCAGCGTGATTCTGTTGGCGGTGGCCTATGACCAGATCCGCCAGCGTCCGGCAACCAAAAAATCCGTAAAGCAAAAAGTCAGTAATAAAAAGCCACAGGTTAATCCTTCGGTGAAATGACATTAACCGTAGTACCACTACACATAAGATAATAAGGAACACGTTCATGAAGAAATTAGCAACATTTGCAATGCTGGGTTTGGCGGCGGCAATTTCGATGAGCACATCGGCTGCGTTCGCCAAATCAAATGAAATTGCGGTTATCGTTAAAACGGCTAACTCTAACTTTTGGCAAAACGTGAATAAAGGCGCCACGGACGCGGGTAGCGAATTTAAAGACAAATATAAAGTGACCTTCCAGGGCCCGGAAGCGGAAACGCAGGTCGCCGAGCAGGTGAATATGGTGGATAACGCCATTAACCGCGGCGTATCCGGTATTGTCCTTGCGCCGTCCGATCCGGACGCGTTGATCCCGGCGGTGAAAAAGGCCTGGGAAAACGGTATTCCGGTGGTGCTGATTGACTCCTCATTAGGCGAAAAAGGCGCAAAATATTACCAGTCCTTCCTCTCTACCGATAACCGTAAAGCGGGCGCCCTGGCCGCACAGAAATTGATTGAAGCCAACGGCCAGGAAGGGAAAGTCAGCGTGATGTCCTTTACGCCGGGCGCAGGCAGCGCCATTGAACGTGTCGGCGGCTTTACCGACGTGATTAAAGCCGATTCGAAATTAAACATGATTGGCCCCTTCTATTCCCAGGCGGACATGGCCACGGCGCTGAACCAGACCATCGACGCGCTCTCCTCCAACAAAGATATTACCGCACTGTTTGGGGCTAACGAGCCGACTGCGGTCGGTATGGCGCGCGCCATTAAACAGCTGGGCTATAGCGGCAAAGTGGTGGCCGTCGGTTTTGACGGTAACGCCGCGCTGCAGCATTTCGTCCGTGACGGAACCCTGAACGGGATTATCGTTCAGTCCTCTTATCAGATGGGTAAAAAAGGCGTTGAGACCATCGACCATATTCTGAACCAGCAAAAAGTCGACAAAGTCATCGATACCGGCGTGGTGTACATCGATAAAAACAATATCGATTCCCCGGAAGCCCAGGCTGTTCTGTATTAATTCACGCCGTTCATCGGGCTGCTTAAGCGGCCCGATGAACGGGAATAACGATAACTTCTTCATAGAGCCGTGAGAAATGAGCAACTTATCAAACGTAGTCGCACCCGCGCAGGAAGCCATTCCTTATAAAACCTTAGCGAATGGCTATAAGATCCCCGGTATTGGCATGGGCACCTTCGGCTCTGACCGTTTTACCGCACAACAGGTGGCAGAGGGTGTATTTCACGCCGCCGAAGCCGGTTTCCGCTTCTTTGACTGCGCTTCGGTCTACGGCAATGAAAGTATGATTGGTGAGGTCTTTGCCAGGATCATGCAAAGCGGCGTGAGCCGTTCTGAGCTGTATATCGACTCGAAAGTCTGGAATGACCAGCATGACGACGTGATCGCCTCGTGCAAAAAGTCGCTGGCGGACCTCAAACTCGACTATCTCGATCTGTATTTAGTGCACTGGCCGTTCTCTAACTATCACGCGCCTGGCTGTAGCGTGGATTCCCGTAGCCCGGACGCGACGCCTTATTCCCACGAGCGCTTTATGAAGACCTGGGCGCAAATGGAGCAACTGGTGGAGATGGGCCTGGTGCGAAGCATCGGCACCTCCAACATGACCATTGCCAAAATGGAACTGCTGCTGCGCGACTGCAAAATCCGCCCGGTGGTTAACGAAATGGAAATCCATCCGCATTTTCAGCAGCAGGAACTGTATGACTACCTGGTCGCCAGGGAGATCCAGCCGATCGGCTTCTGCCCGATTGGTTCGCCGATGCGTCCGGATCGCGACCGCACCGAAGACGATACTTGCGATATTGAAGATCCGGTGATTGTAGAGATTGCAAATCGCCTGGGTGTTCATCCGGCGATTGTCTGCATCAAGTGGGCGGTGCAGCGCGGCCATATCCCGATCCCGTTCTCGGTTCATAAAGATCAGATCTACGGCAACATCACCTGCATTACGCAAGACCCGTTAACCGATGAGGAGATGGCGGCGATTGCCGGTATCGATCGCAATAACCGGTTAATCAAAGGTCAGGTGTTCTTATGGGAACACGCCAAAGGTTGGGAAGACCTGTGGGATCTTGACGGCGTTATCGTCAAATAACCCACGCGACACTGACTCTTCACCGGGGAATTGACTATGTATCTGGGCATCGACTGTGGCACGCAGGGCACCAAGGTTTTACTGTGGGATGCTGAAATGGAACGGGTGGTGGCATCCAGCTACCACACCTGTGAGCTCATCAGCGATCGCCCGGGGCAAAAAGAACAGCATCCCGCCGCCTGGCTGGACGCAATAAAAAAAGGGATTCAGGCGGTTATTGCCAACGCGGCGATCGCGCCTGAGCAGATTGCGGCGATGGGCGTATCCGGACAGCAGCACGGTTTAGTGCTGCTGGATGAACAGGATGCGCTTATCCGCCCGGCAAAGTTGTGGTGCGATACCGAAACGGTGCCGGAACTGAACGCATTTTTGACGCGGTTTCACGCCGCGAAAGGCGCACCGGTGGCCCATTTCACCGGCATCCATATTCCCGTCGCGTTTACGCTCGCTAAGTTATTGTGGGTGAAAGAGCATGAGCCTGAGGCGTATCAGCGCATCGCGAAACTCTTTCTGCCCCATGAATATGTTAATTACTGGCTGACCGGTCGCTACTGCGCGGAATATGGCGATGCATCGGGCACCGGCTGGTTTGATACTTTTAACCGCCGCTGGTGCAAAGAGGTGGTGGACGCCATCGATCCGCTATTGATGGCGAAACTGCCGCCGCTGATTGAAGCTCATCAGCCCGCCGGGTTTCTTTGCGCCGCCAGCGCCGCGCTGTTGGGGCTGCCGGAAGGTATCCCGGTTTCCAGCGGCGGCGGCGACAATATGATGTCCGCCATCGGCACCGGCAATATTGAACCCGGCATTCTGACCATGAGTCTCGGCACCTCGGGCACGTTGTTTACTCACGCCGCGCAGCAAATCGAAACCCAGCAGCATCCGGATATTAACGCCTTCTGTTCCTCCTCCGGCGGCTGGTTGCCGTTGGTCAGCACCATGAACGTGACCAACGCCATCAATGCCTTTCGCACAGTGATGGATATTCCGCTGGCGGAATTTGAAAATTATCTCATTAACAGCGAGCCGGGGGCAGGGGGGCTGTGGTGCTACCCGTGGCTGAACGGCGCGCGTCTGCCGAATCGCCCGGACGCTACCGCCAGCGTAATGGGCATCACCAGCCGCAATTTTAATAAAGCCAATTTATTGCGCAGCGTGGTGGAAGGCGTGACCTTTAAACTGTGTAAAGGCATCGAAATATTCCAGCAGTGCGGATTGCATTTCGGGCAGCTGCGGGTGATTGGCGGCGGGGCCAATAGCCGGGCCTGGTGCCAGTTAATTGCCGATATCAGCGGCATTGAGGTCATCCGCCCAACGGTAAGCGACGCTGGCGCGTTAGGCGCGGCATTACAGGCCCGTTGGTGCCATGAGAATATTCAGCAGCCAGGCGACATGATTCCGCTGCACGGGATATTACCCGCATCACTGCGCGATATTGGGCGTGACGTTATACTGCCCTGTCCGCAGCAGCGGGCGATCTATCAGCCCATTTATGATCGCTATCATCAAAATATGCCCACATAAAAACAGCGGGGACGCGAAACGATGCATCTGGTGGAACGAAGGAATCAAATTCTGGCCGCGCTGACGGAAAAGGGCAGTGTGCAGGTGGCGCATCTGGCAAATAAGTTTGGTATTTCCGAGGTCACTATCCGCAACGATTTACGGGAGCTGGAAACCCAGGGGCTGCTTATTCGTTTTCACGGCGGGGCGACTAATCAAATAAATAACTGGGCGCTGACCGGAAAGCCCAACGGGAATAGCGATAGTCATAACGAAGTGAAACTGGAAGACCGCGCGCTGCTCTCTGCCGATGCGAAAACCCGCATCGCCAATGCCGCCGCGCGCCTGGTTTCCACCGGCAATAGCGTGATTATCGACAGCGGAAGTACCACCTTAAAAATTGCCCAACAATTAGCGGATGCCGCCGATTTAATCGTCGTCACTAATAATTTACCCGCTGCGGAAGTGCTGTCGATTAATCAGCACATCACGCTGGTGCTATGCGGGGGAACGTTTCGCCATAAAACCCGTTCTTTTCACGGTATGCATGCCGAATCGGTATTAAAAGGCATCGTTGCGGATTATCTGTTTATTGGTGCCGACGGTATTGATATTGATAAAGGCATCACCACCTTTAACGAGGGTTATGCCATCAGTAAGGTTATGGCGCGAGCGGCGAAAAGAGTGGTGGCGGTACTTGATTCAACCAAATTTGGCCGGATTGGTTTTAATCCGGTATTGCCGATTAGCGATATTGACATATTAATTACTGATGATGGCATCAGCCGTGAAATAGTCACACTGCTGGAAAGCAGAAATATTGATGTGATTATTGTTTAACGTCGCCGCGTTATTTGTCACATAAAAAAGCCGGTCAGTGAAAACTGTCCGGCTTTTTATCATCAGCTAACGCTTAGCCCATTGCGGTTTCCCGCAGATGGCGTTTTAGCTTGTTGTACTCATTGATCACGTACTGCTCTGCCGCATGTTGATCGGCAATCGGTTCAACGCGCACCGCACAGTACTTGTACTCCGGCGTTTTGGTAATCGGGCTGAGGTTTTCCGTTACCAGCTCATTACAGGCGCCAATCCACCACTGGTAAGTCATATATACCGCGCCTTTGTTCGGGCGATCGCTCACCTGAGCGCGGGTAATGACTTTACCTTTACGTGAATTCACCCACACCAGCGCTTCATCCTGAATGCCCAGCCGGGCGGCATCGGCGGTGTTGATCTGGGCGTAGCCCGGTTCATCCGCCAGCGCGGCCAGCGCGGCGCAGTTGCCGGTCATGGAACGGCAGGAGTAGTGGCCCACTTCACGCACCGTCGACAACACCATCGGGTATTCGTCATTCACGCGATCGAGCGGTGGCGCCCAGTCGCAGGTGAAGAGCTGACCCAGACCGTTGGGCGTGGAGAATTTCTCCTCGAACAGATAGTCGGTTCCCTGATCGGCCTCGGAGACATCACGGCACGGCCACTGGATATAACCCAGCTCACCCATTTTCTCATAGGTGGCGCCGTAGAAGTCCGGGCACAGTCCGCGCAGTTCATCCCAAATCTCTTTGGTGTTGTTGTAGTGCATCGCATAGCCCATACGGGTGGCGATTTCACTGATGATCTGCCAGTCGGTTTTCAGATCCCACTTCGGTTCCACCGCTTTAAAGAAGCGCTGGAATCCGCGGTCGGCGGCGGTATATACCCCTTCATGTTCCCCCCACGAGGTGGACGGCAAAATCACATCCGCTTGCGCGGCGGTTTTGGTCATGAAGATATCCTGAACGATCACCAGATCCAGCCCTTCGAAGGCTTTGCGCACCGCTGACAGCTCGGCATCGGTTTGCAGCGGATCTTCGCCCATGATGTACGCCGCGCGCACTTCGCCATGCTCAACGCGGTGCGGCAGTTCGCTAATGCGATAACCGGTATGCGCTGGCAACTCAGCCACGCCCCAGGCTTTGGCGAACTTCTCCCGGTGTTCCGGGAACTTCACGTACTGGTAGCCCGGATAGGTATCCGGCAGCGCGCCCATATCGCAGGCACCCTGAACGTTGTTTTGCCCACGCACCGGGTTGACGCCCACGCTCGGCTTGCCGAGGTTGCCGGTCAGCAGCGCCAGGCTGGTCAACGAGCGTACCGTTTCCACACCCTGATAGAACTGCGTCACGCCCATGCCCCACAGGATGGTGGCACGTTCGGATTTCGCGTACATCCGCGCGGCCTGGCGGATCTCACTGGCTTTTACGCCGGTGATCTCTTCCACGGATTCCGGCGTATAGCCTTCAACGATTTTGCGATACTCTTCGAAGCCTTCAGTACGCGCCGCGACAAACGCGTGGTCATACAGATCTTCTTCGATAATCACATGGCCCATGGCGTTTAACAGCGCGATATTCGAGCCGTTTTTTAACGCCAGGTGCATATCGGCAATACGCGCGGTTTCGATTTTACGCGGATCGCAGACAATCACTTTCGCCCCTTTCTGTTTCGCCCGGATCACGCGGTTGGCGACGATCGGATGAGAATCAGCAGGGTTATAGCCAAACACAAACACTAAATCAGCATCTTCGATGCCAACGATGGAGTTACTCATCGCGCCATTACCGACCGACTGGTGCAGACCTGCAACCGATGGGCCGTGTCAGACACGTGCGCAGCAATCGACGTTATTGGTTCCAATAACGGCGCGCGCGAATTTTTGCATGATGTAGTTGGTTTCGTTGCCGGTACCACGGGACGAACCGGTGGTCATAATGGCGTCCGGACCGTATTTGGCTTTGATGGTACTGAGCTTATCGGCGACATACTTCAGCGCCTCATCCCAGGAAACGGCTTCCAGCTTCCCGCCGCGTTGGCGACGGATCATAGGCGATTTAAGGCGTGGCGTCAGGATCTGGGTGTCATTGATAAAATCCCACCCGTAATACCCTTTCAGGCATAAATCCCCCTGATTGGTCTTACCCTGCGCCGGTTCCGCCTTAACGACTTTGCCATTATCGACGACGAGGTTGATCTTGCACCCCGACGCGCAATACGGGCAAACCGTGACGACTTTTTTCATCCTGGCTCTCCAGTTAATCGTGTTCTTGCAAAACGTCTTTACCTTCTCAACGACTCTTTAATGCATAATCCATGCCACAAAGATTGTTTTGTTTAATGCGTTGAAATTGATAGATAAATAAAACGGGCTGATGAGCGATGGGGAGAATTCGACAAAAGTGTCATGTCATTATTATCACTTTGACCCGCATCGACAGACGGCCTGACATGGCATCCTAACCCCGACGCCGACGGAGACGCTTTGATGTAGAGCGGTATCAGGGGAGGTTAAAACCTCCCCGGGGGGATAAGTAAAAGGGAAAGGGAATGCGAAGTACTAAAGATGAAAGCCCATCTGTTGCCCTGTGGGCAGTTTAATATTGATGCTTAACTCACCGCCGAGCGCATCGACATAACGTTTGAGCGTGGAAAGCCGTAAATCATTCTGCGGTTTTTCAATTTTAGCGAGGGTGGGTTGCGAAATTCCCAGAATTTGCGCCAGTTCGGTTTGCGAAATATTCAGCGCCTCCCGTAACGCATTCAGGGCAATTTCATGACGAATAATGTCCGCTTTCTCGAGGATGCGCCGTTGGCTTTCCTGGCTCTCTTTAGCCATGAGTTGTTTAAGTGTGGACATCATTTTTCTCCTCTTGCGATAGATAACGACGATATTCCGCTTCGGCCTGGCGGATCATCGTTTTGTAAAAAAGCTTTTCGTTCACGCCTGTTTTATCGCCAGCGCAAAGTACGACGGCGCGGCGCAGTGGATCGAAAGCAAAAAACGCACGAACAGGATTTCCTTCATGTTGAATACGTAGCTCCTTCAGATTCGGGAAAATGGAACCATGAAGCGTATCGACATAAGGGCGTCCCAAATGGGGACCAAACTCCTCAAGAATATGCATTGCTGCCAGTACATCTTCACGTAATCCCTGGTTCTGTGCGAACAACCACTGATCAAAAACATCGGTAGTGATGACTTCCCACATGGTGCCACTCCATAGCAAATAAGCTATAGCAAAGTTATAGCTTTTTGGCTATGGCTACTATGCGCAAATTTCTGACTTTTTTACTACTGTTGTCAGGTATAGCGATGTTAACTCACCGCCGTCACGCGCTAATCAAACGCGGCCTCGACGCGGGCGCAGCATTATCGCTAACCAGCGTGAGTCCCGGCCCGCGCGGTTCGCGGCGGATGGGGAAGGCAGGCAGCACGGCGCGTTGCAGCGCCTGGCCTGGGGCGCTGGCAAACGCCATTGGCGTGGTCACCGGCAGGGTTTCGACAATTTCGCCGCTATCCATCACCAGTACCCGCTGGCAAAAGCGCTCCACCAGACGCAAATCGTGGGTGATAAACAGGCAGGCGGTGTGGTACTGCTGCTGGAGGTTTTTCAGTAGCTGAATGATGTTCGCCTGCAGCACCAAATCCAGATTCGACACCGCTTCGTCGAGAATTAACAGCTTCGGCTCGACAATCATCGCTCGGGCGAGGCACACCCGTTGAAGCTGGCCGCCGCTCAGCTGCGGTGGGCGTTTATCCAGTAAACCGGCGTCCAGTTCGGTCGCCGCCATCACCCGCGCAATGCGTTCATTTTGCTGTGCGCCAGAGAGTTTCAATAAGTGCCGCAGCGGTTCACGGATAATTTCGCTCACCGTGCGGCGCGGGTTGGCGGCGCTGATGGCGTCCTGAAACACCATCTGGATTTCGCGGCGAAAAGCGCGCATCTCGTCGCCTTTCAGCGTGGAAAGGGGCTTGTTACGCCAGCAAATATCGCCCGCGCTCGGGGATTCCAGGCCAATAAGCAGACGCGCCAGGGTGCTTTTCCCGCAGCCGCTACTGCCCAGCAGCGCTACGCTTTCACCTTCGCTAATCGCCAGCGAAATACCGGTCAGCACCTGATGATGGTGTGCGCCGGTCAGCCCCATCCGCCCGTAGCGGTGCGAAACGTTCGAAACCGATAACAGTGCCATCACGCTAACTCCATGCCATACAGCGCCAGATGCGCCGATACCAGATTGCGGGTCACCGGGTGCTGCGGCGCGCGAAACAGCGTTTGTACGTCGCCCCGTTCGACAATTTTGCCGTTTTCCATCACCGCCACTTCGTCAGCCAGCCGCGCCACCACGCCCATATCATGGGTGACCAGCAACATGCCAGGCGCGCGCTGGCGCATCTGATCCTCCAGCAGTTCCAGAATGCGCGCCTGCGCCAGCGCGTCGAGATCGGTCGTCGGTTCGTCGGCGATAATAAACGGCGCATCGCTCAGCACCGCCAGGGCAATCATCATGCGCTGGAGCATCCCGCCGCTCATCTCAAACGGGTAGAGCTCCAGCACCCGCTCGGCCTCTTCCAGCCCAACGGACGCCAGCGTGGCGATAAGCACGGCGTCATCCAGGCTTTTGCCCAGCGCCCGGCAGGTTTCTCTGGCGTGAGTCGCCATGGTGAACAGCGGATTAAAGGCGCTGCGCGGGTTCTGCATGATGGTCGCCACCTGCCTGCCACGCAGCGATTGCGGGGTTACGGTCTGCCCATTCAGCGCCAGCTCGCCCGCGGTTTGCCGCACCCCGGCGGGCAGTACGCCCAGCGCGGCGGCACAGGTGAGGGATTTCCCGCTGCCGCTGCCGCCGACCAGCGCCAGCACGCGCCCCGAGCGCAGCGTCAGCGACACGCCCTGCACCAGCGGGCGCTCTGCTGCCAGCGTAATGTTGTGCAATTCAAGTTGTGACATCAGTGGCTATGCTCCATGGCAAGATGCGGATCCAGTTGGTCACGCAGCGCGTCGCCCAGCAGGTTAAAGGTCATCACGCTGATAAACAGCGCCAGGCCCGGCCAGAACATCTGCATCGGTTGGGTCCAGATATACTGGCGCGCGTCGTTGATCATCACGCCCCATTCCGGCGTGGGTGCGCTGACGCCCAGCCCAAGGAACGACATGCCCGCCACGTGCAACATCATATGGCCGATATCCAGCGTCGCCAGCACCAGCAGCGAGGGCATCACCGCGCCAGCGAGATGATCAAAGAAGAGATGCCAGCGGTTAGCGCCGCTCATCCGGGCCGCCAGCACGAATTCCCGATGGCGCAGCGAAATCACGATGCTGCGCACCATGCGCGCATACCAGGCCCAGTGGGAGAGGGCGATGGCGAGGATCACGTTCACCAGTCCGGTGCCCAGCACGCCCACCATAAAAAACGACAGAATCGAGGTGGGGAAGGTCATAAACATATCGGTGGTACGCATCATCAACTGGTCGGCACGCCCCCCCATCAGCCCGGCGCTGCCGCCTATCACCAGCCCCAGGGTCAACACTAATAACAGGCAGGCCAGCACCGATCCCAGCGACACGCGCGTCGCCGCCAGCAGGCGAGAGAAAATATCGCGCCCCAGATGGTCGGTGCCCAGCCAGTGGGTGCCATCCGGCGGCAGCAGACGCTGCGGCAAATCTATCGCCAGCGGATCGAACGGCAGCCACCACTGGCTGGTCAGGGCGATGGTCATCAACAACGCCAGAGAGAGCAGCGCCAGGCGCACCGGCCAGCGCGCCATACGGAAAAAATTCACGAGTGCGCTCCTTCGTGGCGGCGAATGCGCGGATCGAGCGCGGCATTCAGCAGATCGACGCCGAGATTGCAGATCACAAACACGCCGACCATCATCAGGGTAAAGCACTGGATCACCGGGTAGTCGCGATTAAAAATCGCCGATACGGCATAGCGCCCGACGCCGGGCCAGGCGAAGATATTTTCGATAATCATGGTGCCGCCGATCAGTTCGCCGATATGCATGCCCACCGCCGTTATCATCGGCAGCGTGGCGTTGCGCAGCACGTGCCGCCGCTCGGTTTGCCGATCGCTAAGCCCGCGCAGTTTCGCCCAGGTGACATGACGCTGACCCGCCGCATCCAGCATGCTGGCGCGCAGGAGGCGCGCGTTGATCGCCAGCGACATAAAGGCGATAGACACTGCCGGTAAAATGATGTGCTGCCAGCCGCCGTAACCCAGCGCAGGCAGCCATTGCAGATGGACCGAAAACAGCATCACCAGCAAAAAGGCCAGCCAGAAGTTGGGCATCGACACGCCCAGAAAGGCGATTAACCGCACAAGGTAATCCGGTAGCCGGTCGCGGTAGCGCGCCGCCCAGATGCCGAGCGGCACTGAGGTCACCAGAATCAACGCCAGCGCGAAACCCGCCAACTGGAGCGTTGCGGGGAAAAAGCGCAGTAAATCGTCCAGTACCGGGCGCTGGGTGGCGAACGACACGCCGAAATCGAGATGCAAAGCGTTCCACAGCCAGCGGCCATACTGCACCGGCAGAGGCTGGTCGAGGCCGAGCATCACGTGGGTCGAGGCCACCAGCTCCGGCGTTGGCGGCAGGTTGGACAGCCGTAAATAGTCCATTGCCGGGTCGCCGCTGCCGAGGCGCAGCAGCAGGAAGATAATCAGCGACGCCGCCAGCAGCATGGGCACCAGCAGCGCAACGCGCCACAAAATATAACGTAGCATCAGGGCGTTACCGGCTTAATCTGTTCAAACGGAATATCCGAGGACATCGGCGCAAAGGGCAGCGCGCCCCACTGCGGCTGGGAGACGGTCATCAGGGAAACGTAGCTCAGCGGCAGATACACCGCGCTTTGATGCAGGCGGGTCAGCACGTCGCGGTACAGCGCTTTGCGCTGAGTTTCATCGGTGCCGGTGAGGATCTGACCGATTTCCGCGTCGATTTGCGCTTTATCCGCCAGGCCGAGCTGGGCCTGATAATCGGCGTGGGACGGGACGCGCATCGAACTCATAAAGGCATGCGGATCGAACGGCGCGCCCCAGGTGCTGTTGAAAATCATATCGAAGCGGCCATCGCGCTGGCGGGCGTCAATGCTGCTCTCTTCTTCGCCAACCAGTTTTACCTCTACGCCCACCTGGCGCAGGTTGGCCTGAATCACTTCCGCCATCGATTTATTCAGGGCATCGGTGCCGATAAACGCCAGCTCCAGGCGCAGCGGTTGGCCCGCTTTTTCGCGGATCTGCTGGCCGGGGGGCAGCGTCCAACCGGCCTTTTCCAGCAGGGATTTCGCCTTTTCGGGATCATAGTGGCGCGGCGTCAGGCCGATATTCGCGTAGGGCACGCTCGGGGCGAACAGGGTATCCGCCACCTGTTGAGTGCCGTACAGTACGCTGTTGACCAGGGTTTTTTTATCCACCGCATAGTTCAGCGCTTCCCGCACCGCCTGTTCACGGGTGGGGGATCTCGCGGAGTTGAGCGCCAGCATCACGGTCTCCACCGGGGCAGAAAGCTGAGTTTTCCACTGCGGGTTATGGCTGAAGCGCTCAAAGGTATCCAACGGCAGCAGCCCCTCGTCACCGTACATCAGATCGATTTCGCCGGTTTCAAACGCCACCGCGCGGCTGGTGGGGTCGGCAATCACTTTGATGGTGACCTTATCCAGCGCTGGTTTATCTCCCCAGTAATGATCGTTACGCACAAACACATCGTATTGATTAAGTTTGCTTTCCTGCAGCACCCATGGACCGGTGCCAATCGGCGCGATAATGCCGTTTTTGGTTCCGCCCTGTTTAAACTGCGACGGCGCGATAAAGCGGAACGGGCGCGGTAGCGCCAGCTCTTGCAGAAACGGATAGTAGGCGTCTTTTAACTCGATTTGCAGACGGTGTTCATCCAGCGCCTTCACGCCGACGATCTGGTTCGCCAACTCCAGCCAGGCATGCCGCGGGCGATTATCCAGCACCGCGCGGAAATTAGCTTCGGCGGCCTGGGCGTTAAAGGGCTCGCCATTGGAAAAGGTCACCTTATCGCGCAGGGTGAAAATCCATTGTTTGCCGTCCGCGGAATGGGTCCATGCGCTTGCCAGCCACGGCGCGATACTGCCGTCGGCCTGATACTTCACCAAAGACTCATAAACCATGCTCTGGGCGAACATTTGATTTGGCGTATATAAGTGGGGATTTAGCGGCCCCACGTTGACCGGCCAGGCGGTAGTTATTTCATGCGGTGTCGCAGCGCCAGCCATCAATGAAACACACGCCAGCAAGACTGTTAAACAACGCCGTAAAGTGAACAAAGGACTACTCCTTGCGGAATAAGGGGGGACCCAAAATGAGTATGATGATTTTATGAAAACTGCATACGCGGGCGTTGTTCTGGATCAACCTTAGGCAAACTGATAATTAGCCGTCGCTTTTCGCGGCGAATCATCAGTTTTTTATATTTATTTGCCGGTTTTTTGATATCCCTACTGTACATAGGTTATTGTTCGCGGCTTAATAACGGCGTTTTCATTCACAGTTAACAGGTCTGTTATTGATGAATAGTTATCGACCCGCCTTTCTCCACCAGTCCCTGTCTGCTGTGATGACCCTCTGCGGTTTTGGCCCGCGCTGCCGCCGCCTCACTTCCATCAAAAAAGACAGATAACTATGCAACGTCGACAATTCCTTAAAAATAGTGTGCTGCTTTCTGCTGCCGGTTTAGTTGGCCCCTCGGTGGTCAGCCAGACGGTTCATGCTGCCGAACCCGCCGCCGCGCCGGTTGCGCGCCGTCGTTTTGTGCTTTCGCAAACCTATAAACTGAATCCGCCGCAGGGCTCCAGCGGCGTGGTGAAACTGTGGATCCCACTGCCGGTGGATACCGCGTTTCAGCAGATGACGAACCTGACATTCAGCGGCAACTACCAGCAGGCTTACATCACCACCAATAATAGCTACGGCGCGAAAACGCTGTTCGCCAGTTGGCCGACATCCGGCGGCGATTTGCAGATGAAGGTGGAAATTGAAATCGAAACCGCCGACTGGGAGCCGCTGAAGCACGACGCGCTGAAAACCTGGCAGGCACCGGAACACATTATTTATCCGCTGGACGTGAAGCCTTATCTGCTGCCAACCACCCATACGCCGGTTGATGGCCAGGTCCGGGAAACGGCACAGAAAATTACCAACGGCGAACAGGACCCGCTGAAAAAAGCGCGCCTGATTTATGAGTGGGTTAGCCGGAATATGGAACGCGATAACGACGTTATCGGCTGCGGTACCGGCGATGTGGCGGCGATCCTGAAAAGCGGCAAACTCAGCGGCAAATGCACCGATATGAGTTCGGTGTTCGTGGCCCTAGCGCGCGCCAGCGGCATTCCGGCGCGTGAACTGTTCGGTATCCGCCTGGGCAAAGCCAACAAGCTTGAGCGCTACTCGAAAAGCGCTTTTGGTAAAGCCGATGAGCAGGGCGTGGCTGACGTCAGCGGCGGCCAGCACTGCCGGGCGGAATTTTATCTGGCGGGCTACGGCTGGCTGCCGTGCGATCCGGCGGACGTGACCAAAATGCGTCTGGCGGAGAAAAAAGCCCATGAAGATGCCGATGTGCAGGCGGTGAATACATATCTGTTCGGCAACTGGGAAATGAACTGGGTCGGCTTTAACTACGGGCGCGACTTTGAACTCTACCCGGCCACGGAGCAGGGCGCGATGAACAACTTTGGCTATCCCTATGCTGAAGTCGATGGCGACCCAATTAACTTCTACGATCCGAAAGTATTCTCTTATCGCTATGTCTCAACCGAACAGCGCTAAAAGCGCGGGATTGACTCTCCTGACGGCAGCTGCGGCTGCCGTTACCGCCGGGCTGTGCTGCATCGGCCCGCTGCTGTATCTGCTGTTCGGCATCTCGGCGGCGGGGTTTGCCGGGCTTGCGAAGCTGGAGTTTTTACGTATCCCGATGATCGCCCTTTCACTCGGGCTTATCGCGCGCGGCTTCTGGCGGCTCTGGTTTTCGAAAAGATTGTGGTGTACCGGGCGGCTGACGCTGGGCCAGATGCGTTTGCTGTACTGTCTGGCGCTGCCGTTTATGCTGCTGATCCTGTTTTACCCGACAGTTGTCGGCTGGTTTTATGAGGTATTTGAATGAAACGACTCGCGCTAGCCGCTTGCCTGATGCTGCCCCTGTGGGCGCAGGCAGGAAATGAAAAAGTGGTGCTGGATGTGGAAAACATGACCTGTTCGCTATGCGTGATCTCCGTGAATCAGGCGCTACGGGAGACCGACGGGGTAATCAAAGCCAAATCGTCCCTGAAAAGCCGCCAGACTGAAGTGATCGTCCCTGAAGGGTTCCCTACCGAGACGCTGCTGAAAGCGGTGGCGAAAACCGGCTATACCGCTACGGTGAATCATACCGAAGCGCAGTAAAACCCTTCTCGACGGCGTCATAACTGCCCTTGTTACCGATTTTGGAACCTTTGCCGCAAATTGGTTAAGCGCTTTTAATGCGTTCTACTTTTGGACATGGATGCGGCGGGAGTCAGTCAAACGCGGGCGTATGATGGCGGCGGCGCTTGAGGCTTTTTGCCTCATTAACGCAGGGTAGTGAAGTGGTGTTGTGCGGCAGAAAGAAGAAAGCCCCGAAGGTCAATTTTTCAATTAACCAACGAGGCTACCCTATACATAAACAACATCAGGATAGCCTCTTACCTGTCGCAAGACAAGGAGAAGAAAGCATGAAACTGCCGCGAAACGCCCTGATCTGGTGTGTATTTATGGTGTGTTTGACACTGTTGATATTCACGTATCTGACGCGCAGTTCGCTCTGCGAGCTGAGGGTGAAAGACGGAAGCAGGGAGGTCGCTGCGTTACTGGCTTACGAACCTGGTAAGTAGCACCTGGAGGCGGGGGAAACCCCGCCTTTTCAGGCGGATGTGTTGATGCATAGCCAAAAGCGCCTTTTAACAGGGCTGTCAGTGTTACTGGCAGCCCTTTTTTACTGACAATGAATGCTCTGGCCGACGCCGTTGCGGCTTTTGAGCTGTTACGCGCCGGAACGGGTTTGCATTAAGCTGTTAATTAGTAGAGTCTTATTGACCCACGATGATTCAGCCAGGCCAGAACCCATGTCGATTGCGCCGTTGCCCCCGTTGAATACTTTGATTGCCTTTGAAGCCACCGTGCGCCTTGGCAGTTTTACCCGCGCCGGGGAAGAGCTTAGCCTGACGCAAAGCGCCGTCAGCCGCCAGATTGCCCAACTGGAGGCCTCGTTAGGCCGCACGCTGCTTATCCGCCGTCGCCACGGCCTGGAGTTAACCACCGCTGGCGAGCGTTATCTGCATCAGATCCGCCATTTTCTCGAAGAGTGCGCCGACGCCACCGCCCAGGTAATGAAAAACGCCGGTGAAAACGACATCACCCTGGCCTGCTCATCGGGCATTGCGCAATTCTGGCTGCCGCTGCGCCTGAGCGAATTCCGCCGCCAGCACCCGGAAATCAAGATCAATTTAATCATGCGCGACGGCGTCACCCGCCTGACGTCATTCGAATTTGATCTGGGCATTTATTACCTGCGACAGGAAAACCTTATTAACTTCGACACGGTAAAACTGTTCGATGAAGAGATGTTCCCGGTCTGTTCGCCGCGCTATCTGGCGGGCAGGCCGCTGTTTACGCCGGAAACCCTGAAGCAGGAAACCCTGCTGGTGCTGGAGGACGCGCAACATCAGTGGATTGGCTGGCCGGAATGGTTTGAAATCAACGGCACCGCCAGCCCGCCGCTGCGCCAGACGCTGCGCGTCAATCACTATCCGCCGCTGATTGAAATGGCCTGTCTCGGCAACGGCGTGGCGCTTGCGTGGCGTCACATCATTGACAGCGTGATCGCCAGCGGACGGCTGGTTAAAGCCTCGAATTTTTCCGTCAGTAAAGGCGGAGGATTTTTCCTGATTACTTCCCAACATCGCCATGAGAACCGCGCCACGCGGTTGTTTAAGCGTTGGCTGTTGGATGATGTGGCGCAAAACCGTCACGCCTGATGAGGCGATTTTTTAACCCGTGTCATGATCGCTGCGCATGGTGGCATGCGTGTTTTTCATTTACGAATTTTAACTAAACATTGTAAATCTTTTAACCAATTCGTAATCAAGAAGTAACACAACGCCATCACAACAGGAGCGTGACCCTTATGACAACGCAACACACGCCGTTACTCTTTATCAACGCTACCCTCGTGGATGGCGTTTCCGACACCGCGCTAAAAAACCATCAGTTATTGGTTGAAGACGGCAAAATCAGCCAGATCTCTGCCGGTTCTATCGACGCGCCCTCCGCCACCGTGGTGGATTTAAAAGGCAAGACACTGATGCCGGGCCTGATCGACTGCCACGTTCATGTGATCGCCAGTTCTGCCAATCTGGGCCACAACGCCATGCTGCCGGATTCGTTGATTACCGCCCGCGCCGCGAAGATCATGCAGGGCATGTTGAACCGCGGCTTTACCACCGTGCGTGACGTCGGCGGCGCCGACTACGGTCTGAAGCAGGCGCTGGAAGAGGGATTGCTTAGCGGCCCGCACTTGATGATTTGTGGAAAAGCGCTGTCGCAAACCGGCGGCCATACCGACTATCGCGGTCGTTATGATTCGCGCAACGCCGATTTTTATGCCAAAAAGCTTGGCGCGCTGGGCCGCATCTGTAACGGTGTGGATGAGGTGCGCCGCGCGGTGCGTGAAGAAATTAAAGCCGGCGCCGAGTTTATTAAAGTGATGGCGAACGGCGGCGTCTCTTCTCCGAGCGACCCTATCGATTTCCTGAGCTTTTCGGTTTCCGAACTGGAAGCCATCGTTGAAGAAGCCCGTAACGCCCAAACCTACGTCAGCGCCCATCTTTATACTGATGAAGCCATTCGCCGCGCGGTGAACGCGGGCGTCCACTCTCTCGAACACTGTAATCTGATCACCCCGGAAACCGCCGCGCTCGCCGCCAGTAAAGGCGCGATGGCCTGCCCGACGCTGGTGACCTATGAAATGCTGAAAAACGAAGGCGAGCAATACGGCCTGCAACCAGACTCCATCGCCAAAATAGACGACGTGCGCTTAAGCGGCCTCGACAGCCTGAAAATCATGTTCGAAGCCGGTTTGCCGATGGCTTATGGCTCCGATCTGCTGGGCGATATGCACGTGCACCAGTCCGAGGAATTTGTCATCCGTAACCGCGTGCTGCCTGCCGCAGAAGTGATCCGCAGCGCCACCTCTGTCGCCGCGCGCCTGCTGCGTAAAGAGGGCGAAATCGGCAGCCTGACGCCGGGTGCCTGGGCCGATCTGATCGTGGTCAACGGCAACCCGCTGGACGACATCAGCCTGCTGACCGGCCAGGGCAAACACATTCCGCTGATCCTCCAGCAGGGCAAACCGGTGAAAAACGCGGGCTTCCTGCCAGTGGACTAATTCCCGAACACACCCGACTACGCGGCATCCGTGCCAACACAGCAATTATTAAGATGAGAATGCGCCTATGTCACTGTTACATCGTCTCGACCGGCTCCCGTTGAGCCGTCCGCATTACATGTTGTTGTTGATAGGTGGACTGGGATACACCTTTGATGGCATGGACGTCGCCATTATTGCTTTTTTACTGCCCGCCCTGCGCGACGTTTGGTCGCTGAGCGGGGCCGAGCTGGGCCTGGTAGGCTCTGCCACACCGATTGGCGTGCTGATTG
Source organism: Atlantibacter sp. RC6 (assembly GCF_014193285.1). Classification (GTDB taxonomy): domain Bacteria; phylum Pseudomonadota; class Gammaproteobacteria; order Enterobacterales; family Enterobacteriaceae; genus Atlantibacter. The sequence continues at coordinate 192,060 of NZ_JACHZE010000009.1, forward strand.
GCGCGCTACTGGCGGGCTATGTGGGCGACCGCTATGGCCGTAAAACAGTGATGTGCTGGGCGCTGGCGATCTACTGCGTGATGACGCTGGTTGCTGCGTTTTCACCCAACTTTACGGTCTTCGTTATCGCCCGCGTGCTGGCGGGCGTGGGTACCGGGGCGGAAAGCGTGATTATCGCGCCGTTCCTGAGCGAATTTATCCCCCCGAAAAAACGCGGCTGGTTTATCGGCTCGCTGGCGGGGTTCTTCTCATTCGGTTTTGTCGGGGCCGCGCTGCTGGGCCGCTTTGTGGTGCCGGAATTTGAAGATGGCTGGCGTTATGCGCAGGTGATCACCGCGCTGCCGATCCTGATGCTGCTGTGGTGGCGCCGCAGCCTGCCGGAATCTCCGCGCTTCCTGCTGGGCAAAGGGCGCGCCGACGAAGCGCGCGCGATTGTCGAAACGCTGGAGACCCAGGTGATCGCGGCTACCGGCAAACCGTTGCCGCCAGTAGATACGCCGCGTGAGGTTGAGCCCAGGGTTGCGCCTGCGCCATCGCCGGGCCTGCTTCAGAGTCTGGTGATCATGTTTGGCAGCGCGATGCGTCGCCAGACCACGGTCATCTGGGTGATCTGGTTTGTGGTGACGTTCTGCTACTACGGATTTTTCGCCTGGATACCGTCATTACTCGTCGAACGCGGTTTCACTGTGACCCGCAGTTTTGAGTTCTCGATCATTATTTATATTGCGCAGATACCCGGGTATTTCTCCGCCGCCGTCTGCTCCGACTGGCTCGACCGTAAACGCACCATCGCGCTGTATCTGGTGGGCAGCACCATCAGCGCCTGGTGCCTGAGCCAGGCCGATAGCGCGGGGGCGATTGTCGCCGCCGCCGCGGTACTGTCATTCTTCCTTAACGGCTGCTATGCCGGGTTGTATGCCTATACGCCGGAGAGTTTCCCTACCGCCATTCGCGCCACCGGCTGCGGTTTCGCCAGCGCTTTTGGTCGTGTGGGCAGCATCATGGCGCCGTCGATTATCGGGGTGTTCTCAGCATCGCTGGGTTTTGCCGGGGTGTTTACGATGACGACTTCGGTGCTCGCGGCGGGGGTTGTGGTGTTGCTGGCCTGGGGGGTGAATACGAAAGGGTATTCGCTGGAGGCGATTACGCCGGAGAAGGGCGGTGAGGCTGTGAAAGGTAAGGGGAATGCCAGGGAGGCCTGGCGGACTCGCTAGGGGGATTGTTCCGTTCGCATGGGTTTAGTGGAATTGTTCCGTTCGCGTGGGTTTAGTGGAATTGTTCCGTTCGCATGGGCTTTCGGGTCAGTCTCTGGCGCCAGTGTACGCGAACGGGCCAGGGGGGCTCGCCGCCGCCCCCCTGGCGACCCCGGCTCCCCCGAGCGAAATCGCCGCTTCGCGGTACCCTCAGCTTATCGCGTCCGGCTCCGGGTCGGGCGCGATGCTACATCCTGTAGCTCGCACCCTCTGGCGGCATCCATGCCGCCAGCCCCGGCCTCCCGCGAACGCTTCGGCGATTTCGA
>NZ_JACHZE010000010.1 GCF_014193285.1 Atlantibacter sp. RC6
GTCGATCCGCTCTATGTATTCGAGGCTGGTGGCGAAGACCCTGACGAGCCAATCCTCAATTTGTCGCACATCGCGATAATTTCTGACCTGGTGGCAGCCGTTCAGGGGCTACATGAGCAAAATGTGACGCAACTGGATGAAATTACGTCACTCAGACAGGAACTAGACGAAATGAAGGAAAAAGTGGATCAACTCATCGCTAATTAATTCAGCCCGTTACGCCTGCCGCTGAAATTGATAGTTAAACCCGATATTGATCGGCTTAATGATTGAAACTACTGTATATAAAAACAGTATAATTATCAGGAGCCGATTTTTATGGAATTTTACACACCAGCAGAGTTGCGCGCGATTGTCGCGCTGCCCCTTTTCGGAGACCTCGTCCAGTGCGGGTTTCCGTCTCCCGCCGCAGATTATGTCGAACAACGCATCGATCTGAATGAACTGATGATTCAGCATCCCAGCGCGACGTATTTTGTTAAGGCGGCAGGGGATTCGATGATTGAAGCAGGTATCAGCGACGGCGATCTGCTGGTGGTGGACAGTTCCAGAACGGCGGAGCATGGCGATATCGTGATTGCGGCGGTCGGCGGTGAATTCACCGTTAAGCGCTTGCAGTTGCGCCCGACCGTTCAGCTTAATCCCATGAACAGCTCCTATTCGCCCATTTTCGTGGGCAGCGAGGACACCCTGGACGTTTTCGGGGTCGTGACGTACATCGTTAAATCCACAAACTGATATGTTTGCCCTGGTCGATGTGAACAGCTTTTACGCTTCGTGCGAAACGGTTTTCAGACCAGATCTAAAGGGGCGGCCCGTCGTTGTTCTTTCGAATAATGACGGGTGCGTTATTGCCCGTAGTGCCGAGGCGAAACAAATCGGTATCACTATGGGGGAGCCGTTCTTTAAACAGCGGGATTTGTTCCGGCGCTATAACGTGGCCACGTTCTCCAGCAACTATGAACTGTACGCGGATATGTCAAACCGGGTGATGACAACGCTCGAAATCATGAGTCCCCGCGTCGAAATATACTCAATCGATGAGGCCTTTTGCGATCTCACAGGCGTGCGAAACTGCCGGAACCTGGAAGAATTCGGAAAGGAAATCCGCGCAACGGTTTTGCAGAATACCCACCTAACCGTGGGCGTCGGTATCGCCCAGACCAAGACCCTGGCGAAACTCGCGAATCACGCGGCGAAGAAATGGCAACGGCAGACCGGCGGCGTCGTGGATTTGTCGAACGTCGATCGCCAGCGGCGTCTGATGTCTCTCGTTCCTGTTGAAGACGTCTGGGGCGTGGGGCGGCGCATCAGCAAGAAACTGGGTGCAATGGGCATCACCAACGCCTGTCAGCTGGCCGACACGTCAACCTGGGTTATCAGGAAGCATTTTAACGTCGTGCTCGAGCGAACCGTGCGGGAGCTGCGCGGCGAGCCGTGCCTGGAGCTGGAAGAATTCGCGCCGGCAAAACAGGAAATCGTCTGCTCGCGTTCGTTTGGTGAGCGCGTAACGGAATACGAGCAGATGCATCAGGCCATCTGCAACCACGCTGCACGTGCAGCGGAGAAGCTGCGAGGCGAGCACCAGTACTGCCGCTATATTTCCGCTTTTGTTAAAACCTCTCCTTTCGCCATCAACGAGCCGTATTACGGCAACAGCGTGTCTGTAAAACTTCTCACGCCCACTCAGGACACCCGCGACATCATCAACGCGGCGGTGCGCTGCCTCGACAACATCTGGCGCGACGGCCACAGGTACCAGAAAGCAGGTGTTATGCTCGGTGACTTCTTCAGCCAGGGCGTTGCACAACTGAATCTGTTTGACGACGCGGCGCCGCGGCGAAACAGCGAACAACTGATGGAAGTGTTGGATCAGCTCAACGCGAAAGACGGAAGGGGAACACTGTTCTTTGCGGGTCAGGGTATTCAGCAGCAGTGGCAAATGAAACGGGACATGCTGTCACCGCGTTACACAACTCGGTTTGCTGATTTGCTCAGGGTGAGATAGTGCAAAACTTAATGCCCACATAAGTGTGGGCATAGATCATAGTGCATTAACGCGAATACACTTTACCATCAATGTAGCAAGGGCGTTCGCTAAGGTACATAAGCGGCACTTTCCCACGAACATCATAAATTCGTGGTAAGCCATGTGCGTTAACTGCAATGTGGTCGTAAACTTTGCCGGTAGCCTTATCTTTTATCCCACCGCCAGTGAGATCGGAAATATAAATTTTGAACACTTCGCAATCACATGTGTCATCGTAAAATGACTGCGCCAAACATGTCTGCGATACCGTCATCCCACCTTGTGCGGGGAAAAAATCGAGTGAGACAATATCCATTTTTGAATTCCTGCTATTCACATTTACATGTGAACCAACACTACCGGATGAAAATCGTAGGGCAAGGTGCATCATCTATAACTGGAATACGCATCGCAAATGACAGGTTTTTTTCCATCATATTGCCATCTTTTTACCATCACCAAATCGCAGTCATAAAAAAACCAACCGCAATGGGTTGGTTTTGTTAGGGAATTTTGGTCGCACTAGAGGATTTGAACCTCCGCCCCCTGACACCCCATGTTAGGCATAATGATTTGGCATAAATCTACAAAGATCGTCATAGAGGCCAATGATTAAATCCGTAGCGCGTTCCATTTCTATTTCGTCCATCTTATTAACAGTTGCTGCAACACTGCCTTCATCACCCTGAGCCGGTACCTTAGTCATTAAATGCACGAATTCATCATAACGTTCCAATAATTCTTTTGGGATGTCATTATCACGATTAAGAGGTGTGATATTGAATACATAAGCTCTGATTAATCTTGTTTTAAGATCACCTTCAGAAGCCAAGGAATGCACTGCACCATGAAATTTTTCCCATGCATATTTACATTTCATAAAATTGTCGACCATTTAATTGCACCTTATTAATTTTAACCAAAATTAGCTGAGAAAACCTTGTGCTATGGGACGTTAACTTGTTGAAATATCTATGCTGGAATACTATAAGATTTTCTCAGAATTAGTATTAAGTGTATAAATTTTTTGGGGATTTGACCGGTCTCGAAAACCGGAGTAGGGGCAACTCTACCGGGGGTTCAAATCCCCCTCTCTCCGCCACTATTCAAGCAGTTACCTCATTTTCTCGCAACGACCCCGGTCACATTTGCTGACCAGCGAATTTTTTCCAATACATAAATCTTACCAATCAAACCCGTGTCTTTGAGCCTCAAAGCATAAAAAAACCTGAGCCGGTTACCCTGACTCAGGTTTGATGTTCAGTTGTGCGCCCCGTTTATAAGGGACGCACACGACATTAGAACTGATAAATCATGCCGATGCCAACAACGTCATCGGTAGAAATACCGTTGGCGTTGTAGAAGCTATCGTCTTCATCCAGCAGGTTGATTTTGTAATCAACATAGGTGGAGAAGTTTTTGTTGAAGTAGTAGTTCGCGCCAACAGAAACGTATTTGACCAGATCCTGATCGTTGTTGTCGTCGCTTTCGCCGCCATTTTTCGCCAGGTCTTTACCTTTAGACTGCAGGTAAGACACTTCCGGACGCAGACCGAAGTCGAACTGATACTGCGCAGTCACTTCAAAGTTCTGAGTTTTGTTCGCGATATAACCGTTTTTGTTGCCATACGGGGTCATGTTGCGGGTTTCAGAGTACATCGCCGCCAGGTAAACATCGTTCGCGTCGTATTTCAGACCGAAAGTCCAGACATCAGCGTTTTCGCCGCCAGCGGTGCTGTTAAACTGCTGTTCGTTGGTACGGTCAGAAGAGGCGTATGCTGCGCCTGCATTGAAGCCCATGCCAAAGTCATACGTCGTGGAGATACCCCAACCGTCGCCGTTGTCTTTGCGCATGTTGTCGCCGTTGCGGTTGCCGGTACCTTCCTGATCAAAGACGCCGTCAGAACCTTCGTTCGCGCCCTGGTATTGCAGCGCGAAGTTCCAGCCTTCAACCAGGCCGAAGAAATCGGTGTTGCGGTAGGTTGCAACGCCATTGGTACGGCCAACCATAAAGTTGTCGGTATAGGTGTAGGAGTCACCGCCAAATACCGGCAGCATATCGGTCCACGCTTCAACGTCGTAGATCACGCCATAGTTACGGCCATAATCAAATGAACCGTAATCACCAAATTTCAAACCCGCGAAACCCAGACGGGTAGAAGATTGATCACCGCTGCTTTCGGTATCGTTGGCCTGAATGTTGTATTCCCACTGGCCGTAACCGGTCAGGTCATTGGTGATTTGCGTTTCGCCTTTGAAGCCTAAACGCACGTAGGTTTGATCGCCATCGCTGCCAGCGTCGTCAGAGAACTGATGACGCGCGTCAACTTTGCCGTAAATATCCAGTTTATTGCCGTTTTTGTTATAAATTTCCGCTGCATTAGCCGCGCCAGCAGCTAAAAGCGCAGGAATAACAAATGCCAGTACTTTCCTATTCATTGGTGCTTCCTTATAACGTTCATTGAAAGACGCGTTTATATATCCGCGTAAATAGTAATGGGCAAGGTGGCGTTTTAATTCAGTAATATATGTAAGTATATTTATAGGGATATTTCAAAATAATAACTGTAGGTGTGATTATTTGTGATGGTTATGATTTTTCATTGATGAATGCAAATTATTTATGATTTTATCTATTTGATTTTTATGAAAATTAAAATTAAATCGAGAAACTGCGAGTAATTTTTCTTGATAATCAATAAAAGATTTTATTTCCCTCTTGCCCGGGTGAAAATCTTAATTGATTGCAATGGTGGTTTTATTTTCTGCAATTATAAAGATATTTTATCTTTTTTAGGATCTTCATATTTCGATGGCGAATAAAAAGGCGGGAAAATATTTTTATTTTGGCTATATTGTGTCCAATAAAATCTGTGTTTCATTTAGTTACTTTTAAGTCTCTTTATGGACATTAAAAAGGCCCGTTTTCTGATGAACTTCCTGTGAAGTGATGAAACAAAAAATTGATCGATTGCAAATTGAGGCCAAAACGAATTTTACATAAGACTAATTTGTGATAATAATCACATTTATTGGTGTAATACTTACACGTTGCTGATAATCAGGTAGTGGGATGGAAGGGAAAGTTCAAAGAAGCTGGGGTGGTAAGCTGGCGCTATGGGCATTTTATGCATTTTGCTGTTATTTCATCTGGATGATGGCGCGCTTTTTGTGGGTAGTGAGTGATATCCAGACGCCGCCGGGTGCCGATTCCGGCCAGTGGATTAGCGCATTGCTTGGTGCCGTTGTGTTAGGTTCGGTAGGCGTGTTACTGGGTGCCATCGCCTGGTATACCCGGCCCCGTGAAGATTAAATTACCCTGTCATTAATGCTAGCATCGCGGGACACGCTTTCAGGAGAGACCGCGATGTTACTGAATGAATGGCAAACCTGCTTCGAAAACTATTTACAACAACATTTTAACGATCAAGACGGCGCGCATGATATCGCCCATTTTCGTCGCGTATGGTCAACCGCACAGCGCATCATGGACGATCGCGCGAAGCCGCTGACCGTTCTCGCAGCCTGCTATTTTCACGACATCGTGAATCTGCCAAAGAACCATCCTGAACGCCATCTCGCTTCCCGTTATGCCGCGCAAAAAGCGCTAACCCTACTCGCCAGCCATTTTCCGGCTTTCCCCGAGGCGCTCTATCCGGACGTTTACCATGCCATTGAGGCGCATAGCTTTAGCGCGGGTATCACGCCGCAAAGCATCGAGGCTAAAATCGTTCAGGATGCGGACCGGCTGGAGGCGCTCGGCGCCATTGGTCTGGCGCGAGTGTTTTATGTCTCCGGCCAACTGGGGCGACCGCTGTTTGATGCAGAAGATCCCTTTGCGCAGCAGCGCGAGCCGGATGATAAACGCTGGGCGCTGGATCATTTTCAAACCAAGCTGCTTAAACTGCCTGCCACCATGCAGACTGAAAAAGGGCGCGAGCTGGCCCGCCACAATGCCAATTATCTGGTGAAGTTTATGGCCAAACTCGGTGCCGAGCTGCGCGGCGATCATCATCAGTATGACGAGAACGTGATGCGTCAATTTGCGTTGTAACCCGGCGGCGTCGGGTTTTGTGATACTCTTAAGGCAATTCGTTCTGAATGGCTTATGTAATGCTGGAAAATCAATCTGCTATGGCGCAGTGCGCGCCATCCGGGCACGGCGCGCCTGACTCGTCTGTCGCCATTTTGCGTAAACTGAGCGAGATCTACGACACCAAAACGGTATTGCAGGTGTTGAACGACGCAGGCATACAGAAATGGAACCGCACGCACCTGAAGCGCGAGCTGGAGGGGGACGCGGCCTTGCGGCTTCATGCTGGCGAAGTGTCCCGCCTGGCGGCGCTGTTGCCGTCGCCACCTGCGCATCACCCGCACTATGCGTTCCGCTTTGTCGACCTGTTCGCCGGGATCGGCGGCATCCGCCGGGGTTTTGAATCCATCGGCGGGCAGTGCGTTTTTACCAGCGAGTGGAATAAACACGCGGTACGCACTTACAAAGCCAACTGGTATTGCGATCCCCATCAGCACACCTTTAATGAAGATATCCGCGACGTTACGCTAAGCCACCAGGCGGATATTACTGACGACGCGGCGTTTGCCCACATTGATAAAACCATGCCGGATCACGATGTGCTGCTGGCGGGCTTTCCCTGCCAGCCCTTTTCCCTGGCGGGCGTCTCCAAGAAAAACGCCTTAGGCCGCGCCCACGGCTTTGCCTGCGATACTCAGGGCACGCTGTTTTTCGATGTGGCGCGCATCATCGCGGCGAAAAAGCCGGCGATTTTCGTGCTGGAGAACGTCAAGAATCTGAAAAGCCATGATAAAGGCAACACCTTCCGTATCATCATGCAAACCCTGGACGAATTGGGTTACGAGGTCGCAAACGCCGGGGACGTCGGCCCGGACGATCCCAAAATCATCGACGGCAAAAACTTTTTACCCCAGCACCGCGAGCGTATCGTTCTGGTGGGCTTCCGGCGCGATCTCAATCTCCACCAGGGTTTTACGCTGCGTGATGTAAACAAATTTTTTCCTGACAGACGTCCTGCGCTCGGAGAATTACTGGATACCGCCGTGGATGCGCGTTACATCCTTAGCCCGATATTGTGGAAATACCTTTATCGCTATGCCAAAAAGCACCAGGCAAAGGGTAACGGTTTTGGATTCGGCATGGTTGACCCGCGCGATCCGTCAAGCGTGGCGCGTACCTTGTCTGCCCGTTATTACAAAGACGGCGCGGAAATCCTGGTGGATCGCGGTTGGGATAAAGCGCTCGGCGAAGCCGACTTTGATCATCCCACCAACCAGTTGCAACGCCCGCGCCGCCTGACGCCGCGTGAATGCGCGCGGTTAATGGGGTTTGAAGCGCCGAAGCAAAGCGAATTCCGCATTCCGGTGTCGGATACTCAGGCCTACCGGCAGTTTGGCAACTCGGTGGTGGTGCCGGTCTTCGCGGCAGTCGCTAAACTACTTGAATCACGCATTCTTCAGGCGGCGGCGAAGCGTAAGGAGTAAGGCATGGCGGATGTCCACAGCAAGGCGATACGCAGCAAAAATATGCGGGCGATTGCAACACGCGACACCGCTATTGAAAAACGCCTTGCGCCGCTACTGACTGACATGGGCTTTGACTGGCGGGCGCAAGATGCCGCCCTTGCCGGCAAACCTGACTTCGTGATTGAAGCGTATCGCTGCGTTATCTTCACTCACGGCTGTTTTTGGCATCATCACGACTGCTATCTGTTTAAAGTGCCCGCCACGCGTACCGACTTCTGGATGACCAAAATCAACAGCAACGCGGAGCGGGATAAGCGCGACGTCGCGCGACTGCGGGCAGAAGGCTGGCGGGTATTGATTATCTGGGAATGCGCGCTGCGTGGCCGAAGCAAACTGTCCGACGAGGCGCTGTGTGAGCGGGTGGAAGAGTGGGTATGCGGCGCAGGCGACAGTGCCGAAATCGATCTTCAGGGCATCCATGCCCTGTAGCGTTATTTTTCTACGGGGCAGGGCTCAACCACCGGCTTTCCCGGCGACAGGTATTTCCCCAGTGTCACCAGCACAACCGCGAAAATAATAATCCCCAGCGCCAGCCACTCGGTTAACGACAGGTTTTCCCCTCCGAACTGGGTGCCCAGCAGCACCGCGACCACCGGGTTGACGTAGGCGTAACTGGTGGCTACGGCGGGAGTCACATTGCGGATCAAATACATATAGGCATTGATGGCGATTAATGAGCCAAAGATAGCCAGGTAACCCACAGCGAGGAAGCCGGAAAGGTCGGGCATCGCGGTGAGTTTTTCACCGGTTACCAGCGAAGCCACCATCAGCACTATCCCGGCAGCCAGCATTTCAATTGCGCCCGCCATCATGCCGGTCGGCAGTTCAATCCGCGAGCCATATACCGACCCGAAGGCCCAGCTCAGAGAGCCAATCAGGATCAGCAGCGCGCCCCACGGGTTGCCGTTAAGGTTGCCGCTGCTGTTCAGCAGCACAATACCGGCGAGGCCAATGGCGATCCCCAGCCATTCAATTTTGCGGGTTTGAATACCGAAAAAGCGACTAAAAATCAGGGTAAACAGCGGAACGGTAGCGACCATCACCGCGGCAATGCCGGACGGCACGTTTTGATGCTCAGCAACGGTCACGAACCCGTTGCCGACTGCCAGCAGCAGGACGCCGATCAGCGCGGCATTAAGCAGGGGACGCATGGCCGGCAGCTTCTGGCCGGTCGCCAGCAGCACCGCCAGCAGCAGCGAACCCGCCGCCAAAAAACGCACGCCGGCCATCATAAACGGTGGCCAGCTTTTTACTCCCACGGCGATAGCAAAATAGGTTGAACCCCAGATGATATACAACGCAAAGAGCGACCCTATCAGGGGCAACAGTTTTCCGAAGCGCATACTCCCTCACGACTTGATTAACAAAACACAAATGCGGCGCAGCCATAACGACGCCAAAAATTGAGAAAAACGAGACGCTTCAATCAGGCAAAGAAGAAGCATAACGGGCTAATAGTGAACGACAAAACGACGTCAGGCGCGAGTACTTTAATGTTCTTGAACGGTTAAAAAAATGTTGACACAACGGTTCCCTAAAGAGAAAGCGCTGAATTTATCGCGCGGGCCAGCGCCAATATTCCGATTACCATGCAGTTTATTACCGTTCACATCGCTTTTGTTCCATACTTTGGGGCATTAAAACCATACAGAAGGAAGTTAACTTTGGCCGGGAGTAGTTTATTAACGCTGTTAGATGATATCGCCACGCTGCTGGATGATGTGTCGATGATGGGCAAACTGGCGGCGAAAAAAACCACCGGGGTATTGGGCGATGATTTATCCCTGAACGCCCAGCAAGTTTCCGGCGTACGCGCCAATCGCGAACTGCCTGTGGTCTGGAAAGTGGCGAAAGGCTCTTTTATCAACAAACTGATTCTGGTGCCGTTGGCCCTGATTATCAGCGCCTTTGCGCCCTGGGCCATCACCCCGCTGCTGATGATCGGCGGCGCGTTTCTCTGCTACGAAGGGGTAGAGAAGGTGGTCCACTCGTGGCAGGCGCGTAAGCACAAAGAGACCCCTGAAGAGCGCCAGGCGCGGCTGGATGCCATCGCCGGGCAGGACCCGCTGGTGTATGAGCGCGATAAAGTAAAAGGGGCGATTCGTACCGACTTTATCCTCTCCGCCGAGATCGTGGCGATCACCCTGGGTATTGTGGCGGAGTCGCCGCTGTTAAACCAGGTGCTGGTGTTATCCGGCATTGCCATTGTGGTCACTGTCGGGGTGTACGGCATCGTCGGGATTATCGTTAAGCTTGACGATTTGGGTTTCTGGCTGGAGAAAAAGTCTTCCGCGCTCGCCAGGGCGGTGGGTAAAGGGTTGCTGGTTACCGCCCCCTGGCTGATGAAAGCGCTGTCGATTTTAGGCACCCTGGCGATGTTCCTGGTGGGCGGCGGTATTGTGGTGCACGGCATTGGCCCGGTTCATCACGCCATTGAACACTGGGCGGAGCAGGGCGGCGGAGTAGGTCAGGCGTTGTTGCCGTTAGTAATGAATCTGGTGCTGGGCTTTATTATCGGCGCCGTGGTGCTGACGGTAGTGAATATGATTTCCCGGCTGCGCGGTAAACCCGCTCATTAGGATTTTTCCTCAAAGTTGCTGCAAGCACCAGGCAAAAATCACCATAATTGTCTATGTTTTAAACGTTTCGTACTGATTAAGGAGGCAGGTATGGTCTTTGTGGTCAGCGATGAAGTTAAACGCAAAAATGGTGGCCCACGCATGGTAGTGACCGGATATTCAAGCGGCATGGTGGAATGCCGCTGGTATGACGGGTTCGGCGTGCAGCGTGAAGCTTTTCGTGAAGACGAGTTAACCGTGGGGAAACCCGCTTCACGTGAAGAAAACCATTGACCGCACGTTAGCAATGCTCGCGCGTTGAGAGTGGGGAGGGAAGCCGGAAGGTTTCCCTCTTTGTTTTGTGCTCGGTTTACCCCCTGGCGCTCATTTAGGGTGAGATTCTGACAGCACATCTGCAACGTTATGCCAGACTTCTTGTTAAATTTCGGGCAGTTTTCAGGGAGCGTTGTCTGTGTCGAAAAAAAAACAACAACACGCATGGCGAATCAGGCACCCGATAAAAATCGTTAATTTTTGCTTTCTGGTGGTGTTTCTCTGCTCCACCTTACTGACCTGGCGAGAAATCGTGGTGCTGCAAAATGGCTGGACCGCCAGCCAGAAAAATCGTATCCAAAGCGTTGCCGCGGCGCTGGACCGCCATCTTCAGTACAGCGTGGATAAGCTGCAGTTTTATCGCGCCGCCATGCAGCATGCCCTCAGCTCGCCCATTTCAACCAACCGCACCGATGCGGCGCTGGCGCAATTTGATCAACAACGGCAGTCCGGGGCCTGGCAAATCCGGCTTGATACGCAGCGTGGGCTGCCGGTGAGCGGTATTTCTGACGATCGGGTCCGGCAAAACCCGCTGCTCGCGCGTGACGAACAGCGGCTGGAGAACGAACTGATTGCCGCGCTGGAGTTTGGCGCGATCCTGCAACTGGCCGATCCGCAGCAGGACCGGCAGCGCCGCACATTTTATACCTCGCGCGCCGGTTTTTATCTCTCCAGCACGCCCCATGCCGCGTCTGATGACATTGCATCCCGCTATCACCGGCTGGTAACGCGGCCCTATTTTCATCGCCATACCCAGCGCAATAACCCCGATCGCGGGGTACGCTGGACACATACCCGTGAAGCGAATCGCCAGGAGGACCAGGTCATTACCGCCAGCCTGCCGCTGGATTATCAGAATCAGTGGTATGGCGTGCTGGCGATGGATTTTTCGCTGGGTACCATGAATGATTTTTTAAACCAGGCGATGTTTCGCCGTGACAGCGGCGAAATATTGCTGCTGGATAATCAATTCCAGGTTATTGCCTCATCGGCGGAATCGGTCCCCACCGGGAGCCTGTTCAGCCAGAGCGAACGCGAACAGCTCACCCGAGAAATGGCGGAGCATAACGAGGGTGGGGCGCTTATCGATACTCGTTACGTCAGTTGGGCAAAACTCAACTTTTTCGATGGGGTGCTGATCCGGATCTATTCTCTGAAGCAAAGCCTGAGCGGTGAGTTTGGCAGCATCTTACTGGTGCTGGGGCTGCTGTGGGCGCTGTTCTCGCTCATGCTGCTTGGCTCGTGGTACGTGATCCGCAGGATGGTGCGCAATATGTTTTCCATGCAGGAAACCCTGCAATGGCGCGCCTGGTTCGACGCGCAAACCCACCTGTTTAACCGCGGCGCCTTTATTGAGCGGGCTAAGCAGATTGCCCAACGCTGCCAGCAACAGCAGTTGCCGCTGTGCGTTATCCAGCTCGATCTCGATCATTTCAAGCGGATTAACGATACCTGGGGCCATCAGACCGGTGACAAGGCGCTATCCCATGCGGCCAGTATTTTGCGCCAGTCGCTGCGCGGCGATGATATTGCCGGGCGGGTAGGAGGAGAGGAGTTTTGTATTGTACTACCGGGAGCTTTGCTGCCAGAGGCCGTCGCTATTGCTGAACGCATCCGCGAGCGGCTAAGCAGTAAAGAGATTCTGGTGCGCCAGAACACCACGATCCGCATCAGCGCCTCCTTTGGCGTGAGCTGCGCCGTACTGGAACGCGATTACGATTTTGAGCATTTGCAGTCTATCGCTGACCGGCGGCTGTATCAGGCCAAGCAGGCGGGACGCAATCGCGTTAGCTCATCGGACTGATGAGCCGAGGAAAAAAGCCAGGCCTTCACACCAGCCTTCCGGTCCGTATGCCTGGGTGCGGTACACTCGTTGCGGATTGTCGTTCTTCACCACCACCGGCTGTTTGCTGTAACCCTGCACAATCACGGCGTAATCGGCCACATCCAGCATCGTGACATCGTTCGGGCTATCGCCGACGGCGATAGTGGTGGGGCGGCGGCCTTTACGATGGCGGTACTGATCGATAAGCCAGGTCAGCGCGGAACCTTTACCGCCGCGCTGATCCAGCACGTGCCAGAAATGCCCGCCTTCCAGCATACACAGTCCCAGATTATTGAGTTCTTCACTAAATTGCGCTAAACGTTCATCGCTGTCACGCCAGATCAGGGTTTGCGACGCCTCCTGAAGCTTAGCCAGCGCGATCATTTTTGGCGTCAGGCCGGTCAGTTCGCCAATCATCGCGTCGTCAATATCATCGTAGGTGGTGAATTTATAGCCTTGGGTCTGACGTAACTCTTCCAGCACCTTGCGGATTGATTCATGGGAGTCGCCATTGATCACCCGCGGATAGTCAGGGTGATCCTCCCACTCTTCATTCAACTGGATCACCGCGCCGTTTTCCGCGATAAACGCTTCGCCCTGTAGCCCCAGCGCATTTTGGATGGCAATCGTCTCGGCGGCGGTTTTGCTGCTGCACAGGATCACCGGAATCTCTTGCTCACGCAGGGCATCCAGCATGGGGAGAGCACCGGTCCACTGCTGGGTGAGGCTGTCAATCAGGCAGCCATCCAGGTCGGAAACAACGATCGGTGAGTCAGTCAGTGAAGGCATAAAGGTTCCTTTTTGGTAGCAGCCCGCGATGTCGGGCGACCAATAGCCCAGGAATAATCCCAATCAGCGCCCGGTTATTGCGCACCAGGCGTCATATCGTTCCTTGTCAGGCCGCGACAGCACAGGGACGCAAGATATTTCTCAAATAAATTCCACATAAGTACACATTATTGGCGTGAATATATTCTTGTCATGCAAAAAAATTGCCTATATCGTTGGTGTCGCATCAGATTTCCTGGTGTAACGAATTTTAAATACTTCTTGCTCAGCAAGTTTATCCCGGCGCCCCCGCCGGGATATTTTTATCTAGCGGTTCAGTTCGCTAACCGAAAAGTCATGAATGTCCAGTTCAAACGCGTCGGCGAGCTCGGAATACGTGTGGTAGTCGTGTCCGTTGACACTCACCCGCGGTGGCTCATCGTCATCTTCCACCGGGCGGACTTTGCTCTCGCTGATCTCATTAATCGCGGCAAGCAGCGCATCAACGTCAATCTCCACTTCCCGATGTTGGGCATCGCTAAACTCTTTGACCGTCTTCATCGGCAATACCTCGCGCAGTAAGCCTGTTACTAAGTGTAGTCGATACAAAAAAGGGTTTATCGCCAGGGTAACCCCGTGCCAGAAAATGAGAATTGTTCTAAACTGCCACTATCAATACGGGAGGAGAAGTTATGAACATTAACGATCGGGTCACGGTGAAAACGGATGGGGGTCCGCGTCGACCAGGGGTAGTGCTGGCAGTAGAGCCGTTTAACGAAGGCACCATGTATCTGGTGTCGCTGGAAGATTATCCGATGGGGATCTGGTTCTTTAACGAGAAAGATCACCCCGACGGCATTTTCGTCGAAAAAGTCGAATAATTTCCCGGCAGAATGAGGTTAATCCATCTCCAGCGCTGCCAGAGATGGGTTACTGATTAACGCATATTGACGAATATTCCGCTGGTCACATTGTCCGCCAGGCGTACAACGTGGTAAATCACCTGTTTGTTATGGGTTTTAATTTTGCGCTTAATATTGCCCTTATGGGATGAAACCGTTTTGGCTTTAATATTCATCTGATCGGATATTTGGATCGTTCCCTGGCCTGACATCCACATTCGTAACATACTCGATTCTGTACGGCTTAATGAAAGCGTCGGTAATGCGATATTTCCTAAACACTGCGCGGCATTGGTCAGATAATTCCCTAATAATTCATCCAGTGATTCAGGTTTAATCGATTTAGAACTTATTAATAAATTTTTTCTAACCCGCAAATACTCGTCAAAATGAAGATTGGCGATGGCCATAAACACAATAAATAATGTTCCGGGATGTTGATTAATGATCTGCCTGATGCGTTGACTGCTTTCGGCATCATGAATAAAGCAATCCTCATTAATAAACACCACGTGCGGCTGCGTTAAGCGGCACTGTTGTTCAAGGCTTTCAACATCATTCACTTGGGTTATTTTTCTTTTCCGTACACCCCGGCTGGCTAAATAACCAATTAACCCCAGCCTGGTATAGCTGCATAAATCCATGATGATCGTTGACATGGTACACCCTCACTCATCGCGTTATCCGTTAAAACACAACGAATCCATTGCCCCGCCTGTTGATTCTGCTGTCGTAAAATATTCACATGTCTGAAATATTTTACCTGGTGACCAAATGCAGAAACCCATAAATATTCAGGCGCCATCACTATCCCGTAAAGCGCACCTTAATTTGCCAGGAAAGGTCTTAAAGTAAATCGAATGTAAAGTAATGTGAGAATGCTAAAAGCTTATATCCCGCGCCAGCGTTATGCTGGTGGATGTTATTTAACATCAGTTTTAGGAATTACCTCAGGATAGCAGCACAAAAATTAAGGAGAAGGCGTGGCGGGAATTTCACTCAAAATATCGCTTAATAAGGAAAAGATCTCACTGAATAAATGTTCGCAGAACGGCGCGATTAATGGCATCAGGGCGATAATCACCACCATGCCGACCGAGAGCGTCAGCGGGAAGCCGATAACAAACACCGAGAGCTGTGGCGACATGCGATTCAATAAACCGAGCGCGAGGTTTAATGTCAGTAATAACGTCACCATCGGCAGCGCCAGCATCAGGCCGTTCAGGAAAATCAGCCCGCCGGATTTGGCCAGCGCGTAAAAGGCGTTGGTGTTAAGCGGATTGCCGTTAATCGGCAAGGTATGGAAAGTATCCACCAGCATGGAGATGAGCCACAAATGGCCGTTGAGACTCAAAAACAGCAGCATCGCCAGCATATCGAGAAAACGCGCCAGCACCGGCATATTCAGTTTGCTGCCGGGATCGAAGAAGGTGGCGAACGATAGCCCCATTTGCAGGCCGATGATTTCACCGGCGGTACGCACTGCGGCGAAAGCAAACTGCATGGTAAAGCCGAGCGCAATGCCAATCAGGATTTGCTGTATCGCCAGCCAGAAGCCTTCAACGGAGAAAATAGTGACATCGCTGGCGGGGATGGTCGGGGCGACAATCCAGGTGATCATAAACGCCAGGCCAATTTTCACCCGTTTGCTTATCACCCGTTCGCCAAGGATTGGCGCGGTGGAGACCAGCGCCAGCACGCGCAGCAGCGGCCAGAAGTAGAGGCTAAGCCAGTGGAGCCATTGGTCGCTGGTGATTTGCAGCATCAGTTTAGCCGATGATATACGGCAGGTTGCTGAACAGGGTACGGACGTAATCCAGCAGCAGGTTGAGCATCCACGGGCCCGCCACCACGATTGCCACGAACACCGCCAGGATTTTCGGAATGAACGACAGGGTCATTTCGTTAATCTGGGTGGCGGCTTGCAGAATACTGATGATAAGACCAGTGACCAGCGCCACCAGCAGCAGCGGAGCAGCCAGCGCCAGCGCCACTTTCATGGCTTCGGTACCCATCATCATGACCGATTCCGGCGTCATCGGCGTTCTCCGTTAACTGTAAAAACTTTGCGCAAGGGAACCCACCAGCAGTTGCCAGCCGTCCACCAGCACAAACAGCATCAGCTTAAAGGGCAGGGCGATGGTCGCGGGCGGCACCATCATCATCCCCAGCGCCATCAGCACGCTGGCGATCACAAGGTCGATAATCAGGAACGGGATGAATACCGTAAAGCCAATCTGGAATGCGGTTTTCAGCTCGCTGGTGACGTAGGCGGGCAGCAGGATACGCATCGGCACCGCTTCCGGCCCTTCCAGCGAAGGGATATTCGCCAGACGCGCAAACAGCGCCAGATCCGCCTGACGGGTCTGACGCAACATGAATTCACGCAGCGGCTGCGCACCTTTTTCCAGCGCCACATCCATGGTGATCTTGTTTTCGCTAAACGGCTTATAGGCGTCGGTGTAAATCTTATCCAGCACCGGCGACATAATAAAAAACGTCAGAAACAGCGCCAGCCCGAGCAACACCTGGTTAGGCGGCGCGGACGGCGTACCCAATGCGTTGCGCAGCAAGCCGAACACGATAATGATGCGGGTAAAACTGGTCATCATTAGCAGGACGGCGGGCAAAAAGGTCAGCGAGGTGATAAACACCAGGGTCTGAACCGGCAGCGACCAGCTCTGGCCGCCGTTGGCCAGCGGCTGGCTGACAATACCGGGCAGTTGGGCCATGGCAGGCGTCGCCATCAGGCCAAGCATAACGAGCAATAAAGAGAGGCGACGCATCAACGTTTACCGTTACGTGAAAGCAAATTTTTCATCAGATTCTGAAACTCGCCAGCGGGTGGCGTTGGCGTAGCCGCCGTGTCTGCCGGGGCCGGAGGCAGGGTATGCAGATGGGTAATCTGTGCCGCCGTGACGCCCAACACCAGACGGGCGTCTTCCACTTCCACCACCACGATGCGCTCGCGGGTGCCGAGGCTGACGCTGCTGCGCAGTTTTACCTCTTTGCTCAGCCCGCTTTTGGGGGTGAAGCCAAAGCGTTTCGCCAGCCAGCCCGCCAGTAAAATCAGCAAAATAATCACCGCCAGCGCGCCGCTGACCTGCATCAGCGACGAACCGGCCTGCGGCATGGCTTGCGGCGCGGCGACAGTGGTGGTCTGGGCAGTCATTTAGCGGCTCAGACGACGCATACGTTCGGACGGGGTGATGATATCGGTGATGCGCACGCCGTATTTATCGGCCACCACCACCACTTCACCCTGGGCGATCAAATAGCCGTTGATCAGAATATCCAGCGGCTCACCGGCAAGGCCTTCCAGCGCCACCACCGAACCCTGGGTCAGACGCAGCAGCTCTTTGATGGTCATACGGGTACGGCCCAGCTCCACGGTCAGCTTCACCGGGATATCCATAATTAAATCGATATCCTGCAATGTTCCGCTAACGTCGCCGCCTTCTAAGGCGCGGAATACGCTGTCGGCGCTGCTTTTGGTCGCGGTTTTTTGCTCACTCATCGCTTCAGCCCACAGATCGTCCACGGAGCCGTTATCGTCGGACGGATTGTTAATGTCACTCATTTGGGCTGTTCCTCATTCAGCGAATGTAAAATCGGGTTGATCAGGTGTTCAACGCGCAGTGCGTACTGGCCGTTTACCGTTCCGTACTGGCTGGTCAGTACCGGTACGCCATCCACATGGGCGATAATGCGATCCGGTTTTTCGATGGGCAGCACATCGCCCGGTTTTAATTTGAGAATATTCGACAGGCGCATCGAGATATCCGCGAAGTTCGCCACCAGCTCCAGCTCCGAGTGCTGCACCTGGCGCACCAGGTTCTCACGCCAGTTCTGGTCTTCATGGCGGGAGTTTTCCAGCGGCGGGTTAACCAGCAGCTCGCGCAGCGGCTCGATCATGCTGAACGGCAGGCAGATATTAAATTCGCCGGTCAGGTTGCCGATTTCCACATGGAACGGGGTATTCACCACGATATCGTTCGGCGAGGTGGTGATGTTGGTGAATTTCACCTGCATCTCGGAGCGGACATACTCCACTTCCAGCGGGTTAATCGCTTTCCACGCGTCGCTGTAGGATTCCAGCGCCAGCTTCAACATGCGCATAATCACGCGCTGTTCGGTATGGGTAAACTCGCGGCCTTCCACTTTGGTGGGGAAGCGTCCGTCGCCGCCGAACAGGTTATCCACGGCGATAAACACCAGGCTTGGCGAAAACACAAACAGCCCGGTGCCGCGCAGCGGTTTCAGGTGGATCAGGTTCAGGTTAGTCGGCACCGGCAGGTTGCGGGCAAACTCGTGATAGGGCTGAATGCGGATCGCGCCCACGGTGATATCCGGGCTACGGCGCAGCAGGTTAAACAGCCCCATACGGAACTGACGGGCGAAACGCTCGTTGATGATCTCCAGCGCCTGGAGGCGCTCGCGCACCACCCGGCGTTGGGTATTAGGATCGTAAGGGCGAATATCGCTGTCGCTAACGCCAGCCTTTTTTTGTTCAACGTTGTCGTCGCTATCGCCATTCAACAACGCGTCGATTTCGGCCTGTGAAAGAATACTGTCGCCCATGGGTCTACCGCAGAATAAAAGCTGTGTACAGCACGTCGGTCACGACCTGCTTCGGTTGGCCTGCCACCAGCGGCTGGGCAAGCGTCTCTTTAATGGCTTCAACCAGTTTCTGTTTACCTTCGTCAGTGGCGAGTTGCTCTGCGTTTTGACGGGAGAACAGCAGCAGTAAACGGCTGCGGATTTCCGGCAGGTATTCACTCAGACGCTGACGTGTGGCCTCGTCTTTCAGACGCAGCGTAATGCCGATATACAGCACCCGGTCAGCGTCGCCGAGGTTAACCGTAAAGGTATCCAGAGCATAAAACACCGGCGCCGGCGGCGGCTCGGGTTCCGCTTTTACTGGCGTTTCCGGCGCTTGTTGCATCCGCCAGTAGCTGTACCCTGCGGTGGCGCAGGCAGCAAGAGTAATGAGCACCAGTAACGGGATCCAGATGGAGCGTTTACGGCTTTTAGTGATTGCGCTGTCAGTCATCTGACCGTGTTTCCTCTATCAGTACTGCATAGTGGCTGATTATCCCGTGTCTGCGGGCGGTTAAAGCCTGGAAAAGACGTGAATATTCACGCTACCTCAGGCGTTAGGCAAAGATATCCACCGCGTTATCGCCACGGGCGATACGCTGCAGGCTGGCAGGGGCCGCCGCGCTCTCTTCGCCGCTACCGGCAAAACTAAACTGGCTACCGCGCGAGCCGCCCTGCTGCGGCTGGCCTTGCTGCTGCTGTTGTCCGGCAAAGCTTTCGCTGCTGATATCGCTCTGGCCCAGCTGAATGCCGCTTTCCGCCAGTTGGGTACGCAGCGTCGGCAGCGCGGCTTCCAGCGCGGCGCGCACATGGCTGTGCGGCGAGACAAACTGCATCTGCGCCAGGTTATCGTCGATTTTCAGCGAGATATGCACCTGGCCCAGGTCTTCCGGGTTAAGGCGCAGCTCGGCGCTCTGCTGGCCGTTACGGGTCATCAGGGTGACGTGTTGGCTGAATGCCTGCTGCCACTCGGCGCTACCCAGTTGGGCATTCAACACCGCGGTATGCGGCGTGGCGATAGCGGCGCTGGCCGGCGTGGTGGCCGTGGTCGCGCTGCTCACCAGCGGCTGCAACGCCGATGGCGTGGTCGGGCTGCTGGCGTTGGCGTAATTAAACAGCTTGTCGGCGTTGCCAGCGGCCTGCACTGCGTCATGCTGCTGCGGCGCAACGGCAGCAGTCGGCTGGGCCTGGGCAGTCACCGCCTGGGTGTCAGCACGGGTTTTACCGTCACTTTTCATTTCGCCGCGCGCATCGCCAGTCAGCGTTTTCGCCAGCGAGCTGGTCGCGGAAGCCAGCGCCGCCGTTGCCGTCGTGCTGGTCTGGCCGCTTACGCTTTCTTGCGCCAGTGCCGCGGTTTGCTGATGCGGCAGCATGGCGAACAGGGCGCTTAATGCCGCCATATCCTGCTCGTTGAGCGGTTTATCATCCGCAACGCTTTTGATGTTATCGGCCACGGCCGCAGTGGTGTCAGCGTTACCGTCAGCCGGGGCGTTCAGCCCGGCCAGCACCGCGTCGAGCAGGCTTTTAGCCTCTGCATCATCCGCCATCTCGCCGGGCTTCAGCGCCAGTTTCTGTGTGCCGTTAGCCAGCGCGTCGAGGTCAAGGGTTTTGCCATCGCCCAGCGCGGGCAGCGCCTGGCTTAACAGCGCCAGAAAAGCGTCGCCGTTCGGGGCGGTTTTATCGGACCCTGACAGACCGGCGACATCCCCTTCGGGGATGACTGAAATTTTAGGTAATGTAATCATTCGCTTTTCCGAAATGACGCGCGCTGCGCAAACTCATCCATACGTTTTTGATCGAGCCGGTTTTCCGCCAACAGCGCGGCGCTGGCCTGACGATCGGATAGCGTCTGCCATGCCTGCAAACGCTGCTTTTTCTCTTTCCAGAAACCCAATGCCTGATCGACTTTGGAGTTCCACTGCATTAACTGCTGACGGTGCTGTTCAATCGCCTTTTCCAGCGTCTGAATAAACTGCTGGTAGTTTTGCCAGCGGGTACTGGCGATGCCCTGGCTCATATCCTGGTTCAGGTTGTTGCGGTACTCGTGCTGGTAGTCGATCAGCATATTGAGCTGATCCTGAGCCTGCTGGCACCCCCGCCGCATTTCACCTAACCGCAAAGCCGCGTCATCAACTTCTTTTTCCGCAAGATCTTTTAAGGTGTTAAGCGCATTGCTCTGACTCATGGTTACCTCACTTACGCCTCGTTACACCGTCGGGAAGATCAGCTCCAGTGCCTGTAGCGAATTCTCGACGTCGGCACGCTCGAAAATGCCCTGTTGTAAAAACGCCTCCAGCTGCGGCCAGAGCGCGATGGCCTTATCCAGTAACGGATCGCTGCCTTTGGCGTACGCCCCCACGCTCACCAGATCGCGGTTGCGTTGAAAACTCGACAGTAACTGCTTAAACATCCGCACCCGGGCGTAGTGTTGATCGGTGATCAATGCCGTCATGGCGCGGCTGATGGAGGCTTCAATATCAATGGCCGGATAGTGGCCCGCTTCCGCCAGGCGGCGCGACAGCACGATATGGCCGTCGAGGATCGCGCGCGCCGAGTCGGCGATGGGGTCCTGCTGATCATCGCCTTCGGTCAGGACGGTATAAAACGCGGTAATCGAGCCGCCGCCGGTGATGCCGTTGCCCGCGCGCTCCACCAGCGCCGGCAGTTTGGCGAATACCGAAGGCGGGTAGCCTTTGGTGGCGGGCGGTTCGCCGATCGCCAGCGCGATTTCACGCTGGGCCATGGCGTAGCGGGTCAGGGAATCCATAATCAGCAGTACGTGCTGGCCGCGATCGCGAAAATCTTCGGCGATGCGCGTGGCGTAGGCCGCGCCCTGCATACGCAGCAGGGGAGAGACATCCGCTGGCGCGGCGATCACCACCGAGCGCGCGCGCCCCTCAAGGCCGAGTATATTTTCGATAAAATCTTTTACTTCACGGCCACGCTCGCCAATCAGCCCGACGACAATCACGTCCGCCTGGGTGTAACGGGCCATCATGCCTAACAGCACGCTTTTGCCGACGCCGGAACCGGCGAACAGGCCCATACGCTGGCCGCGTCCGACGGTAAGCAGGGCGTT
The DNA here is from genome assembly GCF_014193285.1 of Atlantibacter sp. RC6. Lineage (GTDB taxonomy): Bacteria > Pseudomonadota > Gammaproteobacteria > Enterobacterales > Enterobacteriaceae > Atlantibacter. The sequence goes on from NZ_JACHZE010000010.1 coordinate 21,652, forward strand.
GATCGGGCGCACGCCCACGTCCAACACGTCTTCAATCGGGGTACGCTGTAACGGGTTAAAGGGCGGGGTGATCAGCGCGCCGGTGGATTCGGTTTCCGGTGCGGGCAGGCCGTCGAGCGGTTTGCCGCTGCCGTCCAGCACGCGGCCCAACAGCTCCGGGCCCAGCGGCAGTTGTTTGCCGCTTTGCAAATTGTCGCCCACCGCGTGGCGGGCATAGACCCGTGCGCCGGGCAAAATGCCTTCTACTTCTTCCAGCGGCATCAGAAACAGTTTCTGGCCGTTAAAGCCCACCACTTCGCTTTCCACTTCCTGGGTCTGGCTGCCGTTCTGGCGCTCTATGATGCAGGTCGCCCCCAGCGGCAATTGCAGGCCGGTGGCTTCCAGCACCAGGCCGGTGGCGCGGGTCAGCCGCCCGTAGCGGCGTACCGGCGGCAGTTGGGCGATTTTGGCTTCAAAGGCGTCGAGCGACGCCAGCCAGCGGGTGAGCCGGGCGGTCATTACACCACTCCCGGGGCGGCGAGGCGGCAGAGTTCCTGCCAGCGAGTGGCGACGCTGGCGTCGAGATCGCCTTCGTCCGCCGACACCTTACACCCGCCGGGGTGCAGCGTCGGGTCGCCGCGCAACCGCCAGCCGTGCAGGCTAAGGGTCGCGCCGAGCATCTCTTCCACGCGCTGTAAATCGTCCGGATGAACGCGCAATTGCGGCTTGCCACTGAACAGCGGCTCCTGCTGCAACAGCAGTTGGATCTGTTTAATCAGGGCGTTGTTATCGACCCCGGCGCTCTGGCCAATCACCTGGCGCGCGGCCTCCAGCGCCATCTGCATCAGGCGGGAAGCAATCACGCTGTCGAGGGCGTCGAGGGTGTTCTGGAATTCACTCACCAACAGCTGCATCCGGGCATGCACCGGGGCCTGCTGGTTGCGGGCTTCCGCCATGCCCTGCTCGACGCCTTTCTGGAAACCTTCCTGGCGGCCCTGTTCAAACCCCTGGCTGCGGCCTTCGGCAACACCCGCGTTATAGCCCTGCTCGTGGGCCTGGGTTTGCAGCATCGCCAACTGCTGTTGCAAGTGTTGCTCCTGCTGGGCGGCGGTGAGCTCTCCGCTGGGCTCTGTCGCTTCCGGCATAACAAAGTCCGTGGCAGGCGGGGCGAGATCGTCAGGCAGCCAGCGCTGCCAGGCCGGTTGATTAGACATAGGTATCCTCGCCGCTGCCAATCACCATCTCGCCGGTTTCCGCCAGACGACGGACGATCAGCAGAATCGCCTTCTGCTCGTTCTCCACCTGGGAGAGGCGCACCGGGCCACGGTTGGCCAGGTCGTCGCGCAGAATATCCGCCGCACGCTGGGACATATTGCGCAGGAACTTCTCGCGCAGCGGCTGTTCGGCACCTTTGAGCGCCACCAGCAGCGATTCGGAATCCACTTCCTGGAGCAGGCGCTGGATACTGCGGTCGTCCACTTCCACCAGGTTTTCGAACAGGAACATCTCGTCGATAATTTTCTGCGCCAGGTCGCCGTCGAACTCGCGTACTGCTGTGATAACCGCTTCTTCCTGCTGGGTTTTCATCAGGTTGATAATCTCGGCTGCGGTTCTTACGCCGCCCATTTTGCTGCGCTTGAGGTTCTGGCCGTCGAGCAGGTTGTTGAGCACTTCGGTCAGCTCCGCCAGCGCGGCAGGCTGGACGCCGCCGAAAGTGGCGATACGCAGCATCACGTCGTGACGCAGGCGTTCATCAAACAGGGCAAGAATATCCGCCGCCTGGCCGCGTTTGAGGTGGACCAGGATGGTAGCGATAATCTGCGGATGCTCGTCGCGGATAAGATCGGCCGCGCTCTGCGGTTCCATAAAGTTGAGCGTCTCCATACCCGAGGTGGTCTCTTTGGTATCGAGAATATCCTCCAGCAGGCTGGCGGCGCGCTCTTCGCCCAGCGCTTTGATCAACACCGAACGCAGGTAGTCGTTGGCGTTGACGCTCAGCGCCGCGAACTGTTCCGCTTCCTGTTCAAACTCCGCCAGCACGTCGGTCAACTGCTTGTTGGATATTTGGCGCACGTTGGCCATCGCGGCGCTCAGGTGCTGCACTTCGCGCGGGGAGAGGTGTTTGAACACCTCCGCCGCCCGGTCTTCGCCGATGGTCATCAGCAAAATGGCGCTTTTGTCGGTACCGGTCAGTTCACTCATAGTTCGTTACTCATCCACTGGCGAATGACCAGCGCCACGACGCGCGGATCGTTATCAGACATTTCACGGATACGCTGGCTCATCACCTCGGCGCTCAGGCGCTGGGTGGTGCGGCGCTGCTGGGTTTGCTCGTCGCGAGTCAGGCGAACTTCCACCGCGTCTTCCATCTCTTTCTGCTGGCGAGCCACTTCCTGGACGGCTTTGGTCTCTTCGGCACGGCGCTGCAATTGCGGACGAACCGCTTTGCGCCACAGCAGCCAGGCGACAATCAGTACAATCAGCCAGCGGCCTGCGGACATCAGCTGGTCGATAAAGCTCTGCTGTTGCCAGAACGGCAGTTCGCCGCCGGTTTCCAGCGTTTCGGTGAACGGCGAGTTCACCACATTCAGGGTGTCGCCGCGCGGTTCGCTAAAGCCCATGGCTTCGCGGGTCAGATCTTCGATCTGCTTCATCTGATCGCTGGTCAGCGGCAGCGGCTTGCCGTCCGGCAGCGTGCGGTAGTTGACCACCACCGCCACGGACAGGCGCTGCACATCGCCGGTGTTCATTTTGGTATGGCGAATGGTGCGATCGACTTCGTAGTTGGTGGTTTCGTCGCGCTGGGTATTACGCGGTACGGCGCTGTTGTTATTGGCCGTTTGCGTGCGCTGGCCGTTGTTCTGGGCGTTTTGCGGGTTCTGGCCCGGCGGCGCGTCGATAGGCGCGTTATTGGCCGGGGCTGGCTGGTTTGACAGCGCGCCCGGCACGCCGCCTGGTAAGCCGCTGCCGATCTGCTCGTTTGTGTTTAACTGGCGTGAACGGATGGCGGCCTGGTTTGGATCGGTATTCGGGCGGTACTGCTCTTCGGTTTGCTCTTTGCTGGCGAAGTCAATCTGCGCGGTCACCTGGGCGTGAACGTTGCCGTTACCGACGATAGGACCGAGGATGGCTTCAATACGGCGCTGCACACGCCCTTCAACGTCGGCGGCGTACTTGAGCTGCGCATCATTGAGATCGCGCCCGGCGGTGTTGGACGGGGTTAACAGGTGCCCCCCCTGATCCACCAGCGTCACGTTACCCGGCGGCAGACCGGCTACCGCGCTGGAGACCATATGTACCACGGCGGTGATCTGCCCTTCATCCAGCGCGCGGCCCGGCTCCAGATTCACCGTAACGGAAGCGGAAGGGGCTTTTTGCTCGCGGACAAACAGCGACGGTTTTGGCATGGCAAGGTGAACGCGGGCGCTTTTCACCGGGCCCAGAGTTTCGATGGTGCGCGACAGTTCGCCTTCCAGCGCGCGCTGGTAGTTGACCTGCTCACTGAACTGGCTGATGCCGAATTTTTCCTGATCCAGCAGTTCAAACCCAACCGCGCCGCCTTTCGGCAGGCCGAGCCCGGCCATCTTCAGGCGCAGTTCATGCACGTTATCCGCCGGCACCATGATCGCGCCCCCGTTATCGGAGAACCGGTACGGCACGTTCATTTGGGTGAGCTGAGTAACGATGGCGCCGCCATCTTTTTCACTGAGGTTACTGTACAGAACCCGGTAATCCGGCGTTTTCGCCCACAGGACCAGGGCCACGATAATCGCGACCGCGGCCGCACTGGCGACCATCAACGGAATACGAGGATTTGCTCGCAGGCGGGTTAACCATTCGTTGGCTTTATTTGCTGGCGCTTGAGCCGGAGCAGCGGTATTCATCGCGCACCTCGATGCTCAGCGTGGACAACAATTTTAGTGTTATGAAGCAAAACGGACTCCCGGGTGCAACGTGCACAATAACTTCCACAATGATGGCGCTGCCATTATTTGGCTTTCCGGAATTTTCGATGAAGCAAATAGATGAGATTTTAGTGGCTATTTAACGCCTTTATCTCATTGACAAGGTGTTAACCTCCGTCTACTCGAAATGATCCAGGGGAGTGTCATGTCCATTCAGGGGATTGAAGGCGTCGTCCAGCAGTTGCAGGCTACCATGCTGTCTGCGCGCAATACGCCAGTACAACCGCAGCCCGCCGTGAGTTTTGCCGGTGAACTTCAGGCCGCGCTGGGCCGCATCAGTGAGACCCAGAACGCCGCCCGCGCACAGGCGAACCAGTTTTCACTCGGCGCGCCCGGCGTTTCGCTTAATGATGTGATGGTCGATTTGCAGAAGTCATCGGTATCGCTACAGATGGGCATCCAGGTGCGCAACAAGCTGGTGGCGGCCTATCAGGACGTGATGAATATGCAGGTCTAGTACGGGAAGGCCATCGCTGGCCTTCTGTGCGTTGACACCGCTTAGCTGCCATAACGCGGTGCCGGAACACCCGTGCGCGATGCACTAAACACGGCCAGCCGCGCCTCTTCATAACGCTCCCACAGCGCCATATCGTGCAGCGGCGGGATGGTGATGTTTTCCCCTTGCGCCAGCCCGGCGAGGGCAGCATCGACCATATCCTCGGTGGTCATTACCGTACCTTCAGGGAGTTGCGCATGCGTAATGCCGGAGTGCCCCCAGATTTCCGTTGCCGTAATCGACGGCATCACCACCTGAATACGCACGCCGCTTTCGGCGAATTCGGCCTGTAACCCGCGCGAGAAATTTAATACGAAAGCTTTGGTGCCGCTGTACAGCGCGGTTTCACCGCGAGCGTGGATGGACAGTGTCGAGGCGATATTAATAATTGTCCCGGCGTTACGCGCTTTAAACCGTGGCAGTGCCGCCAGCGACAGGCGGGTGAGGGCGGTAATATTCAGGGTAATAATCTGCTGATGCGCCTGGGCGCTGCTGTCCAGAAACGAGGCCATATGCGCGGCACCGGCGTTATTTACCAGCAGGGTGATGGCGTCATTGTCACGCAGTTCGTTTTCTACCGCGTTGATACCCGCTTCGACAGTTAAATCCGCCACCAGTAGGGTTACCGTGACGGCAAAGCGTTCGGTCAACTGCTGCGCCAGGGTTTGTAAACGATCCGCGCGACGTGCCACCAGAATCAAGTTATAGCCCTGGGCGGCCAGCCTGTCGGCGTAAACCGCGCCGATACCGGAAGATGCGCCAGTGATTAATGCGGTAGAAGAAGAGGTGCTCATAATGGACTCCTGAGAATTAGGTTGCATATTGAAACTGAATTAACTGTAGATAATTTGGTTTTATAATGCAACCAAATGGCGCGCTATTTTTTTAACCAAAAAAGCGGTAAAAGGTTCAGCGGACCGGTAACCTGGGCTCGACTTCGGTGGGATCCAGTTTGCGGCCATCTTCTGCGATCAGTTCCAGACGGCGCAGCGGTTTGCGATCTGTACTGTCCACCAGCACGGTAGCGGCGTCGCCCGCATCAAACAGAAAATCATTGCCCCACTGGGACAGCGCCACCAGTACCGTTTGCAGCGCGCGGCCTTTTTCTGTCAGGACATACTCCTGCCAGGCGCTGCCGTCAGATGCCGGTTGCAGACGCAGAATATCTTCGTCAACCAGTTGCTTCAGGCGTACGGTAAGCATATTTTTGGCAATGCCCAGGCTTTTCTGGAATTCACCAAAGCGCGTGATACCGCGTAGCGCATCGCGTACAATCAGTAGCGACCACCAGTCGCCGATAATATCCAGTGACCGGGCGACCGGGCAGGTCGTGTTAGCCATACGGGTCCGTTTCATCGCATCTCCTTAAAAAAACCGGCATATGGTTTCATTATAAAACTTATTCGCCGGAATGCCTAACCTGTCATAAAACCGTCATTTTGCGATTCGCTCGCCGGGGCGTTGAGTTTTTTTCTGCCACACTGGTTGCTGGAATACACGTCCTGAGGAACCTGGCATGAATAAAACCACACTCGCAATGACGCTTGCCTCTGTATTACTTATCCCCGCTCTGGCGCAGGCGCAAACCGCGCCGGAAGGTTACCAGCTCCAGCAGGTCTTGCTGATGAGCCGCCATAACTTACGCGCGCCGCTCGCCAACAACGGCAGCGTGCTTGAACAATCCACCGCGCAAAAATGGCCGGAGTGGGATGTCCCCGGCGGGCAACTCACTACCAAAGGCGGCGTGCTGGAAGTGTATATGGGCCACTATTTCCGCGAATGGTTTGCCCGGCAGGGGCTGGTCACCAGCGGTGAATGCCCGGCGAATAACCGGGTTTACGCCTACGCCAACAGCCTTCAGCGCACAGTCGCCACCGCGCAGTTCTTTATTACCGGCGCGTTTCCGGGCTGTGATATTCCGGTCCATCACCAGGAAAAAATGGGCACCATGGACCCGACCTTCAACCCGGTGATCACCAATACCTCCCCAGAATTTCAGCAGGCGGCGCTGAAAGCCATGGAAACCCAGCGCGGGGAATATCAGCTGGATGAAAGCTATAAACTGCTGGAAGAGGTGACCGGGTATGACGACTCGCCGTCCTGCAAACAGAAACAGGTGTGTGATTTAACGGCGGCGAAAGATACCTTTAGCGCTAAACCCACCGAGGAACCGGGCGTCAGCGGGCCGTTAAAAGTGGGTAACTCGCTGGTGGATGCCTTTACGCTTCAGTATTACGAAGGCTTTCCGATGGATGAGGTCGCCTGGGGCCAGATCAAAACCGACAAGCAGTGGAGTGTGTTGTCGAAGCTGAAAAACGGCTATCAGGATACGCTGTTCACTTCGCCGGATGTGGCGCGTAACGTGGCCGCCCCGCTGGTGAAATATATCCAGAAAGCGCTGGTGACCGAGAAGCAAGGGCCGGCAGTAACGGTGCTGGTGGGCCATGATTCCAATATCGCCTCGCTGCTGACGGCGCTGGATTTTAAACCCTATCAGCTGACTCACCAGTATGAGCGCACGCCCATCGGCGGGAAAATCCTGTTCCAGCGCTGGCATGACAGCAAAACCAACCGCGATTTGATGAAGATTGAATATGTTTATCAGAGTAGCGACCAGTTGCGCGACGCCACGCCGCTGAACCTGGAAAATCCGCCGCAGCGTGTCACGCTGCAACTGAACGGCTGCCCAACCGACAGCGACGGTTTTTGCCCGTGGGATAAATTTGCCGGGGTGTTAGAAGCGGCAGTGAAATAACGGGGTGCCCCCGTCACCGGACGGGGGCGTTCACTCAGACGTTTTTCCGTTCAATGGTTTGCTCGCCCCAGAACAGCGAGTCTTTGTCGGTTTTTTCAAAGGCGCGGATCAGCACTTCATCATTGCCTTCTTCCCAAATTTTCTCCGCCAGTTTTTCATCATAATCCGCCACTTCAAAAATGGCTTCGGCAATTTCCGGCGAGGTATTTCTCAGACTGGCCCATTCACCCACGTGATGAGCTTTTGATTGTTGATTTGGCATCAATATTCTCCTGTACCTTTAGCCTTTGAGTTTGACCGCCAGGCTGGCGACGTGTTGGCCCTGATAACGGGCAATGGATAACTCTTCTTCACTGGGTTGACGCGAGCCGTCGCCGCCCGCAATGGTGGTGGCACCGTAGGGCGTGCCGCCGCGTACCTGTGAAATATCAAACAGCTCTTTAGTGCCATAGCCGATTGGCACAATCACCATCCCATGATGCGCAAGGGTAGTCCAGGTGGACGTAATGGTTTGTTCCTGGCCGCCGCCGGTGCCGGTGGAGCTGAACACGCTGGCGATTTTTCCATACAGCGCGCCGGAGGCCCACAAACCGCCGGTCTGGTCCCAGAATGTGCGCATCTGGCCTGACATATTGCCGAAACGGGTCGGGGTACCCACGATAATTGCATCGTAATTCACCAGTTCCTGCACCGTGGCTTCTGGCGTGGTTTGCGCTTTGCCGCCAGCTTTCGCGAAGACGTCAGGAGGCATAGTTTCCGGGACTCGCTTTACCTCTACCGCCACGCCGTCAACGCGCTTGGCACCTTCTGCTACGGCCTGGGCCATGGTTTCGATGTGTCCGTACATTGAGTAATAAAGAACCAATATTCTCACACTACCTTGTTCTGAATTTTGCATGTATCACACCCTCAGTGCTGTGGAATTCTTCTTTGAGTGTAGCAAATGAAAAGCGTCGTCTCGCCAGCACGCGGCTTGGAAATAAACAGGAGTCAGGCGGGGGGGAGGGGTGTCAGACTGACCACATCACAAATCATGCAAGGCTTGAATGCCTCAGTATCGGCGGATGGATCAGTCTGCTCAGTCCTTCATTTTATTATGGTGTGTTGTGTTTCAGGGATTGAGGATCCCGTTGTGGTTGCGCGGTAAAAGTCAGTTATTAGTCATTATTGTTTATTGAGAAATCGGTTACTTTTTTGGCAATGAATATCCAAACTTATCCAGCGAAAGGCCATCCGCCTGTTGGATTGCCTGAGAGAGCGCCTGATAATATCGCTCCACCCCATACTCTTTGATCTCCGCCAGCATCGCACGGACAGGCGCACAAAAGATTTCAGGATTGCCTGCGTCAACGCGTTTATTGTTTGGCGGCAGGCTTCCGGTAATGGCCTTAAACCAGGTGCGGACAGCACCTTTCAGCGCGGCTGGCGCTTTGGCCAGATCCTCATGACCGGTCAGGATCCGCATGGTAGGGAACTGGTCATTATGAATCGCCTTTTCCAGGCGTAAAAAGAACGGGTTAAATATCTCGAAGCTATTCAGATCGCGGACTTTTGGCTGAGTAGAGAGCCGGTTTTTATTGCCGATTTTCGCGGCGGGTTTCTGGTCGGGGGCTGTGGCGGCAGATTTGTCCAGTTGCAGATCGAACAGGAGATCGCAATGGGTTCTGCGTTCATTAACATCGTTAAAGGTATCGAGAAACACCTTGATGAAATCGACGATGGAAAGGTCGTACATTTCATTATTAACCAGCCACTGTTCGCGTAAGAACTTGCCCAAATCCGGGTACCAGTCTGGGGTGACCGACGTCGCAGGCTTCAATTTGCCTTTTGCATCAAATTCAACAAATTCCGTGCCATTAGCAAACGCAAAACAACAGTTTTTAAGTTTTGGCAGCGGAGCGCCCGCCGCAAAATCTATCGTGCCTTTAATCCACTCAACCACGGTGGAGGAGATAGAAAAGGTGGTTTCATTGTCATCGCGTATGACATAACTCAGATCGGCGGGTGTCTCGACACCAGGCTTGATCCCTTTTATTTCGAGAAAAATATGAGCCATTTTAATGGATTCCTGTTGATTTACCTCGCAACCATAACACAAAAAAAGTCAACATTGCATTAACTGGCCGTGCGGGAAGTGTGTGAAAAGTGTAATGACTCTGCACAGGCTACCGCTTCAGTACCCGCGATTGATGCTGCTCGTTAGCTTCATTTATATCTGTCGTTTCAGCGCTAAATAAAAAAGGGCGCCTAAGCGCCCTTGAGAAGAGTGAATAAGAGGATTATCAGAAATCGCCTGAGAAGCCTACCGAGGCCATCCAGCCGCCATCCATTGAGGTCGATGCCTGCGCGGTGGCTGCGGTATGTTCAGTAATGCTATGAGATAACCCGCCCGCCAGCGCAGCGCCGTCACCGTTGGATGTTCCCGCAGAAATCGCATAAGCATCATTGGAGTGATAGTGCAAACCGGTCATCGCCGCCGCGTTATTCAGACCACGCTTAAGCTGTTGGCGTGTGTCATCAATCCGTTGCGAGTTACGATCAATGCGCTGGGAGTTATGTTGAATATCAGCAGCGTTTTGATTAATCCGCGTCGTATTCTGATTAATCGCCACGGCGTTACGCTGAACGTACTCGCCCTGCGCAGTTTGCTCTGAACGAATATCGCGGATGGAAACGGCATTTTTGCTGATGTTTTGCGTATTTGTGCTGATATCTTCATTGTTTTTGATGATATCGGCTCTATTTTTGTTGATTTCGCCTTTGTTATCGTTAATCGCATTCTTATTGATTGCTGCATCGTGCAATGCCGCGTCAGCATGGGTTCGCGCAGTGCTGAGAGCTGTGTCCTGGCTGTCATCTCGCTTATCCTGATTGACTACGACATCAGAGAGTTGAGCTACCGGGATATCGCTATGTTGTTCGGCAGTTCTTTGCTGGTTAGCCAGGGTCAGGGCTTCACCGCGCTCAGCCGCCAGCTGGTGGTAACGCTGAACTTGGGATGCCTTGAGTGCATCTTTTTGTGATGCGGTACGCTGCTGGTTCATGGCAGTCAGTTCCGCATCCTTCAGGGCATTGGCCTGAGCCTGGGTACGCTGCTGGTTCATGGCTGTCAGCTCTGCACCTTGCAGGGCGTCAGCCTGCGGCTGGGTGCGCTGCTGGTTGGCTTCGGTCAGGGCCTCACCACGTTCAGTTGCCAGCTGGTGGTAACGCTGAGCCTGGGATGCTTTCAGGGCATCTTTCTGCGACGCGGTGCGCGCCTGGTTCATCGCCGTCAGTTCTGAACCTTCCAGGGCTTCCGCCTGCGGCTGGGTGCGGATCCGGTTGGCCACTTCACGCAGCAGACCGTTGCCCTGTTCCTGGATCTGCTGGGCTTTAAGATCTTTGAAGCGCTGGACACGGGCGGCGTTAAGCGCATCTTTCTGCGACGCGGTACGCGCCTGGTTCATTGTCGTCAGCTCTGCACCCTGAAGTGCATCGGCCTGAGCCTGGGCGCGCTGCTGATTGGCTTCGGTCAGGGCTTCACCACGTTCAGCTGCCAGCTGGTGGTAACGCTGAGCCTGAGATGCTTTCAGGGCATCGGTCTGAGCCTGAGTACGCTGCTGGTTCATCGCCGTCAGCTCTGAACCCTGCAGGGCTTCCGCCTGCGGCTGGGTGCGGATCCGGTTGGCCACTTCACGCAGCAGACCGTTGGCCTGCTCCTGGATCTGCTGGGCTTTAAGCTCTTTGAAACGCTGGACATGGGCGGCGTTAAGCGCATCTTTCTGCGCCTGAGCGCGCAGCTGATTGGCTTCGGTCAGGGCCTGACCGCGCTCAGCTGCCAGCTGGTGGTAACGTAGAGCCTGTGCTGCTTTCAGGGCTGAAGCCTGAGGCGCAGTACGCTGCTGATTCATTGCAATCAGATCGGCATTGGTAGGGTAACTCGTGGCGCTTGCGGTATGAATGATTGGCTGTGCTTTAATATCAGCCAGGATACCCGATATGCCAGCTTGATTTGCAAATGAATCAACAACGGCGCGGTCATGATCATTAAGACTAAAGTAAGACTTCTTGGCGTTATTGAAGTCATTACCCTGCGCCATTGCGATAAACTGGGTGATGTCTGCATTCGCTGCATGCGCCATATTCATTGAAGATGCCGCAATGACCGCCAGAGTTATCAACTTTATCGACGTTTTCATTTATTTTTTTCCTGTTTTCAAAGTATTAGCCAGTCAAAGAGGCCCTTTATAGCGTTGGTTTCTATTTGCTTTTTAAATGCGTCTCTTAAAACGCTCTTAAAAGAGATAGTTTATTCATTGTCTATTTCTTGGGTTTTTGTTGTCTATTTCAATGCGTGGATTTTAGATTCGACCTTCAAGGCGTTCAACGTTTTTGGCTGCACTTATTACTGACTTAAATCAATAATTAGTCTTTAAATAGTGATTGGGTTTCAAGTGAAGTATTGTAGTGCTTTGAAGGCAGCCTAAAGCCATTGTTAAATGCAGGGTTTATCGTTGCCGGAAAATATGGGTGTCTTTCTGGCGCTGTTTTGTCTATTACTTAGCCACTTAGCAAAACCCAGCGCTTTGACGCATCAGTACACACTTAATGCGTCATGATTTTTGGTACTGATTAGAGTTATTTATTGGTGCGTTAGGTGAATAATCACCTGAATGATGGATTACATGTTGCTAAATGTTACGTAAGAATGATCTGCGCCCGCTTGTGGTCTAGGCTTTAACTCACGCGGCAAACGAAATGTCTCTCTTGTCACCCGCGGGTAATAAGGCTGTTATTTCATTAAAACTGAATGAAGACTAATGTTTCGCTTACCGGAGGTAAGAAATGGCAAACCATCGTGGTGGTTCTGGCAATTTTGCAGAAGATAGAGAAAGAGCATCAGAAGCTGGCCGTAAAGGCGGCCAGGCAAGCGGCGGGAATTTTAAAAATGACCCGCAACGTGCCTCAGAAGCGGGGAAAAAAGGAGGTAAAAACAGTCATGGCGGGAATCGCGGCAATAATGAGTAGCCCGACTACCTTGCGTACTGTGGATTAACCTGGCTCCGCTTCAACCGGGTTAATCATCAATCACCGCCGGCGTTGACCGGCGGTTTCGTTTTTAGGCGTTGCGCCCGCTTCTAATCCATCGCAAACTTGATAGCTATCACATTTTTTGGTGCTTTCATGTCCTCGCTACGTCAACGCTATCAATTTTCCGTTAAACCGCAGGAAGCCCTGCTGATCCTGATCACCATGTTCTGGGGCGGCACCTTTCTGGCCGTGCAGTACGCGGTGACGCTCAGCGATCCGTTCTTTTTTGTCGGGCTGCGGTTTGCGACCGCCGCGTTAGCGGTTGGGCTGCTTTCGATAAAATCCCTGCGTGGGCTGACGCGCCTTGAACTGAAAGCGGGGGTGTCGATCGGTATTGCCATCGCCCTCGGCTACAGCCTGCAAACCTGGGGGCTGCAAACCATTCCCAGCAGTAAATCCGCGTTTATTACTGCTATGTATGTGCCGCTGGTGCCGCTGCTCCAGTGGCTGTGCCTGGGCAGAATGCCGGGGCTGAGGTCGTGGATTGGCGTGGCGTTGGCGTTCATCGGCCTGGTATTTCTTGCCGGGCCTGATGGCAATTTGCTGCAAATGGGCCAGGGAGAAATTATTACCCTGATTGGCGCGGTGGCGATTGCGGCGGAGATCATTTTGATTAGCGCCTGGGCAGGTAAAGTGGACATCAAGCGTGTCACGGTGGTGCAGCTCGCCACGGCCTCGCTGGTCTCTTTTATGATGATGGCCCCGGCAGGGGAGAGCGTTCCGCCGTTTTCCACCGGGTTGTTGGTGGTGGCGCTGGGATTAGGCATTTTCAGTGCCATAATTCAGGTCACCATGAACTGGGCCCAGCGCAGCGTGTCGCCGACCCGCGCCACGGTAATTTATACCGGCGAGCCGGTATGGGCCGGGATTTTTGGGCGGATGGCCGGGGAGCGTCTTCCCGCCATCGCGCTGCTGGGCGGCGCGTGCATCGTGCTTGGCGTGCTGGTCAGTGAGCTGAAGTTAAAAAAGAAACCGGCCAGCGATCAGGCTATGGAACAGACGGAAGGATAATCAACGCATGACACAGGGAAAGAAACCCGCCGGCAAACGTTCGCAGGCAGTGGCGGCGAAGCGGGATGCCATTTTACAGGCGGGCCTCAGCCAGTTCTCAAAATATGGCGTACACGGCGCAACGCTGGAGCAAATCGCCGAATGCGCAGGGGTGTCGAAAACCAATCTGCTCTACTATTTTCCCTCCAAAGACGCGCTCTATATCGCGGTGCTGAAACAGATTCTGGCGATCTGGCTGGCGCCGCTACGGGGGTTTCGTAGCGATCTGGAACCGCTGACCGCCATCGGCGAGTACATCCGGTTAAAAATGGACGTATCGCGGGATTACCCTGAAGCCTCCCGGCTGTTTTGCATGGAGATGTTGCAGGGCGCGCCATTACTGATGGGGGAATTGTCGGGGGACGTTAAACCGCTGGTGGAAGAGAAATCGGCGATTATTGCCGAGTGGGTGGCGCAGGGAAAACTGGCGCAGATCGACCCTAATCACCTGATTTTTATGATTTGGGCCAGCACCCAACACTATGCGGATTTTGCCGTTCAGGTTGAAGCGGTAACCGGCGCCACGTTACAGGATGACGCCTTTTTTCAGCAGACGGTGGAGAATGTCCAGCACATGATTATCGAGGGCATCCGCCCCCGTTAGTTGCTGGCCGCAGCCGGTAACGGGCAGCTTAAATCGCCTTCGCCGCACTGCAACATCGATTCAAGATAAGCGCTGCGCTCGCGGGTTTTGTCCGTCAGGCACTGGCTGTAAATCATCGGCTGGATGCTGCCGCCCTCGACGCCGGAGGCGATAAAGTCGCAGTCGGCGTCGCGCAGTTTGATCCACGCGTTTTGCGCGTTTTTCAGCAAACTGTGCTGCTCTTTACTGGCCAGCGCGAATACCTTTTTATAAGCCGCATTCAGTTCACCATCCGCTTTTTGGTATTCGGCTGCCGCGCACTCGTTGAGCTCCAGCTGTGTTTCGGCTTTCTCGCAATCCTGGGCCAGCGCCGCCGATGACATCAGCAATGCGATACCCATTATTCCTGTTCTTGTCATTATCGATCCCCAAAAAAAAAGCTCCTGTACGGAGCTTTTAGGGTAGCGAAGCGTTAGCCGATTGTCATCAGGCTGGCGTTACCGCCTGCCGCAGCGGTGTTAACGCTGAGCGAGCGCTCAATCCACAACCGCTCCAGCAGCAGCCTGGTTTCGCCACGGGCAAAGCCCTGCACTGAAACAATCGCCCCGTCGCGCGCCGCCACGTTTTCACACAAGGTACGCAACTGATCGGAATCGCCGTGATAGATAACCGCGTCGAAATGCTGGCTCATCAGCGAATCCGCGCCTGCGAAGTCGATCCGCTGGGCAACGGCGGACGGCAATTTACCGGCCAGTTCGCGATGCAGTTTATCTTCCGGCCACAGCGCACGGCTGGCGCTGCTGGTGACGGCGGCAAGCTGCACCAGCGCGTCCTCTTCGTTATCCGCCAGGCACAGTACCCGTTCGCGCGGCAGCAGGGTATAGGTATTGCGTTCGCCGGTCGGCCCTGGCAGTACGCGCTGCACGCCGGTTTGCGCCTGCGCGCCAAAGGCTTCGCACACCGCTTTCAGCGCCGGACGGTTGGCTGCCCACTGGGTCAGCGCCTCGTGCGGTTGCAGCAGCGCGGTGCGCAGTTGGCTGTCCACCGGTAGACCGTTATGACGGTTAAAAGTGGCGACCACGGCGTTCTCCGGGCGGCTCGCCAGCAGACGGTACAGATACAGCGGGCCACCTGCTTTCGGACCGGTGCCGGATAATCCTTCACCGCCGAACGGCTGTACGCCGACCACGGCACCCACCATATTGCGGTTAACATACATATTGCCGACGCTGGCGCTGCCGGTGACCTGGGCAATGGTTTCATCAATGCGGGTATGCACGCCCAGCGTCAGGCCGTAACCCGCCGCGTTAATCTGTTCAATCAGCGCGTCGAGGTTGCTGCGGTTGTAGCGCACCACGTGCAGAACCGGGCCGAACACCTCTTTTTTCAGCTCATCGAAACGCTCAAGCTCAATCAGGGTCGGCTTAACGAAGGTGCCGCTTTGCCATTCGCGGGCATCGTCCTGGTGCTCGCGCACCGCCTGGAATACCGGGCGGCCTTTAGCACGCATTGCCTGAATATGGTTCTCGATGTTTTCTTTGGCTTCGGCATCAATCACCGGGCCGATATCGGTGGTCAGGCGCTCCGGGTTGCCCATCCGGCATTCCGCCATCGCGCCGCGCAGCATGGTCAGGGTGTGATCGGCAATGTCATCCTGCAGGCATAGTACGCGTAGGGCCGAGCAGCGCTGACCGGCGCTGTCAAACGCCGAGGAAACCACGTCCATGACGACCTGTTCAGTCAGGGCGGAAGAGTCGACGATCATGGCGTTCAAGCCGCCGGTTTCAGCAATTAGCGGCGTCGGACGCCCCTGCGGATCGAGGCGGGTTGCGATATTGCGCTGCAACAGGGTCGCCACTTCGGTGGAGCCGGTAAACATCACGCCGCGCACCCGCTCATCGCCGGTCAATTGCGCGCCGACGGTCTCGCCACGCCCTGGCAGTAACTGCACCACGCCAGCCGGTACGCCGGCATCGAGCAGAATGCGCACGCCCATGGCGGCAATCAGCGGGGTTTGCTCAGCGGGTTTCGCCAGCACGCTGTTACCTGCCGCCAGCGCGGCGGCCACCTGTCCGGTGAAAATGGCCAGCGGGAAGTTCCACGGGCTGATACACACCACCGGGCCGAGCGGGCGATGAGTTTCATTATCGAAATCGTCGCGCACCTGGCCTGCGTAATAGCGCAGGAAGTCCACCGCTTCGCGCACTTCGGCGATGGCGTTGCTGAAAGTTTTACCCGCTTCGCGTACCAGCACGCCGATAAGCGTCTGCATCTGGTCTTCCATCAATACGGCGGCGCGCTCGAGGATGGCGGCACGCTCCTGCGGCGGGGTGGCGAACCAGATCGGCGCATGATTGACTGCGCTTTGCAACGCCTGGCTGACTTCTTGCTCCGTGGCGTCGCGGGTATAGCCGACGATATCCAGCGGCTCCGCCGGATTCACAACCGGGGTCATATCGCCGTCTGCCACATCCTCCTCAAGGATCGGACGCGCCAGCCATTTCTGCGCGGCGCTGTTGAGCAGGGCCGAAGAGAGCGACGCCAGACGGTGTTCGTTTGCCAGATCCAGACCGGCAGAGTTGGCGCGGCCATTGCCGTACAGATCCACCGGGCGCGGAATTTTGGGATGCGGCAGGCCGGGAATGCCTTCCTGGGCCGCCAGCTTTTCAACCGCGGCGACAGGGCAGGCCACCAGTTCATCCAGTGGCAGGGTGGTATCGGCGATGCGGTTAACGAATGAGGTATTCGCGCCGTTTTCCAGCAGGCGGCGCACCAGATACGCCAGCAGCGTTTCGTGGGTGCCTACCGGGGCGTAAATCCGGCACGGACGGTTTAGCTTGCCGTCAGCAACTTTGCCGACAACCTGTTCGTAGAGCGGTTCGCCCATGCCGTGCAGGCACTGGAATTCGTACTGGCCCGGATAGTAGTTCTGCCCGGCCAGATGGTAGATCGCCGACAGCGTGTGGGCATTGTGGGTAGCGAACTGCGGGTAAATCAGGTTCGGCACCGCCAGCAACTTCTTGGCGCAGGCCAGATAAGAGACATCGGTATACACCTTGCGGGTATACACCGGGTAGCCTTCCAGCCCTTCCACTTGCGCGCGTTTGATCTCGCTATCCCAGTACGCGCCTTTCACCAGGCGGATCATCAGACGGCGGCGGCTACGAGTCGCCAGGTCAATCAGATAGTCGATCACGAACGGGCAGCGCTTCATATAAGCCTGAATCACGAAGCCAATGCCGTTCCAGCCTGCCAGCTCCGGTTCAAAACACAGTTTTTCCAGCAGATCGAGGGAGATCTCCAGGCGATCGGCTTCTTCGGCGTCGATGTTGATGCCGATATCATACTGGCGCGCCAGCAGGGTCAGGGATTTCAGGCGCGGGTAGAGTTCTTCCATCACCCGGTCATACTGAGCGCGGCTGTAGCGCGGGTGCAGCGCCGACAGTTTGATAGAGATGCCCGGGCCTTCATAAATGCCGCGACCGTTGGAGGCTTTGCCGATGGCGTGGATCGCCTGCTGATAGGAAACCATATAGGCTTGCGCATCGGCAGCAGTGAGCGCGGCTTCGCCGAGCATGTCGTAGGAGTAGCGGAAACCTTTTTCTTCCAGCTTGCGGGCATTGGCCAGCGCTTCGGCGATGGTTTCCCCGGTAACAAATTGTTCGCCCATCAGACGCATCGCCATATCCACGCCTTTGCGGATCAGCGGTTCGCCGCTCTTGCCGATAATGCGGTTCAGAGAGCGCGACAGACTGGCTTCGTTATGGGTGGAAACCAGGCGGCCAGTAAACAGCAGCCCCCAGGTGGCGGCGTTAACAAACAGCGACGGGCTGCGGCCAATATGGGATTGCCAGTTACCGTTGCTGATTTTGTCGCGGATCAGCGCGTCGCGGGTGGCTTTATCAGGAATACGTAGCAGGGCTTCCGCGAGGCACATCAGCGCCACGCCTTCCTGGGAGGAGAGGGAAAATTCCTGTAGCAGGCTTTGCACCATGCCCGCGCGACCGGTGGCGGTCTTCTGGTTACGTAGTTTATCCGCCAGCTTCCAGGCCAACTGATGAGTCTGGCTGGACATCTCGGGCGTTAAGCGCGCCTGTTCCAGCAGCATTGGCACCGCGTCGGTTTCCGGACGACGCCAGGCAGCGGTAATTGCCGCGCGGTTTACCGACTGCGGCAGGATCTGCTCGGCAAATTCCAGGAACGGCTGATGATTCTCTTCGCCCGCCGCGCCGGAGGCTTCTTCGCTCTCATTGGCCGCGCCTGCCAGCAGGGCAGGCAGCTCAGGCAGGGCATCGTTATTTTCCAGTCGCTCGAGGTAATTAAAGATGGCCTGCTTGATCAGCCAGTGGGGCGTACGGTCAATTTTCGATGCGGCAGATTTAATGCGCTCCCGCGTCGCGTCATCCAGTTTAACGCCCATGGTGGTGGTGCCCATGTAGTTAACTCCCGTGTTGAATTTTTGCTGTTTTGTCATCAAGTACCGGCAATATCCAACATGTTGCAACTTTGTGCAACCATGTTAAATGTGACCTGAGTAGCAAGCCAAAAAATGAATGAATTGTTAAATAAGAAAACGTGATGATCGAAAACACGTTTGACGCGGTAGCTTAAGAAATACGGGCAACTTAACACTTTTACCGGGTGCAACCGGCCAAAAGCGTGAGCAAGTGCAACCTCTGAAAAAGACGCGCAGTTTCTGGGGTGAATTTGTTGTGAATGAGGTGTTAAATCGATTGTGAATGAAAACCGCTTACGGCAGGATACTGCTCCCTAAAGAGTGACTATAACCAAGCTGCTGCGTTCCGGCGGCGAATAAACGTACGGGTAACACCGTCCGGGATCCCATTTGGAGAGATTTGCATGACAACAAGCACACCTATGGTGGTGACTTTCCTGGTTTATATCTTTGGCATGATATTGATAGGGTTTATCGCCTGGCGTTCGACCAAAAACTTTGATGACTATATTCTCGGCGGACGCCGTCTCGGCAGCGTGGTTACCGCGTTGTCCGCCGGGGCGTCGGATATGTCCGGCTGGCTGTTGATGGGCCTGCCGGGTGCGATTTTTATCGCCGGGATCTCGGAAAGCTGGATTGCCATCGGCCTGACCGTGGGGGCCTGGATTAACTGGAAACTGGTGGCCGGGCGGCTGCGCGTCCACACCGAGTACAACAATAACGCCTTAACGTTACCGGATTATTTCACCGGGCGTTTTGAAGATAACAGCCGTGTACTGCGCATTATCTCTGCGGTGGTGATCCTGGTGTTCTTTACCATCTATTGCGCATCGGGCATCGTGGCAGGCGCGCGCCTGTTCGAAAGCACCTTTGGCATGAGCTACGAAACGGCGCTGTGGGCCGGCGCGGCCGCGACCATTCTGTATACCTTTATCGGCGGTTTCCTGGCGGTCAGCTGGACCGATACCGTGCAGGCCAGCCTGATGATTTTCGCGCTGATCCTGACGCCGGTTATCGTGATTTTCGCGGTGGGCGGCCTGGGCGATTCGATGGAAGTGATCAAACAGAAGAGTATCGAAAATGTCGATATGCTTAAGGGCCTCAACCTGGTGGCGATTATTTCGCTGATGGGCTGGGGGCTGGGCTACTTCGGTCAGCCGCACATTCTGGCGCGCTTTATGGCGGCGGATTCCCACCACACTATCGTTAACGCGCGTCGTATCAGCATGACATGGATGATCCTGTGCCTGGCGGGCGCGGTGGCGGTGGGCTTCTTCGGTATCGCCTACTTCACCAATAACCCGACGCTGGCCACCTCGGTTAACCAGAACAGCGAGCGCGTGTTTATCGAGCTGGCGCAGATCCTGTTTAACCCGTGGATTGCCGGTATCCTGCTGTCCGCAATCCTGGCGGCGGTGATGTCCACCCTGAGCTGCCAGCTGCTGGTGTGCTCCAGTGCCATCACTGAAGACCTGTATAAAGCGTTTTTCCGCAAGCACGCCAGCCAGCGTGAACTGGTATGGGTAGGGCGTTTGATGGTGCTGGTGGTGGCGCTGGTGGCGATTGCGCTGGCGGCGAACCCGGAAAACCGTGTACTTGGCCTGGTCAGCTACGCCTGGGCGGGCTTCGGCGCGGCGTTTGGTCCGGTGGTGCTGCTCTCGGTCATGTGGTCGCGGATGACCCGTAACGGCGCGCTGGTGGGTATGATTATCGGTGCGGTGACGGTCATCGTCTGGAAACAGTTCGCCTGGTTTAACCTGTATGAAATCATTCCGGGCTTTATCTTCGCCACGCTCGGTATCGTAGTCGTGAGCCTGATGGGCAAAGCGCCGTCAAAATCCATGATTGAACGTTTTGAAAAGGCGGATGATGTTTATCATTCTCCGGCTCCGTCAAAACTTCAGGCGCAGTAATCAATTTAACACCATACTGAAACAGTCAGCCGGGATTTCCCGGCTGACTTTTATGGATGAAACGGGGTGAACCGAGGAGAGTGGCGCTAAATTTCTCATTTGCTCACGATTAATCTATAAATTTTTTGTATGACTATCCGTTTGAAATAAATCTGTAAAATTTCTCTGTCATAACGGTCACATCAGCAGCATTAACGATTCGTTGTAAATAAGTAAATTTTTTGTTGTGGTTATGCTAATTTTTAGTGTAGAGATAGGTTATGCGGTAGTTCCCGGTTGTGAACCTGGATTCACTATGGAGATCGCGGATGACAGCGTCCTGTAATGGACAAACTTTTTTTCAACGTTTCACACTCTCACCGGGTGAGCCCTCTCCCGGTAACGCATTCTTCACCTTCAACGTTCCCGATTTCGCGTTATTTACCGATGTTATTGATACGGCGGTTTCCCGACGTATCACTCTAACCGGCAGTCTATGGCTTAAAAGGAAGCCAAACCTCATATGTTCGTGCGCATCAACGCGTGCCGTCAGGCATTGCGTAATATGTAAACCAACTATTCAAGGTGCCATCCATGGGAAGACAAAAAGCAGTGATCAAAGCTCGTCGCGAAGCAAAACGTGTGCTGAGACGCGACTCACGGAGTCATAAACAACGTGAAGAAGAATCGGTCACCTCGCTTGTGCAGATGAGTGGTGTTGAAGCTATTGGCATGGCGCGCGACAGCCGCGATGCTTCGCCGATAGTGGCGCGTACTGACGCCCAGGAAAGTTATCTCAACGCCATTGAGAACAAAAAACTGATATTCGCCACCGGCGAAGCCGGATGCGGCAAAACGTTTATCAGTGCGGCGAAAGCCGCGGAGGCCCTGATACATAAGGATGTCGACAGGATTATCGTGACCCGCCCGGTATTACAGGCCGACGAAGACCTCGGCTTTTTGCCCGGCGACATCTCCGAGAAGTTTGCCCCGTATTTCCGCCCCGTCTACGACGTGCTGGTGAAACGGCTGGGGGCATCTTTTATGCAGTACTGCCTGCGTCCGGAGATTGGTAAGGTCGAGATCGCGCCCTTTGCCTATATGCGCGGCCGGACCTTTGAGAATGCTGTGGTGATTCTGGACGAGGCTCAGAATGTCACGGCGGCCCAAATGAAAATGTTTTTAACCCGCCTCGGGGAAAACGTCACGGTTATCGTTAATGGCGATATTACCCAGTGTGATTTGCCATCCGGTGTTCGCTCGGGATTGAGCGATGCGCTCGAACGTTTTGAAGATGATGAAATGATTAGCGTGGTGCGCTTCGGCAAAGATGACTGCGTGCGTTCGGCCCTGTGCCAGCGGACGCTGCGCGCTTACGGTTAACGTTTCTCCTTTACCAACAAACCCGCGCATGCGCGGGTTTGTTGTTTTTAGCGATCAGAACAGGGCGGAGACCAGCAGGTAGCTGGCGACGCAGGCGCAGCTCACGCCGATCAGGCCAGGAATAATAAAGCTGTGGTTAAGGATGTATTTGCCGATGCGGGTGGTGCCGGAACGGTCAAAGCCGATACAGGCCAGGTCGCTCGGGTAGGTCGGCAGAATAAAGTAGCCATAGGAGGCCGGGAAAAAGGCAATCAGCATTTTCGGCTCGACGCCCAGCATTAAGCCCATCGGAGCGACCGCCGTTAACGCCGCCGCCTGGCTGTTTACCAGTTTAGAAACCAGGAACAGCACCAGCGCATAGGTCCACGGGTGGCTTTTCACGACGCCTTCCAGCGCCATTTTCAGTTCATCGAGATGCGCCTGGAAAAAGGTGTCGCTCATCCATGCCACGCCGAATACCGAGAAAATCGCCACCATCCCGGCTTTAAATACCGCGCCGTTAGAAATCGACGCCGGATTCACTTTACAGACGATCAGCATGACCGCGCCGGCGATCAGCATCATCATCTGGATCACCAGGTTCATTGAGAGCGGTTTCATCACGCCTTTCACTTCAAACGCCGGGCGCAGATCCTGCATTGCCCCAAGCAGCACCACTACGAGGATCCCGGCGAAGAAAATCCAGGTAGACCACCAGGCCTGTTTCGGGAACACCTGGTTCATCAGGGTTTCGGTAGAGCCGAAGATAAATTCGCGCTGTTTCGGATCTTTAATTTTTTCCTGGAACTCCGGGTCATTTTCGAGATCCTTGCCGCGACGCAGGCTCCACAACGCGGCAATCAGCACGCCAAACAGCGAGGCGGGAACCGACACCGCTAAAATCTCCAGAATGCCGAACGCCTGGCCAACGCCGTGGTTCGCCGCGATGATCGACACCAGCGACACCACCGCAACCGAAACCGGAGAGGCGGTGATGGCCATCTGCGAGGCAACAGAGGCTACCGCCATCGGGCGTTCCGGGCGGATGCCTTTTTTCAGCGCGATATCGGCGATAATCGGGAACATGGTGTAAACCACATGTCCGGTGCCGCACAGGAACGTCAGCGTCCAGGTGGTGAAGGGGGCCAGCAGAGTGATGTGCTGCGGATGACGGCGCAGCAGCTTTTCCGCAAACTGCATCATCACGTTCAGCCCGCCCGCCGTTTGCAGCGTGGCGGCGCAACCGATGACCGCGAGGATCGTCAGCATGACATCAACCGGCGGTTTGCCGGGTTCGAGGCCAAAGATGAAGGTTAACAGAAATAAGCCAATGCCGCTGATCAGGCCGAGCCCCATACCGCCGAAGCGCGTGCCGACCAGCAGGCAGAGAATAATGACGATAAACTCAATGGTGATCATAACTATCCTTGAATGTGTAAACGAGTGAATCGCTTAAGCATTACAAATTGTAAGTATAATCATTGAGAGGTAGATCTTATTTGCAGAAAGAAGCGTTAAATCGGGCTATTAATTACTTTTCATTAACATGAAAAGGCTAAATTAATAACCTGAGCGGCGCTAAAAGTTTCCATTGAAATATTGGAGAGTTTGGCTTAACGCCACCATTTATATTGCGTCAACGAGCGATAATATCCTTGGAATATATATTTATTTTAATCGGTGAATAATCGCGATACGAGATAGGGAATATCGGATTATCGTTGGCATAAACTTCCGTTTATGATCTAAACCGGGATTTGCAGAGGAGGCGCGTGACCTCCTCTGGGCCTGAGATTGATCAATGATAGAGATCGATAACGCCAACCAGGTGCTTGTCGGTTTGTTCCATGCTGGTGCCTGCCTTCCTGGCGCTCCGCACTTCATCAAGGATCACCTGTAGCAGCGTACCGTCCACCAGTTCCTCATCTTTGAACGTCTTGAGAAAGTGAATGGCCGCTTTATCGTTGGCCGCGCGGGCTTCCTCCGTCAGCGTCGCCAGTGCCTTGATCCGCAACTGGTAATCTTTCACGGTATGCTCAAACACATCTTCCAGAGTTGAGAAATCGCTGTGTCTGGCATGTTGTTCCTCAAGCACCGGCGTCGCGCCGCTCTGCTTGATATATTCAAACATGCGCATCATTTGGGTCACAGTATTTTGCGCCTGATGACGCAAAAACAGCGCGGTGCCGTTGAGACTGTGCTCGCTACACCATTCGCTAAGCTGGAGATACAAATTGGAGGTGTAAAACTCATGATTCATCTGAGCATTAAGTTTTTGTACCATTCCGCTAGTGATCATAGGATTTCCTTATTTCTTAATGTAACTAAAAGCAGTATCCCGACGAAGTGTCTGCGGAAAACAGACTGTTTTACACGTGGTGAATGTCGGTAAATACAGCATCTCAATTTTCTTTTTTTGCGGGATTTGACTCAGTTTTATTTAACATACCCTCACTATCTCATTATTTCATGTCGCTATTCTGTGATGTTGTTTCGATATTAGCATCGTCATTGCAAGAGAATTTCGCGTAGTAAATCAGTAATTGTCTGATAATACGGACCGCGCGAAGTATGCAACAGGTAAATGAGTCATTCAAAAATATAAATTTATGAAATGTTTGTTTTCATTCTTGGCCCATTTTTAATCAGCCATGCAAGAGGCGAGCGTCTGGTGATCGGCTGACCATGATGCGGCTAAAAAACAGGCAAGGATTGGCGAGCTACGAATATGGATTATTTGGTTGCCATAAGTTTATTTGTCATACATATGCGCCAAATTTTATGTTCTTAATCGCTGAATGTATGCACTGTTTTACTGTAATTCTGCGATGTGATTTTGCTCTCCTATGGATAATCAATTTCCCGCTAAAACTATCACCAGCAATAGCACGTGGATCCCCAAAAAAGCTAATGCGTTGTTTTAAAGCCTTTTAGTAAAGATTTTAATGATTCATTACCCTGCAAAAAGAAAACTAAAGCTGGAGTTGCTCATGCACAAATTTACTAAAGCTCTGGCAGCCATCGGTCTGGCTGCCGTTATGTCACAATCCGCTATCGCAGAAACCATGAAGCTGGGTTTTCTGGTGAAACAACCGGAGGAGCCGTGGTTCCAGACCGAGTGGAAATTCGCGGATAAAGCGGGCAAGGACTTAGGGTTTGAAGTGATCAAAATCGCGGTGCCAGACGGCGAGAAAACCCTTAACGCCATCGACAGCCTGGCGGCCAGCGGCGCGAAAGGTTTCGTCATCTGTACGCCAGACCCGAAACTGGGCTCGGCGATTGTCGCCAAAGCCCGCGGTTACGATATGAAAGTTATCGCTGTGGATGACCAGTTCGTTAACGCCAAAGGCAAGCCGATGGATACCGTTCCGCTGGTGATGATGGCGGCGACCAAAATCGGCGAGCGTCAGGGCCAGGAGCTGTATAAAGAGATGCAGAAACGCGGCTGGGATGTGAAAGAGACCGCCGTGATGGCCATTACCGCCGACGAACTTGATACCGCGCGCCGCCGTACTACCGGCTCCATGGAAGCGCTGAAAGCCGCTGGTTTCCCGGAAAAACAAATCTACAAAGTCCCCACCAAATCTAACGATATCCCGGGCGCCTTCGACGCCGCTAACTCCATGTTGGTACAGCATCCGGAAGTGAAACACTGGCTGGTGGTCGGTATGAACGACAATACCGTACTGGGTGGTGTGCGTGCTACCGAAGGCCAGGGCTTTAAAGCGCCGGACGTGATTGGGATCGGCATCAACGGCGTTGACGCCGTGAGCGAACTGTCCAAAGCGCAGGCGACGGGCTTCTACGGCTCGCTGCTGCCAAGCCCGGACGTACACGGCTATAAGTCCAGCGAAATGCTTTACAACTGGGTGACCAAAGGCGCTGAGCCGGCGAAATTCACCGAGGTGACCGATGTGGTGCTGATTACCCGTGACAACTTCAAAGAAGAGCTCGCCAAAAAAGGCTTAGGCGGTAAGTAATGTCGTTGGGCGAGCGCCGCAGGTGCGCTCGCCTGTTTGGTGGTTTGTGGAGGCGTTATGCAGCAATCAACACCCTGGCTCTCTTTCCGCGGTATCGGGAAAACTTTCCCGGGCGTGAAAGCGCTCTCAGATATCAGTTTTGACTGCCATGCCGGGCAGGTTCATGCGCTGATGGGCGAAAACGGCGCGGGTAAATCAACCCTGTTAAAAATTCTCAGCGGCAACTATACCCCGACCACGGGCACCATCGCCCTGAAAGGGCAGGAGGTGGCGTTTGCCGATACCACCCAGGCGCTGAACGCGGGGGTGGCGATCATCTACCAGGAACTGCATCTGGTGCCGGAAATGACCGTGGCCGAGAACATCTATCTGGGCCAGATCCCCCACAAAATGGGCTTTGTGAACCGGTCATTGCTCAACTATGAGGCCAAACTGCAGCTTGAACATTTAGGGCTGGATATCGATCCGCAAACGCCGCTCAAGTACCTGTCCATCGGGCAGTGGCAGATGGTGGAAATCGCTAAAGCGCTGGCGCGCAACGCCAAAGTTATCGCGTTTGACGAACCCACCAGTTCGCTGTCAGCGCGGGAAATCGACAACTTATTCCGGGTGATCCGCGAACTGCGCAACGAAGGGCGCGTGATCCTCTATGTTTCCCACCGTATGGAAGAGATCTTCGCGCTCAGCGACGCCATCACGGTGTTTAAAGATGGCCGCTACGTCTGCACCTTCGACGATATGCAACAGGTTA
This sequence comes from Atlantibacter sp. RC6, assembly GCF_014193285.1. Lineage (GTDB taxonomy): Bacteria > Pseudomonadota > Gammaproteobacteria > Enterobacterales > Enterobacteriaceae > Atlantibacter. The sequence goes on from NZ_JACHZE010000010.1 coordinate 47,991, forward strand.
ACCACGACAAACTGGTGCAGGCGATGGTTGGACGCGAAATCGGCGATATCTACGGCTGGAAACCGCGTGAGTACGGGCCGGAACGGCTGCGCCTGGAAAATGTGAAAGCGCCGGGCGTGCGCACGCCGATCTCCCTGTCGGTACGCAGCGGCGAGATTGTTGGCCTGTTCGGCCTGGTCGGGGCAGGGCGCAGCGAACTGATGAAAGGCATGTTTGGCGGCACCCGCATAACCGACGGGCAGATTTATATCGATGGCCAGCCGGTGGCAATCCGGGAACCGGGCGACGCCATCCGCTCCGGCATGATGCTGTGCCCGGAAGACCGCAAAGCGGACGGCATTATTCCGGTGCACTCGGTGCAGGACAATATCAACATCAGCGCCCGCCGCAAGCATATCAGCGCCGGATGCCTGATCAATAACGGCTGGGAGGCGCAAAACGCCCAGCATCATATTAAGTCTCTCAATATTAAAACGCCGAGCGCCGGGCAGTTGATCATGAACCTGTCCGGGGGCAATCAGCAGAAGGCGATTCTGGGGCGCTGGCTGTCGGAAGAGATGAAAGTCATTTTGCTGGATGAGCCGACGCGCGGTATCGACGTGGGGGCAAAGCACGAAATTTATAACGTTATCTATGCGCTGGCGGCGCAGGGCGTGGCGGTGCTGTTCGCCTCCAGCGACCTGCCAGAAGTGCTCGGGGTGGCTGACCGCATCATCGTGATGCGTGAAGGGGAAGTCGCCGGGGAGTTACTGCATAACGAGGCTTGCGAACAAGACGCGCTGAGCCTTGCGATGCCAAAAATCAGCCAGGCTGTCGCCTGATACAGGAGAATTTATGTCTGCTTTAACCACATCCGGTGCGCCAAAGTCATCGCTGACCCTCGGTCGTATCTGGGACCAGTACGGTATGCTGGTCGTGTTTGCCGTGTTGTTTATCGCCTGTGCGATTTTTGTGCCTAACTTTGCCACCTTTATCAATATGAAGGGGCTGGGGCTGGCTATCTCCATGTCCGGGATGGTGGCCTGCGGGATGCTGTTCTGCCTGGCATCCGGGGACTTTGACCTGTCAGTGGCCTCGGTTATCGCCTGCGCCGGGGTGACCACCGCCGTGGTGATTAACATGACCGAAAGCCTGTGGATCGGGGTGTTTGCCGGTCTGGCGCTCGGTATGGTCAGCGGTTTCGTGAACGGCTTTGTGATCGCCAAACTGAAAATCAACGCCCTGATCACGACCCTCGCGACCATGCAGATTGTGCGCGGCCTGGCGTACATTATTTCTGACGGTAAAGCGGTGGGTATTGAAGACGAAAGCTTCTTCACCCTGGGCTATGCCAACTGGCTGGGCCTGCCGGCGCCGATTTGGTTAACCGTGGCCTGCCTGATTATTTTCGGTTTCCTGCTCAATAAAACCACCTTTGGCCGCAACACCCTGGCGATTGGCGGTAACGAAGAGGCGGCGCGTCTGGCCGGTGTGCCGGTGGTGCGCACCAAAATCATTATTTTTGTGCTGTCGGGCCTGGTGTCCGCCGCGGCTGGGATCATCCTTGCCTCGCGTATGACCAGCGGCCAGCCGATGACCTCTATCGGTTATGAGCTGATCGTTATCTCGGCTTGCGTATTGGGCGGGGTTTCGCTGAAAGGCGGCATCGGTAAAATCTCTTATGTGGTGGCGGGTATCCTGATTCTGGGGACGGTAGAAAACGCCATGAACCTGCTGAATATCTCCCCGTTCGCCCAGTATGTCGTACGTGGTTTGATCCTGCTGGCGGCGGTGATCTTTGACCGTTACAAACAAAAAGCGAAACGCACGGTATAACGTTTTTTGACTGACTAACGCGCCGATCTTTCTTAAAAATCATTCGTAATAATTATTGATTGCCGACCCGACCGGGTCGGCTTTTTTGTGGCGTTTTTCAGACTAATCCAGCGCTGGCAAGCCTTCCCGGGGCGTTTGTAACATGGCGAGCCTCGTCACACTGTCTATACTTACATGGCTATTGATAATGGCAGGTAACTGTTTGGTTGCCTTTTGACTGTGTAAGGAGGAAACCACTGGTGGCTACTGAACTCTCTCTACCACCCCTGAATAACGGAAACCTGGCTTTTTTCTTTGACCTTGATGGTACGCTGGCAGAAATCCAACCTCATCCCGATCTGGTTCACATCCCGACCGACGTGCGTGCCCTCCTGGAAAAGCTATCCGGTCTTCATAATGGGGCGCTGGCGTTGATTTCGGGACGTTCTATGGCCGAGCTGGATAAGCTGGCCGCACCGCATCGTTTCCCCGTTGCCGGGGTGCACGGCGCTGAGCGTCGCGACATCAACGGAAATACCCATATCGTCACGCTGCCTGCGGATCTGGTGCGCGCGTTACAGTTGCGCCTTGAAACAGAACTGGCGGCGATGCCCGGCACCGAGCTGGAGTGCAAGGGAATGGCCTTTGCGCTGCACTATCGCCAGGCGCCGGAATTTGAAACGCGCATTCTTAGCCTGGCCTCGACGCTGGCGAGCCTGTATGAGGAACTTTCGCTGCAGCCGGGTAAATGCGTGGTCGAGATCAAACCGCGCGGCATCAATAAGGGCGAGGCGATTACGGCGTTTATGCAACAGGAACCGTTCGCTGGCCGTATGCCCGTATTTCTCGGTGATGACTTAACAGACGAGGCGGGTTTTGCCGCGGTAAATGCCATGAACGGCATTTCTGTCAAAGTGGGGAAGGGAGAAACCGCAGCGAAGTATCGTCTGATGAATGTACAGGCCGTCCACGTATGGCTTGAAAAGTTGGTAACACAACAAGAAAAAGAACAAAAATTGAATGACAGGAGTGTAGGTTATGAGTCGCTTAGTCGTAGTATCTAATCGTATCGCGCCGCCCGATGATAAAAAAGCAAGCGCAGGGGGCCTGGCGGTTGGCGTGCTTGGCGCCTTAAAAGCGGCGGGAGGATTGTGGTTTGGCTGGAGCGGAGAGATTGGCAATGAAGATCAGCCGCTGAAAACCGTTAGCCGGGGCAATATTACCTGGGCCTCATTTAATCTCAGCGAGCAGGATTACGAGCAGTACTACAACCAGTTTTCCAATGCCGTATTATGGCCTGCCTTCCACTATCGCCTCGATCTGGTTAACTTCCAGCGCGATGCCTGGGAAGGTTATCTGCGGGTGAACCAGCTGCTGGCGGAAAAATTGAAACCGCTGCTGGAAGAAGACGATATCCTGTGGATCCACGATTACCATCTTCTGCCTTTCGCCAGCGCGTTGCGCTCGCTGGGCATCAATAACCGTATCGGCTTCTTCTTGCATATCCCGTTCCCGACGCCGGAAATCTTTAACGCCTTGCCTCCCCATGCCGATCTGCTGGAGAAGCTGTGTGATTACGATCTGTTGGGCTTCCAGACCTCTAACGATGAAAATGCGTTTTTAGAAAGTGTCGCCCAGCAAACCACGCTGACCACGCGGGATAAACACACCCATCGCGCGTTTGGCAAACAGTTCACCACCTCGGTTTACCCCATCGGTATCGAACCGGATGAGATCGCCATGCAGGCCGCAGGACCGCTGCCGCCGAAACTGGCGCAGCTGAAAAAAGAGTTGGGAACCATTAAGAATATCTTCTCAGTTGAGCGTCTGGATTATTCCAAAGGGTTACCGGAACGCTTCCAGGCGTTTGAGGCCCTGCTGGAAAATTATCCTCAGCATCACGGGAAAATTCGTTACACCCAGATTGCGCCGACATCGCGCGGCGACGTACAGGCCTATCAGGATATCCGCCATCAGCTGGAAACCGAAGCCGGACGTATCAACGGCAAATATGGTCAATTGGGCTGGACGCCGCTCTATTACCTGAATCAGCACTTCGACCGTAAGTTGCTGATGAAAGTGTTCCGCCACGCGGATGTCGGCCTGGTCACGCCGCTGCGCGACGGGATGAATCTGGTGGCGAAAGAGTACGTGGCGGCGCAGGATCCGGCCAACCCGGGGGTGCTGGTGTTGTCGAAATTCGCCGGTGCGGCGAATGAATTAACCTCCGCCCTGCTGGTGAACCCGTACGATCGTGATGAGGTGGCCAATGCGCTGAACCGCGCGCTGACCATGCCGCTGGCGGAGCGCATCTCGCGTCACAGTGAAATGATGACCGTGGTGCAGGAAAATGACATTCAGCACTGGCAGGAGCGCTTCCTGGCAGCCCTAAAGCAGATTGCGCCGCGTAGCGCGCAGAGCCAGCTGCAACAAAAAATCGCGACGTTTCAGAAACTCGCCTGATCGTTGGCGTTTAATCCTGTCTCACCATGCGGCCCCTTAGCGGGCCGCAGTCGTTATAGCGACACCAGCAACACATCCACCGAGCAGGACTGCACAACCCGCTTCGCGCTACAGGTCACTTTACTGAAAAAACTTTGGTTATGGTTGCCGCACACCACCAGGTCGATGGGGGTTTTGGCGCAGATATTGAGGATATGTTCGCTCAATTCGCCCGTAGCGATCACCGTGTCATAAATCGGATAGCCAGCTTGATCTTTGAGGGATTGTAAAAACAGATGGGTCTCTTCGAGCATCAGTTCGCGCAAGTTTTCCATCATTGGCGCGGCCAGCTGGTTATACAGCTCAGGGTCAGACGCAAGGGTGATAAGGGTAATTGATCCGTCAACCGGCCTGGCGATGGAGACGGCTTTTGCCACCAGCTGATGGCTTTCCGGGGTCGGGGCAACCGCGACCAGAAGATGCTTGTAGCTCATGTAACGCTCCTTACTCACATGAGAATTGACGCTGTTTGCTCAGCGATACGCGCTTTTTAACGTTTGCGCAAGGGAAAGAGATGAACACGCGGACCCACGTAACACAAAAAAGTTTAATTATTCTTATATAAGGAATATGCAACGTTTGTGAAACATTTGTACAGCAGCCGTGTCCCCACGCCTCGACCAGAGGCAGGTTTTACGCTTCGCTTCAATAAAATATTTACAAAAATAATGGTTGCCGCACGTTTTAAATTCATATCACTGATTAATATGAATTTATTATGTTTAATAAAATGTCGCGCATACGTAAAAATGTGTATAAAAATTGTTAATCAAAACGCATCAAAAATGACCGGAAACTTTTCGCGCTGTTCATCTCTCTCTCCCTTCCCCTGAATGATTATTCGTAAAGTCAATCCGCCAGTATTCCTGTTTTTGGTTAAAAAACGCGCTTTTCTGTAGCTTTTCTGAATGGTTTATTATGATTTTTAATTCATAAATGTGACACACATCACATATTATCCAAATTCTCATCACGCTCCGATTGTATGTAAAATTTCTGACGAGTACAGTTTGCTCGCTTTAGGAAAAATCTTAGTTTTTTGTAAGGGAAATAAGAATTGTCTTCAAATAAGTAACTTTTTGTGACGACCGATCCGAGCGGAGCGGCCTTTACAATAACCACTTGTTTTATTGCAACATTAAACCCTTATTTTTATTTTTCCAGATTTTATCTGGCGACATCACGGGGTGCGGGCTCACCGCATAGTACGCAGTTGGTTATTCTGGATGGGAAAAATGCACACATCCGAGTTACTGAAACACATTTACGACATCAACCTGTCGTATCTACTTTTGGCTCAACGTTTAATTAGCCAGGACAAAGCATCCGCTATGTTCCGTCTGGGCGTGACGGAAGAGATGGCAAACACCCTCGGTGAGCTTACTCTGCCGCAGATGGTAAAATTGGCCGAGACCAATCAGCTTATCTGTCAGTTTCGCTTTGACGATCACCAAACCATTACCCGTTTGACCCAGGAGTCGCGCGTTGACGACCTGCAACAGGTTCATACCGGGATCCTGCTTTCTACCCGCCTGCTTAACGATGCGACCACGGCTGACGACGTCAGCAAAAAGAAAAGGGCCTGATCATGGTCGAAAAGAGCATTGTTCAGGAAGCGCGCGACATTCAGCTGGCAATGGAACTGATCTCGCTGGGTGCGCGTCTTCAGATGTTGGAAAGCGAAACCCAGCTCAGCCGTGGGCGATTAATCAAGCTGTATAAAGAATTACGGGGCAGCCCGCCGCCAAAAGGCATGCTGCCGTTTTCCACCGACTGGTTTATGACCTGGGAGCAGAATATTCACGCTTCCATGTTCTGTAACGCATGGCAATACCTGCTACGCACCGGGCTCTGTTCCGGTGTGGATGCGGTGATTAAAGCGTACCGTCTTTACCTGGAACAGTGCCCGTCGCAGGATGACGGCCCGCTGCTGGCGCTGACCCGCGCGTGGACGTTAGTGCGATTTGTTGAAAGCGGAATGCTGGAGTTGTCGACCTGCAACTGCTGCGGCGGCAATTTTATTACCCATGCGCATCAACCGGTTGGCAGTTTCGCCTGTAGCTTGTGCCAGCCGCCTTCCCGCGCAGTAAAAAGGCGTAAACTTTCCCGAGATACTGCCGATATTATTCCACAACTGCTGGATGAACAGGTCGTACAGGCTGTTTAAGCGCCAGGTGTGGTGAATCACTCCAGCAGCGATAAGTCTCTTATCGCTGCTTTTTTTATTCCCCGTCCGACGCCCGACGCCTTTCGCTTGTGAGTCCTTGTCACAGTCAACAGCGGAAGGAAGATGTCGTGCTGATTCTTATAGGTTACCTGGTTGTTCTCGGTACAGTGTTCGGTGGTTATATGATGACCGGCGGTCACCTTGGCGCACTCTATCAACCTGCTGAACTGGTTATCATTGGGGGCGCAGGGGTAGGGGCGTTTATCGTCGGGAATAACGGCAAAGCGATCAAAGCGACGCTAAAAGCGATCCCGTTGCTGTTTCGCGGCTCCAAATACAACAAAAGCACCTACATGGATCTGATGGCGCTGCTGTATCGCCTGATGGCCAAATCGCGCCAGCAGGGGATGTTCTCCCTTGAGCGCGATATCGAAAACCCCAAAGAGAGCGAAATTTTCGCCAGCTACCCACGCATTCTGGCCGACAAAGTAATGCTCGAATTCATCACCGATTATCTGCGCCTGATCATCAGCGGCAATATGAATACCTTCGAAATTGAAGCGCTGATGGATGAAGAGATCGAAACCCACGAAAGCGAATGCGAAGTCCCGGCCAACAGCCTGGCGATGGTGGGCGACTCCCTTCCGGCGTTCGGTATTGTGGCGGCGGTAATGGGCGTCGTTCACGCTTTGGCGTCAGCGGATCGTCCGGCCGCGGAGTTGGGCGCGCTGATCGCCCACGCCATGGTGGGGACCTTCCTCGGCATTTTGCTGGCCTATGGATTTATTTCCCCGCTGGCGACGGTACTGCGCCAGAAAAGCGCGGAAACCACCAAAATGATGCAGTGCGTCAAAGTCACGCTGCTCTCCAGCCTCAACGGCTACGCGCCGCCGATTGCCGTCGAGTTTGGCCGTAAGACACTCTATTCCACCGAGCGTCCGTCATTTATCGAGCTCGATGAGCATGTGCGCGCCGTGAAATCACCGAATCAGCAAACGACGACGGAAGACGCATGAAGAATCAACATCGCCCGATCGTTATCGTTAAGAAACGCAAACATAAAGGCCATGGCGGCGGCGCCCACGGTTCGTGGAAGATTGCCTATGCCGACTTTATGACCGCGATGATGGCGTTCTTTCTGGTGATGTGGCTGATTTCCATCGCCAGCCCTAAAGAGTTGGTACAAATTGCCGACTATTTCCGTACCCCGCTTTCTGCCGCCATTACCGGCGGGCAGCGCATCGCCGACAGCGAAAGCCCGATCCCGGGCGGCGGCGATGATTACACCCAGACGCAGGGTGAAGTAAAAAAAGAGCCGGATATTGATGAGTTGAAAAAACGCATGGAAACCAGCCGGCTAAAAAAATTGCGTGGCGATCTGGACCAACTGATTGAATCTGACCCGAAACTGCGCGCGCTGCGCCCGCATTTACGCATCGACCTGACGCCGGAAGGGCTGAGGATCCAGATTATCGACAGCCAGAACCGGCCGATGTTTAAAACCGGGAGCGCCGAAGTGGAGCCGTATATGCGCGATATCCTGCGCGCCATCGCGCCCGTGCTGAATACGATTCCCAACCGAATTAGCTTGTCAGGCCATACCGACGATATTCCTTATGCTTCCGGCGAACGCTACTACAGCAACTGGGAACTGTCGGCAGATCGCGCTAACGCCTCGCGCCGCGAACTGGTGATCGGCGGCCTTGACGACGGCAAAGTGCTGCGCGTGGTTGGCATGGCGGCCACTATGAAACTGGCCGACAAAGGGCCGGATGAAGCCATCAACCGGCGCATCAGCATTCTGGTGCTCAACAAGCAGACCGAGCAATCGATATTGCATGAGAACGCCGACAGCCAGAACGGCTCTCTCAGCGATTTAGCCCAACCGGGAGCAGTGCCCCCGGCGACGAACTCAACACCGCCACAACCGGGTCAGAGGTGATAGCGTGAGTATGGATATCAGCGATTTTTATCAAACGTTTTTTGATGAGGCTGACGAACTGTTAGCGGATATGGAGCAGCATCTGCTCTCGTTGGCGCCCGAAGCGCCGGATTCAGAGCAACTGAATGCCATTTTCCGTGCTGCCCACTCCATAAAAGGCGGTGCCGGCACATTTGGATTTAGCGTGTTGCAGGAAACCACGCATCTGATGGAAAACCTGCTTGATGAAGCCCGGCGCGGTGAGATGCAACTCAACACCGACATTATCAACCTGTTTTTGGAAACCAAAGATATTATGCAGGAACAGCTCGACGCGTATAAAAGTTCAGAAGAGCCGGACGCTGCCAGCTTCGAATACATCTGCCAGGCGCTGCGCCAGCTTGCGCTGGAAGCGAAGGGCGAAGCCAGCGCGCAACCGGCATCGCTGGCGCTGGTGACCCCCGAACCGCAAGCGGCTGCGCCCGTCTCTGCGCCTGCCGCCGACGACGGCAAACTGCGCATCACCTTAAGCGGCTTAAAAGCCAGCGAAGTGGCGCTGTTGCAGGAAGAGCTCGCCAACCTGGGTGACCTGAGCGACGTGGTGCAGGGCGAAAACACCCTGAGCGCGACGCTGGAAACCAGCGTCAGCGCCGATGACATCAGCGCGGTGCTGTGTTTTGTGGTCGAGCCGGAGCAAATTGCCTTTTCCGCGCCGGGCAACGCCGCGCCGCAGCCGGTAGAGACCGCCCCCGCGCCGGTGGTGGTGGAAGACGCGAAACCCGCTGCCGTTAGCGTCCCGGCCGCGCCGTTGGCCGCCGCGCCCGCCCGCGCCGAACGCGAGCAGAAACCGGCGACCCGCGAGCGTGAAAACACCAGCATCCGCGTGGCGGTCGAGAAAGTGGACCAGTTGATCAACCTGGTGGGCGAACTGGTGATCACCCAGTCGATGCTGGCCCAGCGCTCTAACGAACTGGACCCGGTCACCCATGGCGATCTCATCACCAGCATGAGCCAGCTGGAGCGCAACGCCCGCGATCTGCAAGAGTCGGTGATGTCGATCCGCATGATGCCGATGGAGTATGTATTCAGCCGCTTCCCGCGCCTGGTGCGCGACCTGGCGGGCAAGCTCGGCAAGCAGATTGAACTCACGTTACAGGGCAGCTCCACCGAGCTGGATAAGAGCCTGATTGAGCGCATTATCGATCCGCTGACGCACCTGGTGCGCAACAGCCTCGACCACGGTATCGAAATGCCCGAAGACCGCGTAGCGGCGGGCAAATCCCCGGTGGGCAACCTGATCCTCTCCGCCGAACACCAGGGCGGCAACATCTGTATTGAAGTGACCGACGACGGGGCAGGGCTGAACCGCGCGCGCATTCTGGCGAAAGCCATGTCCCAGGGCCTGCCGGTGAGCGAAAACATGACCGATGATGAAGTCGGTATGCTGATTTTCGCGCCGGGCTTCTCCACCGCCGAAGTGGTGACCGATGTGTCCGGTCGCGGGGTGGGCATGGACGTGGTGAAACGTAACATCCAGGAGATGGGCGGCCATGTGGAAATCCAGTCCAAACAAGGCGTGGGCACCACTATTCGCATCCTGCTGCCACTGACGCTCGCTATCCTTGACGGCATGTCGGTAAAAGTGAACGAAGAAGTGTTTATTCTGCCGCTCAATGCGGTAATGGAATCCCTGCAACCGCGCGAAGAAGATTTACACCCGCTGGCGGGCGGCGAGCGCGTGCTGGAAGTGCGCGGCGAATACCTGCCGCTGGTGGAATTGTGGAAAGTGTTCGACGTCGAAGGCGCGAAAACCCAGGCCACTCAGGGCATCGTTGTGATCCTGCAAAGCGCTAACCGCCGTTACGCGCTGCTGGTCGATCAGTTAATTGGTCAACACCAGGTGGTCGTGAAAAACCTTGAAAGCAACTATCGCAAGGTGCCGGGTATTTCCGCCGCCACCATTCTGGGTGATGGAAGCGTGGCGCTGATCGTGGATGTATCCGCGCTGCAAAGCATTAACCGTGAACAACGTATGGCGCAGACAGCCGCCTGATTAGCTTAGGAAAATATGCAAATGACCGGTATGAGTAATGTAACCAAGCTGGCCGGAGAGCCGTCTGGCCAGGAGTTTCTGGTATTCACCCTCGGCGATGAAGAGTACGGCATCGACATTCTGAAAGTGCAGGAGATCCGCGGTTACGACCAGGTAACCCGTATCGCTAACACGCCGTCGTTCATCAAAGGCGTGACCAACCTGCGCGGCGTGATTGTGCCGATTGTCGACTTACGCATCAAATTTAATCAGGAAGATGTGGATTACAACGACAACACGGTGGTGATCGTACTGAACCTGGGCCAGCGCGTGGTGGGGATTGTAGTGGATGGCGTGTCGGACGTGCTCTCCCTGACTAACGATCAGATCCGCCCGGCGCCGGAATTCGCCGTGACCCTGTCGACCGAATACCTGACTGGCCTCGGCGCGGTGGGCGACCGGATGCTGATTCTGGTGAACATCGAAAAACTGCTCAACAGCGAAGAAATGGCGCTGCTGGACAGCGCCGCCGCTCGCGTGGCGTAACGCCTTCCTGCCCGGCGGCGTGCCGTCGCCGGGTATATCCTCTACTGGGCTTGCAAAATAGCCACACCTACACTTTCCCGCTGTTTATCCGCACCCTGAGCAGGCAAAACGTCAGCGCCGGTTTCGCAAAGCATTTTGCTTACACAGCGATACGCGGGGGTGGATATCGCTTTTTGAGCTCCTCCGAGCTGTGGCAAATTGCGTCAGGTTAATAAAGTTCCTTCGTCACGTGCCGATAACAGCGACAGTAGACCTGCTTAGAAGGCGTTATCTGTATGCTGAACCGTATTCGTGTCGTCACTCTGTTAATGGTTGTTTTAGTGGTGTTTGCCCTGCTGCAATTGATTTCCGGCGGCCTGTTCTTCACCTCGGTGAAAGACAGTCAGGAGACGTTCGGCATCTCGCATGAGTTGCGGGTTCAGCAAGGAGAATTGAATGAGGCCTGGGAGTTGATGCTGCAAACCCGCATCAACCTGAGCCGCTCCTCAGCGCGTATGTTGATGACGCCGACCATCGAACAAAGCAGCGCTAAAACCGATCTCCTCAACAGCGCCAAAGCCTCGTTGAAAAGCGCTCAGGAGCATTTCGCCGCTTTCCAGCAAAGCCAGGTCGCTTTACCGGTCATGACCACTGCCATTGTTGAGGTGGAAAAAGCCTACCGGGAATACGACAGCGCGCTGGCAGAACTGGTGCAGTTCCTGGAAACCGGCAATCTGGACGCTTACTTCGCTCAGCCAACCCAGGGGAAACAAAACGCGCTGGATAAAGCGATCAAAACTTACGAAGCGCTGAACGTTGAACTGTACCAGGCCGCTTTTGACGGCAGTAAAGCTGATTACCGCCTGGCGCTGTGGCAACTGGGCGCGCTGGGCGTCGCCCTGCTGGTAGTGATTGTGCTGGTGTGGTTTGGGATCCGTAGCGCTTTACTGACCCCCCTGAGCCAGGTGATCAGCCATATCCGTAAAATCGCCAGCGGCGATCTGACCCCGCAACTGGTTATCGCCGGGCGCAACGAAATCACCGCGCTGGCCGCCAGCCTGCAGCATATGCAGCAGGAGTTGATCGACACCGTCACCAGCGTGCGCGAAGGCTCCGACGCCATCTATACCGGCACCAGCGAAATCGCCGCCGGGAATAACGATCTCTCTTCGCGTACCGAGCAGCAGGCGGCCTCGCTGGAAGAAACCGCCGCCAGCATGGAACAACTGACCGCCACGGTGAAGCAGAACGCCGAAAACGCCCGCCAGGCGTCGTTGCTGGCGCAGAGCGCGTCCGAAACCGCCGGGCGCGGCGGTAAAGTGGTGGACGGCGTGGTCAATACCATGCACGACATCGCCGCCAGCTCGAAGAAAATCGCCGACATCACCAGCGTGATCGACGGCATTGCCTTCCAGACCAATATTCTGGCGCTGAACGCAGCCGTAGAAGCGGCCCGTGCCGGGGAGCAGGGGCGGGGATTCGCAGTGGTGGCCGGTGAAGTGCGTAACCTCGCCAGCCGCAGCGCCCAGGCGGCCAAAGAGATCAAAGCCCTGATCGAAGACTCCGTGGCGCGCGTCAATACCGGCTCGGTGCTGGTGGAGAGCGCGGGCGACACCATGCAGGACATCGTCAACGCCGTGACCCGCGTCACCGACATTATGGGCGAAATCGCCTCGGCGTCGGATGAGCAGAGCCGCGGCATCGACCAGGTGGCGCTGGCGGTTTCCGAAATGGACCGCGTCACCCAACAGAACGCCTCGCTGGTGGAGCAATCCGCCGCCGCCGCCGTGGCGCTGGAAGAACAGGCCAGTCTGTTGACCCAGGCCGTTTCCGCTTTTCGTTTACACACACAACCAACAGCACACCAGGACGCGCACCCTGGTCGCGATGAGAGCCCCAGAGGCGGCGCAGCGGCGCTTACTCCTCGTAAGGCCCTCGCTGGCGGCCAGGACGACAACTGGGAAACATTTTAATAACCACCCTGAGTAGTTTGAGCGGTTGTATGGGCGACAGGGAGAAGGGACCAGGAACGGGGGAGCAAACCCAACAATGCGGCAACTTGAAGTATGACGGGATTGAATCGGCAATGTTGCCATGTGGGAGAGTGAATGTTTAACCGTATCCGTATCTCGACCAGTTTGATGTTACTGATGATCCTCTGCGGAATATTGCAGATCAGCAGTAATGGCCTCTCATTCTGGGCGTTTCGCGACGACAACCAGAACCTGAAAATGGTTGAAGCCAGCAATCACCAGCGCGACACCCTGACGCAGACCCGCGCTGAACTGCTGGAGGCAGGCACCGCGCTGAACCGCGCGGGCACTCTGACGGCGCTGAGCTATCCGCCTGAAGAGATCAAGGCGCTGATGACCACCGCGCGCGCCAGCCTTAAGCAGGGGGATGCGCTGTTTGCGCAGTTTATGGCGACTGAGGCGCTGACGGCAGACGGCGAGGCGATGAAAACCTCGACGGCGCAAACCTTTAAAACCTGGCGGGAAGACATTGAACATCAGGCAACCTGGCTGGAGAACAACCAGCTTTCCGATTTCCTGACCGCCCCGGCTCAGCAGTCACAAAAGGCGTTTGACGCCAGTTACAACGCGTGGCAGCAGAACATCAGCCTGTTTGTTCGCCAGGCGAGCGAAGACAGCCAGGTTAACCTGCGTATTTCCGGGCTGATTTTCGCCGTGGGAACGATCTCCGCCGTGGTCCTGCTGCTGGGCTCGCTGTGGTGGGTACGCGCGCTGGTGGTGACGCCGCTGGCTATCGTCCGCAGCCACTTCGACAGCATCGCCGAAGGTAACCTGGCGCGCACCATTGAGGTATATGGGCGTAACGAGATTTCGCTGATTTTCGCCACCCTGAAGTCAATGCAAACCCGCCTGCGCGATACCCTGGGGCAGGTGCGCCAGGGCAGCCATGAAATGCATACCGGCATCGGCGAAATTGCCGCCGGGAATAACGATCTGTCGGCGCGTACCGAGCAGCAGGCGGCATCGCTGGCGGAAACCGCAGCCAGTATGGAACAACTGACCGCCACCGTCAGCCAGAACGCCGACAACGCGCGCCAGGCCTCGCAGCTGGCGCGCGACGCGGCGCAAACCGCGCAGCGCGGCGGCGATCAGGCGGCGAATGTTGCCAGTACCATGCGCGGCATTGAGGTGAGCTCGCAGAAAATCAGCGACATCACCAGCGTGATCGACGGTATCGCCTTCCAGACCAATATCCTGGCATTGAACGCGGCAGTAGAAGCCGCGCGCGCCGGGGAGCAGGGGCGCGGATTCGCGGTGGTGGCCGGTGAAGTCCGCAATCTGGCCAGCCGCAGCGCCCAGGCGGCGAAAGAGATTAAGGTGTTGATTGACGAGTCGGTTGCCCGGGTGCAGCAGGGCTCGCAACTGGTGGATACCGCCGCCAATACCATGTCGGAAATTGTTCGTTCGGTTACTCAGGTCAACGACATTATGGGGGAGATCGCCTCGGCTTCCGATGAGCAGCGCCGTGGCATTGAGCAGGTTGCCCAGGCGGTAAGCCAAATGGATCAGGTGACGCAGCAAAACGCCGCGTTAGTCGAAGAAGCCGCCGCCGCGACCGATTCGCTGTCCGGTCAGGCCGAGCGTCTCACCACGCTGGTATCGGCATTTAACCTTGAAAGTATTGTCCGGGAGGACAATGAAGTGGCAGTCACCCCGCAACGGGTGCCGGTTTTAACCTGAATCCATGTAAAGAAGGCGCTATGACATCATCACTGCCCAACGGGCAAACGTCATTACTGTTTCAGATGACCCAGCGCCTCGCGCTATCCGACGCGCATTTTCGTCGGATATGCCAACTGATTTATCAGCGCGCCGGGATTGTATTGGCTGAGCATAAAAGGGACATGGTTTATAACCGGCTGGTCCGCCGGTTACGCACCCTGGGTCTCGACGATTTTGGTCGCTATCTGAGTATGCTGGAAGCGAACCCGAACAGCGCAGAATGGCAGGCTTTTGTTAACTCATTAACCACCAACCTGACGGCGTTTTTCCGCGAGGCGCACCACTTTCCGGTGCTGGCCGACCATGCGCGCAAACGCAGCGGGGAGTACCGGGTATGGAGCGCCGCCGCCTCGACGGGGGAGGAGCCGTACTCCATCGCCATCACGCTTGCCGACGCGCTGGGCATCGCCCCGGGGCGTTTCACCGTGTTTGCCAGCGACATCGACACCGAAGTGCTGCAAAAGGCGCAGAGCGCGATCTACCGCCAGGAAGAGCTTAAAACCCTCTCGCCACAGCAATTGCAACGCTACTTTATGCGCGGCACCGGTCCCCATGAGGGGCTGGTGCGCGTGCGCAGCGAGCTCGGCAACGCCGTTCAGTTCGCCGCGCTGAATTTGTTGGATAAGCAGTACAACGTACCCGGCCCGTTTGACGCGATTTTTTGCCGCAACGTGATGATTTACTTTGATAAAGAAACACAGCAGGAGATCCTCAAGCGTTTTGTGCCGTTACTCAAACCGGGGGGGTTATTGTTCGCCGGGCATTCAGAGAATTTCAGTAATCTCAGCCGCGATTTCTGGCTCCGTGGCCAGACGGTTTACGCGCTGAGTAAGGAAAGACAATGAGTAAAATCAAGGTGCTGTCTGTAGATGACTCGGCGTTGATGCGTCAAATCATGACGGAAATCATCAACAGTCACAGCGATATGGAAATGGTGGCGACGGCGCCCGATCCGTTAGTGGCCCGGGATTTAATTAAAAAATTCAACCCGGATGTCCTGACGCTGGATGTGGAAATGCCGCGCATGGACGGGCTGGATTTTCTGGAAAAACTGATGCGCCTGCGGCCTATGCCGGTGGTGATGGTCTCTTCCCTGACCGGCAAAGGTTCGGAAGTGACGCTGCGCGCGCTGGAGCTGGGCGCGGTGGACTTCGTTACTAAACCGCAGTTGGGCATCCGTGAAGGCATGCTGGCGTACAGCGAAATGATCGCTGAGAAAGTGCGCACCGCGGCGCGCGCAAAAGTCGCCACTCGCGCCCAGCAGGCGGTTCCTGCCACCCTGAAGGCCGGCCCGATGCTCAGCTCGGAGAAACTGATCGTGATTGGCGCGTCTACCGGCGGCACCGAGGCGATCCGCCACGTGTTGCAACCGCTGCCGCTCTCCTGCCCGGCGGTGCTGATTACCCAGCATATGCCGCCAGGGTTTACCCGCTCCTTTGCTGAACGCCTGAACAAGCTATGCCAGATCAGCGTCAAGGAAGCCGAGGACGGTGAGCGCGTACTGCCGGGCCATGCGTATATCGCACCCGGCGACCGACATATGGAGTTGTCACGCAGCGGGGCGAACTATCAAATAAAAATTCACGACGGCCCGGCGGTTAACCGTCATCGTCCCGCCGTGGATGTGCTGTTTCATTCCGTCGCCAAACATGCGGGGCGCAACGCGGTGGGGGTGATCCTCACCGGGATGGGCAACGACGGCGCGGCGGGAATGCTGGCGATGCACCAGGCGGGCGCCTGGAACATCGCCCAGAACGAAGCGAGTTGTGTGGTGTTCGGCATGCCGCGTGAGGCCATCAATATGGGTGGCGTCAGCGAAGTCGTCGATCTAAGCCAGGTCAGCCAGCAGATGCTGGCGAAAATCAGTGCCGGACAGGCAATACGTATTTAATTAAGGAGTGTTTTTGATGGCGGATAAAGAGCTGAAGTTTCTGGTTGTGGATGACTTTTCCACCATGCGACGCATCGTGCGTAACCTGCTGAAAGAGCTGGGCTTCAATAACGTAGAAGAAGCCGAAGACGGCGTTGACGCGCTGAATAAACTGCAAGCGGGTGGGTTTGGTTTTGTAATTTCCGACTGGAACATGCCGAATATGGATGGCCTGGAATTGCTGAAAACTATCCGTGCCGACGGTGCGATGGCGGCGATGCCGGTGCTGATGGTGACGGCGGAAGCCAAGAAAGAAAACATCATCGCGGCGGCGCAGGCCGGTGCCAGCGGCTATGTAGTTAAACCGTTCACGGCGGCGACTCTGGAAGAGAAACTCAACAAAATCTTCGAGAAACTCGGAATGTAAGGAGCTCCTGATGATGCAACCTGCCATAAAACCCAGCGAAGAACACTCCGCCGCCGATATTATTGCCCGCATCGGCAGCTTGACGCGTATGCTGCGCGACAGCCTGCGTGAGCTGGGGCTGGACCAGGCGATTGCCGAAGCCGCGGAAGCGATCCCGGATGCCCGTGATCGTCTTGACTACGTGGTGCAAATGACCGCCCAGGCGGCGGAGCGTGCGCTGAACAGCGTAGAAGCTTCCCAGCCGCATCAGGAAGAGCTGGAGAAGGGCGCGAAGGCGTTGAGCAAACGCTGGGACGCCTGGTTTGAAAATCCTATCGAACTGAGCGACGCGCGCGAGCTGGTCACCGATACCCGCCAGTATCTGTCCGACGTGCCGGGTCATACCAGCTACACCAACGCGCAACTGCTGGAAATCATGATGGCGCAAGATTTCCAGGATCTCACCGGCCAGGTGATCAAGCGCATGATGGACGTGATCCAGGAAATTGAACGGCAGCTGCTGATGGTGCTGCTGGAAAATATGCCGGAACCGGGAACGCGCGCCAAACGCGAGAACGACAGCCTGCTCAACGGCCCACAGGTGGATACCACCAAAGCGGGCGTGGTGGCAAGTCAGGATCAGGTTGACGATTTGCTGGATAGTTTAGGGTTTTGACGGGAAACCGCCTGTTGCCGGGGTATGGCAACAGGCGGCTTTGCGTTATTTGATGTCCATTTTTACGGTGACGTTGCCTTCGAATTTGCCTGCGGCGGGAGGGGTATCCGTGGTGCCTACGGGAGCGGCGGTCATTTTAATATGGCCGTTGCCGTCCTGATCCAGAGTTAATGGGAAACTGACGGAGCCGTCTAACACCACGTTATTATTATTTTCATCGTACATCCGCACGCCAATATCATCGCGGCCGATCATTTTAGCAATAAGACGATTGCTGTCAGTTACCACGCCCTGATCTGAACTCAACGTTAATAGAATCTTATCGGTGGTCGAGCGCGCTTCTGGATCGTCGCAATGGTAGGAGATATCAACGTCCCGCAACGTATAGCCCCGAGGATTCTGGCCTTTGTTAATGAACTGGGGTCGGTTAATTTCGCCCAGGTCGATATCGATAACGCTGCCTGCGTTAATAGTGCAACTGAGCGGGGCTGTGATGGAGCCTCTGAGCCAGACATCGGATACGTGCTGCATATCGCTTAACGTACAGAGCGTATCGGCGTAGATACATGCGTAGTATTGCGCCACAATCTGAGAAGGAATGTTTTCAACGCCAAAGATAGGACTGGTCAGTAAGAATTTAACTTCAATAGCATTCCATCGAAATTGCCTGCTTGTGCGGGTAATATTACTACATACGTTCCCATCGCCTTCTGTCATGGTTACACCATATATAGATTGCATATTACTCAACGATGTAGGGTATTCATCAATTGCGATTTGCGAAGCTGAACTATTGAGATTGTCACCAAAGCCTGTGATGTCTATGTCAAGCCGCTCGGTCAGTTTTCCATAGCCAGCGCTCCCGGCTAAAAGCGGACTACCTACTGCTGTCAGGTCGGTAATGCCCGTCGAGTCACTTACCCCACCACACTTACAGCTCACCGTCTGATTTTCCGCTCCATCCCCAGGCGTTTTGGTTTCTATAAAGGTTAAACCCGTTTTATTATCTGCCGCGCTTAATTCATGGTTGTATGTGACGTCATATCTGATCGCGGGTTTCCATACGCAACTTGACACCTTTGCAGAATGGCCTGTAAGCGGGCATAGCACCGCCACTAACACTAAAACAAATTTCAAAGACCGGAATTGGGTCATAACATCATAAAGAGTGGCGGAGTATTCGTTATTCATTGACATAATGCGCTCGCAGCGAGAATTCTTTTTGATGAGTTAACAGGTAGCGAAACAGAGGCATGGCATTGTTGAGCCGGGGATTTACCCCATTGCACAGTTACCGCCGTCTGCTCAGAAATACCTGACAGATAAAGCACGCCACTGTCATCAACGATACCGTTCAGGGTAGTGCCATCGACTGTCGCCATGGCACCAAAGGGTATTTGCCGTCCGTCCGGGCGCTTCAGAGCGATCATGGCGCGGTAGCCAATGTGAGCATCAAAATGGGCGTTAACAGCAGCATTACGATCGGGGACCACTGTTACGGCGGTTTCGTCGCTATCAACGTTATCAGGCAGGCTTGTGGTATCCAGCCGGATGGTATTTTCCTGATAAGGCGTCAATGAAGGGATAATGGCATTGCCAAATGCATCAGTCTGGATGCCTTGCTGGTTGATAAATCGTATGCCGGGCGCACCATTGGCGCTGATAATAGCGAACTCATTACCTAAGGGTTGAGAGAGGGTGATGCCGCCAGAGTGAATGACGATGCCGCCATCTAAACCATAGCTAAGCTGTTGCGAATGATCTGTCGAGGCAGAATAACCGGCGCTTATATTCCCGTATCGCGAATGGTAGCTGCTGTAAATACTGCTGGTATCGTCACCATCATGATTGGTGTGGCTTTGTTGAAGTGAATAACTCAATCGCTTGTCATCAAGCAAAGTCCCGGATAAACCCACCCGCTGGCTGGTTTCGCTTTTTTTGGTCGCATTGGCGCTGTAGCTTATCCAACTGTCCGGCAAGAATTTACTGAAAGGCACGCTTAACCCGAAAGACAGCGTTTGATCGCTGGGGGAGCCAGTGGTTTTGCTATAGGTATAAGCCACATTTAACGACACGCCGTAAACTGTACTATTCCAGCCTGCGGAAAGACTTTTTTCTTTCCGATTGCTTTTCCAGTAATCCTGTTGATAGCCGTTAAGATAGAGGTTACTAGCCATAACTGACTGATTAATGCTGGCCTGAATACGGCTACGTTTATTGTAGTTATACGATAAATCGTCGTCGTTACCGGTATGTTTTTCGTTTGCTTCAGCAAAGGTGTAATAGCCTTTGGTACTGTAACGATAACCCGCTAAGGTAAAATTGGTATCCGTGGCGTCTATTTGCCCGGTATAGAGTAGCCGGTATGACTGACCGGTATCCTGCTGGTCATTATCTAACGTGGTGTGGGCATTCGTCACATCCGCAGACAGCGAGCCCAGTTTGCCGAGAGCGATCCCAGCACCCATATTGCTTGCGATATAATTTTCCGCTGCCGTCATCCCGCCAAAAAGTGTCAGATAATTGTTGAGACCATAGATTACGCTAACCTGAGAAAATAAAGGTTCATTGCTGTTTTGGTTATTGTTCGCGCGAAAGCGACCTGCAGTCATTTCGAATTTAACGTGCCCCGGTCGTTGCATAATGGCGATGCCGGAGAAAGCTTGGGTAAAATGATGTTCTGTACCATCGGCTTCCTTAATGGTTACGTCCAAATCGCCGCTACTTGTGGTGGCATACAGATCGTTGATCACAAACGGGCCCGGCGGCACTGTTGATTGATAGATCAGGTATCCATTCTGTCGCACTGATATTTCAGCATTGGAATTGGCTATACCACGAATAATGGGTGCAAAACCGCGCTGGCTGCTCGGGAGCATTTCTTCATCGGACGCGATGTTAATGCCGCGATACTGAATGCTATCGAAGACTTCTCCATGTGTGCTGTTTTCACCGGCAATAAATTGAGCCTTTAGAAATTTGAAATCGTGCTGAACCCATGAGTTGATTGCATTCCATGACTGTTGACCATTGGTGTTATCCCATGTGGAGTAGTTGCGCAAACGCCACCCCCCAAAATTAATCCCGTTACGCATGTTGAGATACTGAGTTGAGGACTGGTAATCAGCATCGTTATATTCCGTACCGGAAAAGGAATAATCAGTAAACATGGCTATTACGCCATCATCCCAGCGCGACGGGTCAATGTATCCATTACTGTCTCTGTTCATAGCTGACTGAGGTATGCTGAGAGAAAGCAGTAAGCTATTAAAATCGAAACGGGCTGAAGAAAAAGGAATAAAATTCTCTATTGGCGCATTAAGCGGTTTATCTGGCGGTAAACTAGCTAGTGCAGGATAATTCTCAACTTTCACGCCCCACTTGCGAAGTAGGGCTGGTGATAACAAAGGGCGCAGTGTTCCATCTGAATCACTAATGTAGTTTATAGATTCATCTGGCATGCTTTGTTTGTTAATGCTGATCTTTGATAAATAGATGCCAGGTAATTGCGCATCTTTTTTTGAAAATAAAGAGAGATCTATATCTTGACGTGCAAGCTGCTCTCCTTCCAGAAATGAAGGTTCAAAATAGTACTCTCGCGCGTAAACCGGCGAAAAAACGGCAAAGCATAACGCGATTATTAATCCTGAAGCACGGATTACGCGTCCGCGATATTGTCGACGGCTAACGTCGCGGAACATGGCCATTACTGACACTACTCCTGCTTGATTATCGAGGAATGTTTTGCAGATGCATTGCCATAATCTGTGATACATCGCCATGACACATCTTTGCCAGTAAATTCGGCGGTGACAGGGATAGAAATAGTCGATTTTGGTGCTATCATGTCTGCTTTTTTGATCAAGCTGTTGCCTAAATATAAAGTGTCAAACACGCTATAAAACAGCCCATCATTAATAATATGCAATTGGTTACCTGCCAAAACGAATTTCAGATGTTCACATGTTTCATCTGGCGAGCCAGACAGACCTTGAGGGCGCCAAAACAGCTTTATACGTGTTTTATAAATTAACCTTAATGCGTTTATTTGTTTATTATCTTTTGCTATTGCAGGAATAGTACGAACGTTCATATAAAAAAGCGACTCCCGGTCTTCTGGAAGATTTTCGCCATTCCATGTGATACGTAAACTTTGCTCTTTCTGAGGATCGAGACGGAAAAGCGGAGGGGTCACAATAAATGGCCCTCTTGTTTTTCCGTCTCCTGTGTCAGTCCAGGACTGGACGAGCCAGGGTAATTCCCGTTCACTATTAACCACGCTTAAAGCGGTCTCTTTACTTTCTGCGTTGTAAATAACACGGGTTCTGCCAATCTGAATGCCTTCCGCCTGACAATTCGTCAGAATAAGGAAAGGCATCAAAAATAGTACAAAAAATACGATGCGCATAGCATTACCCATAATTAGCTCGTACCTCTGAAACAGTTAAAAAACTATTTTTAATAGATGAGGTGAATAGGAAAGGTTCTTTAATTGATTTTTATGATGCATGATAGTTAACGATAAAGGATATTTACTGTTAAATCTGCATCAGCAGGGCCTGCGGTGACAGTCGCGTTATAGGATTGATAGCGAGCAAGAAAATCCGCTTGTATAGGGTTACCCGCTGTAGTAGGCAACTCAATATAAACCTGATCTTCACTACCATCAAATTTGATATAGGTAGTCGGTTCTTCTTTTGTCGTAATAGCAACTCCGATACCGGTTGCAGCCGTAGAGCCTGGCGTAGTTGTACTGACGCTTAACAGATCGTCTCTGCCGGTTACGGTTGTACCGTTAAAAGTTAATTGCACAGATCCTAACCCCGGAGTAGCAACAGGACATTTTTGCAACTTAATTGAAAAAGGTTTAAACGTTGATTCCTTGCCAATATCGGTAAAGTAAGTTGTTGGATAAGAGCCCAGTGGGATGGTCAACTCATTGGTATCTCCATCACCATCAATTTCGCATGAAGGTTCGATAATAGAACCGGTAAAATGTATTTTACCTGCATCCATACCGTCGTCGCTTGCCTGAACGTTAAACACTGAGCAAGCCAGAACGAAAGTTACGATAACCTTGCCGGGCAATGTAGTCATATCCATACTAATTATCTCCATGTGCTATAACAAAATACTATTATCAAATAATGGCGCTGCGGAAAAACATTAACGCCCTTGAATTACATGAGTATGTAATATTTGATACGTTATGTAGCATACACCTAAATCTTTATGTTGCATACTAGGGGGTATCCTTACTCAATGTTCCAAAGCATATGTCGGATGTTATTGTTTTGTCTTTTTATTCATCTGGTGTATTAATTGTAAATTCAAATGCATATGGCTGAAAAATTTTGACATAATTTAAATGGTGTTCTTAATGCCAGCGCGGAGTTTTCTGAAGGGCTGAATCTTGGATCTAATCTGAATCAAAAGCCATATCAATAATTAATTTTATCATGAATAAGTGTGTTTTAAGAATAAATAAAATTATTTATTAGCCTGGAGCTTTGCATTGCCCGCTAATATTTGCCACAGTAATCAATCTAATTTTTCGGAAAACAATTAGCATGGAATTATGTCTTCAATAGATACAATTACATTAATTGTCCGAAAAATGATTAATTAAACATGTTACTCATCAATGCTACGCAGAGTCCAATTGATTGCTAATTATTGCAGCATTTTTATCGCGGTTTTTAATAGTCAGGCCGTCCTTAAACAACGGCCTGAATTTTTATTTGTTTCACACCCGCCCAAACAACCTCGTCACATTCACCCCTTTCAAAAAGATAAACGCCAGCAGCAGCCCGCCCCACAGGGCCATGGTGATATAACTGCTCACGCCGAGGATATTCAGACCGCTCTCCAGCATTTGCAGCAAGATCAGCGCCATCACCATGCCAAACACTTTACCGAAGCCGCCGTCCGGGTTAATCCCTCCCAATACCGCCGCCAGAATCGACACCAGCAGATAGGACTCGCCATACGAGGCTTTGGCTGAGTTGAGTTTTGACATCATCAACAGCCCGGCAATCACGCACAGCACCGATGACAGGATATAGACCCAGATCAGCGTCTTGCGGGTGTTAATCCCCGAATAGTGGCTGGCCTGTTCGTTTGAGCCAATCAGGTAGATGGTGCGTCCGAAAGCGGATTTCTCAAGGATAATCCACATCACCATCACCACCGCAATGAACACCAGCAGCGGCGTAGGGATGCCAAGGATGCTGGAGCTATTGATCGACAAGATATAGTCGGGGAAGTTGGTGATCGACGAGCCGCGGGAAATCACGATATTGATACCGTTTAACAACGTCATGATCCCAAGCGTGGCCAGGATCGGCGAGACCCGCACCACGGCAATCAACATGCCGTTGATAACGCCGATCACCAGCGCGGTGGCAAAGCCGGATAGCAGCACCAGCACTACAGCAAGCGCACCCGGCGGGTAGTGCGTCGCCACCCACGCCATAATCAGCGCGCAGGCGTTCATGGTGGCGATAATCGACAGGTTAATCCCGCCGGTCAGCATGGTGACCGCCATTGCCAGCGCCAGCACGCCGAGGATCGGCATCTGCGACGCTATGGACTGGAAGTTGGCGGCTGACCAGAACACATTCGGGATCAGAAAACTGAACGCCAGCACGGTCACGCCAATCAGCACGCTCAGGTAGATTTCAACGTTATCTTTGATTTTGCGATTGCTCATAGCGCGACTCCCTGGGTTTTACGCTGGCCCCACGCGGTGGTGCTGATACTGATCACAATCACCAGGCCGGTGACGACGGTGTGCCAGTAAGATGAGATCCCGAGTAAATTGAGGCCGTTCTGCAACACCGCCAGCAGGATCACCCCCAACAGCGTGCCGAGTAGCGTGCCACGCCCGCCGATAATACTGGTGCCGCCCAGTACCACCGCGGCCAGTACCGTTAGCTCATAACCCAGCAGCGAATCGGGCGCGACGGTCAGTACGGTGGCGGATTGCACCACGCCCGCGACGCCGGACATCAGCCCCATATAGCCATACACGAACAGTTGCAGTTTAAAAATGCCGAACCCCATGCGCGACGCGGCTTCCCGGTTGCCGCCCATGGCGTAAATCATGCGCCCGATGCTGGTTTTGTTCATGATGATGCCGGTAAGCGCCACCACTACGATAAGCGTCAGGATTTGCAGACTCAGGCCGTAGTCATAGCCGTCGGCGGCGGTGAATTTAAACAGCATCACGCCCTGTTCAAACCATTCAGGGTAGCTATACAACCAGACCCCTTTGGTGAGATACAGCAGCAGGCCATAAAAGATATTCAGCGTGGAAATAGTAATGATGATCGACGGGACGCTCAGCCGGTTCACCAGGATGGCGTTAACCACGCCCAGCATCAGCCCAATACCGCCGCTGAGGGCGAAGGCGAGGGCAAAGTTGCCGGTGGTGTTCTGGATAAGCGTCACCATCACGTACTGCGAGATAATGGTCATAGCGGGGAAAGAGATATCAATCCCCCCAGAAATCAACACGATAAACAGTCCGCATGCCAGAATCGTCAGCATGGCGTAGTTGTTGATTAAATCGTAGATGTTACCCAGTGTCATAAAATCGGGGCTGGCAAACGTCAGGTAGCCGCCGATGATGAGGATGGTGATCCCCAAAAAGAGTTCATGCTTTTTTATGCCGAATTTATTAACCATTGACGACCTCTGCTAACTCGGCTTCCGTGGTTTTTGAAGGCCAAAACTCCGCCGTCATTTCCCCTTTGCGCATCACCAGAATGCGGTGGCTGTTAAAAAACGCTTCGTCGATCTCATCGGTAACCATCAGCACCGCAATGCCGTGCTGCGCTAACGCGTTAACGATTTGGTAAATCCCCGCTTTGTTGGCGATATCCACACCCACGGTGGGGGAGTCGAGAATTAACACTTTCGGATTAATGGCCAGCCATTTAGCGATGGCGACGCGCTGAGCGTTGCCGCCGGACAGGGTATTCACCGGATGGTGAACGCTGCCGATTTTGATGGTGAGCTGTTTGACCAAATCCTCCACCACCGCATCGGATTTACGTCGATCCAGCAGCCGCCACGCCGTCTTCAGCCGCGACAGCACGGTAGAGATAATATTGTCATTGATGGATTGCGCCATCACCAGGCCGGTGCCCATGCGGTCTTCAGAAACGTAACCGATCCCCGCCTTGATGGCGTCGCGGTTGCTTTTAAAGTTGACCGGCTGGCCGTCGATGAGAATTTCACCGCGATCCGGACGCGTCAGGCCAAACAGGCTCAGGCACAGTTCGGTACGCCCTGCGCCCAACAGCCCGGTGATGGCCACGATTTCGCCCTTATGCACTCGCAGCGATACGTCGTAATATTCGTCCTCGCGGCTTAAGTGCTTAACCTCCAGCGCCACGTCGCCGAGCTGCTCCCGGGGCGTCAGGCATTGATAAGAGAACGCCAGCCCGGTCATCAGAAACGCCAGCTTTTTATTATCGACCTCCGCTGCCGGGTAGGTGCCGATCAGCTTGCCGTCTTTCAGCACCGTGATGCGATCGGAAATCGCCATCACCTCTACCAGACGGTGGCTGACGAAGACCACGCAGATCTGGCGCTGTTTGAGATCGTTAACCACTTTAAGCAGGCCTTTGACTTCCTGCATGGTGAGCGACGCGGTGGGCTCATCCATAATGATCAACCTGGCGTCCTGCGCCAGCGCCCGACAGATGGCGACAATCTGGCGTTGCGCGATGGGCAGGGATTCAACGGTAGCGTCGAGATCCAGCGTCGCGCCGATGCTTTGCAGCGTCTTTTCAGCAATCTCGCGAATTTCGCGCTGATTCACCCAGGACTTTTTATGGTACTGGTGAATAGCGATGTTTTCGGCCACCGTCAGGTTGGGAAACAGCGACAGATCCTGATAAATCACCTGGATGCCCGCTTTGACCGAATCGACAGGGGAGAGACGGGAAACGGGTGTGCCGTCAATCTCAATCTGCGCGCCGGGGTCGGGTTGATACACGCCGGAAATGATTTTAATCAGGGTCGATTTACCGCAGCCGTTTTGTCCGGCCAGGCAATGCACTTCTCCGGGCAACAGGGTCAGCGCGACGTTATCCAGCGCCTTAACGCCGTAAAACGTTTTGCTGATGTTGGCCAGCGAAATAAAAGGCTTCATGACCACCTCACAGAAACAATTATCGCCGGGCGTGGGAGCGCCCGGCGAACAGGTACACAATCGGCGCTGGCGCAGGGATTACGCGCGCCGGAGCAACGTCCTGATTAATAAAGGCTATCGATATTGTCTTTCGTCACGCGCAGCACGTTGTGGAATTTGATGATGCGTTTATCAGTATCCACGTCGGCTTTGCCCAGTTTCGGAATGTCGAGGCCGGGTTTAATCTCTTCGCCCTTGATGACTTTATCCGCGACCGCAGTCAGCGCATAGCCTGCGGTGGCCGGGTCATAGGTCACGCCCATGGTGATATCGCCGCTCTTGATAAGCGATGCCGCCTGTGACGGGATCATCATGCCGAACACGAACACTTTGCCGCGCGCGCGTTTCTCTTTCACAGCGCGACCTGCGCCGATCGGGCCCTGGGAACCGAAGGAGATCACACCTTTCAGGTCAGGGTGCGCTTTCATCAGATCGAGGGTGGTGCGACGGGCGTCATCGATGTTTTCCGCCACCGGCATACGGGTGGTGACTTCATGCATGTCCGGGTAATGCTCTTTCTGGTATTTAACGAACAGGTCCGCCCACAGGTTATGTTGAGGCACGGTCAGGCCGCCGACGTAAATCACATAGCCGCCTTTGCCGCCCATCGCTTTCGCCATCTCTTCTACGTTATCGGCCGCGAATTTTTCGTTATCAATGATCTCGACGTCCCAGTTAGCGGACGGCTGCCCCGGGGATTCGTTGGTCAGCACGACGATGCCCTGATCGCGCGCTTTCTTGAACACCGGCTCCAGCACGTTGGCGTCGTTCGGGACAATAGTGATGGCGGAGACTTTTTTGGCAATCAGGTCTTCAATAATTTTGACCTGCTGCGGGGCGTCGGTACTGGAAGGGCCGACCTGATAGGCGTTGATGCCTAAATCTTTTCCGGCGTTGGTGACGCCTTCGCCCATGCGGTTAAACCAGGGCATCCCGGCGATTTTAGAAATATTAACGACTTCCACCTCTTTCGCCATTGCGGAAGTGGCGCAAACCATTAAGCCGAGAACGCTGGCGGATAATAATTGTTTTAAATTCATCTTACTCATCGAACACCTCTGAATGGTGACATAAGTTATAGGGTTAATGGTGCAAATACGTTGTTACAGGGGTGAGTCGCTGTTATGTGATTTAAAGCCGAAGTGAGCCCTTCACAAATTCAAGGCGTGTAGTGGAAATTAACTGCCGGATGAGAGTATCCCTGTTACTCATGCATTCCCTTAAGACACTTCTTATGCGACTTAACGAATGTAGGAGTTACAGGATGAAAAAGTTATGTGTTTTATTGTCATTGTTATGGATAAAACTGTTGCAAAATTGTTTTGAGAAGGTGATCACGTTTGGAGAGGGAACCAGTGCAACGGGTTGCAATTAATGTGCTTTCGATCGGCTGTAAAGCTGGTAAATCTGGGGGTTGTGGAATCGCTTTCACACACATTAACCAGGAAAAAGTTAAATAAACGTGACACGTGTACAATTTTCCTCAGAAATGCATATGGACAAGACTGTTATGGCACTTACGCCGGTTGCGTGTTCCGATCCCAGCGCTACGCCGCCGCGCATGACTTAATTTAAATCCTGAATTCCTCGCGTTTCCATCCGCTTTTCCGGCGATTGAATTGGGGCCTCGTTACGCATAATGGCGGTATGACATTACGGAACCTCCATTGTGGCTGAAGATAGCGACCAGGAAAAAACAGAGGCCCCCACACCCCACCGACTTGATAAGGCGCGTGAAGAGGGGCAGATCCCCCGTTCCCGTGAACTGACCTCGCTGCTGATGCTGCTGGTGGGGATCAGCATTCTGTGGATCGGCGGAGGGCCTGTGGCCCGCAAACTGGCGGCGATGCTCACGGCTGGCCTGCATTTCGACCACAGTATCATCAATGATCCCGGTCTTATCGTTAGCCAAATCAGTAACCTGATTCAACAGGCTATGCTGGCTCTGCTTCCGCTGCTGGTTGGCCTGATTCTGGTGGCGTTGGCCGCGCCGATGCTGCTGGGCGGCGTGCTGTTCAGCGCCAAATCCCTGGCGTTTAACCCAGGCAAACTCAATCCCATCGCCGGGATCAAACGGCTGTTCTCCGCCCAGGCGCTGGCAGAGCTGGTCAAGGCAGTGCTGAAAGCCACGCTGGTGGGCAGCGTCACGGCCTGGTACCTGATGCATAACTGGCCCGAGATGCTGCGGCTGGTCAGCGAAGCGCCCATCGCCGCGCTGGGCAACTCCCTGAATCTGGTGGCGCTGTGTGGCTTGCTGATCGTATTGGGCCTGATCCCAATGGTTGGCTTTGACGTGTTCTGGCAAATCTACAGTCACATCAAAAAACTGCGCATGACCCGCCAGGATATCCGCGATGAATTCAAAGATCAGGAAGGCGACCCGCATGTGAAAGGGCGCATCCGCCAACAGCAACGTGCCGCCGCGCGCCGTCGCATGATGTCCGACGTGCCGAAAGCCGATGTGATCGTCACCAACCCGACCCACTACGCCGTGGCGCTCAAGTACGACGAAAACAAAATGAGCGCGCCCAAAGTACTGGCGAAGGGCGCGGGCCTGGTGGCGTTGCGCATCCGTGAAATCGGCAATGAACACCGCATCCCGATGCTGGAAGCCCCGCCGCTGGCGCGCGCGCTCTGGCGTCATGCTGAAATCGGCCAGCAGATCCCCGGCCAGCTGTACGCCGCCGTGGCGGAAGTGCTGGCATGGGTCTGGCAATTAAAACGCTGGCGACTGGCTGGCGGACTGATCCCCAAAAAACCGCAAAACTTACCGGTGCCTGAGGCGCTGGACTTTATGAATGAGAAGGACACCGATGGCTAATCTGGTGGCGATGCTGCGCCTGCCCAGCAATTTGAAAACAACCCAATGGCAGATCCTGGCCGGGCCGGTTCTGATCATGCTGATCCTGTCGATGATGGTCTTGCCGCTACCGGCTTTCGTCCTCGATCTGCTGTTTACTTTCAATATTGCCCTGTCGATTATGGTGCTGCTGGTGGCGATGTTCACCCAGCGTACCCTGGAATTCGCGGCATTCCCGACGATCCTGCTGTTCACCACCTTGCTGCGCCTGGCGCTCAACATCGCCTCTACGCGTATCATCCTGATGGAAGGCCATACCGGCGGCGCGGCGGCGGGTAAAGTGGTCGAGGCCTTTGGTCACTTCCTGGTGGGCGGTAACTTCGCGGTGGGGATCGTGGTGTTTATCATCCTGGTGATCATCAACTTTATGGTTATTACCAAGGGTGCCGGGCGTATCGCGGAAGTGGGCGCTCGTTTCGTGCTCGACGGGATGCCGGGTAAACAGATGGCGATCGACGCCGACCTCAACGCCGGGATTATCGGCGAAGATGAAGCCAAAAAGCGCCGCTCCGAAGTGACCCAGGAAGCCGATTTCTACGGCTCCATGGATGGTGCCAGTAAATTCGTGCGCGGCGACGCCGTGGCGGGGCTGTTGATCATGGTAATCAACATCGTCGGCGGCCTGCTGGTGGGGGTGATCCAACACGGCATGCCGATGGCGCAGGCAGCGGAAAGCTACACCCTGCTGACCATCGGTGATGGCCTGGTGGCGCAGATCCCGGCGCTGGTCATTTCGACCGCCGCCGGCGTGATCGTGACTCGCGTGAGTACCGAGCAGGACGTCGGCGAGCAGATGGTCGGCCAGCTGTTCAGCAACCCGCGGGTGATGCTGCTCAGCGCCGCCGTGCTCGGGCTGCTGGGCCTGGTGCCGGGCATGCCCAATCTGGTGTTCCTGCTGTTTACCGTGGCGCTGCTGGCCCTGGCCTGGTGGATGCGCGGAAGAGAGACCGCGGAAGCCCCCGCGCCGCAGCAGGTTAAAGCGCCGGAGAACCCCCAGGCCGTAGAAGCGACCTGGAGCGACGTGCAACTGGAAGATCCGTTAGGCATGGAAGTGGGTTACCGGCTGATCCCAATGGTGGATTTCCAGCAGGACGGCGAACTGTTAGGCCGCATCCGCAGCATTCGTAAAAAATTCGCCCAGGATATGGGCTTCCTGCCGCCGGTGGTGCATATCCGCGACAATATGGATCTCCCCCCGGCGCGCTATCGCATTCTGATGAAAGGCGTGGAAATTGGCAGCGGCGACGCCTATCCGGGCCGCTGGCTGGCGATTAACCCCGGCACCGCCGCAGGCACTCTGCCGGGCGAGCAAACCATCGACCCGGCCTTCGGCCTGGCGGCGATCTGGATTGAAAGCGCCCTGAAAGAGCAGGCGCAAATCCAGGGCTTTACCGTGGTGGAAGCCAGTACCGTGGTGGCAACCCATCTCAACCATCTTATCGGCCAGTACGCGCCGGAGCTGTTTGGCCGCCAGGAGGCGCAGCAGCTGCTCGACCGCGTCACCCAGGATATGCCGAAGCTGACCGAGGATTTAGTGCCTGGCGTGATCACCCTCACCACGCTGCATAAAGTGCTGCAAAGTTTGCTGGCCGAAAAAGTGCCAATCCGCGATATGCGCACCATTATTGAAACCCTGGCGGAGCACGCGCCGTTGCAGAACGATCCCCATGAACTGACTACCGTGGTACGCGTAGCGCTGGGCCGCGCCATCACCCAGCAGTGGTTCCCGGGCAGCGGGGAAGTGCAGGTGATCGGTCTGGATACCGCGCTGGAGCGTCTGCTGCTCCAGGCCCTGCAGGGCGGCGGCGGGCTGGAGCCGGGCCTGGCGGATCGCCTGCTGGAACAGGCGCAGGAAGCGTTGCAGCGCCAGGAGATGTTAGGCGCGCCGCCGGTGCTGCTGGTGAACCATGCGCTGCGCCCGCTGCTGTCGCGCTTTTTACGCCGCACGCTGTCGCAACTGGTGGTGCTCTCCAACATGGAATTGTCGGAGAACCGCAACATCCGGATGACCGCGATTATTGGAGGTAAATAATGCGTCTACTGGTGGGATTACTGTGGCTCGCGCCGCTGCTGGCTCACGCGGCGGAAGGCGCATGGCAGAGCAGCGCGGTGGGAGCGACGCTCTCCTGGCGCGGCCAGGCGGTCTCTTCGCCGCCGCTGGCGCCCGCTCAGCCGGTCTCCGGTTTAATGACTCTGGTGGCCTGGCGCTATGAACTTACTGGCCCCATGCCCGCCGGATTGCAGGTGAGGTTATGTACGTCTAACCACTGTGTGCCGATTGAAGGGCAGAGCGGGACCACGCAAGGTTTTGCTCACATCGCCGCCAGCGAACCGCTGCGATTTATCTGGGAGGTGCCCGGCGGCGGCAAACTGTTCCCGGTGCTGCGGGTGCGTTCCAACCAGGTGATCGTGAACTACCACTAAACACGCCTTTTTATCAGCTTGTTAAAACCCGCTTCGGCGGGTTTTCTTTTTTTTCTGTCCATTTCAATACACTTGACCGATAAAAACGAACCGCTGTTTCACAATAGTGAGATAGAAACGTGATTTCTTTGTATTATTGCCGTCTTGTGTAACGCCGTGGCGAAAATACAAAGGTTTCCCGGCTGCGCTGATTTTACTTTAGGCATGAAAGATTTCATGCAGACCCTAACAGGGCCGTGACTTGTAATCTCCCTCATTACATTTAACGGGGTGACGGCAATGAAAAAACGTAAAATTGGACTGGCAAATTATCTGGCTTACGGCTCAGGCGATTTCCTTGGCGCAGGGACGACGGCGCTGACCGCCGCCTGGCTGCTGTATTTTTACACCACCTTTTGTGGCCTTACGCCCGTTGAGGCGACCTTTATCTTTGCGATGGCCAGGGTGCTGGACGCCGTCGTCAGTCCATTAATGGGTTTCCTGACCGATAACTTCGGCTCGACCTGGCTCGGCCGACGCTTTGGCCGGCGCAAATTCTTTATCCTGCTCGGGATCCCACTGGTGTTTAGCTACACCTTTATGTGGGTGGGCGGAATGGGCTACGGGTATTACCTGGCGACCTATCTGATTTTCGATGTGGTGTACACCATGATTCTGGTGCCTTATGAAACCCTGGTGCCGGAAATGACCGATGATTTCAAACAGAAAACCAAGTTTTCCGGCGCGCGGATTTCAATGGCGCAGCTCTCGGCCATCCTGGCCGCCTTCCTGCCGGGCATCCTGCTCAATATCTTCGGCAAGGACAACGCCATCTCCTTTTTCTACGCCAGTGTGGTATTCGCCACGCTGTGCGCCATTGTGCTGACGCTGGTGTGGTGCTTTACCTGGGAAAGGCCGCGTGCGGAGTGGACCGAAGCGGCGCTGCGTGCGGAGCAGGAAAAGAAAAACCTCACCTTTATGCAAAGTATGAAGCGGCTGAATATCGAATTAACCTCAACGCTGCGGATTAAAATATTTCGTCAGCATCTGGGGATGTATCTCGGGGGGTACATCGCCCAGGACGTGTTTAACGCCGTGTTTACTTACTACGTGGTTTTCGTGCTGATGCAGAGCGCCTCGCTGGCCTCTAACCTGATGGGCGTGATGGCGATCATGCAGTTTATCGCGGTGATCGCCATGATCCCGCTGTGCATCAAGTTTGGCCCCGCGCCTTCTTACCGCGTCGTGGTGGTGCTGTTCGGCCTGAGCGCCATTTCCTACGGCGTGCTGTGGTATGTCGGCTTAAACGATGTTTTTGCGTTGCTATTGTTTATTTCCGGCATCGCCGGGTTAGGGCGTGGCGGCATCAACTATGTGCCGTGGAATACTTACACCTATATTGCCGACGTGGATGAAGCCATCACCGGCCAGCGCCGGGAAGGGATTTTTGCCGGGATCATGACCCTTACCCGCAAGGCGTCCCAGGCGGGGGCGGTGATGCTGGTGGGGATCGTGATGCAGATGTCCGGCTTTGTCTCCGGCCAGGCGACTCAACCGCCCGCCGTGAGCCAGACCATCCTGATGATTTTAAGCGTGGGCACCGTGGTGGTACTGGCCTGTGGCTTCCTGATCTCCCTGCGCTTCAAGCTCAACCTGCACACCCATAGCATACTGCGCGAGGAGACGGCAAAAATGCGCCTCGCTAATCGCCCGGTGCCGGAAGTGATTACCCCACAGGCGCGCGAAACCATCGAAATGCTGGCGGGCATGCCGTATTCAGCGCTCTGGGGCAATAACAATATCGGCTATCTGAACCGCCATAAACCCGCCGTGGCGCAACCTGTTACTTCTCATTAAGGCAAAGCGAATGATTATCTACCCCGTAAAACACAGCCCGCTGTTGCGCCAGCCTGAGCGCATCATCTCCAGGGACGAACTAAAAAATCTCATAAACAAAGTGACCGATAACCTGATCCACATTCACGACGACACGGGCCAGTTTTTGCTGCGGCTGGATGATGGGCGGGTGATTGATACCAAAGGTTGGGCAGGGTGGGAGTGGACACACGGCGTCGGGCTCTACGGTATCTGGCAGTATTATCGTCAGACCGGCGATAAGGGAATGTGCCAGATTATTGACGCCTGGTTTGCCGACCGCTTTGCTGAAGGGACAACCACCAAAAACGTCAATACCATGGCGCCGTTTTTGACCCTGGCGTATCGCTACGAAGAAACACGTAATCCGGAATTTCTCCCCTGGCTGGAAAGCTGGGCCGAATGGGCGATGTACCAGATGCCGCGTACTGATTTTGGCGGTATGCAGCACATTACTCTGGCCGAGGAGAATCATCAGCAGATGTGGGACGACACCCTGATGATGACCGTTCTGCCGCTGACCAAAATCGGCAAATTGCTAAACCGGCCCGAATATTGTGAAGAGGCCACCTATCAGTTCCTGCTGCACGTGCAGAATCTGATGGATCGGGAAACCGGGCTATGGTTTCACGGCTGGAATTATCAGGGACGGCATAATTTTGCCCGTGCGCGCTGGGCGCGGGGCAATAGCTGGTTGACCATCGTGATCCCCGATTTTCTCGAGCTGGTGGATCTGCCGGGAAACAGCGCGGTACGTCGCTATCTGGTGCAGGTGCTGGAAAATCAGGTGGCGGCGCTGGCGAAGTGCCAGGATGAAAGCGGTCTGTGGCATACCTTGCTGGACGATCCGTACTCGTATCTTGAAGCCTCCGCCACGGCGGGGTTTGCTTACGGGATCCTGAAAGGCGTCAGGCAACGCTATCTGCCGAAGCGTTATGCGGAGGTGGCGGAAAAGGCGATTGCCGGGATCATCGAACATATTTCCAGCGACGGCGAACTTCAGCAGGTGTCGTTTGGCACCGGGATGGGGCATGACCTGGCGTTTTACCGCAACATCCCCCAGACCTCGATGCCCTACGGGCAGGCGATGGCGATACTCTGCCTGACGGAGTTTTTACGCACCTACTATTAAGCCAATAAAAAGGGGCCGGGCTTTGCGCCAGGCCCCGCGCAGCAATCGGGATTACGCTGCGATTTTTTGATGCAAGGCGATAATTTCCTGGCCCAACTCCATCAGCATAATGGCATTCATCAGGTGGTCCTGAGCATGCACCATCACCAGATGCACCGGGATTTTTCCGCTGCCTTCATCCATTTCAATCAGCCGGGTTTGCACGTGATGCGCTGATGACAGCGCCTGCTGGGCCTGATGGATGAATTCCTGCGCCTGGGCAAAGTCCTGCTGTTCCCGGGCGCAGCGGATCGCCTGGAAAACCAGGCTGCGGGCGTAGCCCGCGTTGGCAATCAGCTCCATCACCTCATTTTCAAGATCCATGTTATGCCTCATCCATCAGCGCCAGCGCCTGATCGAGTACCTTGTCGCCTTTCATGGTGCCGTAGGCCATCATATCGATGCAGGCGATTTTTTTACCGTGCTGTTGGGCGATTTTCTCGCACTCGGGCAGCTTATAGCGGATCTGCGGGCCCAGCAGCGCCACATCAAATTCAGCGGCGCTGGTTTTATAATCCCGCACCGATTTAGCGCAGATTTCCAGATCCAGCCCGCGCTGGTGTGCTTCGTCCTGCATTTTCTTCACCATCATGCTGGTCGACATGCCCAGATCGCATACCAGAAGGATTTTTTTCATTTTACTGCTCCCGTTTTTCAAGCAAATGCTGGAGTAAAAGTGGTATCGGGCGGCCCGACGCCACGCTGTAACCCTGTTCCCGCCACAGCGCCGTCCCGCTGATGTCCAGATGCGCCCAGGGAATATCGGGCGGACAAAAGCGATTCAGGAACCAGGCGGCGGAAGTACTGATAGCGGCATTGTTGGTCGGCGTGTTGCAGATATCGGCGATGCGGCTCTCCACCTGCGGCGCAAAACGCGCATCCAGCGGCATCGGCCACAGGCTATCGCCGCTGCGATCTGCCGCCGTGGACAAGGCGCGGGTCAGCGACGGATCGTTGCTCCACAGCCCGGTGATGTCGTAGCCCAGGGCTTTGACCACCGCGCCGGTGAGCGTGGCCATATCGATAATGTACTGCGGCGCGTGTTGTTCTTTACGCAACGCGGCGGCCCAGGCAATAGCGTCCGCCAGCACCAGCCGGCCTTCGGCGTCGGTATTGTTGATTTCAACGTTTAAGCCCGAATAGCTGGCGGCGATTTCGCCAGGGCGCATCGCATCCGGCCCCGGCATGTTTTCCGCCAGCGCCAGCACGCCCACCAGACGTACCGGCAACCTGAGTTCCGCCGCCGCCATTAACAGACCAAAAACATTGGCGGCGCCGCACATGTCATACTTCATGGTGTACATGCCTTCGCCGCTTTTCAGCCATAATCCGCCGGTATCGAAGGTAATGCCTTTGCCCACGTACACGCCAAACGGCCCGTCGGCGCAGCCGTCATAATGGATAACCAGCAGCCGGGGCGGATTGCTGGCCCCTTTGCCCACCGCGTGCAGCAGGCCCAGGCCGCGCTGCTGGATTTGCTTTTCGTCCAGCACGTCGCAGCGCAGTTGCGGGTAACACTCAGCCTGGCGAACGATTTCGCTGACCACAAAGGCAGGCGTGCAGCGCTCGGAAGGCAGGTCCGCAAGCCGCCGGGCGGCTATCATCCCTTTGGCGCAGGCGGCGGTCTGGGCGAGCAGGGCGCGGAGCGCGTTTTCCTGGTGGGGCAAACACCACAGCGTGAGTTGGCTCAGGCGCACGGCGTCACTGGCGGCTTGTTTGTATCCCAGATCGCTGACCTGATAGTCCAGGTTGAACAGGCAATGCAGCAGGGAAATCACAATGGCGCGATGCTTTTCATCGTCCATGTCCCAGCGGCTGGTATCCAGCACCAGATGCGGGCTCGAGGTTTTGCGGCACAGCGTGCGTAGCGATGCCGCCAGTTTGTGTGTTAACCCATCCAGCCAGTCGCTGTCGGGCGCGACCGTTACCCGGCCCAACGGCGCACAGCCGAAGGCGCAGTCCGCAACGCTGTGTGTTGCCTGCTGGCATAACGCTTCTTTTAGCGACGCCGTAATATCGCATTGCTGGAACAGCGGGCTGCCCGGCCACGTGAACAGATGCATGTTGTCACACGCCGCTAGCGGTCCGTGGGTGAGATGGTAATTAATCATAATGAGGCTCTCCGATGGGGGCGCGGATCCGCGCAGCGTAATCGCTCATCCACTGTTCGTCCGCTGGGGTGTAGCACGTTTGCCCGTCACGCCGCTCGGCAAGGTAAACGGTGGGCGGGAGGTGTTCATGCGCAACCACGAAGGAAAAGGTTTTGATATTGGTGGCTGCGCCGAATTCGCCGTCCCGGTTCATGCATACCACCGATAAATCGCCGACCCGCCCGAAGCGCGCCATCAATTTATCTTCCAGCTCCAGCACCACGCTATCGGCGGCCCGCTGCGGCGACATCCCGTTTTCCATACGCCGTACAATCTCGTAACTGACGCAGCCTTTCATCAGGTCTTCGCCCACACCGGTGGCGGTGGCGGCGCCGATCTGGCTGTCGCAGTAAAAACCTGAACCAATCACAGGCGAATCCCCGAGACGGCCCCGGCGCTTCATAAACAGGCCGCTGGTGGAGGTGGCGACGCTCATCGAACCATGCTTATCCAGGCCAATCATGCCGACGGTGTCGTGCCCGTCATAGGGGCTTAAGCCCCGGTCGATGGTTTCCCGGCAGCGCTTGCGATAGTGCTGGGTGGCGCGCTCGGTGAGCATGGTTTTGGCGGCAAACCCTTCGCTGAGCGCCCATTCGCGCGCGCCCGCGCCGACCAGCAGGCTGTTAAACCGCTGGCGGCTCAGGGCGTGGGCCACGCGCACCGGGTTGGCGATATCGATTAAATTGCCCACCGCGCCGAAGGCTAAGGTATCGCCGTCCATAAACGCCGCATCCAGTTCCACTTCACCCTGCTCATTGGGCAAACCGCCGTAACCTACCGATTTGTAGAAAGGAAAATCTTCTACTTCTGCAACGGCATCCACTACCGCTCTGGCGGACGTTGCGCCTTGTCTGAGCGCATCACTGGCCTGCACAATCCCTTCCAGCGCCATACGCCACGTTGCAATCATTCCCCACATATCTGTCTCCTGTGTTATTTCTGCGCTTCGGACGCGCAGTACTGCTTATCAACGATCCTCAGGAAAGGCAGATAAAGCATCGCGCCAATCAAAAGATTCAGGATTTGCATCACGCTGCCACTGATATGCCCGGTGACGATAAACCCGCTGATTACCGGCGGCAGCGTCCAGGGAATAAACACGCCGGTGGTCACCGCCACCATCTCCATTTTCATCGCCACGTATTGCACCGTGACCAGCACCAGCGGCACCAGATTAAAGGGGATCAGCATGATGGGATTCATGATGATGGGCAGACCAAACAGGATCGGCTCATTGATGTTAAACACCGACGCGCCTGCACCCAGCCGCGCGACTTCACGCATGCTTTTGCTGCGCGCAAAGATCAGCATGGCGATAACTAATGACAGCGTGGCACCTGCGCCGCCCATCCAGATCATGTCGAAGAACTGCTCGGTAATAATGTGCGGCGGCGTGATGCCTGCCTGAATGG
Source organism: Atlantibacter sp. RC6 (assembly GCF_014193285.1). GTDB lineage: Bacteria > Pseudomonadota > Gammaproteobacteria > Enterobacterales > Enterobacteriaceae > Atlantibacter. The sequence continues at coordinate 86,712 of NZ_JACHZE010000010.1, forward strand.
CCGCAATGTTATCGGTCTGGTTTTCCATCCACAGCGGGCGAATGATGCCGTTCACCATCGAACCGGAGTTAATGCCCACCGACCACAACAGGGTTATCGACAGCACGGTCAGCAGCGCGCCCACGTAAGAGGTGCCGAAGTGGCGCACCGGGGTGGCGACTACCTGGTAAATAAACTGGTGGATGGTATTGAACGAGGTGTGCTCGAAGGCGATGCGGATCATCAGTACCAGTACAATCACCGTGAGCGCGGGGATCAGCGCCGCAAAAGACTCCTGAACCGCAGGCGGCACCCCTTCGGGCATTTTGATCACCCAGTTTTTACGCTTCAGGAAGCAGAACAGCTCGGTCCACAGCAGCGAGCCAATCATGGCGACGAACAGGCCCTTGCTGCCGATCCACTCGGTGGGCACAACGGTAATGTTGCCCAGCGCTTCGACCTTGATAAACGGCGTCAGGATCAGGAACGCTACCAGCGCCAGGATCCCGCTGGAAACGCGGTCCTCTTCATAGTGCTCCGCCAGGCGGTAGGCCACCAGAAAGCTGATAAACAGCGACATGGTGGAAAACACGGCGTTGAACGGGATCTCAACGATGTTGCTCCATGTCGCGCCGAAGGTGTGCGCCATAAACTGCTGATAGTGTTGATTCGGGAACGATGAAACGATCAGCAGTACCGAGCCGACGATAATAAAAGGCATAAACGACACGTAGGCGGCGCGTATCGCGCACAAATGACGCTGTTGCGCAGCCTTCGCCGCCAGGGGCATCAGTCTGGCTTCGAGAAATCCCAGGACATTACTCATGGTGTACTCCGTGATTATTTTTTATGATGAACACGTGGTTTACCTCTGCCGAATGCCGCGATTATCAGTGAATCTGTTTGGCATAAATTTGCGTCACTTCACAACATTCCCGCTACACTTAACTAGTCTCATATGATTAGATATCAGCTATGTACTTTCTGATAAGGAAAAGTAGTGTGGAAATTAAGCTGCATGCCAACGCAACGACCACTCCCAGGGTGCGTCGTTATATTCAGGAATCCCCTAAAAGCGACCGTGAACTGGCGCAGGAGCTGGGTATTTCGGTTTCTACCGTTCGCCGCTGGCGCAACAGAACCGATGCAGTGGATCGGACCACTACGCCAAAATCGATACACAAAGTGCTGAGACAAGAACAGAGCGCCGTGATCAACTGGCTGAGACAAACTTTTATTGTGCCGCTGGATGAACTGGTTACGGTGGTGGCCTGCGGAATGCAACAACCCGTGTCGAGGGCGGGGCTGGATCGCTACCTGAGACGGGCGGAAATTGCCCATATGAATGTATTAGGCGCGCGGGTTATGCGCGGGAAAAAAGCCATCAGGAGCGGCGTGTTTCCCGGCAATTTACGGATATTTTATCGGCGTATCAGCCTGTTGCCGCAGGATGGTGGAGAATTTCACGTGCTGTGGGCCGAGGAAGCCGTGAGCGGTTGGCTGGCAGCCCGAGCCTATGCCGGTGCCTCTGCGCAGCTGGTGGCGCACTGGCTCGACGACGTCATTGCCGCTGCGCCGGGCGATATACAATCTGTTGAGACTGAAAATAAAAAGCTGTTCGGTATGGGCGCGGTAAAAGACCATCCCTTACAGACGTGGTGCGCGGAGAAGGGAGTAACCTTGACCGTTAGCGCCGACGACGCCACGGATATTACCCTGCATCTGGAGTGCCGTCTGGCGGAGTTAATCCCGGCTATCGGCGAACTAAGCCTGGATGCGTATCTGCAACAGGTTTGCGAACAGTACAATCGGCAGTGGCCTCAAAAAAAACTAGGCGACCTGACGCCCGTCCAGTTTTGGCAGCAATATCGCTAATCAATAATTGGCTCATGGGGTGTGGTGGACTACATCACCCCTTCGAGCGCCAGGTATTGCAACAGCATAATGGTTTTGGCGTCGACGATTTTTCCCTGTTTAATCGCGATTAAAGCGTCATCAAAATCCAGCTCGACGGTTTCGACGTCTTCACCTTCTTCTTCAATACCGCCGCCTGTGCCGGTGAACTGGCTGGCATCATATTCGGCAATAAAAAAGTGCAGCTTTTCGGTGACGGAACCGGGGCTCATAAACGCCTCAAACACTTTCTGCACATTGTCGAGACGATAGCCGGTTTCTTCTTCCGCTTCCGCTTTGATGCGCGTCTCGGGATCAAGGTTGTCCAGCAACCCGGCGGCCGCTTCCAACAGGAACCCGTCGTGATTGTTGAGGAAAGCCGGGAGACGGAACTGGCGCACCAGGATCACGCTGCGTTTTTCCCGGTTATACAGTAGTACCGTCGCACCGTTGCCCCGATCGTAGGCCTCGCGGCTTTGCCGTTGCCAACGACCATCGCGGCGTAAGAAATCGAAGGTGTATTTTTTCAGTAGATACCAGTCATTGGATAGCGTCTGGCTGCCGAGAAGACGAATTCGCGCATGTTCAGATTGCATTTTGCCACCTCCATCAGTAAGGTGACACGATAACGTGCAAGATCGTGCATAGTCAATTGTGTTCGTGCAAATTCGTGAAGGGAATTTTATGCTCACACCGCAACGTAAAAAGAAGATCCTCGAATTGCTTGCCGACCAGGGGCAGGTGCTGTCAAAGCAGTTGAGCGAAACTTTTGCTGTATCCGAAGATACCATTCGCCGGGACTTGCGCGAGTTGTCCGCAGAAGGACTGTTGCAGCGGGTGCACGGCGGCGCGCTGCCGGCTTCAGCCGCTGTGGCCACTTTTGCGGAACGCAAAAATCTGTCGCTGGACATCAAACAACGGCTTGCCCGCAAAGCGGTGGAGTTGATTTTGCCGGGTCAGGTAGTGCTGATTGACGGCGGCACCACCACCGGTGAACTGGTTAAGCGCCTGCCGCTTGATTTGAACCTTACCGTGGTCACGCATAGCCCGGGGATTGCGCTGGGGCTGATTGACCATCCACATATTGACGTGGTGTTGATCGGCGGGCGGCTTTATAAGCATTCAATTGTCACTGTCGGGGCCGCCACGCTGGAAGGGCTGGCAAAAATTCATGCCGACGTGTGTTTTTTAGGGGTAACTGGCGTGCATGCCGAGGCGGGGCTGACAACAGGCGATTTTGAAGAGTCGTGCATTAAACGCGCGCTCGCAGCACGCGCTGCCGAAACGATTGTGATGGCCTCCCCGGAAAAATTGAATACTGCTTCGCCCTGGGGGATTGGGGATATTTCACTGGTTAATACGCTGGTGGTGGCGAAGGAGACGCAAGAAGAGGTGCTGAGGCCGTTTGCGGAGCGAGGGATTGGAGTGGTTAGGGGGTAGGGTGGGTGATTTAGTTACAACATACTTTTTTAGTGAACATTTAACGCGGCATGGGTGCTGTTTACGAGCACTTCATGTGTGTCATATACCCTTCGTAGGGTACCCCTAACGCGAAACATTAATGATTGCGAGTCAGCAGTCAAACATCAGAAACGGATATCATAAAATATGATATCCATGATACGTCAATGTCGCTGGGAGCGGTCAGTCAGATTGTCACTTTTTTCCTGAACAAAGAACGATCCCAATAACTATAAGAATTAACGTAACCAGATGGTATGAATGGAAATCCTGGTCCAGTAAAATAATACTCAGTAATCCTCCTGATACAGGGATAATATGAGTAAATATCTCACTTCTGGTTGTGCCGAGGTGTTGCACTCCTTTATTCCAGAAGACATAAGATAGCCAGGAGGGAAATATTACGAGATAAATTGCACCTAAAACAGGATACAAAGATGGAGTTTCCTTAAACATGGTCACATTGCCAATATGATAACAGTATATTAAGTAGACAGGTATCAATATAAGAGTTCCGAGCAATGAACTGAATCCTACAAAAGCAGTATTGCTTACGCGTCTATCTTTCAGACGGAGTAATGCGCAATAGCACGCCCAGCTTAGCGCTGACATAATCGTAAGCATATCGCCAGGACCAAATGATGTTAACTTCCCATTACTTGAATTTGAAAAAGCTAAATAGATGACGCCCGCAGTACTGACGATAACACCTAAAATGTTGCGCAGTGATATTTTTTCCTTGAAAAATAAGGAATTGATCAACAGAACAAGGCAGGGGGTAGTGGATATGTAAATAGAAGCATTCAGTGAACTGGTATACTGTAACCCTATATACAGCGTCAGGGGGAAAAGGATTTGGCCCAGTAGTGCGTAAAGAGCATTAATCTTCAGATTGCTTACTAGCAAATGCCATTCTTTTGAGATGACTTTCCAATATAGCGAAAACATCAGGATGGTGGTTAATCCCCATCTGAAAATACTAAGAGCATATGGATTTATATAGTGAACAAGAACACTTCCCGCAACATAATTCCCGCCCCAAAAAACTGCTGCCAGCGTCAAGAGAATGTAAGGCATAAACGTTACCTGAGTTTTTAGAATATGATGGTTTGAGCACTGGCCGTTTAAATTTTTGTTAGCATTTTATTGACGAGTTATCATAATAACGCTTTGCTGTGTTTAACCGTAGAGTACAGCCCAGGTAAGTCATTATGTCTGTGTTTCGGTTACTCATTTTCAGGTGTTTAAGTATAATATTTTGTGGTTTATGTCACGAACGCAGATTCTTATATTATTTAGATGATAACGTTCCGTTGCTCTGTGTAAATAAAAATGAATGCTGCCAAAGGGTTATTTTCCTGCTTTTAATATGTTGTGTACATCATTGACCACCTCATGGGAATCTTTCAGGAATATGGCGGTGAGGGGAGGATTGACTCGCTTCGCTCGCCGTTACTCGGCCCATCCCTGGGCCTCGCCCCTCCGGGGCCAATGCAGGCGTTGTTTAAAAACGCTCCCGGCGTTTTTGTGCGGGCCTCATGGCCTGCGGCCATTCCGTCCCACTGGCTGCGCCAGTGGTCGAACCCCGGTCGGGGGTTCTCACCCCCCCAGTACGGAGCAGATAAGAAAAAAGCTTATACTTTCGTATGAGCTTTTTTCAAAATATGGCGGTGAGGGGGGATTGACTCGCTTCGCTCGCCCTTCGGGCAGCCTGTTCGCTACGCTCGCAGTCTGTCCCACTGGCTGCGCCGTGGTCGAACCCCGGTCGGGGGTTCTCATCCCCCCCAGTACGGAGCGGATAAGAAAAAAGCTCATACTTTCGTATGAGCTTTTTTCAAAATATGGCGGTGAGGGGGGGATTGACTCGCTTCGCTCGCCCTTCGGGCGTCATGGCCTGCGGCCATTCCGTCCCACTGGCTGCGCCAGTGGTCGAACCCCGGTCGGGGGTTCTCATCCCCCCAGTACGGAGCGGAAAAGAAAAAAGCTCATACTTTCGTATGAGCTTTTTTCAAAATATGGCGGTGAGGGGGGGATTCGAACCCCCGATACGTTGCCGTATACACACTTTCCAGGCGTGCTCCTTCAGCCACTCGGACACCTCACCATATTGTCGCCCCGTTCTGTCCGGGACGGGCGCTAATGTAGGGAAATCCTGCTGTGCCGTCAATCAACTTTTCGCGTTATTGCGCGCGTTTAATCAAACTTCAAACAACCTGATTCTTTAAACAGCAAATTGATGAAATTCAGGGCAATGCGCCTTGCATCTGCTAAGGTTTGCCGCGATCCTGGTATAAAAAGAGGAGACGCTATGGACATCATTTTTTATCACCCCACCTTTGATACGGGGTTCTGGCTCGATAAATTACATCAGGCGCTGCCGCAGGCGCGGGTGCGTGAGTGGAAACCTGGCGATAATGACCATGCAGATTACGCGCTGGTATGGCACCCGCCCGTTGAAATGCTCAGTGGGCGTAAAACCCTGAAAGCCGTTTTTGCGCTGGGCGCGGGCGTGGATTCCATCCTCAGCCAACTGCAAAAACATCCCGATATGTTGCCAGCGGGCGTGCCGCTGTACCGCCTCGAAGATACCGGTATGGCCCTGCAAATGCAGGAGTATGCCGTAAGCCAGGTTCTGCACTGGTTCCGACGCTTTGACGATTATCAGGCGCAGAAACAGCAGGGGGTCTGGAACCCGCTGGACGAGTATACCCGTGAAGATTTTACCCTCGGTATCCTTGGGGCCGGCGTTCTGGGAGGCAAAGTCGCGGAAAGCCTGGTCGCCTGGGGTTTCCCGGTGCGCTGCTGGAGCCGCAGCCGCAAACACTATCCCAACGTTGAAAGCTTCGCAGGCCAGGACGAGCTTGACGCGTTTCTCTCCGGCACCCGGGTGCTGATCAATCTGCTGCCGAATACCCCGGAAACTGTCGGCATTATTAATCATCAGCTGCTCAATAAACTGGCGGATAACGCATACATCATCAACCTGGCGCGCGGCGTGCACCTGGTGGAGGAGGATTTACTGGCCGCACTGGACAGCGGCAAAATTAAAGCGGCAATGCTGGATGTGTTCAGCCGCGAACCGCTGCCCGCCTCCAGCCCGCTCTGGGCGCATCCGCGGGTGACAATCACCCCGCATATCGCCGCCGTAACCCGTCCGCTGGAGGCTATCGCCTATATCCGCGACACCATTACTCGCCTTGATAGCGGCGAGATCCCCGCCGGCCAGGTGGATCTGAAACGCGGCTATTAACAGCCCGCCCGGCGAGCCTCGCCGGGCATTTCGTGAGCTTCAACGCTGAAACTGGTATCCTTAGTGAAAACGTAAGAGGAGAAAACCATGTATCCCGTTGACCTGCATATGCATACCGTCGCCAGTACTCACGCTTACAGCAACCTTCATGACTATATCGCCGCGGCAAAGCAAAACGGCATCAAACTGTTTGCTATTACCGATCACGGCCCTGACATGGCGGATGCGCCGCACCACTGGCACTTTATTAATATGCGTATTTGGCCACGTGTGGTGGATGGCGTAGGGATTTTGCGCGGCATTGAAGCCAATATCAAAAATACCGCGGGCGAGATTGACTGCACCGGCCCGATGCTGGATGCGCTGGATTTTATCATCGCCGGTTTCCACGAGCCGGTATTCCCGCCGCAGGATCGCGATACGCATACCGAAGCGATGATCGCCGCAATGGCTAACGGCGACGTGCATATGATTAGCCACCCCGGCAACCCGAAATTCCCGGTAGATATTGATGCCATCGCCGAAGCCGCTGCGAAGTATCATGTGGCGCTGGAAATCAATAACTCATCCTTTTTGCACTCCCGCAAGGGGAGCGAGGCCAACTGTACCCGCATCGCCGCTGCGGTACGCGACACAGGCGGCTGGCTGGCGCTGGGTTCAGATTCCCATACGGCGTTTACCCTGGGTAATTTCGATGAAAGCCTGAAAATTATCCGCGCCGTTGATTTCCCGGAGGACCGGATCCTTAACGTTACGCCGCGCCGCTTCCTGAATTTCCTTGAATCACGCGGCAGGGCGCCAATCCCTGAATTTGCCGATTTTTAATCCCCCTCAATGGAATGTTTATGAACGAATTTTCTATTATTTGCCGCCTGTTGGGCTCACTTTATTACCGCCATCCCGGCGATCCGGTTATGGCGCCGATTTTCACTCTGATTAAAGAGGGAAAACTGGCGCAGAACTGGCCGCTGGAGCAGGACGAGCTGCTGGCGCGGTTGCAGAAAAGCGTGGACCTGCCCGCGCTGACGGCAGACTACGATGCGCTGTTTGTCGGTGAAGCGTGCCGCGTGCCGCCCTGTGGTTCGCACTGGCAGCAGGAGCAGCAGGAAGCGGATGTCCGGGCTTTTTTGCACGCTCGCGGTATGCCGCTGGGCGAAACGCCTGCCGATCATATCGGCACGCTACTGCTTGCCGCCTCCTGGCTGGAAGATAACGCTGCGGATGACGAGAGCGAAGCGCTGGAAACCCTGTTCGCCGACTATCTGCTGCCGTGGTGTGAGATTTTCTTTGGCAAAGTGGAAGCCAACGCCACAACCCCCTTCTGGCGCACCCTTGCTCAGCTTTCTCGTGAGGCCGTGCTGGCAATGTGGGACGAGTTGACCGAAGAGGGTGAAGAAGAATAGTGATATAAGTCACGTTGCAAATGTAACGACGCCATTCAAATTGCAAATTATGTGCGGCATATCTCATCAGTAGCCAGGGCTTCTGATAAAATAGGCCGCCATGAACATACTCATTTCTTTAGCACTGACGACAGGCATCCTCTCTGGCCTTTGGGGTTGGGTGGCGATTTCACTCGGTCTGATTAGCTGGGCGGGCTTCCTGGGCTGCACTGCCTATTTCGCCTGCCCGAAAACCGGCTTTAAGGGCTTGCTAATGACCGCCTGTACCCTGTGCAGCGGCGTGCTGTGGGCGCAGGTGATCATCCATACCAGCGCCATGGCGCCGCAGTTTTCTGTTCTCGGCTATGTCATTACCGGCGTGGTGGCGTTCCTGATGTGCGTTCAGGCAAAGCACCTGTTGCTGTCGTTTGTGCCGGGCACCTTTATTGGCGCCTGCGCGACCTTTGCAGGGCAGGGGGACTGGAAAGTGATTGTCCCATCACTACTGTTAGGCTTGCTGTTTGGTTTCGCCATGAAAACCAGCGGTCTTTGGCTTGGCAGCCGTAGCGAGAAAAAAGCACTGGCGCAAAACGAAAAAAAACCAGCCTGAGCTGGTTTTTTATTGCTGCGGTTAGCTATCAGGATTCCGGCGGCGTCGCCATATCCCGATACTTCGCCAGCACTTTGTTATTCATGTCAGCCGGGTTTTGCAGATCCCACAGCCCGCGGTTAATCCCGTCATTCACCAGATAGATCACGCCGGTTTCAATGGCGGACATCAGGCACATCATCACAGGCTCATTCGAGGTGTAGCCCATTTCGCCTTCCAGTAGCCGCTGATAGTCAATAAAGCGGAACACGCCAGCCTGAACTTCATAGGACAAGATCGTTTTGCTGGTATTGACGGATGACAGTACTTCACCGGTACTGACATTCACCACGCGCAAGTTCACGGCAATCTGGTCGAGCTGGTACTGGGTATCCGCGCCAATGCCGAAGTAACGCGCGCCCACGCCGCCTGATTTCACGTTACTTTCATAACCGATAATCGAACCTTCGATCATGATATTCGCCGCCCGCAGCGAATCGAGCGGCTGACGGTTGTTAGGCGCGACGGTGCCGTTTTCCTGGGCGGCGCGAATGATTTTGCGCTCGTTAAGCAGGTTTTGCAGGCCCTGGCGTTCGAGTGGGATAAACCACTTCGAATCTTTCAACGCCGTAACCAGCATTGACGTGGCGCTCTGTGGTACGGCGGTTGAGAAGTTACTCGCCGGGTACGGCTTGAACTGCCCGGTTTCATCCTGAATGTTATACACCGACACATACAGCTTGCCTTTTGGATCGGGGAGCTTCACCAAATCGCGATAGCTTTGTGCGCGGGGCATCAGAGTGGGTTTTGCCGCTTCTTTTGGGGGAGCGGTTAAACAGCCACTTAATAACGTCACTGCCAGAAGTAAAAGTAAGCGCTGCATGATAAGAATCCTTTTTAACCGGGTTATTCTGTGCCGGAGCTGTACTGTAATCCCGATACCTCGATAACAGAGGTTTTACCGGTCTTACGGTCGGTAACGTTCAGCTGCAGCTGCCCGTCGCGGTTTGCAATATCGACAACATAATCGCTGGTCACCATTCTCCCCGGTGTACCAGTGCTGATATTCGACATCAGATTACCCAGCACCTGGGATTGCAGAGCCTGACTAAAGCTATCCAGCGCGGTAGGGGCTTCGTAGCCTAAATCATCGTCATAACTGGGATCTTTGTACGAGTTTTGCGCTTGCGCGCTGTTTAATAAAAAAGCGCCGTTATTCGGGTTACCGCCAAAATTCGGGTTGCGGAATTGAAACGTCATATTTCCGCCCCACGACAGTGGCGCAATTAACATCAATGAAATCATGCCGTATGCGAGACGCATGTCAGCCTCCTGAATAGGTTTTATGGAGAATTAAAATTCATCGCTGGTTAAATCACCGGTACTCAATAAAACTTTATCTATTTGACGACGCTGCAATGCTTCCTGGGTCTGCGCAAGTGCAATATCGACGTTTTGTTCAAAGTCTCGTTTTGTAGGGAACAGGAAGAGTTGGAAAAGCACTTCCTGATCCAGGGTAATGGTTATCCAGCTTCCCCATCGGGCGCTGGGTCTTTCATTGATGGATAAGTTTCCAGGATATGCACTTTCCCATTTATGGCTAAATTCACGATAAAAATCATGACCAATAGACGAAACGGTACGGTCAGTTAATAATCCCGGCACTTCTACTTCTACGGCGTGTGCAGTCGTAGTGGCCCAGAAAATTCCACAGGCCACCAGTAAAGGTTTGAGATTTTTCATGGCTTATCGCCTGAGGTTATCGTTTGCCCACGAAACAGCTTGAGTACGGTTTTTTACCGCGATCTTTTTAAATAAATTATAAAGATGGGTTTTAACCGTGTTTTCACTAATAAATAAGGCCTGAGCGATTTCAATATTTGAAGCGCCGACGCGTAATTTATTAAGGATCTCTTTCTCACGGTGCGTAAGCAACGTTGATTCACCACCGTTGTAGCGATAATTACCCGATTGAGTAATCAAATAACTGGCAAGCTTTTGCGAAAAGTAGCATTCGCCGCGCAGTACGCCTCGCATCCCTTCGATAACGCAGGACTGGTCTTCATGGGCATAAAACACCCCATGAATATGCGGCCACCCCTCGATTTCTCGAAACGGATATTCATCGGGTGTATTCAGTAGCACAACCTTGAGATTGATGTTCTTGCGGCCTAAATTGTCCTGCCAGTACTGAATCAGCTTCTTATCAGCTTCCATCATATCAAGCAGAATCAAACTGTTAGCTGCAATGTCATCAACGGAACGCTGAATGTTATGCAATTTACCGTTTATTCCAAGAGATGATTTTAAATGCTGTAATAACGCTGTCGCCTGTAAAGACGGTTTAGTAATCAAGAACAACGTTTGGCCATGTATGCTCTGGACTTCATTGTACATGATTAAACCCCACTGTTTTTTATATTGACACCTGACAGCTGGGCTGAATATATATTCAGCCCACCAGAAGTACTGACAGATGCTGCACTGCTGTGTATAGAAAAATAATCAATCATCCCCGGAGAGGGTGATGAAAAAGAGAGACATTTATTTGTACTGCTGAATTCAATCTAGCCATTACTAATCTTAAATCAAGTGTTAAAGATGTTACAGAATGTAAAATGGAATATACAAATGTTAATCAAAGGATTTCAAATATGGAAAAATTAATAGGTAAGTTGTACATTTTTAATGATTTGCATCATTTTAAAAATCACACAAATATTTTTATCTTATTGTATTTTAAGCTTATTTTTAAGGTTATCCAAAAGCGTATTACCTCTAATCTGCGTGATCACCCTACCGGGACGAGGGGCGTAAGGTTTGTATAGATAATGAGCCGGTGGTGACAGCATCGCCCAGAGATTTTTTTGATCGACCTCTCGCACCTGTTTTCAGCCGCTTCGTTTGTTACAACCTCATGATTCTGTTCTTACCTTTTTATCGATTTTACGACTAAAAGTTTTTTCCTTCTTTATTACCTAATTTCATTCTCATACTTTTTAATGACGCAATAAGAAAAAATACGACTCGCGGGTGAGATATTAAATATCTTTCCCCGGACATACTCTTCTCCGTAACGCAGCAATAACATTTTGTTAGTTGTGTTTACAAATTAGAAATGATTGAAAGGATAATTGTATTAATTATCCTGCCAGCCCAAGGTGACAACATGAAAAACAAATTGTTGTTGATGATGTTGACTATATTGGGTACGCCCGCTGTGGCTTATTCATATAGTAATGATCTTGCGGCAGCAGAATATAACTTTGCTGTGAATGAATTAAGCAAGTCTTCATACAATCAGGCAGCGATTATTGGTCAAGATGGTTCTCATAATAGAACCGATACCCGCCAGGACGGCCATAAATTGCAAACCGTTGTCATGCAGAACGGCACCGGCAACAGAGCAAATGTAGACCAATCAGGAAATTACAATCTGGCGTATGTCTCTCAGGACGGTTTCCGTAATGATGCGGATATACAACAGAATGGGTTTGGTAATAGCGCGATTGTTATTCAAAAAGGCTCGAATAACAGAGCGAATGTTACCCAGTATGGTACGCAAAAAACCGCAGTTGTTGTTCAAAAGAACTCGTTTATGAATATACGCGTTACACAACGCTAATTCTGAACGACTTAATATCAATCCGATGGGGGTTTTACCATGAAATTATTCAAAGTGGCAGCAGTTGCAGCATTAGTGGTTATCTCTGGAAGCGCGATGGCAGATCGTGGTGGCTGGCAACCTTCGCAGTCTGGCGCTGAGTTGAAAATTTATCAGGACGGCGCTCATCACGTTGTGAATTCCGTTCAGACTGGTGCTGACGGCTCCCTGGTGGATATTAACCAAACGCATTACAACAACTTCGCGAATGTTCAGCAGTCTGCTAAAGACAGCAACATTTGGCTGGATCAGGATGGTGTGAAAAACACCGCTGATATTAAACAGCCTGGCGGTTTCGGTTCTGATACCGACGTTACCCAGAAAGGTAACTACAACACCGTTAACGTGAATCAGAACGCTATCCGTTCTGATATCACCATTAGCCAGCGCGGTAACTCTCACTACGCTAACGTTGTCCAGACCGACAACTACGCGAAAGCAGACGTGACTCAGCGCGGTTACAACAACTTCGTGAACGCTGCTCAGTACTAATCGTACAACGCATTAAGAACAGGGCTTCGGCCCTGTTTTTTTTGGAGGTCAGTTATGTACACCATGGTGTTACTCGCCGCGCTAACCAACCAAATCGTGTTCGATGCTCAACAACAAGGCTCTGTCTGGACCATTGTGCCGCAGGTCATGCTTACTCAGGATTGCGAATGCCAAATTCAACTCGAAGCCGTTCGTAAAGGCACCTCCGGCAACAGTAATACCCGTCAAAGCTCCCGTGCGCATATAAAAGGCAACGAACCTTATTCTGTATCCCGTCTGGCCATCAACGTCGATCCGGGCGACGACCTCACTATTCTGGTTACCGTCAGCGACGGTAAAGCCATCAACCTCAGGCAGCAGTGGTCGCCGCCGGGCATTTTATAATCATTTCTGTTGTTGATTGAAGTTAGTCATTTTTTTGCCGTTAACACTCTTAAGCGAAACGTGTGTCAACTGTGTAATTGTGTTCATAATATTAATAATATGTTAATCAACAGTTGGATTATAGTTACAAAAAAAGGACCCAATCCCGTCTTCAGGATGAAGCGTTTAAGAGGAAATATAAAATGATGATGCGTTCAGTTCTGTCGATAGGTTACTTGTCTCTCTCCATGTTAGCGTTCAACGCTTTAGCTGACGGCGGCACGATCCACTTTGTCGGGGCCATTGTCGAACAAGGCTGCGAATTTTCTCATCACCAACATCATGTTGTAGCGGATTGCCCTGTCGGCGCGAAAAGCGTTAAACAGACTATCGCGGTGGCAGATATTAATCACGCCCGGCTAAAAAGCGATGTACCGGCAACCGTCCAGCTTCACTATCTTGATGACAACAAAAAATTAGCGATTCTCAGCGTCGCCTATCGCTAACCCGGATGTTCTACAATCATTACTGGGGTAGAAGGAGGCGGCGATGAAATCCAGAATAGAGGTTGTGCAGGGTGATATCACCCGTATGACTACCGACGTGATTGTGAATGCGGCAAATTCTTCGCTGATGGGCGGTGGGGGCGTTGACGGCGCGATTCATCGTGCCGCTGGCCCGGCATTGATGGAGGCCTGTAGGCAGGTGCGTCAGCAGCAGGGCACCTGTCCAACCGGCCATGCGGTGATTACCGTGGCGGGCAATTTACCGGCGAAAGCGGTGGTCCATACTGTTGGTCCGGTCTGGCGCGATGGCGATGCGCATGAAGCGCAGCTTCTGTCGGATGCTTACCGAAACAGTCTGCAACTGGTCTGCGACAACGGCTATAAGAGTGTGGCGTTTCCCGCCATCAGTACCGGGATTTACGGCTACCCGAAACCGGCGGCGGCAGAAATCGCGGTCAACACGGTTTCAGACTATCTTACCCGGCACGCTTTACCGGAGCAGGTATACTTTGTCTGCTATGACGAAGAAAACACCCGACTTTACCAGCGCTTACTTGCGCAGCTCCCACCCGGACAAGACGCATAACACCCGTCTTGGGCGCGCCATCGCCCCAAAAACTCAGGCGCATCCCGACTATAGCGGCGTTCATCCACTGGCTGATAGCCTGGATGCTTTCGCCGCCCGCTATTTGCTGGCCGAGATGGCGGAGCAGACGCTGGATGTGCAGTATTACATCTGGGAAGACGACATGTCCGGGCGACTGTTGTTTAGCGCGTTGCTCGAGGCCGCCAAACGCGGCGTTCACGTGCGCCTGCTGCTCGATGATAATAATACGCTGGGCATGGACAGTGCGCTGCGGCTGCTTAATTCCCATCCCAATATTGAAGTCCGTCTGTTTAACCCTTTTTCATTTCGCACCCTGCGGGCGTTGGGCTACCTGACCGATTTCGCGCGCCTCAATCGCCGGATGCATAACAAGAGTTTTACCGTTGATGGCGAGGCAACCATTATTGGTGGCCGTAACGTGGGTGACGCCTATTTTGGCGCCGGGGACCAGCCGCTGTTTTCCGATCTGGACGTGCTGGCTATCGGGCCGGTGGTGGCGGATGTCAGCGATGACTTTGAACGTTACTGGGAATGCGCGTCGGTTTCAACGCTGGAAAAAGTGCTCGACGTGAATGAGCATGAAATCGAACAGCGGGTACAGTTGCCGCCGGAGTGGCAGCAAGACCCGGTGGCGCAGTCTTATCTCGATAAACTGGCTACCACGCAGTTCGCCACCCATCTGGACGCCGGGACGCTTACTATGATTTGGGCCAAAACCCGTCTACTGAGCGACGATCCGCGGAAAGGGGAGGGCAAAGCGCGGCGACATTCTCTGCTGCCGCTGCGCTTGTTGAACGTTATCGGCGAACCCAAAAAGCAGCTGGATATTATCTCTTCTTACTTTGTACCGACGCGTGCGGGCGTGGCGCAGTTGCTGATGCTCAAGCGCAAAGGCGTGGACATTGCGATCCTGACCAATTCCCTGGCGGCTAACGACGTGGCGGTGGTACATGCAGGCTATGCGCGCTGGCGCAAGAAACTGCTGCGCCATGGGATTGCGTTATACGAACTTAAACCCGGTCCGCAACGTGAGCGTGCGCCGCATGACCGTGGCTTGACCGGTAACTCCGGTTCGAGCCTGCATGCCAAAACCTTCAGCGTTGATGCCCATCACGTTTTTATCGGGTCGTTTAACTTTGATCCGCGCTCGGCGATGTTGAACACCGAAATGGGGCTGGTGATTGAAAGCCAGAAACTGGCGCAACAGATCCATACCCGTTTTACCCAAAGCCAGCAGGATGCGGCCTGGACCTTACGGCTCGACAATACCGGGCGGGTGAACTGGATTGAACATCGTGACGGGAAAGAGGTGGTATTAACCCGGGAGCCGCAAACCCGCTTCTGGCAGCGGGTACTGGTCACGCTGGCTTACTGGCTCCCGGTGGAGTGGCTGCTGTAATTATTTGGTCTGCGCAACGGCATCTGGCCGCTTATTTTGCGGCTTGCCGGAGAACAGGAAACGCAGTAAAGGAATGCGCAGGTGAATTTCATATAATAACAGCGCAATGCCGATCACAAACACTAATCCACTGATAAAGCCAAGGGTATTTGACGTAATATGCGGCGTGACATACGCCCCATAGAACAGCGTCAGCGGATGGTGCACCAGATAGATAAACAGCGATGCGTTAACGAAATAGGTAACGCGAGCCGACTGGAAATTAAGCAGACGGTAACCCAACGAAAACACCACGTTGACCATCCATAATCCCAGCACCATAGTGATCACGTATTCCGTCTCGTACATCCAGGCGTCGCCGCTGCCGTAGCGCTGGTTCGCCAGGTAGGCCAGAAACGCTATCGCCGCGCCCAGCGTGCAGCCGCGCGACGGCAGAATGAACAGCTGTTTAAGGTTTTGATGCTTAAACGCCAGCGCGCCGAGGATAAAAAACGGCGCGTAAAACAGCGTTTGCATAACGATAAAATTAAACAAGCCATCGCTTAAAATAGAGGGCCAGACAATAAAAAGTGTGCGGCGAATTACGGCATATACCAGCCCGAGAAAAAAGAAAATAATTGAGAGTTTTCCTAAGGTGATTTTTTTTAACCCACCAAAACGGCCTTCAGCGATCCCACTGGATATATTTTTGAACCAAATTAACCCGAGGGTAGTTAATACCACTAGCACCAGTAAAAACCACAAATGGGAAATGAGCTCCCAGGCCAGCGTATTATATTTTTCATAGCCGCTGAGGGTAGGCCATTTGTCCGCCTGGCCTTTGACATATTGCAGCATAATAAATTGCGGCACAGTCAGCAGAGGGATCGCCGTTAGCATCGGGATGCCGACACGCTCGACGCGCACTTTCCACCATTTGGGGCGGGAGTAACGCAGGAACAACATGTATGAAAAGTAACCGGAAATGACGAAAAACACCTGCATCCGGAACGCGTGAATGAAATCGTTGAACAGGGTCAGCCACCAGGAGGGCGCGGCGCTGTTTACGTGCCAGTGGTGGCTTGAATAGATTAACGAAATGTGAAACGGGATCCCCAACAGCATTAACCAGGCGCGGATAGAATCCAGAAAATATTCTCGCTGTACTGACGTCGTCTTCATATAACTCCGCAAACTCTCGGACTTTTCGTCTTATCGCTATGTGCGTAAGTGGGTAAATTCGTCGCAACCCTACACCAACTGCGGGTAAGTGTCTCCAGGTATAACTCGTAAAACGAATCCCAGCCCCCGCAACTGTATAAACCCTGAGCCAGCGGGATGAACAAAGAGGGGATTATGTTGTCGGAAAGCCTGAGTTTCCATTAAAATGGATCGGATTGATTTAAGCACACAAAGGGGGATGTGCTAATTAATATGAAAATTAAACCACAGATGATGAAATTGCACTGGTTAGGCGCGGCAGTGATGTTGTCCCTTTATACCACCTCGGTTTGGGCATTCTCCATTGACGATGTCGCAAAACAGGCCAAATCATTAGCCGATAAAGGCTATGAAGCGCCGAAAAGCAATCTGCCGTCCGTTTTCCGCGACATGAAATACGCGGACTATCAGCAGATCCAGTTCAATCATGACAAAGCCTACTGGAACAACGTCAAAACCCCATTCAAGCTCGAATTTTATCATCAGGGTATGTACTTCGACACGCCGGTCACCATCAATGAGGTGACCTCGACGGCGGTGCGTAAAATCAAATACAACCCGGATTATTTCAATTTTGGCAGCGTCCAGCACGACAAAGACACCGTGAAAGATCTCGGTTTCGCCGGTTTCAAAGTGCTTTATCCGATCAACAGCAAAGATAAAAACGACGAAATCGTCAGTATGCTGGGGGCCAGTTACTTCCGCGTGATTGGCCAGGGCCAGGTGTACGGCCTCTCCGCGCGCGGTCTGGCTATTGACACCGCCTTGCCATCCGGCGAAGAGTTCCCGCGTTTTCGCGAATTCTGGATCGAGCGGCCAAAACCCACGGACAAACGCCTGACTATCTATGCGCTGCTGGATTCACCGCGTGCCACCGGCGCTTACCGGTTTGTGATCCTGCCGGGCCGCGATACGGTAGTGGACGTTCAGTCTAAAGTTTACCTGCGCGACAAAGTGGGCAAACTGGGCGTTGCGCCGCTTACCAGCATGTTCCTGTTCGGGCCGAATCAGCCATCCCCTGCGACTAATTACCGCCCGGAACTGCATGACTCAAACGGTTTGTCTATTAAAGCTGGCAACGGCGAATGGATTTGGCGTCCGCTGAATAACCCGAAACATCTGGCTGTCAGTTCCTTCAGCACCGAAAACCCGCAGGGCTTTGGTCTGCTGCAACGTGGCCGCGAGTTCTCGCGTTTTGAAGATATCGATGATCGTTACGATCAGCGCCCGAGCGCCTGGGTCACGCCGGTTGGCGACTGGGGTAAAGGCAAAGTCGAACTGGTAGAAATCCCGACCAACGACGAAACCAACGACAACATCGTTGCCTACTGGACGCCGGACCAGCTGCCGGAGCCGGGCAAAGAGATGAACTTCAAATACACGATTACCTTTAGTCGTGATGAAGACAAACTCCATGCGCCGGAAAGCGCGTACGTTACCCAGACCCGCCGTTCCACTGGCGATGTGAAACAGTCGAACCTGATCCGTCAGCCGGACGGCACTATCGCGTTCGTGGTGGATTTTGCTGGCCCGGAAATGAAAAATCTGCCGCCGGAAACGCCGGTCAGCGCGCAAACCAGCATTGGCGACAACGGTGAAATCGTTGAAAGCGCCGTGCGCTATAATCCTGTCACCAAAGGGTGGCGGATGATTGTGCGCGTCAAGCTGAAAGACGCCAAGAAAACCACCGAAATGCGTGCCGCGCTGGTCAATGGCGATCAGACGCTGAGTGAAACCTGGAGCTATCAGCTACCTGCCAATGAATAAGTCTACTTCCTACATTGAGGCGTTGCCGCTTTCCGCCCAGGCGAAAGCGGCGCTGGCGGAAAATTCCGCCGATCTGCGTGACGTGCATCATGCGCTCGGCGAGCCAGGCTTTACCGTTTCCCGCGATGATGACTCGCCGCTTGAATCCGTTCAAAAACGTCTGGAGATGAGCTGGCCTGATTCACTGGCTGACGGACAGTTAATCAAAGATGACGAAGGGCGCACCCAGCTACAGGCGATGCCGAAAGCAAAACGCTCTTCGATGTTTCCGGACCCCTGGCGCACCAACCCGGTTGGGCGCTTCTGGGATCGCCTGCGCGGCCGTGAAGTCGCGCCGCGCTACCTCTCCCGCCTGACCAAAGAACAGCAGGCGTCGGAGCAGAAGTGGCGTACCGTGGGCACCATCCGTCGTTACATCCTGCTGCTGCTGACTCTGTCGCAAACGGTCGTCGCGACCTGGTATATGAAAACCATTTTGCCTTATCAGGGCTGGGCGCTGATCAATCCTGCCGATATGTTTGGCCAGGATCTGTGGGTGTCATTCATGCAGCTACTGCCGTATATCCTGCAAAGCGGCATTCTGATCCTGTTCGCTATCCTGTTCTGCTGGGTATCGGCGGGGTTCTGGACGGCGCTGATGGGCTTCCTGCAACTGTTGATAGGCCGGGATAAGTACAGTATTTCCGCTTCGACGGTGGGCGATGAACCTATCAATCCGGAGCATCGCACCGCGCTTATCATGCCGATCTGCAACGAAGACGTGGATCGCGTATTCGCTGGCCTGCGGGCGACCTGGGAGTCAGTCAAAGCCACCGGGCAACAGCAGCATTTCGACGTTTATATCCTGAGCGACAGCTACAACCCGGACATCTGCGTGGCAGAGCAAAAAGCCTGGATGGAGTTGATCGCCGAAGTGCAGGGCGAAGGGCAGATCTTCTATCGCCGCCGTCGCCGTCGCGTGAAGCGTAAAAGCGGTAACATCGATGATTTCTGTCGCCGCTGGGGCAGCCAGTATAGCTATATGGTGGTGCTGGACGCCGACTCGGTGATGACCGGCGACTGTCTCACCGGCCTGGTGCGCCTGATGGAAGCGAACCCGAATGCCGGGATCATTCAGTCTTCCCCGAAAGCCTCCGGCATGGATACGCTGTACGCCCGTTGCCAGCAGTTCGCTACCCGAGTCTACGGCCCGCTGTTTACCGCTGGCCTGCATTTCTGGCAGTTGGGTGAATCGCACTACTGGGGCCACAACGCCATTATCCGCGTCAAGCCGTTCATCGAGCACTGCGCCCTGGCGCCGCTGCCGGGTGAAGGTTCGTTCGCGGGGTCAATTTTGTCCCATGACTTTGTAGAGGCCGCGCTGATGCGCCGCGCAGGGTGGGGCGTATGGATCGCCTACGACCTGCCGGGTTCTTATGAAGAGCTGCCGCCAAACCTGTTAGATGAACTGAAGCGCGACCGTCGCTGGTGCCACGGCAACCTGATGAACTTCCGGTTGTTCCTGGTAAAAGGGATGCACCCGGTACACCGTGCGGTGTTCCTGACCGGGGTGATGTCCTACCTCTCCGCGCCGCTGTGGTTTATGTTCCTTGCGCTTTCTACGGCATTGCAGGTGGTACATGCGTTAACCGAACCGCAGTATTTTCTGCAACCACGCCAGTTGTATCCGGTCTGGCCGCAGTGGCGTCCGGAATTAGCGATCGCGCTGTTCGCCTCGACCATGGTGCTGCTGTTCCTGCCTAAGCTGCTGAGCGTGCTGTTGATTTGGTGCAAAGGCTCCAGAGAGTACGGCGGATTCCTGCGTGTGACGGTGTCACTGCTGCTGGAAGTGCTGTTCTCGGTGCTGCTTGCCCCGGTGCGTATGCTGTTCCACACCGTGTTCGTGGTAAGCGCGTTCCTGGGCTGGGAAGTGGTGTGGAATTCGCCGCAGCGTGACGACGACTCAACTCCGTGGGGCGAAGCCTTTATGCGTCATGGCTCGCAGTTGCTGCTGGGCCTGGTATGGGCGGTAGGGATGGCATGGCTCGACCTGCGCTTCCTGTTCTGGCTGGCGCCGATTGTGTTCTCGCTGATCCTGTCGCCGTTTGTGTCGGTGATCTCCAGTCGCGCTACCGTTGGTCTGCGTACCAAACGCTGGAAACTGTTCCTGATCCCGGAAGAGTACGACACGCCGCAGGTACTGTTGGATACTGACCGCTATTTGCATCAGAACCGCGAACGTACCCTGGACGACGGCTTTATGCATGCGGTGTTCCATCCGTCGTTTAACGCGCTGGCGACAGCCATGGCGACGGCGCGCCACCGCGCCAGCCAGGTACTGGAGATCGCCCGCGATCGCCACGTCGAGCAGGCGCTGAACGAAACGCCGGATAAACTGAACCGCGATCGCCGTCTGGTATTGTTAAGCGACCCGGTCACCCTGGCGCGTCTGCATTACCGTGTCTGGGCTGCGCCTGAGAAATACTCTTCGTGGGTGTCGCACTATCAGGGGTTAACCCTTAATCCCAGCGCCCTGAAAACGCGCTAAACTGTACTGCAATGTAAAAAGCCGGCCACCAGGGCCGGCTTTTTTATCTCAAAAACTGACAGGAATTCTTGAATGCGCGCTGTTGTTATCATCCTGGTCGCCATGCTGTTAAGCGGCTGCGGCAGTATTATTAGCCGAACCATACCCGGGCAGGGGCACGGCAACCAGTATTATCCCGGCGTACAGTGGGATGTCAGAGACTCGGCGTGGCGTTACGTGACCGTGCTCGATCTGCCGTTTTCGCTGGTATTCGATACCCTGCTACTGCCGATAGATGCGAGTCACGGCCCGTACGAATAACTCAGCGCTCGTCCCACTCATCCGCTGCTGCCCGGCCTTCTTCGGTATCCAGCGGCGGTTCCAGCTGGAATTCGCCCTCGTCCCATTCGTGGAGGGTATTTTCCTCCAGCCACTCCTGACGCAGTTCGATTTCGTCAAAATCGCCGTCAAACACGCTCTGCGCGGCTTCACCGGTTAACACCGGTAAACACTCGCCATCTTCGCTATCGTCGGCAAAAAATTCAGCCTGCCACATAATATCGCCATCCTGCAGGATGTATTTCTGGATATTAAGCTGCTGTATGTTTGCCTCGTCTTCGGCGATCCCGGGATTATCCGCAAGGAACTCTTCGCGAGCGGCGTCAATGGCTTCTTCAAGTGTGGCGTACATAGACATGGCAATCTCCCTGTGTGCATGGGCTTTTCAGGAAAGAATAGACGAATCTGACAATTTGCCAGTATGAATGTGAAATTTTATTGCTGAAATATCAGAGGGTCGCCACAACGCGGCGGCAGTTTCCTGCCGCCGGAGAAATTAATAACGCGAGGGCACGCCTTCGGGGCGCGTTTTGAACCGACGATGCAACCACATGTACTGCTCCGGCGCCATCATAATGCAGCGCTCCACCACGCCGTTCATCCAGCGCGCGGTCTCTTCGGCGGTTTCCAGCGGCGGATTGCATTCCGGCTCCAGGATCACCATTTCATAGCCAGTGCCATCCGGCTTGCGGCGCGGCACAAACGGCACCACGCAGGCCTGGGACATTTTCGCCAGCATCCAGGTGCCGGTGGTCGTCGCGGCCTGCTCGACGGCGAAAAACGGCACAAACACACTGCTGCGCGGGCCGTAATCATGGTCCGGCGCATACCAGATGATGTCGCCATTTTTCAGCGCCCGCACCATGCCTTTGAGATCTTTACGGTCGATCATCGCCTTATTGGAACGCATCCGCCCCCAGGTTTGCAGCCAGTCGAGCAGAGGATTGTCGTTGGGGCGATAAACGCCAATACCGGGGTTATGGATCCCGAAAATCCGCGCGCCCAGTTCCAGAGTCAGGAAGTGAACGCCAATCAGCAGCACGCCTTTACCCTGATCCTGCACCGCTTTGATGTGCTCAGTGCCGGAGACATCGAACCAGCGTTCAACGCGCCAGGTGGGCCAGAACCAGGCCATACCGGTTTCCATCAGACCCATGCCGACCGATTCAAAGTTTTTTACCACCATCTGATGACGTTCTGCGTCCGATTTCTCCGGGAAGCACAGCTCAAGGTTACGGTAAGCAATGCGCGCGCGGCGCTTCATAAAGCGCATCGCCAGGCGACCAATACCGCAGCCGAGACGATAAATCACCGGGTAGGGCAGCAGAACCACCAGCCAGAGCACACCAATGCCCAGCCAGTTTAGCCAGTAACGGGGGTGAAGCAGGCGACGCGAGAATGTGGGTAATTGAGTCATGAATTTCCTGAATGACAAATCGAGAAACTATAGCGCCTATTGTGGCATTAATTTTTCTCAGGACCAAAAATCTCAGAGGGTTAGCCCGGCTTGCCGCTGGGTTTGTTGAAATAAGGATGCAAATGTAGCGCAGATTGTGTGGATGTAAATTGGTGTTAAATGCTATATCATGCCGCGCGATAAATTTCCCTTACCGATTGCAGGAACGAACACCATGCCAGTGTTGCATAACCGCATTTCGAATGAGGAACTCAGGGCGCGTATGCTGGCGGAAACCGAGCCGCGCACCACAGTCTCATTCTATAAATATTTCACCATCGTCAATCCTCAGGCTACCCGCGACGCGCTGTATCAGGCGTTTGTCGAGCTGAAGGTATTTGGCCGCGTGTATCTCGCCAACGAGGGGATTAACGCCCAGATCAGTGTGCCTGCCAGCAACCTTGAGGCGCTGCGCGAACTGCTGTACGGATTTGATCCGGCGCTCAACGGCCTGCGGTTGAATATTGCGCTGGATGATGACGGTAAATCATTCTGGGTGTTGCGCATGAAAGTGCGCGACCGCATCGTGGCAGATGGTATCGACGATCCACAGTTTGACGCCAGCGACGTTGGCGAATACCTGAAAGCCGCTGAAGTCAACGCCATGCTCGATGACCCTGACGCGGTGTTTATCGATATGCGTAACCACTATGAATACGAAGTGGGCCATTTCGAAAATGCGCTGGAGATCCCGGCGGATACGTTCCGCGAGCAGTTGCCAAAAGCCGTCGAAATGATGGAAGCGCACAAAGATAAAAAAATCGTCATGTACTGCACCGGTGGCATTCGTTGTGAAAAAGCCAGCGCCTGGATGCGCCACAACGGCTTTAAGCAGGTCTGGCATATCGAGGGCGGGATCATTGAATATGCCCGTCGCGCCCGCGAGCAGGGGCTGCCGGTACGTTTCATTGGTAAAAACTTTGTGTTTGACGAGCGGATGGGCGAGCGGATCAGCAATGACGTGATTGCCCACTGCCACCAGTGCGGCGCGCTGTGCGACACCCACACCAACTGCAAAAACGACGGCTGCCATTTGCTGTTTATTCAGTGCCCGGCGTGCGCCGAGAAATTCAACGGATGCTGTAGCGAGAAGTGCCAGCACGAACTGGCGTTGCCGGAAGATCAGCAGCGTCAATTGCGCGCAGGTAGAGAAAACGGCGCGAAAATCTTTAATAAATCCCGGGGACGATTAAATACCAAACTGGGTATTCCCGACCCCGAGTGACCTTTCCCCTCGCGGCAGTCGTCGCGAGGGAATCGGTTATTTCTTCTGCACGCCTTCCACAGAAATAATCAGCTCAACATCCTGAGACGCCGGGCCCAGGTCGGTGGTGATATTAAAATCTTTGAGATGAATTTTACCGCTGGCCTCGAAGCCTGCGCGCTGGCCGCCCCACGGGTCGCTGCCCTGGCCGATTAATTTAGCATCCAGCGTTACTGGCTTAGTGACGCCGTTCAGCGTCAGGTTGCCGGTAATATCCAGCCCTTCGCCGTCTTTCTTCACTTCAGTCGAGGTAAAGGTCGCCTGCGGGAATTTGGCCACATTTAAAAAGTCCGCGCTGCGCAGGTGCTTATCACGCTCAGCGTGGTTGGTATCCAGGCTGTTGGTATTGATGGTGACATTCACTTTATCCGCCGACGGGTTTTTCTCATCAAAGGTGAATGCGCCGTCGAAATCGCGGAATGTGCCGTACAGCCAGCTGTAACCCAGATGCTGAATGCGGAAATTAACAAAGGCATGCTGGCCCTGTTTGTCGATCACATAGTCCGCCGCCACGGCAGAACCGGTGGTAAATAACAGGGCACCCATGGTTAACCCCAGCAGGCTTTTTTTCATTTTCGCTCCTTAGTCCTTAGTTATGACGCTTTCCCGAGCATCCGCTTCAGGGTGGCATCTTTATCGATAAAGTGGTGTTTCAACGCAGCAAGCGCGTGTAAGACGGAGAAAATCACAACGCCCCAGGCCAGCCACAGATGAACCTGGCCAGCGAGATCGGCCTGGGCCCCGGCGTCGCTCAGGGTGGCAGGCACCTCAAACCAGCCAAACACGCTGATAGGTTTGCCATCGGCGGTGGAAATCAGATAGCCGCTAATCAGGATCGCGAACAGCAGCAGATAGAGCAGGGCATGGCCTGCCGCAGCGGCGATGCGGGTAAATGCAGAATAGGTCGCCAGAGCGCGTGGCGGCTTCGAAATCATGCGCCAGGCCAGGCGAAAGACCATTGCCATCATCAGCAGGATGCCGATGCTTTTATGGAGCTCAGGGGCGTTGTGATACCAGCCATCGTAATAGCTGAGGGTCACCATCCATAAGCCAAGCCCGAACATACCGTAAACGGTGAGAGCGATGACCCAGTGCAAAATCACTGAAAGATGTCCGTATCGGGTGGGTGAATTACGCCACTGCATGTTGTGCGCCTGTTAAATTTTAAAGTTGCTGCAACAATGGCGTGAGCGCCAGGCAAAAGCAATCCAAAAAAATGGAAGCTCTTCGTCAAAGAAATTGAATGAATAAATTGTGCTTAACAAAGCTGAAATTCAGTTAAGCGTTGGCGGGGCATAAGGGAATCAGATGGCAAACAGAGGTTAAATTTGCGTCAGCGCTCTGTCAATCTATGTCAATTTTATTGATGGCTTTTCCGTCAGAAAAACCAAATCCAGATCAGATCGATAATGGCTAGCAGCGACCACAGCACCAGATAAAGCACCAGATGCTCGCGCACGTTGTTGACCAGGAAATCAAAGAGCCGACGCATGGTTAAGTCCAGTTCAGAAAAGAGAGCGGCATTATACCCGTTTAGCGCGCTGTGAGGGGAATAACAGGGGTGGAAGCCCACCCCCGCTGTCACGCGTTTTTAAAGCGACTCAGGGCGAAAGGCGTAAGATCGAACGGGGGCGCAACGTTTTGCGCAAACTGGCAGGCGATTTCACCCAGCACCGAGGCGAACTTGAATCCGTGCCCGCTCAGGCCGGTAATGACCAGGGCGTTAGAGGCGCCGGGCAGCGTATCGATAATAAAATCCTCATCGGGTGAATTATCGTAAGTGCAGGCTGCGCCATACAGGCAGCCGCCAATGCCCGGCAGAATCTGCCGTAAAAACGGAAAGGCTTCCGCGCCATCGGTATGCACTGCGCCGAACGGTTTACGCTCTTCAGGCGCGCTAATGATTTGTCCGCCGTTGTGCTTGCCGATTTTCAGCTCGTTATTCTCAGCCGGAAAACCATAGAACTGATCGCCGCCAGGCAACTCACCGGTAAAAGCCGGAAAGCGGTTATTGGTACTGAAGCGGCCATCGGCCTGATACCAGGCGAAAATCTTGCGCACTGGGGTAACAGGGAGGTCAGGGACCAGCCGCTTCACCCAGGTGCCGGCGCTTAACAGCAGTTTACGGGCGCGAAATGTGCCTTCAGAGGTATCAATACTGACGCCGTCCGCATCGGTATGAATGGCCTGTACCGGGCAGTTAAAGAGCTGGGCGCAGCCCGCTTCTTCCGCCAGCCGTATCCAGGCGGCGATGGCGGTTTCGCTGTGCAGCACGCCAGAGTTCGGTTCGAACAGGCCGATAAAATCCGCCGGGACGGTGATTTCCGGCCAGCGGGCCATCAGCGCGGCAGCGTCGAGTTTTTCCAGCGGCAGGTTAAACTGGTGCGCGCTTTGCTCCACGTTCGCCAGAAATGCGGAATGCGCCGGGCCAAGGTTTAACACGCCGCTGCGGGTAAAGATTTTTTCGCCGCTCACCTGCTGAAGTTCATCCCACAGCGCTTGCGCGCGCAGCACCAGCGGGACGTACTTTTCGCCTTCGCCATAGGCGTGGCGAATCAGGCGCGACTCTCCATGATGGCTACCTTCCTGATGCGGCGGATGAGCCGAATCGGTCATTAACACCTTCAGCCCCGCACGGGTGGCGTAGTACCCGGCAGCGGCGCCCACGGACCCGCTACCAACAATAATGAGATCGTACTCCATGGACATTTTCTCCATTTGAGTGAAAGGAGTGCAGAGTAAAGAACCTGAGGAAAAGAAACAAGATTTACCCGAATCGTTAACAAACAGAATCGCGGACGAATATAACCCCGATTCAGGGCAGAAATGTTTGCGCAACGATGCTTAAGTGAAATTTATATAAGCGGCAGCAATCAGATTATTCATAAAATTAAGGCACCCGAAGGTGCCTGTCGATTAAAAGATAAGCAAACTAATGCTTGCGATAATCATTTTCCTGGTAATCACTGGATTCTATTTTTGCAATGCCAGCTTCGAGAATCGATATAAACTGGCGGGCTACGTCGGTGGTGAGCCAAAGGGTTTGCCCAACTTCGGTGTCTTCTTGATTAGGGCGATTTGGCGATTGATAGTGTAAACGTAGCATCAGCGCGTCGTAGCTATCTACGGTGCTGATATCCCATCCTACAAGGGGATGCGTTTGAATAACTTCATTATTCTTTACCATTATAACCCCCTTATTCGTGTTTATAGACAACGTCGTTCGAGGTTCAATGCGTCTTTTATTCAAGCAATTTCAGTATATCAGTGGATGAGCGTTAACGTCTAAAAAATATATTCCTTGCAACACATTTTTTAAAACGGTGGAAAACTTTGAACAATAAAACGGCAACTTATTCGTATAAATAAGCGCTTAGGGGCGTTATTACAGATAAAACTGAAAAAATAATTGCGGCGAGGGGGATATTAAAAAGCCGGGCGGCGAGCCCGGAAAATGCACAATGAGAGAATAATTTTTTATTTTCGCTATCCGACGCGCATCAACATGCTGCGGCAGACATATGCATAAGCAGCATGTTGATACAGCACGAATTCAGGGTGAAGAGAACCAGTCGTCAGCGCTTTCCCAGGTTTCCTGAAGGATCTCGCTGATGCGGTCTTTGTCCTCTTTTGCGCCGCCTAATACAGAAAGATTGTTGGCAGCGGCATAGCGCACGCTGACATGATTTCCGGTATCCGGAAAAGAGTGCTCAATACGGCGCGTCAGTTCAGTGGTCAGCGCGTCAATCGCGCCGGGTGGTAATACGGTGGTTTTGGCTATGGTGACTTCAATACGCATGATCGCCCCCTGTTGTTTATACTGGATATTTATACAGTTAACTTATCCAGGTTGCAACAGGAGGCAGAAAATATTTCTCTGTCAGCGTTTTACCGACCAGCGCACTGTTTCACCCGCCAGGAACGGGATCAGGGTATCGTCACTCAGGGCAATGCTCGGGGCGATGGTCTGGTCCTGTTTGACCAGCGTGATGTGCTGTTCATTCACCGGCAGACCATAGAAACGCGGGCCGTTCAGCGAGCAAAACGCTTCGAAATGTTGCAGTGCATTCATCTCTTCAAACACCGTGGCATAGGCACCCAGCGCGGATGGTGCGTTGAAACAGCCTGCACAACCGCAGCTGGTCTCTTTTTTATGACGCGCATGGGGCGCGGAGTCGGTGCCGAGAAATACCCGATCGCAGCCGCTGGCAACCAGTTCGCGCAGCGCCTGTTGGTGAACGCTGCGTTTTAAAATGGGCAGGCAGTAGAGGTGAGGGCGCACGCCGCCCACCAGCATATGGTTGCGGTTAAACATCAGATGCTGCGGGGTAATGGTGGCGGCCAGCAATGTATTACCCTCCTGAACATACTGAGCGGCGTCTTTGGTAGTGATATGTTCAAACACCACTTTCAATTGAGTCAGGCGCTGGCGCAGTGGTTCCATCACGGTTTCGATAAAGCGCGCTTCCCGGTCGAAAATATCAATATCGGCGTGGGTCACTTCGCCGTGCACCAGCAGCGGCATGCCGATTTTTTCCATCCGCTCCAGCACCGGCATAATCGCATCGATGCTGGTAACGCCATGGCTGGAGTTGGTCGTGGCATTGGCGGGATACAGCTTGGCGGCAGTAAACACGCCTTCGTTAAACCCGCGCTCCACCTCGTTGGGATCAAGAGAATCGGTGAGATAGCAGGTCATTAACGGTTCAAACGTGTGACCGGCCGGTACGGCATCCAGAATACGCTGACGGTAGGCGCGGGCGGCCTCGACCGTGGTCACCGGCGGAGCCAGGTTAGGCATGACAATCGCGCGGCCATAGGTTTCGCTGGTATACGGCACTACGATGTTGAGCATTTCGCCATCGCGTAAATGAACGTGCCAGTCGTCTGGGCGGCGGATGGTTAATTCCTGGGATGATACTGTCATGAGCGTGCTCCGGCTGGTGGGAAATCAGTCAACAATGGCTGGATTTATGCCGGGCACAAAGGATATGCGGAAACGTTTTCGTTTGCATCCTTTTTATTACGGGGGCAGCGACTGCCCCCGTTCAGATCAGTCGATAAACGGAATAACGATCTCGCCCGGTTTTACTTCAATCCCTTTAGCATATTGCTTTGCCAGCGCCTCGCCTTTGGTGCGGTCTTCACTCAACACATAAGCCGGTTGCTGGTTAAAATAACTTTTTAGCGACTGGTTAAGATAGGGCGTCAGGGTCTTTAAAACGCCTTCCATTTTCTGCGGCAACACCTCTGCGCTGACCACTTCCATATCCTGCAAATAGATCGCCCCCTGCTGTTTATTAAACGTCGGCAGCGCCTTCAGGGTCAGCTTCATGGTGGCTTTCTGATCGCCGAACAGTGAGGTCAAATCCAGGTTCGCATCACCAGTCAGCGTGACTTTATTCGGCTCCTGGCGGCCAATCTGGCTGGAGAGGTTAGACAGCACGATATGCGCGTCGGCAATACCCGGCAGACCAATGTCTTTGGCAAAGTTATTGCGCTTCGCCAGCGCCTGGTTGATTTCCTGTTCGGTCACGGTGTATTGGGTCAACTGATTGCAGCCCACCACCAGCATCGTCAGTAGCCCGACGAGTGCGATAACGATTTTTTTCATGTGATTCCTCAGCGTTACGCCATCCATAATCCCGGCAGCATCGCGCAGTGAGGCGGAAAATAACAGGGGAAAAAACTGAAACGCCGGCGCGACGCGCCGGCTCTGGCTCAGATTGCCATGGAGGTGAGCAGGTTAACCTGGGTCTGCTTGGCCATATTGTCGCGGTAGTCCGCTACGCGGGTCGGCCAGGTGATCCCCTGCACCAGCGTCAGGTTACGCAACAGCGGGAACAGATCGATATCATCCTCAGACAGTTCGCCGTTAACCGCGTTCGGCGCTTTGATGTGCTTATCCAGCGCGCGCAAATCATCGCTGATGTTTTTAATCAATCCCGGCGAGTGAGCCATATGCTCGGCAAAGGGGCCAATAGCCGCCTGTTTTTTCTCGGTAAAATACGCCCGGGCTTCCGGCGTGGAGAACTCGTCAAAGGGTGCTTTCGCCATGCGCGGCAGCAGCAGACGGTTGGCGTATTCATTGACTTTGCGTAACCAGGTGGCGATAGCCGGGTTACGCGCGCCGGTCAGCAGCGGCTTGCCGTCGAGTTTATCGACGTAATGCACGATATCCATGCTCTCAGGCATATAGCGGCTGTCGTCTTTTTGCAGGATTGGCGCCATCTTCTGGCCAATCATTCGGGTGGGGGTATCAACATCGTCATTCATCAGGACGTTGAGCTCGACGGGGATATTTTTCAGCCCGAAAATCATGCGCGCTTTTACGCAAAATGGGCAGTGATCGTAAATATATAGCTTCACGTTTCTCCTCCATATGATGACCGTCACTTTCAGTATGGAGGAGAACAAAGCCGGGGGCAAATCAGCTGCCCGGCTCCAGCATGGACGGATCGACGCGGCGTAGACTGAACTGCCACCACAGCGCGAAGAAGGTAATCAACCCCACCGCGCCCAGCATCGCCCAGGGCAATTCCGGCTGGCCGAGCGTATGCCCCATATCAAACAGCCAGCCGCCGCCCGCATAGCCAAACGCGCCGCCAATCGCCAGGCCGAGACGGCTGAAGCCCATATAGCTACCGCGCGCCCGGGCGTCCGCCAGCGAGGCGCTAAGTGTTTCCCGGGCCGGTTCGGCAATAATCGAACCGATATAAAACACGCAGATCAGCGTAAACAGCTGTTGCAGGGAGTCGGTTAAGCCCATCGGCACCAGGCTTAAAGTCATCAGCAGCAGGCCTGCCATCAGGCGCTGCTCAAGCCGGAAGCGCTTTTCGCTCCAGCGGGCGATGGGGTAGAGCAGCGTCAGCGACAGCGCCGCTTCGATGGCGTACATCCATTTGACCGCCGCAGGCGTGCCGGCAATGTTGTTAACCATAATGGGCAGCATCAGCATCACCTGCACCGCCAGCATGTAGTAGCCCGCCAGAGTTAACACGTAGGTGATAAACCGCTTGTCTTTTAACACCCGGCCCATGCCTTCGCGCATTGGCGTGCGGATGGTTGAAAGCTTATAGGCAGGCAGCAGCCAGGCGTTTACCCCCGCGCACAGCACAAACAGCACCGCGCCCACGGCGCACACCAGCCGGAAATCGTATTGCAGCAGCCAGCTACCGAGCAGCGCGCCGATCACCGCCCCGGCGCTATCCTGCATCATCAGCAGCGAGAAGAAACGCCCGCGCTGGTGCGGACGCACCAACTTCACCACCAGCGCTGAGCGCGGCGGATCGAACAGCGTGCCGCCGATACCGGAGAGAAAACAGGAAAACCACAGCAGCCACGGCTCATGGGCGATCCCCATGGTGGCGAAGCCCGCCGCGCGCAGCAGCATCCCGGTGACGATCATCGGCTTAGCGCCAAACCGGTCGGCAATCGCGCCGCCAAAAATCCCTAAACCCTGTTGTGTCAGCTGACGCAGGCCGAGCGCAATCCCGACCAGCAGCGCGGCCCAGCCCATTTGGTCAACAAAGCGAATCGAAATTAGCGGAAAGACGACGAAGAAGCCCAACACCACCAGCATATTGTCGAGCAGCAGGAAATATTTACCCAGGCTCCTTGCCTGCGAGACCCCAGCCATTTCCCCCTCCCGGGAAACGAAACCACAGAAAACCATTTTGCTGTGCCCGGTCACATTTTCCCATCATCGCTGCGACAATATTTTTTTATCAATCTGTGAGATTGATTGATGGCATTAATCGAAACGCGATAACGGCCTGAAAAAAGGCATGTTGCTGTTTTCACTGTTCTCCTGGCAACAGGTATAGTAAAAACATGGCATGGCTAACGGGCGACGACAGAATGCCTGCAAGGAGTAACGACAGATGTTTGGCTATCGCAATAATGTGCCGAAAATACGCTTAGTGACCGACCGCCTGGTGGTCCGCCTGATTTACGAACGGGATGCCTGGCGGCTGGCGGACTACTATGCCGAGAACCGCCAGTTTCTTAAGCCCTGGGAGCCGATTCGTGACGAGAGCCATTGCTATCCATCCGGCTGGCAGGCGCGGCTCAGCATGATCAACGAACTGCATAAGCAGGGCAGCGCGTTCTATTTCGCGCTGTTCGATCCGGATGAAAAAGAGATTTACGGCGTGGCCAATTTCTCCAACGTAGTGCGCGGCTCGTTTCACGCCTGCTATCTGGGCTATTCGCTGGGGGAAAAATGGCAGGGGCAGGGGCTGATGTTTGAAGCGCTGACCTCCGCGATCCGCTATATGCAGCGTACCCAGCATATTCACCGCATCATGGCGAACTATATGCCCCATAACCAGCGCAGCGGGGATCTGCTCGCCCGGCTGGGTTTTGAAAAAGAGGGCTATGCCAAAGATTATTTGCTGATCGACGGCGTCTGGCGCGATCACGTATTAACCGCACTGACTACCAAAGAATGGACCGCAGGTCGTTAAGGAGCCTCAATGAAATATCAACTCAGCGCCACCGAAGCCCGCGTGATTGGCTGTATGCTGGAAAAACAGGTCACCACGCCTGAGCAGTATCCGCTGTCGGTGAACAGCGTGGTAACGGCCTGCAACCAGAAAACCAACCGCGAGCCGGTGCTGAATCTCAGCGAATCCGAGGTGCAAAACACCCTGGATTTGCTGGTCAGGCGCCACTACCTGCGCACCGTCAGCGGGTTCGGCAATCGGGTGATGAAATACGAACAGCGCTTTTGTAACTCCGAATTTGGCGATCTCAAGCTGAACAGCGCGGAAGTGGCGCTGATCACCACGCTGCTGCTACGCGGTGCGCAAACGCCGGGCGAACTGCGCGGTCGTACCTCACGGATGCACGAATTTGCCGATATGGCGGAAGTGGAGAACACTCTGGAACGGCTGGCGACCCGTGAAGATGGCCCGTTTGTGGCGCGCCTGCCGCGCGAGCCGGGTAAGCGCGAGAGCCGCTATATGCACCTGTTTAGCGGCGATATGGAAATCCCTGCCCCTGGCGATGAGCCAGTGAGCGCAGCATCGGAAGATTTAGCGCTGCGTGTGGAAGCGCTGGAAGCGCAGGTTCAGGCGTTACAAACCCGGCTCGATTCCCTGTTAGCGCACCTCGGAGAATAATATGGCTCAATTGCGGGTTGGTATGGTGGGCCTGGGCGGTATCGCGCAAAAAGCCTGGCTGCCAGTACTTTCGGCGGCGGCGCGCTGGCAACTGGCGGGGGCGTTTTCCCCGACGCAGGCCAAAGCGCAGCCGGTTTGCGACGCATACCGTATTCCTTATATCGGGTCGATTGCCGAACTGGCGACGCGCTGTGACGCGGTGTTTGTGCACAGCAGCACCGCCAGCCACTACGCGGTGGTCAGCGAGCTGCTTAACGCGGGCGTTCACGTTTGCGTGGATAAACCGCTGGCGGAAAACCTCTCGGATGCCGAGCGGCTGGTGGATCTGGCGGCGCGCAAAAAGTTGACCCTGATGGTCGGCTTCAACCGCCGCTTTGCGCCGCGCTATCGGGAGTTGAAAGCGCAGCTGGAAAATTGCGCCTCGCTGCGGATGGATAAACACCGCGCCGACAGTGTTGGCCCGCACGATTTACGCTTCACCCTGCTGGACGACTACCTACACGTAGTGGACACCGCGCTATGGCTGGCGGGCGGCGCGGCAGAGCTGCAAAGCGGCATACTGCAAACCAACGACCAGGGCGAGATGCTGTATGCCGAGCACCACTTCGCCCATCAGCAGTTGCAAATCACCACCAGCATGCATCGCCGCGCGGGCAGCCAGCGCGAGTGGGTGCAGGCGGTAACCGACGGCGGGTTGTATCAGGTCACCGATATGCGCGACTGGCAGGAAGAGCGCGGGGCAGGGGTAGTGACCCAGCCCATTCCCGGCTGGCAGAG
Organism: Atlantibacter sp. RC6; assembly: GCF_014193285.1. Classification (GTDB taxonomy): domain Bacteria; phylum Pseudomonadota; class Gammaproteobacteria; order Enterobacterales; family Enterobacteriaceae; genus Atlantibacter. The sequence continues at coordinate 120,731 of NZ_JACHZE010000010.1, forward strand.
CACGCTTGAACAGCGCGGATTTGTCGGTTGCGCGCAGCATTTTATCGACTGCGTGGCAAATCAGACCATTCCCGAAACCGCAGGCGAACAGGCGCTGCTGGCCCAGCGGGTGGTGGAAAAGCTATGGCGCGAGGCGATGGAAGAATAACCGCCCGTTACAGTCGGAGCTAGAATTTCACCCGCGCTGGGGTAGACTAGGCGCTCGCTGAATACCTGACGCCTGCTTTGCAGGCGTCAGTGTTTGTGGAACGGAATAATGAACTTATTAAAATCGCTGGCTGCGGTCAGCTCGATGACTATGTTTTCCCGCGTGCTGGGTTTTGCGCGCGACGCCATTGTGGCACGGGTGTTTGGCGCAGGGATGGCGACCGACGCCTTTTTTGTGGCGTTTAAACTTCCCAATCTGCTGCGCCGTATTTTCGCCGAAGGGGCGTTTTCCCAGGCGTTTGTACCGATCCTCGCGGAGTATAAAAGCAAGCAGGGCGAAGAAGCCACGCGGCTGTTTATCTCCTATGTTTCGGGCCTGCTGACCCTGGCGCTGGCGATTGTCACGCTGTTGGGGATTATCGGCGCACACTGGGTGATCCTGGTGACCGCGCCGGGCTTTGTGGATACTGCCGACAAGTTCGCGCTTACCGAGCAACTGTTGCGCATCACTTTCCCGTATATCCTGCTGATATCGCTGGCCTCGCTGGCCGGGGCGATCCTGAATACCTGGAACCGCTTTTCGGTTCCGGCGTTCGCGCCGACGCTGCTCAATATCAGCATGATTGGCTTTGCGCTCTTTGCCGCGCCCTATTTCCATCCGCCGGTGCTGGCGCTGGCCTGGGCGGTGACGGTAGGCGGCGTGCTGCAACTGCTGTATCAACTGCCGCATCTGAAGAAAATCGGCATGCTGGTGCTGCCGCGTATTAACCTGCGCGATGCCGGCGCGATGCGAGTGGTGAAGCAGATGGGCCCGGCGATCCTCGGTGTGTCGGTGAGCCAGATTTCCCTGATTATTAACACCATTTTCGCCTCATTCCTGGTGTCGGGTTCGGTTTCCTGGATGTACTACGCGGACCGCCTGATGGAGTTCCCGTCCGGCGTGCTGGGCGTGGCACTGGGCACAATATTGCTGCCGTCGCTGTCGCGCAGCTTCGCCAGCGGCAATCATGATGAATATAACCGTTTGATGGACTGGGGACTGCGGCTGTGCTTTTTACTGGCGCTGCCGAGCGCCGTGGCGTTGGGCATTCTGGCCGAACCGCTGATCGCCGCGCTGTTCCAGTACGGTAAATTCACCGCCTTCGATGCTGATATGACCCAGCGGGCGCTGATCGCCTACTCGGTGGGCCTGATGGGGCTCATCGTGGTGAAAGTGCTGGCGCCGGGCTTCTACTCCCGTCAGGACATCAAAACCCCGGTGAAGATCGCCATCGTGACGCTGATAATGACCCAACTGATGAACCTGGCGTTTATCGGGCCGCTGAAGCACGCCGGGCTGTCGCTGTCGATCGGCCTTGCCGCCTGTTTAAACGCCAGCCTGCTCTACTGGCAGTTGCGTAAGCAGAAAATCTTCCAGCCGGAGCCGGGTTGGGCGCGCTTTTTAATCCGGCTGATTATCGCGGTGCTGGTAATGGCGGGCGCGCTGATCGGCATGATGATGGTGATGCCTGCGTGGGATCTGGGCACCATGCCGTACCGTATTCTACGCCTGCTGGCCGTGGTGATTGTTGGGGTGGTAGCGTACTTCGCCACGCTGGCGGTGCTGGGGTTCAGAGTGCGGGATTTTGCGCGTAGAACGGCGTGAGTCGATAAAAAAAGGCCTGACAGGGAGTCAGGCCTGGTAAAGCGTATTAAATAGAAATCTTCTTCCCACCACGCACAGTATTTGCCGTCTGGCCATCCGCGCCGTAAAGGGTCGGTTCCTGGTGCGGTTTTAGCACCTCCAGCGCCTGCTGATTGCGGGCGATTTGCCCCTCCAGCAGCCAGCCGTTGTGCTGGTTAAGCGTGCGCAATTGTTGCGTCGTCTCGGTTATCGCCTGCCAGCGTCCTGGCGCATCGTCATTGGCGCTGCGTCCGGCGTTCTGCTCCGCGCGGCGCTGTTGCTCCAGGTAATCAAGCGTGGCCAGCAGCGAGCTTTTTTGCTCGGTAATACGTTGCAACGCGCTGCCATTCACGTGGCCTGCTGATAATTGAAGTTGCTCGGCATCCATCACCTCTTTCAGCGAGTTGAGGACTGCCGTCATTTGATCCAGCACTTCTGACAGACGACTCATACCATTATTTACTCTGCAGGAAACTCTGAGCTTCGTTAATTAGCGCATCGGCAATTTTGCCTGTGTCCATTTTGAGCTCACCGTTTCGAATAGCGGTTTTGAGCGCTTCGACACGCTCCATATTGATATCACTGCTTCCAGCCTGCATCAGACGCGCCTGCGCGCCGCTGAAGGTGACGCTGGTGCTGGTGGCGGACGCGGTTTTATCCAGGCGATTAACGGGAACTTGTGCAGGCTCGGCCGCCTCGCGCGGTTGGACAGTGCCGATTGGTTTTAATGGCGATGTGCGTTCTATGCTCATGTTCAATCCTCATCGAGGGGGCTCGTGGCTGTGAGCCTGTCTTATCATTTGTTGATATTCTATCGGCAGCCGCAGCAAAATCTTTACACCCATCATTACGCTTACCCGCGAATTAATGACCAGAAAGAATGCCTTACTCTACGGCCCCGGCTACCGGCGCCAGCGATTACGCGCGCCTGGATGAGTGTAGAGGCAAGAGATTAAAGCGTTATCAGAATATTCCCATCATTATCTACCGTTCCGCTGACCACCTGGCCGTTGGCCATGCGCACCCGGGCATTTTGCGTGACGGCGGCATTATTTAACGCCTGGCCTTCACTGTTGACGCTGAATCCCTGGCCGGTGGCAATCACCATGACGCGCTGCCCGGCTTTCACCCGCCAGGGCTGGCGCACCATCGACATGGTCAGGGTTTGCCCCGGCGCTAAATCGCGCAGCGTCTGGGACTGGCGCGCCTGATCGAGCGACAACATCGCCCGCGGCGGTAGCTGGTCCAGCCGACCGCGTTGCAGGCGCAAATTCCCGTCATTCAGCTCGCTGCCGCGAGCAACCGGCGCGCTGGCCACGACATACTCGCCGTAAGCCTGAACCGTTACCTGTAAATAACGTTTATCGTTGCCGCAGCGCGCCAGCACGCTCAGGTTGCCCCACAGCCTGGCGTTGCCGGGCAGGCTGTAAGCCGGATTGTCACAGGCTGGCCAGTTGCTTTGCGGCGACTTAACCGTGACCTGAACCTCGTCGCTGATACCCGCCAGTCGTTGGGCGAAAAAAGCCGTCAATCCTGCCGTCACATCGGCGTTAACCGATGCGCTAAGCAGCATCAAAGCGGTAGCAAGCGTGGCGGGTAAACGTTTCATCCGAGGCTCCGGTAGCGCGATGGTGAGGATTTTACCGCGACTCGTGATGACTCAAGGCAACAAATAGCGACGCATTTTGCGCTTATTCCAACGATAAGGCGAGGTGGTCGCGCATTAAGCTGTCGCCATCACCATGCTATTCGCGGAGGAACCATGCTCGACAAACTCGATGCCGCGTTACGTTTTCAGCAGGAAGCGCTCAATTTGCGCGCGCAGCGTCAGGAGATCCTGGCGGCGAACATTGCTAATGCCGATACCCCAGGCTATCAGGCCAGGGACATCGATTTCGCCAGCCAACTCAAACAGGTAATGGAGCGCGGACGGGTTCAGGGCAACACGGTTGCACTGACCATGACCTCCGCTCACCACATTCCCGCCCAGGCTTCCACGGCCCCATCCATGAATTTGCTGTACCGCATTCCCGACCAACCGTCGATGGACGGCAACACCGTGGATATGGACCGCGAACGTACCCAGTTTGCAGATAACGCGCTGAAATACCAGACGGATCTGACGCTGATGAGCGGGCAAATCAAAGGCATGATGAACGTGCTGCAACAAGGAAACTAATCATGGCGCTGCTCAATATTTTTGATATCGCCGGTTCAGCCATGACCGCGCAATCGAAACGCCTCAACGTGGCGGCAAGCAACCTCGCCAACGCCGACAGCGTGACCGGGCCGGACGGCCAGCCCTATCGCGCCAAACAGGTGGTATTCCAGGTGGATGCCCAGCCTGGCGCGGCCACCGGCGGCGTGAAGGTCAGCCAGGTGGTGGAAAGCCAGGCGCCGGACAAGCTGGTTTACGAGCCAGGCAACCCGCTGGCGGACGCCAACGGCTACGTCAAAATGCCTAACGTCGACGTGGTCGGCGAAATGGTCAACACCATGTCGGCGTCGCGCAGCTATCAGGCCAACGTCGAAGTGCTGAACACCGTGAAAAGCATGATGCTGAAAACGCTGACCATCGGACAATAAGGAGAACACCATGTCCATTGCCGTTAACGTTAACGACCCAACCAATACTGGCGTCAGCGGAACCAGCTACTCCACCGGTTCCAACAGCCTGACCGGTAGCAGCGCGTCCGATCTCCAGAGCAGCTTCCTGACGCTGCTGGTGGCGCAGCTGAAAAACCAGGATCCCACCAACCCGCTACAGAACAACGAACTGACCACCCAGCTGGCGCAAATCAGCACCGTGAGCGGGATTGAGAAGCTCAACACCACGCTGGGCGCGGTATCGGGCCAGCTTGACAGTAACCAGTCGCTGCAAGCCAGCGCGCTGATCGATCGCGGAGTGATGATCCCGGGCAGCACCATTCTGGCCGGTAAAGAAACCACCACCCCGTTTGGCGTGGAGTTGCAGCAGGCGGCGGATAAAGTCACCGCCACCATCACCAATAAAGAAGGCGTGGTGATGCAAACCCTGGATATCGGCAAACTCAGCGCGGGCGTTCACACCTTTAGCTGGGACGGCAAGATGGCAGACGGCACCGCTGTGCCGGACGGCGCATATAACGTGACGATTTCAGCCAGCTCCGCCGGGACCCAACTGGTGGCGCAACCGCTGAATTTCGCTTTAGTCAACGGCGTGACGCGCAGCAACGGCAGCACCCTGTTAGACCTGGGCACCTACGGCACTCTCGCAATCAGCGAAGTGCGACAAATTATCTAACGCTTGCACTTACAGGAGTAAGACATGGGCTTTTCTCAAGCGGTCAGCGGCCTGAATGCTGCGGCCTCCAACCTGGACGTGATTGGCAACAACATCGCCAACTCCGCGACCTACGGTTTTAAATCCGCTTCCGTTTCCTTCGCAGATATGTTCGCCGGCTCTAAAGTCGGCCTCGGGGTAAAAGTCGCGGCGGTGACCCAGGACTTCAGCGACGGCATTACCACCAATACTGGCCGTGGCCTCGACGTTGCTATTAGCCAGAACGGTTTTTTCCGTCTGGTGGACAGCAACGGCTCGGTGTTTTACAGCCGTAACGGCCAGTTCAAACTGGACGAAAGCCGTAACCTGACCAATATGCAGGGCATGCAGGTGACCGGCTACCCGGCAACCGGTACGCCGCCGACCATCCAACAGGGCGCCAACCCGGTTGGTCTGACGATCCCCAATACGCTGATGTCGGCGAAAGTTACCACTACCGCGTCGATGGTGGTCAACCTGAACTCCTCGGATAAAACCATTGCCGCGGATGTGGCGTTTAACCCGGCCAATGCCGATAGCTACAACAAAAAAGGCAGCGTCACGGTATTCGATACCCAGGGCAACGCCCACGACATGAACGTCTATTTCCGTAAGAACGCCGACAGCAGCTGGGCGGTATATTACCAGGACAGCAGCGTGGCGGGCAGCCCGGTTTCCGCACCGACCACCATGACCTTCGACGGCAACGGTAACCTGACGGCGCCGACCAACCCGGCGACGATTGCCATGACGCCAGGCTCGTTGAACGGGGTTGCGCCAACGCCGTTTACCCTGGATTTCACCGGCTCGATGCAGCAGAACACCGGCTCCAACAACATCGTCTCCACCGAGCAGAACGGCTATAAGCCGGGCGACCTGGTGAGCTACCAGATTAACGATGACGGCACCGTGGTCGGCAACTACTCCAACGAGAAGCAGCAATTGCTGGGCCAGATCGTGCTGGCGAACTTCGCCAACCCGGAAGGGCTCTCATCCCAGGGCGATAACCTGTGGGAAGCGAGCAACGCATCCGGCGTGGCCCTGCTGGGCACCGCAGGCAGCGGCAACTTCGGCCAACTGACCAACGGCGCGCTGGAAGCCTCTAACGTCGATCTGAGTAAAGAGCTGGTCAACATGATCGTGGCCCAGCGTAACTACCAGTCCAACGCCCAGACCATCAAAACTCAGGACCAGATCCTGAACACGCTGGTTAACCTGCGTTAATGCCTGACGGGACGGCCTAATGGATCACGCAATTTATACCGCTATGGGGGCTGCCAGCCAGACCCTGAATCAACAAGCGGTCAATGCCAGCAACCTGGCGAACGCCTCCACGCCGGGTTTCCGCGCCCAGCTTACCGCGCTGCGCGCGGTGCCGGTGGAAGGCTTATCGCTGCCGACCCGCACCCTGGTGGCGGCGTCCACGCCTGGGGCCAATATGTCACAGGGCGCGCTGGATTATACCTCGCGTCCGCTGGACGTGGCGCTGCAACAGGACGGCTGGATCGCCGTCCAGAGCGCGGCGGGCACCGAAGCCTATACCCGTAACGGGAATATCCAGGTCACTGCCGGGGGGCAGTTGACCATTCAGGGTAATCCGGTGATGGGCGACGGCGGCCCGATTGTGGTGCCGGAAGGCGCGGAGATCACCATTGCGGCAGACGGCACCATTTCGGCGCTCAACCCCGGCGATCCGCCAAACACTGTCGCGCCGGTCGGTCGTCTGAAGCTGGTGAAGGCCGATGGGAATGAAATCGTGCGCGGCGATGACGGATTATTCCGCTTAAGCGCCGCCGCGCAGGCGCAACGCGGCCCGATGTTGCAGGCCGACCCGAGCATCCGCGTGATGTCCGGCGTGCTGGAAGGCAGCAACGTCAAACCCGTCGAAGCGATGACCGATATGATCGCCAACGCCCGACGCTTTGAGATGCAGATGAAAGTGATCTCCAGCGTCGATGATAATTCTCAGCGGGCTAACCAGCTGCTGTCGATGACTTAATTAAGGGCACTTTATGATTAGCTCATTATGGATTGCGAAAACCGGCCTCGACGCCCAGCAAACCAATATGGACGTGATCGCCAATAACCTGGCGAACGTCAGCACTAACGGCTTTAAGCGCCAGCGCGCGGTATTTGAAGATCTGCTGTATCAAACCATCCGCCAGCCGGGCGCGCAGTCCTCCGAACAAACCACGCTGCCGTCGGGTCTGCAGATTGGTACCGGCGTGCGTCCGGTAGCGACCGAGCGCCTGCACAGCCAGGGCAACCTGTCGCAAACCAGTAACAGCAAAGACGTGGCGATCAAAGGCCAGGGCTTTTTCCAGGTGATGTTGCCGGATGGCACCTCTGCCTATACCCGCGACGGTTCATTCCAGGTGGATCAGAACGGCCAGCTGGTGACGGCGGGCGGTTTCCAGGTGCAGCCTGCGATCACCGTTCCGGCGAACGCGCTCAGCATCACCATCGGTCGCGATGGCCTGGTGAGCGTGACCCAGCAGGGCCAGGCCGCGCCGGTACAGGTTGGGCAGTTAAACCTGACCACCTTTATGAACGACACCGGGCTGGAAAGCATTGGTGAAAACCTGTACATCGAAACCCAGTCTTCCGGCGCGCCGAACGAAAGCACGCCGGGGCTGAACGGTGCCGGGCTGCTGTATCAGGGCTATGTGGAAACCTCAAACGTTAACGTGGCGGAAGAGCTGGTGAATATGATCCAGGTGCAGCGCGCTTACGAAATTAACAGTAAAGCGGTCTCCACCACCGACCAGATGCTGCAAAAATTGACGCAACTCTAACGTGATCCCGGCGCGGCGGCTGTCGCGCCGGGCACGAATACTGAAGATGAAAGCAATGCAAAATACCGGTGCGCAATATCGCCCTCTTTTGATCGCCCTGATGGTGACGTTATCCGGGTGTGCCTGGGTCCCCTCGAAGCCGCTGGTGCAGGGCGCGACAACCGCGCAGCCCGCGCCTGGCGCCGCGCCGGTGGTCAATGGCTCAATTTTCCAGTCCGCGCAGCCGATTAACTACGGCTACCAGCCGCTGTTCGAAGACCGCCGGCCACGCAACATTGGCGATACCCTGACGATTGTCCTGCAGGAAAACGTCAGCGCCAGCAAGAGCTCGTCGGCCAACGCCAGCCGCGACGGCAAAACTAACTTTGGCTTTGAGGCGGTACCGCGCTACCTGCAGGGACTATTCGGCAACGATCGCGCCACCGTGGACGCTTCCGGCGGCAACAGCTTTAACGGCAAAGGCGGCGCTAACGCCAGCAACACCTTCAGCGGCACGCTCACCGTGACCGTCGACCAGGTGCTGGCGAACGGCAACCTGCATGTGGTGGGCGAAAAACAGATCGCCATCAACCAGGGCACAGAATTCATTCGTTTCTCCGGTGTCGTGAATCCACGCACCATCAGCGGCAGCAACACCGTTCCGTCCACCAACGTGGCGGACGCGCGTATCGAATATGTCGGCAACGGCTATATCAACGAAGCGCAAAACATGGGCTGGCTGCAGCGTTTCTTCCTTAACTTATCGCCGATGTAAGCGAGGTGACTATGTTGAAATCACTCCTCACAATCGGGTTGCTGCTGGTGGCGTCTTTTGCCCAGGCCGACCGTATTCGTGACCTCACAAGCGTACAGGGCGTTCGGGAAAACTCCTTGATTGGCTACGGCCTGGTGGTGGGCCTGGACGGAACGGGCGACCAGACCACCCAGACGCCGTTTACCACCCAGAGCCTGAATAACATGCTCTCCCAACTGGGCATCACCGTGCCGCCGGGCACCAACATGCAGCTGAAAAACGTGGCGGCGGTGATGGTGACCGCGTCGTTCCCGGCCTTTGCCCGCCAGGGGCAAACCATCGATGTGGTGGTTTCCTCAATGGGTAACGCCAAAAGCCTGCGCGGCGGTACGCTGCTGATGACGCCGCTGAAAGGTGTGGACAACCAGGTTTACGCGCTGGCGCAGGGGAACATTCTGGTGGGCGGCGCGGGCGCGTCGGCGGGCGGCAGCAGCGTTCAGGTTAACCAACTGAACGGTGGCCGTATCACCAACGGCGCGGTCGTAGAGCGCGAGTTGCCCAGCCAGTTCGGCGCCAGCAACACCCTGAATCTGCAACTGAATCAGGAAGATTTCACCCTGGCGCAGCAGATCACCGACACCATCAACCAGGCGCGCGGCTACGGCAGCGCCACGGCGCTGGACTCCCGTACCATCCAGGTGCGTGTGCCCACCGGTGGCAGCTCCCAGGTGCGCTTCCTGGCGGATATCCAGAATCTGGAAGTCAGAGTCGCCCCGCAGGATGCCCGGGTGATTATCAACTCGCGCACCGGCTCAGTGGTGATGAACCGTGAAGTGACGCTGGACAGCTGCGCGGTGGCGCAGGGCAATCTGTCGGTGACCGTCAACCGCCAGCTTGACGTCAGCCAGCCGGATACGCCGTTCGGCGGCGGCCAGACGGTGGTGACGCCGAACACCCAGATCGATATGCGCCAGAGCGGCGGTTCGCTGCAAAGCGTGCAGTCCAGCGCCAGCCTGAACAGCGTGGTGCGGGCGCTTAACGCGCTGGGCGCAACGCCGATGGATTTGATGTCGATTTTACAATCGATGCAAACGGCGGGCTGCCTGCGCGCCAAACTGGAAATCATCTAGGTCATTGTTATGCTGAACGACACCAAACTGCTCTCCAGCGCCGCGTGGGACGCGAACTCGCTGAACGATCTGAAAGCCAAAGTGGGACAGGACCCGAAGGCGAACGTTAAAGCGGTGGCCCAGCAGGTCGAAGGCATGTTTGTCCAGATGATGCTGAAAAGCATGCGCGAAGCGCTGCCGAAAGATGGCTTGTTCAGCAGCGACCAGACGCGGCTTTACACCAGCATGTATGACCAGCAAATCGCCCAGCATATGTCCAGCGGTAAGGGGCTGGGGCTGGCGGACGCGATGGTCAAGCAGATGACCAGCGAGTCACAGGAGCCTGGCGAGACGCCGGACCAGGTGCCGCTGAAGTTCGATCTGGAAACCATCACCCGCTACCAGACCCAAACCCTGGCGCAGACCGTGCGCCAGGCGGTACCGCGCGCGCCGTCTCAGGAAGAACCGCTCAGCGGCGACAGTAAAGATTTCCTGGCGGCGCTGTCGTTGCCCGCCAAACTGGCCAGTGAGCAGAGCGGCGTGCCGCACCATCTGATTCTGGCCCAGGCGGCGCTGGAATCCGGCTGGGGACAACGCCAGATTTTAAAAGCCAACGGCGAGCCGAGCTTCAACCTGTTCGGCATTAAAGCCAGCCCCGGCTGGAAAGGCGAAGTGGCGGAAATCACCACCACCGAATATGAAAACGGCGAAGCCAAAAAGGTGAAGGCTAAATTCCGCGCCTACGGCTCGTATCTGGAAGCGCTGTCGGATTACGTCAATTTGCTGACCCGCAACCCGCGCTATGCCGCCGTAACCAGCGCGGCGACGGCGGAGCAGGGCGCGACGGCCCTGCAGAACGCCGGTTACGCCACCGATCCCAACTACGCCCGCAAGCTGACCACCATGATTGGCCAGCTGAAAGCGATGAGCGAAAAAGTTTCTAAAGCCTATAGCAACGATATTTCTACTTTGTTCTGAAAATGCCTCAAGTCTGGTAGAGCGCTGCCGATAACGGTATGCAGGAACCGAGTCTGAAAGTTCATAAGGAACCTCCATGTCCAGTAGCTTAATTAACAGCGCAATGAGCGGCCTTTCCGCGGCTCAGGCGGCACTGAATACTGTCAGTAACAACATCAACAATTACAATGTTGCGGGCTATACCCGTCAGACGACGGTGCTTTCTCAGGCCAACAGTACGCTGGGTGCCGGTGGATGGGTGGGCAATGGCGTTAATGTCACCGGTGTACACCGCGAATATGACGCGTTTATCTCCAATCAGTTACGCGCCGCGCAGAACCAGAGCAGCGGCCTGACGACCCGTTATGAGCAGATGTCAAAAATCGACAATATGCTCTCCAGCAGCACCAATACCCTGTCGTCCACCATGCAGGATTTCTTTAAAACCATGCAGACGCTGGTGAGCAACGCAGAAGATCCGGCGTCACGCCAGGCGCTGCTGGGCAAGGCGGAAGGGCTGGTTAACCAGTTCCGCGTCACCGACCAGTATCTGCGCGATCAGAATAAAGAAGTGAATGGTTCGATTAGCACCAGCGTCAGCCAGATCAACACCTACGCGAAGCAGATCGCCAACCTGAACGACCAGATTTCGCGTTTGACCGGCGTGGGCGCCGGGGCCTCTCCGAATGATTTGCTCGATCAGCGCGACCAGTTGGTGAGCGAGCTGAACAAGATTGTCGGCGTGGAAGTGACTGTTCAGGACGGCGGCACCTACAACGTGACCGTGGGCAACGGCTATACCCTGGTTCAGGGCAGCACTGCGAACCAACTGGCGGCAGTGGCGTCAAGCGCCGATCCGTCGCGCACCACGGTAGCGTTTGTTGATAAAACCGCAGGCAACGTCGAGATACCGGAAAAACTGCTGACCAGCGGCTCTCTGGGCGGTCTGATGACGTTCCGCTCTCAGGATCTCGATCAGACGCGTAACTCCCTGAACCAGATGGCGCTGGCGTTTGCCGACGCGTTCAACACCCAGCATAAAGCGGGTGTGGATGCCAATAATGAGAGTGGCACCGATTTCTTTAGCTTCGGCAAACCAGAAGCGCTGAGCAATGCCAAAAACAGCAAGCCGGGCGCGACCTTTGACGTGAGTTTTACCAATACCTCGCAAGTGCAGGCGTCGGATTATAAAGTGACCCGCGTCGGCGGCGAATGGCAGGTGACGCGTTTGTCCGACAACGCCAACGTAAAACTGACCGATAATGGCGACTCCATTGAATTTGATGGCCTGAAAATCGACATCACCGGCACGGCGGCAAACAATGACTCGTTTATGGTGAAACCGGTCACCAACGCCATTATCAACATGGAAGTGAAGATCAAAGACGAGTCGCAGATCGCGATGGCGAGCGCCAAAGACAGCGGCGAGAGCGACAATACCAACGGTCAGAAACTGCTCGATCTGCAAAATAACAAAATGGTCGGCGGCAATAAAACCTTTAACGATGCCTACGCCAGCCTGGTGAGTAATGTCGGCAACAGTACCAGTACGCTTAAAGTGACCAGCACTACGCAGAGCAACGTGGTGGTGCAGTTGACCAACCAGCAGCAGTCTATCTCCGGGGTCAACCTCGACGAAGAGTACGGCAATCTGCAACGTTTCCAGCAATATTACCTGGCGAATGCCCAGGTGCTTCAGACGGCATCCACGCTGTTTGATGCGCTGCTGTCCATCCGCTAACGGGAGAATTGATCGATGCGTATCAGTACTCAAATGATGTACCAGCAGAATATGCGTGGCATTACTAACGCGCAGACTGAATGGCTGGGGTATGGCGAGCAAATGTCCACCGGCAAACGGGTGAACAAAGCGTCGGACGATCCGATTGCCGCCGCCCAGGCGGTGGTGCTGTCGCAGGCGCAGGCTGAAAACAGCCAGTATACCCAGGCGCGTTCGTTCGCCACCCAGAAAGTCTCGCTGGAAACCAGCGTACTGAGCCAGGTGACGACGGCGATCCAGACTGCCCAGGAAAAAATCGTCCAGGCGGGCAACGGCACGCTGAGCGATGATGACCGCGCCTCGCTGGCAACTGATTTACAAGGTATCCGCGACCAGCTACTGAACCTGGCAAACAGCACCGACGGCAATGGACGCTTTATTTTTGCCGGTTATAAAACCGATGCCGCGCCGTTTCAGGGAGAGGCGGGGAGTATTGAATACAAGGGCGGCAGCGAGCAGATCACCCAGAAGGTGGATTCGGCGCGTACCATGGTGATTGGTCATACCGGCGATTCCGTGTTTATGAACGTCACCAGCAATGCCGTACCGGAGCCGGAAGGCGGCACCCAGGAGAAGAGCCTGTTCAACATGCTCGACACCGCTATCGCGGCGCTGAAAACCCCGAAAGCGGGTGCCACGGAAGAAGAGCAGGCCGCTCTGGATGCCGCAGTGGATAAAACCAACCGCGGCCTGAAAAACTCGCTTAATAACGTGTTGACCGTGCAGGCCGAGCTGGGTACGCAACTGGCCGAGCTGGGCAGCCTGGATACCCTGGGCAGCGATCGCGCCCTGGGCCAAACGCAGCAGATGAGTAACCTGATTGATGCGGACTGGAACTCGGTGATTTCATCCTATGTGATGCAGCAAGCCGCGCTTCAGGCCTCGTATAAAACCTTCACCGATATGCAGGGCATGTCGCTGTTCCAGTTGAACCGTTAAGGCGAAAGATTTGAGCATATTTTGAAACTGGATATGCTTTCTGCCCGCTTCCGCACCCCGGAGCGGGCTTTTTTTTACCTCAAACGGGCTGCTATTCCACCGTCCATGCTTCAGAGTATCGCCGGTCGGCAAACATCTCTTTCAGCCCTGCGGTTTGCTTCAGGCGCAACACCTCGTCCTGCTCCATCCCCAGCTCTTTGGCAATATGCTCATCGTCCCATCCATAGTGAGATAACTCCAGCACCAGCGCCGACATTGCGGGGATCTGATGCTTACCCCTGGCGCGGTTATGGCGCACGGTAGAGGCCATATTATCTTCGCGGCTGACCTGATCTGTTTGCAGCAGCACCACGGGAATATAACCACGCAGCCTGGCCGATAGCGTTTTATTTTTTACGCCCACCCGGAAACGGTGCGCGCCGTCCACCAGATTCAGTGTTTCGTCACTCGCGGGCGTTGCCACCACCGGTTGGGTATAGCCGTCCTGAATCAACGAATGAACCAAAAGCTTGCGTTCAGCGGCCGCCATGACGTTCGGGTTATAGCTATTTTCTCTGAGCGCATCAGCTTTGATCCACAGTACACAATCCACCGGCTCCTGATGAAAAGGGCTCAGGCCATGCAATGCCTGCTTGATGGTATTTAATGCCTCAATGCGTTCGGCTTCGGGCTGGCTCTGTAGCCAGGCGGTAAGAGGAGATAACAGACCTGCCAGCCTCTCATTCATAGTACTTTCCATAATTTACGTTTCTCCTGAATACGCTTTTTCCAGCGTTCGTAATGATGAGTCCGGGTCGGGCTGAAAGAGAGCCCCCGGCACCAGTAATCGTTGCGTAAAATCGTCCGGCATATCCGTCGCCAGGAGGGGATATCACGACTGCCGGTGTCTTTATCCTGACAATCAGGAATGTCTTGCGGGTAATCGCGCTGACGATACCACTGGAGATAAATGGCGATCTTATTACGGTAATGTTCCGCTGTTGACGGCGGCAGGCTGTCGAGCAGAAACATCGCGTAAGCTTTCCAGGTCATGGCGTCGGGCTTAACCAGCACGCCCTGGCCATAAAATCCGTTGCGTTCGGCGCCATACAGCTCGCCAGTGTGGGCACCGCTGACCCGCTGGCATACCCGATCCCATATGTCCGGTTCAAGAACATGATACAGCCATAATCCCGCGCGCTGCTCGGGCCCGAACGGTTCGCAAATCCGCATATAGCGCGGTTTTACGCCCGCCTGAAACATGAGCTGGTACAGCGGATTACACAGCGCATCGTGGTGGGCGAACCATGACCAAATGTCCGCTGTTTTCCAGTCATACAGGGGAGCGACAGTACAGACACCGGACGTCATACTGACCGTGGTCCAGGGTTTTTCCGGGCTATAACGTGCTTTACGGCGGTCGCAAATACTCTGAAAACGTAGCAGTGATTCATCGGCGCGCATGCCGGTAAGAACGGCGGTTGGGGTAATCGGGGCCTGCCGGGCCAGCCAGTCGTTAAATGCGGGAATGAAATCTTCAAACGTCATGCCCGGGGTATAAAACGCGAAGTATTGCGGATCGATGATGGCGTCTTGCGGCGGCTGACGCACCCATTCAACGCCCGGTTGCCAGGCGGTCCATTCCGGCTGGCAGGCCGAGGTGCCGTTAACGGTGGTAATGGGTAGCGCCACCCAATAAAACGTGTCGATACAATCGGCGTACAGGGATCGCATCGCCTCCACATGATTAATGGTGTGCCTGAACTGAACCTCCCAGTCAATAAACAGCACACTAAATGTTTTGCCGCGCTGGCGCGCTTCCTGCGCCGTTAAATGCAGTAATAAAGTAGAATCCTTGCCGCCGGAAAAAGAGACACAAATCCGGGAGAAAGTATCGAAAATCCAGGCTATTCGCTCAGCAGCCGCATCGGAAACGGTCATGTTGAGTGGGATTTTGCGCACCGGCGACTTCTGACTGACGTTGCTCATAAAATTCCCTTTTTTTAGCGCCAGGACATTCGCCAGACGGTTACTGATGCTACCCGCTTGCGAAGCCATATGCGCATTCTCATATTAATTTTCAGTAGCTTAGTGGAAGTGACTTCCGGGCTAAATATAATCCCAAACGAATGCATACTCGCGGGTTTAGCCCCAGTTTTAGGATTTCACTAATATCAGACAGGGTGACTCATGCGCTGCTGGCGACGCTCGGCCATCCGCACCACCAGGCTGCCTGCGCTGGCGAGCACGGCAAGCATCACCACGCCCATCCAGCCATACTCTTCCCACATGGCGCTGCCGAGCACGGAACCTAATGCCATGCCGATAAACACGCCGGTAAACAGCAGGGCGTTGAGGCGGCCTCGCGCCTGAGGGTCGAGCCGGTAGACCAGGGTCTGGTGCGCCACCAGCGAAGATTGCAGCCCAAGATCGAAACCAATGGCGCACAGCGCGATCAGCGTCAGTTGCCAGAAAGGCGACAGCAGGGGGAGCAAGAACATCAGCGCAAAGGAGAGCGTGGCAAGCGCGGCGGCATATTGGGTGACCCGGTTCGATCCTACTTTATCCGCCAGCGCTCCTGACAGCGGCGCCGCCAGCGCGCCTGCGGCTCCGGCGATGCCGAATGCGCCAGCCACGGCGCTACCCAGATGGAATTGCTGGCTTAACATCACAGCGAGCATGGACCAGAAGGCGCTAAAGCCGATCGAGAGCAGCCCCTGCGCCAGCGCGGCGCGGCGTAACGCAGGATGACGGATCCACAAACCAACCATGGATTTCATCAGCGACGGGTAACCCAGCTCCGCCTGGGCAGTAAAGCGCGGCAGCACGCGCCACAGGGCCAGGCCGATCAGGGCGATGCTGAATGCCGCCAGCTGATACATAACGCGCCAGCCAAAAGCTGCGCTCACCAGGCCGCTCACGGTGCGGGATAACAGGATCCCCAGCAGTAAGCCGGTCATCACCATGCCCACGGCTTTGCCCTGCTTACCCGAAACGGAAAGAATGGCGGCGGCCGGAACGATGTCCTGCGCCACGGTGGCGGCAGCGCCCAGCAGCAGGCTTAATGCCAGCAGGTTGTGTTCGCCGGTTGAAAAACTATACAGAACCAGCATCAGCGCCAGGGCGAATGCTTTTACCAGAATAATGATACGCCGGTCGAAACGGTCGCCGAGTGGCAGCAGGAACAGGATCCCCAGCGCATATCCGGCCTGGGTGAGCGTAGGGATTAACCCCATGCTGCCGATGCCGAGATGCAGATTATCGCCCATCAGGGGCAGTATCGGTTGCGCGTAATAGATCGATGCCACGCTGAAACCCGCGGCGGCGGCAAGCACCAGCAAAGTACGCATCAGCGCCGAAGAGGAAAGGGAAGTGGTCATGGGTAAAGCCTCACATATCTGGAAGATGTCAGGATTGTCGGCGACAGAGGGCTGGCGCGGTAGCGGGACAACTGATAAAACGGTTATACACCAAACGTATGCCAGGAAAATTTTTATGGCAAATGAACGTATAGACAGAATTGAGTTGATGAACACCTTTATCCGCATCATTGAAAGCGGATCGCTGAGCGCGGCGGCGGTGCAGTTGAACACCACCCAGGCAACCGTCAGCCGACGGCTTAAATCGCTGGAGGAGATGCTGGGCTGCAAGCTGCTGTTGCGTACCACCCACGCCATGAAGCTCACCGATGATGGGGAGCGCTGCTATCACCATGCCAAAACCGTGACGGGCCACTGGATGATGCTGGAGGACGATCTGCGCAATGCCGGGGATGAGCCGGTGGGCACCTTGCGGGTGCGGGCACCCCACGCGTTTGGGCAACAGCAACTGATTGCGCCGCTCACGCAGTTTCTGCGCCAATATCCGCGGATGAACGTAGAGTGGATGCTGAACGATAAAGCGCCGCTGTTTGTCACCGAGAACATCGATTGCGCTATCCACCTCGGCGCGCAGCCCGACCCGTCTACCATTTCGGTGTTACTGGCGGAAGTGCCGCGTATCGTGGTTGCCGCGCCGGCGTTGCTGGCGGGGTATCCGCCGATTAACCAGCCGGAGGCACTGGCGGCGTTGCCCTGGGTCGCCTTAAACCTGTTCTATCAACAGGAAGTCACGCTGAGAGAAGTCGCAGGGGGCGAAACGCGATCGCTTGCCATTGCGCCGCGTCTGAGTACAGACAGCCTGTACGCGGTAAGAGAGACGGTGCTGGCAGGGTTAGGTGTGGGGATCGTCTCGGCGTGGATCGTGGCGCAGGATCTTGAGCAGGGCAAACTGGTGCATGTGCTTCCGCAGTGGCAGGCAGCGCCGCTGCCGGTGTGGCTGGCTTATCCCTACAGTCGCTACTATCCCGCGCGCTTGCGTAAATTCCTCGAGCTGATGCGGGAAATCTTGCCTGGGTTGATGGGAATGCAGCCGCCGGAGAGGCGAAAAAAAAGCCGGTCATAGTGACCGGCTTACGGGGAGATTACTCAGCCTGACCCGGACGGGTGGCTGGCGCGGTAGCCTGGTGGCTGGCGCTGTGGCCGCCAGCTGAACCTTTGCCGCTAAAGGCAAATGGCTCACGCACCCAGTTGCTGTGACGCGGCGCTTCCGGTACGTATTCCGGAGCCGGAGCACGTGTCATCGGCGCGCTGGCAACCGGTTTGGCGGCAGCGGGCTGGGCTTCAGGTTGCAGCTCAGCTTGTACAGGCGCAGCGGCTTTCACCGGCGCTTCCACTTTTACCGGCGCTTCCACTTTCACCGGTTCAACAACCGGTTTGGCAACGTCGGCTTCCGGCGTCTCAACGATGGCGGGCTGCGGCTGTTCAGCTTCGCGCACAGCAGGTTGTTCCTGCGGCGCATCGGCGATGCTTTCTTCGGCAACCGGTTCAACCACCGTGGCTTCCTGAGCGGCTTCCAGTACGGCTTCAGCAGCGGGCACAGAGTCTACCGGTTTGGCTTCTTCAGCAACCTGCTCAGCAACCACTTCATCCTGCGGCGCGATAATTTCCGGCTGGGCATCTACCGGGGCGGCAATCACTTCCGGATGGGTCGTTTCAACCGGTGCGGCTTCGGCGACCTCGGTTACCACGGGCGCAATCTGGATCGCCTGCTGTTCCACCGGTGCTTCAACCGGCTGTTCCTGTTGTTCAACCAGCGGCGCTTGCGCGACCGGGTAGCGGATCCAGACTTTGCCGGACGCCATTTCCGGCGAAGCGCATGCCACGGCCAACGGCATCGGCGATGCGGTTGGGTAACGCTCATCACGATAACGGCGGCGGCGCTGACCGCTCACGCGCAGATGACGCGGTGAACGACGGGAGCGGCGCGGCATACCGTTGGCGTCAGCGCGGTTTTCAGCGCTTTCTTCCTGCTCGGCTGTTTCGTTTTCTACCACGGCAGGCAGCGGGATGGTTGCCAGTTCGGTACGCTGTACCGGCGCGGCTTCCTGCTGTTCAACGTCGACAATGGCTTCGGACTCAACCACTGTGTCATTGAAGCGCACTTTCTGGCTCAACTGGCGCTGTTTACGGCGCGGCATCACCTGGACGCGTTCTTCCTGCTCGGCATCCTGCTCCGGGCGCTCTTCGCGGTTCAGCGCTTTAACGTCCTGCTGCGCCTGGCGCTTGTCTTCAGAACGGCGGCGGCTGCGTTCACGACGCGGCTGCTGCTCGTCACGACCTTTGGTCTGTTCGGTCTCATCAACGGTAACGTCACGGACTTCACGCGCTTCAGCGGTCTGCTGCTGGGCCTGACGGCGGTTGCGGCGGTTCTCGTCGCGCGGCTCACGTGGCTCACGCGGTTCGCGAGGTTCACGCGGCTCACGGCCTTCACGATTATCGCGGCTGTCGCGTCCCTGGCGATCGTTGCGATCGCGGCGGTTGTTCTGGCGACGGTTATTACGACGATCGCCACGCTGTTTCTCTTCACTTGCTTCTTTCTTCGGCTCTTCCGCAACCGGGGCTGGAGCGGCTGGCTCACCGGCGAACAGCGATTTCAGCGCGCTGATAAAGCGGCTGAACAGGCCCGGCTGGGATGCCTGAGGCGCGACAGGCTGCGGCGCGACCTGCACTTTCGCCGGGGCTTCCTGAACGGCTTTTGTCTCTGGCGGCGCAGGCGGGATATCCGGCATCGCGAAGGTGGCTAACGCCGGCTCTTCCGGACGTTTGCGTTCGGCTGGCTCGTCATCGGACGGCATGGCCATCGCTTCTTCATGCAGCTTCGGCAGCATGTAGCTCAGCGTCTTGGTCTCTTCCCCTTTACGCACGCGCAGCACGGAGTAATGCGGGGTTTCCATCTGGTCGTTCGGCACGATTACCGCGCGCACGCCGCCCTGACGGTTTTCAATGGCGGTGATGGCGTCGCGTTTTTCGTTCAGCAGATAAGAAGCGATCGGTACCGGAACGATGGCGTGAACTTCTTTGGTGTTCTCTTTCAGCGCTTCTTCTTCAATCAGACGCAGAATCGACAGGGACAGCGATTCATTGTCACGAATGGTGCCGGTGCCGCTACAGCGCGGGCAGACGTGATGGCTGGATTCACCCAGAGACGGGCTCAGGCGCTGGCGCGACATCTCCAGCAGGCCGAAGCGTGAAATATGGGAAATCTGGATACGCGCGCGGTCCTGTCGAACGGCTTCGCGCAGACGGTTTTCCACCGCGCGCTGGTGGCGCACCGGGGTCATATCGATAAAGTCGATAACGATCAGGCCGCCAAGGTCGCGCAGGCGCAGCTGACGGGCGATCTCATCCGCCGCTTCCAGGTTGGTGTTAAAGGCCGTTTCTTCGATATCGCCGCCGCGGGTCGCGCGGGCGGAGTTGATGTCGATAGCGGTCAGCGCTTCGGTGCTGTCGATAACGATAGAACCGCCTGACGGCAGGCGCACTTCGCGCTGGAATGCCGATTCAATTTGCGATTCGATCTGATAGTGGCTGAACAGCGGGATTTCACCGGTGTACAGTTTGATTTTGCTGCTGAAATCCGGACGGCCCAGCGCGGAGATGTGCTGGCGAGCCAGCTCAAGCACTTTCGGGTTATCGATCAGGATTTCGCCGATGTCCTGGCGCAGATAGTCGCGGAAGGCGCGCACAATCACGTTGCTTTCCTGATGGATCAGGAAAGGAGCAGGGCGGCTTTCAGCGGCTTTCTTGATGGCTTCCCAGTGTTTCAGACGGAAGCTTAAGTCCCATTGCAGCGCTTCGGCAGATTTGCCCACGCCTGCGGTACGCACGATAAGGCCCATGCCGTCCGGTAGTTCGAGACTGGCCAGCGCTTCTTTCAGTTCGGTACGGTCGTCACCTTCGATACGGCGAGAAATGCCGCCCGCGCGCGGGTTATTCGGCATCAGAACCAGATAGCTGCCCGCCAGACTAATGAAAGTGGTCAGGGCCGCGCCTTTGTTGCCGCGCTCTTCTTTGTCGATCTGAACGATAACTTCCTGGCCTTCGCGCAGCACATCTTTGATGTTCGGGCGGC
Organism: Atlantibacter sp. RC6; assembly: GCF_014193285.1. Taxonomy (GTDB): domain Bacteria; phylum Pseudomonadota; class Gammaproteobacteria; order Enterobacterales; family Enterobacteriaceae; genus Atlantibacter. The sequence continues at coordinate 141,586 of NZ_JACHZE010000010.1, forward strand.
CATGAGAAGCATAGTTAGCAGGGAAGTATTCGCGGGCGATTTCTTTAAGAGGGAGGAAACCGTGTCTTTCAGCGCCGTAATCAACAAATGCAGCTTCAAGACTGGGTTCAATGCGGGTGATTTTGCCTTTGTAGATGTTTGCTTTTTTCTGTTCGTGCCCTGGGCTTTCAATGTCCAGGTCGTACAGGCGTTGCCCATCCACAAGGGCGACACGCAACTCTTCTTGCTGAGTCGCGTTAATTAACATTCTTTTCATCGTAACTTACTCATTATTCTTACATTGACGACTAAGCTGCGGGCAAGATATCGCCTTTCCGGGTATGAACCGATGGCCTCGTGACTATTCACGTCGCCAACCTCACGGTTGTCGCTCGCTTAAGAGGCGCAGAGTGTCGGTAGCCTGTATTTCATCTGGAAATACAGCGCAATTATCAGGGGAACTGCCTGGGATGTTTCGCCAGAGAAGCTTCCATTTTACCGGTAAGGACTGCAACCCGCAGCCCGCTAACTGCCTGAAGGTTCAATACGTCTTACGCCATTGCTGCGTGGATGAACGGACAGGCAAAACTGGTAATTCCGCAAAGTTCCTTGTCTTAACAAGTTTTAACACGGAAAACTACAGCATTATTCCATTGCTAAGCTTGTTATAGCAAGATGACTTTTGCCATTTATCACCCGGTTACTCACAGTTTCTTAACCACAAATTACCGATTGTTGTTATATCCACCAATCCGGTGATTCATAAGCTGCCTGAATCCGAGTGACAGTAAGTATAAGCATATAAAAATGAGTGGCGCTAATGAATGTCGATAATTAGAATCGCCACCATGAAAACTGAGACCCCAGCCGTAAAAATCGTTGCCATTACCGCTGATGAAGCGGGGCAGCGTATCGATAACTTTTTGCGCACCCAATTAAAGGGTGTGCCTAAGAGCATGATTTATCGCATCCTGCGCAAAGGCGAGGTGCGGGTAAATAAAAAACGTATCAAACCTGAATACAAACTCGAAGATGGGGATGAAGTGCGTATCCCGCCGGTTCGCGTCGCCGAGCGCGAAGAGCAGGCAGTCTCTCCGCATCTGCAAAAAGTCTCCGCGCTCACCGAGGCGATTTTGTATGAAGATGATCATATCCTGGTGCTGAATAAGCCCTCCGGCACCGCCGTGCACGGCGGCAGCGGGCTGAGCTTCGGGGTGATTGAAGGCCTGCGCGCCCTGCGCCCGGAAGCCCGTTTCCTGGAACTGGTCCACCGTCTTGACCGCGATACCTCCGGCATCCTGTTGGTGGCAAAAAAGCGTTCGGCGCTGCGTTCGCTGCATGAACAGTTGCGCGGCAAAGAGATGCAAAAGGATTACCTGGCGCTGGTGCGCGGGCAGTGGCAGTCGCATGTCAAAGTGGTGCAGGCGCCGCTGTTGAAGAACATTCTGCAAAGCGGCGAGCGCATCGTGCGGGTGAACAGTGAAGGCAAACCATCGGAAACGCGCTTTAAAGTAGAGGAGCGCTATGCGTTCGCCACGCTGGTGCGCTGTAGCCCGGTAACGGGACGCACCCACCAGATCCGCGTGCATACCCTGCATGCCGGGCATCCCATCGCCTTTGACGATCGTTACGGCGACCGTGAATTTGATAAACAGCTGGCGGATACCGGCCTCAGCCGCCTGTTTCTGCATGCGGCGGCGCTGAAATTCCAGCACCCCAATACTGGCGAGACGATGCGCGTTGAAGCGCCGCTGGACGATGAGCTAAAACGTTGTCTGAGCGTGTTGCGCAACGGCAAATAACAGTAATAGCCCGGTGTGATACCGGGCTTTTTTACGTTAGCGCAGCGGATTTACCCCTTCATTACGCAGCATCTGGCCCAGCGCGATCAACGGCAGGCCAACCAGCGTATTCGGATCGCGCCCGCTTAAGCGTTCAAAAAGCGTTATGCCGAGCCCTTCGCTTTTAAAGCTGCCCGCGCAATAAAGCGGCTGTTCCTTTTTTACATAGCCAGCGATCTCGTCGGCGCTGAGATGACGGAAGTGCACATCAAACGGCTCGCATTCGGTTTGCAACTGCCCGTTGGCGGAGTTATATAGCGCCAGACCGGTATAGAAGGTAACGACGTGACCGCTGGCTTTGGTCAACTGCCAACGCGCGTTTTCTTCGGTCAACGGCTTGCCGGTGATGTTGCCGTCCAGCACGCAAACCTGATCGGAGCCGATGATCAAATGATTCGGAAAACGGCCCGCCAGCGACTGCGCTTTCTGTTGCGCCAGACGCACCACCAGATGGCGGGCCTCTTCGTTCGCTAACGGCGTCTCATCGCAGTCCGGCGCGGCGGTAATAAACGGCAGGCCCAGTTTTTCAAGCAGGCTCTGGCGGAAGGGGGAAGTGGAAGCGAGTACCAGTTGGGTCATTTTTTTCTGCCATAATTCGCGAATCTGATTATGACATCTTAAACTGTGGACAATGCTGTGTGTGATTTATTAGCAAATGGCATGTTGATACCGCCTTTTCCTTTGACTCTATGACATTACGACGTTAATATGCGCGCCCTATGCAAAAGGTAAAATTACCCCTGACTCTCGATCCGGTTCGTACCGCTCAAAAGCGCCTTGATTATCATGGCGTGTATACCCCTGAACAGGTGGAGCGCGTCGCTGAATCAGTTGTCAGTGTGGACAGCGATGTGGAATGCTCCATGCGCTTCGCCATCGATAACCAACGTCTCGCCGTGTTAACCGGCGATGCGAAGGTGACGGTGACGTTGTCATGTCAGCGTTGCGGGAATCCGTTCTCCCATCAGGTCCACACAACGTATTGTTTTAGTCCGGTTCGTTCAGACGAACAGGCTGAAGCACTCCCGGAAGCGTATGAGCCGATTGAGGTTAACGAATTCGGTGAAATCGATCTGCTGGCGGTTGTCGAAGATGAAATCATCATCGCGCTGCCGGTGGTTCCGGTGCATGATCATGAACACTGTGAAGTGTCCGAAGCGGACATGGTATTTGGTGAACTGCCTGAAGAAGCGCAAAAGCCAAATCCGTTTGCCGTATTAGCCAGCTTAAAGCGTAAGTAATTGGTCTTCCCCGCGCAAACGGGGTAAACCGTAATTGAGGAGTAAGGTCCATGGCCGTACAACAGAATAAACCAACCCGTTCCAAACGTGGCATGCGTCGCTCTCACGATGCACTGACCGCTGTAACCAGCCTGTCTGTTGACAAGACTTCTGGTGAAACCCACCTGCGTCACCACATCACTGCCGACGGTTACTACCGCGGCCGCAAGGTTATCGCTAAGTAATCACGCGCAAGCGTGATTAAACTTAGCGTCGTTTCCCCGTTTATGCGGGGATATAACGTCGCCCGGCGATACCTTGACACGTCTAACCCTTGCGTTAGATGCCATGGGTGGGGACTTTGGTCCCTCCGTGACAGTGCCTGCAGCCTTGCAGGCACTGAATTCTAATTCGCAACTGAATCTCCTTTTAGTCGGCGATCCCGACGTCATTACTCCATTACTCGCCAAAGCTGATTTTGAACAACGCTCGCGTTTGCAGATCGTTGCGTCCCAGTCGGTTATCGCCAGTGATGTCAGGCCGTCTCAGGCGGTACGCAATAGCCGCGGCTCCTCCATGCGCATGGCGCTGGAACTGGTTAAAGAGGGGCGGGCGCAGGCCTGCGTCAGCGCCGGCAATACCGGCGCGCTGATGGGGCTGGCCAAGCTGCTGCTCAAACCGATTGACGGGATTGAGCGCCCGGCGCTGATGACGGTGTTGCCGCATCAGCAAAAAGGCAAAACCGTGGTGCTGGATTTAGGCGCTAACGTGGCCTGCGATAGCACGATGCTGGTGCAGTTCGCCATTATGGGTTCGGTGATGGCCGAAGAGGTGCTCGGCATTACGACGCCGCGCGTGGCGTTGCTGAATATCGGCGAAGAAGAAACCAAAGGCCTCGACAGTATTCGTGACGCGGCGGCATTGTTAAAAAACCTGCCGTCGCTGAATTATATTGGCTATCTTGAAGCCAATGAATTGTTAACCGGCAAAACGGATGTGCTGGTGTGTGATGGTTTTGTAGGCAATGTCACACTCAAAACCATGGAGGGCGTTGTACGAATGTTCCTTTCTCTGCTGAAATCGCAGGGAGAAGGGAAAAAACGGTCGTGGTGGTGGCGTTTATTAAAGCACTGGTTACAAAAAAGCCTCTCAAGGCGATTCAGTCACCTCAACCCCGACCAGTATAATGGCGCCTGTCTGTTAGGATTGCGCGGCACCGTGATCAAGAGTCACGGCGCGGCCAATCAGCGCGCGTTTAGTGTGGCGATTGAACAGGCAGTGCAGGCGGTGCAGCGGCAGGTTCCTCAACGGATAGCCGCTCGCCTGGAATGTTTATATCCCGCAGGTTTCGAATTGCAGGACGGCGACAACGCCCCGGCAATACCACCGGCGGGTATATTACCCAAGAGTGACTGAGCGTACATGTATACGAAGATTATTGGCACAGGCAGCTATCTGCCTGAGCACGTGCGGACTAACGCCGATCTTGAAAAAATTGTGGAAACGACTGACGAGTGGATTGTCACCCGCACAGGCATTCGTGAGCGTCGTATCGCCGGTCCTGACGAGACTGTTGATTCCATGGGCTATCAGGCCGCGCTGCGCGCCATTGAGATGGCCGGTATCGATAAAGAACAAATTGGTATGGTTGTGGTGGCCACAACCTCCGCGACCCACGCATTCCCGAGCGCTGCGTGCCAGATTCAGGGCATGCTGGGCATTAAAGGCTGCCCGGCGTTTGATGTCGCTGCGGCCTGCGCGGGCTTCACTTATGCGCTGAGCATTGCCGATCAGTATGTGAAATCCGGCGCGGTGCAGTATGCGCTGGTGATCGGCTCCGACGTGCTGGCTCGTACGCTTGATCCAGAGGATCGCGGTACTCTTATTCTGTTTGGCGACGGCGCGGGCGCCGTGGTGCTGAGCGCATCGAAAGAGCCGGGCATTATCTCCACCCACTTGCATGCCGACGGCAGCTACGGTGAGTTGCTGACGCTGCCGAACCACGATCGCGTGGTGCCGGAAAACCCAATCTATTTAACCATGTCCGGTAACGAGGTGTTTAAAGTTGCCGTGACTGAGCTTGCGCATATCGTTGATGAAACGCTGGCTGCGAATCAGCTCGACCGCTCCTCGCTGGACTGGCTGGTGCCCCACCAGGCGAACCTGCGCATTATCAGCGCAACCGCCAAAAAACTCGGCATGTCGATGGATAATGTGGTGGTGACCCTGGATCGCCACGGCAATACCTCCGCCGCGTCCGTGCCCAGTGCGCTGGATGAAGCGGTGCGCGATGGCCGCATCAAGCCTGGCCACTTAGTGCTGCTTGAGGCCTTTGGCGGCGGCTTTACCTGGGGCTCGGCGCTGGTTCGTTTCTGATAAACAAGGATTAAAAACATGACGCAATTTGCATTTGTGTTTCCGGGACAGGGCTCCCAGGCCGTAGGTATGCTGGCGGATGTCGCCGCGCAGTATCCCATCGTTGAAGAGACCTTTGCCGAGGCTTCTGCGGTTTTAGGTTACGATCTCTGGGCGCTGGTTCAGCAAGGGCCTGCGGAAGAGTTAAACAAGACCTGGCAAACCCAGCCGGCGCTGTTGACCGCGTCGGTCGCGTTGTACCGCGTATGGCAGCAGGAAGGCGGTAAAGCGCCGGCAATGATGGCGGGCCATAGCCTTGGCGAATACTCCGCGCTGGTGTGCGCGGGCGTTATCGCGTTCAGCGACGCGGTCCGTCTGGTGGAGCTGCGCGGTAAACTGATGCAGGACGCGGTGCCGGAAGGTACGGGCGCCATGTCGGCGATTATCGGTCTGGATGATGAGTCCATTGCCAAAGCCTGCGAAGAGTCGGCGCAGGGCCAGGTGGTATCGCCAGTCAATTACAACTCGCCGGGCCAGGTGGTGATCGCCGGCCATAAAGAGGCGGTTGAGCGTGCGGGCGCAGCCTGTAAAGCCGCGGGCGCTAAACGCGCGTTGCCGCTGCCGGTGAGCGTGCCGTCGCACTGCGCGCTGATGAAGCCTGCCGCAGAGAAACTGGCGGTAGAGCTGCAGAACATCACTTTCAACGCCCCGTCGATCCCGGTGGTGAATAACGTGGATGTGGCCTGCGCCACCGATCCGGATGAGATCCGCAATGCGTTGGTGCGCCAGCTTTACAGCCCGGTGCAGTGGACCAAAAGCGTTGAGCTTATGGCTTCCCGTGATATCACCCATCTTTACGAAGTTGGTCCAGGCAAAGTCTTGACCGGCCTGACTAAACGCATCGTGGACAGCTTAACCGCCTCTGCGATCAACGAGCCGGCAAGCCTGGCCGCAGCACTCGAGCAATAAGACGAGGAATACCATGAGTTTTGAAGGAAAAGTCGCGCTGGTTACCGGCGCGAGCCGCGGCATCGGCCGCGCAATTGCTGAAACCCTTGCAGCGCGCGGCGCGAAAGTTATTGGCACCGCCACCAGCGAAAGCGGCGCGCAGGCGATCAGCGACTATCTGGGTGCTAACGGTAAAGGTCTGATGCTTAACGTGACCGACCCGGCATCTATCGAATCCGTACTGGAAAATATTCGCAGCGAATTTGGTGAAGTGGATATTCTGGTCAATAATGCCGGTATCACTCGCGATAATTTGCTGATGCGCATGAAAGAAGAAGAGTGGAGCGATATCCTCGAAACCAATCTTTCATCGGTTTTCCGTCTGTCAAAAGCAGTAATGCGCGCTATGATGAAAAAACGTCATGGGCGTATTATTACTATCGGTTCTGTGGTTGGTACCATGGGAAATGCGGGTCAGGCCAACTACGCTGCGGCGAAAGCGGGTCTTATCGGCTTTAGTAAATCGCTGGCGCGCGAAGTAGCGTCTCGCGGTATTACAGTGAACGTTGTTGCTCCGGGCTTTATTGAAACGGACATGACGCGTGCGCTATCTGACGATCAGCGTGCGGGTATCCTGGCGCAGGTTCCTGCGGGTCGCTTAGGCGATGCGAAGGAAATCGCCAGTGCGGTTGCATTCTTAGCTTCTGATGAAGCGGGTTACATCTCTGGTGAAACTCTGCACGTCAACGGCGGGATGTATATGGTTTAACCATGTTTATCCTTTTCGCTATCTGAGACAGGAAAAGCCGCTGAACAGATCCTCGCCTGACAGTTTATTCTGTAAGCAAGAATGTTCAGAGATGGCTTAAAACCTGCCGTCTGAATGGGGAAGGGGATAAAATTATTTGCGTTATTAGGGCGAATGCCCGCAAAATAGCGTAAAATCGTGGTACGACCTGCCGGGATTTAGTTGCAACTTTTTCAACATTTTATACACTACGAAAACCATCGCGAAAGCGAGTTTTGATAGGAAATTTAAGAGTATGAGCACTATCGAAGAACGCGTTAAGAAAATTATCGGCGAACAGCTGGGCGTTAAGCAGGAAGAAGTAACCAACAATGCTTCTTTCGTTGAAGACTTGGGCGCTGATTCTCTTGACACCGTTGAGCTGGTAATGGCTCTGGAAGAAGAGTTTGATACTGAGATTCCGGACGAAGAAGCTGAGAAAATCACTACTGTTCAGGCTGCCATTGATTACATCAACGGTCACCAGGCGTAAGTGAACATCTCCAGGCGGTCACTCGACCGCCTGAGTTTTTTTATCCCACGAATCCCTTTTTTATCCCTCCCTGGAGGACAAACGTGTCTAAGCGTCGTGTAGTTGTGACCGGACTGGGCATGTTGTCTCCTGTCGGCAATACCGTAGAGTCTACCTGGAAAGCTCTCCTTGCCGGTCAGAGTGGCATCAGCCTGATCGACCATTTCGATACTAGCGCCTATGCAACGAAATTTGCTGGCTTAGTAAAGGATTTTAACTGTGATGACATCATCTCGCGTAAAGATCAACGCAAGATGGATGCCTTCATTCAATATGGAGTTGTTGCCGGTATTCAGGCCATGCAGGATTCTGGTCTGGAAGTGACGGAAGAAAACGCAACCCGATTCGGTGCCGCTATCGGTTCCGGGATCGGCGGCTTAGGTCTTATCGAAGAAAACCACACCTCGCTGGTGGCCGGTGGCCCGCGTAAGATCAGCCCGTTCTTCGTCCCGTCTACTATCGTTAACATGGTGGCAGGTCATTTGACTATCATGTTCGGCCTGCGTGGACCGAGCATCTCTATCGCCACGGCCTGTACTTCTGGCGTTCACAATATCGGTCATGCGGCGCGCATGATTGCTTATGGTGATGCGGACGCAATGCTTGCGGGCGGTGCTGAAAAAGCCAGTACCCCGCTGGGCGTGGGTGGTTTTGGTGCCGCTCGTGCACTGTCCACTCGTAACGACAATCCACAAGCGGCAAGTCGTCCGTGGGATAAAGAGCGCGATGGTTTTGTACTGGGTGATGGCGCGGGCATTATCGTGCTGGAAGAGTACGAACACGCGAAGAAACGCGGCGCGAAAATTTATTGCGAAGTTGTCGGTTTCGGGATGAGCAGCGACGCATATCATATGACGTCACCGCCGGACAACGGCGCGGGCGCGGCGCTGGCGATGGCAAATGCCCTGCGCGACGCAGGCATCGAAGCGGGCCAGGTTGGCTACGTCAACGCACACGGCACCTCGACCCCTGCGGGCGACGTGGCGGAAGCGCAGGCGGTGAAATCGGTATTCGGTGATGCAGCGCATCGCGTGATGGTCAGTTCCACCAAATCGATGACCGGTCACCTGTTGGGCGCGGCGGGTGCGGTAGAGTCCATTTTCTCTATCCTGGCGCTGCGCGATCAGGCGATCCCGCCGACCATCAACCTGGATAACCCGGATGAAGGTTGCGACCTGGATTTCGTTCCGCACGAAGCGCGCCAGGTTTCCGGTATGGATTACGCCCTGTGTAACTCCTTCGGCTTCGGCGGCACCAACGGTTCGTTGATCTTCAAAAAGATCTAACCGATTCTTTTTAAAGGCCCCTCTGCGGGCCTTTTCATCAGACTTCTCCTCTTGCCCCTCGCTTTACATCCTGCGACACTAGCGCGCTATCGGTAAGGAGCCCTCATGTTCTTAATCAATGGCACATGGCAACATACGCTGGCGGCTAACGATCGGGCGATCCAGTTTGGCGACGGGTGTTTTACCACGGCGCGGGTGATCGACGGTCAAATTCAGCTTTTTGACGCGCATTTGCAACGGCTGGCGCAGGCATGCGACCGGTTGAGCATCGCTTTTCCTGACGCCGCCGTGCTCGGCGAAGAGATGCGCACTATTGCCCAGTCGCAGCAACAGGCGGTTCTCAAGGTCATCATTAGCCGTGGCGCGGGCGGGCGAGGGTACAGCGCCGCAGGGTGCGATTCGCCGACTCGTTTGCTGTCGATTGCGCCTTATCCGGTGTGGTATACCCAGTGGCGGGAGCAGGGCATTACCTTAACCCAAAGCCCGGTGCCGCTTGGGCGCAATCCGTTTCTGGCGGGCATCAAGCACCTTAACCGGCTGGAACAGGTGTTAATCCGGCGTCATCTGGAACAGACGGACGCCCAGGAAGCGCTGGTGCTGGATAGTGAAGGCTGGCTGACAGAATGCTGTGCCGCAAACCTGTTCTGGCGCAAAGGGCAGCGCGTGTATACGCCGAAGCTCGACCAGGCGGGCGTTAACGGGTTAATGCGCCAGCATATCCTGCGCCAGCTTGAGCACAGTTCCTGGCAGGTGGAAGAGGTGCGTGCCTTACTGAGCGATCTGGCAACGGCGGATGAGGTGTTTATCTGCAATGCGCTCATGCCCATTGTCCCGGTGAATCAAGCCATGCACACGCGCTACGCTTCCCGCGAGCTTTACCACTTTTTAGCCCCTCTTTGTGAGCCGAATTGAACCAATGAAGAAAATGCTGCGTTTTGTTTTGCTGATTGTTGTTGGGTTGGCGATTGCCGCAGGCGTTGGCTACTGGAAAGTCCGCCAACTGGCGGACAGCCGTCTGCTCGTCAAGCAAGAAACCATTTTTACCCTGAAAGCGGGCACGGGCCGACTGGCGCTGGGTAACCAACTCTCCGACGAAAAAATCATTAACCGGCCCCGGGTGTTCCAGTGGCTGCTGAAAGTGGAGCCCGAGCTGTCGCATTTTAAAGCCGGCACTTATCGTTTTACGCCGGATATGACCGTGCGCGACATGCTCAAACTGCTGGAAAGCGGTAAAGAAGCGCAGTTCCCGCTGCGGTTTGTGGAAGGCACCCGCCTGAGCGACTGGCTCGCCAGGCTGCGTGAAGCGCCTTATATCAAGCACACCCTGAAAGATGATGAATACGCAACGGTTGCTGAAGCGCTCGGGTTCGACAGCGCCAAATCCATCGAAGGCTGGTTCTACCCGGATACCTGGCTGTATACCGCCAATACCACCGATGTGGCTTTGCTAAAGCGCGCGCATCTGCGTATGGTAAAGGCCGTTGATAAAGCCTGGGATGAGAAAGCGGCGGGGTTACCGTATCAGGATAAAGAGCAGTTGCTGACCATGGCCTCGATTATTGAGAAAGAGACCGCGGTCGCCAGTGAACGTCCTGAAGTCGCTTCGGTGTTCGTGAACCGCCTGCGGATCGGCATGCGCCTGCAAACCGATCCCACCGTGATTTACGGGATGGGCAAAGACTATGAAGGCAATCTGACCCGTAAAGCGCTGGATACCCCCACGCCGTACAACACCTATGTGATTAACGGCCTACCGCCGGGGCCAATCGCCATTCCAGGTGAAGCTTCATTGATGGCCGCGGCGAAGCCGGCAAAAACGCCTTATCTTTATTTTGTCGCCGACGGCGATGGCGGCCATACGTTTAATACCAACCTCGCGGACCATAACAAGTCGGTGCAGGATTATTTGAAAGTCATGAAGGAAAAAGATGGGCAAGTACATTGTCATTGAAGGCTTAGAGGGAGCAGGCAAGACCACGGCGCGCAATGTGGTGGTGGAGACGCTGTCGTCGTTGGGTATTGAAGATATGGTCTTTACCCGCGAACCCGGCGGCACCATTCTGGCGGAAAAACTGCGCAGCCTGGTGCTGGATATTAAATCCGTAGGCGACGAAGTGATTACCGATAAAGCAGAAGTGCTGATGTTTTACGCGGCGCGCGTTCAGCTGGTGGAGACCGTGATCAAACCGGCGCTGGCGCGCGGCGCGTGGGTCATCGGCGATCGTCACGACCTGTCGACCCAGGCCTATCAGGGTGGCGGTCGCGGCATCGATGCGCATCTTCTCAGCACCTTACGCCAGACCGTATTAGGCGATTTCGCCCCGGACCTGACATTGTATCTGGACGTCGATCCGATAATCGGCCTTAAGCGCGCCCGCGCCCGTGGCGATCTGGACCGCATCGAGCAAGAGTCGTTTGATTTCTTTCATCGCACCCGCGCCCGCTATCTTGAACTGGCGGCGTCGGACAGCCGTATCTACACCATCGACGCGACACAACCGCTCGAGGCGGTAACGCAGGCGATTCGCGAAACGGTTACGTGCTGGGTTAAGGGGCAGGCGTAATGAAATGGTACCCATGGCTGCGTCCTGCCTATGAGCAACTGGTGGCGAACCATCAGGCTGGCCGTGGTCACCATGCGTTACTCGTTCACGCCCTGCCGGGCATGGGCGACGACTCGCTGATTTATGCGCTTGGCCGCTGGTTGATGTGCCAGCAGCCGGACGGGCAGAAAAGCTGTGGTCAATGCCGCGCCTGCCAGCTGATGCAGGCCCAGACGCATCCCGATTATTATCTTATTGAACCCGAGAAAGGCAAAGCGACGCTGGGCATTGACGCGATCCGCGAAGTGACCGAAAAGCTTTACGATCGCGCCCGGCTGGGCGGTGCGAAAGTGGTGTGGATCAAAGATGCCGCGCAACTGACGGAAGCCGCCGCCAATGCCCTGCTGAAAACCCTTGAAGAGCCGCCGGAAAAAACCTGGTTTATGCTGGGCTGCCGCGCGCCGGAGCGCTTGCCCGCGACGCTGCGTAGCCGCTGTTTATACTGGCACCTGTCACCGCCGGACGATCGCTGGGCCGAAGCCTGGCTGGCGCGTGAAACCGATGCGCCCCAGGCGCAGCGTATTGCCGCCTTGCGGTTAAGCGGCGGCGCGCCTGCGGCGGCGCTGGAACTGTTGCAAACCAGCGGTTGGTCGCAGCGCCCGGTACTGGCTGAGCGTCTGGAACAGGCCATTACTGCACGCGATGCGCTGACGCTGCTGCCCGATCTGCATCACGACGACGCGGCGATGCGCCTGCACTGGCTGGCGGCGCTGCTGCTGGACGCCATTAAGTGCCAGCAGGGGGCAGGGGATTACATCACTCACGTTGATTTAACCGCCCACAGCCAGCGGCTGGCGACGCTGCTGCCCGCAGACCGGTTGCAGTCGATGCTCAATCTGCTGCTGCCGTGCCGCGAACAGCTAATCTCGGTCGCCGGGCTTAACCGCGAACTGATGCTCACTGAACTACTCTTAAACTGGGAACAGGTTTGGCGCACTGGCGCACCGCTCCCGTATTCCCCTCTCTGAGAGACACTATGTTTTTAGTTGATTCCCACTGCCACCTTGACGGGCTGGACTACAAGACGCTGCATGCCAGCGTAGACGATGTACTGGAAAAAGCCGCCGCGCGCGACGTGAAGTTTTGCCTGGCGGTAGCGACCACGTTGTCGGGTTACCGGGCAATGCGCGAACTGATTGGCGAGCGTGATAACGTGGCGTACTCCTGCGGCGTTCATCCGCTGAATCAGGATGAAGCCTGGGACGTCGAGCAACTGCGCGAGCTGGCAGCGGACCCACGCGTGGTCGCCATGGGCGAAACCGGCCTCGACTATTACTACACCCCGGAAACCAAACCTCAGCAGCAAGAGTCGTTTCGCAACCATCTGCGCATTGGCTGCGAGCTGAATAAACCGGTGATCGTCCACACCCGCGACGCCCGTGAAGACACGCTGGCGATCCTGCGCGAGGAAAACGTGACGGAATGCGGTGGCGTACTACACTGTTTTACTGAGGACAAGGAAACGGCAGCGAAGCTTCTCGATATGGGAATGTATATCTCGTTTTCCGGTATCGTGACGTTTCGTAATGCAGAGCAACTGCGCGACGCCGCGCGATACGTACCGCTCGACCGTTTGTTGATCGAAACGGACTCCCCCTGGCTGACGCCAGTGCCTCATCGCGGCAAAGAGAACCAGCCAGCGTTAGTGAGAGATGTCGCTGAGTACATGGCTGTGCTGAAAGGGGTTTCCGTTGAGGAACTGGCGCGTATCACTACGCGTAATTTCTCCGAACTCTTCCATCTCGACCTCTCCCACCTCGCCTGATCTGCAGGCTCTCGCAGTTATTTTAAAGCTCGTAATTAATATTTAAAGCGAGTAAAGTTCACCGCCTGAAAAAGGGCGGTGACGCAGTGTTTCGACACATTCAGACATCTTTTGTGTAAAGATATGCAAGTTTTTGGAATGCGTTTTGCTGAAACGTGATAGCTGTCAAACAATGTTGAGCCTATTTATTTTACTCTGCGTAATAAATAAAGGGCACTTAGATGCCCTGTTTATGGCCTGTCTCTCCCCACAGGCTGATGCGTTAAACGCGTAAAAAGCACTAATACTCAGGAGCACTCTCAATTATGTTTAAGAATGCATTTGCTAACCTGCAAAAGGTGGGTAAATCGCTGATGCTGCCGGTATCCGTACTCCCGATCGCAGGTATCCTGCTGGGCGTCGGTTCCGCAAACTTCAGCTGGCTGCCAGCGGTGGTTTCCCATGTGATGGCAGAAGCGGGCGGGTCAGTTTTCGCCAACATGCCGCTGATTTTCGCCATTGGTGTCGCGCTTGGCTTTACCAATAACGATGGCGTTTCCGCTCTCGCCGCTGTGGTGGCTTACGGCATCATGGTGAAAACCATGGCTGTGGTTGCGCCGCTGGTTCTGCATCTTCCGCCGGAAGAGATCGCTGCTAAACACCTGGCTGATACCGGTGTGCTTGGCGGGATCATCTCGGGTGCGATTGCAGCCTACATGTTCAACCGTTTCTACCGCATCAAGCTTCCTGAGTATCTGGGCTTCTTCGCCGGTAAGCGTTTCGTACCGATCATCTCTGGTCTGGCTGCGATCTTCACGGGCGTTATCCTGTCCTTTATTTGGCCGCCGATTGGCTCCGCTATTCAGACCTTCTCTCAGTGGGCTGCATATCAGAACCCGGTAGTGGCGTTTGGTATCTATGGCTTTATCGAGCGCTGCCTGGTGCCGTTCGGTCTGCACCATATCTGGAACGTTCCTTTCCAGATGCAGATTGGCGAATACACCAACGCCGCAGGCCAGGTGTTCCACGGTGATATCCCGCGTTACATGGCAGGCGACCCGACTGCGGGCATGCTGTCTGGCGGCTTCCTGTTCAAAATGTACGGTCTGCCTGCTGCCGCGATTGCCATCTGGCACTCCGCTAAGCCGGAAAACCGCGCTAAAGTCGGCGGTATCATGATCTCCGCTGCGCTGACCTCGTTCCTGACCGGTATCACCGAGCCGATCGAGTTCTCCTTTATGTTTGTTGCGCCGATCCTGTACGTCATCCACGCGATTCTGGCAGGCCTGGCATTCCCGATCTGTATCCTGCTGGGTATGCGTGACGGTACTTCGTTCTCTCACGGCCTGATCGACTTCATCGTTCTGTCCGGTAACAGCAGCAAACTGTGGCTGTTCCCGATTGTGGGCGCAGGCTACGCAGTGGTTTACTACACCATCTTCCGTGTGCTGATCAAAGCGCTGGACCTGAAAACCCCGGGTCGTGAAGATGCTACCGAAGACAGCAAAGCCGCTGGCACCAGCGAAATGGCACCGGCTCTGGTTGCAGCGTTCGGCGGTAAAGAAAACATCACTAACCTGGATGCATGCATCACCCGTCTGCGCGTTAGCGTGGCTGACGTGGCGAAAGTCGACCAGCCTGGCCTGAAAAAACTCGGTGCTGCGGGCGTGGTTGTTGCAGGTTCCGGCGTTCAGGCGATTTTCGGTACTAAATCCGATAACCTGAAAACTGAAATGGATGATTACATCCGTAACAGCTAAGCGTTGTTCGGGGAGACTGAGGGAGCCGTAAGGCTCCCTTTTTTATTGCCTGCGATTTGGCGGAGGAAAAAGCGGGGCGCGTTAACGTCCCCGGTTGAGAAAGGTTAGAAGCTGTAGTTTGCGGTGACAGAGAAGTTACGCGGCGCGCCGTAGATATAGGATTGCTCGATATTGGTATCGTATTCCTTATCAAACAGGTTGTTCAGGTTCGCCTGGATGGCGAAGTTTTTGTTTACCTGGTAGCGGCCAAACAGATCCACCAGCGCGTAGCTGCCCTGCTCAGCGCGGAAGGTGCCATACGGCGTGGCAACGTTCTGGTAAACGCGGTTCTGCCAGTTCACGCCGCCGCCGACGGTCAGCTGTTGCAGCATCGGCAGGTTGTAGCTGGTGAACAGTTTCACAGTCGTACGCGGCAGGTTCGGGTTAAACGCATTGCCGTCACGATCTTCCGCAACATAGCGCGTCGCGCCGACGGTCATCTGCCAGTAGTCGGTGATTGCGCCATTCACTTCAAACTCTACGCCTTTGCTCACGGTGCCATCGGCTTCGGCATAAGCGCTTTCACCCGCGCTGCCTGGGATCACCTGACCTGTGGTCACGCCAAGGTTATCCTGCTCGATGCGGAACACCGCCAGCGAGGTAGTCAGACGGCTGTCCATCCAGTCAGATTTCACGCCCAGCTCGTAGTTATTGCCGGTGATAGGCGACAGGTATTTACCATTGATGTCGCGTACGGTTTGCGGCTGGAACACAGAGGTGTAGCTGGCGTAGGTTGACCAGTTTTCGTTGATATCGAAGACCAGACCCGCATAGGGGGTGGTGTTGTTTTTCTCGATATTCTGGGTCAGGGTGTCACTGCTCCACTTGGTGTAGCGCGCGCCGACAATCAGGTGCAGCGGATCGGCCAGCGAGATACGGGTTGCGGTATAAGCCGATTTGATATGGATTTTATCATCCTGGGCCACTGCCAGGTCGCCCCACTGGGTTTCCGGGAAGTTGCCGTTGTAGTCATAGTAGCTGCCCAGATCGTCCGGACCGATGTTAGCCCAGCTGTTCAGATAGCGGTTATGCTGTTTGCTGTAGTTCGCGCCGACCATTAACTGATGTTGACGCCCCAACAGCTCATACGGCCCACTGGCGTACAGATCCAGCGCATCCACTTTACGCTTGCCGGTGTTATAGCCAGTCCCACCCACTACCGGATAGCTCGCGCCATAGTAGCTTTCCATCATGCCGGTGGATTTATCCACCAGGCCATCCAGATACAGCGCCTTACTGTCGAGATTCATTTCGGTGTGGGTGGCGTTAAGGGTCAGTTCCCAGTTGTTCTCGAAACGCTGCTTCAGGGTCGCGAACACTTTGTTGAAGTCTTTATCGTTGTAAGCCCAGTTAGGCGCGGTGCTGTCGTGTTTGTTATGGCCCACCAGGCTACCGTCGGTATACCAGCGCGGCAGGCCGCCCCAGGTCTGGCTATCGACGTTGATGTCCTGATATTCATAGCCTACGGAGAAGCTGGTCATCGCGGTTAAATCAACGTCCAGCACGCCGTAGAAGAATTTCTTCTCATTGTTATAACGATCCAGCCAGCTGTCGTTGTTCTGGTATCCCGCGATCATGCGGCCACGAATTCTGCCATCATCGGTCAGCGGCGACTGCACATCGGCAACGTAGCGCTGTTTATCCCAACTGCCGTACTCTGCCGATACATTGCCTGTAAACTCCCGGCTGTCGGCGTGTTTACGCACCATGTTTACCGCAGCGGAGGGGTTGCCCGGCCCGGTCATTAAACCGGTGGCGCCGCGCACGATTTCCACACGCTCAAGCAGCGCGGTGTCGGACAGGGCATCGCCCAGGTTCCAGCGGGTTTCGAAGAAGGTGGGAATGCCGTCCACCATATAGTTATCGATCAGGAAGCCGCGCGAGTAATAGGAAACACGATCGGAGTCGGCAACCGATGCGCTAATGCCGGTGGTATTGGATAACACATCGCCCAGCGATTGCAGCTGCTGATCCTGCATCCGCTGTTTGCTAACCACGCTGACAGACTGCGGGATATCGCGCTGCACCAGCAGCATTTTTGTCCCGGCTGCGGTGGTTTTAACACTGTAGTCCTGGCTCTCTTCAGCCGGGCCGCTATCTGCGGAAGCCTCAACCAGCACGGTATCTTCAGACTGCGGCGCAGCCAACGCGGTACTCACCGGCAGGGCGGCGCAAATGCACATCGCCAGTAACGAGCGGTGCGGAAGAGCATTTTTCCTGGTATGACAAACTAACGGCATGATTAATCCTTAATAAAAGACGCAAAAATTGCCGCCCGGCCCGGTTGGCTCCTGGACGGGGAGCAGAGTGTGTTGTGATAAAAAATTTAGGGATACGAATAGAAATGAGAACTATATTCATTTGCGGTATTGCTGTAAACAAATGTAAGAAAGGATTTGAAACGGAATTCCGGAAATGGGGATAACCCTCGCCAGGTGGTTATCAGCAGAGGGCGGGTCTACAGTGAATAGGTCTGTTCACAGCGAGAGAGAACGAAGATGAAAGTTTCAGGTTATGCAGCGCTTTCCCCCACCGAACCTTTAGCACCTTTTCAGGTTGAACGCCGCACGCCGCGCCCCGATGACGTGACGCTGGAGATCCTGTATTGCGGCGTATGCCACTCCGATCTTCATCAGGCCCGTAACGACTGGGGCTTCAGTCAGTATCCACTGGTGCCGGGCCATGAAATTATTGGCCGGGTTACCGCCGTGGGCGATAACGTCACCAAATTCAAACCCGGCGATCTGGCGGGTATCGGCTGTATGGTGGATTCGTGCCGCGAGTGCAATCCGTGCCGGCAGGGGCTGGAGCAGTACTGCGAAGAAGGCAATATCCAGACTTACAACGGCCAGGATCGCTTCGACCATCGTCCTACCTTTGGCGGGTACTCGCAGGCCATTCTCGCCAGCGAAGATTTTGTGCTGCGTATTCCGGAGGGCCTGGATTTAAAGGGTGCCGCACCGTTGCTGTGCGCGGGCATCACTACCTGGTCGCCGCTCAAACGCTGGAATATCGGCGCGGGTAGCAAAGTGGCGGTGGTCGGTCTCGGCGGGTTAGGGCATATGGCGCTCAAGCTGGCGAACGGGCTGGGCGCGGAGGTCACACTGTTTACCCGCTCGCCGGGAAAAGAAGAGGATGCGCGTCGGCTCGGAGCCCATCACGTGATTATTTCCACCGATCCGTCACATATGGAACAGGTGAAAAACCAGTTCGATCTGATTATCGACACGGTGCCCTATACCCATGACATTAATCCTTATCTGTCGACGCTGACGCTCGACGGCACGCTGGTATTTGTCGGCCTGCTGGGCGAACTGCAACCCTACGTTAACACCGTGCCGTTGATCCTGGGCCGCCGTTCCGTGGCGGGTTCCTGCATTGGCGGGATAGCGGAGACGCAGGATATGCTGGATTTCTGCGCGGAAAAAGGCATCGTTTCCGATGTGGAAGTAATTAATATTCAGGAGATCAACGAAGCTTACGAGCGGATGCTGAAAAGCGATGTAAAATACCGCTTCGTGATCGATATGGCGTCTCTCAGCGCGTAATCATGCGGTTTGTTTTGCTGACGAGACGGCGAAACAAACCGATTTCCCCCGCTGAACACCACGCAAGCTATTGATTAAAACCAGTGTTTGATTTGTGGCAATCAGTGGGAGTGATATACTGAAAGCACAGAGAATTACTCGTTTACTGCGCTTAATACCGACGCAGCGTTAAATAAGGATACGGTCATGGCTGAAGAAACTATTTTTAGTAAAATTATTCGTCGCGAGATCCCAGCCGACGTGGTGTTTCAGGATGAGCTGGTTACCGCGTTCCGCGATATCTCTCCACAAGCCCCCACCCATATCTTAATCGTTCCTAATATTTTGATACCCACCGTCAATGACGTCACTGCGGAACACGAGCAGGCGCTGGGCCGCATGTTAACCGTGGCGGCTAAAATCGCCGAACAGGAAGGCATTGCCGAAGACGGCTACCGTCTGATCATGAACTGTAATCGTCACGGCGGGCAGGAAGTTTACCATATCCACATGCACCTGCTGGGCGGACGCGCGCTGGGGCCGATGCTCTCCCATAAAGGCCTGTAATATGAAGCGTGCGTGCCTTCTGGCATTGTGTTCTCTGATGGTGCTGGCAGGGTGCAGTTCGCGCCCGGAAATTCCGGTGAGCGAACGGCAAACGCTGGTGATGGAGACGTCGGTGATGGCGGCAGGCGTAATGGCTGAAAAACCAGAATTATCCAGTCAATCAGGCAAGCTCGTCGCCGCCAGTACGCTTTACAATGAAAAGGATGTGCCCGTAACGCTGAACTATCAATTTTACTGGTACGAAGAGAGCGGACTGGAATTGCATCCACTGGATAAGTCCGCCACGGTAATTATACCTGCGCACAGCCGTATCGTG
The DNA here is from genome assembly GCF_014193285.1 of Atlantibacter sp. RC6. GTDB lineage: Bacteria > Pseudomonadota > Gammaproteobacteria > Enterobacterales > Enterobacteriaceae > Atlantibacter. The sequence continues at coordinate 161,090 of NZ_JACHZE010000010.1, forward strand.
CTGAATGCGGCGTCGCCGTTTCTGGGCGCCAGCCAGGTTCGACTCTATCTCTGGTTATAAGGGGTGATATTAATGAGGGCAATGCCTCGTTTTTGGCTGCTGGCGACAGTAGCGTTAATACTTTCCGGGTGTGTCATGCGCGGGCAACAGGAGCCTGCGCCGGTGGATCAGGCCACACCTGCGCCACAGCAACCGGTACCGACGCCTCAGCCGGTGCCGACCGTGCCGTCGGTACCGTCAGTGCCATCGCAACCGGGGCCGATTGAACATCAGGAACCGACCCCGGCCGAGCCGAAAGTGCGTCAGTACGACTGGAGCGGCGCGGTGCAACCGATGGTTGGCAAAATGTTGCAGGCGGGCGGCGTGAATGCAGGCAGCGTGCTGCTGGTGGATTCGGTCAACAACCGCACCAACGGTTCGCTGCAAACCGGCCCCGCCACCGAAGCGCTGCGCAATGCGCTGGCGAACAACAACACCTTTACCCTGGTCTCCGCGCAGCAACTGTCGATGTCGAAGCAGCAGCTTGGCCTCTCTCCGCAGGACAGCTTAGGGACGCGCAGTAAAGCGATCGGCATTGCCCGTAATGTGGGTGCGCACTATGTGCTGTATACCAGCGCAAGCGGCAACGTCGGCGCGCCGACCCTGCAAATGCAACTGATGCTGGTGCAAACCGGCGAAATTATCTGGTCAGGTAAAGGTGCGGTTTCCCAAATCCAGTGATGCGGCATTAAACGCCTTGCTTCAATCCAGATTTCCGGCGGCTCAGGCCGCCGGTTCTGTTTTTGCGCTTCCCGGCTCCAGCGGCCAGAGCCTGCGCCTCGAATGGGCTGGCGTCCCGCTGGTGGCCCGGCGCGACATCGGTAATCTGCAATCCGGCGTCAGCCTGCGCCGCCATTATCGTGCTCTTAAGCGTCTCACGCCCGGCCTCGGGCCAAAACCGTACGCGCTGGGCAACGGCTGGCTGGTGAGCGAATTTATCCGCGGCGAGGTGGTCGAAACCCTGGCAGATGCGGGGGAGCTGGCCGCGTTACTGTATACTCTCCATCAGCACAGACGATTCGGCTGGCGTATTCAACTGTTGCCGCTGCTGATGAGCTACTGGCAGCAGAGCGACCCGGCCCGGCGTACGCCGCTATGGTTGCGTACTTTGCAGCGCCTGCGCGCGCAGGGCGAACCGCGTCCACTGCGCCTCGCGCCGCTGCATATGGATCTCCATGCGGGTAATATGGTACGCAGTGCAGGCCAGCTACGGCTGATTGACTGGGAATACGCCGGAGACGGCGATGTGGCGCTGGAAATCGCCGCCGCCAGTCTGGATGAACACCAACGACAAACCCTGATCGGCGACTATGCGCAGCGCGCCGCGCTTGACGCCCGGCAACTGGGTTTACAGGTTGCGCGCTGGCGGCCCTGGACCATGGCTCTGATGGCGGGCTGGTACGAGCGCCATTTCTGGCAAACGCGCGATAGCCAGTTTATTACACTTGCTAATGACGCCTGGAACAGGCTTAAAAATAATTAACCGGAGGTTGATGTGGGACCAGTAATGTTGGATGTGGCGGGCTTTGAGCTGGATGCCGAAGAGCGCGAGATTTTAAACCATCCGCTGGTGGGCGGGCTGATTTTGTTTACCCGCAATTACCACGATCCGGCGCAGTTGCGCGAACTGGTGCGGCAAATCCGCGCGGCGTCCCGTCATCGTCTGGTGGTGGCAGTGGACCAGGAGGGCGGGCGCGTCCAGCGTTTTCGCGAAGGCTTTACCCGCTTGCCTGCGGCGCAATCCTTCGCCGAACTGTATGGCGAGGAAGAGGGCGCGAAACGGGCGTTTGACGCCGGATGGCTGATGGCCAGCGAAATGATCGCCATGGATATCGACATCAGCTTCGCGCCGGTGCTCGATCTTGGTCACCTCAGCGCCGCCATCGGCGAGCGTTCATTCCATGCCGATCCGGCAATTGCCCTGCGCGTCGCGGAGCAGTTTATCGACGGGATGCACAGCGCCGGGATGAAAACCACCGGCAAACATTTCCCCGGCCACGGTGCTGTGCTGGCGGACTCGCATAAAGAGACGCCGCGCGATCCTCGTCCGGAAGAGGAGATCCGCAGCCGCGATATGGCGATCTTCAAAAACCTGATCCTCGATAACAAACTCGACGCCATCATGCCTGCCCATGTGATTTATCCGGAGGTGGATGACCGTCCGGCCAGCGGCTCGCCGCACTGGCTGAAAACGGTGCTGCGTGGCGAGTTAGGCTTTGACGGGGTGATTTTCTCCGACGATCTCTCCATGGAGGGCGCGGCGATTATGGGCAGCTATGCCGAGCGCGGCCAGGCCTCGCTGGACGCCGGCTGCGACATGATCCTGGTTTGTAATAATCGTGAAGGCGCGGTTAGCGTGTTAGATAACCTGTCGCCGATCAATGCTGAACGTGTTACGCATTTGTATCATAAAGGTTCATTTTCACGCAGCGAACTGCTTGCCTCAGCGCGCTGGAAGCAGGTGAATCGCGAGCTGGAAGCGCAGCATGAGCGCTGGCAGGCCCATAAAGCAGGGCTGTAATCGTTTATCGGTAAGCGGCAGGGTGAGGTCACGATGATAATTTATTTACACGGTTTCGACTCCAGTAGTCCGGGTAACCATGAAAAAGTGTTGCAACTGCAATTTATCGATCCGGATGTGCGGCTGATCAGCTACAGCACGCTGCACCCCAAACACGACATGCAACATCTGCTGCGTGAAGTGGACAAGATGCTACAGTTAAATGCGGATGACCGGCCGCTGATTTGCGGCGTTGGGCTCGGCGGCTACTGGGCGGAGCGGGTAGGGTTCCTGTGCGATATCCGCCAGGCCATCTTCAACCCGAATCTGTTCCCCTATGAAAATATGGAAGGGAAGATCGACCGCCCGGAAGAGTACCAGGACATCGCCACCAAATGCGTGGAGAACTTCCGCGAGAAAAACCGCGACCGCTGCCTGGTGCTGTTATCCCGTAACGACGAAGCGCTTGACAGCCAGCGTTCGGCTCAGGTGCTGCTGCCGTATTACGAAATTGTCTGGGACGAGCAACAGACCCACAAATTTAAAAACATTTCGCCCCATTTGCAGCGCATCAAGGCGTTTAAAAGCCTCGGATAAGCGATGCAGCGGTCAAAATGTTAACGGGTCAGCCAGGTGCTGGCCCTTTTTGTTGAAGTTTTCGGCAGAAAAATTGATTCACATCAAATTTGGTATGACCATTGACCCGTTCATGTTATTCTTTGGTCAACAGGATGAAGAAATGCGGGTAACCCTTTGTTAATTAAAAGCTATTTGGATAACTTTTAATTAACAATTGGTTAATAATTTAAGGGGGTCACGTTGACTACACCATTGAAAAAGATTGTGATTGTCGGCGGCGGTGCTGGCGGGCTGGAGCTGGCGACGCAGTTGGGTAAAAAGCTGGGTCGCGGTAAAAAAGCCAAAATCACCCTGGTGGATCGCAATCACAGCCATCTGTGGAAACCGCTGCTGCACGAAGTGGCGACCGGCTCCCTCGACGAAGGCGTGGATGCGCTAAGCTATCTGGCCCACGCCCGTAACCACCATTTCCAGTTCCAGTTGGGATCGGTGGTAGACATTAATCGCGAAAGCAAAACCATCACCCTGGCGGAGCTGCGCGACGAGAAGGGCGAACTGCTGGTGCCGGAACGCAAACTGGCCTATGACACGCTGGTGATGGCGCTGGGCAGCACCTCTAACGACTTCAACACCCCGGGCGTGAAAGAGCACTGTATTTTCCTGGATAACCCGCATCAGGCGCGGCGTTTCCATCAGGAAATGCTCAACCTGTTTCTGAAATACTCCTCCAACCTCGGCGCCAGCGGCAAAGTGAACATCGCGATTGTCGGCGGCGGGGCGACCGGCGTTGAACTGTCGGCGGAGCTGCATAACGCGGTGAAGCAACTGCACAGCTACGGTTACAAGGGCTTAACCAACGAGGCGCTTAACGTCACGCTGGTGGAAGCGGGTGAACGCATCCTTCCGGCGCTGCCGCCGCGCATTTCCAGCGCCGCGCACAGCGAACTGACCAAACTGGGCGTGCGCGTGTTGACTAACACCATGGTCACCAGCGCGCAAGCCGATGGTCTGAATACCAAAGAGGGCGAATTTATCAAAGCGGACCTGATGGTCTGGGCCGCAGGCATCAAAGCGCCGGACTTTATGAAGGATATCGGCGGCCTGGAAACCAACCGCATCAATCAACTGGTGGTCGAGCCAACGCTGCAAACCACCCGTGATGCGGATATTTTCGCTATTGGCGACTGCGCTTCCTGCGCCCGTCCGGAAGGCGGATTCGTACCGCCGCGCGCCCAGGCCGCGCACCAGATGGCCTCCCTGGCGCTGGACAACATTCTGGCCAAGTACAAGGGTAAGCCGCTCAAGAACTACGTCTATAAAGACCACGGTTCACTGGTATCGCTTTCTAATTACTCCACCGTGGGCAGCCTGATGGGTAACCTGATGCGCGGCTCGATGATGGTGGAAGGGCGTATCGCGCGCTTTGTGTATATCTCGCTGTACCGTATGCACCAGATAGCCCTGCACGGCTACATCAAAACCGGCCTGATGATGCTGGTAGGCAGTATCAACCGGGTGATCCGCCCACGCCTGAAGCTGCATTAATCGTTCGGTCCCTCCCGCCTGCCGGGAGGGACCCGGCGTTAATCAGGAAAATTTGCCTTAAGTCACCTCGGACTCCTCTGAAACCCCCTGCAAAATCCAGTTACTGCTCGCTTTTGCTCCTTCGTCTGATGTTTTCCCCTTACATCTGGTTGCACAATTGTTATGAATAACACAGCCAGGAGGATGTCCTGTGAACAAATCAATGTTAGCGGGTATAGGGATTGGCGTCGCAGCCGCGCTGGGTGTGGCTGCAGTAGCCAGCTTAAATGTATTCAATCCTGCGCCTAAGTATGCGCAGGTGGTGTCCGCCACGCCGATCAAGGAAACGGTTAAAACGCCGCGTAAAGAGTGTCGCAACGTTACCGTAACGCACCGTCGTCCGGTGCAGGATGAAAACCGTATTGCCGGGTCAGTACTGGGTGCGGTGGCAGGCGGTGTGATTGGCCATCAGTTCGGCGGCGGACGCGGCAAAGATATCGCCACGGTCGCGGGCGCGCTGGGCGGCGGCTATGCCGGCAACCAGATCCAGGGCGTCATGCAGGATCGCGATACCTACACCACCACGCAACAGCGCTGCCAGACGGTCTATGACAAGTCTGAGAAGATGATCGGCTATGACGTGACCTACAAAATCGGCGATCAGCAGGGCAAAATCCGCATGGACAAACAGCCCGGCGAAACCATTCCCCTGGACAGCAATGGCCAACTGATTTTGAATAACAACGCGTAAAAACAGACGTACCTAAAGATTAGCCCCTCTGGCGCTCAGGCAGAGGGGCTTTTTTTGTGCCCGAGAGGAACCAGGCGGGGTCTAGATGATGTTATGTTGTCTAATTAACAATAAGCCGGTAATAAGCACCGACACAAAGGCAAAAAGTACGGTACCGCCTAATAACATCCAGAGACCGAACAACACCGTAATGACTATTAACACTTTCAGTAAAGGTAATAGCATGATCATATTATTTTCCTTCTGCGGGTGTAGCCAGATGGGGAAATACACTCCTGTTGTTGTGTGTTGCAGTGCTCACCGTGCAATCCATGTGAAGGCATCATCCTGATGAGGTGTTTTGCTCTGTAAAGCTGTGTCAACGCTAATCATTAGCTAACGAATAATCCGTGTTGATGGTAAAAATTCTAGTTACCCCCGAAAATATATTTATAAAGTTTTGCCTATCGTTGATATAGGGGGTTCCTATCATAAAAACAGAGGTGAAAAGCTGATACATTACGGATGGTTATAAATTGTTGGCGCAAAAATTAAAAAAACCTGGTGCGACGCAACGTCGCCACCAGGTTGAATGGAAGCGTTAATTTACAGGGTATTCATACGCGGCGGGCAGCGCTCCAACAGTTCCACACTACCGTCTTCGTTCTGCTGCTCCAGCATCACGTCAAATCCCCACAGGCGGTGCACGTGCTTCAGCACTTCCCGGCGGCCTTTATCCAGCGGCGCGCGGTTATGCGGGATATAACGCAGGGTTAACGAACGGTCACCGCGCAAATCGACATTCCATACCTGAATATTGGGTTCCAGATTACTCAGGTTGTATTGCGATGACAGTTTGTTGCGAATTTCGCGGTAGCCCTCTTCGTTATGGATAGCGGAAATTTCCAGATAATTATTGCGATCGTCATCCAGCACGGTGAACAGACGGAAATCACGCATCACTTTCGGCGACAGGAACTGGCTAATAAAGCTCTCGTCTTTAAAATCGCGCATCGCGAAGTGCAGCGTATCCAGCCAGTCCGCACCGGCGATATCCGGGAACCAGTAGCGGTCTTCTTCCGTCGGCGACTGGCAGATGCGCTTGATGTCCTGGAACATAGCAAAACCCAGCGCATACGGGTTGATGCCGTTATACCACGGGCTGTTATACGGCGGCTGGAACACCACATTGGTGTGGCTGTGCAGGAATTCCAGCATAAAACGTTCGGTCACTTTCCCTTCGTCATAGAGATGATTCAGGATGGTGTAATGCCAGAACGTCGCCCAGCCTTCGTTCATCACCTGGGTCTGTTTCTGCGGGTAAAAATACTGGCTGACCTTGCGCACGATGCGCAGGATCTCGCGCTGCCATGGCTCCAGCAGCGGCGCGTTCTTCTCCATAAAATAGAGCAGGTTCTCCTGCGGCTCGGAGGGGTAGCGGCGCGCAATTTCTACCGCTTTTTCCTCTTCTCTGCGCGGCAGGGTGCGCCACAGCATATTCACCTGGCTTTGCAGGTACTCTTCGCGGCTTTTCTGGCGCGCTTTCTCCTCCTGGAGCGAAATTTTCTGCGGGCGTTTGTAGCGGTCCACGCCGTAGTTCATCAGGGCGTGGCAGGAGTCCAGCAGCCGCTCCACTTCATCCACGCCATAGCGCTCTTCGCACTCGGTAATATAACCGCGGGCAAAGATCAGGTAATCGACAATCGAGCTGGCATCGGTCCAGCTGCGGAACAAATAGTTATTCTTGAAGAACGAGTTATGCCCGTAACAGGCGTGGGCCATCACCAGCGCCTGCATGGTAATGGTGTTCTCTTCCATCAGGTAGGCGATACAGGGGTTAGAGTTGATGACAATCTCATAGGCCAGACCCTGCTGGCCGTGCTTGTACAGCCTTTCGGTCTCGATGAACTTTTTACCAAATGACCAGTGGGGATAATTAATCGGCATCCCGATACTGGAATAGGCGTCCATCATCTGTTCGGAGGTGATGACTTCAATTTGATGCGGGTAGGTGTCGAGCCGGTACAGCTTCGCCACTCTATCGATTTCAGCGAGATAGATATCCAGTAGATCGAACGTCCAGTCTGGCCCATCGCTCAGGCGACGGGAATCCCTTGTTTCGGAATCAATAATAGCCATCAGCGCGCCCTCATTGTTGGCGGAACCCTCTGCGCGGGGAACCTTACCTACAAAGCATAGAACACAGCGGAAAAATCCGTGGCTTAACGAAATTTTTTTCTCCGCGATTTAGTGATCCAGAACAGGGGATTTGCCGTCCGGCATTAGCATTTTATCTTGCAGAATTTTGCGCCGAAGCAGGAGATGCTATTTTCCAGCATCCTGTGCTGGCTGGGAGAGATGTGAGGTCAGTCACCATAAAAAAAGCCTATGTTGAATAATATTTTCTTCTGAGTTATCAATTTGTAATCAGAAGATTATTCTTTCGGTTAAATCGGAGTGGATATGCGAGTCGTTGTGCTGGGAAGTGGCGTGGTGGGAGTGACCAGCGCCTGGTATTTACGTCAGCAGGGTCATGACGTCACCGTCATTGACAGAGAACCGGATGCGGCGCTGGAAACCAGCGCGGCCAACGCCGGGCAGATCTCGCCGGGTTACGCTGCCCCCTGGGCCGCGCCGGGCGTACCCCTGAAAGCCATCAAATGGATGTTCCAGCGCCATGCGCCGCTGGCAATCAGCCTCGACGGCTCCAGCTTTCAGCTTAAGTGGATGTGGCAGATGTTGCGTAACTGCGATACCCGCCACTACATGGAAAACAAAGGCCGGATGGTGCGTCTGGCGGAATACAGCCGCGACTGCCTGAAAGCGCTGCGCGCCAGTACTGGCATCGCTTATGAAGGGCGGCAGGGCGGTACGCTGCAACTGTTCCGCACTGAACAGCAGTATCAAAGCGCGGCAAAGGATATCGCGGTGTTAGAAGACGCGGGCGTGCCGTATCAATTGCTGGAATCCCATCGGCTGGCGGAAGTGGAACCGGCGCTGGCGGATGTGGCGCATAAGCTGACCGGCGGTTTACAACTGCCGAATGATGAAACCGGCGATTGCCAGCTATTCACCCAGCGGCTGGCGCGCATGGCCGCCGACGCGGGCGTGGTATTCCGTTATAACACCCCGGTAGACAGCCTGCTGTATGAAGGTAACCAGATTTACGGCGTCCAGTGCGGCCAGGAAGTGGTCAAAGCCGACGCCTATGTCATGGCCTTTGGCTCGTATTCCACCGCGATGCTCAAGGGCATAGTCGATATTCCGGTCTATCCTTTGAAGGGCTACTCTCTGACGATACCCATCGCCGAAGAGAGCGGGGCGCCGATGTCGACGGTTCTCGATGAGACTTACAAAATCGCCATTACCCGTTTTGATTCCCGTATCCGGGTGGGCGGCATGGCGGAAATTGTCGGCTTCAATACTGCACTGCTGCAACCGCGCCGCGAAACCCTTGAAATGGTGGTACGCGATCTCTATCCGCGCGGCGGGCATGTAGAACAAGCCACGTTCTGGACCGGGCTGCGGCCCATGACGCCGGACGGCACGCCGATTGTCGGGCGTACCCCGTATAAGAATTTATGGCTGAATACCGGGCACGGCACCCTGGGCTGGACCATGGCCTGCGGCTCCGGCCAGTTGATCAGCGATCTGATTTCCGGGCGCACCCCGGCGATTCCTTTTGACGATCTTGGCGTGGCGCGTTACTCCTCCGGATTCCGCCCAACGTCATCCCATCGTTTACACGGGGCGCACCAATAACACAGGAGTAGACATGGCTCGTCCAATTGTCGCGCGTCTCGATTTGCAAGCATTGCGGCAAAATCTTCAGGTGGTGCGCTCAGCCGCACCCCATTCCCGGGTGTGGTCGGTTGTCAAAGCGAATGCCTATGGACACGGTCTTGACCGCGTCTGGTCAGGCCTTTCCGGCACCGACGGCTTCGCGATGCTCAATATTGAAGAGGCGATTTTACTGCGTGAACGCGGCTGGAAAGGCCCGATTCTGATGCTGGAAGGGTTTTTCCATGCCGATGAGCTGGCGCTGTTTGACCGCTACCGTTTAACCACCAGCCTGCACAGTAACTGGCAGGTAAAAGTGCTGGCCAATGCCCGGCTGAACGCGCCCATCGATGTGTATCTTAAAATCAACAGCGGGATGAACCGGCTGGGCTTTACGCCGGAGCGGGTCCAGACGGTATGGCGGCAGTTGCGCGAGTTAAAAAACGTCGGCCAGTTGACCCTGATGGCGCATTTCGCTGACGCCGAACACCCGGACGGCATTGCCGAACCGCTGGCGCGCATCGAGCAGGCGGCGGAAGGGCTCGACAGCCCGCGTTCGCTCGCCAACTCCGCCGCCACGCTGTGGCACCCGGAGGCGCATTTTGACTGGGTGCGTCCGGGGATTGTGCTGTATGGCGCGTCGCCGAGCGGGCAGTGGCGCGATGTCGCCACGTCAGGCATTAAACCGGTGATGACGCTTAACAGCGAAATCATCGGCATTCAGAACCTCAAGGCAGGGGATACGGTGGGCTATGGCAGCCTGTACAAGGCCAGCGGCGAGCAGCGTATCGGCGTCGTGGCCTGCGGCTATGCCGACGGTTACCCGCGCCAGGCGCCGACCGGTACGCCGGTAATGGTGGATGGCGTGCGCACCCAGCTGGTGGGCCGGGTGTCAATGGATATGCTGACAGTGGACTTAACGCCGTGCCCGCAGGCGGGCATCGGCAGTTCGGTGGAACTGTGGGGCGACCACATCAAAATCGATGATGTGGCCGCGCCCTCGGGCACCGTAGGGTATGAACTGATGTGCGCGCTCGCGCCGCGCGTGCCGGTGGTTACTCAGTAGTCACGCGCCGGGGCGGATCACTCCGCCTCGGGTTCCGGCACCCGCAGGCCCACTTTGCGGATCTGGTTATCCTCTTTCTCCGCCACGGTCCAGGTCATCCCGGCAAACTCAATCTGATCGCCCACCACCGGCGCGGCGCCGAGCTGCGCCAGCATCATCTCGCCGATAGTTTGCTGGGCGTCATCCGCCTCTTTGGCTTCCAGACCATAAATAAACGCCACATCGGCGAATTTGGCGCTGGCTTCGAGGATAAAGTCGCCGAAGAAGCGCTGGTCCAGCTCCACCGGCGGCGACTGGCTGAACAGCTTACCGAGCGCCGGTAAATCACGCTCGCGGCCAATCACGCACAGAATATCGCCTTCCTGAAGCCGGGTCCCGCCGTTAGGGTGCAGCAACTGATTATTGCGAAACAGCGCCGCGATGCGGGTCTGTTTCGGCATATGCAAATCACGCAGCGCCGCGCCCACACACCACTTCTCTTCGCTGAGCTGATAAACAAACTGCTCCCACGGGTTTTCCGGATGGATATCCAGCCCGACGCGGGAAATCGGCACGCCCACCGGCGGCACCACCACTTTGGCTTTTTTAGCCGCCCAGCTCAGGGACGTGCCCTGCAACAGCAGCGACACCAGCACCACAAAGAACGCCACGTTAAAGAACAGCCGCGAGTTCTCAAGGCCCGCCATCATCGGGAACACGGCCAGAATGATCGGCACCGCGCCGCGCAGCCCCACCCAGCTAATAAAAATTCGCTCGCGCAGATTAAAGCCGCGGAACGGCAGCAGGCCCAGGAACACCGACAGCGGACGGGCGAACAGGATCATCCACAGCGACAGCAGCAGCGCCGGAATGGCGATTGCCAGCAAATCCGACGGGTTTACCAGCAGGCCCAGCACCAGGAACATGCCGATCTGCGCCAGCCAGGCCAGACCGTCAAAGTTTTGCAGAATAGCGTAGCGGTTGCGGATCGGGCGGTTGCCGAGCAGGAACCCGCACAGGTATACCGCCAGAATGCCGCTGCCGTCCATCGCTGTGGTAATGGCGAAGATCATGATGCCGCCGCTGAGCGCCAGCAACGGATACAACCCCTGGGGCATGGAAATACGGTTAATCATCTGCAACAGCAGGTAGCCGCCGCCCAGACCGACGATAATACCGAGCCCGAACTGCTGGACGATTTCCCAGGCGAACATCCAGCTCAGCGTGCCGGTGTGGTGCTGGATCATCTCAATCAGCGTGATGGTCAGGAAAACCGCCATCGGGTCGTTGCTGCCGGATTCAATTTCCAGCGTCGCCCCCACACGCTCGTTCAGCCCCTTGCCGCCGAGCAGGGAGAACACCGCCGCCGCATCCGTCGAACCAACAATCGCGCCAATCAGCAGGCCTTCCATGATCGGCAGGCCGAACAGCCACGCCGCCGCCATGCCGGTCAGCCCCGAGGTGATCAACACCCCGACGGTTGCCAGCGACAGCGCCGGGCCCAGCGCCACGCGAAACGAGCTCGCCTGGGTGCGCATCCCGCCGTCCAGCAGGATCACCGCCAGCGCCAGGTTACTGATCAGGTAGGCGAGAGGGTAGTTATCGAAAGGAATGCCGCCGACGCCATCAATGCCTGCCAGCATGCCGATGGCGAGAAAGATAACCAGAATAGGGATACCGAGACGGGAAGAAAATGAACTTAATAAAATGCTACAGGTAACCAGTACCGAACCCAGAATAAACAGACTAAAAATCGCCCCGCCGTCCAACGTTATCGTTCTCCTTCATCATGCTGTTATCAAGGCGGCGCAACGCCGCCGGGTCTATTTTGGTATACCACAATTAGGCCGCGAATGAGGGACTAATTAACGATGTGAATGATTATTTCCTGAATTATTCACAACGGGATGACCTTTGATGGTCAGTGACACCTGACTGGCGTCACAAATCAGGCTACCCGTGGCCCCCAACGGCAGCGTCACGGTGCGCTGCTCGTGGCCAAAATCCAGACCGGGTATCACCGGGATCGCCAGACGCTGGCGCAGGGCGTCGATCATGGCATCCAGATCGTAGCCGTTATCGTAATCGTTGGGTTGGCTGGCGCTAAAGCTGCCGAGCACCAGAGCACGCTGCCGGTTGAGGATCCCCGCCTGATGCAGTTGCAACAGCATCCGTTCGATGCGGTACGGATGTTCGTTGATATCTTCCACGACCAGAATGCCGTCTTCAATATCCGGCATCCACGGGGTGCCCAGCAGCGAGCACAGCATTGCCAGGTTGCCGCCCCAAAGCGTGCCGCGGGCCTGGCAGTCTGGCGCGCGGGTTTGCCAGTTCAGGGTGAATTCCGGGGAGGTCACGGCCTGCCAGAAATGATCCCACGTAAAAGCGTTCATCTGCGGCGCGCCAAAATTGCCCGCCAGCATGGGGCCGCAGAACGTGATGACATTTTCGGTGGCCAGCAACTGGAGTTGAACGGCGGAAAAATCGCTGTGCCCGCAAATTACCAGCGGGTTGCGGCGCTGGCGCGCGCCAATTGCGGAATAGTCTATATTTTCCAGCAGACGCGTGACACCGTAACCGCCGCGCACCGCCAGCACGATATCGGAATTCGTTAAGGTCGCCAGCTGATTGATATCGTGAAGACGCGCCACGTCATCCCCGGCAAACCGTTGAAAACGCCGGGAAATGACGGCCTGATTGCTCACCTGATGGCCCGCCTCGGTGAGCCGTTGCACGCCGCGTTGCGCGGCGTCCTGCGCCATGCAATAGCCGGATGGAGCGATAAGATGGATGCGGGACATGGCATTTCCTTGCTGATTTATTACATAGAATGGTTATCATGCCGCTAACATTGAGGGTTGTCATCCGTCGTTTATTGCGCGGTTCGCCAGCGCGACGGAGTTTTGATGCCGGTTTGGCAAAACAAAAAGGATAGTTTGCGTGAATTTTAAATGGCTGATTGTACTGGTCCTGTTTCTGGCAGGATGTTCCTCAACGCCCGACTATAAGAGTCAACCCTGGGACCCTGAAGTGCCGGTTAAACGCGCCATGCAGTGGTATCCCATCAGCGAAAAAGCCGGCGCGGCCTGGGGCGTCAGCCCGCGTCTGATCACCGCCATTATTGCCATTGAATCCGGCGGCAATCCCAACGCGGTGAGTAAATCCAACGCCATCGGGCTGATGCAGCTCAAAGCCTCCACTTCCGGGCGCGATGTGTATCGCCATATGGGCTGGAGCGGGCAGCCATCCACCAGCGAACTGAAAAACCCCGAGCGCAATATCTCCATGGGAACGGCGTACCTGAGCATTCTCGAACACGGCGCGTTAAACGGCATTGAAGATCCCACCACCATGCAATACGCGCTGATGGTGTCGTATGCCAATGGCGCAGGCGCGCTGCTACGCACCTTCTCGTCGGATCGTAAAGAGGCGATTGAGAAGATTAACGATCTCAGCCCGGATGAGTTTGTCGAGCATGTGCAAAAAAACCATCCGTCGCCGCAGGCCCCCCGCTATATCTGGAAAATGCAGAAGGCCATGGACGCGATGTAATTAGCGGACTTTATTGGCTTTTTCACGCGCGATACGCTCCAGCGCGAAGATAATCCGTTGCAGTTCCCGCTCCGCCGCCGGGTTGATGTTGAGAAAACGGAAGCTCAGGCGGGGCGTCACAATCGTCTCGTTTTTATTGCTCACCGTCATGCGTTCGGAAATGGTGAGCAACTGCATATCAAAGTGAAAGGTTCCCCATTCACCCAGTTCGATTTTCACCTGTGAAAACAGTTGCCCTTCCTGAAGCCCTTCGGGAACCGGCCCGTCAACCAGCGCGCCCATACCGCCGAGGGACAAATCCGCCAGCCGAAAGCGAAAGGCGCTGCCGCTGTTCAGCGTGGCTTCGCAATAAAAAATCGGTGAAAGCGGGGCGGGGATGCGGAAATATTCGCGGCGCTGCACAAACCACAGCGAAGGGGGGAGCGGGGTGACGAAGGCCGGAAGACTCTGATAATCGCCCGCGTTGAGTTGCGGCAAATTGAATTCAATCTTCGCGCCCTGGGTCTCGGCGGAAATCTGGATATCGCTGGCTTCCTGCACCGATTTGTTTTCATAGTTCTGGCTACCGAAGTCCATCACCAGCTGGCTGGCGTCCACATCGAGAATGCGGCTGATCAACTGCTGGCTGCCCCAGGAGATGCGGATCGGCACGCGATTCTTATGCAAATCCCGTAAAACGCCCAACACAGCCAGCGGATGATGTTTCAGAAACTGCTCATTATAGGTACTCACGTCCCCGATCCCTGCTCTGTACAAAGTGATGGCAAGAATATCGGCAACGCGGCAAAAAACTTAATACAAATTCCAGGGGGAAATCGGCAAAACGGCGATTAAGCGTGTGACCTTCCTCACCTTTTTCCAAAAGTTGCCTATACTTTATTTGTCTTTCGATACGAGTACCCCGCCAGGGGTGGGTGATGTTTTTCAGCGAAGAAAAAGGAGTCGAACGATGGGTATTTTGTCCTGGATTATTTTTGGATTGATAGCAGGTGTGATTGCCAAGTTCATTATGCCGGGTAGAGACGGGGGCGGATTTATCCTCACCTGTGTGCTTGGGATAGTGGGTGCGGTTGTGGGTGGTTGGCTGGCGACATTCTTCGGCATTGGCGGAGATGTTACGGGCTTTAACTTACAGAGTTTCCTGGTTGCGGTGGTGGGTGCCATCGTGGTGTTGTTGATTTACCGTATGTTGCGACGGGATTAACTTTAGAGTTTTGAGTAAAGAGAAAACGGTCCTTTGGGCCGTTTTTTTTGGTTATCGGGGGATTTAGTGGAATTGTTCCGTTCGGCTGGGTTCAGTGGAAGGGTTCCGTTCGCCTGGGTTTAGTGGAATTGTTCCGTTTGGTGGAATTGTTCCGTTCGCATGGGCTTTCGGGTCAGTCTCTGGCGCCAGTGTACGCGAACGGGCCAGGGGGGCTCGCCGTGTATGAACCGGTCACATGGGTAACACTTTAAACCGGGCACATGGGTAACAGGTTATAACAGTACGGTAAACAGCTGACGGAGGTTT
>NZ_JACHZE010000011.1 GCF_014193285.1 Atlantibacter sp. RC6
GACCCCATGCCGAACTCAGAAGTGAAACGCCGTAGCGCCGATGGTAGTGTGGGGTCTCCCCATGCGAGAGTAGGGAACTGCCAGGCATCAAACAACGCAGAAGCCCATCCTCACGGATGGGCTTTTTGCTGTCTGCTATCCAGAAAAAACAGGCGGAATGAACATCGGCCCGCCTGACTTACCGTTACTGCTTTTTCAACCAGTCCGCAATAAAATCAGCTACTTGCTGCTCATCGTTAATATCAATAACCGGCAAACTGTGGTGCATAGTGATGTCCGTAACCAGCGCAATGACATACTCATCGCAAACCAGAGCGGCAAGGCTATGCTTCGTTCCTTCCCGGTATAGCAGCAGTTTAGGGATCGCTTCATGCTTAAAGCCTTCCACCAGAATAATATCCAGGGTGCGGTGATCCATACGGCTTGCCAGATAATGCAGATCGAGCGGCGCTTCATCCGGGGTTTCGGTCATCAGCGCCCAACGTTCTGCGCTGGCGACCAGCGTCTGATACGCACCGGCTTTGCGTAGCTCATAGCTGTCTTTACCAGGCTTATCGACGTCCATATTGTGATGGGTATGCTTAATCAGCCCGGTACGAATGCCGCGCTGGTTTAACGCGGGGATTAGCTTTTTCAGCAGCGTAGTTTTTCCGGTTCCACTCCAGCCAGTAATGCCAAGTATCGGCGTCATCATTTCATCTGCCATTGTGCGAGATCGTCAGGTGTGTTTACGTTAGCAAAGTGGTGCCCACCGTCATTAAACAACACGGCATGGCCACCGGCCTGCCTGAGGAATGCCATTACACGTCTTTCGCCGCTGGCTAAATACGCTTCCAGCAATGGTGCAATGCAGCGGTTTACCAGGCACAGCGTGGGATGATCGCGCTGTCCATCGTTAACCCAGGCAGCTGGCGCGTCATTAATGGCAGCCTGCAAACGCGAGACGACATCGGCAGGAATATTTGGCGTATCGCAGGGGCAAAACAAAAACCAATCACTTTCAACTGCCTGCATGACCGATAGCATTCCCGCCAGCGGTCCCGGAAAATCAGCCAGCGTATCAGTAATCACGTTAAAACCGCTTTGCTGATACTGGTCGATATTACGATTGGCGCTAATCACCAGGCTATCAACCTGCGGCAGCAGACGCGACGCGACAAGTCGCCATAACGGCTTGCCATTGAGCAGCACCAGGCCTTTATCCTGGCCTCCCATTCGCGTAGCCCGGCCGCCGGCCAGCACTGCACCTGTTAGTTTCGCCAAAATATCGCCTCTTTTATTGTGGGTTTGACCCTGTTAACGTGTCTTTCTCAAAGAAAGGAGCGCCATTATGAAATGCAAACGTCTTAATGAAGTTATCGAATTGCTTCAGCCAGCCTGGCAAAAAGAGCCCGACCTTAATCTGCTGCAATTTTTGCAGAAACTGGCGAAGGAGTCAGGTTTTACCGGCGATCTGGCCGATCTCAGCGATGATATTTTGATATATCACCTGAAAATGCGCGACTCCGCGCAAGACGAAGCCATTCCTGGACTAAAAAAAGATTACGAAGAGGATTTTAAAACGGCACTATTACGCGCTCGCGGCGTCATTAAAGAGTAAAAGCATGTAAGCGAAGCCAACAATACGCCGCCGGAATGATATTCTGAAGCATTAGCCGTATTTTTGGATAACGGAATGACAGATAACGCTTTTACATTCCAGACGTTACACCCGGACATCATAATGGATGCCTTATTTGAGCAGGGCATCCGTGTTGATTCCGGGCTAACGCCGTTGAACAGCTACGAAAATCGTGTTTACCAGTTTCAGGATGAAGATCGTAAACGCTATGTCGTGAAGTTCTATCGTCCGCAGCGCTGGACGACTGCGCAGATCCTCGAGGAACATGCTTTTGCGCTGGAATTATCCGCCGATGAGATCCCGCTGGCTGCGCCGTTGATACTTAACGGTACCACACTGCCTGAATATCAGGGCTATCGCTTCGCTGTTTTTCAAAGCCTTGGCGGCCGCCAGTATGAAACCGATAATCTCGATCAAATGGAATGGGTAGGGCGCTATCTGGGCCGCATCCATCAAGTTGGCCGTCGCGCGCTGTTCCAGCATCGCCCGTCGATTGGCATCAATGAATATCTTCTTGAACCGCGTACCCTGCTGGCCGCCTCGCCTCTGGTTCCCGCTGCGTTGAAAGACGACTTTTTAAGCGCGACAGATGCCCTGATCGATGCGGTCCGCGCTCGCTGGGATGAAAATATAGCCACGCTGCGGTTACATGGCGATTGCCATCCCGGTAATATTCTCTGGCGCGACGGGCCGCTGTTCGTCGATCTGGATGATGCGCGCAACGGCCCCGCCGTGCAGGATTTATGGATGCTGTTAAATGGTGATCAAGCCGAACAGCGCATGCAGCTCGAAACTATTATTGAGGCGTATGAAGAATTTAATCCTTTTAATATGAGCGAGCTGACTCTGATTGAACCGTTACGCGCGATGCGGATGGTTTATTACCTGGCGTGGTTAATTCGACGCTGGGAAGATCCTGCGTTCCCTCGTAACTTCCCCTGGCTTGAAGAGGAAGATTACTGGCGCAGGCAAACGGCAACATTTCACGAGCAGGTACGGGTTCTCAACGAACCCCCATTGCAGTTAACGCCGATGTATTAATCTGTCTATTCAGGAGAGAGTTGAAGATGAAAAAAGTATTACTGGCGCTGGCGGGGATGATTCTGGCTTTTAGCGCATCAGCGGCCCAAATCACCGACGGTAAACAGTACACTACGCTCGAAAAACCCGTCGCCGGCGAACCGCAAGTGCTTGAGTTTTTCTCATTCTATTGCCCGCACTGCTACCAGTTTGAAGAAGTGATCCACGTTTCCGATAACGTGAAAAAGAAACTGCCGGAAGGCACCAAAATGACCAAGTACCACGTCGAATTCCTGGGACCGTTAGGTAAAGACCTGACCCAGGCATGGGCGGTCGCAATGGCGTTGGGCGTGGAAGATAAAATTACTGCGCCGATGTTTGACGCCGTTCAGAAAACCCAAACCGTACAGACCGTTGCCGACATCCGTAAAGTCTTTATCGATGCCGGCGTAAAAGGGGAAGAGTACGATGCCGCGTGGAACAGCTTCGTGGTGAAATCTCTGGTCGCTCAGCAGGAAAAAGCGGCAGCCGATCTCCAGTTGCGTGGCGTACCGGCAATGTTTGTTAACGGCAAATATCAGCTGAACCCGCAGGGTATGGATACCAGCAACATGGACGCATTTGTTCAGCAATATGCGGATACCGTGAAATTCCTGGTCGAAAAGAAATAATACGCCAATGAAAAAGCCGGTCACTGACCGGCTTTTTTGTATTGCTGTTTTATCTCTTCAAGCTGATTGTCTTTCTCGCTCCAGAGCGCATTAAGCCAGAGCTGGAATTGCCGTTTGAAGTTTTTATCGTTGACATAATCACCGTGTAATTCATCCGCCACCGGTAATAAATCGATTCTCACCACAATACGCGTCAGTTTACCGCTCAGCATATCGTAAAAGGGCGTTTTATTATTTTCCGGATAACACAGCGTGACGTTAAGCATCTTGTCGAATTGCGAGCCCAGAACATTAAGCGCCATGGCAATACCCGCTGCTTTTGGCGGCAGCAAATGCTTAAAGGGTGAGCGCACTTGCTGGCTTTTTGCTTCAGTAAAACGTGAACCCTCAACGAAATTGACGATGGTTGTCGGATGATGGCGGAACTTTTCACAGGAACGGCGGGTGGTTTCTACGTCTTTGCCGCGCCGTTCTGGATGACGCAGTAAATAGCTGCGGGAATAGCGGCGCATAAACGGCATATCCAGCGCCCAGCAAGCCAAACCAATAAACGGGATCCAGGCAAGCTGCTGCTTAAGGAAATATTTGTTCATCGGGATGTGTTTGCGGAACAGAACACACAGCACCACAATATCGGCCCAGCTGTAATGATTGCAAATGAGCAGATACCAGTTTTTTTTGTTGAGGCCTTCCAGCCCCTCAATGTCCCATTTTAAATGCGGATTCAGTTTTAACAGTGCGGCCAGACCTTCGCACCAACAAAACATCATAAAATTGCAGAAAGCGGAGATTGTTCGCCAGACTGGGGGAAATGGCACTAATAGCTTTACCATCCCCGCGAGGATGATCGGCACAGAGCAGAAAATCGTTACTAAAATAGTCAGCGCGATACTTAAAAACAGCGTTATCGCAGCAATCAATCTCGACATAATGATTATATTCATGCAGTTATCGGAAACGGTGCGCTGAAAATGCGCACAAGCGGAGGATTTTATCAGAAATCCCGGTTTGATGACGAACCGAAACGTTACGGTATTTGAATTTACGTAAAGCGCCGGATTTATCAGCGATTTAACAACGTTTGCGATATTTTATATCCACAATAATCAAACGATCGAGAGGGAAATATCTTAGATCAATGATTTACCATAATTGTATGATATGACTGAATTTTTCTATTTATCCGATCGTGATTTTTATATATGCATTTATTCTAAAAACTTTTGCCCACACAGTTATCCACAGGTTGATCCTGCGAGAGAGCTCGAAGATCGTTAATTCTTTCATGCATATTGGTCTGAAAAATTCATATTTCTTTTCCAGCTATGGCATCCTTTAGGGATAACTTAAACATCAGGCACGGACATTATGGTTCAGATCCCAGAAAATCCTCTTATCCTCGTTGATGGCTCTTCTTACCTGTATCGGGCCTATCACGCCTTCCCGCCGCTCACCAACAGCGCAGGCGAGCCGACCGGGGCCATGTACGGCGTACTTAATATGCTGCGTAGCCTGTTAATGCAGTATCAACCGACTCACGCAGCGGTGGTTTTTGACGCCAAAGGCAAAACCTTTCGTGATGAGCTGTTCGAACATTACAAATCACATCGTCCGCCGATGCCTGACGATCTTCGTGCGCAGATAGAGCCGCTGCATGCCATGGTCAAGGCCATGGGCCTGCCGCTACTGGCGGTCTCCGGCGTAGAGGCGGATGACGTTATCGGCACTCTGGCGCGTGAAGCGGAAAAAGCGGGCCGTCCGGTGCTGATCAGCACTGGCGATAAAGACATGGCTCAGCTGGTGACTCCGGGCATTACGCTGATTAACACCATGACCAATACTATTCTCGGTCCGGAAGAAGTGGTCACTAAATACGGCGTGCCGCCGGAGTTGATTATCGATTTCCTGGCGTTGATGGGCGATTCCTCGGATAACATTCCGGGCGTGCCTGGCGTGGGCGAGAAAACCGCGCAGGGCCTGCTGCAAGGCCTGGGTGGTCTGGGTACGCTGTTTGCCGAACCGGAAAAAATCGCTGGCCTGAGTTTCCGGGGCGCCAAAACCATGGCCGCTAAGCTTGCCGAACATAAAGAGGTGGCATACCTCTCCTATCAGCTTGCCACGATCAAAACCGATGTGGAGCTTGAACTGACATGCGATCAGCTTGAAGTGAAACAGCCGGTCGTTGACGTGCTGGTCGATCTGTTCAAGAAGTATGAATTTAAGCGCTGGACCGCAGATGTCGAAGCCGGTAAATGGCTGCAAGCGAAGGGCGCGAAACCAGCGGCGAAACCGCTGGAAACCATCGTGATCAACGAAGAGCCTGACGAACCGGTTGCGGCGCTCTCTTATGATAACTATGTCACCATTCTGGATGAGAAAACGCTCACCGAGTGGATTGCCCGTCTTGAAAAAACGCCGGTCTTTGCCTTCGATACCGAAACGGACAGTCTGGACAACCACTCCGCGCGGCTGGTGGGCTTCTCGTTCGCCACCGAACCGGGTATCGCGGCCTATGTGCCGGTGGCGCACGATTATATTGATGCCCCGGAACAGTTGACCTGTGAACGCGTACTGGAATTACTTAAGCCTCTGCTTGAAAGCGAAAGCGCCCGTAAAGTTGGGCAAAACCTCAAATACGATCGCGGCGTGTTGCAGAATTACGGTATTGAACTGCGTGGTATCGCCTTCGACACCATGCTGGAGTCGTATATTCTCGATAGCGTAGCGGGCCGTCATGATATGGATAGCCTGGCCGATCGCTGGCTGAAGCATAAAACCATCACGTTTGAACAGATTGCCGGTAAAGGCAAAAACCAGCTGACGTTTAACCAGATCGCGCTGGAAGAGGCGGGGCGCTATGCCGCCGAAGATGCAGACGTCACGCTGCAACTGCATCTCAAAATGTGGGCGAAGCTGGAGAAAGAAAAGGGGCCGCGCCACGTTTTCGAAACCATCGAAATGCCGCTGGTGCCAGTGCTGTCGCGCGTTGAGCGTAACGGCGTGAAAATCGATCCGGCTGTGTTGCACCGTCATTCTGAAGAATTGACGCTACGCCTGGCTGAGCTGGAGCAAAAAGCCCATGATATCGCCGGTGAGCCGTTCAATCTCTCGTCCACTAAACAGCTGCAAACCATTCTGTTTGAAAAGCAGGGCATCAAGCCGCTGAAGAAAACGCCTGGCGGCGCGCCATCTACGTCGGAAGAGGTGCTGGAAGAGCTGGCGCTGGATTACCCGCTGCCGAAAGTGATTCTGCAATATCGCGGGCTGGCTAAACTTAAATCCACCTACACCGATAAACTGCCGCTGATGATTAACCCGAAAACCGGGCGCGTGCATACCTCTTATCATCAGGCGGTCGCAGCCACCGGGCGGCTCTCCTCCACCGATCCGAACCTGCAGAACATTCCGGTGCGCAATGAAGAAGGGCGCCGAATTCGCCAGGCGTTTATTGCGCCGGAAGACTATGTGATCGTTTCTGCGGACTACTCGCAAATCGAACTGCGTATTATGGCGCACCTGTCCCGCGATAAAGGCTTACTGAGCGCCTTTGCCGAAGGCAAGGATATTCACCGCGCCACGGCGGCGGAAGTGTTTGGTTTGCCGCTGGAAAGCGTCTCCGGGGAACAGCGCCGCAGCGCCAAAGCGATCAACTTTGGGTTGATCTACGGCATGAGCGCCTTTGGTCTGTCGCGCCAGCTCAATATCCCGCGCAAAGAATCACAAAAGTATATGGACCTTTACTTCGAGCGCTACCCCGGCGTGCGCGAGTATATGGAGCGTACCCGCCAGCAGGCGAAAGAGCAGGGCTATGTTGAAACGCTGGATGGCCGCCGCCTGTATCTCCCGGATATCAAATCCAGCAACGCGGCTCGCCGCGCCGGTGCCGAGCGTGCGGCGATCAACGCGCCAATGCAGGGCACCGCCGCAGACATCATCAAACGCGCCATGATCGCCGTAGACGCCTGGCTGGAGAAAGAGCAGCCGCGCGTCAAACTGATCATGCAGGTACACGATGAACTGGTGTTTGAAGTGCACAAAGATGATGTGGAAGCCGTGTCAGAGAAGATCCATGAGCTTATGGAAAACAGTATGAAACTGGATGTGCCGTTGCTGGTGGAAGTGGGTAGCGGTGAAAACTGGGATCAGGCTCACTGATAAATGCGCCACAAAGTCATTTTTCTGTAACTTAGCAACATAACTTATCGCTTTTTGTGATGACGCTTTGAATTCAGAATGTAAAGATTGAAAAAAAATTACAAAAATACTTTGTAGCGTGGAAAAAAGGTAGTAGAGTTAAACGCGTAGGGTACAGAGGTAAGATGTTCTATCTTTCAGACCTTTTACTTCACGTAATCGGATTTGGCTGAATATTTAGCCGCCCCAGTCATCTAATGACTGGGGCGTTTTTTATTGCCCAAAGAAAAGTTTCGAGGGTACGGGATGTCCCGTACGCCTGCTTATTCTTCGGCCTGCGAGTCTTCCGTCACCGGCGTGAGGTCGCTAAACCAACTGTCCAGTTTCTGACGCAGCTTATCAACGCCCAGTTTCTTCAGGGACGAAAACGCTTCAACCTGCACATCGCCGTTAAAAGCGATAACCGCTTCACGCACCATATTAAGCTGCGCTTTACGCGCGCCGCTGGCCAGCTTGTCGGCTTTGGTTAGCAGCACCAGCACCGGGATTTGGCTCTCCACCGCCCAGTGAATCATCTGCTGATCGAGATCCTTCAACGGATGGCGGATATCCATCAGCACCACCAGGCCCTGCAAGCACTGACGCGCCTGCAAATATTCCCCCAGCGCGCGCTGCCATTTTAGCTTCATCTCTTCCGGGACTTCGGCATAACCGTAGCCGGGAAGGTCTACCAGGCGTTTGCCTTCCGCCACCTGAAACAGGTTGATCAACTGCGTACGGCCAGGGGTTTTACTGGTTCTGGCCAGGCTTTTTTGATTGGTTAAGGTATTAAGCGCACTTGATTTCCCTGCGTTCGAGCGGCCCGCGAAAGCCACTTCAATGCCGGTATCGGAAGGCAAGTGGCGAATATCAGGCGCACTGGTCACAAAATGCGTCTGTTGATAGTTCCAGTTAGTCAAAGGTCGTCTCCATCAGGACAAGCGATGAAGGGATTATACCTGAACCCCTGCGAAAGGCGGGGTTCTTAAATCCAGGCTTACATGATATTCCCGATGCGTTGTAAGAGATTGCCGATTTAAACCCTGGAAAAAACAGGTAAATGCTTTACATGCATTTAAAATAAATATTTATAAATCATGGGGATATTTTAATAAGACCACTCTTAAAAATGGTAGATTGCTGCGGCTACGGCTTGTCTGATTATTCTAAAAAGGTAAAGTAGTCACCGCGGGCCAGGATGACCCCGGAATAAGGTTCAGGAACGTCAGGGCGACGAAGAACAGGATACGGCTGGAGAGCCAGCGTCATGAGACGCCACAAGGAAAAGGACACACACGGAGCGTTGTTTGCTAAAGGAAAAACAGGGTGGTTGGTAGCAAGCCAGGACGAGCGCAAAGTTAAGAGAAAAGGCGACAGCAAAACTGTCGCCTTTTCTCTTTTCTGCCTTTCTGATAGATTCCGCCGCAATTCTCATCATCATAAATAAACCGTCTCTCACATATCGATTAATTACCCATAATGTAAGAAGCGGCTTGAAGTATGATGTCATTATTCTCGTAAATGGCTTAAGACGACCCTGATATGAAGCAACCAACCTCCAAACGCCCTGCGAAAGCGCGTCGTAAAACACGCGAAGAGCTGAACCAGGAAGGGCGTGAACGCAAGCGCCAGAAAAAACACAGCGGCCACGCGCCAGGCAGTCGCGCATCCGGCGTTGCGGCAGAAGCGAAAAACGCCCGCAGCAGCCAGAAAAAAGATCCGCGCATCGGCAGCAAAACCCCCATTCCGTTGGGCGTGACAGAAGCGCCTGTAACCCGGCAGCAAAAACCGAAGAGTGAGAAGAAACCTATGCTTTCACCGCAGGCCGAACTGGATATGCTGGAAAACGACGAGCGTCTGGATGGATTGCTGGAGCGTCTCGAAGAGGGAGAAACGCTGAGTAAAGCTGACCAGGAATGGGTCGACGCGAAACTGGATCGTATCGATGAGCTGATGCAGCAGCTTGGTCTCTCCTGGGATGATGAAGACGAGGAAGAAGACGAAAACCGCGGCGACGATTTGATGCGTCTGCTCAAGGGCGGCAACTGATCGGCGCGCTATGGGCCTGCCCGTCCTGATCGTTGTCCTGCCAATAGTATGTTATCTGGTGTGGTTATTCGTTAAACTACAGCGGTTGTCGCGCCGTCAAAAGCGGTTGCGCAACCGGCTCATCGCCCGTGGTGCTGGTGGGTCCGTGCAGCGTACCCGCCAAAGACATCATCGGAAGGAGTGAGCATGTCTGTGCAGTTGATCGACTGGGATCTGGCCCTTATCCAGAAATATAACTATTCCGGGCCGCGATATACCTCTTATCCTACCGCGCTTGAATTTTCCGACCAGTACGGCGAAAGCCAGTTCCGCCAGGCGGTGGCGCGCTATCCCGATCGCCCACTGTCGTTGTACGTGCATATCCCGTTCTGCCATAAGCTCTGCTATTTCTGCGGCTGCAATAAAATCGTCACCCGCCAGCAGCACAAAGCCGATCAGTATCTGGATGCGCTGGAGCAGGAGATCCTGCACCGCGCACCGTTGTTTGCGGGCCGCACCGTTAAGCAGCTGCACTGGGGCGGCGGCACGCCCACATACCTGAACAAAGCGCAAATCAGCCGTTTGATGAATTTGCTGCGCGGCGCATTCAACTTCAACAGCGAGATGGAAATTTCCATCGAAGTTGACCCGCGTGAAATTGAGCTGGATGTGCTCGACCACCTGCGCGCCGAAGGTTTTAACCGTCTCAGTATGGGCGTGCAGGATTTCAACAAAGAAGTGCAGCGTCTGGTAAACCGCGAGCAGGACGAAGAGTTTATCTTCGCGTTGCTGAACCATGCGCGGGAAATCGGCTTTACCTCAACCAATATCGACCTGATTTACGGCCTGCCGAAACAGACGCCGGAAAGCTTCGCTTATACGCTACAGCGGGTGGCGGAACTCAACCCGGATCGCCTGAGCGTATTCAACTACGCGCACCTGCCGACGCTGTTTGCCGCCCAGCGTAAAATCAAAGATGCCGATTTACCTACGGCCCAGCAGAAGCTGGATATTCTGCAGCAAACCATCGGATCGCTGATGCAGACCGGCTATCAGTTTATCGGCATGGACCACTTTGCCCGCCCGGATGACGAACTGGCGATCGCCCAGCGCGAAGGCGTACTGCACCGTAATTTCCAGGGCTATACCACTCAGGGCGATACCGATCTGCTTGGCCTTGGCGTGTCGGCGATCAGTATGATTGGCGACAGCTATGCGCAGAACTACAAAGAGCTGAAGCAGTATTATCAGTATGTCGACGAGCGCGGCGACGCCCTGTGGCGCGGCCTGTCGCTCACTCGCGATGACTGCATCCGCCGTGACGTTATCAAAGCGCTGATCTGTAACTTCCGTCTCGATTTTTCCGCGGTTGAGCAGCAGTGGCAGCTGAATTTTGCCGACTACTTCGCTGAGGATATGAATCTGTTAGCGCCGCTGGCGAAAGATGGGCTGGTGGATATTGACGAGCAAGGCATTCAGGTAACGCCAAAAGGCCGCTTGCTGATCCGCAACATCTGTATGTGTTTTGACGTGTATCTGCGCCAGAAAGCGCGAATGCAGCAGTTCTCACGCGTTATCTAAAACCATCCCCTCACCGGCCTGGATGAGGGGATGGTCTCAACTAAACAGCCCAAGCAGTGCCGCACAGAGTACAGCCGCGACGGCGGTGTGCGGCGTCTGGCTTGCCGCTGCGCCCACTTCTGCGCTGCTCGACACAAAATGAATGAATGATTCCAGCATGATTTTTCCCTCGCGTGAACGCGCGTGATCATACTGAAGTTGTTAATACAGTAAAGTACAAAATTGCAGCAGTTTGCGCTAAACGGTCCATATTTACACAGCGGCAAACCGCTACTCCATACCCAGTTCTTTCAGCTTACGCGTCAGGGTGTTGCGGCCCCAGCCTAACAGTCGTGCCGCTTCCTGTTTATGGCCCTGAGTGTGGCGTAATGCTGTGGTTAACAGCGTGCGTTCCATTTCGGGTTGCGCTTCAGAAAGCAGGTTTTGATGACCGGAACGCAGCGCGCGATCCGCCCACTGCGCCAGCAGCGTCGCCCAGCTGTCCGGCAGCGTCTGGCTCGGGCTGTCGGGCACCGTGGTTTCGAACAGTTCGCCCGGTAAATCCTGAATCAACACTTCCTGGCCGGCGGCCATTACTGTCAGCCACCGGCAGGTGTTTTCCAACTGGCGCACGTTGCCCGGCCAGGCGAGGCGCGTCAGCGCCGCTTCGGTCTCCGGGTGCAGTAGCTTGGCTTCTACCCCCAACTCCCGCGCGGCGACCTGTAAAAAGTGGCGCGCCAGGCGCGGAATATCCTCCCGGCGCTCGCGCAGCGGCGGCAAATGGACGCGGATAACGTTCAGACGATGGAACAAATCCTCACGGAATTTGCCTTCCTGAACCCGCAGCTCCAGATTCTGGTGGGTGGCGGCGATGATCCGCACGTCCACCTTCACCGGGGCATATCCACCGACACGGTAAAACTGCCCGTCCGCCAGCACACGCAATAAACGAGTCTGAACGTCCAACGGCATATCGCCGATTTCATCAAGAAACAGCGTGCCGCCGTCGGCCTGTTCAAACCGCCCCTGGCGAATTTGATTCGCGCCGGTAAATGCGCCTTTCTCATGGCCAAACAGCTCAGACTCAATCAGGTCTTTGGGGATTGCCGCCATATTCAGCGCGATAAACGGGGATTTCGCGCGCGGGCTATGGCGATGCAGCGCATGGGCCACCAGCTCTTTACCGGTGCCCGATTCGCCGTTGATCAGCACGCTGATTGACGAACGCGACAACCGGCCAATAATACGGAACACGTCCTGCATCGCCGGGGCTTCACCGATGATATCGGTGGTCGGCCCGCTGACCGGCGCATTGCGCGGCTGCTGCTGTTCCTGATAGTGGCTGATCGCGCGTTCAACCAGCGCTACCGCTTCGTCGATATCAAACGGCTTAGGTAGATAATCGAACGCCCCTTGCTGATAGGCGCTCACGGCGGCATCCAGGTCGGAATGCGCGGTCATTATGATGACCGGAAGCATGGGATGGCGCTGTTTGATTTGCTTAAGCAACGCCAGCCCATCCATGCCTGGCATGCGGATATCTGATAACAGCACGTCCGGGGTTTTAGTGGTCAACGCATCGAGCACCTCGTTCCCGCTTTCAAATGTCGTGCAGTGCAATCCGGCGCCGGTGAGCGCTCGCTCCAGCACCCAGCGGATGGAGCTATCGTCATCAACGATCCAGACTATCCCTCGTTGCATAAACACCTCGATATACGCGTTATCGTTCCGTCCTGGTAACCTGAACGACGCGGCGGCTATTTTCTAATGGGAAGGTAAACCGAAAATTCGGTATGACCCGGCCAACTGGTAAATTCGATTTTTCCCGAATGCTGATCGATCAGATTGCGGGCGATAGACAGCCCCAACCCGGTGCCGCCTTCGCGACCGCTGACCATCGGGTAAAACAGCGTGTCCTGCAAATGGGCCGGAATACCCGGGCCGTTGTCTTCCACATCAATCCGCGCCGCCAGCCGGTAGCGCACGCCATGCAGCGTCAGCTGGAATGCCGTGCGGGTTCGCAGCGTGATTTCTCCGCCCTCACTCCCCAGCGCCTGTAGCGCGTTACGCACAATATTCAGCAGCACCTGTTCGATTTGATCGGGGTCGTGTGCCAGTTCCGGCAGGCTGGGGTCGTAATCACGAATTAACGTGACGTTCTCGGGCAACTCCATCGACACCAGCTTCACCACGCGCTCCGCCACTTTATGGATGCTTTCCGTCACATGCATCCCCGGCTGTTGCGGGCCAAGCAGCCTGTCGACCAGATTACGCAGCCGGTCGGCTTGCTCAATAATGACTTTGGTGTACTCCGTCAGCGACGGATCGGGTAGCGCTTTACTCAACAATTGCGCAGCGCCGCGCAAACCGCCGAGCGGATTTTTAATTTCATGCGCCAGGCCGCGCACTAAATCACGCGCGGCTATCTGTTGGGCGTGCTGCAACTGTTCCTGGCTCAAGCGGCGTTGGTTATCCATCGGCGCCATTTCCAGCAGGATCAGCGTATCCGGCAAGCGCTGGGCGGTCAGGGAAAGAATGTGCGAACGCCCGTCGATCACCAGCGTCACTTCGTTATCGGTAAAACCCTGGCCTGCGTTGAGGCTCTCCTGCATCAGCGCGATATTGAGCGAAAAATAGCTCAGCAGTTCCGGCAACGGTGTGCCGTACAGTTTGCGTGAGCTTTGGGCGAGCAACTGCTGGGCGGCAGGGTTGGCGTAATGGACCGCCAGCTCGTCATCCACCAGCAAAATGCTGTTAATCAAAGAATTGAGGATCTGCCCAGCATCGGGCAGCATGCCTGTTGCCATTTAGCAGTCTCCGGAAATTTGCACCAATTTAGTGCAGTATAGCGTTAGACAGGCGAAAAGCCTCTAAAATCAGCTTATTGGTGGAGAAAAAAGCCCATCCGGAGATGGGCTAAAATTCCACGGCAACATTAACGACTACAAATTAAACGCTGTAGTACAGCTCAAACTCTACCGGGTGCGGAGTCATGCGCACGCGGTCGTTTTCTTCACGACGCAGGGCAATGTAGGCATCGATAGCTTCGTCAGTGAATACACCGCCGGCAGTCAGGAACTCGCGGTCCAGATCCAGCTCGTTCAGTGCTTCTTCCAGAGAGCCTGCAACCTGCGGGATTTCTTTCGCTTCTTCCGGCGGCAGGTCATACAGGTTTTTATCCATGGCTTCGCCCGGATGGATTTTGTTCTTGATACCGTCAAGGCCAGCCATCAGCAGCGCAGCGAAGCACAGGTACGGGTTAGCAGCCGGGTCCGGGAAACGCACTTCGATACGACGCGCTTTCGGAGACGCGACCACCGGAATACGGATGGAGGCGGAACGGTTACGGGCAGAGTAGGCCAGCATAACCGGCGCTTCGTAACCCGGGACCAGACGCTTGTAGGAGTTGGTGGTCGGGTTAGACAGGGCGTTGATCGCTTTAGCGTGTTTGATTACGCCGCCGATGTAGAACAGCGCCTGCTCAGACAGACCCGCGTATTTGTCGCCAGAGAACAGGTTGGTGCCGTTCTTGGACAGGGACATGTGGCAGTGCATACCGGAACCGTTATCGCCGAACATCGGTTTTGGCATAAAGGTCGCGGTTTTGCCGAAGCGGTGCGCCACGTTGTGCACCACATATTTGTAGATCTGAATTTCGTCTGCTTTTTTAGTCATGGTATTGAAGCGAGTAGCCACTTCGTTCTGACCAGCAGTCGCCACTTCGTGGTGGTGCGCTTCAACAACCAGGCCCATTTCTTCCATGGTCAGACACATAACAGAACGGATGTCCTGTGCAGAGTCGACTGGCGGAACCGGGAAATAACCGCCTTTCACGCCCGGACGGTGGCCTTTGTTGCCGCCTTCGTATTTGGTGGAGGAGTTCCATGCGCCTTCGATATCGTCGATAGCCACATGAGAACCCGAAATGGTGCTGCCGAAACGGATGTCATCAAACAGGAAGAATTCCGGCTCTGGCCCGAACAGCACGGTATCCGCGATACCGGTGGAGCGCAGGTACTCTTCAGCGCGCTTAGCGATGGAACGCGGGTCGCGGTCATAACCCTGCATGGTGCCCGGCTCAAGGATATCGCAACGGATAATCAGGGTCGGTTCTTCGTAGAACGGGTCCAGCACAGCGGTGGATGCGTCAGGCATCAGCACCATGTCAGATTCGTTGATGCCTTTCCAGCCACCAATCGAGGAGCCATCAAACATTTTGCCTTCTTCGAAGAAGTCAGCATTTACCTGATGGGAAGGGATTGTGACGTGCTGCTCTTTACCTTTGGTATCAGTGAAGCGCAGATCAACAAACTTCACTTCATGTTCGTTCAGCATCGTCAGAATGTGTTCGGCGGACATACTTACTCTCCCGGATTGGTCATCGTCGTCGTGGAATTGCACTGCTCAACAGTTGGTGTTTTCACCCTGATTTAGATAAAGCGAAATCTGTGCCAACTTTCAAATTACCCTAAAAAGGCGCTATTATGCGCACCATAGTGCAAAAGGGCTGCACCAGGATGGATATCTTGCACCAATATAGTGCTCATGTGTGAATAATGAGCACCGTATTGGTGCAATTTTCGTTGGGCGCTCTCTTTTTTGCTTCGTGAAACCGATCACAATCCCTTACTGTTTACATTGTTTGTAAAGGTTCTTTGTGATCCTGTTTAGTCCTTCGATTAATACGTGTACAATAACGCGCTATTTCTAATGCCTGAGGCAAAGTTGTGATCGAAAATCTGCGTAACATCGCCATCATTGCGCACGTTGACCATGGGAAAACGACCCTGGTTGACAAGCTGCTGCAGCAATCCGGTACGTTCAGCGAACGTGCTGAGACCACAGAACGTGTGATGGACTCCAACGATTTGGAGAAAGAGCGTGGGATTACCATCCTCGCTAAAAACACCGCTATCAAATGGAATGACTACCGTATCAACATCGTTGATACCCCGGGGCACGCCGACTTCGGTGGAGAAGTTGAACGTGTTATGTCCATGGTGGACTCAGTACTGCTGGTTGTGGATGCAATGGATGGCCCAATGCCGCAGACCCGCTTCGTAACCAAGAAAGCGTTTGCCCACGGTTTGAAGCCGATTGTTGTTATCAACAAAGTTGACCGTCCTGGCGCGCGTCCGGACTGGGTTGTCGATCAGGTATTCGACCTGTTCGTAAACCTCGACGCGACTGACGAGCAGCTGGACTTCCCGATTATTTATGCTTCTGCGCTGATGGGTATTGCAGGTAACGATCACACCGACATGGCGGAAGACATGACCCCGCTGTATCAGGCTATCGTCGACCACGTACCGTCTCCGAACGTTGACCTCGACGGTCCGTTCCAGATGCAGATCTCCCAGCTCGATTACAACAACTACGTTGGCGTTATCGGCATCGGTCGCATCAAGCGCGGTAAAGTGAAGCCTAACCAGCAGATCACCCTAATCGACAGCGAAGGCAAAACCCGTAACGGTAAAGTCGGTAAAGTGCTGACTCACCTTGGCCTTGAGCGTATCGACAGCGACCTGGCGGAAGCGGGCGATATCGTGGCGATCACCGGTCTGGGCGAGCTGAATATCTCCGACACGCTGTGCGACCCGCAAAACGTGGAAGCGCTGCCGGCCCTGTCTGTCGACGAGCCGACCGTGACCATGTTCTTCAACGTCAACACCTCGCCGTTCTGCGGTAAAGAAGGTAAGTTCGTGACCTCTCGTCAGATCCTTGAGCGTCTGAACAAAGAGCTGGTGCACAATGTGGCGCTGCGCGTGGAAGAAACTGAAGACTCCGATGCGTTCCGCGTATCCGGTCGTGGCGAACTGCACCTGTCGGTGCTGATCGAAAACATGCGTCGTGAAGGCTTCGAACTGGCTGTGTCCCGTCCGAAAGTTATCAACCGCGTGATTGATGGCCGCATGCAGGAACCGTTCGAAAACGTCACCCTGGATATCGAAGAGCAGCACCAGGGCGCTGTGATGCAAGCCATGGGCGAGCGTAAAGGCGACGTGAAAGACATGATCCCTGACGGCAAAGGTCGTATTCGTCTGGATTACCTGATCCCGGCGCGTGGCCTGATCGGTTTCCGTACCGAGTTCATGACCATGACCTCCGGTACTGGTCTGCTGTATTCCACCTTCAGCCATTACGACGACGTGCGTCCGGGCGAAATCGGCCAGCGTAATAACGGCGTGCTGATCTCTAACGGCCAGGGCAAAGCGGTTGCGTTTGCGCTGTTCGGTTTGCAGGATCGCGGCAAGCTGTTCCTGGGCCACGGCGCGGAAGTGTACGAAGGCCAGATTATCGGTATTCACAGCCGTTCCAACGACCTGACCGTTAACTGCCTGACCGGTAAAAAACTGACCAACATGCGCGCGTCCGGTACCGACGAAGCCACGGTCCTGGTTCCGCCGATCAAAATGTCTCTGGAGCAGGCGCTGGAGTTTATCGATGATGACGAACTGGTCGAAGTGACCCCGACGTCCATCCGTATCCGTAAACGTCACCTGACTGAGAACGATCGCCGTCGCGCCGCTCGCGGTTCGAAAGAAGACTAAGATTGTTTTGAGTGATGCCAAAAGCCGCTGAAGATTTTCAGCGGCTTTTTTGTTTAAAACGAATACCGTAACCCTAACCGTATCCGGTACTGCTCCTTGTTATACGCATTCCATCGGTCCAGCCACTGTAATTCCAGATACGGCAACCAGTGCTGATCGACTTTATACCGAAAGCCATTCGTAATTTCCCAGTGATGGTCCTTACCATTTTTGCTGTGATAATCATTCACACGCTGGAAAAAATGGGGCTCAAAAATATAGGTGAACTGATCGGTGACTTTAAAATTCCAGTAATTCGCCAGTTCATGGGTATCGTTTTTATCCATCTCGCCGTGAAGATCGGGAGTATCATAATTATTATGGTTATAACGGTAACGGAAGGTCAGGTTAAACCAGGGCGCAAACTTATAGTTAGTGTCTAAATAAACGGCCCCGCCAGAACCATCACGGCTGTCATTAATTAATCCGCCGGGCTGGAAGGTTAATTTATCGGTGGGTCTGAAGAGTGGATACCAGCCTTCTATTTCATTATAACTGTGTTTAATTTCATCCCATCTGCCGACATTATAGGCATTCGTCGCCATAATGCCTGCGCCCATATCAAAGTTATACCCCGCTCTGAGGATAACTTCGTGGAGGTCTGAGGCTGTGTTATAAGCTTCACGCGTTTCAACATACGCCCCGGCGAATACCGGGCCAGAGACCAATAACACCATCGCTGCTGTGAGTGATTTTTTCATTATTTTTCCATGTATCAAGTACAGAAAGGCCGCCCTCATGCACGCATGAAGGGAATGCAAAACGGCCAGGTTTTTAGTTATAAAGTGACAGCTGACGCTTTATTTTCTTTATTGATTTCAGGTTCAGGGGATAGGCTTTTTTTGCGTTTTCCGAGCTCCTCAATAATAAAGGCGAATCGTTGTTCATTGAGTTTATAAAACAGACCCATAGTTAATGCGGCGATAATCGCCAGGCTACAGGGCCAAAGAAAAATAAGCTGACGCAGACCCAATAGCGTTGCTTCGCTCTGGGTGATATGCGGGATATAGCCGATTTGCGTTAACATAATGCCCGGCAGGAATCCGGCCAGCGCGGCGGAAATCTTTCGCGAAAAGGTATACCCGGTATAAACCGAACCTTCGGCGCGAATCCCGGTTTTCCATTCGCCGTAATCCACGGTATCTGGCACCAGCGCCCAGTTAAGACTGTTCACAAAAGCCGTGCCGAAAAACGCCATGCAGGAAAACAGCACGAACATCAGCGAACTGCTGCCCCAGATAAAATTCAGCACATCGCCCACCGCCCACAGGATTAATCCGCTCAAATAAACCTGCTTCTTACCAAAGCGTTTTACCGCGCCCGGGACCAATAACACACCCACCAGGATACAGCCCATACTGAAAAAACCCATCCATGACAGCAGGTGGATATCGTTCAGAACGTACTGGGTGTAATAAACCTGAATGGCCAGTTTGATGTTAAAGGCCGCCAGTGTGCACAGGTTAGCGATACACAGCACCAGCAGCGGCGGATTGCGGAAGATGGCGCAAAACGATTTAAAAATGCTCGGCTTATGGTGAGCAGGTATGACTTCCACATAGCGCTCTTTTACCCCACTGTAGCACCACCAGATGCAGCATAGCCCGCCAGTGACAAACAGCATGGCCGCCACCAGATAACCTAATGACGAACTGGCAGTAAACATTGCCTGAATCGGCATAAATCCAACGGTGCAAATCAGCAACCCCACTGTAGCGCCGCCCTGCCGCCAGGCGGCGAGCTGGGCGCGCTCATTGGGATTTTTAGTGATAGCAGGTACCATCGCGCCGTAGGAACAGTTCATCAGGCTGTAGAACAGGCCGAACAGCATAAACAGCACTGTCGCCACCGCGGTTTTTACCGCCAGACCAAAACCGTTGGTCATAAACTGCGCGGTGGCCACCAGCGCAACCGGTATAGAGGCATACAGAATAAAAGGCCTGAATTTCCCCTTCGGGCCAATAGTACGGCGCGAGTCCAGCAATACGCCGGTGAGCATATCGGTGAACGCGGTAAAGAATTTCGCCACCAGAAAGATCACGCCGCCGTAAAACGCGGGCAGGCCCAGCTCATCGGTATAAAACTTCAAAAGATACAGCGTACCGATTGACAACATCAGGTTCGAGCCGACATCGCCCATTCCGTAGGCGCATTTCTCCCGCAGGCTCAGCTTTAGGGTTAACGGATCAGGGGTCGTGTTCATGTCGATCCTCGTTATAGTGGTTTTCACGCTGGATGCTTACGCATCTCGATCTCTTCCACAATGCGGATATACAGCTTCTCATTGAGGTTGTAGAAACACCCCATCGCCACAATCGTGACCACCGCGAGCGCGGCGGGATAGAGGAATATCAACTCCCGCAAGCCCTCAACCGTACCGGCAGACTGCACTACATTTGGCACATAGCCGATTTGCGTCAGCATCCAGCCGGGGAAGAAACCCGCCAGCGCCTGGGAGACTTTTCTGAAGAAGGTGAAACCGGTATATACCGTTCCTTCCGAACGTACGCCGGTGCGCCACTCACCGTATTCAACCGTGTCGGAAACCAGCGCCCAGTTCAGGCTGTTAACAAAGGCGGAGCCAAAGAATGCCAGGCAGGAAAACGCGACAAAGCTGACTGAGCCGCCGCCCAGGGTGTAGTTGAGCAGATCGCCAGCGACCCAAATAAGCAGACCGCCGATATAGACTTTTTTCTTACCGAAGCGACGGACCGCGCCGGGCATCAGCAAGACGCCGAAGAAAATACAGCCCATGCTGAAAAAGCCCATGTAAGACAGCAAAATAGGATCGTTAAGCACGTACTGGGTGTAGTAAACCTGGATGGCGAGTTTGACGTTAAACGCGCCCAGGGTACACAGGTTGGCGATACAGAGAATAAACAGCGGCCTGTTACCGGCAATGGCGCGAAACGACTGCAATAATCCCGGCTTATGCCCAGCGGTAGCGGGCTGCACCTCAATATACCGCTCTTGCACTCCGGCATAACAACGCCACATGCAGAACAAACCGCATACCGAAAACAGCGTAGCGGCAAAGATATAGCCGAGCTGGGCATTGCCCTCGATAAGATTCATCACCGGCACAAAACCGACGGTACATAGCAGCAGACCCAGCGTCGCGCCTCCCTGGCGCCAGGCCGCCAGAGACGCCCGCTCGTCAGGGTTTTTGGTGATGGCGGGCACCATCGCGCCGTAAGAACAGTTCATCATGCTGAAGAACAGGCCGTACAGCATAAACAGCGCCGTCGCCATTACGGTTTTTCCGGTTACCTCAAACGGCGTACCGACGAAGTTGGCGATGGCCAGTAACGTCACAGGAAAAGCGGCATACAGTACGAAGGGGCGAAATTTCCCTTTTGGGCCGATATGGCGTCTGGAATCAAGCATGATGCCGGTACCCATATCGGTGAATGCGGTAAAAAATTTGGAAATTAAAAAGATGATCCCGCCATAGGTTCCCGGTAGGCCCAATATATCGGTGTAAAATTTCAGTAAATAGAGCGTGCCAATATCCAGCAAAATATTTGAGCCTAAATCTCCCATTCCATAAGCAACTTTTTCTTTCAGAGACAGGCGTAATTTTTCCGGACTGCACGCCTGGTCAGCATGTATCTGAACCATATTTTTCTCCATCGGCTTAAAAGCGCGTGATGAACCCAGATTAATTGGTAACTTTTTCCGCTTCGCTTGCTTCACGAATGGCGGCGACTTTTTTACCGAACATCAATTGCAATACGATCAGCAAACCAAATACCGGTATTAGTGCGGCGGCTGTGGATATCCCGGTTGCGCCTTTAATTAGCATCGCGCCGGACCCGATCAATAATAAAAACACTATTATCCGGAAGACATTAACTGAGATACGCTTGTGGACGTATTGCCCCACTAACGAACCCAGAATCATGGTAGGAATGCAGAACAGCACCAGTTTAATTGTCGAAATGGTCAGGATACCGCTGGTGGCGAGGCCGCCAATAATCGCCACATTATTAGCGGTAAAAAACGCATTCAACGTCCCGCGAAACGCCGCCGGGCCAAGGTTGCGCAGCATGCCGTAGATCACCACCGGCGGCCCGTTGGTAGAAAACGCGGAGCCCAGCGCCCCGGCGATAACGCCCATCGGCATGGCGATCCAGGGCTTGTCGTAAACCGGCAGACGAGGAATAAACAGACTGTAAAACGAGTAAAGGATCAGAAACGCGCCTAACCCCATTTTCATCATAGAGTCAGGTAAAAAAGCCAGCGCATATAGCCCAACAGGAATACCGGCAAACGAGAACAAAATTAATACTATTGCCGATTTCCAGTCGGTCTCTTTGCGCGATAGCCACGTCGCATATAACGCCGTCGCGGTACCCACAATTACCGACATCGGTGCCGCCATTTTCAACGGCAGCAATAAAGTAATTAACGGCATGGTGGTTAATGCGCCGCCAAAACCGGCGCATATTCCTACAAAAGTATATAAAAACATAATCGCGATGACGATCAGCATGGCGGTGGTGCCAAGCTGTATTCCATCAGGCGTAAACAGGGTGAAGAAATCCATAATCGTTCCTTGAGTCTGTCACTATTTGCTGCGCTGGCGCCGAAACGTCAGAGACGTCGCAGTGTCTGGAATAAGGGTGCCCATTGGCTGTCGGCGCGATAAAACACCGGTGGCTTGCCGAGCGGGGCATCAACGGTCACTTCGCCGCCGCGATGCTGTTCCCCTGTCCAGAGATTGATCCAGCTGTCTTCTGGCAGGTAGAGCGTCCAGTCGCTGCGCCCTTGCTCATACACCGGCGCAACCAGCACGTCGCGGCCAAACAGGTACTGGTATTTCAGGGTGTAGGTATGGGCATCGTCCTCATAGTGCAGGAACAGCGGGCGCATCACCGGCAGGCCCGATTTCGCGTTCTGCGCCACCGCGTCTTTGATATACGGCTTCAGGGTGGTAAAGACGGTTGTCATCCGGGCGAAGTGCGCAATGGTTTCGGCATCGCTGTCGAACTGCCAGTTATCACCGGGGCGATTGCCCTCGTGGGTGCGCATCATTGGGGTAAAGGCGCTGAAATCACACCAGCGCAACAGCAGTTCTTTGCTGCGCTTCATCTCGAACAGCGTGGTGTAACCGCCGATATCGCTGTGGTGCAAACCGTGGCCGCTCATTCCCAGCGACAGCGCCGCCGGAATCACTGACGCCGGGCCATCGTCCAGGCTCCAGTCGACGTTCTGATCGCCTGCCCACATCATCACCGAGTATTTCTGGCTGCCGGAATAGCCAGCACGCATAAAAAACAGGATCTCGCCGAGTTTGCCGGTTTCCTGAAGCGCTTCGTAATTACACTTAGCCCACAGAGCAGGCCAGGCGTTATGCATGATTTCCGCGCTGACGCCGTTGTGCAGCACCGTGTCGGTGGGAAGATATTCGCCAAAATCCGCCATCCAGCCGCCGCAACCGAGCGCAATCAGGTTTTGTTTAATCACGCCTTTGTACCAGTCGTAGGCTTGCGGGTTAGTCAGATCGATAACCCCCGCGTAGAACTCGCCAAACTCAACGTGATAGTCCTTGCCATTAAGGTCTTTGGTGAGATAACCGCGCTTTGCCGCTTCTTCGCACAAATCACGATCGCTGGCGACATAGGGATTGATATAGGAAAGAAACTGTACGCCTTCGCGTTTCCACTGGGGAATGCGTTGATCAAGCTGCGGATACAGCTCGCTGTTCCATTTCCAGTTCCACATCACGCGCTTGCCAAACGAGGTCATGCGGATGCCGGACCAGTCCTGCGCCCAGATGCCGTTGACCTTCACGCCGCCGTTGCGCATCGTATCGAGCTTTCGCTGGCAAACGTCGGTCCCGCCCTGGATACCGAGCGTCACGCCGTCATAAACCCAGTCCGGGAGTTCTGGCTGGCGGCCAAGCAGGCCGGTGAGTTTTTCCAGCAGATCAACGTAAGTGGGCGCGCATTCGAAACGCAGCGTGGCGTTGTCTTCCCAGAACGCCAGTTCGTGGAATTCCGGCGCGCTAAAGTCGAAGTTCATATAGCCACTGTTGTCGACGTGGCAGTAATACTTCTGGGTACTGACAAACGTTGGTTGCGGGAAGAAGGTCCAGTAATAGTCGCCGCCCGCGTTCTCTTTGCAGTCGGCAAGCCAGGTGACATAAGTCTGCTTATTACGGCCCACGCCCTGTTCGCTGGTCCAGAGCGGGAAGGGTTTGCCGCGCAGATCAAAATAAGAAAACTGTTCGCCGCAGCCGTAAATATGATCCTCTGGCTTAGCGGCCAGCCGCAGCCAGATGCGGTTATGGCTGGGAGCATCATTCTTTAACTCCAGCAGTAAACGCTGGTGGCTATCGACACGAACGCGCAGCGTTGCGCTGACGGCGTCGCCGCGCGTAAAACGGATGGCCCAGCCATCAGGCTGTTGAACGACAGTCGCCTGGTTTAGCGCCACCTTTTCATTCAGCTTGTCTTTGATACTGAAGTTGCCGCGAAACATCTCGATATCCGCTTCGCCTGCGCCGACCCATAAGCAGGGGGCCTGCGAGGTGTGGCGTAAAATAAGGCGCGACTGCCAGGCGAGCGTAAAGCCGTCGTCGAATGTATTAAGCTCAATATCATTCAGATCAGTGCGTTGTGATTTCATTATTGCCTCTGATGTAGGGTAGATCGGTAAACATTGTTATTCGCCGCCAATCGTGAAACTGAACCGGTGCGTCTCTCCCGGCGCCAGCAAAACCACGTCCTGACCAGAATTAAACGCATCCGGCGGGCAACTCATTGGCTCTACGGCCAGCCCTTTGCGGTTTAACTTGTCGGCGGTATAGATTTGTAGCCAGGGCTGGCTGGCGCGCAGCCAGGCGACCATGCGTTGTTCCCGACTGGTGAGCCTGACTTCCCACTCAATGCCCGTGGTTCTGAAGGTGTGATCGATTTGCGCCGCGCCGATTTTCCGTGAGTGCCGGTAATCCAGCTCTGGAGAGACGGCGTCAGTTAACGGAAGCGTTAACTCACAGCTATCGGTGCTTGCCAGGTTGCAGGTCAAATAGGGGTGAACCCCTGCGCCGTAAGGCGCAGCGGTATCCCCGATATTGGTGGTCAAGATGCTGGCAGACAGCCCCGTCTCAGCGTTTAGCTGATAGCGCATCTCGGTCATCAGCATGAAGGGATAGCCATAATGTGGCGGTAAAAACACGTTCAGCGTGGCGGCGGTTTCCGAGCAGTCACTGAGTTGCCAGTCGCGCCAGGCTAACAGGCCATGAATGGCGGATTGCGACACGCGATCGTTTATCGCTAACTGGTATTCCACGCCGTCGTGCCGGTAACAGCCGTTGGCAATGCGGTTAGGCCAGGGGATCAACACTTTTCCCAAATGCGCTAACGGCATCTCATTCGGATGATGGGGAATAATAAGATGACGCCCTTTGTGCGTCAGTTCCGCCATCCCCGCGCCCACCGTCACGATTTTTGCCTGGTAATCACCCGCGCTAAGCACGACTGTTTTTCCACTCTTCTGCATCATGGCTTCCCTCAATCAAGGCGCTGAGCTATCTGGCGTTCACATCCAGCAGACCGGCGGCAACAGCGGGAGCCAGCCCCGGCGCGAGCGGCAGACGCGGGATCACCAGGCAGTGCAGCAGATGATAGATATCCTGTTTGCCATCCCAGACTTTGGTGGTGACCTGGTTATGAATATCCAGCTCCTGCCACCATGACCCGTTTTCGTAATCCATCAGGTACTTGATGCAGTAATCCCACCATTTTTGATACCAGGCTTCGTACTGCGCATCGCCGGTTACGGTATACAGCGCATAGGCGGTGCCCATCGCTTCCACAATCGGCCAGCGCACGCGTTCACGGACAATAGGCTTGCCGTCCCAGTCGACGGTATACACAATGCCTTCCGCACCATCGGGTGCCCAGGCGTCGCGGATGGTGGCGTGGAACAGCCCTTTGGCGTCTTCCAGCAGCCATTCCGGCGGGGTTTCAAAACGGGCTTCCAGCGCGGCGCGCAGGTGCAGCATCAGCCGGCCCCACTCGATCCAGTGGCCAGGCGTACCGCCATAGGCGCGGAAGCGGTGAGCCGGATTTTCCTTGTTGTAATCGCGAATGGGGTTCCAGTTAGCGTCGAAGTGTTCATTAACGCGATAGTCGCCCTTGCGCGCCACGTCATGAATAATCACTGAGGCCACCCGCAGCGCACGGTCGAGCCATTTACGATCGTGCGTCACGTCATAAACAATCAGAAACGCTTCCACAGCGTGCATATTGGCGTTGCCGCCGCGGTAGTTTTCCGTCTCGGTGAAGGCCTCGTCCCAGGACTCCAGGCACATCTGCTCCTTCTCGCTCCAGAAGTACTTCTCGATGACCTCGATCGCGTCATCCAGTAATAGGCGTGCCGCAGGATGGCCAGTGGTCACCGCGCTGGCAGCGCCCAGCAGCACAAAGAAATGCTGATAGCCCTGCTTGGACGCGTCTACCACGCCGTTGTCATTCACGCAGGCGTACCAACCGCCGTGCTGCTTATCGCGCAGCGCGCCATTGAGTGCGTTGATGCCATGTTCAACCAGCGGATACGCGCCAGGCCGGCCCATCGAGGCGGCAACGGAATAGACATGCAGCATACGGGCGGTGATCCACAGATGGGTACCCATGTCGGGTTTCACCTGGCCATTATTACCCAGCCAGCCGAATCCGGTCGGCACCGCGGCGTTTTTACCAAAATCGAAAACCCGGTCGGTTTCTTGTTCCAGCCAGCGGTTGTGGCTCAGGGTGTTAAACCATTTCATTGTTCTGTCCTTTACTCAGCGTTTAGCCATCATTTCGTCAACAATCTCGCCCAGACGTTGCAGTTTCGGCGCGCAGACATCCCGGAACATCAACTCACTGTCCGGCAAGCCCACCACGGATGCCCAGACAGCACGGCCTGCCAGAAAACCGGATGCGCCAGCCTCCATGGCTGTTCTGACCGCGCGCGGGAACAGTTTTTCATCCACACCGGAAGAGAGAATGACCCACGGCATATTGATGCAGTCATGAAGACGCTGAGAGGCGCTCAGCAGGGCTTGCTGTGTACCTTTGCCAAACAGCGGCATCTCCACTTTGTAGAGATCGGCACCGCAGTCGCCCAGTTCTTTTGCGGCATCGATAATCGCCTGCTCGCGGTTGAAGTTGTCGCCGCGGCGGGGAGGGCGCACTACCGGCTCGATAATGCTCAGCAAACCTTGCGCATGGCACCGCTGGTTAAAGGCTTTCACCATGTCCAGGCGTTGTTGCGGATCTTCATCGCTGCGCCACAGCACCAGCAGTTTCAGCGCTTTTGCGCCGTCACGTTTCACCGCTTGCGGATCGACATGCTGATCGATGGTTACGCTATCCACCGGAATGCCGTTGCCAGGGATAAACGCATCTGCCGCGACGATAGTGGCGCAGTTTTTGGCAACCGCTTGTTGCTCCAGGATCTGGCGATAGCAGAACTGTTGATCGACGAGGATGGCCGATGCCCAGGGCGACAGGATTTTGGCGGCGTTAACTTTAAAATCCGTTAATACGCTGTCGGCCACGGGAAGCGCGGCGCCTGCGGCGGCGAACATTAAGCGCATCGCTTCACGCTGATCCACCGCCAGCATGGCGAAGCCGCCGGAAGGTCGGGCGATATCCTTAAGGGTGTAGTGACTCATAGTGATTCCTTATTGAAACGTTAACGTCAGTGAGACAGGCCGGCGCTGGCGCGCACCTGCTCTAAAATGGCGGTCCAGTCTTCGCGCCCGCGTCCGGCGGCGCGCGCCTGGTTGTAAACCTCGCGTGACGCCGCGCCGAGCGGCATCGGGACGTGCAGTTGGTTGGCGACATCCAGCGCGATGCCCAGATCTTTATGGGCGAGGTCGATCATGAAGGCCGGAGAAAGATCCCCCTTCAGCACTTTGTTTGGCCATGACGTCGTGAAATGGCCTTTACCGGCTGGTGTGCCGCTCATCACCTGAAGGGCGACATCGAACGAGAGGCCCAGCGCTTCGCACAGCACAGCGGCTTCGGCAGAGAGCGCATTGAGGGCGATGCTCATGTAGTTATTAATAAGTTTGACGCGGATACCCATGCCCGGGCCGCCTGCGTTAATCAGTTCGTTACCCATTGCCATTAGTACCGGCCTGGCGCGTTCCACCTGCTGCGCCGTACCGCCTGCCAGCAGCAGCAGCGTCCCGGCGATGGCATGATCGGAGGTGCGGCCAACGGGAACATCCATCAGGCTGAAACCCCGCTCGCGCATATCGCTAATTAGCTTGTCGGTTTGCAGCGGATGGATGGTGGACATATCAATCACCAGCGCGTCATGGGCTAATCCTTCGCAAACGCCACGCTCGCCAAACAGTACCGCGCGTACCAGATCGCCGTTGGGCAGCATGGTGATCACAAATTCGGCACCCTCAGCAGCCTGTGCTGGCGTGGTTGCGGATTGCGCTCCTTTAGCCACCAGCGTTTGCACGGCGTCCGGATTGACATCAAACACCTTGAGCGCGTGGCCCTGACGTAACAGATTGCTGGCCATTGGCGCACCCATCTGTCCGAGCCCGATAAATCCTATGGCTGACATACGTGTCTCCTGTCTTATTTTGTCATTTAATGATCGTTTCTGTCTGTAATTTGATCGTATTTGTAATTTATGGTCAAAAAATTGACAGGCGTCACTTTTTAAACATTTCGTGAAATTAAAATAGCGGCATCTAAAACGTGGAAGGAAAGACCATGACTCGTATTGCGTGTGTGGGGATTACCGTGCTGGACCGTATCTGGTATCTCACTGATTTACCGAAGGAAGGCGGGAAGTATGTGGCGGGTGATTACAAAGAGGTCGGCGGCGGACCAGCAGCAACCGCCGCTGTCGCTGCGGCGCGGCTGGGTGCGCAAGTGGATTTTATTGGCCGGGTAGGGGACGACGATACGGGCAACCGTCTGCTGGCGGAGCTTGAGGAGTATGGCGTTAACACGCGTTATACGCGGATCATCAAAGGGGC
This sequence comes from Atlantibacter sp. RC6, assembly GCF_014193285.1. Lineage (GTDB taxonomy): Bacteria > Pseudomonadota > Gammaproteobacteria > Enterobacterales > Enterobacteriaceae > Atlantibacter. The sequence continues at coordinate 28,663 of NZ_JACHZE010000011.1, forward strand.
GCGCTCGTCGCAGTCTGCTGTGCTGGTAGACGGCGCGGGCGAGCGCATCATCGCTAACTATCCCAGCCCTGATTTACCGGCCAGCGCCGACTGGCTGGCGGCGATCGATTTTGGTCAGTGGGACGCAGTTCTGGCAGATGTCCGCTGGCATGACGGCGCGAAACAGGCGTTTACGTTGGCGCGGGCTAACGGCGTGCCGACGGTACTGGATGCAGACGTGACGCCACAGGATATCGGCGAACTGGTCGCGCTAAGCGATCATGCGGCGTTTTCAGCGCCGGGTTTAGCGCGCCTGACAGGCAACAGCGATGCGCCAGCCGCACTAAAACAAGCACAAACGCTCACAAATGGTCATGTTTATGTCACCCAGGGGGCGCAAGGGTGTCTGTGGCTGGAAAATGCACGGTTGCACCACTTACCTGCTTTGCATGTCGATGTGGTGGATACCACCGGCGCAGGCGATGTGTTCCATGGCGCGCTGGCGGTAAGCCTGGCGCAAAATAACGCAACCGAAGAGGCGATCCGCTTTGCCAGCGCGGTGGCTGCCCTGAAATGTACCCGCCCCGGCGGACGTGCCGGTATCCCTGACTGTGATCAAACCCGCTATTTCCTGTCACTTTATGTATAAAATGCGGGGCGAGATGTTTTTCCAGGGACACCCTATGAGCCTGACTGAGCTAACCGGTAACCCGCGGCACGATCAGTTATTAACGCTGATTGCCGATCGCGGTTATATGAACATTGATGAACTGGCGCAACTGCTGGATGTATCAACGCAAACGGTGCGTCGCGATATCCGTAAACTGAGCGATCAGGGATTAATCACGCGCCACCACGGCGGCGCAGGGCGGGCATCCAGCGTGGTCAATACGGCGTTTGAACAGCGCGAAGTCTCCCTGACGGATGAAAAGCGGGCGATCGCGGAAGCCATCGCCGACTACATTCCCGACGGCTCCACCATTTTTATTACCATCGGCACCACGGTGGAACATGTGGCGCGCGCGCTGCTGAATCATAACCACTTGCGCATTATTACCAACAGCCTGCGCGTGGCGCATATTCTGTATAAAAATCCGCGCTTCGAGGTCATGATGCCGGGCGGTTCGATCCGCGCGCATAACGGAGGGATTATCGGCCCGCAAGCGGTGTCGTTTGTGTCTGAATTCCGCGCGGATTACCTGATTACCAGCGTGGGTGCCATTGATACCGACGGAACGCTGCTGGAATTTGATGTTAACGAAGCCAGTGTGGCAAAAGGCATGATGGCCCATGCGCGCCATATTCTTCTGGCGGCCGATCATACTAAATACCACGCGTCGGCCGCGGTCAGTATCGGCAATATCAGCCAGGTTTCGGCGCTGTTTACCGATGCGCCGCCCCCTGCGGCCATGAATCAGCTGGCGCACACTCATCAGGTGGAAATTATTGAGGTTTCGCCCGCTTCGCTTGCTGATAACGGATAACTCAACGCAAATCATTAAAGTTCCACGTCACCGTCAGGCTGAAGCGCCAGTCGCGACGGCTGGCGTCGGACGGCTTATCGCCCACGGGACGGGCGGCCTCCAGCGTTAAGCCGTAATGGCGCATATCCCCCAGCATGACGCCGCCTGCCACGGACGCCAGTTTTGAATGACGATAGCCGGGCTGATTAAAGCCGGTACGCGCGGCATCCGCCAGCAGATATGGCTGGACGGTGGCGAGCCATTGGCTTTCCTTGCGCATATGCAAATAGCGCAGCTCCAGCTGGCCGCCGTAGCCGTAATCCCCCGTCGCTTCGCCATCCTGATAACCGCGCCCAAACCGCTGCGCCCCGTAGCTGACGCGCTCCGGTTCCGGCAGATCGTTATCGCTCCAGTTGCCGTCCAGCGCCGTGGATAGCCGCCAGTTTTCCGCCACCTTCCATGCGCCATCGATGTGGCCTTTCCAGAGCGTAAAATCCACATCGGTGCCCAGCGACGGTGCGGCATCCGCGCCCAGCGCATCCATCCCCTGGCGTACCGTCGCGCTGCCGCTGGCACTCGCTTTTTCAAACTCGCGGTAGCCATTGATGCCGAACTCCAGTGCCGGGTAGCGCACATGCTGATGCTGCGTCCCCAGATCGAGGGTTTGCCCGAAGCCCTGCGCCCGCAGGCGATAATCGTTGCGCCGGTCGGTGTAATCGAACCCGCCGGTTAACCCGATCTGCTTTTGGCGGGTGAGCATCAGCGGATAGCTGAAGTTCACGCCGCCGTTATACTGCGTGGCGGTGTTCTGCACATCGATGGTGATGTCCTGAGGCAGGGAAAGCAGCGGCGTATAGTCTTTCGGCTCTTCACGGTAGTAGCTGCCTTTTAACTGCATGCTTAAGCCATCATCCGTCAGAAACTGCTGATAATTCAGGCCAAGATAGTGTTGTTCCGTTTTATCATCCAGCGGGATTAAGGTGGCGACACCCAGCCGGTCGCCATAACTGGTCAGGTTGCTCAGCGAACCGTTTATCATCGCCAGATTTTGCCCTTTGCGGGTATCCAGCGTTGAAGAGAGATCCCAGATGCGCGGTTGCTTTGCATCCACCCGCATCACCGCCGCACCATAGATATTGGTCGGTAGCTGGGCATTGGCATCGACTTTGGTCTCCGGCGTGCGGGTCATCAGCAGGCTGTAGCGCTCGAAACGCGCGGCGCTCAGCGGCTTCTCCACCATAATCTGTTCGGATAGCCGTTTCAGGCGTTCGGCGGTGTGCGGGTTATCGCTGTTAATATTGCTGTGGGCGACATACCCCTCCACCAGCACGATTTTAATCGTGCCGTTATGGAAGTTATCGTCAGGCAGCCAGGCATAGGAGAGCGGATAACCGTCCGCCTTATAACGCGCGGTAATGTCGTTTGCCAGGCCGATAATGGTTTTCAGCGGCACGGTTTTACCGGCATAAGGGCGGAAGGGGGCGAGCAATGATTTCAGCGGATACCGCGTTCCGCCGATGAACTGAATATGGCGAACCGGGATAGGGGTATCCGGCGTGTATTTACGCGCCGGTTGCGTTACGCGGATGCTTGACGCCGGGTTGGCGCCGGTTTCTGGTCCGGGAACCGTGCGGGCGGGCATCGCCGGGTTATCAGGATCGATCAGCGCGGGCAGGGTATCGGCCATAGCCATCCCGCTGATCCCCCACAGAACACAAAATAAGGGCATTTTCATGGTGCAATCCCTTCTGAAAAACCACACTTTTGTGAAATTCCACTGGCTGGAAAACGTGCTCCCTTGACGGGAGCACGGACGGGCTTATTGCGCGTTGGGTTTCAGGATACCGCCGAGCGTGTTGGTCAGGCTGGTGACCGGCCCGGTGGTTTGGGTGGCGCTATTATCTGTTGATGTGGTGACACTGGCATTTAATCCGGCGGTTAAGCCCGAGGTGACGCCATTAACCGTAGTGCCGACATTGGTAAGTAAACCGCCATTGCCTGCGTTAACGTTAGCATCGGCGGTAATACTTCCGCTCGCCGGGGTCGTGCTGCCGCTGGTGGGCGCAGCAGGTTTAACCAGACCGCCCGCATCGGTGACCACTTGCCCGGTGTTCTGAACGACCTGGCCCACGCCAGTCAACGCAGGCGATGAGGTGCCTACCTGGCTGCCGACGCCGCTAACGGCGGTGCCCACATTGGTCAGCAGATTATTTACCGGTGTGCCTAACCCCGTTGCGCCGCCCACTTGCTGGGTGATGCCCTGAACGCCGCTGGCGGTGTTATTCAGTGCGGTGGTCGTGCCGGTGGTCAACTGCGTTACGCCATTGCTTTGCACAGCGGAGGTCAGATTATTGCCGACGCCCGTCACCACCTGGCCGGTATTATCCACTACCGTCCCCACCAGCCCGGTGACGCCGCTGGTGGGCGTGCCGCTACTGGTGCTGGCTAAGGTCGTGCCGACGCCCGACACCGTGGTGCCCAATCCGCTTACGGTACTCGTCACACCCTGAACCGTGGTGCCAACGCCGTTCGGGTTACTGGCATTACCCACGCCAGTGGTGATACCGCTGCCAAGCGTGCTGACGTTGCTGCCCAGGCCGCTGACCGTAGTGGAAACGGTTGAGGTAACCGGATTATCGTTCGGCACCTGGCTGCCCAGATCGCTAAGGGTGGTTCCCACGCCGGAACCCGCATTACCCACATCCCCGAGAATACTGTTAACCGCAGTAGTTGTACTGCCGGTGCCACCGCCGGAACCGTCTCCGCCGCCGCCGTTATTGCCGCCGCCCGAACCCTCACCGCCGCTACCGCCGCCGCTGCCGGTTCCACCGCCCGTCCCGCTACCGTTGCCGCCCGATCCTGAGCCGCCGTTGTTCGCGGTATCAGTACCGCTGCCAGATCCCCCGGCGGTATCGGTGCCGGTACCTGAGCCATCTCCACCTGCGCCGCTGCCTGCTTCTGTCGGTGGGTTATTTTTCGCTGATGAATGTGAGCCGCCCCCGCTTCCACTGCATGCGGACAGAGAAAATGCCAGAAGTACCGCTAAAGCAATCATGCTTTTGTGGTTTGTGTTATTAAATTTCATAACAATACTCCACTGAATTACACGCCGGACGACGTATAAATCAGTGTAAGAAAGTTTTATGAATACGACAAAAGCGCGATTGTTTATCGCAAAGTAAGTGAATGAGTGAGTAAATGTATAATGTATTTCAAATGAATAATATTATTCATATGATTGATTAATATTTAAGTGTTTATTTATTAATGTCTTATTGATTTTGTGTCGCGGTTTCTGATGCATCAATACATTATTGAGGCAATCCGGTAAACATATTATGGGCTAACTAGTCCTGAGGCTGAAGTTTGTCAATTTTAAATTTTCTACAGGGTTAAAAGTTAAAAGCGTTGTGTTTTCATGCGGGAATTCAACGCTAAAAATGAATAAACCCGATGAGAAAAACATGGCATAAGAAAATTATCATATTGATTCAGAAATGAATTAATGATGCGTCACCTGTTATTTTTCACTTTACCCCTTGTTAAACGCTTTTTTGCCGGCTCGCTATTAGGGACTATTCCGAAAGCGCGTCAAACCGGGCCTTTACACAAAAAAATGTGATTTCGCTCATTGTTCAGGCAAAACAGGTTGTGCCGCGAACAAAAAGCGTCCCATAATAATCACATATCCGAACATGGTCCGCATATACGAACAAAGGGAATACAGAATGGCCGATTTCATCTTCAATAACCCGGTTAAGCTGCACGTAGGTCCTGGCAAATTTGGCCAGCTCGGCAACGTTGCCCGGCAGTACGGTAAGAAAGCGCTGCTGGTGGTCTCCGACAGCACCAAGCCTACCGGGCAACTGGCGCGCGCTCAGGAAGCGCTCACTGCCGCAGGCATGACCTACGCGGTGTATGACGAATTTATGCAAAACCCGCTGTCCACCCTGGTTGAGGCGGGCGCAAGCCTGGCGCAGCAGGAAAACTGCGATCTGGTGATCGGGATTGGCGGCGGCAGCGCCATGGATATGGCGAAAGGCATCGCGTTTTGCGCGCTGAACGAAGGCAGCATCTGGGATTACGTGTTCGGTAAAAAACAGGCGCAGCACGCGCTGCCGATTATCCTGGTGCCGACGACCGCAGGCACGGGCAGCGAAGCCAACCGCACCGCGGTATTCACCAATCCGGAAACCCACGACAAAAAAGGCCTGGTAAACCCGCTGATTTATCCGGTGGCGTCTATTGTCGACCCGGAATTAATGCTCACCCTGCCGAAACGCGTGATCGCCGGGCCGGGCGCGGACGTGCTGTTCCACGCGCTGGAATCCTATATTTCCCGCAATGCCCATCCGTTCAGTGAAATGCTGTCCCTGCGCGCCATAACCCTGCTGGCGAAAAACCTGCCGCGCGTTTATGCCGACGTGACCGATTTGGCGGCCTGGGAACAGGTGACGTTTGCCAGCACCCTGGCCGGTATGGCGATTGATTGCGCGGGCACCACGCTGCCGCATGCGTTACAGCACCCGATGGGCGGTCTGCTGGATGTGGTTCACGCCGAAGGCATCGCCGCCGTGTATCCGGCCTTTATGGAGTACACCTGGTCCGCCGCGCCGGAGAAATTCGCCGCCATCGCGGCCGCAATGGGCGTGGATACCCGCGAGATGAGCACCGAAGAAGCTGCGTACAGCAGCGTCAAAGCGGTCACCGACTTCCTGAAATCCGTGAATATGCTGCCATCGCTGACCGAACTGGGCGTGAAGGAAGAGCACTTCGACTGGATCATCAATAACGTGCAAACCACCATGAAAGTGGTGCTGGAAAATAACCCGCGCGTGCCGGATGCCCAGACCTTACGCGATATTTTGCAGCGCAGCCTGTAATCAACCCGGCAAACCGCGAACGGAACGTTAACAAGGAGTGAATATGTTTGTTGTTATTGATTCAGGATCGTCAGCAACGCGTATTTATTTGCTGGAATTCGCAGGCACCGGCATTGTCGATAAAGAGATGATCACCGAAGGGGTAAATTCCACCCTTACCCACGGCAATAATGAAATTTTACGTCAGGCCATGGCGGAAGGCGTAAAACAATTACTGGCGAGAAACGGTAAGTCTCAACAGGATATTCAATTTATTATCGCCTCAGGAATGATCACGTCAAACCTGGGCCTGCACGAAATTCCGCACCGCGTCGCCCCCGCCAGTATTGAAGAGCTGGCGCGGCACACGGTGCCGTTCGCGGAAAACGAACTGCTGGCGCTGGATATCCCGGTGATGCTGATCCCCGGGATTAAAAACCAGACCACGCCATCCTGGGACAATCTGCGCGGTATCGATTTAATGCGCGGCGAAGAAACCCAGGCGGCGGGCGTACTGCTTGGCTATCAGCCACGTTTGCCCTGCACGCTGATTGAATTAGGCTCGACCACCAAGCTGATCTCAATTAATGAGCAGGGGCAGATCGCTGGCAGCATTACCTCGCTCAGTGGTCAGGTCTATGCGGCGGTTCTGAAACACACCTTTATCTCTTCCAGCGTAGCCACGACGCCGGAAGAGGCGGATGAACAAATCGATCCGGCCATTATCAATGCGGCCTGCCGTTCAGTCGCCGAAAGCGGATTACTGCGCACCCTACTTATGACGCGCTTTTTGCAATTCTCTTTCCCGACCACCGCTGCCCAGCGCAAATTATTTCTCGACAGCGCCATGGCGGGGGACGATATCAAATTATTCGCCGACGCCAGGGGGCAGGGATTTCATTTCGACGGCGATATTTTCTTAATCGGCAACGCGAAACGCTGTGAGATTTATCAGCACGTGATCCAGCAGCAATTAAATATTGATAACCAGTTACGCATTATTTCCGACGAAGAGCAAATAGATATGTTGGCCATTACCGGTGCCAGCGCCATTGCCAATATTCTTCGCACCCTACAGTGACAAGAAGAGCGAGAAAGATATGTACATCATTACCATTGATACTGGCACCACCAATACCCGTGTGTGTGCCTGGCAGGACGAGCGCCTGCTCGCTGAAGCCGCCCGCCCTGTGGGCGTACGTGATACCGCGATTTCCGGTAGCACCGAGACATTAATGAAAGGCGTCAGCGACGCCGTTCACGACGCGCGTAGCCAGGCGAATATTCCGCAGGGGGAAAAAGTGGTTTACCTCTCTGCGGGGATGATTACCTCCAACGTCGGCCTGTGCGAAATCCCGCATTTGCTGGCTCCCGCCGGGCTGAATGAACTGGCGAAAGGTATGGTCTGCGCGAATTTACCGGCGATTACCGACGAGCCGATCTGGTTCGTGCCGGGTATTCGCAACCACAAATCCGCCGTCACTCTGGAAAACGTCGAGCAAATGGACATGATGCGCGGCGAAGAAACCGAGGCGATCGGCGTACTGGCGAGCCTGGGGATTACTGGCCCGGCGCTCATCATCCTGCCGGGTTCGCACTCCAAGTTCGTCAAAATCGATGCCGATAACCGTATCGAAGGTTGTGTGACCACCATTGGCGGCGAGCTGCTGGATGTGATTACCCGTCATACCATTCTCGCCAGTTCGCTCAATCTGCAATTCGCCCAGGAAATTGATGCCCCGGCGCTGTTGCAGGGGGCGAATCAGTGTCTGCAAACCGGCTTGTCGCGTACCTGCTTCTCGGTCCGCGTACTGGATATGTTCAGCGACTTAACGCTGAACCAGAAAGCCAACGTGCTGCTCGGCGCGGTATTACAGGATGATTTGCAGACGGTTAAAAACAGCGAAGCCTTTACGGTCACGCCGGATACGCACGTTGTGGTATGCGGTAAAGATACCCTGAAATTCGCCTTCGCGACCTTAATTGATAACGATCCGTGGTTTGCCGGGAAAATTACCGTCGCGCCGTCCAGCCGTTCCCTCTCCAGTGCTGGATTATTCGCCATGGCGCGTCGCCGACAGATTATTTAATTCCTTTTTACTCTGTACCCTACACATAATTAAAAGGTCTGCTTTATGAACACCATTGTGAATGAAAGAGCAGTAACTAAAAAACGAGGAAATAAGCGCTGGTTCGTTGTTTTCCTGTTATTGATTGGCGGTATTATTAACTACCTCGACCGCGCCAGCTTATCCATCGCTGCGCCGGACATGATGAAAGATCTTAATTTATCGAATACCGATATCGGTTTATTAGGATCGGTCTTTGCGCTGATTTACGCCCTGTGCCAGTTGCCCGCGGGCTTCCTGGTTGACCGCTTTGGCCCGAAGAAGGTCTACGGTTGGGCGGTGGCGCTGTGGAGCGGCGCGACCATGCTGACCGGCGCGTGCAGCAACATGGTGACGCTGATTTTTGCCCGCGGCATTCTGGGCGTGACGGAAGCCCCGTGCTGGCCGGGCGCTGCCAAGATCACCGCCTCCTGGTTCCCGAAAAGCGAGCGCGCGCTGGCGACCGGCTTCTGGGATGCGGCGTCTAAATGGGGCCCGGCGATTGCTCCGCCGATCCTGGTGGCGATTATCGTGCCCTTCGGCTGGCGTTCGCTGTTCTACATCGCCGGGGCGATTGGTTTAGTGTTCGTGGTGTTCTTTATCTTTGCTTACCATCAACCGGAAAAACACCCGACCATTAGCAAAGAAGAGCTGGACTATATTAAAGAAGGCGGCGGCGGTACCGCAGAGAAATTAACCGGCGAAGCGGAAAAAATTAGCTGGGGTGGTTTATTTAAATACCGCTGCATCTGGGGAATGATTTTAGGCTGGTTCTGCTATGTGTGGATGATGAATATTTTTACCACCTTCCTGCCGCTCTATTTGATGAAGACCCAGAACATTCAGTTTAAAGAATTAGGTATCTACGCCAGTATTCCTTATTTCGGCGGTATTGTTGGCGCGATTGTCGGCGGCTACGTATCGAAATGGCTGGTGGATAAAAGCATTATCAGAGAGTCATTAAAAGCCAAGCGCGTCACCATCAGTATTTCCGCGCTGTTAGCAGGCGTCGCCGTTATCGCCATTCCGATGGTAGATAGCCTGGCTGCGACCCTGACGCTGCTGGTTATCGCGATGGCGCTGCTGTCCGCCCTGTCTGCAACCGGTTGGGCATTACCGGGCGATGTGGCGCCTGCGTCAATGGTGGCCTCGGTAGGCAGTATTCAGAACTTCGGCGGCTACTTTGCCGGTTCGTTATCACCGCTGGTCACCGGGCTTATTGCCGACGTGACGGGTTCATACGCCCTGGCGTTCACCAGCGGCGGGATTATTGCGGCCTGTGCGGCGCTGTGTTACTGGTTCATCGTCAGAGAGCCGGTGACCGTAAAGGATTGATGTAATCAGGGAGGCGACTCCCTGATATTTCCCCAAGAGGTTATCCATGATTAAACATCGCGTGATTCGCGCTATTGAAGAAACCGGCATGATTGCCATTGTACGCGGCGTCGCGCCTGAAGGGATTTTGCCGCTGGCCCGCGCATTGTATGACGGCGGCATCCGGGTCATTGAAGTGACGTGCAACTCCACCCGTCATCTGGAAAGTATCAGTGCCCTGAAACAGGAAATGAGCGACAAAATGTTTGTCGGCGCGGGTACGGTGATCAACCCGGTGATGGCGCAACTGGTGCTGGACGCGGGCGCGGATTTTGTCCTGTCGCCTGACTTTAACCCGGACGTCGTCACCATGGTGCATGAGAAGCAGCGCCTGATGATCCCGGCGGTGATGACGCCCTCGGAAATCTTACAAGCCTGCCGTCTGGGCGTGGATTTGCTGAAGCTGTTCCCGGCCAACAGCCTGGGCGTCAACTACATGAAAGAAGTGCAGGGACCGCTGGATAACCTGTCGCTGATCCCGGTGGGCGGCATTACTCTGGAAAACACCCGTCAATTTGCCAAAGCAGGCGCATTCGCGGTGGGTGTGGGCAGTGCGCTGACCAATAAAGAGTGGATTGCGCGCGGCGACTGGGAAGCCATCACCCAGCAGGCCAGGGCGTTTATCCGCACCTTCCATGAAGGCAAAAAGGCCTGACCTGACTGTGAAAAAGCCACAAAATTGTGGCTTTTTTAGTTTCATCGCGCTTTATCGCGGTATCCATAAGCCACTCACTTCAGCACGTTGATCTTGTTATTCATCCCTTCAAGTACGCTCGTATTCAGACGGTGTGTCGCGCTGGCGATTATGCCGCTCACGTAATTCTTCAGTCTGTTCGCGAACTGCTTGAATTACCTCGCGACAACTTCAGCGTTGACTCAGATTAAACAGGGGACTTCATTTAAGGCTGTATCGGAGAAAACAGATATATCGAGACCGACATATTTCCGGCCGAAAAGAGAGTTTACAGCTGATAATGACGGCGTATCATCGGCGAAGTAATATACAGGGAGAACAGAATGGACGCTGTATTGCTTGATATGATGCGCTCAGGCGGGAGAAATAAAGCCTGGGCCGAAAACATGGTTAATCTTGAAGCCAGAAAACTGGTTGATACTGCCAACAGACTTTCCGCCTTTCACTTATGTCTGTCACTGACGCGGTTCAGAATTAGTCGTTAATCTGCGATAGCGCCATGACTTGTATGCAAGTTTTGCTGGCGTTAAATACCATATAAAAGGTAATACAATGGCAAGTGTTGCCGCAAGCGTGATGCTGGTATCTACGGATGCCAGTATCAGTGTGAGAGCAAGTATGGTAAAGGCAGCGATAGTAATCCACTTTGAGGCGTTAAAGCGGTTAGCAAGATCATGGGTCACGGAATCCAGAGAGCCGCCATAATTAGCAATATTATTTTTCAGTTTTTGTAGATCTGCATGGCTAAACCCTGACTTGAGTAGCGCTGCATCACTCACTTTCATCGCGTTCCACCTTCCATCCTTAAAATGTAGATACCTCTTTGCAGTAATTATACACAAAAGTTCTGGGCAAAGCTGGATCAGCTACGAAGCCAGAAAACTGGTTGATACTGCCAACAGACTTTCCGCCTTTCACCTTCAGGATGGTCTGACCCGCATTACTTTTGTTCAGGAAATAAAACAGGTTGTAGAGCAGCAATTTGCCGTTGCCCGGCGTGCGAAATCGGATGAAGAGTGCATAGCATGTATCAAAAATCTGAGAGAAGAGACCGAAAACCTCGCAGAACAGGGCCGGATGTTAAGTATGAAGACAGCAAAACTTTACGCCAAAGTGGAGTTCGTCCGGGAAAATAACAAAATTGTTGGCTACGTTATTTCTGCTGTGAATGTGGTGCTTTCGGGAGCAGAGATAGCTTTAGGAACAACGCTACTTGCCAGCGCTAATCCATTAGGTGTGCTGGCTGGAGCAATACTCGTTGTGGATGGATTAAATGGCCTAAGCAAAGAATTTAGCCATCAGGTACTTCATGATGCTACATCTGAAGGATTTGCTGCTAATGCAGCTATGTCTACGGCAGAATTTATGGGGTTTAGTTCTAAAAGTGGATTAGGCGTGTATAAATCAATTTCACTTGTTGCTAATGCTTACAGCATTTTTGGTTTAATAAGGAAGCCTGGAGCATGGAGACTATTTCGCTATATGTCAGTCGATTATTACAGAAAAGTCAGTACGTTAAGTCGGCCAAAACTAACCATGAAAATAGTTGGATACGGCGTAAAGGCAAAATTATTTTTGATCTGATGACTATTACCGATCACCCTTAATCCTGGAAGCATGGTGTTTATACCGCCAGGCTTTAAATGCGAGTTTGGCAGGCGTCAAATACCAGATAAAAGGTAATCCTACCATCAACGAAAAAGCCAGAGAGAGTGTGTTATTTTTTGTCGATAAAAGTGATGTAAAAATCAGGGTGACGAAAGCAACAATAGTTATCCACTTAGCTACATTAAATCGTTTTTCTAAATCCTGAATCACGTCATCAAGAGTTCCCCCGAAATTTTCCACATTGCTTTTAATTTTCTGAAGATCTGTATGACTGAAACCGGACTCCAGCAATGTTTCTTCACTCACTTTCATGGATTTTATCCTTAAAATTCACCAGAACATCACATGTGAGTTTACCCGAAATCAGGTGATAAATCGCCACGTACAAATCCAATTTGGATATTGGTTATTTTATTTTAAAACATCAAGTTATGTCGTTAGCGTGGTTTTTTACACGATTGGCCGTCAAACCAGGGAGATAAGGTTAAGTACAAAGGTATTCTCTTCGCGGCCATTTTCCAGTTCGATCCGAAGCAGGTTGTTAAGGAGTCGAGTACATCCTATTGCTGTAGGTAAGCCCGGTCAAAAAACAGATTTAGCACTCAGTTCCGGCTTCTTTTCGGTTCACCACGCTTAAGCGTGATGAACCTATTTTATTGCACCTGGCCCTGGTCTGGCGGCTGTTTTCGCCTCCGTTACCTCGCTATACTGCCCGCTATAATAATGACAGTGAGGTAAGCCCGTGTCGGAAAAGATTAATCGCTCGGTAGCCCGGGCGTTAGAGATGCTGGAATTGGTTGCGGCAAGTAAAGATGAACTCACAATCACTGAAATCAGCAAGCAGCTTGGCATCCCGAAGAGCACCACCTTTGATATCCTCTACACCCTGCTTGATAAAGGCTATCTGGAACAGGCCAACGAAAAACAAAAGTCGTTCAAACTGGGCGTGAAGCTGTTTCAGACCGGCGCGTGTTACCTCGAACAGACACCCTTTCAAAACGTGGCGCACACGGTGCTGGAAAAACTTGCCGACGTGGCAGGGGAAACCGCCTTCCTGGCGCTGCTCAATAACGACGAGCTGGTCTACTTCGATAAAGTAGAGAGCCCGAATTCGGTGCGCACCTCGGCGCGTATCGGCTCCAATAACCCGCTGTACTGTACCGGGCTCGGCAAGGCGATCCTCGCCACCCTGCCGGATGAAGAAGTTAAAGCGATTCTGGCGCGTACCGGCGGATTAAAACCGATCACGCCGTATACCTGTACCGATGAGACAAAGTTTTTCGCGATTCTTAACCAGGCGCGCCAGCAGGGGTACGCCATCGACGATCGCGAGCATAACGCGGAAGTATTTTGCCTGGCGGCCCCGGTGTATAACCTTCAGGGCAAAGTCTATGCGGCGATCAGCGTCGCCAGCCTGTACACCAAAATTAAGCACGAGCCTGAGAAAATCGCCGCGCTGGGCAAAATGATTGCCGATGCGGCGCTGGATCTGTCACAGCGTATCGGCTACCGCGGCCCGCGGCTGTACGCTGATTTTTAAGGTGATTGTCGCCACGGTTATCTCGGGTAACCGTGGTGAGATTTCTTTGTTTTCGTTTTGATGCCGTTACTATTCAACCCTCTGGATTCCCGCTACAGTTAACTCTCCATGGCCCAAAAAGGAGAGCGTCATGCTTTATATCTTTGATTTAGGTAACGTCATCGTCGATATCGACTTTAACCGCGTGCTGGGCGTATGGAGTGATTACAGCCGCGTGCCGCTGGCGACGCTTCAGCAAAATTTCACCATGGGCGAGCCGTTCGAGAAGCATGAGCGCGGTGAAATCAGCGATGAGGAATTCGCAGCATTACTGTGTGAGTCCATGGAATTATCGTTGAGCTACGAGCAGTTCGCGGCGGGCTGGCAGGCGGTGTTTGTCGGTTTACGCCCGGAAGTCATCGACATCATGCATAAGTTGCGCGAGCAGGGGCATCGTGTGGTGGTACTGTCGAACACCAATCGCCTGCATACCACTTTCTGGCCGACTAACTACCCGGAAGTGCAGGCCGCTGCTGACCATGTCTATCTGTCGCAGGAATTAGGTTCACGCAAACCCGAACCGGCGATTTATCAAAAAGTCCTTGAAGCGGAAGGCTTCCCGGCCAGTGAGGCGGTGTTTTTCGACGATAACGCCGATAATATTAAAGGGGCGCAGGCCGTGGGGATCGCCAGTATTCATGTGACCGATACATCCACGCTGCCGGACTATTTTGCGAAACAGCCATGTTAAGACACGTTCGCCATCATGCAACCAAACACACCGCGCCATTCTGGGCCTGGTGTAAGTTGCTGTGGGAGCGAATCGACCAGGACAATATGACCACCCTGGCAGGCAATCTGGCCTATGTGTCATTGCTCTCGCTGGTGCCGTTTGTCGCAGTGGTGTTTGCGTTATTCGCCGCGTTTCCGATGTTTTCCGACGTCAGCATTCAGTTGCGCCACTTTATTTTCGCCAATTTTATGCCCTCTACGGGCGATATTATTCAGCGCTATATTGAGCAGTTCGTCGCCAACTCTAATAAGATGACCGCAGTTGGCGCTTGCGGGCTGATTGTCACGGCGCTGTTGCTGATGTACGCCGTGGACAGTGCCCTGAACACCATCTGGCGCAGCAAGCGGGTACGGCCAAAAATCTACTCGTTTGCGGTTTACTGGATGATTTTAACCCTCGGGCCATTACTGGCGGGGGCCAGTCTGGCGATCAGCTCGTATCTGCTGTCGCTGCGCTGGGTTAGCGGGTTCGACTCGCTGATTGATAACGTGTTGCGCATCTTCCCGCTGCTGCTCTCCTGGCTTTCATTCTGGCTGTTGTACAGCATCGTGCCCACCACGCGAGTGCCCGTACGGGATGCGCTGGTGGGGTCGCTGGTGGCGGCGTTGCTGTTTGAGCTGGGTAAGAAAGGATTCGCGTTGTATATCACCATGTTCCCCTCCTATCAGCTGATCTACGGCGTGCTGGCGGTGATCCCCATTTTGTTCGTTTGGGTGTACTGGACGTGGTGTATCGTCTTGCTTGGCGCGGAAATTACTGTCACTCTCGGGGACTACCGAGCGCTAAAATTAGCCGCAGAACAAGAATCCGAAGAAGAACCATGATTGCATTAATTCAACGCGTCACGCGTGCCAGCGTCGCCGTTAACGGTGACGTGACGGGCGAAATCGGCCCAGGACTTTTGGTGTTATTAGGTGTCGAAAAGGAAGACAACCCCCAGAAAGCGAATCGCCTGTGTGAACGGGTGCTGGGCTACCGCATCTTCAGCGATGAAAACGGCAAGATGAACCGCAACGTTCAGCAGGCGGGCGGCAGCGTACTGGTGGTGTCGCAGTTTACTCTGGCGGCGGATACCAACAGCGGCATGCGACCGAGCTTTTCCAACGGCGCGGCCCCTGCGCTGGCGGAAGAGCTGTATGACTATTTTGTTGAGCGTTGCCGAGAACTTGGCACAGAGACACAGACCGGGCGCTTTGCCGCAGATATGCAGGTGTCCCTGGTGAACGACGGCCCCGTTACCTTCTGGCTGCAAGTATGAGCCCGTTAACGGCGCGGCCCCTGGCAACAAGAGAGAGTCCATCTATGTATCATCTTCGCGTACCCCAAACGGAAGAAGAGCTGGAAAGCTACTATCAGTTTCGCTGGGAAATGTTGCGTAAACCCCTGCATCAACCGAAAGGCTCCGAGCGGGACGCCTGGGATGCGCTGGCGCATCACCAAATGGTGGTGGATGAAAGCGGCAAACCGGTGGCCGTGGGCAGGCTGTATATCAATGCCGACAACGAAGCCTCTATCCGCTTTATGGCGGTGGACCCGAATGTGCAGGACAAAGGCCTGGGCACGCTGGTGGCGATGACGCTGGAGTCAGTGGCCCGGCAGGAAGGCGTGAAGCGCGTGACCTGTAGCGCTCGCGAGGATGCCGTCGAGTTTTTCGCCAAGTTGGGGTTTGTTAATCAGGGCGAAATCACCACGCCGCAAACCACCCCGCTGCGCCACTTTTTAATGATTAAACCCATTGTGCCGCTGGATGATATTTTGCATCGCGCCGACTGGTGCGGGCAGCTTCAGCAGGCCTGGTATCAGCATATTCCGCTCAGTGAAAAGATGGGCGTGCGCATTTTGCAATATACCGGGCAGAAGTTTGTCACTACCATGCCGGAAGCGGGGAATCAGAATCCGCATCATACGCTGTTTGCCGGCAGCCTGTTTTCTCTCGCCACGCTGACCGGCTGGGGATTGATTTGGCTGATGCTACGCGAGCGTCATCTTGGCGGCACCATTATTTTGGCCGATGCGCATATCCGCTACAGCGCGCCGATCACCGGCCGCCCCGGCGCGATTGCCGATCTGGGTTCGCTCAGCGGCGACCTTGACCGGCTGGCGCGCGGGCGTAAAGCGCGGGTGCAATTGCAGGTTGAACTGATTGGCGACGATACGCTGGGTGCGGTGTTTGAAGGGACTTACATCGTGTTGCCCGCTAAACCGTTCGGGCCGCTGGAAGAGGGCGGCAACGAAGAAGAATAAGCCCTTCACCACCGGCTGGCGGTGAAGGTGTTGCGCTACTGAAAGGGTGTCGCCTGCGGCTGTTCGGGTGTTGACGGCGGTTCAGCCGGTGATGGCATCCCCGTTACGACGCCCGCCTGCATAGTTTGTTGTATTTGTTGGCCATTAGCGCCGGTCATTGTCAGCGTCGCGTTCACCGTAGGTTTTAATGGCCGATCCGCACTGAGCTGGCCCGTGGCGCTGAGGCGCATATTGGCGTCCCCTTGCATCGCCACCTGCGGCCATCCCCAGTTTTCCAGCACGTTCGCCGGCACCGCCCGGCCATTCAGGCTTACGGCGATTTGCCGTTCCGGTTGCTGCACAATCGAGGCGGTGGCTTCCAGCATCCCTTTTCCGGCAAAGGCGCTCAGTTCGCTGATAGTGATGTTATTGCTGTTGGCGTTAAGCGCGATGGACGGCCTGCGCACATCCACGCGATTAAAGGTGGCGGCAGCGGCATTCAGCGTGGCGTTGCCGCTCCAGATGCCCCACTGGCGGTTACGCACCAGCTGCAACAAATTGCCGTAGCCGTCCAGCGCCGTTAACTGGAACGGGAAAGCCGGGTCGATATCAATAATCAGGTTGCGGCTGGCGGAGAATTTGGTCACCGTTACGCGGTTCAACCATTCCGGCAGCGGCGTCATCCACTGTTTTTTCCAGTCCTCCGGCAGCGTGTATTCCAGCCCGGCAACCGCCACGTCGTCCAGAGTTAATCCTTTATCACTGCGCGTCCACTCGCCACGGGCGCGGATCATGCCGCCTTCCCAGCGTGACGTCAGCTGGCTAATTTCCACGCCTTTGCCGGATAAATTTGCGTTGGCGATAGGGTCGAAGAAATGCAGCGAACTATAAATAAACTCGCTGGCATTGAGTGAGAGTCTGCCCTCTTCGCTCAGCCAGTCGTTGTTGCTGAAAGTGATGTCCCGCAGCGTCATATCCAGATCGGTTACCGCCCAGTTCGGGCCCTGTAATCGTGCATCGGTGACGTCTACCCGGCCCAGCTTCAGCGACGGCAAACTGGTGACGGGACGCAGCAGATCGACCAGGCTCTTCTCGCTTTGCAGGCGGATATCGCTCAGCCGCAAATTGTCTACCTGCCAGCCGCCGTCGGCGTTACGGCGCGCGTTACCGGTGAGCGAACCGCGTGCCACGTCTGCGCCGAGGGTGGTGAAATTCACCTGATCGTTATCGATGTCGCCCTGAATCAGCACGTTGCTGGCCGGGATGCCGTTCAGGGTCAGCGAACCGGCGCTGAGTTCGATTCTGGCTTTGCTGCCCAGAATCCGTCCGGCTTCTGGCAGCCACGGCGTAAGGCCACCGTTGACCCGCTGGGCGCTCAGGTTCCATGCGCTGTTAGGGCTGTTGAATGCCATATCGCTCAACTGTAAACGGTCGGCCTGGAAGGGGATCGAGGCGGTATCCGGGGAAATATTTAACGTGCCTTCTCGCAGGATAATGGCGTCAACATGGAAAGGATCGGTGATCTGCCGGCTGCTCAGGCCGATATCCACACTTTGCGCCACTAACGTGGCAGGCTGTCCGTTGCGCCCAAAGGTAACGTTTTTCAGCAGCACGTGCGATGGCGATGAAAAGCGGTGATCCATCTCATCAAACGTGATGTGGTAATCGCTGTGCGCGTTCACCCAGTCGGTTATCCAGCCTGCGCCCCAGCGGGTCTGTAGCAAAATATACAGCCCCAGGATCGCGACCAGAACGGCGACAAGCAGCGCAACGATAAGCTTTCCAAGAAATTTCATTGTCTTCCATCCGATGAATAGCCAATGATGGAGTTATGCACGATTTATGGCGATTGCTCAAGGCAGGGAGAGCGAAAGGTGAGGCGGCGATAGCAATCCGCTGCTATCGCCGTGGGGAATTACACTTTTTCCGGCGGGAAAATCAGATTCAGGATGATCGCCGTAATGCCGCCTGCGGCAATGCCGGAGGAGAGCAGGTTTTTCAGCCATTCCGGGGCAAATTGCAGGATCAGCGGCTGCTGGGAGACGCCCATGCCCACCGCTAACGACAGCGCGATAATCATGATCGCGCGGCGGTTGAGCGGCTCGCGGGAAACGATGCGCACGCCGGATGCCGCAATGGTGCCGAACATCACGATGGTGGCGCCGCCCAGCACCGGCTCAGGAATATGCTGCACGAAACCGCTCACTGCCGGGAACAGGCCCAGCGCGATCAGCATCATTGCCACCACAAAGCCCACATAGCGGCTGGCTACGCCGGTCAGTTGGATCACGCCGTTGTTCTGACCGAAGCAGGAGTTCGGGAAGGTATTAAACACGGCGGACACAAACGAGTTCAGACCATTCGCCAGCACGCCGCCTTTCAGACGCTTCATATACAGCGGGCCGGAGACCGGCTGTTCGGACACGTCAGAGGTGGCGGTGATGTCGCCGATGGTTTCCAGGGAGGTCACCATAAAAATCAGCATCAGCGGGATCAGCAGGTTCCAGTCGATGCTCAGACCGTAATAGAGCGGCGTCGGGACCATAATCAGCGCATCGTTGGTCGGCGCGGTATTTTGCGGCAGCATATCCAGTGCCCAGGCCACCACGTAACCCACCGCCATGGCAATCACCAGCGAGGCAACGCGCAGGTACGGATTACGCTGGCGGTTAAGCAGAATAATCACCGCCAGCACCACGCCCGCCAGGAACAGATTCATCGGCGCGC
The DNA here is from genome assembly GCF_014193285.1 of Atlantibacter sp. RC6. Taxonomy (GTDB): domain Bacteria; phylum Pseudomonadota; class Gammaproteobacteria; order Enterobacterales; family Enterobacteriaceae; genus Atlantibacter. The sequence continues at coordinate 48,013 of NZ_JACHZE010000011.1, forward strand.
CGAAGGTTTTATCGCTCATCGCGGCATAGCCGCCGCCGATAGAGGTTAAACCAACCTGAATCAGCGACAGGCCGATAATCATTACCACTACGCCGGAGACCAGCGGGGTAATAATGCGCCGCGCCAGGTGCAGAACCCGGGAGAGCAGCATTTCAGTACAACTGGCGAGCATCAGGGTGCCGAACAGCGCCGCCATCATGGTCGGGATATCCGCGCCGCCGTTTTTCAGCGCCAGGCCGCCCATGATCAGCGGAGAAACGAAGTTAAAGCTGGTGCCCTGAATAGACAACAAGCCTGAGCCCACCGGTCCCCAGGTTTTAATCTGGATAAGAGACGCCACGCCGGAGGCGAACAGCGACATACTGATGATGTGCTGTGTGTCCTGTGCGGGTAAGCCGAGCGCCTGGCAAATCAACAGCGCAGGGGTGATCACTGCGACAAACATCGCCAGTAAATGCTGACCAGCGGCGAATAAGGTTTGCGGTAGCGGCGGACGATCATCAAGGCGATAAATTAATTCACTGTTCTGAGTCTGCGCAATCGGTTGCGCATCTTGTGACTCTACGGCATTAACGGACATCAGCGATCATTCCATTACGGTGGGTGGGGTGGAAAGGCGCTAATTTTATCGGACTGTTTGGTAAAAGCAAACGTTTGCCAGCGTAGCATGCATAAAAAATTGTGATGGTTTTACAGCGGGAAGGAAGAAGAGACTGCAAACAACGGCTAAAACGCGCTGATTGCCGTTTACTGAATCAGGAGAAACAATAAACGGCCTTTTTAACATCAGGCTGGCATGCTGAGACGCCATGGTCGCCTGCTTAGCGGGGATCAAAGACGCTCAAACTGGATCGTCAACGCGCTTTGCACTTTGCCTGCCGTGACTTCTTTGCCGTTTAACTTAACCATCTGCAACACGATTGTGTTACCCCAGGATTTAGCGGTTAATACGTCATGGTTGATCCGTAACGGCTGGAATTTGTTGTTGCCACTGTCACCCACAAATACGCCAACGCCGACGCCTTTTGCCGCGCCATAAGTGACATCGCTATTGGCAAGAACGGTTCCGTCCGCATCGTCAGCCGTGCCGACAAATTTGTAGGCGAGTTTGCCTTCATCAGCGAGCGTTTTACATTCATTACTATAGGAATTGCCGCCAATGTTAATCTGAATATTAGCGCCGCCAGTGGCATTGTCGTTCTGGTTAATTAATGTATCCGTCTTGCCAATAAGCTGAACGTAGTCCGTATTTAAATAGAGCGAACAGGGGACAGTGTCATTTTGCGTAACTTGTCCCGTTATGGACAATGTCGCGGAGACATCTTCCGCCTGTACTGCGCAATGAAACAAACCGGCCAGGATTAGCGCTGACATATTCATGGAAATAATGCGTTTATTCATAATTGACTCCTTGTGTAATGACTTATCCGTTTAACTCGTTTGAGCCAAATTTAGAGACGAACAATCTCAACGGTGACAACACTGGAAACTTTTCCTGTTGTCACCGTTTGGTTTTTTAATTTCACCAGCTGTAAGCCGAATATGCCTCCATTGTTGCTATCCATGAGTTTCATCACCCCGGTATTCACGCTAATAGGCTGCTTAGCTTGGCTAAAGATCCCAACGCCAACGCCGCTTGCTGCGCCATCCGTAGAGGCCATATTGGCTAATACGCTGCCTTCGCTATTGTCAGCCGTACCGGTAAATCTTATCGCCAATTGGTTCTGATCAATGGCCTGCTGGCAAGACTGGCTCCAGTTGCCGGATTCATCAGTAATACTTACGGCGACAGGTTCAATAAACGTGGCGTCTTCACCCTGGGTAACAATGTTTGACACGTCGCTGGATAAAGTAATACTGCTTTTCGTCAGGCTTACCGCACACGCTGAATTTTGTTGTGTGACAGAACCGGTAATAGTGAGAACAGCAGAAGTGTCCTGAGATGTGTTAACCGCCCAGGCCGACGCGGTAGCGAACAATGCGGCTACAGCGGCGATACGGGATATTTTTTTCATACTATCTCCTTGTAATCTAAAACATTGATATATTGCCGCCTTTTTAAATATTGTTAGTCCGGATGAAACCTGCGGAGATTAAATAAAAAGGCTTGTCTGCAGCCTGAACACTATTCTTATTAAGAGGAAAACTAACGATGGTGAAACATAGAGCTTAGATATAGTGAAAAAAAACATATAAGTGTTGCGTATCAATTAATGGTAATAACGCAACGCTATAATAATAGGGCTGATGGTGTAAGGAAGAAATTAAAAATGCTGTACATTATTGGAATGGTAGAGATGACAGGCATTGATTAATGCTATCGATCCATTTCACGCCGACAAAATAATTATGCGTTGGAATACTTTTCTGTCTCCGGCATCCAACGTTCAATCAATGCTGCCGCCTGCTGGGGATAGCGATCGTGAATATGACGCGCGATGCGCTGAACTTCCGGGATTAAGGCCTGATCGCGCAGCAAATCGGCGACTTTAAATTCCGCATTGCCGGTCTGCCGGGTTCCCAATAATTCACCCGGGCCACGAATCTCCAGATCTTTTTGCGCAATCACAAAGCCGTCATTGCTATCACGCAATACCTGAAGGCGCAGTTGCGCCGTTTTAGAGAGCGGGGATTTATAAAGCAGTACGCAATGGGAGGCCACCGCGCCGCGCCCGACGCGGCCCCGCAACTGGTGAAGTTGCGCAAGACCCAGGCGTTCCGGGTTTTCGATGATCATCAGGCTGGCATTGGGCACATCGACGCCCACCTCAATCACCGTAGTGGCGACTAACAGGTGCAGCTCTCCCTGTTTGAATGCCTGCATCACGCTCTGCTTTTCCTGCGGCTTCATCCGCCCGTGTACCAGGCCAACCTGCAATTCCGGCAGGGCGACTTTTAACTCTTCCCATGTGGCTTCTGCGGCTTGCGCTTCAAGAAGATCGGATTCCTCAATCAGCGTACAGACCCAGTAAGCCTGGCGGCCTTCATGAATGCAGGCGTTACGCACGCGTTCAATAATATCGGCACGCCGCGTGTCGGCGATGGCGACGGTGGTGACCGGGGTACGTCCGGGGGGTAACTCGTCAATCACAGAGGTATCAAGATCGGCATATGCCGTCATCGCCAGCGTGCGTGGAATAGGCGTGGCGGTCATGATTAACTGGTGCGGATGGAAGCCCTGCTGCTGGCCTTTCTCCCACAGCGCTAACCGTTGATGAACCCCAAAGCGGTGTTGTTCATCAATAATCACCAGCGCCAGGCCATTAAACTGAACATGCTCCTGGAAAATCGCGTGGGTGCCCACCACCATCTGCACCTGACCGGTGGCAATAGCGTCCTGCTGCGCAATTCGCGCTTTGCCTTTTTGTTTGCCCGCCAGCCAGCCGACTTTGATCCCCAGCGGCTCAAACCAGGCGGAAAAATTGCTGGCATGCTGTTCAGCAAGCAGTTCCGTCGGGGCCATCAGCGCTACCTGTTTGCCGTTAGCGATGGCGCGTAACGCCGCGAGCGCCGCGACCAGCGTTTTACCGGAACCCACATCGCCCTGCACCAGACGCATCATGGGGAAATCCAACGCCATATCGTGCTCAATTTCCGCCACCACACGCTGCTGCGCGCCGGTCGGGCTAAAGGGCAACGCGGCTAACAACTGCTGCTTAAGCGCGTCATTAGCGGCAAGCGGCTGCGCGTGGTAGCGCTGCGCGCCAGCGCGCAATGCCAGCATACTCAGGTTATGGGCCAGTAATTCTTCGAGGATCAGACGATGCTGGGCGGGGTGCTTACCGCTTTCCAGATCCACCAGTTGCAGGGTGGGCGGCGGGCGATGAAGCGTGCGCAACGCTTCCGGCAGGCTCATCATGCCCTGGGCAAGTTCTGGCGGCAGAAGTTCGGCGATGGCACAGGTATCTAACAGCTCCAGCGCCTGATCGGTGAGTTTGCGCAACGTGGCTTGCTTTACGCCTTCCGTGGTGGGATAGACTGGGGTGAGCGTTTCCTGCAACGCCGGCGCGCTCTGCTCGCCCTGAATGCGATACTCCGGGTGGATCATCTCTGCGCCGTATTTCCCGCGTTTCGCTTCCCCGTAAGCCAATACGCGCCGCCCGGTCGCCAGGCTGTTTTTCATCGCGGCGTTAAAGTTGAAAAACCGCATCGTCAGGATGCCGGTACCGTCGCTAATCTGGCAGGTCATCATGCGACGCCCACCAAAGGTGATATTGCTGTTCAGGACTTCGCCTTCTACCGTGGCGTAAATGCCCGGCAGCAGCTCGCTGATAGGGTACAGCTGGGTGCGATCTTCGTAACGCAGGGGGAGATGGAGCAGCAAGTCCTGAACAGTATGCAAGCCGATCTTCGCCAGCTTGCTGCTCTGGCTTGCCCCAACGCCCGTCAGAGCGCTAAGCGGCACGGCGTCGAGCAAGCGGCCTTTCATTTACGCCAGGTCCCTGATAGCGCGATGGGCGGGCTCATTTCCTGCCTGCATAGTAGCCCACCAGACCTCATCGGCCTCAATCTCGCCGAACTCGTTCACGCGCGGATAAGGTAGCCCCTTGCGTTTGGCGACTTTTGCCAGCACCGGATAACCGCCTTCGAACAGCAGTCGCTGCTGTTCTTCATCGGCAAGCGTACTGTTTTCACGCTGGTACATCCCGGCGTTCTGGCGCTGGCGCTGCGCTTCATAGAGGATCAGCGCGCTGGCGACCGACACGTTCAGGGATTGCACCATGCCGATCATCGGAATAATGATGTCCTGGTCCGCCAGTTCAAGCGCCTGCTTTGTGATGCCGGTTTTTTCCTGTCCCATCAGAATGCAGGTTGGCCGGGTATAATCGATTTCGCGGAAATCGACTGCTTTATCAGAAAGATGCGTGGCGAGAATTTGCATACCGCGGCCTTTTAACTGGCCGACGGCGTCCTGAATGGTGCGATGGGTTTTAACCTCGACCCAGCTATTGCTGCCCGCCGCGGAGGAGGCCATGGTGCTCATCCGGCTGCCTGGCCATACGGCATGCACTTCATGCACGCCGACAGCGTCGGCGGTACGAATAATCGCCGAAACGTTATGGGGCTTATGGACCTGCTCCATGCAGACCGTCAGGTCAGGCTGGCGCCTGGCGAGCATCTCGCGGATACGCGCATAACGCTGTGGATTCATAAGGTTAGTTTCGGTTACGGGTGACTTTAATCACATCAGGCATGACGCGAATTTTACGCATGATATTCGCCAGCTGGATGCGGTCGCGCGCCGTCAGACGGATAAACGCGCTATAGACGCGCCCGTCTTTCTCTTCGGTGTTCAGGCTCTGAATATTTGAACCAGCAGTGTTGATGGCCGCAGTCAGATTCGCCAGCGCGCCCTGATGATTGAACATATCCACCTTGATTTCGGTGATAAATTCCTGCTCGGTCTCTTTATCCCATTCCACCGCCATAAACTTCTCGGGCTCTTTTTGATAGCCACGGATATTACGGCAGGATTCGTGATGGATAACCAGGCCTTTGCCGGGGCTGACGTGCGCGACAATCGGGTCACCTGGAATAGGGCGGCAACACTTGGCGAAGGTAATCAGAACGCCGTCCGCGCCTTTGATTGGCAGCGTACTGTGACCGGATGCCGCAGGATGCGGCGCGGAAGACGCTTCGCCCTGGAACAGGTTTTTAGCCACAACCACGCTCATGGCGTTGCCAAGACCGATTTCCGCCAGCAGATCATCCAGCGTCGCCAGCTTCATGCGATCGAGTTCACGTTGAATGTTTTCCGGTGGGATTTCCGCCAGTTTCTTACTGCCGCCTAACGCGTGGTTTAGCAGACGGCGGCCCAGGCTGACGGAATCGTCACGCTTGAGGTTTTTCAACATCTGGCGGATTTTCGCGCGCGCTTTAGAGCTCACGACAAAGTTCAGCCAGGCGGCGTTTGGACGGGCACCCGGCGCGGTAATGATTTCTACGGTCTGGCCGCTGGAAAGCGACTGCGATAGCGGATAAGGCTGACGGTCGACGCGCGCGCCGACGCAAGCATGGCCGATATCGGTATGCACCGCATAGGCGAAATCCACTGGCGTCGCGCCAGCCGGCAGTTCGACAATGCGCCCTTCCGGGGTAAAAACGTAAATCTCATCCGGGAACAGATCGGATTTTACGCTCTCGATAAATTCAAACGAGCTGCCCGCGCTCTGCTGAAGTTCCAGCAGGCTTTGCATCCAGCGCTGGGCGCGGATTTGCGCGGTGGTGCTGCTTTCGCCGTGCTCTTTATAAGCCCAGTGCGCCGCCACCCCCATTTCCGCCATCTGATCCATATCTTCGGTGCGGATTTGCACTTCAACCGGCACGCCGTGCGGGCCAATCATTGACGTATGAAGGGATTGATAGCCGTTCGCCTTGGGGATAGCGATGTAATCTTTCACACGGCCCGGGCGCGGTTTATACAAACTGTGCATCTGGCCCAGTACGCGATAGCAAGTATCCATATCATGGACAATCACGCGGAAAGCGTAGATATCCATGATGGAGTGAAAACGCTGCTCTTTCAGCACCATTTTGCAGTAAATGGAGTAGAGATGCTTTTCGCGACCGCTCACGCGGCAGGGAATTCCCGCTTCCTGCAACCGGCCGTCTATCTCCGCGAGAATTTTCTGGATCATTTCCTTACGGTTGCCGCGCGCGGCTTTCACCACTTCTTTAATCACGCGATAACGGTTCGGATAGAGCGCCTCAAAACCCAACTCTTCCAGCTCGGTTTTCAGGTGATGAATACCCAGGCGGTGGGCCAGCGGGCTATAAATTTCCAGCGTTTCCCGGGCGATGCGGCGCCGTTTATCCGGGCGTAAGGAGCCCAGCGTGCGCATATTGTGGGTACGGTCAGCGAGTTTGATGAGAATGACGCGGATATCCTGCACCATCGCCATAATCATCTTGCGAAAGTTTTCAGCCTGCGCCTCTTTCTTATCGCGAAACTTCAGTTTATCAAGCTTGGATACCCCTTCGACCAGTTCAGCAACGCTTTTACCAAACAGTTGCTCCATGTCCTGGTAAGTCGCAGGGGTATCTTCAATCACATCATGCAGAAGCGCGGCCATTAGCGTTTCGTAGTCGAGTTTCATCTCGGCCAGAATGCAGGCGACAGCGACGGGATGGGTGATATAGGGTTCACCGCTTGAGCGTGTTTGACCCTCGTGGGCATCACGCGCAACAAGGTATGCCTGCTGCAGACGTTTAATCTGGTCTGGCGGCAGGTAGTGTTGAATCAGTTGATTCAGGCTTTCAAACAGATACAAGGGCGACCCGACAGGTTAATTAACGACGGCCTTCAGCGATAGCGGTCACAGCCTGCAGTTCGGCGGCTTCCTGCTCCTGCTGCTCCTGACGATCGCGAACATCAAGGATCTGATTGGTGATCAGGCCTTCTTCGATTTCGCGCAGCGCAATCACAGTCGTCTTATCGTTTTCTTCCGGTACCAGCGGATCTTTACCGCCAACCTGCATCTGACGAGCGCGACGCGCAGCGACAAGTACCAGGTCAAAACGGTTACCAATTTTCTCTACAGCGTCCTGAACAGTTACGCGTGCCATATATAAAAAGCTCCACAGATGAAGAAATGACTGGGCATGATACTGAAACTATCTTCAGTCTGCCAATAGTTTGGTGATTAAAGCGTCATGTCGCTGCTTCTGGCGGCTCATACGCAGACGTTCGGCGCGCAGAATAGTTTTTAAATCCGCCAGCGCCGTATCGAAATCATCATTGATGATTAAATAATCATACTCTGCGTAATGACTCATCTCAGCAACGGCCTGAGCCATACGTTTTGCGATAACCTCTTCGCTATCCTGGCCACGGCCACGCAAGCGTCTGTCCAGCTCATCCTTCGACGGCGGCAGAATAAAAATGCTGCGCGCCTGGGGCATCTTCTGGCGAATTTGCTGCGCGCCTTGCCAGTCGATATCCAGAAACACGTTGACGCCCGTTGATAACACCTGCTCGATAGTTTCGCGAGAAGTACCGTAGTAATTTCCGAAAACTTCGGCATGCTCCAGAAAGGCTTCCCGGGCAATCATTGCTCTGAATTCTTCATGGTTTACAAAAAAGTAATGTTCGCCATGCACTTCACCCGGACGTGGATTACGGGTGGTATGTGAAACAGAAACTTGCGTGTCGTACAACGGTTGCGTTTTCAATAAAGCCTGAATAAGGCTGGATTTTCCCGCGCCGCTGGGAGCGGAAACAATATAAAGCGTGCCTTGAGCCATGAGTGTCTTAACGATTCGGTATGCAAAAGGAAGAGTGTATACCGGCTTATTATACACGCCGAGACGCAACGACGTAGCCCCCGTCACACTTTTCCCTCGGTTTCGTTGCTTTTTGCGCGAAATCTCGCGCTTTCCTGCATCGATTCTTCATCGACCTGAAATACTCTGGACGCGTTCTCGCATAGCGTCATTTTGCCGCATGACGCGGCTCCCTCGCTGATTTATATCATTGGCATCACTCAGGGAGGCGCTATGAAGGGATGGACGTTAATAATACTGATGCTGTTTTCGGCGATGGGCTATTGCGACTGCCCGGAATGGACGCAGGGGCGTGCAATTCAGGAAATGAGCGCGCTGAAACAGCAAATAAAAGAATGGGATAACGCATACTGGCAGCAGGGCGAGAGCCAGGTTACCGACGAAACCTATGACGATTTGCGTACGCAATTGCTGCAATGGGAGGCGTGTTTTCCGCACGTTATCGGCCATGAAAAAGCGATAACGGCAAAAGGTGGAAACATCGCGCATCCTGTGGCGCATACCGGGGTGCGCAAAGCGGCAGATAAACACAGTCTTGCTGCCTGGATGCAGGGCCGCGAGGCGCTGTGGGTTCAACCGAAAGTCGATGGCGTGGCGGTGACGCTGGTCTATCGTAATGGCGAACTGGTCCAGGCCATCAGCCGGGGCGATGGGTTAAAAGGGCAATCGTGGCTTGAAAAAGTCAACGCGATTCCCTCCATCCCAAAAGTCACCACCGGTCTGCTGGCAAATAGCGTTTTACACGGTGAGATTTTTCTTCGCCAGCCTGACCATATTCAGCAACGTTCAGGGGGCCTTAACGCCCGAGCCAAAGTCGCCGGAGCAATGCTACGGCATGGCGCGTCACCTCTGCTGAGCGAGCTGGGCATTTTTATCTGGGGGTGGCCTGGGGGACCGAAAGCAATGCCTGAGCGGCTACAACGCCTGGCGGAGGGCGGGTTCCCGTTAGCCCAGCAATGGTCATGGCCCGTGGCGGATATTAGCGAGGTCGAGAACTGGCGCAAACGCTGGTTTACCCGTCCACTGCCGTTTGTGACCGATGGCGTTGTTGTCCGGCAGAGTCGGGAGCCGGAAGCGCAAAACTGGCAACCGGGGCAGGGAGACTGGCTTATCGCCTGGAAATACGATCCTGAAGCCCAGGCGACTCAGGTTCGTGATATTGATTTTACCGTCGGGCGTAGCGGCAAAATTTCCGTGGTGGCGCTACTTGAGTCAGTAACAGTGGACGATAAACAGATAAAACGGGTCAATATTGGCTCCGTTCGCCGCTGGCATGACTGGGATATCGCACCCGGCGATCGTGTCCTTGTCAGCCTGGCTGGACGGGGGATCCCACAAATTAAAAACGTGATTTGGCGAGGAGTTGAACGGCACAAACCACAGCCGCCCGAACAGCGCCATTTCCACGCGTTAAGCTGCCTTTATTACACGTTGGATTGCCATGAACAGTTTTTATCGCGGCTGGTCTGGATAAGCTCGTCTGGGGTACTGGCGATATCAGGGCTGAACCACGCTGGCTGGCAACAACTGGTCGACACTTTTCACTTTGAGCACGTGTACTCGTGGCTTGAGTTGACCGATCAGCAATTGCAAGGCGTGCCAGGTTTTTCAGCAAAGCGTGCCCTGGAGATGTGGCATCGCTTTAATCTGGTGCGCCAACAGCCTTTCCGGCTGTGGTTAATATCGCTCGGTCTGCCATTGCCTGCCGCTGCGTTGAGGCATTTACCCGATCGTCACTGGGATGAGGTTGCAAACCGGGATGAGTTGAGCTGGCAGCAGTTACCCGGCGTAGGCGCTGAAAGAGCGCGTAAGCTGGTGGCGTTTATACGTCATCCGCAGATAGCCGCGCTTGTCGATGCGCTGGCGCGCCAGCGGATCACAGGGTTTAGCCGGCAATGATCGCGGTATGCCTCATATAACAAGGTTAATGCTTGTAGGTGTAGAATAAACCCGGTAAATACATCTCAACCTGGCCGTTACCTCAATAATTTCAGCGGCTTCACTTAACGGTCAAATCATGCGCGAAGAAGATAAAATGCCAGACGATGTTGCTCTTTCCACTCATTCTCGTGAGCACGGCTTCTGGACGGCTGACCGGGTTGCGCTGGCGGCATCAGGAACATGGCTGCGCCCCCCGGCTGAAAACTGGGCTGCCACCGGGGTATCAATTTACGCACCCGCTATGCAGCCAGGGAATATTGCTGTGGTGCGTACCGAGCTTGATAAATGTGGGATGCCTGAAGATGCCGTGAGGCAAATGCATTCTTTGCCAGCCTGCATTATGACAACCGCGCCGGAATTACTGGATAACGTCAATCTTCCCGTGATCCAGGTTGCAGACGCCACTGAGGCGGTGCTGGGTATGGGGCGCTACGCGCGCGATCGAATGAATGGCCAGATCATCGGCGTGACGGGTAGCGCCGGGAAAACGACCTGTGTCGCGATGCTGACCGAAGCGCTAACGCCATGGGGGCCGGTGCGTCAGAGCGCCCATAATGCCAACCTGCCGCGCGGTGTTGCCTGGAACCTGGCGTCTATGCCCTGGGATACGCCCTATATCGTGCTGGAGATGGCGATTGGACGCATGGCGGTCAGTTCCCGGATGGCGCGTCCGCATGTGGCGATTTTTACCAACATCCAGCCTGCGCATTTAGGTGAAACGGATACGCTGCGTGATATCGCGGTAACCAAGAGCGCCATTTTTCTGGGCATGGCAGAGGGAAGTATTGCAATACTTAATCGCGATATGCAGGAGTGGGATACGGTTTATCAGGCCGCTCTAAAGCGCAAACTGACGGTTGTCACCTATGGTGAACATGCGGATTGCGACGTCCAACTGCTGGAGTATGAATCGAAGCTTCAGCGCGTTAAGGTTCGCGCCAAAGATTCGGTACTGGAATATACGCTCGGCGCGGGCGGTAAACATATTGCGCTCAATAGCCTCGCGGTACTGGCCACGCTGGACGCGCTGAATCTTCCTTGCGGGCCGGCGCTGGTAAAACTTAGCCAATTCAGGGCGCTGGCGGGCAGGGGCGAAGAGAAGTCGCTGCGTGTGAAAGGGCGTCAGATCACCGTTATTGACGATGCCTATAACGCCAACCCTGGCTCGATGAAAGCCGCCTTAGAACGAGTAAGCGAAATAGAATCCGCCGGACGACGCATTGCCGTATTGGGGGAAATGGCGGAGCTGGGTGGACATTCTGAGCGCTATCATACCGAGCTGGCTGCCATTCTGAATCAGTCGCATATCGATCGTGTTTTTATGGTAGGGGAAGCTTATCAACAATGCTGGAACGCTCTGTTGCCTGAAAAAAAGGGCGCGTTAGTTATTAATCACACTGAGTTAAGGCCATTACTGATTCGTCAAATCGAGGAAGGGGATGTTGTGCTGTTTAAGGGATCGCACAGTACACGCATCCATGATTTAGTGCGTTGGATTAAAGCGATTGCGGATAGCGAGCCGCTGTTGTAACGGCTCTGGCTACTTCTTTCGCAGAGAACCTAGTGCGCGGAGTGTTTGTAATGGAACACCGGTAATCCAAGTTTGAATCGCAGGGCCAGCAACCGAGCCGTAAAGCCAAACAGCAGGGTGCTGATGATAATGACGTCCTGGTTAGAGATGTAATGCTGTAGCCCGATATAGAGTACCGCAGCGGCGAATGAGACGCCCGCGTAAAGCTCTTTTTGAAACACCAGCGGGATGCGCTTGCAGAACATGTCACGCAGCACACCGCCAAACACGCCGGTTACCACGGCGGCGATTGAGGCAATGATGGGGCCTTCGCCCATATCCAGCGCGATTTGTGCGCCAATAATCGAGAAAACGATTAAACCGAGGGCGTCGAGAACTAAAAACAGGCGGCGTAAATGCGGCATAACCGGTGCGACGATAGTGGTCAGTACCGCGGCGACAGCGACGATCACAACATATTCCGGGTTTTTTACCCAACCTAAAGGGTAGTGGCCCAGCAAAATATCTCTTACCGATCCTCCGCCAAGCGCGGTGGCCGTTGCGATGATGATAACGCCAAACGTATCCATACGACGACGGCCCGCTGCCAGCGCACCGGTCATGGCTTCAGCGGTGATACCAATTAAATACAGAATATGAAGCAGCATGAGCACCCCCGAAAATGAGGGTGAAAGAGTAACGTTTTGTGCGCGATGTCACGATTGAGATTTTCTAAATCAAGCGGTTTCGGATTAGTTAAACTTATGGTTGATGGCGCTGCTGCTTGAGTTCTGTAAGCTTTTTATCTACCGCATCGCATAAGATATCTAAGGGCATATCACCAATTGCAGGCGTCTCAGTCACCAGTTGAACGGCACCCGGATAATTAGGCGCCCAAATCTTATAGCCCACCAGCCCGGTGTCTTTCAGGCGCCGGGTATTATAAACCGCCACCAGCGGCGTGTTAAATGTACAGGCCATATGCACGATAGAGGTGTCCGGGCTAATGACCAGATCGGCATGTCTGACTATTTCAACGGCGGTATTGATTGTGCTGTCAGGCACGAACTCAGCATCTGCAATACCCAGACTTTGCAGTTTATCACTGCGGCCAATAAGCAAAACGCGTACCGCATCGTACCGCTGTTTCAAAAAGGAAATGATCCCCTGCACTTGTTCCCGGGAGAAATCTTTATCTTCCGAGCCGGTAAAAGGGTTAATTGCAATAAGCCAGCCATCGGCAGGGCGAGTTAAATAATGACTAAGCGCGGCCAGCGCGTTGGGATCGCTGCCCAGGTAATACTGAAAAGGCGCATCGGGCAGATTAAATAAAGACAGGACGTTACGGTGCCGTTCCGTGATGTGCTTTTCGCTGTTCAGTAATTCAATCTGCTGGGTATATTGCGCACAGCCGGGTTTGTTAAACCCAATCACATGGCGAGGTGCCAGCCGATAAAGCAAATTAAGCCTTTCGTGACTAAACACGTCATCAAAATCAATGACAACATCAAAACGTTGCTGCCGCAGCGGTTGTAAAGACATGCGTCTTTCATAGCGATAAGTCTGTTTTACCGCATCACAATGCTCGAGCAACTTTGCGCATATTTTCCCGGTCAGCACGGAGACCTCATAGCCGTGGTCGGCAAGCCGCTTAGCTGTTCCGGTCGTCACGATCATATCGCCGATTTTATCATCCAGACGTAACAGTAAAACGCGTTTAACCTTTTCTGGTTGCCACGGCTGCGGACGGAACGTGGCGTTTAGCCAGGCATTAAGCAGTTTTAATTTCAGAGTGCGCAATGCGTCATTTTTTGCGCGGTTGAATTGTCTTAATGCCTGCATAGAGTGGATAAACCAGGGGAGAGAGAAAGAGTGGCGTTCAAGATAACAAAGACGCTCTGGCGCAGCAAGAAAGTGACGCGGGCAAGGTAGGATGAAGAAAAGCCTGCGTATCCGCAGGCTTCAGGTGAGCGATTACTCAATATTCTGAATCTGTTCGCGCATTTGCTCGATCAGGACTTTCAATTCAATAGCGGAGTTCGTGACATCGGCATTAATCGATTTCGATGCCAGCGTGTTCGACTCGCGGTTAAATTCCTGCATCATGAAATCGAGGCGGCGGCCCACAGCCTCTTTTTTCTTGAGGATGTTGTAGGTCTCTTTAACATGCGCTTCAAGGCGGTCGAGCTCTTCCGCCACATCAACACGTTGCGCCAGCAGAACCAGTTCTTGCTCAAGGCGGTTGTTTTCCAACTGTACCTGGGCATCTTCAAGTTTGGCGACCAGCTTGTCGCGCTGCCACTGCATGATTTCCGGCATATGCGCGCGCACGTTTTTCACTTCGGCGCTTACGCCTTCAAGCCGCTGTTCAATCAGGGCTTTCAGCGCCTGGCCCTCGGTTTCGCGGGCGACGATAAAGTCATCCAGCGTGGCGTCGAGTGTGGCGAGAATTTCTGCAGCAATCGCATCCAGATCCTGCTCCTGAGCCGCCATCACGCCAGGCCAGCGTAGGATATCAACCGGGTTGATTTCGCCTTCATCGCTTTGCATTTTCACCCAGTTCGCCGCAGCGACCAGCTGTTTTGCCAGTTTTTCGTTAAGGATCAACTCGCCCTGGGCGCTGGAGTCGGGTTCATAACGCAGATTACATTCGATTTTTCCGCGGGTCAGGCGGTTACGAATACGTTCACGAACGACGGGCTCAAGGCTACGAAATTGCTCCGGCAGACGAATATAGGTTTCCAGGTAGCGCTGATTCACGGAGCGCAATTCCCAGGCGGCGCTGCCCCATTCACCCTTGGTTTCACGCCGGGCGTAGGCGGTCATACTGCGGATCATAGATGTTCCCGTTTAATGAGAATGATGAGGGGATTATAGCCACCCAGGGCCTGGCAGGATAGGAATAAGCGCCCGAAGTCCGTATAATGCGCAGCCACATTCGTTCTAAGCCGGAGAAAACCCATGCGTCCAGCTGGTCGTAGCGCCAATCAGGTGCGTCCTGTCACTCTGACACGTCATTATACTAAACACGCTGAAGGTTCCGTGCTGGTCGAGTTTGGCGACACCAAAGTTCTGTGCACCGCTTCCATTGATGAAGGCGTGCCGCGCTTTTTGAAAGGCCAGGGGCAGGGATGGATCACAGCGGAATACGGCATGTTGCCCCGCGCTACCCATACCCGTAACGCGCGCGAAGCGGCGAAAGGCAAGCAGGGCGGAAGAACACTGGAAATCCAGCGACTGATTGCCCGTTCTCTGCGCGCCGCCGTCGATCTTAAGGCGCTGGGCGAATTCACCATTACGCTGGATTGCGATGTGATCCAGGCGGATGGCGGTACGCGCACCGCGTCGATTACCGGTGCCTGCGTGGCGCTGGCAGATGCGCTGAATGCGCTGGTGGCGAACGGCAAACTAAAGACCAATCCGCTGAAAGGCATGGTTGCCGCGGTATCCGTTGGGATTGTTGCCGGTGAAGCGGTTTGCGATCTGGAATATGTGGAAGATTCTGCGGCGGAAACCGATATGAACGTGGTGATGACCGAAGATGGCCGCATCATTGAAGTCCAGGGCACCGCAGAAGGCGAACCCTTTACTCACGAACAGCTGCTTGAGCTGCTGGCGTTAGCCCGTGGGGGAATCGAATCGATTGTCGCGTCGCAGAAGGCGGCGTTAGAAAATTAATCGTAAGGCGACCAGTGAGTCGCCTTTTTTTTGCCATTTATTCGTACAACTCATTTGAAAGCTTTAGAAGGAGCAAATCCATGAAACCGTATCAACGCCAGTTTATTGAATTTGCGCTCAACAAACAGGTATTGAAGTTTGGCGAGTTTACGCTGAAGTCCGGGCGCAAAAGCCCCTATTTCTTCAATGCCGGGCTGTTCAATACCGGTCGTGACCTGGCGTTGTTAGGGCGCTTTTATGCCGAAGCGCTGGTGGATTCCGGCATTGATTTTGATTTGCTGTTTGGGCCTGCGTATAAAGGCATTCCGATTGCCACCACCACGGCGGTAGCGCTTGCTGAACACCATGACCGGGATGTGCCGTATTGCTTTAACCGTAAAGAAGCCAAAGATCACGGCGAAGGCGGCACCCTGGTAGGGAGCCCACTGGAAGGCCGAATCATGCTGGTGGATGATGTGATTACCGCCGGTACAGCGATCCGCGAATCCATGGAAATTATTCAGGCGCACGGTGCTACGCTTGCGGGCGTGCTGATTTCTCTCGACCGCCAGGAGCGCGGGCGCGCGGACATTTCAGCGATTCAGGAAGTGGAGCGCGACTACGGTTGTCAGGTCATTTCCATCATCACGCTGAAAGACCTGATTGCCTACCTGGAAGAGCGTCCGGAAATGGCCGATCATCTGGCGGCAGTTCAGGCATATCGCGAAGAGTATGGGATTTAAAACGTTAAAAAGGCCGGGATCCCGGCCTTTTTTATTGAAGCTGTGAAGCCAGCAACGGCCAGCGCGCATCGAAATCCGCAGTGGGACTGTAGCGAAATTCACTCCGCACAAAACGCGACAGCATGCCTTCGCAAAACGCCAGTAGCTGGCCAGCCAGCAGCGTCTCGTCAGTTTCATAACCTTCGCCTTCACGCATTTTTCGCTCGCGTAACACCTGACGCAGCTGCGCTTCAATACGCTCGAACAGTTGGTTAATACGCCCCTGAAGACGATCCTGTTCAAACATGAGCGCATGGCCGGTCAGAATACGGGTCAGCCCTGGATTCTTTTCGCCGAACCCCAGAATCAATAGCATGATAAGGCGCAGGCGCGATGTCGTGTCTTTCTCATCTTTAAGGATCAGGTTAATGCGGGTAATCAGGCTATCTTCGATAAACTCGATAAGACTATCGAACATACGCGTTTTGCTGGGAAAATGGCGATACAGCGCCGCTTCCGAAACGCCAACCGAGGCGGCCAGTTTTGCCGTGGTAATGCGCTGACTGCCATCGCTTGATTCAAGCATTTGTGCCAGAGATTGAAGTATTTCTTCGCGACGATTCCGTTTCGCGGTTTGTTTTTCTGCCATGATCTCAAATACCCCTGAAATAACGCAATTGTCAGGCGGCATCCACATTATTACCGCAAGCTATTGCTTGCGGTTTTGTTTGTTATTAATGGGACGCGTAACGATAGGGGGCGAACTAACTCCGCCCGGAATGGCCGAAGCCGCCTTCACCACGAAGGGTGGCGTCAAAATCTTCCACCAAATTAAATTCTGCCTGAACGACAGGGACGAAGACCATCTGTGCGACACGTTCGCCCGGCTCGATGGTAAAGCTATCCTGCCCGCGGTTCCAGACAGAGATCATCAACTGGCCCTGATAATCGGAATCAATTAATCCCACCAGGTTGCCTAATACCACGCCATGCTTATGCCCGAGGCCGGAACGCGGGAGGATAACCGCCGCCAGTGACGGGTCGGCGATATGGATAGCCAGCCCGGTCGGCAGCAGCGTGGTGGCACCCGGTGCCAGTTCCACGGCGGCATCAAGACAGGCGCGCAGATCCAGGCCCGCAGAGCCGGAAGTGGCATAAGTGGGCAGAGGAAATTCTGTGCCTACGCGCGGGTCCAGGATCTTAACGTCGATTTTTTTCATCATAACGGGTCACTATCTCGTCCAGTAAACGGTGGCCAAGGAGCGCTTTTCGCTCAAGCGGTAAAGCGAGTTCTCCATCCTGCCAGTAAAGGTGCAAAGCATTACTGTCGCTATTAAACCCCTGACCGGCTTGCGAAACATCATTGGCGCAAATCAAATCGAGGTTTTTACGGACACGTTTTTGCCGCGCATATTCTTCCACATTATTCGTTTCGGCGGCAAACCCGACGACATAGGGGCGTTGGTTTTTCAGCGCAGCGACGCCAGCAACAATATCCGGGTTTTTCACCATCCGGATGACCAGCTCGTCGCCCTGTTTTTTGATTTTTTCATCGGCAACGGCGGCAGCGCGGTAATCCGCCACGGCAGCGCAGCCAATAAAAATCTGCTGTTGTTGGGCGCGCGCCTGCACGGCGGCCTCCATTTCCAGCGCGGTAGTGACGTCGATACGCTCAACGCCCGCAGGCGTCGGCAGGGAGACCGGGCCGCTCACCAGCGTGACGTGCGCGCCGCGCGCCGCGGCGGCGGCAGCAATGGCGAAGCCCATCTTGCCGGAACTGTGATTCGTGATGTAGCGCACCGGGTCGAGCGGTTCTCGGGTCGGACCGGCGGTTATCATGATGTTCAAATGTTGCAGATCGTTGACAGGGGAAAAATGGGCAACCGCCATATCCACTAATACCAGCGGATCGAGCATGCGTCCGGGGCCAACGTCGCCGCACGCCTGGCTGCCGCTGTCCGGCCCCCAAATCATCATCCCGCGCCCGGCGAGTACATTGAGATTATGCTGGGTAGCGAGATTGCGATACATCTGCTGGTTCATCGCCGGGACCACTGCCACAGGCGCAGGCGTTGCGAGGCAAATGGTGGTGACCAAATCATTCGCCATGCCCGCCGCGACGCGAGCGATTAAATCCGCTGTCGCCGGGACGAGCATCACTAAATCTGCCCATTTACCCAGTTCAATATGGCCCATAGCCGCTTCTGCCGCCGGGTCCAGCAAACTATCTGAAACAGGGTAACCCGATACGGCTTGTAAACTCATGGGGGTGATAAAGGCTTTGGCCGCCTCCGTCATTGCCACCCGGACATCCGCGCCGCGCTCGCGCAGACGCCGCACCAGGTCTGGTGTTTTATAAGCGGCAATGCCGCCGCTTACCCCGAGAACGATTTTTTTACCGGCAATACCCGTCATAACCTGTTCCTGTAGCCGTATCGGAAAGTGGCTATTTTATCACATTCCCCAGAATGGCGGACGGTGAGTAAAAATGAGTTTGCGAGATGTCGCGCAACCTCATCATCGTTGCGTCGAGAGCGCGTGAAAACTGTGACATGATCTCCTGGTACGGCAAGGAGGGATGATGAGCAGAAGAAAGACGCAACCCTGGGATGGCCCACGTGAAAAGCTACAGCGCTCCGGCGCGAAGACTCTGACAGATATCGAATTGCTGGCGATTTTCTTGCGCACCGGCAAACGGGGTATGACAGTGATGGAACTGGCTGAAAAATTGTACAGCCACTTTGGTTCGCTGCGACGATTATTATCAGCGCCACTGGAAAGCTTTCGAACGATTGGCGGTGTCGGCGAGGCGACCTACACGCAGTTGCGCGCGATTGCTGAGCTGGGGCGACGCTATGCCGAATCATGCATAGAAGAAGAGAAACCGTTGCTGAGCCCGGCTATGACGCGCGAGTTTCTGCAAAGCCAGTTGACGGATGAAGAGCGCGAAATATTTATGGTGATCTTTATGGATAACCAACATCGCGTGATCAAACATAGCCGGATGTTTTCCGGCACGCTGAATCATGTTGAGGTGCATCCCCGTGAAATTGTGCGGGAAGCCATGAAGATGAACGCCGCCGCGGTGATCCTTGCCCATAATCACCCGTCAGGCCATTCCGAGCCCAGCCAGGCGGATAAATTGATAACCGAACGTATTATAAAATGCTGCGATTTCATGGATATTCGCGTGCTCGATCATCTGGTCATTGGCCGCGGGGAGTACGTTTCGTTTGCGGAACGGGGCTGGATTTAGGTAAGTTTCAGCGATCCAAAGGGATCTTTGTCTGTTCGGGACTTGAGCACCCGGCTTACACAGCGTATACTACGCCACCTTTGAGAATCTCGGGTTTGGCATTTGGGCCTGGCTATACGAGTTCACTTAGAACCGTCTGACCTGGCTGTGAAAGCCTGACGAGGCGCCAATACCCCATACGAAGCTCGAGCTAATTTGATTTTTGGAGAATAGACATGTCCCGAGTCTGCCAAGTTACTGGCAAGCGTCCGGTGACCGGTAACAACCGTTCCCACGCACTGAACGCGACTAAACGCCGTTTCCTGCCGAACCTGCACTCTCACCGTTTCTGGGTTGAGAGCGAGAAGCGTTTTGTCACCCTGCGCGTATCTGCTAAAGGTATGCGTGTAATCGATAAAAAAGGCATCGATACAGTTCTGTCTGAACTGCGTGCCCGTGGCGAAAAGTACTAAGTACTTAGAGGAAATAAATCATGGCTAAAGGTATTCGTGAGAAAATCAAGCTGGTTTCTTCTGCTGGTACTGGTCACTTCTATACCACCACGAAGAACAAACGTACTAAGCCGGAAAAACTGGAACTGAAAAAGTTCGATCCAGTTGTCCGTCAGCACGTTGTATACAAAGAAGCTAAAATTAAATAATTTTAGTGATTTGTATGAAAACCCGGCTTATGCCGGGTTTTTTGCTTTCTGTTACCGTGAAAAGGAGCAACGATGCCTGAATTACCTGAGGTGGAAACCAGCCGTCGCGGTATTGAACCGCATCTGGTCGGCGAAACCATCCTTCATGCGGTTGTGCGTAATGGCCGCCTGCGCTGGCCGGTTTCTGATGAAATCCATGCGCTCAGCGATAAGCCAGTTATCAGCGTCCAGCGGCGCGCCAAATATCTGCTGATCGAATTACCTGACGGCTGGATCATCGTGCATCTTGGCATGTCCGGCAGTCTGCGCGTACTGCCGCACGACATGCCCGCTGAAAAGCATGACCATGTTGATCTGGTGATGAGCAACGGTAAAGTGCTGCGTTATACCGACCCGCGTCGCTTTGGCGCATGGCTCTGGACGCCCTCGCTGGAAGGCCACAACGTGCTGGCGCATCTTGGCCCGGAGCCGCTGAGCGACGAATTCAACGGTGAGTACCTGCATCAAAAGTGCGCCCGGAAAAAAGTCGCCATCAAGCCCTGGCTGATGGATAACAAGCTGGTGGTGGGCGTCGGTAATATTTACGCCAGCGAATCACTGTTTGCCGCCGGGATCCATCCCGATAAGCTGGCGCAGGCGCTCTCTAAAGAAGAGTGCGAGTTGCTGGCTACCGCGATCAAAGCGGTGCTGCTGCGTTCGATTGAGCAGGGCGGCACCACGCTGCGTGACTTTTTACAAAGCGACGGGAAGCCGGGATATTTTGCCCAGGAGTTACAGGTCTATGGAAGGGAAGGCGAGCCGTGCCGGGTGTGTGGAACGCCGATTCAGGCAGGTAAGCACGGGCAACGCCGCACGTACTGGTGCCGACGCTGCCAGAAGTAATGCGCGATCAGTGCCCGGCCGCCAGTTTACTGAGCAGAGCCTGGCACACTTTCTCCGGTAAAAAATGCGTGACATCGCCATGATGGCGCGCCACTTCTTTTACCAGCGTGGAGGAGATGAACGACCACTCTTTCGAGGGCATCAAAAACACGCTTTCCAGCTCGGGCATCAAATGACGGTTCATATGCGCGAGCTGCATTTCATATTCAAAATCCGCCACGGCGCGTAACCCGCGAACCAGCACGTTGGCCTGCTGCGCCCGGGCGAAATTTGCCATCAAATCACTGAATCCTACCACTTCGATGTTGGTCAGGTGCGCGGTCGCCTCTTTCGCCAGCGCCACCCGCTCATCAAGGGTAAACATCGGTTTCTTACTTGGGCTGGCGGCGATAGCGATAATCAGCTTGTCGAACATGCCAGCAGCACGGGTGATGATATCGATATGGCCGTTAGTGATCGGGTCAAAGGTGCCGGGATAAATCGCTTTTGTGCTCATATAGCGGTCTTTTGTGTGTAGCCGTGATTCAGCGCCCACAGCTCGGTGTATTTGTTGAAGGTGTACTGGGCATTGACCACCGCCAGTAACCAACCCTGTTTGCCGTCCAGCACGCCGCCGCGAATAATCAGCGTTTTAATAAATGCGCCCAGCGTATGGCCCATAATCCCGGCGATAGAGCAGCGCTTGCCTTTCTGATGGCGCTCCCGGGCCCAGGCATTGGCGTAGTTAAGCTGCTTTTGCTGGAAGCTGGCGAAATCGCGGCAGGTCAGGTGCAGTAAATCGCCGGGTAACGCGATAACGCTGGCGCCTGGCGCATCCAGCGACTCATGCACCAGATTGTCATTATAGCGGTAGCGTTCGCGCGGATAGAGGCGGGTGACGCGGTCAGGATACCAACCGCTGTGACGCATAAAGCGGCCCAGGAAATAATTGCGGCGCGCAATGCTGTATACCGCGTCTTGCCGCGGGTTTTCCAGGACCGCCAGAATGGCCTGTTTGAGTTCCGGCGTGACGCGCTCATCGGTATCGATCATCAAAATATAATCGCCGGTCGCCAGTGCCTGAGCGCGCTGGCGCTGGATGCCGTAGCCCGGCCAGTCGGCGGAGGTGACAACGGTAGCGCCAGCTTCACGGGCGATATCCAGCGTGTTATCGGTGCTACCCGAATCAAGCAGGATGATTTCATCGGCAAACGCCACCGACGCCAGGCATTCCGGCAAAACGTCGCTGGCGTTTTTTGCGATCATCACGACCGACAGGCGCGCAGGCATTAATGGCTCCGCTGTGGCAGATAAGGCTGCAAAAGTTGCAGCAGACGGGTCAGCGCCCCCTGGTTCTGATGCAGCACTTCTACGGCGTGGCGGCCATACCACAACCGATAGTCTTCATCGGTCAGCAGAGTTGAGATCTCTTTTACCAACGCCGGCGCGTCGTTAACAATAATCAAGCCGCCCGCTTCCAGCAGACGTCCGCAGATGTCTTTGAAGTTGAAGATATGCGGGCCCATCAACACCGGGATCGCGTGAGCAGCGGGTTCCAGCGGGTTGTGGCCGCCGCGCTCCACCAGGCTGCCGCCGACGAAAGCGAGGTCGGCAATGCCGTACAGCAGCATCAGCTCGCCCATGGTATCGCCAATCACCACCTGGGTGCTGCTCGACGGGATTTCGCCGGTGCTGCGCAGGGTAAAGCTGAACCCGGCTTTATGGACCAGATCGCGGGCGTCTTTAAAGCGCTCCGGATGACGCGGTACCAGGATCAACAATAAGTCCGGGAAGGTGTTAAGCAGCGCTTTGTGCGCCTCAAGGATAATCGCCTCTTCACCATCGTGGGTGCTGGTCGCGATCCACACTTTACGGCGTGGCGCCCACTGGCGGCGCAGCGTGACGGCGCGAGCCGCCAGCTCTGGCGTCACGGAAATATCGAATTTCAGGCTGCCGGTAATGGCGAGCTGGTTGCGTTTCAGGCCCAGCTCCAGGAAGCGATTGCCGTCTTCTTCATTCTGCGCGGCAATCAGCGTGATTTTATTCAGCAACCGGCGCATAAAACCGCGCAGCTTTTTATAGCCGTTCGCGGAACGCTCAGACAGGCGCGCGTTGGCGATAACCAGCGGGATTTGGCGCTGATGCAGCGCGGCAATCATATTTGGCCACAGCTCGGTTTCCATCACGATCACCAGCTTGGGGCGAACGTTATCCAGGAAGCGATTCATGGCGCAGGGTAAATCGTAGGGGAGATAGACGTGATGCACGTCTTTGCCGAAGGCGGACTGCACGCGCTCCGAACCGGTTGGCGTCATAGTCGTCACGGTGATTGGCAGCGTCGGGTAACGATGGCGCAGGGCGCGCACCAGCGGGATAGCCGCCAGCGTCTCACCCACGGAAACCGAGTGCAGTAATATACCGTCAGGCGCCACCTTATTCCGGCAATAACCATAGCGTTCACCCCAGCGTTTACGGTACGCCGGAGCCTTACGGCTGCGAAGCAGCAACCGTACCCAGATGAAGGGCTGAATAAGATAGAGTAAAGCGGTATACAACGATTCCAAGCGAATATCCGTTATTTTCTTAATCGGCGGGCAAATTCTAAGCATTTAAGCCAGTTAAAGCTATTGTTTTGGCACCTTTCAGGCCCGCGCCATCAACTTGCCCGTGACTCAGGTTACCCATTTAGCTTAAGGGGCTCTGACTGTTTAGCCCCAGGATAAAGGTATGAGGATGCGTCTTATGCCTTTAGTGCTTTTTTCAGACGGAAATAGCGACGGCCCAGACGCCAGCGCAGGCGCAGATCGTGGGCGTTTTTCCAGATCAACCCCCAGATGCCGCGATCGAAAAACTCTTTGATAAGGCCTTTCTTTTTGGCGTCATCCTTCATGCAATCGATAGTATGGATTATCCCCAGCCCTTCTTTAGCGATCTGCCAGCGGCAGGCGGCGATATGCCGGGTTTTATCGCGATAACGCTCGTTAATCGCATCCAGCATTTCAAGGATCTTCATATAGTGATGCGCGGAGCGGATCAGCGTGTCGTCGGTGTCGGGTTTATGCGAAACCGAGGCGGAATGAATGTAGTAATCGTAGAACTGCTTATCGGTGTACTGCACACGCTGCGCCGCCAGCAGCACTTCCGTGGTCCAGGGAATATCCTGATGACGCAGCCCCGGCTCAAAACGGAAACCATGCTGGTTGATAAATTCCCGGCGGTAAATGTTGAGCCAGGTGACGTGCAGGAATTTACGCGAGTCCAGCGCCTGTTTCAGCCAGACGTGGCCGGGCAGCACATCGGTCGATGCCAGACGATTCAACGGGAAAATAGGATGGCTTTCGCGGTTTTTCTCATACACGTAACGACCGTTGCAGGTGGCGACGTCAAGCGCGCCCTTTTCCGCCATCTCCAGCAGCGTGCGGTACATTTCCGGGTAAAGTTTGTCATCGATATCCGGGAACGTCAGGTACTTACCGGTGGCCAGATCGAGGCCGCTATTACGCGCCACCGACACACCCTGGTTCGCCTGTTGGATGATTTTCACGTTCTGTAACCGGGATTGCCACGCTTCCATTATGCTCTGGCTGGCGTCGGTTGAGCCATCATTAACCAAAATCAGCTCATAGCTTTCAAGCGCCTGGTGTTCAATACACTCAAAGAACTGTGAGAGGAATTGTTCACCGTTGTACACGGCGACCACAATACTGAGTAAAGGTGTTTGACTCATAAACGATCCAGTAAAATCCAAATAGCGTATTTCCCGTCAGGATGAGGACAGCTGACGATACTGATGGCAGATAGTCTCAACGCTGAATTTCTTCAGCCGCTGCGCGTCGATTGGCGGCGGGTTATCATAAATGCTTTGCAAGGTACGAGCCAGCGCATCACTGTTCAGGTCTGCGAGACCGCGTTCAAATTCATCGGTGAGGATTTCCGTTACCCCGCCGGGGCAGCGGGTGCTAACCACAGGCGTACCCAGTAGCAGCGCTTCCACCAGCACGTTGCCAAACCCTTCGCTGTCCGAGCTGACCACTAACAGCCGGGCATGTTTCATCCACGTCCAGGGATTAGGCTGGAATCCTTTGAAGATCACCCGTTCGCCAACACCGAGCCGCGCCGCCAGTTCACGCAGTTTCGCTTCCTGTTCCGGTTTCCCCTGGCCGAGCAGCAGCAGCGGCGCAGTGATGCCACTTTTCGCGTAGGCCTCAATTAACCGGTCATGACGTTTTGCCGGGTGAAACCGGCCCACGTGGATCAGATAATCCTGCCCGGCCATCTCGCAGGGCGCGTCTGCGCTGGCGCGGATAGCGGCGATATCAAACGGGTTATAGATGGTTTTTAGCTGCGCGGGCGTGACGCCGCATTGCTCAACCAGGTCGCGCCCAACCGCATCAGATACGGTTACCACATTACGATGCTGATAAACCCGTTTGATCTTTTGCTGTTTCTGCCAGCGGCTGAACCCGGTGCGATGCCCCAGATACGAAGCGGAAAAGACGCCATGCAGGCAGAACCACAGATTGCGATGTTTAAGGATGGCGCTACGGGAGACGATGCGATCGGTTTTATGGAGATGAGAGACCACCAGGTCGAACGGGCCCTCTTTTTCCGCCTCTTTGATGGCGTTATCCAGTTGTCGGGCGCGGCGTGTTAATTCGGTGATTTTACGCCAGGGCTTACGGCACCGATCGGCAATCACCCGGTAGTCGAGATTATCCGGCAAAGGAT
Source organism: Atlantibacter sp. RC6 (assembly GCF_014193285.1). GTDB lineage: Bacteria > Pseudomonadota > Gammaproteobacteria > Enterobacterales > Enterobacteriaceae > Atlantibacter. The sequence continues at coordinate 73,611 of NZ_JACHZE010000011.1, forward strand.
ATTCGCAGACGTCGCGCAGTGAAAACAACGACACGTGCTCGCCCTCGCGCAGGAACTGCTCCGCAAGCGTGATGACGACTTTCTCCGCGCCGCCGCCGGGTAAACCATCGATAACAAACAAAATCCGCATGGTTATTTTAATAACTCCTGATAGAAGCCGATGAGCTGCGCGGAAAGATGTTGCGCGGTACAGCCCATAATACGCGCCCGGGCGCTGGCGCCTTGCTGTGAGTCCAGCGCCCGGGCAGGCAGCGCCATCACCGCCTGCTGTAGCGCGTCAATATCCAGCGCGTCGCACACATAGCCGTTACGCCCGTTTTCAATAAATTCAGCGCCGCCGCAACCGGTGCTGGTGATCACCGGTAATCCGCAGGCCATCGCTTCCAGAATAACATTCGGAAACGGATCGTAGAGCGTAGGTAGCAACAGGCCGTCCGCCATCTGGTAAAACGGCAGCGTTTCTTGCTGTACGCCGAAGAAATGGACGCGGTTGTCGCAACGCAGCGTTTTCGCCAGCGACTGGTAACGCTGTTGATCTTTATCTTTCCCCACCACAAGCAGATGGCGATCGGTAGGGGCGATAGCGCGAATCGCCGCGTCCAGCCCTTTACGCTCAAACCCGGAACCCACATAAATCAGGCAGGTGGCCTGAACGGGCAGTTGCCACTGCTCGCGCAGCGCGATAAAGGTTGCCGCGTCCGGCGGCGTAAAGAGGGTGTTATCAATGGCGTTATAGATGACCCGGATTTTGCTTTCCGGTACGCCAAAGTCTTCGATGATTTCCCGTTTAATCATCTCGGCATTGCAGATAACGCCGCGTAGCGCGGAGTCGGTATACATTTCCCGCTCTGCGTTCATCACATAACGATGGTAGCGATCGCTGAACATCAGACGGCTTTTCCAGCCGGGCAGGATGCGGGCGCGCTGTTCAAGCCAGCGGCGATGTACGCCATCGCCAGCACGATACAGGTCGCAACCCGGTATCCGCTCATGGCTTTGCACAATATCGAACTGTTTCGTTTCCCACAGCGCCCGCGCCGCGTTAGCGAAGCCGCGCTCCCGGCTAATTCGTCCCCATTTGCGCGGATTACAGATATGGATATGCCAGCCAGGGTTCACCGGCCCCTGCCATTCACGGGTGATAACGTTGAGATCGATATCCTGGTCATCCAGCGCTTCCAGCGCCCGCGATACAAAGCGTTCTGCGCCGCCGTCCGGGCGGTATTTTTGTCTGACTAACGCCAGGCGGAATTTTTTCATGCCAGTAATCTCCGGGCGGCGTCAATAACGGCCTGGGTAGGGATCATATCGAGATAACGTTCTGAGGTGCCGGTATCAATGGCGTCAGGATCGGGAAGAGAACCATAATCGCCTGCCCAAATCACTTCCCCCTGCGCCTGCCAGGGCCGCCAGAAAGTGAGTTTTGACGGGCCAAACAGCGCCACCAACGGGGTGTTTAACGCCGCCGCCATATGCATGGGAACGGAATCCACGCCAATAAACAGTTGCGCATGGTCAATTAACGCCGCCAACTGGCGCAAGGTTAACTTTCCGGCCAGCGAATACACGCGGGCGTCAGGGCAACCCGCCAGAATGGTCTCAACCATTTTTAACTCTTTGGCGTCAGGCCCGGAGGTCAGCACAATCGCGTGGCCTTGTGCCGACAGCGAGTTAATCAGCTCGCTCATCTTCGCCTCGCTCCAGCATTTAAAGAACCAGCGCGATGTCGGTTGGATCACTACGAAGCGCTCGCGAATCTCTTCAGGAAGCAGCGCTGCGCACTGTTGCCAGTCAGCGTCGGTATAACCCATTTTTGCCGGAGCATCGTAAACATCCAGGCCTAATGGTTGAAGGATAGACAAGTTTTGCTCAACGGTATGCTGGCGATTGTGCTGCGCGGTGGACGCCAGCAGGGTGTGGCTTTTACGCCATATCAGGCTGTCGCGTTTGGCAAACGCGAACCCCACCCGGGTTTTCGCGCCGGTTAACGCGCTGATAATGGCGCTACGCCACTGATCGGCCAGGTTCAGCACCAGGTCATAGCGACGCTGACGCAGCGCCTGTAGCAGCGCCCACTCCTGTTTTATCTGGTAAGCCGTGCCCTGTTTTTTCCATTTCCGGTCGATACCGTAGATCTGATGAATGTCGCCGTTCGCCGATAACATTTCCCGCGTTTCTTCATACAACAGTACATCCACCTCGACGGTGGGGTAGCGTTGTTTAAGAACATGGATAAGGGGCGTAATCAATAACATATCGCCATGATGGCGGAGTTTGATAACTAAAATGCGTGCGGGAACAGAGTGCTTACCGGAAAGGTCGCTTGCGGTCATGATCTATTCTTCATCAGATAACAAGTTATTGATTCTAGGTTATCACACTGATTGAGAGAAGCCCTGGATTGCACTACCATGACGCGATAACCGGTATTTAAGGAATTATCTATGCACAATCCTGCATTTCTCATAACGATTGACACAGAGGGCGATAATCTCTGGCAAAATCACGACAGCATCACCACTGAGAATGCGCGCTATTTGCCTCGTTTTCAGGCGTTATGCGAGAAATATGGATTCAAGCCGGTTTATTTAACCAATTATGAAATGGCGATCGATCCGTTTTATATCGAATTTGCCAGGGACGTGATCGCCAGAGGAACCGGCGAAGTGGGGATGCATCTTCACGCCTGGAATAGCCCGCCGCTGGAACCGTTAACCGACGACGACTGGCGCTATAAGCCCTATTTGATTGAATACGCCACCGGGATGATGCGTCAGAAAGTGGAATATATGACGCGTCTTCTTGAGGATACGTTTCAGACCAAGATGGTTAGCCACCGTGCGGGCCGCTGGGCATTTGATGAGCGCTACGCCCGGCTGCTGGTGGAGTATGGCTACCTTGTTGATTGTTCAGTCACGCCAAAAGTTAACTGGAAAACCGCCAAAGGAAACCCGGCAGGGACCGGGGGAACGGATTATCGCGATTTCCCGACACACGCCTATTTTCTGGATGAAAATGATATTCGCAAACCCGGCAACTTGCCGTTACTCGAAGTGCCCATGAGTATCCAGCATAAGCATTCCGCGCTGATGAACAGTATCAAGCAGGGCTACGATCGTTTGCGGGGAAAAGTCCGTTCACCTTCCGTCCACTGGTTGCGTCCGATGGGCGGTAATGTAGAAACAATGAAAAGCGTGGTTGAGCAAACGCTCGCGCAGGGCAGTGATTACGTAGAGTACATGCTGCACTCGTCAGAATATATGCCCGGCGGGAGTCCTACGTTTAAGACCCAAAGCGATATCGAAAGGTTATATGACGATCTCGAGGCGTTTTTCGAATGGCTGCATCCAAAAGCCAGGGGATTAACCCTGGCAGAATATTATCAACATGCGTTGAAGAAACGGTAGTCTGATAAAAAAGCCGTCTTCGCGACGGCTGCTTTTATTTGACTGGAAGGCTTTCGCGTTTAAAGTTGGTGTTACTTATTACCACGGCAAGGGGTAGCCAGAAAAGTATCCATGACTCCCGCGGATTATTAATAATAAACATCCCCTGCGACATCATGAAGATAATTGAAAACAGGAATATTGAGGCTTCCAGTCGGCGATTATTTATAAATTTAAACCAGACGCACAGTAAACCATAGTTGATAATCACCAGGAACAGCGCCAGGCCGATAATGCCGCCTTTCAGGAATGCGCCAATATAGATGCTGTGCGTGGTAGTAATATGTTCACCGCTATAATTTATAAAGTCGAGATTATAATTAAAGCCTTTACCGAACCAGATGTTTGATTTTATCAGTTCCAGCGTATGAGCCCAGATGCTCAGACGCAAACCACTTTGCTGACGTAGCGCCTCAAATCGTGACAGAAACTGTTCACCGACCTGGGTGTACGATAAAATCAAAGCCAGTGCAATAATCGCTGCGGCGGTAATAATTAAATGTTTACGCACCATTGTCCGGACGTGGAAAAAAATAACCAGTGACACAATTAATGCAATGAATGGACCACGGCTTTGCGTTAAAAGCAGCAGAGTGAATAACGGGATCACAGGCAACAGATACAGCAGCTGAGTTTTCTCTTTATATAATATAAAGCTTAATAAACAGCCGATCGCGCAATATCCCGCCAGGTCAATGACGTTGGTGGGGCCGGGGTTGGTTTCGGAAACCTGACGCAGATGCAGCACCAGATTAAAATCGGTGAATAAGGTATATACGGACAGCACGGTAAGCCCTGAAACAATCGCCGTCATCGCTCTGTGGCGGTAACGTTCATCTTCCAGCATGCTAACCAGCATAATGGTATAGATCGTAATGTATAAACCGTGAGTAAACGCCGATCTCAGGGTTTCATCGTTACCGCCCCAGAGGTTTGAGATACCAAAATAGATGGCGAAGACGCCTATAGTAAAGACGCCGATTCTGATGTTTTTCCTGTGTAGCGTTTTTTTACGTATGTCAGAAGAAATGGCCAGGGCAATTAGAAACAATACGCCTGAAATATGAAAAAGGTTGTTCACTCTGGTTGAAATGCAAAATATCGCACTAAAGAACAGAAATAGTGTGAAGAAAAATAAATAACATTTCTCTAAAGTAATTTTATTCTTTAAAAAGTACATGCAGCTTAACCTTTTTAAAAATCAATTCTGGAACCGCGCTTTCTTGAGAAAGGTTAAAAACATATACACCATGCTGTTCAAGGACTCGTGAAGCCAGGGAGAACGCAGGAAATACTATATTTTCCACTTTGTTTTCAAGATAAGAGGGAAGTTGAGTGTGCTCGCTTTCATAAAAGCGTGGTTGATGGAAATTATTCATATCCAAACCGCTAATAAGAATACGATTGAAACCTAAAAAATACAGCACCTGTAACGCCCAATAAACCACGGTGCCGGCATCGAAAATGCCGTTGCGGATATCGGTGGTGAAGCAGATATTGCTGTTTTTTTCATCAAAGGAAACAGTGTCATTATCCTTAAACGTCTGCCATTTTGCGTCATCGGTAATTTTGCCCTGATAAATCCGGCAGCAGGCGTCTTCAATTAAGGCAATTTGGCATAAAATTTCATTTTGCGGATGACGATCGTAAATTTTTGCCACCCCATGCAAGGTGGTAAAAAACACAATATCTGGGTTGCTGATAACGGCGGTAATGGTTTCCGGTTTGCTATCGAAAAATTCCATATCGACGACGATATACAAGCTGTAACGCACCTGTCCTTGCAGGACATACGCGCCGTTAACGCCCATAACCGGCATCGTTTCCGGCACCACGCTAAAATCCATCTTTTTAGTAGAAGGTCCGGTAGCCGTCAGCAACACATCGCCCTGATAGCGATTTTTCAGGTCGCTAAGCCCCGCCAAAGGAACGGCGATGCCCTTATATTTTAGGGAACGAATCTCTCCGGTCTGCGCGCGAGTGATTTTCGCCCATGGCCAAAGATTTTCATTATGGCGAAAAGCGCGCGGACGCGTGTAGCGGTAAATTTGCTTAAATAATGAACCCATCAGACATCCATCTGCCTCTTCATGAGCCTGAATACCTCATCGGCCTGGTTAGCCGCCATGCTACCGTCGCGAGAAATGACGCTGTGCTGGTTTTTACCGTATCCGCCAATGAGCCCCGGATCGGTTGGCCCGTATAAGGTAATATTAGGCCGGTCCAGCGCAGCGGTAAGGTGGCTTAAGCCAGTATCTACCGAGACAACGCCTTTTGCGCCAGCCAGGAGATAAGCCACTTGCTCAAGGCTCATTCGCGGCAACACGTCGACGTAATCAAACCCTTCAGCCAGTCGCCGGGCGCGCGCTTCTTCATGCGGGGCGCCCCAGGGCAATTTAATCGTTATTCCACTGCCCGACATCAGCGTAATCAATTGGCGCCACTGCGCTTCCGGCCAGTGTTTATCATCCCGCGTCGTGGCGTGTAAAAACACCAGATAGGGCGTCTGCGGCGGTTGCGCCGTGCCGAGAAAATGCTGTGCGATGGCGTAGTCGCCCGTCTGCGCAGGGCGGGAATAACCCAGGCTTTTCGCAAACAGTTCGCGGGTGCGCTCAACCGCATGCTGCTGTTTGGCAATGGCATGGCGACGTTGATAAAACAGCGACGCCAGCGGCTCGCGCGCGCTGTGCCAGTCCATACCGTGCTTAACGCCCTGCGCCAGCCGGGTAATCAGCGCCGCGCTTTTAATCAGCCCTTGCGCATCAACAACGGCATCATAGCGCACCGAAGTTAACAATTTCCGAAACGTCGCTCTTTCTGCACGCACAGGCGATGAAAACCAGGCTTTGCGCCAGCGGCGGATCGCCACGGGAATGACGCGATCGACGGCAGGGTGCCAGCCCGGGATCTGGACGAATCCTTCTTCAACCACCCAGTCGAAGCGGATCCCCGGGATCGCCTGCATGGCGTCGGTCAGGGCCGGCAGGGTATGTAGCACATCCCCCATGGAAGAGGTTTTGACTATCAATACCCGCATGGTTAATTTTCCTGATTGGCCAACAGGCGTGATAATTCATCGTTTACCTGTTGCGGCGTAATGTCGATAAGACTTTGGTGATAGCCTTGCTCGCCCTCGCCTTTGCGCACCTTGTGATAGCCGGTAATCAGGCGGATCACGCGTGCTTTATGGGACAGCGGCGGCGTGAAGTCGGGGCTGCTCGGACCATACAGCGCCACCAGCGGGCGATCCAGCGCGGCGGCGATGTGCATCAAACCCGAGTCGTTGGATACCACCGCCTCACAGGCGGCAATCAGCACCACCGCTTGCTCCAGCGCGGTTTCCCCTGCCAGATTGCGGCACCATGGCCGTTGCTCTTCCGGCAGCGCGGCGATGATTTGGTTGCCTGCATCGTTATCTTTCGCGGACCCGAACAGGGCAATTTGATAGCCCTGGGCGATCAGTTTTTCCGCCAGCGCGGCGTAGTGATAATGCGGCCAGCGCTTCGCCGGGCCGAATTCCGCGCCGGGGCAAAAGCCAATCACGGGCCGTTCATCCGAGATACTGAACGTGGCGCGCATCTGCTGTTTTTCCGCTTCGCTGACCTGCAAACGCGGCCACAGCAGCGGTTGTGGCAAATCACGCGCTGACTGCATCACACCTTTGTCATAGGCCAGCGCGACATAGCGCTCGACCATCAGCGGCCAGGCAGCCTTATCCAGCACGCGCGCGTCGTTCAGCAGGCCATAACGCATCTCACCGCGCCAGCCAGTGCGCTGAGGGATATTGGCAAAGAAGGGCACTAATGCGGATTTAAACGAGTTTGGCAGCACGTAGGCGCGGTCATAGCGGCGATCGCGCAGACTAAGGCCCAGTTTGCGGCGTTCGCCAATTTCCAGCGCCCCATGACCAAGCGGCATGGGAATTGCGTCGTTGACTTCCGGCATCCGCGATAACAGCGGACGGCACCAGGCGGGTGCCATCACGTCGATAATGGCCTCGGGATAACGCGCCTTGAGCGTGCGATAGAGACTTTGCGACATCATCATGTCGCCCACCCAGGACGGGCCGATCACCAATATTTTCATACGGGAAACTTACGCGTCGCGGTTCAGCCAGGCCATATATTCCGCCACGCCTTCGGCGACGGTCTTGAACGGCTTATCGTAGCCAGCGGCACGCAGATTGGTCAGATCCGCCTGAGTAAACGCCTGGTAGCGGCCTTTCAGTTTATCCGGGAACGGAATGTATTCGAGGCTGCCTTTCTGATGGTACGCCAGCGCCGCATCGGCAACGGCCTGGAAAGATTCCGCACGGCCAGTGCCAAGGTTGAAAATGCCGGATACGCCGTTTTCCCAGAACCACAGGTTGACCGCCGCCACATCACCGACATAGACGAAATCGCGCTTGAAGCCGTCGCTGCCTTCAAACAGTTTCGGGCTCTCGCCGTTGTTTAGCTGCGTGTTCAGATGGAACGCTACGCTCGCCATGCTGCCTTTGTGGCCTTCACGCGGTCCGTAGACGTTGAAGTAGCGGAACCCGACGATTTGCGAGTTGGCTTCCGGCAGGATCTGGCGCACATATTCATCAAACAGGAACTTGGAGTAGCCATAAACGTTCAGCGGCTTCTCATACTCGCGGGACTCGATAAAGTCAGACGTACGTCCACCATAGGTAGCGGCGGATGAGGCGTACAGGAACGGGATTTCACGCTCCAGGCAGTAGTGCAGTAGCTCTTTGGAGTACTGATAGTTGTTATCCATCATGTACTTGCCATCCCACTCGGTAGTGGAAGAGCATGCGCCTTCGTGGAAAATGGCTTCGATATCGCCAAACTCTTCGCCCGCCATAATCTGGATAAGAAAATCTTCTTTATCCATGTAATCGGAGATGGTCAGGTCCACCAGGTTAACGAATTTGGTGCCATCCTTAAGGTTATCGACCACCAGAATGTCGGTGATGCCTTTGTCGTTCAAGGCCTTAACAATGTTGCTGCCGATAAATCCAGCGCCGCCGGTAACAATGATCATAGGTATAACCTTCAAAAATGTGGGGCCATGAGACTATCTCAGGCGCGAATGAGTGTAATCATACCACCACATCGGCTGCCCTTCAGCCTTAGACCTGTTTGGGGTTTGTGTACTTTGTTTCACAGACGTGATTTATGCTGCAAAACGCGCATTCAGCCAATCGTCATCTCGTATCAAATGATTAGTTTGGGTAATATGTGCCGAAATTTGCCCAGCCTGGAGAATTGCAATGCGAGGGGATTTTTACCAACAGTTGAATGCCGACCTGGAAACCGCACGTGCGGAAGGGTTGTATAAAGAAGAGCGTATCATCACATCGGCTCAGCAGGCCGATATCACCGTCGCCGACGGTAGCCACGTTATTAACTTCTGCGCCAATAACTACCTCGGTCTTGCTAACCATCCCGAACTGATCGCTGCCGCCAAACGGGGCATGGACAGCCACGGTTTTGGTATGGCTTCGGTGCGCTTTATCTGCGGCACCCAGGACACGCATAAGCAGCTGGAGCAAAAGCTGGCTGACTTCCTCGGCATGGAAGACGCCATTCTCTACTCTTCCTGCTTCGACGCCAACGGCGGGTTATTCGAAACCCTGCTGGGCCCGGAAGACGCCATCATCTCCGATGCGTTGAACCATGCGTCGATCATTGACGGCGTGCGTCTGTGTAAAGCAAAGCGTTTCCGCTATGCCAATAACGATATGCAGGAGCTGGAAGCGCGTCTCAAAGAAGCGCGTGAAGCGGGTGCGCGTCACGTGTTGATCGCCACCGACGGTGTGTTCTCCATGGACGGCGTGATCGCCAACCTGAAAGGGGTGTGCGACCTGGCGGATAAATACGATGCGCTGGTGATGGTTGATGATTCCCACGCGGTGGGCTTTGTCGGCGCAAACGGTCGCGGTACTCATGAATACTGTGATGTGATGGGTCGGGTCGACATTATCACCGGTACGCTCGGTAAAGCGCTGGGCGGCGCGTCGGGTGGTTATACCGCCGGGCGTAAAGAAGTGGTGGAGTGGCTGCGCCAGCGTTCGCGTCCGTATCTGTTCTCCAACTCCCTGGCCCCGGCGATTGTTTCCGCGTCTATCAAGGTGCTGGAAATGCTGGCCGAAGGCGATGCGCTGCGCGACAAGCTGTGGGCCAACGCCCGCCTGTTCCGCGAAAAAATGACTGCCGCCGGTTTCACCCTGGCGGGTGCCGATCACGCCATCATTCCGGTAATGCTGGGCGATGCGGTGGTGGCGCAGAATTTTGCCCGTGAACTGCAAAAAGAAGGGATTTACGTCACCGGTTTCTTCTACCCGGTGGTGCCGAAAGGGCAGGCGCGTATCCGTACTCAAATGTCTGCCGCGCACAGCACTGAGCAGATTGAGCGCGCGATCGACGCCTTTATTCGTATCGGTAAACAGTTAGGCGTGCTTGCCTGAGGATAAGACATGAAAGCATTATCGAAGCTGAAAGCGGAAGAAGGCATCTGGATGGTAAATGATGCCCCCGAGCCGGAAGTGGGCCATAACGATCTGTTAATCAAAATCCGCAAAACCGCTATCTGCGGTACCGATGTGCATATTTATAACTGGGATGAATGGTCGCAAAAAACCATTCCGGTGCCGATGATAGTCGGTCACGAGTACGTGGGTGAAGTGGTTGGCATCGGCCAGGAAGTGAAAGGCTTCAAAATCGGTGACCGCGTCTCCGGCGAAGGGCATATCACCTGCGGGCATTGCCGCAACTGCCGTGGTGGCCGTACCCATCTGTGCCGCAATACGATCGGCGTGGGCGTCAACCGTCAGGGCTGTTTCGCCGAATACCTGGTACTGCCTGCGTTTAACGCGTTTAAAATCCCCGATAACATTCCTGATGAGCTCGCCTCCATTTTCGACCCGTTCGGTAATGCGGTGCATACCGCGCTGTCGTTCGATCTGGTTGGCGAGGATGTGCTGGTGTCCGGCGCGGGTCCGATCGGCATTATGGCGGCGGCAGTAGCGAAACACGTTGGCGCGCGCCATGTGGTGATCACCGACGTTAACGAATACCGTCTCGAGCTGGCTCGCAAAATGGGCGTCACCCGGGCGGTGAACGTGTCCAAAGAGAACCTGCATGACGTCATGAACGAGCTGGGAATGACAGAGGGGTTCGACGTGGGTCTGGAAATGTCCGGCGCGCCGCCAGCGTTCCGCACCATGCTGGATACTATGAACCACGGCGGGCGTATCGCCCTGCTGGGTATTCCGCCTTCAGATATGTCCATCGACTGGAACAAAGTTATCTTTAAAGGGCTGTTCATTAAAGGCATCTATGGCCGTGAAATGTTCGAAACCTGGTACAAGATGGCTGCACTGATCCAGTCCGGGCTCGACCTGTCCCCAATCATTACCCACCGCTTTACTATTGATGATTTCCAGAAAGGTTTTGACGCTATGCGCTCAGGCCAGTCCGGTAAAGTGATTCTCAGTTGGGATTAATTCATGAAGCGCCTTCGGGCGCTTTTTTCTTATGGCAAATTCTGTAATATTCCTTCTGGCGAAAATCCTTTTTAAAATCTAGCAAAACTCGCTTTTTTTTCTGTTTGATCCTCTATGGTTAATAGGATCCCACCAGACAGAGTCAGGACGATGTTTACACTCTCGGTATGTTTATTAACGCATAACTCCGCACGGTTGTTACGTGAAGTACTGCCGCCCCTTATTACAGTGGCGGACGAAATGGTTGTGGTTGATTCCGGCAGTACGGATGAGACGCTGGATATTTGCCGTGAATTCGGTATTACGCCTTTTTATCATCCTTATTCAATGCACGGTATGCAGATGAATGTGGCGATTGAACGCGCCAGCCATGACTGGGTGCTGTGCATGGACAGCGATGAAATTATGGATGAACAAACCGTCAATTTCATTCTGGCCCTGAAAGCGGGCGAAGAGCCGGCGAAAAATAAAGCCTGGCGCCTGCCGCGTTACTGGTATGTGTTAGGCGAGCAGGTGAGAACGCTCTATCCTGTCTCATCGCCTGACTTCCCGGTGCGCTTGTTTAATCGTCAGCATGCGCGTTTTAATTTGCGTCCGGTGGATGACCAGGTTGAAGGCCATACTTGTAGCGAAAAAATGCCCGGCCATGTGCGGCATGATACGTTTTATACGCTTCATGAAGTGATTAATAAACTGAATGGCTATACCACGCGACTGGTGAAATATACCCGCGTCAGGCCCTCTATTACGCGCGGATTTATTAGCGCGATTGGCGCATTCTTTAAGTGGTATTTATTTAGCGGTGCCTGGCGACAGGGGCGCGTTGGCGCGGTGACAGGGTTTTACGCCACGCTGTACAGCTTTCTCAAATATTTTAAGGCCTGGTATCAGTACCCGCAGATAAAAGCCATGCAGGCCGAACAGGACGTCGATACCCACACCCATTCTTTGCAGAAATAACCCGCCGCAGCGGGTTATTTTATGGCCGGTTTTTGCCATCCCTGCCACTGATTAACGATGTACGTCGTTAACGAGCTCTGACTGATGCTTTCACCAATCACCGAGAAATAGCGCGTCGCATATACTGGTTCAGGCGGCTTTTTGCTGTTGCAAATCTTCACGCCCTGGAACGGATTACGCGGCGTGCTCGATGGCGGCGGCGTCAGGTTCGGCGTGGAGGTATCGGTTTGCGGCTCATTCAGCAGGCTGCTCGGCCGCACCAGCGTGATATCCGCAGGCAGGCTATACACCATCTGCTGCAACACGCGTACGGTGGAAGGGTGAGGGTGCCCGATGGCAATGGCGGAGCCGTTGCGCCGCGCCAGCGCCACCGCACGGTTAAACTGCGCGCGAATATCGGCTTCGTTTTGGGTATCGTCGAGAAACACTTTACGCTTAATGACTTTCACGTGAGTGCCTGCCGCCGCGCGCATCGCCTGGCTGTTGCCGATGGTCATGCTGTCGAGAAAATAGAGATTGTAACGCCCCAGCGCCTGCATCACTTTTTGCATGCCAAACAGGCTTGAAGTCATGGCGCTGCCCATGTGGTTATTCAGGCCCACCGCATGCGGCACCTTACTCACCGCATCACGGATGATGCGCTCAATTTCATCACTGCTCATTTCCGGGCGCAGCGTGTCTTTTTCCAGCGGCTGTTTGCTGAGCGGCGCCATCGGCAGATGGATTAATACTTCATGGCCGCTGTTGTGGGCTTTAGTAGCCATTTCCCGGGCATGCGGCGCATTAGGCAGAACGGCGACGGAAATCGCGGGCGGCATAGCCAGGATCTGGTTTTCGGTTTGTGGGCGATAACCAAAGTCATCAATCACTATCGCCAGTTTGCCCGCCATGGCCGGGGTGAACACCGCCAGACTGGCGGCAAGTGAAAGCAGTAATCGTCGAAATTGAAGCAAAACTTATCTTCCCAACCACGGTTGTGGGTTAACGGCTTGTCCCTGCCGACGAATTTCGAAATAGAGTGAAGGGCGGCCCTGGCCGCCGCTGTTGCCAACCAGCGCGATAGGCTGACCGGCGCGCACCTGGGTACCGACGCTAACCAGCGCGCTTTGGTTATAACCGTACAGGCTCATATCGCCCTTACCGTGTTCAACCACCACCACAAGGCCGTAACCCTGCAGCCAGTCGGCGAGGATCACCCGACCGTCGGCAATGGCTTTGACTTCCGTGCCTTCCGACGCGCCGATAACAATCCCCTTCCAACGTAGTTCACCTTGCAGCTGTTCGCCATAGCGATGCAGTAAAGAACCCCGCACCGGCCAGTACGCCTGGCCGCGCGGCGAGCCCAGCCCGCCGGTACGCGACATCAGCGACTGTTCGCTCTCGGTCGGCTTGTAGGTGGTGCCTTTACGGCTGGCTTCCTGCTGTTTATTACGCACCTGTTCGGCTTCGCGGGCTTCCCGCTCGGCGCGCGCTTTTGCCGCCGCTTCTGCGCGGGCGATGCTGTTGCGCAGGCGCGATTCGTTCTGGCGCATCTCGCTGAGCTGGTTCTGGCCCTGCTGAATGGAGGACTCCAGACCGCTAATCGTCTTCTTACGCTCGTTGCGCGCCTGTTCCAGCTTCGCCTGCTGCGCCTGCTGTTCATAAAGCAGCGTTTGCTGCTCGCTCTGCTTCTCTTCCAGCTCGGCTTTCTGCGAGGCGACTTCTTCGCGCGTCTGGCGCAACTGAGCGATGGTTTCCTGGCGCGCCTGGTTCAGATAGCCGAAATAGGCCTGCAACCGCTGGCCGCGCTGGCTCTCTTCACCGCTGAGGATCAGTTGAATACCGGTGTGCTGGCCCTGGCGGAACGAGGCATCGAGCTGGGCGGCGAGGTTGCGCTCCTGGGACGCTTTCTGTTTTTCCAGTTTGGCGATAGAGGCGTTCATCGCGCTGATCTGGCGATTCAGTTGCGCAAGGCTGTTTTCCGTTTCGCGCAATGCGCGGGTGGCGGCGGCGATGGCCTGCTCCTGCGCTTTTAACTGCGCCAGAAGGGTGCTGCGTTGCTGTTGCTGCTGGCGTACCGCGCGCTCTTTAGCGGCGATATCCTGTTGAATAGATTTGAGCTGATCGCGCTCATCCGCGGTGGCGGAAATTGGGTATAACAATACGCCAGCGCTAAGCACGCTGGCGTATAGCAGGGGCATTAAGTAAAACCGCTGCGGTTTTATGCCCCGTATTGAAAAGTTCGCCTTTCCCCTCATGGGGAGGGATTATTCCACGATGAACAGCGGCTTACCAGTCATCTCTTGCGGGATTTCCATGCCCATCAGGGAGAGCATTGTCGGCGCGATATCAGATAATTTGCCGCCTTCTACCGCTTTTACCTGCTTCTCGCCCACATAGATCAGCGGAACCGGCAGGTTGGTATGCGCGGTATGCGCCTGGCCGGTAGCCGGGTCGCGCATCTGCTCGGCGTTGCCGTGGTCAGCGGTAATCAGCAACTGGCCGCCAACGGACTCAACAACTTCAGTCACTTGCGCGATGCAGTTGTCTAACGCTTCTACCGCTTTTACCGCCGCTTCAAACACGCCGGTGTGGCCGACCATGTCGCCGTTCGGATAGTTACAAATGATGGCGTCGTATTGGCCGCTGCGGATCGCGGCGGTTAATTTTTCAGTTAATTCTGCAGAGCTCATTTCTGGTTGCAGGTCGTATGTCGCCACTTTCGGAGAATTGATCAGAATGCGATCTTCGCCTGCGAAGGAGTCTTCCACGCCGCCGTTAAAGAAAAACGTTACATGAGCGTATTTTTCGGTTTCAGAAATACGCAGCTGGGTTTTGTCGTTTTTCGCCATCCACTCGCCGAAGGTGTTAACCAGCGAGCTTGGCGGATAAGCGCAGGCGGTGTCGATGTTGGCGGCGTATTCAGTCAACATCACGAAGTTAGAGAACTTCACCACTTTCTTGCGGGCGAAGCCGTCGAAATCGGCATTAACGAAGGCGCGGGTAATCTGACGGGCGCGGTCGGCGCGGAAGTTCATGAAAATCAGCGCGTCGCCGTCTTCCATTGCGGCGTCAGGCTGGCCTGCGGCGCGGATCACGGTTGGTTTAACGAACTCGTCGTTTTCATCACGGGCATAAGCGGCTTCCAGACCGGCAACGGCGCTGTCTGCCTGGTATTCGCCCTGCGCCAGGGTCATCAGATCGTAAGCCAGTTCCACGCGATCCCAACGGTTGTCGCGGTCCATGGCATAGTAACGGCCAACAATCGTTGCAATGCGGCCTTTGCCCAGCGCGGCGAAGGTCTCTTCAAAGCGTTTCAGGCTGGACTCCGCACTGCGCGGCGGGGTATCGCGGCCATCCAGGAAGGCGTGCAGATAGATTTTTTCCGCGCCGCGTTCCGCTGCCAGTTCCACCATCGCCAGGATGTGGTCTTCGTGGCTGTGTACGCCGCCTGCGGAGAGCAGGCCCATAATATGCACCGCTTTGCCCGCCGCCACGGCGGTATCCACCGCGCTGGTCAGCACCGGGTTAGAGAAGAAAGTACGTTCTTTAATTTCAACGTCCAGACGGGTCAGATCCTGATACACAATACGGCCTGCTCCCAGGTTAACGTGACCCACTTCGGAGTTACCCATCTGGCGGTCCGGCAGGCCCACTTCCAGGCCGGACGCGTCAATCAGGGTATGCGGACGTTTCGCCCACAGGCTGTCCATTACCGGAGTTTTAGCGCTAAAAATAGCATTGTCCTGCTGGTCTTCACGGTAGCCGTAGCCGTCCAGAATCATCAGGACCATTGGTTTTTTAGAAACCGACATTGCGATAACCTCATTGCTCAAAGATAAAAAATTTGCGTAATTTTACTACAACTTATTGGCGCAAATAGCCGCAGAAGATCAAAAAAAGCGGGCGGGTAGTCTGTGCCTTTTGGCGCTTTTCGTCATTTTTTTCGTAACAACCCGCAGAATATGCATTACCTTCCTCGCGCTGGCTGTAATTGGACCGATGCAAAGGTATACTCCTCACCTGGTTTTTTTCACTTAGTCGGGAGCCTTTACCCCCCATGCAAGAAATTATGCAATTCGTTGGCCGTCACCCCATACTTAGTATCGCCTGGGTCGCGTTACTGGGGGCGGTGCTCTTCACCACATTCAAAAGCCTTACTTCTAAAGTGAAGGTGATTTCCCGTGGTGAAGCGACGCGTTTAATCAACAAAGAAGACGCAGTGGTGGTGGATATTCGTCAGCGCGACGATTTCCGCAAAGGCCATATCGCCAGCGCCCTGAACGTGCTGCCCAATGAAATCAAAGCCAATAACACGGGCGAACTGGATAAACATAAAGCGCAGCCGGTTATCGTGGTTGATGGCAACGGCATGTCAGCCCAGGAATCCGCTAACGCGTTGATGAAAGCCGGTTTCGAGCGCGTTTTTGTGCTGAAAGACGGTGTAGCAGGCTGGAGTGGTGAAAACCTTCCACTGGTGCGCGGAAAATAACTCACGCTAAGGTATCGCCATGGCCAATATCGAAATCTATACCAAAGTGACCTGCCCTTACTGCCATCGCGCAAAAGCGTTGCTGGCAAGTAAAGGCGTCGCGTTTGAAGAGCTACCCATTGACGGGGACGCTGCTAAACGGGAAGAGATGATTAAGCGCAGTGGCCGCACCACGGTGCCGCAAATTTTTATTGATGCACAGCACATTGGCGGTTGTGACGACTTGTATGCGCTGGATGCGCGTGGTGGACTCGATCCCCTGTTGCGCTAGCGCTGCTTCGCCGTAAGGCACTTTGAAGGACAAACAATAAAGGGTTTACACATGTCAGAACAAAACAACACTGAAATGACCTTTCAGATCCAACGCGTTTACACCAAGGATATCTCTTTTGAAGCACCGAATGCGCCGCATGTGTTTCAAAAAGACTGGCAGCCGGAAGTCAAACTGGACCTGGATACCGCATCCAACCAGTTAGCGGATGATGTCTATGAAGTGGTTCTGCGCGTTACCGTTACCGCGACGCTGGAAAATGACACCGCGTTCCTGTGTGAAGTACAGCAGGCGGGTATTTTCTCTGTAGGCGGCATCGAAGGCACACAGCTGGCGCATTGCCTGGGCGCATACTGCCCGAACATCCTGTTCCCGTATGCGCGTGAATGTATTACTAGCCTGGTTTCCCGCGGTACTTTCCCGCAACTGAACCTTGCGCCGGTTAACTTCGACGCGTTGTTCATGAACTATCTGCAACAGCAGTCCGGCGAAGGTGCGCAAGACCATCAGGATGCCTGATGAATAACACTACTGCTTCAATGACAGTCATCGGTGCCGGCTCTTACGGCACCGCTCTCGCCATCACCCTGGCGAGAAACGGCCACCAGGTGGTGCTCTGGGGCCATGATCCTAAACATATCGCGACGTTAGAAGCAGACCGCTGCAACGCCGCGTTTCTTCCGGATGTGCCTTTCCCTGACTCTCTCCATCTTGAAAGCGACCTTGCTACCGCGCTGGCGGCCAGCCGCAATATTCTGGTGGTGGTACCCAGCCATGTGTTTGGTGAAGTGCTGCGCCAGATTAAACCGCTGATGCGCGCCGATGCGCGCGTAGTCTGGGCCACCAAAGGGCTGGAAGCGGAAACCGGGCGTCTGTTGCAGGACGTAGCCCGGGAAGCGCTGGGCGAAGATATCCCGTTGGCGGTGATCTCCGGCCCGACGTTCGCTAAAGAGCTGGCGGCAGGCCTGCCGACGGCGATTTCGCTGGCATCTACCGACGAAACCTTTACTGACGATCTCCAGCAGCTGCTGCACTGCGGTAAAAGCTTCCGCGTCTACAGCAATCCGGATTTCATCGGCGTGCAGTTGGGCGGCGCGGTGAAAAACGTGATCGCGATTGGTGCCGGGATGTCGGACGGCATTGGGTTTGGTGCTAACGCGCGCACCGCGCTAATCACCCGTGGGCTCACTGAGATGACGCGTCTTGGTGCCGCTTTGGGTGCCGATCCCACCACCTTTATGGGCATGGCGGGCCTGGGCGACCTGGTGCTGACCTGTACCGATAATCAGTCCCGCAACCGCCGTTTCGGCATGATGCTTGGACAAGGCATGGATGTCACTACCGCCCAACAGACCATCGGTCAGGTGGTGGAAGGTTATCGCAACACCAAAGAAGTGCGTGAACTCGCGGCGCGCTTTGGGGTGGAAATGCCAATAACCGAGGAAATTTATCAAGTATTGTATTGCGGAAAAAATGCGCGCGAGGCAGCATTAACGTTGCTCGGGCGAGCACGCAAGGACGAGAAAAGCAGTCATTAATGGAGCCCCCTGTTACCTTTATTGCGCACCGGTAAGATCGTTTACCGGGCGCTGCTTGTTTTTCTGGAGAGAGCAATGCCGTGTGAAGAACTGGATTTGGTATGGAATAACATTAAAGCCGAAGCGAGGGCGCTCGCCGACTGCGAGCCAATGCTTGCCAGTTTTTACCATGCTACGTTGCTAAAACATGAAAATCTCGGCAGTGCATTGAGCTATATGCTGGCAAACAAACTGGCGTCGCCGATTATGCCCGCCATCGCGATTCGTGAAGTGGTGGAAGAAGCCTATGCCGCTGATCCGCAGATGATTGAATCCGCCGCCTGCGATATTCAGGCCGTGCGCACCCGCGACCCGGCGGTAGATAAATACTCCACGCCGCTGCTGTATCTGAAGGGTTTCCACGCGCTACAGGCGCACCGCATTGGCCACTGGCTGTGGAATCAGGGCCGTCGCGCGCTGGCCATTTTCCTGCAAAACCAGGTGTCGGTCTCTTTTCAGGTAGACATTCACCCGGCGGCGAAAATTGGCCGCGGCATTATGCTCGACCACGCTACCGGCATTGTCATTGGTGAAACCGCCGTGGTGGAAAATGACGTCTCTATCCTGCAATCGGTGACCCTGGGCGGTACCGGTAAAACCAGCGGCGATCGCCACCCGAAAATTCGTGAAGGGGTGATGATTGGCGCGGGAGCGAAAATTCTCGGCAATATCGAAGTCGGGCGCGGCGCGAAAATTGGCGCGGGCTCGGTGGTGTTACAACCGGTTCCCCCGCATACCACCGCCGCAGGCGTTCCGGCGCGCATCGTCGGCAAGCCGGAAAGCGATAAACCCGCCATGGATATGGATCAGCATTTCAACGGCGTGAATAACGGCTTCGAATACGGCGACGGCATTTAACTGCGCAGTACGGCGCCTGGGTAATCAAGCTGGCGCCACGCTTCATACACCACCACCGACACCGCGTTAGATAAGTTCATGCTGCGGCTGTCCGGCATCATCGGAATGCGAATTTTTTGCTGTGCGGGCAGGGCGTCCAGCACGCTTGCGGGCAATCCGCGCGTCTCCGGGCCAAACACTAAATAATCGCCAGCGGCATAGCTGACCGCGCTGTGCGCCGGCGTGCCTTTAGTGGTCAGCGCAAACAGGCGCTGCGGCTTTTGCGCGTCCAGAAAGGCCTCGTAACTGGCGTGACGGGTTACGGCGGCGAACTCATGATAATCGAGCCCTGCCCGGCGTAGGCGCTTATCATCCCAGGTAAATCCCATCGGTTCGATGATATGCAGTTTAAAACCGGTATTAGCGCACAGGCGGATAATGTTGCCTGTGTTTGGCGGAATTTCAGGTTCGAAAAGTACGATATTAAGCATAAGGCCCCCATCAGCAAGGGGCGCAGAATAGCAGAAGTGAGCGGGGAGAAAAACGCGTCTCTCGGTAATCCCGAGAGACGCGTTTATCAGGTGCGGCGATACAGTGGCAGCCAGATCACCAGCCGCAAACCGCCGAGCGGGCTGTCGTCGGCTTTAACCCAGCCGCGATGCTGCTGAATAGCCGTTTCGACAATCGCCAGTCCAAGACCGGTGCCGCCGGATTCCCGGTCGCGCGCCTCATCGGTGCGGTAGAATGGCCGGAAAATCTGCTCCCGGTCTTCCGGGCTGACGCCAGGGCCGTCGTCGTCCACGGTGACAGTAATGCCCTCTTTATCCACCGAGAAACTGACGCAGATTTGGGTATGTGAATAGCGCAGGGCATTACGAACAATGTTCTCCAGCGCACTTTCCAGCGCATTCGGGTTACCGTACAGCAACCACGGACCAGGCGGATAAGCCACTTCGAAGGATTTACCCATTTGCTCGGCTTCAAACGCGGCGTTATCCAGCACTTCGCGCCACAGTTGGTTGGCCTTCATGGTTTCGCTGACCAGCGCATTTTTTTGCTGATTGCGCGACATCACCAGCAGATCGTTGATCATGCTGTCCAGCCGGTGAGCCTCGGTTTCGATACGCTCCAGCTCTTTGCTTTCCCCGGCGCGACGGCGCAGCAGCGCGGTGCCCAGTTGCAGGCGTGTAAGCGGTGTGCGCAACTCATGGGAGATATCAGACAGCAGCCGCTGCTGAGTGGTCATCATGCGTTCCAGCGCCGTCACCATCTGGTTAAAACTGGCGCCCGCCGCGAGAAACTCCTGCGGCCCGGCTTCCAGTTCCGGATGCTGGCGCAAATTGCCCTGCGCCACTTCATCAGCGGCGTTTTTCAGTTTACGCGCCGGTTTCGCCAGGCTCCAGGCGAGCCATAACAGCAACGGCGAGCTGACCAGCATGGTGACGATAAGCAGCAATAACGGGCGGTCGAACAGTAAGTTAATGAAATCGGACTGCGAGTTGCTGGCCGGGCGGATTAAATAAAGTTGATAGTTGTCTTCACCGTCACGCACGGAAAAGGGGCCGACCATTTCCAGACGACCGTACTTTTTCTTTTGTGGATGATCGGAGTTGTCAGCCTGGCCGATAAAGTTGCGAATGATCTGCATCTCGCTGCGCTCTGCGCCGATCACGCGCCCTTCGCTGGTGACCAGCACCAGGCGTTGCCCCGGCGGCGCCCATTTGTCAATGGCGCGGAACAGCCTGCGCCACCACATCAAATCGTTGGGCGGATCGTTAGCCAGTTCAGCTTCGACATGCTGTTCAATCATCACCCCCTGGCGCTGCTCGCTTTCCAGCAGCTCGGTCATTTGACGGGAATCGAGCTTCGGTAACATCAAAACCAGCATCAAAACCAGGGCCAGGGTCAGCCAAAAAATCGCAAATATTCGCGCGGTCAGGCTACCAATCATGAAGCGGATACCATCAGGTAACCCCGTCCACGTAAGGTTTTAAACCACGGATGCCCGTCTTTACGGTCCGGCAGTTTGCGGCGCAGGTTGGAAATATGCATATCAATGGCGCGATCGAACGGCGTCAGGCGCTTGCCTAACACTTCCTGGCTCAGATGTTCTCTGGATACCACCTGGCCTAAATGTTGGGCCAACAGATAAAGCAGCGTGAATTCGGTGCCGGTAAGCTCCAGCGCGGTGCCGTCGAAGCTGGCTTCCTGGCGGCCTGGGTTCAGGCTTAGGGCATCAACTTCCAGGTTTGGCGAGCCGTTGTCGCTGTTTTGCTGCTGCTCGCTCCAGTGGGAACGGCGCAGAATCGCGCGAATACGCGCCACCAGTTCACGGTCGTTGAACGGCTTAGGCAAATAGTCATCCGCGCCCAGTTCAAGGCCTAAAACGCGGTCCAGTTCGCTACCGCGCGCGGTCAGCATGATTACGGGTGTCTGGTGAGTCTGACGTAGCTCTTTAAGCGTATCGATACCGTTTTTCTTCGGCATCATCACGTCGAGCAAAAGCAGGTCGATGCTGTCATCCAGAAGATTAAGCGCCTGCTCGCCATCGTGGGCGACTTGCACATTAAAACCTTCCATGTCGAGAAGCTCTTTCAAAAGAGAAGTGAGTTCACGATCATCATCAACTAACAGAATTTTATTCATTGTTAATACCTCCGAGGCAAAAATTACGTCATCAAGGCCCGGTAATCCATGACTTTACGTTGTTTTACACCCCCTGACGCATGTTTGCAGCCTGAATCGTAAACTGGTCCTCGTTGAATCGCAGCACCCAAGTTTCCAGGAGTCAGTGATGCGCAAAGTTACCGCTGCCGTCATGGCCTCAACACTGGCAATCAGTACGTTCGCAAGCCAGGCTGCTGAAGTCGTTACAGGCGATAACTGGCACCCCGCAGAAGGGTTGGCGCAACGAAACAGTGTGCAGAGCCATATGTTTGACGGCATTCGATTAACCGAAAAGCAACGTCAACAGATGCGCGACCTCATGCAGCAGGCGAAGCATGAACAGCCGCCTGTTAATGTTAGCGAAATGGAGACCATGCATCGCCTGGTCACCGCAGAAAATTTTGATGAAACCGCTGTGCGGGCTCAGGCCGAAAAGATGGCACAAGAGCAGGTGGCGCGCCAGGTTGAGATGGCAAAAGTGCGCAACCAGATGTACCGGCTGTTAACGCCGGAACAGCAAGCGGTTTTAAACGAGAAGCACCAGTATCGCATGCTTCAGTTGCGAGAAGTCTCGCAGATGCAACGGTCCTCCTCGGCAAACGTGTTTAGTAGCAGTACCCGTAGTAACCAGTAACAACCCTGTTTTCCTTGCCATAGACACCATCCCTGTCTTCCCCTCCTTAAACGGAGGGGTTTTTTTTGCCCGGCTTTCGCCTCCCGCCAGTCTGAGTTTAGCGCGTGATTCGTTATACTTTGCCAATCGATACGCGGGAGTCTTTATGAATCAATCTTATGGGCGTCTGGTCAGCCGCGCCGCCATTGCCGCCACGGTGATGGCGTCGTTGCTGCTGCTGGTTAAAATCTTTGCCTGGTGGAAGACCGGCTCGGTGAGTATTCTCGCTGCACTGGTGGATTCGCTGGTCGATATTGCCGCGTCGCTGACCAATCTGCTGGTGGTGCGTTATTCCTTACAGCCTGCCGATGACGAACACGCGTTCGGCCATGGTAAAGCCGAGTCGCTTGCCGCGCTGGCGCAAAGCATGTTTATCTCCGGTTCGGCGCTATTTCTGTTCCTGACTGGTTTCGAGCGGCTGGCGAATCCCGCGCCTATGGCGTCGCCGCAGATTGGCATCAGCGTGACCGTTTTCGCTCTGATCAGCACATTGATACTGGTAACGTTTCAGCGCTGGGTGGTGCGTAAGACTAAAAGCCAGGCGGTGCGCGCAGATATGCTTCATTATCAATCTGATGTTATGATGAACGGCGCTATTCTGGTGGCGCTTGCGCTCTCCTGGTATGGCTGGCATCGTGCTGATGCCTTGTTTGCGCTGGGAATTGGCATCTATATATTATATAGCGCGCTACGCATGGGCTATGAAGCCGTCCAGTCTTTACTGGACCGCGCGTTACCGGATGATGAACATCAAATCATCATCGACATTGTTTCATCGTGGCCCGGCGTCAGAGGTGCCCACGATCTTCGCACGCGGCAGTCAGGGCCGACCCGCTTTATTCAAATCCATCTGGAAATGGACGACAACTTACCGCTGGTTCAGGCGCATATTGTGGCTGAGCAAGTGGAGCAAGCGATTCTGGGGCGTTTTCCAGGATCGGACGTGATTATTCATCAGGATCCCTGCTCTGTTGTGCCGCAGGGGAGACAGGGAAATTTCCCGCTTTAACTGAGGCTGGAAAAGTGAGCCAAACGGCTTTTTTTGGATAAAATACCGCCGTTCGGTCTGACCTGAATCAATTCAGCTGGAAGCTATTGATATACTATCTGCATCATTAGCCCATCGCCTGGTGATGCAGGTGTTTCCGGCAGCAGGATTCAATATTGTATTCTACGTTCAGAGGTAGTCATGATTAAGAAAATCGGTGTATTGACGAGTGGCGGTGATGCGCCTGGCATGAACGCCGCCATTCGCGGCGTGGTGCGCGCCGCGCTGACAGAAGGTCTGGAAGTTTTTGGTATTTATGATGGCTATCTCGGCCTGTATGAAGACCGGATGATTCAGCTCGACCGCTACAGTGTGTCCGACATGATTAACCGTGGCGGCACATTCCTGGGGTCCGCTCGTTTCCCTGAGTTCCGCGAAGAACATATCCGTGCGGTGGCTATCGAGAACATGAAAAAACGCGGCCTGGACGCGCTGGTCGTTATCGGCGGCGACGGCTCTTATATGGGCGCGAAACGCCTGACCGAAATGGGCTTTCCGTGCATCGGCTTGCCGGGCACCATTGATAACGACGTTGCCGGTACTGACTACACCATCGGTTACTTCACTGCACTGCAAACCGTGGTTGAAGCCATCGACCGCCTGCGTGACACCTCTACCTCTCACCAACGTATTTCTATCGTCGAAGTGATGGGCCGTTACTGCGGCGACCTGACCCTGGCGGCGGCAATTGCGGGTGGTTGTGAATTCATCGTGCTGCCGGAAGTAGAGTTCAACCGCGACGATCTGGTCGCGGAAATCAAAGCCGGTATCGCGAAGGGTAAAAAACACGCCATCGTGGCGATCACCGAGCACATCTGCGATATCGATGAACTGGCGCGCTACATTGAGGCGGAAACCCAGCGTGAAACCCGCGCTACGGTACTGGGCCACATTCAGCGTGGTGGTTCGCCGGTGCCTTACGACCGTATTCTGGCTTCCCGCATGGGCGCTTACTCTATTGAACTGCTGCTGCAGGGCCACGGTGGTCGCTGCGTGGGTATTCAGAACGAGAAGATGGTGCATCACGACATCATCGATGCTATCGAGAATATGAAGCGTACCTTCAAAGGCGACTGGCTCGAGTGCGCCAAAAAACTGTATTAATCAAGAAGCCGGGTTCGCCCGGCTTTTTACTGCTTAATGATATTCCCCAAAGTTATAGCCAATCTTTTTTTATTCTTTAATCATCTCATGCATTTCTGGCAGGCTATTTTCATACACACAATTTAGAAGAGAGCGTGCGATGAATAAGTTTGGCGTGGGATTAACGTTGCTTCTGGCATCAACCAGCGTACTGGCGAAGGATATTCAATTACTTAACGTGTCTTATGATCCGACGCGTGAACTGTACGACCAATATAACAAGGCCTTCAGCGAGCACTGGAAAAAAGAGACCGGCGACAATGTGGTGATCCGTCAGTCTCATGGCGGCTCCGGTAAACAGGCAACTTCCGTGATCAACGGTATTGAAGCGGATGTGGTGACCCTGGCGCTGGCCTATGACGTAGACGCTATCGCCGAGCGCGGTCGCATTGATAAAAACTGGATCAAACGCCTGCCGGACAACTCCGCGCCTTACACCTCCACCATCGTTTTCCTGGTGCGCAAAGGCAACCCAAAACAAATTAAAGACTGGAACGATCTGGTGAAACCGGGCGTTTCCGTGATTACGCCAAACCCGAAAAGCTCCGGCGGCGCGCGCTGGAACTACCTGGCGGCATGGGGCTACGCGCTCCATCAGAACAATGGCGATCAGGCTAAAGCCCAGGAATTCGTCAAGGCGCTGTTTAAAAACGTTGAAGTGCTGGACTCTGGCGCGCGTGGTTCGACTAACACCTTCGTTGAACGGGGTATCGGCGATGTGCTGATTGCCTGGGAAAACGAAGCGCTGCTGGCAACCAATGAATTAGGCAAAGACAAGTTCGAAATTGTGACGCCGAGCGAGTCGATTCTGGCGGAGCCGACCGTGTCCGTGGTGGATAAAGTGGTGGAGAAGAAGGGCACCCAGGCTGTTGCCGAAGCCTATCTGAAATACCTCTACACGCCGGAAGGCCAGGAGATCGCCGCGAAAAACTTCTACCGCCCGCGCGATGAGCAGGTTGCGAAGAAATACGCAGGCGAGTTCCCGAAACTGAAATTGTTCACCATTGACGACGTGTTTGGCGGCTGGACCAAAGCCCAGAAAGAGCACTTCGCCAACGGCGGCACCTTCGACCAAATCAGCAAACGCTAAATCAGACGGCCCTTCGGGGCCGTTTTTGTGCCAGACTTCATCTTCACGAATGCAGAGGGCATGAAGATGAAAAAAGCGCTGGCTGTTGTGGTTTGTCTCCTGCTCATCATCGCCGCGCTGGCCGGCGGCCTGTGGTTTTATTTTAAAGGCCAGCCTGAAACCCTGCGCAATATCGTATTTCATCAGTGCGTGCCCAATCAGCAGCGGCACGACAATCCCGCCCCCTGTGCCGACGTGAAGCTGGATGCCGGGTTGGTAATTTTCAAAGATCGCAACGGCCCGTTACAATATTTGCTGATGCCCACCTGGCGCATTAACGGCATCGAAAGCCCGATGTTGCTGCATCCCAAAACCCCGAACTACTTCTGGCAAGCCTGGCAGGCGCGGCGCGTAATGAGCGAGCGAAACGGCGAGCCGGTACCGAATAACGTTGTCTCACTGACCTTGAATTCGAAACTGGGTCGCACCCAGAACCATCTGCATATTCATATTTCCTGCCTGCGTCCGGACGTCCGTGAAAAGCTTAACCGCGAAGCGACGCGCATCAGCAGCCAGTGGCTTCCGCTGCCTGGCGGGATTGACGACACGCCGTATCTGGTGCGCCGGGTCAGCGAGGCAGAACTGGCACGGCGCAGCCCTTTTATCATGCTGGCGCAAGAAGTGCCCGGCGCGCGTGCGCATATGGGGCGTTTCGCGCTGGCGATGGCCCAGCAGCCCGACGGCTCCTTTGTTTTACTGGCGACCGAACGTAATTTGCTTAACCTCAATCTCGCTAATGCTGAGCAGGTGCAGGACCACGACTGCGCGCTGCTGAAAACGCAGTAAACAACCTCGATTGGTGAGATTTATTATCATTAACCTGCCGGTTCTGGTGGGGGCAGGGCGATTTACTTCACGCCGGCGTGACCGTAGACTTGCTGCAAAATACGACAGGAGACAGGTATGTCGCTCTGGCTTTCCCACCCGCTATTCCTTCCTTCGCTGGTGATTGGCGTCACCATTGTGCTCTGGGCCACCTCGCTGTTGCCGGAGTTTATTACCGCATTGCTGTTTTTCACGGTGGCGATGGTGGCGAAAATCGCCCCGGCAGACACGTTGTTCGGCGGCTTCGCCTCGTCGGCGTTCTGGCTGGTGTTCAGCGGCTTTGTGCTGGGCGTGGCGATCCGCAAAACCGGGCTGGCTGACCGTGTGGCGAGGGCGCTGTCGGCGCGGCTTAACGACTCCTGGTGGCTGATGGTGGCAAGCGTAGTGCTGCTCAGCTATGCGCTGGCGTTTGTGATGCCGTCGAACATGGGCCGTATCGCGCTGCTGATGCCTATTGTGGCGGCGATGGCAAAACGCTTTGGCATCGAAGACGGCACCCGCAGCTGGTACGGGCTGGCGCTGGCGGTCGGTTTCGGCACGTTCCAGCTTTCCGCTACGATCCTGCCCGCTAACGTGCCTAATCTGGTGATGAGCGGCGCGGCGGAAGGCTCCTACGGCATTCATCTTAACTATCTACCCTATCTGCTGCTGCATACGCCGGTGCTCGGTTTGCTGAAAGGCTTCCTGCTAATCGTGTTGATTTGCTGGCTGTTCCCCGGCAAGCCAACGCCGCCGAAAACGCTCGCGCCGCTGGGGCCGATGAGCGGCGCGGAAAAACGCTTAGCCTGGATGCTGCTGGTGGTGCTGACGTTGTGGGTGACCGAAAGCTGGCACGGCGTAGGGCCAGCCTGGACCGGGCTGGCGGCGGCGGTGATTACGCTGTTACCGCGCGTGGGCTTTATTAATGGCGATGAGTTCGCCAGCGGGGTGAACTTCCGTACCTGTATCTATGTTGCCGGGATCCTCGGGCTGGCGATCACTGTAACGGAAACTGGCTTAGGGCGCGTGGTAGGGGAATCCTTGCTGAAGGTCATGCCGCTTGACCCGCAACGGCCCTTTACCAGCTTTGTGGCGTTGACCGGTATCACCTCGGCGCTGAACTTCATTATGACCGCCAACGGCGTTCCGGCGCTGTTTACCACTCTGGCGCAGAGTTTTTCGCAGGCTACGGGCTTCCCGCTGTTGTCGGTGATTATGATTCAGGTGCTGGGCTATTCGACGCCGCTGCTGCCGTATCAGGCATCGCCAATCGTGGTAGCGATGGCGATGGGTAAAGTGCCTGCCAGGGCGGGGATCAAACTGTGTCTGGCGCTGGCGGTGGTGACGTTCCTGATTCTACTGCCGCTGGATTACGCCTGGTTCCGGCTGTTGCACCAGCTTTGAAAACAAAAAACCCTGCCGCGGCAGGGTTTTTTTAGGGCAGCGTAATTACGCTTTTTTCGCTTCAGCCGCTGCTTTAACGATCACCGCGAAAGCGTCCGCTTTCAGGGATGCGCCGCCAACCAGCGCGCCGTCGATGTCCGGCTGGGTGAACAGTTCTGCCGCGTTCGCCGCGTTAACAGAGCCGCCGTACTGAATGATGACTTGCTCAGCGATGTCAGCGTCAACTTTAGCAATATGGTCGCGAATGAATTTGTGAACCGCCTGGGCCTGCGCCGGGGTCGCAGATTTGCCGGTACCGATAGCCCATACTGGCTCATACGCGATAACCACGCCTTCGAACGCGCTCGCGCCCTGGGTTTTCAGCACCGCGTCAATCTGACGAGCGCAAACTTCTTCAGTTTTGCCCGCTTCGTTTTCTGCTTCGGTTTCGCCGATGCACAGAACCGGGATCAGACCCTGCTCTTTCAGTACGGCGAATTTTTTAGCGATGAATTCGTCGGATTCAGCGTGATAAGTACGACGCTCTGAGTGACCGATGATGATGTATTTTGCGCCAATGTCTTTGAGCATTTCGGCAGAGGTTTCGCCGGTGAATGCGCCAGACAGGTTAACGTCAACGTTTTGCGCTCCGAGGGCGATCTGGCTACCGGATACGGCATGTTTAGCCTGATCCAGGTAGATTGCCGGCGGGGCAATCGCCACACCGCAGCCGTCCACACCAGACAGCTCTTTACGCAGGTTGGCGATCAGCTCGTTTACCATATGGCGGCTGCCGTTCAGTTTCCAGTTACCCATCACTAATGGATGTCGCATTTCAATTCTCCACGCGGTCAAGCGAATTAAGGAAGATTGCTGCCATTCCGGCAGCGCGGTCTGTCAAACAGTATAGAGATTCACGCCTGGAATGGCTTTGCTTTTTGTCATTTATTGTTTCCTTCCAGGCTTTCAGATAGCGCCAGCTTAATCGGTTCAATAGCGAAAGTTAGCCCTTTTTCGCCGTTATCTGCCACCACATAGCGAATGGCCCCTTCAGTTTGCTGATAGTAGCGTTTGCTTTTCGCGGCAGTGAGCAAGGTTGTGACCTTTTTCTGGCTTTGCGCTTTACTGAAAGGAACAATCACGCGCATTACCGCCGCCATGTACTCCAGCGCTTTAGCTTTAGCCGCTTTTTGTTCCGGACCCTGGATTGGCAGCCAGGTGATTTGCATCGACTTTATTTTCAATGTCCCACGCTCCAGGGCGCTGGAGGCGTACAGATTCTCATTGATCTTGGTGGCGGCCCGGGTAATGGCGTCTTTATCCTGGCTTGAGGTAATGGCGCGGAACTCGCTGAGTGTGAGCGGGGCGCTATCCTGATTAAATTTTTCGCGGAACTGGGAAATGGTCAGGTCGAACGAGGGCGCGCCAGGCAGCAGATAGGGCGCTTTTCCCGGCTGATTCGCCTCGTCGTTTTCCGGCGCGGCAAGGCCTGCCGCCAGCGGCAAGCAGAGTAATAAGATAGCGAACAGTGACTTTATCAAACCTGGCTCCCGATAACTGGTTACAGCGATTAAAACGATAACGAGGCGGCTTGTCAAAATTGACCGGGTTCAGGGTAAACTACGCGGCATGATGATGATAAGGATAATTTATGACCCTACAGCAATGGCTGTTCTCATTTAAGGGGCGCATCGGGCGTCGCGATTTCTGGATTTGGATCGGTTTATGGATAGTGGCGATGGCGCTGCTGTTTATCCTTGTCGCCAACGGCATTCTCGACGCGCAAACCGGGGCGTTTGTGCTGGTGTGCCTGCTGTGGCCGACCTCCGCTGTCGTGGTGAAACGCCTGCACGATCGCGGTAAATCTGGGCTGTGGGCGCTACTGATGATTGCGGCGTGGATGCTGCTGGCCGGGAACTGGGCGGTGCTGGGTGGCATGTGGCAGTGGGTGGTGGGCCGCTTTGTTCCCACGTTGATTCTGGTGATGTTGTTGCTCGACCTGGGGGCGTTTATCGGCACCCCCGGCGAGAATAAATACGGCAAAGACACCCTGGATGTAAAATACCGCTGAGTTACCAGTAGTGCTCCGCCGTCATATGGCCCGGGCGGCGACGCAGGTGTTTAGTCATTTGCCGGGTCTCTTTCAGCAATTGCTGGGTATCCCGCACCATCTGCGGGTTACCGCATAACATCACGTGGCTGTTTTCGGGCTGCATCGTCAGACCCACCGCTTTTTCCAGCTCGCCGCTATCAATCAACGCCGGAACGCGTCCGGTAAGCGAGCCTGCAACGGTTTCCCGGCTTACCACGGTCTGGATGCGCAGTTTCCCTTCGTAACGCTGCTCCAGCTCCTGCATCAGCGGGAGATAGCTTAAATCGGCGGCGTAACGCGCGGCGTGTACCAGCACGATGTGGTTAAAGCGCTCGAGATCGTGGCCGTACTGGAGAATCGACAGATAGGGGCCGATGGCGGTGCCGGTGGCCAGCATCCACAGCGTATCGCAGTCCGGCACTTCTTCCAGCACGAAAAACCCAGCCGCGTCGCTGACGATATTGATTTCATCGCCAGGCTGCATGACGTGCAGACGCGGGCTAAGTTTGCCTTCCGGCACGTTGACCAGATAAAACTCCAGCGCCGGGTTATCGGGCGCATTCACGTAGGAGTAGGCGCGCTGCACCCGTTCGCCGTCGATTTCCAGCCCCAGCTTGGCGAACTGCCCGGCCGTAAACGGGGCGACCGGCGCGTCGATGGTGAGACTAAACAGTGCGTCAGTCCAGTGTTGAACCTGTGTGACTTTGCCTTTTACCCATTCCGCCATGATTTACTCCACCGATGAATACCCATTAATCTTGCTGAGATAAGCCGCAGATTTCCAGCCCTCACGGGCCGGAAAGCTCATTCAGACAAACGATTACAGTATATGCGCCTGTACGTTGGCATCTTTGCGATCGAGATAATGAATGGATTTAATGCGGCGAATGGTGCGCGATTTCCCGCGGATCAGCAGGGTTTCCGTGGTGGCGATATTCCCTTTACGGCTGATGCCGTCCAGCAGGTCGCCCTTGGTGATGCCGGTGGCAGAGAAAATCACATTATCGCTGCGCGCCATATCGTCGAGGCGCAATACGCTATTGGCTTCAATGCCCATCGCTTTACAGCGCTCAAGCTCCTGTTCACCAATGCGGCGGTTCTCTTCGCTGTCGCCTTTCACCTGGTGACGCGCCAGCAGGCGGCCATGCATATCGCCATCCAGCGCGCGGATCACCGCGGCGGAAACCACGCCTTCCGGCGCGCCGCCGATACCGTACAGCACGTCCACTTCGCTGTCGGGCATGCAGGTTAAAATCGAGGCCGCCACGTCGCCGTCTGGAATCGCGAAAACGCGCACGCCGAGCTGTTGCATTTCGGCGATGGTGGCATCGTGACGCGGTTTCGCCAGAATGGTGACGGTCAGCTCGCTGAGCGGCTTATTCAGCGCCTGGGCGATGTTTTGCAGGTTAGTGGCGAGCGGCAAGCTGAGGTCAATAGCGCCTTTCGCGCCCGGGCCGACAATCAGCTTTTCCATGTACATATCCGGGGCGTTAAGAAACGTGCCTTTATCGCCTACCGCCAGCACTGCCAGCGCGTTGGCCTGGCCCATCGCCGTCATCCGCGTGCCTTCAATCGGATCAACCGCGATGTCCACCGCGTCGCCCTGGCCGGTGCCAACGCGCTCGCCGATATACAGCATCGGCGCTTCGTCGATTTCCCCTTCGCCGATAACAATCTGCCCGTCGATATTGACCTGGTTAAGCATAATGCGCATGGCGTGGACCGCCGCGCCATCCGCGGTGTTTTTATCTCCACGGCCTAACCATTTGTAACCCGCCAGAGCGGCGGCTTCGGTGACGCGGGAAAATTCGATGGCAAGTTCTCGTCTCATAGCTCACTCATTCACTAAAGAAATTGCTGCGGAGTGTAGCACAGGGGGGAGGAGGCTGAAATTTGCGCGCGGAAGGGAGTGAAAAAAGGGACGCCAGCGGCGTCCCTGAGAGGAAAATTACTCGTGCTCTTCCCACGCCAGCGCACGTTTAACGGCTTTCTT
Organism: Atlantibacter sp. RC6; assembly: GCF_014193285.1. GTDB lineage: Bacteria > Pseudomonadota > Gammaproteobacteria > Enterobacterales > Enterobacteriaceae > Atlantibacter. The sequence continues at coordinate 105,597 of NZ_JACHZE010000011.1, forward strand.
CCAGCCTGCGTAACGGTAGTTACGCTCGGTGGTTTCGATGCCCGGACGGAATTCGCGTTCAATCACCGCTTTTTCCTGCAACTCATCCAGATTTTGCCAGAAACCGACCGCCAGACCGGCGAGGTAGGCCGCGCCCAGCGCGGTGACTTCACGCACTTCCGGGCGCTCCACGCGGGTGCCCAGAATGTCGGACTGGAACTGCATCAGGAAGTTGTTGGCGACCGCGCCGCCATCCACGCGCAGGGCGTGCAGACGAATACCGGAGTCCGCCTGCATCGCTTCCAGCACATCGCGGGTCTGGAAGGCGATAGATTCCAGGGTCGCGCGGATGATGTGGCAGGAGTTGACGCCGCGCGTCAGGCCGAAGATCGCGCCACGGGCATACGGGTCCCAGTATGGCGCGCCGAGCCCGGTGAACGCCGGCACCACATAGACGCCGTTGGTGTCTTTCACTTTATTGGCGAAGTATTCAGAGTCGAACGCGTCGTTGATCAATTTCATCTCGTCACGCAGCCACTGAATAGACGCCCCCGCCATAAACACCGCGCCTTCCAGCGCATAGTTCACTTCGCCGCTCGGGCCGCAGGCGATGGTGGTCAGCAGACCGTTTTCCGAGGCCACGGCTTTTTCGCCGGTGTTCATCAGCATAAAGCAGCCGGTGCCGTAGGTATTTTTCGCCATGCCTTCTTTTACGCACAGTTGGCCGAACAGCGCCGCCTGCTGGTCGCCCGCGATACCGGCGATAGGAATACGGGTACCGCCTTTACCGCCGATGTTGGTCTGGCCGTAAACCTCAGAGGATTTACGCACTTCCGGCAGCATGGCGCGCGGGATATCCAGCACTTCCAGCATACGGTCGTCCCAGTCCAGGCTGTGAATGTTGAACAGCATGGTACGGGAGGCGTTGGTGTAATCGGTGACGTGAACGCGTCCCTGGGTCATTTTCCAGATAAGCCAGGTATCCACGGTGCCGAACAGCAGTTCGCCACGGCGGGCGCGCTCGCGGGAACCTTCAACGTGATCGAGGATCCACTTCACTTTGGTGCCGGAGAAGTACGGGTCCACCACCAGGCCGGTGTTTTTGCGGATGTACTCTTCCATGCCGTCGCGCTTGAGCTGCTCGCAGATGTCCGCGGTACGGCGGCACTGCCAGACGATGGCGTTATAGATCGGCTTGCCGGTTTCGCGCTCCCAGACAATGGCGGTTTCACGCTGGTTGGTAATACCAATACCGGCGATTTCATCAGAGCTGATGTCGGCTTTCGCCAGCACTTCGACTAACACCGAGCTTTGGGTCGCCCAGATTTCCATGGGATCATGCTCAACCCAGCCGGCTTTCGGGTAGATCTGCTGAAATTCACGCTGTGACACGCTCACGATATTCGCGCTATGGTCCATGACCACGGCACGGGAGCTGGTGGTGCCCTGGTCGAGCGCAACGATATATTTTTTCTCAGTCATGTTTCTTGTCCCTTCAGTCTTATTACAGCGTAGCTTTTTGTTGCGCGCTGGAGGTTGCCGATGCTTTGTCATCTTCCACAGCGCAGACATCGCAAGGTAAGTGGCGGCCAATCAGCTTACGATAACCGAAGGCCCCGATTGCTGCACCTGCCACCGGGCCGAGCAACGGCACCAGGAAGTAAGGAATATCTTTCGCGCCGGTAAAGGCGACGTTGCCCCAGCCGGCAAGCCAGGCAAAGGCTTTCGGTCCGATATCACGCGCCGGGTTCATCGCGAAGCCGGTCAGCGGGCCCATGGACGCGCCGATAACGGCGATCAGCAGGCCGATCAACAACGGGCCGAGCGGGCCGCGCGGAATGCCGTTACCGTCATCCGTGAGCGCCAGGATCAGTCCCATCAAAATCGCCGTGATCACCATCTCAACGGCAAAGGCCTGGAAGAAGTTGATGTGCGGGTTAGGGTAGGTTGAAAACACGCCTGCCAAATCAAGGCTTTCAACGCTGCCGCGCACCATATTGTGAGTATGTTCGTAATCGTAGAAAAGATTGTAATAAAGCCCGTAAACCAACGCAGCGGCGCAAAAGGCACCGGCAAATTGAGACACAATGTAGGGGACGACTTTACGTTTATCAAAGCAAGCAAATAACCACAGCGCAAGCGTGACGGCGGGATTAAGATGAGCGCCGGATACGCCCGCGGTCAGGTAGATAGCCATGGCTACCCCTAACCCCCAAATCACGCTGATTTCCCACTGGCCGAAGCTGGCACCCGCCACTTTCAACGCGGCGACGCAGCCCACACCAAAGAAAATCAACAACCCGGTACCGAGGAACTCGGCGATGCACTGGCCTTTTAAGGTTGATGTTTGACTCATAATCGGGTCCTGAAGGTAAAAGTGATGATTATTGTTATTCCGGGTGCGATATCACCCGTTATGCCCTGTAGACATGGTGTTAATTTATCGTTAACGAGCAAAAACGAGAAATATCGAACTTAAAATGTGTGTGGTTCGTCAATAAAACGCGCGTTTTCGCGCGAATTTTGCTGGGGACGCGCACGGAATTCCATATCGACGGCTGGCGTGAGTTGTTAACATTTACCGGGGATATTGGTGAAATGCGTTCGGCATAGACTGAAAAGTGTTGCATTTCGCAAACAGCATAGAGTGCTGCTGGACACTGGCGGCAACGCTCCATACAATCGGACTCATGTGGTGAGCACCTGGTAATTAAGGCGTCACCGGAGACGGTAAGGGATAGCACTCTATCAACGCCTGGCAATTCTGGAGAGGTATGACGATGTCATTTGAAGTGTTTGAGAAACTGGAAGCGAAAGTACAGCAGGCTGTTGATACCATCACCCTGTTGCAGATGGAAATTGAAGAACTGAAAGAAAAGAACAACAGCCTGGCGCAGGAAGTTCAGCACGCGCAGGGCAGCCGTGAAGAGCTGGAGCGCGAAAACAACCAGCTGAAAGAACAGCAGCACGTGTGGCAGGAACGTCTGCAGGCGCTGCTGGGTCGCATGGAAGAAGTGTAATTACCTCTCCCGCATGAAAGGCACCGTTTCGGTGCCTTTTTTGTTTCTTCACTCCGCTTATGCTTTTTTCTTCTTGCCCATTCCTTTTCGTTTTTTATCCCGCTTCGTTAATCTCGCTATAGTCTTTTTCTGGCGGAATCAATGGATAGCTAAGGATAACAAAAATGAAACTGGGGATGTCTCGTGGCCCGATGGCCGCTGCGGTACTGCTGACCGGCCTGCTGCTGGCGGGCTGCGACCAACAAAGCGATAGTGCCAAACACATCAAAGTGGGCGTGATTAACGGCGCGGAACAGGATGTGGCGGAAGTGGCCAAAAAGGTCGCCAAAGAAAAATACGATCTGGATGTGGAACTGGTGGGCTTCAGCGGTTCGCTGCTGCCGAACGATGCCACCAATCAGGGCGAACTGGATGCCAACGTATTCCAGCATCGTCCGTTCCTCGAACAGGATAACAAAGCGCATAACTACAAACTGGTGGCGGTCGGCAATACCTTTGTCTTCCCGATGGCCGGTTATTCTCGCCAGATTAAATCGGTTGATGAATTAAAAGATGGCGCAACCGTTGCGATCCCGAACGACCCCACCAATCTGGGCCGCGCGTTGCTGCTGTTACAGAAAGAGAAGCTGATTACCCTCAAGCCGGATACCGGCCTGCTGCCAACGGCGCTGGATATTACCGCTAACCCACGCCACCTGAACATCATGGAGCTGGAAGGCGCGCAGTTGCCGCGCGTGCTGGACGACCCGAAAGTCGACGTGGCGATCATCAGCACCACCTACATTCAGCAGCTGAACCTGTCGCCGGTACATGACAGCGTGTTTATCGAAGATAAAAACTCGCCGTATGTGAACATTATCGTGACGCGGGAAGAGAACAAAGACGCGGAAAACGTGAAGAAGTTTATTCAGTCGTATCAGTCGCCGGAAGTGGCGCAAGCGGCGGAGAAAATCTTTAACGGTGGGGCGGTGCCTGGCTGGTAACAGAAAACATTCAGGCCATCCGAACGGGATGGCCTGAATGAGGATTATTCGATATCGAGCGGGTCTTCGGAAAGGATCATGCCGGTATTGTCGGCATACAGATGGTCGCCGGAGAAGAAGGTCACACCGCCGAAATTGACGCGCACGTCGCTTTCACCAATGCCTTCTCCGGACGCGCCAACCGGAATGGCGGCCAGGGCCTGAATGCCGAGGTCCAGCTCTTCCAGATCGTCCACCTGACGCACCGCACCGTAGATGACCACGCCTTCCCATTCGTTTTGCACCGCCAGACGCGCCAGTTCGGCGTCAAGCAACGCGCGACGAACGGAACCGCCGCCGTCCACCAGTAAAATGCGTCCGCGGCCATTTTGCTCGAGTAGCTCGTACAGCAACCCGTTGTCCTCGAAACATTTCACGGTAATGATCTGTCCGCCAAAAGAGGAACGCCCGCCGAAGTTGGAGAACAGCGGCTCCACCACATTGACTTCTTCATGATAAATGTCACAAAGCTCAGAAGTATCGTATTTCATAGGCTTAAGGTTTCGTTGCTGCGAGAGTTTTCAGTATATCGCTTTCAGTCGATTGTTGGCAAAATCATCAATTGTTAATTGATATTTGTCAGTTAAAAATGGGCCTGACTCAAAATAACACCTATTGCAAACAACAGGTTAGTCAGCAGCGCACCCTTAACTGTACGTTCCAGCATCGGGCGCATCGCCAGCGGATCGCGTTCCCGCACCACGTATTGCGCCTGTCTGACCAACATCGGCGCCGCCAGAATGAACAACCAGCCCCACGGGCTTTGCAGTGAAAACAGGTTAAACAGCGCCAGGCACACCAGCGTGCCGATCAACAAAAATGCGTGATAGCGGCGGGCGCGTTCCGGGCCAAGCCGTACCGCCAGTGTGTTTTTGCCATTGATACGATCGCTGTCGATATCGCGCAGGTTGTTGATATTCAGCACCGCGGTTGCCAGCAGGCCGCAGGCGGTAGCGGGCAGGAAAATCGCCGGGATCAGCGTATGCGCCTGCAAATACCAGGTGCCCATCACGCTCAGCCAGCCGAAGAAAATCAGTACCGAAATATCGCCAAGGCCGAGATAGCCGTAAGGGCGGGTGCCCACGGTATAGGTGATGGCGGCGATAATCGACAGTAACCCCAGCAACAAAAATCCTAAAAAGTCGCTGAAGGTGCGGCAGGCGACCCATACCAGCGCGAAGCCGGACAGGCAAATCAGCGCCACAGTAATAATTAACGCACGTTTCATCTGAGCCTGAGTGATCGCGCCCTTTTGCATCCCACGCAGCGGCCCGATGCGGTCCGGCTTATCGCTGCCTTTTACCGCATCGCCGTAGTCATTGGCGAGGTTGGACAGGATTTGCAGCAGGCCCGCCGTCAGCAGCGCCAGCAGCGCGATCAGCGGATCGAAGACGCCCTGCCACCAGGCGAGCGCGCTACCAACCACAATGGAGGCGAACGCGAGGGGAAGAGTACGTGGGCGCAGGCTTTCCAGCCAGGCTTGCGTACGGCTCAGTGATTGTGAGTCAGTCATAGTAAGCGAACCAATAAAAAATGGGGGCGAATTGCCCCCATCGTAAATGATGAAATTGCACTGAGCGCGATTATAACCACAACCACCGGTAAGTTGCAGAGGTGTCGCCGAACTCTGTTAAGCGAGACGTGCCGACCACCTCTTTAGAGTTACGCGCCGAACAAACAGGCAATTACAGAATGAAGCGGCTCAAATCTTCATCCGCAACCAGCTCATCCAGATGCTTACCAACGTATTCCGCATCAATGATGATGGTCTGACCGTTGAGATCGCTGGCGTCGTAGGAGATCTCTTCCATCAGACGCTCCAGCACGGTATGTAAACGACGCGCGCCGATGTTCTCGGTGCTCTCGTTAACCTGCCACGCCGCCTGGGCGATGCGTTTGATGCCGTCATCAGTGAAGTCGATATTCACGCCTTCGGTCGCCATCAGCGCTTTGTACTGGACGGTGACAGAGGCGTTCGGCTCGGTCAGGATGCGTTCAAAGTCTTCTGCGGTCAGCGCCTGAAGCTCAACGCGGATCGGCAGACGACCCTGTAATTCCGGGATCAGGTCAGACGGGCTGGCCACCTGGAACGCGCCGGAAGCGATAAACAGGATGTGGTCGGTTTTCACCATGCCGTGTTTGGTGGATACCGTACAGCCTTCCACCAGCGGCAGCAGGTCGCGCTGCACGCCTTCACGGGACACATCCGGGCCGGATACGTTACCGCGCTTACAGATTTTGTCGATCTCATCGATAAACACGATGCCGTGCTGTTCAACCGCGTCAATCGCGTCTTGCTTCAGCTCTTCCGGATTGACCAGTTTGGCGGCTTCTTCTTCCACCAGCAGCTTCATCGCGTCTTTGATTTTCAGCTTACGCGGCTTCTGCTTCTGCCCGCCCAGGTTCTGGAACATGGACTGTAGCTGGTTGGTCATCTCTTCCATGCCCGGAGGCGCCATGATTTCTACGCCCATCGGCGCAGCGGCGAGATTGATTTCAATCTCTTTATCATCCAGTTGGCCTTCACGCAGCTTCTTGCGGAACGCCTGACGCGCGGCAGAAGGCTCCTGCGCCTGCTCCGCCTGGCCCCAGTTGTTTTTAGCCGGTGGGATCAGCACATCCAGAATGCGCTCTTCCGCCATCTCTTCGGCGCGATAGCGGTTCTTTTCAATGGACTGCATGCGCACCATCTTAATCGCGGCATCGGTCAGATCGCGGATGATAGAATCCACTTCTTTACCGACATAGCCCACTTCGGTGAACTTGGTCGCTTCCACTTTGATAAACGGCGCATGGGCCAGTTTAGCCAGACGACGGGCGATTTCGGTTTTACCCACGCCGGTGGGGCCGATCATCAGAATGTTTTTCGGTGTCACTTCATGACGCAGCTCTTCATCAAGCTGCATACGGCGCCAGCGGTTACGCAGCGCGATGGCCACAGAACGCTTCGCCGCGTCCTGGCCGATAATGTGTTTGTCGAGTTCGCTGACAATTTCGCGTGGGGTCATTTCAGACATGGGAAATCCTTACGCTTTAGAGGAGAGTTCTTCGATGGTCAGGAAGTGGTTGGTGTAGATGCAAATATCACCTGCAATCCCCAGCGACTTCTCAACAATTTCACGGGCGTCCAGTTCGGTGTTTTCCAGCAGCGCGCGCGCCGCGGCCTGGGCATACGGGCCACCGGAACCAATCGCAATCAAATCGTTTTCCGGTTGGATCACATCGCCGTTACCGGTGATGATCAGGGATGCCGTTTCATCCGCCACCGCCAGCAGCGCTTCCAGACGGCGCAGCATACGGTCGGTACGCCAGTCTTTGGCAAGCTCTACAGCCGCTTTCACCAGATGGCCCTGATGCATTTCCAGTTTGCGTTCGAAGAGTTCAAACAGCGTGAAGGCGTCCGCCGTACCGCCCGCGAAACCCGCAATGACTTTATCGTTGTAAAGGCGACGCACTTTTTTGACGTTGCCTTTCATTACGGTATTGCCCAGAGTGGCCTGTCCATCGCCACCAATCACCACCTGTCCGTTGCGGCGTACGCTTACTATTGTTGTCACTGACAGACCCCTTTTCGATAGCTGAATACAGGCCCCGCGCCAGGCGCGGGGCAGAATGCAATTATAGATGGGGGGTGTTTTGGGGGTTTCAACCCCCCGCGGCGAGACGAATGCAGTTAGTGTGACCGGCGAGCTTCAGGCGGGTGAGGGTGCCATCGGCGTTTTCTTTGCCTTTCACCGGGCCGATCACCACGCGGTTCCAGCCGTTATTGGCGGTAATGCGGGAATCAAAGCCCTCAAACGCCAGCTGCGCCCGCACGGTTTCCGCCTGCTCGGCACCTTTAAAGGAACCGCACTGCACCATCCAGCGGCGTTCATCTTTTTTCTCGGCGGTTGGTTTTTCCGGCGCGGTTTCGCGGGTGACCGGCGCGGCCTGGGCGGTGGCCTTCGGCTGCGCAGGTTCACGCTGCGCGGTGTGCGGCGGCGTTTGCAGCAAATCCTGATAGGGCTGCTGGCTGGCAGTTGTCCGGTTGGTTTGCGGCGCGGCAGGTTTCTGCGTTTGCGCGCTGCGCACCGGCTGCTCCTGGACCGTGGCGGCGCGTACCGGCTGGGTTTGCTGGTACGGCTGCTCGACGCGCGGCGGGGTACGCTGCTGCTGCGCAACGGTATTCTGCTGTTGGATCTGTTTCTGGCGCTGCAAGGTTTGCTGGCGCTGGGCAGGGGTTTGCTCGTTCCACGGCACTTCGTTGAGCTGGGTGGGCTGCTGGCGCATATCCGCCTGCATTTGAGCCAGTAGCTGACGCTGTTCGTTGGTCAACTGATCTTGGTTCATGATCTCCCCACCGGCGGACGGCTCGGTCGGGGTGCGTACGCCCGGCTGGCGGTTTTCCAGCTCTTTAATATAGCGCCAGCGCTCTTCAGGTTTCGGCGGCAAGCCATTTCCCGTCACTTTGTGACCCGGGATGACCTCGGCTTCTTCAGACTTATGATGGGTAATAAAGTACAGGCCACCGATAAAGGTCACCAGAACGGCCGCTGCGATAGCGACCATGGCCGGGGAAACAGCAGGCAGGTTACGTTGCTTTTTGCGGGTAGTCGGTTTCTTCCGCCGCGCGGGGCTCGGCTGTCCGCGGCGTACATAATCTCGTTGTGCCACTATCGTTTCGCTGTATTTATTCGTTTATCAGCCCGTCATGTTACTTAAGGGACGGGCTTTTGACCAGTGAGGTGAGTCCTAATCGAAACTATTTTGCCGCCTTGCGAGCCCGCGTGGAGCCGCGCACCATCAGCTCACAATCCAGCAGGCGTGAACCGCTGCTCACGACCTGGCCATGTAGCTGATCGAGCAGCAGCAGCATGGCCTCGCGGCCAATCTCGAAACGCGGCTGCGAAATCGTGGTTAACGGCGGGTCGCAGAATTCTGCCAGCGCGATGTTATCAAAGCCGATAATCGACAAATCGTCCGGCACTTTATAGCCGCGGCGCTTGGCCTGCGACAGCGCACCCAGCGCCATCACATCGCTGTGGCAGAAGATCGCCGTTGGCGGATTGGGCAGATTCAGCAACTGATCCAGCGCCTGTGCGCCGGCGTTAAACGTGAAATCGCCCCGGGCGATATAGTGCGGGTCGACCTGCATCCCGCTGCGGCGTAACGCCTGGACGTAGCCCTGTAACCGGTAATGGCACAGCGGCATCTCTTCTGGCCCGGCGATACAGGCGATCTGGTCGTGCCCCAGTTCATGAAGGTAGTTCACGGCGTTAAAGGCGGCGGTCAGGTTATCGATATGCACCGTCGGCAGTTCCAGTTCCGGCGCAAATTCGTTCGCCATCACCATCGGCGGCAGATTGCGCTGCTCTTCTTTACTGGCGTCGAACGGCAGGCGCGAGCCGAGCAGCAGCATGCCGTCGATCTGCTTGGTGATAATCAGGTCAATAAAGGTTTTTTCTTGCTGATTCTGGTGCGCGCAGTCGCCAATCAGCACCAGATAGCCCTGGTCAGCGGCGGTGACTTCAATGCCGCGAATGATTTCGCTGAAAAAGGGATCGCAGATATCCGGGACAATCACCAGGATAGTGCGTGACTCGTTACGTTTTAAATTGCGGTTCAGGGAGCCAGGCAAATAACCCACGTCAATAGCGGCTTGCTCTACCTTATTACGGGTAGCCTGAGAAACCTTCTCAGGATTCATTAATGCACGAGATACCGTGGCGGTTGAGACATTTGCCCGCTCGGCAACATCTTTCATGGTTGCGGCAACAACCTGTTTCTTCGGGTTCAACTTCTTCTCCTCGCAAACTATCGCGGGCGCAGACACGTCCTGTGGTCTGGCTTGACCGATCATTCTTATCAGATATTTACACCGCACGGTTACAAAAATTGCATAAGAAATGTGATCAAGATTTTATTTTTCGATCTCTGCCGCATTGTGCTGACGATTTAGCTTTCGATGGGATCGACATCCAGCGTCCATTTGACTTTGCGCGCCTCGGGTAGCGTGTTCACCAGCGCCAGGCTCTGGCTAAGAATATGTTGTAGCTTCAGGCGGGACGGGTGCTGCAACAGGATCTGCCAGCGAAAGCGCCCGCCGCGTTTCGGCTGTAACGCCGGAACCGGTCCGAGGATCCACAGCTTGTCATCCGCCAGCGGGCTGGCCTGCAACAGGTTACGCAACTGTTGTAAAAACAGCGGGGCCTGCTGGTTGTTATGGTCTTCCGCGCGGATCATCACGTGGCTGCTGTAAGGCGGAAGCCAGACCTGGCTGCGAGTGCGCAGCGCTTCTTCAGCGAAAGCGTCATAACCCTGGCTGAGCAGCGTTTGCAGTAATGGATGCTCCGGGTGATGGGTTTGCAGGATCACTTCCCCCTGTTTACCCGCACGCCCGGCGCGCCCGGCGACCTGAGTATACAGCTGGGCGAAACGCTCCGGCGAACGGAAATCCGCCGAGAACAGCGCGCCGTCCACGTCCAGCAGCGCGACCAGCGTCACATCGGGAAAGTGGTGGCCCTTCGCCAGCATCTGCGTGCCGATCAGGATCCGCGCGCCGCCGCGATGTACGTCCGCCAGATGCTGCTCCAGCGCCCCTTTGCGGCTGGTGGTGTCGCGATCAATACGCGACAGCGGCACGCCGGGAAACAGCGGGCTTAACGCCTGCTCCAGCTGTTCGGTCCCCAGGCCGACGGGCACGGTATGGGTGGAGCCGCACTGTGGACACTGGCGTGGCACCGGGCGCTGGCTGTCGCAGTGGTGGCAGCGCAACTGATGCTGCGCCTGATGCAGCGTGTAGTAGTGGTCGCAGCGTGGGCATTCGGCAATCCAGCCGCAGTCGTGGCAGAGCAGCGCTGGGGCGAAACCGCGCCGGTTAAGAAATAAGATGACCTGATTATCGGCCTGAAGATGCTGGCGCATCCGGGCGATCAATGCCGGGGCGAGGCCTGCCTGCACCGGCTGGCCCTTCAAATCCACCAGATGTTGCATCGCCGGGCGCGCATTGCCCGCGCGACGAGTCAGTTTCAGTTCGCGGTACTTCTTCACCCGCACGTTGTGCAACGTTTCCAGCGCGGGCGTTGCCGAGCCAAGGATAATCGGGATCTGCTCGCGGTGAGCGCGATACACCGCCAGGTCGCGGGCATGATAGCGCCAGCCTTCCTGCTGTTTATAGGAGCTGTCGTGTTCTTCATCGATAACAATCACGCCCAACTGTTTAAACGGCGTAAACAGCGCCGAGCGGGTACCGATAACTATCGCCGCTTCGCCGCTTTTGGCCTTCAGCCAGGCTGCCAGCCGCTCGCTGTCGTTCAGGGCCGAGTGCAGCACTTCCACCGGGGCGTTAAACCGTTCCCTGAAACGCGCGATGGTCTGCGGCGTCAGGCCGATTTCCGGGACCAGTACCAGCGCCTGTTTGCCCTGAGCCAGCACGTTTTCCAGCACGCTGAGGTAAACCTCGGTTTTCCCCGAGCCGGTTACGCCTGCCAGCAGCCAGGCGGAAAATTGATCGGAGGCGCTGTGGATCGCCCCCACGGCAGTGGCCTGCTCGGTGTTGAGACGCAACCGCTCGCCGGACACGCTAAAGCCAGGCCGCCAGTCGGTTTGCTCAGGCAACTGCGCCCGTAAATCGCACAATCCTTTACTACGCAACGTCTGAAACGTCGCGTCACTCAGCTCCATCTCGCTAAGCTGGTGGCGCAGAATCGGCTGGTGGCGCAGTAGCGCCAGCGCCTGCTGCTGTTTCGGGGCGCGTTTCAGGCTATTGATATCGAGGGCTTGGCCATCTTCAGTCGCATACCAGGTCCAGAGCGGCGTTCCGCTGGCGGGCTTGCCCTGGCGCAGCAGCACCGGCAGCGCATGAAACAGCACATCGCCAATGGGGTGGTGGTAATACTCTGCCGCCCACAGCAGCAGTTGCCATAAAGAAGGGGAAAACAGCGGCGCGTCGTCGAGGGATTCCAGCACCGATTTTAGCTCTTCGCGCGGCAGTTCACTGTGTTCGCTAACGGAAACCACAATCCCGACGCGCTGCTGCTTGCCGAAGGGTACCCGCACGCGACAGCCTGCCGCCACCTGCATCCCGGCGGGAAGCAGGTAATCAAAGGTGCGGGGCAGCGGCACCGCCAGGGCAATATGGGCAACAGACATCCGGGCTCCCGGCTGAGAAAATGACGGCATAGTGTACACTGTGAGAAAGACAATTTGCGGATCAGTTTGCATGCGGTGATTAATTTCTGTATGATTCGCCGCCTTTGATGCACAAAGCGTGCAGTCAAATCGACGTATTTCCCCGGCGCGCGGTACTGGAGTGAACACACCCGCAGTACCCGGTGAGACGGGGAATTTATCAACTTCGCGTGGTGTCTGGCGTTAGGGCCGGAAGAGCGACGCGGCCTTCACTGAGGTTTCCCATGAAAAAAGGTATTCACCCGAATTACGCAGAAATTACTGCAACTTGTTCTTGCGGTAATGTGATCAAGACTCACTCAACTGTGGGCCACGATCTGAACCTGGACGTTTGTGGCAAATGCCACCCGTTCTACACCGGCAAACAGCGTGATGTTGCTACCGGTGGCCGTGTTGACCGCTTCAACAAGCGTTTCAGCATCCCGGGCAGCAAATAAGTTTCCGCTGTCAGAAAAAAGCGCCGCAAGGCGCTTTTTTTGTTTCTGGCTTTTATCTTTTATATATTGCTATTGATAATATGAATTACATTTCCATCAATTATAATTGAAATGGTGTTTTTATTTTTTTTAGTAAATTAATTTCATTGAGATCCGCACCCTTTTTATCTTCGTGATTTTGCCACCTTTTTAATTTCCATGGCAAAATATCAAAGGTTTTGCCCCGCTCGCTTAAATACACTCGTGACGATTTTTAATATTTATCCGATCTGATTCCTTTGGTGTGTATTATTTTCGGGATAGCTTTATCAGATTGAATTATTGTCATGGTTTATATTCTGAGGGCTTATTTATGAAGGCAGGGTATGCTTTATTACTTATTCCATTATTGACCAGCGCCGCCCAGGCGGGGTATGTGGATTATCGTCATGAATATTATGATGACGGGCGCAATTACGATCGTGTTTATATGTCGCATCGTTTTGGTAGTGGATTTGGCGTTGCCGTAGAAGCGGTGTCGCGTTCTGATGACGCACAATCTAATGATGCGCTGAATAATATGGAAAGTAACAGCAACGAATATACGGCAAGTTATCAGTTCAACTGGCAAAATCTCATCTGGCAGCCTGGGATGGCGGTGGAGATGGGCGACAACATGGCGACCTATAAGCCGTACCTTAAAGTGCAGTACAACTTTAATGAAAACTGGTGGACCGCATTCCGTTACCGTTTTGAATATACGCGGCGTAATAATGACGGCAAAGAAGATCGGAATGTTAACCGGCCAGAAGCCTGGTTGGGTTATAACGTTGGTGACTGGATGTTTGAATTGAACGGCATCTACAAAGTCTCCGATCATGAAAATCTTTATAATAATAAAAATGAAGACTACGAGTATAACTTCCGTATCGCTTATAACATTGGCTCATGGGTTCCGTTTACTGAAATTGGTAATGTGTCGGGTGGTTATAATACGGCGACAACGTCCGATCGGCAAACGCGCTATCGTGTAGGTATCGGTTATAATTTCTAACCGACTACGTTAATTATGATGCGTGATTAGAGGGCAACAATAATATTGTTTACTGCATAGGTATTTCATAATAAATGAAATGCTAAAACTGAAGTATTGATATTATTTTTGCGAAGACAGTATTAAAAAAGAGCGGCGGCGTCGTGATGCGCCGCTCCTCTTGCTTAGTATTCCCACGTCTCCGGGTCGATACCCAGCTCACGCATGATCACTTTCGCCTCTTCCGGGATTTCATCACTGCGCTCTTTACGCAGATCCTCATCGTTTGGCAGCGGCTGACCGGTAAAAGCATGCAAAAACGCTTCACACAGTAGTTCACTGTTGGTGGCGTGACGCAGATTGTTCACCTGACGACGGGTACGTTCATCAGTGAGGATTTTTAACACCTTCAGAGGAATGGAAACCGTAATTTTTTTTACTTGTTCACTCTTCTTACCGTGCTCAGCGTATGGGCTGATATATTCGCCGCTCCATTCAGCCATGTTATACCTTTCATCCTCTCAATATTGATAGTGGACCGGGGCCGGTCTGGCGGGCCACAGCCATAAACAGGATAGCGCCGCGCACAGAGATCCCGTCGCGCCACTGCTCTAAACACACAATTTTAACGGCTAATTTGGTTTTGCTCAATCTATACGCAAAGAAGTTTAGATGTCCAGATGTATTGACGTCCATTTCTTCTGTGGTTACTCTGTGGGCAGACTTTGAACCGATTCCCGATTATCCCGCGACATTGCCGGGATCAGTCCTTCAGCCAGGAAGCCGCTCAACATGACACGTAAACAGGCCACTATCGCAGTACGCAGTGGATTAAATAATGACGAACAGTACGGCTGCGTTGTTCCGCCCATCCATCTTTCCAGCACCTATAACTTTACCGGTTTCAATGAGCCGCGCGCCCATGACTATTCTCGCCGGGGTAACCCGACGCGCGATGTGACCCAGCGCGCACTGGCGGAACTGGAAGGCGGCGCAGGGGCGGTGTTGACCAATACCGGGATGTCGGCGATCCATCTGGTGACCACGGTTTATCTGAATCCAGGCGATCTGCTGGTGGCGCCGCACGACTGCTACGGCGGCAGCTACCGTCTGTTCGATAGCCTGGCGAAACGCGGCTGCTACCGGGTGCTGTTTGTCGATCAGAACGATGAAGCGGCATTAAAAGCGGCGCTGGCGGAGAAACCGAAGCTGGTACTGATCGAAACGCCAAGTAACCCGCTGTTGCGTGTCGTGGATATCGAAAAAATCTGCCGCCTGACCCGCGAAGCCGGAGCGGTAAGCGTAGTGGACAACACTTTCCTGAGCCCGGCGCTGCAAAACCCGCTTTCTCTGGGTGCCGATTTAGTGCTGCACTCCTGCACCAAATACCTCAACGGCCATTCCGATGTGGTGGCGGGCGTGGTTATTTCCCGTGATGAAGAGACCGCCGTTAATCTGGCCTGGTGGGCAAATAATATTGGCGTCACCGCTGCGGCGTTTGACAGCTATTTGCTGCTGCGCGGCCTGCGCACGCTGGTGCCGCGTATGGATATCGCGCAGCGTAACGCGCTGGCGATTATCGACTATCTGAAGACCCAACCGCTGGTGAAAAAGCTGTATCATCCTTCTCTGCCGGAAAATCAGGGCCATGACATTGCGGCTCGCCAGCAGAAGGGTTTTGGCGCGATGCTGAGCTTTGAACTCGACGGCGATGAAGAGACGCTGCGCCGCTTCCTTGGCGCGCTGGAGCTGTTTACACTGGCGGAATCGTTAGGCGGGGTAGAAAGCCTGATTTCCCATGCCGCGACCATGACCCATGCGGGTATGGCGCCAGAAGCGCGCGCCGCCGCAGGCATTTCCGAGACGCTGCTGCGCATCTCAACCGGTATTGAAGACAGTGAAGATTTACTTGCTGACCTGGAAAATGGCTTCCGGGCAGCGGCTAAGGGGTAAGCATGAGTGTTTCAGCGCCTGCAGGGGCGAAAGGTCGTCAACTGCATAAATTTGGTGGTAGTAGCCTTGCGGATGTGAAGTGTTACCAGCGCGTGGCCGGAATTATGGCCGAGTATTCGCAGCCGGACGACATGATGGTGGTTTCCGCCGCAGGCAGTACAACTAACCAGTTGATCAGTTGGTTGAAACTGAGCCAGACGGATCGCCTGTCCGCCCATCAGGTTCAGCAGGCGCTGCGCCGTTATCAGACCGAATTAATCAGCGGACTGTTACCCGCCGATAAAGCGGACGCTCTGATTAGCGGCTTTATCCACGATCTGGAGCGCCTGGCGGCGCTGCTCGACGGCACCATTACCGATGCGGTGTATGCTGAAGTCGTGGGTCACGGCGAGATTTGGTCGGCGCGTTTGATGTCCGCCGTGCTGAATCTCCAGGGCATCGACGCCACCTGGCTGGACGCGCGCGAATTTTTACGCGCCGAGCGCAGCGCGCAGCCGCAGGTGGACGAAGGTCTCTCTTACCCTTTACTGCAACAGCTTCTGGCCCAGCATCCCGGCAAACGTGTCGTGGTGACGGGCTTTATCTGCCGCAATAACGCGGGTGAAACTGTCCTGCTGGGGCGTAACGGCTCTGACTATTCCGCGACCCAAATTGGCGCGCTGGGCGGTGTTTCCCGCGTCACCATCTGGAGCGACGTGGCGGGCGTTTATAGCGCCGACCCGCGTAAAGTAAAAGACGCCTGCCTGCTGCCGTTACTGCGCCTTGATGAAGCCAGCGAACTGGCGCGTCTGGCGGCTCCGGTACTGCACGCCCGTACCCTTCAGCCGGTTTCCGGCAGCGATATCGATTTGCAGCTGCGGTGCAGCTACAACCCGGAGCAGGGCTCCACGCGCATTGAGCGCGTGTTGGCATCCGGCACCGGCGCGCGCATTGTCACCAGTCATGACGACGTGTGCCTGATTGAACTGCTGGTCGCGCCGGATCAGGATTTCAAACTGGCGCATCAGGAAACGCTAAGCGTGCTGAAGCGCGCGCAGATCCGTCCGCTGTCGATTGGCGTTCATCCCGACCGCCGTTTACTGCAACTGTGCTACACCTCAGAAGTGGTCGGCAGCGCATTCAGCACCCTGGAAGCCGCTGCCCTGCCTGGCGAACTGCGTCTGCGTGAAGGGCTGGCGCTTGTGGCGATGGTGGGCGCAGGCGTGTGCCGCAACCCGCTGCACAGCCACCGCTTCTGGCAACAGTTGAAAGATCAGCCGGTGGAGTTTATCTGGCAGTCGGAAGAGGGCATCAGCCTGGTGGCCGTGCTGCGCGTCGGCCCTACCGAAAGCCTGATTCAGGGCCTGCACCAGACGCTGTTCCGCGCCGAGAAGCGCATCGGCCTGATGCTGTTCGGCAAAGGCAATATCGGCTCCCGCTGGCTGGAGCTGTTCGCCCGCGAGCAGGAAACGCTTTCCGCCCGCACCGGTTTTGAATTTGTCCTGGCCGGCGTGGTGGATAGCCGCCGCAGCCAGCTAAATTATCAGGGGCTGGACGCCAGCCGCGCCCTGGCCTTCTTTAATGACGAAGCCCAGGATCACGATGAAGAATCACTGTTCCTGTGGATGCGCAACCATCCGTATGACGATTTGGTGGTGCTGGACGTCACGGCAAGCGAAGAGCTGGCCGATCAGTATCTGGATTTCGCCAGCCACGGTTTCCATGTGATCAGCGCCAACAAGCTGGCGGGTGCCAGCAACAGTAACAAATATCGCCAAATCCGCGATGCGTTTGCCAAAACGGGCCGTCACTGGTTGTACAACGCCACCGTAGGCGCCGGGCTGCCGGTTAACCATACCGTGCGCGACCTGCGTGACAGCGGCGATTCGATTCTGGCCATCAGCGGGATTTTCTCCGGGACGCTCTCCTGGCTGTTTTTGCAGTTTGACGGCAGCGTGCCGTTTACCGACCTGGTGGATCAGGCCTGGCAGCAGGGCTTAACCGAGCCAGATCCGCGCGTCGACCTGTCCGGGAAAGACGTGATGCGCAAGCTGGTGATCCTGGCGCGCGAAGCCGGGTACGACATCGAACCTGACCAGGTGCGCGTCGAGTCGCTGGTGCCGCAGGGCTGCGAAGAGGGATCGGTGGATCACTTCTTCGAGAACGGTGATGCGCTGAATGACCAGATGGTGCAACGTCTGGAAGCCGCCCGGGAAATAGGGCTGGTGCTGCGCTATGTGGCGCGCTTCGACGCCAATGGCAAAGCGCGCGTCGGCGTGGAGGCGGTGCGTCCTGAGCATCCGCTGGCGTCGCTGCTGCCGTGCGATAACGTGTTTGCCATCGAAAGCCGCTGGTATCGCGATAACCCGCTGGTGATCCGTGGCCCAGGCGCCGGACGCGACGTCACCGCCGGAGCCATTCAGTCCGATCTCAACCGCCTGGCTCAACTGCTGTAATCTGATATGCGCCTTTTGCCTCCGCTGGCAAAAGGCGCTTTCTCTTTCTGTGACGCCCCATCCTGAATTTTTTTCACGTTCGTTGAATATTCCTCATTCATTCTGGTGATTTTTCAGTTGACGCGATGGCGCTTTTCCGTCATTTTTACATCTGGACGTCTAAACGTATAGAAGTCAAAAAACACAACAGCCAATAATGACAAGCGAGTGATGAGGTAAGGGTATGAGCTTTTTTCACGCCAACCAGCGGGAAGCACTGAATCAGAGTCTGGCCGAAGTCGCCGGGCGCATTAACGTTTCCTTTGAGTTTTTCCCGCCGCGCACCAGTGAAATGGAACAGACCCTGTGGAATTCCATCGATCGTTTGAGCAGCCTGAAACCGAAATTCGTTTCCGTGACCTATGGCGCGAACTCCGGCGAGCGCGACCGCACGCACAGCATTATCAAAGGGATTAAAGATCGTACCGGTCTGGAAGCGGCGCCGCACCTGACCTGCATCGACGCCACCCGTGATGAGCTGCGCATCATCGCCCGCGATTACTGGGAAAATGGCATCCGGCACATCGTGGCCCTGCGCGGCGATTTACCGCCGGGTAGCGGCAAACCGGACATGTATGCCGCCGACCTGGTGGGCCTGCTGAAAGAAGTGGCGGATTTTGATATTTCCGTCGCGGCGTACCCGGAAGTGCATCCGGAAGCAAAAAGCGCCCAGGCGGATTTACTGAACCTGAAGCGCAAAATCGACGCGGGCGCCAACCGCGCTATCACCCAGTTCTTCTTTGATGTGGAAAGCTATCTGCGGTTCCGCGACCGCTGCGCGGCAACCGGGATTGACGTGGAAATCATTCCGGGCATCCTGCCGGTGTCCAACTTCAAACAGGCGAAAAAATTTGCCGACATGACCAACGTGCGTATCCCGGCGTGGATGGCTCAGATGTTCTCTGGCCTGGACGAAGATGCGGAAACCCGCAAGCTGGTGGGGGCGAATATCGCCATGGACATGGTGAAAATCCTCAGCCGTGAAGGGGTGAAAGATTTCCATTTCTATACCCTGAACCGCGCGGAAATGAGCTACGCCATCTGCCATACGCTGGGCGTTCGTCCGGCGGTATAACATCCTAAAGCATGCCCGGCGCTTCACGCTGCCGGGCATGGCAAGGTTACTGCCAGTTTTTCAAAAAGCCCTGACCGTACTGGTCGGCGACTAACAGCGCGGCATACACCTGCCCGGCTGTCGCGCCGCCCGGCATATTGTGGATGGTTTCCCCGGCAGCGCAGGCGGCTTCAGCGACAATCCGCATTTTGGCGGGAATATCACTGTTAATATCCAGTTGCGCCAGCGTGATCGGCAATCCCACGGCATGACACAGCGCTGCAACGGTTTCTATCTCTTCCAGCGGCGCGTTTTCCAGTACCAACTGCACCAGCGTACCGAATGCGACTTTTTCACCATGATAAAAATGATGCGCATCCGGGATAGCGGTTAATCCGTTGTGGATCGCGTGCGCAGCAGCCAGACCGCCGCTTTCAAAACCCACGCCGCTCAGATAGGTATTGGCTTCCACCACGCGCTCCAGCGCCGGGGTGACCACATGTTGTTGCGCCGCCAGCATCGCTTTTTCGCCCTGTTCCAGCAGCGTGTTGTAACAGAGTTCCGCCAGGGCCAACGCGGCCTGAGTGCACTGGCCGCCCGCCATCGTGGTTGCGCCGCTGCGTGAACAGGCGCGCGCCTCGAACCAGGTCGCCAGCGCGTCGCCAATCCCCGCCGCCAGCAGGCGCGCAGGCGCGCCCGCGATGATGGCGGTATCAACGATCACCATGTTGGGGTTATGCGGCAACAGCAGATAGCGATCAAACTCGCCGTCATCGGTATAAATGACCGACAGAGCGCTGCATGGCGCATCGGTGGAGGCGATAGTGGGCGCAATCGCCACCGGCACCGCCATGTAATGCGCCAGCGCTTTGGCGGTATCCAGCGTTTTACCGCCGCCGATGCCCAGCACTGCTTTGCAGCGCGCTTTTTCCGCCAGCGCGCGCAGGCGGTCGATCTCATTCTGCGAACATTCGCCGCCGAAAGGGGCGATGTCAAACGCCAGACCAGCAGCGCTCAGGCTGTTCTGTAGTTTTTCGCGGGCAAACCCTAAAACGAATTTATCACCGACCACCAGCCAGCGTTCGGCCATGGGTTTCAGGTAATCGCCCAGGCGGTTAAGCACATCGGCGCCCTGAATATATTTACCCGGTGACTGAATGATGTGATCCATACATCTCCTCCTGTTACAGACTTAATTGTCCAAACGCGTTTTTCCAGTCTTGCTCGAACTTCTCAATGGCCGATTCTACTGCGGGGGTACCGAGCATTTGTTGCGCGACATCTAAAGGCAGGGTGATGGCTTCGCATCCGGCAAGCAGGCAATCCAGCGCCTGGCGCGGCGTTTTAAAGCTCGCCGCCAGCACTTTGCAGTGCGGCGCATGCAGTTCAAGCAGGGTTTGCAATTCCCGCACTGTCTGAATGCCGTCGCCACCCTGAGCATCAACCCGGTTAACGTAAGGGGCGACATAATCCGCGCCCGCCAGCGCCGCCAGCAGCCCTTGCGCAGCGCTGTACACGGCGGTGCCCAGCGTGGCGATGCCTGTCGACTTCAGTGCCTTAATCGCAGCGAGCCCTTCAGTACTGACAGGGACTTTAACCACGATACCGGGGCAGGCGTTTTCCAGCCGTTTGGCTTCCTGCACCATGCCTTGCGCATCGCGGCTCATCACCTGGGCAAACAGTTTCCCTCGCCCGCCAAGCGCGTCCTGCAAACGCGGCAATACCTCAAACAGCGGCGTTTTGCCTGCGGCAATAATGCTGGGATTGGTGGTGACGCCAGCCAGTGGAAAAATGCGCGCCAGACGAGCGACTTCCTGAACGTTGGCGGTATCTAAATAGAGTTCCATGATGATTCCTTAGATTAAAGTTCCAGCTCTTTTTGAAGCAGTGATGCGATGGCGTCGGCAGAAGGCGCATTGACCAGCGCATTTCTGAACTCTTCATGCATGATGCGGCGTGCGAGACGTGAAAAAATCCGCATATGCTGATCGCCAGCGGCATGTTTGTTCAGCGTCAACATAATGATGAACTGCGCCTCTTCGTCACCCCAGAGCACCGGGGCAGGGAGCCGCGCTACGCTGATGGTCGACTGCTCAATATGCTCGGATTTGCTGTGCGGGATGGCGAAACTGAAACCGAGCCCGGTTGAAAACACCGCTTCGCGGGCCCACAAATCGGCTTCCAGTTTGCGTGGATAGCGGCAGCGCCCGGCAAGCAGCAGCTTATCGGTCATGCCTTTCATCACTTCTTCTTTGCTACGCCAGTCATTATCCAGCGAGATACAGGCCGGGGTAATAATCGGCGTGTCGTGAGCCGACATACGGAATTGCGCCAGCAGATGTTCAACCTCAAGCGAGGTGCGGCACGCCATTGCCTGATTGAGCAACTGGCGGCAGGCGCGGCTATCCAACTGCGCTAAACGCGCTTTCGCGGCGGGAATGGCTGGCGCGCTCATGCTGATTTCATCCAGCCCCATGCCGACCAGCAGCGGCAGAACCGAACCTTTTGCGCCCAGCTCGCCGCACAAGCCTATCCATTTACCCTGGCGATGCACCGCCTGCACGGCATAATCCAGCGCCCGCAAAAATGCCGGGTTAAGGCTGTTGTAGTGACGGGTGACTTTGGCGTTATCGCGGTCGACTGCCAGCAAGTACTGCGTCAGGTCGTTACTGCCGATGCTGAAGAAGTCGATCTCTTCGCAGCACTGGTCGATGATGAACATCACCGACGGGACTTCGAGCATAATGCCAAGCGGGATCTTTTCATCAAACGGCGTCTGTTCGTTACGCAACTGCTGTTTGGCTTCTGACAGCTTTTCTTTTACCCACAGGATCTCCTCCATGGAAGAGATCATCGGGATCATGATCTTTAACTTACCGTGCGCGGAGGCGCGCAGGATCGCCCGTAGCTGTGTAGAAAATAGCGCTGAATACTCTTCATAAATACGCACGGCGCGGTAGCCGAGGAAAGGGTTATTTTCCGCGGGGATATTCAGATATTCCACCGGTTTATCGCCGCCGATATCCATCGTGCGAACAATAATGCTGCGCCCCTTCGCCGGTTCCAGCGCCTGGCAGAAAATATTATAGAGTTCATCTTCCGACGGGGCGCTGGCGCGATCCATATAGAGCATTTCGGTGCGGAACAGGCCGACTGACTGCGCGCCGTTATTGAATGCGCCCGGCGCTTCCACGGCATGAGCGATATTGGCGGCCACTTCCATCCTGATGCCGTCAGCGGTACAGGCCTCGCGTGTTAGCCACACCTGCTGTTGTTCGCGTAAGGCGGCCTGAGTGCGCGCTTCTTGCTGGTAATAGCGCGTCACCGCCTCGCTGGCGTTAACCACCACGATTTCTGCGTTGCCATCAATATAGGCCGGCTGATTGTACCAGGGCGCGAGCGCCAGAATATCCACGCCCACCAGGGTAGGGATATTAAATGAACGCGCAAGGATAACGGTGTGAGAGGTGGTCCCGCCTTTTTCCAGCAACAGTCCTTTAAGCAGGGATTTATCCAGTTCCAGAAACTGGCTGGGCGTGAGTTCATCCGCAAGGCAGATAGCGGGATGCTTCAGCTGGCCCGGCGCAGGAAAACGCTGCTCGCCATAGATATGCTGGAGCAACTGGAAACAGATATCACGCACGTCCAGCGCGCGCTCCTGCAGGTAGCTGCTGTCAGCATTCCTGAATTCGGCGCAAAAGTGATTAGCGCTGTCGATAATCGCTTGCGCACAGCTCAGGCCCCGGGTCACGCCGGCCAGTAAATGCTGGCGTAACGAGATATCCCGCGCCAGAGAACGATGAGCCTCAAGGATCGCGCTGGTGGTGCCATCACTGTCAAGCAGCCGCAGCTCGATGCTTTTAATCAGCAGCGCTAAGCCTTTGTCCAGCGCCTGCTGCTCCGCTTCCACGCCGTCCGGCTCAGGCAGGTTATTAATTTTATTGAGATCCAGCGAGGTTAACGGCGTGAGGATCCCACAGTCGCTACCTGCGCACACGGATTTAGCATGGAACAGGGTTGGGTTCAGGCGCGTCAGTGATTCGGGAAGCGGCTCGGCGACAGTGATGGCCGGTTGCGCGATGGGTTCGTCGCACAGCGGGAAGGCGTCCCGAAGCCATTTTCCCAACTGGAGATGGGCCTCTTTTTCGTCACTCCCGGAAATCGTTAACTGGCATGCATCGCCTTTTATCGTCCCGGTGCCAATAATCGCCAGCGCGCTTTTTGCGTCGCCTTTTCTACCCGTTCGGCTATTTAGCCACTCTATTTGCGCAGCAAACGCATTGCATTGTTTCTCGACATGGCTTGCAGGCCGGGCATGCACGCCATTAGGCAAATCACAGACAAATTCAATTACCAGAGCCATTAGCCTCTCCTGATTCATTCATGCTTTGGGCAACAGAATAAAGGCGTATTACGACAGGCCGCCACGCGACAAAACTGCCAAAAACTGGATTTATGTAAGATGAGCGCCAAAGTGAGAACTGACTCACATGGCCGTTCATTTCTGTCTCTTTTCTGAATTTACTGCGACATTTGAGGCGGATCGCATTTTTTATCCGATGGTACAAAAATCCAGTAAATGGCTTTTTTATCCACTGTCTGCGCCACCAGCGATTGTCTATTGTTTGCCGCATTACCTTCGTGGATGGAGGTGACGCAAACCCAGGAGCGACCTATGAAAGAACTGGTGCATATTCTTAAGAACACCCGCCAGCATTTAATGACAGGGGTATCACATATGATCCCCTTTGTGGTTGCGGGCGGCATATTGCTTGCGGTTTCTGTGATGCTTTACGGCAAAGGCGCGGTGCCGGACCCGTTGACTGACCCAAACCTGAAAAAGCTGTTTGATATCGGCGTTGCCGGGCTAACGCTAATGGTGCCGTTTCTGGCCGCGTATATCGGCTATTCCATTGCCGACCGCTCAGCCCTTGCGCCCTGCGCCATTGGCGCCTGGGTCGGCAATAGCTTTGGAGCGGGCTTCTTCGGTGCCATCATCGCCGGGATTGTCGGCGGTATCGTGATCCACTACCTGAAAAAAATCCCTGTACCGAAAGTACTGCGTTCGGTAATGCCTATCTTCGTTATTCCCATCATTGGCACATTTATCACGGCGGGCGTGATGATGTGGGGACTGGGCGAGCCTGTCGGCGCGCTTACTGTGAGCCTGACCCAGTGGTTGCAGGGAATGCAACAGGGCAGCGTGATCATGCTTGCCGTCATTATGGGCCTGATGCTGGCCTTTGATATGGGTGGGCCGGTTAATAAAGTGGCTTATGCCTTTATGTTGATTTGCGTTGCGCAGGGCGTGTACGGCGTGGTGGCAATTGCTGCCGTTGGGATTTGCGTGCCGCCGCTTGGCCTGGGATTGGCAACGCTGATTAACCGTAAAAATTTTAGCGACGAAGAGCGCGAAGCGGGCAAAGCCGCCATGGTAATGGGCTGCGTTGGCGTGACGGAGGGCGCTATCCCGTTCGCTGCTGCCGATCCGCTGCGCGTTATTCCGTCGATCATGCTGGGTTCCGTATGCGGTACGGTGACTGCGGCATTACTGGGTGCGAAATGCTATGCCGGCTGGGGTGGGTTGATCGTTCTGCCCGTGGTAGAGGGAAAACTGGGCTATATCGCTGCCGTTATCGTCGGCGCGCTGGTCACCGCGCTGGCGGTCAACCTTCTGAAAAGCCTGGCGCGCAAAAACAAACCTCAGTCCATCGAGACTCAGGACGACCTTGACTTAGATTTTGAAATCAACTGATTAAAAAAGGAATTTAACCATGACATCAATTGTAGCTGTTACTGCTTGCCCTTCCGGCGTCGCACATACCTATATGGCCGCCGAGGCGCTGGAAAGCGCAGCCAAAGCGAAGGGCTGGAATGTGAAAGTTGAAACGCAGGGCTCTATCGGGCTGGAAAATGAGTTGAGCGCAGAAGACATTGCGCAGGCGGATATTGTGGTGCTGACCAAAGATATCGGCATCAAATTTGAGGAGCGTTTCGCGGGTAAAACCATTGTCAGAGTGAATATTAGCGACGCCGTGAAACGGGCGGCAGCCATTATGAGCAAGATCGAATCCCACCTGGCGCAAGCCGTCTGATGTCCCAACCCGCTCTTCGGAGCGGGTGCTTTCATTACCCACTGACCGGAGTTCCTCATGACGAATCGCATCCAACGCCTGAAAGCCGCGCTGTTTCAGCACCCTCGTGAAATTTCCCTTGAGCGCGCGTTACTGTTAACCGAGAGCTATAAACAGACCGAAGGCGAGCCGGTCATGCTGCGGCGTGCCAAAGCGACGGCGTATATCCTTGATAACGTAAAGATTGCGATTCGTGATGATGAACTGATCGCCGGTAACCGCACAGTGAAACCCCGTGCGGGCATTATGTCGCCAGAAATGGATCCTTACTGGCTGCTCAAAGAACTTGAGCAGTTCCCGACGCGCCCTCAGGATCGCTTTGCTATCAGTGAAGAGGATAAGCGTCGCTATCGCGATGAGCTTTACCCGTACTGGGAAAAACGCTCAATGAAGGATTTTATCAACGGCCAAATGACACAAGAGGTCAAAGAGGCGGTAGGGACGCAGATATTCAGCGTCAACCAGACTGATAAAGGGCAGGGGCATATCATTATTGATTATCCCCGCCTGCTGGAAAACGGTCTCGGCGCGCTGTTGGATGAACTGACCGCCTGTTGCGAACGCGCGCCGGACAATCATTTCTATCAGGCCGCACGGCTGCTGCTGGCGGCTTCACAGCGCCACATTCTGCGTTACGCGCAACTGGCTGAACACATGGCGGCACAGTGTCAGGATGCCGTGCGACGGGATGAGTTGTTGGCGATAGCGGCTAACTCGCGCCATAACATCGATCAGCGCCCGCAGACGTTCTGGCAGGCCTGCCAGCTCTTCTGGTATATGAATGTGATTCTTCAGTATGAATCCAACGCCAGTTCGCTGTCGCTGGGGCGTTTCGACCAGTACATGCTGCCTTTCTGGCAAGCGTCGCTCACCCATGGCGAGGATCCCGCCTGGCTGCGTGAACTGCTGGAATCGCTGTGGATTAAATGCAACGACGTGGTGCTATTACGCTCTACCAGCAGCGCGCGTTATTTTGCCGGTTTCCCCACCGGCTACACTGCGCTGTTAGGCGGCCTGACGGAAACCGGTCGCAGCGCCGTCAATGCCCTGTCGTTTATGTGCCTGGATGCTTACCAGAGTGTGCAGCTCCCGCAGCCGAATCTGGGGGTGCGCATCAACGAACTGATCGATCGGCCTTTCCTGTTAAAAACAGCAGAAACCATCCGCCTTGGTACCGGCATTCCGCAAATCTTCAATGATGAGGTGGTCGTCCCGGCGTTTCTTAATCGCGGCGTATCCCTGGAGGACGCGCGTGACTACTCGGTGGTGGGCTGCGTTGAGCTTTCTATTCCGGGGAAAACCTATGGCCTGCACGATATAGCCATGTTTAACCTGCTGAAAGTGATGGAAATTACCCTGTATGAAAATGAAGGAAACCCGGCGCTGACCTACCCGGAACTGTTAGCGCAAATTCGCGAAAAAGTGAGTTATTACATCCGGCTCATGGTTGAAGGCAGCAATATCTGCGATATCGGCCATCGCGACTGGGCTCCAGTGCCGTTGCTCTCGTCGTTCATCAGCGATTGCCTTAAGAGCGGCAAAGATATTACCGACGGCGGCGCGCGCTATAACTTCTCCGGCGTTCAGGGGATCGGCATCGCCAACTTGAGCGACTCGCTACATGCGCTCAAAGGTATGGTGTTCGATCAGCAGCGGATGAGTTTTGACGAGTTACTGGCGGTGCTGAAAGCCAATTTCGCCACGCCGGAAGGTGAGAAGATCCGCGCGCGCTTAATCCACCGTTTCGAAAAGTACGGTAACGATATTGATGACGTTGATAACATCAGCGCCGAACTGCTGCGCCATTACTGTAAAGAAGTGGAGAAATACACCAATCCACGCGGCGGCCAGTTTACGCCGGGGTCGTATACCGTTTCCGCCCATGTGCCGTTAGGTTCAGTGGTAGGCGCGACGCCGGATGGCCGTTATTCCGGCGAACAGCTTGCCGATGGCGGACTCTCGCCAATGCTCGGCCAGGATGGGCAAGGCCCGACGGCAGTATTGAAGTCCGTAAGCAAGCTGGATAACCACCTGCTATCGAACGGGACGCTGCTCAACGTGAAGTTCACGCCGGCGACCCTCGAAGGTCAAGGCGGATTAAATAAGCTGGCGGATTTTCTGCGCGCGTTTACTCAACTGAAGCTTCAGCATATTCAGTTCAATGTGGTTAATGCTGAGACACTGCGTGAAGCGCAACGCCGTCCTCAGGATTATGCCGGTTTGGTGGTGCGGGTTGCCGGTTATAGCGCCTTCTTTGTCGAGCTTTCAAAGGAGATCCAGGATGACATTATCCGTCGGACCGCGCATCAATTGTGAGGTAACAGAAACGCGCGCCGATACGGCGCGCATTTTCAATATCCAGCGTTACTCTTTAAATGATGGGCAAGGCATCCGTACCGTTATTTTCTTTAAAGGTTGCCCCCATACTTGCCCCTGGTGCGCGAATCCGGAGTCCCTGTCGCCGAAAATTGAGACGGTAAGACGCAACAGCAGGTGCCTTCACTGCTCGCCTTGTTTGCAGGATGTCGACGAGTGTCCGTCGGGGGCATTCGAGCATATTGGCCGGGATATTTCTTTAGCGGCGCTGGAACGCGAAGTCATGAAAGACGACGTTTTCTTTCGTTCCTCGGGGGGCGGCGTCACCTTATCAGGGGGCGAGGTGTTGATGCAGGCACCCTTTGCCACCCGGTTTTTAACACGGTTACGGGAATTGGGTGTCCATACCGCCATCGAAACGGCGGGCGACGCGCCCTTTTCACGTTTATGGCCTCTGGCGCAGCAGTGCGATGAAGTGCTGTTTGATTTGAAAATCCTTGATGAGGCGCAGTCTCGGGACGTGTTGAATATTAATCTGGCGCGGGTGTTGGCGAATTTACGTTTATTGCGTGAGAACGGCGTTAAGGTGACTCCGAGGTTGCCGCTTATTCCCGGCTATACTCTCAACGAGACGAACATTGCGATAGCGATCGGGGTATTAAAATCTCTCTCATTCAGCGAGTTGCACATTTTACCCTTTCACCAATATGGTGAGCCTAAATATGGTTTGTTAGGCCGATCGTGGGCGATGAAAACGATCCCGGTGCCTGACGACAACGAGATTGCCGCCATCAGGATCATGGCGGAGCAAGCGGGTTTTAAGGTGACGACGGGAGGATAAAATGTCAGATGCGGTAAAGCGAAATCTGGTAGCCATTACAGCTTGTATCAGCGGCGTCGCGCATACGTATATGGCTGCTGAGCGCCTGGAAAAACTGTGCCAGCAGGAAAAGTGGTCGGTGAAAATCGAAACGCAGGGTGCGTTGGGTATTGAAAACCCGCTCACCGAGATGGATATCAGGAACGCGGATGCCGTGTTGTTGCTTACCGATATTGATATTGCCGGTGCGGAACGGTTCACCGAATGCCGTTATGTTCACTCCGGTATTAGCGCTTTTCTGCGCGAACCGCAAAAGGTGATTACTGCGGTGCGCAAAGTTATCGGCACGCCGCAACAGACCCACATTATTTTGCGCCAGGATACTTTTCGGTGAGTTGGCTATGGTACTGGCGGCGATACTCGGACGGCGAACGCTCGGTATTTTTACGAAACAGGCGGCAGAAATAGTTACTGTCCACAAAGCCGCAGGCGTGAGCGACTTCTTTAACTTTAAGTTCATATCCCTTTAATAACGCTTTGGCGTGCTCCAGCCGCGTGTAGTTCAGGTATTCATTAAATCCCAGTGAACCTGATTTTTGAAACAGGTGTGAAAGGTAATTGGGCGAAATATAAAAAACCTGCGCCACCGATTCGCGGGTTAACGCCGTGGCGTAATGTTCATCGATATAATTGCGGACGGCCTCAAACAGCGCCTGGCTGCGGGACGCTGTCTGGATCTGGCTGCCCAGCAGATCGTTGCAATGGCTTAACAGGCTGGCGACGATTAACCGCGCGGTTTGCTGTTCATGCGGCTGCATTTTCATTTCATTCAGCGTTTGCAGAAGAAACGAGCCGATTCGCGGCCCGCGCCGCGCCACATGTTGTTTATTAAGGTTTTGCAGCCTCTCGCCGTCCCAGTGCAGCACGCTAAAACCAAGCTGCTGTTTGCCAAACAATATGCTCAGCGTGGTGGCGGGTTGCTGCCATTGTGGGTAATTCCAGCTGCCAGATGGCACGAACAGCACATCGCCTTCACTCATCAGCCAGGCGCCGTCCGGGCTGCCGCTTTCGACCACGCTTCCGGCCAGCACAATTTCCAGCCGGGGGAAATCGACCTTAAAAGCCAGCGCCGGTACGGGACCGGTTGAGTTGGCGAAACCGATTTTACCAGGCGTTGTCGGGCCGTTAATTAGCCGTGAAAGAAGGTGGCTTACGTCGTAGTGCATAATATTCTCGTGAGGGTGCGCTAACGTGCTTTTGATTATCCCTGATGTTTCGCCCTCAACACTACTGTTTCCATTGTCGGCAACAGAAACGTATAAATTTTCATTGTTATGTCCTTATTACTGGTTTATCAGGCAGTTTATCCTTTCACGCACACCACCTGACGCAGGGTATGCACGATTTCCACCAGCGATGACTGCGCCGCCATTACGGCGTCAATGTCTTTATACGCCATGGGAATTTCGTCAATCACTTCGCTGTCTTTGCGACATTCTACATGGGCGGTGGCGCGGATCTGATCGTCAACCGTAAAGCGCTTTTTAGCGGCGCTGCGGCTCATGGTACGGCCTGCGCCGTGGCTGCACGAGCAGAAGCTGTCTTTATTGCCGAGGCCGCGCACGATAAAGCTTTTCGCGCCCATCGAGCCGGGGATGATCCCCATTTGCCCTTTCTGCGCCGATACCGCGCCTTTGCGGGTGACCAGCACCGACTCGCCAAAATGCGTCTCTTTCTGAACATAGTTATGGTGACAGTTAACGGCTTCCTGCTGGGTCGCAAAGGGTTTAGTGATGATGTTAGACAGCGCCGCCAGCACGCGATTCATCATCACTTCCCGGTTGTGGTGGGCGTAATCCTGAGCCCAACTGACGGCTTCCATATAGTCGTTAAAATGCTTGCTGCCTTCCTCAAAATAAGCCAGATCGCGGTCGGGTAGATTGCTGATATGGCGTTGCATATCTTTTTGCGCCAGCGCGATAAACAACGAACCGATGGCATTACCGACGCCGCGTGAACCGCTATGCAGCATTACCCAAACCCGTTGCTGCTCATCCAGGCAGACTTCAATAAAGTGGTTACCGGTGCCCAGCGTGCCCAGATGCTGATGGTTATTGGTCTTCAGCAGTTGAGGATATTTATCGGTAAGCTTTTTAAAACGCGGCGCAAGATGCGCCCAGTGCGCGTCCACATCCTGAGGCGTATGGTTCCATGCGCCTTTATCGCGCTGGGCGCGGCCAACGGTACGGCCATGGGGTACGGCCTGTTCAATAGCGCTGCGCAAGCCCGCCAGATTATCAGGCAAATCGCTCGCCGTGAGCGATGTCCGCACGGCGATCATGCCGCAGCCAATATCCACGCCGACCGCCGCAGGGATAATCGCTCCGCGTGTCGGGATCACGCTACCGATGGTGGAACCTTTACCTAAATGCACGTCAGGCATGACGGCCAGATGCTTAAAGATAAACGGCATGCTGGCGGTTTTGAGCAGTTGTTGTTTGGCTTCGCTTTCAACCGGCACGCCTTTGGTCCACATTTTGATGGGCGTTGTGGAAGGTGTGGTCAGCAATTCGTACTGTTGAGTCATGCTTATCTCCTCCCGGTTTTCTACCGTAAAAGATAAGTATGGGGGGTGAGGTCACCTGGGGCGAGAAAATAAACGCCCCGGACGATGCCGGGGCGCAGGAGCGTTAACCGGTGTTACGCATACCCGCCGCGACGCCCGCGATGGTGACCATCAGCGCCTGTTCGACGCGTGGGTCCGGCTCTTTGCCCGCTTCTTCCGTCAGGCGTGAGCGATGTAGCAGCTCGGCCTGAAGGACGTTGAGCGGGTCGGTATAGATATTGCGCAACTGGATCGACTCGGCAATCCACGGCAGATCCGCCATCAGATGGGAGTCGTTGGCGATATCCAGCACCACTTTGATGTCCGCTTCCAGCAGTTCACGCAGCTCTTTACCGAGCGGCCACAGCTCTTTTTTCACCAGGCGCTGATCGTAATACTCCGCCAGCCACAGATCCGCTTTCGCGAAAACCATCTCCAGCATGCCCAGGCGGGTGGAGAAGAACGGCCAGTCGCGGCACATGGTTTCCAGTTGGTCCTGTTTGCCGTCTTCCACCACTTTCTGCAATGCCGCGCCAGCGCCCAGCCAGGCGGGCAGCATCAGGCGGTTCTGGGTCCAGGCGAAAATCCACGGGATAGCGCGCAGGGATTCCACACCGCCGTTCGGGCGACGTTTAGCCGGGCGCGAACCTAGTGGCAGTTTGCCCAACTCCAGTTCCGGCGTTGCGGAACGGAAATAGGGCACGAAGTCGGCGTTTTCACGCACATAACCGCGATACATCTTGCAGGAAATGGTCGACAGCTCGTCCATGATATGACGCCATTCGGCTTTCGGTTCCGGCGGCGGCAGCAGGTTGGCTTCCAGGATCGCGCCGGTGTAGAGCGACAGGCTGCTGATGGTGATTTCCGGCAGGCCGTATTTAAAGCGGATCATCTCGCCCTGCTCGGTCACGCGCAGGCCGCCTTTCAGGCTGCCCGGCGGTTGGGAAAGCAGCGCCGCATGGGCTGGCGCGCCGCCGCGGCCAATCGAGCCGCCGCGTCCGTGGAACAGCGTCAGGGCGATGCCCGCTTTTTCACAGGTTTTGATTAACGCGTCCTGGGCCTGGTATTGCGCCCAGGAGGCCGCCATCACGCCTGCGTCTTTCGCAGAGTCGGAATAGCCGATCATCACCATCTGCTTGCCCTGGATAAAGCCGCGATACCAGTCGATGTTCAGCAACTGGGTCATCACGTCGTTAGCGTTATTCAGGTCGTCGAGGGTTTCAAACAGCGGCGCGACGGGCAATGCAAAGCCGATGCCCGCTTCTTTTAGCAGCAGATGCACCGCCAGCACGTCGGACGGGGTTTTGGCCATCGAAATCACGTACGCGGCGATAGAGCCCTGCGGCGCTTCGGCGATCACCCGGCAGGTGTCCAGCACTTCGCGGGTTTCTTCGCTCGGCTCCCACTGGCGCGGCAGCAGCGGACGTTTGGAATTCAGTTCGCGGATCAGGAATGCCTGTTTGTCGGCTTCAGACCAGCTTTCATAATCGCCGATGCCGAGGTAGCGAGTCAGTTCGCCCAGCGCTTCGGTATGGCGAGTGCTCTCCTGGCGGATATCAATACGCACTAACGGCACGCCGAAGCACTTCACACGGCGCAGGGTATCAAGCAGTTCACCGTTGGCGATAATGCCCATGCCACAGGCCTGTAGCGACTGATAGCAGGCGTACAGCGGTTCCCACAGCTGTTCATTCTGGGTTAACAGACCCTGCGGCTTCGGCAGTTTCTGGCCTTTCAGGCGCGCTTCCAGCCAGGCCTGAGTGGCGGTGAGCTGGCTGCGAATGCCTTTCAGCAGATAGCGATACGGCTCAGACGCGCCCGCTTCGCCCACGCGCTCGCGCAGCGCGTCGGTACACTCCACCATCGACAGTTCAGAAATCAGAACATGAATATCGCGCAGGAACAGGTCGGTGGCTTTCCAGCGGCTCAGCAGCAGCACGTGGCGGGTGATATCGGCGGTAACGTTCGGGTTGCCGTCGCGGTCGCCGCCCATCCAGGAGGTAAAGCGCACCGGCACAAAATCCACCGGCAGTTTGTAATCCAGATGCTCCTGCAACTGCTCGTTCAGTTCACGCAGATAGCTGGGAATGCCTTCCCACAGGCTATTTTCCACTACCGCAAAGCCCCATTTCGCTTCATCGATAGGGGAAGGGCGGTTCTTACGAATTTCATCGGTATGCCAGGACTGGGCAATCAGCTGGCGCAGACGGCGGGTGATTTGGTTGCGTTCGTAGTCGGCGATATCTTTATGGTCGAGCTGACGCAGGCAGTTATTCACTTCGCCCATTTTGTGGATCAGCGTACGACGGGTGATTTCAGTGGGGTGTGCGGTCAGCACCAGCTCCAGGGAAAGCGACTCAACGGCCTGCTTGATCGCCGCTTCGCTCAGGTGCGGCTGGTCTTTGAGTTTACGCAGCGTGCGGGCAATCACTTCCGGGTTGCTGGCAGCTTCCCCTTTGGGAGAGATGCTGTGGTATTGCTCGGCGGTATTGGCCAGATTCAGGAACTGGCTAAAGGCGCGGGCCACCGGAAGTAACTCATCGTTGGACAGATTTTGCAGCGTGGTCAGCAGTTCTTGCCGATTTGCTTCATTGCCAGCACGTGAGGACTTCGACAATTTGCGGATTGTTTCTACGCGGTCAAGAATGTTCTCTCCGAGTGCATCCTTGATGGTATCCCCGAGCAGCTTGCCGAGCATACTGACATTACTACGCAAAGCGGAATATTGTTCGTTCATAAAACCCAGACACCCCATCTCTTGTGTATATGTCCTCACTATTTCGAATCACAGCCGCGTGAGCAGCGCGCCAAAATCTTTCGGACTTGAACTACGTCTTTTCTTTTATAAAGCCACGTAAACCACCATTCGTCAATTGCGGCGAAATCGCTTCAGCAAACGAATAAATACCGACAATTTACGAAATTTAATTCGCTTTGTGCCAGATAAGCGTTACTTATGGAAATGTGACAAAAGTCACCCTCCGATGTGGCAGGAGGGTGATGCAGATCAGTGCCAGCAGAAGTGATGAACAACCTGAGTAATCAACTCGCGCGTCGGTTTAATAAACCGGGTTTCCAGATATTCGTCAGGTTGGTGCGCCTGGTTAATCGAACCGGGGCCAAGCACCAGCGTCGGGCAGAGCGTCTGGATAAACGGCGCTTCGGTGCAGTAGTTCACCACATCGGTTTGCGCGCCGAGTAGATCTTCCACCACCTTGACCAACTGATGATCAGGCGGGCATTCATAGCCCGGGATCGGCGGGTGCAGTTCTGCCACGTTCAGGCGGCCAGGCCAGCGACTGCTCACCGGCTCCAGGGCCTCTTCCAGCAATCCATTAAGATCGTTAAGGGTCATCCCCGGCAGCGGGCGAATATCCAGATGCAGCTCGCAGCAGGCGCAAATCCGGTTGGCCGCATCGCCGCCGTGGATGTGGCCGAGATTGAGCGTCGGATACGGTACGGTAAACGCCTCATAGTGGTAGCGCTCTTTCAGGTTATCGCGCAGTTCCAGAATGCGGCCAATGGCGTCATGCATCAGTTCAATAGCGTTGACGCCGCGCGCCGGATCGCTGGAGTGGCCCGACTGGCCCAGCACCCGAATAGCGCTGGAGATATGGCCTTTATGCGCGCGGATCGGCTGCAAAGAGGTCGGCTCGCCGATAATCGCGCAGTCCGGGCGCAACTGGGTGGTTTCGGCAAAATAGCGCGCGCCCGCCATGCTGGTCTCTTCATCGGCGGTCGCCAGAATGTAGAGCGGCTTTTTCAACTGCGTCACGTCAACATCGCGCAGCGCATCAAGAATAAAAGCGAAGAACCCCTTCATGTCGGCAGTGCCCAGGCCGTACAGCTTGTTGTCGTGTTCGGTCAGGGTAAAGGGATCACGGGTCCAGCGGCCATCATCAAACGGCACCGTATCGGTGTGGCCGGCCAGCAGTAATCCGCCCGCGCCCTGGCCGATGCTCGCCAACATGTTGAATTTGTTGCGGGTTCCCGGAACAGGCTGAACTTCAACGTTAAAACCCAGATCGCCAAACCAGGACGCCAGTAAATTGATTAAAGACGCATTACTCTGATCTAACGCGGCTTCGGTCGCACTGATGGACGGAGTCGCGATTAATGCGCGGTAAATCTCGATAAACGGCGGTAATTTCATTTTCACTGTTGACATACCTTAGGTCGTGATAGTATCAATATTCATGCAGATTTAGTGAATAAAAATACATTAACGGTGAGCAAAAAGGAACCGCATCGCGCAGCCTCCTGAAAACGCTCGCTAACGTGGCAAAGAGAGCGATCTTTGCCGTATCCAGACGCCTAATGACGATAAAGAAGGTGAACAGCCCCGATGTTGAATACGCTGATTGTTGGCGCCAGTGGTTATACCGGCGCAGAGCTCGCGACCTATGTCAATCGCCATCCACATATGAACATAACCGCATTGACGGTCTCAGCGCAAAGCAATGATGCAGGAAAATTACTCTCCGATTTGCATCCTCAACTGAAAGGCATTGTCGATATGCCGCTGATGCCGATGTCCGATATCAGCGAGTTCACCCAGGGCGTTGACGTGGTGTTTCTGGCCACGGCGCATGAAGTGAGTCACGACCTGGCGCCGCAGTTTCTTGAAGCAGGCTGCGTGGTGTTCGATTTATCCGGCGCGTACCGGGTGAATGATGCGGCGTTTTACGAAAAATTCTACGGGTTCACCCATCAGCATCCGCAACTGCTGGAGCAGGCGGTGTATGGCCTGGCGGAGTGGAGCCGTGACGCGCTGAAAGAAGCCAGACTGGTTGCAGTGCCAGGTTGCTATCCGACGGCGGCGCAGCTGTCGCTTAAGCCGCTGATCGACCAGGATCTGCTGGATTTGGCCCAGTGGCCGGTGATCAACGCCACCAGCGGCGTGAGCGGCGCAGGGCGCAAGGCAGCGATGTCCAACAGCTTCTGCGAAGTGAGCCTGCAACCTTACGGCGTATTTACTCATCGTCATCAGCCGGAAATCGCGACCCATCTGGGCGCGCAGGTGATTTTTACCCCGCATCTGGGCAACTTCCCGCGCGGGATTTTAGAGACCATCACCTGTCGTCTGAAACCGGGCGTGACGGCTGAGCAAGTCGCCCAGACCTTCAATGACGCCTACGGCGATAAACCGCTGGTGCGTCTGTATCAGAAGGGCGTTCCGGCGCTAAAAAATGTGGTGGGCTTGCCGTTCTGCGATATCGGTTTTGCTGTTCAGGGCGAGCATCTGATTGTGGTGGCCACGGAAGATAACTTGCTGAAAGGCGCTGCGGCGCAGGCGGTGCAGTGTGCCAATATTCGTTTCGGCTTCGCTGAAACTCAGTCACTTATTTAACGGTGCAATGATGAATCCATTAATTATCAAATTAGGTGGCGTACTGCTGGATAGCGAAGAGGCGCTGGAGCGTCTGTTCACGGCGCTGGTCAATTACCGCGAGACCCATGAGCGTCCGCTGGTGATTGTGCACGGCGGCGGCTGCGTGGTGGATGAGCTAATGAAAAAGCTTAACCTGCCGGTGAAAAAGAAAAACGGCCTGCGCGTCACGCCTGCCGATCAGATCGACATCATCACCGGCGCGCTGGCGGGCAGCGCCAACAAAACGCTGCTGGCCTGGGCGAAGAAACACCAGTTACCAGCGGTAGGCCTGTATCTTGGCGACGGCGACAGCGTCAAAGTGAGCCAACTGGATGATGAGCTTGGCCACGTCGGCAAAGCGGAACCGGGCTCCGCCAAACTGATTACTACCCTGCTGGATGCAGGCTTTATGCCGGTGGTCAGCTCTATCGGCGTAACTGATACGGGCGAACTGATGAACGTCAATGCTGACCAGGCCGCTACGGCGCTGGCCGCTACCCTCGGCGCGGATCTGATCCTGCTTTCCGACGTCAGCGGCATTCTGGACGGCAAAGGGCAGCGCATTGCTGAGATGACTGCCGCAAAAGCCGAACAGCTGATTGCCCAGGGCATCATCACCGATGGTATGGTGGTGAAAGTGAATGCGGCGCTGGATGCGGCGCGCACGCTGGGCCGCCCGGTGGATATCGCCTCCTGGCGCCATGCCGAGCAGTTACCTTCTTTATTCAATGGGACCGCTATCGGCACCAGAATTCTCGCGTAGTCAGCGACATGTTCATTGGCTGAGGCACACATAAGTCCGCGCCATAATTTAGTTTTTGAAAGGAAAAAGAAAATGCAAAACCACGGCATCAAAAAAGTTGTTCTCGCTTACTCCGGCGGCCTGGATACCTCCGCGATCATTCCATGGCTGAAAGAAAACTATGAAGGTTGCGAAGTGGTGGCCTGCGTGGTGGATATCGGCCAGGACCGTGACGATCTGAAAGGCGTTGAGCAAAAAGCCCTGCGCACCGGCGCGAGCGAGTGCTATGTGGTCGATGCGCGTGAAGAGTTCATCAAAGATTATGTGTATCCGGTGCTGCAAACTGGCGCACTGTACGAAGGCAGCTATCTGCTGGGCACCTCCATGGCGCGCCCGCTGATCGCGAAAGCGCTGGCGGATGTGGCGATTAAAGTCGGCGCGGATGCGCTGTGCCACGGCGCGACCGGTAAAGGCAACGACCAGGTGCGTTTTGAATCCGCCTGGGCGGCGCTGGTCCCGAACCTGAAAGTGATTGCCCCGTGGCGTGAGTGGAACCTGCGTTCCCGTGAAGCGCTGCTCGACTACCTGAAAGAGCGCGATATCCCCACCACCGCGACGCTGGAAAAAATCTACAGCCGTGATGAGAACGCCTGGCACATCTCTACCGAAGGCGGCGTGCTGGAAAGCCCGTGGAATGCCTCTAACAAAGACTGCTGGGTCTGGACCGTCGATCCGCAGGAAGCCCCGGACGCGCCTGAGCACGTCACCGTAACTGTTGAGAAAGGCAAAGTGGTTGCCGTAAACGGCGAGTTCCTGAGCCCGTTCCAGTGCCTGGAAGTGCTGAACAAACTCGGTGCGAAACATGGCGTGGGCCGTATCGATATCGTGGAAAACCGTCTGGTGGGCATTAAATCCCGTGGCTGCTACGAAACCCCGGGGGGCACCATCATGATGGCGGCGCTGCGCGGCGTTGAGCAGCTGGTGCTGGACCGCGATAGCTTCAAGTGGCGTGAGCAGGTTGGCCTGGAAATGTCTTACGTGGTGTACGATGGCCGCTGGTTCGCTCCGCTGCGCCAGTCCCTGCAGGCGGCGGCAGAATCGCTGGCTGAAGGCGTCAACGGTGAAGTGGTGCTGCAACTCTACAAAGGCCAGGTTACGGCGATCCAGAAAAAATCCGCCAACAGCCTCTACAGCGAAGAGTTCGCGACCTTCGGCGAAGACGAAGTGTACGACCACAGCCACGCAGGCGGCTTTATCCGTCTGTTCTCGTTGTCTTCACGTATTCGTGCGCTGAACGAGCAGAAGAAATAATCAAGCTATTTTGCTTGCCATTCTGAACCCGGGCAGTGCTCGCGCTCCTCACGTACTCTATGTACGCTCCGGGCGCTGTGCGCTGGCCGTCTCCAGACTGGCTGCGCCAATAACGCTTGATGGTATTTGTCATGAGTAGTGGGCGGGTAGCGATATCCGCCTTGATTTTATCGACTGGATTAAAATTTACGGAGCGGGTTATGGCACTTTGGGGTGGGCGTTTTACTCAGGCAGCGGATCAGCGGTTTAAACAGTTCAACGACTCGTTGCGGTTCGATTATCGCCTGGCGGAGCAGGATATTGTGGGCTCCGTCGCCTGGTCTAAAGCGCTGGTGACCGTGGGCGTTCTCACTGCCGATGAGCAGGTACACCTTGAGCAGGCGCTGCAAACGCTGCTGGAAGAGGTGCAGGCGAACCCGCAACAAATTCTTGAAAGCGATGCCGAAGATATTCATAGCTGGGTGGAAGGCAAGCTGATCGACAAAGTGGGTCAACTGGGTAAAAAGCTGCACACCGGGCGTAGCCGTAACGATCAGGTCGCCACCGACCTGAAGCTGTGGTGCAAGATGACCGTGGGCGAGTTGCTGAACGCGACCCGCGAACTGCAACGCGCGCTGGTGGAAACCGCCGCCAGTAATCAGGACGCGGTAATGCCCGGCTACACCCATCTCCAGCGCGCCCAGCCGGTGACCTTTGCCCACTGGTGCCTGGCGTATGTTGAGATGCTGGCTCGCGATGAAAGCCGTTTGCAGGATACCCTGAAGCGTCTGGACGTCAGCCCGCTGGGCTGCGGGGCGCTGGCGGGCACTGCATATGATATCGACCGTGAACAACTGGCCGGGTGGTTGGGCTTCGCCTCCGCCACCCGTAACAGCCTGGACAGCGTGTCAGACCGCGACCACGTGCTGGAGCTGCTGTCCGATGCCTCTATCGGCATGGTGCACCTTTCCCGTTTTGCTGAAGACCTGATTTTCTTCAACACCGGCGAAGCGGCGTTTGTTGAGTTGTCAGATCGCGTGACCTCGGGTTCATCCCTGATGCCGCAGAAGAAAAACCCGGATGCGCTGGAGCTGATCCGTGGCAAATGTGGCCGCGTGCAGGGCGCATTAACCGGCATGATGATGACCCTGAAAGGGTTGCCGCTGGCGTACAACAAAGATATGCAGGAAGACAAAGAAGGGTTGTTCGACGCGCTCGACACCTGGTTTGACTGCCTGCAGATGGCGACCCTGGTGCTGGACGGTATTCAGGTGAAACGCCCGCGCTGCCAGGAAGCGGCGGAGCAGGGCTACGCTAACGCCACCGAGCTGGCCGATTATCTGGTCGCCAAAGGCGTACCGTTCCGCGAAGCGCACCATATCGTGGGCGAAACCGTGGTAGAAGCCATTCGCCAGGGCAAAGCGCTGGAAGCCCTGCCACTGGCAGATTTACAGAAATTCAGCACCGTGATTGGTGACGATGTGTATCCGATCCTGTCGCTGCAATCTTGTCTTGATAAGCGCTCGGCAAAAGGCGGCGTATCGCCGCAGCAGGTCGCAACCGCAATTAGCGAAGCGAAGGCGCGTTTAGCGTAATCGCATTTTGCTCCACTCGGCCTGGCGTGGTGCCAGGCTTTTTTTTGCCCTGACGCGGAGGATCACTGTCCGTAATAGGCATTCGCGCCGTGTTTTCTCAGGAAGTGTTTATCCAGCAGCGTTTGCTGCATCGCATCGATCTGCGGCTGAAGCTGTTGGGTGAACAAATTCATATAGGCGATTTCCTCCAACACTACGGCGTTATGTACAGCGTTAGCAGGATCGGTGCCCCAGGCGAAAGGACCGTGGCTGTTGACCAGCACCGCAGGGATTTTATCGGGTGAGAGACCGCGCTGCGCAAAGGTTTCGATAATCACGTTGCCGGTTTCATATTCATAACGTCCGTTAATTTCGTCGTCATGCATCGGGCGCGTGCACGGGATGGCACCATAGAAATAGTCTGCATGGGTAGTGCCTAACGCCATCAGCTCTTTTCCAGCTTGCGACCAGATAGTGGCATGTCGGGAATGGGTATGCACGATGCCGCCAATAGTCGGGAAAGCGCGATAGAGCGCTAAATGCGTGTCGGTATCCGATGAGGGTTTCTTATTTCCCTCAACAACTTTGCCGCTTTCTACATCGATCACCACCATATCGTCCACGCTCATATTGTCATATTCCACGCCGGACGGCTTAATTGCGATTATTCCTTTTTCTCTGTCGATTCCGCTGACATTGCCCCAGGTAAAAGTCACTAGTTTATAGGCAGGTAGGGATAAGTTGGCCTCCAGAACCTTTTGCTTAAGCGTATTCATCGTTTACTC
Source organism: Atlantibacter sp. RC6 (assembly GCF_014193285.1). GTDB lineage: Bacteria > Pseudomonadota > Gammaproteobacteria > Enterobacterales > Enterobacteriaceae > Atlantibacter. The sequence goes on from NZ_JACHZE010000011.1 coordinate 146,354, forward strand.
CAGGCATGTTATTTAAAAGAATTAAGGCGGTACGCATATTAATAATATTCGTCACGGCGCTTTTTATTTAAATTACGCCGAATAACGAAGATGTAAAATCCACCACCCCAGATGAAACCTCAACAAACACATAAACGGTCACATTCGGGCATAATCGGGCGCTGTGTCGTTGACCGGAGGTGACCGTTTGATTGTTTTCTTGTCCTGAATTGAGATGAAAATCCGGTGATTTTGTGACGTATGACGTTAATCAAGAAGAGCATAAATGTGGTTTGCATGATTTTTTGTGAATTAAATCGCGCTAACGGTCGTCTGCTACCTGAGAGAAACAATCCTTGAAATTAATCACTTTAATTTCCAACGGAAACGTTAAATATAGAGTCATGATGAATCAGCAATAAATGGACTGATATTATGTTGCAGGCAGAGCGTTACAAAATGATTTGCGCCCACGTTCAAAAGCAGGGTGCGGTGCGGGTAACTGAACTGTCGCAATTATGTCAGGTATCGCTGGAAACCATTCGCCGGGACTTAAGGGTATTAGAACGGAATAAGCGTTTGACCCGCAGCTTTGGCGGCGCGGTTTCCCTGGATGCGCCAGAAGCGACGGCGGCGGCAATAGAAGATAAGGCCTGGCAGGCAAACAGCGTGGACCGTGCCGAATCATTTCGCAAGCGTACTGAGGAACATCCTGATATTAAAACCAAAATCGCCAAGGCCGCACTGCAGTTTATTCATCCCGGCGATTGCATCCTGATGGATAACAGCAGTACCTGCTGGTTTCTGGCCCGGCAGATACCGGATATTGATGTGACCGTGGTGACCAATTCGCTACGCATTATTCAGGCCCTGGCCTGCCGGGATAAAGTCCGCATAATTGGTATAGGTGGTGAATATTCCGAGCGTCATGACGATTTCCATGGCCCGGTTGCCGAGAGCGCCATCCGAAATTTTCAAATTAATAGCTTTTTCTTTTCCTGCCAGGGATTAAATCTGGAAAATGGTATACGCGATGGCAGTGAAATAAATGCCCGGTTAAAACAGGTGATGCTTCAGGTATCCGGGCAAAAAATCCTGTTGGTGGATTCCAGCAAATTCGACCAGTATGCCTTCAGTAAAATATGTATGCTGGATGAAATAGATATTATGGTTACTAATCGCTGTATCGATCAGCGCTACCGTAATCAATATCCGCAATTAAATGTGGTGGAAGTCGATAAGTAATACCCGTGAGAGGTTATCTGAATAATTCAGACTCCTCGCCTGATTATTTAGCCAATGCCAGAGAAAAGTCGAAATAAATAAAAAGTCAGGCCGATTATTTTTATCGGGTTTCCCTGACGTGTGATGCTATTTCTTAAGGAAATTACGATGAAAAAATTACTCTTACCCTGCCTGATTACTGCCGTATTGTCATCAACCGCCGCATGGGCGGAGCAAACCGTCACGCCGCAAAAAGCCAATAAGCCTTTTACTATGGGGGTAGTGGTCAAAGTCGGTGGTATTCCGTGGTTTAACGTTATGGAGCAAGGCATTAAAGAAGAGGGGAAAGCGCTGGGCGTAAACGCCTGGCAGGTTGGCCCGACCACCGCAGACCCGGCTGAGCAGGTGCGCGCCATTGAAGATCTTATTGCTAAAAAAGTCGATGTGATCGGCGTAGTGCCAAACGATGCGAAAGTGCTGGAACCGGTGCTTAAACGCGCGCAGGAAGCGGGCATTAAGGTCATTACCCATGAATCGCCGAATCAGGCTAATGCGGACTGGGATTTTGAGTTACTGAACACCCAAACTATGGGCGCCAATCATATGAAAGATATGGCGAAGTGTATGGGCGAAGAGGGCAAGTATGCCATGTTTGTCGGCAGCCTGACGGTCCCGCTGGTTAATGACTGGGCCGACGCGGCGATTGCTTATCAAAAAGCGCACTACCCGAAAATGACCCTGGTGGAAGATCGCTTTGGCGTGGCGGAATCGGTAGATGATTCAATGCGTACCGCCAATGACCTGATGTCTAAATATAAAGATCTCAAAGGCATTATGTCATTTGGTTCGCAGGGCCCGATCGGCGCAGGCCGCGCGATTGATAAGCGTAAGAAAAACGATGCGATTTGCGTGTTTGGCACCTTCACACCGGGTCAGGGCATTAAATTACTGGAAAAAGGCGCGATTGACGGCGGCTATATTTCTAACCCGATGATCGCCGGTAAAGTTTTTGTCCAGGTCGCCACGGCGATGATGAATGGCGAGCCGATTAAAGACGGTGTAAAAATCGGCGATATGGGCGAAATCAAAGTCCAGAACAACACCATCCTGAGCGATAACCCCGAAAAGCTCGATCTTGAAAACACCCAGCGTTTAGTGAAGTTAGGTTTGTAATTTTGGGTCGCATCACCGGGCCGCAAACCGGCCCGGAAATCCTTTGGTCGTTTTCAGGAATAGCATGATGCCGCATATTGCAGAGCGAAATGCCGGTGAGCCGTTGGTGACGTTTAAGTCGCTAACCAAAAGTTTTGGCGGTCATCGGGCGTTAAAAAATATTGATCTCACGCTAAATAAAGGCGAGGTCCACTGTCTGGCCGGTGCGAACGGCTGTGGTAAAAGCACGCTGATAAAAACCCTGTGCGGTGTGTATATCCCGGATGCCGGCAGCGAAATTATTATTGATGATAAATCCTGGCCCAGGCTCTCGCCGGATAAAGCCCGTGAATTAGGGATTCAGGTTATTTATCAGGATCTGTCGTTATTCCCTAACCTGACGGTCGCGGAAAATATCGCCTTCGAAGAAAATCTCAAGGGCTATTTCGGCTGGCATCACAAAGCCCGCCTGAAGGCACTGGCGTTAAAAATTATCCGCGAATTAAATTTCACCCTCGATCCGGATGCGCGGGTTCAGCATTTGCCGATTGCCCAACGCCAGCAGGTGGCGATTTGCCGCGCTCTGGTGGCCGACGCCCGGCTGGTGATTATGGATGAGCCCACGGCGTCACTGACGCGTACCGAAGTAAACCAGTTGCTGCGCACGGTGAATTATCTGCGCGATAAAAATATCACCGTGGTGTTTGTCAGCCATCGTCTGGACGAAGTTAAAGAGATCTCCGACCGTATTACCGTCATCCGCGATGGCGAAATTATTGGCACATGGGCGGCAAGTTTATTAACGCCATCGCGGATCACCGAACTGATGACCGGCAGAACGATCGTTCATCAGAAAAAGCTGCCAAACAGCGTGGAAGGCAAAGTGGTGCTGGAGCTGAATAATCTCAGCCGGAAGGGACAGTTTGAGGATATTTCCCTGAAGCTTCACCAGGGAGAAGTGCTGGGGCTGTGCGGATTATTAGGCTCGGGGCGAACAGAGCTGGCGTTAAGTCTTTTCGGCATTACCCATCCGGATAGCGGCGATATCTATCTGGAAGGAAAAAAAGTCATCATCAAAGACAATACCGAGGCCGCGAAACTGGGCATCGCCTATGTCTCTGAAGACCGCCTGACCCTGGGCGCGGTATTGCCGCAGTCGGTTAGCGACAATATGGTGCTGTCCATTCTTCACCGGCTGAAAACCCCCTGGCATGTGATTGACGAAAAACGTCAAGCCGCCCTCGTTCAGGAGTGGATCCAGGATCTGGATATTAAAGTCGCCAACCCTGATAACCCGCTCTCGACGCTGTCCGGGGGCAACCAGCAAAAAGTGGTGCTGGCGAAGTGGATTTTGACCCGCCCCAAAGTTTTGATTCTCGATGCGCCGACCGTCGGCGTCGATATTGGCGCTAAAGACAGTATTTATCAGCTTATCCACCGTCTTTCCGGCGTCGGTATTTCCGTATTGCTGATTACCGATGAAGCCCCAGAGGCGTATTACAACTGCGATCGTATTTTCCATATGCAGCGCGGGAAAATTATTAACGAGCTGTTGCCCGCGGACTATACCGAACAACAGCTGGCGGAGGTGATTAATGGCTAATCTATTGCAGCTCCGGTTTCCGCGGTCGGTTGAAGGCTGGCTGGGCTGGGTCATCGTTCTGATGCTGGCGTTTTTTTCCCTGATGAGTGATGAGTTTCTGTCGATCCAGAATTTGCTCGATCTCACCGAAAGCTACGCGGTGACGGGCATTTTCGCCCTCGGCCTGTTTGTGGTGCTGGTCACCGGGGGGATTGATATTTCCTTCGCCGCCGTGGCGTCGGTGGTTCAGTACGTGGTGGCGTCGCTGTTGCTAAGCGGGACCCTTACCAGTCCACTGCTGTGCCTGGGTTTTGCTGTCGTGCTGGGCATCGTGTTTGGGCTGATTAACGCGATCCTGATTTATTACCTCAATGTGGTTTCCATCATCATCACCATCAGTATGCAGTCTCTGTTATTCGGCATGCTGATGTGGCTGACCAATGGCCACAGCATCTATGACCTGCCGGACTGGTGGATCACCCAGCGCTCGCTGTTTAGCTTTGGATTTGAAGGAGAAACCTACCAGGTGGGGTTGCCGTTGGGGGTGATGTTGGCGATGGCCTGTTTCACCTGGATGGTGATGAATAAAACCCACATTGGCCGCCAGCTGTATGCGGTAGGCGGAAGTACTGAGTCGGCGCGGCGTATCGGCATCCGGGTCTCGCTGATTTATCTCTTTGCCTACGGCTACCTGGGCGCCGCCGCCGCCATCGGCGGGATGTTGCAGGCTTATCGTATGAGCGAAGTGGTGCCTAATGCGCTGGTGGGCGGGGAACTGGACGTACTGGCCGCAGCGGTATTAGGCGGCGCCAGCTTGTCAGGTGGACGCGGCTCGGTGATCGGCACGCTGATGGGAGTCTTTCTGATCGGCATCCTCAAAAACGGCCTTAATCTGATCGGCGTTTCCAGCTACTTCGTCAACATTGTCATCGGCGTCGTGATCGTCTCGGCTATCTGCGTCACTCACTACAAAAAACGTAAAGAAACGGACGTTGGATTCGTCTGACAGGGGGCTTGAAATGAAAAAACAGGCGTTTTTACCGCTTGATGGCACCATCACGGGGTTGCTGGCGATCTGTTTCTTCGCCGTGGCGGCATTCAGTCTGGCGATGCCCGGACGTTTTTTTACCGATAACACCTTTCTGAGCATCGCCTTCCAGCTGCCTGAACTGGGACTGCTGACCTTTGCGATGTTTGTGCCGATGCTGAGCGGCGGCCTGAATCTGGCGATTATCGGCACCGCGAATCTGACCAGCCTGTTTATGGCCTGGCTGCTGATCCAGTACGTACCGGCTGATGCTTCTACCGGAATGCAGTTGTGGTGGCTATTGCTGGCGCTGCTGGGCGCGATGGTAATCGCCCTGGCGATTGGCGCGATCACCGGCGCCATTATTTCCCGCGTTGGCGCGCACCCGATTCTGGTGACGCTGGGCAGCATGACCATTATCAGCGGCATCGGCGTTTATCTCACCAAAGGCGCGGCGCTAAGCGGTATGCCGCCGGTGGTGCGCAGTATCGGGTCGGAAGTGATACTCGGCATACCGGTGCCAATGATCATTTTTATTGTCGCCACGTTGGGACTGGCGCTGTTCCTCGGTAAAACCCGCACCGGGAAAATCATTTACATGTGCGGCAGCAACATCAATGCCACCTGGTTTAGCGGTATTCGCACTCACCGCGTCTTGATGGCGATCTACGCGCTCTCCAGCCTGCTGTGCGTGCTGGCCGGGCTGATTATGCTGGCCCGCTTTAACTCCGCCCGTATGGGCTACGGCGATTCTTATCTGCTGCTGACGGTACTGGCGATTGTGCTGGGCGGCACCGATCCCTTCGGCGGTTCGGGCAAAGTCAGCCATGTGTTTTGCGCGTTGCTGGTGTTGCAGGTGATCGCCACCGGCCTGAGCCTGCTGGGCCTCAGCCTGCATTTCAATCTGGCGGTCTGGGGCATCACCCTCATTGCCGCGCTGGCGTTTAAGTTCTTTAAGCAAAAATGGCAGGCGCAGCGTGCCATGAATCACAGTCGAAAAGCGTTACAACAACAACTGGCCACTCGTGAGGGAAGATAATGCGTAGCCACCCATTAGGTATTTATGAAAAGGCGCTACCCAGGAACACCAGTTGGGTAGAAAAACTGGCGCTGGCGAAATCATGCGGTTTCGATTTTGTCGAAATGTCGGTGGATGAGAGCGAAGAGCGGCTGGCACGCCTCGACTGGTCTGTGGCGGAGCGCATGGAAACCATCAGCGCGATCCAGAAAACCGGCGTGCGCATTCCGACAATGTGCTTATCCGCCCATCGCCGCTTCCCGTTTGGCAGCCACGACAGCCAGACTCGCCAGCAGGCGCGCGATATCATGCAAAAAGCGCTGCGGCTGGCGCAGGATTTAGGGATACGGACCATCCAGCTTGCCGGTTATGACGTTTATTATGAGCCGCAGAATGCGGAAACCATCGCCTGGTTTGAGGATGCGATGGCCTGGACGGCGGAGCAAGCGGCAGCCGCGCAGGTGATGTGCGCCGTGGAGATCATGGATACGCCGTTTATTAACTCCATCAGTAAATGGAAAGTGCTGGATGAAAAAATTAACTCGCCGTGGTTTACCGTTTACCCCGACGTCGGCAACTTAACCGCCTGGGGCAACGAACTGGAGAGCGAGTTAGCGAAAGGTATCGACCGGATTGCCGCGATCCATCTTAAAGATACCTTCCCGGTGACGCCGGAATCCCCCGGTCAGTTCCGCGATGTGCCCTTTGGCGAAGGATGCGTGGACTTTATCAAATTGTTCAGGACGTTACGCCGCCTTAACTATCGGGGAACCTTCCTGATTGAAATGTGGACGGAAAAATCCGCCGAGCCGCTGCTGGAAATTATCCATGCCCGCCAGTGGATCGAAAGCAAAATGCAGGCCGCGGGTTGGGATGAAGAACGGCCACGTAGGGCGGGTTAAGGAGATAACGATGAGCCATTACTTTATCGGCATTGATTTGGGCGGCACCGTCACCAAAGCCGGGATTTATACCGCCGAAGGCAAGGAAGTTACCGTCGCTGCTCAGACCTTACCGGTTCTGAGCCCGCAGCCAGGCTTTTGCGAACGTGATATGCGCGAACTCTGGGCTACCACCTGCGATGTGATCCGAGGCGCGCTGGCGCAGAGCCATATCGCGCCGGAGCAGATCCGTGGAATTGGCTTCTCTGCGCACGGCAAAGGGCTTTATCTGGTCGATAAGGCTGGCAAGCCGGTGCGTAATGGTATCGTCTCTTCGGATTCCCGGGCGCAATCGCTGGTGGCAGGCTGGAAGGCGCAGGGTATCGATCGTCAGGCGTATCCGCTCAGTTTGCAGCAGCTGTGGCCTTCTCATCCGGCGGCGCTACTGGCCTGGTTGAAACAGCATGAACCGGAGAACTACGCGCGCGCGGGCTACATCCTGATGGCTCACGATTATGTCCGTTACTGCCTGACGGATAAATTGGCCTGTGAAGAGACCAATATTTCCGGTAGCCAGCTGTTTAATCAGCAGCGCAACGAGTTCGATCCTGCGCTGTTCGCCCTGTTTGGTATCGAGGAAATGGTGAACTGTACGCCGGGCGTCATTGGCTCCGCCGATTTGGCCGGGTATGTGACCGCCGATGCCGCTGCATTGTGCGGGCTGAAAGCGGGGACCCCAGTGTTTGGTGGGGTTTTTGACGTGGTTGGCGCGGCTATTACCTCTGGCGTGCATGACAGCTCGCATCTCAGCGCGGTTGCGGGCACCTGGTCTATCGCTACACGGGTATTCGATCGCATTATTCCGGCGGATTATCCCTACGTCTGGGGGAAGTTCAGCATTCCAGGGCAGTATTTCGCCCATGAAGGCAGCCCAACCTCCGCCAGCAACCTGACCTGGTTCATCAACCAGTTTTTCCCGGCCCTGGCGAACGATCACGATACGCTTAACCGCTGGGCGGAGCAGGGGTATCAGAAGCCGGACAGCATTCTGTTTTTCCCCTGGCTGTACGGCTCTAACTACTGCGACGCTTTAAGCGGCGGATTTTTCGGTCTGGGCGGGCATCACGACGCGACGGATATGGTTTACGCCATCTATCAGGGCATCGTGTTTTCGCATTTACTGCATCAGGACCGGATGCTGCAACTCAATGGCGCGACCCAAACCATTCGCTTTACCGGCGGGCCGACGCATTCACGCATCTGGATGCAGATGTTTTGCGACGCCAGCAATCTGCCGCTTGAAATTGTCGATGTTGAGCAGTCCGGGTGCCGGGCGGCGGCGATGTGTGCTGCCGTCGGCGCGGGGGAGTATTCTGGATTCGGGCAGGCGATTAACGCCACATTGCCGCCCGTGATCCGTCTGGAGCCGGATGCCGCGAAGCACAATATGCTGCGTAGCCGGTTTGCACAATTCAAACGCGTCGCGGATGCGCTGAGCGCAGTGTAATTATCAACCCATCGGTGGTATCAGGCCTGGCATGGTGCCAGGCTTTTTTTTTGCAAAAAAAAAGCGGACATCAAGTCCGCTAAAAATTTACGTTGGCTTTAGTTATTTCGTTGAGGGTTTTTCAGCTCACATTGCGGGGTAAGGCAGTGTCGCTTCGATGTTGGCTATTATTTGTCATTTCGCTTGATAGGGATAATCGTTGGTTGCTATTCTATCTATCGCCATGGGCTATCGTGGCGGCGGAGGATGATTAATGAATATTCGTGATCTTGAATACCTGGTCGCACTGGCCGAGCACCGTCATTTTCGACGTGCCGCCGATGCGTGCCATGTCAGCCAGCCGACCTTAAGCGGGCAAATCCGCAAGCTGGAGGACGAACTGGGTGTAATGTTGCTGGAACGCACCAGCCGAAAAGTCCTGTTTACCCAGGCTGGTTTGCTGCTGGTAGATCAGGCGCGCACTGTATTACGCGAAGTCAAAGTGCTAAAGGAAATGGCCAGTCAACAGGGCGAGGCGATGTCCGGCCCGCTGCATATTGGCTTAATCCCGACCGTAGGCCCGTACTTGTTGCCGCACATCATTCCGATGTTGCACCAAACTTTCCCGAAACTCGAAATGTATCTGCATGAAGCGCAGACCCATCAACTGCTGGCGCAGCTGGATAGCGGCAAGCTCGACTGTGCAATTCTGGCGCTGGTGAAAGAGAGCGAAGCCTTTATCGAAGTGCCGCTGTTCGATGAGCCGATGCTACTGGCGGTGTATGAAGATCACCCCTGGGCGGCGCGCGAACGCGTACCGATGTCAGAGCTGGCGGGTGAGAAACTGCTGATGCTGGAAGACGGTCACTGCCTGCGCGATCAGGCGATGGGCTTCTGCTTTGAAGCGGGCGCGGATGAAGATACCCATTTCCGCGCAACCAGCCTGGAAACGCTGCGTAATATGGTGGCGGCAGGCAGCGGTATTACATTGCTGCCAGCGCTGGCGGTGCCGAATGAGCGCCGTCGCGATGGCGTGGTGTATCTGCAATGCTTTAAGCCGGAACCGCGTCGCACTATCGGCCTGGTGTATCGTCCGGGCTCGCCGCTGCGTAACCGCTACGAGCAACTGGCGGAGGCCATCCGCTCAAAAATGGATGGCCATTTCGACACGGCGTTAAAACAGGCGGTTTAAGCCGTTCAGCGCCGCTACCCGATAGGCTTCCGCCATGGTTGGGTAGTTAAAGGTGGTGTTAACGAAGTATTCGATGGTGTTGCCGCCACCTTTTTGCTCCATTATCGCCTGGCCGATATGAATAATTTCGGCCGCGCGCTCGCCAAAGCAGTGGATACCCAAAATCTCTTTCGTCTCGCGATGGAAAAGGATTTTCAGCGTGCCCACGTTCATCCCGACGATTTGCGCTCGCGCCAGGTGCTTAAACTGTGCCCGGCCCACTTCATACGGCACTTTCATCGCGGTGAGCTGCTGCTCGGTTTTACCCACTGAACTGATTTCCGGGATGGTGTAAATACCGGTCGGAATATCTTCCACCAGGTGCGCGCTGGCTTCGCCTTTGATCATCGCCTGCGCCGCGATACGGCCCTGATCGTACGCCGCTGACGCCAGGCTCGGATAACCAATCACATCGCCTACGGCATACACGTGCGGCAGTGCGGTCTGGTACATGCTGTTGACCTTCAACAGCCCGCGCCCGTCGGCTTCAAGTCCGATGTTGCCCAGCGCCAACGAATCGGTATTCCCGGTGCGCCCGTTGGCATACAGCAGGCAGTCGGCTTTGACTTTTTTACCGGACTTCAGGTGCATGATCACCCCGTCGTCCAGCCCTTCAATGCGCTCGTACTCTTCGTTGTGGCGAATCACCACGCCGCTGTTCCAGAAATGATAGGAGAGCGAATCGGACATCTCCTGATCGAGGAACGCCAGCAGCCGGTCGCGGGTATTGATCAGATCGACCTTGACGTTCATCCCGCGGAAAATCGACGCGTATTCGCAGCCGATCACCCCTGCGCCGTAAATAATGACGTGGCGCGGTTCATGATGCAGGCTGAGGATCGAGTCGCTGTCGTAGACGCGCGGGTGGTTGAAATCGACGTCTTCCGGGTGATACGGGCGCGAGCCGCAGGCAATGACGAACTGGGCGGCGGTGAGGTTCTCCACCGTGCCGTCATGGCACTCCAGGGCAATGGTATGTTCATCCACAAAATGGGCGTCACCCTGCAAAATCTCGCAGCGGTTGCGCTCGTAAAAGCCCTGTCGCATACGAGTTTGCTGGTTAATCACGCTGTCGGCGTGGTTAAGGATATCGGCAAAGGATGAACGAAGTAATCGGGTATGATCGCTGTAAAGCGGGTTTTGGTTAAATTCAATAATGCGGCTGACGGCATGACGGAGTGCTTTCGACGGGATGGTGCCCCAGTGGGTGCAACCGCCGCCGACGTTGTGGTAGCGCTCAATGACCGCGACCCGTGCTCCTTGCTTAACCAGTCCCATAGCAGCGCCTTCGCCGCCGGGGCCGGAACCAATCACTATTGCGTCATAATCGTAGGTGTGTGGCATGGTAAGGCAGACCTGTTCTTATACATAAAAACAACAGAATGGTAACATTATCGGGACGATAACCCAATTGTTACTGTGCTTTTTCCTGAGGAACGCGAGACAGCTCGCGTAAACAGTCATTCACAATCCAGTATAAACCCGGTAATTTTATTGGCTGGCAGTGTGCCATTCGACAGGAAGGATTCAGGCAACGTGATGGGTGTAAGAGCGCAACAGAAAGAACGTACCCGGCGGTCGCTCGTAGAAGCGGCATTCAGCCAACTGAGCGCTGAAAGAAGTTTTGCCAGTCTGAGCCTGCGAGAAGTCGCCCGTGAGGCGGGGATTGCCCCCACCTCCTTTTATCGCCATTTCAGAGATGTGGATGAACTGGGGCTGACCATGGTGGATGAAAGTGGTTTGATGCTGCGCCAGCTCATGCGCCAGGCGCGCCAGCGGATCGCTAAAGGCGGCAGCGTGATCCGCACCTCTGTGTCCACGTTCATGGAGTTTATCGGCAACAACCCTAACGCGTTTCGCTTACTGCTGCGGGAGCGCTCCGGCACCTCGGCGGCGTTTCGTGCCGCGGTTGCCAGGGAAATCCAGCATTTTATTGCGGAACTTGCCGACTATCTGGAACTCGAAAGTCACATGCCGCGAAGTTTTACTGAAGCGCAGGCCGAAGCGATGGTCACCATCGTATTCAGCGCTGGCGCGGAAGCCCTCGACGTTGGCCCCGAGCAGCGTCGGCAACTCGAAGAGCGGCTGGTATTGCAACTGCGGATGATTTCCAAAGGCGCGTATTACTGGTATCGCCGCGAACAAGAAAAGTTAGCGCAACATTCCGACTAGTGAAGGACGAGCAATGAAACCGTCATATCAAGAAAAAGGCACCTTACTGCTGGCATTAATCGCTGGCCTCTCTGTTAATGGCACATTCGCGGCGCTGTTCAGCTCCGTAGTACCATTTTCTGTCTTCCCGATTATCGCACTGGTTTTGACGGTGTATTGCCTGCATCAACGTTACCAGGATCGCACTATGCCGGTGGGCCTGCCGAGCCTCGCCGCAGGCTGCTTTATCCTCGGCGTACTGGTTTATAGCGCGGTGGTGCGTGCGGAATACCCGGCCATCGGCTCCAACTTCCTGCCGTCCGTGCTGGCGGTAGCGCTGCTGTTCTGGATCGGTTACCGTCTGCGCAATCGCCCGACGCACATTACTGAATAATTCGTCGTATAACTAAAAACCCCAAAAACACGTTTTTGGGGTTTTGTTTTTTTAGCGGTTTTTCGCGCTGAGCAGTACGCCGCATTCCATATGGTGGGTGTAAGGGAACTGGTCGAACAGGGCCAGCCGCTCAACGTTGTGAGTTTGCGCCAGGGTTTCCAGGTTCTGGCACAGCGTCTGCGGATTGCAGGAGATATAGAGAATTCGTGGGTACGCCTGCACCATCTTCACGGTCTCGTCATCCAGCCCGCTGCGTGGCGGATCGACGAAGATCGTTTCGCACTGATAGCTTTTTAAGTCGATCCCCTGCAAGCGGTTGAATTCACGCACGCCGTTCATCGCCTGAGTAAACTCTTCCGCCGCCATGCGGATAATTTGCACGTTGTCGATATGATTGGCGGCAATGTTGTACTGCGCGGCAGCCACCGACGGTTTGGCGATTTCAGTGGCCAGCACGCGGCGGAAATTGCGCGCCAGCGCCAGCGAAAAGTTACCGTTGCCGCAATACAGCTCCAGCAAATCGCCCTGAGAACCACGGGTCACATCCAGCGCCCACTCCAGCATCTGCACATTCATGGCGGCATTCGGCTGGGTAAAGCTGTTCTCTACCTGGCGATAAATCATCTCCTTGCCGTCAACGACCAGGCGCTCGTCGATGAAATCCTGGTCAAGTGCGATCTTGGTTTTAGTCGCGCGGCCTATCAGATGCACATTAAGATTCTTAGCTCGTAACGCGTCACGTAGCTGGGCCGCCTGTGCCTGCCACTCCTCATCAAGCTTTTTGTGATACAGCAGCGACACCACGGCCTGATCGCTTTGGGTGGAGAGATAGTCAATCTGGAACAGCTTGTGGCGCAGCACCGGGTTATTGCGCACGCCGTCGATCATCGCGCTCATCAACGCGTTAATCAGCTCGCTGGCGGCGGGGAAACTGTCAACCCGGATACGCTGTTTGGTCTGCTGATCGAAAATGATGTGATACAGGTCGTCGCCATCATGCCAGATGCGGAACTCAGCGCGCATCCGGTAATGGCTGAGCGGCGAGCGGAACACCTCCGGCGCAGGGGCGTTAAAAGGCGTCATCATTTCCTGCAGACGAACTACCTTTTCGGCCAGTTGCGCGTCGTACTGTTCGGTTGGGAGGTGCTCTGGCGTCATCATGCGTTCCTGGTGATAAAAATTTACCCAGGGGATTGTAGGGATTGCAGCCGTGATGTCCAGCCCTGTATGGCGGTTTACGCATGGAAGTCTGGACATCCATATGGCGATGCAGGTAGCATTCGCGCTCCGGTTCGAAAAGATAAAATAGGGAATCCAGTGAAAATCTGGAGCTGACGCGCAGCGGTAAAGACAGGTGGGACGAACGCATTCGTGCAGACACTGCTTAATAAAGTGGGAAGTCTTCGTCCAGTAAACGCCTCCAAGCCCGAAGACCTGCCGGAATACGTCGCAATTTTCACGATCATCGCGTGCTATCGATCGTGGGTGCGGCATCCTTTTATTCGCTGGATGCTTTATATAATGATGATAAAAAAACTCGCGCTGCTGACGGGCCTTTCCGTTACGGCGTTTTCCGTCTGGGCGCAAAGCAGTGCCGACACCCTGGTGGTGACCGCCAACCGTTTCCAACAGCCCGTCAATACTGTACTTGCTCCCACCGATGTTGTGACCCGCGCAGAGATCGACAAATGGCAGGCGCGCACGGTAGTGGATGTTCTGCGCCGCCTCCCTGGCGTGGATATCGCGCAGAACGGTGGAATCGGGCAGTCCGCCTCCGTGTATGTACGCGGTACCGAAGCCAAACAACTGCTGATGCTGATCGACGGCGTGCCGGTGGCGCGTTCGGGTATTTCTAACGATCCTGAACTCAACCAACTCCCGCTTTCATTAGTACAGCGCATCGAGTTTATCCGCGGCCCACGTTCGGCGGTGTATGGCTCCGGTGCGATTGGTGGCGTGGTTAACATCATTACCCAAACCGGGGATGAGAAATCGCAAATTAACGCCAGCGTGGGTTCTAACAGCTACCAGACCTATGACGGCGCGCTGCGTCAGCGCTTTGGCGATACGGTGACGACGGTCGCGGGCGCATATACCAGTACCAAAGGATTCAACGTCCAGCCGGACTCTTCCTGGGCGGGTGACGACGATCGCGACGGTTATCGCAACAAAACCTTCTGGGGCAGCCTGCAACATAAATTCAACGAGAATGTTGACGGCTTCTTCCGCGGCTACAGCTTTACCAATAACGTCGATTACGACCAGGGTAACTACGGCTATGACGCGGGCGGCGATGAGCGCCAGCTGTATAGCCAGAACTGGGATACCGGCCTGCGCTTTAACTCCGGCATCTATTCTTCTCAGCTGATCGCGAATTATCAGAAGAGCAAAGATTACAACTACAGCAGCGTATATGGCCGCTATAACGACGGCACCACGCTGGACGATATGGAACAGCGCTATATTCAGTGGGGCAATAACGTGGTGGTCGGCCACGGTTCGGTGAGCGCTGGCGTTGACTGGAAGCAGGAGCGCCTGACCTCCTCCGACAAATACGCGCGCGATGTGTATAAACGCGAAAATACCGGGCTGTATCTCACCGGTCAGCAGCAGTTTGGCGATGTGACTCTGGAAGCGTCTGGTCGTGAAGACCATGACGATGAATTCGGCTGGCACGGTACCTGGCAGACCGCCGCAGGTTGGGAGTTTGTCGATGACTATCGTGTCACCCTTTCTTACGGCACCGGCTTCCTTGCACCGTCCCTGGGGCAGCAGTTCGGCGCGGAACGTTTCGGTATCGCCTCCAACCCGAACCTGAAACCGGAAGAGTCTAAACAGTGGGAAGCCGGGCTTGAAGGCCTGACCGGCCCGGTGGACTGGCGTCTCTCCGCGTATCGCTATGAGATCGATAACCTGGTGACTTACAGCCAGACGGCGTATTACAACATCAACTCCGCCACCATTAAGGGCGTGGAGTGGACGGGTAATGTGGACACCGGCATCTTCTCTCATCGCGTAACGTTGCAGTATATCGACCCGCGTGACGACGAAACCGATGAAGTGCTGCCGCGCCGCGCCAAACGCCAGGCCAAGTACCAGCTCGACTGGACAATGTTTGATGTGGATATGGATATCGCATGGCAGTACTTTGGCCGCCGCTATGACAACCGCTCATCAACCTATAACCCTGAGCAACGAGTATTGCCGAGCTACAGCACTGTCGATATTTCCGCATCATATCCGGTAACGTCTCACCTCACAGTTCGTGGTAAAATAGGTAATCTGTTCGATAAAGATTACGAGACGGCTTATGGCTACCAAACTGCTGGACGAGAATACACCTTGTCAGGCAGCTACACCTTCTGATGCACGTCCCACCGTACTGGTCTTTGACTCCGGTGTCGGTGGGTTGTCTGTCTATGATGAGATCCGGCAACTGCTGCCGGATCTGCATTACATCTACGCATTCGATAATGTCGCGTTCCCCTACGGTGAAAAGTCTGAAGAGTTTATCGTTGAGCGCGTGGTAGAAATCGTCACTGCGGTTCAACGGCGTTATCCCCTGGCGATTGCCATTATTGCCTGCAATACCGCCAGCACGGTTTCCCTTCCCGCCCTGCGCGAAAAATTCGCGTTTCCGGTGGTGGGCGTGGTTCCCGCGATTAAACCGGCGGCGCGCTTAACGGCCAACGGCGTGGTGGGGCTGCTGGCGACCCGCGCCACGGTGCGTCGCCCTTATACCCATGAACTGATTTCCCGCTTTGCTAATGAATGCCGGATTGAAATGCTGGGATCGGCGGAACTGGTGGAACTGGCCGAGGCGAAGCTGCACGGTCATCCGGTCTCCCTCGACGAGCTACGTCGAATTCTGAAGCCTTGGCTGCGGATGCCGGAACCGCCGGATACGGTTGTGCTGGGTTGCACCCACTTCCCTCTATTGCAGGATGAACTGCTCAGCGTACTGCCGGATGGCACCCGGCTGGTGGATTCCGGCGCGGCGATCGCCCGACGAACCGCCTGGCTGCTTGAACATGAAGCGCCCGATGCAAAATCTTGCGATGAAAATGTGGCGTACTGCATGGCGCTCAGCCCGGAAACTGCGCAACTATTACCCGTTCTGCAACGCTACGGCTTCGCAAAGCTCGAAAAACTGCCACTTTAAAGGCAATTTGGGTAAAAAAGAGACGGTTGATTTATTTTTTTAAAACAGGGCTTGTCACCGTCAGAGAAGTCCCTATAATGCGCCTCCACTGACACGGAACAACGGCGAACAGGCCGGCCGGTCAGCGAGGTTCCTCCGGGAATTTCGGCAGAGAAAAGCGAAATTAAACGCTTGACTCTGAAAGAGGAAAGCGTAATATACGCCACCTCGCGACAGTGAGCTGAAAGCCGCGTCGCAACTGCTCTTTAACAATTTATCAGACAATCTGTGTGGGCACTCGCAGGATTGATATCTCAGTACCTCCGGGTACACAAAGAATTATCAAGTCTCTGAGTGAACACGTAATTCATTACGAAGTTTAATTCACGAGCATCAAACTTTTAAATTGAAGAGTTTGATCATGG
>NZ_JACHZE010000012.1 GCF_014193285.1 Atlantibacter sp. RC6
AGAAAGGCAGGATGCCGTATCTCGCCCGACCCGGAGCCGGACGCGATAAGCTGAGGGCACCGCGAAGCGGCGATTTCGCTCGGGGGAGCCGGGGTCGCCAGGGGGGCGGCGGCGAGCCCCACTGGCCCGTTCGCGTACACTGACGCCAGAGACTGACCCGAAAGCCCAGGCGAACGGAACAATTCCACCGAACGGAACCATTCCACTACACCCAAGCGAACGGAACAATTCCACCTAACAGAACAATTCCCCCTCAAACACCAGCCATAAAAAAACCCCGGCGAACCGAGGTTTTGTATAACCACAGCGTTAAACGTTATACGTTCACGCCATGCTGCGACGCCAGCGCAGACAAACCGCCTGCAAAGCCCTGGCCTACCGCTTTAAATTTCCACTCTGCGCCGTGGCGGTACAGTTCGCCAAACACCATCGCGGTTTCTGTAGACGCATCTTCAGACAGATCGAAACGGGCGATTTCAGAACCGTTGTCATTGTTAAAGATACGCATGTAGCTATTGCTCACCATGCCGAAGTTCTGCTTACGGGCTTCCGCATCATAAATAGTGACCGCGAACACCAGCTTTTTAACCTCGGCAGGCACTTTGGTCAGATCGACTTTGATCTGCTCGTCGTCGCCTTCGCCTTCGCCGGTACGGTTGTCGCCCTGGTGCTCAACGGAGCCGCAGGCGCTGAGTTTGTTGTTGAAGAAGATAAAGCTGCTGTCGCTCAGCACCTTGCCGTCTTCGCCAACCATAAACACGGACGCGTCCAGGTCGAATGCTTGTCCGTCGGTGACACGCGCATCCCAACCCAGGCCAGCCATGGCGACGTTCATGGTCGGTGCTTCTTTAGTGAGGGATACGTTACCGCCTTTTACGAGAGAAACTGCCATTTTAAAGCTCCTGCTTTTAGGGAGAGAGACGGGCGGCGTTAACCGCCCGCTGTGTATTCAGATTACGAGGCGTTGATGCCGTACTGGGCGCACACGGACGCCAGTCCGCCTGCATAGCCCTGGCCAACCGCGCGGAATTTCCACTCGGTGTTGTGGCGATACAGTTCGCCAAACAGCATCGCGGTTTCCGTGGAGGCGTCTTCCGTCAGGTCGTAACGCGCCACTTCGGTCTGGTTGTCATCATTGACCAAACGGATAAACGCGCCAGAAACCTGGCCGAAGCTTTGACGGCGCACCTGCGCGTCGTGAATGGTGACCACGAAAACGATTTTGTCGACGTCAGCCGGGATCAGATCCAGTTTGATTTTCAGGGTTTCATCATCGCCATCGCCTTCACCGGTACGGTTATCGCCGGTATGGGTTACCGAGCCATCAGCGGATTTCAGGTTGTTGTAGAAAATGAAATCCGCGTCGCTGCGCACTTTCCCACTGGCAGACAGCAAAAAGGCGGAGGCGTCGAGGTCAAAGTCCTGACCATCGGTGGCGCGCACATCCCAGCCCAGACCAATCAGGACATTCTTCATGGTCGGCGCTGCTTTACTCAGTGATACGTTCCCGCCTTTAGAAAGAGAAACACTCATTGTTCAATCCTCTCTGGTTGATGTTGTTATTTGCCGGGGATAAGGAGGTTAGCCCTCCTTTTTCTCCTCAGAATCGGGTTTACCGGGGAACATAATGCTCGCCACGATACCCAACGCAAGCACACCCAGAACGACAAACAGGCTGGTCGTCGCCGAAATATTAAAACCGTGGTGCCAGATATGGTCGGTTGCGTTCAGGCCAAGTTTAGCGGCGATAAAGAACAGCAACACGATAACGGCTTTTTCCAGGTGCACCAGATACTGCTTAAGGGCTTCCAGAACAAAGTACAGGGTACGCAGACCGAGGATCGCGAACATCATGGCGCTATAAACAATCAGCGGCTCACGGCTGACCGCAATGATGGCCGGTACGGAGTCGAAGGCGAACATCACGTCCGACAGCTCCACCACCGCCACACACAGCATCAGCGGGGTCGCGTACAGCGCGGCTTTCTGACCGCGGCCAATGGTAATGTCTTTGTTTTCCGGCTTCGCCAGCTCTTCATCCACTTCTTTCTGGTTCAACAGGAAGGCGTGCCCTCTCAGTTTCGGCCAGATTGGGAAGAAGCGCTTAACCATACGGTAGGCGAGATGCTGGGAGTAATCCTCAATCTCGTCGTCATCGTCGCCGCTTTTCAGCATCATTACCGCCGTCCAGGCGACGATCAGCGCAAAGACGATTTCGACGTAGGGCCCCAGGCTAAGCAGGCCGGTACCAATCGCAACGAAAATCCCCCTGAACACGATGGCGCCGATAATACCCCAGTACAGCACGCGGTGACGGTAGCGGTCCGGCACGGCGAACCACGAGAAAATCGCCATCATCACGAACAGGTTATCGACCGACAGTACTTTCTCCAGCGCGTAACCGGTCACGAACAGGCTGGCGACTTCCGCGCCGTGATGAACATATAAGAACCCCGCGAACGCCATCGCCACCACGACCCAAAATACGGACCACAGCGCCGCGCTTTTCAGCGAGATCGGTTTGTCATGCCGATGCATGAACAGGTCGATAAAAATGGCTCCCACTGCCAACGCAATGAATACCACCACCGTTTCTGTTGGAAAGCCAATATGCGTAGATACCATACAAAACCCTTAAGAAATGCTATCAAAGACCGAATTCGGCCGGTTCAAAGCCCAGTGCCAGGGCGATTTCACGCGCCGCTTTCTGCTCGTCCGGGTCGAAATTGCCGTCGCTTTTCGCCACCGCGATCCCAACACGTACCGCCAGCTGCGCGGCTTCAGGCTGATCTTTCAGCGCCAGAATGTACTTCATGGTTTCGCCCTTGCCGATTTCCATATCGAAATCGAAGCTGCTCACCAGTTTGTTAAAGAAGTCGATAACCTCAGAGGTATCGAACACTTTCAACTCGTCGGAGGCACGCAGAAAACCGATCATCTTCTGCTTCTCTTCGGAACTGACGCCATCGCTGGATACCGCGATACGCGCGCAGACCGCCACCGTGCCCTGCATAAACTTTTTGTTCTTGAAACGGCCAACCTGTTTGGTTAACTCGTCGCGGCTGGCGTTAAACGCCCCTTTTACTTTATTGAAGAAACTCATACTGACACCCTCTGCCAAAGAAATTACTTGGAACCCGCTTTCCAGCTAAAGCCCCAGCCGAACGCCTTGTCCATATCGCTATGTCCATTAAAGAACTGATTGATTCGTTCTACTTTTATATTGCCGTTTTCGTTGACCAGACGGGCGATAGCACACATGTTGCGGTTGTTCTGCCCTTCGGTCATTCGGGTTTCGATCGGCGGCTGGTCCGGGATGAACAACGACACCACGCCGTCGGTTTTATCCCAGCTCGGCACGCCTTCATAAATAAAGGCGAAAATCAGCACTTCGCGGATGTGTTTCCACTCGCGGCCATTGACATGCAGCCACTCGCCGGTGGAAAACTCGCCGGTGCGATCGTCGCCCTGCAACTGGACATACGGCTCGCTGTCCATCGAGCCGAAGCGGTTGCCCAGCGCCTGAATCACGGTTTTGTAGCCGTCGCTCAGTTCAACAAACGCGCCTAAATCCAGGTCGATACCCTTACTGCCGCCAAATACGGCGCGCAAACCGGTCGCCGGATTACCACGATGCCAGTTGAGGTTGATGCGGATCTCACCGAAGTTATCCCGCTTGGTCAGGCTGATCGCCGGTTTCTCTTTGGTCAGGGAAACCTTGCTGAGATTGATTTTAGACGCTGCCGGAGTGGGCGCAGGCGTCGGCGCGGGGGCCGCCGTCGGCGCCGGGCTATCCGCCACATCCACGCCGAAATGCTCCGCCAGCGGTTTCAGCCCGCCGTTAAAGCCCTGGGCGATAAAGCGGAATTTCCACTCATTATTGCGGCGGTACAATTCGCCTAAAATCAGCGCCGCTTCCTGGCGGCCATTGAGATCGACCACCCCGTTCAGCAGCACTTCACCCGCCGCTTCTACCTGGATGGCCAGGCGTTGCAGGCCCGCCACGGTCTGGTTGCCGTCGCAGGTGACGGTAAAGGCCACTTTTTGCACATCCGCCTGGAGACGGTTGAGATCCACGCTAAACGCGGTGTTGTTGCCGTCATTGGTCAGCGCGATGGTGGCGTCGTCATTTTTAGGCTGGCCGTAAAACACCATATCGGCGTCGCCCTTCACTTTGCCAGTGGCGAACAGCCGGAAAGCGGAAGCGTCAACCGCCGCGCCGGACAGCACGCGCACCGTCAACAGTTGAGAAGGAACGGAGGCATTGCCTCCCGCCGTCATGTTCATGAGCGCACCACCGCCGCGACGATGTCGCTGTGCATATCGTCAATCGTGCGGCCGCTACAGGCTTTGCCCAGCGCGGTGAAATCCCACTCGCCGTTGTTGCGGCGCAGAGAGGCGATCACGATGCCGGTATGCGAGCCCTGCTCGTTCAGCTGGTAGCGCGCCAGCTCTTTATTGTTCTGGTCGACCACGCGGCAGAACGCGTTTTCCACATCGTTAAAGCTCTGGCCACGGAAGCTGTTGACGGTAAACGCCAGATATTCCACCTGGGCAGGCAGACGCGTCAGATCCACGCGGATCACTTCATCATCGCCGTCGCCTTCGCCGGTGAGGTTATCGCCGCTGTGCACCACGGAATTACAAGAGGATTTCAGTTTGCGGAACCAGACCGTGTCGATTTTGCCGCCGGATTTATCGAGCAGTACGCAGCCCGCGTCAAGATCGATGGAATCATTTCCGCCAAACAGTTTGCCTAGCATCCCTTTCTTCTTGATGGGATCCCAGCCCAGGCCGAAATGCAGCTGGTTAAGCGCCGACGATTGCTTGCTGAGTGAAACAGTTTGGTTCTTTGTTAATGAAACCATGGTCAGATCTCCATAAAGTCGTTCGTGAAAAAGGTTGAGTTTTTACACCAAAATCCTTCAGAAAAAAATCATATCATGATGCTGTTAATGAACAAGATCATTTTACCCACCAATTTTTTAAAGAAAGGTAAATCCATTATTTTTCAATGATATTGAATGCAGTCCGACAGGCTAATTTTAGGAAAAAATGTATCAGATTGCGTTTTGAAAATCACATACAACCCCGTCCAAAATCAAAATCATATTATGATTGACATCTTTTTTGCCGCTTTCTAGACTTGTTAATTAACTGTAGCCATTCAACCCCGTCCCATCGGTAATAAAAAAATGACCAATAAAATCTGGCTAATGGAAGGCTTGTCCTCCCAGCGCGACCTGATTCAGGGCATCCGCGCGTTCGCTAATCTGAAGCAGGCCGATGTGACGGTGATTGCGTCGCACCGCAACGATCGCCATGAGATCCTCTCCGAGGCTGATATGGCGCTGACTGAACCGCAGGAAGCCGACGACCGGCTGGCGTTTATCCTCGCCATGGTAAAAAAACTGGACGTTAAGGCGATTCATACTGGCCGCCACGCCGCCTGGTTCGAAGCCCATCGCGCGGCGATTACCGCCAGCGGCGTCACGCTCACTACCGGCTCCCTTCAGCCCGCCATGTTTGAACTGGCCGACGATAAAGTCGAATACGCTCACGCCATGGAAAAAGCCGGTCTGCCGGTAGTCCCTTCCCTGCGTGTCGAGTCGGTGGACGAACTGCGCGCGCTGCTCGCCCGCTCTCCGTTCGCCAGCAAATCGCTGTGCGTTAAACCGGTGAAAGGTATTTATGGCATGGGATTCTGGCGGTTTGATGAAAGCGTCTCGCCAATGGCGCACTTTATGAATCCCGACAGCCGCAAAGTGAACGCGCGTTTTTATCTCAGCGCGCTGGAGCAGGCGGGCGAATTCGAACCGCTGGTATTAATGCCCTATCTCCCCGGCCCGGAATATTCGGTGGATATGCTGGTGGAAGACGGCGTGGTGCTGGCAGCGGTGGGCCGTCGTAAAGAGGGCTCGGTACAACATCTGGAAAACCACGGTGAGGCCTTCGAACTGGCGAAAGCCTGTGCGCGCCTGATGAAAGCCGACGGGCTGGTCAACGTGCAAACCCGCAACACCGCCAGCGGCAAGCCGCTGTTGCTGGAAATCAATATGCGCCCTTCCGGGGGCATCGGTTATACGCGCTTAAGCGGCGTGAACCTGCCTGGCCTGTTCGCCTTCCGCCAGCTTGGGCTGATGAGCCAGCAGGAGGTGCTGGATGAAGCGGAGCGCGCTTTTGCGCCTGCCGTCGTCAGGCCGCTGACTGAAGCGGTCAACTATCCGACCGCGCTGACTAATCTGTATCGTGAAGAGAATGACCATGAGTGAATTTAGCCGCACGCTCTCCAGCGGAACGTTACGCGTGACGCCCACCGGCGGAATGCGTCAGCTGGATGAACTGTTCGAGCTGGCGGAGCGCCGCAATCCCAAGCGCGCGTTTTTGTTCGTCAGCAAAGTGCTGGGCCGCCACATCCCGGTCGCCCCCGGCATCATGCGATCGGTGTATCGACAGCTGGCGGAACAGTTTCCTGGGCTTGAGGCGGGCCCGGTGCTGTTTATCGGCATGGCGGAAACCGCCGTCGGCCTTGGCGCGGGGGTGTTTGATGAACTGCGCCATCAGGCGGCGGAACCGGTGTATCTGACCTCGACGCGCCATCCGGTTCCCGGCGAACTGCTGTGCGAATTTAAAGAGAACCACAGCCACGCCACCGACCACCTGATTTATCTGCCGGATGACGCCGAACTGCGCCGTCGGGTGCTTAACGCCCGCACGCTGGTGCTTATCGATGACGAAGCCACCACCGGCAACACGTTTATTAATTTGCTGGACGCGCTACAACGCGCCGGCCTGACGCAATTCAGCCAGGTGATTGCGGTTACTCTCACCGACTGGAGCGGCGACGCGCTGGCGCAGCGCTGCACTTTGCCGATCGCCACCGTGTCGCTGGTACAGGGTGACTGGCACTGGGAACCGAATCCCGATGCGCCCGTACCGGTGATGCCCGCGGTAAACGTCACGGCGACAGGCAGCGTGCCGATTACTGGCCGCCAGAGCTGGGGACGGCTGGGCATGGCGATGCCCGCAGCGGATTTGGGCGCGCATATTACCTTTCAGCCTGGTGAAAAAATTCTGGTGCTGGGCACCAGCGAATTTGTCTGGGAACCGTTTTTGCTGGCGGAGCGGCTGGAAAAAGCGGGCGCGGAGGTGAAGTACAGCTCCACGACGCGCTCGCCGATTGCCACCGGGTTCGCCATTCAGTCCGCCATTGCCTTTACGGATAATTACGGTCTCGGCATTCCTAATTTTGTCTACAACGTCGCGCACCAGCAGTTCGACCGTATTCTGCTGTGCGCGGAAACCCCCGTCGCCAGCATCGATACGGCGCTGCTGGATGCGCTACGCCAGGTCGCGCCCCGCGTAGAGGTGATTAGCTATGAATAGGCCGGTGATTTTTTCCGATCTCGACGACACGTTATTCCAGACTCGCCGCAAGATGGTGGATGAGCTGGATCTGGCTCCGTTTCGCACCGGCGCGCTGGATCGCAGCCTGGAGCCGCGCAGCTTTATGACCGAAGAGCAGGCGATGCTGGTGGACTGGATGCTGGAGCACGCCGAACTGATCCCGGTCACCGCGCGCGGCACTGAAGAGATCGCCCGGGTCACTATCCCGTTCCGTTCCTGGGCGGTAACCACCCACGGCGCGGTGATCCTCGATCCGCAGGGCCAACCGGACGACACGTGGAAAGCGCTGATGCTGGCGAAATTACAGCCTTATGCAGATAAACTCCTCGCCATGCAAAGCGCCATTACCGAGCTGATGGCGGCGCGCAATATCAACGGTTGGGCGCGAATTAACTACGAATACGGCGATGTGCCGGTGTACCTGGTGATGAAACACCGCGACAGCACCCGGCTGGACGAACTCAACGCCATCGCTGACGAAATCGAACAGACCTTCCCCACCGAGGGCTACTACATCCACCGCAACAGCAATAACGTCGCCTGGCTGCCAACGGTGGTGGAAAAGGGGCTGGCGGTCACTTATCTGCTGGAAAAACTGCGCCAGCAGCGCGGCGTTTTCCCGGTGATCGGCCTCGGTGACAGCTTAAGCGACCACCGCTTTATGCGGCTCTGCACCTGGTTCGGCCTGCCGCGCCAGAGCCAGTTTGCCCAAAGCATCACGCGGACGCTCTTTGGAGAACTGTATGACTGACTTCACGCCGTTTTCCGGCTCGTATTCCCCGCAGGATATTCACTTTCTACTCAACCCCGTCGAGCTGGAAATGACGCCGGTTGATCAGAAAGAGCAGTTGATCCAGTCCGGCGCGCGCCACTATTCGGAAATGCTCAGCCAGGAGCCGGAACCCACTGCCTGGCATCTGGATATTTTTTCTCAGGCGCTGGATCGCGGCGCGGAACGCTTAGCGAAAGAAGTGGCGATGCTGGCGCAGGCGCTGGCGGAGCGCTTCGGCGACACGCCCATCGTACTGGCAAGCCTGGTGCGCGCGGGCGTCCCGCTCGGGGTGATGCTGCATCAGACCCTGCGCGAGATGGGTAAAGAATCCCATCATTACGGCATCAGCATTATCCGCGACCGGGGCATTGATGAGGCGGCGCTGGCGTGGATTGAAGCGCGCCACGGTACGCAAGGCGTTGTGTTTGTCGACGGCTGGACCGGCAAAGGCGCGATTTCCGGCGAGCTGCGCCGCAGCCTGCAACATCGCCCCGGCTACCCTGAACAACCGCGCCTCGCGGTGCTCGCCGATCCGTGCGGCAAAGCCTGGCTCACCGCCAGCGACGACGACTGGCTGATCCCGTTTGGCATTATGGGCGCGCCGGTTTCCGGCATGATTTCACGCTCTGTCTGGTCCGCCGAGGGTTTACACGGCTGCGTGATTTGCGATCACCTGGCGCAGTTCGAATGCAGCCGGATGCTGGTGGATACCGTGGCGCAATACCGCCAGCGGTTGGATCTCAGCACGCTGCCTCACGGCGACCTGTCAGAGGTGAGAAAAACCCAGCTTCAGCAGCAAAGCGAGCGGGTGATCCAGACGCTGGCTGACCACTACCAGATTTCCAGCATCAACCGCATCAAGCCCGGCATCGCCGAAGCTACCCGCGCCGTCTTGCGCCGGGTACCGGATCATGTGCTGGTACGCTCCGCCGCCGACCCCGACGTGGCGCTGCTGGTCTACCTGGCGCGGGAGAAAGGCATCACTATTACCGAAGTGGGCGACGCCATCGGCCAGTATCGGGCGGTGACAATCATTAAAAAGGTGCTCTGATGGACAAACGGCTTTCACCCTGGCGTCTGGGCGCGACACTGTATATGCCCGCGACCCGCACTGATATTGCTGACGCCATCCTGAATAACAAAATCAGCGGCCTGCGCTCGCTGGTGATCTGCCTGGAAGACGCGGTCAGCGACGGCGATATTCCGCAAGCGCTGGAAAATTTACGCGCGCTGCTGGTTCAACTCACCCAGGCCAAAACCGCCCAGGGCAACGCGAGCTGGCCGCTGGTGTTTATCCGCCCACGCGACAGCGCCATGGGCGAACAGCTGGCGCGGGAGATGGACCTCAGCGCCATTGACGGCCTGGTGCTGCCGAAATTTACCCTGGCCTCGCTGCCCGTATGGTGGCGCATCCTCGAACCCACCGGTTTATGCATGATGCCAACGCTGGAAACCGAAGAGGTGTTCGACGTGGTGCAGATGCGCGAGCTGGCGACCACGCTGGTGGATCACCCGTGTCATTCACGGATCATCGCCCTGCGCATCGGCGGCAACGATCTGATGAACGTGATCTCCCTGCGCCGTTCACGCCATTTAACGCTGTATGACGGCCCAATGGGTTATACCATCAAAATGCTGGTGGCGGTGTTTGCTGCGCGGGATTTCGCCCTGACCGCCCCGGTGTGCGAACACATTGACGATCACCAGATCATGGACCGGGAACTGGCGCTGGATATAGCCCATGGCCTGGTGGGTAAAACGGCGATCCATCCCAATCAAATCAGCAAGATCGAAGCGGCGCTGATGGTGTCGCCCAGCGATCACGCTGATGCGCTGCGTATTCTGAACTCCACCCAGGCGGTGTTTAAATCCCAGGGGGCGATGTGCGAACCTGCGACTCACCGCCGCTGGGCATCGGGCATTCTCGCCCGCGCCCAGGTTTACGGCATCGCCAGCGAGCAGCCGCAGGACGGCATTCGTCTGCTCACCGCTACGGTGAAAAATTAACCCATGCGCAATCAATGGACAACGAGACGCATTTTTTTACCGGGAATACGTTGCCAGTTTTCGGGCATTTGGCGATGATTTTGCGCCACGTCGTGTGGCACGCTGAAATTTACACTTTAAACGCAGGCCGTTTTTCATTATGCAACTGAGTACGCGACAAGCCCGAGTTTATACGTTGGCCACCCTGCTGGGGCCCGGCAAGCCTGTGCCCGCCGCTAAAATCATCGCCGCGCTGGCCTGCTCTGAACCCACCCTGACCCGGGTTCTTAAAGAACTCAGAGAGTTTTATTCGGCGGAAATTAAGTACAGCAAGGCCAACCACACCTACCAGCTCACCCACGCCGGGCTGTTGGATAAAAAGCAGTTGCGCCGCATGAACGAGGCGCTGAACGCCAACGCCGGACGCAAATCCAGCGAAACCGTCAGCTACGTTTCGCTGGATAAAGAGAAGAAAAAGGCGGTCTCGCTGTCGCTGAAAATGTCGATCCTGCAAAAAATCGAACTGCTGGCGCTGCTCAGCAATATCACCCGCAGCGAAGCCGTGGAGATGATTGTCGGGGAATATGCCGATCGGTTAATCCGCGAAATCAAAGCCGAGCAAAAAGCTGGCGAGTAACCCCGCGTCAAAATCCAACCTACTTCACATAACCTGGTATGAAAGGTTGCAGCCCACCAGCCCGCTCTTTATCTTCATTTGGAGTGTAATTTCATATTTTTTTATTAAGTGGAGTAATCATGTCATTGCTCATTCAACTCGAAGATCGCATCAACACGCTTGGCGGACTTATCGTCTCCTGCCAGCCAGTACCAGGCAGCCCGCTTGATAAGCCGGCGATCGTCGCGGCCATGGCGCTGGCGGCGGAACAGGCCGGCGCGGCGGGGCTGCGCATTGAGGGAATCGATAACCTGCACGCCACGCGCGCCGTGGTGAGCGCGCCGATTATCGGCATTATTAAACGCGACCTGCCGGACTTCCCGGTGCGCATCACGCCGTGGCTCGAGGATGTGGATGCCCTTGCCGCCGCAGGCGCCGACATCATCGCCTTTGACGGGACGGCGCGTCCGCGTCCGACAAGCGTTGAAGCGCTGCTGGCGCGTATTCATCATCACGGCCTGCTGGCGATGGCGGACTGCTCCTCGCTGGAGGATGGCTTGCAGTGCCACCAGTTGGGCGCGGAGCTGATTGGCACCACCCTTTCCGGCTATACCACCGACGTTACGCCCAACGAGCCGGATCTGGCGCTGGTGTCGGCGCTGGCGGCTAAAGGCTGCCGGGTGATGGCGGAAGGCCGCTACAATTCGCCGGAACTGGCGGCTCAGGCGCTACAACATGGCGCCTTCGCCGTCACCGTGGGCTCAGCAATCACCCGGCTGGAGCATGTCTGCCAGTGGTTCCGGGACGCGTTACAGGACGTGAAAAAATGACGACCCTGGCGATAGACATTGGCGGCACCAAACTGGCAGCGGCGCTAATCGACGATGAGTTAACGATAATCACCCGTTGCGAACGGCCAACGCCCGCCAGCAAAACGCCGCAAGCGCTGGAAGCGGCGCTGCGTGAGCTGGTCGCCCCGCTTGCCGCACGGGCCACGCGCTTCGCCGTCGCTTCCACCGGCATTATTCAGCATGGGGTACTGACGTCGATTAATCCGGCGAATCTTGGCGGGCTGGAAAACTTCCCCCTGACCCAAACGCTGTCTCACATCACCGGCTTGCGGGGGATTGCCCTGAACGACGCCCAGGCCGCTGCATGGGCAGAGTACCAGGCGCTATCGGCGGCTATCGATGATATGGTGTTTTTAACCGTATCCACCGGCGTGGGCGGCGGAGTTATCAGTCGCGGCACCCTGTTACAAGGGCCCGGCGGCCTGGCCGGACATCTGGGCCATACCCTTGTCGATCCACATGGTCCGCGCTGCGGCTGCGGGCGCACCGGCTGCGTGGAAGCCATCGCCTCCGGGCGCGGGATCGCCGCTGCGGCGCGCGATGATTTGGCCGGGCTGGACGCCAAAGCCATTTTTGTCCACGCCCGGCAGGATCATCCGCAGGCGCTGGCGCTTATTGATCGTTCCGCCCGTACTCTGGCGCGCTTAATCGCCGATATCAAAGCCGCTTTCGACTGCCAGTGCGTGGTGATTGGCGGCAGCGTCGGTCTCGCGCCGGGCTATCTGGAGCGCGTCCACGTGGCTCTGATGCAGGAACCGGCGGTGTATCACGTAGAACTGCGCCCCGCTCATTACCGCCAGGACGCCGGTTTACTGGGCGCGGCGCTTTTTGCTAAGGAGTAACGGATGATTACAGGACATATCGACCATCTGGCCGCGGCGGGCTTAGCCAGGCCGCTGCACGATGCCCTCGTTCAGGCGCTGAGGGAAAACCCGGCGCAAAAGCAGCCGGACAGCTACACCCTCGACGGCGAGCGGCTGTTTATGAATGTGATGACGTTGACTACCCAGCCGCCACAGGAAAAAAAGGCCGAATTGCACCGGGCGTATATTGATATTCAGCTGCTGCTGGAAGGTAGCGAAACCATTTATTACGGCCTCGCGGAAAGCGCGCGACAGCTTGAGGAGTGGCACCCGGAGCAGGATTACCAGTTATGCAACGACATCCATAATTCCCAGAGCCTCACTCTTGAACCCGGCATGTTCGCCATCTTTATGCCCGGCGAGCCGCACAAGCCGGGTTGCCATGACACACGTCGCGAGCCGCTCAAAAAAGTGGTGATTAAATTGCACCGGGATGCCCTGCTACCGGGTGATAAGCGTCTTCTCTGTTGAGACTTTTGCCGCGCGTCCCCCGTCGCGGCATTTTTTTGAGTACTATACCGTGATGACTCACACACCTAATACCTTCACTATGCCACCACTGCAACCCGGAAAAATCCTCGCCACCCTTGGAGCGATGCAAAGCAGCCTGAGCCGCACCAGCCAGCGCATCGCTCAGTTTATTTTGCAAAACCCGCAGCGGGCCACCACCCTGACCGTCGCCGGGCTGGCGCAGGACGCCCAGGCAGGCGAAGCCTCTATCGTGCGGTTTTGCCGCCTGCTGGGTTTTCGCGGCTTTCAGGATTTTAAACGCGATCTCACCATCGAACTGGCGCGCAGCGACGCGATGCTGGATGCCGATATCACGCCGGATGACGACGTGGACGCGGTCAGCGGCAAGCTCCAGGAAACGGTTAACAGCGTAATGACGCAAACCCGCACCCTGCTTGATGCCCAACAGGTACGGCGCGCGGTGGATGCGCTATTAAACGCCCCGTCGGTGTACCTTTTCGGCGTGGGTTCATCGGGAATTAGCGCCCGGGAGATGAAGCACAAGCTGATGCGCGTGGGCTTACGGGCGGTGGCGATACAGGATAATCATGAGATGGCGATGCAGGCGGCGCTGCTGCGGCCCGATGAGGTGGCTTTCGCCATTAGCCATTCCGGCGCATCGCCGGAAACGGTCAAGGCGCTGCGTCTGGCGAAAGCGGCGGGCGCAACCACCGTGGCGTTAACCCATAATCTCGCCACGCCGTTGTTGGAGCAGGCCGACATCGTGTTAATCAACGGTCATCATCAGGGGGAATTACAGGGTGACTCGCTGGCTACGCGAGTGGCTCAGGCGTTTGTGCTGGATGTGCTGTACAGCCTGCTGGTACAGGCTCGCCCGGAACAGGCCCGGGCGAATAAGTTGAAAACCATGGCGGCGCTCAAGCCTTAGCTTTTGCTCTTCACCAGTTCATGCGGCTTTAGGCTTTTTACCCGCGCGCCGCTAAAGGGTTTGCCGTCGATGGCATCATGGGTGCGCAGGGCTTCGGGGCGCAACCAGCGCTGAACCCGGGACGGCATATCCAGGCCAATCAGCAGGATCACCACGAAAGTCAGGCTGAATGACAGCGAACCGAGCGCGGTGCCCAAATCGAGACGCTGGGCAATCACCGCGCCAATAATCGGCGCGAGCGCCCCGCCAAGCGCGCCGACGTTGTAGGTAAAGCCCAGCCCGGCGGCCCGCTGGTCAGTATCGAAATAGCCGCCGATCAGCTTCGGCAAAATGCCGGAAATCCCCTGCCCCAACATCTGCTGGAAGAACAGCAGCAGGCCCAACACCCAGACGTTACTGCCGCCGATGGCGAACACCGGAATAATCAGCAGTTGCGAGGCCAGCAGGCTACACACGTAGGCTTTGCGGGTGCCGAGCCAGTCGCCCAGGAAGCCGCCCACGCAGCAGCCTACCGCCGCGCCAAATCCGCTAAAGAACAGTACTCGCGCCACCGTGGCCGGATCGTAGGCCAGCTCGGTTTTCAGGTAAGTCGGCAACAGCGCCTGAATCGGCCACGAGTAGAGAAACGCGAACAGGACCACCACCATCAACATGACGCCGGTCGGCCAGCGCTTGCCGCTGCTCTGTACCATAAAACTGATAAATATCGCCGCGCACAGCAGACCCAGCACGGCCACAATCGCCGCATTGTTTAACTGACCGGCGAAGCAGAACCACAGCGCGGTTGCCGCAACGATCGTCAGCAGTACATTGAGCACGCGATGCTCGCCGCGATAGAGGATATCCACCATGGTGCGCACCGGGGCTTTGCCCGCGTGTTTTTGCTTCCAGTCCTCGGCTTCAGGAATATTTTTACGCAGCCACAGGGCGAAAATGATCGGCAGAATGCCGATGAAGAACAGCGCGCGCCAGCCCCAGACCGGCACAACCAGGCTATATACCTGCGCCGCGACCACGGCGCCAACCGAGAAGCCGGAAATCAAAAAACCGCTGGCTTTATTACGCAACTGCTTCGGCCAGCTTTCAATGACGTAGGTGGCGCTGGAGCCGTATTCACCCGCCATCCCCATGCCGATCACCAGCCGGGCGATAAACATGGTGGTGTAGCCCGGCGCAAGGCCGCAGGCCAGGGTGCCCACGGAAAACAGTACGATACTGGAGACCATCGCCAGACGCCGCCCGTAGCGGTCGCCCATGGCGCCCAGCATCAGGCCGCCGAACCAGCGGGAAATAAACGCGGCGGAGATCAGGCTGGCGGCCTGTACCGTCGTTAAACCGAATTCGCCCTGAATTTCAGTCAGCACCAGGGCAATCAGGACAAAATCGAAGCCATCAAGTAAATAGCCTAACCAGGCGGCGGAAAATGCCCGCCACTGGCTGCGGTTGAGATGGCGATACCACGGGATAGTTTGGGTCGTGATACTCATAGGAGTCTCCCGAAACGCGTCTTGTAGGGTAGGTGCCGGATGGCTCCGGCATCCGGTATTTTTATTGCTGTTGTTGTTTTTCTTGTTGGAGCTGCTGCGCTAAGGCTTTCAGTTCAGGCAGATATTTTTCATCTACCGGCGCGAAGGGTTTACGGCACAGCGGCGAGGCCACCACGTCCATATAGTGCAACACTGTTTTCAGGCCGCGGAATACGCCGGTTTTAATCAGCAGATCAATTACCTGGTTACACTGGGTCT
Organism: Atlantibacter sp. RC6; assembly: GCF_014193285.1. GTDB lineage: Bacteria > Pseudomonadota > Gammaproteobacteria > Enterobacterales > Enterobacteriaceae > Atlantibacter. Next base: position 15,640 of record NZ_JACHZE010000012.1, read on the forward strand.
GCAACCGCTGCGCCTGAGCGATATTTCCTTCCTTCAGCGCTTTTACAATACCCTGATAGCGCCATCCCATAATGTTATAGGTGCTGCCGATACCGCCGTCAGCGCCCGCCAGCAGGCCGGAGGCGAAAATCTCGTCATAGCCGTTGTACAGCACCAGATCCGGATGGGCGCGGCGGATCTGCTCCATCTGGTACAGATCGCCGGAGGTCTGCTTCAGCGCGCCGACGCCAGGCAGCGTGACCAGCGTATTGATTTGCTCGAGGCTCAGCTTAACCCCGCTGAGTGCCGGGATGTTATACACCACCATCGGCAATCCATTCGCTGAATCAATAATGGCGCGATAGTGATCGCAATGCTCTTCAAAGCTGAACGGATAGTAAAACGGCGTCACCGCTGAGACAGCATCGTAGCCGTAACGGCTGGCGGCATCGGCTAACTGCTGGCTTTCCCCGGTGCTGACGGTGCCGACGTGGGCAATCAGCGTAATGCGGCCTTTGGCTTCTTCAGCAACAATTTCAAGCACTTCTTCGCGCTCGGCGATGTTCTGGACGAAAGCTTCGCCGGTTGAACCGCCAACGTACAGCCCGTCGATCCCCTGATCGATATTAAACCGCACCAGCCGGCGCAGGCTTTCGGTATCCAGTCTCTGGTGTTGATCAAACGGCGTAAGCAGCGCGGGCATAACCCCTTTTAATGTGGCGGACATAGCAACCTCATGAATGATGAATGTGACGTAACTATATACCTTTATACCTGTTATACCAGCACACCAACGCGCCATTTTGCAGGAAAAGATTCAGATTGGGATCGACTTCACTAAACGATCGTTACGCTTTCTTGCGGGATTTTTTGCTTTGCTGGTAAGCGTGACGGGCAGCGAATACGCTGTTGAGATGGTCATGCAGCGCCCGATCCGCCGCGTCGGGATCGCGGTTGCGGATCGCCTCGACGATAACGATATGCTGCTGATAGCTCACGTTATTATGCTGGTAGAGCTCCTCATCCGGCACCGCAGGACGCGCGGCAATCAGCCAGTCGAGCAGGGCGACGTGGATCGCCATAAAGATCGGGTTACCGGGGATTTCGGCCAGCACGCGGTGAAATTCAACGTCGGAACGGATAAACGCGGCGTTATCATCCAGCGACTGGCTGTTAAGCTCCAGCGCTTTCGCCAGCCGTTCGACCTGCTGATCGGTCGCGTGCCCGGCGGCATAACGCACCAGGCTGGATTCAAAGAACAGGCGCAACTGTTCAAAATGGCCGATGCCCTCGGGATGCGCCAGGAAATCTTTGGCCATGCCGGAGAGTTCGCTGATGATGGTATCTGCGGAGGGTCGCGATACGCGGGCGCGCTCGCCGTTATTGATCTGCACCAGCCCTTTACGCTTCAGCGCCGCCAGCGCTTCACGCACCGATGGACGGCCAACGTTGAAAAAGGTCATTAACTCGCGTTCCGACGGGAGTTGCTCGCCTTCGGAAAACTCGCGGCGGCGGATCATTTGCTCCAGTTCTTCTTCCACCATTTCAGACAATTTCACGCGCGCCAGCGGGCGACGGCGCAATGCGTTGCCAATAGTTTGGGAAGTCTCTTTCGGGGATTGATCGCCAGTATCTTTCATAAACGTCGTATTAATGAACAGTGACAGGGAGTTATGGATAAAAACGCATCATAGCACGGTTTTAAAAGGGTGGCGAAAGCGTCAACGCCAGTCTGTGCGCCGGATGCTCGCCGTTACGATAAACTGAGCGATTGTCATTAATCAGCTAATAATAAATGAACGAAAAAAACACGCTGTAAATTTCACTATTATTTATTGTTATCATTTTAATAACGCAAGGCTAAAATAATTAAAATCCATAATAGATAAGCGGATATTCGTATTAATCCGATGGGTAATGACGACTCTGGAAAATTATCTTAGTTTCACACCTGAATTATCAGGATAATTGCAGAGAAGGTTAAATAATGAAAAAGTTAATGATGATGGCAACGAGTATCGCGTTTGTCGGTTTAGTCGCTGGCTGCTCCAGCGCCGCGCAGCGCCAGGCGGATTGCGAGGCCAAAGGCATCAGCCGTGATACCTGTTACCTGGCGGAACAGCAGCGCCAGGCAGCGATTCTCTCCGCCTCAGAAAAACAGGCCATGGAAAACGCGCAACAGGCCGTGAAATAATTTCAGTATAAAAAAACCGCCTGGCGAAAACCGTGGCGGTTTTTTTACCCCCTTAAAGTTTGCAGGGCATTTGCGGCGTCGCGCTTAACGCATTCATTATTAATATTATGTTATGCTTTGGCGGCTTATTAACATCACCGCCGGGAAACAAATGAGTTACGCAAAAAAAGGGATGCTGTATGTTCTGCTCGCCGCCATATTCTGGGGAAGTTCCGGTGTGGCCGCGCAGTACATTATGGAGCAAAGCCAGATATCCGCACCGTTTTTGACCATGATCCGCCTGCTGTTTAGCGGATTCATTCTGTTGACGCTCTCTTTTATGCAGGGCGATCACATCTTCGCGATGTTCAAAATCCGCCGCGACGCCATCAGCCTGATTATTTTTTCCCTTTTCGGGGCGCTGCTGGTCCAGTTTACCTTTCTGGTCGCCATTGAAAAATCCAACGCCGCGACGGCCACCATTTTGCAGTTCCTGTCGCCGACCATCATTGTAATGTGGTTTGCCGCCATTCTGAAAAAACGCCCGTCGCGCTATGTGATGATGGCGGTGGCGACATCGCTTATCGGCACCTTTTTGCTGGTCACCCACGGCAACCCGACTTCGCTGTCGATATCCGGTGCCGCGCTGTTCTGGGGCATCGCCTCGGCGTTTGCCGCCGCGTTTTATACCACCTATCCCTCTAAGCTTATCGGCCAGTACGGCACGCTGCCGATCGTCGGCTGGAGTATGCTGATTGGCGGCGCGGCGCTGTTGCCGTTCTATATCAGCCAGCACAGCGGCGTCACCATTAACAGCCACGTGCTGATGGCGTTTTTCTATCTGGTGGTAGTCGGCACCGCCCTCACCTTCAGTATTTACCTGAAAGGCGCGCAGATGATCGGCGGCCCGAAAGCCAGCATTCTGAGCTGCGCGGAACCCCTGAGCAGCGCGCTACTGTCGCTGGCGCTGTTGGGGATTTCGTTTACCCTGCCGGACTGGCTGGGCACGCTGTTAATCCTGTCATCGGTGGCGCTGATATCGCTGGATTCTCGCCGTAAGGTGCGCCCGGCGTAATTAACCGCTGGTTTCCAGAATATCGACGACCTGGCCCTCAGTGGGTTGATCGTCCTTGATCGGGCCTTTGTAGACCACCGTCATTTTTGTGGGCCCTATCACAAAATTCCGCCCCCTGCGTTGTAACTTCGTCCTTGCGTGATAAGTTCACAAAAAAGGATTGTGACTGCGACGAGCAGGCAAAACCAGACAGACTTCTCAGAGGTCTGTCTGGTTTTTTTTTGCTTGTTGCCAGGCCCTACTTGAATAGCGAAATACCGGTACATCACTAATTCATTCAGGCGTGACGATGAGCATTACCCTTTCAGGATCAATAAAAAGGCAGCGTAAGTCATGCGTCAGACAATCCAAAATTTTCAGTTAATGGCAAAGCCCTCCGGTTCAGTCTGCAACATTGATTGCACTTACTGCTTTTATCTTGAAAAAGAGCATTTATATCCGGAGCGAAAACAGAACTGGCGGATGGATAACCAGACGCTGGAAAATTACATTAAAAAAAATATCCAGGCTCAGCGAGCCGATGTGGTTGATTTCCTGTGGCAGGGCGGCGAGCCAACAATGTTGGGTATCGACTTTTATCGTGAAGCGGTACGGTTACAGGAATTGTATCGGGGAAAAAAGACCATCAATAATTTCTTCCAGACTAATGGTATAAACCTCAATGACGAATGGGCAACATTCTTCAAAGAACATCACTTTCTGGTAGGTATTTCTATTGATGGCGATCGCATAAGTAATGACCAATACCGATTAACGCGCTCCGGAAAAAGTACCTTTGATAGTGTGATTACTGGCGTCGAAACGCTCAAACGTCATAAAGTGGAATTTAATACCCTGACGGTGGTTAATGCAAAAAATGTTCAGCGCCCGCTCGATGTCTACCGGTTCCTGAAAAGAATCGGCAGCCGTTACATGCAATTTATTCCTCTGGTAGAGCGACGTGCGGCGCAGCCGGATCAAAATGGCCTTACGTTAATCAAACCTGATTTTTCTGAGCAATGCGCGGTTGAGGCATGGTCAGTACCCGCTGCGGCGTGGGGTAAATTCCTTAATGCCATTTTTGATGAATGGGCCGTTAACGATTTGGGCCAGACGTTCGTCATGAATTTCGAACAAACCCTGACAAAAATGAACGGGATGCAAAGCGCCTGTGTTATTAACGAAACCTGTGGTGGTAATTTGATCGTCGAATCCAATGGCGATGTTTACTCATGCGACCATTTCGTCTATCCGGAAAATAAATTGGGAAATATTAATGTGACGGATATTGCCGATATGGTTAACTCGCCGCAAAATCTGGATTTTGGTGCCAGGAAAGCGACCCACATTAGCAGAGATTGCCTTCAGTGTCCGGTCAAATCCGTCTGTAACGGTGGATGCCCTAAGCATCGCTTTGAACTATCAAGCGATGGGAAACCGAATAAAAACTATCTTTGCGACGGCTTCGCTATTCACTTACATCATGTGGTTCCGAAGTTTCAACGGATACTCAACTTGCTGGAAAAACAGACAACACCCACGCGAATTAAAAGAGAAATGCGTACCCTGATCAAAGCGCGATAAGTCAGAGTGAAATTTTCCCTGCTTTCGCCATCGAGTCAGGCAGGGAAATAAAATCGGCTTGCGGCAAAATATTTATTGCGTTTCAGGCAAGCGATAATTCATTTTCACCAGGGTAACGGCAACGCCGTCTATCGTGTATGGCTGTATTTCTACCCACACTTTATCGAGATTATCCACCGGATGGTTATCGACTGGCCCGGTTTGTTCTGCAAAATAAATAACCGCATTATTACGCATGGTTTTATGGAAGTGCGGCAACCGCTGCTGGTAAAAATTCACGGTAGCCGTCTCAGTGACGGGCGAGATAAACATCGCAAAGGGTAATGACGTTCCATAATCATCAAAAGCGATACCATTGTAACGATTAAAAACCAGCGTTGATTCAGGTAGTACGGGGAGTGTGACATGAGCGCTCAACTCCGTCTGCCGGTATTTTTCAGGCACCCCCATTTGCCGGGCAAGTGATTGCGCAAGGATATCCAGACTCTGCGCGAAAGAGAGCCCTGAGAAGAAAAGAATAAATAGTAGCCAATGAGATAATTTCATTTTTTACCCTAAAAAGGAGGAGATTGCTCTCCTCCGGTTTGCGTTTATTTTGCTTCTTTCATGTAATTTTCTTTAATGAAGTCCTGAGTTTTATCCATCGCTTCACTCATTTTCTGCAACCTTTCCGCTTTGCCCGGGGTATCCGGCAGGAATCCGACATATTTGTCTTTAGGACCATATGGACGCATCCAGTTTTGCGGGAAGTCTGCCGATTTAACGCCGTTACCTTTGTCTTCATAACGCTGAACGATCCCTTCCGACAGTTTTGCGTTATAAGGAATAATATTTTCACCGTTATGGTCGCCAAGTTTGGCAAACAGTTCCTGACGCAGATCCTGTTTAACCTTAACGATCTGTGGATCGGTGGAATTGATCAGGTTATGCATTTCCTTAGGATCTGCTTTCAGATCGTAAAGCTCTTCAGTATCCCAGACGCCATAATAGTTAATGTACTTATATTGCTCACCGCGAATAGCAAAGGTGGTGGGAGTGTAAGGGAAGTTATATTCCCAGAAGTATTCATACACGAAGGTTTTACTTCTTGGCTCTGCTGGGGCTTTTCCACTGCCCAGAGACAGGAAGCTAGAACCGTCATAGTCTTTTGGTTTTGGCAAACCTGCGGCTTCGAGCAACGTTGGCGCAATGTCGATATTTGCGACAACATCATCAACGACCCGACCAGCATCAAAACCGGGGCCGCTGGCAATCAGCGGGACACGGATCGACTCTTCGTACGCATTACGCTTATCGATCAGTCCATGCTCGCCAAACATAAAGCCATTATCGCCCATCACCATAATAATGGTGTTTTTATCCAGGTTATGCTCTTTAAGATACTGACGAACACGCCCTACGCTTTCATCAACGGACATTAAGGTTTCGTAATAGCTTTGTAGCCATTCGTTGTAATCAAGCTTTTCCATATAAGGGAAATCGATCCCATGCCAGCTATTACGCTGATCTTTAACCCAACGCGGTTTACCCTGATAGTTTTCCGCGTTATTCACCCACGAATCCGGCTTCTTGAACACCTTACCTTTTAGCTTGCCGATATGGCGCGGTGCAGGCAAGAAATCAGCATGGACACCTTTATGGCCTAAATAGAGCATAAAGGGTTTTGATTTGTCCCTGTGATCCAACCAGTCAACGGCATAGTCGGTCAGCTCATCGGTAATATAGCCTTTCTGTTTAACGACTTTTCCATCAACGTTCAGTTCGGACGCGCCGCCGAATTCATTCACAGGGTAATAATTCCCTTGCGAGTTTGAACCAATAAAGCCAACCCACTTATCAAACCCGGCAAACCCCGGCTTCGCTTCTTTTTCTACACCGCCAAAATGCCATTTACCAAAGAACCCTGTTTGATAACCCGCTTCTTTAAGGCGCTGAGGAAAGAAGTTCAGATCATAAACTTTGTCGTTTTTATTGTTATCAACCATGCCGTGATTGTGGGCATACATCCCTGTGAGGATGCTGGCGCGACTCGGTCCGCATAGCGAAGTGGTGACAAAAGCATTTTTAAAGTAAGTGCCGTCTTTGGCCATCGCGTCCATATTCGGCGTTACCGCATCGCTGTTAACGAAGCCCATCGCATCGTAACGCTGATCGTCAACGATGATATAAACGATATTCGGTTTTTCCGGCGCTGCCCAGGCCGCTGAGCCAGCCGTCGTTGCAAGGCAAGCTACGCCAATCAGTGCAGATAATAAACTACGTTTCATTTATTTCTCCTTATTTATACCAGCGTGTTTTTCTGGTAATCAGAAAAACATCACATTTGCTGAAATACCGAACTTCCACTGATCGTCTTTGTTATCAGAGAAAACGACATTATCAAGTTGGTTATCAATAGCTTTGAGATACGTGGCATAAAAACGTATTTCAGGCAATAAACCGAAGCTGCTTTTTTCGAAGCGGATTGAATGGAAAAACGTGGTTTTATATCCGGACTCGATAAGGGTTTCACCGTACTGTTTGCTGTCCTGTTTAAAATAGCCCAGTTCCACGCCGGTCTGATTATAATTTTCCCAGATATAGGCAGGCCGAATAGCGGAGCGGATAAAGGTGATATCTGAATGAGGAGCAAAGGTTTCAGGATCGGCAATATCACTGGCCTTACCAAAGGCTATCGCATGAACAATACCAAAATGATCGCCGATAAAATTCTCACCCTGGGTTACTGCGCGATAAAGTACGCCACCACTTTGTTCGCCGAAATAATTGTCACTGTGTCCAAGATAGGGATTGGCGCCATGAATACGGCTCATATTGGTTGCCATTCCGTTATTAGCCACCTGAAAGATGAGTTCATTAAAGCTTTTATCGGTTTGCGTTTTCTTTAATGCCACGCCAGCCAGGAAGGCATCTTTGAGATCAAAAATCTCCCCGTCCGCCGCACGCTGTTTTTGTGTGTCCGATGGATTCGCCATGGTGTAATCGCCATGGAAACCTAGGGTTAAATCCTGTGCGAGTTTAATATTGTTATACCGCATCTGTACGGTATTCGTGGCTACGTTAGTACTGCCGCTCAGGTTGGTTTTGAACACCTTGTAATCATTACGGCCAACGGCAAGGTCGAGCGCGCCGGGTCCAATGCTCAGATTTTGAATACCTGCGCCGCCCCCTTCCGCGGTATACGCATATTTCCAGTCGAACATCAGAATTTCTTTAGCAGGAAGCTGATTTCGTCCTACCCAGAACAGGGCCTCTGGATGATTCGGCACCAATCCTTTAGTTTCGAGGTACATTTTGCCAAATGAAATATCATTGCCTTCCGATTTAGCAAAGTTGTTATTGCTGCTGTCAAGATCGATAGAGCCATCCAGCATCACTACCGCTTTCATTGAAACACCGTCTTTATTATAAAAACGCTGTGAAAAAATCAGATCGTACCAGCCATAAAATTCGTTACCGTAACGCCCCAGCGCCCCCTGTGCCCAGTTAGGCCTTTCATAGCTGATACCAGATGGCGTAACGCCTTTACCCACTGTGACTGTCGCATTAGTGGTTCCGTTTGCCGCCGTTTCCCAGCCGCCGCGGAAATAGCCTGCAAAGTTAAAATCTTTAAGTTTATCGTTATCCGCTTCAAGTTTTGCCAGACGGTCCTCAACGGGAACATAATCTTGTAGCGATGTGGTATCAGCAAATGTCAAACCTGGTAAAAGCGCGAACAGAGATAAAGAAAAATGTGCCAACTTTTTATTCATTTTAAATGCCTATTGCACGGTTAAAGTAGAGGATGTTCTAAACTGATCGTTGAATAATTCATGTGCAGGCTGGCCGAATAGTATTTCCGGCATCCCTGCGCGAGACAAAATAAAGCCCTCCCGAAGTCGGGCCTTGATTAACAAAGGGAGCAATTACTTAAAAAGTCATCGCGCCCTATGGTATTTCGACTAAATTTATTTCAGTGCGGCACCCCGGCTATTAATAACCTGCTGATACCAGTAGTAACTTTTTTTAGGAATACGCTTCAGCGTACCATTGCCCTCGTCGTCGCGATCGACATAAATAAATCCGTAGCGCTTGGAAATTTCAGCTTTCGAGGCGCTCACCAAATCAATCGGCCCCCAGGAGGTATACCCCATCACCTCAACGCCATCGTCAATCGCTTCACGGACCTGTACCAGATGGTCGTTGAGATAACTGATGCGGTAATCATCAATTATTTCGCCATCTGCATTAAGGCTGTCTTTGGCGCCCAGGCCGTTTTCGACAATGAATAACGGTTTCTGATAGCGGTCCCAGAGTTCATTGAGCAGGGTGCGCAGGCCTATCGGATCGATCTGCCATCCCCACTCAGAGCTTTTCAGATGCGGGTTTGGCACCATATTGAGAATATTTGCGCGCGCCTGATTATTCAGCTCATCATCGGTGGTAACGCAACCGGTCATGTAGTAGCTGAAGGAAACAAAATCTACGGTAGTCCGCAGGTCTTCACGATCCTGCGGTGTCACTTCCAGCACGATATTGTTTTCCCGGAAGTAACGTTGCATATAGCCTGGATAGTTGCCGCGGCACTGCACATCGCCAAAGAACTGCCAGCCATGGTTTTCCTGCTGCGCTTTTAATACATCTTCCGGTTTGCAACTTAGCGGATACATCAACGCACCGAGCAGCATGTTGCCGATTCTGGCGTCGGGAATAATTTCATGGCAGGCGCACACAGCCCGGGCACTGGCCACTAACTGGTGATGGATGGCCTGATAGATCTCCGACTCGCTGCTGTTTTCCGGCAAGCCAACGCCGGTTAACGGTGCATGGAGTGCCATATTGATTTCATTAAACGTGAGCCACAGCTTTACTTTGTCCTGGTAACGAGAGAAAACGGTGCGGGCATAGCGTTCGAAGAAATCAATCGTCTGACGATCTCCCCAACCGCCGTACTGTTTTACCAGACCCCAGGGCATTTCATAATGGGACAGCGTGACCAGCGGCGTAATGCTGTGTTTTGCCAATTCATCAAACAAGTTGTCGTAAAACGCCAGCCCCGCCTCGTTAGGCGTATTTTCATCGCCGTTCGGGAAAATCCGCGTCCAGGCAATAGAGACGCGCAGACAGGTAAAACCCATGTCAGCAAACAGCGCGATATCTTCCGGGTAACGACGGTAAAAATCGATGGCGATATCTTTGATATTGCTGTCACCTGGTGTACGTTCGCGCGTCGCGCCCAGGATGCCCCAGGGTTGCATATCCGAGGTGGAAGGGCCTTTGCCGTCCTCCTGCCATGCGCCTTCAACCTGATTCGCCGCAATGGCACCGCCCCATAAGAATGTTTCTGGAAATACTTTCATGTTCTTCTCCATTTTTTAGCGACTAAGGGATAACAGTCGCGTACCCATTGTGATGGTGCTGGTATTTGCCGTTTCGACGTTCCGGAAGTCATCGCTGTTACTGATAATAACTGGCGTGGCGAGGTCATAACCCGCACTGCGGATCGCCTGACGATCGAATTCAAGCAACAGGTCGCCAGCCCGCACTTTATCGCCAGGTTTAACGTGTGCGGTGAAATGCTGACCATCCAGTTTTACGGTGTCGATACCCACATGGATCAGCACCTCCACCCCGCTTTCACTTAGAATTCCGATGGCATGTTTAGTCTGAAACAGCGAGGCGACTTCACCGTCAAACGGCGCGATGACACGGTTATCGTTTGGAATAATGGCGACGCCCTGCCCTAAAAGTCCGCTTGAAAAGGTCGCGTCAGGCACATTTTCCAGCGGCAGCACCGTTCCGCTTAATGGGGCAAGCACGTCGTTTTCACCTGCTTTTTCCACGATAACCGCTTCATCTTTCGGTTTTTCCGCAGGCAGCCCGGCAAACCATGTCATTACACAGGCCAGAATCGCCGCGCCGAACATGCCGATCACGCCGCCCCATACGGTGAAATCCAGTCCAGAGGGCGGAATAAGTTGCGGCAAGGTAAGTACGCTTGGCAGGCCAAAGGAATAGACGAGAGTCTGGCTCCAACCGATGAATGCGCCGCCCAATGCGCCAGCGATACAGCCAAAAATAAAGGGCCGACGGTTAGGCAAGTTCACGCCATACACGGCAGGCTCCGTGATGCCAAAAATCCCGGCAGAAACGGCGGAACCGGCGAGCGTCTTTAACCGCGCGTCACGGGTACGCAGGAATACGCCCAGCGCGGCACCGACCTGCCCCATAATCGCCGGAAGCAACATAGGGACCATAGAATCGTGCCCAAATACGGTCAGGTTGTTGATCATTAATGGCGCGAGTCCCCAGTGCAGACCGAAGATCACGCATACCTGCCAGATCGCGCCCATCACACCGCCAGCCAACCAGGGCGCGAGGTTATAGATCCATTGGTAGCCATGAGCCAGTATCTGGCTTAGCCAGGTCGCCAGCGGGCCGATGACCAGAAAGGTCAGTGGCGTCACCACGGCGATACACACCAGCGGCGTAAAGAAATTACGCACGGCAGACGGGAAAAGTGGGCTACAGCGACGTTCAATATGGCTAGTTACCCAGGCTGCGATAATGATCGGAATAACAGAAGCGCTGTAATTGATAAAGGTCACCGGTATACCAAAGAAGTATTCAACCGGCGCGCCAGGTAGCCGGGTTGCCTCAAAAGCCTGGATCATCAGCGGATGTGTTAATGCCCCGCCAATCGCCATTGTGACGAAGGGGCTTGCGCCAAATTTTTTGCCCGCCGTATAGCCCAGAATAATCGGGAAGAAATAGAACAGCGAATCGCTTGCTGCGAAGAGTATTTTATAAGTCCCGCTGTCGGTATTGAACAGGCCGGCAACCACGCCCAGTGCCAGCAACCCTTTTAAAATGCCGGATGCCGCCATCACGCCGATAAACGGCGTAAAAATCGCAGAGATAATATCGATAGCGCTACTGAGCAACGAGCTTTTTTGTTTAGTTTCACCGCTGACAGGCGTGTCATCCGTAATACCCGCCTCAGCGCGCACCGCCTGACAAACTTCACCCACATGGTTACCGACTACCACCTGAAACTGGCCACCACTCTCCACCACCATGATGATACCCGGCTTTGCTTTCAGGCCTTCAGCATCCGCCAGCGCGCTGTCTTTTAATCTAAATCGCAGCCGGGTCGCACAATGGATGAGACTGGCAATATTCTCTTTCCCCCCAACATGGCTAAGAATTTCTTTCGCCAGTGTTTGATAGCCCATATTCGCTTTCCCTTACTTCAATTGTTGAATACTGCGGATAAAAAAAAACCCGAGCGCTGACGATGAAGTCTGCGTTCAGGTTTTGCCTGCATAGTGCAGTAACAATCCAAAGGTGGCGTAATCGCCGGGCGCTATCGCCCTTCTTTTCTTACCCGTTCAATGTGTATTGCGAGAAACATAATTTCTTCGGTTGTCGAATCTCGCTGATATTTCTGATGCAAATGCTTTGCAACTTTTTCTGCGCATCGCCAGGCGACGGTGTAATTCTCTTTGACTGCCGAATGAAGAGAAAAATCGTCATCTGGCACCACGGTACGGGTCATCATGCGTTGCGCAAAAAATTTCAGATGAGTGACCAGCCGGTGATAACTCAATGACTCTTCCTGATATTCCAACCGCAACTGATACTTAACGATCTGCAAAATCTCCTGCATCACATGGGTAATATGCATGACTTCCGGCATTTCACTATTAAGCTGCCCGGTAACCAGATGCAGAGCGATAAATCCTGACTCATCTTCCGGTAATTCCACCCCAAGACGACGATGGATCATCGCGCGCGCTTCCTGCCCAATTTCATACTCTTTTGGGTAAAGGCGTTTTATTTCCCACAGCAAAACATTCTTTATTGGCACACCATTTTTATGACGCTCAATAGCAAAATGACAATGATCCGTTAGCGTAATGTAAAGACTGTCCTGTAATTTCCCCAAACGTTGACGCGCCATTTCAATAATACGATCACAGGTGGTAATGACCTCCAACGGAATTTGACTTAACAACTCATAAAGCCGTCCCGCCATACCCGCATCCTGCAACGCAAAAACTTTCTCGATTTTGGTTTCATCCAGGTCTTCGCCAGCACGTTTCTGGAATGCCAGCCCACGCCCCATCACGACCTGCTCGCGCTGATGTTCATCGAGTACAACCACCACGTTATTATTAAGAATCTTGGCGATTTTCATCTGAACCCCGGAAAACAAAAAAACCCGACCTCCGACATAAGCCAGAAATCAGGTTTCGCCTGCCAATGCAGTAACAATCCATTTGCAGGTAATGTAACAGCCAGCGATCGTAAGACAATATGGCTATGGCAAAAGTGTGATGTCAGTCCCATAGTTTAATTTAAGATATCTTTATATCACTGGTGACGATCGGCACCTGCAAATATCGCTGGAACAGGATTTTGCCAGGCTGGAATTTAATTAAAAGCAGCCATTTTGAAGACAGGGAAAATATATTTCCCGACATAATAGTCAGCTCCGAGATATAAAAAAACCGGCTAGTCTGGCAGGACAATCCGGTTTTTTTGTAGATCTATCCTATTGTTAACTATAAGGATAATGTTAAATTTTACGGCCTTCTGAACAGCGCCATACTGCGCCCTTCCAGTTCAAAATCCTTCTCTTTGGTGATCACCAGACCCGGCTCTACCGTCTCGGAGGTGCTCAGTTCCAGCACCCAGCCGCCTTCGCCGAACTGTGGGATGCGGAACGGCACGTTGCCCTCAAACGGGTTGAACAGTATCAGAATGTCGTGCCAGATACCCTCTTCAGTCTGGAAGTCGGTGCGGCCAATGTATACCCCCAGGGTTGACCCTTCGTCCCACTGTTCCGGTTGCTGCGGGCCGCCGCCGGCGTTGAACCATTCGATCACCATGCCGTCGCGCCAGTTATCGCGGCGCAGCAGCGGCTGCTCGGCGCGCAGTTTGATCAGATGGCGCGTGAACTCGCGCAGCGCTTCGCTGGACGCCGGCAGGTTGTCCCAGTGGATCCAGGAGATCTCGCTGTCCTGACAGTAACCGTTGTTATTGCCCATCTGGCTGCGGCCAAATTCGTCCCCCGCCAGCAGCATCGGCGTGCCGTGGGAGAAGAACAGCGTGGCGAGGAAGTTACGTTTCTGGCGCTCGCGCACCGCGTTAATGCCTTCGTCGTCGGTCGGGCCTTCCGCGCCGTAGTTATACGAGCGATTATCGTTGTGGCCGTCGTTATTATCTTCGCCGTTGGCCTCGTTGTGCTTCTCGTTGTACGACACCAGGTCGTTGAGGGTGAAGCCGTCATGGGCAGTAATAAAGTTAACGCTGGCCCACGGGCGGCGGCCACGCTGATCGTAGAGATCGCCGGACCCCAGCAAACGCGCGGCGAAATCGGTTGAGACGTTATCGCCCTTCCAGTATTCGCGCACCGTATCGCGGTATTTGTCGTTCCACTCCGCCCAGCCCGGCGGGAAGCCGCCCACCTGATAGCCGCCGGGACCAATGTCCCAGGGTTCGCCAATCAGCTTCAGGCGGGAGAGTTTCGGGTCCTGCATGATGGCGTCGAAGAAGCCGCCGCGCTGGTCAAAGCCTTCCGGCTCACGGCCAAGGATGGTGCCCAGGTCGAAACGAAAACCGTCGATATGCATCGAATCCGCCCAGTAACGCAGGGAATCCATCACCATCTGCAATACGCGTGGATGGGAGGTGTTTACCGTGTTACCGGTCCCGGTATCGTTGATGTAATAGCGGTGCTGATCGGGCATGGTGCGATAATAGGAGAAGTTGTCGATACCCTTAAACGACAGCGTCGGGCCCAGTTCGTTACCCTCGGCGGTGTGGTTGTACACCACGTCGAGGATCACTTCGATGCCCTCGTCGTGGAAAGCGCGCACCATATCGCGGAAGCCCTGGATGCCGCGCGGCCCAAAGTAGCGCGAGGCGGGCGCGAAAAAGCCCAGCGAGTTATAGCCCCAGAAGTTTTTAAGCCCGCGCTCCAGCAGGTGTTGGTCGTCCGGGAACCAGTGCACCGGCAACAGCTCCACCGAGGTAACGCCGAGGCTCTTAATGTACTGAACGGTGGATTTATGGCTCATACCGTCGTAGGTGCCGCGCATCTCTTCCGGCAGCGCGGAATTAAGCTGGGTAAACCCTTTGACGTGGGTTTCGTAGATCACGGTTTTCGGCCACGGAACGGTCGGGCGGTTCTGATCGTGCCAGTTAAACTCATTAGGATCGATAACCCGGCATTTTGGGGTAAACGGCGCGCTGTCGCGCTCGTCAAAGGTCAGGTCCTTATCCTCATGATAGAGGTCGTAGGCGAAATGGGCTTCGTTCCACTCAAGGTCGCCCACCAGATCTCGGGCGTAGGGGTCGAGCAGCAGTTTATTGGGGTTGAAGCGGTGGCCATTCTCCGGATCGTAAGGACCATGAACGCGAAAGCCGTACAACGCGCCAGGCTTCAGGCCCGGCACGTAGCCGTGCCACACTTCGTGGGTACATTCCGGCAGATCGCGCCGGGCAATTTCAACTTTACCGGTGGGATCGTAAAGACACAGTTCAATACGTTGCGCATGGGCGGAGAAAATCGCAAAGTTTACGCCTTCGCCATCGTAGTTGGCACCGAGCTGGTGTGCGTGCCCCGCCAGGATTTCAAACGGTTTACCTTTAGACATGAATCCCTCTCTTGGAACCAGAAATTTCAGCAAATGCAGCGGCTAACGTTTTAGCTTTCAGAAGAGTTAACCCGTTGCAGCAAGACGGATGAACAGGAATCGACCGAATTAAGGTCGATGCGGTCCGTCAGTAAGATCTCTTTTCCGCTAAGAATGTCGCGATAGCGCTGGTTAGCCAGCCGTTCCGGCAACCGGATTTCCGTCTCCGTCCAGAGTTCGGTATGGGGCAACTCAAAGCCGCCGTGCAGCGCGCTAAATACCAGCCGCGGGGCGATAACGATCAGCGCATCGTCATCCTGCGCCCGGGCGAAGGTGATGACGTTATCCGCCCGTTTACCCGAGGCCGCCAGCGTCAGATAGTCACCGCGGCGAAACAGCAGCGGTTTTTGCTGACGCAATCGCAGCACATGCGCGATGACCCGCTGTTTCACCTGGCCGCTGAGCCAGTTCTCTTCGGCGCTGAAGTTGGGGCGCTCGTCGTCCAGCATCCGTTCCAGGGTAGCGAAATCCGGGTCGCGGCGGTTATCCGGGTCAACCAGGCTGAAGTTGAGCGCCTCGCTGCCCTGATAGATATCCGGCACGCCCGGCGCGGTCAGTTTGATCACCGTCTGAGTCAAGCTGTTGACCAGGCCCGCGTGGATAAACGGCTGGAGCCCCGCGTAAAAATCCTGCAGGAAAGTCTGATTCGCCGGATCCAGCATATGCCGGGCGTAATCCAGCACCGCGTTTTCATAGGCTTCGTTGCTGTCGACCCAGTCGGTGCGCAGC
The DNA here is from genome assembly GCF_014193285.1 of Atlantibacter sp. RC6. Classification (GTDB taxonomy): domain Bacteria; phylum Pseudomonadota; class Gammaproteobacteria; order Enterobacterales; family Enterobacteriaceae; genus Atlantibacter. Next base: position 31,841 of record NZ_JACHZE010000012.1, read on the forward strand.
TTGGCTTCACGCAACGCCTTTTCGACAAACTCCAGAAAACGCGCCTCCAGCGCCCGGATGCCCGCTTCATCATCGGGTTGCAGCGTGGCGGGCCACACTCCCGCCAGCGCCTGATACAGCATCCAGGTGTCCACGCCGCGCGGCGCGGTGCCATCGTTAAGAAACACCACTTTGGTCTGGTTCATCTGCCGCCAGCGGGCGAAACATTCATCCCACAGCTGCGGCGCTTCGGTGAGCGTGTACAGCCGGGCGCGGGCGTCTTCACCACGTTTGGTGTCATGGGTCGAGGTGCTGGAAATCGCATCCGGCTGGCGTTCCAGCCGGGTTTTCATCTCTTTGTGGAAGCGGTCGAGCGAAAACGCGCGCTGTACCGGCTCGGCCCCAACTTCATTGAGCGCCAGCCCCATGTTCTGGCGGAAGAACAGCGTGTCCTCCACCGATTTGGCCATCAGCGGGCCGGTTAACTGCTGGAAGCGGGTGCGAAAGTGCCCGGCGGTGTCCGACGCGCCAGCGGATACCTCGCCATGCAGCACTCGGGTCAGGAAATCAAGCGCCGCCGGCTCGGGCGCAAACTCGCTGGCTTTCACCTTATCAATGATTTTCGCCAGTAGCGCCTGCCCTTCCTCTGGCATCCCCTGTAGCGTGCCGTAGGTGCGATACACCGGGAAGGCGATCAGCAGTTCACGCAGCGCCGCCCGGATAGTGGGCTCATCAAGCGCCACGCCTTCCGCTTCGGCAATAGTGACCGCCAGGTTGAGTAGCCGGGTGAACTCCCCTTCGAAATTGCGATCCACCATCAGCAGTTTGGCGGCGCGCAATTCGGCTTTGATATCCACCGGCTGGCCCACCACGCTGTGGTAGACGTCGCGCAGCGCGTCAATTTGCTCGTCGTCCACCAGCACTTCGGATAGCGACGAAATAAACTCGTAGCCGGTGGTGCCGGAAATCGGCCAGTCCTGAGGCAGATGCTCGCCCTTGCCGAGGATTTTTTCCACGGTGATGTAGCAATCCGGCCCGGCCTGCTGGCGCAGTTTTTCCACATAGGCTTTGGGATCGGCGAGCCCGTCGACGTGGTCGATGCGCAATCCATCCACCGCGCCGGAATGCACCAGCTCGAGGATCAGCCGGTGGGTGTCATCAAACACCGCGTCGTCCTCCACCCGCATCCCCACCAGCCCGGTGACTTCAAAAAAGCGGCGGAACGACAGCTCGCGCGGCGCGTCCCGCCACGACATCAGGCGGTACGGCTGGCGCTCATGCAGTTCAGCGATGGCCGCTTTATCGGTCAGGCTCAGCACCTCTTGTTCGCGGCCCTGCCAGCTTTCCGGAGTCAGCGGATATAAGTTTTCGAAATAGGCCAGCACCGGTTTGCCGGTTTGCGGATCGGCCTTAATGCAAATATCGCCGCTTTCCAGCACCGCTTCAAAGGTGTCGCCGAGAAACGGCAGCGTCAGGCGGCGCGTCCAGTCGATATCAAAATGCCGGGCGTAGCGGCTGTTTTCGCCATGCTCAATCACATCGCGCCACCAGGCGTTTTCCAGCGATGTCGCCATATGGTTCGGCACGATATCGAGAATCAGCCCCAGCCCGGCCTCTTTCAGGGTTTTCGCCATACGGTCGAAGCCATCGCGCCCGCCGATAGACGGGTCGATTTGGTTGGCGTCGGTGACGTCATAGCCATGGGTCGATCCCGCTGTCGCCGTAAAAATCGGCGAGGCATACAGATGGCTAATGCCCAGCCGCTTAAGATAAGGAACCAGCGCGGCCGCGCGGTCAAAGGTCATGCCGTTGCGAAACTGAATACGATACGTCGCGGTGGGTATCATCAAATAGCCTCTCCTGAAGCAAGCCGGACAATAATGGAATTCGGCGGCAGCTCATCTACCGCGTTCGGCCAGGCGAAAATCGTCTCGCCAGGAAAAACCGGTAGCGGCTGCGCGGCATTCCCGATATTCAGCGCCATTGACAGCGTGGCCTCACGCAACGACCAGCTTACGGCGACAAAGCCCGGTGCGGTTTTCACCACCTTCCCGGCTCCTTGCGCGTTCGCCAACAGCGGCACGATATGCTGCTGGCGCAGTTGCAGCAGTTGCCGGGTCAGCGCCAGCCACTGTTTGCCCTGCTCGCTACAGCGGCGGTGCCAGTCCAGCTTCGAGCGTTCGAACGTTTGTGCGGCGTTGGGATCGGGCACGTCTTCGCCATCGTGGCCGTGATGGCCTTTAAACTCTCTGGCGCGCCCTTCGCGCACCGCTTTAGCCAGCTCGCCGTGAAAGTCGGTAAAGAACAGGAACGGGTTGGTTTCGCCGTACTCTTCGCCCATAAACAGCAGCGGGATATGCGGCGAGAGTAGCAGCGTGGCGAGCAGCACTTTGGTGCGATCCTCGCCCGCCAGCCCGATCAACCGGTCGCCGTGCGCGCGGTTGCCGGTCTGATCGTGGTTCTGGATAAAATCGACAAAGGCGATGGGCGGCTGGCCGGTGCTGTCCACGCCGCGTTCTTTACCGGCATGGGGCGAGTATTCTCCCTGCCAGGCAAACCCTTCCGCCAGCGTGCGGGCGACGTGTTGTTCCGGCTGTTCGGCAAAATCTGCGTAATAGGCGTGGGTTTCCCCGGTGGCGAATACATGCACCGCATTATGAAAATCGTCGTTCCATTCCGCGGTAAACAGTGGCGCGCGACCATCGGCATCACGCGGATGCAGATCGATGATATTGCGGCTGTCTTCGGTGGTCAGATGAATGGGCCGGTCGGTGATTTCCGCGCGGATGCGTTCGGCAATCTCATTCAACACGTGTTTTTCCGAGACATCATGGATATGGTCGATGGCGTCAAAGCGCAGGCCGTCGAGGTGGTACTCCTTCAGCCAGTAGAGCGGCGCTTCGACAATATAACGGCGCACCGCGTCCACGTCATAGGCGATGCCGGGCCCCCACGGGGTCATGCGCTCTTTATGGAAGAAATCCGGGGCCAGCAGCGGCAGATAGTTGCCTTCCGGGCCGAAGTGGTTAAGCACAATGTCCAGCACCACCGACAGACCATACCCGTGGGCGGCATCGACAAACGCTTTGAAATCATCCGGCGTGCCGTAGGCGGAATGCGGCGCGTAAAGCAGCACGCCGTCGTAACCCCAGCCGCGATTGCCGCCAAACTGCGAGACGGGCAGCACTTCGATCATGGTAATGCCGAGTTCGGCGAGGTACGGCAGCTTTTCAATCGCCGCGCGGTAGGTGCCTTCCGGGGTAAAGGTGCCGAAGTGCATCTCATAGACCACCGTTTCTTCCCACGGACGCCCCCGCCAGCCGGTGTTTTGCCAGGCGTACTGGTAGGGGTCGATAACCAGCGAAGGCCCGTTGACATCGGCTTTTTGCGCCCGGGATGCCGGATCGGGGACCGCCATACCGTCGGCGAGCACAAACTGGTACTCAGCGCCAGCCGATACGCCGGTTGCCTGATGCTCAAACCAGCCCTCGTCGGCGGCTTTCATCGGCTGCTCTTCGCCGTTGAGTCTCAGCGTGATACTTTCCTGCCCCGGTGCCCACAGGCGAAAGCGCACTACGCCATCCGTTACAAACTCGCTGCCCCAGCTTTTAACAAACGTTTTAGATCCCATATCAATGCCTCGTTTAACCCAAAAGTGAGCAATGCACGCCATCGCGCTTTCGTCGCCGAGGCGAGCTCCAGTAGCTTAAACGCGAAAATCAGACCTGAATGCCACCACGGGCCGGTCGTCTCCAGGTTGTCCTGAAGAGGCTGGCACCGCAAAGAGAGGGGGATTGAAACGGTCTCCAGATACCGTGACACCAGGTTCCATACGAAAATCAATCATAGACTATGGGGTGAAAAGTGAAGGGAGTCAGTCACAAAGCAGCGCAGGGACATTACCGCTCAGAACGGCAGGGAAGTGAGAAAGATGAAAGGCTTAATGAAGAGAATATATTTTGCTAAAAAAATGAAAGAGTTCCTTTCACGAGCAGCTTTTACGTTAGGGTTGCCGTGCAATGCGGCGTTACCGCCGCATTTGCGTGATTTACTTTTCCTGCGCCGCCAGCAACAAACTTGTCAACAACACATTCGCGCCCTTTTCCGCCCAGGATTGATGAATGTTTTCCGCTTCGTTATGGCTGATGCCTTTTACGCAGGGAATAAAAATCATGCTCGCCGGGGCGATTTTGCTGATGTAACAGGTATCGTGGCCCGCACCGGACACCATGCGTTTGGTGCTGTAACCCCATTCCCGCGCCGCCTGTTCGCTGCGGCTCAGGCAGGCCGCATCAAAGGCGATGGGCGCGTAATCGAAAATCCGCTCTACGTTCGCCGTCACGCCGCGCGCCGCCAGGTTGTCGGCCGCCTGGCGCAGTGCGGTTTCCATCGCGACCAGCGCCTCGGTTTGCGGATGGCGAAATTCCACGCTGCATATCACACGGGACGGTATTACGTTGCGCGAGTTCGGCGTGATATGCGCCATGCCGATGGTGGCACGTCCGTCTGGCGCATGTTGCACGCCGATCGCTTCGACCTTCAGCGCCAGTTCGGCAAACGCGGTGAGCGCATCGCGACGGCTGTGCATCGGCGTGGTGCCCGCATGGGCGGCAAAGCCGTCCAGAGTGAGGGTAAACCAACGCTGGCCCATCGCCGCATGCACTAAACCGATATCGATGGCTTCATCTTCCAGAATCGGGCCCTGCTCAATATGCAGTTCATAGCAGGCATGAACCGGGAACGCGCGGGTCGGGGTCTGACCTTTATAGCCAATCGCTTCCAGCGCCTCGCCCACGGTGACGCCTGCGCTATCCGCCCGGGACCAGGCAAACTGCTCGGAAAACTGCCCGGACCAGACGCCGGAGGCCAGCATCGCGGGCGCAAAACGCGCGCCCTCTTCGTTGGTCCAGTTCACCAGCACGATATCGCGTTCGGTTTCGATGGCGTGGTCGTTTAGCGCGCGCAGCGCTTCCAGCCCGGCCAGCACTCCGTAGATGCCGTCATAGCGCCCGCCCAGCGGCTGGGAATCGACGTGCGAGCCGGTCATTACCGGGGCGAGTTGAGGGTTTTTACCCGCGCGGCGGATAAACATATTGCCCATGCTGTCAACGTCGCAGCTAAACCCGGCTTCCCGCGCCCAATCGCGCAGCAAGTTGCGGGCAAGGCGATCTTCTTCGCTCAGCGCCAGACGGGTGACGCCGCCCGCCGGGGTACCGCCGATTTGCGCCAACGTCTCAAGCGTAGACCACAGGCGCGCGGCGTTAACGGCGATCATGCCTTGTCCTTCGTGCTGCGGTAGCGGAAGTCGCAACATGAGCCGCCCTGCATAATGGTGGAGGTGCGGGTCAGTTCCACATCCGGCGCGTAACCGACGATGAATTTTTCATCCCGGGCGCAGGAGAGCAGATGGCCGATCTCGCCAAGCCCCATCTCGTGATACATCTCGGCATAACGGCAGCGGGTCACGTTGTAGTTGTACTGCTGGTCGTCGGCATCAATGACTTTTACGTCCAGGGCGTTGTCCTTCTCCCACAGGTATTGCAGGGCGATAAAGCTTTTCACGTCTGCGCCGTTGGGTTCTTTAGCGGCAAATTCTTTCCCGGCGTTAATGGCAGCCTGCTCAATGGCTTCGCCAATCACCGCCTGGGCGCGGGCTTTCCCTATCTCGCGCACCAGGATTTCATAAATCGGCTTAATAATTTCTGCTTCAATTTTGCGGCGGGCGAGGATGCCCAGCTCATTATTATCACTCATCACATTGCCTCACTGCGTTACTTCGCGTTTGCGCCGCCCAGTACGGTTTGCGGCTGCCATTTGCCGTCGACCACTTTGTAAACGGTAAATGACGGGGATTTCAGGTTGCCCTGATTGTCAAAGGCGATCTGGCCGGTGACGCCGGAATAGTTGATAGCGCGCAGCGCGGGCAGGTAGTCAGCCGGGTCAACGGAATCGGCTTTTTGCATCGCGGCCACCAGCACGCGGGTGGCGTCATAGGCGAACGGCGCGTGCAGTTCGATATGGGTGTGCCAGCGCGACTGGTACGCCTGCTCAAACGCTTTACCGCCCGGCATCTGGTCCACCGGCAGACCTGGCTCCAGCGCTACTACGCCCTCGCCCTCTTTCTGGGCCAGTTGCAGGAAGGTCTGGCTCACGAAGCCGCCCGCGCCCATCAGCGTGGCGTTCATGCCCAATTGCTTGATACGGCGCGCCAGCGGTGCCGCCTGGCTATCTACCCCGCCGAAGAAAATCAGGTCGGCGTTTTTGCTGCGGATGGCGGTCAGCACGGCGCTGAAGTCCACGGTTTTGTCGTCAACGTACTGACGGTCAACAATTTTCACGCCCTGGGCTTCCAGCGATTTGATGAACTCATCCGCCAGCCCCTGGCCGAACGCGGTACGGTCGTCGATGACCGCGATGCGTTTCGCCTTCAGGGTTTCAACGGCGTATTTACCGGCGTACTGGCCGCCGTCATCGTCGTGGCCCATCACGCGGAAGCTGGTGTCGAAACCCTGTTTGGTATAGGCGTGGCCAGTGGCGACCGGAGCCACCTGGGCGATGCCCGCATCGTGATACACGCGCGCTGCCGGGATGCTGGTGCCGGTGTTCCAGTGGCCCACCACGCCCGCGACGCCGCTGTCCACCAGACGCTGCGCCACCGCGACGGCGGTACGCGGGTCAGACTGGTCGTCTTCGGATTGCAGTTTGAAGGTCACCGCTTTGCCGCCGATGGTCAGGTGCTGTTTGTTAACGTCGTCGATCGCCAGTTGCGCGCCGTTTTCCAGATCCTTGCCGATACGGGCGGACGGACCGGTCAGCGGGCCTGCCAGGCCGATCACCACGGTTTCACTGTCGGCGGCCCATGCGCCGGTTGAGGCAAAACCGCTGAGCAGAATGGCGGCGCTGAGCGCACTGATTTTTGCTGTTTTCATTGTTTTTCCCTGGTATTGGTTGGTGTGTTAAACGGGCATATCGCCCAAATAAATCTGTGCAATCTGGTCATCGTCCAGCATGGCCTGCGAGTCGCCCTGGTGGACAATACTGCCGCTGTCCATAACCCAGGCGCGGTCGGTCACTTCCAGCGCCAGCCGGGCGTTTTGCTCGATCAGCAGCAGCGCCACGCCCTGATGGCGCAGCCCGGCGATCACTTCAAAAATGTTTTCGACCATCTTCGGAGCCAGGCCCATTGACGGCTCATCGAGGATCAGCAGACGCGGGCGGCTGAGCAGCGCGCGGTTAAGCGCCAGCAGTTGCTGTTCGCCGCCGGACAGCAGCCCGGCAAGCTGATTCTGGCGCTCGCCGAGGCGCGGAAAGCGCTCGAATATCTGGTTCATTTCCTGCTTCACCGCTGCCGTGTCGCGGCGCAGCCAGGCGCCCATCTGGAGGTTTTCCAGCACCGTCATGCGGGCGAAAATCCCGCGCCCCTCCGGCACCATCACCAGCCCGTCGCGCAATAACGCTTCGGCCTGGCGCTTGCGCACCGGCTGGCCGTTGAAGGTGATCTCCCCGCCAAAGGTTTCCAGCCCGGTGATAGCGCGCACCGTGGAGCTTTTCCCCGCGCCGTTAGCACCGATCAATGTGGCCTGCTCGCCCTCTTTCAGGCTGAATGAAACATCGCGTACCGCCTGGATGCCGCCGTAGTGCACATCCAGACGCTCAACGGTTAATAACTCAGACATGGGCGTTGCCTCCAAGCCATGCGGCGATCACCGCCGGGTCGCGGCGCACGGTCTCCGGCGTGCCGCTGGCCAGGGTTTTGCCGTAATCCAGCACGGTAAGACGATCGCAGATGCCCATCACCAGTTTCACGTCATGTTCAATAATCAGCAGGGTTTTGCCATCGTCGCGGATGCGCATCAGCAGTTCGCCGAGGGCCGATTTTTCCACCGCGTTCATCCCGGCGGCGGGCTCATCCAGCGCCAGCAGCAGCGGGTCGGTTGCCAGCGCGCGGGCGATTTCCAGCCGACGCTGATGGCCGTAGGCCAGGTCGCAGGCGCGATAGTGGGCGAATTTGGCGATGCCGGTATATTCCAGCCAGCGCCACGCCTGTTCGCGGGTGTCGGTTTCTTCAGCGCGGGCGCGCTTATGGCGCGACAGCGCCGCCCATAAGCCGTTGCGGGTACGCACGTGGCGGCCCACCATCACGTTTTCCAGCACTGACATGTCGTTAAACAGCCGCACGTTCTGGAAGGTGCGGGCGATCCCCGCCGCCGTGACCTTTTCGATGTGCTTTGGGGTATAGGGCTTATCGGCAATCAAAAACTCGCCGGAATCCGCCGGATACAGCCCGGTGATCAGGTTAAAGCAGGTGGTTTTGCCCGCCCCGTTCGGGCCAATCAGGCCGTAGATCTCCCCGGCGTTAATGGTCAGGGAGACGTTGTCCACCGCCGTCAGGCCGCCAAAGCGTTTGGACATATTGCGCACGGTTAGCAGGCTCATGCTGTTATCTCCTTATGGCGTACCGGCCAGATGCCGGACGGACGCACCAGCATCACGCCCACCAGCGCCAGGCCATAGAACAACTGGCGCAGGATTTCCGGGTCGATCAGTACCGTGCCAAACAGCGCCTGCTGCACCGGTGCCGCCTGGCTGCGCAGGATTTCCGGCAGCGCGGTCAGCAGCACCGCGCCGAGGATCACACCGGGGATATGGCCCATGCCGCCGAGCACCACCATCGCCAGTACCGCGATGGACTCCTGAAGGGTGAAGGATTCCGGGGAAACAAAGCCCTGGAACGCGCCAAACAGCGCCCCCGCCACGCCGCCAAACGACGCGCCCATAGCGAAGGCCAGCAGCTTATAGTTACGCACATTGATGCCCATGGCGCGGGCCACGTCTTCGTCTTCACGAATGGCATGCCAGGCGCGGCCAATGCGCGAATGCTGGAGGCGCAGGCAGACGAAAATAATGGCGACAATCACCAGCATCAGCAGGTAGTACCACAGCCACAGCGCCGGAACCTTCACGCCGAACCAGTGGTAGACGCCGCTGAATTTCAGGCCGAACAGGTTCAGGGTATCGACGCCGGTAATGCCTTTCGCGCCGTTGGTGATGTTGACCGGGCGATCGAGATTGCGCATCAGGATACGAATGATTTCCCCGAAGCCGAGGGTGACAATCGCCAGATAGTCACCGCGCAGTTTCAGGGTCGGCGCGCCGAGCAGAATGCCGCACACCGCCGCCAGCAGTGCGGCAATCGGGATAATCAATAAATACGAGGTGTGTAGCCCGTCCGGGAACCACGCCGCCAGGAGCGGAAAGACCTCCAGCAGATGCGGCGAGGCCAGCAGCGCCGCCAGATACGCCCCTACGGCGTAAAAGGCGATAAAGCCCATATCCAACAGGCCGGTATAGCCGACCACGATATTCAGCCCGAGCGCCAACATAATGTAGAGCAGCGCGAAGTCGATGACGCGCACCCAGTAGTTGCCGCCAAGCTGGCTGGCGACCACGGGCGCAATCAGCAGCGCGAGAATAAACAGCGTCATGCCGGACCAGAAACGGCGAGGAACGGCAGGCGCCTGAAGTTGTGCAGTTGTCATGTTTTCCCCTACGCCCTGTGCGCCACGCGCTCGCCAAGTAACCCTGCCGGACGGAACACCAGCACCAGAATCAGCACGATAAAGGCGAATACGTCCTGATAGTTACTGCCAAACACGCCGTTGGTCAGTTCACCCAGGTAGCCCGCGCCGAGGGATTCGATAATCCCCAGCAGAATGCCGCCGATCATCGCGCCGCGAATATTGCCGATGCCGCCGAGGACCGCTGCGGTAAAGGCTTTGATGCCCGGCAGGAAGCCCATCGAGAAGCTGGCGTTGCCGTAGTTGCTGGCCATCATCACCCCCGCCAGCGCGGCAAACACGCCGCCGATGGCGAAGGTCAGGGTAATAATCGCGTTGGGGTTAACGCCCATCAGGGTAGCGACGCGGGGGTTTTCCGCCACGGCGCGCATCCCGCGGCCCAGGCGGGTGTACTCCACCAGCAGCCACAGGCCGACCATCACCACCAGCGCCAGTACCACGGTGACGATACCGGTGACGGTGATAATCGCAGGCGGATGTGCCGCGCTGCCGGCGGTAACGGTAATCGGGTCCATCGGCAGGATCTGCGGGAACATCAGCGGGTTGCGGCTCCAGATAATCATCGCCACGGTTTGCAGCAGGACCGAAACGCCGATCCCCGAAATCAGCGGCGCCAGACGCGGCGCGTTGCGCAGACGGCGATAGGCGAAGCGCTCTACCGCCATCGCCAGCAGGGCGCACACCGCCATTGCGATGACCAGCGCGAACCCCAGCTGGAGCAGTTGCGGCATTGCGGGAAAATGGCTGTTCAGAACGTTAAGCGCCGACAGCGTGGTTAACGCGCCGACCATCAAAATATCGCCATGTGCAAAGTTAATAATGCGCAAAATGCCATACACCATGGTATAGCCCAGCGCGATCAGCGCGTAGATACTGCCCAGCATCACGCCATTGATCAGTTGTTGTATGAGTGTGTCCAACGTGGTTACCCGACAAAGTGCTCTTTCAGCGGGTAACATCTAATAAGTGAATTAAATTGTAAAATACGCATATATTATTTCTTATGATTTTTCGAACTTGTTTTATGTCAATGATTTAAAAGAGAATGCCAAACACACGACATGGGCGAATTACCCTAAAGAAATCAATATATGAATAAAACAGAACAGTCCCTGCTACCTGATTATGCCGACAGCCGGCTGGCCAACGATCCGCCGCTGCGGGCGGTACGCGCCTTTGAAGCCATCGCCCGGCTGGGCAGCGTTACCCTGGCGGCGCAGGAGCTGGCGATCTCGCCCTCCGCCGTGAGCCATCAGCTCAGGGTGCTGGAGGGCTATCTGCAAATGCCGCTGACCGAACGTCAGGGGCGCAGGCTGATCCTCAGCCAGCAGGGGCGCGAATATTACCGCTCGATCCGCGCGGCGTTTAATGTGCTGCGCCAGGCCACAGAGCATCTGGTGGATCAGGCGTTAACTCGCCAGGTGACGATCAGCCTGATCCCGCTGTTCGGCATGGGCTGGTTTATTCCTCGTCTTCCCGCGTTTATGCGCGCCAATCCGCAAACCGAAATCAATGTGGTGTACGCCAACCATCGCAACTACCTGAGCGACGCGTCGGATATGTCGATCCGCTTCGGCAACGGCCAGTGGGCGGGCTACCAGAGCGAAAAGCTGATCTCCGGGCGGATGGTGCCGGTATGCAGCCGCGATTTTTTGCGCCTGCACGGCCATATCGATACCCCGGATCAACTGCTGCAAATGCCGCTGCTGCATGATGAAGAGCGCACCACCTGGGGCCAGTGGTTTGTGCAACAGGGCGTTAAGCGCCCTCCCCGCTCTGCCGGGCCGCTGTTTGAAGATGGTTTACTGACCCTGGCGGGCGTGCAGGCGGGGCTGGGCTGTGCGCTGATGCGCGAACCGTTGATCGCCCGGTATCTGGATAGCGGCGAGCTGGTGAAGATATTTGATAACGCGATTGACGATGGCCGGGATTACTACCTGTGTATGCGTAAAGACAGCGATATGACGCCGGATGGGGTGCTGTTGCAAAACTGGCTGAGGAGTGAGGCGGTGAAGTAAAGGAGACAGAGAGGTGCGGGTGACTGGCTGATCTATTAATACCATTACAGACAGTTTATTTACCGATCCTCTCTGGTGCCCCAGAGATCCAGTACAAAAATATCGTTCCCCGCAATTTCATAATGAATTTCATAATCATCAAACAAGACTTTCCTTACCTCTCTGGGAAGATAGCGTGTTTGCTGGATGCCCATAGCTGGATGTTCGGTAAGATCAGCGCTTGATGTAATTAAACGGTCTACCACTTCTGTCGCATGTTGGTGACTATATTGAAGAGCAAACCGATAAATTCGCGCCAGATCATTCTGAGCTTTACGCGTCCAGTAAATTTCCATTTATTACTCTTTCTTCAACTGGCTGGCAAAATGCTTCATCTGTGCATGGCCGATTACCCTACCCTCAGTAACATCATCCAGTCCCGCCTGTACGCTCTGGTGGCGACGCTCTCTTTCTGCCAGCATGGCAGTCAGCGCTTCTTTGATGATCCAGCTTTTTGACCGATCCAGTTCACGTGCCAGTTGCTCAACGGCACTGGCGAGTTCCACCGGAATTTGCGCGCTAATGGTCTGTTTGGTTGAAGAACTCATCGCTATAGCCTCTTTTAATAACACTTATTAACTCCTGTTAAATTTAGCAGAGGGGATTGGTAAAAACATCACATCAAACGATGAACCCGCGCATTAAAGGCCAGGTTATGACGGAAAACAGCGGCAGTATGACGCGAAAAAAATTAATAAACAAAACAGGCGTTAAAAGCCGGAATGCGCTTCGCAAGAAATTAATCCCGCCTCGCTGAATTCAGAAAGTTGGCGGGGTTAAAGAGTATTCATTGTTCTATGTATGGCCTGCCGGTTTCACTGATAAGAAGAAGGCTCAGGATGACGTTAAGTTGCCAAAATGTTAATTAGATCACGATTTAATTTGTTACACTGCGCAACTTTCTCGCTGAAAACCAAGCCAGGTAACAATAATGATCGATGTGCAGCAGGCACCGCCTTTTACTACTGAGATAGCTCGTCCCAACTGGTCGGCGGTATTTGCCGTCGCGTTTTGCGTGGCCTGCCTGATTACCGTCGAATTCCTTCCGGTGAGCCTGTTGACGCCGATGGCGCAGGATCTCGGCGTTTCGGAAGGCGTAGCCGGGCAATCCGTCACGGTGACCGCGTTTGTCGCGATGTTCGCCAGCCTGTTTATTACCCAGATCATCGGGAAAACCGATCGCCGTTTGGTGGTCATCGCCTTTTCCGTGCTGCTGACCCTCTCCTGCCTGCTGGTCTCGTTTGCCGATAACTTTACGCTGTTGCTGATGGGCCGTGCCTGCCTGGGGCTGGCGCTCGGCGGATTCTGGGCGATGTCGGCCTCACTGACCATGCGGCTGGTGCCCGCCCGCAGTATACCCAAAGCGCTGTCGGTGATTTTTGGCGCGGTGTCCATCGCGTTAGTGATTGCCGCGCCGTTGGGGAGTTTCCTCGGCGGGATCATCGGCTGGCGGCAGGTGTTTAACGCGGCGGCGCTGATGGGATTCGCCTGTATTGTGTGGGTCTGGAAGGCGTTGCCGACAATGCCGGGGCAGACTGAGCACCACCAGAATATGTTTGGCCTGCTGAAGCGTCCGGGCGTGCTGGCGGGCATGCTGGCGATTTTTATGGCCTTCGCCGGGCAGTTCTCTTTCTTTACCTATATTCGCCCTATCTATATGAACCTGGCGGGATTCGACGTTGACGGCCTGACGCTGGTGCTGCTGAGCTTCGGTATCGCCAGTTTTGTCGGCACCTCGTTCTCCTCGCACATCCTGAAGCGTTCCGTAAAACTGGCGCTGGCCTGCGCGCCGCTGATGCTGGCGTTAAGCGCATTAGTGCTGATGTTATGGGGGTCTCACCAGGTCGTCGCCGCAGCCATTGCCATCATCTGGGGGCTGTCGTTTGCGCTGGTGCCGGTCGGCTGGTCAACCTGGATCACCCGCTCGCTGGCCGATCAGGCGGAAAAAGCCGGCTCCATCCAGGTGGCAGTGATCCAGTTGGCCAATACCTGCGGCGCAGCGGTAGGTGGTTTCGCGCTGGATAACCTGGGGTTGCTTTCCCCGCTGGTGCTGTCTGGCACCCTGATGCTGTTAACCGCGTTGCTGGTGGCGAGCAAAGTCAAAGTGAAGTAATAGACGACCGCGACAGCGCATAGTGGTACAGCCGGTCGCGGGCAAGGTTTTTCATTTTCACTTCGCACATAATGTCGAAACCGTTAAACGACAGCGCCCAGTCGTTCAGCGTGGCGTTAAAGTAAAAATCCGAGTGCGCCCTGAGTTTGGTTTTCGCAACGCTCAGGGCGTTTTGATCCGGGAAACCCTGCTCCGGGATAATGCCCTCCTGCGAGACGGAATAATGCATCACCGGCGTTACGCCGCGCCATGAGTCAATAACCTGCGCGATACGTGGGTCGTCCGGCTGAAGAAATGCATTCTCTTTCACCCAGTGATGGTGGATATCCACCACAACCGGGCATAGCGCTTTCGCCTGCAACACATCATCCAGCGAGCAGGAAATTTCATCATTTTCCACCGTCAGCATCCGCCGCGCTTGCGGGCTGAGCTTGCCGAACGCGCGTTTAAAGCCTGCAAATCCGGCTTTGCCGTTCATATGAATATTGATTTTGAAGTCCTGAAACGCCTGGCCGTAGCCCATCAGCGTGGCGCACAGCGCGTGATACTCGACATCCTCCAGGGCTCTTTCCACCACCAGCAGATTGTCTGACGCCAGCACCGAATACTGCCCCGGGTGAAACGACAGCCGGATAGCGTTAGCTCTGGCGAACGCCCCGCATTGGGTGAACAGCGGAGCCAGCGTCGGCAAAAATTCGTTATACAGCGCCGTGGCCTCAGGCACGGTATAGAGCGGCAGTAAATCGCTGCCGATGCGCATCATCCGTAGCGCAGGCGGCTGTTGGGCCAGTTGCTGGAAAATCAAATACAGGTTAGTGAGATTGGTGGTGGCTAACGTATGAAGCAGCGTGGCTCTCTCGTCATGACTCAGCCTTAAAAACCGGGTGCGGGTGGTGGATTTGAAGGGAAACGGTTGTTTAAAGTCAGCGTCCAGATATTTACACGCGAAGCCTAATTTCATGGGTCCTCCGGGAGATGGCCTCGGGTGAGTGTAGCAGCTTGTCGGCTTCACGCGCGGGGTAAATATCGGATAGAGTGGCGAGGTTGACCTGTCTGAACTCATCAAGCCAAACGCGGCATTTAAGGATAATTCATGAAACGTCTCATCGGCATAGCCGCCTTTATTTTGCTCACGCTGATCCCCCCCGCAATGGCGGGTAGCCCTCCAGCAATGACGGCTTTTCTGCAACAGCAGGAAAAGCAGCTTAACGCCCGTATCGGCATGGCGGTGGTTAATGCGCAGGGCGAATCTGTTTTCGGCTATCGGCAGGACGAACGCTTCCCGTTGACCAGCACCTTTAAAACCCTTGCCTGTGCCGCCCTGCTGGAGCGGTTGCAGAAAGACGGCGGATCGCTGGATCAGCAGGTCACTATCCAACCCGACGAACTCCTGGACTACGCGCCGATTACCAAAAACTATCTGGCCCCGGCGACCCTCTCGCTGCGAACGCTGTGTGCGGCGGCGGTGAGCTACAGTGACAATACTGCGGGCAACCGGATTCTGGCGTATCTTGGCGGACCGCAGGCCATCACCCAGTTTATGCGCCGCCTCGGCGATAACGTCACGCGGCTGGATCGCACCGAACCGACGCTGAATGAAGCCATGCCTGGCGATGCGCGCGATACCTCCTCGCCGAAAAGCATGGCGGCGGGGCTGCAAAAAATTCTCACCTCAAACACCCTGACGCCAGCAAACCGGGCAACGCTGGATAGCTGGATGCGGGAAGATAAAGTGGGCGACGCGCTGTTACGCGCCACGCTGCCGCAAGGCTGGTCGATTGCCGATAAAACCGGCGCGGGCGGCCACGGTTCGCGGGCCATTATTGCCGCAGTGTATCCGCCGCAGCAGGCACCCTTTTATGTGGCGATTTATATCACCCGCACGGAGGCGACGATGCCAATGACGAATACGGCGATCGCGCAGATTGGCGAGCGGCTTTTTGCGCAATAAACGGCCTGCCGTCAGGCATCTTCCATCGCACGTTGAACCGCCTCGCCAATCTGCTTAAGCGCATTGCGGTTGCGCTCGTTCGGCGGTAACGCGCAGTTGATGCGCAGGCAGTTGCGGTATTTCCCTGACGCCGAAAACAGCGAGCCCGCGGCAACCTGGATGTTCTGAAGCCTCAGTTGTTTACTGACGGACACCATATCGACATCCTCAGGCAGTTCCAGCCACAACAAAAAGCCGCCCTGCGGGCGCGTCACACAGATCCCGCAGGGGAAGTATTGCCGTACCAGGCAGGTATAGGTTTCCATATTTTGCTGATAAATCTGGCGCATACGCCGCACGTGCCGGTGATAGTGCCCATCGCGGATAAAGCTGGCGACCGCCATCTGGGTTGCCGGCACGCCAAAACTGCTGGCGGCGTATTTCATATGCACTACCCTGTCGTAGTAACGGCCTGGCGCAATCCAGCCCACGCGCAGCCCCGGCGCGACGCTCTTGGTAACGGAACTGCACAGCAATACGCGCCCATCCACGTCATAGGATTTAATGGTTGAAGGCCGCGGATAAGCCGCCGCCAGCTCGCCGTAGATATCATCTTCAAAAATCACGATATCGTGACGCTGGGCCAACGACAGGATCTGCCGCTTACGGTTATCGGGCATGATAAAACCCAGCGGATTATTACAGTTCGGCACCAGCAGCACGCCTTTGATTGGCCACTGCTCCAGCGCCAGCTCCAGGGCCTCAATGCTGATGCCGGTTTGCGAATCGGTTGGGATCTCAATGGCTCTGATATCGAACCCACGCAGCATCTGCATGGTGCCATGATAAGACGGCGATTCAACCGCCACGATATCGCCAGCCTTGCACACCGACAGCAGCGCGATAGCCAGCGCGCCGTGACATCCGCTGGTAACCACAATTTCATCCGGCGAAACCACCGCCCCGCCATCCAGCATCAGACGGGCGATTTGCTCACGCAGCTCCTGACGTCCGGTCAGCATGTCATAGCTCAACACCGCTTCCGGCTGATGCTGGGCTACCCGGCTGATTTCGCGCCACAAAGGCTTAAGCCCCGGTTGATCCAAATCCGGCGAGCCGCTGCCAAAGGGCACCACGTTTTTATCGCCGCGCGTATCAAGCAGCGTCATCACCTCGTCCCACTGGGAGACTTCCACCGGGCGCTGGACCGGGCGCGTCATGGCGGGCACTGGCGGTTGCGCTTTGCGTGGCGAGACAAAGTAGCCGGAGCGCGGCAGCGGGGTGATCAGCTGAAGGTTTTCCAGCAGCCGGTAGGCCTGCTGTATGGTGCTGATGCTCACGCCGTGCTCCTGGCTCAGCGTACGCACCGAGGGTAACCGTTCGCCGCTGCGATACAGGCCTTGTTCAATACGCTCTGCCAGCAGATTGGCCAGATGTTGGTAACGGGTCATGCTGTATCCCTGGGTTGCATCATACAGATAAATAAACCGGTACAGTTTGCTGTTAAAAATGGCATTCAGATACTGTTTTAACCAATCTGTATGTTAAATAAAAGTTGTTTTTGGCTCTGTATTGCCACAGTGAGATTGCATGATGATAAAGCCTCTGACCAGTGAGGAAAACATCATGGAATTCAATGAAAATCGTGCAAAACGTCCGTTCGTCGTGTTTATCTGGCTGTGGGAAGCGATAAAAAGCGGCTATCGCGTTCACCGGACACGCCGAATTTTGCAGAGGATGAGTGATGAGCAACTGAAGGATGTCGGGCTGACGCGTCATGATATTTAAAACGTCTTTAATTATTACCGGCGTCACGCCAGGTAAAACTAAAGAAATCCTCCATCGCGCCGATCATAATCCGTGTGTATTATTTGCGCTGAACTGAACCACAACTAACCTTACCTCAACGACTTAAGCGCCAAAGCGAAACGCATCATGAGCACACCGATCAAGCGGCTGGAAATCATTAAAAATGCCATCGAGCTGGAAGATGATGACATCATCCAGAGCCAACTGGCACGGCTGAAAAGCGAAGCGTTTGACGATGAGCTTCAGGGGATCGTCATCGCGCTGGAAGCGAAAAACTACACCCGCGCGATGACGGCGATCACCGCCTGGCTGCAAAGCCAGCGCGCGATCACCCAGTGGCGCGATCCGCAAGTGGCGGCCAGCAAACTGGAGCTGAAAGCGCTGGAGGAACGCCTGCGCGATCTGATCGATCGCCGCAATGCGCGGGTACAGCAGTTGGATGAGTTTAACGATCTCTATTTCTCGCGCCTTGGACCGCTGATGCAGCAGATCCTCTCGCTGCGTAAAACGCTGGCGGAGCTAAATCTGCGCCGCCAGCAGGCAGAAGCGCGGCGACGGGAAGAGGATTATCGCCGCTGCCAGCAGTATACGGCTCAGGCGGTGGAAGTAATGACCACGCTGACGCAACGCTGGCGGGAGCTGCCCGCGGATTCCGTACAGGCGGTTGAAGCGCGTAAGCATTTGCAGCAGCAGAGTAACCTGATCGCCAATCTGCTTGCCGAAGCGCTGGAGCTGGAAACGGGGTTAACCCGCGAAGAAGAACCTGCGCGTCAGGCACGGGACCAGGCAAATGAAGCGTTCGAGAAATACCGCGAACAGCACCACGATGTGGAGAGTCGGTTACGTAAAGGCAAGGCGCTGTCGGAAGACGATCGCAACGAGCTGAAACGGCTGTGGCGGCAGGCCAGCAAGCTCTGCCACCCGGATCTGGTTGCCGACGATCGCAAAGAAGAAGCCAACGCCATTATGGTCCAGCTCAATCAGGCGAAGCAGCGCGGCGACGTGAAAGCCATTCGCTCACTGGTGGCCCGCCTGCAACACGGCTTTGAGCCGTTGATGGCGAGCGACAGGCTTAACGACCTGGAACGCATTCGCAAACGAATTGCGCAGGTGCGTGAGCAAATCGACACCCTGGTCACTGAACTGGCGGAACTGGAAAAAGAGGAATCCTGGCTGCTGGTCTCGTCGCTGAGCAATATGGAAGCCTACTTCGCCCAGCAGGAAAAAGCCCTGCACGACGTGCGCGCTTCGCTTGAACATCAGGTCAGCGAAGCGCAAGTGGATATTGCGGCGTAGGTTATGGTGTCTGGCGGGCGTTGAGTTTCATCTGGGGGTATCTTTACCAGACCGAACAGCAAATACCCCCAGATGTACCCCCAATGACGTGTGGATTTTGGGGTATGTCCGTAGACGTTACGAGACTATCTGGAGCGCCTAAAGCCTTATAGCAAGCGGCTTGAGTAGATTTTAATAGACGTGGGAAGATGTGCAAGTGGTGCGATAATAGGAACATAACACAACCAAATTAACCATTGATAAATATACATATTTTCTTGTTTCATCTTTATACATGCCCCCTTTTGTGCCCCCATCTTGTTTTTCATGCGACTCGATGAGCCTTTCACCGAGTCGCCAATATCACCAATTTTTTCACAGACCGTGCAAATCTTCTCGACTCTTGAAGTCTTCCTCATTACCGCGATCGGCTAAGAACAATATTATTTACTTCCCGATACGAACAATTGTTCATTAATCCGCACGCCCTCCCGGCATGAAGGATATCTGTCACGGTCAAATATGGTGCTTGTTCCTTTGAGGTAAATCCTGTGCGATCGATACGTACTAACTCATACTTCTCCACCAGAAAATTAACGGCATCGACAAGCGTGATACCAGCTTCGATATGTCCCTTAATAACAGCTTCATCGCTGAACGGCGTGTCATTTAACATCAGACCATAGTGCTGCTCAAGAAGTCGGGCAAGCAGCATTTGCCAGAAAACCACGGGCGATGGACGTGACTGAACAGCCCGCTGGTTTATTGCAGGTAAAGTATTCATGAGTTGTTCTCGTAAAAGTGAGTTCTAAGGTCGATTAGTGTGAGTGGGGTAAATGGCAATATAGACGTAGCCACAGGAGCCCTGCGTATCAGCTTCGCAGGTCAGCCCCTTTGCATAGAGCGTGACGCAATGCTGGTGTCGGGGATTCAATTCGCCGCAGGTAAGCATGAGCTCCACCTGCTTCAGCAGTACCGGGAATGCCTGGTCAAGATGGAGTATATCCACTTCATTGAATTGGCCTGTTATGCTGGCGCGGTCAGCCAGATAATGTAGGCGGTTACCTTCCTGGACCAGACGAGCACCAAAATAAGGGATGGCGTTACGACTCAAGCCCCACCAGGGCTCAGCAATATCGTCATTCACTGTCAGTGTCTTATTCGACATCTTAAGCTCCTTTTATAAAGTTAATTGAGAGTGACGCTGCGCAGACAGACATAGGGTCCGTTCCGATCCTGGCGCCGCTCGGCAAAGACGGCCAGAACACCTTTGATTTCCTGAACTTCACGGCCGTAGTAATGGCAGACGCTCCCGGACCAGCGATATTTCCCGGTACAGAAGCGAAACAACCGCGACTGAGGATGCTGGCGATATATCGCCATCGCCTGACGTTTGCTGATAATTTTCATACTGTTGCTTTCCTCTGAAATTACAGCCAGCCCCGTTCAGCAAATGAGACGATATCCATTCGGCCAACCACCAGGTGGTCCAGCAGCCGGATATCCACCAGATCGAGTGCCTGTTTAAGACGCTCAGTGATTCGTCTGTCGGCATCGCTGGGTTCTGAATGCCCAGACGGGTGATTGTGTGCGAGTACGGCCGTTGCAGCGTTATGTCTCAGGCCTGCCTTCACCACTTCACGTGGATGCACCTCCGTACTGTTGATGGTGCCGCTGAACAATGTTTCGCATTCCAACAGACGATGCTGGTTATCCAGGTACAGCACCATAAATACCTCGCGCTCCAGGCCGGTCATTTTCAGACGCAGCCAGTCACGAACCGCCGCAGTGGACGTAAACAATGCACCCGGCTCACGAAGATGTTTCTCCAGTAATGAGAGTGCTCTCTGAACCGTACGACGGGTAGTCATCGGCAGTGCAGGTGAAGCTGTTAATTCGAAAGTCATACCGTTTCCCTCAGTCGATAATCTGCAAAATGGCGCTGCATTCAGGATGCTGAAGGGCGTAATTACGCAGGCGGTAAAAGTGGTCACACATCACGTCACTACCCGTATGCCAGGCGTGGTAGTTCCAGGCCAGCAGACAAACCGCGATGCCTGCCGCTTCATTACCAAGGATGGCGCTATTACCGTTAAGGACGTTACACAACGACCATGTTTCGTCACCGTCCGGGGCAATAAATGCTCCACCGTTACTGAGCGTGAAGAAATTCCAGATGCCACCGGTGTAGTCCACGCATAACGCGTCCATCCGGCTAAAGACACGTGGCTCCAGTAATATCCACTGAGGAACCGTGCTGAAATGCTGGGGCCAGAAGCTGAGACGTTGCTCATTAGGGATGAGCGTGGCGGTTATGGGGGCAGGGACAAGAGAAGTATCAGGGAGGGCAATATTCATGGTGAGTGTCTCCGGAAATAAAAAAGCCAGCCGGTAAGGGCTGGCGGGAATAAGGGGTCGTTAAGTCAGTCAGGGTTTACGAATACCGTAAGATGTGATGTAACAGTTAAGTAACCGTCCGGCTTCTGGCTCGAAGTTCCATGCCCGCCAGACCATCGTGCCGTTATAGCGTACGACCAGACGAAAATGTGTCCCCTGGTCGTCTTCGATAGCGACGTTCTTATATAGCTCTGTGAGGGATGTTGCCTGGTGGCGGGTAAACGGACCGTCGGGGAGGGATAAAGCAGGTTCGGTATGCACGAATATGTGTCTCCGTTCCGATGTCAGGACTGACCGAGCAATGACAGCATGTTCTCTGCCATCACCCACAGGGCGCGGTTGAGCTTCACGTCGCTGTCGATACCCTTAACGGCACGGGTATTTGCGCGCTTTCCGTTTGCCGCTCTCCCCACCAGTCCGCCTTTAATCAGGTTTTCCTGAATACGCTGATAAGTTGTCCAGAGATCTCCGGACTCATCCTGCCAGCGACGAGGGGCCAATAGCTGTGATTCCGTCACGGGCTGATGCTCCTCGCCAAAGCGATATGTCAGTGCAGCTTTTGCCAGTGCCTGTTGTGCTGGTGGTGGAAGCATTAGTGACTGCATGGCGTCGCGTTTTTCCTCCACCCTGTCAAACACCCCAAGCACCTCGTAAGCCCCTTCGATAACCTTTTCCACCACGTTTCCCTTATGGGGCACTCGCACCTCTCCAAAGCTCTCGCCGCAAATCAGTCCGTTCTGACAGACCGACCGGAACAGGCCCGGCAGCATTTGGTATGAACTCGAACCGTCATGGCTGTTAAGTAGGATAATTTCTGGCACCTGTTTACCGGTAATCTGCCCTTCGCGGCGCAGACGCAGCATATGTTTGGTGTGTGCCCGCTTGTCGGGGTTACGCACACGGGTCTGGCAGGCAAAGAACGGCTGAAAACCTTCGCGCTGCAGGTTATCCAGCAGGGTGATAGTCGGGATGCAGGTATAGCGCTCGCTGCGCGATTCATGCTTTTCCTCACTGAACACGCTGGGAACATAGTGAGCAAGTTCATCACGGGTTAAGGGACGGTCACGGCGAACAAGGTTCACCGCACCAAAGCGGGATGCTAATCGCATAATTCACTCCTTTGTGTGGTTATCGGTATAAAAAGAAAAGGCCACGCTCCCGAAGGAACATGGCCTTTAACATTACGAATGGCGTGGCGGATAACGCGTTATTGCCCCATATATTCAACCCTGGCACCGGTGGCCTTACCATCAGCACCAATGGTGACTGTCACCTTATCGTAGGTACGGTACCCGGCATTGTAGACCTCATAAACCACAGTATTTCCCTCCACTTTGTAGCTGCCAAAATCAGCGGCCTCAGCCGTGTCACGGTCATACTCTTTCGTGTACGCTTCTTTGGCCGCTTTCATGACTGAGCCTTTGTTAATCTCCGGCGCTGGGCTCCCGGCACTGGCAGCAAGGCCAGATACGTATTTCGGGCAGACCGTCATCATGTCCCCTCGGGTGAATGTCAGTTGCGCACCAAAGACCTGAAGGGTCGATGTTTCCTGACCTGCAATCGAAGCAATTGCCTTTCTGGCGGCTGCAGGTGCCTGTCCGCCTTCAACCTCAACGGCCTTAAATCCAGTTTGCTGGTTGCACAACTGAGACGTGGGTACCAGATTGCCGTTTACACTGATGCGACTCCCCATCAGCTCCTGCGGGCCACTGGGGCAGCCCTGTAACTGGCCAAAGATGCCAATGGTGTTGTTTTTCAGCATCACCAGTGCCTGACCATTATCGGTCAGCGTCTGGCACCAGCCGTTTTTCACAGCCCAGTTACCCGCCTGAGCAGAAACCGAAACGGCTGACAAAACAAGTGCAATCACGGTCTGAATTTTCATATGTCACCTTATTAATGAATCAGAAGCGGCAACGGGGGACGCGGTACACAAAAACTGATCCATCTTTGTATCCGAACCATGACGTTAACGTCCCTGTTCGTCGTGCTCATGAAGACTTTGAAAAATAAATATCCCTTTGCTTTGATAGGTAAAAGCGATCAATAGGGGGCTAATACATCGATATTTTAATAGATAAAAACGATCGATATTTGATTATCGATCGTTTTTACAGATCAATATACTGTTTTTTGAATGTGGTAATTGAGGGGTAAATCGGCGGATTTCAGCCAAATATGCGGTCCCATAATGCCGTGGCAAGTTGCACTAACTTCTGTCTGATACTCCTTAACAGGGCAGTCCAGGCAGAGGGCAAGTGGTCAGGATTAATCACCGTGTCAAAAGCCTTACCCGCTGCCTCACCAAACTGCTGCCGTACAGCGGCGTCGCTGTCCGGGGTCTGATTCTCTGGTTTCAGCTGGCAATACACGGCACTGCTGGCCTGTACGGGTAAGGCATGCACCATCAACTCCACCATGGCGGGCAGGTTATAGCCGGTATGTGCAGAGACAGCCATGACCGGGAAAGAGGACGGCAACTGTCCGGCAACCTGAGCACTGACCGCTGCTAGTGAAAGGCATTGCTCAGAAGAAGGTGATGCTTGCCAGGGCTCACCATCCCTGAGGGGCGGAATACGGTCGGCCTGAGTCAGTACAAACAGGAAACGTGAAGGATCGGCACCTGCTTCCATCAGTGCCCTGTACGCACTGATATCTGTT
Source organism: Atlantibacter sp. RC6 (assembly GCF_014193285.1). Classification (GTDB taxonomy): domain Bacteria; phylum Pseudomonadota; class Gammaproteobacteria; order Enterobacterales; family Enterobacteriaceae; genus Atlantibacter. The sequence goes on from NZ_JACHZE010000012.1 coordinate 55,640, forward strand.
GCCCGGGCACGGTCATCGGCACGCAGCACCCAGATAATCAAATCCAGCTCTGCCAGCAACGCCTTATAGAGCGCCAGATATTCCTCGTCGTATTCCGGTGTCTCACCCACACCCGGTAAATCCACCAGCGTCATACAACGATTACCCACATCTAGGATCATCCGCTGGGGTTCCCGGGTGCAACCGAGCAAATCACTGGTCAGGCAAACGGGTTGCTGAAAAAGCGCGTTGCATAATGAACTCTTGCCCGCACCACTTTTGCCCATGATGCCTATCATGGGTTCATAGCGAATCGCCTCCTGGAGGCGGGAAAGAATACGTTCAGCAGAATGCGGGGGTAAGAGATTAAGACAGGTGCGCAGAACATTGCTTGTATCCTGCGGGTCGGGGATTTGAGGCATGATTTACTCCTGTGAAAAAATAGCGCCGGAAAATGGTTAACCGTCTGTTCAAAGGAGTAATATAGGTTTAAATTTTTCTGGAATGAGGGAATATGAAATGGCTAAATGTGTACGAAAAAACTGCAATCGTTTAGTGTCCCCATTACCTGAAGCAAAACGTAAAAGGCTCTGTAAAAAACATTATTTGCGCTTCTGCGAACTGAGTGAGCGCAAGGAAAAAGACCTTGTTTATCGGATTAATAAATATATCCCTCGTAAAATAAAACGATTAAAGAAGGGGCGCATTTACTATTGCGCATTCAATAGCAGGAGGGGATATGTCAGAAAGATATCTTCAATTGAAAATGCTGGATTAATAAGACAGGCCAGAGAGAAGCTTGTATTAATACGAAAAACACCGGCTTGGAGAAACACAGAAAGCTATGTACGCCGTATAAGAATCGGGCCGGATCTTCCTGTTTCATTAAATGAAGTAACGGAACTGTATAGTATCTACTCCTGGATTAATTTTTGTAAAAACAGCAAGCTTTATGCAATGAATTATCTTGGTGGCGGCGAGGGAAATTTAAAATTGCAACTTTATAAACTTCCTTCCCCAAGTAAGATAGGAGATTCCTCACACCAACAAAACATTATCACACCTATTACTTTAAAAAACAAAGTAATTAATCAACTCGCAAAAAACCGCAATTCCAGGGGGACTACTAACGTAAAAAAACCACTCAGCCTGTACAAATCTTTAATTGAGTTAGAGGATGAACGGGTTGTGGCATTAAAATTACTCCAATTAACAATTGAGACATCTGTACACCCTCACCAATATAGTAATAATCTACCGTATCTTAGCCCTGGCGATGTCCCTCCATTATTTGGCCTCTTATTAAATGAACTAAAAAGACTGAATGTCGTTGGCGTGAATGATTCGATGTTAAAACTCGCTAAAAAATACAAAAATGAATCCTTTACGTTAGAGTTAATAGCAATTCATGTTATTTTTAACATGGCAAGAAATGGCACCCCCGAAGTTTATTCATTTTTATCAAGTAAGTTTGATAAAAATGGTCATTTGTACAGGTCCGTAATGATTATCTTCATGATGCTTGAGTTGGATTTGGATTCTTATCCTGAATTATTGGAGCTTTACAACTCTTTCTTTAGTACGGATGTAATCAAAATCAAAGATAATATATTGCTATGGGCGTCAGGTAAGAAAGAAACACTCCCTTTTGAATACCAACCTGGAATTTAAAAATTAAAGGTGTCTAACACCAATAAATCTGATAGTGATTGTCATTCTCATTTGTAAATTTCGTTTTTTTAGCATGCGCGAAAAAATCGATCATGGCGGTGAAAGCCTCGTTAGCGCTATGACATAGCTTGCTATGCGCTAAACGCGCAGAGCTGTGAATCTCAACCTTGAGAGGTACTTCTGGAAAATCAACATAGCTTTACACAGTCTAAAATTTGCTTGCAGGCGGCTCGATAGGACTCTCTTAAGTACACCCTAAAAAAGGGCACATACTGAGCATAAAAGATATTAACTGTATTTTTTTACTGTTGAGTACCATGGTGTGAGGTGAATATCCAAGGTACCACTGGGTACCACACATCGCCTCCCGAACTCACACTACATTGCGGGAGCATTTCCATGACAAACAAAACTCATCCGATATCATCCAGCACCCAGACAACCACATCTTTACTGAATGATCAGCTCGTTGATATGACGTTCATCACCGCCTATACAAACATGACAGACAAATGGTTCTACCGATTAATTTCAGAGAATGCGTTCCCTGCACCAATTAAACTGGGTCGCAGTTCACGCTGGCTAAAAAGCGAAGTGGAAAAATGGATGCTGGATAAAATACAAGCATCTCGAGGTTAGAACCTTTAGTGTTGGTGTTTTACACAGCAAGGTTACGTAATTTAATATAGGTTTTTTAATATAATTATACTCACTCTCATTTGTTCTTATATTCACCGCTTACTGTCAATATCTCTTTTAAACACCCTCGCAAATACTATTGGAACAACCAGTCTCGTCTTTAAAGCAATAATTAATTTAAGTATCAGCTCAGCATTGCCTTAAAGAAAAGTCTTGCATGAAACATGCATTAACTTAGTGCTTGCACTGGCCTCTCTCATCATCAGCAGTGGAATAATCATGCTAAAAAATTCAGATAGAACTTTTAATGAAGACTGGTTCCTGGCTTCAGTTCTTAATGCACATATCGATGAAATGATAAACAGATACTCATGTCTTTTGGCATTACGTATGGATTTTTTCTACCAAAAGGAAAGTGCCAGGTATTCACACTTAAATCACCAAACACTTGAACATGACTTGCGTGAACTAATGGAAAAAATGACAAAAGAGAAAGGTGTGGTGGGCTATTTCTGGGTTGTCGAATGGACTGAACGACATAGATACCATGCGCATGTCGTATTCTGGCTGGACAGACAAAAAACACAGCACTCTTATCCCTTTGCCCTTACAGCAAATACACTTTGGGAGGAAATAACGCACCGGGACGGCGTATCGCACCGATGTGAATATCGGCCGCAGTATTCTAGAAATATCAATATACCTGTTCGGTATAACGATCCGGAAAGCATTAACAATATCCGTCATGTTCTGAGCTATCTGGCTAAGGAAGAACAAAAAGAAGGTTTGTGTGCATACGGCTGTAATGACGTTCCTCCACGATCAGCGGCAGGGCGTCCACGTAAGCCAGGCCCCTGATCCTACGGCTACGCAACTGGCTCTGCATCCTGAACAAACCCCGTTATACGGCGACAAATAATGTCCTCGCAGTCGTGACTGAACCTGCCTCTGGAAGCCTGACGTTCCGACCTTTACTGAATCAACAATTCCACAACTCCATTTATACCCGGCAGCTTACCTGTCGGGTATTTCTCATACCTGTCAAACAAGGGAAATCAAAAATGAAACAGCCAAAGAACACAATCGCGGTAAAAGTGGCGGAATACCGTTTACACATCACCCGGCTAAGGATCTGCCGGGATAGCCTGGCTGGATGTTGCAGTGATGCCGAGCGGCGTGGCTGGCGTTTGAGAGCTCTTGAGCAGTTAAGTAAAGCCTCACTGCTCTACTGCCGACGGGCAAGTTCTGCCGATACCTGCAAGTTTCAACAGGCCTGTGAAGGTCTCCAGCAACACATCAGCAGAGTTTTACCAGAAGGCCAGTGGTGCGGTGATTTGCCTGCATCCCCTGCCAGGCAAAATTTTAAGGTATCGGTATGAAACAACAACCTGCTAAATGCGCGGTCGATGAATGGGGGAATCTGGTCAATGCAGAAGATTTTCGCTATCCCTCATTCTGGAAACTGTACTGTTTCCACTGCAAGAGTCCGGTAGTGCTGGTTCTTGCCCCGAACGGGCAGGTATCGCATTTTCTGCATGATGAAACCTTTATGGCATCAGCCGATTTCATGGCATGCCCGAACGTGGAATGCTCCTAACCGCAGTAACCCGCGTCAAAAGCAGAAAACGACTTTTTCGGCCACAACTTCCCCTTTTACACACGCCCTTTATTTCCATTATTGAAAGAGAAACTGATGAACAATTGCGCTGAAAATGAAGCGTTAAAGACGAACTCTGATGGTAACAATGTCATGCTTATTCGTAGAGTATTGCAGCAGGCGACTGATCATTACCCACAACTGTCTGCGCTGGGGTTTACTCTACAGTATGCGAATTGCCACTCCTGCGACAACGTACAACAAGGTAATGCCCAGTTGCTACGTTTTCACGCTGAAGCCTATTGCAGAATTGGCGAATATTCAAAGATACGTATTGAAGCGGGTAAACCGTCGCAGCCTACTCTTCTTCGCTGGCTGTGGGAGGCAGAAAGTACCTCGACATGTCGGATGATGATGCTATTCAATTTGGGTGTTTGCAGTCTTCCCCGATATGACTCTTCTGCATCGGATGAAATTCAGGAAGTAATGTCATTGCTGGCGGCTGCATGGCGTGAAGTCGAACCGGACGGGGAGTTAAAGGAAATAAAAGTCCATCGGATAGAGAGAAATAAGCCAGCAGATTTCGATAAGCGTTATGCTGAGTTACGAGATACGGCATTGCAAATGGCCTCGCCAGTTGCTTTTGCCAAGAGTTTTCCGACAACGTAGTTATTGCCACCCATTTCTACTGGCATTGCAGTTCGGTAACACTATGAGAATACTGCTTATCGCTGGCCCCAAAAAACCTGCAATAATCTTTTCGATTAATGAATATCACTCATAGTCCCAATCCTCCTGCCTGTGATTATCAACAAGCACAAACCCGTTAACATACCCCTATCTCTTCATGTCCAACGGATCACCATGCTTAATCAACAGGCAAAAACACAGTCAGCTACAGCTAAAAAAACCGGTCTCTCGTTTCTACTCATTCTCAGCGCGTTAATGGCTGTTACTTCGTTATCAACCGACATCTATCTTCCGGCTATGCCGGTCATGGCAAAAGATTTACAGGGTGACGCAGAGCTGACAATCACAGGGTTCCTTATCGGTTTTTGCATTGCACAACTGATTTGGGGACCAATTAGCGATCGTTATGGACGCCGTCTACCGCTGTTTATCGGTTTAGGTCTATTTATCATCGGCTCGGTGGGCTGCGCGTTATCAACAGATATTGTACAAATTGTCTTCTGGCGAGTTTTTCAGGCGTTAGGTGCCTGTACCGGGCCGATGCTGGCTCGAGCAATGATCCGTGACCTGTTTAGCCGCACTCGTGCAGCACAAATGCTTTCGACTCTGATGATCATCATGGCCATCGCGCCGATTGCCGGGCCCCTGATCGGCGGGCAGATGATTAAAGTCACCTCGTGGCATGCCATTTTCTGGCTGCTGGCGATTATCGGGACATTAATGCTGATGTCTTTATTCTGGTTGCCGGAGACATTACCTGCTGAAAAACGCTCGCACGCCTCCGTAACCAGAGCATTTCACAACTACTATGCCTTGCTCACCAACGCCAGATACATGCGATTTACTTTGTGCTTGACGTTCTACTACGTTGCAGCCTACGCCTTTATCACCGGTTCCCCATTTGTGTACATCACATACTTCGGCGTTGACCCGCAGCATTACGGTTGGCTGTTTGCAGTAAACATTGTTGGACTGATGGCGGTGAGCATGGTCAACAGACGTTTGGTTCACCGCTATCCACTAGAAGCGTTGCTCAGGAATGCCGTATTCATCGCCGCTATTGCGGCAATAGTGCTGGCAGTCACCACCGGCCTGGGTGTGGGTGGAATTACCGTGATTGTCGGTGCTGTGTTCGTGTTCTTCTCTATGAATGGCATCATCGCGGCGACATCCACGGCTTGCGCTCTGGACGCAGTGCCTAATGTGGCTGGCTCCGCATCGGCGCTAATGGGCGCGTTACAATACGGCAGCGGCATCATCTCTTCACTTCTTCTTGCCCTGTTCAGTGATGGCACACCATGGACGATGGGCTGGATAATTGCGTTGTTTACAGCAGCCAGCGCCCTGATGGCACTGACCGTTCAGATAAAAAAATAAAACGTAGTTATTGATGCCAGACGACACTTTCGTCCAGAGATACCCGCCCTTCCCTGTAACTCAGGGAGGGATGTCTTTTATCTGGGATCCCAAAAGAAATACCGTAAAGCAGCCTGAAACTCTCAGGAACATTTAATATTCGACGCACCGTTTGGGCAAAATAACTCAGCACTGCCTGTGTGAACCGCTCCGGTTTTCCTGGAGACTACACTCTTTGAGAGAGGTAACCAGGATGACAAAACATAACCGATTTCCCCCTGAAGTTCGTCAACGCGCTATTCGTATGGTTCTGGAAAACCAGAATACCTACAACTCACAATGGGCCGCTATCTGCTCCATTGCCCCTAAGATCGGCTGCACTCCCGAGACATTGCGTATCTGGATCCGTCAGCAGGAGCCCGTTGATGATGAGCAGAATGCGCTGACTGCCAGCGAACGCCAGCGTCTGAAAGAACTGGAGCGGGAAGTCCGCGAGCTGCGCCGCAGCAATGATATTCTGCGTCAGGCTTCAGCGTATTTTGCCCAGGCGGAGCTCGACCGCCACTGGAAAAAATAATGCCGCTTCTGGAAAATCTGAGCGGTGAACACGGGGTCGGGCCAGTCTGTCATGAGCTGGATATTGCTCCGTCAACGTACTACTGGCATCAGCAACGCCGGAAGTGTCCTGAACGACGCAGTAGTCGGGATAAACGCGATGCCGTGCTGATACCTGAGATACAGCGCGTATACGAAGAAAACTACAGCGTTTACGGTGTGCGTAAGGTCTGGCGACAGCTAAAACGTGAAGGTGTCGGCGTTGCCCGCTGCACCATTGAGCGCCTGATGAAAGCCCTGCAGCTACGTGGGGTGACACGCGGCAAAAGTGTCAGAACCACCCGCAGCAACAAAGCCGAAACACCGCAGGATCGGGTGAACCGGCAGTTCGTGGCTGAACGGCCCGATAGTCTTTGGGTGGCCGATTTTACCTACGTCAGCACCTGGCAGGGGTTCGCATATGTGGCCTTCATCATTGATGTGTTCGCCGGTGTTATCGTGGGCTGGCGGGTCTCATCCACGATGGAAACGTCGTTCGTGCTGGATGCACTGGAGCAGGCGCTGTGGGCCAGACGCCCGAGCGGTACCATCCATCACAGCGACAAAGGTTCGCAATATGTGTCACTGGCGTACACGCAACGGCTGCAGGACGCGGAGCTGCTGGCTTCAACAGGCAGCACGGGCGACTCATATGACAATGCGATGGCAGAAAGTATCAACGGGTTGTACAAAGCGGAGGTGATCCACAGGCAAAGCTGGAAAACCCGACAGGATGTTGAGCTGGCTACGCTGAAATGGGTGGACTGGTACAATAATCACCGATTGATGGAACGGACCGGATATATCCCGCCAGTGGAGGCAGAAAAAGCCTATTACGCTTCGCTGAATGACCGGGATGTGGCAGCCTGATCACTCAGGCAAAATACTCTCCAGGAAAACCGGAGCGGTTCAGTGGAACGCCTGCGTAACCTCGAGCTGCCAGAGAAAGCAGGAATGTCTGGGCATACATACCGGCGTCCGAGGCTACGCGAACGTTGTCCCCTACAGCAGGAATGAACAGCAGAGCAACATGAGGCGCGCCGAAAAATCTCACATTACGCTCGACCACTTCTGAGCGACTTAAGTTATCCCCCCGCGCAACGCCCAGTGCCTGATAGTACGAGCGCCCCTGCTCCGAAGCCCGTTGCCTGAATGGCTCGGGATAAGCTTCTTTATCAAAGGTAAAATCAAGACTGTAGTTCCCCGCCCTCAGATCTTCCGTCAGTGCGTGGCTTAATTCACGAAGTTTATCTCCTGCAACAATATGCAGGGACCAGGGTTGAGTATTGCAGTTGGATGGTGCGCATTGCGCTTCGAGCAAAATGTCTTTGAGGATCTCTCTGGGGATAGGAGTTGGAAGAAAGGCTCTTGCCGAGTATCTGTTTTTTACTACCTCACTAAATGTTGGCTCTTGCGAACTCATTTGCTTCTCCGCCTGAAAGTAATTTGAAGTGAATGATTCACTCTATCCAGATCCATCCTGTCACATCAGTCTCATCGTTTTCATTCCCGGTTCCAGATTAGGTCTATGAATTCTATTCATAGCGCCTATTTAAGCAGCGTAATTATCTTTAACCGCAACTTCGTTAATCTGGGTCTATCGCGTGAACACGCAAGCGGAAAATGGCTACAGCTGATGGACATACCCCAGCCTGCGCGGCTGGGGCATCATCGGAGGCTAACTAAATATTCTTATTGAAGAAGACGTCTAACTTTTGCATTGCCTGGTCAACGTATTTGGGCACCCAATACGTCTCGATATGGGTAGCGCCATCGATCAGGAAGAGTTCTTTGTCCTTCGTACTAGTGGCTTTCGCGAACGCGTCTTCAGTCATATAGAGCGTATCCGCTTTTGTACCGACAATCATCAGCAGCGGTTTATTGATGAGATTGATATGGTCCGTTACGTCAAAGCTCATCAAATCCAGAAGACTGCTGGTGGTGTATTTAAACGTGGAATTCGGGTGCGCGTGGGTTTTCCAGTAGTACTCGTAGCCCTGGCGATACAAGGCAAAAGGTAATTTAGCAATCTGTTCATCAGTCAGGTTGGCATCGCCGGAGTAGAGCACTTCTCCTCCGGCTGCTTCCTGAGCACGTGCGTCAGAAGCCTGCTGAAGACGCTGCTGGATAGTATCCAGCTGTGAATCCTGCATACCGTTGCGGCGCACAAGGCCTGAATTAAACATGCTGATGGTTGCTATCGATTTGAACCGCTTGTCAGTTTCAGCCGCAACAAGTGAATACCCGCCGCCTCCGCAAATACCCAGCAGACCAAGGCGGGCGGTATCTACACCAGGATACTGACTGATGTAGTCAGCCATGCCGTGAATGTCCTCGATACGATTAGCAGGTTTATCCACGCTGCGCGGCATCCCACCGCTAGCGCCCTGATACGCCGCATCGGCGGTAATCGTGATGTATCCCTGCTCGGCAAGACGCTGAGCATACAACCCGGCGACCTGTTCTTTTACGCCGCCATTAGGATGTGCCACCACTACAGCAGGGTATTTTTTGGCGGGATCGTAGTTAGCAGGGGTATAGACATTCGCAGCAATCTGGATGCCATGCAGATCGTATTTCACGGGATGAATGTTGACCTTGCCTTTGACGTTCTCAGTTATGGCACCGTCATAGACGAGTGTGAATGGATTTTTTTTGTAATCAGCCGCATTGACTGAGGTCACTCCGGCCATTGCCGTGAGTAGCATTGCACTGATAAGCGTGAATTTCATGGTCTCTCCCGATGAGTGTCGGCCTGGTTATACAGGCCCGCAGAGTCAAATTTGCAGGCTCAGATTAGGCGGAGAGGGCTGTCAGCATCGTGACAGGGAAATAACATTTTTGTCAGGAAACAGGCTGGGATGGGAAAGCATTTCTGACAGCGCTGTCAGGTAGCCGTCAGCTTTATGTTGGCAATCCAAAGGCAAAATGGTCTCGCTTAAATGAGATTCATGTTCAATTTTCTGAGAAACGGAGCGATCAATGAAAAGACAGAATGCCCCAACAATGCCAGAGCGGCGCAAACTATTAGTCGCCGGAGCCGGTATTGCCGCCGCCTCGCTGATTCCGCACGTATCAGCGGCGAGCCAATCCTCTCAGGTCGATTCATCCAGACAACCCAGCCAACGCGATGCTGCTCCGGGCAAGCGTAAACTCGGGAAGCTGGAAGTATCTGCCGTCGGTCTGGGTGTGCAGAACATGAGTCGTAAATACGACACGTCCGTTCCCTGGCGTCCCGAGATGATCAATGTTATCCACCGGGCATTTGATGAAGGGGTAACGTTCTTTGACGCTGCTGAAGCCTACGGCCCGTTTGAAGTCGAAAAAATTCTCGGGGAAGGCGTCGCCCCGTTCAGGGACAAAATCGTTATCGCCACCAAGTTTGGCTGGAACATTGACCAACAGACGGGTAAGCGTCTGCCAGGCCTTAACAGCAGACCTGAGCATATCCGACAGGTCGTCGACAATATGCTCAAACGCCTGCGTACCGATCGTATCGATTTACTGTATCAACACCGGGTTGATCCACAGATCCCCATTGAAGATGTCGCCGGTGTGGTGAAAGATTTAATGGATCAGGGGAAAGTCCTGCACTGGGGTCTGTCAGAAATGGGCATCAACACGTTGAGGCGCGCCCATGCGGCATTACCCATTACCGCCGTGCAAAGTGAATACTCCATGCTCTGGCGTGGCCCTGAAAAACAGGTGCTTCCAGTGTGTGAAGAACTGGGCATTGGGTTCGTGCCATGGAGCCCACTCGGCGTGCAGTTTTTAACGGGCTGGATTGATGAGAATACCCGGTTCGCTGCCGGTGATTTCCGCGCGACAGAAACGCGTTTCTCGCCTGAAAACTTGCCACACAACTTACAGCTGGTTGAACTACTGAAATCCTGGGCAATACGAAAAAATGCGGCACCGGGACAGATTGCTCTGGCATGGCTCCTTGCGCGTAAACCCTGGATTGTCCCCATCCCTGGCACCACCAATAAAGACCATATGCTGCAAAACACAGCGGCTACCGGCGTATCGCTGACTTCCGCTGAGATGACCGAGCTCACCCGCTCACTGGATGCGATCACTATCCAGGGGCAACGTCTGCCGGATGCCGTGCAGGTTTATTCCGATGTTGAAGCACCAATGAAAAGTTAAGAGGAAGTCCCGTTATGCGCCTGTTGTTAGTCGAAGATGAAGAAAAAACGTCAACCTATCTCTCCCGTGCGCTGGGTGAGTCCGGGTTTACGGTAGATGTCTCTGCAGATGGCGCGGAAGGACTTCATTACGCGCTGGAGTTCGACTACGACGCGATAATACTGGATGTAATGCTGCCGGGGATGGATGGTTACCGGGTACTTGAGGGTGTGCGAGCAGCCAAACAGACGCCGGTGCTGATGCTCTCGGCTCGGGGTTCGGTCGATGAACGCGTTAAAGGACTTCGCCTTGGCGCGGATGATTATCTGCCCAAGCCCTTCTCGCTGATTGAGCTGGTGGCGCGTATTCAGGCACTGGTGCGCCGCCGCGCTACGGATGGCGCAGACATCACCCAGCTGCAAATTCACGATCTGCATCTCGACCTGCTGGCTCGTCGCGTATTTCGCGCCGGAACACGGCTGGAGCTGACCGCGAAAGAGTTTTCCCTGTTGAGCCTTTTGGCCCGGCATCAGGGAGAGATTCTGTCAAAAATGATGATTGCGGAGCAGATATGGGACATGAATTTCGACAGCGATGCCAACGTGGTTGAAGTGGCCATTAAACGACTTCGGGCCAAAGTGGATGCGCCGTTCGATATCAAGCTGTTACATACCGTTCGTGGCATGGGGTATGTCCTCGAAGTCCGGTCCGAATAAATGAAGGGGATAAGCATGCTTAAGCGTTCCATCTCCGTTCACCTGGCGCTGATGTTTGCCTTATCCGCGCTGCTGATTGTTTCCGTTATCGGCATCCTGCTCAGAAGCTCCTTGCATGACTCTTTGCAAAAGCAGATGCACAACGAGCTGCTATTCCGGGAATCATTAATGAGTCCGTGGATCACCGCACGAACCTCTGCTGACGGCTGGTCACTGCTTGCCAATAAATTTACCGTATTAACCAATTCTGAAGGTGAACGCGTTCGCTACTGGATAGTGAGCGATAACCCACGCTTTAGCATGGGGGGAACACCACCGGTGGGCGTTCAGTGGTCTTCTTTGCGGGAAGGCTTTAATAAAGTGCCCGGCGCATCAGAAGGTGCATGCTCGCTGTTTCTGTTAGTGAAAATGATCCCCGCCAACGGTGAGCGGCCTGAGCTGCGCTATGTGGTTGCCATCGACTCCACGCCGTATATGGGCACACTCGATGCGTTCACGCGTACGTTGCTGATCATTACCGCACTGGGCGTCGTGATTGTCGCCTTACTGGGGTACATCGTTTCAAGGATCGGTCTTCGTCCCGTTGGGGCGCTCAGTAAACAGGCCCGGCATCTCGCTCCCGGGGACCATGGTCAGCGCCTGAATACCGAAGCATTACCTGACGAATTACAGCAATTAGCATCATCTTTTAATGGCGTGCTGGAACGGCAAGAGGTCGCCTGGAGGCAGCTCGAAAGCTTTAATGCCGATGTTGCGCATGAGCTCCGGACTCCGCTAACTAATCTGATCGGCCAGACGCAGCTGGGTCTCTCACGCCGACGTTCACATGATGAACTGGAAGAGTTACTGGGCTCCAACCTGGAAGAACTTGAACGCATGACGTCTATCGTTAACGACATGCTGTTCCTGTCCCATGCCCACGCGGGTGAACATGCGTCCCAGTTGACTAAGGTGTCCCTGCGAGAAGAAACCCTGAAAACAGCGGAATATGTAGAGCCTTCTTTTGCTGAAAAACAGCTTTCTCTGGATGTAGAGGGAGATGTCACCGCGCACATCGACCGGCGGCTGTTCCACCGTTCACTGGCCAATTTACTGGAAAACAGCGCAAGGCATTCACCCTCCAATAGTACAGTTACGGTACGCTTAAGCGAAAAAGGTCATCAAGCCTGTGTTGAAGTTTCAAACCCGGGCGAGCCTATAGCGCCAGAGCACTTACACCGGCTTTTCGAGCGTTTTTATCGCGTCGACACCTCCCGGGCCAGGAGTGATACCCATCATGGACTGGGCCTGTCGATCGTGCGTGCCGTCGCCATTATGCACCGGGGAGATGTCTTTGCCCGTAGTGAAGGTGGCATCAATACTTTTGGCCTCACCTTTGCGCTACAAGCGGATAAAGCGGCAGACAATGCTCAATCCGGTACTGAGCCGGGACCCGGGTTAGCTGACAGAATTGTCAGGGGGGCGTCAGCCTGACGTCATTACCCTCCCGATAAAATCATCGCAGGCAATCCCCTCTTCATTGATAAGGACGCTTTGCATGATCGGACATTTACGTTACCTCGGGCTGTTACTGCCCTTCTTCACATTTTCATCCTGGGCAGCGGAACAAAATCCCGCTGTCCATATCGCCCCCGCAGGAAGTCAGAATGCGGTGTTCGGGCCAGCCGAGAACTTTACCGGTCGTGTCAGGGTTGATCCTCTCTTCAAACCGGATAACGACATCCCTGTTTCCGGGGCTTATGTCACGTTTGAACCCGGCGCTCGTTCCGCCTGGCATACGCATCCGGCAGGTCAGCGGCTGATTGTGACCTCGGGTGTTGGGCTCACCCAGCAAGAAGGCCAGCCGGTGCAGGTTATCCGCGCCGGTGACGTTGTCTCTTGCCCGGCGGGCGTCAAACACTGGCACGGGGCGGCCCCCGGCAGCGCGATGACGCATCTGGCGATAACTGGGATTGTGGATGGCAAAAGCGTTAACTGGATGGAGAGAGTGACAGATGAACAATACCACGCCCATTAAAACATTAGCGGCAGCGGTACTGCTGACCTTTGGTTTTGGTCTCGCGGCACATGCTGCGTCCGTCAATAAAGGAGCCTCAGAAATGAACCACGAACAAACGGTTTCAGATACGCTGTCAGCCCGCCAACAGGCCATCCCGTTGATTGCGGCATCGATGGCCAGCAGCCAGATGGATAAGCTGAATGCAGCCCTGAATCAGGGTCTTGACGCAGGGCTCACGATAAACGAAACCAAAGAGATTCTCGTCCAGCTTTATGCCTATACGGGCTTCCCCCGTAGCCTGAATGCGCTTAGTGAACTGATGAAGGTCGTCGAAGCACGTAAACAACGTGGTATCAAAGACGTTGAGGGTAAAGAACCGATTGCCCCGATCCCTGTCGGGGATGAGCTTCGCCGTGTCGGTACCGCAAACCAGACAAAAATCTCAGGCGCTCCCGTCCAGGGCCCACTGTTTGATTTTGCCCCGGTGATTAACCAGTTCCTGCAAACGCACCTTTTCGGCGACATTTTCGCCCGTGATAACCTCGACTGGCAAAGCCGCGAGCTGGCAACGGTTGGCGCATTAGCGGCCACGCCGGGCGTCGAATCACAACTGCTGTCGCATACGCGAGCAAGCATGCGGGTCGGCCTGACGGCGTCGCAGCTGCGCCAGCTGGCACAGGTTCTGCGTGAACATGGCGAAAGTGATGCAGCAACGCGAGCTGAAAAGGCGCTGCAGCAGGCGCTCGCAAACAATTAGGAGTGGATTATGGAGCATGATCCCAACCGCAGAATGTTAATCACCACACTTGCCGGGCTGACGCTGGCGAACGTTTCTTTTGCCTCAGCTGCGACCGGAACCGCAAACGTGCAGGGTAAAAGCCGTGTTCTGGTGGCGTACTTTTCCCGCAGCGGAAATACACAGGTGATTGCGGGCGTCATTCACCGCAGCCTGAATACCGATCTGTTTGAAATCGAACCGGCTACGCCTTATCCGGAAGACTATTTTCAGACCGTTGAACAGGCGAAAAATGAGCGTGAGCGGGGAGTAACACCCGCATTGAAAAATAGCGTCGCAGATATCTCACGCTACGAGACCCTGTATTTAGGCTTTCCGATCTGGGGGACCAGCGTGCCGCCTGTAGTGCAAACATTTCTCAGCAGCCACAACCTTGCGGGCAAGTTAATCATCCCCTTCATTACTCACGGTGGCTACGGTAAAGGAGACAGCGACGACATCCTTACCCGTCTTGCCCCGACTGCACGTCGGGAAAAACCGCTGGTCATTGAATGCGACCAGGAGCGAAGAACCACTGAAACGGTCACCAGCTGGTTAGAGACAATACGCAGTTAATCGTCCGCATTCATGAGTCTGCCAAATAAGGGCAATCAGGGGTGCTAAATAATTAACGCGGACAACTCAGATATTATTGAGCGGCAAACATAACAGAGGATGTAATCTTGAAGACAATCTTAAAAACGCTGACCATCTGCGTAATGGCGGGCGGCCTGGTGGCTCAGTCGGTCTATGCCGAGCCGCTGGTCATTCAGGAACAAGGAAGCTTTTCTGCTGGTGGCACTATCATCACCGCACCAGGAACATTTGATGCAAAAAAGCCGCTGGATTCAGCTGGCCAAACCTATCATGGCGATCATGCCTCAGTGTTCTACCAAATCCCGGAGAATCCGCATAAATACCCTATCGTCATGCTGCACGGCGCAGGTCAGTTCTCCCGTACCTGGGAAAGTACCCCGGATGGCCGCGAAGGGTTCCAGAACATCTTCCTGCGGCGCGGATTCTCAACCTATCTTGTCGATCAGCCACGTCGGGGCAGCGCCGGGCGCACGACGGTAGAAGGTACTGTTACGCCTAAACCGGATGAACAAATGTGGTTTAACCAGTTCCGAGTTGGCGTGTGGCCAGAGTATTTTAAAGGTGTTCAGTTTTCTCACGACAAAGAAGCGTTGAACCAGTATTTCCGTCAGATGACCCCGAACACCGGGCCGTTTGATATCAATGTCATCTCTGATGCGATGTCCGCCGTCGTGAATAAATCCGGCCCAGCTATCCTCTTCACCCACTCTCAGGGTGGCGGACCAGGCTGGTACACGGCGATGAAAAATGACAAGGTCAAAGCCATTGTCGCCTTCGAGCCAGGCAGCAGCTTTGTCTTCCCGGAAAAAGAACTCCCTGCCCCTATGCCAAGCGCGTTTGACACGCTGAAGGGTGAGCCTGTGCCAATGGAGCAGTTTATGGCACTGACCAAAATCCCGATTCTGATTATTTACGGCGATAACATACCGGATAAACCGGTTGCCATGCCCGCGCAGGACAGCTGGCGCGTACGCCTGGCGATGGCTCGTGAGTGGCGTGACGTGGTGAATAAGCATGGCGGGGATGTGACGGTGACGCATCTGCCTGAAGTGGGAATCAAAGGGAATACCCACTTCCCGTTCTCTGATTTAAATAATGTGCAGATTGCTGATTTGGTGAGTAAATTCTTGAAAGAGAAAAATTTGCAGTAGCCGTTTTAGAAAATCACCTAAATCATTTAAAAGAGCGCCCAACACATAGTGGGCGCTCATCGCCTTGTGTAACTTATTCAAGTACCGGCAAAATATAACCTTTACGCGCACTTTGCCATGCAAGAACAGCGAGGCCCAACGCAATGAAGGACAGAATTGCGCCCGCCCAGTTCGGAGAAGCCAGTCCAAAACCCGCAGCAATGGTTACCCCACCGGCCCATGCCCCCAGCGCATTTCCCAGATTAAACATGCCGATATTGACCGAGGCCGCCATTGTCGGGGCTCCCGCATGGCTGGCGCGCTCCATAACCAGTTTCTGAATCGGTGAGACCGTCGCGAAGCCGAAGGCCGCCATCAGGAAGACTGAGATGCCGGCAACCCACTGGCTTTCAACACCCGCCCAGAAGACCAGCAGCACCAACCCCTGAGCCGCGAGGGTAACGAACAGCGTGCCAAACAGAGAGCGGTCAGCGAAGCGTCCACCAATCCAGTTACCGACAGCAAGTCCCAGACCAAACAGCACCATTAACCCTGCCACGCCGCCTGAGGAGAAACCGGCCTCCTGCACCATCATTGGCGCAATATAGGTAATCGAGGTGAAAAAGGCGGCCGGACCGAAAATCGTGATCCCCATGACCAGCAGCACCTGCGGGTCAACAAAGGCTCTCAGTTCGTTGCGTAAAGCAATAGCTTTGCCTTTCGCAATATGCGGAACCAGCACGGCTATGCTTGCCATCGTCAGCACCCCAATACCAGCAATGATCCAGAATACCAGCCGCCAGCTAAAGGTTTGCGCAAGCCACGTACCCACCGGAACGCCAAGCAGATTGGCTAACGTCAGCCCCGAAAACATAAAGGCAATGGCGCTTGCCTGGCGTCCGGGTGCCACCAGCGATGCGGCAATAATCGAGCCGATACCAAAAAAGGCACCGTGATTAAAAGAGGTAATAATACGACCGACAATTGCTATCACCATCGTCGGCGCGATGGCCGTAATGATATTACCGACCGTAAAAATACCCGCCAGCGTAATCAGCATGGCCTTGCGGGGGATCCTCGCGCCAATAATCGTTAACAGCGGTGCACCAATAAATACGCCCAGCGCGTATGACGTCGCCATCATTCCCGCCTTCGGGATACTGACGCTAAATTCTGCTGCGATTTGTGGCAGGATCCCGGCGATGACAAATTCCGTCAGGCCGATACCAAATGCGCCCACGGCGAGGGCGAAAAGTGCGATAGGCATTGCAACTCCATTATTCGTTTTATGGCTTAATAATATTAGGTAGAATTAAGTATATTCATATTTTCATTCAGATTGAGAAGCCCTATGAGCGCATTTGATAAAGAAAAAGATGGTATTCGGCAGACAAGACATAAACCGGCGGAATTGGATGCCATTGACCGAAAAATATTAAGTGCCCTGGCAGAGGATGCAGGACGCAGCTACACGGAATTGAGTGAGATTGTGAACTTATCAGCCCCGGCGGTTCACGATCGCGTAAAACGACTGAAGCGCGATGGGGTGATCAAGGGTACCGTGGCGGTCCTGGATGGCTGCAAGCTGGGACGGACGCTGTTAACGTTTCTGGTTATCGACACCAGTAGCTATCAGGCGACGCGCGCCCTTTTGCAGTTCACCAGCCGCAAGGAGGTGGAAGAATTGCATACCGTTGCCGGCGACGGCTGCGTCTTTATCAAAGTACGCGCCGCCGATACCGAATCGCTGGAAAATTTCCTGATGGAGATTCAGAGCCTTGAGGGCGTACGTTCCGTACGCAGCTATATTGCGCTTTCCACTTTTCTGGAGCGCGGGCCCTCGCCGGATTAACGCGCACCGGCCTTCTGGCGTGCGGTAAAAAAGGTCAGTACGCCCGCGCAAAGGAGCAGCACGCTACTCATGGCAAACGTGCTCTGCCAACCGAGGTGGTCAAACACGATGCCTCCTGCCGTTGATCCAAGGGCGATGGAGAGCTGAATCACCGCGACCATGAGCCCGCCTCCGGCTTCTGCGTTATCAGGCAACGTACGCGCAATCCATGTCCACCATCCGGTTGGCGCAGCGGTGGCCAGCATGCCCCAGAGCCCTAACAGCAACGAAACCGTCCAGACCAGATGCCCGGTCAGCATCAGGCCGATGGCAATGACGGCCATCAACCCAGGTATGGCCATCAGCGTAGGGTAGAATTTTCTGTTGAGGAATGTCGAAACAACCAGCGTGCCGATAAAACCGGCTACGCCGATAATCAGCAAAATCAACGACAAGCCTGAGGAATCAACCCGCGTCACGGTCTCCAGGAACGGGCGCACATAGGTAAATAGCGTAAACTGGCCCATGAAAAACAGGCCGCAGGCCAGCATGCCAACCGCAACCACGCGGCGGCTAAGTATGCGGAATACATCGCCAGGTGACGTGCGGCTTTTATTCGCATCCATACTGGGCAGGCTGATGCACTGCCAGATAAAGGCGACCACCGCGATGGGCACCAGGCACAAGAAAGCGCCTCGCCATCCGACCGTGGCACCCAGATAGCTTCCCAGCGGCGCGGCCACGACCGTCGCCAGCGCATTACCGGCATTGAAAATCGCCAGCGCACGCGTGACCTGTTGCTGCGGCACCAGACGAATCGCCGTTGCCGCAGACATCGACCAGAATCCGCCAATCGCCATACCGATCATCGCGCGACCGATCATATACATCAGATAACTGGAAGCCAGCGCAATAATAAGCCCCGATACGGCCATCAGAACCGTCATTCCCAGCAGCAGGAATTTACGATTCATCTTTCCTGCTAGCGTTGAAAGCGTCAGGCTGGTCAGAACCGCCAGTGCGCCGGAGATAGCAATCCCCTGCCCAGCCAAACCCTCCGTCACGCCTAAATCGCGGGCAATCGGCGTGAGCAGGCTGACGGGCATAAATTCAGAAGCAATCAGCACAAACACGCACAGGGTCATGGCAAAAATACCGCCCCAGTATGCGCGCTGATGATGAGGTGATGGTGTTTGGTTTAGCGTCGACATAGTGAAATTTCACGAAGGCCAGGATAAAAGCCACCAGCCAGAGGCCGGTGGCTTTGCATCAATTCAGGAGAGGGTTTATTTCAGTTTGGTCTGGAAAAATTGTTCGAATTTCGCGAAAGGTATTTTTCCGGCCACGTTATCGTACAGATCCACGTGATTTGCCCCAGGCACCACCACCAGCTCTTTGTCTTTACTACCGACCGCCTTGTAAGCATCTTCAGCAAAATAGCGTGAATGCGCTTTTTCACCAGTCACAATCAGCGTCGGGATGGTGATTTCACTGGCGTAGCTCAGCAGCGGCATATTCATAAATGATATCGGCATCGTTGCCGTCCACGCCCCGGTCGAGTTAACGGAACGTTCGTGGAAGCCGCGCGGCATGCGATAGTAGTCAAAGAACTCTTTCAGTACCGGATGTGGATTTGCTGGCAGCGTTTCTGGCAGAACGCGCTCGCCCGCGCTGACCTTGCCGTTGCTGTCGACGCTAATATCATGAGCACCGTGTGCGAACGTGCCGCTCTGCGCATCCTTCCAGCGCTGTTCATTCAGATATTGCAGAACAGCACGACGGTCGGCGGTGGAATAACGGTCTTTGCCATCCCCCACACCATGGCCCATCGCCCGGCTCATGTCGTACATCACGCTGGTAGCCACCGCTTTAACGCGGGTATCCATCGCGGCATCGTTCAGCGCCATGCCGCCCCAGCCACAAATACCGAGCAGCCCGATACGGTTGCGATCCACCTCTTTTTGCAGCCCTAAGAAATCCACCGCCGCGCTGAAATCTTCAGTGTTGATATCCGGTGAGGCGACGTTTCGCGGATAGCCGCCGCTTTCCCCGGTGTAAGAAGGATCGAACGCCAGGGTAACAAACCCTTGTTCCGCCAGCGTCTGCGCATACAGGCCGCTGGATTGCTCTTTCACCGCGCCAAATGGCCCACTGACCGCAATCGCCGCCAGCTTGCGATCGCCACGGTCTTTAGGCAGGTAAAGATCGCCCACTAAGGTGATGCCATATCGGTTCGGGAACGAGACTTTACGATGTTCGACTTTCTGGCTCTCGGCGAACGTTTTATCCCATTTATCTGTCATGGACACAGGGGCATTAGGATTGGTTGAATCAGCATAACTCATTGTCGTGACTCCACTTAATGATGCGAATAACAGCATGGCCGGCATCGCGGTTTTTAGCGTTCGGGTGAAGGCTTTCATAAAAATCCCCATAAAAAACAACAGAGAGATACAGGTTTCCGACGGACAACGCTGCGGTGCTTTGCTTTGATGGGGTCATTATAGTGAGCAGAATTAGTGCTGATTAGGGGGCGATTACTGCTAAGATTGATACCATATTGTTATAAATCAATACTGAATTTGCTGTCATTCCGGGGGGATTTTTCAATGGCGAAAAGGGAGAACTACAACGAGCTGTACCTGTTTATGCAGGTGGTGCGAGAAGGCAGCTTTACCGCAGCGGCTCAGCGGCTGGGGCTTGCTCAGTCAGGAGTCAGCCGTTCTGTTCGCGAGCTTGAAGAAAGGCTGGGCGTCCAGCTGCTGGTGCGCACCACGCGTAAACTATCGCTGACGCAAGCAGGCGAGCAGCTCTACCAGAAGACGGCATCTGGATTTGATACGTTAGATCTTGGGCTTGCCACGCTGGCGCACTATCGAGAGACGCCCTCCGGTACGGTACGTATCAATGCCAGCCAGCACGCGATTGATAAATGCCTGCTGCCAAAGCTGGCGGTATTTAAACAGCGCTATCCTGATATCAGACTGGAACTGATGAATGAGAGCCGGTTCGTCGATATCATCGAAGAGCGATTCGATGCTGGTGTCCGTCTGGGGCCTGAAGTCGGCCAGGGCATGGTCGCGGTGCGCATCACGCCCGATATGGAGATGGCGATTGTGGGGACTCCGGAACATTTTCGTCGCTACGCTTTTCCGCAAACCCCGACAGATTTAAAGACGCATCCCTGTATCGCCTATCAGTTTGCCGACGGCAGCGTATACCAGTGGGAACTCACTCAGGATGATAAAAAAATCACTCATCAACCCGAAGGGCAATGGGCCTTATCCGACAGCTATATGGAAGCAGAGGCCGCCCGACTGGGCCTCGGATTGGCCTATGTTCCTGTTGAACTGGTCGCGGATGATTTAGAACGCGGTAAGCTTATCAGGGTGTTGCAGCGTTACAGCCTGCGAATGGAAGGATTGTTTCTCTATTATCCCCATCGCAACGTCTCTCCCGCCCTGCGGATGGTCATTGATACATTGAAAATCTGAACGTTAACAACGACCGACTCTTCACTGTGCAAAATTGTGTCAGGTAGTCTCTCTGCTTTCAATTCTAAGGTCTGCTTTGAGTTGAAGAGCGGACTTATCCGTACAAGGCCTACCATCCAGAAATGGAAGTTCCCCCAAAAGGAAAACACTCGCAAACCTTCTAGACAACCTTTTCCCGAGCATTTAGCCTGAATTAAAATTTTAATATCTGTCAGGCTAGTTCATTATGAAAAATGATATCAGAACCCTCGACCTTAACCTTCTTAAGGCCCTTGATGCATTACTGGATGAGGGAAGCGTGACTCGGGCTGCACAGCGCCTCTCACTGACGCAGCCTGCCGTCAGTGGTATGCTTATTCGCTTGCGTGATTACTTTGACGATCCACTCTTTGTTCGCACCAGCCACGGTATGGTCCCCACAATGCGGGCCAACGAACTTTCTACGCCGGTAAAACAAATCCTCACCGATATCGCTATCCTGCTGAAACCAAAGAAATTTGATCCCGTGACGGTGGAACTGACTTATACCATCGTCGCAACGGACTATGCACTTAAGGCTGTTGTCGTTCCGTTGATGGCTGAGCTAAAACAACGTGCACCGTATATTAAAATCGCCGTGCGGCCCGTGGACAATGAGCGAATGTATCAGCAGTTATCTCGGGGTGAAGTTGATCTGGCTTTGATAACACCGCAAACAACCCCCGAAGACCTGCATGGAAGAGCGCTCTATGAAGAAGATTATGTCTGCGTAGCACGACGTCATCATCCTCTGGCAGCGAGTTCAGAAATGACGCTCGAACAATTTTGCAAACAGGAACATATTCTGGTGTCTTCAGAAGGTAACTTCACCGGTGTTACAGATGAAGCACTGGCTAAGCTCAGTCTGACACGACGAGTAGGCATGTCAGTTAATAGTTTTCAGGTGATACCTGATATATTACAAGTGACTGATATGATTGCAGTTGTACCTCGCCGCATGGTCCTGACTAACAACGATCTCATCATTCTCCCTTTGCCCCTGAAAGTACCCGGCTTTACCAAGAGCATGGCCTGGCATGAGCGAACCCATCGTGACCCAAGTCATCAGTGGATTCGTGCTTTATGCGCAGAAGTAAGCCAACATCCCGCGTCCTGATATAATTTATCTTATTAAGAATATAAGTAATGACAATTCGCCTTATAACTCCATTGCACCATAATCACTGTCATCACGTTACTGCCGTAATGACACACGCAGTGCACTCAACTATAGCAATTGGAGAAATTTATGAACGCGATTAACTGGCCAGAAGGCTTTGTTCCGGGTTTTACCGATAACTTTGTTTCTAATGAAATGATCATCTCAGGTCTGAACGTCAATGATGTCTGGCCGCTCCTGAGTCAGCCATTGCTATGGCCGGAATACTATAAAAATTCCGCCGTTGTGCGCTTTTATGACAACAAAGGTCCAGAATTGGAAAATGGGGTTCGCTTCTACTTCAGCACGTTTGGTTTCCCAGTTGAAGCTCAGGTTGTGGAGTTTGTTCCACCTGCTGAAGGTAAACCTGCTCGTCTGGCATGGCACGGATGGGCCGGTGAAAAAGATACCGCTCAACGACTCGATGTCCATCATGCGTGGCTACTGGAGGATCTTTCCGGTCACAGGGTCCGTATCCTAACGCAGGAAACACAGAACGGAGTCCCGGCAAAAGATCTGGCAAATACCCGCCCAAACCCAATGCTTAATGGTCATCAGGAATGGCTTGACGGCCTGATTCGAGCAGCAAAGAAATAATAAACCGCTTTCCACAGTCATATCACTGAGGCTGCACTTCCCCGCAGCCTCAAGAATATTTGCCCGTTTGCTATTGCACTTGATTACAGGTAAATCATGTAACCCCCGCAAGTGACACCGCGCGGCCATATCTGTAATGTCCCCTCCTGGCACAAAGCCGACCTTGAGCCCCTCCAAATTAATGAACACATCTAATAAACCCTAGCTAATTACCCCATCTAATCGAATAAATCACTTTGCGTTATGCTTTTCCTACACAACAGCTGAAGGATAACGTCATGCAAACTGTAAAACTGAACAACGGTATTGAAATGCCCCTACTGGGCTTTGGTGTGTTTCAGATGTCTGATGCCGCTGAATGCGAAAGAGCGGTTATTGATGCGATCGATACGGGATACCGCCTGATCGATACCGCAGCGTCTTACCAGAATGAAACCCAGGTCGGGAACGCACTGAAACAGACCGGTATCGCACGTAACGAACTTTTTGTAACGACCAAACTTTGGCTACAGGATACCAATTACGAAGGCGCTAAATCACAGTTCGAACGCTCCCTGAACCGGCTGCAACTTGATTACGTCGACCTGTATCTGATTCACCAGCCTTACGGCGATGTCCATGGGGCATGGCGTGCTATGGAAGAACTGCAGCAGGCAGGCAAAATTCGCGCCATTGGCGTCAGCAACTTCCATCCAGACCGACTGGCCGACCTTATCGCCTTTAACATAGTGGCCCCTGCGGTAAACCAGATTGAAGTAAACCCCTTCAACCAGCAGCTGCATGCGGTTCCGTGGAATCAAAGCCGTGGCATTCAGCCGGAAGCCTGGGCACCGTTTGCAGAGGGTAAAAATGGTCTGTTCCAGCATCCCGTGCTAACAGCAATTGGCCAGAAGTACGGTAAAAGCGTGGGCCAGGTTGTGCTGCGTTGGATCTTCCAGCGAGGCATCGTTTCACTGGCGAAATCGGTCCGCAAAGAACGCATGGCTGAGAACATCAATATTCTCGATTTTGAACTCAGCGCTGAGGATATGCTGCAAATTGCCGCCCTCGATACCGCTACCAGCGCCTTCTTCTCCCACCGTGACCCGGCGATGGTGGAATGGCTGACTGGCCGCAAACTGGATGTTTAAGTCGCGATAAGAGAGGTATTCATTCAATGCAAAAACGTTATCTGGGTAAATCCCGACTCGAAGTTTCCGCGCTTGGGCTCGGTTGCATGGGCTTAAGCCACGGCTACGGCCCGGCGACCGATACTCGTCAGGCTATCGAGCTCATTCGCGCAGCGGTTGAACGTGGCGTCACCTTTTTCGATACCGCTGAAGTGTATGGCCCTTTCCTTAATGAAGAGGTTGTCGGCGAAGCCTTAAAACCATTTCGTGACCGCGTGGTCATCGCCACTAAGTTTGGTTTTACTTTTGGCGACGACAACAAGCAGCAGATTTTAAACAGCCGTCCGGAGCATATCCGTGAAGCTGTGGAAGGATCATTACGCCGTCTTAAGACTGATGTCATTGACCTGCTGTATCAACACCGTGTCGATCCGGATGTCCCGATTGAAGATGTTGCGGGTACGGTAAAAGACTTGATAGCTGAAGGCAAAGTTAAACATTTCGGTCTGTCCGAAGCGGGTGCGCAAACCATTCGTCGTGCGCATGCTGTACAACCTGTCACGGCCCTACAAAGCGAATACTCAATGTGGTGGCGCGAGCCTGAGCAGGAGATCCTGCCGTTACTGGAGGAACTTGGTATTGGTTTTGTACCCTTCAGCCCATTAGGCAAAGGATTCCTGACGGGATCGATTAAGCCAGGAACCACTTTTGGCAAGGATGATTACCGCAGCACCGTGCCGCGTTTCGCCGGGCAGGCGATTGAAGCCAATGAAAAGCTGGTCTCATTGCTGGGTGAACTGGCGGCAGAGAAAGGCGTGACGTCTGCACAAATCGCGCTGGCATGGCTGCTGGCACAAAAGCCGTGGATTGTTCCTATCCCTGGTACCACGAAACTGCACCGGCTGGAGGAAAACCTGGGGGCCGCCGACATCATCCTTTCTCAGGATGACTCGCGACAGATAACCCAGGCGCTTGAAACGATTAAAATCGTCGGCGAACGTTACTCTCCTGAGCACCAGGCCCGCGTAGGCCGTTAATACCCGGACGGGTCTACGGACCCGTTATTCCTGGTAGCGAAGCGCATCGATCATCAGCGCAAAAGCGGGCGGATGCTGCTTACGGCTCGGGTAGTAGAGGTAATATCCGGGGAAAGATGGACACCAGTCCTGCAGAACCTGAATAAGCTCTCCTGACTTTATATAATCCTGCACCCTGTCTTCAGGTATGCAGGCAATGCCAAAACCAGATAACGCCGCATCAATCCTTTCTGCCTGCAGATTAAACGTGACCTGCCCTTCCACTCTGACCCGTAGCGGTTTCCCTTCCTTCTCAAACTCCCAGTGGTAAAGCCCACCGGCTGTCGGCAGGCGCATATTGATACACCGATGATTTTGCAGCTCGTGCGGCGTTTCAGGTGCAGGATTTGCAGCGAAATAAGACGGCGCTCCTACCACAGCCATTCTCATGTCCGGCCCAATTCTTACCGCAATCATGTCCTTATCCACGCTTTCGCCCAGGCGGATCCCGGCGTCAAAACGCCCCTCAACAATATCGACAAAGCCGTTATCAACCACCAGTTCAACATTGATTTCCGGATATTCCCTGAGGAAGGGTTTTAGCTTCGGCCATACCAGACTTCGCACGGCATGCTCCCCGGCAGATAAACGGATATTGCCGGAGGCAGTGCCGTTCAGCTGAACCAACGATTCCAGCTCCTGCTCCAGATCGGCAATACGAGGTTCAAGACAGGCAATAATTCTCTCACCGGCCTCTGTAGGGGCAACGCTTCGGGTCGTGCGGGTCAGAAGGCGGATATTCAACCTTTCCTCCAGGGCCTTCATCGCGTGGCTGAGTGCAGACTGAGAAACGCCCAGTTTACCCGCTGCTTTGGTAAAACTTCGCTCCCTTGCCACCACAAGAAAGATTTGCAGTTCGTTGAAGTTTTCTTTGAGCATCGGCGATTTCCTTATGGAGGCATTCCCTTCATCGCATACTCATGAAGGGTATTCATAGACACAATCATTTTAGCCCTATTACTGACAATAATGATAATTGATATTCTGACCGTATCGAAAATAAGTCTGAATTATCAGAAGGTTTATCATGAAAATACTCATTGCAGGCGCGACAGGAAGTATTGGCCTTCATGTCGTCAATACCGCTATTAAAATGGGCCATCAGCCTGTGGCGCTGGTCAGAAATAAACGCAAAGTAAAATTGCTTCCTCGTGGAACAGATGTTTTTTACGGCGATGTTTCAATGCCTGAAACACTCACCGAATTGCCGAAAGATATTGATGCCATCATTTTTACGCTCGGTTCCGATGGTCAGGGTCGTATTGGTGCCAGAGCAATCGATTACGGCGGAGTACGTAATATTTTACGAATTTTCAAGGATACGCCTGTTCGCATCAGCCTGATGACCACGATTGGCGTGACTGAACGGCTCAGCACCTGGAATCAACGCACTGAGGTTCATGACTGGAAAAGACGCGCCGAGCGTCTGGTCAGGGCCAGTGGTCACCCCTATACCATCATCAGGCCCGGCTGGTTTGATTACAACAATGATGATGAACACAGAATTGTTATGCTTCAGGGGGATCGTCGCCACACAGGGACACCGGAAGATGGTGTGATATCCCGTGAGCAAATCGCAGAGGTTCTGGTCAGTGCCCTGACCAACGACGAGGCAAAAAATAAAACGTTCGAGCTGGTGGCTGAACGAGGTGAAGCACCACAGGATCTTACCCCACTGTTTGCAGACCTGCAGACTGATGATCCACAAAAAAATGATGGGGTTTTAGACATAGACAATATGCCTCTCAGGGAAGAACCGGGGTGCATTGTTAACGAGCTGAATTTGTATTCAAAAAATTAACTAATCTACAACCCTGACAATTTTATCATATAGCGGTCAGCCTCATGACAGCTAAGGTCTGTATATTTGAATGTACAGAGGGGGAAAGTTCTCCTGATACGAGTCCAGTTTCAAACATAGATTTTAAAAGAGGTATTAGATATGAAATCACTACTTATTACTTCATTTGTCATGGGATTTATTGCAGTAAATGCCGCATCTGCCGCTCAGGAAATTAACCATGCAGATGGGAAAGAAAAGATTGGTGTAGTCTCAGCCAGCAATGCCTATACGCTTGATGATTTATCGAATGCGCTCTCTCGTAAGGCTGATGAGCAAGGAGCAACATCATTCAAAATTCTGTCAACCACGGGGAATAATCGACTGCACGGGGTTGCTGAAATCTATAAGTAAATCATTAGCATCTCGAACAGGATGTGTCTCAACCCTCTTATAGTGAGCGTCGATTTATGTTCAGAACAGAAGACATCATCGATGAGATAACTCAATGGATTGATTCAAACTTGCATAAACCGCTGAAGATAGAGGATGTTGTTGCGCAGCAGGATACTCGAGGTGGCATCTTCAGCGAAGCTTTGTATAGAAAAAAGGAGTTAATGTTAGTTATTACAACTCCCTTTAATTTTGATCCGTATTTAGACAACATGAATCATCAACATAAATGTATTGTAGTTTCAAGAAATGAACTCTCGATATCACTGAAATTAGTTCTTTTTAACATACTTTAAAAGCACTCCTACTAACACATCCATTAATCTAAATATAACCCTTACGGAATTCTTTCAAATCAAAGAAATAAAAATACAGTTGAAAGATTACATTCCATAATAAAATTCAGCCTAATAAAAAATAATTACCACACTCACCTTGCAAAAAAAACACTAATTTTATGCAAGCTGTTCTAACTAAATAAATTTTTTATAAAAAAGGCCACTCATCTTAATATAAATTAAAAACTTTAAAAACACTCACCATTAAATTATTCCATTGCTAATTTAAGTATTCTCCATTGAAAAAATATTATTTATCATTAGACAAGATATAATGTTTCATGATAAGATACTGGTTATTTATACATGTATCTGCCGATGTGTTGTGAGGATTTAAAAATGAGTGCAAATAAAATAAAAAAAAATGTCACGGTCATTTTTTTTAAAATAGATACTAAAGATGAGTATTTTGATGATTTTGCTCTTAACTATGCTACAGTATCGGAATTAGATGAGAACGTTAGAGTAATTTCCCATCGGGACAGAAAACATTTAATTAAAGTTGATCATTATTGTCTTCATGATGGGTTAAAAACTTTTAATACCACTATTGTTAAAGAGCGCAATACATGGCAAATCAAAGCAACTAGAGATGGTGTAATAAGTGGAATTAGCCTGAACCAAGGTATCATAGGCGACCCCTACTTTATTACTGTAATACCCTCAATGAAGATCATCTTTGGTTTTACCTCTGGGCCCAGTGGGACTATAAAAAGTATCTGCCGATTTATATTGGAGCAATTTAACACCGATCGCAGGAATAAGATAAAACTTGATCTTATTCCTAGGAGAAAAGAGTTTACAACACTAAATAACATTCCTGAATTTGACAGTCTTCATTTTAAAATGAATTCTTCTTATCTAGTTGATTTAGCTGATGATGCACCAACATTTTTCAAAGAACTGGCTTCTACACCACTTATTGGGCCTGGAATGCAATTATCATTTGATTTGGCATTCAATAATGATAATTATAATCAACTTACAAAAGAACATGTTGTTGAAATAGTTAACTTTTTATCCGATCACGATGGTTGTTCAGGTTTGAAAGTTAAGGGTAAAGATAATCAAGGAAACTCAATTAATATGGATTTTTCTAATTCGTTTCTCACCTTTAAAACTGAAATCAATACACGCAACAAATTTATTGATAAAGACGTATCGTTTGGTGTATTGAGATCAGCTCTTCAGGAGTTGTTAAAATTCAAGAACGATTAACTAAATGTTCCATTTCTTTTTTTATAACAACGTGTATTCGAGAAATGCTTTCTGAGTCTAATAATCTAATTAAATCAGCAAGATTTTTAATTGGCACTCCAGAAGGCACTTTCTCATCAATTTCTTTAGATGCTTCTCGTGACAATCCAAGGTTTAATAAATCCATCATCCTCTCGTCACTAGCACCAATTTCCAAAAAGTAATGTAATTTTACACTTTGAACATTACTTCTTTTCATTCTGGCTGCCAATACAAAAAGTGTATAATAACATTTTATTGCATTTGATAGCCTAAATCTAACATCGCTATTAATTACATTTATAACATTACGAACTGACTTATTAACTTTAACCTCATTTATACCTTCATCTTCATCATTGGCGTCCTGCGAAGGAGAAGCATTATCCCAATAAATCTGTTCCGATATCATTTCTTTTAAGCTATTTCCTTGAATCCATTTTTTAGATATAAGACAGATATATTTAGCTGTATAGTTTCCAGATGGGATAAATACGCCATACTCAATAAGCTTACTTGAAATTTTTAATAATCTCTCATACAAATCTTCCGATTTAGGGTGTGGTAATGACCATTCATGTAAATCAAGCTCGCTCATTAGAAACTCATAGACTTTATTCTGCTGAATATATCCTATCGTAGGGTTAGACTCTAAAATCAGGGATGATACTTTCAAATTTAAAAATGCCTGCTCAACATCATTCTTCAATCTGCGAATCATATGGCTATCAAGTTTTACCTCTGGAGCAGAAAGTGTATTATCAAGGCTACCATTATCAAAAGCTTTAATTAACTTATTAGCTACTGAGTAAAATTTATATTGCTCATCCTCCCTAGGATACTGACCTGATAGAGCCATTATCACATCATCAGTTTTATCATTGATTAATTTAAAATAGGTTGGTATTTTTTCTTCTTTGAGTTCATCACTTTCAGTAAAATAATCATCAAAGGCCCATTTATCCTGCTCAATAAGGAAAACATTACCAGAAAAATGCTGAAGCATTCGACCTGCCCTTCCAGTGATGTTATTTATTTTTACATCCTCAAGTCTTTCTGGGCTTTGGAATTTCTGTTTAAAGAATGGATTTTGAATAAATAAATTTTTTGCAGGAAGGTTTACTCCTTCTGCTAAAGTACTTGTGCAGCATATATATTTTACATGCCCTTCTTTAGCTAAATTTTCAACCATAATTCTAACTGATGTCGGCAATGGGCTGTAATGAAATGCAACACCTTTCAGAAGATTAGAAGCCAAAGTAAACTCTTCATGAATAAAGTGTTTAATATATTCAGAAGCTTCGATCAGTGCTTCGTTATCATCAACAGCCTCTATTCTGTTTGAAATATCTTGAGCTATTGATTCACAATAGTTAGTTTGGTTTCTATAAATAATATTGCTATGATTTTTCCCTAATCTATAAACTATATCAGCAAGTTTTTTTTCTTTAAAGTTTTTAGGGATTACCACCTTGTCTGCGGAATACAATCTATCAATTTCAAGATTTCTTCCTTTCGGCCTCACATTCATTATTAATTTTGAAACCGGAGAATGGCTGGTTATCTCCTTTTTAAAGGCAATATCATTAAATACACTTGTGAAACTATTCTGATATTGTGGTGATGGCATTCCAATAATGATCTGAGGAGTACCATTATCCAAGACTTTTTCAAGTGTTAGATGAAGTAGAACCCCTCTACTTTCATCAGAAATATTATGAGCTTCGTCTATAAAAAGATAGTTAAAGCTGATATCGCCTCTTAGCAGAACCTCATGTAACCGTTCTTGCGTCATAACAAAGAATGTTTTGTCTGAAAAATTACCATCTCTTGGTATAGTACAAATTTCAATTTCCTTTTCTCTTTCCCTTTCCTTAGCAAGATTATAAATTTTAGATGATACTTCTGTAATTAATGCTCGGGTAGGAACTACAATTACAGCAAATGCGCCATCAAGGCTATCGAGTACACTATCAACTAAATAATTTAGTATAATATGTGTTTTCCCCGCAGAGGTCGGTGCAACGGTAATAACATCATCACCTCTCTGTAGATCATCCCAAAGCCTTTTTTGAAAATCAGTCAATATAATATTTAGAGTCTCTACATTATTTAATGAACGACGAAAATTAAATGTAGCTTCTGAGAGGAAATTATGTTTGAAATGTATTTCCGGAAAGCGTTTTTCAAGTAATTCTATATTTGGAAAGTCTCCGGTGCTGGTAAAAACATGTGCAGCAATAGGAATTATTTCAGGATAATCTGTCCCACAAGAATCGATTAACATTGATAGAAGGTTAGCACCTTCTTTCAAATATTTTTCATCTTCAGATTTATAAAAAATCTGAGAGGCTGTAGTTATATTTTTTGCGAGTTCCTTACAAATGGTTTCTTTTTCACCAATAAGCATCTTAATATAGCCTGAAAACAACTCTGATGTACCACTTTTGAATTTTTCATTATTTATTATCCGATTAGACAATTTGGTGTAGAATTCGCTCATTTTTGTATCCCAAGATGGGTTATAAAATCCTTGACTAAAGCCTCAGTATCGGTAAAAGGCAGAATCATTAATGTTGACGATTCAATATTCACACTTCTTTTCTCGAGCTTTTTATAATAATCGTCAATATGATTGAATGCCATATTTATATAACATTGAAGAAAATCTTCACCTTTGAGACAGCTCTCAATTAAATTTTTATCTGCAAAACCAATAAAACAAGGCGAATGAATATGATCATCAATATTTTTATTCTCAAATGGATTTAGTATTCCAAGAAGTTCTTCTTCTGCATCTTCATCTAATTGAGGGAGGTCTATGTAACTATCGATTAAATTGAACTCATCAAGATATCTACTTTTGGCTTTTTCTATTGAACTTGCAGCTTTGGTTGCAGCATTACTAAAGGTCGTATAAAGCTTTGACTCACCTAAATATACACGTATTTTATTATTGACGTACTGGATATGTACGCCATCAGCGCCAAAGACTGGCATTTGCGGACTGGTTTTTAGGGAGATTTTGCTAAGTAACTTAGGAGCTTCTAGGTAAACATCAACTAAAGTAAATAGGATTAATTCACCAAGTTCACCATGTGCCGTTTGTTGACTTAGTTTACTTAACGCTTTTTTGAAAAGAATGTCCGCAGCTTGAGCACCATTTCGCTTAAGTTTTTTCTCAATATCTTGACAAGTGAGAGCAAAGTGATGGAGCAACTCATTTGCTATCAAGTCGAAAAATGCTGTATGGTTTATTACTCCATTGATTGAAGGCAGGTAAACTAACAATGTTTCAACGCGTCTTCCATCTGAAAGAAAAATAGAAACATTAACTTTTTTTAGCATATCCTTTATAACGTGCGTATTTTTCAATTGAGGAGCAAGCTTCATTGTCATGTAATTATTTCTTTATTAAATTGAAAAAAAATAAGAAAACTAATGAGACAAAATAATGCTTAATTAGGCTAATAATAACGCCTAATGAATCTCTTGGAAAGTCGAGGAAAACCCATCATATCATTATGGTTTTTTAATCTTTCTCAATAACACTTTTCAGCTCAATCGTTTGAATTTATATAAAAATAAAGATATTTATTCTGCGCTAATAATTTTAAAGATCTATTCCCATCTTATTGTGCGAAAATAAAGTAAAACACCTGTATGATAAAACCAATTTAATCAAAAAAAATAAGACTAACAAACGTAAAATTCATGGTGGTAGCTTCTAATGAACAACGAAATGATTTCATTTATTATAAATTAAACAAAGTTGATTCCCCATAAAAGTAATAATCATGCCTTACTTAGTAACTAGAATTTTCAATAAACCCTCCATACCATTGCATCATCTCCCTCCGCCCATCCAGATACAACGCATGGTTATACGTCCCGCGAATCGCATTCTTATCAACGTGAGCCAGCTGGGTTTCAATCCACGCTGTATTGAACCCTTCCTCATGCAAAATCGTACTCATCGTGTGGCGGAAACCATGCCCCGTGACCTTCCCCGTATACCCAATCCGCTTAAACACCTGATTAATACTCGCTTCGCTCATTGTTTTGCGGGGATCATTCCTCCCAGGAAACACCAGAGGATATTGTCCAGACATCGCTTTGAGCAGCTGTACGATCTCCAGCGCTTGGGTAGAGAGGGGCACCAGGTGAGGCCGTTTCATCTTCATGCGCTCTGCAGGTATTTCCCACACCGCTTTTTCAAGATCAAACTCACTCCAGAAAGCACCTCGAAGCTCACCGGTGCGAACCCCCGTAAAGATCAGCAAACGTGCGGCAAGAACAACTAACGGGCTGCCTGTATAGCTAGAGAGAGCTTTAAAGAAGTCTGGTAACTCCTCAACGGTAAGGAAGGGATAATGCTTCGATTCATGTCCTGACATCGCGCTGGTTAGATCCACCGCAGGATTGTATTCCGCACGGCCAGTAACGATGGCGTAACGAAAGACTTCGCTGCAGCGCTGGCGAACCTTCTTAGCCTTCTCTGTCGCGCCACGGCTTTCCATACGACGCAGCACATTAAGCAGAACCAGCGGTTTGATTTCATTCACCGGCAGTTGGCCGATATAGGGGAAAATATCTTTATTGAAAGCTTCGATAATGTCGGAGGCATAACCTTCTGACCAACGGCTCACCTTCGTTCCGTGCCATTCAAGCGCCACAGACTGGAACGTGTTGTTGAGTTGCACATCCCGAACCAGCTTTTCTTCTTTCTTTGCGAAAGACGGATCGATACCCTCGGCCAGCTTTTTCTTAGCTTCATCACGCAGTGCCCTCGCTTGTGCAAGGGACACTGCCGGATAGACCCCAAAAGCCATACGCTTCTCTTTTCCATTGAAGCGATATTTCATTCGCCAGTATCGAGAACCAGAGGGAACGACTTCAAGATACAAACCAGCACCATCTGCCAGCTTATAGGCTTTCTCTCTGGGTTTAGCTGCATCTACCTGTCGCGCATTTAGCTTCATTGGGGGCATCTCCCTGGACCGAACACAGAATGCCCCCACTTATGCCCCCAACTGTAACTTGATTCCGATTGAGTCCAGTTGATAACAGGAGATAAGATACGGGCTTGAAGCCGCAGTATACGGGCTTTAAGTTGATTTCGGTAGACTTGGGAAGAGCTTGAAATGGTGCCGATAATAGGAGTCGAACCTACGACCTTCGCATTACGAATGCGCTGCTCTACCAACTGAGCTATATCGGCCCTGAGAGAAGACGTGCTCACGGGCGCGAACACGGTGTAAAAGGGTAAGTAAATCTGGCAAAGCCGTCAATGGCCTTATGAATTAAGTGGTGAGTTTTGCGCCAGTTTACGCAAGTATCCCGCCCTGCTGCGCGGGATACCTGATTCAGATTAGGAATTACGCCCCGGTTACCATCAGCACGTCATCCACAAAGTTTTTGGCGCGTGGGATATCTGATTCATCCACATGCTCGATAATCAGCGGAATGTTCGGATGATTTTTCGCGAGCAACTCCACATACAGCAAGTAGTTAAGCGCCCCCAACCCCGCCGCCGGCAGTTCCACCGAACCGGCTCCACGGAAGCTATTGTGTTCCGCCGCCCCGTCGCCGAATTTCTCCATCACCACGTCAGTTTTCTTGCAATCTTTGGCATGGGCAATTTTAATTTTGCTGTCCAGTACATTGAAAATGCTGTGCAGCGTCTCATCAATAGCGTCGATATTTTTGTCATCAAAATAGTTGGTCGGATCCAGCGCCAGACCCAGGCCAGGGTGATCGACATCGCGCATCAGGCGCGCCACCTGGCTAACCGATCCGATAACGTTGTTAACGTAGTTTTCCACCAGAAACACCGCGCCGTGGTCATACGCGAAAGCAGCCAGTTCGCGGGCGATGGCTTTAAATTCCTGGTAGGCCTCTTCGGTGCTGTTTTTCGGATCGTATAGCCAGTCGCTGTCGACGTTATAAGTGCCAGTTTCGCTGATCACATACGGCGTGCCAAAGTCCCGCGCGTGAGCGAGGATCTCTTTCACCGCCGCGATGTTTTCCGCGCGTTTTACCGGGTTCGGATGCACCAGGTTGGTGTATGCAGAGATAGCGACAATCGGCAGGTTGGCTTTGCGAAACGCGTCACGCACCTGGTGCGCTTTTTCTTTAGTAATATGCCCGCGGCTTAGATCGATATCGGTAAATTCGAGGTCAAGCTGCACGCAGCCCATCCCTGCCTGCTTAATCTTCGCGATAGTCTCTTCCAGGGTGTAGGGGTAGTAACCGGTAAAGATGCCGACGTTAATCATTTTGTATTCTCCTGAAGGATTTCATTGAGATAAACGGTTCGCTCTTCCTGAATAGAGGCATAACAGGCTTCGATACAGGCCAGCGTGCCCAGGTTGTCCTCGGCGCTGATTTCCGGTTCGGCGCTGTGTTCGAGGGCGCACAGCAAGCTCGCCAGGGTGCCGATAAACGCATCCGGGAACCACTGGCGCTCCCATTGCGGAACGATCCAGCGGTTGGGGTACTCGCGTGACGCCAGTTTTAAGGTACTGCCGCAATACTCTGGCGGACGGCGGTGCCAGCCAAAATCCCCTTCCGCCAGCCCGTCGGTGCCTTCCACCCGCCAGTTGATGTAGTTATTTTTAGCGCAGGGTTCCCCCGGCCAGGCCCAGACATCGTCCAGACTGGTGGCAATCAGGCCATTGGCGTACTGGAAGGTGTATTGGGTAATGCCATCGGTATGATCAAACGTCGTGCGCGGGTCGGTGCGGCAAACGGCGGTGACTTTAACCGGGTCGCCAAACAGAAAGCGGAAAGCGTCGATATGGTGGATTGCCATGGCATACAGTTCGAGCTTTTTATATTGCTGAAGAAACGGCTGCCAGTCAGGAATAGCGCGCATATCAATGCTGGCAAGCACGGGCGTGCCAATCAGTTGGTTATCGAGAATATACTTTAACGCCCGGATTGACGGGTCGTAGCGCATATTGGAATTCACCGCGACAGGGATGCCGCTCTCTTTACTCAGACGGACAATTTCACGCCCGGCCTCCAGCGACATCGCCAGTGGTTTCTGGCACAGAATGGCTTTCACATTTTTGGCCGGAGAGTTATTGGCGCAGATAAAGCGCACAATCTCTAACTGAATATGCGGCGGTACGGCAATGTCGATAATCTCGATTTGCGGGTCGCATACCATCTCCTGCCAGTTAGCGTAGATTTTAGGGATGTGAAATGCTCCGGCCAGCCGCTGGCTATGGGTAATATCCAGTGAGGTAATCCCATACGGCATAAACCCGGCTTTCTGGTACGCCACCAGATGGCAATGCTCAACGATAAAACCCGCGCCGATAATACCGATTTTGTAGTCTTTTCGCTGCGGTAATGCCGGACGTGTCGCCTGCTCTAACAAGCGCTCTAACGAATCCATGATGCCCCCGTTTATGATTGACGGCGAGAACGGTTCTCGCCGGATATATTCAGCGCAACGCACTTCCCTTCACCGACGCGTTGTCCGCAAGCGGAGAAGCATGGCGCTGTTTTTGCAGCCAGAACTGCTCGATCTCTTCCAGTGATTTTCCTTTAGTTTCTGGCAGCATAAATTTGGCAATCGCCAGCTGGATCAGGCACATCACGGCAAAGAAATAAAACGTGTTATTGCCGCCGAAGGTTGCGAGCGTAAAAGGAAATAGCCAGACCACCAGGAAATTGAATATCCACTGGGTGAAAGAAACCAGCGCCACGGCTTTACTGCGTATCGCATTGGGAAACATTTCCGAGACCAGGGTCCAGAATACCGGTCCGATACAGGCGGAAAAGCAGGCGATATACGAAAATAAAAACAACAGCGTTACCAGAACCGGCAAGGAGTGATGGAACGAGAAGCCCAGGAAAAACAGCGACACGCCCATAATCAACGAGCCATAGAAATAGAGGGGCCGCCGCCCTACCCGGTCAATTAACACCACGCCGATTACGGTCGCGATCAAATTGATGACGCCCATAAAGATATTGAAATAGAGCGCAGAGCTAATAGAAAACCCGGCGGCCATCATTATTTTCGGCGCATAATCCAGCGCGGCGTTACAGCCAATTAACTGCACCAGCACCGCCAAAATCAATCCTAATACAATGCTGCTACGTGAATCTTTATTAAACAGCGCACTGGCTTTGGTAGTGTGATGAGCCGCGAGGTTTTTCTCTACGTCAGCGGTAATGTTTTGCGCTTCTGCCGGGGAATAAAAACGTTGCAGTATCGCCAGCGCTTTTTGTTTTTGTCCGCGAATGGTCAGCCAGCGCGGGCTTTCCGGAATAAACAGCAGCCCAATAAAAAACACCGTTGCAGGAAACACGCCGGAGATAAACATCAGCCGCCAGTTACTTTCCAAATCCTTTAAAAAATAATTGGTCATATAGGAGAGCAAAATACCCAGCATGATGCACAACTGGTAAACCGCGGTCATCCGTCCACGCATTGATGCCGGTGCCATTTCCGCCACATACATCGGCGAAAGCACTGAAATCGCGCCGACGCTAATCCCGCCTAGCAGGCGGTTAAGAATGAATGTGGTCTCGTTGGTGGCGATACCGGTTCCCGCACAGGAAATACCAAATATAATCGCGGCGACAATCAAAACACGTTTGCGGCCATATTTATTGGTAACGTATCCCGACCCGAATGATCCGATAATACAGCCTACAAGTAATGAGCTCACACCCCAACCGAGCTGGAGTTCATTCCAGCTGAAATAACTCTGGATAAAAGGAATAGCGCCGGCAATTATCGCGATATCAAAACCAAACATGATCCCGCCGAAAATGGCCACGCAACAACTAAAGTACAAATAAAATGGATATTTCATCGTCACAATCCTTACCGGGATACGAGCCTCATGAACAGAAAAACAGCCCGTATCGCCCTGTCGTGTGCCTGCGATAATCCGCTATTGATTCGGCTGTTGTGGTTACCCAACAGCCGACTGATTAGTTAAGTTCCGGGACGTGATTCTCTTTAATCCGCTGGCGGCGCGCGACATAGGCGGGCAGCGGCTGGACGTGAGTACCGTCGGCAAACCACGCGAACGGATCGGTACTGGCCACCAGCGCGAAGTTAGCCCACGGGTTAAACGAACCGGAGCGAATAATCACTTTGGCTTTGTAAGCGAGCTCGTTGCACAGCACTTCATGGCTGGCTTCGCTAAAATCCGTCCCGGAGCCAGTGAAGATATCCTGCACCTGGCGGTACAGGTCCGGGTTGCAGTCGCGGACTTCGCGAGCAAATTTAATATCCTCGACAAACACTTCATGGCGCAGCACGCGCAGGATATCGGTCACGTCGGGAATACCGGGCCAGAAACCAAGGTCGATGCGATTCGCGTGTGGCGGGATAGGGAAACCGGCGTCGGTCACCAGGATAATATCGGTATGGCCGAGGGTGGACAGCGCCGCCGCGAGTTGAGGATGTAGGATACGTTCAGGTCTCATGGTTATCTCTCCGAATTAAATTTTTATAATTAACAACCGAGAAATTGTTCGACTTCTTGACGCGTTTTGTAGGAGGGCACGGTTTCCCAGTCGCAACAGCACAGCGCGGCGGTGGCATTGGCGAAAAACGCGGCTTTTTCAATGGGCTGTCCTTCGCTAAGCGCCACCGCTAATCCGGCGTTGAAACTGTCTCCCGCGCCGTTGCTGTCTACCACGTCCACTTTGCAGGACGGGATTTCAAGCGTATCGGTGCGGCTAAACACTGCGCTGCCCGCTTCGCCAAGCGTCATCACCACATAGCGGCAGCCGGTCTCCAGTAGCAGATCGGCTATCTCGCGATTACTGCGCGCATCGTCGGGAGCCAGACCTAGCGCCACGCGGGCTTCGGTTTCGTTGGGCGTCAGGTAATCGATATGGCTGAGGTTTACGCCACGTAAATCCCTGGCGGGGGCGGGGTTGAGAATGGTGATTTTGCCGAGCTGCTTAGCGAGATTCAGGCCGTAGAGCGCAGTTTCCAGCGGGATTTCCAGCTGCGCCAGCGCTACGCGGCTCTGCTCGATAAGCGTTCTTGCTTCGTCCACGTGCGCCGGGCTGAACAGTTTATTGGCCCCCATATCCACCACTATCACGTTGCGGGCCTGATTATCTTTGATGATTAACCCGGCTCCGGTCGGTAATTCCGGGGTTAAGGTCAACGCATCGATATTGACGCCTTCGTCGCGCATCAGGGTCACAAATTCATGGCCGAAGGTATCGTCGCCAACCACCCCAGCATAGGCCACGTTCGCCCCGAGCCGCGCCGCCTGCACCGCCATATCCGAGCCTTTTCCGCCCCAGGTCTGGCGAAAATCGCTGCCGATTAACGTCTCGCCCGCCATAGGGATGCGATCTGCCGTCATGACCAGCGCTTTGGCATAACTGCCAAGGATAAAAATACTCATCAGTCATTCCTCTTTTTGACTGCCAGTGGCACAACGCTGCGCCGCCGCAATGACGCTTGCGGCGGCAATGTATTAGTAGGCGTTGATATCCCCGGTCAGGCCTTTAACCAGTTCCGGCCCGGAGCTGGTGCCGACCAGTTCGGCTCCGGCTTCGAACATCGCTTTCATTTTTTCCAGGGTATTGACCTTACCTGATACTTTTACCCGGCACGGTAACTGAATATTGGCTTTGAGAAGCCGGACATCTTCTACCGTCGCTTCGCAGCCGCCCTTGCCCCAGCCGCTGGACTGTTTCACCCAATCAATACCGGCTTCAAAGGCATAACGGGTGGCTTTGATTTTCAACGCCTCTTCGGTGATGAAACCAAATTCCAGCATGGCTTTAACTTTCATCCCCAGGTCGTGCGCCACATGGACCACGCTTTTCAGCTCGTTGAAATAGAGATCCTCCTGGCCGCCCAGCAGATAGCCCGGGTTTGGCGGGAAGTCGAACTCATCGGCGCCCTCTTTCGCCAGCTCGCGTACCACCGCCACTTTCATCGCCGTGGTGTCGTTCGCCATGGGGAAGTTGACCGTGGTCGCCACCCGCACGCCGCTGCCTTTCAGCATCTCTTTAGCAAGGGAAACCCAGCAGGGCGCAATCATGGCGGCATCAAATTGATACTGCATGCAGGTTTCCAGATGTTTAATCACCCCTTCGCGCGTCAAATCCGGGTTGACGTTGGTGTACTGAATCGCCCTGGCGATTTGGCGCGGATCGTTAAAATCAATCATGGACAGCTCCTGTCTGATAAGTAAAAAACCTGTAAGTGCGCAGTGAAGATGTGGTTACTTTAGGCAGGATGGCGGATAAGCGTGATAGGCAAAATTCTCTGGAACATGGATGAAATTTCCATGTCAATGGAAATGTGAGTCAGGTCAAAAATTGCGCATAATCAACTGCGTAATGGACGGCTAAAAATGCCACCATCACGGGGGAAAAGGACAGATAACACACCAGGCCGCTATGCAAAAGCAAAAACAACGCACCCGAGTGCTCGCCAACTGGTATCGCGCTTCCGACGAGTTTTCGACACTGATGAACTACCGGATCCTGCGCGCCGGGCATATCGATACCGCCGCAGATTTCCACGTTCACCGTCAGTCGGTGGTGGGCCACGAGCTGCTGTTTTGCCTGCGCGGCGCGGGGTTTATTCGCATTGAAGACCGGCTTTATCCGGTACGTGAAGGGCAACTCGCCTGGCTGCCGGTGCGCTGGCCGCATGAGCATTACCCCGACCCACAGTCGCCGTGGGAAATCCTCTGGCTGCGGATTGAGGGTTCAAAACTCAACAATATCATGCAGATAATGGATGTTCCTCAACGTCCGGTTTTCCAGTTCGGGCAGCCGGAAAAGATCGTTGAAATTTATCACCATATTTTTGACCAGATGAACAGCTATACCCTGGTGACCGATGCCCACTGCGATATGCTGTGCAGCCAGCTGATATTTACCCTGCTGGAAAATCGCAGCCACGATGCCACGCAGTCGCAGGTAATCACCCATCGCGGGCTGGGCAAACTGCTGTACCAGATCCACAGCCATTACAACGATGACTGGGATATCGAGAAATTTATGCACTACTGCCAGGTGAGTAAATCGCAGCTGTTCCGCTTATTCCAGGCCACCTTCAACCAAAGCCCGTTGAAGTGGTTAAAAAATTACCGGCTGTCTCAGGCGCGGCGACTGTTGGTGGAAACCCAGGAAAGCATCAGCCGGATTGCGGTTCAGGTGGGGTATAACGATCCGTTGCATTTCTCGCGGGATTTTCATCGCGCGGTTGGTCTGTCGCCCAGCGCGTTTCGCAAGCAGGAGCAGTTGGAAGGGGGGCAGCCAAAAAAGGGTGATGCCTGAGCATCACCCTTTTTCGTCAGGCGCGAACGGTATCGTCGCCGTAGCCAATCCATTTATAGGTGGTCAGCGCTTCCAGGCCCATCGGCCCGCGCGCGTGCAGTTTCTGGGTGCTGACCGCCACTTCCGCGCCCAGGCCAAACTGCCCGCCGTCGGTAAAGCGCGTCGAGGCGTTAACGTAAACCGCCGATGAATCCACCTCGTTGACGAAACGGTCAGCGTTGCGCAGAGTGCGCGTCAGGATCGCATCGGAATGCTGGGTGCCATGCTCGCGAATATGGGCGATTGCGCCGTCGATGTCCGTGACCAGCTTGACGTTGATATCCAGCGATAAAAACTCATCGTCATACTCTTCAGGCTTTACCGCCACCAGCTGCGCCGGGCCGTTTTTCAGTTGCTCAAACGCGTTGCTGTCCGCATGCAGCGTCACGCCGCTGGCGGCCATTTTCTCGCTCAACGCCGGCAGGAAACGCGCTGCGATCCCCTGATGAACCAGCAGGGTTTCCACCGTGTTGCAGGTACTTGGGCGCTGGGTTTTGGCGTTAACGATGACCTTCAGCGCCGCATCGATTTCCGCGCTCTCATCAACGAATATATGGCAAACGCCAATACCGCCAGTGATCACCGGAATGGTGGACTGCTCGCGGCACAGCTTGTGCAGGCCTGCGCCGCCGCGCGGTATCAGCATGTCGATGTATTTATCCATACGCAGCATTTCCGACACCAGCGCGCGATCCGGGCTTTCAATCGCCTGAACCGCGCCCGCCGGTAAGCCGCACTCTTCCAGCGCTTGCTGGATGACGTTTACCGTGGCGGCATTGGTGCGCCAGGTCTCTTTACCGCCGCGCAAAATCGCCGCGTTGCCGGTTTTCAGGCACAGCGATGCCACATCGACCGTCACGTTGGGGCGCGCTTCGTAAATCACGCCGATCACGCCAAGCGGCACCCGGCGGCGCTCCAGACGCAGGCCGCTGTCGAGCACGCCGCCGTCAATGCTCTGCCCGACCGGATCGGCAAGGTTGCACACCTGACGCACATCGTTAGCAATGGCGTGCAGACGTTGCGGCGACAGGGCCAGGCGGTCCTGCATCGCGTCGCTCAAACCGTTGGCTTTGGCTTCGGCCAGATCCTGCTGGTTAGCGCTGAGGATCGCGTCGGACTGGGCTTCGAGATAATCGGCAATTTTCTCCAGCACGCGGTTTTTTTCGCGGCTCGATAACAGCGCCAGCTGGTAAGAAGCCGCTTTCGCCGCTTTACCCATTTGTTCAAGCATTGCAGGCTCCTTAGATGAGGATTAAGTCGTCGCGATGGACGGCGACCGGGCCATATTCATAACCAAGAATGGCATCGATTTGTTGGGAGTGATGCCCGGCGATGCGGCGCAGCGCGTCGCTGTTATAACGGCTGACGCCGTGAGCGATGTCGCGTCCTTCCTGGTTGCGGATGCGGATCACTTCGCCACGCGAGAAATTACCGGTCACGGTTTTGATGCCTTTCGGCAGCAGAGAACTGCCGCGCGCCAGAATTGCCGTCTGCGCTCCTTCATCAACGCTGATTTCACCTGCTGGCGGCGCGCCGAAAATCCAGCGCTTACGGTTTTCCAGCGGCGACTGTTGCGGATGGAAACGGGTGCCCACCGGCAGCCCTTCGATAACATCGCCAATTACGCCCGGCTTGCTGCCTGCGGCGATCACGGTTTCAATCCCGGCGCGCCCGGCCACATCGGCGGCTTGCAGTTTAGTGCCCATCCCGCCGGTGCCCAGACCGGATACGCTGTCGCCGGCAATGGCGCGCAATGCGTCATCAATACCGTGGACATCGGCGATCAGCTCCGCCTGGGGATTGCTGCGCGGATCGGCAGTAAACAGCCCTTGCTGATCGGTCAGCAACAGCAGTTTATCGGCCCCGGCCAGGATAGCGGCCAGCGCGGAAAGATTGTCGTTGTCGCCAACCTTGATTTCCGCCGTGGCAACGGCGTCGTTTTCGTTGATCACCGGGACAATGTTGTTATCCAACAGCGCGCGAAGGGTGTCGCGCGCGTTGAGAAAGCGCTCGCGATCTTCCATATCGGCGCGGGTCAGCAGCATCTGCCCAACGTGGATCCCATAGATGGAGAATAGTTGCTCCCAGAGCTGGATCAGCCGGCTTTGCCCCACTGCGGCGAGAAGCTGTTTCGAGGCGATGGTCGCGGGAAGCTCCGGGTAACCGAGGTGTTCACGCCCGGCGGCGATGGCCCCGGAAGTGACAATAACAATGCGATGCCCTGCGGCATGCTGCTGGGCGCACTGGCGCACCAGTTCCACAATATGGGCGCGGTTCAGGCGGCGCGATCCGCCTGTTAAGACACTGGTCCCTAGTTTTACGACCAGGGTCTGGCTGTCACTCATGATTCTCTGCCGTTTCAACAAAAATTAGTAAAAGAACAATCAGAAAGACGTTGTAACAGGAGTCAGGCGACTTGCCAACTGCCCCGTTTTAAATCCCCAAACATTGTGCGGCGCAACGTGAGAATTTTAGCCGGAATCAAAGATTGAACATTTTTAGAAACATCGTTTCATTCTTTTTTATAATTTTTCTCACTCTGTCACAGATCTTTCATACAGCGCCGTTATGATTCATCCCGATTTTCAAGGGGCAAATGTCCGAAACTTAGCGCGTATAAAAAATTGGGATTGAAAATGAAAAAAAGCACGTTGGCATTAGTGGTGATGGGCGTTGTAGCAGCATCAGCAGTACAGGCAGCTGAAGTGTATAACAAAAATGGCAACAAACTGGATGTATACGGTCGCGTTAAAGCCATGCATTACCTGAGTGATTACGCTGCGAAAGACGGCGATATGACTTATGTACGTTTAGGTTTCAAAGGTGAAACGCAGATCACCGATGCGATTACCGGTTTCGGCCGCTGGGAAGCGGAATTCGCCGGTAACAAAGATGAAAGCACCAGCGGTCAGAAAACCCGTCTGGCTTTCGCCGGTATTAAATTCCAGGACTTCGGCTCTATCGACTATGGCCGTAACCTGGGCGCGCTGTATGACGTGGAAGCCTGGACCGATATGTTCCCGGAATTCGGCGGCGACTCTTCCGGCCAGACCGATAACTTTATGACCAAGCGTTCCAGCGGCCTGGCGACTTACCGCAACACCGATTTCTTCGGTCTGGTTGACGGTCTGAACACCACTCTGCAATACCAGGGTAAAAATGAAGGCCGTACCGCCAGCAGAGAAAACGGCGACGGTTTCGGTACCGCAGTAACGTATGACTTCGGCGGCAGCGCATTCAGCATCGGCGGCGCGTACACCAATTCCGATCGCACCAATCTGCAAGAGCTGCAACCTCGCGGTAAAGGTGAAAAAGCGGAAGCCTGGGCAACCGGCCTGAAATACGACGCCAACAACATTTATCTGGCGACAATGTATTCCGAAACCCGCAACATGACCCCAATCTCCGGCGGTTTTGCTAACAAAACGCAGAACTTCGAAGCCGTTGCGCAATATCAATTCGACTTCGGCCTGCGCCCGTCTCTGGGCTACGTGCAGTCTGAAGCCAAAAACGTTGAAACCATCGGCGACGTTGATTTAGTAAAATACATCGACGTGGGCGCGGTGTACTACTTCAACAAAAACATGTCCGCATTCGTGGATTACCGTATCAACCAACTGGATAGCGACA
The DNA here is from genome assembly GCF_014193285.1 of Atlantibacter sp. RC6. Lineage (GTDB taxonomy): Bacteria > Pseudomonadota > Gammaproteobacteria > Enterobacterales > Enterobacteriaceae > Atlantibacter. The sequence continues at coordinate 100,565 of NZ_JACHZE010000012.1, forward strand.
ATGCGCTCGGCATCAATAACGATGACATCGTTGCCGTTGGTATGACTTACCAGTTCTAAGCAGTACTCACGTCTGGCTACCAAATCCCCCGTGCAAGCGGGGGTTTTGCTTTTCTGAACATCCTGTCGCCCTGGGGGCAAATAGCTTCCTGAATGCAATAAAATTCAACTCATTGAATTTAAATAATTTTTAATGATTACATCACAAATTAAGATTATTAATACACTATTTATTTAAATTTCTGAAAATGACATTTTTAGAAACATTATCTCACTTTTATTCATGACCAGACCGGCCAGGCAGCTTAAAATTCTCTCCGTCTCATTTAGATACCTTCTGTGGCATAGAGGAATGGCGTCTACGATGAGTCGTAATAAAAAGGACTCATAAAAAGGATTACAAAATGAAGAAAAGCACACTGGCATTAGTGATGATGAGCATTGTTACCGCTTCCGCAGCCCAGGCAGCAGAGGTGTACAATAAAGACGGCAATAAAGTGGATGTCTACGGTCGTGTAAAAGCGATGCATTACCTGAGTGACTACTCTCCAAGAGACGGTGATAAAACTTATGTTCGTTTCGGTTTCAAAGGCGAAACGCAGATTAATGACGTACTGACAGGTTATGGTCGTTGGGAGGCGGAATTCGCGGGTAATAAAGAAGAAGGCGCGACTGACACTCAGAAAACCCGTCTGGCATTCGCAGGTCTCAAACTCCAGGACTATGGTTCACTGGATTATGGTCGCAACCTGGGCGCACTGTATGACGTGGAAGCCTGGACCGATATGTTCCCGGAATTCGGCGGCGACTCTTCTGGTCAGGTCGATAACTTTATGACCAAGCGCGCTAATAACCTGGCGACTTACCGTAACACCGATTTCTTTGGCGCGGTTGATGGCCTGAATACTACCCTTCAGTATCAGGGAACGAATAACAATCGCAGCGCCCGCACCGAAAACGGCGATGGTTTCGGTACCGCAGTAACCTATGACTTCGGGGGCAGCCCTTACAGCATCGGTGCCGCCTATACCAATTCCGAGCGTACTGACAGACAAAACATCCAGCGTTACGGCAAGGGTAACAAAGCTGAAGCCTGGGCAACCGCGCTGAAATACGACGCCAACAATATTTACCTGGCGGCGATGTATTCTGAAACCCGCAATATGACGCCGGTTTATTTTAATAACGGTTACGCTGGCGCCGCGAATAAGGCACAGAATTTCGAAGCGGTTGCGCAGTATCAGTTTGACTTCGGCCTGCGTCCTTCTCTGGGCTATGTCCAGTCCAGGGCCCAGGACGTTGAAGGCATCGGCGATGTGAATTTAGTGAAATACATTGATGTGGGTGCGGTGTATTACTTCAACAAAAATATGTCGACGTTTGTGGATTACAAAATCAACCAGTTGGCTAAGCACAATGGCCTCCATCTCAACAATGACGACGTTGTTGCTTTAGGTCTGAATTACCAGTTCTAAGTTGTTAACACAAATAACGACCCAATCCCCCGCGCAAGCGGGGGTTTGCGTTGAAAAGCAGGGGAGTGAATCAGGCGGTGAGTTTGATATTGGCTTCGGCAAAATCATCTGCCGGCTCTAACCTGAGATCCATTGACGCAAGCAGTTCACGCAGGCGTTCGTGAAAATCGCGCAGGGTTTGTTCCAGCTTGTCATTCACTTCGCGATCTTTAATCGGCGTTGCCTGCCAGTTACCGTCTTCGTCATAAAGACCAAAATGCCAGGTATAGGTAAAGCGTTTCTCTTGCGCTTCCAGCTCCATCCACCATCCCCAGAACTCACGCTTTTCCGGCGCGGGTTTGACATTGACGCAAACTGCCAGGCAATCGAAAAAGAAACGGTTGTCTTCACATTGCCCTTCCCGGATATACGGGCCAAGGGCGGTGAACTTTTTAATCATCTTGCTCTTCGGATGTCCACTCGGTAACGTCATTGCGATCTCCTTTGGTGAAGCAACTGTTTTACCAAATCACTAGAATTTAGCAATCTATTAACTAAATCGCTTGTTAATCCAGTCGGCAATTTCTTTTAACGCTTTATCAAAATTCCGATACACCGGATTAAAGGGTATCTCCAGCAGTTTGCTATCCGAGGATGACGAGGTGATGAAGCGCGACTCTTGAGGCGGGCTAAAAGGATCGTTTTTCCAGTAGCCTGACAGCATCGGCGTCGGGCAACGGCGTCCCAACAGCCCCTGGGTTTTCAGGGAATAGCGGTTAAGCTCGGTGCGCAGCGCGCTATCCGCCGCATCGTACATGCCAAGCCGGCTGGCCAGCACGTCCATATACATTTCCGGCACTTTATTTTGCAGCGCCGCGTCGGTCAGCAACTGATGTACCACCGGCCCCAGGCAGGCCACCGCCCTCAGGCGCGGCGATTCGAGATAAGCCAGACGCACCGCCACGTTGGCACCGAAGCGGAAGCCAAACAACGCCACGCGGGTGTGGTCAATCCAGGGGAGATCGGGCAGGGATTTCAACACATGCTGGTGCAGCAGGCTGGAATCCTGGGTGAGTTTCCATTTGGTGGAGAAGCCGACCGACGGCATATCAAGGGTCAACATGGCGATGCCCAGCGGGGCAAAATATTGCTCGAACAGGTTGAAGTAATCGCTTTGCAGGGCGTCAAGACCGCCGCACATCAATACGGTAGGGAACGGTCCGTCGCCCTTCGGCTGGTGTAAAAAGCCGCTGACAGGGCTACCGCCCGGCACGTTGAATTCCAGTTCGCGAATATTGCACGGCAGGCGTTGCGCCGCCTCTTCATAGGCGCGGTTCGCCAGCGCCTGGGCCTGTTCCGCCAGCTCGTCGCCTTTTAAATGCGGATACGCCGCAATGCTGTACAAGTTAGAGGCTTTTAGCCAGTGGCGGCCGGCGGTCGCTTCATCATCCGTCTGCCCTGCCCGCTGCTGCCAGAGCATGGCCTGCTTTGACCATTCGTAAATCCAGTTGCCGCCGCGATAGCCGATCACCGTGTCATACAGCGCCGGATCGGTGCGCTCGGCGTCGCTCATCACGATACGCGCCTGCACGTCGAGGATTTCACGCGGGTCGATGCCGCGCCATACCCACATCAGCCGGTTAATCATCCGGTACCAGTGGGGAATATTTTTACCATCAAGGGCGGATTGAATGGCGGGATGGCCGGTGTGATGCACGCGCCGGACGAGGGTTGACGTCTCCGGGTGTTTAAAGCGGGGTTTAAACAGGGTTTCGCTCAGATTTTTTGCCATGTCGTTCAGCCTCCATAACGCTCAATGGCCCTATTGTAGCCTGTCAGGGGCTAAAAAAAACAAACGCCCGGCAAGCGGGCGTTGATATCAATCAGGCAAAACGGGGTTTGGCATTAACGGCCAGACAATGGCGGTACAAACACCACGCCCATGTCCCATGGCTGCTCAATCCAGGTATCCTGCGGGATGTCCACCACATAGTCATCCACCAGCGGTTTACCGGCAGGCTTGGCGAAGATGGTCACGAAATGCGCTTTCGGGTACATATCACGAATAGCGACCGCCGTGCCGCCGGTGTCTACCAGGTCATCAATCACGATAAAGCCTTCACCGTCGCCTTCAGCGCGTTTGAGTACTTTCAGCTCACGCTGATTGTCGTGATCGTAGCTGGAAATACAGACGGTATCGACATGGCGAATACCCAGTTCACGAGCCAGCAGCGCGCCCGGCACCAAACCACCACGGCTCACGGCGATAATGCCTTTCCATTGATCGGCTGGCAGCAAGCGGCTTGCCAGTTTGCGGGCGTGAATCTGCAACATGTCCCAGGTGACGATGTATTTTTCGCTCATGTGAAGTGTCCCGGCCTGTTTTTAACGGCTTAAAAGTATTCAGGGGAAAATAGGTTGCGCGAGATTATAGAGATCTGACGCACTAAAAACCAGTGCTGTGCGGCATCCGCTGCGGTTTTTACGTGAGGCGGTCTACATGTCGTAACAGAAAGTGGTATGCTCACGGCATCACGCAAGCCTGGCTTGTGGTACATCGTCATCAGGTAAACCTGTGACCGGCAGCACCTTTTGCCGGGCCAACGTCAAGGAGACTTAACGTGTCTGAACTGTCTCAACTCTCCCCGCAACCGCTGTGGGATATTTTTGCCAAAATCTGCTCCATCCCTCACCCGTCTTATCATGAAGAACAACTCGCCGAACACATTTTAAGCTGGGCCAGTGAGAAAGGACTGGAAGCTGAGCGCGACAGCGTCGGCAATATCCTGATCCGCAAACCGGCGACCGCCGGTATGGAAAACCGTAAAACAGTCGTGTTGCAGGCGCACCTCGATATGGTGCCGCAGAAAAATAACGATACCGAACATGACTTCACCAAAGACCCGATCCAACCGTGGATCGATGGCGAATGGGTGAAAGCGCGCGGCACGACGCTGGGCGCGGATAACGGTATTGGCATGGCGTCCGCGCTGGCGGTGCTGGCGGATGATTCCGTCGCCCACGGCCCGCTGGAAGTGCTGCTGACCATGACCGAAGAAGCGGGTATGGACGGCGCGTTTGGTTTGCAGCCGGGCTGGTTAAAAGCCGATATTCTGATTAACACCGATTCTGAAGAAGAAGGTGAAATCTACATGGGCTGCGCCGGCGGCATCGATTTCATCACTACCCTGAAACTGGAGCGCGAAGCGATTCTGGCCGGTTTTGAAACCTTCAAGCTGACCCTGAAGGGCCTGAAGGGCGGCCACTCCGGCGGCGATATTCATTTGGGCCTGGGTAACGCCAACAAACTGCTGGCGCGTTTCCTGGCCGGTCACGCTAAAGAACTGGACCTGCGTCTGGTAGACTTTAACGGCGGCACCCTACGTAACGCCATTCCGCGTGAAGCTTTCGCGACCATTGCCGTTCCGGCAGACAAAGCCGCTGAGCTGAAAAACCTCGCCAGCCACTATCAGGAGATCCTGAAAAACGAACTCTCCATGGTAGAGAAAAATCTGGTGGTGCTGCTGGACAGCGCAACCACCGATAAATCCGCCCTGACTGCGAAAAGCCGCGATGCGTTTATCAGCCTGCTGAACGCGACGCCGAATGGCGTAATCCGTAATTCCGACGTGGCGAAAGGCGTGGTGGAAACGTCCCTGAACGTTGGCGTGGTGACCATGGAGCAGGACAGCGCGCAGATTATTTGCCTGATCCGTTCGCTCATCGACAGCGGTAAAGATTACGTGGTCGGCATGCTGGAATCACTGGGCAGCCTGGTGGGCGCGCAAACCGAAGCCAAAGGCAGCTATCCCGGCTGGCAGCCGGACGCCAGCTCGCCGGTAATGGCGCTGGTGCGTGAAACCTATCAGAAGCTGTTCAACAAGACGCCGAACATCCAGGTGATCCACGCGGGTCTGGAATGCGGTCTGTTTAAGAAACCGTATCCGGAGATGGATATGGTGTCGATTGGGCCAACCATCACCGGGCCGCACTCCCCGGATGAGCAGGTTCATATTGAAAGCGTCGGCCAGTACTGGACGCTTCTCACAGAACTGCTGAAAGCCATTCCGGCGAAATAAGTTTCAGGTTAAGGGCAACGCGACGTTGCCCTTTTTTATTCGCTCAGCTCACGATATTCCAGCAGCGTAAGCGCCTCGCCCAGCCATTTTTGCATCCGGTAATTAACCAGCTCTTCGCCGCGCAGCGCCACGGTCTGTTTTGTGATGACTTTAAATCCATGCAGTTCAAAGAAAGGTCGCGCCGTGATGCTGGCCTCGGTAAACAGCGTGGCGATGTTTTGGGCGCGGGCCTGGCTTTCCAGGCGATTCAACAGCGCGGTGGCGGTTTTTTGCCGTTGGTAATCAGGATGTACAAACAGCAAATCGAGGTGGCCGTCGCGCTCGAGGGTAATAAACCCGGCGAGCTCATCCTGATAACAGGCGACAAATGTCCAGGCGTGGGACAGGCGAACCATCCAGCGCTGTTCATCAATTTGCGCCCAGGCGCGGGTTTGCGCCTCGCTGTAATCTTTGGCCGCCACTTCGCCGACCGAACGGAGAAACACTTCCACCACATCTGGGAAATCCCGGGGATGATAGCGGCGAATAACAGGCGCGTCATTGACCATCACAGCCTCCTGTTTAAGTAAGATTCAAAGCCCCAGAACCAGCTGTCGCTCCAGCTGCGGGTCGAGTAAGGTGACATGCAGGCCCACCAGCCGAACGCCGCGCCCGGCGCGCCGCTCGTCCCAGGTTTTACGCGCCGTGGCGAGCAAGTCTTCCTTATTCAGCCGCGGCCAGACGTGCTCCTGGGTGGTGAGCTGGAAATCATTAAACTTAAGCTTAACGCCCTGGCGGGCAATTAACAGGTCGGGTTTAACATTGGCAAGCCGCCGTTCAAGTTCCGGGTACAGGCGTTCGATAATTTCTTCACAATCAGACCAGGCGTGAATGTCCTCGGCCAGGGTGCGCTCCACGCCGATGGATTTACGCTGCCGGTCGTTGCTGACCTCTCGCTCATCAATACCCTGGCTGCGCTCCCACAGCACCCGCCCGAATTTACCAAACCGTTTTAACAGTGACGCCAGATCGCATTTCTGCACGTCTTCACAGGTCACCAGCCCCAGCTGTTCCAGCTTACCGGCGGTGACTTTCCCAACGCCTGGGATTTTCGACAGCGGCAGGGTTTTCAAAAACGCGGGCATCTCTTCCGGCGTGATCACGCACTGCCCGTTGGGCTTATTTAAGTCCGAGGCGATTTTCGCCACGAACTTGATCGGCGCGATGCCCGCAGAAGCAGTGAGTTGCAGTTCATCAAAAATAGTCTGGCGGATTTCCCGCGCCATCAACGTGGCGGAGCCGTGGCAGTGTGGGCTATCGGTGACGTCGAGATAGGCTTCGTCCAGCGACAGCGGTTCAATCAGCGGTGTGTAGCGCAGAAAGATTTCCCGGATATGGTTGGAGGCTTCTTTGTAGGCGTCGAAGCGGCCAGGCAGCAGCGTGAGATGGGGGCAGAGTTTCAGGGCCATTCCCGTCGGCATAGCGCTGCGCACGCCGAATTTGCGCGCCGGATAGTTCGCCGTGCTGATGACCCCGCGCCGCTCCCGGCTGCCGCCGATGGCGATGGGGATATCGCGTAGCGCCGGGTTGTCGCGCATCTCCACGGCTGCAAAAAAGCAGTCCATATCGACGTGAATAATTTTGCGCATAGCCCACCTCAGGAATAACACTGGATAAGTATACAGCCTGATTTGGCAAGTTGAGAAGGGCCGGATAAGACATCGCCTCCAGAAAGGAGGCGATTCAGATTAGAGAATGCGGTTCTGGCGCCGGGCCTCCCGGGCGATACGTTTTTTACGCGCATCGCAGGGTTCGGGGCAATCACACACCTTCTCCATCCCCAGCGCGGAGATGCCCCCGCAGCTGCCCTGGAGGGTTTTGCGTTTGATTAGCACGCCGAGCGACATGCCGAAAATCACCAGCAGGAAGATAGCAAAGGTGGCGATAAAAATGGTCAGCATCATTAACCTCCGAAATCATCCAGCAGGATGTTTTCATCCTCAACGCCGAGATCCTTCAGCATGGCGATCACCGCAGCGTTCATCATCGGCGGACCGCACATATAGAACTCGCAATCTTCCGGGGCCGGGTGGTCGCGCAGGTAGTTTTCATACAGGACATTATGGATAAAGCCGGTATAGCCGGTCCAGTTGTCCTCCGGCAGCGGGTCGGACAGCGCAATATGGAAGCTAAAGTTCGGGTTATCCCGCGCCAGTTGCTCAAACTCCTCCTGGTAGAACATCTCGCGCAGCGAGCGCGCGCCGTACCAGAAGCTGATTTTACGTTTGGTTTTCAGGCGTACCAGCTGGTCGAAAATATGCGAGCGCATCGGCGCCATCCCTGCCCCGCCGCCGATAAATACCATTTCAGCGTCGGTCTCTTTGGCAAAGAACTCACCGAAAGGCCCGGAGATGGTCACACTGTCCCCGGCCTTCAGCGACCAGATATAAGAAGACATAATCCCCGGCGGCGCATCCGGTACGCCCGGCGGCGGCGTGGCGATACGCACGTTCAGCATGATGATACCCTTCTCATCCGGGTAGTTCGCCATGGAGTAAGCGCGCACACAGGGTTCGGTCACGTTTGACTGGAAGCGGAACAGGTTGAATTTTTCCCAGTCGCTGCGATATTCCTGCGGCACATCGAAATCGGCGTAATTCACCGCGTGCGGCGGGCATTCGATTTGAATATAGCCGCCCGCGCGGAACGGTACGTCTTCACCTTCAGGAATGCGCAGTTTCAGCTCTTTGATAAACGTGGCTTTGTTATCGTTAGAGATCACTTCGCACTGCCATTTTTTAATCCCGAAAATCTCTTCCGGCAGTTCGATTTTCATATCCTGGCGCACCGCCACCTGGCAGGCCAAACGGCAGCCCTCTTTGGCTTCGCGTTTCGAGATATGCGCCCGCTCGGTGGGCAGAATGTCCCCGCCGCCGGATTTCACCGTCACACGGCACTGGCCGCAGGAGCCGCCGCCGCCGCAGGCGGATGAAACGAAGATCCCCTGGTTCGATAGGGTGTTGAGCAGCTTATCCCCCGCTGGCGCGCGGAACTGTTTATCGGCGTCGTCGTTGATTTCAATCACCACATCGCTGGCGTTAACCAGCAGAGATTTAGCGAACAAAATCAGCACCGAAAGCACCAGAACAATCAGCGTGAACATCCCCACGCCAAGTAATATTTCTGTCATAGCAATCCCTTAAAGCTGCACACCGGAGAAGGACATAAAGCCCAGCGCCATCAGGCCGGTGGTGATAAAGGTAATCCCCAGGCCGCGCAGACCCGCTGGCACATTGGCGTACTTCAGCTTTTCCCGTATCCCCGCCATGGCGACAATCGCCAGCATCCAGCCGATACCGGAACCGAAGCCGTAAACGATGGATTCGCTGAAGTTATAATCGCGCTGCACCATAAACGAGACGCCGCCGAAGATTGCGCAGTTCACTGCGATCAGCGGCAGGAAGATACCCAGCGCGTTGTACAGCGACGGGAAGTACTTATCGAGGATCATCTCAAGTATTTGCACCAGCGCGGCAATCACGCCGATAAAGGTGATGAAGTTGAGGAAGCTCAGGTCAACGCCGTCCACCAGTGCGCCATCGCGCAGTACCAGGTTGAACACCAGGTTATTCACCGGGACGGAGATCCCCAGCACCACGGTGACCGCCACGCCGAGGCCAAACGCCGTCGACACCTTTTTCGACACCGCCAGGAAGGTACACATCCCCAGAAAAAAGGCCAGCGCCATGTTTTCGACAAACACCGCGCGTACAAACAGGCTTATGTAATGCGCCATGGAATTACTCCTTTTCCTGCTGTTCGGGCTTCAGGGTACGCAGCGCCCAAATCAGCAGCCCGATAATAAAGAACGCGCTCGGGGCCAGCAGGAATAAGCCGTTCGGTAAGTACCAGCCACCGTTTTGTACGGTATCCAGCACGGTTACGCCAAACAGTTTGCCGCTACCGAAAAGCTCGCGCAGGAAGCCGACCACAATCAAAATCACGCCGTAGCCCAGGCCATTGCCGATGCCGTCCATAAAGCTCGCCAGCGGCGGCGATTTCATGGCGTAGGCTTCAGCGCGGCCCATTACGATGCAGTTAGTAATGATCAGGCCAACAAACACCGACAGCTGTTTGGAGATCTCGTAGGCGAAGGCGCGCAGGATCTGATCCACTACGATCACCAGCGAGGCGATGATCGCCATTTGTACGATGATGCGCACGCTGTTGGGAATGTAGTGGCGGATCATCGAGATAAACATGCTGGAGAACGCGGTGACCAACGTCACCGCCAGGGTCATTACAAAGGCGGTTTCCAGCTTGGTGGTGACCGCCAGCGCCGAACAGACGCCGAGTACCTGTAAGGAGATCGGGTTGTTATCCACCAGCGGGCTGACCAGCACCCGCTTGATCTCTTTCATGTTGCTGATTTCAGCCATTGTTGAGCGCTCCTTCACGAAGGCGTTTTAAGAACGGGCCGAAACCGAGTTCACCCATCCAGAAATCGAAACTATGCTGCACGCCGTTGGAGGTCAGCGTCGCGCCGGAAAGCCCGTCCACGCCGAATTCATCGCCTGAACGCGCGCTGCCTTTAACAATCTTCAGCGCTGGCTTGCCACTCTCATCAAGCAGCTTTTTCCCTATCCAGCGCTGTTGCCAGTTCGGGTTTTCGATTTCGCCGCCCAGACCTGGCGTTTCACCGTGGTCATAGTAGGTGATGCCCTTAACCGTGCGGCCATCGGTATCCAGCGCCACAAAGGCGTACATCACCGACCACAGTCCGTTGCCGTAGACCGGCAGAACGATCTCCTGAACCTGCTGCTGCTCATCGCGCACCAGATAGATTTCCGCAATATTGCTGCGGCGCTTTATGCCTGCCGGATCCTGCTCCGCTGGCAGCGCGATGCTGAGCTCCGGATCTTTCAGTGCCAGGCTTTGATCGAACTGCGCCGGATCTTTATTAACAAATTCGCCGGTTTTTAAATCAACCAGACGCGCGCTGATACGCGTGTCGTAAATGGATTTCACCTCTTCGCTGGTCATTTCAGGGGCCATCAACCCGGCGACCTGCAAAATATTGCGCTGCTTATCGAGCAGTTTTTGCTCCTGCTGGCGCGACTTCAGCCCCACCGCCGAGCCCGCCACAATCACCGAGCACACCAGGCACAGCACCAGCACCGCCAGCAGCGTTCTGCCTGGGGTATCGAAACTTTTCACCTCAGCCACGGGACGCCCTCCGCTTGATATTGGCCTGCACCACCAGGTAGTCGAACAGCGGCGCGAACAGGTTGGCGAACAGGATCGCCAGCATCATCCCTTCCGGATACGCCGGGTTGACCACGCGGATCAGCACGCACATCACGCCAATCAACGCGCCGTAACACCATTTGCCCTTCTCGGTAAAGGAGGCGGACACCGGGTCGGTGGCCATAAACATCATCCCGAAGGCGAACCCGCCGAGCACCAGATGCCAGTACCAGGGCATGGAGAATAATGGGTTGGTGTCGGAGCCAATAACGTTAAACAACGTGGCGGTGGCGATCATGCCAACCATCACGCCCGCCACGATGCGCCATGACGCGACGCGGCCAAACAGGATAATCGCGCCGCCGATCAGGATCATCAGGGTGGAGACTTCGCCAATCGAGCCGGGGATAAAGCCGAGGAAGGCGTCCATCCAGCTCACCGGCAGGCCGGTGGTGACATCCACCAGCGATTCGCCGCCGCCCGTCGCCCACTGAGAGAGCGGCGTCGCGCCGGAAAAACCGTCCGCTGCGGTCCACACCAGATCGCCGGAGATCTGCGCCGGATAGGCGAAGAACAGGAACGCGCGCCCCGCCAGCGCCGGGTTGAGGAAGTTACGCCCGGTACCGCCAAACAGCTCTTTGGCGATCACCACGCCGAAGCTGATGCCCAGCGCCGCCTGCCACAGCGGCAGCGTCGGTGGAACAATCAGGGCAAACAGAATCGAGGTAACGAAAAAGCCCTCGTTGATCTCATGTTTGCGCACGATAGCGAACAGCACTTCCCAGAACCCGCCTACCAGAAACACTGTCAGGTAGAGCGGCAGAAAGTAAACGGCGCCCAGCGTCATCATGCTGATCCAGCCCGCGTCCGGCGCAAAACTCACGCCCAGCCATTGTGCCGTCTGGTAATGCCAGTTATTGGCAATCACCTGCGCCAACTGGGCGGGTTCGTAGAGCTTGTGAAGGGCAGGAATCGTTTGCAGCCCGACGTTGTACATCCCCCAGAACATGGCCGGGAATACCGCGAACCACACCAGGATCATCATGCGCTTTAAGTCGATGGCGTCGCGCACGTGGGACGCGCCCTTCGTGACCATGCCCGGCGTGTAAAAGATGGTGACCGTCGCTTCATACAGCGGGTAATACTTCGCCAGCTTGCCGCCTTCGATAAAATGCGGCTCCAGCTTTTCAAAAAAGTGCTTCAAACCCATGCTTATCCTTCCTGCTCAATACGGGTTAACACGTCGCGCAGCACCGGGCCGTACTCATATTTTCCGGGGCATACATAGGTGCAGAGCGCTAAATCCTCTTCATCCAGCTCCAGGCAACCCAGCGCCTGGGCAGAGTCGGTATCGCCCGCCAGCAAATCGCGCAGCAGCAGAGTGGGTAAGATATCTAACGGCATCACGCGCTCGTAGTTGCCGATCGGCACCATGGCGCGTTCCCCGCCGTTAGTATCGGTGGAGAAGTTGAACAGTTTGTTTTTCAGGAAATGGCCCAGCGTGGTGCGGGTAATGGAGAACTTCTCTTTGCCGGGCATCACCCAGCCGAACAGCTCTTTATCGCCGCCTTCAGGCAGGACGCTCACCTGTAAATGAAAGCGCCCGAGATACGCATGCGGCCCGTTGGCGCGCACGCCGTTGAGCACCGAACCCGAAATAATGCGGTTATCGCCATCCCGCAGCTCTCCTGCGGTGAGCTCATCCAGCGATGCGCCAAGGCGGGTGCGAATCAAACGCGGGTTTTTCACCTGCGGGCCGCCGAGAGCGATGACGCGCTCGGTCCACAGCTCGCCGTCGATGAACAGCTTGCCGATGGCAATCACATCCTGGTAGTTCAGGTGCCATACCTGCTTATGCAGGCTGACCGGCTCCAGGAAGTGAATATGGGTACCCGGCAGGCCCGCCGGATGCGGCCCGGCAAATTCGTTAAAGGTGACCTGGCCGCTGGTGTGGCCGCCCAGTTTGCCGCCGCTGGCCTGGCAAACGTGCACTTTGCCCGGCGTCAGGCGCGTGAGCACGCTCAATCCCGCATCAAACATGGCGCGGTGGCTGAGAATAATCGGCTCCGGGTTGGCGCTCAGGGGATTGGTGTCCATGGCGGTGACGAAAATCGCCGCAGGTACGCTGCCCGGCACCGGCGCTTTACTGAATGGACGGGTCCGGAACGCCGTCCATAACCCGGAATCCAGCAACTGGCTTTGCACTGTTTCACGGGGCAGCGAGGCCAGCGCGGCGCGCTCATGGCGGGCAAAGGTTCGCTGCTCGTCGCCTTCAACGCGGATCACCACCGATTGGAGAATGCGTCTTTCACCACGGTGAATGGCCACCACCTCGCCGCTGGCGGGCGCGGTGAACAACACGCCAGGGATTTTTTTATCTTCGAACAGCGCCTGCCCTTTTATAACCCGGTCGCCTTCTTTGACCAGCATAGAGGGGCGCATGCCAACGTACTCCTCGCCGCGCAAGGCTACGTGCTGAATAACGGGGCCATCCGTCACCTGCTGTTCCGGCAGGCCCGCGATGGGAAGATTTAGCCCTTTTTTAATTTTAATCATAAGGTTAGCACGGAATAGTTAACGTAATTCCCGGCATGGAATGCCGAAACCAGAGTTGAACGTCGCTGCAATGTGGAAGAAAAGAAGGATGGGACATTACGAATGCGCTACAGCCGATAACGCCAGACAAGGCAGAATTCGGGTAATGATCGTCAGGAGAATTTCCTTTCTTCTGTGCAGGTCATCATACGGCGTGAATGGTATCATCAATCGTTTGATTAGCGTCAGAAATAGATGAAAAGGAATCATAACTGCGAGGAAGCGCGCAAAGTTTTTGCCGCGCGCAGGCGGGTTGGGCAATACTGTGTAGCAAAACTGAATTGTAAACTCACCTCGGCGCGCTTGCGAAAAATAACAGCGGTGCTAATGTGAGCGCACTCAATCCAGAATCATCCGATTTAGGGTTTCTTTTTGTTGTGCCGTTCCGGCATGTGTTATCGATTTATCAAGGAAACAAGCAGTATGCGTAAAATCGCAGTGTTACTTGCGATGCTTCTGATGCCGTGCCTGGCGTTCGCCAGTCTACTCAGCAGTGACAGCGCCACACCGATCAAAAAAGAATTGAAGCAGCAGCTGATGGGCTCGCCGGTTTATATTCAGATCTTTAAGGAAGAACGCACCCTCGATCTGTATGTGAAAATGGGCGAACAGTATCAGCTACTGGATACTTACCGCATCTGCAGCTATTCCGGTGGCCTCGGCCCGAAACAGCGCCAGGGCGATTTCAAAAGCCCGGAAGGGTTTTACTCGGTGCAGCGCAGCCAGTTGAAGCCGGATAGCCGCTTCTATAAAGCGATTAATATCGGTTTCCCGAACGCGTATGACCGCGCCCATGGCTATGAAGGCAAATACCTGATGATCCACGGTGCCTGCGTGTCGGTTGGCTGCTACGCCATGACCGACCAGGGCATTGACGAAATCTTCCAGTTCGTGACCGGCGCGCTGGTGTTTGGTCAGCCTAACGTTCAGGTCAGCATTTATCCGTTCCGCATGACTGACGCCAATATGCAGCGCCATAAATACTCGTATCACATCGATTTCTGGAAGCAGTTGAAGCCGGGATACGATTATTTCGCTGCCACCCACCAGCCGCCTGTGGTCTCGGTGGTGGATGGCCGCTATGTGGTTAGCAAGCCGATCGGCAGCAAGGCCGTTCAGCCGCAGTTGGCCTCAAACTATACGCTCCCCGAGGCAAAATAACGCCCACTCACCTGGCATGATTTTCTGCCAGGTTTCATTGCCGGTCAGCGGCTGAGTGGCAATCACAGTGACCACATCGTTGGGTGTGGTCTCCTGCTGAAAGTCAATTTCCACATCCTGATCCAACAGCTTCGCCACGCCAAACGGCGCACGGCGGGTGATCCAGAATAAATTGGTCGAGCAAAACGCCATGACGTAGCGCCCGTCCGACAGCAGCATATTGAATACGCCCTTCTCGCGCAGCTCCCCCGCCAGCGACGCCACATAGCGGAATACCGCTTCCATATTGCCAGGGGTGCGCGGGTAGCGCGTGGTCAGTTTGTGCAGCAGCCAGCAAAACGCTTTTTCGCTGTCGGTTTCCCCTACCGGGCGGAAATTCCCGGTCTCCAGGCCGTGATAGCCTTTAAGTTGCCCGTTGTGCGCGTAGGTCCAGTTGCGGCCCCACAGTTCACGGGTAAACGGATGGGTGTTTTCCAGCGCCACTTTTCCCCGGTTCGCCTGGCGAATATGCGCCACCACCGAACAGGACTTTATCGGATACTCCTGGACCAGCCGGGCAATCGGCGAATTAAAGCTGGGTTGCGGGTCTTTAAAGGTGCGACAGCCTTTACCTTCATAAAAGGTAATACCCCAGCCATCTTTATGCGGACCGGTGCCGCCGCCGCGCTGAACCAGTCCGCTAAAGCTAAAGCAGATATCGGTTGGCACATTGGCGCTCATCCCGAGCAGTTCACACATCACCCACCTCCCGTTTCAAAAAAGGGGCTTGCGCCCCTGTCGTGCAATTACGCTTTTACCATTTCTTTTTCGATCAGCTGGATCAGGATGTGGATCACTTTGATATGGATCTCCTGAATGCGATCGGCATAGCCGAAGTGCGGCACGCGAATCTCAATATCCGCGCTGCCCGCCATTTTGCCGCCGTCTTTGCCGGTCAGGGTGATCACTTTCATCCCTTTGGCGCGGGCTGCTTCAATGGCTTTAATGACGTTCCCGGAATTGCCGGAGGTAGAAATCCCCAACAGCACGTCGCCGTCGCGGCCCACCGCTTCAACGTAGCGGGAGAAAATATAGTCATAGCCGAAGTCGTTGCTGACGCAGGAGATATGGCTGACGTCAGAGATGGCAATAGCCGGATAGCCCGGACGGTTCTCGCGATAACGGCCAGTCAGTTCTTCAGCAAAATGCATCGCGTCGCAGTGGGAACCGCCGTTGCCGCAGGAGAGCACTTTGCCGCCCGCTTTGAAGCTGTCCGCCAGCAGGACCGCCGCACGCTGGATGGCGTGAATATTAGCGTCGTCTTTCAGGAAGTTAGCCAGCGTTTCAGCGGCTTCGTTCAGCTCGCTGCGAATCAGATCCTGGTACATGAGGATTTCCTTAAGGATGAATGAAAATAACCCTCGCAGTGTACCGGATAGGGTTGAAAGCGAGAAGCATCCCCCGGCCCCCTTTCATGACGTTTTCAGCCGATCGGCAGGAACAATGTGAACCAGGTTGTAATTATATTGTAAATACATTGCTAAAAAACTGCGCTTCCACTACAACCTAATCATCACAAGTGGTCAGACCTCCTACAAGACAGGGAGCTTTTAGCTATGATGATGTTGAGTATTGTTGCCACCGTTATTCTGCTCGGCGTGCTGTTTTATCACCGGGTCAATTTGCTGGCCAGCAGCCTGATCCTGCTTGCCTGGACCGCTGCTTTAGGCGTGTCTGGCCTGTGGTCAATCTGGGTACTGGTTCCCCTCGCGATTATCCTTGTGCCGTTCAACCTTGTGCCGATGCGTAAATCGCTGATTTCCGCGCCGGTATTTAAAGGTTTCCGCAAGGTGATGCCGCCGATGTCCCGCACTGAAAAAGAAGCCATCGACGCCGGGACCACCTGGTGGGAAGGCGAACTGTTCCAGGGCAACCCTGACTGGCAGAAACTGCACAACTATCCTAAGCCGCAGTTAACCGCGGAAGAGCAGGCGTTTATCGACGGTCCGGTTGAAGAAGCGTGCCGCATGGCCAACGACTTCCAGATCACTCATGAAATGGCCGATCTGCCGCCGGAGCTGTGGGCGTACCTGAAAGAGCATCGCTTCTTCGCGATGATCATCAAGAAAGAGTACGGCGGGCTGGAGTTTTCGGCTTACGCCCAGTCGCGCGTACTGCAAAAACTCTCTGGCGTATCGGGCATTCTGGCGATCACCGTCGGCGTACCGAACTCGTTAGGCCCGGGCGAGCTGTTGCAGCATTACGGCACCGATGAGCAGAAGAACCACTATCTGCCGCGTCTGGCCCGTGGCCTGGAAATCCCCTGCTTTGCGCTGACCAGCCCGGAAGCGGGTTCCGATGCGGGCGCCATTCCGGATACCGGCGTGGTGTGCATGGGCGAGTGGAAAGGCGAACAGGTGCTGGGTATGCGCCTGACCTGGAACAAGCGCTACATCACTCTGGCTCCTATCGCCACCGTGTTGGGTCTGGCGTTTAAACTCTCTGACCCGGATCGTTTACTGGGCGGTGAACAAGAGCTGGGCATCACCTGCGCGCTGATCCCGACTAACACCCCGGGCGTGGAAATCGGCAAACGCCACTTCCCGCTGAACGTGCCGTTCCAGAATGGCCCGACCCGCGGCAACGATATTTTCGTACCGATTGATTACATCATCGGCGGCCCGGCGATGGCCGGTCAGGGCTGGCGTATGCTGGTGGAATGCCTCTCCGTGGGCCGCGGCATCACCCTGCCGTCCAACTCCACCGGCGGCCTGAAGTCCGTCGCGCTGGCGACCGGCGCGTATGCCCATATCCGCCGTCAGTTCAAAATCTCTATCGGTAAGATGGAAGGCATCGAAGAGCCGCTGGCGCGTATCGCCGGTAACGCTTACGTGATGGATGCGGCGGCGTCGCTGATCACCTACGGCATTATGCTGGGTGAGAAACCGGCGGTACTGTCGGCGATTGTTAAGTATCACTGCACCCACCGCGGTCAGCAGTCCATCATTGATGCGATGGATATCACCGGCGGCAAAGGCATTATGCTGGGCGAGAGCAACTTCCTGGCCCGTGCCTATCAGGGCGCGCCCATCGCGATTACAGTGGAAGGCGCGAACATTCTGACCCGCAGCATGATGATCTTCGGCCAGGGCGCGATTCGTTGTCATCCGTACGTGCTGGAAGAAATGGCAGCGGCGCAGAACAACGATGTGGATGCCTTCGATAAGCTGCTGTTCAAACATATCGGCCATGTCGGCAGCAACAAAATACGCAGCTTCTGGCTGGGCCTGACCAACGGCTTAACCAGCCGCTCGCCGACCCGCGACGCCACTAAGCGTTACTATCAGCACCTGAACCGCCTGAGCGCCAACCTGGCCCTGCTGTCGGATGTGTCGATGGCGGTGCTGGGCGGCAGCCTGAAACGCCGCGAACGTATCTCGGCGCGCCTCGGCGATGTGCTGAGCCAGCTCTACCTGGCATCCGCCGTGCTGAAGCGCTATGACGACGAAGGCCGTAACGAAGCCGATCTGCCGCTGCTGCACTGGGGCGTTCAGGATGCGCTGCACCAGGCCGAACAGGCGATTGACGATCTGCTGCGTAACTTCCCGAACGGGGCTGTCGCGGGGCTGCTGCGCGTGGTGATTTTCCCGCTGGGACGCCGTTATGATGCGCCGTCCGACAAGCTGGACCATAAAGTGGCGAAGATCCTGCAAACGCCGTCTGCGACCCGTTCACGTATTGGTCGCGGCCAGTACCTGACGCCGAGCGAGTACAATCCGGTGGGCCTGCTGGAAGAAGCCCTTCAGGACGTGATTGCCGCCGAGCCGATCCACGAGCGTATTTGCAAAGCGCTGGGTAAAAACCTCTCCTTTACCCGTCTCGATATGCTGGCAAAACAGGCGCTTGAGCAGGGGCACATCACTCAGGAAGAGGCGAATATCCTGATCAAAGCGGAAGAAAGCCGTCTGCGCAGCATTAACGTGGACGAGTTTGAACCAGAGGAACTGGCGACTCAGCCGGTAAAGATGCCGGAAAAACTGCGAAAACCTGAAGCGGCCTAACCCTCAACGCTTCATTATCAAAAGACCGGTTGCCATAGCCGGTCTTTTTTTTGCTCACTGTGATCTCACCGGGTTTGCCACGTTAATCTGCAATCTTCTCCGCCATTTGCTAAAAGGTCATGCTAGAGTGAAAAACCCCGTCAACGAGGAGAATGAGATTGTGCCTGGGTTAAAAGTATCGTTGTTACAACAACCGCTGGTGTGGATGGATGGCCCTGCCAACCTGCGCCACTTTGATGTGTTGCTGGATGAGCTAACCGGGCGGGACCTTATCCTGCTACCTGAAATGTTCACGACGGGCTTTGCGATGGAAGCCGCAAAACAGTCGATGGCCGAAGAGGAAGTCATCAACTGGATGCAGATTAAAGCCAGCCAGTTGGGGGCGATGGTCGGCGGCAGCGCCGCGCTGCAAACCGAGCGCGGCCCGGTGAACCGTTTTCTGCTGGTCGAGCCGGACGGCAACGTGCATTACTACGACAAACGCCATCTGTTCCGCATGGCAGATGAGCACCACCACTACGTGGCGGGCGAGCAGCGGCTGATTGTCGAGTGGCGCGGCTGGCGCATTCTGCCGCTGGTTTGCTATGACTTGCGCTTCCCGGTGTGGTCGCGCAACGCTAATGATTATGATCTGGCGTTGTATGTCGCGAACTGGCCCGCGCCGCGCTCCCTGCACTGGCAGGCGCTGCTAACCGCGCGCGCCATTGAAAACCAGTGTTACGTCGCTGGCTGCAACCGGGTTGGAACCGACGGTAACGGGCACCATTACCGGGGCGACAGCCGCATTATCAATCCGCAGGGGGAGATCCTCGCCAGCGCCGATGCCCATCAGGCAACGCGGCTGGATGCGGATCTGTCGTTAAACGCGCTCAAGGAGTACCGGGAAAAATTCCCTGCCTGGCGCGATTCTGATGATTTTACCCTTAACGCTTAATCTTTTGCCGGTGCGGTCACCGATCGCACCGACTCATAGACCTTCCAGGCCGCCTGCATGGCTTCACCTTGTATGGTGCGCAATCCGTGTCGATTTAACACCGCCTCGAGCGCCGTGAGCGTTTGCAGCACACAGTCTTTGCGCGCGTTATAACCCATGGTGCCGATGCGCCAGATTTTGCCCTGCAACGGGCCGAAGGAAGTGCCGATCTCGATGTGGAAGTCTTCCAGCAGTTGCTGGCGCACCGCTTCGCCGTTGATCCCATCAGGGATTATCACGCCCAGCACGTTGTTCATTTTGTGCCGGAGATCCCCGAAGGTTTGCAGTCCCATGCCCTGAATGCCTGCCAGCATCGCCGCGCCATGTAAGGCGTGACGGGCCACGCGATTATCCATCCCCTCTTCCAGCATAATGCGGGCGCATTCCCTGGCGGCAAACAGCATGCTGGTGGCTTCGGTATGATGGTTCAGGCGTTCCGGTCCCCAGTAATCCATGATCATGCCGAGATCGAAATAATTGGAGTAGATCATCTCATCGTCGCCGTCCTGATGATCCTGAGTGCGAATGCCGGCTTCAACGCATTTTCGCGCGCGTACCGCTGCTTCCATTTGCGGGCTAAGCGTAACCGGCGCACTGCCTGACGGGCCGCCAAGGCATTTTTGCAGGCCTGCCGAAACGGCATCTACACCCCAGGCATCGGTTTTTAAGGTGTTACCGCCCAGTGATGCGGTGGCATCGGTGTAAAACAGCACGCTATGGCGACGGCAAATCTCGCCCAGCTCCGCCAGCGGCTGCAGCATGGTGGTGGAGGTATCGCCATGAACCGTGAGCAGTAGCCGCGGTTTGACGCGTTTAATCGCATCTTCAATACGATCCGGGGTAAACACCTCGCCCCAGGGCACCTCGATAGTATGCACCTCTGCCCGGCAGCGGCGGGCGATTTCACACAGCAGATGGCCGAAGCGGCCAAACACCGGCACCAGCACCCGATCGCCAGGACGAATGGCCGAAACCAGAATCGCCTCAATGCCCGCGCGCGAGGTGCCGTCGATTAACAGCGTCCAGCGATTTTGGGTATCGAACACCTGGCGGTACAGCGCCATGGTTTCGTTCATATAGCCCGTCATCGCCGGATCGTACTGGCCAATAAGCTGGCTCGCCATGGCGCGCAGCACGCGCGGGTCGGCGTTAATCGGCCCCGGCCCCATCAATAAGCGGGAAGGCGGGTTGATTTGGGTGGGCAAAACGAAATCGGACATGACGCGCTCCGGGCACAGCTGAAAGTAATATGAAGAAAATCAATGTGCCAGATGAGAGCAGGTTTGGCTATGCGGGAGTATGTTAAAGCCAAAACAAAAAAAACCGCATCCCTTCAGGAGATACGGTTTTTTTGAACTTTGCAGCGCTTAGGCTACAGAGTATAAATGTTGGCGGAACGGACGGGACTCGAACCCGCGACCCCCTGCGTGACAGGCAGGTATTCTAACCGACTGAACTACCGCTCCGCGTTGTTCCCTTGGGAACGAGGCGAATATTACGGGGAGCCTCTCTAAGCGTCAACGCTTTTTCTCAATATTATCATCGTTTGCTGCAAATTTGGCCCGAGTGACGACAAATCGTGCAGATTGTCAGACGTTATGCGCGCCACAGGCAATTGCCACCCTTCTTTTGCACCAGATCCAGGCGTGATTCATGGGCGGCGCACTCTTCATCGGTCGCGGTGATCACTTTTAAACGCGACGCCTGACGCACCAGGCGCTGAATGCCCGTGGTGTCCTGCACGTTCTGAGTCTCGCCTTCCATCGCAAACGTCATCGACGTCTGCCCGCCGGTCATGGTTAGCCAAACATCCGCCAGTATTTGGGAGTCAAGCAATGCGCCGTGCAACGTACGTTTGCTGTTATCGATTTCATAACGCGAGCACAGCGCGTCCAGGCTGTTACGCTTGCCAGGGAACAACCGCCGCGCCAGCGCCAGGCTATCGGTTATTTTGCAAAAGGTCTCGGTTTTGGGGATGCCGCGGTTAAGCTTATTGAATTCATAATCCATAAAGCCGATATCAAACGATGCGTTATGGATGATCAGCTCCGCGCCGCGAATGTAGTCGATAAAATCATCCACCACATCGCCAAATATGGGTTTATCCAGCAAAAACTCATCCGCAATGCCGTGAACATTGAAAGCATCCGGATCGACCAGGCGGTCGGGTTTGATATAAACATGAAAGTTATTGCCCGTTAAACGGCGATTGATCACCTCGACAGCACCAATTTCAATGATGCAGTGCCCTTCGTAATGGGCGCCAATCTGGTTCATACCGGTGGTTTCAGTATCGAGGACGATCTGTCGTGTAATTGCTGTGCTCATAGGGCTCGTTTATGTCAGACTTGGTTTTTTGATCACAGGAAGTCTACCAGAGATGCGCAAACAGGTAGAAATTTTCACCGATGGTTCTTGCCTGGGAAATCCAGGGCCGGGCGGATACGGTGCGATTTTACGTTATAAGCAGCACGAAAAAACCTTTAGCGAAGGGTATAAGCTGACCACCAATAATCGTATGGAGCTGATGGCAGCTATCGTGGCGCTGGAAGCGTTGCGTGAACATTGCGATGTGACGCTCAGTACCGACAGCCAGTACGTCAGGCAAGGTATCACCCAGTGGATCCATAACTGGAAAAAACGCGGCTGGAAGACTGCCGATAAGAAACCCGTCAAAAATGTTGATTTGTGGCAGCGGCTGGATAAGGCGCTAAGCCAGCATAAAATCAACTGGGAGTGGGTCAAAGGCCATGCAGGCCATCCTGAGAACGAACGCTGCGACGAACTGGCGCGCGCGGCGGCCAACAATCCTTTACATGTTGATGTCGGGTATCAGGCGGAAAACGCTGTCAGTTAGGTTTACGGTATTGCCGCGTTGCGCCCACCGCCGGGCGTAACTGCGTTTTGGCGCTGCGTTGTTTCATCGGGTTGAGCGTTAATGGGATGGTGCGCTTACGCGCAACGATAACCTGCATACAGCCCAGCGCAGGTAAGTGAGTGCTTAGTAACTTGCCCCCCTGTTTATTCCAGGGGAGGACCTGGAAATTCGCCTGATAGAGCACTTCAAAATTAAGCAAGGCAAGCCAGTCCAGTTGTCGCGCTAAGGTAAACATCCGGCTGTTATAAGGGATACGCTGACGGCGAAACGGCACCAGTTTACCCAGACCTAACAGACTGAAGGGGTTAAAACTGCTCATAATTAGCCAGCCGTCATCAACCAAAACCCGGTCGACTTCACGCAGTAATCCGTGTGGGTCGGCACTCCATGAGATAGTGTGTGCTAACAAACAAGCGTCAATCGCGCGGGATGCAAAAGGCAGCGCCAGCGGATCGGCTCTTACCTGCAACTGCTCACCCTGAATAGCCACATTAACCTGATGAGAAATCGCACAACTCTCAGTATTGATTTCCGCGCTGAGATTGCCAATCTTAACCAGGTGAAAACCAAACATTTTTGCAAGCCAGGGGCGCATCTGGTATTCAAGCGCGTCGCGATAATACTCGCCCCAGGGAAGTTCAGCCCAGTGCCCTGGCGTCTGGTACGTCTTGGGTATCCTTGCCGGTTTCATCGCTACCTTCTGTCACGCATTAAGAGGTGTTTTATGAATCTTATCAGTATTCCCGCTTTTCAGGATAACTACATCTGGGTGCTTAGTGAGAACAATGGCAAATGCCTGATTGTCGATCCGGGTGAAGCCGACCCCATTCTGATGGCCATCGATCAGTATGGCTGGCAACCTGAGGCGATTTTGCTTACCCATCATCATAATGACCACGTGGGCGGCGTATCGGCTTTATTGCAAAAATTCCCTTCTTTGCCCGTTTACGGCCCTCAGGAGACCGCCAATAAAGGCACAAATCGGGTAGTCAACGAAGGCGATAAAATCAATCTACTGGAGCATGAATTCACCGTTATTGCCACACCAGGTCACACTTTAGGACATCTCTGTTACTTCAGTTATCCTTACTTATTCTGCGGCGACACGATGTTTTCCGGCGGGTGCGGACGTTTGTTTGAGGGTACGGCAGACCAGATGTATCAATCATTTAATAAACTTAATGCCTTGCCAGATGACACTCTTGTTTGTTGCGCCCATGAATATACATTAAGCAATTTAAAGTTTGCAGTAAGCATACTACCCCATGATCGTGACTTAACCCAATACTATCGAAAAGTTAAGGAGTTACGTGCAAAAAACCAAATTACGTTGCCAACAACGCTGGCGGAAGAACGTAAAATCAATGTTTTTTTAAGAACGCAAGATATTGATATTATTAATGCAATTAATAAAGAAACAACTTTGCAACAACCTGAGCAACGTTTTGCCTGGTTAAGGGCCATGAAAGACCACTTTTGATAATTCATGCTTGTCATTGAGGACATTCGCCGTTATCATCGCTCGTCTTTTAAGCAACTATTGACACACACATGAAGGCAAAAGCGATATTACTCGCCTCTGTCCTGCTTGTGGGATGCCAGGCGTCAAAGCATGACGCCACCGTCCAACAGCACGCACAGAGCCTTTCTGCAGCTGGTCAAGGGGAAGCAGGGAAGTTTACAAGTTCAGGGCGATGGATGGACGATGGGACGTCTTTCGCTCAGGATCAGGACTTGTGGGCTTTCATTGGCGACGAGCTAAAGATGGGAATTCCGGAAAACAGCCGGATTCGCGATCAAAAACAGAAGTATTTGAGCAATAAGAGCTATCTCCACGATGTAACTTTACGGGCAGAGCCGTATATGTACTGGATAGCAGGGCAAGTTAAGAAACGTAACATGCCCATGGAACTGGTACTACTACCCATAGTGGAGAGCGCTTTTGACCCTCACGCAACGAGTGGTGCTAATGCCGCAGGCATCTGGCAAATCATTCCGAGCACGGGGCGAAACTATGGTCTTAAACAGACCAGAAGTTACGATGCACGTCGTGACGTAGTGGCTTCCACCACTGCGGCACTCGATATGATGCAGCGTCTAAACCGTATGTTTGACGGCGACTGGTTATTGACTGTCGCCGCCTATAACAGCGGCGAAGGTCGTGTAATGAAGGCAATGAAAGCGAATAAAGCACGGGGTAAACCCACAGATTTTTGGTCGCTTTCACTGCCACAGGAAACCAAAGTCTACGTACCAAAAATGCTGGCGTTGAGTGATATTCTCAAAAACAGCAAGAAGTACGGTGTACGGTTGCCGACCTCAGACGAAAGTCGCGCACTGGCGCGCGTCAAACTCAACAATCCGGTTGAGGTGGCGCAACTGGCTGATATGGCCGGGATTTCAGTTAATAAGCTGAAAACCTTTAATGCCGGTGTGAAAGGCTCGACGTTAGGCGCGAACGGCCCGCAATATGTTCTGGTGCCGAAAAAGCATGCCGATCAGCTGCGCACTTCGCTGGCAGCAGGTGAAATTGCTGCCGTACAGCCAACACTGGTTGCCGATAACAGCAGTGCTGCTCGCTCGTATAAAGTGCGTTCAGGTGATTCGTTATCGGGCATCGCATCACGTTTAAACGTGTCGACCAAAGATCTTCAGCGCTGGAATAACCTGAAAGGCGCGCAGATCAAAGTGGGGCAAACCCTCACCGTTGGCGCAGTTGAAAGCGGTACCCGGCTGGCCAGCAATGACGACAGCATTACCTATAAGGTTCGCAAAGGAGATTCGCTCTCCAGCATTGCTAAACGTCATGGCGTGAACATCAAAGATGTCATGCGCTGGAACAACGGTACGGATAACTTGCAGCCTGGCGATCAAATTACGCTCTTCGTTAAAAACAGCGTAAACGGCGATTCGTAAGCGTCTACAAAATCAAAAAAGGCACCGATTCCCCCGGTGCCTTTTTGTTTTACTAAGGCTTATAGACTTCGATCATAATGGTATCGCTGGTGAATGAGCCTTCTTCTTTCAGTTCAAAGTAACGCTGTACTGCCCCAGACGCACTCTTCTGATACAAGCGAATTGCCGCAGCTAAGGCCTCTGGCGTGCGCATACGGGCGATCCAGCTTTCATATTCCAGTACCAGACGGTCGGTGATAATTGCGGTAATCAGTAATCCTGCTTCACTGAACATCGCCGCCCATTCGCTACTGGAATAATTTCTGACGTGTGACGTGTCGCGCAACGCTTCAATGGTTTGTAACCAGATATCCAGCACCGCATTACCGGGCGACATGACATCCATCACGATAGCCTTCCCGCCCGGACGCAAAACGCGTTTAATTTCCCGCAGCGCCTGGCCGACATCCTGCCAGTGATGGGCGGAATAACGGCTGATTACGATGTCGAAGCTTTCGTCCGTGAATGGCAACGACTCCGCGTAGCCCTGGCGAGTCTGAAGATTGTCCAGCCCCCGCTCACGCGCGGCGCTGCTTACGGTTTCCAGCATGCTGGCGGATAAATCGTAGGCGATCACCTCTTTTACCTGGGAGGCGGCGATAAAGCTGGCGTGCCCTGCTCCACAACCCACATCCAGCAGTTGCGCATCAGGAAACGAGGCCAGTCGCGTTTTTAAACGTTCCAAATCCCGCCCGCTGGCATGTACCTGGCTGGTCAAATAGGCCGAGGCCTGAGAGCCGAACTGCTTATTGATGTTGTCGTGGTGCGAGTGTGTTGTCATTACGTTGCCCTTTTTTGAGTGAATGGTGGGCAGAACGTTTGATCTGCCCAACGGCAGACCTGACATACCTTAACGCTTAGCAGGTTTGCCGGGTGTGAATTCAACGAGTAGCGGATTATGGTCGGAGGCTCGCGTCACCAGAACAGAGGCTTCATGAACAGCCAAACCACGGTAGAAAACAAAATCAAGCGGGCGACCAAACGCGCGTCGGCGGTGATCATCCGTGAAGCGTACTTCGCGCAGCGACATTTCACGCGCGAAACGGTAAAGCGCATTCATACGCGGGCGGCTCCAGGCGTTAAAGTCGCCGGCCATAATAATCGGGCCGCTGTGATGAGCAATTTGATCGCCAATAGGGCCTAATTGTTTGCTATATACGTCCACACCGAGACTGAAGTTCACCGCATGGATATTAATCACCATCAGCATACGGGTATCAGGTAAGGGATAAACGGTAACCAGCGCAGACTTAGACAGCCGCAAAATAGGCTCTCGCTCGCGTAATGGACAACAGTAGACAGGATGTGCCGCTGACAGCGTCATCACCCCAGAGGGATGCTGAGGCAGCACAAACGCGGGTACCTGATCGGCCGCCAGATAATTGGTGGTAGCAAAGTTAACTAACTCCGGCGTGGTTTGCGCTTCCTGTAACAATACCAAATGCGCATCCTTACCAAAGTTTTTCAAAACCGAGAGCCATTCAGCGCGCTGCTGCTTAAAGATATTCCAGACCAGCACCCGAAGTCGATCGTGGCCGGGAAGCGGTTCTCCCGCAGGTAATGCCTGACCTATGGTCGCAAACGAGCCCGGCGCCAGGATGCGCTCTGCAGGCTGTCCGGCGACATATCGCATTGCATAGGTAGATTTACGCACTTTCGACTTCATTCCTCTCATAGGTATGCCCGCAAAAACAGAAGCGGCTTATCTGTTATAGGGATTTTAGCTCACACTTTCAATGTACAGGACGAGAAACAAGCGTATCCGCTATTTCAGGGCCAGTCTGGCGAGTTATCTGCGCTGCGCTAATACATTCCAGTGTTATCTGACGCAGGAGCATGACGCCGCTGCTGAGAGGTGGTTAAATAACAAAAACGGCGCTAATCCCGTCATAGTGTTGCGTATGGAGCAATAATGAAGGCCACCTCAGAAGAGTTAATGATATTTGTTGCTGTGGTAGAGAGCGGCAGTTTTAGCCGTGCCGCGGAACAGCTCTCACTGGCAAACTCGGCGGTCAGCCGGGCCGTGAAGAAGCTGGAAATGAAGCTGGGCGTAAGTCTGCTTAATCGTACGACTCGCCAGTTGAGCCTGACCGAGGAAGGTGAGCGTTATTTTCGTCGCGTGCAGCAGATATTGCAGGACATCGCCGCAGCGGAAAATGAAATTATGGAAACAAAGCAGACGCCGCGGGGCTTATTGAGAATAGATGCCGCCACGCCAGTGATCCTTCATTATTTGACACCGCTGATAAAGCCCTTTCGGGAAAAATATCCGGAAATCACACTTTCCCTCGTTTCTTCTGAAACCTTTATCAATCTTATTGAACGCAAAGTGGATGTGGCGATTCGCGTCGGGACGTTGAGCGATTCCAGCCTACGTGCAAGGCCCTTATTTAGCAGCTACCGGAAGATCATCGCCGCGCCAGCCTATCTCGAAAAGCACGGGACGCCGCAATCGGTTGACGATCTGGCAAATCATCTTTGTCTGGGTTTTACGGAGCCAGCGTCACTAAATATCTGGCCTGTCGCGCAAGCAGATGGGCAACTTTATGAAGCGAGCCTGGGGTTATCATCAAACAGTGGCGAGACGCTAAAACATCTCTGCCTCGCTGGCAATGGCATCGCCTGCTTGTCTGACTATATGATTAATAAAGAGATTGAGAACGGCACCCTGGTCGAGATCATGACCGATATCCGGTTACCTGTTGCCATGCCTTTCAGCGCGGTCTATTACAGCGATCGTGCCGTAAGCACGCGTATTCGGGCATTTATAGATTTTCTTAG
Organism: Atlantibacter sp. RC6; assembly: GCF_014193285.1. Taxonomy (GTDB): domain Bacteria; phylum Pseudomonadota; class Gammaproteobacteria; order Enterobacterales; family Enterobacteriaceae; genus Atlantibacter. The sequence continues at coordinate 128,706 of NZ_JACHZE010000012.1, forward strand.
CGAACGGATCCCCGCGCATGCCGCTCAGTCATCCTGAGCACCGGGAAAAATAAAGACGAAAAAAAGCCCCGAGTCAGAGACTCAGGGCTTAATTAAGTGGCGGAACGGACGGGACTCGAACCCGCGACCCCCTGCGTGACAGGCAGGTATTCTAACCGACTGAACTACCGCTCCACCGAATTTTTCTACAACCACCGGTTTGTTGCCCCGGTTTACTGCTGATTTGATGCCTGGCAGTTGATGAATCACAGGGTGATTCACCCTCCGGGCCGTTGCTTCGCAACGTTCAAAAGCTTTCGCTTTTGTCCTACTCTCTGTCGAGTAGTGAACTGCCCCGATTTCCGCACAGAGACTTCAATTTGATGCCTGGCAGTTCCCTACTCTCGCATGGGGAGACCCCACACTACCATCGGCGCTACGGCGTTTCACTTCTGAGTTCGGCATGGGGTCA
>NZ_JACHZE010000013.1 GCF_014193285.1 Atlantibacter sp. RC6
TCGTCGGAAAAACGCTTCTTCATGGGGATGTCCTCATGTGGCTTATGAAGACATTACTAGCATCGCGGTGTGTTAATCAACGGGGAGCAGGTCAGCTATGTGCAGTAAGATCAGCCCATCTACAACCCTCGGGCAGTTGCTTCTCTGCACCATTTTCTTGGGCAATCTTAAGAAACAGTAGATAACTAAGCTCGGATACATACTGATAATAAGTAATCCCGTCACCACGTAGGATGTTACAAAGGCTCCAGATTTTTTGGATGACAGTATCTTGTTTCATTTGTCTCTCAGGTCTGAGTTATGGTGTATAGGTTTTGCAAGCTCACGTCAGTCAGTGCAGCTACAAATTCTTTATGTTAGGCTATCAGGTTTAAGACACAAAATCACTTTGTCAATGAGGTTTACATCATCCTCAAGAATGGACAATGCCGCCCATTTTAAAAGATGTATAATTGCCAAAAAAATCAATTTGTTAGCAATCATTTTTCTAAAATCTCTTACAAGATCCCATATTATCAACTCAACGGAACTGTTTCCCTCGGGCAATGGCGCATAATTCGTGCAGCATCACTACAGCCAAGGCCTTCAAATTGTCATCTTGCCGGTGAGGCTTACCTTTCCGTCTGCTTTGTACCTGCACACGGACAGCGCCAAGTGCAACTCTTCACACCGATGATTGCTGGCTCATTCTTAACTCTCTGTGACAGGCTCCTTCTGGCAGAGACAATGCTCCGGGCTTAATAGCATTAACATTTCTCTGCTCAGGAATAGCTCAGAATGCAAGGAATATACTTCACACGATAAGCTTTGCTCTCTGTGATAAATGATTCCCCTCCCTGTAGGTAAGCGAAAACAATCTTTCAGAGTTACAAACACAACGCGTCGATTTCTCTCTCATCAACGTGACGAGCAACAATTGAATTTCACCGCTTTTGCGAGCATGATCGCAATAATATCAGCCTGTTACCCGGTTTATTCCTATGATATCTCTCGAAACGCTGCAATCGGCCATCTCCAACGTTTCTGTATGGCGTCAGGGGGATGTATGTGCTCCGCATAAGCCGTTGCTGCTGTTGTATGTATTGTCGCAGTACAAAGCAGGTCACTCGCGCCTGTTTAACTACGGCCTAGAGATCCACGAACCGCTCACTCGTCTGCTCAAAGAGTTTGGCCCCAAGCGACGCACTGACTATCCCAATATGCCTTTCTGGCGGCTCAGAACTGACGGCTTCTGGGAAATTGCCAATGCAGAAGGCTGCAAACCCCGTAGAGGCAACACCCAGCCGACAAAGAAAGAGCTGATTGATAACCAGGTAGCGGGGGGTTTTGATGAAACAGCTTACCAGCAACTGCTTGCACACCCTGAAGTAATTGACCAACTGGCCCAGCAGATCCTAATGGATCGTTTCCCCGAGAGTATTCAGCGGATCCTCGCCAACCAACTGGGTCTGGATTTTATCGACCGTTCAAAGAACCGCGATCCGCGTTTCAGGGATATCGTGCTTCGGGCTTACCATTCGCGATGTGCTTTCTGCGGTTACGATCTACGACTCGATGGTGCGCTGGTTGGTATTGAAGCCGCCCATATTCACTGGAAAACCTATGGCGGGCCGTGTGTGGTAAACAACGGTCTGGCGCTATGTTCGCTGCACCACGATGCTTTTGATATGGGCGCATTCGGGCTGGATGAAAACCTTACCATCCGCATCTCCGGCGGCGTCAGCCGTAGCCCGGTAGTGGATAACCTGTTCTGGCAACGGAACGGCCAGTCGTTGCATCTTCCTCACGACACATCTCTGTGGCCCACTGAACAATACGTTGGCTGGCACCGTAAGCAGATTTTCAAAGCCTGAGACCGTGAGCTTCGCAGGTATCATCGATTGCCCAATATGCTTTATCCCCTACAGAGGATAAATTGCCTTTAACCTCTCTAGCGGATAAATCCTGCGCACCAAACTAGCGTCCAGAATAACGAGCCCCGAACTATCTCACTGAAGAACCAATCTCTTGATTATTATTGATACCGTATTAATCTGTACGAAGTTTGACCCGCAACCAGAGCCTTCAGGTTGCCACCTTACCCGGTGAGGCTCGCCTTTTCGTCCGCTCCGTATCATCCGCGCGGACAGCGCTTAGCGCCTGATACATCCTCTACCCCACCATGCAGGGAATCCCTCCCTGCCGGGCGGTGTTTCTCTGCTTTCATCACTGGAGAAACACGATGCCTACTTCATCTTGCCCTGAAGCAAAATCCTTATCGCTGTCTGTCTCATCTGAAGCCTGGGAAAAGGTAGTCAGTTTTCCACCCGATCCCTCTCAGGAAGACGACCGTCTCGAAAACCTGATTGTCGCCACTATGCTGACATTCAAAAGCGCAGGCCCGGACCGTAAGAGCATTAATTTCGGTCTGTACTGTTTGCCCGCTGACGGCAGCAGCAACGTACCGCTGATGACGCCGCTGCGCTTAACGCTTGAAGACAATCACCTATTGGTTACTGCCCTTCATACCAGCTGATTCCCTCAGCATCCTTCACTCCCCGTGCCGGGCGACTCCCGACCGGGAGCGCTGTACCCGGCTTCTTTATCATGAGGTTACGCTTATGAACAGAAGCAACGATCTTTACCAGAAAGTCACTGATGAAATTATCGCCGCGCTGGAGAAAGACGTGATCCCCTGGGTTCGCCCGTGGCGGGAAGGGGAACCGGTGGTGCCGATGAATGCCTTATCCGGGCGGTTGTATCACGGTATCAATATTCCTCTGCTCTGGAACAGCGCTGAGCGACAGGGATATGAAAGCGATCGATGGCTGACCTTCACTCAGATTCGCAATGCGGGCGGTAACGTTCGTAAAGGCGAAAAATCTACACTGGCCGTGTTCTATCTGCACCAGCAGCGCGAGGTTGTGGACAGCAACGGGAACACGGTTCTTAATGCTGACGGCAACCCTAAAATGACGTCTTATGCCGTGGTACGCGAGTTCCGGCTGTTCAACATTCAGCAATGTGAAGGACTGCCGGAGGCGTTTTCACAGCCTGTCGTGATGGTCGATGATCCCATCGCCGCCGCTGAACAGGTTGCCCGACAAAGCGCGGTGACGATCACTCACCGGCGCCAGAACCGGGCGTATTACTCGCCGGGGCGCGACTGCATCATCATGCCGCATCCTGAGCAGTTCGCTTCACGTGAGGATTATTACGGCACGCTACTGCATGAACTGACGCACGCTACCGGACATGCTTCGCGGCTGAGTCGGGACGGCATCACCGTTGGAAACCATACCTTTGGTGATCCGACGTATAGTTTCGAAGAACTCGTTGCCGAAATGGGATCTGCATTTCTCTGCGCCCATGTCGGCATTCAGGCGAAGCTACAGCATGACAGCTACATCGCATCGTGGCTGAAGGTATTGCAGCAGGACAAAAAAACGATTTTCCGCGCCAGCGGTTTAGCGCGTAATGCCTGTGAATATCTGCTTGAACGGGCGCAGCAACCGTTAGCGCTGAGCGCATGACACTCATATCAACGGCGGAGCATCCTGCTCTGCCGTTTTTCTCCACTCCAATAAATTTGCGCAACCCAATAAACAGTTTCGCCCTAAATCTGACGGCACCAAAAGGCAAAATGCAAAAGGTTAAGGGGAAGAGAGTGAAGGGGTAACGGGCTTACCCGGAAAAGGGGAAAAAGGCCATTATGCGGATATGGCTGACGCGCAAAAAACCAGAAACCACACCATCCGACGGCAAGCCGAGCGCCACGGAGGGATGGCTGCATCCCGAATCCGCACAAACGTTACTGGCTGAAACTACCCGCCCACAGCTGATCCAGTTTATTCGCCAGAGCACCGCACTCCCTGCCTCACTGTTTGAACGTTTCTGGCTGACACCACTTCATCGTTTCGCAGAACTGGCGCAGTCGTTTCCAGCCTCAGAAAACCACCACCATTCCCATGCAGGCGGTCTGCTCGATCACAGCCTCGAAGCCGCCTGTTATGCCGCACGACTGCGGCAGAGTTATCTTTTTCCGCCTGATGCAGTACCGGAAGATCAGGCTGCCCAGTCCGAACGCTGGACGACGGTTATCATCTACGCCGCGTTACTGCACGATCTGGGCAAACTCATCACCGATATTGAGGTGGAAGATACCAGCGGGCAACGCTGGTTTCCATGGCATGGTCCACTGACCCAACCTTATCGATTCCGCTATCTGCCGCAACGTGATTACCTGCGCCATCCGGCTGCGGCAGTTCTTCTGCTTACCCAACTGCTCCCTCCGGAAAGCCTCGACTGGCTCGCCGCTGATTCTGCTGCCTTATCCACACTGCTGCACTGCCTGAACGGACAGTATCAGTATGCCGGACTGGCGGGTGAACTGGTGCAGAAAGCCGACCGGGCGTCGGTAGCGTTTAATCTCGGCGGCGATCCGGTCAAGGCTATCCATCGTCCGCAAACCTCGCTGCCGCAGCAAATTATCACCAGTCTGCGCGACCTGCTGGCGCATGAGTTTCGGCTCAACAACCCGAACGGAGGCTCTGACGGCTGGCTGACGGAAGAAGCGCTGTGGCTGGTCAGCAAGAACGCTGCCGATGCTGTCCGTGGCTGGTTGCTGCGCCAGGGTATTGACGCCGTACCGCAGCATAACGTGCGACTGTTCGATGAGATGCAGGCACACCAGTTGCTCATTCCCTGTGAGGATAAAGCCATCTGGCATTGCCGGATTGAGGCCAGCGGCGGCTGGAGTAGTGAACTCACGCTGTTACGCTTTTCCCCTTCACTGATTTGGGAAGATCCACAGCAGCGGCCCGCAACCTTCAGTGGAACCATCACACCGATAACGGGAATCCGAAATGAGACAGAAGCAGTAATTGAAACAAACACCGAAGTAGAACAACCATCCCTCCAACCCGAACAGGACGATACCCCACTATCAGGCGAAGCCTTCTGGCAGTGGCTGGTGCGTAATGTTCAGGCTCAACATCTGGAAGTCAATGAACCTAACGCCCGGATCCATACCGTCGCCGGGTCGGTGTTTCTGGTGACGCCCGGTATTTTCAAACTCTGGCTTAGCACCTGCGGTCAGAATGTCCCTGAAGAATACTGGCGGGAGGTACAGAAGAAGTTCCAGAACCTGAATCTTCACCGAAAACAAAAAAATGGCCTCAACATCTGGCACTGCGCCGTTGTCGGCCCACGCCGTTGTTCACGTCTGAAGGGATATCTGCTCGACGATCCCACGCCGCTTTTTGGAGATGACGTTCCCTTTAATAACCCTCATCTCTTGCTCAATGAAGGAAGTCACTCAAATGACCTTTGAACAGATCCTGGAAGAGTATTTTTTTGCCCGCTTATTGCGACCTGACACCCAGAGTTGCTATTGCACGGCGGTAAACCAGTTTACTCACTGGCGCAACGTACTGCCCGCCGAAGTCACACCGCATATGGTACTGGAGTGGCGTCATTACCTGTTAAATGTGCGATGCATCAAATCCGTGAGCTGGAATCACTATATGCGCCATATGCGGGTCTTGTATAACTTCGCAATTGAGCAGGGGCTACTGGAACAGTTCATCAATCCATTCCAGAAAACATCGCTGCGGGAATCCCGTAAGAAAAAGAAAACCCTGACCCGCGAGCAAATCCTCGCTTCCCGAAAAGTGCTGAATCAATTTATCGAACGGGAGAAAATGCAGCGCGGCTATTGTTCGCCTTTATATCCGGCATGGTTTTGGCTGACCGTGGTTGAAACCTTCAACTACACCGCTATCCGGCTGAATCAGCTTATTCACCTGCGAGTAAGGGATATCGATTTGGTCCATGACACGCTGTTTATTCAGATCGAAGGCAGTAAAAGCCATGATGAACATATTGTTCCCATTGCCTCCCGGCTGCGGCCCTATCTGGAGCATCTGCTTGAAGAAGCGAAAACAAAGGGAATACGGGCTGACGATCAGTTGTTCAACATCAATCGTTTCAGTCGGAGGACGCTGCGCCAGGGTAAACCGATGACAGAAAATCAGGTGAGCTATTTCTTTGCCAAACTCAGCGATGCCTGCCACAGCCGTTTTTCATCACATCGCTACCGTCATACCGTTGCCACAGAATTAATGCAGAAACCGGAGCAAAATTTGTATGTCACGCAGAAACTACTCGGCCACCGCGATATTAAGGTGACGCTCAGCTATATTGAACACAATGTCGAAATGCTCAGAAGTTGCGTGGAGAGAGATTGACAAAACAGGGTGTGAGTGAAAAGATCCGGCCCGAGGCTTTATAAACAAAAAAAGCCGGATATGCGGCCATTTTGTAGTTGCCGTCAACGTCCAGCTTCATTGTACAACGTATTGATTGTTGTAGGTTTTCCGATTATCACAATCGTTTTTGGTGCCGAAGGCCGGACTCGAACCGGCACGTATTTCTACGGTTGATTTTGAATCAACTGCGTCTACCGATTTCGCCACTTCGGCACTGAAGAGGTATGCGGAAAACGTTGTGGATTATACCTGCAACTCCCTCACGCGCAACAGTTATCCCTTACCCTGCAATTCGGATGCTGAAAAAACCAGCATCCGTTTCCCCGCTCTTACCGCTTAACCAGCGCTCCAAACACCTCGGCAACCGCAACGGCTCCCGGATCCGGCACGCCGTTCAGGTTCTCGCTGTTAACGTATGATGACCGTCCGGCGTTGGCCTTCTGAATCTGCGCTGTCGCTTCCGCACCCTGCTTCGCGGCTTTCGCTACGGCATCAAGCCCCTCACCCGCCAGCGCCTCCAGCGCAGGTTGCAATGCATCGATAAGCGTTCTGTCGCCCAGGTCCGCGCCGCCGTAGCGTTTCATCTGCTGTAAACCTACTTGTAGCGCCTGAGACAACGCCTCCCCTTCAGCGACCTTTTGCCCGGCGGCGGTAAAGAATATCGACATCAGCACGCCACTTGAACCGCCCATGACGGTAGCCAGCCGTTCGCCAATAAGAAGCAGCAGCGCGCCGGTATCGTTAAGCGGCAGTTGCCCGGCATCGAGCTGGCTTTTGATGTCGCGCGCGCCTTCCGCAAACGTTGAGCCGGTGTCGCCATCGCCCACTTTGGCATCCAGCGCGTTCAGTCGGTTCTCCAGGCTGATTAACGTGTCGGTTGCCGTGGCGACAATCTGCCTGGTCGCGGCGTTCTCGCTGGGCGTAACGTCCATGCGATTGTAAATCGGGTTATGCTGCTGGGCTTTTACCGTGCGGAACGGCACGGGCGGCTGCCAGCCCGCCGTCTCAACGTGGGCCTTTAACGCCTTCTCAAAGGTATCATCCAGCGTGATGGCTGAAAGCGAGAAGCCTTTCATATCCAGTGCGCTCACCAGCGCCGCCGGGCCAATCAGGTAATCAATCTGCTCGCTCAATCGTGAGTGCGCCAGCTCCTTAGTCAGCAGCGCCATCTCAAGCGCGGAAACCCCGCCCAGGTTGTTGATCATCACTGCCAGACGGGCATCCGGCCCGGTTTTTTGCTGCAGCGCGTCCACCAGCTGCGCCACAATTTGCTGGCTGTTATGCGTCTCGACGATGCTGGCACCCGGCTCTCCGTGGATACCCAGCCCCAGCTCGATTTTTCCCGGCTGGATGCGGTTCTCTTCTTCGCTACCCGGCAGGTTGCAGGTCTGCATCGCCACGCCCAGGCTCCAGACGCGCTGGCTGGCGGTATGGGCCAGGTCGCGCACTTCGCTCAGCGTCTTCCCCTGCTCCGCCGCGAATCCGGCGATTTTATGCACCAGCGCCGTACCCGCGATGCCGCGTGGCTGTTTGTTATCCGGTAGCGCGATGTCATCCGCCACAATCACCATCTCGACCTTCAGGCCGTGACGTTTGGCTTTCTCCGCCGCCAGGCCAAAGTTCAGCCGGTCGCCGGTGTAGTTTTTGACAATTAACAGGCAGCCGCGATCGCCCGTTACGGCAACAATCGCGTTCAGTACCGCATCCACGCTCGGCGAGGCGAACAGGTCGCCGCACACCGCTGCGGTTAACATCCCTTTCCCCACAAACCCGACATGCGCCGGTTCATGGCCCGCGCCGCCGCCGGAAATCACCGCCACTTTGCTTTTATCCCAGTCGCTACGCACCACGACGCGGATTGCCGGGTCGATATCCAGGCGCGTCAGGTTGCGATGCTGCGCGGAGAGAATAACACCCTCAATCGCGTCGTTGACCAGCTGTTTGCGTTCGTTAAAAAAGAATCTGGACATGTTTTCCAAAAAATAAGTAAACCGTATGCAAAGCATAGTCGGTGATGCGGGATATGCCGCAAAGTCAGCATTTTACCGATGTTGTTTCGTGGTGAATTACCTATGATTTAAGCGAAACCATCACAAGAGAATTCATCATGACCGAACCGCTGCTTATCGCCCGTACGCCGGAAGTGACGTTAAATCTGTTGCCGCAAATGGCCAACCGCCACGGGCTGATCACCGGGGCGACAGGCACCGGTAAAACCGTCACGCTGCAAAAGCTGGCGGAATCGTTATCCGGTATCGGCGTACCGGTATTTATGGCGGATGTGAAAGGCGATTTAACCGGGATTGCGCAGGAAGGCGCGGCATCGGAAAAACTGCTGGCGCGGCTGAACGGTATCGGCGTCACTGACTGGCAGCCACATGGCAACCCGGTCACGCTATGGGATATCTTCGGTGAAAAAGGCCATCCGGTGCGGGCCACGGTATCGGACCTTGGGCCATTGCTGCTCGCCCGGTTGCTGAACCTGAACGAGGTGCAATCCGGTGTACTGAATATCATTTTCCGCATCGCGGATGAGCAAGGACTGCTGCTGCTCGATTTTAAAGATCTGCGCGCCATTACCCAGTACGTCGGTGATAACGCCAAATCATTCCAGAACCAGTACGGTAATATCAGCAGCGCATCGGTAGGCGCTATCCAGCGCGGGCTGCTGACCCTTGAGCAGCAAGGGGCCAACGCGTTTTTCGGCGAGCCGATGCTGGATATCAGAGACTGGATGCGCACCGATGCCAACGGCAAAGGCATCGTGAATATCCTGTCGGCGGAAAAGCTGTACCAGATGCCGAAGCTTTACGCCGCCAGCCTGCTGTGGATGCTCTCCGAACTCTATGAGCAACTGCCGGAGGCGGGCGATCTCGATAAACCTAAACTGGTGTTCTTCTTCGACGAGGCGCATCTGCTGTTTAACGATGCTCCACAGGTGTTGCTGGATAAAATCGAGCAGGTGATCCGCCTTATCCGCTCGAAGGGCGTCGGCGTGTGGTTTGTCTCCCAGAACCCGTCGGATGTCCCGGATATGGTGTTGGGCCAGTTGGGCAACCGGGTGCAGCACGCGCTACGCGCCTTTACGCCGAAAGACCAAAAAGCGGTGAAAGCTGCGGCGCAAACCATGCGCGCTAACCCGGCCTTCGATACCGAAGAGGCGATCCAGGCGCTGGGCACCGGCGAGGCGCTAATCTCGTTTCTGGATGCCAAAGGCAGCCCAGGCATGGTGGAGCGCGCCATGGTGATCGCTCCCTACTCGCGGATGGGGCCGGTGAATGAGGATGAGCGCAACGGACTGCTCAATCACTCTTCGCTGTATGGCAAATATGAGGACGCGGTCGACCGCGAATCCGCATATGAAATGCTGCAAAACCGCGTGGCGGATGCGCCGGAACAGGGCAACGCGCCGCCCGCGAAAGGCGCTCAGGCAACAGAAGACGACGGCCTTATCGGCGGGTTAAAAGATATTTTGTTTGGCAGCACCGGGCCGCGAGGCGGCAAGCGCGACGGCGTGGTGCAGACTATGGCGAAAAGCGCGGTGCGCCAGGTCACCAATCAGATTGTGCGCGGGATGCTGGGAAGTATTCTGGGTGGCAGGCGGCGATAACAGCAGGCTAACGCAGTCAATAAAACAGAGGGGTGCAATCTGCACCCCTCAATTTACGACTTACGGACCAATAGCCAGAGGCTGATCAGGAAGAAGCTGGCGCTTGGCAACAGCGCGCCCATAATCGGCGGGATGTTGTACACCAGGCTCAGCGGGCCGAAGATCTGGTCAAGCACGTAGAACAGGAAACCAAAGCTAATCCCCGTCACTACACGCACGCCCATCGGTACGCTACGCAGCGGGCCGAAGATAAATGACAGCGCCATCAGCATCATCACCGCCACGGAAAGCGGCTGGAAGAGTTTACTCCACATGTTGAGCTGGTAGCGGCTGGCATCCTGGCCGCTGGATTTCAGATAGCGCACATAATCGCGTAGGCCGGTGATAGACAGCGCATCCGGGTCCAGCGCCACTACGCCCAGTTTGTCCGGCGTAAGGTTGGTCTTCCACGTGCCGGTTACGGTCTGGGTACCGGTTATCTGCTTATCGTTGGTCAGGTTGGATTCATCCACCTGTGAAAGCTGCCAGACGCGCGTTTCCGGGTTGAAGGTCGCGGTGGCGGCGTAGCGAACCGTCTGTAAACGGCGCTTATCGTTAAACGAATAGATGCTGATGCCGCCCAGCTCGTTGTCGCCTTTCACACGTTCGATATAGACGAAGTTATTGCCGTCTTTCGCCCACAGGCCTTGTTGGGTGGAGAGCAGCGAACCGCCATACATCATCTGCGCGCGGTAGTTACGCGCCATCTGCTCGCCCTGCGGCGCAACCCATTCGCCAATCGCCATGGTCAGCAACACCAGCGGGATCGCGGTTTTCATTACCGACAGCGCCACCTGCATACGGGTATAGCCGGATGCCTGCATGACCACCAGCTCGCTACGCTGAGCCAGCATACCAAGCCCCAGCAGTGCGCCGAGCAATGCCGCCATCGGGAAGAAAATCTGCACGTCTTTCGGCACGCTCAGCAGGGTATACATCCCGGCGCCGACAGCGGAATAACTCCCTTCACCGGTTTTTTTCAGCTGATCGACAAACTTGATAACGCCAGAAAGCGACACCAGCATGAACAGCGTCATCATGATGGTGTTGAAAATCGTTTTGCCGATGTATCGGTCAAGTACGCTAAATCCCGGCATTTACCACTCCTCGGCGCGAAAAACGGCTGCGCAGCTTACGCATCGGCACCGTATCCCACAGGTTCAGGGCAATCGCCAGAGCCAGATACGCCAGGTTTACCGCCCACATCCAAATCATCGGGTCGAGCTTGCCCTTCGCACCGTTGGAACGCAGCGACGTCTGCAGCAGGAAGAAAATCAGATACAGCAGCATCGCGGGTAGCATAGACAGCACGCGCCCCTGGCGCGGGTTCACCACGCTTAACGGCACCACCATCAACGCCATCACGATCACGGCGACAACCAGCGTCAGACGCCAGTGGAACTCGGCGCGCGCCTGTTGCTTGTCCGATTCCCACAGCGCTTTCATGCCCATCTGCTCAGAATCTTCAGGATCGAGCGCCACCGTCTGGTGACCAATCACCGCTTTGTAATCTTTGAAGTCCGTGATGCGGAAATCACGCAGCATTGCGGTACCCTCAAAACGGGTTCCCTGATTCAGGGTGACCACCTGCGCGCCATCTTTACGCTGCGACAGTTCGCCGGAATCGGCTACCACCACGGAGGGCCGCGCATTACCGCGCGGTCGCAGCTGCGCCAGGAATACGTCGTTAAATTTGCTGCCATCAACGCTTTCAATAAACAACACGGCGTTGCCGTCGGTGGCCTGCTGGAACTGGCCCTGGGCCAGCGCCGCCATGCCGGGGTTGGCTTTAGCTTCCGCCAGCACTTCATCCTGATGGCGGGACGACCAGGGGCTGGCCCACATCACGTTGACGGTCGCCACAATCCCGGTAAACAGCGCCAGGATCATCGCGGCTTTGACCAGCACCGCTTTACTCAGGCCACAGGCATGCATCACCGTGATTTCACTCTCGGTATACAGTTTGCCCAGCGTCATCAGCAGCGCGAGGAACAGGCTTAACGGAAGGATCAGTTGCGCCATGGCAGGCACGCCTAAACCTAATAAGGAAAGGACCAGATTTGTCGGGATCTCGCCGTCGACTGCCGCACCCAAAATCCTGACGAGCTTCTGGCAAAAGAAGATCAGCAGCAGGATGAACAGTATCGCCAGTTGGCTTTTGAGCGTCTCCCGGACCAGATATCTTATGATTATCACATTAAATACGCCTGTGAATACGAGTCTTTTTGCAGGAAAATCGCTTGTTTCATGGCTTAAACGTCATTTATTCTCTTGAGTCGTCGAAAAGATCGCTAAGATATGTAAACTCAGCGGTAAGTACTTAAGATGTTGACGCGCCGAAACCGTAACAACATTCGTTAAGATTAACACGAAAGTCATCGCAACAACGGAGCAAAGCGTTACGAAAGCGTTCAATTCTATCCGTAGCCGCCGTCGTTGTCTTTAAGATTCAGGAGCGTAGTGCATGGAGTTCAGTGTAAAAAGCGGTAGCCCCGAAAAGCAGCGGAGTGCCTGCATTGTTGTCGGTGTTTTCGAGCCGCGCCGCCTCTCCCCGATAGCCGAGCAGCTGGATAAAATCAGCGATGGCTACATCAGCGCACTGCTGCGTCGCGGTGAACTGGAAGGCAAGCCTGGCCAAACCCTTCTGCTTCACCACGTTCCGAACGTGCTCTCTGAACGTATTTTGCTGATTGGCTGCGGTAAAGAACGCGAACTGGATGAGCGCCAGTACAAGCAGGTGATCCAGAAAACCATTAATACCCTTAATGATACCGGTTCGATGGAAGCGGTGTGCTTTCTGACCGAGTTGCACGTTAAAGGCCGCAATACCTACTGGAAAGTGCGCCAGGCGGTGGAAACCGCAAAAGAGTCGCTTTACTGCTTCGATCAACTTAAAACCAATAAAAGCGAACCGCGCCGTCCGCTGCGTAAGATGGTGTTCAACGTGCCGACGCGCCGTGAGCTGACCAGCGGCGAACGCGCTATCCAGCACGGGCTGGCAATTGCCTCCGGTATCAAGGCCGCGAAAGATTTAGGCAATATGCCGCCGAATATTTGCAACGCCGCGTACCTCGCCTCCCAGGCGCGTCAGTTGGCTGACTCGTTCAGCAAAAACGTGGTGACCCGCGTGATTGGCGAGCAGCAGATGAAAGATCTCGGCATGCACTCCTACCTGGCGGTAGGGGCAGGCTCGCAGAACGAATCCCTGATGTCGGTGATGGAATATAAAGGCAGCAGCGCGCCGGACGCCCGTCCGATCGTGCTGGTTGGCAAAGGCCTGACGTTTGACTCCGGCGGTATTTCCATCAAACCATCCGAAGGCATGGATGAGATGAAATACGACATGTGCGGCGCGGCGGCGGTCTACGGCGTGATGCGCATGGTAGCGGAACTGCAACTGCCGCTGAACGTAATTGGCGTGCTGGCGGGCTGTGAAAACATGCCGGGCGGGCGCGCCTATCGTCCGGGCGATGTGCTGACCACCATGTCCGGGCAAACCGTGGAAGTGCTGAACACCGACGCCGAAGGCCGCCTGGTGCTGTGCGATGTGCTGACCTACGTCGAGCGCTTCGAGCCGGAAGTGGTAATTGACGTAGCGACCCTGACCGGCGCCTGCGTGATTGCCCTGGGCCATCACATTACCGGGTTGATGTCGAATCACAATCCGCTGGCCCACGAGCTGATTGGCGCTTCCGAACAGGCGGGCGACCGCGCATGGCGTTTACCGCTCAGCGACGAGTATTATGAGCAGCTCGATTCCAACTTTGCGGATATGGCTAACATCGGCGGCCGTCCTGGCGGCGCGATCACCGCAGGCTGCTTCCTGTCGCGCTTTACCCGCAAATACAACTGGGCGCACCTGGATATTGCCGGCACCGCCTGGCGCTCCGGTAAAGCCAAAGGCGCAACCGGGCGTCCGGTGGCGATGCTGGCGCAGTTCCTGTTGAACCGCGCCGGGTTTAACGGCGAAGAGTAACGGCGAAAATCATCGTCCTGTCACAGCCCGGTACTCACCGGGCTGTGCGTTTAATGTCATCACAAGAAGCCCCATATTATGAAGAGTGCAACCTTCTATCTGCTGGATAACGATACCCATCAGGATGGCCTGAGCGCCGTTGAACAACTGGTGTGCGAGATCGCCGCAGAACGCTGGCGGGCGGGTAAACGTCTTCTGATTGCCTGTGAAAACGAAGCCCAGGCGATACGCCTTGATGAGGCGCTGTGGGCGCGCGATCCGGACAGTTTTGTGCCGCATAACCTGGCGGGTGAAGGGCCGCGCGCCGGGGCGCCGGTCGAGTTAGCCTGGCCGCAGAAGCGTGGCAGCAGCGCGCGCGATGTGCTGATAAGCCTGCTGCCGGGGTTTGCAGATTTTGCCACCGCTTTCCCGGAAGTGATAGACTTCGTTCCTTACGAAGAAACCCAGAAACAACTGGCTCGCGAACGCTATAAAGCCTATCGCGTGGCTGGTTTCCACTTGACCACGGCCACCTACGGCGCCGCAAAGACATAGCAGAAATGGAAAAGACATATAACCCACAAGATATCGAACAGCCGCTATACGAGCACTGGGAACAGCAGGGCTACTTTAAACCCAATGGCGACGAAAGCCAGGAAAGCTTCTGCATCATGATCCCGCCGCCGAACGTCACCGGCAGTTTGCATATGGGTCACGCCTTCCAGCAAACCATCATGGACACCATGATCCGCTATCAGCGCATGCAGGGCAAAAACACCCTGTGGCAGGCGGGCACCGACCACGCCGGTATCGCCACCCAGATGGTGGTTGAGCGCAAAATTGCCGCCGAAGAGGGCAAAACCCGTCACGACTATGGCCGCGATGCGTTCATCGACAAAATCTGGCAGTGGAAAGCAGAATCCGGCGGCACCATTACCCGCCAGATGCGCCGTCTGGGCAATTCTGTGGACTGGGAGCGCGAGCGCTTCACCATGGATGAAGGCCTGTCCAATGCGGTGAAAGAAGTGTTCGTGCGCCTGTATCAAGAAGACCTGATTTACCGTGGTAAACGCCTGGTAAACTGGGATCCGAAACTGCGCACGGCGATCTCCGATCTGGAAGTGGAAAACCGCGAGTCTAAAGGCTCAATGTGGCACATACGCTATCCGCTGGCCGATGGCGCGAAAACCGCTGACGGCAAAGATTATCTGGTTGTTGCCACCACCCGTCCGGAAACCCTGCTGGGCGATACCGGCGTGGCCGTCAACCCGGAAGATCCGCGTTATAAAGATCTGATTGGCAAATTCGTGGTGCTGCCGCTGGTGAATCGCCGTATTCCGATTGTTGGCGATGAACACGCGGATATGGAGAAAGGCACCGGCTGCGTGAAAATTACCCCGGCGCACGACTTCAACGACTACGAAGTGGGCCGTCGTCACGCCCTGCCGATGATCAACATCCTGACCTTTGACGGCGATATCCGTGAAAGCGCGGAAGTGTACGACACCAAAGGCAACGAATCTGACGTTTACTCCAGCGAGATCCCGGCGCAGTTCCAGAAGATGGAACGCTTTGCCGCGCGTAAAGCCGTTGTGGCTGCCGTTGATGAACTCGGCCTGCTGGAAGAGATCAAACCCCACGATCTCACCGTCCCTTACGGTGACCGCGGCGGCGTGGTGATCGAACCGATGCTGACCGACCAGTGGTATGTGCGCGCAGACGTGCTGGCGAAACCGGCGGTGGAAGCGGTAGAAAACGGCGATATCCAGTTCGTGCCGAAGCAGTACGAGAATATGTATTTCTCCTGGATGCGCGACATTCAGGACTGGTGCATCTCCCGCCAGTTGTGGTGGGGCCACCGTATTCCGGCCTGGTACGACAACCAGGGCAACGTCTACGTGGGCCGTAGCGAAGACGAAGTGCGCCAGGAGAATAACCTGGGCGCGGACGTGGCGCTGCGCCAGGACGAAGACGTACTCGACACCTGGTTCTCCTCCGCGCTGTGGACGTTCTCTACCCTCGGCTGGCCGGAAAACACCGACGCGCTGCGTCAGTTCCACCCAACCAGCGTGATGGTTTCCGGCTTCGACATCATTTTCTTCTGGATTGCCCGCATGATCATGATGACCATGCACTTCATCAAAGATGAAAACGGCAAGCCGCAGGTGCCGTTCCACACCGTGTACATGACTGGACTGATCCGCGATGACGAAGGCCAGAAGATGTCCAAATCCAAGGGCAACGTGATCGACCCGCTGGATATGGTGGACGGTATCTCGCTGGAAGAGCTGCTGGAAAAACGCACCGGCAACATGATGCAGCCGCAGCTGGCTGAGAAGATCCGCAAGCGCACCGAGAAGCAGTTCCCGAACGGCATTGAGCCGCACGGCACCGATGCGCTGCGCTTCACGCTGGCGGCGCTGGCCTCTACCGGCCGCGATATCAACTGGGATATGAAGCGTCTTGAAGGCTACCGCAACTTCTGTAACAAGCTGTGGAATGCCAGCCGCTTTGTGCTGATGAATACTGAAGATCAGGATTGCGGCTTCAACGGCGGCGAGAAAGTGCTTTCTCTGGCGGACCGCTGGATTCTGGCGGAATTCAACCGCACCGTGAAAGCCTACCGTGAAGCGCTGGACAGCTACCGTTTCGATATCGCAGCGGGCATCCTGTATGAGTTCACCTGGAACCAGTTCTGCGACTGGTACCTGGAGCTCACCAAGCCGGTGATGAACGGCGGTTCTGAAGCCGAACTGCGCGGCACCCGCAATACGCTGGTCAACGTGCTGGAAGGTCTGCTGCGCCTGGCGCACCCGATTATTCCGTTTATCACCGAAACCATCTGGCAGCGCGTGAAAGTGCTTAAAGGCATCGACGCCGACACCATCATGCTACAGCCGTTCCCGGCTTACGACGTGGCGCTGGATGACGAAGCGGCGCGCACCGATACCGAATGGCTGAAGCAGGCGATTGTGGCGGTGCGTAATATCCGCGCGGAAATGAACATTGCGCCGAGCAAACCGCTGGAGGTGCTGCTACGCGGCGCCAGCGCCGATGCTCAGCGTCGCGTGAACGATAACCGCAGCTTCCTGCTGAACCTGGCGCGTCTGCAAAGCATTACCCTGCTGGATGACGGCGACAAAGGCCCGGTGTCGGTGACCAAAATCATCGACGGCGCGGAATTGCTGATCCCGATGGCGGGTCTGATCGATAAATCCGCTGAGCTGGCGCGTCTGGCCAAAGAAGTGGAAAAAGTGGAGATCGAAATCGGCAAGATCGAAAACAAGCTGGGTAATGAAGGCTTTGTGGCCCGCGCGCCGGAAGCAGTAGTGGCTAAAGAGCGCGAGCGCCTGCAGGCGTTCCACGATGCCAAAGCAACGTTGATTGAGCAGCAGGGCGTGATTGCCGCGCTGTAAGAGTTACGCTGACGAAAAAGCCGGGTTTGTTAACCCGGCTTTTTTATTGGTTTTTGGAGGACGAGCTATAACAACAGACTCAAATAAAAGGAATATTAACGATTAGCCCACGTGACAGCACCGTCAGCACACCCGATTTCATTGCCTCATCGGAGTCCTGTATATCATCCAGCGATCCAATCACCTCACTATGGGAAGCCGTATATCGCAGGAAACGCACTCTGGCCCAGGGATAAGCCAGACCGCATGTCACCATGACTAATACAAAGTTGCTAATCAGGATCCATACCATTTGAGGGAAATTCAGCGTTGATGAAAAGCGAATATGATCACCCAGCTTTAATGCGGACCAAAAATAATTACGTAGGGCAGTAAAGACATATCCGATACTGACCAGTATTGCCATAAAATAAACTAAATAGCTTGTCAGGATAACTCCTGAATAGTTGGCATAGATATTCGCTTCAATTTCCGGCTGGCTTAATCCTGACATAATTGAAAGCGTAACCTCTGAAAATATCGGCGCGTTAATTTTTACTATCACCGCAATAAATGGTAATAATATCAAATTACTTAACACGCTCATCTTTACGCACTGTTTAGTGTTGATAAGTGCAGAAAACCGTAAGTTCCCCAACGAAGATGAATCGGCGAACATTCTCATCCACATTGCCAGGCATATACCGTTGATAATACCAAAGAGAATTAACGCCGCCAGGCCCCCTATAATGACACTGGCGATCAGGCTGTTGAGACTATCAGGAGAAGGCATTGCCTTTAAACATCCAAACAAAATTAAAACGCATACGAAAATGAGCAGCAACGGGCAACCCAGCATTACCCACCATGCACGTAGCGGAGCGCAGTTAAAAGAGAAGCGGACATCATTTATCCGGGTCATTAGCGCCTGATAGCGCAAACTTAACACGATGAGCCAGGGCAAAAATAGCACTAACAAGAGAGCCATGGTACTGCCGACAACTACACTTTTATTTGCCAGAGCCACAGCAAACAGGACATAGGCCACCAACAAAAGCAACCAACTGGCAAAGATTACGCTGCCCTTTGCATGATAGCTAAAAAAAGCGCCTGATAACTCCGTTTTCGAACATATATACTTCCTGGTCCTTACCATCGCCCAGGGAAGATAGATCCCTAATGTAATTACTGTTAAAACAATGTTCACAATCCAGATACGAAAATACTCACTTCCTTTGCCATGAAAAATAAACGCATGTCGCCTGTCGGCATTTTTTTCCAGTTCCATTTCGTTGCATTCCCTTAGCCATAAAATAATTTACTGATGTTTCCATTTAACATTGCAACACAGGTCATGCCTGAGTTAAATGCGTAACCGTTGAAGAGTCATTTTTTCAGAATCTTGCGAATGGAAATTAACAGTGGTATTAAAGGCGATACGTTTTTAATTTTTCTGAGTGCTGTCATGACCATAGCCACCCGGGTTGAACTCTCGTTACGCCCGATCGCATCTCACGATAATGCCGCTATTGCGAGCGTCATCCGCACCGTTTCCGCTGAGTACGGCCTTACCGCCGACAAAGGCTACACCGTGGCCGATCCGAATCTGGACAGCCTGTACGAACTTTACAGCCAACCGGGCCACGCCTACTGGGTCGTCGAGCGAGACGGAAAAGTGGTGGGCGGCGGCGGCGTCGCGCCGCTGTCATGCAGCGAGCCGGATATTTGCGAGCTGCAAAAGATGTACTTTTTGCCCGAAGCACGCGGTCAGGGCCAGGCCAAAAAGCTGGCGTTGATGGCGATGGGTTTCGCTAAACAGCAGGGCTTTACCCGCTGCTATCTGGAAACCACCGCCTTTTTGAAAGAGGCTATCGCGTTGTATGAGCATCTGGGTTTCACCCATATCAGCGAGCCGCTCGGCTGTACCGGCCATGTGGATTGCGAAGTGCGAATGCTGAAAAATCTCTGACCGCCCTTCCCCTGCACACTCTGACAAACGATAACCACACGCAGCGCCTGCCGCGTGTGGTTTTTTAATCGGTGCTCACCGAATAGCGAATAATCCCTGCCGCTTTATTTACCGGCAGTTGCAGAACGTTGCGCCACAGATCCTGGGTGATGTTACACACCACGCCCTCTTTGCCCGTCGCTTTCTGCGGTTCGTTCATCAAGGTGATGTCCTGGCCATACTGTTGCACCAGTTTCTGAACGATGGGCTGGACATCCTGCATCGCCTGCTGGCGCTCCTGCGGCGTCACCTGATGCTTATTCGGGCCGAACGCGGCGCGCATCATCTCGGCATCCACATCCAGACGATGCTGCGTAACGTCAGCCGGCAACATTCTGGCGGCGTTGATGCCCCCTTTGACCGCCGGGAACAGGAAGCGGAAGCAGGCGTCGTCACTCTGTTTTTGGATCAGGGCGGTCTGCTGCATATTGGCCTGCATAAACGCCACCACGTTGGCGTCCGGCGCGGTTTGCAGACGCGCCATCTGAATAGCGAGGATCTGCGGCTGGATCGCGTCAATCACATTCTGCTCCGACTCGCCCGCTTTCTGCATCGCCAGCGCCTGCTCGCGAATGCGGCTCCAGGCTTGCGGCTCCTGTTCACGAATGATTTGGTACAGCGGCAGCCGCTCCATGGCGGTATCAAACTTCTCGCTTTCTGTCATCTGCTGCGTCACGTTATCGCGCGGGATCAGATACTTCACGTCGATGATGTTCCACACCACGATAGCGAGCAGCGCGATAATCACGGCGCTGGTTTTGCCGATCCAGCCCTTTTTACGAAATACGCCAACCACGATGGCGATAACCGCACCGACATAGCCTGCGAGAATGACATGTGTCCAGTTCATAATTTTCTCTGATATATGCAAAGGCTTCTTTTTACCAGGCTGAGCGGATTTGTCACCCTCTCAGGCGGATACCTGCCAATTTTAGGAGAGTTAAACCGGCACTCCGCTATGGAAACGAAACTCTGGATCAGGCGACTGAATAAGCCCGGCTTCCACTTCGCCTAAATAACGCACACGGGGCGTGATATCGTCCGGCGAGATTTGCTGCGCCAGAGCCAGATAATCCTGGTAATGGCGCGCTTCGGAGCGCAGCAGGGAGAGATAAAATTTTTGTAACTCGTCGTCGAGATACGGTGCCAGGGCGGCAAAACGTTCGCAGGAACGCGCTTCGATGTAGGCTCCGCAGATCAGTTTGTCGATCAGCATCGCGGGTTCATGGGTGCGAATGGCGCGCAGTAGCCCTTTGGCATAGCGGCTGGCGGTGATTTTCACATACGGGATGTTTCGCGCCGTCATTACCTCCCGCACCTGCCAGAAATGATGCAGCTCCTCTTTGATCAACAGCACCATGCTGTCGATCAGCGCCTGGCCCCAGGGATCGTCGGTTTTCGGCATCTCGCTTTTGCTGACGCGCTTTTGCAGCGCCACGAAATCCACTTCCGGGCCGTTATAGAACGCGAAAGTTTCATAAGGTCTGAGCCATTCCAGCAGCATGTCGGAGCCGGATTTGTCCGCCACGTATTTACGGATCAGCAGCATCGCGGTCTGCGCGGCTTTGAGTTCGCAAATCATATGGTCGGTTAACAGCAGCGGAAGATTATCCGGTTGTCGGGCTTGTTGCAGCCAGGCATCCGGGGTGGTGCAGTGGAGAAATTGATGGACCGGTTCGAGCAGTGCGGAGGTGTTCATTCGCTATCCTTGAGGGCGGCAGCCCGATGCTGCCGCCGCGCGATATTAGTGACGCACGCCGTCGTCGTCATCATCCATGTATTCGTCATCGTCGCCGTCTTCACCTTCTTCACCGTTCGGATCTTCGAAGTAGGTACCCCAACCGTCATACTCGACATCGAATTTTTCAGCCAGGTCCAGCAGTTGCGCGACCTGCGCGTCAATCAGCTCGGCGTTGAGCGCGCATTCGCTCAGCACATCGCAGCAGATCACGGTTTCGCCTTCGTCCAGTTCAAGCTCTTCCGGGTCGGTGACTTCATAACCCATTTTGAAGGCTTCTACCGCGGCTTTTTCGAGGGTTTCAAAATCATCTGCCGAGAGGTGGTGTTCGATGGTGTACAGCGCATCCGGATCGCTGCCGTCCTCAAGCAACTCTTCAATGATAAGACGCGTTTCTTCGCGTTGTTCTTCCAGGTGTTCCGGGTTTGCCATGGCTCGTTCCTCAATGTGTTGGCAGATACTTACTATTTTCACATACCCCAGTGATTGCCTCCACCTTTCCGGTAAAAGTTTTATTTTTCGGGGTTGCAAATGCATATTCATACATATAAATTGAATTTTAATTCAACAAGTGGCATCAGCCAGGTGAGGGAACTATGTCGGCTTTCTATCAAAAACACTTTCTGAAATTATTAGATTTTACCCCTGCACAGATAAACGCATTGCTCGATCTTGCCGCAACGCTGAAAAGCGATAAAAAGAATGGCAAAGAAGTTCAAAAGCTTACTGGTAAAAACATCGCGCTCATCTTCGAAAAAGACTCAACCCGTACACGATGCTCTTTCGAAGTTGCCGCTTACGACCAGGGCGCTCGCGTGACTTACCTCGGCCCGAGCGGCAGTCAGATTGGGCATAAAGAATCAATTAAAGATACCGCCCGGGTGCTGGGCCGGATGTATGACGGGATCCAGTATCGCGGCCACGGCCAGGAAGTGGTAGAAACCCTGGCGCAGTACGCCGGCGTACCGGTGTGGAACGGTCTGACCAACGAATTCCACCCGACGCAGTTGCTGGCGGATTTACTGACTATGCGCGAGCACCTGCCTGGCAAAGCTTTTAACGAGATGACGCTGGTCTATGCCGGCGACGCGCGCAACAACATGGGCAACTCAATGCTGGAAGCCGCCGCGCTCACCGGGCTGGATCTGCGACTGGTGGCCCCTAAAGCCTGCTGGCCGGACGCGGCGCTGGTGGAGGAGTGCAAAGCCATGGCGGCGCAAACCGGCGGCAAAATCACGCTTACCGAAGACATAGCGGCTGGCGTGAAAGGCGCAGACTTTATCTATACCGACGTGTGGGTGTCGATGGGTGAAGCCAAAGAGAAATGGGCCGAGCGCATCGCGCTGCTGCGTGATTACCAGGTGAATAGCCAGATGATGGCGCTGACCGGCAATCCTCAGGTCAAATTCCTGCACTGTTTACCGGCTTTCCACGATGAAGAAACCACGGTCGGCAAGCAGATGGCGGAGCAGTACGGGATGCACGGCGGCATTGAAGTCACCAATGAGGTGTTTGAATCGCCGAACAGCATTGTGTTCGACCAGGCGGAAAACCGCATGCACACCATCAAAGCGGTGATGGTGGCGACGTTAGCCCAATAAAAAAGCGGCCCGCTTCAGGGCCGCTGTTGTTTGCAAGGCAGATTACGCAACCAGCATTTTCACCACAACTTTACGCACTTTAGTATTCTCGCCCACGGCGCACAGCGGCTTGTGAACTTCGCCCGGATAGAACACCACGAAATCCCCTTCCTGCATTACCACAGTTTTTTCCTGGCCGCCTTCCGGCAGGAACGCGATGTCTTTATCCGCCAGCCAGTCGGTATCCGGCTCACCCGCAGGCAGACAGCTGAAGGTCATGCCTTCCACGCCGCGCATCACAATCTGGATATCCAGGTAGCGCGCATGATACTCCGCGCGGCGCTCGGCCAGCGGCTGGGTTTCATCTTCGGAAACCAGGAAGAACAGGTTGTTGCCGTCGATATCGTGCTTGCCCAGCGGCGTTTCTGGGGTAACGTGCTGTTTGATATGTTCAATTGCCTGGCGCAGTTCAGCGGGCAGCCATGACTGCAGATGGTGGATGTTGCCAATGATCACGGGAAGCTCCTTATATTTACCCTAAATAATTCGAGTTGCAGGAAGGCGGCGACGCAGCGAATCCCCAGGAGCTTACATAAGTAAGTGACTGGGGTGAGCGAGGACAAATCGGCAAGCCGATTTGAACGCCGCTTGCGGCGGCCCTTTAGGGCGAGGCCGCAAGGCCGAGTCAAGCCAACGCACCTGCAACTTGAAGTATGACAGGTATAAAACATCGTTTCATTTTTATGAGTTATATGAGGAAATGCCCTGCCCTACCACCGCTTTGTGGCAAAAATCTGCTTTAGCGCATATTTATTGGCGCATAAGCTTGCAGATTTTCACGATCCGTTTGTGCCGCCCGGTCAGTTTTGGTTAAAGCAGCCCCTGCATATTATTCACTATTTTTGAGTGCTTATGCAGCGCAACCGCTTCCTAATGTAAATATGTGCATTCTCCGCTTGCTATGCGATTGCGGCTGAGTATAATCCGGGACAATTTGCCGGGAGGAAGCATGGTTCTGCGAGTTCGACAATATGTCCTGACACAACGCCTTAACGCTGGCGTCGCAGTCCCGTTTTTCTTTCCGTTATCCAATGAAAAAACCCCTCAATGAGGGGTTTTTTTTTGCCCGGCGTTTGCCCGCCGTTCGAAAAAGGAGAGAGACATGGCTAATCCGCTCTATCAAAAACATATTATTTCCATCAACGATCTGGACCGTGAAGAGCTGGAGCTGGTGCTGGCGACCGCTGCGCGCCTGAAGGCGAATCCACAGCCGGAGCTGTTGAAGCATAAAGTGGTCGCCAGTTGCTTTTTTGAAGCCTCAACCCGCACCCGTCTCTCGTTTGAAACGTCGATTCACCGCCTGGGCGCGTCGGTGGTCGGTTTTTCGGACAGCAGCAACACCTCGTTGGGCAAAAAAGGCGAAACTCTGGCGGACACCATTTCCGTGATCAGCACCTATGTGGATGCGATTGTCATGCGCCATCCGCAGGAAGGCGCGGCGCGCCTCGCCACCGAATTTTCCGGCGGCATCCCGGTGTTGAATGCCGGTGACGGCGCGAACCAGCATCCGACCCAAACGCTGCTCGATCTGTTTACCATCCAGGAAACCCAGGGGCGGTTGGAAAACTTAAACATCGCTATGGTGGGCGATCTCAAATATGGCCGCACAGTGCACTCGCTGGCCCAGGCGCTGGCGAAATTCAACGGCAACCATTTTTACTTTATCGCCCCGGAGGCGCTGGCCATGCCGCAGTACATCCTCGATATGCTGGATGAGAAAGGTATCGCCTGGAGCCTGCATGATTCCATCGACGACGTGGTGCGCGAAGTGGACATTCTCTATATGACCCGCGTGCAGAAAGAGCGTCTCGACCCATCAGAATACGCCAACGTGAAAGCGCAGTTTGTCCTGCGCGCCGCCGACCTCAACGGCGCACGCAGCAATATGAAAGTGCTGCACCCGCTGCCGCGTATTGATGAGATCATCACCGACGTGGATAAAACGCCGCACGCCTGGTATTTCCAGCAGGCCGGTAACGGCATTTTTGCTCGCCAGGCTCTGCTGGCGCTGGTTCTTAATCGCGATTTCCCGCTGTAAGAAGGAGATGAACATGACTCACGATAATAAACTCCAGGTAGAAGCCATCAGCCGTGGCACCGTCATCGACCATATCCCGGCACAGGTGGGCTTTAAGCTTCTTACGCTGTTCAAACTGACCGAGACCGATCAGCGCATCACTATCGGCCTGAACCTGCCGTCCGGCGAAATGGGCCGTAAAGATCTGATCAAAATTGAAAATACCTTCCTGACCGACGAGCAGGTCAATCAGCTGGCGCTGTATGCACCTGAGGCTACCGTTAACCGTATCGATAATTACGAAGTCGTGGGCAAAAGCCGCCCAAGCCTGCCGGAGCGTATTGAGAAAGTGCTGATCTGCCCGAACAGTAACTGCATCAGCCGCGTCGAGCCGGTGGCGTCCAGCTTTAGCGTCAAAAAACGTGTTGAGGATATCGCGCTGAAGTGCAAATACTGTGAGAAAGAGTTTTCCCATCACGTGGTGTTGGCGGACGGGTGACCCCGGCGCGGGCCGGGGGTGGGGCGTATTATGAAGCGCTGAGCGCAATATGTTCCGTTTCCCGGTCATACACACCGTTCACGCACAGATCGATAGGGTTTGGATCCCAGTAAATCAGCGCGCGGATTTCGAAAAGAATAAGCCCTCCCCGGGAGGGTTCATCTTTTCCGGTAAGCAAACGAACCAGCAGTGATTCCGGGATAAGTCTTGGCTCAAAACGCAGCAATGCGCTTCTGATACGCTTTTCCATTAATGCCCAGTTATCAGAACTACCAAATTTACCGGTCATGGCGGCTACGCCATAATTCACTACCGATTCCAGCGCTGGCGCATCTCTTTTTTCCTCTAACCGATCTTCGATATTGGTGTTATTAAGGATGGCAGCAATATCGCGTTGCACTAACCTGCGCATCGTTCTGGCATCGTAAAAACAAACGTCGTAGGCCTCCTGAAGCTGTTTAGGTTCATCATCTAACAAGCGATCAAATAATGTGGGTAAATAAGGTCTTTTCTTTTCCATTGCCGTTTGACTCAGCGTAATTTCAGGCTGCCTGTCTTCAGTAACGAAAACTCGCCGGCATCAGTGATAAACATTTTCTGCCCGCTGCCAATGAAAAATGAGTCGGATACCTGACGCCAGTGGGTCTCAAAACCCAACTGAAGCGACTGCTCGCATGAGTTGCTAACTGGATAACGCGCGGGCATATAACCAA
This sequence comes from Atlantibacter sp. RC6, assembly GCF_014193285.1. Lineage (GTDB taxonomy): Bacteria > Pseudomonadota > Gammaproteobacteria > Enterobacterales > Enterobacteriaceae > Atlantibacter. Next base: position 25,863 of record NZ_JACHZE010000013.1, read on the forward strand.
ACCAGGTTTTCCCGTTTACCTTAACCTCCGCAGACTTCCAGACAACATCCAGTATTCCTTTGGGTTCTGTCAGGATAATCGATTCAATATCAGAGAACGCGATCCAGCGATATCCCCCGGCGTGAATGAATTCGCATACGGGCCCCAGTCTACCGTCACCGTCAGCGATCCACTGGAAATCACCGATTTGCTCGCCAGTGCCGCCTTTGGCTGGCGCCAGATCGAAGGCGTCGTTACGAACTCGATCGGCTTCCTCTGTTTTACCTTGTGTAACCAGTTGATTAGCTTGATGAAGCATTGCCATCCAGGCGTCAGCATCCGGGGAGATTTCTGTTACACCCGCTTCCCGTTCGCCCGCAAGCACTTTTTCCCGCATCAGCTCACTAAATACTAAATTCTTATAGAGCTCACATTGTTTTTGATATTCATTATCGAGCAACGGGATCGTTTCCAGTTGAAGTAACGCTTTCTCCCATAATCCGGAAATGCAATAGAGTTTAAATAAAAGTTCCCGCTCAATAACATTATCGGGCTGTGATTTAACGCGGCTAAGTGTCTCTTGTAACAGTGTATCTAACGACGTATGGGTTAATAACGCTTTTAATGAATTGGTATCAGACATAGCATAATCCTTTATAGCAAGCTATCTAAATCGCGTTTATGAAATTCCCTGGCAATAAGATCGGGAATCGTCCTGGTCTTTCTGACCGGAATGTTATCGGGAGCAACCAGATGCAAAATGTCGTATTTGTTTTCCTCAAACAATTCATCTTGCTCTGTTCCGAGTATCATCACTTCGTCAAATGCTTTATCGAAAAGAGTAATAGATTCAAATATGCATTCTGTTAACGTCCTGTTTTTCATTTTTTCTTTTGTTTGTTCAAACTGACCATCTTCTGTTAAGGGTTTATTGCGCAGGGATGAACTGTTTTTATCAATAGCCTCAAGCTCTTGCTCTCCCCAGATAAGACGTTTTTTATATTCAATCTGCAATTTCTGTAAAACATCATCCTGTTGCTCTTGCAGATAAGATTGCGCAGCTGCGGATTCCTGCCAGGCAATATGATGCCCACCATAAGAGAGTAAATCCTCTATATCGCCGGGTTCCGGGGGGTGGACGTCAGAATGCGGTTGCACGTAAAGCGCATCGGCTAATTGTTCTCTGTCGAGTTGAATGACAATACTGACATGACCAATTTGCAGCTTGCTGCCGGAAAGTAAATGACGCGTTTCCCCCAGGGATAGCGGTCTGCCGTCCAGGATACAAACATATTCCGCACAGTGGTTGAGAATAACGGGACCGCTGGTACTCCAGTAAAATAATGCGCCTTCGCTGTCACTTTCGACGCTAGCCGGTTCAAAATTGCCGGTTAACGGATCCAGACGAATACACGCCTGATCGTTGTATTCTTCATGCAGCAAAAATCCCTGGCGCGCCAGAGGCCACGTTATGGACAAACGCATAGCTTTAACCTATTAACACGTCGCCGGAACCACTCGTGATTGTCGCGCCGCAACCAGCGGGATCGCCAATACGCGCAGCCGGGTTATTGTTGATGAACACGGTTCCCGAGCCCGCAGCCATCGTACTACTGCCGTGTATTGAACAGCTAACTGAGCTAATCCCAACCACCGCCGCGTTAATATTATTGATAAAGACATTCCCTGAGCCGCTGGTGACAGCGCCGCCATGACTTATTGAATCGCCGATGCGTCCTGCGTTTTGCATATATCGCCTCCGTGACAAAATCGATTAACTATGCAGAGAAGGCCTAGCCCTCCCTGCGCTTATCAGTCGTAATTACGTGTATCGCCGGTAATTAGGTTGGTTCTTAAGTTTCTGTAATGGTTGGCGATTCCGTCGGTGTATCTGTCGGTGTATCTGTCGGTGTATCCGTCGGCGTATCCGTCGGCGTATCTGTCGGCGTATCCGTCGGCGTATCCGTCGGCGTATCCGTCGGCGCCTCAGTCGGCGGTTCCGTCGGCGGTTCCGTCGGGTCATAGGTAGGTAATGGCGGCAGAGGGATCGGCAGCGCCATCAAACCAAAGACCAAAGAAAGATGATCAGGAAGGTTTAACGCGCCGCCAAAGCCGCCACTACAGCAACCGCCAAAGCCGCCGCCAAAACCGCCGCCGCCACCGCCACCGCCACCGCCACCACCGCCATCGCCTGGGTTAAGGTGAACCTGACCGCCCTGAATCACGACTTTGCTGGCACCAATAAGTTTTATAACGGTCGCGCTGATCGTTAGTACGCCGCCGGCACTCATCGCGATGGCGCCTCCCGCAACCAATGACGCTGCGCCGCCTACCGCCACCGCATGCGCACCGCCAACTGCTAGTGTGTTAACTCCCCCAACGTTAGTCATATTTGCGCCACCAACGCTGGTCATATTCACACCGCCAACATTGGTCATATTCGCACCACCAACATTGGTCGAATTCGCAGCACCTACTGTGAGCGAATTCGCGGCACCAACATTGGTCGAATTCGTAGCACCTACTGTGAGCGAATTTGCGGCTCCGATAGTGGTCATATTTGCGGAGCTAACGTTAATCATGTTAGACCCACCCACTGTGAGCGAATTGTCACTACCGATGGTGGTCATATTCGCATCACCAACATTGGTATAATTCGATCCGCCAACATTCAATGCGTTAGCTGCGGCGACGGTTAACGAACTCTCGGCCCCTACGACAATTTCCCGCGCGACGCCTACATTAAGCGTGTAATTAAGCCCAACTAACTTGGTGTAGCCGCCGCAAACATCCTTGGAATAATCCGCGCCGACGTACATTTTGCGGTTTTCACCCACTTTAATGTCGGAATTGACCCCAATGGTCTGGGTTTCATTACGCTTGGTAACGCGATCCATATCGCGCTCGGCCTGCTCCCAATATTGTTCCAGACCGGGTTTATCCTCGAACCGAATACCGTTGTAATTAGTACGGCCGCCCCCTATCGTGCGGCTAATCAGACCACTCTGCGTGCTGTTCGCTGGCAAATCCCAGGGGGGCATAGTGATATTGTTATACAGACTGCCAATAATCAGCGGCCTGTCCGGGTCGCCGTTAATAAAATCGACAATCACCTCATGACCGACGCGTGGAATATAGATCCCGCCAAAATTATTCCCTGCCCAGGACTGGCTGACACGTAACCAGCAGGAGTCAGATTCGATATTTTTACCGTAACGATCCCAGACAAAACGAACTTTGACCCGGCCATATTCATCGGTCCAGACGTCTTCGCCGGGTGGCCCCACAATAATCGCCGTTTGCGGGCCACTGGTTTTAGGTTTGGGTGTGATAAACGGCGCACGAAATATTTTTGTCGTTGGCTGAACGGTGAAACGACATTCAAACTGGAAAATTTCAGCACCATGAGTTTGCGGGGTTTCCACCGCTTTCAGGTAGCTTGAAATCACCATATATTCCCGGTTAGCTTTCTCCAGCGGGAAGCTCGCCAAATCGAAATTCATCCCACAGGCGATCCCCCTGACCTCGCCGACGCCCTGGGCACGCGATCCCAACGCTCCGCGCTCTTCCATACGAATGCGGGCTAACTGCTCGCCGATAGAGGGCTGTTCGTAGTCACCAGGCCAGTGATACATCTCCATACTGTTGAAACTGGTTTTACGTGGTTTATTATCTATCGCAAGGATATCCGCTCGCGACTTTGTGAAATCGTAATCGTTAGTAACCCATTGCCCGGTCGTGATCGTTTCCTGATGATGAAATGAATTAATATACTCTTCACCCGCTTTAGGATTTTCCGGCAAATAATGGATGACATGGTAGGCTGCGCTATCACTTTTTTTATGAGCGCCAACGTGGTCTACCAGAATAAGTTTATGTTTCCCGCCTTTATGCTCAAAAAACCAATAAATACCCCACTCTTCCATCAAACGTTGGATAAAGTTGTAATCGGTTTCTCCATATTGAACCTGGAAGTCGAGCTCAGGATAAGAGCCAGACAGCCGCTTTTCAAAAGGAAAGGGGTAATCCGCCAGGACTTCATCAATAATATCAACAACACTTTTCTTCTGAAAAATCTTGAAGTCTGATGTCAGTTCCGTCAGATAAAGCCACGGCCGAATGATAATCTCAAACATGGCCTGATCGGCGTCGCGTCCTATGTAACGTGACTGCTGAACTATTCCGGATATCTCCCTGGTCCCTTTTCCCTGACTGGTTACATCATCGAGTCCATTACCATCCAGCTCAATAGAAACCGTCATTTCTTTACCGATAAGGGCCTTGAGATCGATATTAGATGCAGCCTGCCATGGAATAGCAGGGTTTGCCGGGGTTTTCGCCGTAATAGTATAGGAATAGAGTCTGGAAAAAGTTTCCTCTCCTTCCAGCTTAGCAAGTACCAGCGCTGGTTCGCCTAATAAATACGGCATTGCAGAACTGTTTAAAGTAAATGTCCGTGCCATCAAATTATCTGATCCTTAGTTAATAATGCCACCTGATTACTTCGCCTTTGTGATTAATTCACTGGTCATAAACACTTTTCTGGAATCCACTACTTTTCCAAATCGGCTTAGTTTCCAGAACCATATACAGTGCTGATATTCGATACATGCCGGCCAGTTCAGCCATGGCAAAACGTCTAACCCGCTCGCTTCTGTATAGAGATAATCCGCCGCCCCGCTTTCCTCAATCAACAGAGCGGCTCGCTCCGCGAAGCGCCAACGCGTTTTTATTGCAACGCTCTCAAAAAAAGGGGAGTAGGAGCGCTGTAGCGACTGCACCCAGCTTTTGAGTTGTTTCATCCCGGCGTTTGTGTATATATCCTGACCGAATAAAATCAGAATACGCGCCATCCAGAATGCCAGCGAAGGCGTTGACTTAAGATAAACGCCCAGCCAACTGAGGGGGGCCTGGACGTACAACACGCCGGTGATGTGTTGATTAACTACTCTGAAAGCGCCGTAGTAATACCCCTTGCGCCCCAACACGGTTGCAGGGAAAACAAAACACCAGACTGCAACGTCGGTATTCGCAGGCGAAGCGAGCTCGCCGTGCCCCGCGCCTGGTAAATAATTGAGTAGCAGCGCCGAAAGCGTGCGCAGGTGCAGCGCGCGCCCAGGCTGCCATCTGCCGACGCGCGGTGTACCGTCTGGCTGATAAAATGCAAATCGTACGGCCGGTTTGCTGCTGAAAAAACGCGTTATCATCTTCATAAACCCGTGGGGCAGTTGAAGCGGCGTAATAGTTCGATAATGGGCCGATGGCCATAGCGCAGCCCTGATACTTCGACATCAACGCGGCGTTTATCGAGATACCAGGTCAAGATATCATTCCCGGAGGCGCTTTTACTGACCTCCTGCGCGCTTTCAACCCAACGTAGTAAAGCCCAGGCATCTTCAAGCTTTAAGCCCGCATTTTTGGTATAAATTCGTGGCTGAACCGTGAAAATAATTGCTGATTCGCCGGATGCAGAGGGCCATTTAAATGACGTCGCCATCACAGGGCCATGAGCGTAGCGTAAACTTACACCGTCAATGCTCAATTTAAGTTGAGTAATGGAAGGATCCATATAGGGCACTGTTGCCGAGAGATTAAGCATCAGCTTTTTTCCATCTTGCCCCTGGAAAAAGGCGTTACGGATTTCTGCTGCTTGTTGAAAAATAGCTAACCCCTCACTGCTGCTTGATCCTTTATAACGCCATGGCATCGCAGACGTATCGACCTTATCGGCGAGATGTTTCGCAAAATAGTCGTCGACCAACCCATTTGCCGCAAAAAATCGCTCAAAATCGCTAATGTTGACGGACTGTTCACTGTCAGCAAAGGGATAGCGCCCTTGTAACGTGCTTCGGCATACTTCACCAAGGCCGCTTTCAATGGTTTCCTTACTCTTATTAACCACTGCATAGTCCATCTTTTCATAAACGCCGTTCAGCAGCGGTTCGACGATCTTTTGAAAAGGATCGGGCCATGTCTGCGACTCCGCCGCCAGCTGTTTACCAGAGTCAGACATTTTTGGGACATCGCCATCGCGTAACGCATTACTGGAAATAACTAACAGCGTGTATTGCTCATTAAGCATGCTCATCATTTTGCTAAAAGGCCCTGCCTGTGAGGTTGGGCCCGTACCAACAAAATCGCGTAATGATGAGAAGTAATCATCGACATTGTTCGCGACCAGTTTTCTTTCGCGCTGCTCAAGCGCCATGTTCATTTGCCAGGCTTTGCTAACCACAGGATTGCTACTTCCCGGCGTTCCCATTAGATTGGGTAATTTAGCGGGCTCAACAGCAAGCGACGTTTGCCTGACCGCCTCCCGGCCCAGTGCGACCAGTGGCGTGTCGGATGAAGCTAAAGTCCTTAATAAATAAATATCGCCGGAGAGACCGGACGCGCTGTCTTTAAAATCAGGGCCAGCAGAAACAAGCCGAATATTGGCCAGAAATTGCTTCCATATTTCCCGATACTCCTTTAGATAAAGGGTTAATACGTCACTTTTTAATGCCAGGGGGTTCAGCGTCAGATTAGCGCTTTTTCCCATTACCCAACTATCCTCTTGCTGATAAGCGGTGAGCAAAAGGGCGAGTTTTTTTTTAACAACGTCGTGATAACCCTCCCAGGTGTATAAACCTGGGATTTCCTGCTCCACCAGATTTTCATCATTCAGCGCCAGAACTTGAACGCTCTGATTGCCTGTCATTTTTTCGAGCGTCAAATTTTCCGGCGCATCATTTAACAGTTCTGATTTAACACGATCATAAAGACGGTTAGCGGATGTCGTTTGCGACAGTAGCGAACGAGCAAGCATAATCAGCGCGTTGTCAGCTGGCGCCAGTGACTGGCGCCATTCTTCATTACTGAAAAGTTGATTCAAATGAGCGATAAACAACACGTCCTCTTCAAATGGGAGCGTTTTCCCGGATGCTTCCCACTGACGTTTTATCGCTGAAATCGAGGTCTTTTGATCAAAATGGCCCTCGCCGGTCAGTATCAAATAAAGCTTAAGCGCCTCGTAGATACGCGTATTTTCTTTCGAACCCACAGCCTCTTCTAACGCATCGTGAGCGTGTTCAACCAGCACTGGGTATAAAAATTTGCACAGCATATACTGGTACAAACCATTACTATTGCGGGTGCTGGCTTTGCCGACGTACATTCCATAACGCCAACTCCATGGCGGCTGAAAGAGTTCCAGACCTTCGTAGTCGGGTAGGGTACGCACCTGGTTTAATAGCGGTAGCACAGTGGCTTGCTGGGCATTTTTTATAAAACCGGCAAAAGCGGTTTCAAGTTTGCCAAGTTTGAGATCGAAAGCGTCCAAATACTGTGTGTTGTTCTGAAAGCTCGTGGTAATGCCGGTATAGAGAAAAAAGGCGACGATAAGTGTTAACACATGACCAAATACGTTCTGGAATCGATATTTAGATTCTGCTTTCAGGTTATAAGAAACCAGACCGGCATCGGCAATAATCACCTGTGAAAAAAGTTGTTTAATAAAGTAATGCTTATTCCAACTCGTCTCCACCAGAGATAAGTCTTCAGTTGATTTTTTTGCTATCTGACTTGAAGGGGCTATGGGGCTCTTACCTTCGATAAAATTCTGCCAGCGGTGAATAATAGTATAATTATTATTCAATACCTTATTACCGGATTGGTTGCTACTGGTGAAATAGATACCGCGAAGAATATTGCCAGCCTGGTTATGATCGTAGCGAGAGGCAAAGAAAACACCCTGGAGCAGTTCTGTCAGGGTTTCACATAACACACCAAAGTCGTGTGCCAGCGCATACATCGTTTTGCGATCGGCACTGGCATACTCTTCCTGCTGGCGAATGGCGATATAGCCATCGATACGTTGCTCAAGCAATTTAAGCTCACACGCTATCTGTTCCTTGAGGCTACTCCCTGACGCGTGGGTATCTTTATCGCCATAGGGAAAAGATACCCCCCATATTTGCTCCCTTTCCTGCGCGGTCAGGCTACGAAAATATTCATCAAATCCCGTCAGGCAGTCCATTTTAGTCAGGACGACATAAACCGGAAACTGGATACCTAATTCTGTCCTCACATCATCCAGGCGCGAACGCAATAATGCCCCAAAGGTAAATAACTCCCCTTTATCTTTGGCCAGAATATCCTCGCAGGAGAGCGTAACGATGGTGCCATTAATCGCCTTAACGGGTCGATACTTACGAATGGCTTGAATGATACCTGACCATTCTTTGCGGCTACTGTCATTATCGGTAACATACTTACCTGAAGTATCAATAAATAACGCATCATTGGAATACCAACATTCGCAATGTGCAGTAGGTTCGCTTTCTTTACCCACTCTGTTGAGCTGTTCAAAAACAGGGAATTCCTGTCCGGAGGAGGTAATCAGGGCTGTTTTACCGGATCCAGTTATTCCCATGAACATAAACCATGGCAATTGATCACGAGAAGACTCGGGTAAAAAAAAGAGTTTCCAGGTAGGTATTTTCCTACGTGCTTTACGAGCCCAAAGCGCAGCTTTTTTAATTATCTGGTTTATTTCATAAAAATCAGCATCAGGTACGGGTGACGTTGCTCTGAATTTTAGCAATTTATCAAAGAGTGCAGGATTGTGGGATAGTGCTATTAGCAATTTCCACAAACTGTAAAGCATCATTATAAAAATAATAGCAAAAATCAGCATAAGCCGATGTGATACGACCAGTAGTGGATAGCCCTTGTTAAGCAGAACGTAGGGACCCATTATCCATACAGCAAAACAGAGGGTAACGCCCATCATTATAAAGAACGGGAGCCGCCACCAGAAGAGACTAAAACAAATAAAGAATGCCATAGAAATACACAGGACTCGCGCTTCCACGGGTTCCATTGGCCGTACTTTACCAAATCCCCAAAACGGCCCTAAAAACCAAATTCCGGCTGCCAGTACAGTAAACGCACTTATAATTAATAGCGTTCTAAGCGACTGCCCGGAAAATAATCTGGTTAAAAAAAACATTCGGCACCCTGTTAATAATTGACAAAAATTTCTACGCGGCGATTCTTCGCGCGTCCTGCGGGATCGGCATTATCGGCCACAGGTTGAGTTTCGCCTGCGCCCTGCGCCCTGCGTCTTAATATCGTCCGCCATTATGCCTTCCTTACGCAGATACCTGGCGACATCCTCCGCCCGCTTTTCCGAAAGAACCTGGTTATTAGCAAATTCTGGTTTCTTAATCGGCGTAGCGTCGGTATGGCCAACGATTAATACTTTGCCATTGACGCGTTTAATTTCCTGAGCAACGCGACGCAAAATATCTTGCATTTCTGGCCTAACCTGCGCTGAACCTACGGCAAACATAAAATCACCTTTAAATACCACTTTACTCAGCGCCTGGGTTTCATCAACGGTAACCAATTGCTTTTCAATTTCATTCTTTAACAGCACGGCCAGACGTAAGCGAACTTTTTCAGTAGGTTTAATTAACGTACCACGGTGCATAGCTGCCAAACGCTGTTCGAGATCCGCTTCTCTCATCACGAGATGATATTTACACCAGATAAAACTTGTGCTTAACAAAAGAATGGCCAGCCACAACGTCAGGCGATAAGGAATATAAAATCGCAGCTTGCGCTTAATTTTATGCGTATACAGTGCATGGGGAGAAAGTTGCGCAGGCAATACTTCTCTTGTACTTTGAATGAGTGTAATGAGTCGCTGACGGATTTTTGTCAGATGCCGTTCACCGCCTTCAATGATGCTGTAACGGCCTTCAAACCCTAAGCCTAATATGCGCAGCATAATTTCAAGCACATCAGCATATTCGAAAGCGCTCATTGAAAGGCGGCCAACTAACAAGAAGAATTTATTCCCCCCATCATTATCGCCTTCAAAATGATTCAATAAGTTGCTTTGGGACCAGCCGGAACGGATACCCCAGGATGTCGCATGTGCGGCCTCATCCAATGCAGTGCAAAGGCAATAGCGAACAATCGTCATCTTTTTCCACGAAATATCCGCTTCGTCACAAACCACCCCAAATAAAGTAATCTCTTTTTTTAGCGTATCCTTCAGTACCTCGACCTCATCAGAATCGGTAACCTCGGATGGCATTTCGCTAAGCGCCCGCAAAAGCGGTGCCGCCGCTTCCAGTAACGGAATCGTTGCGGCTTTCACTTTCAAAAGCCTTTGCTGCACGCTCTCGCCTTTAAGTAACGCATCGTTAAAACGTGTTTTGCGTTCTCGGGCTTCTCTGTACGCATCGCCATTAGCGTTGCCTTCAGCAATCGAATACAGGGAAACCTGATCGTCAAGCAAGAACTTACCCAGTGCCTGTAGGCTCTCATCATCCTTTAAGTCCGGTTTGTTAGCCGCTACCGGATCCATGGTTTCGTCCATTACTCTCGGATCCCCCATAGTTCCATTTTGAGGCCCGGAAAGTCACCCGCGATATGCATTGCCAATGCACCATTCTGAGCAATGGTTTCCCAGAATGTCCCTGATTTAACGAGTTCAAAATAGACGTAGCCCGAGCTATAAGGAATTTGACGTGGCGGCACGGGTAAGTTTTGCATAACCAACCCTGGCAAGTGCGATCTGACGAGTTCCAACAATTGTTGCGGTGCGCTGATTTTTGCCTGCGCAGAGAATTGCTGCTGCAGTACATCCATCGGCAATTGTGCATGGACCGCTAACACCAGGCCGGTAAAGCTTCGCAATTCATTCGGCAATATTGCTGCCGACCAAATCCCATTGCCCTTATGGTGCAGTTCTATCATCTGACCGGCACGCACCAGAATCTGATTAAGCAGATCATGAACATCTTCAACCAGAGGACGAATTGAGGGATAAAGCCGCGCATGGTCGTATTTGGGCGCTGGTTTAGGACGACGTGTTTTTACTCTGACAAAAGTGGAAAGCTCGCCTGCAAATTTTGCTAACTCTTCATAGAGCCTGACTGGCGGGAGTTCAGGTATATCGCGCAGCATATCGAACACCGGCTCATAGGCATTAAAAATTTGCAGCAAAAGATAATCCACGATTTCCGCACTGGCGCTGGCTTTGCCATCACTATTGGCAAGGCGTTTAGCGAGCATTTCCGCACGCATGCGAACCAGACCGTTCAAATGGGTCAGCCATTCTGTTAATAGCGTATTTGCCGCATAGCCCGTCACTGGAGGAATATAATCATCCAGATGCAGCAACACGCTGCCATCTGGTTGGATCGCTTTGACTTTGGTGAGTGGTAAACCGATCCATGACTCCGTCATTTCCATTTCAGGCATTAATTTCAGACGCAGGCGTGCCAGTTGAACAGGCTTTGGCCCCTGACGGATCGAATTGGTATCGCACATCTCTTCTTCAAAGGCGTAAAAACGCGCAAGAGAACCGCCATCAAACTCATCGAAAATGGTTTCATCGCTGTTATCCAGACGTAGCGGAACCGCCAGGTAAATCAGTTTACCAACATGCTCTGGCATAATAGTTAACGGCTCGGGTAACTCAGCATGCCCGGGAATATCAAACGGCGTACCGTCAGGCAATACGCCTTTACCAGAACGTAAAACCAATTTGCCGTAGGAAAGCGCCTCTTTATCAATTTCATATTGCGCAAATCCCCAGAAGAATGGCGTTATCGTGACCGCGCGTTTATGCGCGTAATACTCCAGATAGCGCTCCTGCTGCTGAAATAATTGCGGGCGTAAAAATAGCCCTTCGCTCCATATAACTTTATTCGTTCTCACGGGTCAATTCACTTCATCAATAATAATGGATGTTTTATCAAGCTGAATGTTAATCTTTTTCTCAGAGTCAAAGAGTGAAAGGTGGTACCACGCCCTCGACTTTGGCGGCGTAATTTGATAAATATCGCGCCATTCCGCTTTATCGATTTCACGAAAAGCTGCTATCACACCTATGGCGTTAACATCTGCGGCAGGTTTTAATGTAAAGGTTCTCGTTTCGCCGGGCCTTAAAATATACTCATGAATTTTGCTAATATCATTTGTTAAAGACGGATCGGAAGCGTCTAAAAATGTAAAAAAATCACTACTGTTGAAGTTGTCTGTATCCCGAAGTTCATAAAGCGTCATACTTACCGACGTAGCCTTGCCCGCAGCGTTAGGATTAATTGATTTTGATGCTGAAATAGTCACCGGCAAAGCCCCAGACGCACTATTCCTTTCCGGCATGCTGCATCCGAAAAGCGTTAATACGCATAGCGCAACGGCGAATGGGCTAAAACGTAATAAATAGAAGCTCATATATTCAGGAAACCTATTTACTCTATCTTTTATTGAACCGCAAAAAACTTAAAAACCTGCCACAAATGTGACAGGTTTAACATCAGGCTAAAAATCAACCATGCAGGTTTGCTTTAACATCATAACTTGCTGAAATAACGCCAGACTTATGACCTTCAGCATTCTGCATCACGTAATCTTGCGTCATTTTCGTAAATGAGAAATGAACAAGTTCACGCGGACGCGATTCATCTTCCAAAGACCCATGCAGATCCACTCGGGTGATAATAGTGTCGGTGAATTTCATAATCAGGTATTCCAGCGGATCGCCGCCAGCTTTACGCACAACAAACTGGATATTCTTGATATGCTTACCGGTCAAACAGTGATTAAGCAGATTCGGGCTCGCCTTATCTACATAATGTGTAAAGCTGAAATCGTTAACAGTCGCTTTACCGGAACCGCCACCTGAACCACTGTGCATATTTGAATGCTGAGAAACGACCCAATCCCAGTTTAATACCTGGATTTCATTTTTATGAGTAGCATCTAAAGACTCCCCTTCGATGCCGTCAATTTTGATAAACATATCCTGTGCCATAATTATCCTCTTAAGCACGTTTAATCGATAAGAAACAATAAGATTAAGCAATTTTTCAGATTATATATTCAACATGATCCACGCAAGGCGGTGATTCCACCCTTCACAAAATATGTTTACAACACAATCAATGCATTGCTTTCTTATGCTGTTACAACTACCTGTTACAGGTTTGATAACAAAAAAAATAGCCTTCCAAAATCAGCCATGTTTTTGTTAATAGCTTTCAATTAAGCTACGTCTTTTAATGAAGGCAGCTTTGCAACCATACGTAATGAAACAGTTAAACCTTCAAGTTGGAAATGAGGACGCAGGAAGAATTTCGTCTGGTAATAGCCCGGATTCCCTTCAACGTCTTCCACAACAACTTCAGCCGCCGCCAAAGGACGTCGAGCTTTCGTATCGATAGTAGAGTTTGCTGGATCACCATCTACATAGTTCATTATCCAGTCATTCAACCAACGCTGCATCTCGTCGCGTTCTTTAAACGAACCAATTTTGTCGCGAACAATACATTTCAGGTAATGAGCAAAACGTGAACACGCGAACAAATATGGCAAGCGAGCCGAGAGATTAGCATTTGCCGTTGCATCTGGATCGTAATATTCAGCAGGTTTTTGCAATGACTGCGCGCCGATAAAAGCGGCGTAATCGGTATTTTTACGATGAACCAGTGGAATAAATCCATTTTTCGCTAGCTCAGCTTCACGGCGATCGGAAATAGCAATTTCGGTTGGGCACTTCATATCAATCCCGCCATCATCTGTCGGGAAAGTATGGCACGGTAAACCTTCGACCACGCCGCCACTTTCAACACCACGGATCAGCGTGCACCAGCCATATTCTTTGAACGAGCGGTTGATATTGACGGCCATCGCATAAGCAGCATTTGCCCAAATATATTTACTGTGATCGGCGCCATCAGTGGTTTCTTCAAAATGAAACGCATCCACCGGATTTGTACGGATCCCATACGGGAGGCGCGCCAGAAAACGCGGCATTGCCAGGCCGATATAACGGGAATCTTCTGCCTGACGCAGAGAATTCCATGCGGCATATTCCAAGTTTTGAGTAAAAATTTTGGTCAGATCGCGTGGGTTCGAAAGCTCCTGCCAGGATTCCATCTGTAATACAGCGGGTGATGCGCCTGTAATAAAAGGGACATGCGCAGAGGCAGCGACTTTACCAATTGAAGCCAGGAGATCGACATCCGGAGCAGTATGATCAAAGAAATAGTCCGCAACCAGACAGCCATAAGGCTCACCGCCTAGCTGGCCATATTCTTCTTCATAGATTTTTTTTAAATAGCGGGCTCTGATCCCAGGCGATGCCCTTATAGCGTTTCATATTGCGACGAAGTTCATTTTTAGAAATGTCCATGAATCGCAATTTCAACTTTTCATCAGTTTCTGTGTTGTAAACCAGATATTGCAAACCACGCCATGCACTTTCCAGAGACTGAAATTCGGTGTGATGCAGTATCAGATTAATCTGCTCAGAAAGTTTGCGATCGATTTCGGCAATAATAGAAGCGATACTTTTATAAGCATCATCCGAAATAGTTGCTGAATTCGCGAGCGCTTGCACTGCTAATGTTTTAACCGCGTCTTCAACCGCTGCTTTAGTTTGATCGGTCTTAGCTTTAAACTCTCTTGATAACAAAGCGTTAAAGTCGCTAAACGTCGCAGCTTCAGGAGTTTTTGCATGCCCTTGTTTTTGGGCTTCACTTACAGACATATAGTTTCCCTCTAAATCATTCATCCTGAGACAGATCAGCAGTCGTCTGTTCTACTTTCGGTGCAGAAGCCAGCGCATTGAGTAGCGCTTTATCCTTCAGTAATTTCATAACCAGTTCTTCAGCTCCCGCTTTGTCATCCATATATGTTTGTAGATTGGCGAGCTGAGTTCTGGCTTCGAGCAATTGTGAAAGTGAATCGACTTTTGTTGCGATAGCATCAGGAGAAAAGTCATCCATACATTCAAATGTAATATCCACCATTAACTGGCCTTCGCCTGTCAATGTATTCGGCACCGCAAAAGCAACCCTGGGCTTCATTGCTTTCATACGCTCATCGAAATTATCAATATCAATAGCCAGAAATTTACGATCAGATACAGGTGGAAGCGGTTCTAAAGATCTACCAGAAAGATCCGCTAATACCCCCATAACAAACGGCAGTTCAATTTTCTTTTCACTACCATAGATTTCCACATCATATTCAATTTGCACGCGAGGTGCACGATTTCGCGCAATAAACTTTTGCGAGCTACTTTTACTGACAGCCATGATAGTCCTTTAATATTTTATCTCAGTTTAACAAGCAATTGTCCAGACTGAATTCGTTATTCATTCTATCAATTGCATATTTAATATGAATATAAAGCTCATTTATAGTACAGCTCAATTCCTGCAATGGCTTTAACATCACCAGCAGTAACCGCATGATTTCCCTTAGCATAATAACTGGATACAAATGCGTGTGTGACGTCATTACCTGCTGTGTCTATAACATAATCCTGCATAGTATTACTGTCATCTATTTTTATTTGCGTATTGTCGCTTTTCCGAATTCGTACCTGCACATTACTGCTATAGTTTGATCCGGCAGTATTTACTAAATTACCCGTCTGGGTATCTGATGCACTCATCCCACTAACAAACTGTAACATGATCGTTTTTCCGGCAGGGCAATTCTTTAGTGTAACGTTAAATACCCCGCTTCCCCCTTCGGCACCATCCTGTTGTAAAGTTGCAGAGGATAATGTCGGTAAAGTTACCGTTTCTGACGAAGTGCCGTTATTGATACTAATATCACAGGTATCCTGAACATAAGTGCCTTTAAATTGCACTTGCACCTTACAATCGACACCAGCGCAACTTTGTGCCCAGGAAGAACACATGGACATTATAAAAATTACATTAAGGAAAAATATTCGATACCCTAACGTCATTATTTCAGAATAGATGTTTAACGAACGCATATGGCCTCCAGTTGCGTAATAGAATTACTAGCGACTGCAGTAGAAAGCGGCTGCCCTTGTTGAGGACTAATCTTGCATTTATCTTTATTAATATGTGCATAAAGATTCTGAGTCAGTGGGTCCCAGCCCCGGACAAATGCCATACCACCCTGCCCAATCACACTCTGGCTTACATTGTTGTCATCAACAATTTCTGTACCGATAGGCAAAAATTCATTGTTTTGATCACGTAAAATGAGTACCACTGGCACCCCAACCAGTGTTTTCATATCCACACCGATGGCTGCGCCCATTCTGGGGACAACAATTTTTTCGTTTTCCAGCACATCAACGGTATCCGGTAAGCCTTTAGTACTGACGTTTATTTGGTTTTCACGATACGGTGTCAGTGAAGGCATAATTGCATAACCACGCCCATCTATTTTTGCGCCGTTCCCGTTTATGATTGTGGCTCCCTTAGCCCCTTTTGCCCCGATAATTGCGAAGGGATATTCTCCCAACTGAGGCCCTAGGGTTACGCCGCCTTTATGAGCCACCACGCTCCCACTCGCTGAAAAGGAGACCTGGCTTGATTCACGATTATCTACCGAACCCGTCAAGCCATATTGGCCAATCGGTGAACGATAATTCACATATCCACTGAAGGCATCGTGTGAGCCTTCTGAATCAGCATTCGCGAATGAGGTACCCATTCCATAATTCACCTCATCCTGTGGACCGCGACTGCCAGAAAGGTTGGTACTAAATTGTTCGTTGCCCTTATTACTATTGCTATAACTAGTATAGAGAGAATCAAACAGTGGACGATCGGCAGAACTTCTCCCAAAAGGTACGTTGACTGATACCAACACCGTATTTTCATAATTCCCGTCTTCATCACTATTACGTAGTGCTGAAAGCGAATAAGAGAAATTATCTAACGCCTGATTATAAGTAATGGAATATTGTTTAGCTGTCCCTCTATCGTCCCAATAGTTATAGTAAGTGCCTGATATATCTAGAGAACTATTAGACCATAATGCCTGAGACACCGTAACGCTAAAACTTTGCTTAGCACGATATGATGAGCCTAAATAATCATCATGGCGATATCCTTCACGCTCAATACTAGCGTCACGCAGTGAGTAATACCCTTCAGAGGAATAACGATAAGCCGCTATCGTCATGTTAGTATTTGTTTGATCCAGGTACTTAGAATAAGCAATTTTATAACTGTTTCCCCACTTGGTGCCTTCATCACCCAATTTGCTGCGCGCACGGGTCATATCGATCGAAAAACCACCAATGATAGTATTAATCGCATTACCAATAGCCAGAGACTGATAAAACTCGCCAAACTGCGCCCCACCATAAACAGTGAGTCGGTTTTTTAGCCCGTAGCGCACCGTACCCTGCAAAATTTTTGGCAAGTCACGCAGAACGTCATCTCGCAACTCACCCAACGCAATGCTAAAGCGCGTTACCCCTTGATGCAGTAACATTGGAGGAGCAGAAAAAGGGATGGTAGTAAATTTTTGTCGACCATCCGCTTCGGTGATTGTCATTTGCAAATCACCACCGTAACCCATCGCACCGATATCACTTAATTCGAATTGCCCGGGAGGGACGACTGTTTCATAAATTTTTTGACCATGCTGCATGATAGTGACCTTCGCATTGGTATCCGCTACGCCACGAACAATAGGGGAATAGTTACGAAGCCCCTCTGGCAACATTCGATCATCCGAAGTTAGCTGTGCCCCACGAAGATTAAAACTATCAAAAACCTCGCCATTGGTATTGCTGTCACCTATTAAAAATTGACTCTTAAATGCGGTTATATCTTTTGCGGCATAGGTATAAAGATTATCCGTTTTCATCCCACCGTCATTTTTGGCCCAATTAAGATTGGTGCGCTTACGAAGGCGCCAGTCCAATAAATTCAATCCTCCGAGAAAACTGACGGTACTGGTGTAGTCATTATTGGGGTCACTATAATGAGAACTGGCATTATAAGTGCTGTATATATTAGCGTTATAGTCGAGATAACCAACTGTCTCCCCGCTATCCCAACGGCTTGGATCGGTATAACCTCTCGGAAATACAATTTGGTTCGCCTGGGGTACGGTAATATCTAATTCGAAATCGCTCTGGTTATAATAAACATGGCTTTTATCAATGAGCTCCTGAATAGTAAAGCGTTTATCAGCAATAACCATAGCCTGCTTTTTCAGCCCTGGCTTAGTAGTCTCATCTATTTTAATCCCAATAGCCTGTAATTCTTGCAGGGTAAATGCGGCAAGCGCATTATCAGCCGTACTTAATTCATTAAAGTGAACGTCATATTTACCGCGCCGTTCACCATTTACAGTAACGAGTACATTGTATACGCCAGCGGTAACAGGGTTACCCTCTTTAAAACGCGCTACGTCAACCCCACCACCACGAATAAAATCAGGGTTATATTCCATCACTGCCGCACTGTTCGCATCAGGCTGCTCAGGATTGGACATTTCTGACTGCGCCGCCCCCCCTTTGGTTGAAAAAATAGTAATAATGACCGATGCAATGGCCGTCAGCGAAGTCACTTTATGTTTGTTTTTCATATCGCTTCCCTGGAATTCTGTTTGGATACTTTTATATTAGTAATACGCGCTCCGCTTGAAGCTCTTTAACTTTGAGGTGTTTGATCTTTCAATATGAATGACTGATTTTGCCAGATGAGATGATGCTGATGCGCTGCGCCGTAATCATTAATTGAGCGAAAATCAATGGCGGTAATATTATTGGTAACCGACGGACTATTTTTTACCGGGAATTCCAGCCGTGTAAATGGTGGAACCATATCAATATTAATATCCGCTCCGATGCTCCCATTTTTTACAGCAGCGCTATCAAACGAAAAGAAATAAGGGGTAGGGTTCTCAATAGAAACCAATTTGCTGCCATTAGAAGCGCTTTTGACACTCCACTTCAGTTTTTCAACCTGCTCTTCGCTGCTTTCAGTCAAACTCTCTGGGCGGTAAAATATTTTTATACGCGTACGAAAAGCCAGTTCGAGCTTATTTTTATTATTCGCAACACCTTGTTCCTTAGGGGGAATCTCTAACATATTGAACCAAAAAACCGACTCCCGATCCTTAGGTAATGCGGTACCGTTATAAATTAGACGTACGCTTTGACCACGCCCGGGTTCAACACGATACACAGGCGGCGTAAGTATAAATGGCGTTTTTACACTATTAACATCGCCATTAACTTTACCATCATCTGTCCAGACCTGCACTAGTGCAGGCTTATCCCCCCGATTATTGGTTCTAATGTTAACTTCTTTTTCTGACGCAGGAAAAATGATCCGCGTACCGCTAATAGTCATCGCAGCTTGCAAATAAAAGGGAATTAAAAGAGCAATCAGCATTAAATACAAAGCTCTGATAAACATGGTAGCATCCTAAAAAAGTTAATAAGAATAAAAGCCAGCTGTCATTAATAAATGATGCTCGCTTTTATTTTCACTAAGCGTCCAACTTAGCTAAGCCAGACGCTTTATTAGTAATTTAAGAAAATGACTGGCGATTAAGGATAAGCCAGGGTGTAGTTAACTTTTGCAGTAACATCCCCTGCTGTGGTTACACCTGTCGCATAGTAACCACCGATATAACGCATAGTGGCTTTATGTGTGGTGGAATCAATATCAAACATTTGACCAGTAGTACCGATAGTCATTGGCGTACCATCTGCGTCATAAAGACGAACCTCAACTTCAGCTGCTTTGTTCGCAGCTGGCGCAGCGTTAATAAGGTTACCGGTAGCCATATCTGCGCCTGTGCTGCCAATCGCTTCGAAGTGAGCACCTACTTTAGTCAAAGAGGGGTCACAATTCTCAGCATGAATGTCGAAAGATGTTGAGCCCGCTTCATCACCCGGTGTTTTCAGTGATGCGGTAGAAAGCGTCGGCAGCGTTACTGTGAGATTTTCGTCACCACTCACAATAGAGCAAGTTTCAACAATCAGTTTGCCGTTAAAGGTTACGGTACCCTGGGTCACAGGATCGACAGCGTTAGCGCCGAATGCAATAAATCCCATAGCCAAGAGGCAGGCAGAAATTTTTGATTTAAACATTTTATATTCCTTAATAGAATTTGTCATTAATAATGCTCATCTATACATACAGTCCTTCGCTTTTCCTTAATATGTGGTTTCCTCTCCCTCCTGCTCAAATACTATGAAACGTTTTTCACATTGACCTTCCCCAATGTTTAACGAGATACGCGAAAGCTTTTCAACATTATTCAGAATACGTCGACTTAATTCAGGAACTATTTTCTTCTCAATGAAATGTATTAAGGCTCTCGCTCCCGTCTCAACAACCGGACATTGTTCAGTAATCCATGAAACAACTTCATCTGTAAATGCCAGTTGAATGTTATGCTGTACATTCATGCGCGAAGCAATACGTAAAAGATGCATTCTCACAATGTTTTTCAGCGATGCGGAATCAAGCGGAATATAGGGTATTATTTTGATACGTCCTAAGAACGCTGCCGGAAAAACTTTTAACAATTCCGATTGTAGCGCTTTAAGTAATCCTTCTGCATCTGGTGCTGTTTCAGCATCGCTATACAATTGGCTTGTTAATTCACTCCCCACATTGCTGGTTAACAGCAATACGGTATTTTTGAAATCAATGTAACGGCCTTCTCCATCTTCCATCCAGCCTTTATCAAACACCTGGAAAAAGAGTTCATGGATATCCGGATGGGCTTTTTCTATCTCATCGAGCAATATAACGCTATAAGGTTTACGCCTTACCGCCTCGGTCAGGACGCCACCTTCACCATAACCGACATAGCCTGGCGGTGAACCTTTTAGTGATGAAACCGTATGCGGCTCCTGGTACTCACTCATATTGATAGTAATAAGGTGACGTTCACTGCCATATAGATTTTCAGCGATGGCCAGTGCTGTTTCTGTCTTGCCAATCCCCGAAGGGCCAACCAGCATAAAAACACCAATAGGCTTGTTTGGATCGGCAAGACCAGCCCGGGAAGTTAAAATACTTTCCGAGATTTGTGCCAGCGCATGCGCCTGCCCTACGACACGTTCTTCCAGTCGCTGAGGTAGCTCAATGATTGAGCGTGCTTCATCTTTGACTATTTGACCCACTGGAATACCGGTCCAGTCAGAAACAATATTAGCGATGACGCTCATATTCACTTCAGACGGAACCAGCGTCTGATCGCGGCGTATGTTTTCGAGCTGGTCTTCAAGACCTGCCATTTTTAAATAGCAATCAGCAAGTTGGTCTTTATTGTTTTCAGGATGACTTTTTTGATCTAAAGCATTACGTGCATCAATGAGTTCGGTAACCAACGCTTTTTCTTTTTCCCAGCGTTCTTCCAGAGCACGCGCATTATGGCTTTCCTGAGTGATACGCTGGCGTAATACTTCGGTACGCACCGCATCGTCCTTACCATAATTGAGCGCCTTTTCGACCAGGGTCATTTCAGTTAACGCGGTTTGCTCGCGATATTTCATCAATTGCAGTGAGACAGGTAGCGCATGCTGCGCCACAGCGACTCGCGCGCAAGCAGTATCCAACAGGCTAATGGCCTTATCGGGTAGTTGGCGCGCTGGAATGTAACGGTGCGAAAATTTAACCGCCGCCTGAACTGCCTCATCCATAATCCATACGCCATGGTGCTGCTCAAGCATCGGAACCAAACCACGCAACATTGCAATGGCATTTTCTTCGTCCGGCTCTGCTATCTGCAATACCTGGAAACGACGAGTTAAAGCAGGATCTTTTTCAATATGGCGTTTAAATTCGCTCCATGTCGTCGCCCCGATGGTGCGTAATTGACCGCGGGCCAGTGCTGGTTTAAGAAGGTTTGCTGCATCGCCAGTACCCGCCGCACCGCCCGCGCCTACCAGCGTGTGCACTTCGTCAATGAACAAAATAATGGGAATGGGCGAGCGCATCGCTTCATCAAGTACTGCCTTCAGACGCGCCTCAAATTCCCCTTTCATGCTGGCTCCTGCAGAGAGCGCCACGACATCCAACATTAACAATCGCACTCGAGACAGTGCAGGCGGCACATTCCCTGCAACAATGGCTAACGCAAGACCTTCGACTACCGCGGTTTTGCCCACGCCCGCCTCGCCAGTCAATAACGGATTGTTCTGGCGACGACGCAGCAAGATATCAATCATGCTGTTGATTTCACTGTCGCGTCCTAATACCGGATCGATTTTAGCTTCGCGCGCAAGCGCGGTAAGATCGGTTGAGTATTGTTCCAGCGAACCACCTGAAACAGGTTTGATGGCACGACTGGCTTCGCCTGGGATAGCGTTGTTATCACAATAATCATTTTCAAGTGATGCATCCTGCGCTTCATGCGAAGTTTGCGTAATAAAAGCGAGATCCTGACTCAGTATTTCCAGCGGGAGGGCAGCCAGTTCTGGAGCAATAGAATTCAAAGCCCGACGTAATTCTATGGTCGTCAGCATCGCCATCAGTAAATGGCCGCTACGGATGCGGCTCGCGTAAATCCACGCACGCTCAATCGCTAATTCAATATGATATGAAAAATCAGTAATACTCGTTGCGCCAGTGGGTAACTGCAACAAAGCGTGTTTTAAGCTTCGCTCTAGTGTATTAACGTCAGCGGCAAAATGGTGAACGACTCTTCTGAGATCGCTATCGGAGCTCTGATGCCAAAGTTGATTTAACCAGTGCACTAATTCTACATAGGGATTTCCCTTTAACTTGCACAACGTTGTCGCGCTTTCAATAGAGCGATACAACGTCTCATTGAGCTTGCCAAATAAGCTTTTACGAGTAATAGACACAATGCGATCCCTGAATCATTGTCCAATAGAAATAAGTATTCAAAATCCAATGAAAATTGGTTACCAAATGAAACACAATGACAATCAATGCAAAAAAGCGCTCAGATAAATCTGTGCAAACATAATAATCAAACTGAGCGCACAGATTAAACAACACAATTTAAGTCAAAAGTAGTCGACAACCTGTAATAACAGGAATTCTAAGAAAATGACCCAAGAAAAATAACCAACTCCGAAAACGTATATTCATAAGCAACTAATTTTTAATTAAAAAATTTTGAAAGTCTCAATATAAACACCCAATGCATTTGAATAACAAAAATCACGAAGCCATAATTTTCGACTGCTGCAGACTCTTAAAAAACAGAGCTTTGATGGTGGAAGAAATTAATATTTAATTTTGCCCTAATTG
The DNA here is from genome assembly GCF_014193285.1 of Atlantibacter sp. RC6. Taxonomy (GTDB): domain Bacteria; phylum Pseudomonadota; class Gammaproteobacteria; order Enterobacterales; family Enterobacteriaceae; genus Atlantibacter. The sequence continues at coordinate 48,884 of NZ_JACHZE010000013.1, forward strand.
AAGCCATTAATTTTCGCTAAGGGAAAATTCGAGCCATCTATCTATGGATCTTAAGTTTCTTAATTACTATAACCAAGAGCTCACTTTTGTCAGAGAGTTGGCGAGTGAATTTGCCCAAAAGCATCCTAAAATTGCCAGTCGTCTCGGCATGCAAGGCATTAATGTTGCAGATCCGTATGTTGAACGATTAATTGAGGCGTTTTGTTTTCTGTCAGCAAGGACGCAGCTTAAGTTAGATGCTGAGTTTCCGCATTTCACTCAGCGGCTGCTGGATGTGATTTACCCCAACTATAACTCCCCTACGCCGTCCATGGGTGTTGTTCAGTTAAAACCCAATCTGAAAGAGGGCGATTTAACTCAGGGGTATCATGTGAAGCCCCAAAGCGCGCTTCACACCTGTATTCCTGCTGGCGAGAAGACGCGTTGTGAATTTCGCACCAGTCAGGAAGTCACGCTATGGCCACTGGAAATCGTCGAGGCGCGATTGACGTCCGTACCACCTGATATCCCTAATCTTGAGCCGTATCGGATATCACATCACAAGCTGAAGGGCGCATTGCGTATCAAATTACATTTGAAAGGTGAGGTGCTTTTCTCTCAACTCGCTGGTCTCGACCGCCTACCTATTTACATCAATGGTGACGAGAGGATCGCCTCACATATTTTTGAGCTTGTCCATGCCAGTCACGTTGCGGTGATACTTCGTGGTGGCAATGAGAATGCCTCGTACAATCACGTTGTCAGCAATTCGCCTTTGTCTTTCGAAGGGTTACAGCCTGATCAAAGCTTGTTGCCAGTATCATGGAATATCTTTCATGGTCATAATCTTATGCAGGAATACTTCTCCTGCAGGCAGCGCTTCTACTTCTTTACTCCGACGCAGCTCGCGCAGGGTTTAAAGCATAACCATACCCAGGAAGCAGAGATTATTATCCTGCTTGACCGACTGGAACAGAACCTTATTGGCCATATCGACCCAGCGTGTTTCTTACTATTTTGCACCCCTGCGATTAACCTTTTCCCCAAACGGATGGACAAAATTGAGCTAAACCGGGCTCAAAACGACTTCCAAATTGTTCCTGACCGCAGCCGACCTCTGGATTTTGAACTTTTCTCAATACGCAATGTGCTCGGACAGCAGGCCGAAACGGCAAAAGAGATTGTGTTTAACCCGCTTTACCAGACACGCCATTGCGATAACGGCAATTTTGGGCGCTACTACTCGGTAACGCGCAGGCCAAGGAATCTGAACCATAACCGAAGAAAATATGATACCCGCACTCCTTATGCTGGCACGGAAGTCTTCATTTCTCTTGTCGATCAACAGGAAGCGCCTTATGGCGATGACATCCGTTACTTATCAATCGAAGCACTGGTCACTAACCGCGATTTACCGCGATTGATCTCACAAACTGCCGCCATGGACTTAACCATGGTGGACTCAGCACCCGTGCATGGTGCGCATTTCGTTTGCCAACCCAGTGCTCCACGCCCTGCCTTTGCTTCAGGGGAGTCTGCCTGGCGGCTTATACGACAGTTAAATTTTAACTATTTACCGCTTTCAAATATGAATCATGCGCCAGGAGGCGAGGCACTACGCAATATGTTGCGCCTCTACGTCACTACCGCCGATCGTGAATCGCTGGCACAAATCAGCGGCCTTGTGAGTTGCCAGACTGAGCCGGTAATACGCCGTTTGCCGGGAGATGGCTTACTTGTTTACGGTCGCGGAGTACGTTGCACCCTTACCGTTGACGAAGAAAATTTTTCAGGTATTAGCCCCTATTTGTTTGGGTTAATCATGGAAAACTACATTGCCCGCCATGCTGCGATTAATGTATTTACCGAAATGGAATTACATTCCATGCAGCGTGGGCGAATCGGGCAATGGAAACCCCGCCCGGGGAAACGAGGCGCATTATGATAGAAAACACGACGCCTCTCAAAAACGCAACGTCATTACTAGCCGCATGGTATCGGGCTGGCCATCCGTGGGAATCGGGTTTTATTAGCATAATGCGCGCTATTGGCGCGCGTACCCCCATGTTACCCGCACCGGGAAAAGCGTTACGTCCAACCCACGAAATTTTTCGTTTAGGTCAGGCGGCGCATATGGCCTTTTCGCCGCGCGAAATAGCACAAATCACCGCTGAGGATGACAAACTCAAGATTCAACTATTCAGTTTGGGGATATGGGGTGCGCAAGGCGCAATGCCCTTACATTTAACTGAACAGGCTTTTTCACGCTCTGAATTACATGACCATACGTTAACCGATTTTGTCGATATTTTTCATCACCGTGCGATAACGCAACTTTATCGAGCCTGGTTGGTTGCACAAGATACCGCGTCATTAGACCGGAAAGATGATGAACGCTTCTCCTTTTATATCGGAAGCCTGATTGGTATTGACCCGCAAGAACTTGATGGCGTTACCCTGCCCGTGCATGCGAGGCTTGCCTCTGCTGCGCATCTGATTCGGGAATCTCGTAATCCTGAAGGCGTCGTCGGCGCTTTACGTTACTACTTTGATATTGCAGTTAATATTGAAGAGTATGCTCGTCAGTGGATTTTTCTGACTAAAAGCGATCAAAGCATGCTTGGCAACGCCGATTCAGCCATGCTTCTCGGCGACGGTGCAATCCTTGGCGATACCGTTCAGGATCGGCAGCATAAATTTCGTCTGCTACTCGGGCCGCTCACCTTAAGCCAATATATGCAGTTCAGCCCATGGGGCAAGGATTTACCCGTACTGCGCGAGTGGATCAGAAATTTCATTGGCTTTGAATATGCGTGGGACGTTCAGTTAGTGCTAGCTGCAGAAGAAGTGCCGCAGGCACAGCTTAATGGCGCACATCAGTTAGGTTATGCCACCTGGCTGGAAAGAGAAGACACCACTACCCCCGTCTCAGGAATGAGTTTCGAACCGGAAACCTGGCAATCGTAAATTGTTGGTGTGAATCGTTTTCGCTTGATGCTACTTAAAAAGAAATGGATATGAATAACAGCACACTCTCACTACATTCAGAATATTACCGGGAAATTATTCAACCCGTTCCCGGTGAAAATCCGTGCGGCTCAAGTCTAGAATACGATCCGGCATTTATTATGCTGCTTTCTCATCTTGAGCCAAAACTCGAAGCTGAATACGGTAGTTTTGTCGAAGCTGCCGCGCCAATTAATTGGGCGGAGATTGAACGGGAATGTCGCACATTACTTAGCAAAAGCATTGATATTCGTCTTATCATCACGCTTATCCGTTGTCGGATGCGTAAAATTGGGCTATTCGCCTTACATGAAGGGTTAGACGTTTTACATCATCTGCTAAAACTATTTCCGCAATATCTCTACCCTCAACTGGAAGACGAAGGGGAATTTGAACCTTTGATGCGCAGCAATGCATTTTCGGAACTTGAGAATGTCAATGGCTTTCTCGGCGATTTGCGTCAGCAATTATTACCGAAAGCCGCCGGGCAACAAATCACCGTTAAAGAGTTTGAGAAGGGTCACGCATTTCCGCGTGAAGAAGGTGCATTAGCGGAAATCACCTTGATTTCATTCATGCGAGAATGGAGCGTTAACGAAAGTGCGCTCATTCATTCTTTGAAACAAGCATCCCTGGTTCTCAACAGCATTAAAGCTGTGCTTGATGAACAGCTACGTTCTGAAGGCCCTGACTTCTTAAAACTTAGCCACATCCTCAGCCTTTTTAGTATTAGCGGTGCTACAGATTTCGCAGATACCACACCTGCAATGCCAACGCACCTGAATCATACGGCTGACAATATCAACAAGGAAACCCCAACCATTATTTCCAGTGAAGTGACGTCAGAAAATAAACCTGACACTGTCGTCATCTTCAAAAAAATTGAGTCCCGCGCAGATGCACAGGCACATTTAAGAGAAGTCAGGGCCTGGCTGACCGTTGCCGAACCCAGTAATCCAGTGATTTTGCTGTTACATTTCGCCGATCAAATTTTTGGTAAAACTTTTGCAGAACTATTAAAAATTCTTCCTCCAGAAATCGTTTCTCAACTCAATACCGGGCAGGAGTATTAACATGCTAAAGAATAAGTTTCTGTCTCTACTGATCCTTGTTATATCAGGTAACGTCTTTGCTACCTGTCAACTAGACCAGGGCACTCCGCATATCTTTAACATTAAATCAGCAACTATTACTATAGACGCTTCTGCAAGGCAGGATACCAGTGTACCGATTTATGAGGATGACTCTGGGCCTCAAGGTGCAGAACTTTCATATATTAACTGTGACAATGGAGAAATGTACGGAAGGAATGTTATGCATCTTTCCGGACAGGATAGCTCGACCAAGATATTCCAGACAAACGTTCCTGGTATTGGTATTAAAGTTCTTATGCGTAACAATAACGGCGGCAACCCTTTAAATTTTCCTGCCAGTGGGCCGATGCAGTTCGAGGATGGAAGTGCACAGGGGCGTTTTGTTTGCCCTGCTGAATCATATTTCACTATTCAACTTTTTAAAACGCAACCAACATTGACATTGACCAATAAAGGTGGTGACGTAGTGCTTCCGGCAGAAGAAATTGCGTATACCTGGGTTACTGCTGATAATCCGGCAAAATACACCCGTCGATTAAACATTGGTCAACTGATGATTATCAGCACCCCATCTTGCACATATGATAACGCAAAAACAGTTGATTTTGGTACAGTCACAACGAATACCTTAACGGCCTCAGGTATAGCACGGGATCTAGATTTCAGCCTGATCTGCAAAACTGACTATGGTAATTATTCGGCCAGCGCAGCGATTAGCACTCAAACTGCCACTTCAGACTTAAAATACATCAAAGTTAAAGATGCTGCAGGCAACATGGACCGGTTGGCAATATAAATAACGGATAGTAAAAACAACGACATGATGGTTGATGGCAGTACCAATGAAATTTTAACAAGTGTCGCTAATGATGTTGCTGCAGAATTTAAATGGCATGCAACATTATACCCTACGGGTAATGGCAAGCTCCCTGAAAATGGTGCTTTTACCGCTCAAGCTGAAATCCTGTTACAGGTTAAGTAAATATTAAATTGGGTGACAACGGAATGTCAGACAATAAAAAAATCTTTATTAGCATAGCCAGTTATCGCGATCCTGAACTGCTGCCAACTTTGCAGGACATGGTGAAGCAAGCGGATAACACTGAACATCTTCATATCGCTATTTGCTGGCAACATGATAATGAAGGCATTGATTATTTTGTAAATGCAGGCATGACGCTGCTTGATAGCGAGGTATCCGGAGAACAGGAGAGGTGGCGCTTTCAGTTCCACAACGCGCTTATTGACGTACTTAGCATTCATTATTATCTAAGCCAGGGTGCCTGTTGGGCGAGGCATTGCTCGGAAACTTTCTATGCTAACGAACGTTATTTTATGCAAATCGATTCACATTGTCGCTTCAATACTGGCTGGGACACCAGTATGGCAACGTTACTGGAATCGCTTCGTTCGCAAAGCCCAAAGCCTGTTTTATCTGGCTATCCACCCGCTTACGAGCCGGGCAATGAGCAAAAAAAAGCGCAAAAAGTCAACCGCCTGATCTTCAGGGAGTTTAACGCGCATAACATCGTCATGTTAAAGGCTATGCCGTTTGAGGGGGACTCACCTGTCAGAGGATGCTACCTGGCGGGTGGGTTTATTTTTGCGGATGGGGCTTTTGTGAAAGAGGTGCCAAACGATCCACAAATATTCTTTGCGGGGGAAGAAATCGCTATGTCAGCCCGCGCATTTACTCATGGATATGATGTGTACTACCCACACATTTTATTAATCTGGCATTATTATGGTCGCCGGCAGCACAATAAAGTATGGAGTGACCATAACAGCGAAGCAAAAGCAGCTGGCCTGATCGAAACCGCCTGGTGGGAAAAAGACAAGCTTTCCAAATATCGGGTTCGCTCTCTGTTCGGCCTTGAGTCGCAACCCGCTGATTTAGGAAGATTTACGCTCGGGACGCAGCGCACACTCAAAGAACTTGAATTACATGCAGGCGTATTTTTTCAGCGGCGTGCTGTGTTACCGGCAGTCATCGGCAAGGATCGGATTGGTTTTTTTAGCGATCAATCCCAGGTGGAAAATGACCTTTTTACGAGTGTTATTTACCCTAACCAAAAAAAAATTGTTATCCCGGCAGGCCAACTGGATATTTCCAGAGAAGATATCGCATGGTGGCACATCGGTATTTACGATAAACAAAATACTTTATTAGAGAAAATCGAAGTAGATAAAAATGATGTGGCTTCTTTGTTTAAGCAAGAGGGTGATGATCTTAAAATTGATATTGAGTTTTCATCTCTCAAGCTCTTAAAACCCCATGCGGTAAGGATTTGCCCTTATATAAACACCCAAGGCTGGGGAGAAACCATAGAGAGAATGTGGTGAAAACAGAAGCTATTTTTAATCAAATTGCGGCTATTGATACGTCGCTTAAATTTAATGCTGTTATCCCCTCGCTTGCGGATATTCAGCTGAAGACAATCAATTTACTTGAACTGTTGACTCATCAGTTAACCGAGCAAGGATATGAAGAAGAAACCGTCGATCTGTTGCTGCGGCTTTTTTGCCGTCATATCGATAGCAGCGCACATGAGAATTGCCGTCAAAGTGGCCTTTCCTGGCAAGGGTATTCGCTGGAAGCCTTTTTTTATGGCTATGGCAACGATGATACAGATTCAAAAATCTTGACCGCTCGACTACTTAATGACAGTGGGCCACGCGATACTCTCTTTAAAGCATTCACCGTATTCCTGACAGGGCAAACTCGTGTCAATACCGCGAATTTTTCAACAATGAACAGTAGCAACATCGCTGAGATAAACCACGATATCCATCCGGAAGATACACAGCAGACGCTCGCGCAGGAAACTCAAATCTCATGGCGCCAAACGGTTTTATTTTGTATCCAGCTCATTTCGGCTGGCGCATTGCTGGTTGGTTTATGGTTTTTTCTGTTTCACAGCCTGAGATAACATAAAATGAAATCGTTTTTTCTGATTTTTAAGTCTGAAATTTTCGCCGGTGCAGGGATAGTACTCTTGCTGGCAGGTTGCGGTTTTTATTCGCATATTGGCTGGAATCTGTTATTTCTGTTGGGTAGCGTGTTGTTTTTTTTTGCTGCGCTTAAATGTAAACCGCGTAACGTTAAGGCCAGCGATGAACCCGTACTCTCGCCTGAAAAGCGTTATCTGGTTTTTTTTATCATTGGCCCTTATGCCTCACGATGGTTTATTGATGGCGAGACGGCAACTGACGATGATCCTCACTCTCAGGCTGTCTGGATAACCGAGCCAGAAGCGCAGAATTTAGCGAGCAGATTAAGTCTTGCCAGGCAGCGCTATAAGAATGCTCGCTTTATGGCCTATTTTCCTTTGTTACCCGATGGACATATTACCGCCGATGCGCTGATCTCTCAGCTTGAACAATGGCGGCACGCACTGGGTTTATTAACATCGCAGCACCCGCTTCCTTGTTTATTAGCCATTTACGCGCAACTGAGTCAGGAACGACTCTCCTGGGATCCCGATAGCGCGATCTGGTCTGGCGACGCAAATATATCATTTAGCCATACGCTTTCTCTGGAGGATGCGCGCAAAGCGCTGTTTGAGCAGTTACGCCAGGGATACGCCAGTGATTCTCTTTTCGCGCTCCAACGCTACGCACTTAGCGAGAATCTGTTTCACTGGATGGATAAGACCGGGATAATGAATGCACTGAATAAAATCTTTTTATTGCCTGGTATAAAGCTAAACAGTTTGCTTGTTGCTGATTACGGTACGGGTTTTGTTCGCCATGGCGCATGGTCGCGATGGTTACAAGAAAGATTTGGCCTGTTACCCGTATTATCTGGATCGGGCACTACGCTACCTTTCCCGCAAATCCACAATAGTGAGTACACACTAACACAATATAATCCCACTGGTGGGAAAGTCGTTTATGAGAAACCCATAAAAAAATGGCCGGTCAGATTATGGGGAACCGTCCTGATTATCGCGCTGAGCATGGGGGTAGCGGCCTGGACGGAAATGTATCGAAGCAAACAGGTTCAGCTTAAGCTCCAACAGTTTAGTCAGATTGACACTGCCGCCTGGCAAGATAAATTTGATGCTTTGGATGCGCTCGAATATGACCGGCAAGAGCTACTAGCCTGTCAGAACCGTTTGATCTTTCTGAACTGGGGTTTTAGCCGCTGTGCTCAACTTATCTCACAGATTGATAGCGCGACCGAAGAGTTTCATCGCCTTGCGCTCTATAACGCAACACAGTCGCTTTCACTTTTCGCGCCAGGCGAAGCGGATATCATCCCCTCCACGCAAAGCGATCTTAAAGCGCTAATTCCTGTGTTTAAGCGAAGCACCAATACGCGCTTTTTAATTATTGGGCATGCCGACAATACCGGTTCTCATCAAAATAATATGCAGCTCTCTAAACGCAGGGCGGATACCGTGCGCGATTTTTTAGTAGCGCAATCGGGTTTGCCTAAAGACATTTTTATTACCCAGGGCGTTGGCGATACCCAACCGATGACAAGAGAAGATAGCGATGCGGCCCATTTGAAAAATCGGCGCATTGAAATCATTCCCTTGATTCAAAATCATCTTATCAATTGAGGTTGTTTGTTCATGGAAAAGAATACGGTTAATTATTGGCTGTATGAAGGCAGTATTGTGACGTTGGCACCGGTGCTGGACAGGAGCGTAAATATATTAATGTTCAGGGGTCCTGAGGGCATGGAATACAATATCCTTGTAAACCGTACATGGCTTGACGAAGACCAGACGCTGGAGCAGTTTTGCGAGCAGCAAATCAATACCATGCGTAATTCTTTGCCCGCGTTTGAAATGGATGGGAAGTTACTGACTCATGAAATTGGTCCCGCCAGGCTGCCCGTCGTCCAGGTCTCGAACCGTTTTTTACAGGATGGCAAAAAGTTTAAACAGGTCCAGTCGCTTATAAAATTGCCGTGGCACGCGATTCGCAATCCGGCGAATCGTGCAATCATTATGTTTACCTTAAGCACGGAAACTGAATTTACGGAGTTTCAGCGAAAACATTACGTGCAGGTGATCAACAGTTTTAACCCCGAAGCGACAATGCTGAAAAACATTTGAATCGTAAAGCTTTATGGACACGGAAACTTTACGCCAACCCATTCTTGCCCACGCGGGTTTGCAGGTTTCCGTATCGTAGGGCGAGGCGCAGAGTGTTATAGTAGATTGCGTTCGCCCCCGGCTTTCGCCAGTAATAGTTATTTACTGGACTTGCTGAGGAAGAAGAACCTTAACGAAAATGCGTTTCAGCGCTGTTAACTTCAGGAGAGAGTATGTCCCGCACTATCGCGACGGAAAATGCACCCGCAGCTATCGGCCCTTATGTTCAGGGTGTAGACCTTGGCAGTATGATCATCACCTCCGGTCAGATCCCGGTGGACCCGAAAACCGGCGCGGTTTCCGATGATGTCTCTGCGCAAGCGCGTCAGTCTCTGGAAAACGTGAAAGCCATCGTTGAAGCCGCTGGCCTTAAAGTGGGCGATATCGTGAAAACCACCGTTTTCGTGAAAGATCTCAATGATTTCGCTACGGTTAACGCCACCTATGAAGCCTTCTTCACCGAGCATAACGCGACCTTCCCGGCGCGTTCCTGTGTGGAAGTCGCCCGTCTGCCAAAAGACGTGAAGATTGAGATTGAAGCGATTGCGGTTCGTCGCTGATTTTTCAGCAGGTTGACATGGAAAAGCCAGTCTCTCGACTGGCTTTTTTGTCGTTACTGCCACCCATACCGGCGCACATAAAACCCTTTCACCAGTTGCGTCAGCGTCATATATCCCAGCAGGATCCCCGCTAACCATGGAAAGTAGCTCAGCGGCAGTGCCTGAAGTTGCAGATACGGCGCCAGCGGCGAGAACGGCAGCACGATACCCACCACCATGATAATCAGCGTCATCACCAGTAGCGGCCAGGCGGCGCGGCTCTGGATAAACGGCACCCGCCGGGTACGGATCATATGCACGATTAAGGTCTGGGACAGCAGACCCACCACAAACCAGCCGGACTGGAACAAGGTTTGCGCTTCCGGCACGTTGGCCTTGAATACCCACCACATCACGCAGAACGTCAGGATGTCGAAGATAGAACTGATTGGCCCAAAGAAGATCATAAAGCGGCCAAGATCTGCCGGGTTCCAGCGCTGCGGCTTCTCGATCTGATCATCATCGACGTTATCAAACGGGATCGCCACCTGGGACACATCGTACAGCAGGTTCTGGATCAGTAAGTGGATCGGCAGCATCGGCAGGAACGGCAGGAAGGCGCTCGCTACCAGCACGCTGAACACGTTACCAAAGTTCGAACTGGCGGTCATCTTGATGTACTTGAGCATATTGGCGAAGGTTCGACGCCCTTCGATCACGCCCTCTTCCAGCACCATCAGGCTCTTTTCCAGCAGGATGATATCCGCCGCTTCTCGCGCAATATCCACGGCGCCATCCACGGAGATGCCAATGTCCGCCGCCCGCAGCGCGGGCGCGTCGTTGATGCCGTCGCCCATAAAGCCCACCACGTGCCCTTCCCCACGCAACAGCCGCACGATGCGCTCTTTATGCAGCGGCGTCAGACGGGCAAACAGCGTGGTGCGTAACGCCAGCTGCGCCAGCTCCCTGTCGCTTAACGGTTCGATTTCGCTCCCCACCACCGGTCGGCCCGGATTCAGCCCCACTTCATGACACACTTTAGCGGCCACCAGCTCGCTGTCGCCGGTCAGGATCTTCACGGTGATCCCGCTCTCTTTCAGCGCTTTTAACGCCGGTGCGGTCGTCTCTTTCGGCGGATCGAGAAACGCGATGTAGCCTTCGAGGATCAGATCCGATTCATCCACCCGGCCATAATCTTCACTTCTGGCGGGCAGCGCTTTGCTGGCGACCGCCACGACACGCAGCCCCTGGCGGTTCAGGTTATCGGTGACTTTGCGGATGCGTTGCAGCATGGTGTCGCACAGCGTCACGATCTCCTCGCCATGGCGCACCCGCGTGCAGACATTGAGGATCTCCTGGAGCGCGCCTTTGCAGATCAAAAGATGAGCGTCGTCATTTTCCGCCACCACCACCGACATACGACGGCGTTCAAAATCAAACGGGATCTCATCCACTTTACGCCAGCGCGCCGACAGCTCCAGCGCTTCCGGCGCATCCACGCCTTCCAGCACCGCGGTGTCCAGCAGGTTCTTCAATCCGGTCTGATAATGGCTGTTGAGCCATGCGTTATGCAGCACCCGCTGGCTGACGCGGCCAAACACGTCGGTATGATTCTCGAGAGCGATTTTGTCCTGGGTGAGCGTCCCGGTTTTATCGGTACACAGGATATCCATAGCGCCAAAGTTCTGGATCGCGTCCAGATGCTTAACGATCACTTTTTGCTTCGACAACTTAACCGCGCCGCGCGCCAGCGTAGAAGTCACGATCATCGGCAGCATTTCCGGGGTTAAGCCCACCGCCACCGACAGCGCGAACAGCGCCGCCTCCCACCAGTCGCCTTTGGTGAAGCCATTAATCATCAACACTACCGGCACCATCACCAGCATAAAGCGGATCAGCAGCATACTGACGCGGCTGATACCCTGCTGGAAGGCGTTCGGCTCGCTCTCCTGCTCGTTCACGCGCCCGGCCAGCTGCCCGAACCAGGTGCTACCGCCGGTGGCGATCACCATCGCCTGGGCAGTACCGCTGACCACGGTGGTGCCCATAAAGCACAGGTTGTCGCACTCAAGCGGGTTTTGCTGATCAGGATCGCGGGTCTGAGCCTGTTTTTCCACCGGCAGAGATTCACCGGTTAACGATGCCTGGGCAATAAACAGATCCCGCGCTTTGATGACCCGCAGATCGGCGGGGATCATGTCGCCCGCCGCCAGCTTGATGATATCTCCCGGCACCAACTGGTCGATGGGCAATTCCATCCACTGGCATTCGCCTTTGTCATTCACCACCCGCAATACCGTGGCGGTGTTGCTGACCATGGCTTTTAACGCGTCCGCCGCTTTGGTAGAGCGCGCTTCCTGGATGAAATTCAGCAGCGTCGAGATCCCCACCATCAGCGCGATAATCCCCGCGCCAAACAGATCGTCTTCGGTGGCGTAGGAGAGAATACCCAGCGCCGTCAGCAGCAGGTTGAACGGGTTGCGATAGCAGTTCCACAGATGTAAATACCAGGGCGCAGGGCGCTGCGCCGGGATCTGGTTGGGCCCAAATTGCTCACGCGCATCCTCTACTTCCCGAGGGTTTAACCCTTCCGGATGAGTGGAATAAATGCGCCATAGCTCGGTTTCGCTCATGCGCGATACCGCAAGGCACTGCGTGGTTAAGGTCGTGGGCGGGGTTTCCTGAGGCCACACTTTGCCTTCCGGCAGCGGGTCGCGCTGCATCAGACGGCGAGGAAGATGACGGTTCAGTTGCGCGAGCAACCGGGTAATGTTTTTCAACAGCATAAAAAGTCCCTCTACGCCTCAATCCTGAGGCGCTGCTGGGCTGCCGGCAGGACAAAGCCGCCTGGCAGGCACAAATTTTTGCAGGGACGACGTTGCGCCACTGCTTTACGCATCCGGTAAAGCAGCGGCTAAAAGGCGCGCTTTACCGGAACAGAGTTCCCGTTAAGGGAAGCGGGGTGGGATCGGGATCCATAGAGCCTCCGGTAAAATCAAAAAGGACGTGCGTGTTTACTCCACACGATGAATATTGAGCGCCGTCACTATAGCGCCTGTGACATAAACCAAACGTAAACCAGATTTTGCTCATTGTGCCGCGGTTGGTTAGCATTATGTTCTTTTATCTACTTTCTCTAACCACAACAGGCGACAGGGATGCAAAACCGGCTGACCATTAAAGACATTGCGCGCTTAAGCGGCGTGGGCAAATCCACCGTATCGCGCGTGCTGAATAATGAGAGCGGCGTCAGCGAACGCACCCGCGAGCGCGTCGAGGCGGTGATGCGCCAGCAGGGGTTTTCCCCTTCCCGTTCCGCGCGCGCCATGCGCGGCCAGAGCGACAAAGTGGTAGCGATCATCGTCACCCGTCTGGATTCTCTGTCTGAAAACCTTGCCGTCCAGACCATGCTCCCCTGCCTGTATGAGCAGGGTTACGACCCGATCATGATGGAAAGCCAGTTCTCCCCGGCGCGGGTCGAAGAGCATCTGCGCATTCTGCGCCAGCGCAATATCGATGGGGTGATCCTGTTTGGATTTACCGGCATTGATGAGGCGCAACTGGCGCCGTGGCGTTCAATGCTGGTGCTGATGGCGCGGGACGCGGCGGGATTTACCTCGGTGTGTTACGACGATGAAGGCGCGATCCAGATGTTGATGCAGCGTTTATATCAGCAGGGCCACCGCCATATCAGCTATCTCGGCGTGCCGCACAGCGATGTCACCACCGGGATGCGCCGCCATCACGCCTATCTGGCTTTTTGCGACGCCCATCATCTTATGCCCCACGCCGTACTGCCGGGCCTGGCGATGAAACAGGGCTACGAGCGCGTGGCCGACGTGCTGCATGACGACACCTCCGCGCTGGTGTGCGCCACGGATACGCTGGCTATCGGCGCAAGCAAGTTTCTACAGCAGCATCACGCAAAGCCCATTCAGCTTGCCAGCGTCGGCAACACGCCGCTGCTGAAGTTCCTGCACCCGGAGATTATCACCGTTGATCCCGGTTATGCCGAAGCGGGTCGCCAGGCGGCGTTGCAGCTGATCGCCCAGATCACCCAAAGCAGCGATCCCCGGCAGATCATTATCCCCTCATCGTTGATCTAACCCGGCGAAAAAACGATTTGTGTGATCGCGGCTTCGTTTCGGGAACGTTCCCATTTTCCCGAAACGCAAGAATGTTTACCCTTGTTTTCCGTTCCTTCTTCACGCTTCCGTCTCTCTGCCATGAGGCTTCACGATGAGCAAAGTTAAACAACAGGAAATCGATCGGCTGATCGAATTAGTAGGTGGCCGCGACAATATCGCCACGGTGACCCACTGCATTACCCGCCTGCGCTTTGTGTTGAACCACCCGGCCAAAGCTGATCCCAAAGCCATTGAAACCCTGCCGATGGTGAAAGGCTGTTTCACCAACGCCGGGCAGTTCCAGGTAGTGATCGGCACCAACGTTGGGGATTATTACCAGGCGCTGATCGCTACCACCGGCCACAGTTCGGCAAATAAAGAGCAGGCCAAACAGGCGGCGCGCGCCAATATGAAATGGCACGAGCAGTTGATTTCGCACTTTGCGGAGATCTTCTTCCCGCTGCTGCCCGCGCTGATCAGCGGCGGCTTGATCCTCGGCTTTCGGAATGTGATTGGCGATGTGCCGATGAGCAACGGCCAGACCCTGGCGCAAATGCATCCGTCGCTGCAAGCCATCTATGACTTTCTGTGGCTGATCGGCGAAGCCATCTTCTTCTATCTGCCGGTGGGGATCTGCTGGTCGGCGGTGCGCAAAATGGGCGGGACGCCGATCCTCGGGATTGTGCTCGGCGTGACCCTGGTCTCTCCGCAATTGATGAATGCCTATTTGTTGGGCACGCAAGTGCCGGAGGTGTGGAACTTCGGGCTGTTTACCATCGCCAAAGTAGGCTATCAGGCCCAGGTGATCCCGGCTCTGCTGGCGGGCCTGGCGCTCGGGTTTATCGAAACCCGCCTGAAACGCATCGTACCTGATTATCTATACTTGGTTGTCGTACCGGTGTGTTCGCTGATTCTGGCGGTATTCCTCGCCCACGCGTTCATCGGCCCGTTTGGCCGCCTGATTGGCGACGGCGTCGCCTGGGCGGTGCGTCACCTGATGACCGGCAGTTTCGCCCCGATTGGCGCGGCGCTGTTTGGTTTCCTGTACGCGCCGCTGGTGATCACCGGGGTGCACCAGACCACGCTGGCTATTGATATGCAGATGATCCAGAGCCTCGGCGGTACGCCGGTCTGGCCGCTGATTGCGCTGTCCAACATCGCCCAGGCGTCTGCGGTGGTGGGCATTATTATCGTCAGCCGTAAACACAACGAGCGGGAGATCTCGGTCCCGGCGGCGATTTCCGCCTATCTCGGCGTGACCGAACCTGCCATGTACGGGATTAACCTGAAATACCGCTTCCCGATGCTGTGCGCCATGATCGGTTCCGGCCTCGCCGGGCTGCTGTGTGGGCTGAGTGGCGTCATGGCCAACGGTATCGGCGTCGGCGGCCTGCCGGGCATCCTGTCGATTCAACCGCGCTACTGGGAAGTGTTTGGCCTGGCAATGCTGATTGCCATCGTGATCCCTATTGTTCTGACCACGGTGCTTTACCGTCGTAAATTTCGTCAGGGCACTTTGTTAGTTGTGTAATTCAGGTTCCGGGTTCTTTCAACTTAAGCAGGTAAGGTTATGACAGCGACGCCTCCCTGGTGGCAACACGGGGTTATCTATCAAATTTATCCAAAGAGCTTTCAGGACACCACGGGCAGCGGCACCGGCGATTTAGCCGGTGTCACCCGGCGGCTCGACTATCTGAAAACCCTCGGGGTGGACGCCATCTGGCTGACGCCGTTCTATATCTCGCCCCAGGTGGATAACGGGTATGACGTGGCGAACTACACCGCCATCGATCCCACCTACGGCACGCTGGATGATTTTGACCGGCTGGTGGCCGAAGCCCACGATCGGGGCATTCGCGTTATCCTCGATATGGTGTTTAACCACACCTCGACCCAACATGACTGGTTTCACCAGGCGGTGAAGCCGCAAAGCCCGTATCGCCAGTTTTACATCTGGCGCGACGGCACGCCGGATGTGTGCCCTACCAACTGGCGCTCGAAGTTCGGCGGCAGCGCCTGGCGCTGGCATGCCGAGAGCGGCCAGTACTATCTGCACCTGTTTGCGCCAGAGCAGGCGGATCTCAACTGGGAAAACCCGCAGGTGCGGGCGGAACTAAAAAAAGTCTGCGAGTTCTGGGCCGATCGCGGCGTGGATGGTTTGCGGCTCGATGTGATTAACCTGGTCTCCAAATCCCAGGATTTCACCGACGATGTCGACGGCGGCGACGGGCGTTGCTTTTATACCGACGGCCCGCGCATCCACGAATTTTTGCAGGAGTTCAGCCGGGATGTCTTTAAGCCGCGCGGCCTGATGACCGTGGGCGAGATGTCCTCCACCACTCTGGCGCACTGCCAGCAATACGCCGCGCTGGATGGCGGCGAGCTGTCTATGACCTTTAACTTCCATCACCTGAAGGTGGATTACCCCGGCGGGCTAAAGTGGACGCTGGCGGCTCCGGACTATGTGGCGCTGAAGGCCATTTTCCGCCACTGGCAGCAGGGGATGCATAACATCGCATGGAACGCGCTGTTCTGGTGTAACCACGATCAGCCGCGTATCGTGTCGCGCTTCGGCGATGAAGGCGAGCTGCGCGTTCCGGCGGCGAAAATGCTGGCGATGGTGTTGCACGGAATGCAGGGCACGCCCTATATCTACCAGGGTGAAGAGCTGGGGATGACCAACCCGCATTTTGCGCGCATCACCGATTATCGCGATGTGGAAAGCCACAATATGTTCGCTGAATTGCGCGCCCAGGGGCGGAATGCCGAAGAGCTGCTGGCGATCCTCGCGGCAAAGTCGCGCGATAACAGCCGCACGCCGATGCAGTGGGACGCCAGTGAAAATGCCGGCTTCACCCGCGGCAAACCGTGGATTGGCCTGTGCGATAACTTTGACACCATCAACGCCGAAAGCGCCCAGGCGGACCCGGATTCTGTGTTCCATGCCTATCGCGAGTTAATACGCCTGCGCAAAGCATGGCCGATATTCACCTGGGGCAACTACCACGATTTACTGCCGGATCATCCATTTTTATGGTGCTATCGCCGTGAATGGCAGGGCCAGCAGTTAATAGTGATAGCGAACCTGAGCCGGGAAAATCAGTGGTGGATGCCGGAAAAAATCGACGGCAGTTGGCAAGTGCTGATGAGCAACTACCCGGACGCCAGTCTCACGCCGACGGAAACCACCCTACGCCCGTTTGAAGCCGTTTACTGGCTCCAGCAGTAATCCTGAACCGGGGGCAAACCCGCCGCCGGTTATTTTTTCATCATGAATTTCCTCGATTTATCTTAAATTAAAATTTCCTCTGCGCACGTTGCCCATCATTGCAGCCACCAAAATTTTACCTTGTTCTACATCAAAGAAATCTCAAACATCTTTGATGCAAATCACTACATATAGTATTTAAAATGCGACCTGCCGCTATATATTGTATTAATCGACTACTATTACAGCGTATCCAGCTGACGGGTTCAGCGCTACGCTGTGGATAAAAACGGCCAGATTCAGGGATGTCTATGAACGCAATAACGAAAATGCGCCCTGTCTGTCTCTGTGCCTCTGTGGATAACCTGTTCTTTAATATGGAGTGATCATGACACCGCATGTGATGAAACGCGATGGGTGCAAAGTACCTTTCAAGTCAGAGCGCATCAGAGAAGCGATTCTTCGTGCCGCTAAAGCTGCGGGAGTCGATGACGCAGATTACTGCGCCACCGTCGCAGAAATTGTCAGTGCCCAGATGCAAGGGCGCAGCCAGGTGGATATCGGTGAAATCCAGACCGCCGTTGAAAACCAGCTGATGGCCGGCAACTATAAGCAGCTGGCGCGCGCCTACATTGAATATCGCCACGACCGCGATATTTCTCGCGAAAAGCGCGGCCGCCTGAACCAGGAAATTCGCGGTCTGGTGGAACAAACCAACTCCGCTTTGCTTAACGAAAACGCCAACAAAGACAGCAAAGTGATCCCGACCCAGCGCGATCTGCTGGCCGGGATTGTCGCCAAACACTATGCCCGCCAGCACCTGCTGCCGCGCGATGTGGTACAGGCACACGAACGTGGAGATATCCACTACCACGATCTGGACTACTCGCCGTTCTTCCCGATGTTCAACTGTATGCTGATCGATCTGAAAGGCATGCTGACCCAGGGCTTTAAGATGGGCAACGCGGAAATCGAGCCGCCGAAATCCATCTCCACCGCCACCGCTGTGACCGCGCAGATTATCGCCCAGGTCGCCAGCCATATTTACGGCGGCACCACCATTAACCGTATCGACGAAGTGCTGGCCCCGTTTGTCACCGCCAGCCTGGAAAAACACCGTAAGGTGGCTGAGGAGTGGCAGATCCCGGATGCGGACGGCTATGCCCGTTCCCGCACCGAAAAAGAGTGCTACGACGCGTTCCAGTCGCTGGAATACGAGGTGAATACGCTGCATACCGCCAACGGCCAGACGCCGTTCGTGACGTTCGGTTTTGGCCTCGGCACCAGCTGGGAATCACGCCTGATCCAGACCTCCATCCTGCGTAACCGTATCGCCGGGCTGGGTAAAAACCGCAAAACCGCCGTGTTCCCGAAACTGGTGTTCGCTATCCGCGACGGGCTGAACCACAAATTTGGCGACGCTAACTATGACATCAAACAACTGGCCCTTGAATGCGCCAGCAAGCGCATGTACCCGGACATTCTCAACTACGACCAGGTAGTAAAAGTCACCGGCTCGTTCAAAACCCCGATGGGCTGCCGCAGCTTCCTGGGCGTGTATGAGAACGAAAACGGCGAACAGATCCACGATGGACGCAACAACCTCGGCGTGATCAGTCTTAACCTGCCGCGTATCGCGCTGGAAGCCAAAGGCGATGAAGCCGCGTTCTGGGCGCTGCTGGATGAACGGCTGGTGCTGGCGCGTAAAGCGCTGATGACCCGTATCGCCCGTCTGGAAGGCGTAAAAGCCCGCGTCGCGCCGATCCTGTATATGGAAGGCGCCTGCGGCGTGCGTTTGAAAGCCGATGATGACGTATCGGAAATTTTCAAAAATGGCCGCGCGTCGATCTCGCTGGGCTATATCGGCATCCATGAAACCATCAACGCGCTGTTTGGCAATGAGCACGTGTATGATAGCGCCGCGCTGCGCCAGAAAGCGGTGGAGATCGTTGAGCACCTGCGTCGCGCGGTAGATCGCTGGAAAGAAGAGACCGGCTACGGTTTCAGCCTCTACAGCACCCCGAGCGAAAACCTGTGCGATCGCTTCTGCCGTCTCGATACCGCCGATTTCGGCGTGGTGCCGGGCGTGACCGATAAAGGCTACTACACCAACAGCTTCCACCTCGACGTGGAGAAGAAAGTTAACCCGTACGACAAGATCGACTTTGAAGCGCCCTATCCTCCGTTAGCCAGCGGCGGGTTCATCTGCTACGGGGAATACCCGAATATTCAGCACAACCTGAAAGCGCTGGAAGACGTCTGGGATTACAGCTATCAGCACGTGCCGTATTACGGCACCAATACTCCGATCGACGAGTGCTACGAGTGCGGCTACACCGGTGAATTCGAGTGCACCAGCAAAGGCTTTACCTGCCCGAAATGCGGCAACCACGATGCGGCCCGCGTGTCAGTGACCCGTCGCGTTTGTGGTTATCTGGGCAGCCCGGATGCGCGTCCGTTCAACGCCGGCAAGCAGGAAGAAGTGAAGCGCCGCGTCAAGCATTTAGGGAATGGGCAGTTAGGGTAATGAATTTCCATCAGTATTACCCCGTCGACATCGTCAACGGGCCCGGCACGCGCTGCACCCTGTTTGTGTCAGGGTGCGTCCATGAATGCCCCGGGTGTTACAACAAAAGCACCTGGCGGCTGAATTCAGGCCAGCCGTTCACCCGAGAGATGGAAGACCGGATCATCAGCGATCTCAACGATACGCGCATCCCCCGCCAGGGGATCTCCCTGTCCGGCGGCGATCCGCTGCATCCGCAAAATGTGCCGGATATTCTGGCGCTGGTGCAGCGCATTCGCGCCGAGTGTGCGGGCAAAGATATCTGGCTATGGACCGGTTATAAACTGGATGAACTGAACGCCGACCAGATGCAGGTGGTTGATCTGATCAACGTGTTGGTGGACGGCAAGTTTGTCCAGGATCTGAAAGACCCGGCGCTGATCTGGCGCGGCAGTAGCAATCAGGTGGTTCATCATTTGAGATAACCGCGCATCACGTCAGCCGTTTAAAACCGGCTGACGCACTCCATCGCCACCGCCTTAAACTCCGCAAAACTCCGGCATCCGCACAGCCGCGCCATGGCGCGCTCCCGCAGGAAAGTGACAAAAATATCGTAAATCGCCATTGCCTCTTCATACTCGCTTTTACTGATGGCGAGTAAAAAGATCACGTGCGCCGTTTCGTCGCCCCAGGCAATCCCCTGCGGGGCCAGTACGGTATAGACCACGGTTTTTTTTGCTAACAGACCCAGGGCGTGGGGCAGCGCGATGCTGTCTCCCAGCATCGTACTCACGATGGCCTCGCGCTCAACCACCGAGTCGAGAAACTCCCCATCGACAAAGCCTTCGTCCTGCAACTGATCGCACAGGGTTTTAAACAGCGTCTGCTGGTCCATCGCGCCGTCGATAATGCGGAAATGGGCGGCGTCGAAATACTTGTTCAGCATCCACGGACGGGTGCGATCCACCAGCACCAGCTTGCCGATTTGCTCCAGCTGATAGTCGGTAGGGAATGGCGCAATCTGCACCACCGGTTTGTCTTTCTCGCTGATGCGCGCGGTGGCGATCACGAAGTCTTCACTGATGCTTTCCCGCTGCTCATAGTCGCGCAGCGTCAGGGTGCGGGTGATGTCGATCTGCGGATATTTGCGCGCCATCACCGCTTCGATCATCCGCACCATGGCGTTACCGGCATCGCACACCAGCAGCACGCGCGGCTGGCGCTGGTAATCAATGTTGTAGCTGCGCTCCAGCCCAACGCCGACATGCAGCACCAGAAAGCCGATTTCGTTTTCGCTGATGGTGTAGGGCGTGTATTTCACCCAGCCCGACACCGCCGCCAGCGTCATATCCCACGCCATCGGGTAATGCTGCTTGATGTTATCCAGCAGCGGATTGGGGATCATGATTTGATAGCGCACCCGGGTGATCATGGTTTTGACGTGGGTGAGCATATCGGCATGCAGTTGCTGGTCGTTCAGCAGGTTGTAGTTGTACTGGGTGTTGATGAAATTGAGGATGTAGTTAACCAGCGCTTCTTCATCATCGGCGTTGATGGTGCTGGGCGCGATCTCCTGCACCTGGCGCGCGGCGATATGCACTTTTAACCAGTTCTCTTCAAAAGCCGACAGCGGTTTTTCCGCCAGCCGTTGCAGCACGCCTGCCAGTTCGCGCGCCGCATGGCCTACCGGTTCTGCCACCTCTTCGCCAACAAACTCCGACAGCGGATAGCCTTCGCTGATGCGCCGCACCGCCACCGCGCAATACAGGCGTAAAAACAGCTCGCCTTCATCGGTAAGACGAATACGAAAGCGGCTAAAAATGTCCCGCAGGATCGGCTGTAACCGTTCCGGCATGCCCGCGTTAAGCGCCTCTTCGGTCACCAGCGGATGAGCCGGATCCTGCTGGGCCAGCGTCCACAGCAGATCGGTCAGACAGGCGCGGATCGCCATTTCACTGCCAAACAGCTTCATGCCGTGACGGGGCCGGGTTTCCAGCGTCAGCTGATAACGCCGCAGCCACTCGCGCACTTCCGCCATATCATTTTGCAGCGTGGCGCGGCTGACGAACCATTCATCAGCCAAATCTTCCAGCTTTATCGAGAACGCCGAGGTCAGGAAACGCACCATCAGATAGTGCACCCGCTCCTGGCTGGTACGCGGAATACGCAGCGCGGTCGGCTGCTGGGTTTGCAGGATCTGATAACTCGCCGAGTCATCGATTCTCAGCTGATAACCGTTACCCCGGCTCAGCACGAACTGCGCGCCATGCTGCGTCAGCAACGCATTCAGCGCCGTGATATCGGCGCGAACGGTACGTGTGGACACCGACAACCGCTGCGCCAGTTCATCTTGCGGCAGCGTTTCGTTTTGCAACATATCAAACAGTTGCGCTAAACGTTGGTTGGGGAATCGCACGTCACTCTCCTCGCTCTTAGCCTACGCACGCCCGGGTAATGGCCAACAACTGGCGCACATCGTCCGGGCGGGTGTTTCCGCTCACCTTATCAATAATCGAACTATAGATGTGAGGAATGATTCTTGAGACGCCTGCATCCAGAGCAATCTGCAAAATCTCGCCGAAGTTTTCTAAATCGATGCCGCCGGTAGGCTCCAGCCAGAAGTCGTTACGGGCGCAGGCTTCCGCCACCGCCTGGTACTCGTCGCGGCAGGCCAGGCCGCCCATCGGGAAATATTTAATCGAGCTGCCGCCCATGTCTTTCAACAAGGCGATAGCGGTATCGACAGGCACAATGCCGTCCGCCGCTTTACTGCTGAGCGGGCCGGTGGAGATTTTCACTTTGCCCGGCGTACCGGTTGGCGATACCAGGCCGTTGACTACCGTGTCGTTTTGCCCCAGCAGCGCGCGGCTGGTGGCGACGCCGGTAAACACCTGGTTGACGTGCTGCGGCTGCACCTGGCGGGAGATTTCGCTGACCATCGCCGACTGGTTCGGATCGCCCGCGCCGAGACCAACCGACAGCGCATTGTCGATAAGCGCCGCGTATTCCCGCATATCCGCTACCGCGCTGGCGACGTCCGGGTAGTTTTTGGAGAGTACGCCTACCAGCACATGTCCTTGCGCCGCTTCATAGATTTCGCGGGCATTGTCCTTTGAGCCCGCCAGCACGTTCAGGCAGACGCGATCGCGGTAAAAGTTCGGGGTCAGTTTCATGCGGTTTTCTCCTGATTAATCACTTCGGCGATACGGCGGGCCACAATCTCCAGTTGCGCGCGGTCCACGCTGCGCACGTCGGCTTCGATAATCCCTTCGTTCGCTTTGTAGCCGCGGAAGTAAATGGCGTACTCGCCCTGCTTCAGGGCTTCCACCAGCTCGCCGGTAGCGACGCCGGTCACGGCTTCATCAAACTTGATTTCGGTACGGGCGATATCGCGTCCGGCGCTGTCCCACACCACGCGGGCGCTCACGCCGTTAAGCGTATTCAGCGCGTCGATAAACGGCGTCATTTTTTCCACCATCTCCGCCCCACTCTCTTTCTGCGCATGCAGATAAAGCTCGATGGCGCAGGTCAGGCCAAGAATGCCCTCTTTGCCGACTTTCATCGCCCGGCCAATGCCCGCCGTCTGGCGCTTCACCCACTCAACGTACTGGGTTTTGCCGATCACCAGCCCGCTGGTCGGCCCTTCGATGGCTTTTGCGCCGCTGTAGATCACCAGGTCCGCGCCCGCGCGGTAGTAGCATTGCAGATCTTCTTCCGCCGCCGCGTCGACGATCAGCGGCAGGTTATGTTTGCGGGCCACGACCACCGCCTGCTCCACGCTGAGCATGCTTTTTTGCACGCAGTGGTGGGATTTGATGTAAAGAATGGCGGCGGTGCGTGGCGTGATCGCCGCGGCCAGTTGCGCGGCGGAGCATTCGTTGGCATAGCCCGCTTCCACCAGTTTGCCGCCACCCAGCGCCACCATGGTGCCGACCGGCGCGCCGAAGTTGACGTTATGGCCCTTCGGCAGCACGATTTCGTTATTCTCGATGGGCGTGACGTGCAGGTTTTCCAGCAACCAGTCGCTGTCTTGAACCAGCACTGCCGCCACCGACTGTGCGATCCCCGCCGAGGCGCAGGAGACCACGGTCGCGCCTTCCACATCCAGCAGTTTTGCGATGTACTCGCCGGTCTTGTTCACCAGATCTTTCATTTCGAAGTACTGGTTCATGCCCGCCATCGCCACATCCACCACTTCCGGGCGCGGCGTAGACACGCCCAGCGCGGTCATACGGCCTGACGTATTAATTACCTGTTTTAACTGGTACTTCTCAAAAATCGAAGGCATGTTCCGCGCTCCCTTGTTCGGTCATATAGCCCTTACCCGCACGCACGGCGGCAAGCGGCACCAGCAGTTTCTCAGCCTGTAAGCTGTCGTTTTCTGCATCCACCAGCAGCGTCGGCTGGCGCTTGAGTGTAAAGAGGGTGAAGTCGGCATCCAGACCCGGCTGGAGCCGCCCTTTGGTTTTCAGGTTCAGGCCGTCAGCGGCGTTGGCGGTCACGCAGTCGATGACCTGCGGCAGCGACATGCCGATGGCGAGAAATTTCGACATCACGTTAGCCAGTGAATACACCGGCCCGTTGATGCGGTTGCGGCAGTAGATATCCGAGCTGATGGTGTGCGGCAGAATGCCCAGGCTGATGGCGCGCTTCGCCACCGCAAAGCTCAGGCTGGCGGTGCCATGGCCGACGTCAAGGCGCACCCCGCGCTGGATTGCCCGGGTGACCGACGCGCGCAGCTCACCCCCCGGCGTCAAAATACGGTTCGGTTTGCCGTTGTAGCAGTGGGTAATGATGTCGCCCGCCGTCAGGCGCTCGGTGATTTCATCCAGATCCGGCGGGTTGTTGCCGATGTGTACCATCAATGGCAAATCGCCGTTTTCCTGCTGCATCGCTTTGGCGCATTCCAGCGGCGTAATGCCGTTTTCGCCCACCACGCTGCTGCTCATGCGCGCTTTCAGGCCAACGATAAAATCGGGGTGGCGTTTAACCGCCTGCTTCACCGCCTCGCCATCAATGTTTGCCATGTTCGCCAGCTCGTTCTGGGCGATCAGGCCGACGCGGGAGATATTCAGCAGGGCGTAAACCTCGGTGGCGGCCTCGCGAGTCAGAGTATAAAAATCGTCGATATCATCCGCCCCGGTGCTACCGGCATCAATCACGGTGGTGACGCCGGTGGCGATGCCGATGCTGTCCGGCTGGTCGTGATAAATCGGCGATTTCGGGTAACAGTGAACGTGCGAGTCAATCCAGCCGGCGCTGACGTAACACTCCCCCTGCAGATCAACGGTTTTCGCCGCCGGACCGTTTATCTCACCGAGGGCGGCGATTTTGCCGTCCTTGACGGCGATATCACAGACCGTATCGTCGACCAGACGCGCACGGCGCAGGAGTAAATCAAACATGTCTCTCTCCTGTAAAAGCGGGCGCTGACACGCCCGCTAACGTTTTAACTGATGGCAATCGGGAAGATCGAACCCAGAATCATCGCGCCGAGGATCGCCCCGCCGGTGATCGGCTTCTGCCAGATGTAAAACAGCAGCGCGCCAACCAGCGAACCGATGCCGATAGGGATCGACGCGGTCATGGCGCTGAGGATGATCAGCGGCCCAAGGAAGCGGCCCGAGGCGTTACCGGCTCCCATCATCACGTCTGCTCCGTAGGTGGAATCGCTCTGGTTGATAGTGAACTTACGCGCCAGAATGATGACGTAACCAATCACCAGGCCAATCGCCAGACCGGTTGCCAGCGAGGCGATAAAGTTCTCCACCGGGAAGACAATGCCCGCGCCCAGCAGCAGTGCCGGTACGCCGAGGCCCACGCCGGTCTGGATCGCGCCACCGATATCCAGGATCCCCACCAGGGAGCCTTCGATAATGCGGGCAAACAGGAAGCTCGCGCCAAACGCCGCTACCGCGCCATACGAACCGGTATCGATACCCGCTTTCAGCATCGCCACGAACGCCACTTCGTTAAACGCGCCGATGCCGTACAGGTAGTACATGTGCGTCCCGGCAAACACGCCGGAGGAGAGCAGGCCAACGAAGATCGGGAACGACCAGTCGGCAAACCAAAAACCTTTATTCTGTTCCATTGTGGCCTCCGTTATTTGCCGCTCAGCGAGTTGTGGATCAGTTCGAGCCAGTTCGGCACGGTCAGATGGAAGGATTCGATCATCTTCATGTCGAAGCCACGGAAGAAGCCGCTCAGCACGAACAGCAGCACGATGGCGACCATCATCACTCGGGTGACGTGGTTCCAGCCGCTCTCTTCAACGCCTTTACCGATCAGGATGCCTAACACCAGGCCCGGAACGGCGTTACCCATGATCAGCTGCGCCGCGCCGCCGAACACAGTGGCCCAGAAACCGGATTTCTTACCGGCGTCGATGGCCGCCAGCCAGAAGATCACCGGCATCACGGTATTGACCAGCAGGTTGGCCGCAGGCACCAGCACCTTCACGGCGGTAACCTGCAACGCTTCCGGCACAGAAGAGGCGGTGAGGTTGAGGAACGTCACCACGATCATGCCGATAACGCCGCAGGCGATGGCCATTTTCTTCGGATCGTGCAGGGTTTCGCCGACGTTGCGGTTTTTAACCATCAGCGCCGCCGCCCCCCAGTTTGGGATAATGCGGTGATCGACATCCTGAGTGAATGAGCCCGCCGCTACCGACGATGCCCAGGCGTTGAAGAAGAAGCCCAGACCGAAAGAGAAGTGAGAAGCCGGGTCCCCTTCACAGGAGTTGAGTTCCCCTAAAGTACGAAACGCGCCCATACCCTGTGTGGTAGGCGCATGAAACATGCGTGCAGCCCCAGCGCCCACGCCGACGCCAACCAGGCCGCCGATAATGAGCGATTTTATTAATATTATCAGGAACATTAGTCTGCCCTTTTTAGTCAGAATCAGCGTTGCGCGACGAAATCCACCTTGTCCAGATTGATGGCTGTCACGTTGACGGTCACATCCAGCTCCACGCTGTATGTGCGTCGTTCCCGGCGCAAAAAGAAGAACAAAAAGGCTTCTTTACGCACCGTTTCACGCGCTTGAACAACCTGCACATCCTGTGGCTCAATACGCAGTAAGATATGCGGCGAGGCTTTCATCACCGCACCCTGAACGTGGTTCAGGGCGTCAGCAAAGGCGCGCGCTTTGGCATCGCCTTTGCCGGAGACTCTCACCGTGGTGGTGAATTGCTCTTTCATACTCAGACGCCGTGTTTCTTCTGCCACGCCTGTACCAGACGCTCGCCCAGCTCTTCTTTATCCATAAAGCCGAACCCCAGCACGTTGCAGCCTTCATTGATGGCGGTAACGCCTTCATCCACCGAGCGCATACCGTATTTGGCTTTGTAGCCGTATTTGGTCTGCGCGGTGATGGCACCCGCGCCGCCGCTGCCGCAAAACGAAATGCCAAAGGTGGCGTTTTCCGCTTTCATCACATCGCCGAGTTTCATGTCCGCGGCCACGCCCGGCACGACCACTGCGCGTCCACCGGCTTTTTCTACCCCGGCCGCCACTTTCTGGCCTTTACCCAAACGATCGCCAATCACGACGGTAATCTGTTCCATTTTTTGCTCCTTAAAGGTTGTCTTTCGCGACTTCGAAATGCACTGAAAGCAGCCAGGCCTCTTCATCGGGAAGGTTGCCAAACGCGGCGACTACCTCACGGGCAAGCGCCATAGATTCGGCAGAAATTTCGTCAAACAAACTGACATCCACTTCCGGCAACGGCTCGCCGGTCACCGACCGGTGCGCCATGGCGCGAACGTGCGACGTCAGCATCTGTTCCTGGACCGCATTAGGAATGATGTGGTGATGGCGGAGTAAGGCATATACCTGCGCCAGCATGCGCTCGGCCAGATCGCCGATCTGCGCCGCCTGCGCTCCCCCGTCGTTGATTACTGCTCCGTTATTCACTCGCGTTACCCCGTTAATGGCTCTGGGGTAAAAGTAACGGCCAGGGTTATGAGTTTGTAGCGAGTTGTTTTCCACTTCGAAGTGGAAAGGCGGAGGGCGATAGTGATCTGTTCCACAGAAAAGGCGCGATCGCCGATTTATCGCTGGAAATGTGTGACAGGTATCGCGGGAAAATCAGAAAAACCGTCCCGGAAACCAACAATCAGGCTGGGACTGGAAAGCGAGAAATGTGACAGGGATTGGATTTACTTATGGCGTAACGCGCAGGGAAAGCGGGAGCCAAACGTCTCCCGCCAGCGGGAAAGCGATTAACGGTACTTCTTATGGTAGGTGTTGCGGGTGGTTTTAAACTCTTCGGCTGCCGCCTGCGCTTGTTTGATTTTCCCTTCATTCGCCAGCTTCAGCGCGCCGTCGATTTGCCCGACCAGCGTCTGTAAGCCATGACGGAAATCCTTCATTTCCGGGCTGTCCGGCGCTTTGTCTTCCAGCTTCGGCGGCGTGCCTTTTTGCGCGTCCAGCGCGGCGGCGCGCATTGCGGTCAGCGCGGTTTTCATCTCACCGGCATCCTCGGTTTTTTGAACGATTTTGAGATTGTCGTTGAGGATATCCATATCATCTTCAAGATCCCTCGCCAGACTGGCGCCACTGAATAACACGGACGACACGGCTAACATTGCAATCAGTTGCTTACGCATGAGGTTACCTTTTTTTAGTTATAAAAAAGGCGCGATGCCTCGCGCCCATTTTGATATTACTGCCCGGCGATTTTCATCTCCGGCAGTAACACCGAACCACACTGAATATTGCTGCGCGTTTCGATATCGTCGCCAATAGTGACGATGTTGCGCCACATGTCTTTTAGGTTCCCGGCGATGGTGATTTCACTCACCGGGTACTGGATCACGCCATTTTCCACCCAGAAACCGGCGGCACCGCGGGAATAATCCCCGGTAATACCGCTGACGCCCTGGCCCATCAGTTCCGTGACCACCAGCCCGGTGCCCATCTCTTTTAGCAGATCGTCAAAGCCTAAGCCGCGACCGTTGATGCGCCAGTTGTGGATGCCGCCCGCATGGCCGGTGCTGGTTAAGCCCAGTTTGCGCGCGGAGTAATTGGTCAGCAGCCACTGCTGGAGCACGCCGTCTTTAATGATATCGCGACGTTCAGTGCGGACCCCTTCGCTGTCAAACGGCGTAGAGGCCAGCCCTTTCAGCAGATGCGGATGCTCTTCAATGGTCAGCCAGTCCGGCAGAATTTGTTTACCCAGCGAATCCAGCAGGAAGGTGGATTTGCGGTACACCGCGCCGCCCGCAATCGCGCCAACCAGGTGACCAAACAGGCCGGTGGCCACTTCGCGGGCGAAAATCACCGGCGCCTTCATGGTGGAGAGCTTACGCGGCGCCAGGCGTGATAACACGCGCTGGGCGCACTCTTCGCCCACCCACTCCGGGGAACGCAAATCTTCAATGGCGCGGCCAATGGTATAGGCGTAATCGCGCTCCATATCGCCGTCCTGCTCGGCAATCACGCAACTGGAGAGCGAGTGGCGCGTTGAACAGTAGCTTTGCAGCATGCCGTGGCTGTTGCCGAATACCTTGATGCCGTAGTGGCTGTTAAAGCTGCCGCCTTCGGTATTGGTGATACGTTTATCGGCTTTAAGCGCCACTTCTTCGGCGCGCGCCGCCAGTTCGATGGCGCGATCGGCGTCGACTTCCGCCGGATGGAACAGATCCAGATCCGGGGCGTCAAACGCCAGCAGTTCTTTATCGGCTACGCCCGCGCACGGGTCCGGCGAGGTATAGCGGGCAATATCCAGCGCCGCCTGCACGGTGCGGGCAATGGCGTCGGGGCTTAAATCGGTGGACGAGGCGCTGCCCTTGCGGTTCTGGTGATAAACCGTAATGCCCAGCGCGCCATCGCTGTTAAATTCTACGTTTTCCACTTCACCGTAGCGGGTACTGACGCTGATGCCGGTGGTTTTACTGACCGCCACTTCCGCACCGTCGGCTTTACCGGCAGCGAGCTCCAGCGCCTGAGAGACAGCCTGTTCCAGCGTTTTGCGCTGCGCTTCAACTTGTGTGATTACTTTCATCGCGAGTGCCATAATGTAAGGTGATAATTCGAAACGTCTTAAGTGAGTCTAACAGAGAACCATTTCGCAGTGCGCGCCATTACTGATAGTATTAGCCTCTTTTTTTAAGGAGCCTGAAATGACAAAGCAGCCCGAAGACTGGCTCGACGACGTGCCCGATAATGAAAACGAAGATGACGATGATGAAATTATCTGGGTCAGTAAAAGCGAGATTAAACGCGACGCC
This sequence comes from Atlantibacter sp. RC6, assembly GCF_014193285.1. Taxonomy (GTDB): domain Bacteria; phylum Pseudomonadota; class Gammaproteobacteria; order Enterobacterales; family Enterobacteriaceae; genus Atlantibacter. The sequence continues at coordinate 78,688 of NZ_JACHZE010000013.1, forward strand.
GAAGAGTTAAAGCGCCTCGGCCTTGAGATGGTTGAGCTGGGTAAAAACGCGCTGGATAAAATCCCGTTGGATGAGGAACTGCGTGCCGCCATTGAGCTGGCGCAGAAAATCAAAAAAGAGGGTCGCCGCCGCCAGCTTCAGCTTATCGGTAAAATGTTGCGTAACCGCGATGTCGAACCTATTCGTCAGGCGCTTGATAAGCTCAAAAACCGCCATAACCAGCAGGTAGCGTTGTTCCATAAGCTGGAGATGCTGCGCGATCGTCTGATCGAAGAAGGTGATGACGCGGTGCCGGAAGTGCTGAAACTGTGGCCGCAGGCCGATCGCCAGCAGTTGCGATCGCTGATCCGCAACGCGAAGAAAGAAAAAGAGGGCAACAAGCCGCCGAAATCTGCGCGCCTGATTTTCCAGTACCTGCGCGAACTGGCTGAAGAGCAGCCGTAAACGCGGCGTGTTTCTCAGAGATAAAAAAGCCAGGGTTTTCGCCCTGGCTTTTTTTTATTTCACGACGCGGAGCGACGGACGGCCACCGCGCGGCGGCGGATCGTCATCCGGCGAATCGTCTTCATGATCGGGTTTGTCGCCGTCGATAACCGACATCACGGTTTCATTTTCCGCCATGCCTGAATCGTCATCGTTTAAGCTGGACGCTTCTTCATCATAAGCGGATTCCGGCTCAAACATGGTGCCTGCGCCGTTTTCACGGGCATAAATCGCCAGCACCGCCGCCAGCGGGACATACACCTGGCGCGGCACGCCGCCGAAACGCGCGTTGAAACGCACTTCGTCGTTGGCCAGCTCCAGATTGCCCACCGCGCGCGGCGCGATGTTTAGCACGATTTGACCGTCACGCGCATATTCCATCGGCACGTTAACGCCCGGCAACGTCACATCCACGACCAGGTGCGGCGTAAGCTGGTTATCCAGCAGCCATTCATAGAAGGCTCGCAGCAGATACGGACGACGTGGAGAAAGTTGCGACATATCCATTCGGTTTAGCCCCGGGTTTGCAGACGCATTTCGCGCTCGGCTTCCGTCAGGGAAGCGAGGAAGGAGTCGCGCTCAAATACGCGGGTCATGTAGCCCTTCAGCTCTTTAGAGCCTGCGCCCGCCAGTTCGATGCCCAACTGCGGTAAACGCCACAGCAGCGGCGCCAGGTAGCAGTCCACCAGGCTGAATTCATCGCTCAGGAAATAAGGTTTTTGACCAAATACCGGGGCAATCGCCAGCAGCTCTTCACGCAGCTGTTTACGCGCGTTGTCAGCTTCCTGTGCGGAACCGTTGACCACCACCTCCATCAGGCTGTACCAGTCTTTTTCGATACGGTGCATATAGAGACGGCTTTCACCGCGCGCCACCGGGTAAACCGGCATCAGCGGAGGATGAGGGAAACGCTCATCAAGGTATTCCATGATGATGCGGGATTCCCACAACGTCAGTTCACGGTCTACCAGGGTCGGAACGCTTTGATTCGGGTTGAGGTCGATCAGATCCTGCGGAACGTTATCGGCGTCCACATGCTCGATTTCAAAACTGACACCTTTCTCTGCCAGGACGATACGAACCTGATGGCTATAGATATCAGTAGGACCAGAAAACAGCGTCATTACCGAACGTTTGTTGGCAGCGACAGCCATGAAAACCTCCAGGTATATTCAGAAAAATACTGCTACCAGCCGCAACGGCGGCCAGCCTTTATGGGTTACCCTTCCCTGCCGAACTGACACCGCAGCCCGTGCTCAGACCAAAATGTGAACAGTTACCAGCATTTGGGCAGAAAATTGGATGATAGTTTACCAGATTTTGAGGGCTTTGTGGTGAGGGGATGCGGGATTTGCCTTAAAAGTAATGTCACACCAGTGATTTAGGCTTATTCCAGGTGTATATCCATAAAAAAACCCGGTACAGGACCGGGTTTTTTCGCCATTCGATTCTGCAGAGCAGAAAAGAATTAACGTTTGGAGTACTGCGGACGACGACGTGCTTTACGCAGACCGACTTTCTTACGTTCAACCTGACGAGCGTCACGAGTAACGAAGCCAGCTTTACGCAGTTCAGAACGCAGAGACTCATCGTACTCCATCAGAGCGCGGGTGATACCGTGACGGATCGCACCAGCCTGACCAGAGATACCACCACCTTTAACAGTGATGTACAGATCCAGTTTCTCAACCATGTCGACCAGTTCCAGCGGCTGGCGAACTACCATGCGGGCAGTTTCACGGCCAAAGTACTGTTCCAGAGAACGTTGGTTGATAACGATTTTACCGTTACCCGGTTTGATGAAAACACGAGCAGCGGAACTTTTGCGGCGACCAGTGCCGTAGTATTGATTTTCAGCCATTGCCTATAATCCCGATTAGATGTCCAGAACTTGCGGTTGCTGTGCCGCGTGGTTGTGCTCGTTACCCGCGTAAACTTTCAGTTTACGGTACATAGCACGACCCAGCGGGCCTTTTGGCAGCATGCCTTTAACCGCGATTTCAATCACACGCTCAGGACGGCGGGCAATCATCTCTTCAAAGGTCGCTTCTTTGATACCACCGATGTGGCCGGTGTGGTGGTAGTACATTTTGTCAGAACGCTTGTTGCCGGTTACAGCAACTTTTTCTGCATTCAGAACGATGATGTAGTCACCGGTATCAACGTGCGGAGTGTATTCCGCTTTATGCTTACCGCGCAGGCGACGAGCCAGTTCAGTAGCCAGACGGCCCAGAGTTTTACCGGTCGCGTCAACAACATACCAGTCGCGTTTTACGGTTTCTGGTTTAGCTGTAAAAGTTTTCATTAAAAGCTTACCCAAATAAATAAGTTACACGTTGGTGAACACCCAAACGTTTAGTCAGTTGAGGTTCACACGACAGAGTCCGGCAAACCTACCCCTTCGAATAGCCTATGCCAGCACAGAGAAAGTTTTGGGAAAAAAACCTTCTTGTAACGTGGGGTCGCAGGATTATAGAGAAGTCGCCCTCAAAGATCGACCACTTTTTGTGAACAAAAGCAGGATTTCCGCCCCGCGCGCCCGGCATGGTTACGGCATATGCTCGCGTTTGAGGTACTCCTCGCTCTGCATTTCCTGAAGCCGCGACAGGCAGCGCTGGAACTCAAATTTCAGCCGCTCACCGCGATAGATTTCAAACATCGGCGCGGCGGCGGAAACCACCAGCTTAACGTGGCGTTCGTAAAATTCATCAACCAGCGCGATAAACCGCCGGGCTTCGCTTTCCATCAGCGGCGTCATCACCGCGACATCATGCAGCATCACGGTATGGAACTGGCGGGACAGCTCGATGTAATCGTGCTGGCTGCGCGCCTCGACGCAGAGCGTCTCAAAACTCACCGCCAGGGTTTGGTTTTCGACACCCAGGGTCGCTAACGGACGATGATTGATTTCCAGCGTTGGGGCATTTGCCCGCGTGCCGCCCGCCAGTGCCCGCCACAGGGTATCCATCTGCTGGCGCGTCTCGTCGTTAAGCGGCGTCAGCCACAGGTGCGCCTGAGTCAGGGTGCGCAGGCGGTAATCAATACCCGCGTCAACGTTCATCACATCGCAATGCTGTTTGATGGCCTCTATCGCCGGTAAAAAGCGGGCGCGCTGCAAACCGTTGCGATACAGCTCATCCGGCGGAATGTTAGAGGTCGCCACCAGGGTGATGCCCCTGCTGAACAGCGCTTTCATTAAGCCGCCCAGCAACATGGCATCGGTGATGTCGGAAACAAAAAACTCGTCAAAACACAGCACATCGGTTTTGGCTTTAAACCGATCGGCGATGATTTCCAGCGGGTCGGTTTGCCCCTGCAACTGCCCCAGTTCCTCATGCACGTGCAGCATAAAGCGGTGGAAGTGGAGACGCTGCTTTCGCTCACCCGGCAGGCTTTGGTAAAACATGTCCATCAGCCAGGTTTTGCCGCGCCCGACGCCGCCCCACATATATAAGCCGCGTACCGGCGCTGGCGGCGCGCTCGGCCGTTTACCCAGCAGTTTGCTGAACGCGGCTTTAAGCCCCTGTTCCTGCGGCGGTTCAGCGCGCTTCACCGTCAGCTCCTGCCAGATGGCGTCGAGGCGGCTGACCGCCTCGCGCTGGACATCGTCAGGTTGATGGGATTTATCCTTAAGTGCCTGAAGATAACGCGATGTGGGGGAAAGGTTTTGCATGATGTTGTTGTTATTCCTTGAAAATCGGTTTGCCGTCGATCACGGCTGGCGAAAAAAAGGCCGTACTACACTACGCGATGCGCCTCCAGGATTCCACTTCTGCACCGTTAGCGGTTATAGTGGCATTATTGGGCGAAGGTGAGGCAGGCCTCGCTATGCTTACCCTACGGAAACACAATACAACGGGAGATGTTCATGACCTGGGAATACGCGCTAATTGGGTTAGTGGTCGGTATCATCATCGGTGCCGTCGCAATGCGCTTTGGTAATCGTAAATTACGTCAACAACAGGCCCTCCAGTATGAGCTGGAAAAAAACAAGGCGGAACTGGAAGAGTACCGTGAAGAACTGGTGAGCCATTTCGCCCGCAGCGCCGAACTGCTGGATAATATGGCCCACGACTATCGCCAGCTTTATCAGCATATGGCGAAAAGCTCCAGCAGCCTGCTGCCGGAAATGTCGGCGGAGTCCAACCCGTTCCGCAACCGTCTGGCAGAGTCCGAAGCCGGTAACGATCAGGCTCCGGTGCAGATGCCGCGCGATTATTCCGACGGCGCATCCGGCCTACTGCGCAATGGCGCGAAACGCGGTTAATCGCTACGCAGCATTTTTTCTACAGGGCGCGATATTCGCGCCCTGTTTTTTTGTGCCTGACGTATAGTAAAGGATATCTATCGAAACAATGTCTCCATTGTTACCCGTTCGGGAATTCAATAACATCGACACGTTTTGGGTGACATTTCTTATTCCAGGTTGCGAGAGCGAGCATTCATGAAAAAACAAACCCTGTTGTTGAGTGCGTTAGCGTTAAGTGTCGGGTTATCTCTCTCGACACCGAGTCAGGTAGCGGCGGCTATTCCGTCCCAGGTGCCGGGCCAGGCGGCGATCCCAAGTCTTGCGCCGATGCTGGAAAAAGTGCTGCCGGCGGTGGTCAGCGTGCAGGTTGAAGGCACCGCCACCCAAAGCCAGAAAGTCCCGGAAGAGTTGAAGAAATTCTTCGGCGAGGATCTGCCCGATCAGCCTGCGCAGCCGTTTGAAGGCCTGGGCTCCGGCGTCATCATCGACGCGGCCAAAGGCTATGTGCTGACCAACAATCACGTCATTAATCAGGCGCAAAAAATTAGCGTTCAGCTTAATGATGGCCGCGAATTCGACGCCAAACTGATCGGCGGCGACGACCAGAGCGATATCGCGCTGCTGCAACTTCAGAACGCCACCAACCTGACGCAGATTAAAGTCGCGGATTCCGATGCCCTGCGCGTCGGCGATTTCGCCGTGGCGGTCGGCAACCCGTTTGGCCTGGGGCAAACCGCCACTTCGGGCATTATTTCCGCGCTGGGCCGTAGCGGGCTCAATCTGGAAGGTCTGGAAAACTTCATTCAGACCGATGCCTCGATTAACCGCGGCAATTCCGGCGGCGCGCTGCTGAATCTTAACGGCGAGCTAATCGGCATTAACACCGCGATCCTCGCGCCGGGCGGCGGCAGCGTCGGCATCGGCTTCGCCATTCCAAGCAATATGGCGCAAACCCTGGCGACCCAGTTGATTCAGTCCGGCGAAATCAAACGCGGCCTGTTAGGCATTAAAGGCACCGAGATGAGCGCGGATCTGGCAAAAGCCTTTAATCTCAATGTCCAGCGCGGCGCCTTCGTCAGCGAAGTGTTGCCGAACTCTGGCTCGGCGAAGGCCGGGATTAAATCCGGCGACGTGATCGTCAGCCTCAACGGTAAAACCCTGAACAGCTTTGCTGAGCTGCGCTCGCGCATCGCCACCACCGCGCCGGGCACCAAAGTTAAACTCGGATTGCTGCGCGAAGGCAAGCCGCTTGATGTGGAAGTGACGCTGGATAAAAGCACTTCGTCATCCGCCAGCGCGGATATGATTATCCCGGCGCTACAGGGCGCGACGCTGAGCGACGGTCAACTGAAAGACGGCACTAAAGGCGTCACCATCGAAAATGTCGAGAAAGGCAGCGCGGCGGCGCAGGCCGGATTGCATAAAGATGATGTGATTATTGGCGTCAACAGCGATCGCGTCAGCACCATTGCCGAGATGCGTAAACTGATGGAATCCAAACCGTCGGTTATCGCGCTGCATATCGTGCGTGGCAACGACAGCATCTATCTGCTGTTACGTTAAGGGTTTGCTCACGGACATCACACCGGCGCGTGTGATGTCCGCTGATCTCATGGTATGCTGCCCCAGTCTTCCTGTTAACTAACCTTTACCCATGTTTCTGAAGCTTTTACGGCCCGTCTTTCTTGGACTCATTGTCGCTGCGCTTTTGCTGGCGCTGATGCCGTCATTACGCAAAAACGACGCCGAATCGACGCCTGCGTATAACAGCGCAGATGACACGCCGCTGAGCTATAATTCGGCGGTGCGCCGCGCCGCGCCTGCGGTGGTGAACGTCTATAACCGTGGCGTCAGCAACGGTGGGCGTAATCAGCTTGAAATCCGCACCCTGGGTTCTGGCGTGATCATGGATCAGCGCGGCTATATCCTCACCAATAAACACGTGATTAACGATGCCGACCAGATCATCGTCGCGTTACAGGATGGACGGGTATTTGAAGCGCTGCTGGTCGGCTCCGACAGCCTGACCGACCTGGCGGTATTAAAAATCAACGCCACCACGCTGCCGATTATTCCCATTAATGGTAAACGCACTCCGCATATCGGCGATGTGGTGATGGCGATCGGCAACCCCTATAACCTCGGGCAGACCATTACCCAGGGGATTATCAGCGCCACCGGGCGTATCGGCCTGAACCCATCCGGCCGGCAAAGCTTCCTGCAAACCGATGCCTCGATTAACCACGGCAACTCCGGCGGCGCGCTGGTGAACTCGCTGGGCGAGTTAATGGGCATCAATACCCTGTCGTTTGATAAAAGCAACGACGGCGAAACGCCAGAAGGGATCGGCTTCGCTATTCCTACCCAACTGGCGACCAAAATTATGGATAAGCTGATCCGCGATGGCCGGGTGATCCGCGGCTATATCGGCATTGGCGGGCGGGAAATCGCGCCGATGCACGCCCCGGCGGCTGGCATCGATCAGATCCAGGGAATTATCGTCAACGAAGTGACGCCGGATGGCCCGGCGGCCCATGCCGGTATCCAGGTCAACGACGTGATCGTCTCGGTCAACAACAAACCCGCCATTTCGGCGCTGGAAACCATGGACCAGGTGGCAGAAATTCGCCCAGGCTCGGTGATCCCGGTCGTGGTAATGCGTGATGATAAAAAACTCACGCTCCAGGTCACCGTTCAGGAATATCCGGCAACCAACTGACAGGCGAAAAAAAACCGGAACGAAAGTTCCGGTTTTGCGTTCTGCACCCGCAACGATTATTTGTTAACGAACTCTTCGCCCAGGGTGATGTCTTTTTTCAGGGTATCCAGCATACCTTCCAGCGCTTGCTGTTCAAACGCGCTCAGGGTGCCGATGCTCTGGCGCTCTTCGATACCGTTTTTGCCCAGCAGCAGCGGCTGAGAGAAGAAGCGCGCGTGCTCGCCGTCGCCTTCAACATAAGCGCATTCCACCACGCCTTTTTCACCCTGCAGAGCGCGAACCAGCGACAGACCGAAACGTGCCGCCGCCTGGCCCATCGACAATGTTGCCGATCCGCCACCCGCTTTGGCTTCAACCACTTCGGTACCGGCGTTCTGAATACGTTTGGTCAGATCAGCCACTTCCTGCTCGGAGAAGCTCACGCCCGGGATCTGCGACAGCAGCGGCAGAATGGTCACGCCAGAGTGGCCGCCAATAACCGGAACGTCGATGTCGGTTGGCTGTTTGCCTTTCAGTTCCGCTACAAAGGTGTTGGAGCGGATGATATCCAGCGTGGTCACGCCGAACAGTTTGTTCTTATCGTAAACGCCGGCTTTTTTCAGCACTTCCGCAGCGATGGCGACGGTGGTGTTAACCGGGTTGGTGATGATGCCGATGCACGCTTTCGGGCAGGTGGTGGCAATCTGCTGCACCAGGTTTTTAACGATACCTGCGTTGACGTTAAACAGGTCAGAGCGATCCATACCCGGTTTACGCGCCACGCCTGCGGAAATCAGCACCACGTCCGCGCCTTCCAGCGCCGGAGTCGCGTCTTCGCCGGAGAAGCCTTTGATCTTCACAGCGGTAGGGATGTGGCTTAAATCAACCGCGACGCCCGGGGTAACCGGTGCGATGTCGTAGAGGGAGAGTTCTGAACCTGAAGGCAGTTGGGTCTTGAGTAGAAGGGCAAGCGCCTGGCCAATACCACCGGCCGCGCCGAGGACTGCAACTTTCATCCTAAACTCCTTATTATGATTTGCAATTAAAGTGCCGTTACTCCTTGGATGGCGACCATGATGATCCAGGGCGGAAGTCATTACAATCTTTTCACCTTAAGATTGAGAAGTCATACCGGCTCTAATTGGCACAGCCTTCACGCACGTCAGGAAAATAGCCGGATCGCTACCGAAGCAACATATCAACAGGCGGTTACATTACACCCTCTTCAATCATCAAAACAACATCAATTTCATAACATTTGATTTACTTAATGGCTTATTTTCGAGTCGTGACACAGGCATGTTCTCCAATAACAAAATTTGATAAAATCCGCCGCTTTCATAACATTATTTCAGCCACTTTTTTGGCCTGGCATTTGCATAAAAATTCAGATAAATGCATAATAATGTTGTTTCTTTCGCCAGATTGTAGGTGACCTATGCGCGGCTCGGCAAAACAAGAAGAATTAGTTAAAGCTTTCAAAGCGTTATTAAAGGAAGAGAAATTCAGTTCTCAGGGGGAGATTGTCCAGGCGTTGCAGGATGAAGGTTACGAGAACATTAACCAGTCCAAAGTTTCCCGCATGCTGACCAAATTTGGCGCAGTACGTACCCGCAATGCCAAAATGGAGATGGTGTACTGCCTGCCAGCAGAACTGGGCGTCCCGACGACCTCCAGCCCGCTTAAAAACCTGGTGCTGGATATCGATTACAACAATGCAGTGGTCGTTATTCATACCAGCCCGGGCGCTGCGCAGCTGATTGCGCGTCTGCTCGACTCGTTAGGTAAAGCGGAAGGTATTCTGGGCACTATCGCCGGGGATGACACCATCTTTACTACTCCTGCGAAGGATTTTTCGGTTAAAGAACTCTACGAAGCGATTCTGGTGCTGTTCGAACAAGAGCTTTAAGCCTTTCCTTTTACCGCCGCGCCTGCGGCGGTAAAAATGAATATTTCTCTTCTCATTACCCGACAGTGCTCCCCCTTTCCCCTCTAAATTTACATTGTGATTACATCCCGTCAAAAAAGCACAAATCATCAAAATCATCTATCCATATGATTTTATTGATTTTGCATTTCTTAAACGCACTAAAAGTTAATTTTTTATAACCTCAGAGTATAAAAAATCCGTTTCTGGAAACAAAGTTTCATTGTAAATAATTAGCGTGGTATTAATTTTTAGAGTTATTAGTGTATACTTGATTTTGTGATGAGGGTCACGAAATGAGACCCCAAAGATAAAGATAAAAAATACGACGAGGTAACGATCATGAAAATCAAATCAACCGTAGCCACATTAAGCCTGCTCTCCATGCTCTCCTTTGGCGCTTTTGCCGCAACGTCTATCGACGCGCAGCAAGCGCAGGGTCGTCAGTCACTGGGCACCGTAACGGTTTCTTCCGTGACCAGCTCACCGATGGACATGCGTGAAATGATCGATCAGAAAGCACAGGAAAAAGGCGCATCCGCCTACCGCGTGATTGAAGCGCACACCGGCGACGAATGGCACGCCACTGCCGAGCTGTACAAATAAGCGCAAACCCTGTTCACCTGCATAAATGAAATAACCTGTGGTCCGTACAGTGCGTTCACCTGCCGACCACAGGCGTTAAATTGAGGAAAAGATGATGAAAACTACATTTACCCTTGCAGCAGTTACTCTGGCTTCCCTGATGACTTTTGGCGCTAACGCCGCTGTACATCAAGTCAACGCGCAGGATGCTCAAAACCTGCAATCTCTGGGCACCATCTCCGTAACCCAGCACGGCAGCTCGCCGATGGATATGCGTGAAGCGCTGGCTGAAAAAGCCGATAAGCAAGGCGCGTCGGCTTACCGCGTCATCGAAGCGCGTACCGGTGATACCTGGCACGCCACGGCAGAACTGTATAAGTAAGACCTCGTCGTCGTGTCCGACGACTTGCCCCAGTTCGCCTGGGGCTTTTTTCGGTCATGAAGAATGGCGAATATTGAAGCGGAGTTGGCCTTCCAACTCCTCTTCCGCTTCATCAAACAGCAAAATCAGCGCCCCAAACCGCCGCCGGTTCTCTTCCGATAAGTGAACGAACTCGATCTCCAGCGGCAACGGCAAATACCCCTCCGTCACCACCTCCCACAACCCATCGAGATTATTCACCTGCTGCTTTGTCAGCCCAAACATTCGGGTAAAGTCGCGATAAAAATCCGCCTGATCGGTGATTTCATCAAAGTCAAAAGTATAGATTTGCATTGTTCTTCACCCATCAGTGTGTTCACCGGTTACAGTCCGCCGATATGCAGGGTTTTCACTTCCAGATACTCTTCCAGCCCCAGCACCGATCCTTCACGCCCCAGCCCCGACTCTTTTACCCCGCCGAACGGCCCCAGCTCGGTAGAGACCGCACAGTCGTTGACGCCGATCATCCCGCTTTCCAGCTGCGAAGAGACGCGGAAGGCCCGCTGGAGATTCTGGGTGTAAAAATAGGCGGCCAGCCCGTATGGCGTATTGTTGGCGCGCGCAATGACCTCTTCTTCGCTGCTGAAGCGGAAACAGGCGGCCAGCGGCCCAAAGGTCTCTTCCTGGGCGAGTTTCATGTCGTCCGTGGCGTCAATCAGCACCGTCGGCTGCCAGAAATTGCCGCCGAGCTCGTGGGCTTTACCGCCCGCCAGCACTTTCGCGCCTTTGGCGATGGCATCTTCCACGTGCTCGCGCACTTTATCCACGCCCGCTTTCTCAATCAGCGGTCCGACAATCACGCCCTCTTCCAGGCCATTGCCGACTTTCAGCTTATTCACCGCCTCGGCCAGTTGATTCACGAAACGGTCATAAACCCCGTCCTGAATAAAGAAGCGGTTGACGCTGACGCACACCTGTCCGGCATTACGGAATTTATTGGCGATCGCGCCTTTCACTGCCGCATCGATATCCGCGTCGTCAAATACGATATACGGCGCGTTGCCGCCCAGCTCCATAGAGACCTTTTTCATGGTTTCCGCCGCGTTGCGCACCAGAGTTTTGCCCACCGCCGTGGAACCGGTGAACGAAATTTTGCGCACCTCGTGGCTTTCCATAATCGCGTCGCTGATTTCTGGCGTCTTACCGGCGACGGCATTAAGCACGCCATCCGGTATACCCGCCTTTTTCGCCAGCGCCAGCAGCGCGAACGCGCACAGCGGGGTGTTATTGGCGGGTTTAATCACGCCGGTACAGCCTGCTGCCAGCGCCGGACCGAGCTTGCGGGTCAGCATCGCCATCGGAAAGTTCCACGGCGTGATGGCCGCCACGACGCCCACCGGTTCGCGGGTCGCCAGGATGCGCGAGCCGGGCTTGGCTGGCGGGATAATCTCGCCGTTAGCACGTTTCGCTTCTTCGGCGAACCACTGGATAAAACTGGCCGCATAGTCCACTTCGCCTTCCGCCTCTTTCAGCGGCTTACCCTGTTCGAGGGTCATTAACCGCGCCAGCCAGCTTTTGTTTTCATTAATCAGTTCAAACCAGCGGTACAGTAAGGTGGAGCGCTCTTTCGCCGTCTTTTCCCGCCAGGCCGGGAACGCCTTGCTGGCTGCCGCGATAGCGGCCTGAGTCTCTTTCTTACCCGCTTTTGCCACTTTGGCAATGACTTCACCCGTCGCCGGATTCAGCACGTCAAAGGTCTCGTCGGCCTGATGCCATTCGCCATTAACCAGATAGCCCGTCTTAAAGAGTTCACTGTCCTGGAGTGCTTGTGTTGTCATCGTTTCCTCCTGATGGATGGTGCTTTTTTGCAACCTCGGCTAAGTATAGCTACAAAAAAACCGACGCCCGGGCGTCGGTTTTTCAGGCCGTGCGGCAGCCATCAATTATCAGTCAGGGCATGCTGATATTTACGCAGCATCGCGGTCAAGCGCTTCACCGACTCGGTGACCGACAACGGCGCTTCCCAGACCTGCAATTTTTGCTGGTAGATATCGAGTTCATCCAGCAGTTGCAGGAACGTCTGGTAGCGCTTATCGTCGCTGGAGGCCGATACCACCCGGTCAGCGGTGCGGCGTAGCTGGCGGTGAAACGCCGACAGATCGTCATTCACCGGGATCGGCGCATCGCGCAGTCGCTGGTGGGCGATGATAAGGTTCAGCGCCATACGAAACTTGGCAACATCGCCAGGGAATTTGCTGAGCAGCAAAAACAGTTGCTGATACAGCGCCGGGAGATGGTTCTCTTTGCGCCGCGCTTTGTTAGTGGTCATGGATGACACCGCCGCCAGCATAAACCGGTTAAGCAAGGTCCGCCCGGTTTGCACCTGGGAGTTATCGCGGATCAATAAGATGACCGCCATCGCCAGAATACAGCCGACAATCTGGCCCAGGGCGCTATCCAGAAACTGGTTAAATTCAAATTTCATCGGATTATCCAGCACGATGATATTGATGGTGCTGGCCAGCGCGCCCATGGAACCCAGCCGCCGTTTTTGCACTTCAATGCCGACGAAGAAACCCAGTAATGCCAGGCTAATGCACAGCAGTAACATACTTTGCTGGGTCGACGGCAGAATAACCAGGAAATAAAGCGCGCCCAGCGGCAATGCGGCCAGCGCCCCGAGCAGAAAATCTATCGCGACCATACGCGGATTGGGTAAGCGCATAGCAAGCGCAGTGACGACGCCAATCATAATGATCGCGCCGGTGCCAGACGTCCAGCCGGTCCAGAGCCAAAACAACGTTCCCAGCAAACACGATACTGTGGTGCGCCAGAAATTAATCATGGCGTGATGGCGTTCTGCGGATGTCGCATTCACCACCACTTCGCTTTCCAGAATCTCTTCTTCGATAGCGCTGATTTTGGTATTACTGACAACGCCGCGTTTAAGCAGCATAAAACGAGTCGCCGCGCCCATCCAGCTATAGATCGTGACGGGCGTATCCCGCTCGCCGCTCCAGACCAGCATCCGCCGCATAAATTTCAAACGTTTATGCACGTCCGCCGCGGTTTCTACCGGCTCACTAAAAAATTCATGATATTCAGAGGGGATGGCATCCGGGCGCGAATTCTGTATCAGCCAGGATTCGCAGGCCTGAGTAATTAATGTCAGCGATAAGGTATTAATGGCTTTCAGCCGACGGTTGGCCCGGCCCCAGCGGGAGGATTCAATATGCAGGTTGCTGCGCATTCCCTCCAGAGCCGTGGTGCGGCGCACTAACGCGCCCCAGGCTTTATCCACTTCCGTACTGTCGCCATGGGCGATACACAGCTGCATTAATTGATAATGGGCGACCAGCAGACTGTCTAATTCTCGATCGATATCATATTTAACCGAACGGGGTGAAAACAGCAGATCCGCGGCGATGGCACAGCAAATGCCGACCACGATTTCACTACACCTTTCCAGCGCAAATTGCGGCGTCAGTACCGGATCGGTATGCACCGTCACCATGATGATCAGTGTGGTGTACCCTGCCAGCCCCCAGGCATAGGAGTTTTCAACTTTGACCAGCGACGAGATCCAGGTGCAAAAACCCGCCCAGATACAACACACGAGCAGCATCACAACGGGCGCGCGTATCAGTGAAATAATAATTACCAGCGCCGCCGCGCAGCCAATGAACGTCCCCACGATACGCAACATGCCACGATAACGGATCGCGCCCGACCAGGGTTCGCCGCCGGCGGCAAATGCCGGGCCTGCGGCGACCAGCGCGGCGGTCAGCGCCGCCCAGCGCGGTGTTTCCAGTTGAAAGTGAAACCCGACGAACAGCGACAACACAATCGCTGCCGCCAGCTTTAGCGCAAAGCGGATATGCTGCGGCGCAATCGAGAAAATACCCATGGCCTTATCCAAATTCGCGTAAGCGATGCATCAACTGGCTGATAAACGAATTATTTGGTCTGTTGACATCTTTCTCGCCGGTTATCACCACCGTTGCGGTCGTGCCCGCCGGATAAAGATTGCCGGTCTGTTCATCAAGCTTAATTCTCACCGGCACACGCTGGGCCAGGCGAACCCATTCCAGATTGGAATCTATCGACGCCATGCCTTTGCCGTCGTTGCTGCTGCTGGCATTGGTGACACCTGCCGCCACGCTGTCAACGGTGCCGTGCAGAACGCGATGGCTGCCAAGCGGCGTGATTTCCGCGCGAAAACCTGGCCGCACGCCCTCAAGCTTGGTCTCTTCCATATAAGCCAGCACATAGAATGAGTGCTGTTTAACGAGCGCTACGGCAGTCGAGCCGCGGGTAATAAATTCGCCCGCATAGACATTCAGATTGGTTATCCAGCCATCAGCGGGTGCGCGGATGACGGTGCGATCTAAATCGATTTTCGCCAGATCGCGCGTGGCCAGGGCTTTGGCTAATTGATGCAAAACGGTTTGTAATTCATTGTTGGACTGTTCGATTTCTTCGCGCGACATCGCCTGAATGCCAAGCCGGTTACGTCGTCCGGCCTCACGCCGTTTTTCACTCGCCAGCGCATCATAATAGGCAACGTCCGCCTCGGCTTCTTCGAGCGCTTTTTGATAGCGCGGTTGATCAATGGTAAACAGCACCTGATCTTTTTTGACCAGTTGGTTATCCTGCACCTTCACCTGCATAATGATCCCGGCGACGTCAGGCGCGATGGCGACCACATCGGCGCTAAAACGCGCGTCGCGCGTCCATGGTGATTCGGTGTAGTAAACCCACACCTTAAAAATGGCGATAAAAGCGAAGATCACCAGTGCCAGCGTGATGGCGGTTCGGGATATTTTTCTTGTTAATCCTTTCACATCAACCTCAGACAAATAAGCGCGATATCAGATAAAAAAGACAGCAATACAGCGCGGTATTAAACAATGCCGGATGCCAGACAAAGTCATAGATCCCTGTCGGAGTCAGCAAACGGCGCACCAGCCAGAAAATCGCCAGTGACAAAAGCAGCTCGAAGAATATCGGCGGGAAAGAGAGACCGAAAACCACGATAACTGGAAATAAACTCATACGAACCTTGATAAACGAGCGGGCGAATAGGTGATGAGTAACCATGACTACCCGGTCAGGAACAACGACGGATAAGTACGATTTAGTTACCCCGTTAATAATATATTAACGTAATTTATAATATGTCATCTATCATATGTGATCTAAATCACTTTTCACTCAGAGTGAATAATGGAACGCCTGAAACGAATGTCGATTTTTGCGCGGGTTGTTGAACAAGGCTCTTTTACCCGCGCCGCTAAACAGTTGGATATGAGCGTCTCGTCTATCAGCCAGACCGTGTCGAAGCTGGAGGATGAGTTGCAGGTCAAACTGTTAAACCGCAGTACGCGCAGCATTGGGCTGACCGAGGCGGGAAAAATCTATTACCAGGGCTGCCGTAAAATGCTCCATGAAGTGCAATCGGTGCATGAGCAGCTCTACGCCTTCAACAACACGCCGATTGGCACCCTGCGCATTGGGTGTTCTTCAACTATGGCACAAAATGTCCTGGCGGGAATGACGGCGCAAATGTTACGCGAATACCCGGGCCTGACCGTCAATCTGGTAACCGGCATCCCCGCGCCGGATCTGATTGCCGACGGTCTGGATGTGGTGATCCGCGTCGGTGCGCTTCAGGACTCGAGCCTGTTTTCCAAACGGCTTGGCGCGATGCCGATGGTGGTGTGTGCCGCCAAATCTTACCTCGCCCGCTACGGCACGCCGGAGAAGCCTTCGGATCTGGGCAATCATTCATGGCTTGAATATAGCGTGCGCCCCGACAATGAGTTTGAGCTGATCGCGCCAGAGGGGATCTCCACACGGCTGATCCCGCAGGGGCGTTTTGTCACCAACGATCCGATGACGCTGTCGCGCTGGCTGATTGAAGGCGCCGGGATCGCTTATGTGCCGCTGATGTGGGTGATCGACGAGATCAACCGGGGCGAACTGGAGATCCTGTTCCCGCGCTACCAGTCCGATCCGCGCCCGGTTTACGCGCTGTATACCGAACGGGATAAACTGCCGCTGAAGGTGCAGGTGTGCATTAACTATCTGACGGAGTATTTCGCCGGAGTGGCGACGCTGTATCAGGAGAGACGTTTCGGGAGTAAAGAGATGCGGTAATCAACCCCTCTCTGTGATGAGAGGGGTGGCAGAAGAAATTACGCGGTACCGCCCACGGTCAGGCTGTCGAGTTTCAGGGTTGGCTGGCCGACGCCAACCGGCAGGCTCTGGCCCTCTTTACCGCACACGCCGACACCGTTATCCAGTTTCAAATCGTTGCCGACCATGGAAATCTGCTGCATGGCTTCGATACCGGAGCCGATCAGGGTCGCGCCTTTCACCGGCGTGGTCACTTTACCTTTCTCGATCAGGTACGCTTCAGAGGTGGAGAACACGAACTTGCCGGAGGTGATATCCACCTGGCCGCCGCCAAAGTTTGGCGCATAAATCCCGTATTCCACTGACTCAATAATTTCCTGCGGTGTGGATTTCCCCGCCAGCATATAAGTGTTGGTCATACGCGGCATCGGCAGATGCGCATAGGATTCCCGGCGACCGTTGCCGGTCGGCGCAACGCCCATCAGGCGCGCGTTGAGTTTATCCTGCATGTAGCCTTTGAGAATGCCATTTTCGATCAGCACGTTGTACTGGCCCGGCACGCCTTCGTCGTCAATCGCCACCGAACCACGGCGCGAGGCCATGGTGCCGTCGTCCACCACGGTGCAGAGTTCCGACGCCACCAGTTGGCCCATCTGGCCGCTGAATACCGAGGTGCCGCGACGGTTAAAGTCGCCTTCCAGACCGTGACCCACCGCTTCATGCAGCAGGACGCCCGGCCAGCCTGCGCCTAACACCACCGGCAGCGCGCCCGCCGGAGCGGCAACCGCAGAAAGATTCACCAGCGCCATGCGCACCGCTTCTTTTGCCCAGGCATCGGCGCGCACTTCGCCGTCAGACGCCTCAAGGAACCACTCGTAGCCGAAACGGCCACCGCCGCCGGCGGAACCGCGCTCGCGCTTGCCGTCCTCTTCAACCTGTACGCTGACCGACAGACGCACCAGCGGGCGCACATCCGCCGCCAGGGTGCCGTCGGTAGCGGCCACTAAAATCAGTTCATAGACGCCGGTCAGGCTGGCGTTCACTTCCTGCACGCGGGCATCTGCCGCACGGGCTACGCCATCGACGCGTTTGAGGATGTCGAGCTTCTCTTCGCGGGTCATGCTTTGCAGCGGATCCAGCGAGGTGTACAGCGCTTTATGCTCTACCGCGCCCAGGGTTCGCACCCGGCCATCGCCCTGCTCGCGCACGATGCTGCGCGCCGCATGGGCGCTTTGCTCCAGCGCCAGCAGGCTGACCTGGTCCGCGTAGGCAAAACCGGTTTTTTCGCCGCTCACGGCGCGCACGCCTACGCCCTGGTCAATATTGTAAGAACCATCTTTGATGATGCGGTCTTCCAGCACCCAGGATTCGTGATAGCTCGACTGGAAATACAGATCCCCGTAATCCACCCGGCGTTCGGCCAGTTGACCGAGGATGGAAAACAGATCTTGATGGTTCAGGCCATTCGCAGACAATAACTGCTCAGTTACCAGGTTCAGACTCATCGGTACGCTACTCTTCTGGGGATTCATAATATCGAGCTTGCGGCAATTCATTGATGCCGTCAAATCATTGCGCTTTCTCAGCGCGCGGCTCACGCAGCACTTCATTAATCTGCGGCTTATCAATCGGGCCGGAGATTCGGTAACGCAGGACGGAGATTTTACTCCACAACGGGCCAAGCACTTTGCTGGCCGCAAACACCGCCGCGCCAACAATCGGATTGACCACAAAAGCAGTGGCTACGCCCACGGTGGCGGAAATTTCCGGGGCGACGATCGCCTCCATGTCCAGCCGACGGCGCGCCAGGTCAACCGAACCTTTCATCGCGATGTCCGCTTCCAGGCCGTCCACCAGCGTATCGTCGGTATGTAATACGCCATCTTTAATCCAGGCGGTACCGCGAATGGAATCGAAATAGAAGCCATCGCCAAATGTATCGCTAAAATCAAAACGCAGCTTACGCAGCAGGGCGTCGAAACTCATCAGGCGCAGCAGTTGCCCGGCGTGGCCGGTGCCCAGCTCCTCGATTTGCCCTCTGCCCAGACGAGTATGCAGGATGCCGTTGAGCGACGCTTCATCCGGTTTCCAGGGCATATCCCGCCAGTGGAGATCGTAATCCAGATCGAAAGAAGAGCCCTGAATCGGCGTGGAGACGCCAAAGAAATTGGTCGCGGCGTCGATCTTTTTGCCTTTCAGGGTGCCTTTTAACGAGGTGCGCGGCTCGCTGGCGCGGTTTACCCATTCGCCCTGGGCGGTGAGTTTCGCGAAACCCGTGTCGACCAGGCCATTCGTTAATGTCAGCGTGTCGCCTGCAATCGCGACGTCGCCGTCGATGCGGCCATATTTCTGGCCCCATAGCCAGCACTCCGCGCAGCGCAACTGCACATCAGGCCAGCCGCTGAAATTGATACGCTGGTCAGGGATCGGGCTGGCGGGCGCTTTGGCGTCGGTGACCGCGCTCCAGACCGGATTGAAATAGAGATATTTAATGTCGGCCAGCCACGGACCGGTTTTGTTCATCGCCAGCGAGCCGTTGATTTCCCGGCCCTGTATCGAAACGTCATTACCCCGGAACCCGCTGCGGGAAATGATGCTGACGTTATTCCACTGCTGCCCGCCCAGCGTCAGCGCCGGGGTGCGTAACGTGACATTATCCGGGAATTGCGTGGCGTTGCTAACGTCATCCGCCGCCCCTTTCTGAAACAGCCCCAGCCACTCTGCGCCATCCAGCGCCGGGAGGTTGAGTTCAACACCGGCCTGGTCCGGCAATGGCGGAAGGGTTTTGCTGTCCGACACCCAAATGCCGCGATCGAGGGCAAGTTTATTGCCCAGTAGCCAGCGGCTGTTAAATCGATGCCCCTCGCCTGCATTGCCCGTGAGGGTGAACCCACGCAAATCGCCTTTGACGTTAACCGCCAGCGGTAACGGCTCGCCGGCGTTTTTATTAACAGGAGAAGGTAAGCGACTGCTCACTTCCTTTAAATCGCTTTTCACCGCCACGTCATACTGCGCGCTGCCTTTATACGGTAGCGTAATGCCGACTTTGCCCTGCCAGGGCAGGCGGCCCGCCAGCGCGTCGTTGATCGGTTTCGGTAACAGCCCGGTACGCGTCGGCTGCCAGTTGGCATCCAGATTGATACCGACCTGATAGGCCTTATCGCCCTGTTTGGTGTTGAAATCCAGATTCAGCGGCTGATTAAACCAGGTGGCGCGCATCGGTTCACTTTGCAGATCGCCGTTCACGAAACTGAATTTTCCGCTCAGGTTGTGGACCGTGCTGTCGAGAGGTTTGATAAACAGCGTGTTGTTGTCCAGCACCACATCGCCTTTCGCCGTTACCTGCTCGCCAGTAAAGGGGATATCAAGATGTAAGCGAGCATTCACATCGCCATCAAGCTGGAGCTCATCCAGCGCGGCGCCCAGTGAATCATCCAACGGGGTCTGGTTAAAATAGGGCCCTACCGCCTTGCCAGGCCCGGAAATGTCCGCGTCGATCAGCAGCTTTTCTTTGGCGTAATCGGGGATATTGACGGTAATGTTGCGCCCTTTCACGCCACCCAGCATGGCCTCAGGAGACTTCATCCACAGACCGTCATTGATAAAGTCGAGTTCGACATCAATGCCTTTTAACGCCGGCCAGTCGGGCTGGAACGCGTAGGTGGCGTTACGTACCGGCACCAGCACTTCAAACTGGCCTTCGTTTTTATAGTACGGGAACAGCCTGGGATTACCGCCGTACACCAGCGTGGCGTTGTCAGCCTGTCCGCCCTGAATCGCGCCGCTCAGGTAATCCACCAGATGTTTGCCCATCAGGTTTTCCGGGAAGTAGCGCCACGCCTGAGATGCGTCGTCAGTGCTTATGCCCGCGAGGATCGCCAGCCATGGCTCGTCGCCGACCGGTTGCTGGTAGCGGAAGTCGCCCCGCGCATGAACCGCCGTCGCTTTGACATCAATATCTTTGCCGTCCAGCGTCAGCCCTTCAGCGTCTTTGTGCCATTCCAGCGTTGCTTTGCCATCGGCAATCTCCAGCGGCGCGCGGAACACTCCTTCATAGGGCATCTTCGCCTGTTTCATGCTGGCGGTGACGCGGCCATTTTCCACGCTGCCGGAAAGGGTACCGGAGAAATTCTCCGCGCCAGGCATCAGTTTCCACTGGTTCCAGGAGAGGTTATCCCACTTGCCCTGAAAACGCGTTTTCTCGGTCGCCTGCAACGGGATATCCAGCGCCAGGGTATTGATATGCCCTTTGGGACGCAACGTCTTCCACACGTCGCCAAAAGAAGGAGAGAGTTTGGTCGTTATCGGGATCAGGCCATTCAGTCCCTGGAGTTCAAGATTATTTGCCCGGATGCGCAGCTCGTCGCTGGATTGGCGGTCCACGCCGCCAACGTCCTGGGCCGGCAGCCACGCCAGGGTTAACGCGCCGGCGGGCCAGGGCGTATCGTCAATGGAAATATTGGTGCGCGGAATATCCAGCTGCCAGCCCGCGCCCTCTTTGCGCAGATGCGCGGTCAGATTATCCACCTGCAAATGATGTGGCTGGCTGTCGCCTTGCCAGGATGCGCCGCCGCGCTTCAGCCAGACGTCGCCGTCGGCAATAACGCCTTTGCGAATGTTCATCCAGGCGGCAAGGCTGAACTGCGCGCTGGAGAGCAAGACGTTATCGGTCATCCACCGGCCCAGCCAGGGTTTCACGTCCACATCATCAGCCTGTAGCCAGATGGTGCCGGTGCTCAGCAGCCCGTCATCATCGCGCAGATCCATACGCAACTGCATGGTGCCGTGCTGGCCGGTCAGGCTGGAAAGGCTGATTAAGCCCTCCGCGCGGTGGCGATCGCGGCCGTTAAGCCAGGTCAGTTTGGGGATAGCCAGTTCGGCGCGTTGGCCGGACAGGGTGATAAAGCTGATATTGCTGTCGCGCAGATCAAACTGATCGAACTGGCGCAGAAACAGATCGCTGATTTTGTTGGCCGGGATCGGCTCACCGCTTTCACTCTGGGTAAAAGGGGTATTGGTGCGGATATTCAGCTGATAAAACGTCAGATCGCGAAACTGCCAGCGCGCATGCAGCAGGCTCTGCCACACGTCCAGCGCCAGGGTGACGCGCTTCACCGTGAGTTCGCCGTCCTCTTTCAGGCCCGCTTTAATATCGCGGACTTCCAGGGTCGGACCAAAATTTTGCCAGGAGGCCTGAAGATAGCTGGCGTCAACCGGCGCGCCGGTGGCGGCGCTGATTTTCGCAAGCAGCGCGGGACGCCAGTTATTAAGATGCGGCAGAGCCAGACGCAACCCGCTCACCAGCAGGGCGACAATCACGACCAGCGTTGCGCCTGTGAGTAACAGTATGCCCGGCAGTCGCCTCACATTCCTCTCCTTGTCATCCGCCACCGCGGAGCGTAGGTTACCTGCACCGGGTTACATCATAACGACGTCAAATTGCTCTTGGTTATAGAGCGGTTCAATTTGCACTTTGACCTGCTTGCCCACAAAAATCTCCACCTCGGCCAGCGCATGGGACTCTTCGCTTTTTAGCGCTTCCGCCACTGCCGGCGCAGCGTACACCAGGAAGCGATCGGACTCATACGCATGATGCACGCGCACAATTTCGCGCATGATTTCGTAGCACACAGTTTCAACGGTTTTTACCGTGCCGCGACCATGGCAGGTCGGGCATTCGTTACACAGTACATGCTCGACGCTTTCACGGGTACGCTTGCGAGTCATCTCCACCAGCCCCAGTTGAGAGAACCCGTTGATGCTGGTTTTCACCCGGTCTTTGCTCAGCGCCTGCTCCAGCGAGTGCAACACCCGGCGGCGGTGGTCTTCATTATTCATATCGATAAAATCAATAATGATAATGCCACCCAGATTACGCAACCGCAGCTGACGGGCAATCGCCTGCGTCGCTTCGATGTTGGTATTAAAGATAGTATCGTCGAGATTACGATGCCCGACAAAAGCGCCGGTATTGATATCCACAGTGGTCATGGCTTCGGTCTGATCGATGATCAGATAGCCACCGGACTTCAGCTCGACTTTGCGCTCCAGCGCGCGCTGGATTTCATTCTCGACATCATAGAGATCGAAAATCGGCTGGCGGCCCGTGTAGTGCTCCAGCTTGCTGGTCATCTCAGGGATGTATTCCGCCGTAAACTCCAGCAGCATGTCATAAGTCAGACGGGAATCGACGCGGATTTTATCCAGCGAGGTGTCGGCGAAATCGCGCAGCACGCGCTGGGCCAGCGCCAGTTCTCCGTATAGCTGATAGCGTGTCTGGTGGCGCTTTTTACGCTCCATCACCTTGGTCCAGACGCGTTTCAGGTACGCCGCGTCAGAAGCCAAATCCTCGGTACAAACGCCTTCCGCCGCAGTGCGAATAATAAAACCGCCCTGCTCATCACAATACTCCGCCACCACCTTTTTCAAGCGGTCGCGCTCGGATTCACTTTCGATACGCTGGGAGACGCCCACGTGCGACGCACCTGGCATAAACACCAGATAGCGGGACGGCAAGGTGATGTCGGTGGTCAGGCGAGCGCCTTTGGTGCCGAGCGGATCTTTCACTACCTGCACCATTAAGTCCTGGCCCTGGCGGACCAGTTCGGAAATATCGCGGACGGTGAAGTTTTTCTGCTCTTCACCCGCTACGCATTCGGTGTGCGGCATGATGTCCGACGCGTGCAGAAACGCGGCCTTCTCCAGACCAATATCGACAAATGCCGCCTGCATACCCGGCAGAACCCGGCTGACGCGACCTTTGTAGATATTCCCTACGAGCCCGCGGCGCGCTTCCCGTTCGATGTGAATTTCCTGAAGGATCCCGCCATCGATATACGCCACCCGGGTTTCTGAAGGGGTCACGTTTACTAACAGTTCAGCCGTCATGTTCTCTTCTATCCTTCACGCAGTGAGTTAAAGTTACTCAGCAACTCATACGTTTCCACCAGCGGTAAGCCGACTACGGCGTGATAGCTGCCATTAATCTTCCTGACGAAACAGCCACCCAGCCCCTGAATACCGTATGCACCTGCTTTATCCATAGGTTCACCGCTGGCGACATAACCGGCGATATCCTGTTGCGACAGGACTCTGAATGTCACTTCCGTGACGACCAGGCAATCCATGATATGTTGGCGATCGGCGATGGCCACCGCCGTCATCACCTGATGCGTCTGGCCAGAGAGCCGGTGCAGCATCGCGCAGGCTTCGTCCGGCGAGTGCGGTTTTTCCAGCACATCGCCATTGAGGATCACAATCGTATCCGCGCCCAGCACCGGCAAATCGCGCGGTGCCTGCGCCACGCCCGCCTGGGCTTTATCGCGCGCCAGACGTACCACGTAATGCTGCGCGCTTTCCTGCGGCTGGCGGCGTTCTTCCACGTTTGTGACGATGCGTTCAAACTCAACGCCCAACTGGGTTAACAGTTCCTGCCGACGCGGCGAGCCTGAGGCGAGATAAATCGCTGACATATTCCCTCTTATTGCACTGCAAACTGCTGGCGAATTTTACGCATCAACAGGAAAAGCCATGGCCAGAGTATGCCGTTCACTACACTACTCCAGAACACTTCCGGCTTGAAAGAGACGTTGATCACTAAAAATTCAGCCCAGAAAACAATAATATCCGACGCCAGTGAAAGTAAGATCACCACCAGTGCCTGTTGCCAGAGCGCCAGATTCCTGAAGAGCTGATATTTAAGCGCCACCAGATAGGCAATGATGCACAGCGACAGGGCGCGAACGCCCAACGTAGAGCCACTAATGAGATCCAGTATGGCACCCATCACGAATCCTGTACCGACATTTACGCGGTGCGGCAGCGCCAGGATCCAGTAAAGCAGGATCAATAATACCCAGTCAGGCCGGAAAGCGAGGATGTCATCCGGCCAGGGCATTATTTGCAATAACAAGGCGATAAGGAAAGAGAGCCAAATAACCCAACGTCCCTGACTTCGATAACTCGCCACTATTGCCCTCCCGCAGCGCCAGGCGCAGCAGGCGCGGGCTGGGTGATCCCGGTAGCTGGCGCAGGCACCGGCGCAGGCGGCCCCATCGCATCCGGCGACGGCAGCACTTGCGGCATCATCTGCATCAGACGCTCATTCGCCACGCGATGTACCTCTTCCGGCGTCATCGGATTGGCGCCGTTGCGGTCGGCCCCCCACAGCAGCAGTAAATAGCGTAAACGCTGGAGACCCGCAGTCGGACGCGCCTGAATCACGGTATAGGCCCGCTGGGTATCCAGTTTCACCGAAGAAACCACCGCAACCGGATAACCCTCCGGGAAACGGCCGCCCAGGCCGGAGGTAACCAGTACATCGCCGACGCGAATGTCGGTGTTCGCCGGGAGATGTTCAAGCTGTAAATCGTCGGTGCAACCATTGCCTGCGGCAATCACGCGGATATCGTTACGCAACACCTGGATCGGCAGCGCATGGGTCGCATCACAAATCAGCAGTACGCGGCTGGTAAGTTTCGCCACCGCGACCACCTGGCCCACGACGCCTTTGTCGCTGATCACCGGTTGGCCTTCATACACGCCATTGACGCTGCCTTTGTCGATAACCACCTGATCGCTATAGGGATCGTTAACGGTGGAAATCACCTGGGTCACCATTTTCTGCTCGTCCTGACGCAGCGGAGAGCCCAGCAGTTCGCGCAAACGGGCGTTTTCCTGGCGATACTGGCCCAGCAACAAAATTTCGCTGTTCTTTAACAATAATTCCTGGCGCAACGCCCGGTTTTCTAACTCAAGTTGATCGCGTGACGCCAGAGTTTGAGACACGTTGTCCAGTAATTGACGTGGACCGTTTGAAACAAAGTAGAAGGGACTGACGGCGGTATCCATGTACGTTCGAATCTGGCTGAACGTACCGAGGCGGCTGTCGGCGATAATGACACCAAGCGCCACCAGAACCGCCAGGATCAGGCGAAACTGTAGCGACGGGCCACGGCTAAAAATTGGCTTCATAGGCTATGCGTATTCCTCGGCTGCAAGAAAAGGGCAGACCTTGCGGCTGCCCTTACCTGCGGCTGATTACTCTTCGCTGAACAAGTCGCCGCCGTGCATATCGATCATTTCCAGTGCCTTGCCGCCGCCGCGGGCTACGCAGGTCAATGGATCTTCCGCGACCACTACCGGAATGCCTGTTTCTTCCATCAGTAGACGGTCAAGGTTACGCAGCAGTGCGCCACCGCCGGTGAGCACCATTCCGCGCTCGGAGATATCAGACGCCAGCTCCGGCGGGCACTGTTCAAGCGCAACCATCACGGCGCTCACGATGCCGGTCAACGGCTCTTGCAGCGCTTCGAGAATTTCGTTGGAGTTGAGCGTAAAGCCGCGCGGCACGCCTTCTGCCAGGTTACGACCGCGCACTTCGATTTCACGCACTTCATCACCCGGATAGGCGGAACCGATTTCATGCTTGATACGCTCTGCGGTGGCTTCGCCGATCAGCGAGCCATAGTTACGACGCACATAGTTGATGATGGCTTCGTCAAAGCGGTCGCCGCCGATACGTACGGAGGAGGAATACACCACGCCGTTCAGGGAAATAACCGCGACTTCGGTGGTACCGCCACCGATATCCACCACCATAGAACCGGTGGCTTCGGAAACCGGCAACCCGGCACCGATGGCGGCCGCCATGGGTTCTTCAATCAGGAACACTTCACGTGCACCCGCGCCCTGCGCGGATTCGCGGATAGCGCGGCGTTCTACCTGGGTCGCGCCAACCGGCACACACACCAGCACACGCGGGCTAGGACGCATAAAACTGTTGCTGTGCACTTGTTTAATAAAGTGTTGCAGCATTTTTTCCGTGACAAAGAAGTCGGCGATAACGCCGTCTTTCATCGGGCGAATCGCCGCGATGTTGCCAGGCGTACGGCCCAGCATTTGTTTCGCATCATGACCGACGGCGGCAACGCTTTTCGGCGAGCCTGCGCGGTCCTGACGAATGGCCACAACGGAAGGCTCATTCAGTACGATGCCTTGTCCTTTTACATAAATGAGGGTATTCGCGGTACCCAGGTCAATGGACAGGTCATTGGAAAACATGCCACGAAATTTTTTCAACATACTAAGGGATAATCCTGAAAGCTGGGGCGGAAAACAAAATCCGCTTACTTTACCAACCACACGACGCAGCGACAAGGCGCAAAAAATGTTCTGCGACGGTGAAAAAAGTGCCGTTTCTTTCCTCTTTGGGAAGCGTATGGCTCGCCCCTCATCATCCGGCTAAACGCATCGATCACGACGGGGTATTCATAACTCAAAGAGGTTATAAACTGGCTGTATATTTGCTGCGTGAATCTGGCCGGCAGGCGCACTCGCCCCCTTAAGATGCAGCGCGCGTTATTCTACGTGAAATCTGGCTAAACGGCAGGTCAAACCGAGAATCTTTGAGAATATTTTTTCACGCTGGTATCCAGGGGTTGCGAGGCCGAGAAGAAATCGCCCTGACCGCCCGTCACGCCGTATTCCACCAGGGTCTGCCATTCACTTCGGCTCCGAATGCCCGCCGCAAATAACTGGGCTTGCGTACCGCTGCAAGCCTCTACCAGACTCTTCACAAACAGTTGATTTTCTGTACGCTTTTCAATATTGCGCACCAGCCCCGGATGGAGCTTCACCACCTCGACATTGAGATCGTTAATGTACGCGGTGCTGACCACGGTTAATCCGGCCTGCACCACGCCGATACGCGCACCCAGCGCCTGGATTAATCGTACAACCGGTTGTAAACGGTTGATGTGTTGACAAACATCCGCCTCTGCAAGTTCAAAAAGAATGCGTTTTCTTTGCGATTTTTCACACTGCATCAGCGTATCGCGCAGCCAGCGCTGGAATGGCGGCCGGATCAGCGACTCCACAGACACGGGAACCGCCAGGGTTTCTTCCGGCCAGAAGCGTAAAAAAGGGATGACGCGGGTAATAATCTGTCGATCGTACTGCTCGGCAAGGCCAAACTGGATCACCATCGGCATAAATTCCGCCGCCAGCACCTCTTCTTTGCCATCGAAAATACGGCACATTAGTTCCCGGTGATGCACCCAGCCCTCGCGCGTCACGGCGGGTTTTTGATAGAACCGCGGGCCGCCGCGCTGCAGGGCGTTTTCGATCAGCGTGCGCCAGCGTACGTTGCCGCGCCCTTTCTCCGGCAACGATTCGTCATACACCGACCAGCCGTTTCCGCCCTGTAATACGGCGTTGCGCGTCGCGACCTGGGCGCTTTCAATGACGCTTTCGATGGTCTGGCCGCCCCGAAACGCGCAAATGCCGATATGCAGCATGTCGGCGCTGTCCAGCATCCGCGTGGGCGGCAGAGCATCCACGGCGTTCAGCAACTGGCTGGCAATGCCTTCCGCTTCTTTGAGTGTGCGATGAGGCAGCAGCACGGCAAAATCGCTGCGAAAGTAGCGAGCCAGCAGCGCGCCGGGGTAGCGCATAATAAAGGTAGAAAACATATTAATCAGATTGAAGAGGTACTCTTCCACCGCCGACTTGCCCCAGGTTTCGCGCAGGGTATCGAAATCCGGCAGGCGCATCATCATCACCACGCCATGCGCGCCCGCACTCTCCTGATCTTCCAGCAGCGTCGCGAGCTGGTTATCGAAAAACAGCCGGTTGCTCAGGCCGGTTTTCGAATCCTGCGCCGCAAAAGCGCGGATCAACGTATCCATACGGTTGCGCTGTTCGCTGGCATGCTGAATATCCAGCAGCAAAATATCCATCGCGCTGCTGGCGCGTGTCGGCCACTCATGCATCGAGCCGCGCACCCGGTTGCCGCGCTCGCCGTTGAGGATCCGGCTGGCCCGCGTTTCCAGCAGCTCCAGACCGGAAAGCTGGCGCTTAATCCAGCGTCCGCCCAGAAATATCATGACGACCATAAAGATAATCGCGATGCTCAGCGGCGCGGTCGTGAACACAGAGCGGAAGTAGTTGACTACCGGATCGCTCCAGGTGACGCGCACCGTCATGCCAGGGTTTTTGAGTAGGTTAAAGGATTCGCTGCGCCACCGCTCTGCGCCGCCCAGTTGGCGGTAGGTATGCGGCGCTTTCACCTCAACCAGCGTATGCCCATCTTTAATAAATTCGATCTGCGAGATATCAACGGGCGCCATCATGCCCGTCAGGCGAGGAGCCAGTGCTTCCGGCGTATTGATAAGTAGCTCATGGTCAATCACCGTCACCACGGCGGAGATGCGTTTCTCCAGCTTATAATGAACAGAGTTATAGAAACTGGCGGCGCAGCCGAAGAGCGTGACCAGAATCGCCAGGCTGGTCAGCAAGGTAACAAAGGCAGAGAATTTCGTCGTTAATCGCATCCTTGAGTTAACTCCGTAGTGGGGTGATACCAGCAACCTTTGAGGGTTGTCCTCGCGACAGTAAAGTGAGTGCTAACTAATTAGCCAGAGCCGCGCATAGTAGCAAACGACGTCAGGTTTAACAGGATTTATTGCGTTAAATCGGCATTGCGTTTCAATAAGCGAGTATAGTCTTCAACAATTATTTTCCAATGCTAACGACCCGGTAAGGAGTAGTAGACATGCAAGCTTTGATTCTCGATCAGCAAGATGGAAAAACGATTTCCGCTGTAAAAACAATTGATGAAAACCAGCTCCCCGAAGGAAACGTCACCGTCGATATTGACTGGTCCAGCCTCAATTATAAAGATGCGCTCGCCATTACCGGAAAAGGTAAAATTATTCGTAACTTCCCCATGGTGCCGGGCATCGATTTCGCAGGCCGGGTGCGCCACAGCGAAGACCCGCGCTTTCATGCAGGCCAGGCCGTGCTGTTGACCGGCTGGGGCGTGGGTGAAAACCATTGGGGCGGCCTGTCGCAGATGGCCCGGGTCAACGGCGACTGGCTGGTGGCAATGCCCGAAGGGCTGGATGGCCGTAAAGCGATGATTATCGGTACGGCCGGTTTCACCGCGATGCTGTGCGTGATGGCGCTGGAAGAGGCCGGTATCACGCCGCAAAGCGGTGAAGTGGTAGTGACCGGGGCCAGCGGCGGCGTAGGCAGTACGGCGGTCGCGTTGCTGCATAAGTTGGGTTACCAGGTTGCCGCCGTGTCCGGTCGGGAAAGCACCCATGACTATCTGCGTAAACTGGGCGCAAACCGCATTCTGGGCCGCGACGAGTTTGCCGAAACCCGTCCGCTGGAAAAACAGGTGTGGGCAGGCGCGGTCGATACCGTTGGCGATAAAGTGCTGGCCAAAGTGCTGGCGCAGATGAACTACGGCGGCTGCGTCGCGGCGTGCGGTCTGGCGGGTGGTTTCGGGTTACCGACCACCGTGATGCCGTTTATCCTGCGCAATGTCCGCCTCCAGGGGGTCGATTCCGTGATGACGCCTGCCGAACGCCGCGCCGAAGCCTGGCAGCGTCTGGTTCGCGATTTGCCTGCTTCATTCTATGAACAAGCCACCAGCGAAATCCCGCTGGCGGAAGCGCCGCGTCTGGCTAACGACATTATGAATAATGCCATTCAGGGCCGTACCCTCGTTAAAATCCGTTAAGTTCGTGAGGGGCTACGCGCCCCTCTGTTCAATTTTTTGTGACAAATTCGCCGTAACCCCATTTTTTCGTCATGCTTAATGACTACGTCAAGGAGCATGCCATGAAAAAGCCCACCCGGCTGACCGAAGCCGATATTACTCCCGAATCGGTATTTATGATGAAGCGCCGCCAGGTTCTTCAGGCGTTGGGTCTTGGCGCCGCCGCGTTATCCCTGCCCGGTGCCGCGCAGGCGGATATACTGTCGTGGTTTAAGGGTAACGATCGCCCACCCGCCCCCGCCGGAAAACCGCTGGAATTCAGCAAGCCGCAGCAGTGGCAAAGCACGCTGGCGCTCACCCCGGAAGATAAAGTCACCGGCTATAACAACTTCTATGAATTTGGCCTCGATAAAGCCGATCCGGCCGCCAATGCCGGTAGTTTGCCTGTTAATCCCTGGCAATTAAAAATCAATGGTGAAGTCGCCAAACCGCTGACCCTGGAGTATGACGATTTACATCATCGCTTCCCGCTGGAAGAGCGTATTTACCGGATGCGCTGCGTGGAGGCCTGGTCCATGGTGGTGCCGTGGATTGGATTCCCGCTGGCCAAACTGCTGGCGCAGGTTGAACCCACCAGCCGGGCGCGTTATGTCGCGTTCAAAACCCTGTACGCGCCAGAGATTATGCCGGGCCAGAAGGATCGTTTTATCGGCGGTGGGCTGGACTACCCGTATGTGGAAGGATTGCGCATTGATGAGGCGATGCATCCGCTGACTATGCTGACCGTCGGAGTTTACGGGAAAGCGCTGCCGCCGCAAAACGGTGCGCCGGTCAGGTTAACCGTGCCCTGGAAATATGGTTTTAAGGGGATTAAATCGATCGTCAGCATCACGTTGACCGAGCAACGACCGCCCACCACCTGGAACCTTGCCGCCTCGAATGAGTACGGTTTCTACGCCAACGTTAATCCTCATGTGGATCATCCACGCTGGTCGCAGGCCAGTGAACGCTTTATTGGCTCGGGTGGGATTCTGGATGTGAAACGCCAGCCTACGCTGCTTTTTAACGGTTACGCAGAGCAAGTGGCCTCGCTGTATCGCGGCCTCGATTTACGGGAGAATTTTTGAGTGCGTCTGAATGTAAAGCAGATTGTCTGGCTGAAAGTCATTCTTCATCTGGCGGCGTTTTTGCCGCTGGTATGGCTGTTCTGGGCGGCGAATCAGGGGTATTTCAGCGCCGATCCGGCAAAGGATATTCAACACTTCACGGGTAGGATGGCTCTGAAATTACTGCTCGCCACCTTGTTGGTCTCCCCGCTGGCGCGTTACGCTAAACAGCCCTTGCTGATCCGCACCCGGCGGCTGTTGGGTTTGTGGTGCTTCGCCTGGGCGAGCCTGCATCTCACCAGCTATGCCTTGCTGGAACTGGGCATTAATAATGTGGCGCTGTTGGGTAAGGAACTGGTGAGCCGTCCTTATCTCACATTGGGCATTATAAGCTGGCTGATCCTGTTGGCGCTCGCCCTGACGTCGCCGCAAGCGATGCAGCGTAAACTGGGGCGTAACTGGCAAAAACTGCATAACTTCGTGTATCTGGTGGCGATCCTCGCGCCGATTCATTATATGTGGTCGGTGAAGACGCTTTCCCCGCAGCCTCTCATCTATGCGGCTCTGGCGGCAGTGCTTTTAGCGCTTCGTTACAAGAAGTTCCGCCAATGGCGGCGATAAGGCGAGGTTCTGTGCAGTTGTGCTCAATTCTACCCACTTCCGCTGCGGTCTCGCAGATATCGGTTGATAATCTTCCCTGATAAGACCAGTATTTAGCTGCCAATTGCTACGAAATCGTTATAATGTGCGACTTTGGTTTTTCAGCTGGCTGTTTTCGGACCGCCAAGTGATGACAATCAGGCAATCCAGGTATATTTTGTAATATCACCGAAATTGGCAGGAGATACTGGCACGATGACGGATAGATTCAACATACTGCTTTTAAACGGCCCAAATCTGAACATGCTCGGCACGCGTGAGCCTGAGAAGTACGGCAGCCAAACGCTGGCAGAAATTGTTACCGATTTGAAAGCCCAGGCAGCCTCGTTGAACGTCACCTTGGATCACCTGCAATCCAATGCGGAGTATGTGTTGATTGACCGCATTCATCAGGCAAAGGACAAGGTGGATTACATTCTGATAAATCCGGCTGCGTTCACCCACACCAGTGTTGCCATTCGTGATGCGCTGTTGGCGGTGAGCATTCCGTTTATCGAGATCCACCTGAGCAACGTCCATGCCCGTGAGCCTTTCCGGCATCACTCATATCTCTCGGATATCGCTGCCGGCGTCATCTGCGGATTCGGCGCTGACGGCTATTCCTATGCACTACAGACGGCGGTAAAACGCCTGTCACACTCAAACTAAACAAGAGTACGGAACCCACTCATGGATATTCGTAAGATTAAAAAACTGATCGAGCTGGTTGAAGAATCAGGCATTGCTGAACTGGAAATTTCTGAGGGCGAAGAGTCGGTACGTATCAGCCGCGCCCCGGCGAATACCGGTTTCCCAATGATGCAGCAAGCGTATGCCGCACCGATGATGCAACAGCCGCAACCTGCGCTGTCTAACGCTATCGCACCAGCAGCCGCGCCGGCAATGGAAGCGCCAGCCGTCGCTGAAATCAGTGGTCACATCGTACGTTCCCCAATGGTTGGTACCTTCTACCGTACCCCGAGCCCGGATGCGAAAGCGTTTGTGGAAGTGGGCCAGAAAGTGAATGTTGGCGACACGCTGTGCATCGTTGAAGCAATGAAAATGATGAACCAGATCGAAGCCGACAAATCAGGCGTAGTGAAAGCTATCCTGGTCGAAAACGGTCAACCGGTAGAATTTGACGAGCCGCTGGTCGTCATCGAGTAACGAGGCGAACATGCTGGATAAAATTGTTATCGCCAACCGCGGCGAGATCGCATTGCGTATTCTTCGTGCCTGTAAAGAACTGGGCATCAAGACCGTCGCTGTGCACTCAAGCGCGGACCGCGATTTAAAACACGTATTGTTGGCGGATGAGACGGTCTGTATCGGTCCGGCTCCGTCCGTAAAAAGCTATCTGAATATCCCGGCTATCATCAGCGCCGCTGAAATCACGGGCGCGGTGGCGATTCACCCGGGGTACGGTTTCCTCTCTGAGAACGCCAACTTTGCCGAGCAGGTAGAACGCTCAGGCTTTATCTTCATCGGCCCGAAAGCCGACACCATCCGCCTGATGGGCGATAAAGTGTCCGCGATCACCGCCATGAAGAAAGCAGGCGTGCCGACGGTGCCGGGCTCTGACGGCCCGCTGGGCGAAGATATGGACGCGAACCGCGCCCATGCGAAACGCATCGGCTACCCGGTGATCATCAAAGCCTCCGGCGGCGGCGGCGGTCGCGGTATGCGCGTAGTGCGTAGCGATGCCGAGCTGGCGCAGTCTATCTCCATGACCAAAGCGGAAGCGAAAGCCGCTTTCAACAACGACATGGTTTACATGGAGAAATACCTGGAAAATCCGCGCCACATCGAAATTCAGGTGTTAGCGGATGGCCAGGGCAACGCCATCTATCTGGCGGAACGCGACTGCTCCATGCAGCGTCGTCACCAGAAAGTGGTTGAAGAAGCGCCAGCACCGGGCATCACCCCGGAACTGCGCCGCTTCATCGGCGAGCGTTGCGCGAAAGCCTGTGTGGATATCGGCTATCGCGGCGCGGGTACTTTTGAGTTCCTGTTCGAAAACGGCGAGTTCTACTTCATTGAAATGAACACCCGTATTCAGGTTGAACACCCGGTTACCGAAATGATCACCGGCGTTGACCTGATTAAAGAGCAGTTGCGTATTGCTGCCGGCCAGCCGCTGTCAATCAAGCAAGAAGAAGTGGTGGTGAAAGGCCATGCGGTGGAATGCCGTATTAACGCCGAAGATCCGAACACTTTCCTGCCGAGCCCGGGTAAAATCACCCGTTTCCACGCGCCAGGCGGTTTTGGTGTGCGTTGGGAATCTCATATCTATGCCGGTTACACCGTACCGCCATACTATGACTCGATGATTGGCAAACTGATCTGCTACGGCGAAACCCGTGATGTGGCGATTGCCCGCATGAAGAACGCTCTGCAGGAACTGATCATCGACGGCATCAAAACCAACGTTGATCTGCAGACGCGCATTATGAACGATGAACACTTCCAGCAAGGTGGTACTAACATCCACTATCTGGAGAAAAAACTCGGCCTCGCCGAGAAGTAATCGCTCATCAGTAAAAAAGGCCGGTCTTCCGGCCTTTTTTTATGCCCGCCTGCGTCCCATAGGTTACAATCCCGGCTTTTCTGATTAACCTGGGATGACAATGGACAAACGCTTTGTTCAGGCACACAGAGAAGCCCGCTGGGCGCTGTGGCTGACCCTTCTCTATCTCGCCGCCTGGTTAGTGGCTGCTTACTTACCTGATTCCACCCTCGGATTCACCGGGCTTCCTCACTGGTTTGAAATGGCCTGCCTGCTGGTGCCGCTCATTTTTATCGTGTTGTGTTGGCTGATGGTGAAAGTGATTTACCGGGATATTTCGCTGGAGGACGACAATGCAGCATGAAGTGATCCTGCCGCTGGTGGCGTATTTGCTGGTCGTTATGGCACTGTCGATTTATGCGATTCGCCGTCGTGCTACCGGCAGCTTTTTAAACGAATATTTTCTCGGCAGCCGTTCCATGGGCGGCTTCGTGCTGGCGATGACCCTCACCGCCACGTATATTAGCGCCAGTTCATTTATCGGTGGGCCTGGCGCAGCCTATAAATACGGGCTGGGCTGGGTATTGCTGGCGATGATTCAATTGCCGGCGATTTGGCTGTCGCTGGGTATTTTAGGCAAAAAATTCGCTATCCTGGCGCGCCGCTACAACGCCGTTACGCTGAACGACATGCTGTATGCCCGCTATCAGAGCCGCTTACTGGTGTGGCTGGCGAGCCTGAGCCTGCTGGTGGCGTTTGTCGGCGCGATGACGGTACAGTTTATCGGTGGCGCACGGCTGCTTGAAACGGCCGCAGGCATTCCCTACGAAACCGGGCTGCTGATTTTCGGCGTCAGTATCGCACTGTATACGGCATTTGGCGGCTTTCGCGCCAGTGTGCTGAACGACACCATGCAGGGCATGGTGATGCTGATTGGCACCATCCTGCTGCTGGTTGGCGTGGTGCATGCCGCTGGCGGGCTGCCGAGCGCGGTGGAAAAGCTCCAGCAAATCGACCCGAAACTGATCGCGCCGGAAGGCGCGGGCGACATCCTTTCTCCTGCCTTTATGACCTCATTCTGGGTACTGGTCTGCTTCGGGGTGATCGGCCTGCCCCATACCGCAGTACGCTGCATTTCCTATAAAGACAGTAAAGCCGTCCATCGGGGCATGATTATTGGCACCATTGTGGTGGCGATCCTGATGTTCGGTATGCATCTTGCCGGAGCCCTGGGCCGCGCTGTGTTGCCCGATCTGAAAGTCCCGGATCTGGTTATTCCTACCCTGATGGTGACCGTACTGCCGCCGGTCGCGGCAGGCATCTTTTTAGCCGCCCCGATGGCGGCGATTATGTCGACCATCAACGCCCAACTGTTGCAGTCATCCGCCACGATCGTTAAAGATCTTTGGCTCAACCTTCGCCCCGATCAGATCCATAATGAAAAGGGACTGAAGCGTATGTCCTCGGCGATCACGCTGATACTCAGCGTACTGCTGCTGCTGGCGGCATGGCGTCCGCCTGAAATGATCATCTGGCTGAATCTGCTGGCGTTTGGTGGGCTGGAAGCCGTTTTCCTGTGGCCGCTGGTGCTGGGGCTGTACTGGGAGAAAGCTAACGCCGCGGGCGCGTTGAGCGCAATGATTTGCGGTGGCGTGCTGTATGCCGTACTCGCCACGTTCAACGTGCACTACCTGGGGTTCCACCCCATCGTTCCATCGTTATTGATAAGTTTGCTGGCTTTCCTGTTGGGCAACCTGTTTGGTCGCCCGGTAGCCGAAGCCGCTGTTGTTTCATCCGCTAATAAATAAAGAGTGACGCTATGCCATGGATCCAACTGAAAATTAACACCACCGGTACGCATGCGGAGGAGCTCGGCGACGCGCTGATGGAAAGCGGTGCGGTGTCCGTCACCTTTCAGGATACCCACGATACGCCGGTGTTCGAGCCGCTGCCGGGGGAAACGCGCCTGTGGGGCGATACCGACATCATCGGCCTGTTTGACGCCGAAACCAATATGAAAGAGGTGGTGGCGATACTGGAAAATCAGCCGCTGTTAGGCGCAGGGTTCCATCACAAAATCGAGCAGTTAGAAGATAAAGACTGGGAGCGCGAGTGGATGGATAACTTCCACCCAATGCGTTTCGGCGAACGCCTGTGGATTTGCCCGAGCTGGCGCGAGGTTCCTGATGAGAACGCGGTTAACGTCATGCTCGATCCGGGCCTGGCGTTCGGCACCGGGACACACCCGACAACCTCGCTCTGCCTGCAATGGCTCGACGGCCTGGATCTCGCGGGTAAGACGGTGATCGACTTTGGTTGCGGTTCCGGCATCCTCGCCATCGCGGCACTCAAGCTGGGGGCGGCAAAAGCCATTGGTATTGATATCGATCCGCAGGCCATTCAGGCCAGCCGCGACAATGCCCAGCGCAACGGCGTTTCTGACCGCCTGGAACTCTATCTGCCGCATAACCAGCCGGAACAGATGCAGGCTGACGTTGTGGTTGCCAACATTTTGGCGGGCCCGCTGCGCGAACTGGCGCCGCTCATCAGCGTGTTGCCGGTTAAGGGCGGCCTGTTAGGGCTTTCCGGCGTGCTGGCAACCCAGGCAGAAAGCGTCTGCGAAGCCTATCAGGCACTGTTCAGCCTCGACCCGGTGGTGGAAAAAGAAGAGTGGTGCCGTATCACCGGCGTTAAAAACTGATCTTTGGGAACATGGTTCAGGCCATGTTCTCATTTCCCTCTTCTATCCCGTTAAATACCCTTCTGGTTGATTCGTCCTCTCTATAATGGTTTGCCCCGATCTCACCGGGGCGGACCATCTGATAAGTTAGATTCACCGGACGAAAGAAATGAAAATGCGTTTAGCAAAATCACTGTTGATTGCCGCAGGCCTGACGCCTGTGCTGGCTTTGGCTTCCCACTGGAGTTACGAGGGCCATGGGTCCCCGGAGCATTGGGGTGAACTGAGTAATGAATTTAAAGAGTGCCAGGCAGGTAAAAATCAGTCGCCAATCGACATTACCAGCGCCCTTGACGCGCATATCGCACCGCTGGACGTGCATTATTCCCAAAGCCCGGTAGCGCTACTGAACAATGGTCACACTGTCCAGGCCAGCTTTGATCAAAAGGCCAATAACATCGTTGATTTTGATAATATCAAGGTCGATCTTCAGCAATTCCACTTCCATGCGCCCAGCGAAAACACCATCCATGGCAAACACGCCGCCATGGAAATGCATCTGGTGCATAAAGAGAACAATGGCGATGTAGTCGTGGTCGCAGTGATGTTTGATATTGGCGCAGAAAACCCGGCGCTGGCGGAGCTATGGAAGCAAATGCCTCAGCAAGCGGACAAAAGCGCGCCACTCACGACCAAAATCGACATGAACACCCTGCTGCCCGCCGATAAAACCTACTGGCGCTTCAGCGGCTCACTGACCACGCCCCCCTGCTCTGAAGGTGTGACCTGGCTGGTGATGAAGCACCCGCTAACGATGTCCGAAGCGCAACTTCAACAATTTAAAACGGTTATGCACCACGATAACAACCGTCCGGTGCAACCGCTGCATGGGCGTGTGGTAGTGGAATAATCAGCACGCCTGTTGAATGGTACGGCATAAAAATGGGAGCGAGTTCGCAAATTTTGCTCTCATTGCCTGAAAAACAAGCAAATTCAGACGGGGTGTTTCCTGAAACTTCCTGCTCTGATACCAGAAGTCATAAGAATTTGTTGTTGAACACAAAATAATCTTATTTTATTAACGCTATGAAATATCAATAGAATTCCGCATTACCGTCTATTACTCTGGCGATTCCTTGATCTACACCCTCTGATTGTTCAAAGTTTGGCCTTTCATCTCGCGTCAAAAATGCGTAATATACGCCGCCTTGCAGGCACAGTATGGTCATTTCTTAACTCATGCGCATCGGACACCACCAACTCAGAAATCGCCTGATTGCAGCGCCCATGGCGGGAATTACCGACCGTCCATTCAGGACGCTGTGTTATGAGATGGGGGCCGGGCTGACCGTTTCCGAGATGATGTCGTCTAACCCGCAGGTATGGGAAAGCGACAAATCACGGCTCCGGATGGTTCATGTCGATGAGCCAGGTATTCGCACCGTGCAGATTGCCGGAAGTGTACCTGATGAGATGGCCCAGGCCGCGCGTATCAACGTGGAAAATGGCGCCCAGATTATTGATATCAATATGGGGTGCCCGGCGAAAAAGGTGAATCGTAAGCTGGCGGGCTCAGCCCTGCTGCAATACCCCGAGCAGGTGAAGTCAATCCTGAACGCGGTAGTCAACGCAGTGGACGTGCCTGTAACGCTGAAGATTCGTACCGGCTGGGATCCGGAACACCGCAACTGTGTAGAGATTGCCCAACTGGCGGAAGATTGCGGTATTCAAGCGCTGACGATTCATGGCCGTACCCGGGCATGTTTATTTCAGGGAAACGCGGAATACAGCAGTATTCGGACAGTTAAGCAGAAAGTTTCCATTCCGATTATCGCGAATGGCGACATTACCGACCCGCTTAAAGCCAGGGCCGTGCTCGACTATACAG
Source organism: Atlantibacter sp. RC6 (assembly GCF_014193285.1). GTDB lineage: Bacteria > Pseudomonadota > Gammaproteobacteria > Enterobacterales > Enterobacteriaceae > Atlantibacter. Next base: position 117,455 of record NZ_JACHZE010000013.1, read on the forward strand.
GGGCAGATGCCCTGATGATAGGACGCGCAGCCCAGGGAAGACCCTGGATCTTCCGGGAAATCCAGCATTATCTGGACACTGGGGAGTTGCTGCCCCCTCTGCCCCTGGCAGAGGTTAAGCGCTTGCTTTGTGCGCATATTCGCGAACTGCATAGCTTCTATGGCGAAGCAAAAGGGTACCGAATTGCGCGTAAACACGTTTCCTGGTACTTACAGGAACATGCTCCAGATGACCAGTTTCGGCGCACATTCAACGCCATAGAGGACGCCAGCGAGCAGCTGGAGGCGTTGGAGGCATACTTCGAAAATTTTGCGTATACACAAAATCAATCAACACGCGTCGAGGCGGCAACTGAGTAAATCCACGGAGCTTACAACCGTAAGCGACAAGGTGAACGAAGGCGGCCAGCGAAGGCAGACTGAGCGATGAAGTGTAAAACAGAAATAAAGAGCTAACAGAACTATGTTCGAACAACGCGTAAATTCTGACGTACTAACCGTTTCTACCGTCAACTCTCAGGATCAGGTAACCCAAAAACCCCTGCGTGACTCGGTTAAACAGGCACTGAAGAACTATTTTGCTCAATTGAACGGTCAGGATGTGAATGACCTGTATGAGCTGGTACTGGCTGAAGTTGAACAGCCCCTGTTGGACATGGTGATGCAGTACACCCGCGGTAATCAAACCCGCGCTGCGCTGATGATGGGTATCAACCGCGGTACTCTGCGTAAGAAACTCAAAAAATATGGCATGAACTAATTTCGATTAGCTTACTGCTTGTATAAAAAGGCGCTAACCGGCATGGGGAAGCGCCTTTTTTATGGCGCTTTTATATCGCGGCGAACAGTGAAGGCGGGAACGACGTTGTTTTAAGGTTATCTGTCGTTAACAGCTTTAACATATTATCCACTAAATCCTCCAGCAGCGCGAAAAGATTAAAGGCGTCCGGTTGGCTTAGCCAGTCACTGATTATTCCGTTAATACAACTTTGTAATAAAATAATCGTTACATCAATGTTTATTGCCGCACTAACCTGACCGCTTTCCACACAGCGTTTAAGCGCTTTTGCTAAGATTTCTTTATCGAAACAAGCACTGTTTTTAACTTCATATTCTGAGATCATATCAGCGGTAAATTCACATTTATGATACAAGATCTCCATCAGTGCGCGACTTTTAGGATCCACCGCAACGGCTTTCAAGGGTGCTTTTAATATTTCCCGCAATTGCGCCAGCGGTTCAGGATGCTCATCAGAATTTAAATAGGCTGTTTTTTTTATCTCTTCCTGCTGTTTCCATATCTCGTTAAATAATTCCGCCTTACTGGAGAAGTGCCAGTAGATCGCCCCACGCGTAACGTGCGCTGCGTCAGCGATGTCTGTCAGCGTGGTATTAGACACGCCGCGCCGGGCAAACTCCACAATGGCGGTATCAATCAGGAGTTGGCGGGTTCGCATTGCATCCAGTTTCGTTTTACGCACCTTGATTATCCTTACTGTTCCAGTCTGGCGAAACTGAAAAATAATATTTTTAAAGGTAAGGTGATGTCATTTTAAATACTCACAGAACTACAATTGATAACACTTTTAAGAATACTGCAATGTTTTCATGAAATTTATACAAAAAGATTAGTCATTTCTTTTTTATATATCACAAACAATATCACTCATTAATAATGATGGACAAAGCAAATGTATTCACACTTTGCCACGGTTAATTCCTAATTTTGTTTTTTCGTGCTGAAAACAACAGCCATTACCCTACCGTTACTTACATTGCCCAAAGATTATTTGTAGGATCGCCCATTACGTTTATTTGATTAACTCTGATGCCAGCTTAAGGGATGACACTCTGCCATCGGTTTATAAAAGGAATAGTGATGACAAAACATAATGGGGCTAAATGTTTATTCCTCTTTCTACTGATTTCAGGAATGTTCATTAGTGGATGCGATGACAAAAATAATAAACCAGCAGGTAACGAACCGCCCTCAGTCGTGGTGCACATCGTTAATGCCGCGCCCTTCCCGGTAACGACTGAACTGCCCGGACGCACCTCCGCTTTCCGAATCGCCGAAGTCCGCCCCCAGGTTAGCGGGATTATCCTTAAGCGTAACTTCGAAGAAGGCAGCGATATCACGGCTGGCTCTTCACTTTATCAGATCGATCCCGCGACTTATCAAGCCGCATTTGAAAGCGCGCAAGGCAATTTAGCTAAAGCCCAGGCGACGGCGCAGATTGCCCATCTTACGGTGAAACGTTATCAGTCTCTGGTCGGCACACAGTACGTCAGTAAGCAGGAGTACGATCAGGCAGTAGCCAGCGCCCGGCAAGCCGATGCCGATGTGCTCAGCGCCAAAGCCGCCGTTGAGTCCGCACGTATCAATCTGGCCTATACCAAAGTCACTTCCCCCATCAACGGCAGGATCGGCAAATCCAACGTGACGGAAGGCACACTGGTCACTGACGGCCAGGCTACCGCGCTGGCAACGGTACAGCAGCTCGATCCGATTTATGTCGATCTCACTCAGTCCAGCAATGATTTTCTCCAGCTCAAGCAGGCTATCGAGCAAGGTAGTCTGACGAAAGACGGCACCAGCGGCGTTAACATTATTATGGATAACGGCCAGACCTATGGGCATACCGGCAAGCTTGAATTTACCGATGTGACTGTAGATGAAAGCACGGGCTCGGTCACATTAAGAGCGGTATTCCCTAATCCCGATCATCAGCTGCTGCCGGGTATGTTTGTTCGGGCGCGGGTAGATGAAGGCATCCAGCCTGATGCTATCCTGGTGCCTCAGCAGGGTGTCACCCGGACGCCGCGCGGCGACGCGTTAGTGATGGTGGTTGATGAGCAAAATAAAGTTGAAACCCGTCCGGTGGTCGCGTCTGAAGCCATCGGCGATCGGTGGCTGGTGAAAGAAGGGCTTAAGCCGGGCGACAAAGTGATCGTCAGCGGTATTCAGCATATCAAGGCGGGCGCAACGGTGAAGCCTGTCACTGACGAAACCGCAGAAAAAACTCAGCAAGGCACCCGCGAACATGGCTAATTTCTTTATTCAGCGACCTATTTTCGCCTGGGTTCTGGCTATCCTGTTGATGATTGCCGGCGGACTGGCCATTATTCAGTTGCCGGTGGCCCAGTATCCCACCATTGCGCCGCCTGCCGTCGCCATCTCCGCCAACTATCCCGGTGCGGATGCGCAAACCGTTCAGGACTCCGTCACCCAGGTGATTGAGCAAAACATGAACGGTATCGATAACCTGATGTATATGTCTTCCACCAGCGATGCGTCAGGCAGCGTGACCATCACGCTGACCTTCGAATCCGGCACCGATCCGGATATCGCGCAGGTTCAGGTACAAAACAAACTGCAACTGGCGATGCCTCTGCTTCCTCAGGAGGTGCAACAGCAGGGTATCGGTGTTGAAAAATCCAGCAGTAGCTACTTACTGGTTGCGGGTTTTATCTCTTCAGATAACAGCCTGAATCAGGAGCAACTGGGAGATTACGTCGCCTCAACGGTGAAAGATCCTATCAGCCGCACCCCTGGCGTGGGCGATGTGCAACTGTTCGGCGCACAGTTCGCAATGCGTATCTGGCTGGACAACAATGCGTTAAATAATTATCAACTGACGCCGGTTGATGTCGTCAACCAGTTGAAAATTCAGAACGCGCAAATCGCTGCGGGCCAACTCGGCGGGACGCCTGCGGTGGCCGGGCAACAGCTAAACGCCTCTATCATTGCTCAGACTCGCCTTAAGAGCGTTAAGGAATTTGAAAATATAACCTTACGCGTCAACAAAGATGGCTCGCTGATCCGCCTCAAGGATGTCGCTCACGTAGAGTTGGGTGGTGAGAACTACAACACCATTGCGAGAATCAACGGGAAACCGGCTGCTGGGCTCGGGATCAAACTGGCGACAGGCGCGAATGCGCTGGATACGGCCAAAGCGATTAAAGAAGAACTGGCAAGCATGCAGCCCTTCTTTCCTAAAGGCTTAAAAGTCACCTATCCCTATGACACCACGCCGTTTGTACAAATCTCTATCAAAGAGGTGGTGAAAACGCTGTTTGAAGCCATCGTGCTGGTGTTCCTGGTGATGTACCTGTTCTTGCAGAACATCCGCGCCACGCTGATCCCAACCATTGCCGTCCCTGTGGTGTTGCTGGGCACGTTCGCGCTGTTGTCTGCGTTTGGCTACTCGATCAACACCCTAACGATGTTCGGCATGGTGCTCGCCATAGGCTTGTTGGTTGACGACGCCATCGTGGTCGTCGAAAACGTCGAGCGTGTCATGGAAGAGGACCATCTGCCGCCAAAAGAAGCCACCAGCAAATCCATGGGGCAAATTCAGGGGGCGCTGGTGGGTATTGCGATGGTGCTCTCCGCCGTGTTTATCCCGATGGCGTTTTTTGGCGGCTCGACCGGCGCAATTTACCGACAATTTTCAATCACCATCGTTTCCGCCATGGCGCTGTCAGTGCTGGTGGCGTTAATTCTGACGCCAGCCCTGTGCGCGACACTGCTGAAACCACCCTCTGGCGAGAAGCATGATAAAAATGCCGGACTGTTTGGCAAGTTCAACCGCCTGTTCGATAAGAGCGTCGATCACTACAGCAACAGCGTTAGCCGGATTATACATAGCACCACGCGTTATCTGGTGGTTTACGTGATTATCGTGGCGGGAATGGTCATGCTGTTTATGAAGCTTCCTACCTCATTCCTGCCCGAGGAAGATCAGGGCGTGTTTATGACCCTGGTGCAGCTTCCTTCCGGCGCAACGCAGCAGCGTACCCAGAAAGTGCTTGATGAAATCAACGACTATTACCTCACCAGGGAGAGTAAAAACGTCGAATCCGTGTTTACGGTCAACGGATTTAGTTTCAGTGGGCAGGGGCAAAACGCAGGTATCGCCTTTATCAGCCTCAAGCCATGGGAAGAGCGTTCCGGCGATGAGAACAAAGCGCAATCCATTATTGCACGCGCAACAATGGCGTTCAGGCATATCAGCGATGCCCTGGTGTTCCCTTTCAACCTGCCCGCCATTATCGAACTGGGCACCGCCACGGGCTTCGATTTTGAACTGATCGATCAGGCAAACCAGGGGCATGATGCGTTAACCCAGGCACGCAATCAGCTATTGGGTGAAGCAGCCCAGCGTTCCGATGTGCTGGTGCGCGTCCGGCCGAATGGTCTGGAAGACACGCCGCAATTTAAGATTGATGTCGATCAGGATAAAGCTCAGGCCCTGGGCGTCGCGATCTCTGACATTAACCAAACGCTGTCCACGGCGCTGGGCGGCAATTATGTTAATGACTTTATCGATGAAGGCCGGGTGAAAAAGGTCTATCTCCAGTCGGATGCGAAATTCCGCATGCTGCCTTCCGATCTCAATACGCTGTATGTGCGCAGCAGTAGCGGCGAAATGGTGCCGTTCTCGGCCTTCGCATCCTCACACTGGATCAAAGGTTCTCCGCGTCTTGAGCGCTATAACGGTTTGCCTTCCATGGAAATTCAGGGGGAAGCCATGCCGGGTAAAAGTACCGGGGAAGCCATGGAGGTTATGGAGTCGCTGGCGTCGAAATTACCTTCTGGCTTTGGCTATCAATGGACCGGTATGTCCTATCAGGAGAGATTATCCGGCAATCAGGCGCCAGCCTTGTATGCCATCTCTCTGATTGTGGTATTCCTGTGCCTCGCCGCCTTATACGAAAGCTGGTCCATTCCGTTCTCTGTGATGCTGGTGGTGCCATTAGGCGTGGTGGGCGCGCTGCTTGCGGCGACCGTAAAAGGTCTGGATAACGATGTCTATTTCCAGGTTGGCCTACTCACTACCATCGGCCTGTCTGCGAAAAACGCCATCCTGATCGTTGAGTTTGCCAAAGACCTGATGGATAAAGAGGGTAAAAATCTTATCGAGGCGACGCTGGAAGCAGTAAGAATGCGCCTTCGTCCGATTCTGATGACTTCGCTGGCGTTTATTCTCGGCGTGTTACCGCTGGTGATAAGTAAAGGGGCCGGGAGCGGTTCTCAGAATGCCGTAGGTACCGGGGTAATGGGCGGCATGCTTGCCGCCACGTTACTGGCCATTTTCTTTGTCCCGGTATTCTTTGTGGTAATTCGCCAACGTTTTAATAAAAAGTAATCTCGTAGACATGAAAGACAGCGGAGGTCTTTCATGTTTCAGAGCCTGAATAAGCTGATTTATTAATAAGATAAAACTTGCGCGGGAACCGACTCGCTTATCGGTTCCCGCACAAATTCTCCTCTCCATTATTTTTACAATCCACATGAATTGAAAATAATCACCGCTCCTCTCTGTTTTTTACCAGTGGTAAAATGCGTCTATCAAATCCAGAGCTAACGGAATATCAATAATATTGCCCTTAGCGCGAATGTCTGGATGATTATTCTAATGAGGTAATACCATGAAGAAGTTAATCGCTGTCGCATCCCTTTGTGCAGTGTTAGCCGGCTGCGCGCATGATTCTCCTTGCGTACCGGTGTATGACGATCAGGGTCGTCTGGTGCATACCAATACCTGCATGAAAGGCACCACACAGGATAACTGGGAAACAGCGGGTGCTATCGCCGGCGGCGCAGCAGCGGTAGCGGGCTTAACGATGGGTATCATCGCGTTGAGCAAATAATCTCTGCCTGTTCCGAAACGGCGCGTCGCTCGCGCCGTTTGCATTTAAACGGTGCAGCTATTTTCCCTCATCCCTTCATTTGTTATTTAATCGCACCATTACACAATTAAAATTTCTGCAATATCTCACACTTCTTTATTAATTTTTTCGCCACAAAATTCGGCCGCGTGATTTATCTCACATCTGTGTTTATTCCTTACCCTGCCAATATTAACCTGAGAAATTAACCAGTTACTTTACAAACTCGTCAATTAATTATTTTGCTCCAAAATGTGGCGCAGGTTGTAATTTCGCACCATTGAAGAGCATTGCGTTTTACGTTTCGTGTCTACACTTCGCTTACTGCATCGAAATAAACGCGTAATCCCTCCGATGCAAAACTGGCACTCCCTTTGCTTTAACGTTTATGGCTGTTGCCACAGACAGGTAATTAGCGTGCCCACGGGCCGCCAATATAACGATAATTTCGCCACACAGGATGCACTATGAAGAAGATGATTATTGCCACGCTTGCCGCGGCAGGCGCACTGATGGCTGTTGCAAATCAGGCACATGCAGGCGCGACATTTGACGCAGTAAAAAAGAAAGGTTTTGTTCAATGCGGTATTAGTGATGGCTTACCGGGATTTTCCTATGCTGATGCGGACGGTAAATTCAGCGGTATCGACGTTGATGTTTGCCGTGGCGTCGCTGCCGCCGTTTTTGGCGATGCAACCAAGGTCAAATATACCCCGTTGACGGCGAAAGAACGTTTTACCGCACTGCAGTCTGGCGAAGTGGATTTGTTATCCCGTAATACCACCTGGACATCTTCTCGCGATACCGGCATGGGCATGTCTTTCACCGGCGTGACCTATTATGACGGTATCGGCTTCCTGACCCATAACAAAGCGGGCCTGAAAAGCGCCAAAGAGTTGGATGGCGCAACGGTTTGTATTCAGGCGGGTACCGATACCGAGCTGAATGTGGCGGATTACTTTAAAGCCAATAACATGAAATACACGCCGGTTACCTTTGACCGCTCCGACGAATCGGCAAAAGCGCTGGAATCTGGCCGTTGCGATACCCTCGCCTCTGACCAGTCTCAGCTTTATGCACTGCGCATCAAACTCAGCAACCCGGATGAGTTTATCGTTCTGCCGGAAGTGATATCGAAAGAGCCGCTGGGCCCGGTGGTACGCCGCGGCGACGATGAATGGTTCTCCGTAGTGCGCTGGACGCTGTTCGCTATGCTCAACGCTGAAGAGATGGGCGTCACGTCTAAAAACGTCGATGAGAAAGCCGCTAATCCAGCCACGCCGGACATGGGCCATCTGCTGGGCAAAGAGGGCGACTACGGCAAAGATTTGAAGCTGGATAATAAATGGGCTTACAACATCGTTAAGCAGGTCGGTAACTATGCCGAAGTGTTTGAACGTAACGTAGGTTCTGAAAGCCCGCTGAAAATCAAACGCGGACAGAACAACCTCTGGAACAACGGCGGTATTCAGTACGCTCCGCCTGTCCGTTAATTACGTACGCTGTTGTAACGGGCGCTGTGTTTTCACAGCGCCCAAACCAGAGTTATGTTATTGAGGTTCACATATGCCCCATCGCCGCCCAAACGCAAAGGGAGAGCTCTCCTTTTCCAATCCCGCGGTTCGTGCCTGGCTGTTTCAAATACTGGCAATCGCCGCCGTTATTGGTATTGCGGTTTATCTGATCCACAACACCATCGCTAACCTTAGCAGTCGTGGTATTACATCAGGGTTCGCTTTTCTCGATCGCGGCGCCGGTTTTGGCATAGTCCAGCATTTGATTGATTATCAGCAAGGAGATACCTACGGCCGGGTGTTTCTAGTCGGTCTGCTTAATACCCTGTTAGTTTCCGCGCTGTGTATCGTATTTGCGTCGTTTCTGGGTTTCTTTCTTGGGCTGGCGCGCCTGTCCGACAACTGGTTGTTGCGTAAGCTCTCCACCGTCTACATCGAAACCTTCCGCAATATCCCGCCGCTATTGCAGATTTTCTTCTGGTATTTTGCCGTGCTGCGCAATTTGCCGGGCCCACGCCAGGCGGTCAATGCCTTTGATTTAGCTTTTCTCAGTAACCGGGGGCTCTATATTCCTGCACCGGCATTAGGCGAAGGTGCGCTGGAATTTGTCCTCGCCGTGATTGCCGCGCTGGCGATCTCGGCAGGTCTGTTTCGGTTCAACAAGAATCACCAAATCAAAACGGGGCAACTGCGGCGCACCTGGCCGGTGGCGCTGATATTGCTTATCGCGCTGCCGTTAGCGGCTCACTGGACGTTTGGCGCTGCGTTACATTGGGATGTGCCCGAGCTGCGCGGTTTCAACTTCCGGGGAGGAATGGCGTTGATCCCTGAACTGGCTGCCCTGACGCTCGCGCTTTCGGTGTACACCTCTGCATTTATCGCCGAAATCATTCGCGCCGGGATCCAGTCTGTTCCCTACGGCCAGCACGAAGCGGCACGTTCTCTGGGTTTGCCAAACCCGGTGACCCTGCGCCAGGTGATTATTCCTCAGGCCATGCGCGTCATCATTCCGCCTTTGACCAGCCAGTATCTCAATATCGTTAAAAACTCTTCGCTGGCGGCGGCGATTGGCTATCCGGATATGGTTTCTTTGTTCGCTGGCACCGTGTTGAACCAAACCGGCCAGGCGATTGAGACCATCGCCATCACGATGTCGGTCTACCTGATTATCAGCCTGACAATTTCTCTGTTGATGAACCTCTATAACCGGCACATTGCCCTGGTTGAGCGCTAAAGGAGCCATGATGAGCAAAGTACTCATGAGCCCTGGTCCGCGCGTTGCCGCTACCGGCTCAGGACGCACGTGGATGTGGGTTCGCAAAAATCTGTTTTCCAGCTGGTTCAACAGCCTGCTGACGCTGTTTTGTTTGTGGATGATGTGGGAGCTGATCCCACCTCTGCTCAACTGGGCGCTGTTTCAGGCGAACTGGCAAGGTGAAACGCGTGCGGATTGTACTAAAGAAGGCGCGTGCTGGGTGTTTATCCACGCCCGATTTGGCCAGTTTATGTATGGGCTTTATCCGCACGATCAGCGCTGGCGAATTAATCTGGCCCTCATCCTTACGCTGATTTCCATCGCGCCGATATTCTGGAAAGGCATGCCGAAACGTGGGAAATACATTGCCGCCTGGGCAGTGGTTTATCCGATTGTGGTGTGGTTTTTAATGTATGGCGGCTTTTGGGGACTGGAGCGCGTGGAAACCCGTCAGTGGGGCGGCCTCACGCTCACCCTAATCATTGCTGCGGTAGGGATCGCTGGCGCGTTGCCGCTGGGCATACTGCTGGCGTTAGGACGCCGGTCAGCCATGCCGGTGGTGCGTATCCTGTCGGTGATTTTTATCGAGTTCTGGCGTGGCGTACCGTTGATCACGGTGCTGTTTATGTCCTCTGTCATGCTGCCGCTCTTTATGGCGGAAGGCACCAGTATCGATAAACTGATCAGGGCCCTGGTTGGGGTGATTCTGTTCCAGTCGGCCTATGTCGCAGAGGTAGTGCGCGGCGGGCTGCAGGCGCTGCCGAAAGGACAATACGAGGCAGCAGAATCTCTCGCTCTAGGTTACTGGAAAACCCAGGGCCTGGTCATTCTCCCGCAGGCGTTGAAAATGGTAATCCCCGGGCTGGTTAATACCATTATCGCCCTGTTTAAGGACACCAGTCTGGTGATCATCATTGGATTGTTTGATCTCTTCAGCAGCGTGCAACAAGCCACAGTCGACCCCGCGTGGTTAGGCATGTCGACTGAAGGCTACGTTTTTGCCGCCATGATCTACTGGATCTTTTGTTTCAGCATGTCGCGCTATAGCCAGCACCTTGAGCAGCGCTTTAATACCGGGCGTACACCGCACTAAGGAATCCCATGAGTAATATTACAATGCAACCTGCCGACGCGATGATAACGCTCGAAAATGTGAATAAATGGTATGGGCAGTTTCATGTCCTGAAAGACATCAATCTGAAGGTCAAACAGGGCGAACGGATTGTGCTGTGCGGGCCGTCAGGCTCCGGTAAGTCCACGACGATTCGCTGTATTAACCATCTCGAAGAGCATCAGCAGGGCCGTATTGTGGTGGATGGTATCGAGCTCAACGACGATTTACGTAATATTGAGCGGGTGCGCACGGAAGTAGGAATGGTGTTCCAGCACTTTAATTTATTCCCGCATTTAACCGTCCTGCAAAACTGCACGCTGGCCCCCATTTGGGTGCGTAAATTACCGAAGAAAGAAGCCGAAGCGCTGGCCATGCATTATCTGGAGCGGGTGCGTATCGCCGAGCATGCGCATAAGTTTCCCGGCCAGATATCCGGCGGGCAGCAGCAGCGTGTGGCGATTGCCCGATCATTGTGCATGAAGCCTAAAATCATGCTATTCGACGAGCCGACATCGGCACTCGATCCGGAAATGGTAAAAGAAGTGCTGGATACCATGATCGGCCTGGCGCAGTCCGGGATGACGATGCTTTGTGTAACGCATGAAATGGGATTTGCCCGAACGGTGGCCGACAGGGTGATCTTTATGGATCGCGGCGAGATTGTTGAACAGGCGCCGCCGGATGAGTTTTTCGCTCATCCGAAATCAGAGCGTACACGCGCGTTTTTGTCACAGGTGATCCACTAAAACGGGCAAGCCAGTCGACAGACTGGCTTTTTATTCAGGGAATAACAAAGCAAAAAGCCCTGCACTTATGTGCAGGGCTTTCTATTTGATGCCTGGCAGTTTACGGCGGGCGTCCTGCCCGCCGCCCTCCGGGCCGTTGCTGCGCAACGTTCAAATCCGCTCCCGGCGGATTTGTCCAACTCGGGAGAGCACTCACCGACAGACAACAGGCAAACAGAAAGGCCTCATGCTTTCGCATGAGGCCTTTCTGTTTGTTTGATGCCTGGCAGTTCCCTACTCTCGCATGGGGAGACCCCACACTACCATCGGCGCTACGGCGTTTCACTTCTGAGTTCGGCATGGGGTC
>NZ_JACHZE010000014.1 GCF_014193285.1 Atlantibacter sp. RC6
TAGAAAAATTCGGTGGAGCGGTAGTTCAGTCGGTTAGAATACCTGCCTGTCACGCAGGGGGTCGCGGGTTCGAGTCCCGTCCGTTCCGCCACTTATTAAAAAATTAAGCCTGCTAACTTAGCAGGCTTAGTGATAAAAAAATATAGGGGCGTAGCTCAGTTGGTAGAGCACCGGTCTCCAAAACCGGGTGTCGCGAGTTCGAGTCTCTCCGCCCCTGCCAGATATAATCCTTAGCTTCGGCTAAGGATTTTTTTTGCTTTTTTTCCACGCTCATCGATAACTTTTCGGCCAATCAGATAATAATTGGCGCTTTCAGCAATTCTTTAATCCATTGTTGCTTATCACTATTCTGCAACCAGATTGCATACAGTGGGCGAGATAGCGTTGTGGAATCTGCCACCGCAAAGAGATCTTTTTTATCTGCAGCCCAGGCCACAGGCAACCAGGTGCAACCGTTGAGTTGCGACAGCATTTTGCGGGTGATCTCAGCGGAACTGGTTGTCAAAAACGGAATATCATCCTGCGTAATCAGGCCAGCCTCATGCTGTTGAAAATCCGGCCCCCATTCCAGCCGCAGATAGCTTAATTCAGCGCGTTTTTTGTCGGGCACAGAAGCATACAGAGCCAGCGAGAAATGCCCCAGCAACTGGCTGGAAAACTCATCCATTTTTGGCGCTTCAGTCGTAATGAGAAGATCCAGTTGACGTTCATGCAACTGCTTAACCAGCGACTGACGCTGAGCGATCCGGGCCTCGAACTGGAGATTACTGTAAGTCCCGTACAGGCGCGTCAGCCAGTCGGTCAGCATGCATTCCCATAACGACGAGCTGGCACCAATCGATAATTCATTATGCCGGGTGGTATGCGCCACTTCTTTTTTCGCCGCTTGCCAGGTACTCATCAAATTCTCGGCATAGGGCAGTAATTTTTCTCCCGCGGTGGTCAGCCGAATGTTGTTACGATGGCGGGTAAAAAGATTCACACCCAGCTGATTTTCTAACTGACGGATACGAAAGCTAACTGCTGATTGCGTCAGGTAAAGCGCTTCTGCTGCGCGGCCAAAATGGCGAGTTCTGCTGACTTCGAGGAAGGTTTTAAGCAAGTCAGTATCCACATCTCTCTCCGCAAAATTTTTTGTCGTTATGATTTAAATGTTTTGTTTGACGCTCTGTCAAGCGTAACTAATACTCCGCGCCATAAATAGCTCGGCCAAGAGAATTAGGAGCGTGTAGGATGGCGGAAAGCTTTACGACGACTAATCGATTTTTCGACAATAAATATTATCCGCGCGGGTTCTCTCGCCATGGTGATTTCACGATCAAAGAAGCGCAGTTGTTGGAGCGTTGTGGTTATGCGTTCAACGAACTGGATTTAGGTAAACGCGAACCCGCGACCGACGAAGAGAAGCAATTCGTCGCTGTTTGCCGTGGTGAGCGTGAGCCTGCAACAGAAGCTGAGCGCGTGTGGAGTAAGTACATGACGCGTATCAAACGCCCCAAACGTTTCCATACCTTGTCTGGCGGCAAGCCGCAGATGGAAGGCGTGGAAGACTACACTGAGAGCGATGATTAACAACAGGGGGCGATAAGCCCCTTTTTTATGTCAGCATCTTTTGCAGATGTACCAGCATTCTGTCGATTGCGCGATAGGACAACGCTTCAAGGATATGCTCGCGGAGAATAGCCTGCGATTCAGACATATCGGCGATTGTCCTGGCGACCCGCAACAGCCGGAACCAGGCGCGAGTTGAAAGGCCCAGCGCGGTTAATATCCCTTCCATCCAGACCGCATCTTCAGGGCATAATTCGCAAAAGATATTGATGTCATGGTTGTCCAACTGCGCATTTAACTTCCCCTGGCGTTGATATTGCCGCTCCTGAACCCGTTGTACCCGGGCACGTACCACAGCGCTGCTTTCCGTGGGTAAATTACGCTGGCTTAACATGCCCGGCGGCGGAAGGGGGATCTCCAACGACATATCAAAACGGTCGAGGAACGGCCCTGATAGCCTCCCGAGATAGCGTAGGGTCTGTTCCGGCGTGCAGCGGTTATGATTACCCTGATAATGCCCCGTTGGGCTGGGGTTCATGGCGGCGATAAGCTGAAACCGGGCCGGATAGCTGACTTTGGCGCGCGTCCGTGAAATATGAATCATGCCGGACTCAATCGGCTCTCTCAGCGCGTCCAGTACGCGCCGCTCGAATTCTGGCAACTCGTCAAGGAACAGCACACCGTTATGGGCCAGTGAAATTTCTCCTGGCAACGGGATCGTGCCGCCGCCTACCATCGCCGTTAACGATGCGCTGTGATGTGGAGCCCGGAACGGCCGCTGACGCCACTGTTGATGGATCGTCAACGGATTGACGAGGCTATGGATAGCCGCGCTCTCCAGCGCCTCCCGGTCGCTTAATATCGGCAATAGGCCGTTGAGCCGGCTGGCCAGCATGGTTTTACCCGTACCGGGTGGGCCGATAAACAGTAAATTATGGCCACCCGTAGCCGTGATCTCGAGCGCGCGTTTACCCTGCTGCTGACCGACGACTTCACTGATATCGCCCGTTATCAACGGCGCAGCGGCTGGCGCTATACAAGGGGTAGCCAGTTCGGTTTTGCCCTCCAGAAAAGCGCAGACCTGCTGTAGATGTTGGGCAAGCAGACAGCCTTCTCCCTGAATCAGCCCGACCTCCTGGGCGTTATCCTGCGAGACAATAATCTTCCTGCCAGCGCTCAGGGCTTCCATTGCGGCACAGATTGCGCCGGGAACGCCCCTCAGCGCCCCTGTAAGCGCAAGTTCACCAACAAACTCGTAACACTCCAGATATTGAGCCTTAAGCTGCTCAGACGCCGCCAGCAGCGCGATAGCGATAGGTAAATCGTATCGTCCTCCTTGCTTGGGGAGATCCGCCGGGGCGAGGTTAATAGTGATTTTGCGTGCCGGAAAGGTATAACCGCTGTTAATTAAGGCGCTACGGACGCGATCTCTGGCCTCTTTTACAGTAGTTTCAGGTAGACCAACAATGGTGAGCCCGGGTAATCCCTGGCTGATATGGACTTCAACCGTTACCAGCGGGGCGGTGACGCCTAACGCTGCACGTGTATAGATGACTGATAACGACATAGCTCCTCCAGTGAGAAGATTTTGTCAGTCAGTTCGTCATAGCAAAAATCACGATTGGTGAATTTACGAGCGTCATTCCAGGCTTTATATGCGGTTTTCATATTTGACATTGAATTTGGAAGAGAGGCTGCACAATCAAAAACCAGCCAAATACTGTGAGGATCTCGTCATTACTGAAAAAAATTCATCTGGAATTTTAATGATAAAAAACAGCAGCTTCCTGTGGATTTCATCCGAAGGCAAAAAAACGAACTGTAAAAATTTGTTGTATGTTGAACCCGCTCTATGGTAACTCTTTAGGTATTCCTTCGATTACGATGTAAGAAATAACCAAAATGACAGCCCTTCTACGAGTGATTAGCCTAGTCGTGATTAGCGTGGTGGTGATTATTATCCCAACGTGCGGGGCTGCACTTGGAGAAAGAAAGGCTTAAAAATCAAGCCTGAATCAACGAGAACCCCCGCACCGAAAGGTCCGGGGGTTTTTTATTAACTAACGAATGGTGATTAGGGGTAAATGATGTGTTTTAGCATAAAATCCTGTTTGCCTGATTCTGAGACGGAAGAATAACTATGAATGGTGCTCAGTGGGTGGTACATGCTTTGCGGGCTCAGGGAGTGGATACGGTTTTCGGCTACCCTGGTGGCGCGATAATGCCCGTGTACGATGCGTTATATGACGGAGGCGTCGAGCATTTACTGTGCCGCCACGAGCAGGGGGCTGCCATGGCCGCTATCGGCTATGCGCGTTCGACCGGTAAAACAGGCGTTTGCATCGCCACTTCTGGCCCTGGCGCCACCAACTTAATCACCGGCTTAGCGGATGCGTTACTGGATTCCGTTCCCGTTGTGGCCATCACCGGGCAGGTCGCTTCCCCGCTGATTGGCACCGACGCGTTTCAGGAGGTGGATGTGCTGGGTCTTTCGCTGGCATGCACCAAGCACAGCTTCCTTGTTGAGTCCTTAGAAGCGTTGCCGCACGTCATCGCCGAAGCCTTTGAAATCGCGAATTCAGGCCGTCCAGGCCCGGTTCTGGTTGATATTCCTAAAGACATCCAAATCGCCAGCGGCGATCTCGAGCCCTGTCTGGCGACGGTTGAAGATACCTTTGAATTGCCTCATGCCGAGCTGGAACAGGCGCGCGCCATGTTGAACCAGGCGAAAAAGCCGATGGTTTACGTGGGCGGCGGGGTAGGGATGGCGCAGGCCGTTCCCGCGTTACGTGAATTTTTAGCCGTCACCATGATGCCCGCCACCGTCACGCTGAAAGGCCTGGGCGCGGTGCCTGCTGATTATCCGGGTTATGTAGGGATGCTGGGCATGCACGGCACCAAAGCAGCCAATCTGGCGGTGCAGGCGTGTGACCTGCTGATCGCCGTGGGCGCGCGTTTCGATGACCGCGTAACCGGCAAACTGAACACCTTCGCGCCGCACGCTAAGGTCATCCATATGGATATCGACCCGGCGGAGATGAACAAACTGCGTCAGGCGCATGTCGCTTTACAGGGCTCACTGAATCACTTACTGCCTGCTTTGCAAACACCGTTAGCCATCGAGGCCTGGCGTGAAGAAGTCAGCGCGCTGTGCGCGGAGCACGCCTGGCGTTACGACCATCCGGGCGACGCCATCTACGCGCCGCTGTTGTTAAAACAGCTCTCTGAGCGTAAACCGCAGGATAGCGTGGTCACCACCGATGTTGGTCAGCACCAGATGTGGGCCGCGCAGCATATGTCCTTTAGCCGCCCGGAAAATTTCATCACGTCAAGTGGTCTGGGTACGATGGGATTCGGCTTGCCGGCTGCGGTCGGCGCGCAGGTAGCGCGTCCGGACGATATGGTGATCTGCGTATCCGGTGACGGATCGTTCATGATGAACGTCCAGGAGTTAGGCACGGTGAAGCGAAAGCAGTTGCCGTTGAAAATCGTGTTACTGGATAACCAGCGTTTAGGCATGGTTCGCCAGTGGCAGCAGTTGTTCTTCGCCGAGCGTTACAGTGAAACCACCCTGACCGATAACCCCGATTTTTTAATGTTGGCCCGCGCCTTCGGCATACCTGGCCAGCACATCACCCGCAAAGACCAGGTAGAGGCCGCGCTTAACGAAATGTTAACCAGCGAAGGGCCGTATCTGCTTCACGTCTCAATCGATGAACTGGAAAACGTCTGGCCGCTGGTACCGCCGGGTGCCAGTAACTCACAAATGCTGGAGAAATTATCATGATGCAACATCAACTGGCGGTACAGGCGCGTTTTCGTCCCGAGACGCTGGAACGCGTGATCCGCGTGGTTCGCCATCGCGGTTTCGAAATCTGTTCCATGAACATGGCGACGGCAGGCAACGCCGAAAATATAAATATTGAATTGACCGTTGCCAGCCTTCGCCCTGTCGAATTACTGTTTAGTCAGCTTAGTAAGCTGGTCGATGTCGCTTATGTCGAGATCCAGCAAGAAACACATCACTCATTATCACAACAAATTCGCGCATAAGCGCAAAGGAAGAAAAATGACGACGAAGAAAGCTGATTATATCTGGTTCAACGGTGAGATGGTTCCGTGGGGTGAGGCGAAGGTTCACGTGATGTCTCATGCGCTGCACTATGGTACGTCAGTCTTTGAAGGTATCCGTTGCTACGACTCCCATAAAGGCCCGGTGGTTTTTCGTCATCGCGAGCACATGCAGCGTCTGCGTGACTCGGCAAAAATCTATCGCTTCCCGGTCACCCAGAGCGTGGACGAGCTGATGGAAGCCTGCCGCCAGGTGATCCGTAAAAACAATCTGGTGAGCGCTTACATTCGTCCGCTGGTGTTCGTCGGCGATGTGGGTATGGGCGTAAACCCACCTCCGGGATACACCACCGATGTGATTATCGCAGCGTTCCCGTGGGGCGCGTATCTGGGCGCTGAAGCCCTGGAGCAGGGCATTGACGCGATGGTCTCTTCCTGGAACCGCGTTGCGCCGAACACTATCCCGACCGCCGCGAAAGCGGGTGGCAACTACCTTTCCTCTCTGCTGGTCGGCAGCGAAGCGCGTCGCCACGGTTACCAGGAAGGGATCGCGCTGGATGTGAACGGTTATATCTCCGAAGGCGCAGGCGAAAACCTGTTTGAAGTGAAAGACGGCATTCTGTTTACCCCGCCGTTCACCTCTTCTGCACTGCCGGGCATCACCCGTGACGCGATCATCAAACTGGCGCAAGATCTGGGTATCGAAGTGCGCGAGCAGGTGCTGTCCCGCGAATCGCTATACCTGGCCGACGAAGTCTTCATGTCTGGCACCGCCGCAGAAATCACGCCGGTACGCAGCGTGGACGGCATCCAGGTCGGCGAAGGCCGTTGTGGCCCGGTTACCAAACGTATTCAGCAAGCATTCTTTGGCCTCTTCACCGGTGAAACCGAGGATAAATGGGGCTGGTTGGATCAGGTAAATTCATAATTAAAAATGGGACGGCTCGTACCGTCCCATTTAACAGAAAGATGGGAGTAACTAAAGCATGCCTAAGTACCGTTCCGCCACCACCACCCACGGCCGCAATATGGCGGGTGCCCGCGCATTATGGCGCGCCACCGGCATGACCGACGCTGACTTCGGTAAGCCGATTATCGCGGTGGTGAACTCGTTTACCCAGTTCGTGCCGGGCCATGTGCACCTGCGCGATTTGGGCAAACTGGTTGCCGAGCAAATCGAAGCCGCAGGCGGTGTCGCAAAAGAGTTTAATACCATTGCCGTGGATGATGGCATCGCCATGGGCCACGGCGGCATGCTTTATTCACTGCCGTCCCGCGAACTGATTGCCGACTCGGTGGAGTATATGGTGAATGCTCACTGCGCCGATGCGATGGTGTGCATTTCTAACTGCGATAAAATCACCCCGGGGATGCTGATGGCCTCGCTGCGCCTGAATATCCCGGTGATTTTCGTTTCCGGTGGGCCGATGGAAGCGGGCAAAACCAAGCTCTCCGACAAAATCATCAAGCTGGACCTGGTCGATGCCATGATCCAGGGCGCAGACCCGACAGTCAGCAACGAACAGAGCGAGCAGGTTGAGCGTTCGGCGTGCCCGACCTGCGGCTCCTGTTCCGGTATGTTTACCGCTAACTCTATGAACTGCCTGACCGAGGCGCTGGGCCTGTCGCAGCCGGGTAACGGCTCGCTGCTGGCGACCCACTCCGATCGCAAAGAACTATTCCTGAGCGCCGGTAAACGTATCGTTGAGTTAACCAAACGCTATTACGAGCAGGACGATGCCCGCGCGCTGCCGCGCAACATCGCCAACAAAGCCGCGTTTGAAAACGCCATGACGCTGGATATCGCCATGGGCGGCTCCACCAACACGGTACTGCACCTGCTGGCGGCGGCGCAGGAAGCGGAAATTGATTTCACGATGAGCGATATCGATAAGCTGTCGCGCAAAGTGCCGCAGTTGTGTAAGGTCGCGCCGAGCACCCAGAAATACCATATGGAAGACGTACACCGTGCGGGCGGCGTTCTGGGCATCCTGGGCGAACTCGACCGCGCCGGCCTGTTGAATCGCGACGTATTTAACGTGCTGGGGCTGACCCTGCCGGAAACCCTCGATCGCTACGACATCATGCTGACCAAAGACGATGCGGTGAAAAGCATGTTCTCCGCAGGCCCGGCGGGCATCCGCACGACCCAGGCGTTCTCTCAGTCCTGCCGTTGGGATTCACTGGATACTGACCGTCAGGACGGCTGCATCCGCTCGCTGGAGCACGCTTATAGCCAGGACGGCGGTCTGGCGGTGCTGTACGGCAACTTTGCAGAAAACGGCTGTATCGTGAAAACCGCAGGCGTGGACGACAGCATTCTCAAATTCACCGGCCCGGCAAAAGTTTACGAAAGCCAGGATGACGCGGTAGAAGCGATCCTCGGCGGCAAAGTGGTGGCGGGCGACGTGGTGGTTATCCGCTATGAAGGGCCGAAAGGCGGGCCGGGTATGCAGGAGATGCTCTATCCGACCACTTACCTGAAATCCATGGGGCTCGGCAAAGCCTGCGCGCTGATCACCGACGGGCGTTTCTCTGGCGGGACTTCCGGCCTGTCTATCGGCCACGTTTCCCCGGAAGCGGCCAGCGGCGGCGCGATCGGTCTGATTGAAGACGGCGATCTGATTGCCATCGACATCCCGAACCGTGACATTCAGTTGCAGGTCAGCGACCGCGATCTGGCCGCCCGCCGTGAAGCTCAGGAAGCGCGCGGCGAGCAGGCCTGGACGCCGCGTAACCGCGAGCGTCAGGTTTCTTTCGCCTTGCGTGCCTACGCAAGCCTGGCCACCAGCGCGGATAAAGGCGCGGTGCGCGATAAATCTAAACTTGGGGGTTAATCATGGCTGACGTCCAACCCCTACCTGCCGCCCCTTGCGGGGCGGAGTATCTACGCGCGGTGCTGCGCTCGCCGGTTTATGAAGTGGCGCAGGTGACTCCGCTGCAAAAGATGGAAAAACTGTCATCCCGGCTGGGCAACGTGATTCTGGTGAAGCGGGAAGATCGCCAGCCGGTTCATAGCTTTAAGCTGCGCGGCGCGTACGCCATGATGGCGAATCTTACCGACGAGCAAAAATCTCGCGGCGTGGTGACGGCCTCTGCCGGCAACCATGCCCAGGGCGTCGCGCTCTCCTCGTCACGCCTCGGGCTAAAGTCGCTGATTGTGATGCCGGTAAGCACTGCGGATATCAAAGTGGACGCGGTGCGCGGTTTCGGCGGCGAAGTGCTGCTGCACGGCGCGAATTTCGACGAAGCCAAAGCCAAAGCGATTGAGCTGTCTACCCAGCAGGGTTTCACCTATGTGCCGCCGTTCGACCATCCGGCAGTCATTGCCGGGCAGGGCACGCTGGCGCTGGAACTGCTTCAACAGGATGCGCATATCGACCGGGTATTTGTTCCGGTGGGCGGCGGCGGCCTGGCGGCGGGCGTAGCGGTGTTGATCAAACAGCTGATGCCGCAGATCAAAGTGATCGCGGTGGAAGCGGAAGATTCCGCCTGCCTGAAAGCCGCGCTGGATGCCGGTAAGCCGGTAGATTTACCGCGCGTTGGGCTGTTCGCTGAAGGCGTGGCGGTTAAGCGCATCGGCGACGAAACCTTCCGGGTTTGCCAGGAGTATCTGGATGACATTGTGACGGTAGACAGCGACGCCATCTGCGCGGCGATGAAAGACCTGTTTGAGGATGTGCGCGCCGTGGCGGAGCCGTCTGGCGCGCTGGCGCTGGCAGGCATGAAAAAGTATATCCAGCAGCACAACATTCACGGCGAACGGCTGGCGCATATCCTGTCCGGGGCGAACGTTAATTTCCATGGCCTGCGCTACGTTTCCGAACGTTGTGAACTGGGTGAACAGCGCGAAGCCCTGCTGGCGGTGACCATCCCGGAAGAGAAAGGCAGCTTCCTGAAGTTCTGCCAGTTGCTCGGCGGGCGTTCGGTGACCGAATTTAATTACCGTTTCGCGGATGCCAGAGACGCCTGCATTTTTGTCGGCGTACGGTTAAATCGTGGGCTGGAAGAGCGTAGCGAGATCATCAAGATGCTGGCCGATGGCGGCTATGCGGTTGTCGATCTGTCTGACGATGAGATGGCGAAACTGCATGTTCGCTATATGGTTGGCGGACGGCCATCGCGCCCGCTTCATGAGCGATTGTACAGTTTTGAATTCCCGGAATCGCCGGGCGCGCTGCTGAAGTTTTTACAAACGCTTGGCACCCACTGGAATATTTCGCTGTTCCACTACCGCAGCCACGGTACCGACTATGGCCGCGTGCTGGCCGCGTTTGAGCTGGGCGATCACGAGCCGGATTTCGAAACCCGGCTGAATGAACTGGGTTATGATTGTCACGACGAAACCAATAACCCTGCGTTCAGGTTCTTTTTGGCGGGTTAGTGGTTCGGCAGTAGCGTCCAGAACGCATCAATAAGCGGCTCATGCAGCCGCTTTTTTTGTGCGCATACGCCAAGCTCAAACGGCGTTTTCTCATCGCTGCGCTCTAAAATCATCACGCGATTACGCACCGGTTCCGGGCTATTTTCCATCACCACTTCCGGCAGCAGCGCCACGCCGCAGCCAAGCGCCACCATCGACACCATCGCTTCATGGCCGCTAACCGTGGCGTATATCGACGGATTGCTGATTTTATTGCGCCGGAACCAAAGTTCGATGCGGCGGCGCACCGGCCCCTGATCGGCCATGATAAACGGCACCGTCGACCAGTCGGGATTATCAACCGATATTTGATTGCGCACCGGACAGGGAAGCGCCGGGGCGATCAGCACCACCGCCAGATTTTCCAGCATCGAGAAGGCCACCGCGCCGGGCAGGATTTCCGGCTTGCCGGCAATCGCCAGATCGGCTTCGCCTGTAACCACTTTTTCCATCGCGTCGGCGGCATCACCTGTGGTGAGCTTAATTTCCACGGAAGGATGCTCGGCGCGAAACCGGTCAAGGATCGGCGGCAGATGGCTATACGCGGCGGTGACCGAGCAGAAAATATGCAGTTCGCCGGAGAGCGACGGCCCTTGCTGATCGATGGTGTGGCGCAGTTGTTGGTATTGCAGCAGCGTTTGCTGGGCGAAGACGCGCAGCGATTCTCCGGCTTCAGTTAACGTCACGGTGCGGTTATCACGCACAAACAGCGCCTGGCCGAGATCCTCTTCCAGCCGCTGGATCTGCCGGGAGAGCGTGGAAGGGCTGACGTGCATCGCCCGGGCGCTGCGGCCAAAATGGCGGCTTTCCGCCAGATGCAGGAAGGTTTTAAGATCGCGTAAATCCACAGGCGGCACTCCCGGTTTGACGTTGCAGAAATTGCAATGTGACGTTGTGAATATATCAATTTCCGCAATAAATTTCCTGTTGTAATGTGGGTACATTCTCGCTCGATAGCGAACCGAACAATAAGCACCACAACATCACGAGGTTTTACCATGGCTAACTATTTCAACACACTGAACCTGCGCCAGCAGCTGGCGCAACTGGGTAAATGTCGCTTTATGGGCCGCGACGAATTTGCCGATGGCGCAAGCTATCTTCAGGGTAAAAAAGTGGTCATCGTCGGTTGTGGCGCGCAGGGTCTGAACCAGGGCCTGAACATGCGCGACTCCGGTCTGAATATCTCCTACGCCCTGCGTAAAGAAGCTATCGCGGAAAAACGCGCTTCCTGGCGTAAAGCTACCGAAAACGGTTTTGCGGTAGGCACGTATGAAGAACTGATCCCGCAGGCGGACCTGGTGGTAAACCTGACGCCGGACAAACAGCACTCCGACGTGGTGCGTTCCGTTCAGCCGTTGATGAAAGACGGCGCGGCGCTGGGCTACTCTCACGGCTTCAACATTGTTGAAGTGGGCGAGCAGATCCGTAAAGACATCACCGTGGTGATGGTTGCGCCGAAGTGCCCGGGTACCGAAGTGCGCGAAGAGTACAAACGCGGTTTCGGCGTACCGACCCTGATCGCCGTTCACCCGGAAAACGATCCGAAAGGCGAAGGCATGGCGATTGCTAAAGCCTGGGCTGCGGCCACTGGCGGTCACCGTGCGGGCGTACTGGAATCTTCCTTCGTTGCGGAAGTGAAATCTGACCTGATGGGTGAGCAGACCATTCTGTGCGGTATGTTGCAGGCCGGCTCTCTGCTGTGCTTCGACAAGCTGGTGGAAGAGGGCACCGACCCGGCTTATGCGGAAAAACTGATTCAATTCGGCTGGGAAACTATCACCGAAGCGCTGAAGCAGGGCGGTATCACCCTGATGATGGATCGCCTGTCTAACCCGGCGAAACTGCGCGCTTATGCGCTGTCTGAACAGCTGAAAGAAATCATGGCGCCGCTGTTCCAGAAACACATGGACGACATCATCTCCGGCGAGTTCTCCTCCGGCATGATGGCGGACTGGGCGAACGACGATAAGAAACTGCTGACCTGGCGTGAAGAGACCGGCAAAACCGCGTTCGAAACCGCGCCGCAGTATGAAGGCAAAATCAGCGAACAGGAGTACTTCGATAAAGGCGTACTGATGATCGCAATGGTAAAAGCGGGCGTTGAGCTGGCATTCGAAACCATGGTGGATTCCGGCATCATCGAAGAATCCGCATACTATGAATCACTGCACGAGCTGCCGCTGATCGCCAACACTATCGCCCGTAAGCGCCTGTATGAAATGAACGTGGTGATTTCCGATACCGCCGAATACGGTAACTACCTGTTCTCTTACGCTTGTGTGCCGTTGCTGAAAGAGTTTATGACCACGCTGCAGCCGGGTGACCTGGGTAAAGCCATTGCCGAAGGCGCGGTAGACAACGCGCAGTTGCGTGACGTGAACGACGCCATCCGCAGCCACGAAATCGAAAAAGTGGGCCAGAAACTGCGTGGGTATATGACGGATATGAAACGCATCGCTGTTGCAGGATAGAACTCCAATACGACAAAAAAAGCCCGGTGAATGAAATTCACCGGGCTTTTTGACTAGTTACGGTACAGCACCTTGATGATGTGGTAACCGAACTGGGTGTGCAGCGGGCCGGTCGGCTCCAGTACCGGGCAGGAGAACACCACTTTATCGAACGCCGGTACCATCTGGCCCTGGCGGAATTCGCCTAAATGCCCGCCTTTTTTGCCTGACGGGCAAATGGAGTGTTTCTTCGCCAGCTTCTCGAAATCGCCGCCGTTTTTAATCTGCTCCAGCAGATCCAGAGCCAGTTTTTCTTCTTTAACCAGAATGTGCAGTGCTGCCGCTGTTTTAGCCATGTGGGTGCCTTAAGTCATAGGGATTACGGCGGCTATAGTAGCGATCCTTAATGGCGATACAACACCTTAATGACGTGATAGCCAAATTTTGTTTTCACCGGTCCGAATGGCTTTAACAGCGGGCAACTGAACACCGCCTGGTCAAAGGGAGCGACCATCGCGCCTTTGCTGAACTCGCCCAGATTGCCGCCGTTGCGCCCGGAGGGGCAGCTGGAGTAGCGTTTCGCCAGGGTATCAAAACTGACGCCGCGCTCGAGTTTTTGCATGATCTCCAGCGCCAGTTTTTCGGTCTTGACGAGGATATGCAGGGCCGCTGCGGTTCTTGCCATAATTAATCTCCGGGAAGTCATTCGCTTGTCTTCACTTTACCATTCCCTGACCGGATTGCCGTTAATTCCTCGTTCCGCTTTTGCTACAATCCCTCCCCCGTTCGAAGATTGAGCAACTATCATGCGTTTAAACCCCGGTCAACAACACGCTGTCGAATTCGTCACCGGCCCCTGCCTGGTGCTGGCGGGCGCGGGCTCCGGTAAGACGCGCGTGATCACCAATAAAATCGCCCACCTGATCCGCGGCTGCGGCTATCAGGCCAAACATATCGCGGCGGTGACTTTTACTAACAAAGCGGCGCGCGAGATGAAAGAACGCGTGGCGCAAACCCTGGGGCGCAAAGAGGCGCGCGGCCTGATGATCTCCACTTTCCATACGCTGGGCCTGGAAATCATTAAACGTGAATACAAAGCCCTGGGCATGAAAGCCAACTTCTCGCTGTTCGACGATACCGACCAGCTGGCGCTGATCAAGGAACTCACCGACGGGCTGGTGGAGAACGATAAAGCGCTGTATCAGCAATTGCTGTCCACCATTTCGAACTGGAAAAACGATCTGCTTAACCCGGCCCAGGCGGCTGCGCAGGCCAAAGGCGAACGCGACCGCATCTTTGCCCATTGCTACAGCCTGTACGACGCGCACCTTAAAGCCTGTAACGTGCTCGACTTTGACGATCTGATCCTGCTGCCGACCCTGCTATTACAGCGTAATGAAGAAGTGCGCGAACGCTGGCAGAACCGCATCCGCTATTTGCTGGTGGATGAGTATCAGGACACCAACACCAGCCAGTATGAAATGGTAAAACTGCTGGTGGGCGCGCGGGCGCGGTTTACTGTGGTAGGCGATGATGATCAGTCCATCTACTCCTGGCGCGGCGCGCGTCCGCAGAACCTGGTGCTGCTCAGCAAAGATTTCCCCGCGTTGCAGGTGATCAAACTGGAGCAAAACTACCGTTCATCCGGGCGCATCCTGAAAGCGGCGAATATCCTGATCGCCAATAACCCGCATGTATTCGAAAAGAAACTGTTCTCCGAGCTGGGTTACGGGGCTGAACTGAAAGTGCTGTTGGCAAATCATGAAGAGCATGAAGCGGAGCGGGTGGCGGGTGAGCTTATCGCTCATCACTTTATCAATAAAACCCAGTACAAGGATTACGCAATCCTTTACCGCGGCAACCACCAGTCGCGAGTGTTTGAAAAACTGCTGATGCAAAACCGCATTCCGTATCGCATCTCCGGCGGCACCTCATTCTTCTCACGTCCAGAAATTAAGGATTTGTTAGCCTATTTGCGGGTACTCACTAACCCGGACGACGACAGCGCGTTTATGCGCATTGTGAATACGCCGCGCCGGGAGATCGGCCCCGCCACGCTGCAAAAGCTGGGCGAGTGGGCGAATCAGCGTAACAAAAGTCTGTTCACCGCCAGCTTTGACATGGGGCTGAGCCAGACGCTGACCGGGCGCGGTTACGAATCCTTAACCCGCTTCACCCACTGGCTGGGCGAAGTGGCTCGCCTGGCGGAGCGCGAGCCGGTGGCGGCGGTGCGCGATCTGATCCACGGTATTGATTATGAGTCCTGGCTTTACGAGACTTCGCCGAGCCAGAAAGCCGCCGAAATGCGCATGAAGAACGTTAACCAGCTGTTTAGCTGGATGACGGAAATGTTGGAAGGCTCAGAACTTGAGGAGCCGATGACGCTGACTCAGGTGGTCACTCGTTTTACCCTGCGTGACATGATGGAGCGCGGCGAAAGCGAAGAGGATCTCGATCAGGTACAGCTGATGACTCTGCACGCTTCGAAAGGTCTGGAATTCCCGTATGTCTTTTTAGTGGGAATGGAAGAGGGGCTGTTGCCGCACCAGAGCAGTATTGATGAAGACAACGTCGACGAGGAGCGCCGTCTTGCTTATGTCGGCATCACCCGCGCCCAGAAAGAACTGACGTTTACCCTGTGCAAAGAGCGTCGCCAGTATGGGGAGTTAGTGCGCCCGGAGCCGAGCCGTTTTCTGCTGGAATTGCCCCAGGACGACGTGATGTGGGAGCAGGAGCGTAAAGTGGTGTCACCTCAGGAGCGAATGCAGAAAGGGCAAGGTCATCTGGCAAATCTGAAGGCGATGATGGCGAAAGCGCGAGGCGAGAAAAACGCGTAAGCGTCCGGCAAAGGACGCTTACGGTTATGCGATTACTAACGGCCAGTGAACATAGCTCTGCCAGAGCTGTTCCTGCTCCAGCGATTCGGCGGCAAGCGGATGGCTGGATAACCAGTTTTCCGGCAGGGTCAGGGTGAGCGTATCGCCCTGTGCTGATAGATCCACCGTTGGCAATGTATCGTCGCGGCGGCGGCTGGCGAACATAATCGACAGCCGCAACAGGCGGCACAGTTGCTCGGCCACGCGTGGCGGCACGGCATTTTGCTGGTGCAACGATGACAAATCCACCGGGCTGGTTTGATTCAACAGCAGCGTAGACAGCAGCTTTTTCTGCGCGGGCGTGAAGCCTGGCAAATCAAGGTTGCTCACCAGCCATGCGGCGTGCAGCGGCGCCTGTTTAAAATCAACGCTCAGGCCTATTTCATGCAGTTGCGCGGCGGCATACAGCATCGCCTTGCTGAGTTCATCCAGTTGCCAGGCATCTGCCGTCTGGGCGACAAACTTTTCCGCCAGATGGGACACGCGTTGCGCTTGTTCGGTATCCACCAGAAACCGGCGCTGAATATTACGCAGCGTGCGGCTGCGAATATCCTGATCCACCGACAGGTGCAGCATGCCGTAGACCAGCCCTTCACGCAGCGCACCGCCCGCCAGCGTCATGCACGCAATATTCAGCTCTTTAAAGATGGCAATCAGAATGGCGAGGCCGCTGGGAAATACCAGCGCGCGCTCAAGCGTCAGCCCTTCGATTTCCAGCTCTTCCAGACGGCCACAGTGGATGGCGCGCTGTTTCAGCTGTTCGAGCTTGGCAAGCGTAATGCGCTCATCCATGCCCTGCGCCATCATGATTTCCTGCAATGCCTGAACGGTGCCGGATGCCCCGACACAGGTTTGCCAGCCGTGTTTTCGCAACTCGCCGATAACCGGCTGTAACACAGCGCTGGCGGCCTGTTGGGCAGCCTCGAAATTTTCTTTGGTCAGGCTACGGTCAGTGAAAAAACGCTCAAGCCAGGTGACGCAACCCATCGACAGGCTGAACAGGGATGTCGCCTGCGCGCCGGTGCCAGTGACCAGTTCGGTGCTGGCGCCGCCAATATCCACCACCAGCCGACGATCCGCGCCGCCCGTAGTGTGCGCCACGCCCTGGTAAATCAAGCGCGCTTCTTCTTCGCCGCTGATCACCTGGATTGGGCAGCCTAAAATTTGCTGCGCTTTCTCGATGAATTCGGCGGAGTTAACCGCGAGACGCAGCGTGGCGGTGGCAACGGCACGTACCTGAATGGAGGGAATATCCTGTAAACGCTCGGCGAACAGCCGCAGACATTGCCAGCCGCGTTCCATAGCATCATGCGAAAGGGTGTTGTCACTGCTTAAGCCCGCCGCGAGACGGACTTTGCGTTTGATGCGCGTGAGGGTCTGGATACTGCCCGCCACCTCACGCACGACCAGCATATGAAAACTATTCGAACCGAGATCTATAGCTGCATACAGCGAGGCGGCGGATGGCATCTGACTTAACCTGTGCGGCGACGGTTTCGGGGCGCGCCACCCGTGCGACGCGGACCATTGCCGGAACGAACACGGGTCAGGCGCTTCGGCGGCGGTAACTGGGTCAGCAGTGCATCAGGGTTGTATTTGCTTACCGGAATCGAATGGCTGATGTAGCTTTCGATGGCCGGCAGGTTCAACGCATACTCTTCACAGGCCAGGCTGATGGAGTGCCCGCTGGCGCCTGCGCGTCCGGTACGGCCAATACGGTGAACGTAATCTTCACAGTCGTCCGGCAGATCGTAGTTGAACACATGGGTTACCGCAGGGATGTGTAAGCCACGCGCCGCAACGTCGGTCGCTACCAGAATATCCAGGTCGCCACGGGTGAATTCATCAAGAATTCGCAGGCGTTTTTTCTGCGCCACGTCGCCGGTTAAAAGCCCGACGCGATGACCGTCAGCGGCCAGATGACCCCAAATATCTTCACAGCGATGTTTGGTATTGGCGAAAATAATCGCGCGATCCGGCCACTCTTCTTCGATAAGGGTCTGCAGCAGACGCATCTTTTCTTCGTTGGACGGATAGAAAAGCTCTTCTTTTATGCGGTGGCCGGTTTTCTGTTCCGGTTCGACTTCCACATATTCCGCGTTGTTCATCTGCTCGAAAGCCAGTTCACGCACGCGATAAGACAGGGTGGCAGAAAACAGCATATTCAGACGCTGGGTCACCGGCGGCATGCGACGGAACAACCAACGAATGTCCTTAATAAAGCCGAGATCGTACATGCGATCCGCTTCATCAAGCACCACGACCTGGATTGCGCCCAGATTAATGTGGTTCTGTTTGGCGTAGTCGATTAAACGACCGGTGGTGCCGATCAGAATATCCACGCCGCTTTCCAGCACTTTAAGCTGTTTATCGTAACCGTCGCCGCCGTAAGCCAGGCCAATTTTCAGGCCGGTGGATTGCGCAAGCGGTTCTGCATCAGAGTGAATCTGAACGGCGAGTTCACGCGTCGGCGCCATAATAATCGCGCGCGGTTGATTCACCTGGCGGTTTTCGATCGCCGGGTTAGAAAGGAGGTAATGAAACGTTGACGTTAAAAACGCCATCGTTTTGCCGGTACCGGTTTGCGCCTGTCCTGCAACATCACGTCCCGCCAGCGTCAGGGGAAGTGCGAGTGCCTGAATCGGGGTGCAATTATGAAACCCTTTCTTTTCAAGGGCTTCAATCACCGCGGGGTGCAGGGCGAAGTCGGCAAACTTCTGTTCTGTTAAATGTGTTTTGCTCATAGTGTGGTAGAATATCAGCTAACTATTGCTTTACGAAAGCGTATCCGGTGAAATAAAGTCAACCTAATGTTGGTTAATGCTACACCAACACGCCAGGCCTAATCTTGTGGAGTAAAACATGAGCGATAAAATTATTCACCTGACCGATGACAGTTTTGACACGGATGTACTAAAAGCGGACGGGTTGATTCTTGTTGATTTCTGGGCAGAGTGGTGCGGCCCTTGTAAAATGATTGCGCCGATTCTGGATGAAATCGCTGATGAATATCAGGGCAAATTGACCATTGCCAAGCTGAACATTGACCAAAACCCGGGCACGGCACCGAAATACGGTATCCGCGGCATCCCTACGCTGCTGCTGTTCAAGAACGGCGAAGTGGCGGCGACCAAAGTGGGTGCGTTGTCTAAAGGTCAGCTGAAAGAGTTTCTGGACGCTAACCTGGCGTAATCGCCTCTTAGCCGGCGCGTACAGGGTCCGAAAAACGTCGGACCGCTGGACGCCCGGCGATAGTCGTGCTAAGTTGTTTATCAACTGCTGTTTGAACTTGCCTTATAGTTTAAATCTTGTAATACCCAATACTTCCCGGCGCTATAAAGACAGACTACCTTTAAGCCCGCGTGAAGTGATTATTATCCGGGCTCATCATTCATTCCGTCTTGTCGTTTCAGTTCTGCGTTCTTTCCTGCAACCAGGCCACGAACAGACATGAGATGAAGGCCGTTAACAGGCATGGATGTTCCTGCCATACCATTCACAACATTAAGTTCGAGATTTACCCCGAGTTTAAGAACCCACCATTATGAATCTTACCGAATTAAAGAATACGCCGGTTTCTGAGCTGATTACTCTCGGCGAAAATATGGGGCTGGAAAACCTGGCCCGTATGCGCAAACAGGACATTATTTTCGCCATCCTGAAGCAACACGCGAAGAGTGGCGAAGATATCTTTGGCGACGGTGTGCTGGAGATATTGCAGGACGGATTTGGTTTCCTCCGTTCCGCAGACAGCTCCTACCTTGCCGGTCCCGATGACATCTACGTTTCTCCCAGCCAAATCCGCCGTTTCAACCTCCGCACAGGGGATACCATCTCCGGTAAGATTCGCCCGCCGAAAGAAGGCGAGCGTTACTTTGCGCTGCTGAAAGTTAACGAAGTCAACTACGACAAACCCGAAAACGCCCGCAACAAAATCCTGTTTGAAAACCTTACCCCGCTGCACGCGAACTCCCGTTTGCGTATGGAGCGCGGTAACGGCTCTACCGAGGATTTAACCGCGCGCGTACTGGACCTGGCATCGCCGATTGGCCGTGGCCAGCGTGGTCTGATTGTGGCGCCGCCAAAAGCCGGTAAAACCATGCTGCTGCAGAACATCGCCCAGAGCATCGCTTACAACCATCCTGACTGTGTGCTGATGGTGTTGCTGATCGACGAACGTCCGGAAGAAGTGACCGAGATGCAGCGTCTGGTGAAAGGTGAAGTGGTTGCGTCAACCTTCGACGAACCGGCTTCTCGCCACGTTCAGGTTGCGGAAATGGTTATCGAGAAGGCCAAGCGTCTGGTTGAGCACAAGAAAGACGTGATCATTCTGCTCGACTCCATTACCCGTCTGGCGCGCGCCTACAACACCGTGGTACCGGCTTCCGGTAAAGTGTTGACCGGTGGTGTGGACGCCAACGCCCTGCATCGTCCGAAGCGTTTCTTCGGTGCCGCGCGTAACGTGGAAGAGGGCGGTAGCCTGACCATCATCGCGACTGCGCTGATCGATACCGGCTCTAAAATGGACGAAGTTATCTACGAAGAATTTAAAGGTACAGGCAACATGGAACTGCACCTGTCTCGTAAGATTGCTGAAAAACGCGTGTTCCCGGCGATTGATTACAACCGCTCCGGTACCCGTAAAGAAGAGCTGCTCACGACTCAGGAAGAGCTGCAGAAAATGTGGATCCTGCGTAAGATCATTCACCCGATGGGCGAAATCGACGCAATGGAATTCCTCATTAACAAGCTGGCTATGACGAAGACTAACGATGATTTCTTCGACATGATGAAGCGCTCTTAAGTTGTAAAAACTCGGGGAACGCCACGCTTTGTCGTGGCGTTTTTCATTATAGTTTTTGGGATACGGAATTTTCCTCTTGCTCCAGGGTTTTTTCCCTGCCAAGGTCGCGTGACTTCTGTGAGTTAGCTATCTTTATCTTGCTGAATAATAAATAGTCCCTTTCAAGGATGATGCATGACCGCCCTTCTGAAGCAATGACTTCGCGGTTATACTTCCAACGGACTTATCTTTTGCAGAGAGCGCACACTGTGAATGTAATTACCTCGGGTGCCGAGCTAATCGGTATCTTTTTATTCACAACCATTTTTCTTTTTTTCGCCCGCAAGGTGGCTAAAAAAATTGGATTGGTGGATAAGCCCAACTTCCGCAAACGCCACCAGGGTCTTATCCCCTTAGTGGGCGGAATTTCCGTCTTTGCAGGCATCTGCTTTACTTTCGCCATCGCTGACTACTATATCCCTCATGCCATGCTGTATTTGTCGTGCGCCGGTGTGTTGGTACTGGTCGGGGCCCTGGACGATCGTTTCGATATCAGCGTAAAAATTCGCGCGCTTATACAGGCCATCATCGCTGTCGTCATGATGTGGTTCGGCGGGCTGTATATGAGCAGTCTGGGCTACATTTTTGGCTCATGGGAAATGGTGCTCGGTCCGTTCGGCTATTTCCTGACGCTGTTTGCGGTCTGGGCCGCTATTAACGCCTTCAATATGGTTGACGGGATCGACGGGCTGCTCGGCGGTCTTTCCTGCGTGTCGTTTGCCGCCATGGGGCTGATTTTGTGGTTCGATGGGCAACTGAGTCTCGCGATGTGGTGCTTCGCCATGATCGCTGCCATTCTCCCCTATATCCTGCTGAACCTGGGCGTGCTGGGCCGCCGTTATAAAGTCTTTATGGGCGATGCAGGCAGTACGCTGATTGGTTTTACCGTTATCTGGATCCTGCTTGAAACCACCCAGGGCGTGACCCATCCGATTAGCCCTGTCACCGCGCTGTGGATTATCGCCATCCCGTTGATGGATATGGTCGCGATCATGTATCGCCGTTTACGCCGCGGCATGAGCCCTTTCTCGCCGGACCGCCAGCATATACACCACTTGATCATGCGGGCCGGTTTTACTTCCAGACAAGCCTTTGTACTGATTACGCTTGCCGCCGCGCTGCTGGCGGGCATTGGTGTCGCTTCCGAATACGCACATTTTATCCCTGAATGGGTGATGTTGGCATTGTTTTTGCTAGCATTTTTCCTTTACGGGTACTGTATTAAACGGGCGTGGAAAGTCGCGCGTCTGATCAAGCGCATCAAACGTCGGATGCGCAGAAATAACGATAACAACCCGACATTAACCAAATGAAGCTGGGGAAGTGATGAAAGAGCAATTGCCAGGCACACAACAGGGGATAGTTGAAAATGAACTGGACGTGCGCGGTCTGTTCCGCACGTTCTGGGTGGGCAAAATCTGGATTGTCGGGTTTGCCGCGCTGTTTATCATCGGCGCGCTGGTGTACACCATTTTCGCGCGCCAGGAGTGGAGCGCGACGGCCATCACCGATCGGCCAACCGTGAATATGCTGGGCAGCTACTACTCGCAGCAACAGTTCCTGCGTAATCTAGATGTCAAAGCCAATCCTAATGGGGTTGAGCAGCCGTCGGTCATGGATGATGCGTATAAAGAATTCATCATGCAGCTTTCCGCCTGGGATACCCGCCGCGATTTCTGGCTTCAGACCGATTACTACCAGCAGCGTAAAGCCGGTAACAGTAAAGTTGACGCCGCGCTGTTAGATGAACTGATCGGCAATATCCAGTTCACCGCGGGGGATTTCACCCGCAATTTGAATGACAGCGTCAAGCTCATCGCGGAAACCGCGCCGGACGCCAATAACCTGCTGCGTCAGTACGTGGCATTTGCCAGCGAACGTGCCGCCAGCCATCTCAATGACGAACTGAAAGGCGCCTGGGCTGCACGCACTATCCAAATGAAAGCGCAGGTCAAGCGTCAGGAAGCCGTGGCCAAAGCTATTTATGCCCGCAAAGTACAAAGCGTGCAGGAAGCATTAAAAATCGCCCAGCAGCACAATATTTCCACCAGCGAGACTCAGGTGCCTGCTGAGGAGTTACCGGATTCAGAGCTGTTTATGCTGGGGCGTCCGATGTTACAGGCGCGCCTTGAGAACCTTCAGGCGGTCGGGCCCTCCTTTGACATCAGCTACGATCAAAATCGGGCGATGCTTACCACCCTCACTGTTGGCCCCTCGCTCGATCCTCGTTTTCAAACCTACCGTTATTTGAGAACGCCAGAGGAGCCTGTGAAGCGCGACAGCCCGCGTAGAGTATTCCTGATGATTATGTGGGGCGCTGTTGGCGCACTTATTGGCGCAGGCGTTGCCCTGGCTCGCCGTCGTCCGGCATAAGCATTTTGTAATGCGCGTAGAGTGCTGCGCGCGGATTTAATGGAAGAGAAGCGTTGTGAAAGTATTAACCGTTTTTGGCACGCGTCCGGAAGCCATCAAAATGGCACCGTTGGTACACGCGCTGGCAAAAGACCCGTATTTCGATGCCAGGGTCTGTGTAACCGCACAGCACCGGGAGATGCTGGATCAGGTACTGCATTTGTTTTCAATCGTACCGGATTACGATCTCAACATTATGAAACCGGGGCAGGGATTAACGGAGATAACCTGTCGGATACTGGAGGGATTAAAACCGGTTCTCGAAGAGTTTACACCCGATGTGGTGTTAGTTCATGGCGACACCACCACGACCGTGGCAACCAGCCTGGCGGCATTTTATCAGCGTATTCCTGTGGGGCATGTCGAAGCGGGATTACGTACCGGGGATCTCGGGTTGCCGTGGCCTGAAGAGGCGAACCGTACCTTAACGGGCCGTTTGGCGTTATATCACTTCGCGCCAACCGAAAACTCGCGCGCGAATTTATTACGCGAAAACGTGGCGGATAACCGTATTTTCGTCACGGGCAACACGGTGATTGATGCATTGATTTCAATACGCGATCGCATCCTTGCGGATGATTCGCGCCAGCGCGATCTGGCGTCGCGTTACCCTTTTTTACGTGACGATAAAAAATTAATCCTGGTGACGGGACACCGTCGCGAAAGTTTTGGTCAGGGATTCGAGCATATCTGCGAGGCGTTAGTGGAAATCGCGCGCCAGAACCAGGATGTACAAATTGTTTATCCGGTGCATTTGAATCCGAATGTGAGCGAGCCGGTGAACCGTATTCTTGGGCAGGTCGATAACGTAACGCTGATCGAACCGCAGGATTATCTGCCGTTTGTCTGGCTAATGAATCGTGCCTGGCTAATCCTGACGGATTCAGGCGGCATCCAGGAAGAAGCGCCTTCGCTGGGTAAACCCGTGCTGGTCATGCGGGAAACCACCGAGCGCCCTGAAGCCGTCAAAGCAGGCACGGTACGTCTGGTCGGTACTGACAGGACACGTATTGTTGCGGAAGTCTCCCGTCTTCTGCATGACGATAGGGAATATCATATTATGAGTAAGGCCCATAATCCTTATGGCGATGGAAAAGCCTGCGCTCGCATTTTGCATGCATTAAAAAACAATCGGATAACATTATGAGTTTCTCCACTATTTCAGTAATTGGGCTGGGATACATTGGTTTGCCAACCGCCGCCGCCTTCGCATCGCGTCAGAAGCATGTTGTGGGTGTCGACATTAGCTCCCGCGCGGTTGATACCATTAACCGCGGTGAAATTCATATTGTTGAACCGGAATTAGGCAGCGTCGTGAAAGCGGCGGTCGAAGGCGGCTTTTTGCGCGCGACTACCCAACCCGAGGAAGCCGATGCGTTTCTGATTGCGGTGCCGACGCCGTTTAAAGGCGAGCATGAGCCAGATATGAAATACGTGCAGGCTGCGGCGGAATCTATCGCCCCCGTGCTGCGCAAAGGAAACCTGGTGATTCTGGAATCCACATCGCCTGTCGGTTCTACCGAGCAAATGGCGCAGTGGCTGGCGGCATTACGCCCGGATCTCAGCTTTCCCCAACAGGCTGGCGATGATGCGGATATCAACATCGCCTATTGCCCGGAACGCGTTCTGCCCGGCCAGGTGATGGTCGAGCTGATTAAAAACGACCGCGTGGTCGGTGGTATGACGGCAGTATGCTCTGCGCGCGCCAGCGAACTGTATTACATCTTCCTGGAAGGTGAGTGTGTGGTTACCAACGCCCGCACTGCTGAAATGTGCAAACTGACCGAAAACAGCTTCCGCGATGTGAATATCGCTTTTGCCAATGAGCTGTCGCTGATTTGCGCCGATCAGGAGATCAACGTGTGGGAGCTGATTCGCCTGGCGAACCGTCACCCGCGCGTCAATATTTTGCAGCCTGGCCCAGGCGTTGGCGGGCACTGCATTGCGGTCGATCCGTGGTTTATTGTGGCGCAGAATCCGCAGCAGGCGCGTCTTATCCGCACTGCCCGCGAAGTGAACGATTACAAACCGCATTGGGTGCTTGACCGTGTTAAAGCGACCGTGGCCGATTGCCTGGCTGCCAGCGGAAAGCGCGCCAGCGAGCTAAAAATCGCCTGCTTCGGGCTGGCATTTAAACCCAATATCGATGATTTGCGCGAAAGCCCGGCTATGGAGATTACCCACCAAATCGCCCAGTGGAACAGCGGCGAAACGCTGGTGGTCGAACCCAACATTCATCAGTTGCCGGAAAGCCTGGCGTCGCACTGTAAGCTGATCGCCATTGACGAGGCGCTGGCCCAGGCCGATGTGCTGGTGATGCTGGTTGATCATGCGCCGTTTAAAGCGATTGAGGCCAGCGCTGTTCAACAAACGTGGATCGTCGATACCAAAGGAGTATGGCGATGAAACGTGGTTTACAGGGGTGATGTCGTGACTATCCAGGCCAGCATTGATGCTCTTGAATGGGAAAGCCGGTTCTTTGGTATCAATACCGCCATCCTGCGGTTGAGCGATGACGCGCCGGTGCTGGATGCTACGCAGTTGACCGCCTGGTCCCGGGTGCAGGCGAAAGTGCCTGCGCAGCGCACGGACTGGCTGGATGCGCTACAGCAGTTGCAGTTTCAACTGGTAGAAGGCGAAGCCGATTTTATGCTGGATGTGGGCATCGGTAATACCGATCCCGGCCTTCAGCCTGCGGGGAGAGAAGATATTCCCGCTCTGCGCGCCATGGCGGCCACGCTGTTTGCCAACAGCCGTTTTCGCGCGCCCTGGTACGCCCCTGACGCCAGCGGGCGCTTTTACGCGCAGTGGGTGGAAAATGCCGTCAACGGCAGTTTTGACCATACCTGCCTGGTGCTGCGCGAGGACGACGGCGCCATCCGGGGATTCGTCACGCTGCGCTGCCTCAATAACAGCGAGACGCGTATCGGCTTGCTGGGCGGTTATGGCGCAGGGCGCATCCTGATGGATGCCGCGCGCCACTGGTGTGAAATTCGTCAATCAGACGTGTTGCGTGTGGCGACCCAAATGGGTAACCGTGCCGCCATTCGTCGCTACATTCAAAGCGGTGCTACCCTGGACAGCGCCGCGTACTGGCTATACAGGTGAACAGATGATCCCATTTAATGCTCCGCCCGTGGTTGGAACGGAAATTGACTACATGCAGTCTGCGATGGGCAGTGGAAAATTGTGTGGCGACGGCGGCTTTACCCGCCGCTGCCAGCAATGGTTCGAACAGCGCTTCGGCAGCGGCAAAGTGCTGCTTACGCCATCCTGCACCGCATCGCTGGAGATGGCGGCGCTACTGCTGGATATCCAGCCCGGCGATGAAGTCATCATGCCGAGCTATACCTTCGTTTCCACCGCCAACGCCTTTGTGCTGCGCGGCGCGAAAATCGTCTTTGTCGATCTGCGTCCCGACACCATGAACATCGACGAAACGCTAATTGAAGCGGCGATAACCGATAAAACCCGCGCGATCGTGCCGGTACATTATGCAGGCGTGGCCTGTGAGATGGACGCGATTATGACGATCGCGAAAAAGCATAATCTGTTCGTGGTGGAAGACGCGGCGCAGGGAGTGATGTCCACCTATAAAGGCAGCGCGTTAGGCACCATCGGTCATATCGGCTGTTTTAGTTTCCATGAAACCAAAAACTACACCGCCGGCGGCGAAGGCGGCGCGACGCTGATTAACGATCCGAAGCTGATTGAACGTGCGGAGATCATTCGCGAGAAAGGCACCAACCGTAGCCAGTTCTTCCGGGGCCAGGTCGATAAATACACCTGGCGGGATATCGGCTCCAGCTATTTGATGTCAGATCTGCAGGCGGCCTATTTGTGGGCGCAACTGGAGGCGGCGGATCGCATCAACCAGCAGCGCCTAACGCTGTGGCAAACCTATTATGACGCGCTTGAACCGCTGGCGCGCGCGGGGCGTATTGAGTTGCCTTTCATCCCGGACTCCTGCGGCCATAATGCGCATATGTTTTATATCAAACTGCGCGATATCGACGATCGCAGCAATCTGATCGCCTGGCTGAAAGAAGCGGAGATCCTGGCGGTCTTCCATTACATCCCGCTGCACAGTTGCCCGGCAGGCGAGAAATTTGGCGAATTCTTTGGTGAAGACCGCTACACCACCCGCGAAAGTGAACGCCTGCTGCGGTTGCCGCTGTTCTACAATCTGGCACCTTTCAACCAGCGTACGGTTATCAATTCGCTGCTAAGTTACTTCGCCTGATATGTCTCTTGCAAAAGCCTCAGTGTGGACGGCAGCGTCCACGCTTATCAAGATTGCTGCCGGTTTGCTGGTGATCAAACTGCTGGCGGTGGCGTTCGGCCCGGAAGGGGTCGGGCAGGCAGGAAACTTTCGTCAGCTCATCACTGTATTAGGCGTTCTGGCGGGTGCCGGGATTTTTAATGGCGTCACTAAGCTGGTGGCCCAGCATCATGACGATGCTGAACAGCTAAGGCAGGTGACCGGCACGTCGTCGGCGATGGTGTTAGGGTTTTCCACGCTCTTGGCAATCATTTTTTTGCTGGCTGCTCAGCCCATCAGCATGGGTTTGTTTGGGCATGATCGCTACCAGAGCGTGGTGCGAATGGTGGCCTTTATCCAGATGGGGATCGCCTGGGCCAACCTGACGCTGGCAATCCTGAAAGGCTTTCGCGATGCGCGCGGTAATGCGCTCTCGCTGATTATCGGCAGTATCACTGGCGTTGCAGCCTGGTATCTGTGTTATCGCCTCGGCGGCTACGAAGGCGCTTTGCTGGGATTGGCGCTGGTGCCTGCGCTGGTGGTTTTCCCGGCGTTGTGGATGCTGAAACAGCGTGAGCATGTGCCCTTGGGTTATCTGAAACCACGCTGGAACAGCCCTCTCGCCAGACAGCTGTCGAAGTTTACCCTGATGGCGTTAATCACGTCGGTTACGCTGCCCGTAGCCTATGTGATGATGCGCAACCTGATGGCGACGCAGTACAGCTGGGATGAAGTCGGCATCTGGCAAGGCGTGAGCACCATCTCCGATGCCTATCTGCAATTCATTACCGCCACGTTCAGCGTCTGGCTGCTGCCCACCCTGTCGCGGCTAACCGCCAAACAAGACATCACCCGTGAGGTGGTGCGTTCGCTGAAGTTTGTGCTTCCGGCGGTGGCCGCGGCGAGCTTATCGGTCTGGCTGTTACGCGACGTCGCTATCTGGCTGCTGTTCTCGGCAAAATTTAGCGCAATGCGCGATCTGTTTGCCTGGCAACTGGTGGGCGATGTGCTGAAAGTGGGCGCTTACGTTTTTGGTTATCTGGTTATCGCTAAAGCGTCGCTGCGCTTTTATATCCTGGCGGAGCTCAGCCAGTTTGCACTGCTGACCGGGTTCTCCCGCTGGCTTATCCCTGCCCACGGCGCGCTGGGGGCGGCACAGGCATACATGGCCACGTATATCGTTTATTTCACCTTATGTTGCGGCGTATTTTTACTCTGGCGCAGGAAAGCATGAACCCGTTAATTCATATTCTGGGGTCGGATATTCCCCACCATAACCAAACCGTCCTGCGCTTTTTCAATGATGAATTAGCGCCGCTGGGGCCACTCGCCCGGCGCTTTATGGTGGTTTCGCAGGATGCGTCATTGCAAAGCC
The DNA here is from genome assembly GCF_014193285.1 of Atlantibacter sp. RC6. Taxonomy (GTDB): domain Bacteria; phylum Pseudomonadota; class Gammaproteobacteria; order Enterobacterales; family Enterobacteriaceae; genus Atlantibacter. The sequence continues at coordinate 28,266 of NZ_JACHZE010000014.1, forward strand.
AGTATCCCGCGCTGGAAATTACGCGTTATCCCACTAAAAAAGCGCTCAGCGCTGCGGTTATCGCGCTGGCGCGTAGCGATCGCGCGCAGCGTTTTTTCTTCCACGGGCAGTTTAATGCGCCGCTGTGGATAGCCTTGTTGACCGGCGGGCTAAAATCTTCGCAGGTGAGCTGGCATATCTGGGGGGCCGATCTGTACCAGGCGTCGCGCAGCCTCAAGTTTCGGCTGTTTTATTTCCTGCGCCGGCTGGCGCACAAGCGCGTGGGACACGTATTTGCCACACGCGGCGACCTGAATTACTTTCATCAGCGTAATCCTGCGGTGCCGGGTTCGCTGCTCTACTTCCCTACCCGTATGGACCCGGCGCTCAACACGTTGGAAAAGGCGCCCGCGACGGGTAAATTGACCATTCTGGTAGGAAACTCCGGCGACAGGAGTAATGAGCACATTGCGGCGCTGAAGGCGGTGCACCAGCAGTTTGGCGATAACGTAGACGTGATTGTGCCGATGGGGTATCCGGCTAACAATCAGGCCTACATTGCGGAAGTCGAGCAGGCCGGGGCGTCGCTGTTCAGCGCTGACCATCTGCACATTCTGCGTGAGCAGATGGCGTTTGACGATTATCTCGCCCTGCTGCGTCGCTGCGATCTGGGCTATTTTATCTTTGCTCGCCAGCAGGGTATCGGCACGCTGTGCCTGTTGATTCAGGCCGGAATCCCCTGTGTGCTGAGCCGTCAAAACCCGTTCTGGCAAGATATGACGGAGCAGCATCTGCCGGTTTTGTTCACCGACGATATACTTAACGAAACGGTCATTCGCGAAGCGCAGCGTCAGCTCGCCCTGGTGGATAAAACAACCATCGCCTTCTTCCGGCCCGGCTATATTACTGGCTGGCATCAGGCGTTACGCGTGGCGGCGGGAGAAGCATCATGAGCCTTTTGCAGTTTAGCGGCCTGTTTATCGTCTGGCTGTTGGCGACGCTGTTTATTACCACCACCACCTGGTTTGAATTCCGCCGGGTGCGGTTTAATTTCAATATCTTCTTCTCGCTGCTGTTCCTGCTGACCTTTTTTTTCGGCTTTCCGTTTACCGCCTTACTGGTGTTTCGCTTTGACGTCGCCGTGGTGCCCGCGGAGGTGCTGCTACAGGCGCAGCTCGCTGCCGCGTGTTTCTATGGCATCTATTATGTGACCTATAAAACGCGGCTCAGGCCGCAGGGCAATGGGCGCGCGCGCCAGTTGTTCTCGGTAAATCGCGTTGAGGCGCAGTTGACGTGGATGCTGCTGATGGCGATCGCGCTGGTTAGTGTGGGCATCTTCTTTATGCACAACGGCTTTTTGCTGTTTCGCCTGCACGCCTACAGCCAGATATTTTCCAGCGAAGTCTCCGGCGTGGCCCTGAAGCGCTTCTTCTACTTTTTTATCCCGGCGATGCTGGTGATCTACTTCCTGCGTCAGAGCGTCCAGGCGTGGCTATTTTTCCTCGTGGTGACCGTGGGGTTCGGTTTGCTGACCTACGCCATCGTCGGCGGAACGCGCGCCAATATCATTATCGCCTTCGCGATCTTTTTGTTTATCGGCATTATTCGCGGCTGGATATCCCTGTGGATGCTGGCGGCGGCAGGGGCGATGGGCATCGTCGGGATGTTCTGGCTGGCCCTCAAGCGCTATGGGCTGGATGTCCGCGGTGATGAAGCGTTTTACACCTTTCTCTACCTGACCCGCGACACCTTCTCGCCGTGGGAGAACCTGGCGCTGCTGCTACAAAACTACGACAACATTGATTTCCAGGGGCTTGCGCCCATCGCGCGCGATTTTTATGTCTTTATTCCTACCTGGCTATGGCCAGACAGACCCGGTATCGTGCTCAACTCGGCGAACTACTTTACCTGGGAAGTGTTGAACAACCACTCCGGGCTGGCCATTTCGCCGACGCTGATCGGTTCGCTGGTGGTGATGGGCGGCGTGTGGTTTATTCCGCTGGGCGCGGTGGTGGTCGGGCTGATTATCAAATGGTTTGACTGGCTTTATCAGCACGGTATTAGCGAAACCAATCGCTACAAGGCCGCGATTTTGCAGAGTTTCTGCTTTGGGGCCATCTTTAATATGATTGTGCTGGCTCGTGAAGGCCTCGATTCGTTTGTTTCACGCGTGGTGTTTTTTATGGTGATATTCGGCGCCTGTTTGCTGATCGCCAAATTACTGTACTGGATGTTGGAAAGTGCCGGGTTGATTCGTGGCAGGGTCCGTTCACTATCAGGGCGTTTTCCGCCTGGTCACAATCTCGGATAAGGAAGCAGATGACTGACGACAATAATGCGCCGCGTTATAACTTGCGTGGGCTGAATTTGCTCGGTTGGCGTGATAAACAACATGCCCTCAATTATCTCTATGCGCATGGACAGCTTAAATATGGGACGCTGGTGGCCATCAACGCCGAGAAGATGCTCACCATCAACGACGATACAGAGGTCAGGGCGCTGATTGAGGCGGCAGAGTACAAGTACGCGGATGGCATCAGCGTCGTGCGTTCGGTACGCAGAAAATATCCTCAGGCGCAGATATCCCGCGTGGCGGGGGCAGACCTGTGGGAAGCTTTAATGGCGCGTGCCGGGCAGGAGGGGACTCCGGTGTTTCTGGTCGGTGGAAAACCCCATGTGCTGAACGAAACGGTCAGCCAACTGCGGCAGCGGTGGCAGGTCAACGTGGTCGGCGCACAGGATGGCTATTTCCCCCCGGAAGCGCGTCAGGCGCTGTTTGAACGGATCCGCGACAGCGGCGCGAAAATCATCACGGTGGCGATGGGCTCGCCACGCCAGGAAATTTTCATGCGCGACTGCCGAAAGGTGTTTCCGGATGCGCTGTATATGGGCGTCGGCGGCACCTATGACGTTTTCACCGGCCATGTGAAGCGCGCGCCGAAAGCGTGGCAGCGTCTGGGGCTGGAGTGGCTATACCGTCTGCTCTCCCAGCCCAGCCGTATTACCCGCCAGCTCCGTTTACTGCGCTATCTCGCCTGGCATTACACCGGCAAGTTATAACCTCTCCACGGCGGAACTTCCCTCCGCCGTGCTGCCACTTCCTCAAGATTTTTTTCTACTTCTCAACATTTTTTTAATCTGTCATTTGCCATTTTGGAAAATTTAGGAAACCATGCGCGGGTTTTAGCGCCTGATCTTCACGTCCGTGAGGGTGGGTGGCGATTAACCCTATGGCATGACCCATAACAATAACCGGCGCAGCCGGAGCAACACATCACAACACAGAGGATTTATGGCAGAGAAAAAACCAGAGCTTCAGCGCGGGCTGGAGTCTCGACATATCGAACTTATCGCCCTCGGGGGCACGATTGGCGTTGGCTTGTTTATGGGCGCGGCGAGTACCCTGAAGTGGGCGGGCCCATCGGTACTGCTGGCGTACATTATCGCTGGCCTGTTTGTCTTTTTTATCATGCGCTCTATGGGCGAAATGCTGTTTCTGGAGCCGGTAACCGGTTCGTTCGCCGTCTACGCGCACCGCTACATGAGCCCGTTCTTTGGTTATCTGACGGCCTGGTCGTACTGGTTTATGTGGATGGCGGTGGGGATATCGGAAATCACCGCGATTGGGGTTTACGTCCAGTTCTGGTTCCCGGAGATGGCCCAGTGGATACCGGCGTTAATCGCAGTCGGGCTGGTGGCGCTGGCAAATCTGGCGGCGGTGCGGTTGTACGGTGAAATCGAGTTCTGGTTCGCCATGATTAAAGTCACCACCATTATCGTGATGATCGTAATTGGCCTGGGCGTGATTTTCTTTGGCTTCGGCAACAGTGGCCAGGCGGTCGGCTTCTCGAATCTGACGGAACACGGTGGATTCTTTGCGGGCGGCTGGAAGGGCTTCTTAACCGCGCTGTGCATTGTGGTAGCGTCATACCAGGGCGTGGAGCTGATCGGCATTACCGCCGGTGAAGCGAAAAATCCCCAGGTCACGTTACGTAGCGCCGTCAGCAAAGTGCTGTGGCGTATTTTGATTTTCTATGTGGGCGCGATTTTCGTTATCGTCACGCTGTTTCCATGGGATCAAATTGGCAGCAACGGCAGCCCCTTTGTCCTGACCTTCGCCAAAATCGGTATTACCGCCGCAGCGGGCATCATTAACTTTGTGGTACTCACGGCGGCGCTCTCGGGCTGCAACAGCGGCATGTATAGCTGTGGACGTATGCTTTACGCCCTGGCCAATAACCGCCAGTTGCCATCGATGGTAGGTAAAGTCTCGAAAAACGGCGTTCCGGTCGTCGGCGTGGCGATTTCTATCGCTATCCTGCTGATTGGCTCCTGCCTGAACTACATCATCCCGAATCCGCAGCGCGTGTTTGTTTATGTCTATAGCGCCAGCGTATTGCCGGGCATGGTGCCGTGGTTTGTGATCCTGATTAGCCAGCTGCGCTTTCGCCAGGTGCATCGCCAGGCGCTGGCGAGCCATCCTTTCCGCTCAATGCTTTTCCCGTGGGCGAACTATTTGACGATGACGTTCCTGATTTGCGTGCTTATCGGCATGGGATTCAATGAAGATACTCGCATGTCCCTGATTGTCGGGGCGCTATTCCTGGCGCTGGTATCGGCGGTGTACACGTTATTCGGCTTCAATCGACACAATTCACTGCCTAAAGTGGAGAGATAAGCGACAAAGTGCGCAAAGCATAACCAAACGCGCATTTTCTTAAAAAAAGCACTAGACAGCAGGGCGCGAAGTCCGTAGTATCCCCCTCCGCAACGGCGCTACGCGCCCGTAGCTCAGCTGGATAGAGCGCTGCCCTCCGGAGGCAGAGGTCTCAGGTTCGAATCCTGTCGGGCGCGCCATTTAAATGAGGCGCTTGAGCGGTGAAGTAGAACAAAGCGCGTAAAGATTTGCAGTGGTGGCTATAGCTCAGTTGGTAGAGCCCTGGATTGTGATTCCAGTTGTCGTGGGTTCGAGTCCCATTAGCCACCCCATTATTTAGTGGCGATGCGAAGGTGGCGGAATTGGTAGACGCGCTAGCTTCAGGTGTTAGTGTCTTAACGGACGTGAGGGTTCAAGTCCCTCTCTTCGCACCACAACTGAATTGAACTAAAAATTCAAAAAAGCAGTAATTCGGCGAGTAGCGCAGCTTGGTAGCGCAACTGGTTTGGGACCAGTGGGTCGGAGGTTCGAATCCTCTCTCGCCGACCAATTTAGAACCCCGCTTCGGCGGGGTTTTTTCTTTTCTGTTTCCCTTCAATTTTCTTATGCTTATCCATCACTGTCGCAGAATAGCAACGATAAACGCTGTGCTTGTCGTTAATATGCGACACCTAATTCATTGAAAAATAAAATAAAGGCAATATCAGCGCCGTAATGTCTCTGACTGGCGACAGATAAACCGCGTTCAGATCACATTCTTAGTCCTGTGACGGTTGTTTTCATGCAGCTAACTCGCTGAATAATAGCGCCTGTTTTCGGAACATTTAACGCTGCGTACCTGGCACAGAATGTGCAATAATATTTGCGTAGATGCTCATTCCATCTCTTATGTTCGCCGCAGGCTTCATAAACCCAGGAATGATGCAGAGCCGTTTAACGGTGCTTATCGTCCACCGAGAGATGTCGCTAACGCCTCATCAAACACCATGGACATAACGTTGAGTGAAGCACCTCTTTGTTGTCACAGACCTCTTTAACACCTGCCAACTGGCAGGTGTTTTTTTATCTGCGCTTTAAAGCGATGTAGAAAAGAAATCGCCTTCCCGTCTGAGAAGGCGATAGAGGAGGGTTACTGCGGAGGATTGTTTTGCAGCGTCAGCATCAGGCCGTCGCGGCGCATTTGCGCGGCTTCTTCCGGCTGATGCAGTCTGTCCAGCACATCGGCGAGCCTGGCGTAGTCAAACGCATCAGGCCGCTGTTTTAACGCCGCGCGAAACGCGATGCTCGCTTCCTGCCATTCGCCATGCTTCATCAGCAACTGGCCCAGGGTACTCCACAATAACGGGCGATCGCCCTGGGTTTTAATTTGCTGGCGCAGCGCTTTTTCAAGCTGTTCCGGATTGCCGGTTTTCAGGCGCGGCATCAGCATCACCAGGCGCTCATCGTACTGACGTTTCAGGCCATCCAGAATGATGGTCTGAGCGGTATCGTGATCGTCACATTCGATAAGATGCTCTGCCATCGCCACCTGAAGCGCGGTTTGTTGACGCGTCTTACGGCTTTGGTTTTGCCACCATGCTTTCAGACCGTCGCTGCCCTGTTCGGCGCGCGCCTGATCCATCAGCCCGATCCACGCCTGCTGCTGTAGCGCATCGCGATGAGCGTCGTCCGCTACCTGCGCTTTGTGCATCGACGGCAGGATATCCAGCAACGAATTCCACGCGCCGGTGCGCACATAGGCTTGCTCCGCCAGGCGCAGCACTTCCGGATGACGTGGGGTCACTTCCAGCAGCCTGTCAACGCCGTGACGCGCCGCGTGATTTTCATTACGCGCCAGTTGCAACCGTACCCGGGTGATCTCTACCGGGATTTGATCGCCGTCGGCCAGTTCCGCCGCGCGCTCCAGGTGCTGATTGGCGCGAATCTCATCGCCGCGCTGCTGCGCCGCTTCCGCCGCCAGCAAGTAGTTCACCACCGGCTGTTCGGCATGGTCGGCGTTTTTCGACATCAGCTTTTCAACCTGCTGATAGTCGCCTTCCGCCAGTTTCAACAAGGCCTGGCTGGTTTGCTTACGGGCGCGATTGCGTTTACGGCCCAGGAACCAGCCGCGGGTGCGTGCGCCGGTGCGGAACAGTCGTCGCAGGATCCACTCGATCGCAAACAGCACTACCAGCGCCAGGATCAAAATGATCGCTAACCCGGTGACGCTGGTTTCGATGTTCCAGTTGTCGGTCTGGATCAAGACATAGCCCTGGTGACCGGCGATCATCGGCCCCACGACGATCCCTGCCATCAGCAGCAGGAAAAGCAACAGTACTTTTACCATCACTGTTCTCCCTGTGCCGGTTCAGGTGCCGCAGGCGCTTCGCCAGGGGCGGCATCTGGCGATACGGCGGCAGGCTGCGCCAGCAGATTACGCACCCGGGTCTGCATCAGTTTTTCCAGAATCGGCTGGCTTTGCAGGGTCTCCGGCACATCCATGGTGATGTTTTGCTGGCTTAACGCATCCAGCGTATCAAGAAAGCCTTTAGTGGTGGCGTCGTCAGTGTCGTAATAGGCGCGCACCCAGGTCGATACGTTATCCAGCGATTGCTTGTAAGTTTCATTCTGATGGCGCGGTACCGCCTGCGCAGCCACTAACAGCCGCGAACGGATGTTCTCGCGCAGGTAGATATCCTGATTGGGCGCCAGCAGCGGAACAGCGGTGTCATCGCGGCGGCGAATAGTAATGAAGCTGTCCATAAAGTTATGCCAGCTCTTCACCAGGTTTTGACGCCATTCGGTCACGGTGCTGGAAAGCTCGGTACCGTCGCTATCCATGGGCGCGGAATCATTGTCGTTATCCGCCAGGCGCAGATTATCGACCTGATTAGCCAGTTGGTTCAGCTTCAGGATGATGCCGTCATAATCCACCTGCGACACCGCAGACAGGGTGGCGATATCATCGGTAATGGCGCGACGGGCGGTAATCAGGCTCGGATCGTTCATATCCGCGAGGCTGGCATCGGCACTTTTCAGCAGCGCGGCGGCGGTGGTGACATCCTGATCGCTCCACAGTTTGCGGCCAGCCAGTTTCACCAGGAAATCCGATTGCGCCAGCAGCCAGGTTTTGGCGTCGGTTCCGGAGATGGTGGCAACTTTTTGCTGCACTTCATCCAGCTGGCGGGTCAGGTTTTCCTGCTCGCGTTTCGCCGCATCCAGCGCGCCTGCCTGCTGTTTAATGGTGTTTTCCAGATCGGTTTTCTGGGATTGCTGCTGCTGTTGCAGCGCAGTCAGCTGGCCTTCCAGTGCTTCAAGCGTGGCAGCCTGGTTAGCGGACTGATGTTTGCCCCAGCTATATAGCCCTACGCCCGCGGCCAGCGCAATGGCGATTGCCACCGCGCTTAAGGCCAGCGCGGTATTGATTTTACGGTCTTTTTTCTCGGGTTGTTGAGGCGGGGAGGTGATTTCCACCGTATCCCTGTTTTCTTCAGGCACAGTTGAGGCGTTTTGTTGTTCCGTCATTATGGCTTCCCATTATGAGAGTTATTGCAACACGCGCAGCAGCGCATCGTTGTCAGCATTATCGGCGACGGTAATGTCCAGCCAGCCCAGTTCCCGGGCGAGGGTCGCCAAACGTTCGCTGACGACAATCAGTCGGCAACGAAGTAACCAGTTTGTTTGATACCAGGGCGGGATCAGCGTAAACAGGCGCTTGAGCATTTCTCCGCTGGTTACCACCAGCGTATCCACGCCGCGCTGCTGCCAGCGGTGCGCTTCTTCCGTCCCATCATAGTATTTGTCATTACGTTGATAACATTCACAAAACGTCACGCTGACGCCGCGTTTTGCCAGCGTTTCGCCGATCAATTCGCGCCCGCCGTTGCCGCGCAACAGTACCGCGCGCTTGCCTGCAACGTTTTGTAATTCTGGTAATTGTAGCAACACTTCGCTGATTTCCCGGTCACGCGGATAATTAACCGTGAGCCCGCTGGCGGTATGCAGCGCAAGCGCCGTGGTGCGACCAATGGCAAAAGCCTGTACTTGCGGCCATGCGCGATGGTGCTGTCGCAGCGTAGCCGCCGCATGCGATACGGCGTGTTGTGAAAGGGCGAACAGGAGATCGTCAGGCGACAGGGACGCCAGCAGATCCGGCAGAGCCGACAGCTCGCGTCCGGGAGAAAACTCGATCAGCGGTAAACTCCAGGCGACCTTTCCCTGCGCGCGCAAGCGGCTTACCAGTTCTTCTCCCGCGGGGGAGGGACGGGTCACCAGGATATTCATGCCGGCGCGTCTCCGTTATAGACTTCCGCCAGAATAGCGCGTGCGCCATTTTCCAGCAGCTCTTCCGCCAGCGAGACGCCCATTTTTTCCGCATCCTGCGCCGGGCCACGGCGTTCGCCGCGGATCACCTGGGATCCATCCGGCGCGCCGACCAGCGCCCGCAGCCAGAGCTCGCCATTATTGATCTCCGCATAGCTGCCGATCGGCACCTGGCAACCCCCTTCCAGGCGGGTATTCATGGCGCGTTCGGCGCTGACGCGGATCGCGGTTTCGGTATGGTTCAATGGTGCCAGCAAAGCACGGGTGCGCTCATCATCAAGACGGCATTCAATACCCACCGCACCCTGGCCCACGGCGGGTAGGGAGACATCAGCAGGGATCGCATAACCGATGCGCGCTTCAAGATCCAGGCGCTTCAGCCCGGCAACGGCGAGAATGATTGCGTCGTAATCGCCGTTATCGAGTTTGCTCAGACGGGTGCCGACATTGCCACGTAGCGAGCGGATTTCTAAATCAGGACGGCGTTCGGCGATTTGGCACTGGCGGCGCAGGCTGGAGGTACCAACGACGCTGCCCGCCGGCATATCGTCGAGGCTGGCGAAACGGTTGGAGACAAACGCGTCGCGCGGATCTTCACGCTCGCAAATGGTCACCAGGCCCAGTCCTTCCGGGAACTCCACCGGCACGTCTTTCATGGAATGCACGGCGATATCAGCACGGCCTTCAAGCAGGGCCAGCTCCAGCTCTTTGACGAACAGCCCTTTACCGCCCACTTTCGCCAGCGGGGTATCAAGGATGATGTCGCCTTTAGTCACCATCGGCACCAGTTCCACCGTTAATCCGGGATGAAAAGTCTCCAGACGGTTTTTGACATAATGTGCTTGCCAGAGTGCGAGCGGGCTTTGGCGGGTGGCAATTCTGAGTACATTGTCTAACATGCTTGTTACCGTTAATTCGTCCATTTACCATCCTAACATTGTAACCAGAACAGTGTCAGTTTTAACGGGTTTTAGCAGGAAAGAGGGATATACGTCTTGTTCTAAGACTCCGAAGCGGGCTTTCAATGCTACAATGGATATGTAGCGCAACTTCCTTTACGGTCAACCCGCAAGGTGTTAAATTGATCACGTTTTAAGCCGAATGTCAGCCTGTATGGCTAAAACGATAAAGGCGACAAACGCGGCAGTTTTTCGAAATAGTGCAATCATCAGGCGATATGTCTTGTACCTCTATATTGAGACCCTAAAACAGAGACTGGATGCCATCAATCAATTGCGCGTGGATCGCGCTCTTGCTGCCATGGGGCCTGCTTTCCAACAGGTCTACAGTCTGCTGCCGACATTGCTACACTATCACCACCCGCTGATGCCGGGTTACCTTGATGGTAACGTTCCCCGTGGCATCTGCCTTTACACGCCTGATGAAACCCAACGCCACTACCTGAACGAGCTTGAGCTGAAGCGCGGCCTGATCCCACGTGAAACGCCTCAGGGCGAATTGCCGATCACCGGCGTCTACACCATGGGCAGCACCTCGTCCGTCGGCCAGAGCTGTTCATCCGACCTTGATATCTGGGTTTGCCACCAGTCCTGGCTTGATAGCGGAGAGCGCCAGCTACTGCAACGTAAATGCAGCCTGCTGGAAAGCTGGGCCGCGTCGCTGGGCGTCGAGGTCAGTTTCTTCCTGATCGACGAAAACCGCTTCCGCCACAATGAAAGCGGCAGCCTGGGCGGCGAAGACTGCGGCTCGACCCAGCACATCCTGCTACTGGATGAGTTCTATCGCACCGCAGTACGCCTTGCCGGGAAACGCATCCTGTGGAATATGGTGCCGTGCGAAGAAGAAGAGCATTACGACGATTACGTGATGACGCTCTACGCCCAGGGCGTGCTGACACCTAACGAATGGCTCGACCTCGGCGGCCTGAGTTCGCTGTCGGCGGAAGAGTATTTCGGTGCCAGCCTGTGGCAGCTGTATAAAAGCATCGACTCACCGTACAAAGCGGTATTGAAAACGCTGCTGCTGGAAGCGTACTCCTGGGAATACCCCAATCCGCGCCTGCTGGCGAAGGACATCAAACAGCGCCTGCACGACGGTGAAATCGTCTCGTTCGGTCTCGACTCTTACTGCATGATGCTGGAGCGCGTGACGGAATATCTGGAGCAGATTGAAGACACCGCCCGTCTGGACCTGGTGCGCCGCTGCTTCTATCTCAAAGTGTGCGAGAAACTCTCGCGCGAGCGCGCCTGCGTGGGGTGGCGTCGTGAAGTTATCAGCCAGATGGTGAAAAGCTGGGGCTGGGACGAGGCGCGTTTAACCATGCTCGATAACCGCGCCAACTGGAAAATCGACCAGGTGCGCGAAGCGCATAACGAACTGCTCGACGCCATGATGCAGAGCTACCGCAATCTGATCCGCTTTGCGCGCCGCAATAACCTGAGCGTTTCGGCAAGCCCGCAGGATATCGGCGTGTTGACCCGCAAACTGTATGCGGCTTTCGAGGCGCTGCCGGGTAAAGTCACCCTGGTGAACCCGCAAATTTCGCCGGATCTCTCCGAGCCGACGCTGACGTTCATTCATGTTCCGCAGGGCCGCGCCAACCGCAGCGGCTGGTATCTCTACAACCGTGCGCCGAACATGGAGTCGATCATCAGCCATCAACCGCTGGAATATAACCGTTATCTTAATAAGCTGGTGGCCTGGGCCTGGTTTAACGGCCTGCTCACCTCGCGTACCCGCCTGTTTATTAAGGGCAACGGTATTTGTGACCTGGCGAAACTGCAGGAGATGGTGGCGGATGTTTCCAGCCATTTCCCGCTGCGTTTGCCTGCGCCAACGCCGAAAGCGCTCTACAGCCCGTGCGAAATTCGCCATCTGGCGATTATCGTCAACCTCGAATATGACCCGACCGCGGCCTTCCGCAATCAGGTGGTGCATTTCGATTTCAGAAAGCTGGATGTGCTGAGCTTCGGCGAAGAGCAAAAATGCCTGATCGGCAGTATCGACCTGCTGTACCGCAACTCCTGGAACGAAGTGCGTACGCTGCATTTCAACGGCGAGCAGGCGATGATCGAGGCGTTGAAAACCATTCTCGGTAAAATGCACCAGGATGCCGCGCCGCCGGACAGCGTTGAAGTGTTCTGCTACAGCCAACATCTGCGCGGCCTGATCCGCACCCGCGTACAGCAGTTAGTCTCTGAATGTATTGAATTCCGCTTGTCCAGCACCCGTCTCGAACCGGGCCGCTTTAAAGCGTTGCGCGTAGCCGGGCAGACCTGGGGTCTGTTCTTTGAGCGCGTGAACGTGTCAGTGCAGAAGCTGGAGAACGCCATCGAATTCTACGGCGCGATTTCCCATAACAAACTGCATGGCCTGTCGGTACAGGTTGAAACCAACCAGGTGAAACTGCCGGCGGTAGTGGATGGCTACGCCAGCGAAGGGATTATTCAGTTTTTCTTTGAGAACACCAAAGACGACAGCGGCTTTAATATCTACATTCTTGACGAGAGCAACCGCGCCGAGGTTTACCACCATTGTGAAGGCAGCATTGAAGAGCTGGTACGCGACGTCAGCCGCTTCTACTCGTCATCCCACGACCGCTTTACCTACGGCTCCAGCTTTATCAACTTCAACCTGCCGCAGTTTTACCAGATTGTGAATATCGATGGCCGCAATCAGGTGATCCCGTATCGCAGCCAGGCGATCACGAATGTTGCGCCGCCCCGTCAGGACGACGCCACGCCGTTGTTGCAGCAGTATCAGTCGTAATCAGCGAAAGCTGACGGCTTCGCCTGCTTGTTGAGTGCAGGCGTTTTCCAGCAGCGTCCAGAATTTCTCGCCGGTACGATCGCACACCCACTCATCGTCACGTAAATCGAAATGGTAGCCGCCCTGTTTGGTCGCCAGCCACACCTGATGCAGCGGCTCCTGGCGGTTAATGATGATTTTGCTGCCGTTTTCAAAGCTTAAGGTCAGCACGCCGCCGTTGATTTCACAGTCGATATCGGTTTCACCGTCATAATCGTCGATACGTTCTTCGATGGTCTGCCACAGGCCATCGGCAAGGCGATGAAATTCACTGTCGTTCATGTTTGCTTCCTGTTGTGAGTGTTGGCGAAAGTATAAAAGCTCTGGATCTGAATAGAAACCTTGCCGCCGCGGGCGTTTTACCCACAACAGGAGATTGACGGCGGCAAACTCTTGCTTTTGCGGCTTCTCCTGCGATGATAGAAAGCAAAGCATTAACGTTATATCGATAACTACAGGCATTCATGATGAAGAAAATTTTTTGCTCCCTGGCCGTGGTGCTGGCGTTTGCAAGCCTTACGGGATGCGGTCTGAAAGGGCCTCTTTACTTCCCGCCTGCAGATAAAAAAGCCCCGCCGCCGACGCGTCCGGTGCAGGATAATACCCAATCCACCAACCCTGACCGTAACGATCGCGGCCAGAACGATCAGCCGACTCAGGTGATTTACTGATCGATAACGATTTGTCACCGCGCTTACGGAGTGAAAAATGCAGTTTTCCAAAATGCATGGCCTGGGTAATGACTTTATGGTCGTCGACGCGGTCACACAGAACGTCTTCTTTTCGCCAGAATTAATCCGTCGCCTGGCGGATCGCCATCTTGGCGTTGGTTTTGATCAACTGCTGGTGGTGGAGCCGCCGTACGATCCCGATCTCGATTTTCATTACCGTATCTTTAATGCCGACGGCAGCGAAGTTTCCCAGTGCGGAAACGGCGCGCGCTGCTTCGCGCGCTTTGTGCGCCTGAAAGGGTTGACCAACAAACGCGATATCCGGGTCAGTACCGCCAACGGGCGCATGGTGCTGACGGTCAACGAAGATGATTTAGTGCGAGTGAACATGGGCGAGCCGAATTTTGAGCCGTCCCAGGTACCGTTCCGTGCCAACAAGGCGGAAAAGACCTATATCATGCGCGCTGCTGAGCAAACCATAATGTGCGGCGTGGTTTCCATGGGGAACCCGCACTGCGTCTTGCAGGTCGACAGCGTTGACACTGCCGCCGTGGAAACGCTCGGCCCGGTTCTGGAAAATCATGAGCGTTTTCCTGAGCGGGCGAATATCGGCTTTATGCAGGTGGTGACGACGAATCACATCCGGCTACGCGTTTTCGAACGCGGCGCGGGTGAAACCCAGGCGTGCGGCAGCGGTGCGTGTGCTGCGGTGGCGGTGGGGATCACCCAGGGGTTACTGGCCGAGCAGGTGCGGGTCGAGTTGCCTGGTGGTCTGCTGGATATTGCCTGGAAAGGGCCAGGGTACCCGCTGTATATGACGGGCCCGGCTGCTCATGTTTACGATGGATTTATACATTTATGAATAATATCGGGGAACCGCAAGCGCTCCTTGCCGAGATTGACGATCGCGCAGTCTGCGAATATCTGCTGCGCAACCCTGACTTCTTTATCCGTAACGCCGCGCTTGCCGAGCAAATGCGGGTGCCGCATCCGGTTCGCGGGACGGTATCGCTGGTGGAATGGCATATGGCGCGCGCCAGAAACCATATCAACCAGCTGGAAGAAAATATGTCGCTGCTGATGGAGCAGGCCAGCGCCAATGAAGGGCTGTTTTATCGTCTGTTGAAGCTACAGGGGCGGCTGGCGTCTGCGCCCAGTTTGCAGGAGATGCTTAATCGTCTGCATCGCTGGGCCAGAGAAATGGGGCTGGCGGGCGCGTCTGTACGCCTGTTCGCTGACCGCTGGCGCATCGGCGCGCCGTCGGACTTCACCCATCTGGCGCTGTCGCGTCAGGCATTCGAGCCGCTGCGCATTCAGCGCCTGGGCCATGACAACCACTATCTCGGTCCGTTGAACGGGCCGGAACTGCTGGTGGTGTTACCGGAGGCTAAAGCGATTGGTTCGGTGGCGATGTCGTTAATGGGCGGTGATGAAGCCCTGGGCGTGGTGATGTTCACCAGCCGCGATCCGCAACACTATCAACCAGGCCTGGGCACTCAACTGCTCCATGAGCTGTCTCTGATGTTGCCGGAACTGCTGGAGCGCTGGGTTGAACGCGTATGACGCCGTCACCGTTACAGGACCCTGCCGATCGTTTTCTGCGTTATCTGAAAGTCGAGCGGCAGCTTAGCCCGCTGACCATTTTGAACTATGGTCGCCAGCTGGCTGCGATTATCGCGCTGCTGGACGCCATGAAACTCACCCAGTGGCGGCAATGCGATGCCGCGATCGTTCGCAGCATCGTGGTGCGTAGCCGCCGCGACGGCTTGCAGGCCACCAGTCTGGCCCTTCGCCTCTCGGCGTTACGCAGTTTCTTTACCTGGCTGGTGGGCCAGGGTGAACTGAACGCGAATCCGGCCAAAGGCATCTCCGCGCCGAAACCGCCGCGCCATCTGCCCAAAAATATCGAAGTCGATGACGTTAACCAACTGCTGGATATCGATCTTAACGATCCGCTTGCGGTACGCGATCGCGCCATGCTGGAAATGATGTATGGCGCGGGCCTGCGTTTGTCGGAGCTGGTCAACCTGGACTGTCGTCACCTGGATTTATCTACCGGCGAAGTCTGGGTGCTGGGTAAAGGCAGCAAAGAGCGACGCTTGCCGATAGGGAAAAGCGCGCTGGCGTGGACGGAGCACTGGCTCGATTTGCGCGGGCTGTTTGGCCCCGACGATGACGCATTGTTCCTGGCGAAAACCGGCAATCGTATCTCGGCGCGCAACGTCCAGAAACGCTTTGCCGAGTGGGGCATCAAACAGGGGCTGAACAGCCATGTCCATCCCCATAAACTACGCCATTCGTTTGCCACCCATATGCTGGAATCAAGCGGCGATCTGCGCGGCGTACAGGAGCTGTTAGGGCATGCCAATCTCTCCACCACGCAAATCTATACCCATCTTGATTTCCAGCATCTGGCTTCGGTCTATGATGCCGCGCACCCACGCGCCAAACGAGGGAAAACGTAATGCATTTTTATCGCCCGCTGGGCACGATTTCCGCGCTCACCTTTGATCTGGACGACACGTTGTATGACAACGTGCCGGTTATCACTCGCACCGAACAGAAAGCGTTTGAATTTGTGCGTAATTTCCATCCGTCGCTGAACGCGCTGGAGGCCGATGAATTTCATCGCGTCCGCCAGGCGCTGCGCCATGCCGAGCCGGAGATTTACCATGACGTCACCGAATGGCGTCGCCGTGCGGTAGAGCGCGCCATGCTCGACGCGGGGCTAAGCGAACACGAGGCGCGCAAAGGGGCGGATGCCGCAATGGAGAATTTCGCCTCCTGGCGCAGCCGTATTGACGTGCCGCAGGAAACCCACGACACCCTGAAAGCGCTGGCAAAAAAATGGCCGCTGGTGGCGATCACCAACGGTAACGCCGATCCGCATCTGTTTGGCCTGGGCGGCTATTTCCAGTTTGTGCTGCGCGCCGGTCCGCATGGCCGCTCTAAGCCGTTTAGCGACATGTACCACCTGGCGGCGGAAAAGCTCAGTATCAGCCCCGGTGAGATCCTGCACGTGGGCGATGACCTCACCACCGACGTGGCGGGTGCTATCCGCAGCGGGGTGCAGGCATGCTGGATTAATCTGCGCGATGCCAGTCTGATGCGCGCCACCGACAGCCGCTTATTACCCCATCTGGAAATTTCACGGTTGGCATCCTTAACGGCACTGTTATAATTTCATCCACTCTGTATAAATTCACAGGGGTGATTGCACCCCTCTTTCCCGGCGGTACCAATGGACGTTTCTTACCTGCTTGATGGCCTCAATGATAAACAGCGCGACGCCGTCGCAGCGCCGCGCACCAATATGCTGGTGCTGGCGGGCGCGGGCAGCGGTAAGACGCGTGTGCTGGTTCACCGTATCGCCTGGCTGATGATGGTGGAAAACTCATCGCCGTATTCGATTATGGCGGTGACCTTTACCAACAAAGCGGCGGCGGAAATGCGCCACCGTATCGGCCAGATTATGGGCTCCAGCCAGGGCGGCATGTGGGTAGGCACCTTCCACGGTCTGGCGCACCGTCTGCTGCGCGCGCACCATATGGATGCGGGCTTGCCGCAGGATTTCCAGATCCTCGACAGCGAAGACCAGTTGCGCCTGCTGAAGCGTCTGATCAAGGCGATGAATCTGGACGAGAAACAGTGGCCGCCGCGTCAGGCGATGTGGTTTATCAATGGCAAAAAAGACGAAGGGTTGCGTCCGCACCATATTCAGAGCTATGGCAACCCGGTGGAGCAGACTTGGCAGAAAGTGTACCAGGCCTATCAGGAAGCGTGCGATCGCGCAGGCCTGGTAGATTTCGCCGAGCTGCTGCTGCGCGCCCATGAGCTGTGGCTCAACAAGCCGCATATCCTTAATCACTATCGTGAACGCTTCACCAATATTCTGGTGGACGAATTCCAGGACACCAACAGCATTCAGTACGCCTGGATCCGCATTCTGGCGGGCGACACCGGTAAAGTGATGATCGTGGGGGACGATGACCAGTCGATCTACGGCTGGCGCGGGGCGCAGGTTGAGAATATCCAGCGCTTCCTGAATGATTTCCCCGGCGCGCAAACCATCCGCCTGGAGCAAAACTACCGCTCCACCAACAATATTCTTAACGCCGCCAACGCCCTGATTTCTAACAATGCCGGGCGTCTTGGCAAGAATCTCTGGACCGACGGCAGCGACGGCGAGCCCATTTCTCTGTACTGCGCGTTCAACGAACTGGATGAAGCGCGTTTTGTGGTAAACCGCATCAAAACCTGGCAGGAAAGCGGCGGCGCGCTGGAAAAATGCGCCATCCTCTACCGTAGCAACGCCCAGTCGCGCGTGCTGGAAGAGGCGCTGTTGCAGGCCAGTATGCCGTACCGGATTTACGGCGGGATGCGATTCTTCGAACGCCAGGAAATTAAAGATGCGCTCTCTTATTTACGGCTGATCGCTAACCGCAACGATGACGCGGCGTTTGAACGCGTGGTGAATACCCCGACGCGCGGCATCGGCGATCGTACCCTTGACGTGGTGCGCCAGACGTCGCGCGAGCATCAGCTTACGTTGTGGCAGGCCAGTCGCCAGCTGTTGCAGGAAAAAGCGCTGGCCGGTCGCGCCGCCAGCGCGTTACAGCGCTTCCATGAACTGATCGATGCTCTGGCGCATGAAACCGCCGATATGCCACTGCACGTACAAACCGACCGGGTGATCAAAGACTCCGGCCTGTGGATGATGTACGAGCAGGAGAAGGGTGAGAAAGGCCAGACCCGCATCGAAAACTTAGAGGAACTGGTGACGGCGACGCGCCAGTTCAGCTACAACGAAGAAGATGAAGACCTCATGCCGCTACAGGCGTTTTTGTCTCATGCGGCGCTGGAAGCAGGCGAAGGACAGGCGGATACCTGGCAGGACGCGGTACAGCTGATGACCCTGCACTCCGCCAAAGGCCTGGAGTTCCCGCAGGTGTTTATCGTCGGCATGGAAGAGGGCATGTTCCCGAGCCAGATGTCGCTGGATGAAGGCGGGCGTCTGGAAGAAGAGCGCCGCCTCGCTTATGTCGGCGTCACCCGCGCGATGCAAAAACTGACCATCACCTATGCCGAGTCGCGTCGTCTGTACGGTAAAGAGACCTATCACCGTCCGTCGCGGTTTATCGGCGAATTGCCGGAAGCCTGTATTGAAGAAGTGCGCTTGCGCGCCAGCATCAGCCGTCCGGTGAGCCATCAACGCATGGGGACGCCGATTGCGGAAAATGACTCCGGATTCAAGCTGGGCCAGCGGGTGCGTCATGCCAAATTCGGCGAAGGCACCATCGTCAACCTTGAAGGTAGCGGCGAGCACAGCCGCCTGCAGATTGCGTTTCAGGGGCAGGGCATCAAGTGGCTGGTGGCCGCTTATGCGAAGCTGGAAACCGTGTAACTTATAGATAAATCGCCCGATTTTTGATTCTTTACTAACCTTAAAGCATAACGGGCGTTTATTATTCGTGGCCGCGCCGTTGCGTGTTGACGCTAAATTTTTGCTGGCGTAACATGCGCCCACGATTATGCTAAGAGGACATTCGCCTTGGACACACCCAGTAGATGCTGGCTCACCGTCCTGTTCAACAGGAACAACTCCTAAGGCTATCCTCGTATGCTGATAGCCTTAGCGGTTGTCAGCGACTGCATTTTCCCGTCGCGCTGAGTCAGGCTGTTTAATGGTCTGAAACCCCCTTTGTTTCTGTGTGCCAACCGAACTGTCCAGGATTTTTTGTATTGGGAGTCCCGGTCATGCTGAGCGCATTTCAACTGGAAAACAATCGTCTGTCTCGTCTGGAACTCGACGAGGTACAAACCTTAACAAACTCAGTGTGGGTGGATTTGGTCGAACCGGATGACGATGAGCGTCTCCGGGTACAATCTGAGCTGGGGCAAAGCCTGGCGACACGTCCTGAACTGGAAGACATCGAAGCATCGGCGCGTTTTTTCGAAGACGAAGACGGCCTGCATATTCACTCCTTTTTCTTCTTTGAAGATGCCGAAGATCATGCCGGTAACTCCACCGTGGCGTTCACTATCCGCGATGGCCGTCTGTTTACCCTGCGTGAGCGTGAACTGCCCGCGTTCCGCCTTTACCGTATGCGCGCCCGCGCGCAGTCCATGACCGACGGTAACGCCTACGAGCTGCTGCTCGACCTGTTCGAAACCAAAATCGAACAGCTGGCGGATGAGATTGAGAACATCTACAGCGACCTGGAAAAACTCAGCCGCGTCATTATGGAAGGCCATCAGGGCGATGAATATGATGAAGCGCTATCAACGCTGGCAGAACTCGAGGACGTGGGCTGGAAGGTGCGCCTGTGCCTGATGGATACTCAGCGCGCGCTCAATTTTCTGGTGCGTAAAACCCGTTTGCCTGGCGGCCAGCTTGAACAGGCGCGCGAGATCCTGCGCGATATCGAATCCCTGTTGCCGCATAACGAATCGCTGTTTCAGAAGGTGAACTTTTTAATGCAGGCGGCGATGGGTTTCATCAACATCGAGCAGAACCGGATCATCAAAATCTTCTCGGTGGTCTCCGTGGTGTTCCTGCCGCCAACCCTGGTGGCTTCAAGCTACGGGATGAACTTCGAATTTATGCCGGAACTGCACTGGAGCTTCGGCTACCCTGCGGCCATCATCGCCATGATGCTCGCAGGGCTGGCACCGTATCTTTACTTCAAACGGCGCAACTGGTTGTAATTATTACGCCGGATAGAGAATCAACTTTATCCGGCTTATCCTTATATAAGCGGGCTTTGCGGTAAAGGCGAGCCATTACCTACAGTTTTACTCAGGAAGGTACTCAGGGTAAATCCTTTCTATTTTGTTTTCGGGCGTTAATTCGTACTCACTCCCGCTAGTAGTAATGTAATATCGAGTATTACGGTAAGGTTGTTCATCAACAATTAATAAGTAATTTTTTACAATGCAATTTTTTTTCGGTCTTAATGGTCGGGATGCAAAATAAATCCTCATGCGGACTGTTTTGATAATTAGTAAAACCATTACCAATATCAGCAACATAATATGTATGGTAGTCATCGATTAAAGGGTGGTTACTTTTAATTTGTTGCTGGCGCGACAGATACCAGTTTATTTTATCTCTGTCGGTCCATGGCAGATGATCAACGACCAGCATTACAACCCCGCCAGCATCTGAATAGGAATAAATTATGTTAACGGGGCGCAGTGTCCATAAGTTATAAATTCCACTTAGTATAAACACATTGATCGCCGTATTTAAGATTTTACTTTTCATAAGTAACTATTAAATCGCCAGGCATTTCCATTTACCTTATGAATAACAACGACGTGGGTGTATTAACTAACAAACGCTAAGATAAACGGATAATGGAAAATGCGCCATGGTTCACACTTTCTTATTTATGTTAAGCGATTTATTAACCGATCGGGACGAAACGGCGTAAGGAATATTTCGCTCTTTTACAACACTATTTGAAGGGAATTGATGCGAGAGCGAAGAGCTGTAGGCAATTTACTATCGACAAACAGCTCTCCGATAATGTAAAGAAAATGATAAGTTATTAACGCGGCGTGCGACGAAGGGTATACACCGCATCCATCACAAATATTGCCAGCGCGACCCAAATAAACGCAAAGGTCACCATCTTATCCGGGCCGGGGATTTCGCCATAAAACACGACCGCCAGCACAAACATCAGCGTCGGGCCGATATACTGGAAAAAGCCCAGCGTGGAGAGGCGTAAACGCGTGGCGGCAGCGGTGAAGCACAGTAGGGGAATCGTCGTGACAATGCCGGCCGCCATAAGCTCAAGGTTCAGTGTCAGGGAGTTCGCGCCCATATGGCTGGTTGGGCTGTCGGCAATGCCAAACAAATAAATTGCGGCAACCGGCAGTAACCACAGCGTTTCGACCAGCATCCCGGTTTGTGCGTCCACCATGATCTTTTTACGCAGCAACCCGTAAAGCGCGAAGCTGAACGCCAGCGCCAGCGCGATGATTGGCAGAGAACCAAAAGTCCAGAGCTGTACCAGCACGCCGCAGGCAGCCAGGCCGACGGCGATCCACTGCATCCGGCGAAAACGCTCACCAAGGAAAATCATCCCCAGCAGGATGTTCACCAGCGGGTTAATAAAGTACCCCAGGCTCGCTTCCAGCAGATGGTGATTATTCACCGCCCAAATAAATAACAGCCAGTTGCCGCCGATCAGCACGGCGCTTAACGCCAGTGCGAACACTTTCTTCGGCGTCTCGAACAGGCGTTTCAGGCCGCTCCACTGGCGGCTGATGGAAATCAGCGCCACCATAAAGAAGAAGGACCAGATGACGCGGTGAGTCAGGATTTCATCGGCGGGAACGAAGTCGATCAGCTTGAAATACGCCGGGGCTATTCCCCAAATAAAATAAGCGGCAAGGGCGAATAAAACCCCTTGCCGCGTCTGTTTTGCATCCATTAGTAACGCTCGTTATCAAAAAGTGAATGCATTTTAACAGCTAATAATATTTAACCAACCATATAGGTTGCTGTGGCGCTGGCGATATATACCTGCTCTTCGTTATGCAGTTCTACTCGCGCCACCGCGACTTTGTTACCGGCGCGCAGCAGGCTACTGGTGGCGGTAAAGCGGGTGCCGCGGCCTGGGCGTAAATAGTCGACGCGCAGATCGATCGTGCCCATGCGCGATAAACGCTGGCGAAGTTCTTCTTCGGTAATGGTTTCATGGCGGGCAAGCGTGCTGCCCACACATACCAGCCCGGCCGCCACATCCAGCGCCGACGCGATCACGCCGCCGTGCAGAATGCTTTGCGCCCAGTTTCCGACCATCATCGGCTGGTTATTAAAGCAAAGCTCTGCATAATCTTTCTCATAGCGGATCAGCTCCAGACCCAGCGTTCGGTTGAACGGCATGTGATAAACAAAAATCTCGCCGACCAACTGGAGCGCGGCGTCGTTAGTCAAAACGGTAGGGGACATGGATTCCTTCCTCAAGAGACCTGTTGTTAAATTGTTGTTGATTTTATGCTTCTTGTTTGTTGTTTTCCAGATTCAGAAACCAGGACTAAGCAGTAGATAAATAAAAATGTAGAATGTAATCCGGATAATAATTCAGCGGTTTTTATTGATTTGGTCAGGAGAACAGGCCACATGGGCAAATTTCTGGGTTGGGTAGGGGGCATATGTTTATTGCCGGGCGCGGCGTTAGCGCAGGAGGCTGTGGTTCAGGAAGTGCATGATGCGCCAGCGGTTCGCGGCAGCATTATCGCAAACTTGCTTCAGGAGCACGACAACCCGTTTACGCTCTATCCTTACGAGTCGAATTACCTGCTTTACACGGTCACAGACGATCTGAATAAAGAAGCCATCGAAACCTATAATTGGTCCGATAATTCTCGCAAAGATGAAGTAAAGTTTCAGTTAAGTCTGGCGTTTCCACTGTGGCGCGGTATCCTCGGCCCTAACTCGGTTTTAGGCGGCTCCTACACCCAGCGATCCTGGTGGCAGCTTTCCAACAGCGAAGAGTCATCGCCGTTTCGTGAAACCAACTACGAACCCCAGGCTTTTTTAGGCTTTGCGACCGATTATCGCTTTGCAGGCTGGACGCTACGCGACGTTGAGTTTGGCTACAATCACCAGTCCAATGGCCGTTCAGACCCGACCTCACGCAGCTGGAACCGTGTATATACGCGCCTGATGGCCCAGAATAACAACTGGCTGGTGGAAGTGAAGCCCTGGTATGTGGTGGGCAATACCGATGACAACCCGGATATCACTAAATATATGGGTTATTACCAGCTAAAAATCGGTTATCAACTGGGCGAGGCGATCCTGAGCGCCAAAGGGCAGTACAACTGGAATACCGGCTACGGCGGCGCGGAGCTTGGCTTCAGCTACCCGGTGACAAAGCACGTGCGTCTTTATACTCAGCTGTACAGTGGTTATGGCGAGTCGTTAATCGACTACAACTTTAACCAAACCCGCTTCGGCGTGGGCGTAATGCTTAACGATCTGTTCTAAGGGCATTGCAGTTTCCCCCGCAGGCGCTGAAAATAGCGCCTGTTTTATTTTGAGTGATGGAGTGAGCGTGGCGCAGGCAGAAGTATTGAATCAGGAATCGCTGGCGAAACAGGTTTTGCAGGAAACCTTCGGCTACCAGCAATTCCGCCCTGGCCAGGAAACCATCATTAATACCGTGCTGGACGGGCGCGATTGCCTGGTGGTGATGCCGACCGGCGGCGGTAAATCGCTGTGCTACCAGATCCCGGCGCTGGTGAAAAACGGTTTAACGGTGGTGGTTTCGCCGCTGATTTCGTTGATGAAAGATCAGGTCGACCAGCTGCTGGCTAACGGCGTGGCGGCGGCCTGTCTTAACTCTACGCAAACCCGCGAAGAGCAGCAGGCGGTGATGGCGGGTTGCCGTACCGGGCAAATCCGTTTGCTGTATATCGCGCCTGAGCGCCTGATGCTCGACAATTTCCTCGACCAGCTTGCTTTCTGGAACCCGGTGATGCTGGCGGTGGACGAGGCGCACTGTATTTCGCAGTGGGGGCACGATTTCCGCCGCGAGTATGCGTTATTGGGGCAACTGCGCGATCGCTTTCCCAATGTGCCGTTTATGGCGCTCACCGCCACGGCGGATGAGACTACACGCCGTGATATCGTGCATCTGCTTGGTCTGCACGATCCGCTGATCCAAATCAGCAGCTTTGACCGGCCCAATATCCGCTACATGCTGATGGAGAAGTTCAAACCGCTCGATCAGCTGATGCGCTATGTGCAGGACCAGCGCGGCAAATCGGGCATCATCTACTGCAACAGCCGGGCGAAGGTGGAAGATACCGCCGCACGTCTGCAAAGCCGGGGCATCAGCGCGGCGGCCTATCATGCCGGGCTGGAAAACAACGTCCGCGCCGAGGTGCAGGAAAAATTCCAGCGCGACGATTTACAAATCGTGGTGGCGACCGTGGCTTTCGGGATGGGCATCAACAAGCCGAACGTGCGCTTTGTGGTGCACTTCGACATCCCGCGCAATATCGAATCCTATTATCAGGAAACAGGCCGTGCCGGACGTGACGGGCTGCCCGCCGAAGCGATGCTGTTCTACGATCCGGCGGATATGGCCTGGCTGCGCCGCTGCCTTGAAGAAAAACCCGCAGGACAACTTCAGGATATCGAGCGCCATAAACTCAACGCCATGGGCGCGTTTGCCGAGGCGCAAACCTGCCGTCGTCTGGTGCTGCTGAATTACTTCGGTGAAGGGCGCCAGGAGCCGTGCGGCAACTGCGATATCTGCCTCGATCCGCCGAAGCAGTACGATGGTTTGCTGGATGCGCGTAAAGCACTGTCGACGATTGGGCGCGTCAACCAGCGTTTTGGTATGGGCTATGTGGTTGAAGTGCTGCGCGGCGCCAATAACCAGCGTATTCGCGATATGGGCCATGACAAATTGCCCGTTTATGGCATTGGCAAAGATCAGAGTCACGAGCACTGGGTGAGCATTATTCGCCAGCTTATCCATATGGGATTTGCTACCCAAAACATCGCTCAGCATTCGGCGTTACAACTGACTGAAGCGGCGCGCCCTGTGCTGCGCGGAGAAGTTGAACTGAGGCTGGCCGTACCGCGTGTTATCGCCCTGAAACCGCGCGTGGCGCAGAAATCCTACGGCGGTAATTACGACCGTAAGCTGTTCGCTAAACTGCGTAAGCTGCGCAAAGCCATTGCCGATGAAGAAAATATCCCGCCTTACGTGGTGTTTAACGACGCCACGCTGATTGAAATGGCCGAGCAGATGCCGCTCAGCCCCAGCGAGATGCTTAGCGTCAACGGCGTGGGGATGCGGAAACTGGAGCGCTTCGGCAAAGAGTTTATGGCATTGATCCGTAGCCATGCGGATGGCGACGACGAAGAGTAGTCACCGTCGCCAGAACGTGGCAGGATAATCATTCAATGAATGATTATCCTGCGAGTAATTCTCCATGTTAATGCTTTTCCTGACAGTCGCTGCAGTGCATCTGCTGGCTCTTATCAGTCCCGGCCCTGATTTTTTCTTTGTCTCCCAAACCGCGGTAAGCCGCTCGCGAAAAGAAGCCATGCTCGGCGTGCTGGGCATCACCGCGGGTGTCATGGTGTGGTCCGGCGTGGCGCTGCTGGGTTTGCACATCATCCTCGAAAAAATGGCCTGGCTGCATAACATCATTATGGTCGGCGGCGGTCTGTATCTGTGCTGGATGGGCTATCAAATGCTGCGCGGCGCGCTGAAGAAAAACGACGCCCCTGCCCATGAGCCCAAAGTCGAACTGGCGCGCGGCGGACGCAGTTTCCTGAAGGGGCTGCTGACGAATCTGGCAAACCCGAAAGCGATTATCTATTTCGGCAGTGTGTTCTCGCTGTTTGTGGGCGATAATGTCGGTAGCGGCGAGCGCTGGGGCATTTTCCTGCTGATCGCCCTGGAAACTTTCGCCTGGTTTACTCTGGTCGCCAGCCTGTTTGCGTTACCTGCGATGCGTCGCGGCTACCAGCGAATGGCGAAGTGGATCGACGGCGTAGCCGGCGCGCTGTTCGCTGGCTTCGGGCTGCATTTGATTATTTCGCGCTAATTAACCCGGGCGCGCGCTGGCCAGTAGCGCGCCCACCAGCATAAACAGCGAACCGAATACCCGGTTCAATGCCTTCATCTGCTTTGGCCCTTTGATCCACAGCGCGATACGGGTGGCGAGGGTGGCATAACCAATCATCACAATCACATCCACAACAATGGTGGTTGCGCCAAGGATCGCGTACTGCGCGGTCTGCGGCTGATGCGGCACGATAAATTGCGGAAACAGCGCCGCAAGAAACACGATGCTTTTCGGGTTGGTTAAATTCACGAACACTGCGCGCTGGAACAGTTTGCGGCGCGGCTGGCTTTGGGCGAGGGTGTGCAAATCAATCGCGCCAGCGGCCCGCCACTGTTGAATACCCAGCCAAATGAGATAGGCCGCGCCCGCCCACTTCAAAATCTCAAAAGCCATCAAAGAGCGGGAAAACAGCGCACCGAGGCCCACACCCACCAGTACAATATGGATCGCCAGACCGAGTTGTAGACCAGTGATGGACGCAACCGCGCCGCGGTAGCCGTGGCTCATCGCCGTGCTCATGGTGTTGATGGCTCCGGAGCCGGGTGAAAGACTGAGGATGATTGTGGTGAGCAGATAGGTACACCACCATTCGAACGACATGGGAAACTCCCGGAATAAGCGCTTTTATGTCACAATACGCTATACCTTCTATCTTGCAAGTAGCCGATTCGCTGGCAGTATAAACAAAGCCAGAAGCCGCATTTTTTCATACGTATTCACACCGTAAAGTCAGGGCAGGGCATCCCATGATTGAGCACAAAAATGGATGGTATTCCCGGGAAAAAGCGTTTGCCGCTTTTACCATGGGGCCGCTCACGGCGTTCTGGCAGCAGCGCGAAGAAGATGAATTTACCGGGGTGGATGGTGTGGCGGTGCGTTTTGTGCGGTTTCGTGCAGCTAACCACGATCGGGTGGTGGTGATTTGCCCTGGCCGCATCGAAAGCTACGTGAAATACGCCGAGCTGGCGTGGGATCTGTTCCATTGCGGCTATGATGTATTAATCATCGATCACCGCGGCCAGGGGCGTTCCGGGCGGATGTTATCCGATACCCATCGCGGGCATGTGGTGCGTTTTAGCGATTATGTGGACGACCTGGAACTGTTCTGGCAACAGGAAATCAAGGACGGACCGTGGCGCAAGCGCTATGTATTAGCCCATTCCATGGGCGGCGCGATATCCGCACTGTTTTTAGAGCGTCGTCCGGACGCGTTTGACGCTGTCGCCTTTTGCGCGCCGATGTTTGGCATTGTATTGCGCCTGCCCGACTGGATGGTGCGCCAAATCCTCGACTGGGCGGAAGGGCACCAGCGTATCCGGGAAGGCTATGCAATTGGCACCGGCCGCTGGCGCGCGTTGCCGTTTGCGATTAACGTGTTGACCCACAGCCGGCAGCGCTATCGCCGCAATCTGCGTTTCTACGCCGATGAACCGACGTTGCGCGTAGGCGGGCCGACTTATCACTGGGTAAGGGAAGGCATCCTTGCCGGAGAGCAGGTTTTAGCAGGGGCCACTGCGATGACCACGCCGACATTGCTTCTCCAGGCAGAAGAAGAACGTGTGGTGGATAACCGCATGCACGATCGCTTCTGTGACATTCGGGCCGCGGCGGGCCACCCCTGTTGGGGGGGTAAACCTTTCGTCATTAACGGCGCGTACCATGAGATCCTGTTTGAAAAGGACGCTATGCGCGCCGAGGCGCTGAATGCCATCGTCGACTTTTTCGATGCGCATGATTAATTACTGGCGGTCAGGCCGCCTGTTACCAACCAGAGGTTATTATTTTTATGTATCAGGTCGTTGCGTCTGATTTAGACGGTACACTTTTATCCCCTGACCACACCCTGTCGCCTTTTGCGAAAGAGACACTGAAACTGCTGACGGCTCGCGGCATTAACTTTGTGTTCGCGACCGGGCGTCACCATGTCGACGTGGCCCAAATCCGCGATAACCTTGAAATCAAGGCCTACATGATTACCTCCAACGGTGCGCGGGTGCATGATACTGACGGCAATCTGGTGTTCAGCCACAACCTGGATCGCGATATCGCCGCCGATCTGTTTGGCGTGGTGCACACCAACCCGGATATCGTGACCAACGTTTATCGTAACGATGACTGGTTTATGAACCGCCATCGCCCGGATGAGATGAAGTATTTTCGCGAGGCGGTCTTTAAATACACCCTGTTTGAACCGGGCGTGCTGGAGCCGGAGGGCATCAGCAAAGTGTTCTTCACCTGCGATGACCACAAAAAATTGCTGCCGCTGGAGCAGGCGATTAATGCGCGTTGGGGCGATCGGGTTAACGTCAGTTTCTCGACGCTGACCTGCCTGGAAGTGATGGCGGGCGGCGTATCCAAAGGCCATGCGCTGGAGGCGGTAGCTAAAGCCATGGGCTACTCCCTGAAAGAGTGCATCGCCTTCGGTGACGGGATGAACGATGCCGAAATGCTGTCGATGGCGGGTAAAGGCTGCATTATGGCTAACGCGCACCAGCGCCTGAAAGATCTGCTGCCGACGCTGGAAGTGATCGGCACCAACGGCGAAAATGCGGTGCCGCACTATCTGCGCCGTTTATTCCTTAACGAAGCCTAAGCGCCACAGATGACGAGTGGTTTACATTTAACCACTCGTCAACTAAATACCCAAGCTCACGTCGTTCACTCTCGCTACAATGCGGTTTTATCCTGAAACGGGTATTCCCGGGGAAAGCATTGTGCCGCTACTCATTATCACCACTATTCTGTGGGCCTTTTCCTTTAGCCTGATTGGCGAATACCTTGCCGGGCATGTCGACAGCTATTTTTCCGTGCTGATGCGCGTTGGGCTGGCGGCGCTGGTGTTTTTGCCGTTCCTGCGGTTTAAGGGACTGAAACCGAAAGTCATCGCCCTGTATATGCTGGTGGGCGCGCTCCAGTTGGGTGTGATGTACCTGTTCAGCTTCCGGGCTTATCTCTATCTGACGGTTTCCGAGTTCCTGCTGTTTACCGTCCTGACGCCACTGTATATCACGCTGATTTATGACCTGCTCAGCCGCCGCCCGCTGCGCTGGGGCTATGCGTTCAGCGCGCTGCTGGCTGTGATTGGCGCGGCGATTATTCGTTACGATCAACTCAGCGAGCACTTCTGGTTCGGGCTGCTGCTGGTACAACTGGCGAATATCAGCTTCGCCATCGGCATGGTGGGCTACAAGCGGCTGATGGAAGTGCATCCGATGCCACAGCACAACGCCTTCTCGTGGTTTTATCTCGGGGCGTTGGTGGTCGCGGGCGTGGCCTGGCTGGCGTTAGGCAATCCGAATAAACTGCCAGAAACCACGTTGCAATGGAGCGTACTGGTCTGGCTGGGCGTTGTGGCGTCCGGGCTGGGCTATTTTATGTGGAACTATGGGGCCACGCAGGTGGATGCCGGCACATTGGGCATCATGAATAACGTCCATGTCCCCGCGGGGCTGCTGGTTAACCTCGCCATCTGGCAAGAGCAACCCCACTGGCCGAGCTTTATTATCGGTGGGTCGGTAATAATGGCTTCGCTGTGGGTGCATCGACACTGGGTCGCGCCGCGCTCTTCACAAACGGCAGATGATCGCAGGCGTGGTTCCGCGCAGAGCGAATAAACGCATCGATAACCGGCTGGCGCTGCTCGCCATCGCGCACCGCCGCGTACAGTCGGCTCCACAATCCCTCGCCCAGGGTTTTGGTCACCACCAGACCCTGGCGTTCAACATTCTCCACCACCCAGTGCGGCAATGCGGCAATGCCCATTCGCGCCGATACCATCTGAATTAACAACAGGGTGTTATCGACGCTTTTCAGTGATGGGCTGACACCAGCGGGTTCCAGAAAATGACGCCACACGTCCAGACGCTGACGCTGCACCGGATAAATCAACAGCGTCTCCCCGGAAAAATCTTCCGGCGTGATGCGCGGTTTGCTGGCCAGCGGATGATCGGTCGCCAGCACCAGACGCACTTCAAAATCAAACATTGGCGAATAGTGCAGTCCGCTGCGCGGCAGGATATCGGATGTCAGCACCACATCCAGTTCGCTCTGCTGAAGCGCAGGTTGCGGGTCGAACGTTACGCCTGATTTGAAATCCATTTCTACCTGCGGCCACTGTTTGCGGAAATTCTCCAGCGCCGGGGCCAGCCACTGAATACAGCTATGGCACTCAATCGCAATCCGCAACTGGGATTGCTGCGGTTCATTGCACTCCTGTAGCGCCCGGCTGATTTGCGGCAGCACCTGCGTCGCCAGTTGCAGCAGGATCTCCCCCTGCGGGGTAAAGCGCAGCGGCTGGCTTTTACGAACGAATAGCTTAAACCCGAGACGCTGCTCCAGATCGCTGAACTGATGAGAGAGAGCAGACTGCGTCTGATGCAGTGTGGCGGCCGCCGCGGCGAGCGAACCACAACTCTGCAGGGCCAGCAGGGTCTTAAGGTGTTTAATTTCGATCATGAAAGTCCTTCATTTTGCCATGAGGAATTTGCGCTTGAGGAATATACAGTAACCGCGAATTATAGCGGTGTAAACATCTGGACGGCTAAATCCATCGTATTTCGAATTTATGGTTCGTTGGCTGCGCTCGCTCACCCCGGCCGCTTACTTCAATAAGCTTCCGGGGATTCACGAACTTGCCGCCTTCCCTAAATCCGAAATACTTCGGATTGAAATCAAATTTAAAGAGGCAAAACAATGACAATTTACAATCACACCCTCGGTTTCCCTCGCGTTGGCCTGCGTCGCGAATTGAAAAAAGCGCAAGAAAGTTACTGGGCGGGTAACAGCACCCGTGAAGAATTACTGGCGGTGGGCCGCGAACTGCGCGCCCGCCACTGGGAGCAGCAAAAAGCGGCAGGTGTGGATTTGTTACCGGTGGGCGACTTCGCCTGGTACGATCACGTTCTCACCACCAGCCTGCTGCTGGGCAACGTGCCGGCGCGCCACCAGAATAAAGACGGCTCCGTGGATATTGATACTCTGTTCCGCATTGGCCGTGGCCGCGCGCCGACCGGTGAACCGGCAGCGGCAGCGGAAATGACCAAGTGGTTTAACACCAACTATCACTACATGGTGCCCGAGTTCGTTAAAGGCCAGCAGTTCAAACTGACCTGGACTCAACTGCTGGATGAAGTGGACGAAGCGCTGGCGCTGGGCCATCACATTAAACCGGTACTGCTGGGGCCGATAACTTACCTGTGGCTGGGCAAAGTGAAGGGCGAGCAGTTTGATCGCCTGTCGCTGCTCAAGGACATCCTGCCGGTTTATCAGCAGGTGCTGGCAGAGCTGGCGAAGCGCGGCATCGAGTGGGTACAGATTGACGAACCGGCGCTGGTGCTGGAACTGCCTCAGGCATGGCTGGACGCCTACAAACCGGCTTACGATGCGCTCCAGGGCAACAGCAAACTGCTGCTGACCACCTACTTTGAAGGTGTCACGCCGAATCTGGATACCATCACCGCACTGCCGGTGCAGGGCCTGCATGTCGACCTGGTACACGGCAAAGACGACGTAGCAGAGCTGCATCAGCGTTTGCCGTCCGAGTGGCTGCTGTCTGCGGGGCTGATCAACGGTCGTAACGTCTGGCGTGCCGATCTCACAGAAAAATACGCGCAAATTAAAGATATCGTCGGCAAACGTGCCGTGTGGGTGGCTTCGTCCTGCTCCCTGTTGCACAGCCCAATCGATCTCAACGTAGAAACCCGTCTGGATGCGGAAGTAAAAAGCTGGTTCGCCTTCGCCCTGCAAAAATGTGCAGAGCTGGCGCTGCTACGTGATGCGCTGAAAACCGGCGACACGACCAAAATTGCCGAGTGGAGCGCCCCGATTCAGGCGCGTCGCAATTCGGCCCGGGTACACAACCCGGCGGTAGGCGAGCGTCTGGCGGCGATTACCGCCCAGCACAGCCAGCGCGCCAGCGCTTATCCGGTACGTGCTGAAGCGCAGCGTGCGCGTTTCAATCTTCCGGCATGGCCGACCACCACGATCGGTTCGTTCCCGCAGACCACCGAAATCCGCGGCCTGCGGCTGGACTTCAAAAAAGGCAATCTGGATGCCAACAACTATCGCACCGGCATTGCCGAACACATCAGGCAGGCGATTGTTGAGCAGGAGCGCCTTGGGCTGGACGTACTGGTTCACGGAGAAGCGGAACGTAACGACATGGTGGAATACTTCGGCGAGCATCTGGACGGCTTTGTCTTTACTCAAAACGGTTGGGTGCAGAGCTACGGTTCACGCTGCGTGAAGCCGCCGGTAGTGATTGGCGATATCAGCCGTCCTGAGCCGATCACCGTGGAGTGGGCGAAGTACGCGCAGTCCCTGACCGACAAGCCGGTTAAAGGCATGTTGACCGGCCCGGTAACCATTCTCTGCTGGTCGTTCCCGCGCGAAGACGTCAGCCGCGAAACCATCGCGAAGCAGATTGCGCTGGCGCTGCGTGATGAAGTGGCCGATCTGGAAGCCGCCGGGATTGGCATTATCCAGATTGACGAACCGGCACTGCGCGAAGGGCTGCCGCTGCGTCGCGCCGACTGGCAGGCCTATCTGGAATGGGGCGTGGAAGCGTTCCGCCTGAACGCCGCCGTGGTGCGTGACGATACCCAGATCCATACCCACATGTGCTACTGCGAGTTCAACGACATCATGGACTCCATTGCAGCGCTGGATGCGGACGTGATCACCATCGAAACCTCGCGCTCGGATATGGAACTGCTGGAATCCTTCGAAGAGTTTGAGTACCCGAATGAAATCGGCCCTGGCGTGTATGACATCCACTCGCCGAACGTACCGGATGTGGAATGGATTGAGGCGCTGCTGCAAAAGGCGGCGCAACGCATCCCGGCGCAGCGTTTATGGGTGAACCCGGATTGTGGCCTGAAAACGCGCGGCTGGCCGGAAACCCGTCAGGCGCTGGCGAACATGGTCAAAGCGGCGCAAAACCTGCGCAGCGCGTAATAAAAAACCCTCTCTGAACCAGAGAGGGTTTAGCTTTTGATGCAAACAGGCCGTTACTTTTTATTGCCGTAACGGCTAAACCACTCCAGCATTCTCTGCCAGCCATCCGCGGCGGATTCCGCGTGATAGCTCGGGCGATAGTCGGCGTTAAACGCGTGGCCCGCGTCGGGATAAACCACGATTTCCGCTTTGGCGTTTGCCGCCCGCAGCGCCTGGCGCATGGTTTCCACGCTTTCCAGTGAAATGCCCGTATCCTGAGCGCCATATAAACCCAGCACCGGCGCGTTAAGATCCACGGCCACATCCACCGGATGTTTCGGGGAGTTGAGCGTTTTATCCCCCAGCAATTTTCCATACCACGCCACAGCGGCTTTGAGCTGCGGATTGTGCGCGGCGTATAGCCATGCGATGCGCCCGCCCCAGCAGAAACCGGTCATCATCAGACGATGCGGGTCGCCGCCCTGACGGGAAGCCCAGTTCGCCACGTGATCGAGATCCGCCAGCACCTGAGCGTCGGGTACTTTACTTACCAGGCCGCTGAACAGCGACGGGATATCGTCATAATCCGCCGGATCGCCCTGACGGAAATAGAGTTCCGGCGCGACGGCCAGATAGCCTGCATGGGCCAGACGGCGGCAGATATCGCGGATATGCTCATGAACGCCGAAAATTTCCTGCACCACAATCACCACCGGTAAAGGC
Source organism: Atlantibacter sp. RC6 (assembly GCF_014193285.1). GTDB lineage: Bacteria > Pseudomonadota > Gammaproteobacteria > Enterobacterales > Enterobacteriaceae > Atlantibacter. Next base: position 61,908 of record NZ_JACHZE010000014.1, read on the forward strand.
TGGTCGGCAGTTTCCGGGCGGGCATACCAAGCCGGCATATTCTCGCCCTGGGTCGCAATAGACGTTTCACCACAGTGGATGCCATCTTCTGCGGTATGTACTACCGTTGAAGCGACAGGTGAAGCGGCGCAAGCAAATCCTGAAGGGTTGTCTGTTGTGTTTTGTTTTGTCATGGCCGGGCTCCGTAACCATTTTTTTAGCGCAAACCTAACTATAGCCTGCGAGCAGAAAATTCGTACACGGAAAACCCGTTCCTGTGATCTCACGGGATGGGCTTTTATTGTGATAAATGTCACTATTTTATGGAAATATGATGCAAGCGAATTTCATACAAGTGAATTGAATCACGAAATTCCCCAGGCAGCTTCTGTAAAGTACCCTTTTGCAGCTTCTGACAAACCGACCCAAAGAGGAGTCATTTATGTCTACGTCTGATGTTTTTCACCTCGGCCTTACTAAAAGCGACCTGCAGGGCGCAACGCTTGCCATCGTACCTGGCGACCCGGAACGAGTGGAAAAGATCGCCGCGCTGATGGATAAGCCGGTTAAGCTGGCATCACACCGCGAATTTACCTCCTGGCGCGCAGAGCTGGACGGTAAGCCGGTTATCATCTGCTCTACCGGCATCGGCGGCCCATCGACTTCCATCGCCGTTGAAGAGCTGGCGCAACTGGGCATCCGCACCTTCCTGCGCGTGGGCACCACCGGCGCGATCCAGCCGCATATCAATGTTGGCGATGTGCTGGTGACCACCGCATCCGTTCGCCTCGATGGCGCAAGCCTGCATTTCGCGCCGATGGAATACCCGGCGGTCGCGGATTTCGCCTGCACCACCGCGCTGGTGGAAGCCGCGAAAGCCGTGGGCGCCACCACCCACATCGGCGTCACCGCCTCTTCCGACACCTTCTACCCGGGCCAGGAGCGTTATGACACCTTCTCTGGCCGTGTGGTTAGCCGCTACAAAGGCTCGATGGAAGAGTGGCAGCAGATGGGCGTGATGAACTATGAAATGGAGTCCGCCACGCTGCTGACCATGTGTTCAAGCCAGGGCCTGCGTGCGGGGATGGTTGCCGGGGTTATCGTGAACCGTACCCAGCAGGAAATCCCGAACGCGCAAACCATGAAGCAGACCGAAAGCCACGCGGTGAAAATCGTGGTCGAGGCCGCGCGTCGCCTGATCTAAACCCACCCGCCAGCCCTGCTTTACGGTAGGGCTGGCAGGTTTCCCCCCGGTTTTATCTTCATTACCCCGCGCTGTTTTTAATCTTTTGCACGATGCTTCGCAGTAAATGCCTTTAAAACTGGACATTTATCCAGCACAATTCCATTTTGCTCTGGTAGGGTTAATGCGGGAGGCATTATGGAGTTCTCTCTATTACTGATGGCGGCGGTGGCGCTGGCGGGCATATTGCTCGGCTGGCTGGGGGCAAGCCTGCGGGCATCGCAGCGTCAGGCGGATCTGCTGGCGGAACAGCGCGATGTATTCAGCAAGTTAAGCGCGGCGAAACAGGCGTACGAGCACTGGCGCGAAGAGTGCGAATTGCTGAACGGCGAACTGCGCACCCTGAGAGATATCAAAAGCTCGCTGGAAGCCGATCTGCGTGAAGTCACCACATTGCTGGAAACCACGCGTCAGCATAACGACGACAAACTGCGTCAGATGATGAACAGCGAGCAGCGTCTTAGCGAACAGTTCGAAAACCTCGCCAACCGCATTTTTGACCGCAGCCATCGCCAGGTGGAAGAGCAAAACCGCCAGAGCCTGAACGGGCTATTAACGCCGCTGCGCGAACAGCTCGACGGCTTCCGCCGCCAGGTGCAGGACAGCTTCGGGCAGGAGGCGCGTGAACGGCACACGCTGACCCATGAAATCCGCAATTTACAACAGCTCAATGCCCAAATGGCTCAGGAGGCGATTAACCTGACCCGGGCGCTGAAAGGCGATAATAAAATCCAGGGCAACTGGGGCGAAGTGGTGTTGACGCGGGTGCTGGAGGCGTCGGGTTTACGCGAAGGGTATGAGTATCAGACCCAGGTCAATATCCAGCTAGACGATCGCAGCCGCATGCAGCCGGATGTGATTGTGCGTCTCCCCCAGGATAAAGACGTGGTGGTGGACGCAAAAATGACGCTGGTGGCCTACGAGCGTTACTTTAACGCCGAAGATGAATACCAGCGTGAGCTGGCGCTCAATGAGCACATCGCGGCCATTCGTAGCCATATCCGGCTACTCAGCCGTAAAGATTACCAACAGCTTCCCGGTCTGCGGTCGCTGGATTATGTCTTGATGTTTATCCCCGTCGAGCCGGCCTTTTTACTGGCTATCGACCGGCAACCGGAGCTGATCGGCGAAGCGCTGAAAAGCAACATTATGCTGGTCAGCCCAACTACCTTGCTGGTGGCGTTACGCACCATCGCCAATCTGTGGCGATATGAGCATCAAAACCAGAACGCCCAGCAAATCGCCGAACGCGCCGCAAAGCTGTACGACAAAATGCGCCTGTTTGTTGAAGATATGTCCGCAGTCGGGATAGGGCTGGATAAAGCGCAAGAAAACTATCGCCAGGCGATGAAGAAGCTCAGTTCCGGGCGCGGTAACCTGCTGGCGCAGGCTGATGGGTTTCGTACTCTGGGGGTGGAAGTGAAGCGCGAGATTAATCCTGAAATGGTGGAACAGGCGCGTCTGGATGATGAAGAGTTTCGGCTGCGCAGCATTGACGATGAGCCAGCAAATTCTTCAAAAAACAACGTGCCAGGGTCTATTCCACCTGTTCAGCGTACCGGTAACGATTGTTAAAACAGGCTTGAAACATAGGGCAATCGGGACCAATCTGTTACACTTCACGAACATTTTTTATCAATAGCAGGCTCCGAAATGGTTGATGATTCACAGGACACAACGCACTTTGGCTTTCAGACCGTAGCGAAAGCGCAAAAGGCGGATATGGTGGCGCAGGTTTTCCATTCTGTTGCAGCGAAATATGACGTTATGAATGACCTGATGTCGTTCGGGATTCATCGTTTATGGAAGCGCTTTACTATTGATTGCAGCGGTGTGCGCCGTGGACAAAGAGTGTTGGATCTGGCGGGTGGCACTGGCGATTTGACGGCGAAATTCTCCCGTCTGGTGGGTGAAACCGGCACGGTCGTGCTGGCGGACATTAACGACTCAATGCTGAAAATGGGCCGTGAAAAACTGCGCAATATCGGCGTGGTGGGCAACGTTGAATACGTTCAGGCCAATGCGGAAGCGCTGCCGTTCCCGGACAACACGTTTGATTGCATCACCATCTCGTTTGGCCTGCGCAACGTGACCGACAAAGACAAAGCGCTGCGCTCGATGTATCGCGTGCTGAAGCCCGGTGGTCGTCTGCTGGTGCTGGAATTCTCTAAACCGGTTATCGACCCGTTAAGCAAAGCCTATGACGCCTACTCCTTCCACGTGTTGCCGCGTATTGGCGAACTGGTGGCCCAGGATGCGGAAAGCTATCGCTATCTGGCGGAATCGATCCGTATGCATCCCAACCAGGACACGCTGAAAGCGATGATGGCAGATGCCGGTTTCGATAACGTCGAATATTTCAATATGACCGCGGGTATCGTCGCGCTTCATCGTGGTTATAAGTTTTAAGGGAGGCCGCGGATGCCAATAACACCATTAATTACCGCCGGTATTGAAGGAGCGTTAAACGCTTTTTTATACCAGGACCGGGCGCTTAAATCTGCACGTCAGCGGTTGCAGGGAAAGGTGTTGCGTATTGCCCTCCGCGAGTTCACTACCCCGCTGGTATTCATCTTCAGCGAACAGCAGGTTGACGTGCTGGGGCAATGGGAAGGTGAGACCGACTGTGCGGTGACAACGCGCCTTTCGGTGTTGCCTGAACTGCGCAATCGCCAACAACTGACCGCGCTGATCCGCCGTGGCGACCTGGAAGTCGAAGGCGACATTCAGGTGGTGCAAAATCTGGTTTCCCTGATGGATCTGGCGGAATTCGATCCTGCGGAACTGCTTGCACCCTACATTGGCGATATCGCCGCCGAAGGGTTGGGGAAAATCTTTCGCACCGGCGCGCGCATTGTGAAAAAAGGCGTTGAGCGTAATCAACGCTATCTGGCTGAAGCGGTGACGGAAGAGTGGCGTATGGCCCCCGGCCCGTTGGAAGTCGCCTGGTTTGCTGAAGAAACTGATGCCCTTGCGCGATCGCTCGACGCGCTGATTGGTCGTTTAGAAACGCTGGAGGCCAAATGACGCCAGGTGAAATGCGGCGCCTTTACTTCATCATTCGTACTTTTTTAAGCTATGGGCTGGACGAGCTCATACCGAGAATCCGCATCACGTTGCCGCTGCGTTTATGGCGGCGCACCCTGTTCTGGATGCCCAACCGCCACGGCGATAAAGAATTAGGCCAGCGTCTGCGGCTGGCGCTTCAGGAACTCGGCCCGGTGTGGATCAAGTTTGGTCAGATGCTCTCTACCCGCCGTGACCTGTTCCCCCCTCAGATCGCCGATCAGCTTGCCATGTTACAGGATCGCGTCGCGCCATTTGATGGCGTGCTGGCGAAACGCCAAATCGAAAAGTCGATGGGTGATATCCCGGTGGAGACCTGGTTCGATGATTTCGATATCAACCCTCTGGCCTCGGCATCTATCGCGCAGGTGCATACGGCGAAACTGAAAGAGAACGGCAAAGAAGTCGTGATCAAGGTTATCCGCCCCGATATCCTGCCGATTATCCGCGCCGATATGAAGTTGATCTACCGTCTGGCGCGCTGGGTGCCGCGCTTATTGCCGGATGGCCGCCGTCTACGCCCGGTGGAAGTGGTGCGGGAATATGAAAAAACGCTGATTGATGAGCTAAACCTGCTGCGCGAAGCGGCAAACGCTATTCAGTTGCGGCGCAATTTTGAAAACAGCCCGATGCTGTATGTTCCTGAGGTTTACTCCGATTATTGCAGCGAAAATATGCTGGTGATGGAGCGCATCTACGGTATCCCGGTCTCGGATGTGGAAACCCTTGAGCGCAACGGCACCAATATGCAACTGCTGGCGGAGCGCGGCGTGCAGGTGTTCTTTACCCAGGTGTTTCGCGACAGTTTCTTCCATGCCGATATGCACCCGGGCAATATTTTCGTCAGTTATGAGCACCCGGAAAACCCCAAATACATTGGCATTGACTGCGGTATCGTCGGGTCGCTGAACAAAGAAGATAAGCGCTATCTGGCGGAGAACTTCATTGCCTTCTTTAACCGCGACTACCGCAAGGTTGCCGAACTGCATGTTGATTCTGGCTGGGTACCGCCGGATACCAACGTTGAAGAGTTTGAGTTCGCCATCCGTACCGTGTGTGAGCCCATCTTTGAGAAGCCGCTGGCGGAAATCTCCTTCGGCCATGTGTTGTTGAATTTGTTCAATACCGCGCGTCGCTTCAACATGGAAGTGCAGCCGCAGTTGGTACTGCTGCAAAAAACCTTGCTGTATGTGGAGGGCGTGGGCCGCCAACTTTATCCACAGCTGGATTTGTGGAAAACGGCGAAACCGTTTCTGGAATCCTGGATCAAAGATCAGGTTGGTTTTCCGGCGCTGGTGCGTGCTTTTAAAGAGAAAGCGCCGTTCTGGATCGAAAAAATGCCAGAAATACCTGAACTGGTGTACGACAGTTTGCGCCAGGGCAAACAATTGCAACAAAGCGTTGATAAAATCGCCCGCGAGTTACACGAACAGCGCGTGCGGCAAGGCCAGTCACGCTATCTGTTTGGGATTGGTGCCACGCTGTTGTTAAGCGGAACGTTAATGCTGGTGACTCGCCCGGAATGGGACTTAATCCCGGCATGGGTTATGGCGGGCGGTATTGTTGTCTGGCTGATTGGCTGGCGTCGTACTGGCTCGATTTAAAACATTATGGAATGACTGCGTTGAAATGATCGGCATTCAGGCTGAAGAAAACGGGCGACATTTTCACAACTTACACAAAAAACTCTGTGACCGTTGTGGATATGTTTACCAACACTGATGCAGCCTGGATAATGAGCGGTATATAATGCGGTTTGCAAATTTCATCATCTGTAGCTGAGGGTGTTTATATGGGTGGCATTAGTATTTGGCAGTTATTGATCATTGTCGTTATCGTTGTACTGCTTTTCGGTACCAAAAAGCTCAGTTCTTTGGGTTCCGATCTGGGTGCCTCCATCAAGGGTTTCAAGAAAGCCATGGGCGATGACGAGCCGAAAAACACCTCTACTCAGGATGCTGATTTCACTGCGAAATCCCTTTCTGACAAGCAAAGCGACGTGAAGAAAGACGAAGCGAAGAGCAACGATAAAGAGCAGGTGTAAGCCGTGTTCGATATTGGTTTCGGTGAACTGGTTCTTGTCTTTGTTATCGGCCTCATTGTGTTGGGGCCGCAGCGTTTGCCTGTTGCGGTCAAAACCATTGCCGGGTGGGTGAGGGCGCTGCGTTCTCTTGCCACCACCGTGCAGAATGAGCTGACTCAGGAGTTAAAACTCCAGGAATTCCAGGACAGTCTCAAGAAAGTTGAGAAAGCGAGCCTCAGTAATCTCACCCCAGAACTCAAGGCTTCCATGGATGAATTGCGTGAAGCGGCAGAGTCAATGAAACGCACCTATACGGCTAACGACCCGGAAAAGGCGCATGACGAAGCCCACACTATTCATAACCCGATTGTGAAAGACAACGAAGCGGCGCATGAAGGCGTTACGCCAGCCACGGCGGAAAACCAGGTGAGCGCGTCGGCGCAAAAACCGGCTCCGGCTGCTGAGCAGCCTGTCGATCTGACTAAAGCGTCATCGGCTTCGACGTCTTCTCCGGCAGGCGTCGCACCGTCGTCCTCAAGTGAAAAATCCTGAACATGGCTGTAGAAGATACTCAACCCCTAATCAGTCACCTGATTGAACTGCGTAAGCGTCTGTTGAACTGCGTCGTCGCGATTCTGGCCATCTTCCTGGCGCTGGTTTATTTCGCCAACGATATCTATCAAATGGTCTCCGCGCCGTTGATAAGCCAGATGCCGCAGGGCGCAACCATGATTGCCACCGATGTGGCATCGCCGTTTTTCACGCCGATCAAGCTGACCATGATGGTATCGGTGATCCTGTCCGCCCCGGTGATCCTCTACCAGGTATGGGCATTCATCGCCCCGGCGCTGTACAAGCATGAACGCCGTTTAGTGGTGCCGTTGCTGGTTTCCAGCACGCTGCTGTTCTATATCGGTATGGCGTTTGCCTACTTCGTGGTATTCCCGCTGGCGTTTGGCTTCCTGACCCATACCGCGCCGGTTGGGGTGGTGGTTTCAACCGATATCGCCAGCTACCTTAGCTTTGTTATGGCGCTGTTTATGGCGTTTGGCGTGTCGTTTGAAGTCCCGGTCGCTATCGTGCTGCTGTGCTGGATGGGCGTGACCACGCCGGACGACTTACGTAAAAAGCGGCCGTATGTGTTAGTGGGCGCGTTTGTCGTAGGCATGCTGCTGACGCCGCCGGATGTTTTCTCCCAGACCTTATTGGCTATCCCGATGTATTGCCTGTTTGAAGTGGGCGTATTCTTCGCGCGCTTCTACGTCGGCAAGCGGCGTATGCCGTCTGAAGAAGACGACGAAACGCAAGCCACTAAAGAGTAACCTGAACCGCCCACCGGGCGGTTTTTTACAGGATAAACCGCATGTTTGATATTGGCGTAAACCTCACCAGCGGGCAGTTTGATAAAGATCGGGATGACGTGGTGGCGCGGGCTTTTTCCGCAGGCGTATCAGGCATGTTGATCACCGGCACCAGTTTGAGCGAGAGCCAGCAGGCGCAGCAGCTCGCCAGCCGCTACGACCGCTGCTGGTCCACCGCCGGCGTTCATCCCCATGATGCTAACCACTGGCTGCCGGAGACCGCCGATGCGCTGCGCGAACTGGCAAAGGCGCCGGAAGTGATTGCTATAGGCGAATGCGGTCTGGATTTTAACCGCAACTACTCAACGCCAGACAATCAGGAGCGAGCGTTCACCGCTCAACTGGCGCTGGCGGCAGAGTTATCGCTGCCCGTGTTTATGCACTGCCGGGATGCCCATCAACGGTTTGTCGCGCTGCTGACGCCCTGGCTCGATAAACTGCCTGGTGCGGTATTGCACTGCTTTACCGGTACGCGAGAAGAAGCGCGGGCGTGTCTGGATTTAGGGATTTATTTAGGCATTACCGGTTGGGTATGCGACGAACGTCGCGGGCTTGAGTTGCGCGAGTTGCTGCCGATGATCCCCGCCAATAAACTGTTTTTTGAAACCGATGCCCCGTGGCTGTTGCCGCGCGATCTGCCGCTCAAACCCTCATCGCGCCGTAACGAACCGTGCTACTTGCCGCATATTGTTACTCAGTCGGCGATGTGGCGTGGAGAAGATGCGCAACAACTGATTCAGCAAACTGACGAGAATGTCCGTTCGCTGTTTGGCATTCGTTTCTGATTACTGCTTTTTGAACTCGGTGTTCTGCACGCTTTGTAACACCTGTTGATTAAGCAGATTTAACAGCAGCATGGAGCGCGCCTCGCCGTCAGGCTCGGTAAATATCGCATTTAGCCCCTTAAACGCGCCGTGGGTAATCACAACGGTATCGCCAGGGTATGGCGTGCCCGGATCGGTTATCTCTTCAGACTGGTATTGAACCAACTGGTCGATAACGGTCACCGGTACGGTGGCGGGCTGGGTGCCGAAGCGCACAAAGTGGCTGACGCCGCGCGTGGCGTTAATCGTGGTCGTGTGAATGACTTCCGGGTCGAATTCGACAAACAAGTAGTTAGGAAACAGCGGCTCACTGACTGTTGTGCGTTTTCCACGCACGATTTTTTCCAGCGTGATCATCGGTGTGAGGCAGGTCACCGCCTGACGTTCCAGATGCTCCTGCGCACGCTGAAGCTGACCTCGTTTGCAGTACAGTAGATACCAGGATTGCATAAACACTCTTCTTCGATAACCAGGCGCAAAAGAATATCAAAACTCGTTTTAGATAGCTAAAGCCATTATAACCAATACCTAAGGTGCCCTCGTACCAGTTCACGCTAATTTAACAAAATTACAGCATGGCTGCGACGAACACCGTATAATAAAGCGCTAAACGAAAAGGCATAAAAAACTGCATGAAATATCACGATCTGCGCGATTTCCTTACGCTGCTTGAGCAGCAAGGCGAGTTAAAACGCATCTCGCTGGCTGTTGATCCTTATCTTGAGATGACCGAAATTGCTGACCGCACATTACGTGCCGGTGGGCCGGCATTGCTTTTTGAAAACCCAAAAGGGTATGACATGCCGGTGCTCTGCAACCTGTTCGGCACGCCGAAGCGTGTGGCGATGGGGATGGGGCAAGAAGATGTGACGGCGCTGCGCGAGGTGGGAAAACTGCTCGCTTTTTTAAAAGAGCCTGAGCCGCCGCGCGGATTTCGCGATCTGTTTGATAAATTGCCGCAGTTTAAACAAGTCCTGAATATGCCGACCAAACGGCTGCGCGGCGCGCCTTGCCAGCAAAAAGTGCTGCAAGGTGAGCAGGTAGATTTAACCCGCATTCCGATTATGCAGTGCTGGCCAGAAGATGCCGCGCCGTTAATCACCTGGGGGCTGACCGTCACCCGTGGCCCGCACAAAGAGCGCCAGAACCTGGGTATCTATCGCCAGCAGTTAATCGGTAAAAATAAGCTGATCATGCGCTGGCTTTCCCACCGTGGCGGCGCGTTAGATTTCCAGGAGTGGTGCGCGGCGCATCCCGGCGAACGTTTCCCGGTCTCTGTGGCGTTAGGCGCCGATCCGGCAACCATCCTCGGTGCGGTAACGCCCGTACCGGATACCCTCTCGGAATACGCCTTTGCCGGATTGCTGCGCGGCACCAAAACCGAAGTGGTCAAATGCCTGTCCAACGATCTGGAAGTGCCTGCCAGCGCGGAGATTGTGCTGGAAGGGTATATCGAGCAGGGTGAAATGGCACCGGAAGGGCCGTATGGTGACCACACGGGTTACTACAATGAAGTGGATAACTTTCCGGTATTCACGGTGACGCACATTACCCAGCGCGAAGACGCCATTTATCACTCTACTTACACAGGTCGTCCGCCGGATGAGCCTGCGGTGCTGGGCGTGGCGTTGAACGAAGTCTTCGTGCCGATTTTGCAGAAGCAGTTCCCGGAAATTGTCGATTTTTATCTGCCGCCTGAAGGCTGCTCTTACCGCCTGGCCGTTGTCACTATGAAGAAGCAATACGCCGGGCACGCTAAGCGCGTGATGATGGGCGTGTGGTCATTCCTGCGGCAGTTTATGTATACCAAGTTTGTCATTGTCTGTGATGACGATGTCAATGCGCGTGACTGGAACGATGTAATCTGGGCCATCACCACGCGCATGGATCCGGCGCGTGACACGGTTTTGGTCGAAAACACGCCGATCGATTATCTGGATTTTGCCTCGCCGGTTTCCGGTTTGGGTTCAAAAATGGGACTGGACGCCACCAACAAATGGCCCGGCGAAACCCAGCGTGAATGGGGTCGTCCGATTGAAAAAGATCCGGCAGTCGTCGAGCGTATCGACGCCATTTGGGATCAACTGGCCATTTTTAATGACGGTAAACGCGCCTGACGCGACCGTTGCGGTTTTGCAATATTGACCCGACAGAGGGAACGCATGACAACCTTAAGCTGTAAAGTGACCTCGGTGGACGCGATCACAGAAACCGTGTACCGCGTTCGTTTAGTACCGGACTCACCTTTTTCCTTTCGTGCTGGCCAGTACCTGATGGTCGTGATGGACGAGCGCGATAAGCGCCCGTTCTCAATGGCCTCAACGCCGGACGAACAAGGGTTCATCGAACTGCACATCGGCGCATCGGAGCTTAATCTCTACGCCATGGCGGTGATGGATCGCATTCTTAAAGACCGCGAGATCGTCATTGATATTCCGCATGGCGACGCGTGGCTGCGTGACGAAGACGATCGTCCGCTGATTCTGATCGCCGGCGGCACCGGGTTCTCTTATGTGCGCTCTATTCTGTTTACCGCGCTGGCGCGTAATCCTGCCCGTGAAATCGCCATCTACTGGGGCGGCCGGGAAGAGAAACATCTCTACGATTTAGCCGAGCTGGAAGCGCTGTCGGTGAATCACCCGAATCTCAGCGTGGTGCCGGTGGTGGAACAGCCGGAAGAAGAGTGGCGCGGTCGCAGCGGAACGGTGCTGACGGCAGTCATGCAGGATTTCGGGACCCTGAGCGAGCACGACATCTATATTGCCGGACGCTTTGAGATGGCGAAAATTGCCCGCGACCTGTTCTGCAATGAGCGTGGCGCGCGTGAAGACCGAATGTTTGGCGACGCGTTTTCGTTTATTTGATCGCATAAAAAAAACCGCCCCTGACAGGCGGGAAGAACGGCAACTAAACCCTTTACTTTCTTGCGTTTACCACCGTAGCGGCGTTTTATTTCCTGCCGCTACGGTGTCGCGTAACACTTAAACCCGCTCAAATACCGTCGCGATGCCCTGGCCCAGGCCAATACACATCGTGGCAAGCCCGAACTGCGCGTCTTTGCGCTCCATCAGGTTAATTAGCGTGGTGCTGATGCGCGCCCCGGAGCACCCGAGTGGATGCCCTAACGCGATGGCGCCGCCGTTGAGGTTAATCTTCTCATCGATCTGCTCCATCAAGCCCAGATCCTTAATGCACGGCAGGATCTGCGCGGCAAACGCTTCGTTCATCTCAAACAGATCGATGTCCGCTGCGCTCAGGCCCGCTTTCTTCAGCGCCAGTTTCGAGGCCGGGACCGGGCCGTAACCCATAATTGACGGATCGCAACCCACTACCGCCATGGAGCGGATACGCGCACGCGGCGTCAGGCCCAGTTCTCTGGCACGGCTTTCGCTCATCACCAGCATGGCCGCTGCGCCGTCGGACAGCGCGGAAGAGGTGCCTGCGGTGACGGTTCCGTTAGCCGGGTCGAATGCCGGTTTTAGCGTCGCCAGGCTTTCCACATTAGTTTCCGGGCGGATCACTTCGTCATAGTCATAGCGCTTCAGCACGCCATCGGCGTCATGGCCGTTAACCGGGACGATCTCATTTTTAAAATGGCCGGCCTGGGTCGCCGCCCATGCGCGCTGGTGCGAGCGGGCGGCAAAGCTGTCCTGCATTTCACGGCTGATGCCATGCATGCGCGCCAACATTTCCGCCGTCAGGCCCATCATGCCCGCCGCTTTCGCCACGTTGCGGCTCAGGCCAGGATGAAAGTCCACGCCGTGGTTCATCGGCACGTGGCCCATATGCTCTACGCCGCCGATCAGGCAGGTCTGGGCGTCGCCGGTCATAATCATCCGTGCCGCATCGTGCAGCGCCTGCATGGACGAGCCGCACAGGCGGTTAACCGTTACTGCCGGTACGCGATGCGGGATCTCCGCCAGCAGCGCGGCGTTACGCGCAATATTGAAACCCTGCTCCAGGGTCTGCTGGACGCAGCCCCAGTAAATATCATCAATCGCCGAAGGCTCCAGCGCCGGGTTACGTGACAGCAGGCTGCGCATCAGATGCGCTGACAGATCTTCCGCCCGCACCTGACGAAACGCGCCGCCTTTGGAACGGCCCATCGGGGTGCGGATTGCGTCAACAATTACCACCTTTTCCATATTTCGCTCCTTAAGCCGTTTTCAAATCGCCAACCGGGCGTGCGGGTTCAACCGGGGGATAATACGGTTCGTTAAGACGCGCTTTGGCGCGCAAACCGTCCGGCACCGCATACAACGGACCGAGGTGTTGATATTGCTGAGCCATATCGAGGTATTTGGCGCTGCCCAGAGTATCTAACCAGCGGAACGCGCCGCCGTGGAACGGAGGGAAGCCAAGACCGTAAACCAGCGCCATATCGGCTTCCGCCGGGCTGGCGATAATGCCTTCTTCCAGGCAACGCACCACTTCGTTGACCATCGGGATCATCATGCGGGCGATGATTTCTTCGTCGCTGAACTCGCGCTTCGGCTGGCTGACTTCCGCCAGCAGGCTTTCGACTGCCTCATCCTGCTCTTTACGCGGTTTGCCTTTGCTGTCTTCTTTATAACGCCAGAAGCCAAGACCGTTTTTCTGACCGTAGCGACCGGCGTCGAACAGGGCATCAATCGCATCGCGGTACTCTTTCGCCATCCGCTGCGGGAAGCCCGCCGCCATCACCGCCTGGGCATGGTGCGCGGTATCAATGCCGACCACGTCAAGCAGGTAAGCCGGGCCCATCGGCCAGCCGAACTGTTTTTCCATGACTTTATCGATCTGGCGGAAATCGGCCCCGTCGCGCAGCAGCTGGCTGAAACCGGCAAAATAAGGGAACAGCACGCGGTTAACAAAGAAGCCCGGGCAGTCGTTGACCACTATCGGGGTTTTGCCCATTTTGCTGGCCCACGCCACGACTTTGGCGATGGTCTCGTCAGAGGTTTTTTCGCCGCGGATCACTTCAACCAGCGGCATACGGTGCACCGGGTTAAAGAAGTGCATCCCACAGAAGTTTTCCGGGCGCTTCAGCGCGCTGGCTAATTCAGTAATCGGAATGGTGGAGGTGTTAGACGCCAGCACGGTATCCGGACGAATTTTATCTTCAGTTTCCGCCAGCACCGCTTTTTTGACTTTCGGGTTTTCGACCACCGCTTCGACCACCACATCCACACGCTCGAATCCGGCGTAGTCCAGGGTCGGGTGAATGGTGGAAATCACGCCAGCCAGTTTCAGGCCGTCGATTTTGCCGCGCTCCAGTTGCTTATTCAGCAGCTTGCCCGCTTCGGTCATCCCCAGGGTTAACGATTTGTCGTTGATATCCTTCATGATCACCGGCACGCCTTTCCACGCGGACTGGTAAGCGATACCGCCACCCATAATCCCCGCGCCCAGCACCGCAGCCTGTTTTGGCGTCTCTACCGATTTGGCCTGCTGCTTCGCCAGGCCTTTTACATACTGATCGTTCAGGAAAATGCCCACTAACGCGCGCGCCTGTGGCGTATGCGCCAGTGGAACAAAGCTCTGGTTTTCTAACTTCAGCGCTTCATCACGGCCCAGCGTCGCAGCGGCTTCGATGGTTTTCACTGCAGTAATAGGGGCCGGATAGTGTTTGCCTGCGGTTTGCATCACCATGCCTTTGGCGATGGTAAAGCTCATGGTGGCTTCGATTTTGCTTAAGTGCAGCGGCTCCAGCTTCGGCGCACGCTTCGCTTTCCAGTCCAGATCGCCGTTAATGGCCTGACGCAATACGCTTAACGCGCCCTCGACCAGTTTCTCCGGTTTAACCACGGCGTCGACCAGACCGACGCTCAACGCTTGCTGCGCACTCACGTCTTTACCGGCGGCAATAATTTCCAGCGCGCTGTCCGCGCCCAGCAGACGCGGCAGACGCACTGAGCCGCCAAACCCCGGCATAATCCCCAGTTTGGTTTCCGGCAGGCCGATGCGCAGATCCGGCGTGGCGATACGATAGTCAGTGGCTAACACGCATTCGCAGCCGCCGCCCAGCGCATAGCCGTTGATGGCGGATAGCGTCGGTACTGGCAAATCTTCCAGACGATTAAAGACGCTGTTGGCGAAGTGCAGCCACTGGCTGAGTTGCTCCTGAGGAACCAGGAACAACGAGAGAAATTCAGTAATATCCGCGCCGACAATAAATGCCGCTTTTTCTGAGCGCAGCAGCAGGCCTTTAAGTTCGCTTTGTTTTTCTAATACTTCCAGCGCGTGGCCGAGGCTTGCAACCGTCGCGGTATCGAGTTTGTTTACTGAGCCGGGGGCATCGAATACCAGTTCGGCGATGCCATCTTCCAGCCAGTTAACGTACAGGGTGTCGCCTTTGTAGAGCATGTCAGTCTCCTGAATCCAGCATGGGGATCTGGTCGTACCAGATGACTCGGAGTGTGGAATTGATGTTAATGAAATGCAAATGAGACTTTAAATATTTGCAAAGGGGATCACGGATGGTCGAAATCGCTGCGGTGCTGAATCGGTGTGCTAAGATGCGAGAATTTATTGTTGAATAAGAAGAAGGGTAGATTATGGATTCGCTGGCAACACTTTATAAAAACCACCTGGCGACGCTACAGGAACGCACGCGGGATGTGCTCTCTCGTTTTCAACTTGATGCGTTGCTGATCCATTCCGGTGAGCTGTTTAACGTCTTTCTTGACGACCATCCGTATCCGTTCAAAGTGAATCCGCAGTTCAAGGCGTGGGTGCCGGTTACCCAGGTGCCAAACTGCTGGTTGCTGGTGGATGGCGTGAATAAGCCGAAGCTGTGGTTCTATCTGCCGGTAGACTATTGGCATAACGTCGAGCCGCTACCCACCTCGTTCTGGACCGAGGAAATCGATATTATCGCGCTGCCGAAAGCCGACGGTATTGCCAGCCAGCTGCCTGCAGGGCGCGGCAATATGGCGTATATCGGGCCAGTGTCTGAGCGCGCGTTGCAGCTGGAAATTCCGGCCGCCAATATCAACCCGAAAGGCGTCATCGACTACCTGCACTACTACCGCTCTTATAAAACGGACTATGAGCTGGCCTGCATGCGCGAAGCGCAGAAAACGGCGGTAAACGGGCATCAGGCGGCGCACGAAGCATTCCTGTCCGGGATGAGCGAATTCGATATCAACCAGGCGTATCTCACCGCTACGGGTCATCGTGATACCGATGTGCCTTACAGCAATATCGTGGCGCTGAACGAACACGCCGCCGTGCTGCACTACACCAAACTCGATCACCGCGCGCCTTCAGAAATGCGCAGCTTCCTGCTGGACGCCGGGGCGGAATACAACGGCTATGCCGCAGACTTGACCCGCACCTGGGCGGCGAATAGCGATAACGACTATGCGCAGCTGATTAAAGACGTTAATGAAGAACAGCTGGCGCTGATCGCCACCATGAAAGCGGGTGTGCGTTATACCGAATATCATTTGCAGTTCCACCAACGTATCGCCAAATTGCTGAAGCGCCATCAGATAGTCACCGATATCAGCGAAGACGCGATGGTGGAAGCCGATATCACCGGGCCGTTTATGCC
The DNA here is from genome assembly GCF_014193285.1 of Atlantibacter sp. RC6. Taxonomy (GTDB): domain Bacteria; phylum Pseudomonadota; class Gammaproteobacteria; order Enterobacterales; family Enterobacteriaceae; genus Atlantibacter. The sequence goes on from NZ_JACHZE010000014.1 coordinate 77,941, forward strand.
GCACGGGATTGGGCATCCGCTGGGCTTGCAGGTGCATGATGTGGCGGGCTTTATGCAGGACTACCGTGGCACTCATCTTCCTGCCCCGGAAAAATACCCGTACCTGCGCTGCACCCGTGTGCTGGAGCCGGGCATGGTGCTGACCATCGAGCCGGGTATTTACTTTATTGAATCGCTGCTGGCTCCGTGGCGCGAAGGGCAATATGCGAAACACTTCAACTGGCAGAAAATCGACGCGCTGAAGCCGTTTGGCGGGATCCGCATTGAAGATAACGTTGTGATCCATGAAAACAGCATTGAGAACATGACGCGGGACCTGAAACTCGCCTGATGGAAAGCTGGCTTATCCCGGCTCAGCCGGTCACCCTGACGGAAGAGATCAAAAAGAGCCGCTTTATTACCCGCCTGGCGCATACGCCAGGCGTGGAGGCAGCAAAAGCGTTTGTGGCGCAGATGCGCGCGGAGTACCCCGATGCGCGGCACCACTGCTTTGCCTGGGTGGCGGGCGCACCGGATGATTCGCAGCAGTTAGGGTTTTCGGATGACGGCGAGCCCGCGGGTACGGCGGGTAAGCCAATGCTGGCCCAGCTAATGGGCAGCGGGGTAGGAGAAATCACCGCCGTGGTGATTCGTTATTACGGCGGCGTAAAGCTCGGCACCGGCGGGCTGGTAAAAGCTTACGGCGGTGGTGTGCAACAGGCGCTGACCCAGCTCTCCACGCTGCGCAAAGTGCCGCTGACTGAATATACTTTGCAGTGTGATTATGCGCAGTTGGCAGGTGTTGAGGCGTTGGTTAAACAGCATGACGGCCTGATAGTGCACAACGATTTTCAGGCCAGCGTGCAGTTACGTATTGCGCTACCGCATCTGCAACTGCCGGAATTTACAGCAAAGCTGACGGATTTTAGTCGCGGCGCATTGCATTTGTTACCGATTGAATAATAATCCACACCTCTTTTTTGACTTCTAAGGAAGTGGCTAATGCAACTTCGCGCGATTACCCGAATCGTAGGGCTACTGGTGATTCTGTTTTCAGGGACCATGATCCTGCCGGGGTTGGTGGCGTTGATCTACCGCGACGGCGCCGGGCGCGCATTTACTCAAACCTTCTTTGTCGCGCTGGTGATTGGTTCCATGCTGTGGTGGCCGAACCGCCGCGAGAAAAAAGAGCTCAAATCCCGGGAAGGTTTTTTAATTGTGGTGCTGTTCTGGACGGTGCTGGGCAGCGTCGGGGCACTGCCGTTTATCTTTTCTGAGCAACCTAATCTTACGGTCACCGACGCCTTCTTTGAATCCTTCTCCGGCCTGACCACCACCGGGGCGACCACGCTGGTGGGGCTGGATTCGCTGCCGCATGCCATCCTGTTTTATCGTCAGATGCTGCAATGGTTCGGCGGTATGGGGATCATCGTGCTGGCCGTGGCGATACTGCCGATACTCGGCGTCGGGGGGATGCAGTTGTATCGCGCGGAAATGCCTGGCCCGCTGAAAGATAACAAAATGCGCCCGCGTATTGCCGAAACGGCAAAAACGCTGTGGCTGATCTATGTCTTACTGACCGTGGCCTGTGCGCTGGCGCTGTGGTTTGCCGGGATGCCCGCGTTTGACGCTATCGGCCATAGCTTTGCGACCATTGCCATTGGCGGGTTCTCTACCCATGACGCCAGCATCGGCTATTTCGACAGCCCGACGATTAACACCATCATCGCCATCTTCTTATTAATCTCCGGCTGTAACTACGGCCTGCACTTTTCCTTGCTGAGCGGGCGCAACCTGAAAGTGTACTGGCGTGACCCGGAGTTCCGGATGTTTATTGGCGTGCAGTTTACCCTGGTGGTGATCTGTACGCTGGTACTGTGGTTCCATGACATCTACAGTTCGGCGGTGACGACGCTTAACCAGGCGTTTTTCCAGGTAGTGTCGATGGCGACCACCGCAGGCTTTACCACTGACAGTATCGCTAAATGGCCGCTGTTTTTGCCGGTCCTGCTGCTGTGCTCCGCGTTTATCGGCGGCTGTGCCGGGTCGACGGGCGGCGGGCTTAAAGTCATCCGTATTCTTCTGTTATTTAAGCAGGGCAACCGTGAGTTGAAGAGGCTGGTTCACCCTAATGCTGTATATAGCATCAAGCTCGGCAACCGTGCGCTGCCCGAACGTATCCTTGAAGCGGTATGGGGCTTCTTCTCAGCTTATGCGCTGGTGTTCATTGTCAGCATGCTGGCGATTATCGCCACCGGCGTGGACGACTTCTCCGCCTTTGCCTCTGTGGTCGCGACCCTAAACAACCTGGGGCCTGGCCTTGGCGTGGTGGCGGATAACTTTGCCAATATGAACCCGGTGGCTAAATGGATTTTGATCGCCAATATGTTGTTCGGGCGTCTTGAGGTCTTTACCCTTCTGGTGCTCTTTACCCCAACATTCTGGCGCGAATAACAGGAGCGTATCGTGAAAACCTTAATATTGTTCTCTTCGCGTGATGGACAGACCCGTGAGATCGCCGCTTTTATTAGCTCGGAGTTAAAAGAGCAGGGAATTGAAAGCGACCTGGTGAATTTGCATCGTACCGAGGAAATCCACTGGGATACTTATTCAGCGGTGGTGATTGGCGCCTCTATCCGCTACGGCCATTTTCATTCATCCCTCAACGCCTTCGTGAAAAAGCATTTCCAGACGCTGAACGGGATGCCGAGCGCATTCTTCTCCGTGAACCTGGTAGCGCGTAAAGCCGAGAAACGCACGCCGCAAACCAATAACTACACGCGCAAGTTTCTGATGCAATCCCCCTGGCGGCCCGATATTAGCGCGGTGTTTGCTGGCGCGCTGCGTTACCCGCGCTACGGATGGCTCGACAAAATGATGATCCGTCTGATTATGAAGATGACGGGCGGGGAAACCGATACGTCTAAAGAAGTGGTCTATACCGACTGGCAGCAAGTCACCAGTTTTGCGGGTGATATCGCGCGTTTATCGACCGAAAGGGGCGTTAAATAGACGTATCGCCTGGAAATTGAGCGAACAAAAACTTTTTTGAATTTAACGCTTGTCAGATTCTGATTACTCCCTATAATGCGCCACCACTGACACGGAACAACGGCAAATAAGCCGGCCGGTCAGCGAAGTCCCTCCGGGGAGTTCGGCGGAGAAAAGCGAAATTAACGCTTGACTCTGAAGCGGGAAGTCGTAATATACGCACCCCGCGCCGCTGAGAAAAAGCGAAGCGGCACTGCTCTTTAACAATTTATCA
>NZ_JACHZE010000015.1 GCF_014193285.1 Atlantibacter sp. RC6
ACCCCGGTGAACCGCCCGTCAGTTGCATACACCGTTCCTGTGAACGAGCCGGCGCTGGCATAAACAGTCCCTTTAATGGTTACGCCGGTGAAATAGGCATAACCACTTTTATTGATGTGCCATCCACTATTCCCCGAGCCATCCCAGGTATTTGACTGGATATAGGCACCGATCTTCGCGTTAATAATGGTCCCGTCCTGGATGAATCCGGAGTTCAGAAACACCTGACCATTAACGATGCCGAACGGCGAATACTGAACGCCGCCCTGCCCGGACAGCATCACGAACTGATCGGCATTAATCGCCACGCGGGTTTTCACCCCGGAACCATCCGCCATAACCGCCACTGACAGCCCGGCGTCGTAATAATTGCCGTTGTATTTCACGCCCGTGCGGAGGGTGTAAATCGCATTGGCGCTGGCAGCGTCTGTATACGCGGTCATTTTTTCGTTGATGGCGGCCTGCTGATCGCCAAACTTCGTCGCCACCTGCGTCTGGTATTGCGCGAATGCCTGATCCGCGCTGGCCTGCGCCTCCTGAATGGTGGAGATACTGCTGTTAACACCGTTAAAATCCGCCGCGACGGTGAGACGATATTCAGCAAACGCTTCATCCGCTGTTGCCTGCGCCGTTTTAACCTCGTTAATTTCCGCCGCGTTTTCACCGAACTGCACGGCCACCAGTTCCTGGAACTGCGCAAAGGCTTTCTCTGCATCGGCCTGGGTGATTTTTACCTGTGAAATCTCAGCGCGTGCAGCTCCCACCTGCTCATATTGCAATTGCGCGCTTTCCACCTGGGCCAGCGTAGTCTGCATCTGTCCCGCCAGGGTGAAATCGATTTGTTCTGTCAGTCGCTTCCCATCTTCTGAGGTCAGCAGGTCTTTGGCGATATCCTCCAGATAGTCGCTGGCCTGGTCGTTAGCCATGCCCCTGATCCAGTCCGTCCAGCCCGACTCGTTACCGGTTTTGTCGACCAGTTGCGCGCGGTACCAGAAAATCTGCCCGGCGCGTAACCCGAGCTGGGTGTAGTCGGCCTGCGGGTATGGCACATCAGAAAGCAAAAGCGGATCGGCATGGTCGTCACGCGGGGTGTACTGAATTTCGGTTTTCAGCGTGTCTTCCGTGTTGGCCGGGAAAGCCCAGTTAAGCCGGATACCCCAGTTGATACCTGTCGCCGTAAATCCGATCGGCTTCGGCGGGTTGCCCACTTTACCCGTCAGCGATTTCTCCGGTGAGTACCCCCAGCCGCTGGAGATCTCCGCCGCGTTGATGGCGCGCACGCGCACCAGGTAGCGCCCCGCATAGATGCCCGGCACCTCAAACGAAGTGGTCGAACTGCGCGGAACGTTCACCCAGTTCCCGTCGTTGCGCCGCCACTGTGCTTCATAAGCAATGGCGTTGGGTGCCGGGTCCCAGCTGGCGCGCATCGTTTCAATGCTGATGCCCTGATTCACCACCGAGAAAGAACTGATGGCGATATTTTCCGGTGCGAACTGGCTGCCCGGCGGGATCACGCTTACCGGGCGCTGGTCGATGATTGCGCCGGTATCAATGCGGGCATACTTATCCGGATCGTGAAACGCGCCGGAAATAGTGAATGTCCCGTCATTGTTGTCGCTGACGCTGACCACCCGGTACTGCTGGGCATACAGCTCGTCAGATTCGACCACCCAGACGCTTTCGGTCTGCGGCGTTTCGCTGTAGGCGATACTGACAGTGACGGCCTGACCATTAACCGCCTGGATCGTCCGGGCCTGTGATGCGCCGGACGGCAGGTTGAGAACAAGCCGCTCACCTGGCTTAGCATCCGGCACGCGGTCAAGCGTGATCACCCGGCCATTAACCGAACTGATGCGTCCACCTGTCACTTTTCCGGAGAGCATTTCATCAGCGACGGCGATGATGTAACCCGGCTGCGGGATATTGCCGTCCAGCCCAACTGAGAACGTGACGATTCGGTCCTTGTTGTTGGTCAGAATGCCCCAGCGCCCTTTGCGGTTTGCCTCACTCTGCCGGGTGCAGCCAATTGCGGTCATCTCGAGCTGGTTAAACCCGTAGCGTGCAACCAGCGGTTGCTCAAACACTGGCTCCATGGCGTCAGCGTAGCCGTTATCCGGGTCCGAATACGAGACCAGCGCCGTGGTGTAACGGGTCTTGGTCGTGCTGCTCGAGTAAACGAATTCACCACTGACCACGTTAGCGCGGGTGTAGTTGTAATCGATATCGCGCGGCATGTCCGCCAGCGCCACGATCTGGTTACCGCCCCAGTACGTCATGCCACGGAAGATGGCGGCAAAGTCCCGCAGCACGGTATAGGCTTCGTTGCGGTCCTGCACATAGACGTTGCAGGTATAGCGCGGCTCAGCGCCGTTCCCGCCCTTCCCGTCCGGTACCATCTGGTCGCAGTACTGTGCCACCTGGTACAGCGTCCACTTATCGATGTTCGCCGCCGTCAGGCGATGGCCCAGCCCAAATCGATCGGCAATCACGATGTCGTAAAAAATCCACGCCGGGTTATCTGTCCAGGCCCATTTAAACCCGCCCGTCCAGGTGCCGGTATAGGTGCGCGCAACCGGATCATAATTATCGGGGACACGGATCACGCGCATCGCCGGCTCACAGGAAATCTGCGGTATGCTGCCGTTGAACTGGCTGGAGTCAAATTCGATGTACAGCAGCGCGGTGCTCGGGTAACGCAACTTGGCATCAATGACTTCCGTGTAACTCTGCAGCGTCATGGTGTCGCCGATTCTGGCGCTGTTGGCATCCGGCGTTAATTTGCGAAGGCGCAATGTCCAGGTGGTACCGGCGCGCGGCAGGTCGATACGGTGGCTGCGCTCATAACCCGAGGTGGTTTTGCCGGTTACCGCCGTATTGATTACAGTCTGCCAGGCTCCGCCATCTGTCTGCAGGTCAACGGCATAGGCCACAGAATTACCCACCAGATCCCCGTCATCCTCCTGGCGGTACAGCGACGGCCATTTGATACGCAGGCGAACGGCGGAAAGCTGGGTATTGGTAAACGTGCGCGTCCAGGCGGTAGCGCTGGAAACCTCCGTGCCCACGCTGATTTCGTTTTCAGAACCCGGCATACCCTGAATATACGGCTGCGCCTGGTTACCGGGGCGGAATTCCCAGGCGACGCCGGAAAAGTTTTGGGAGCCGTCAGGATTTTCCAGGGGCGTGCCATCCAGAAAAATATTACTGCCCGCCAGCCCACCAGCAAATTCCCCCTCGCCCAGGGCAATCAGTATTTTGGCTTTTGCCACCGACTGCAGATCGTCCGGCTGTTCCGTGGGCGTGCGTTGTTTAGAGTCGCCGCCTTTGCGCCCTTTAATATGTTTTGCCATGTTGCGCCCATAAAAAAACCGCCAGGCGGCGGTAACAGTGAGGGAATAATCAGTGAATGGTTATTGCTGATCTTCGACGTAAATACCGGCAGAAATAATCGCGCCACCAATACGGCGCTTTCCGTAGCCAATGGGTACAGGATACCCTTGTGCGGCTGTATTCGTTACGCCGCCAAAAGCGTATGAGGCTTTATTATCAGAATCCTGCTTACTGGCAAGACCAGAGGGTTGTGGAGAGAGCATCTGGATTACTCCTCCGAGCATCATCGCCCCACCTGCTTGCATCATTGGGACTCCCACGACACCGCCACCAAAGTAAGTAGCAACAGCCCCAACCACTACCAAAACAGCACCTAATATTGTTTGAAATACACCTGCTTTTTTACTACCCATTATTACTGGCACTATACGGATTACTTCCTTGGTTACAGGGTAACCTAAATCATCTTTTCCAATATTCTTCTTTCCGCGAAAAACCGCGTACGTTATCCCGCGTCGATCGCTGGTTATCATGTATTTTTCAAAACCCGGAATAGTTGCCGCCAACGCTCTTGTAGCTTCATGAACTGTACTAATCAATCGATGGTGAGTTTTTCCAAAGAATTTTCCTAAGTCTCCACTAAGCTCAATTTGAGTCATTAATTCTTTCATTATCACTCCAATAAAAAAGGCCGCCTGAGCGACCTGTTTGGGTAAAGGATATTATTTTATTCTCCACATTCGATATTGACCCCACATTCCATTTTCGGCTAAGTATTCCTGCTCCCCTCCAGAAGCGTCAATTTCTAATGACTTTCTCATTCCCATTGATGCTATATCACATTCGTTACTAACCCTTAATAAATGCTTGCCATTATCCAAATAGGCAGAAACGAATTGATTCTGACGGAGCTTAGCAACGTCGGCTCCGTCGATTTGCACCAAGAACCGACATGTGCCGCCACTGCCACCACCAATGAATTGTTTGTTACGAGTTATGGTAACTTTGGTTTGTTCAACTCCAGTCTTAGGCTGAACAATTTGCTTATTAATTATTGTCTCAGCTGGACCGTATGGCCTGGCGCAACCAGCCAATCCAATAACGCATATAGCCAAAAATAACTTTTTCATTTCCATATCCCTTCGGTAAAAAACGAAGGTTAGCACAGGGAACTATGCCGTAAAATCTTCATGGTGCGTTCCATCCAGTAACCGCCATAAGGCACCCGTTGACTGAGATGCCCGTAAAGGTGGTGCAGCAGCATATTGCCTTCAAGTAAGATCCCGGCATGGTTCCACTTATTCGACTGCACCTGCATGATCACCACGTCCCCCGGCTTTGGCGCGCCGGTGAACTCCCGGAAACCGCAATTGTACCAGTTATCCTGATAAAGGTTGTCAGGGTATTGATCTTCCCACCAGGCATAATCGACGCGGTAATCCGCCAGCTCTATACCGTAGGTCTGGCGGTAAAAACTCATCACCAGACCCCAGCAGTCGTAGACGCCGAGCACGAACGGACGCTCAAGCAGCGGAATTTCACCGCGTGGTATGATGGTTCGTAAGTCGCCTTCCGGCCAGCTGACGATATGCCAGGGCAGCGCCGTCACATCACACTGCGCTTTGTCCATTTCGCTCGGCTGCGTGGTGGCGTCCGGATGGCTGTGCACGACGGCGGTGACCGTTCCCCAATCTTCCGCTGCGGCGTAATCCTCCGGCGAGAGGTGAAAATGTTCTGTTGGTTCGGTAGCGAGATTGCGACAGGGGAAATACCGCTCCACTCTGCTTTTCTGTGCCACCACCCCGCAGCACTCGCGCGGATATTCCGCTTCGGCGTGGGCCATGATGGCCGCGATGGTCTTTTTACGCATATCAGCTCCGGATTAGCGATGTGCCCGGAAAGCCGCCGAACGACAGTTCATTACCTCCACCGAACCGCAGTTTGCAGGCGGTCAGTGTGCCGTTACATTCGTCGCGGGACGGGTCGTCCACCGGGTTGTTGTTTTTATCGAAGTAACGCGTCCCGGCGTAATCACAGCCATCGCCGGTGCGGTACTTGTTGCGGATGCACCATGTGCACAGGGAATGAAGCTGCCGCGTCGGGATCATCAGACCCTGCAAATCCATCGGGCTGGATAACGCAAACTCCACCACCTCACTGGTTTCAGAAGTTTTCGCGTCGATATACCAGACCTGTAGCTTTTCCTGCGTCGCGTCTGCCGTCGGGTTTCCACCGGGAAAGTTACGCGCATCAAGGTACTGCGCCAGCGTGTCGTGGATCATCACTTTAGCCTGCAGCAGGTCGTCATACGCCAGGCACAGCGCGGTGATCGAGCCGTCCAGGTTGGCAACCGATAATTTTGGCTGTGCGCTGCTGCCACTGGTAGACGCCTCTATCCCTTCAATCTGGCACGGCCAGGCTTTATATTCCTGCCCCTGCCACCAGATACTTTTTGCCGGTAGTTTTGACTCAACGCCGCCAGCGGCCACGATCTCTGCTTCTGTATGCGGAACGTTGTGGCTGTGGAAACGCAGCACTTCGCCGGTTCCGAACGCCGTACCGTCGACAGAAAAAAGCCGGACTGCATTGCCCGGCTCAAGTTTCTGGTAATCACTGTTTAAGCTCATGGTTTAAAAGCCTGTTCAAAGGTGGCTGTAATTGTCATCACCGTTTTGCTCCTGATGACCTTCTGAAGGCTGTCAGCCTCAACCCGCCATAAGGCGAGATCACCGAAAGGCGGTTTAAACGAGAAGGATTTAGTTTTGTGGCGGCGGAGAAAAGCATAAATCTGCAATCCTTTCTCCGGCCGCCCGGTAAAAGAATACTCGTAGTTCAGGGTCTCGCTGTTCAGCCCTGAGCCGCTGACCTGCGTATAACCATCGCCAAACTGAACCTTACGGATCGTATCGGTGCTTTTGGTCGTGGGCTGGCTGGCCGACTGAATCGACCAGGGGAAGCTTTCGATAGCCATAGTTTATCTGCCTCTGGTTGCGTTCCAGATTAGGCCGCCAGGACGCACTGCTTTTGCAATGCCTTCATTAACGGCCTGCGTAATGACCTGCTGGTAAGCGCGACCAAGCTGATCACCGGGAGGTTGCTTCGTTTCGTTCTGCGGGGAGGTGACTGAAACAGGCGCATAGACACTGACACCAAAAGGTGCGGCGATAGCTGTTGATCCACCACCGACAAGGCCACCCGATGCGTAACCCCGCATCAGGTTATAGAGATTGCCCACCCCGAGGCGACTGGTTGCATCTTTGGTAAAAACAAACTCGCCACGGTGAACCACGCCAGCAGGCTCATATTTACCACCTGAACCGGTGTAACCTCCGGCAGCGTAACCCATAGCCATTGTTACTGAATTGACCATCCCCACCAGCGCCTGCTTCATCAGGATCTGGGTCAGCATGGACAAAATTGACCGGGTAAAGTCAGACCAGTTAGCTTTCCCGCTTGTGAGCATCTCGGCCATATTTTCACTGATGCCATCAAATGCAGTAGTCGCCAGTGATTCCATCTGCCCGTAAGCATCGGATGCTGAATCAACATAATTCGCCCATGCGGTACGCGCGCCCGCCTGCCAGTTTCCGCGCAGATCATCCTGTGCGGCGTAGAATTTCTTAAGGGACTCCAGCTCCTGTTGGTAACCCTCATCCGATTCAGTACCACCAGCATTTTTCCAGCCCTGCAGCAACTGCGCCTCATCAAGCCTGCGCTGCTGTTGGCGGCTGCTCAGGCCTGCACTGTCAGTGAGGGCCCGGGTCTTCTCCCCCATCTGTGTGACATATTTTTGAGATCGGTCCTGCAGGTTGTTCAGGCGCTCCTGAATAGCGATTTGATCGCCAAGCCGGGCATTGATTTCTGCCTGGGCGAGTATCTGTTCTTTATTACTGAGCAGGGATTTTTCGTCAGCCGTCAGGGCACGCGTTTTCGCAGCGTTCTCCAGTACAGCGAAACGGGCCTGTTCTTTCCAGAGATTCTGACGCTGCTGGCTGATGGTGTCATTCAGTCCCCGGTGCTGGCGCAGTACTTCCAGTTGCGCCTGGAGCTCCAGCGTTTGTGCACTGATAGAGTCCGTCGCTTTTACACCACCTGGGGTGGTGGTTCTGGCGGGCTTCTTAAGGGAGTCCTCGTATTCTTTTTTCGCCGCAGCCATCAGGGTATTGTAGCTTCCCTGAAGGATACGCCCTTCCTGTAGCGCCTTGTTCAGTTCTTTTTGTTTACTGGTGTATTTATCAAGGGCGGTTTGCGTCTTTTCATAACTCGCCTGAGCCTGCGTGGCATACCTGAGCCTGTCCCGCTCAATGGTCGCCTGCGCCTGTGCGCTCTCCTCAGAAACAGTTTGCAAATCTGCCTGCAGTTGCGCGGCCTGAAGACTGATTCGGGTACGGTCCAGTACTTTCTGATACTGGTTTCGCATCGCATCGGATACGCCAGGACCGGTTGCGTTTTTATCGAAGTTGGCCTGAGCAATATCAAACTGCTGTTGAGCCTTTTTCAGCAGTTCAGCACCGCTATCAGGGCGACCGATATCAAGTATCTTATCCCACATCGACTTGAACGCATCGCCGACAGTATTCGCCGCACGCTCAAGAGTACCCATATTGCCTTCAATGGCACGGGTCTGCCTTTCAAAACCTTCGGTCGCTGCGTCGTTTGCCGCTTTCAGCGCGCCCGCGGCATCACCGGAGCGCTGCAGTTGCGCTACGTGCTCAATTTGCTCAGCCGTCACGTTGTGAAACTGCTGCGCCATGGCAATCAGACCGGAGGTGGGATCGCTGGTCAGTTTCCCGAACGCTTTGGCCACATCCTCAATTTCCAGACCGCTTTTGTCTGCAAACTCGGTGATGCTTACCGAAAGGCGCTCAAAATTAGCTCCCGCAGCAACACCGGCATTCACCAGTGCAGTCAGCGTACCGGCAGCCGCTGAGAATGTGATCCCGGCGCTGGCGGCAGCCTTACTCACCGTCAGCATTTTTTGCGCTGTCAGCCCTGCAGTATTGCCTGAAAGAACCAGCGTTTTGTTGAAATCAGACAGTTGCGAATTGCTGCGATACCACGAATACATCATCAGGCCGGCAGTCACCGCTACAGCAGCCAGCGCCACGTTGAACGGCGTGATAAATCCTCGTGCCCTGCCGAGGTTTTCCGCGGCGTCAGAAGCGTTATTGAAGCTCTCAGCAAGTTCACCCGCACTTTCACTCGCCTCGTCAGTGGTTTTCTGTACGTCGCCACTAAAACCGAAAAGTGCATCGCGAAGTGCCTGGAACATCGGCCCAAATCCGCCGAAGCTGTCCTTAACCTGCCCGCCCTGCTGGAGCAGGATCAGGAACGGCGACTGGCCGCCGGCCAGCTGTGTGGCGATATCGGTGAACTGCGCAGGTAACATACGAACGGCGTTACTGTATGCGCCCACTGACATACCCGCGCGCCGGGCCGCGGCTTCCTGACGGTTGAACGCCCGGTCGACCTGATCGGCAGTAGCGGTGGCCGCCTTGCCCAGTTCACTGAGCTTCTTTCCGCTGTAAACCAGCTGCTCGTTAAATTTTGGGGAATTCAGATCGAGATTAACGATCAGGTCACCCACCGACTGGGCCATAGCGTACTCCTCCTAGACTTTCAGCAACGGACATCATGGTGTTGTCATCCTGTTCAGTGACCAGCTCAGGAGGATTAAGAAGACTGAAGCTGCCGGGGGTCAGATCAGTGTCCTTACACATGATGGAAATGATGAGATGGCTCAGGCGGGAAAAATGAGCATCCTGCAGATCGTTTTCGAAATACTGTTCTCGGTAAAAACGCCCCCACTCAGCCAGTTCTGAAGATGACATGCCGGCAAGCATCTGGCGCCAGTCCGGGCGTCGAAATTCCCTCGCCAGCTTCATGACAAAATTCAGCTCGCCGGCGAGGACTTTTCCGGCGCGAGCTCTTCAGTTTCGCCCGGGTTATCAGGTTGATCCTGCTCTGCCGGCAGCATGTCAGAGAGTGCCTTCACGAACCGGTCAGCAGCACCGATCATGGTGATTGGCCAGCCGGACAAGACATCCTGATAAAGCTGCTCAATATCGCTGTTGGCGGGATCGGCATGCCAGAGCGACATGGCAACAAGTCGGGCACCCTGGCGGATATCCTGCTCCACCAGCAGTGTGTAAAGCGTCTCTTTATCTGCGTCTGTCGGCAGTGCTTTTGCTGCGCTGGAAATGAACTGTAGATGCTCAATACGCTGTAGCGCAGAAAGTTCAAAGAGGGTGATTGTCTGTTCGCCGTATTCAAGCTGGCCAGACTTCAGGAATTTGGACATCTTTTCTCCGTAAGGGGGCTCACGCCCCCTGGATTCAGGAAACGGTAACTTTACAGATTGCGATGAACTGGCCGTCACTGGTCATCACTACGATGTCCGCCTGGCCTGCGGCCACGCCCTTAACAGTCAGGACATTGCCAGCCACAGTTACAGTTGCTTTCGCACGGTCGGAAGACGAAGCCAGGAAAGTTTTATCCGTGGCGCCAGCCGGGTTCACCGTGACATTCAGTGAATCGGAGGCATTTACCGCCAGCGCAAGCGTGGTTTTGCTCAGCGTCACGCCGGTCACCGAAGTAACAGGTGTTCGGGTCTCTTCCGCCAGGCTTGGCTTACCGTTGTTGCTGATCTTCACGCTGCGGGTGATCACTTCTTTTGCCGGAATGGTTTTACCCAGGCTGCTGATCCAGCCCTTAAACACGTCGACCGTACCGTTGGGGAATTTAATTTTGTAGGCACGCACATCACCGGCATAGAACCAGTCAACCAGCCCCTGCTGCCCGGATTCACCAGGCTTCCAGGCCAGCACAAAGCTGGTTTCGCCAGCGGACTTTTCACCCTGTGCGGTGTTCGTCCAGTCGGCGTTGGGATCGTCCAGGTAGGTATCGTCATAAGACTCCGCCGTCAGTTCCCCGGGCGTCAGTTCTTTAACCTTCGCCGTGCGCGTCCAGTCCGTGTCAGAAAGTGGGTTCGCATAGGGATCGCCGGTACCGGTGTACACCCAGAACGTGGTGCCTGCGCCTTTGACCGGCTCAAGAGGGTTTGGTGTTGGCATAATTTCCTCACATCACATAAGAGATAGAATATTGCAGGTCCGCCGAGCCCCACGTGGCCATTTCGTCGTCGCGCTGGTAGTCGTAGCCCTGGGCAGACATGGTTTCGAGAACGCCGGAAAGCGCGGGAATGCTGACCATGACCGGATAAATGTTGTTTTCCATCCATTCATCCAGTGCCGAATCGGTGTCATCCCCTTTAAGAAAAACTTCGATATGCAGCATGGCGCGCCACATATCTTCGTCAACGGACTCGTCGGTAGACTCGGCATCGGTGAGATATACAGCGACCGCCGGCAGATCCTGCGGGTCCAGTACGGACGGACGACCATCAAACCAGGTCGCCGCCGGGGCGTTACTGGCTTTCAGTGTGTCGAGTACAGTTTTACGAATCAGTGGGTGCTTCATTTCGTGACTATCAGCCTCAGTTGGTTACGAAGGGCCGCGGCCATCTCTTTGGGAAGGTCGGTTTCAGTAAGCCGCTTACTTTCTTCCTTAAACGCAGTGGTCAACGGTGTCGCCAGCGGTATGCTGACCACTTCAACCGGATAACGCGCCCGGGTGGTACGGCGAAGCACATGCCAGCGACCGTTTTTCAGTTGCTGAATGAAGCCGCCGGGAAAGGAGAATTTACCAATACGCAGCACACTGCCAGCACCGGACACATCACGCCTGCGGCGCGAAAGCCTGACGCTGGCAACGCCCAGTTTGATGGCGGGAAGATTGCCTCGGTTAACACGGATAGTCGCCAGCGGCTTGCGGATCGTGGCTTTCTTCAGCCGGGCACGCTGATTAACCAGTTTCCTGGGTACCCTGGTCTGCCCCGCGACGCGCCGGGTGCTGTGGCTGACTGCCCGGGTGGCTACGCGGTTGACAGCCTGGGACGATGCGCGCGGAACCGCTGTTTTACTGATGCTTTCAAGATTGGCAATGGCCTGATCCAGTCCTTTGATGGACATGCTGCCCCCTTATTCAATCCAGATTTGCGGCTTTCCGTTGAACGTTTGCTGACGGGTAATTTTGTACATTTCACCTTTCCAGATGACGACATCATTCCGGCGCGGTTTCAGTGAATCCGAGAAAATAACGAGGGAAATCCCTTCACCGACCACCGGCCCAATTTCAGCCACGAACTGGCTTTCGATGGCGTCATACCCCGTACCATTAATCAGCACACGATCGCCCATCTGCCGGACAGTGGCGGCGTCCATGCGCGCCACCATTTGCCGGAACCGGTTAGCCATTCAGCCTTACCGCGACTGAAGTGGCATTCGCACCGGCAGCTTCCCAGGCCTTCCCGGCTGGTACCGCTCCGGTCGCATCCAGCTGGATTTTCCCGCCTTTGATATAAACCGCCTCGCCCTGGGCGATATCATCAGCGGCCAGTTTTGGCAGGATCACGACGCCGGTCGTGCGTCCGTCGCCGGTTTCGCCGGGGGCGATATCGACGATTGCCACGGCAACAACGTCACTGATTACAACTGGCGCGCCACTGAGGATTGCGGAAGCACCACTGTTCGTGATGGCGATGGTATTGCCATCCTGAAGATAATTTTTCATGCAAGTCTCCACGGCCCCTGGCGGAGCCGAATTTCAGACACAAAAAAAGCCCTGACGGGCCACGGGAACTACAGGGAGAGATTATTTACCGGTGGATTTGACCAGCCCGCGGTAATCAAGCGGTGCCACACCCGCGTCGATACGCACTTTGGTGGCCACGCCGTCGGTGGTGAAACCTTCCTGCTGATCGATATACGGAGTATCGACGCCGTTCAGGTAGGCAACCTCGATGGTGTCGCTGCCTTTCTGGGCCGCCAGGTACCACGCTGCAGGATCAGCATCATCCAGTCGCGCTTCTGAAATAATCTGCGCAAAGTTCTGGATCGGGTTAACGATACCGGCATTGACGTCGGCACCCTTAACGCTGGCAGACTTGATGGTCTGGCTGGCTACAGTTTCAAGCACCGTCGGCACCAGCACGTATGCCGGGCGAATATTCAGCGCACGTTCGCCTTCTTTCTGTACCCGCATCAGCTGGCGCGCTTTATCGAGGCTGGTGACATCGATAGCACCCGTAGAAAGGTTTTTGTGATCGGCGCTGAACAGTGCCTTGCCGTCTGACAGTTTCGGGTTTTCAATCAGTACCGCATAAACCAGATCCCCAATGGTGGCTTTTGCCGCACGCCCCATTTTGGTAGGGACGTCGGTTAGCTGGTTCAGGTCATCATTGATAATGGCCTGGCGGGTAATGGAGAAAATCTCACCGTAGGTCGCCAGTGCGATGGTTTCGCCTTTATCGCCGGTGGTCACGTACTTATATTCAGCACCTTCACGAACCTGGCGCAGCGACGGGAATCCACCCATGCCAACACGATGTGCGGTCTTGAAGTCGCTCAGGCTACCTTTCTTGGTCCAGAGCTCGAAGGTTTCCTCGGCTTCTTCCCAGCCCTGCAGCAGCGCCTTGTTGGCAACGTCCAGCAGGATATTACCGAAATCAGAAGTGCTGTGCGTCAGCGCGAAGCCGACCATCTGCATCGGGTTGTAACTCGCCACACCGATACCGCGTTCGGTCAGGGACATGCGCGCATACTCACGCAGCGTCATACCGTTATAAACGTTATCGCGCGACACTTCTTCGTAACCGGCACGGGCCATCAGCGCCTGGCGGATACCGTCGCCTACGATATTCCCGTTACCCGCATAAATGTGGGTGGTGCTGGTTTTGTTGGAGGGGGTCGCTGTTTTGCCGAGTTCCGCCAGCAGCTTGTCTTTGGCCTGCTCAACGGTGCAGTCCAGATCGGCAATACACTGCGCCTGCAGGTCCTGGTGGCGATTGCCGAACATGGCAAACAGATCATTAATGCCGTTGAGCCGTTCACGCTGTTCTGCAATCACCTGAGCACGAATGGTATCAGCGTTTACCGGATTCTGCGGTGCATCCGGCTGCGCGGGGGTTTGCGGATCACGGCTGGCGGTGTTGCGCGGCGGGGTGACCATATTACGAATGCTTTTTGGCATCTTCTCAAATTCCTCAATACGTTTTGAATGGATACAGGCCATCGCCTGCAGTGACGGGGTCACCTGGTCGGCAAAACCCTGAGCCAGGCACTCTTCGCCAGTAAGCCAGGTTTCGTCTTCCAGCATGGCGGCAATCTCATCATGAGATTTGCCGGTTTTGGCCGCGTAGGCCGGGATAAGAACACTTTCCACTTTGTCTAGCAGGTCGGCATAGTCGCGCATGTCATCTGCATCGCCGCCCGCGAAACCCCATGGCTTATGGATCATGAGCATCGTGTTTTCCGGCATAATGACCGGGTTACCGACCATCGCGATTACCGAGGCCATTGACGCGGCCAGGCCATCGATATAAACCGTGATGGCGGCGCCGTGGAACTTCAGGGCATTAAAAATGGCGATGCCATCGAAGACATCGCCACCCGGCGAGTTAATGTGCAGTTTGATGTGGGTGATATCACCTAGGGCTTTCAGGTTGGCAACGAACTGTTTTGCCGTTACCCCCCAGTAGCCAATTTCATCGTAGATGTAGATCTCCGCCTCGCTTTCCGCGCTGGCCTGCATACGGAACCAGCTATTTTTTACGCTGGCTTTCGGGCGGTTCATTACCCGGTTTCGTTTCCTGGACACTGGTGACTCCTTTGTCATTTGCCGGGTCTGTGTCGAACACCAGCCCCTGTTTACGGTTTTCATCAACCTCTGCTTTACGGCGACGTTTTACGTCATCCGGATTGGCACCGCGTGCACGCACCCACTCGCTTTCCGTGGCCGCGCCGCCGCGCAGAAGCAGTTTCCACGCTGTCGCCTCTTTAACCGGGTCGATCCACGGCATTACCGGTCCGGAGTAGACGGCGTTATAGAGCGATGCCTTATCCACGCCGCGCGGCAGTTCGATTTCCCCGGAAGCGATAGCCATCTTCAGCCACGCGCGGTACATCGGGCGGGTGATCGCGGCAATAAATGCGTCCTGGAGGATGAGATAACCTTCAGTGGACTCAACCAGCTCCTGGCGCTGGGCACTGTAGGTACCGTCATAATTCCTGGCGATGCTGGAGAAACTGCCGCGCGAACCCGCAGCAACTGCACGCAGCTGGCCGTTGCGGAACGTTTCGAGGTTGGGATTGGGTCGGTCTGATTTGATCATCCCGATGTCTTCACCTGGCCGCAGATCGTCAAACAACATGCCGGGCTCAATATTAAGCTCTCGTGAGCCACTGCCAGCGTCTTCAGGATAGGACTGGCCGTCCCCTTTTTTGATAAACATGCCCAGCGCGGCAGCGATGCGCGCGGCGGTCAGTTCGGCGTCCTCGTATTCCTTCAACGCAGACAAACGCATCATTACGCCTGCCAGCAGGGAGTTACCGCGTAACTGATGCAGGCGGCGCATGAACTTAAGGTGCAGCATGTTTTCAGCGACGATATCTTTGGTGTCGCCCAGCAGCATCCCTTCAGCGGGCATGTTGCGGTACACCAGATATTTCACCGGGCGTCCCCAGTCGTTCAGGTAGATGCCCTGGCTGAGTTTCTGGCTGGTATCGGTTTTTTCCAGCGGGACAAAATCCGGCTCCAGCGCCTCCAGCCAGAACGGGATGCCCGCCACCGGTGAAAGCCCGTTTCCGGTACCGCTTACCAGCTGGGCAAAGACTTCGCCGTCCCGTAGCCAGGTCCGCGCCATCAGGCGCTCCAGTACAGGCCGGGTAAACTGCCCTGTCACGTCAGGGGATACTGACCATTCCGTCCATTTTGCACGGATTTGTGTGGCAAGCGTGTCAGCCAGCTGACCGTTTGTGAGCAGCGGTTGTGGCTCCACAATGATGCCCTTCGCGCCGACGATGCGTTCCTCCAGCTTATCGAGCACGCCAATCACCAGATCGTGATTGCAGTCCAGCCAGCGTGCCTGCTCTCGCAGGGAGCGCCCACCAAACTGGGTCAACTGGTTGGCGGTGCGGTTTTCGCGCCGGGCGCGGTGGGTGCGCGTCGGCATAACCGCTTCATATGCCTGGATCACCATCCGGGAACGCAGCCGCGCTGCTTTCCATCCCGGTGAGAACAGGCCGATTGCATTATCCAGCAGGCTCATCGCGGAAACCTCGCCAGCTTAAACCCGCCGGAACAGCGGCCCGCGGTGGCTGCAGTTGCCGATGCCAGTTTGCGCTCCCACTCCTGGCGGCCTTTACGGATTTCACTGAGGTTTTCCATGGTCATCTGCTGGCCGTTAAAGGTGATGGATTTCCCCTGAAGAACAACCAGCTCCGCCTCGGTGTAGCGGTCGACCATATTCTGAATATCGTTAAGCTTCACACCCAGCCTCCTGATGATGATGGTGCCCATACCGAGTCACGGGATGGTTTAGTCTTCGGTTGAGATACTGCCGGTACCGGCTTAGCAACTGCTGCCACAACAGGTGATTCGTTTGCCACTTCAGCCACCAGCCAGGTGTCGCGGCGCGCCCATTCCGGCGCATCAGGCCACTTAATCTTTTCGTAACCGTGCAGAATGACCAGGGCATGCGCATAAACCATAAGGTCAAACGCCTCATTAGCGCCCTTACCGGGCTTCGTCCATTTACCATCAGGGGAACGCTCCTCATAGGTCAGTTCGTCGTAGAACCACTCCCCCAGCCAGTCGGGGAAATGAACATAGTTCGGCCCGGGAACATCACGCCATAGGGCGTTATTGATCCGGTCCTTAAGCGCGTTGGTTTGCAGAAGATAGAGCGGAACATCACCCGCCGCCTTTGCCCGGCGGGAGGAGCGGCCGGTATTGTCAGGATACGTTCGGGTGATGAGTTTTGCGCGCGCCTGGCTGTCACCCTTGAACAACCATACCCGGCGTTGCAGACCATCCCGGCGACAGCGCCGCCAGAACTCATAAGCGTTATCCGTAACTCCGTCTTCGCCGCCGGAGTCCACGGCCATCGCCATCAGGCTCATGCGTTTTCCTGGCTCACCTTCGATCGCCCAGGTTTTATCAAGCACGTCAGTGCGCAGCAGTTCCCAATCCTCCGGGTAACTTGCCGGATCGATATGAAAACTTTCGCCGTCGGCGTTGGTACGCAGGGACTGAAGAATGTTGTAGCGGTCAACTATCCACCGCTCACCCTGCGCGCCGTAACCCACGACCTGAACAACAAAACGGCGGTTGCGCCCGCCCTGCACGTCAACCGTGGCAACAAGGAACTGGACACCGGCTGGCACCCGGCGCTTTTCCACCGGCTCTGCACGCTGCTGCAACGCTTCGCCCTTGCGCTGGTTCAGCCCGGAGCGCGGAAGGTACGGAAGTCCCCAGTCGGTATTGATGACTGTCTTGAGGGTTTCTTCGCTGCCCGTGACCTCGTAGTCCTGCTCCGCCGTCAGCAGTTTGTAGACCAGCTGCGCCCACGTCTGATACGCCGCTGCGGGTCCCTCCATCCAGAACGAGGCGATGCGGGAACGCCGCGCCTCGCCGGTGATATTGCCGTCGCGGTCTATATGCTGGCCTTCGCGTAACCATAAACCCTTCAGGTTGAGCGTACGCTTCATGTCTGCGGTGATTTTGCCGCTGCAAGCCGGGCAGCAGATATGCGCGGCTTCACTGGCTTTAACGGTGTCACTGATTTCGCGATAGCCAGTCATGGCATGCATTTCTGGCTGGAAATACTCGCCGCAATGCGGGCAGGGCCAGTACCAGCGTCGGCGATCGCCGCGGTTGTATAACGCCAGAACGCCTGTTGTCGGCGGTGCTTCATGAGGCGACGTGCGCCGCCATTTGGTGTCGATGATGTCGCGCCCGGGTGAGCTTTCCACCAGCGTCATGCCGGACGACATAAAAGTGGTGGTACGTTTTGAAGCCAGCGAAAACGCATCACCTTCACCGTCAATATCTTCCGGGAAGCGATCATAGTCGGTCAGCGCCACGCACTTATAATCCGAGGAGGACATGATGTTCACAGAGGGCCAGCCAATTTTCAGGTAGTTGCCAGCCCGAAATGTGCGGTCGTGAACGTTGTTATCGTTGCGCCGGGGGCTGAGCCGGTTCTTAACCTCCGGGCTACAGCGAAATGTACGGTCAAGACGCTTTTTCGAGTGTTCGCGCGCCTTCTCTTCCGTCATCTGTATGATCAGCATATCGGAGGGATCGCACACCACGTTGTAGACCACCCAGCCATCAATCAGGCCAATGGTTTTACCGGTTCGCGCCGGACCAACGAACACGACAGCATCATATTCGCGTGATGCCAGGCAGTTCATTGGCTCAATAACATAGGGTGCAAGGTTAGGGTCCCATGGGACCGAGTTACCCGCCCCCATTGGGACACGCATATATTTACTGACCGCCTCGGCCACCAGCATGCGTCGCGGGGCTCGAAGAATTCCAGGCATATCCCTGCGGATACCCCTTGCGGATGCCCGCTTCGCCATCAGTCCTCCTCAGGCTGGTCCTCCTCCGGTTCGGCGTCCAGAACGCGCTGGGCTATCTGGTCGCGTAGATCATCAATGACACTCTGCACGCGGGCGACGGCTGCGGGCGATAATGCGCAGTCACGCTCCAGGATGTCGGGTAACGTTTCCAGAACCTGAACCACGGCTTTAGACATGACAGCAAATTCGCGTGCCACCTGCTCCGCCGGTATGAGCTGCCCTGTTTCCTGCTCGAACTTGATCCGCTCGTTCTCCGCTTTCCAGTGTGCCAGGCGGTCAGAAGGTGGCATTTCCTCAGTGCTCGCAGACACCGTTGGCACCATCAGCTCCGTCAGGACGTCCGTTACCAGATAGAGTTTCAGTTTGCTGTTGCTGCCGGGCGCTGGCTCGACGTTTTTCAGCCTGGCGGCTACCGTCTGGCGATGCACATTAGTGATCCCGGCGAGCTGGTTAATGTTGAGCTTCAGGGAAGCGATTTCCTGGTCCATGATGGTGAACACTTTTTAACCGTTTCGACATCTTCGCAAATCGCCGATACGTTAAATCAGCAACTTGCCCATATGATGATGATGACCACAGATTTCAAAAACCAGCCGTTTTCCGCGTGCCCGCCGCCTCGTGGCTAAGGCCCCCTCCGGGAGGACCCGCCATAATGAGAGGTATTCTCATTTGCATTTGATGGGCATTGAATTTAGCCATCCAGAGATCTGTTACAGGCGATTAGGGTGAACCAATCAGCGTCCGCGGCGCATAAAAAATCCACCAGCAGATGCCAGTGGCTTGTGAAATTAGCTTAATAATTGATATTCACCATTTGACTGTAGGACGTGAAATATTAGATGTTAAAAAATCATTTTTTTCCCTGAGATAGCAAGAATGCAAAAGATAACAAACTTCTTCAAATTGGTGCTTTGTCTATGGGTTGTCATCGCCATCACTCATTCAGGATATTCAATTTGTCTCTACTTCGCAGAAATTCTCCCTGAATACGCTGATTTTATAACGTGGATTCCCGTGATACTTTTCTGCGGATTAGGAATGCTTGCAGGCGATGCGGCATCTAAGGGATTCGGACTTAAATAGCATTACCCTAATCAATCAGTGAATGCCTGCTGTAATGCCCATGGTGATGGCAATAAAAAACCGCCCGGAGGCGGTTACTTTAGCTCGTCCAGATAGTAGCCAATGTTTGCTACCATACTGTTGAAACTATCCTTGGGAACCGGGAATAGCGGGTCGTTTATAAACCACTGAGACTCAGACCTTCCATCTACGGCGTTGCTGTTTTTGCTTGAACGTAATTTGTAGTGAATAATTCTCTCCACTTGCCCATTTGGGCCTTGAGCGTAAATCTCATACTTATCAGCGCCCCCAATTAAGACCGTCTTCACTAGGTTCAAATATGCCATGTATTTCTCCTTATAGAGGCACTTCATGTGCCCACAGAGAAATCATGCCATTTTGTAAACCATTATCGAAGCCCCTCATTGAAGAGCTTCTGAATGGCTTAACCCAACTTGGCGCGCACCAGCGCATCTTTAGCTTCGAGCAGCTTGCGAAGGCCTGCTGACTTTTCCGCGCCGTCCGGAAGCGACTCATCCATCATTGTCGCAAGATCACCAATTGGCTTACTCACCTCCTGCAGGTGTGCCGGGAGATGCTGATATGCAAAATACTTCATGATTGGAGATGACATTTATTACCCTTAGTTGTTAAAAAGCCCCGCGATTGAGAGGCCAAATTGAGAGAAATAGAAAACCGCCCACAGGCAGTCTTTTAATTATTTCCCTAGGTTTTCTATAAACCTTTCACAAGCAGATTGTGCATCATCAATGCTTTTGACCTGGGGAAATCCATAACCGTTCTGATGTACCATCCAACGGCCATCACCGTTACGGTATTGAATATCAGCTGAGTAGTATTCATTCGTCAGATAAATTTCGAACTTAAACGGCCCATGCCTTTCGTGTTCAATGACGATAGTTTTCAACAGCGTGCTTATAGCCATAAAGTTATCCTGCTAGTAAACGGAATTAGCAGCATACCACTATGCTCTTTACGATGGTTATTGCCTTCACCTAACCGCTTTATACCAAGCTTGCCAGCGATACGTGTTGAGCCGCAGCTGGCGCAGGCATTCTGCCGTTTCGATATCCACCTGCAGGTCCTCATCGCTGTTTGCCCCGGCATCACTGGCCCTGCACGGTTCCTGCATCAAATCGGCTGATGGTGTTGGCAGCGTCGATGGCACGCTGGCGCAACCGCACAGACTCATCATCAAACTTACACACAGTACGGTTCGGATCCTGGACATATTTCACCACGTCGCGGGTTATGGTCCGGTAAATCACCTTCGCCTCGGCGCTGGCCGCAGCGGCTTTCTTCTCTACCGGCTGGATGGCTTTCTCGGCCCTATCTTTTTTGGCTGCCGCAAGCGCGTTGATATGGTCGGCGTGGGCATTCCATCCAGAACGCCAGGCAATAAGCGCGGTGGCTGAGACTGCGACCACCATCGCCAGAAGTACAAATCGCAGCTTCATAGCAATACAGCTCGCGCCCGGTTGTAACGCTGACGGCGGTCTTCAATGCCGTTATGTCCGCCGTTGATGATCTGGGTGATGCGGGCAAGGTCGCCGGAATAGTGCATGCAGCCACTAACTGCATAGAACCATGCCGCCGAACGGGCCGCGTTACGGTCCTGTTCCAGTAACTCTGGACTGGTGACCAAGTCGAGTTTCAGCGCGGTGCCGCAGCGACGGTAATTATCCTGACCTGTTATCTGAATCGGGCCGCGTCCGCGATATTTCCAGCCATCACCTGCTGCTTTGTTACCCAAGCGCCCGCCGTAAACCAGATTGGCGATCTGCGGTTGATGCGCGGTCTGCTTACCGTCAATTCGCCCCAGCATCTCGCACTGATATGCGGTGAGCCTTTTACCGAAGGTTTTCTTCAGGCCGTCTACCGAATAATTAAAGCTTTCTACCACTCGGGTGAAGCCCAGCGACTCATGCCCGGTCTGAGCAATAAACATCGCCTGATCGAGCGGTGCGGTGATGCCGAACTCTTTCATTGCCGCGTCGATATGTGGATACCAGCGCGCAGCTGTTCCGGCGCTGAGATTAGCCGCCTGCTGAAATTGAGATTGGTTCATTAGCGCCTCAGCGTGTCGATTAGCCGCGCCACGTTACCCCGTGCCCATAACACGGCGGCGCAGATCATGAAGTTTGCCACCACCACCAGCCAGTGGGATGAGTCATAGAGGCCGAAGAGGAAGCGGAATGGTACCGTGGCGTATACCAGCACCAGCACATAAGCCAGAATCGATATGCCTGGCCGGTGCCGGGCATCGCCACGGCGATAGAACATCAGAACGAGTACGATCACTCCACACACGATCGCATTGATGAGTGCTGCCGGGTTATCGGCCATTGGCACCTCCACCCCTAAAGCGGGTCAGGATCCCCATCAGAGTGTTCAGGTCCTGCGCATTAATGAATGTCAGAACCTTGATGGCCAGAGCCGAGATAAATACCGCGCCCAGGGCATCGAGGGAGCGCTCAGTATAACCAGTCGCCGCTGCCAGCTTTGAGCCGACCAGCCCGGCAGCCAGAACACCCATGATGAAAGAAGTCATGAAGTAAGCCGCGAGTTTTATACGGCTGATGTTTACTGCCGTGGCGACATAAAACACGGCACCGGCGAACGAGCCAAACACGACGCCGTAATCAATACCAGTCGCCAGGCCAAACACGCTGGCACCAGCGAGCCCGGCAGCCGCTACAGACGTGCCGGAAACAGGATCGGACATTAAGCCCCCTCGTTAGTGGTGAGTCCTCTCAGAGATGAGGGGAAAGAAAAACCCCGCCGAAGCGAGGTTTAATATTTTTGTTAAGTTCGTGACGAAGTAACCACTCTTAACAGATTACAATGCAAATTGCGGACCGAGGCAGCATTATTTATAATTTTGTAAAACTTAAATAAGGAAGCAATAGTGAATTACACTTTTGAAGAACGTGACGAATATCAAAGAAAAAAAATTGCTATAAACATCAAGCGGCTGATCTCTTACGGCATTGATATCTCTCCTATTGTTATTGATGGAGAGTGGGGGACTGGGAAAACTGAATTTTGCTTAAAACTGCAGAATTTTTTTTCTACCGACGATATAGGCTGTAAGGTGATTTATATTGATGCCTTCAAAGAAGATCATAGTGATGATCCATTACTGACTATGACGGCAGCTATCGCTGCTGTACTTCCTCCCAAAGAGAAAACCGCCTTAATATCTAAAGCAATCCCAGCTCTGAAATTTGGTTTGAAAACCACTCTTAAGGCAGGTTCGAACTGGCTATTACGCAATAACGTCGACCAATTAGCTGAGGAATTTAAGGATTCTTTAATAAACACTAACAATGCTATTATTGATAATACAATTGAGTCGCTTATTCAAGAGCATATTGATTTAGATGGAAATTTGAACGCGCTCAGAGAAAAACTTAAGGAAATATCTACTAATAATAAAATAATCATTATTATTGATGAGCTTGATCGCTGTAGACCGTCATACTCTGTTAACCTTCTTGAAAAAATAAAGCATATCTTCAATGTTGAGAATGTATATTTTCTACTTACAACAAATAAATCACAATTACAGGCATCGGTGAATCACATATATGGTTCATCTATAAACTCCAAGCAATATCTTGATAAGTTTATTAAATACACGATTAGTCTCCCATTAACCCATAATGACGATTACAATTATTTGATTTATAACTCTATAAAGCATTGGGATTTATTAAGCAATAACAGCGAAAAATTAAAAGAAGTAAATAATGAGTACGGTTCACATATTAAAGACATCTTGATGATAAAAGCTTTATCATTACGTGAAATTGAAACCTTTGCTCGCCACTTGGAAATATATCAGATATTAGCTGATGAATGCGCAATAAAACCTAGAAGCCCGCTTTGCCAAGCTCTTACGCGTTTAATATCTGTGTATTTTAGTTGTTTTGGCGAGGACACTAGTAACATAGATTCATTTAACAAGGAAGCTTTAAAAAAGATCATGAAATCTTTGCGCTTCGAGAGCTTTCCAGTTGACTTAACTCAAAACTCCAAGACACCTTACTATTATTACGTTATATACGGATTAATGAAGGAAATTAATTTCAATCCTACATCATACATAGCAAACGACCAAGCCATACAAGAGACGATTAAGTTTTTGGATGAGAGATATGCTCGTATGACTTTTTTAAACTTTAGTGATTACAGTTATTCTAAAACACTTATGAAATCGTTAAGAATTTTATCATTTCAAAGCATTTGATATAAATTTGCGAGCCAATAAAAGGCTCGCACCCTATTATTTAATCATCCATGTCAAGCCTAACATTTAACATGGACAAACAACCTTCTATAAAGCCTTCTGCCAACTGTATTTCTATACGGATTAGTTTTTCATCCTTCTTCCTAGCCCGCGCCATACTACGTTTAGAAACGCCATATAGGTAATGAGCCACCAATAATGAATGCTCATATGGCTTCTTCTTCTGCAAACGTGCCAGGCAGCTTTCAATAATCAACCCATCGTCGTCAGTACAGGATGGCCTGGACTTCCCTGTTGGTGGTAGCAGCCCCTTAAAGCCAGCGGCTATATGTGAGTAATCGACCCCGGAATTATCGCTCGCAGCCCAACCGCCCCACCGTTCCAATACCAACTGAATATCGCGCATAAATTTCTCCACTAATTACGCCAGTGCGCCAATGGCAAGCGCACGGTCTAATGTCTTCAGCAGCAGCTCCGGCTGCGTGCCGTATTTGGTTTCAAATGCCCCTACATCCGCATGAAGTTCATCGTGGTGCGTTCTGCACAAAGGCAACACGAATAGGTCATGGGCTTTGGTCCCCATCCCGCCCTGACCGTAACCGATCAGGTGGTGGGGATCGTCTGCTGTATTGCCGCAGCACGCGCACGGCTGCGATTTCACCCAGCGGGTGTACTTCTCGTTCTGCCAGCGGCGGCGCTTCGGTCGCAACATGAATGACTCAGGCGTCTCAGGGTCAACCTTTAACGCCAGCACCTGTTTTACTGCCTCCTCAACGATGCTGGTGGCCGGGACCGAAGGCATGATATCCGCTTCACGGGTTACCGACTGGATAACCTGCGGAGGCATCCGCATCGCCTGGCGCGCGACTGACTCCGGGATCACGTGCGCCAGCTTGTTGAATGTCAGCCACCAGCACAGCTCCGGCAGGGTTACCGCGTGGGAATCATCGAAGCCCAGTCCGCGCCGAACCACCGACAATACCCAGGCTACCAGGTTTGCCCGCGCAATGCCCGCCAGTTCGTCAGTGAAATGGTCTCGCACCTTATTGTCACAGGACCAGCACAGTCGCAGCGCGCCGGGCTCATGCCGCATCGTGACCATTTCGTGGTGGTGATAGCTGGCATGCGGGTACTGGCAGCCGGTTTCACGCAACAGCCAGGCCTCCAGGCTTGTCAGTCCACCAGCGCGCTGTATCACTTCGGGATGTTCGAAAACAGGCACCATAACCGGGTCCTCTGCGAGCGGCTGGCGCGCCGCCGGGATTTCACCTGTTGGCATACCCGCCAGGCGATCCGGTTCGTTCTCCAGCAGAATGCGACCGCGATAAAAATACGGCAGCAGTTCCGGGCCTGGCCGAAACGCCACCAGCCCGAACTCTTTGACGATTACAGGGTTCAATAAAGCTCTCACGGTCACCTCAGTGCACAGTTTCGAGCAGGCGTAACAGCTCCTGAAATTTAGACTCAAAGAAGTGCGGCTGTGTTTCTCGCGGGTTCGCCGGGCTGGTTATATTCTTCCCGTACATACAACCCTTCGCAGTCATCGACCAAAAGCGCTTTATTCCGTTAGTGCCTGACCGGCTGCGACGTTCTTTTTGTTCAACGATCCCCAGCTTAGCCAGTTGCTGATATGCCACCGTAGCCGTGATGCGGATGCCGTTAGCTTTCAGCAGAGCACTCAGAGACTGCGTGGGGCGGCTTGAGCCATCTGGTGCGCCAGCTGGTGCGTCAATAGCGTATTGAGGCATAAGATCCGGCAGCCCAGCGACCTGAAGAAGCTTCTGGTATGCGCCCAGTTTTGAAGAATTGGAGAGGTTCAACATACGTGAAGCGGATTCAAGCAGTATCACGCCCGCTTGCACCTGGTCAGATTTAAGTGTTGCGATACCAGCCTGATGAAGAGAGTCGAACGTGCGGATCACTTTCAGATTGAAGGCGGCACTGATCCACATCGCATAGGAGTAGACCAACTCTTTGCAAACAAACGTCCCCTGACTGTTACCGCCAGCGATGGTAACCAACGGGGCCGCTCCTGTGATGTCAGGAGCGCTCGAAATTTCAGCGATTAATTCCTGTGTCTGGGTAAGCGAGGCCCAGTTTGATGGCTGGTGGCGCTTTTCACCACCAGCAGCACGGTGTAAATCATTTAGGCAGTAACGACCATCAAGATCACGGCGTACGGAAACGCCATCAATTACGAGTAATTGACTCATTTTGTTCTCCACTAATTGTATTGCGAGGGGCCTGCACGCCCGCTTCGCTTGCACTTTTTGACATTACTGCCATAACGCATTTCTTTCAACCCACAGCTGGACATTTATCCACCTCCTGATCGTAAGGCGTGATGGCAATCTCTACCTTGCCCTTCGGTACCACTGGCCCCCACTCCACCAGCATGCGCTTTACCTGGCTGTCGTCCTTCCAGACGCCCGCATGTGTCAGCGCGTCAAACAGCGCTTTGTTGTAGTTGTCCAGATCACGGCGGCGCTGATCCGGAGGGAAAAGAATTATTTCGACCGCCGCTGCCGTGGTGGATGGCTTCGGCAGGCGGCGCAGTTGCTCGACAATCGCCGCGCAGGCTTCGCTCTGGTATTTACGCCCGGCAGCACTGACCAGGTGACGACCAGCCAGCGCCCCCTTATTCGGGGCGCGCCAGTAGGTGTTCACGCTGGGCGGGAATGGAAGTGTCAACTTCATAGCTCTACCCCGCGTATTTCGAGAAAAGCAATCGCGTTTTCCCGGGCCTGGTCGTCACCATTAAGGAGTGCGCGGATAAGCGCGATTGCCTCATCCTCCACGCTCTGGCCGGTGATCGTGATGCCCCGGGAGACGCCCGGGGTGATTGTGATAGCGCCTTTACGTTGAAGCGCACGAAGTTGGTCGTTTGCCGCATTCGGCGAACGGCAGCCCATCAGCTCTGACAGCTCGGTAATCGTTGGCGGGAACCTGTGATCAGCGATGTAATCACTAATCAGATCTAAAACTTCCTGTTGCCGCGCTGTAAGTTTCAGCATGCTGATGCCTCCGCTTTTCGCGCTTCCATCAGTATCCGAAAGCGGATCCGCAGGGAGCGAATATTGTGCCAGTGATGGCTGGGAATGGATTCCAGGGTCGCCGTAACATCCGCTGCGGAAAGACCATATTCGGCAATAACCTCTGATGCCAGTATCAACAGCCGATCCTGCATGTCATTACGGATGCCGTCATGTTCAAAGCTTTGCTGACCCAGCCAGGCGATAACTTCTTGCTGATCGGCATTCTCTTTAATCAACGCCATTGCTTTGTCGACTGTTTCCGTCGGAACGACGATAAATTCAGGATTTGCTACTGAATCAGCTGCCCAGGTATGCGCGAAGCGGGATTCGGAGAACGTATATTCTTCTTTGTCGCCGAACGCGGCGCATGCGCACGCCCAGAAGTTAAAGCCACTTTTCTCAATGATGTCACTTTTGGTCAGCGGGATTTCTGGCTCATCAATTGGCTGCGCGGGCTCCTCAACCTGCATTGTGGTCTCGGGAATAATTTCAGGAATATTTTGCGGTTCTTTTTGTGGTGCTAATAACCCGGCGAGCCGCTCAGCTTCACGGCGGATCTGCGCCAGGAATGCATTGCCGCGCGCTTCCAGATCCTTACGGCTGATATAGCTCATCGCCGGGCCGCGCCAGCTCTTGTCGAATACAGCAACTGCACCAGCGAAGAACGCTCCGGTAGGCACCTGCTTTTCATCCTTCGGTACAAACCACGTCGGCAGATCGAAACCAATACGCCCACGGATAAACGCGATATGATCCGCATCCTCCGGCCACCACACCTCACTTGTTGCGGCCTTGATCAGTAAAACATAGCGGCCACCTTTTTCGCGCATCGCGCTGGCGTGCTGCATGATGTAACGCATACCGGTGATGTACTGCTCTTCATGCTGGCTGGCTCGGCTATAGGGCGGATTGCCGAACGCGGCGCCGTTGAGTTCCTCCAGGCGCGCAGACCAGTCCTGCGTCAGCGCGTTATCCTCAGCGGTGTAATACGCTTCGCATTTGCTGTTCTCACCATCGCTGAACAGGTCTAACACCAGCGGGCCAAACATGGCATTGATACCCCAGAAGATGTTTTCAGGCGTACGCCACTGATCGCCGACTTCCTTCAGCTCATGTACCGGCTGGCTACGCAGTTCGGCCAGGTCACGACAGTATTTATTTGGCATTATTCTTCCCCTACATAACGGCCAGCGAGATAGCAGCGCCCTTCCGGGGCTTTGAAATTTCCCGCATATCGAAGACAGGCAGCGCGGCGCGAGATATAACGGCTCCGATCCGTATTGCTGATCGCCATATCAAAAGCTGTAAGCCAGACAGATGCAGCGCGGAAATAAAGCCCCTTCGCTTCCAGCTGCTGCGCCAGGTTTTCCAGTTCAGTCAGCATCCGGCGGTTTTCTTCTGTGAGTGCTTCTGGCCCCGCTTCTTCGATCGGGTAGTAAGCAAGAGTCGAATCGTTAAGCTCTCGCGCCAGCTTCCCATTGATAAAAGCCCGGCTTAGGCAGCGATTGATGGTGCTTAGATTTATGTCAGGCATGGCCGCGGCAATCTGGCGATAAGTGCAGCCCGGATTTTCAATCACGTACTTCATGATTTCAGATGCGATGCTCATCCCCGGAACCCCTCCGGAATGGTGTATGCCACGTCCTGGTGACTTGAACGGAACACTGCTGAGTCAGGCAATTTGTTGCGCTGCCCCCATGTTTCGCGCGCCGGGCGTCCGGCGGAATCCCACTTGTTCGCCGACTGCAGGTAGCCCGGAAATTTGATTGGCTGGAACAAAGTTGTTGGACGCAGATACTCGGACATCTTCAGGTCCTCGCTCCACTTCTCGACGTTGTAATCCACCACCAGCACCAGTTCTTCAGGCGTAAACCCGTCAGCCAAGCGGGCGCGGATGTTTTCCAGGGACGATTTGCAAACCTGGTATCGGGAACCGGTGGTCTTGTTCAGGTGAGATAAAACCTGTTTCGCCTGGTCAGTGATCACCACCGCAGGGTCGGGTTGCGCAGCAACCGGACAAGAAGGTTTTTTATCTGATGGATCATTAGTTGAATTTACTGACGGATCCCCGCCAGATTCTGACGGGTCAAAACCGCCTTTTTTGCCGGATTCTGATGCCTCAAATTTTGACGGGTCAGATTTTGATGCGTCAGATTTTGAGGTGTCAGAATCTGACAGGTGAGACAACGCAGCCGCCTGAAGCTTCGCCACATTGAGTTGGTAAATGTTGGAGGCGTTGCGGTTTCCCTGGCGGCGCTGGGTGCGTGATAGCCAGCCATCTTTCTCCAGCTTCGCGATCGCCGTGCGGACAGTGCTTGGCCCGGCGCCGAGCTGGCGCGCAATGGTCTCTATCGACGGCCAGCACACTCCCTCGTCGCTGCTGAAGTCAGCCAGGCGCGCCATGATCGCCACGCTGGATAACTTCATGCCCGACGCCGCGCAGCCGTCCCACACATAGCTGCTTAATTTAGTGCTCATGATCGCCCTCTATTTCCCTGAACTTGCGCTGGAATTGCTCGAGCGGACTAAAGCATTCATGCTCGTAACCTTCCCGCAGGTAGATAACGCGGCGGGTTTCTGGCTCCCAGCGGATAACTTTGACGGGCACGCCGTAGTGATCGCGGAACCATCGGTTAAGTTCTTGCATAATTGCGCCGCAACCTCCTTGCACCAGTCCCCCACAGCCCATTCCACAAACTCGTGGGTTACAACTTCACGAACGCCTGGTACATTGACTGCATAGCAAAACGGAACCGGCTCGCGGCCACCAGGCATAGGCAACGCAATGAGTTGCGAGTGTCGGTACTGTGTTGTTAAACTGTTCACGCGTTAGTTCTCCACTGATTACGACACGCCACGGCGCCCGGAGCTGCACACTCGCGGGCGTCACTCTTTTCTGGCTCGCAATAAACGCGGGATATCAGGTTCAAAAATGTCATCAGCGTTACGCGAAACCGATACGCGATCTCGTTGAGGCTTTTCCATTCAGCGCGCGTTACCACGTCATCCTCGGTGTACTGTCGATACGCATTAACCAGATCGCCCAACTGCCCCACCAGCTCCGCCAGTTTGATCCCGAGCTCTTCGTTGGCATCTTCGCCAGTCGCGCCTGGGATGTGCATGCCGCTATCAGTTTCAAGCGAGATGTAATCGGCAAGGCAGGTCACCCCCGCTGCTCGCTGAAGTACCAGTGCCCACTCAAGCGGGAAAATTTGATCGCCACCAGTGCGCAGCCGATTGAATATCGCGTCCTGGCTAACGTCGAGAACCTCAGCCGCCTCTTTGTACCCGCCCGGAAATGCCGCGATAATTTTTCTGACTACCGCGACATAGGAATCGGTTTGTTTCTCTACCTTCCAGTGCTCTTTGCCCACGGTTAACCCCTTCTTACTGTGGTGTTCTTACTCTGTGTTTCTGCCTACTGTTTTGGGTAAATGTCAGGACGCAAATCTGATTTGGTAATTGCGCCTGCGGTGATTTCCTCGAGTTTTTTTGCAAGGGAGAACCCGGCCTTTTTGTAGCCATTGAAAACCAACCGCAGGTAACCCGGAGTAGACTTGACGTTACTTGCTAACTCAAACTGCTGCTCTTTTGATAAAGAGTCCCAATACTCTTTCATAACATGTACCTCCTGTGTACATATTACACGAATAATATGAACCTACAAGGTACTTGTACCAACAAGGTACACAATGTCTAATTCTGGGATGAAAACGATTCAGGAAATACGGCGGTTGAACGCCAGAAAGCTGCGAGATGGGGTCGGGGGTAATAGCTACTTCGCTACCATGATCGACAGAGAACCAACCCAAACCAGTAGGTTCATGGGGGACGGCGCGTCTAAAAATATTGGCGATACGATGGCTCGCCATATTGAAAAGTGCTTTGATTTGCCGTTAGGCTGGTTGGATCAGGAGCACCAGACCACTAACGTTGCAAAAAATCCTGATGTATCAGACACTAATAGAAATATAACATTAGTTCCGGTTATTTCCTGGGTGCAGGCAGGAGCATGGACGGAAGCAGGCTTTGCTGAGGTGGACTTGAACAGTGTTGAAACTTATCCGTGCCCTGTGCCGTGCGGACCCATGACGTATATTTTGCGTGTGATTGGCGATTCAATGATCGAAGAGTACCGCCCGGGTGACATGATTTTTGTGGATCCTGAAGTTCCAGCAAGCCATGGTGATGATGTCATAGCTATCATGCATGACTCTGGAGAGACCACCTTTAAAAGACTTATTGAAGATAGCGGCACTAAGTATTTGAAAGCATTAAATCAAAACTGGCCTGAGCCATACGTTAAAATTGATGGCAATTGCTCCATAATCGGTACAGTAATCTTCTCAGGAAAGCCTCGAAGGTATATTCAGAAAAAATAAGTTTTACGAATGAGCCCGCGAATGCGGGTTTTTTTATGCTTGACAATGTACCCTAACGGTACATAATGTACCTATAAGAAACAGCGAACAAGCAGGACGCCCACGAAGTAGCCGCCGGTGGCGTATGAATAACCGGATGATTCGCTGTCAGGTGTCTTCGGGAGGGGTAACAGAGGCGCGGCCTGATTAACCGCAACTCGTAGTCAGATTCCTACAGCTGGTGGCGATAACCAAGCCAGGAATACCCAAAACCAGCAGGAGTGCTAGGGATAAGGCCTAATCACCCCCTTAGCACCCCGCCCGAAGATACCTCAAGAACATGGCGAAAGCCGACAGCGTTGAAGGCGGTTCACTCAGGTTGCGCGCTAAACAATAGAGGGGAGAACCTGGGGCGGAGAGCAAACCCCGCGATGCAGGACTTGAAATGCCTGCACATACCAATAAGCCGTCTGGCAGCGTAACTGCCCTTTGCATCTGCCCCGGTAAGGTAGCGCTGCCGAACCGGGGTGGGTGAATCGTAAGAAATACGCCAGTTGATCCTGAGCGTTATCAGGTCAGTGAGCTGCCAGCACTCTCGACGGCAGTGACGGCGGGAAGTAGAACGCAGCCCAGACGATATCTGCGTGGCTTAAAAAACAGATGGGAGCCGGTGGAAGCCCGGCGCACAACAGGAAAGAGCACTGGTTGGAACGCACATAGAAGCTTCGTTGTCCGGGCCAGTGGCTGGGGAAGAATCCAGTACAAACCGACCGGCGGCCAGATCGGTGCCAGGTTACGCAGTGCTCTCTCCGTTGTGATGTGTTCAAGCGAACTGCAGCGCCGGCCGACGCAAAGACCTGTAAATCGGCTGAGCCGCAGCTACTGGCGGCCAAGACAAAAACAGAGCGGCAGGAAATAAGCAGGAGTAGCGCCCTGGTGTCACAACCAAAAAAGCAGCAAGCGTGGTAGTAGGCAGTTGTTTGGCGGCGTCTGAGCCTTTTTTATTTTCAGCGAGGACGCCTCACTTTTTTACGCAACACACAAGAGCATCACCGGATGACGGGCTCATTCCCCAATCCATCCGGGCGGTTGCAGCCGCAGGTGCTCTTTTGTGTTGTGTGGAGAAACTAACCGACGGTGGCAG
This sequence comes from Atlantibacter sp. RC6, assembly GCF_014193285.1. Lineage (GTDB taxonomy): Bacteria > Pseudomonadota > Gammaproteobacteria > Enterobacterales > Enterobacteriaceae > Atlantibacter. The sequence goes on from NZ_JACHZE010000015.1 coordinate 31,692, forward strand.
CCGCCCGTTTCATTAAATGCCTCGTTAGGCGGGGTATTTATTAAAGCGAAACCATTCAAATTATCGCCCTCCGGCGAGGGATTCGCTCAACCATAATTCAGGCGCGGTGCAGCGCGTAATAACGGAGAACACGTAATGCCATATATTCAGACGCTATCCGGGAAGCATATTAACTACACCGATATTCAGCACGACGACATCGTGATCGAGGATATCGCCACTTCCCTTTCCCATATCTGCCGCTTTGCTGGTCACCTGCCGGAGTTCTACAGCGTGGCGCAGCACTCGGTGCTGGTCAGCCAGCTCGTTCCGGCTGAGTTTGCCCTTGAGGCGTTGCTGCATGATGCGGCTGAAGCGTATTGCCAGGACATCCCCGCGCCGCTGAAACGCCTGCTGCCGGATTACCAGCGCATCGAGGCGTATGTTGATGGCGTGATCCGCGCGAAGTTCGGATTGCCCACCCACCAGCACCCGACCGTTAAATACGCCGACCTGGTCATGCTCGGTACCGAACGCCGCGATCTGGATATTGATGACGGTACCGTGTGGCTAGTGCTCGAGGGCATCCCGGCGACAGACATGTTTACCATCATCCCGCTTCGCCCTGGGCAGGCTTATGGCATGTTCATGTCCCGGTTCAATGAACTGACGGAGATCCGCAAATGCGCCTGACCATTAAGCAATTAGTACACGCTGCTCACCAGGCTGCGCGTTATCTGCCTAAAGCATCCGCTCAGCTGATGCGGGATCTGGCCGAGCGCCTGGATACCACCCAGGCCGCGCTGTGCGAATCACTAAAAATTCGTGATGCGCTGGCAACCGAGAATCTGGCACTGAAAGACACGCTGAAAAACGGCGTTGTCGAAAAACACCATCAGACCTCTCATGGAATAACCATCGGCGTTAAGAACGTCATCGTTCAGCGTGAAATCGATACCCCAGCAACTGACACCTGGGTAGATGGACAGCGCACGATTGGGCGCGCTGAAGGTGTTAATTTTGCCGCCGCCCGCCTGGCCGCCGCATTCAACCACGGTTTCATCGATAAACCAACGGCAGAGGTTTACGACGTGGTTAAAGTGGTGCTGGGAGCTAGAGAAGAACTAGCCACTGCGCCGGATGACGGCCTGTCAGGCGAATACGCAGAGCAGGCGTTAAACGATTGGGCAGCACAGCTTCGCGGGAGCCAGGTATGACCATGACAGCAGAACAACTGGCGCAACTGCGCGGATTTCTGGATATTCCAAAACACACTAATCAGCACCGCTTGTCCCGGATCGTTATGGAATCGCACACCGATGAGCTTCGAGTCATGGCGTTAGCGGTAGAGAGCTACACCGACGAGTTGATAGCAGCGCTGGAAGCTGCCGAGAAGCACATCACCGAACTGGAAGCGCGTACGGTCACTGTGAAGCTGCCTGAGTATAAATGTTCGCCCGACATGCACACTAAGCAGTTTTATGAAACGGTTGGATTTAACGCAGCCATTGACGAATTTAAGCGCCTGAACGGTGAGGAATAAACATGATTCAGGAAAGGAGATCATACGACAAAGGTGCCTGGGTTGTAGTTCGAGAGCATGACCGCGTTGTTGTTTACACAACAACCAGTAACCGCGAAGCGCACGACTTTGCAGACAGAATTACTGATGCAGAAAATATCTACCATTACGTAGATGAGTGCGTGTCTGCTGGCATCAATTTAACGGTGGAGGGGTAAGGGATGGCAGACATTAGCAATGGTCCGGTATCAACGCTGCCAGGCCACTCTTGCGGAGTGCCTACCGGCACTAAATGCGATACGCACCCTGATAGAGATGCTGTTCTCCGCATCCAGGGCGAAACAGATTCGTTTGGTTGTGAATACATCGATATGTGCCAGGAATGCCACGATGAATATCTTCGTGAATCACGTGAAGCAGACTATTCAGGGACTTGCGACTGGTGCAAGAAACAAGCCGATCACCTCTACCCTCACCGCGATATAGAAGAAGGTGGCTGCGGTCGCGTTTATGAAGTGTGTAAACCCTGCATTGATGCTGAGCGCCAGCGCTGGGAAGAAGAAGATAAAGAAAGGTGGTGAGAAATGAGTGGAATCAACGAACGCGTATCCAATGAACGTCTGGTAAAACCAGAGATTCGCGATAGCAAATACTGGAACGGACTGGAATTTAAATGCGATTTGTATCACGCGGACATGCAGGATTTTTACACCTACGCAAACATGTTAACCGGTGCTGATCATCTCGAGCTACAGCAGTACCGCGCCGCCGCTGATAAACCCGTGGCAGTGGTTGATATTCAAAGTGGGCGCAAAGACGGAAATAAATTTGCCGTTGTTTTCACGCGGGAAGGTCAGGCGTTGCCAGATGATATCTATTACCTTCACGCCGCCCCGCAAGTTACGAGCGTGCCGGAAATCGGCGAAATCCGCGTCGGCCTTCTTCCCACCATGAATCAGGATGAATACCCTGGACTGGGTGATTGGTGGGTGCAACTGCGCATAGGTGAGGATTATGACGAGGTATTAGCGCGTGTTTATGGCGCCACGCCGCAGGAGGCTAACAACCGGGCTGAAGCGTTAGCCTGCCGCGCCGCCATGCTCGCAGCGCCAGTAGTACAGGAAGAGCAAGAAGTAAAAAAGTAGATCACTGTGGTATTTGTTTTGACTGGGCCCGCAATGGTTGCGGGACCTGTGTTTTTAAAGAGTGACCGGGTGCAGCCGGTAATGTGGAGAGTAACCCATGAGCGATCGTTTCCTGACTGATGAGGAGCTGGCAGAGGCTACTGGATCACCACAGAAGTCTCTGCAGAAAGAGGTGCTTGAACTCAATGGGATTTATTTCATTGAGAGACGGGACGGTTCAATCAAAACCACCTGGTACCATATCAATCACCCAATTCACCGGCTCGTACCACCAGCAGGGTTCCCGCCCTCTAAGGGCATGAACTTTGACGCTATAGAGAGTTGATATGGGACGCAAACGCGCACCGGGTAATGAATGGATGCCGAAGGGCGTATTCTTTCGCCCTTCTGGCTATTACTGGAAGCCTGGAGGATCCACAGAAAAACTAGCTCCTGCAGATGCCACAAAAGCTGAGGTATGGGTGGCATATGAGAAAGTGATAGAGGGGCGTAAAAATTGTTTTATGTTTAAGCACCTCTGGAAGAAGTTTTTGGCGAGTGCTGATTTTGCAGACCTGGCGCCACGTACTCAAAAAGACTATCACGCCCATGAAAAGTATATCCTTGCGGTGTTTGGGGAGGCCGAGGCAAAATCCATTAAACCGGAACACATCAGGCGTTACATGGACGCCAGAGGTAAACGTAGCCGCGTTCAGGCGAATCACGAACATAGCTCGATGTCTCGAGTTTACCGATGGGGTTTTCAGCGAGGCTATGTGCCAGGCAATCCCTGTGTCGGTGTTGATAAATATCCCAAACCTCAGAGGGATCGCTACATAACTGATGACGAATATATTGCCATCTACAACCATGCATCTGATCCGGTTAAAGCCGCGATGGAAATTGCTTATTTATGCGCGGCAAGGGTTTCCGATGTTCTGAAAATGAACTGGAATCAAATTATGGATAAAGGAATTTTTATTCAACAGGGCAAGAATGGAGTTAAACAAATTAAGGTCTGGTCGGATCGGCTTCGGGATGCAGTAGAACTCTGCAGGGAATGGGGAGAGGAAGGGCCTGTTATTAGAACGATGTATGGGGAGCGATATTCCTACAAAGGTTTCAACGAAGCTTGGAGGAAAGCTAGAACGGCTGCATCAGAATATCTTGGAGTGCCACTTGACTGCACGTTTCACGACCTGAAAGCGAAAGGTATCTCTGATTATGAAGGTTCCAGCAGGGATAAACAGCAGTTTAGTGGCCATAAAACGGAATCACAGGTTCTTGTATATGACAGAAAAATCAAAATAACCCCGACATTAAATAAAAAAAGATGATATAACGCCATTAAGGGGCGTTATCCATTTTTATTGAAAATACTCAGGGTGAATTTTTTTTAACGCTTCGAAAAAAGCCGCGATATCATCAGGGTTTTTATCATCATGCAACCATGAATCACAATCCGCAATAACTTTCAGCCTTGCTTGTCCATTTACAAGCGAGGCATTACCCCGACCGCTTTTATCTATTGGCTTATGATGAAGATTGGCTATGAAATTTCTAATCTTAACTGGCTGCCCAGATTTTTTTGTTGCTTCATAGTCGAAAAATTTTACATCTTTAGCCAAAGGTGTAACCGCTGGGTTTATATGAAAATAATGCTTGCATTCTTCAATATCATTTTTAATTCCTTTATATGATAAATACTTTCCTGTATTGATATAATCATGCCAAGTCTTGAGGAATTTTAAGCAGTCTTTCTTCTGATAATAAATTAGAAATCCAGCATTTTTTTCATCAGTAAGATATCTAGTAACTAACTGTAACATACCCTCAAAAACACCACTATTTGAGTTTCCCCGTTTCGCTTCAGCTAACCAATAAAAATTTTTCGTTGCATCTCTTACAGTCAGATCTACATCACCATTTGATTTAGTCTGCTCAGTAGCGTCGTAGCCCTTTGCTCTGAGGTATAAGGCCAAAAGATTTGTTATTTTGTCCTCATCCTCGCAATAATATTTATCTGCACTTTTCTCAATATCTGAAATTGCGCTTGAGATGTTATTATATAAGGCTGTAACAAAATTATCCTCATTGAAAGCAGTTAATGTTGCTGCTAAAGAGGCTTTTTGCTCAGGCGAAACGTTTAATATGTTATTGTTCGACATTTAGTTTGCAATAAAATGAAATGTTTTTATCATCGAAATATTCAATTTCGCGCCCCGTTTTCAAACTTACTGGTACTTTGCCATTTATCAAAGCATTAAAATAGGCTTCACTTGTTATTTGATGTTCCTCACTGTCCTGATCGTAGTAGCAGTAAGTTATCTTAAATAATCGAGAATGAGCACCACAAAAATACTTAACAATATTTAAAAGTTGCTCATCATTTCTACAGCGCGAGGCTTCACGCAATCTTGTTATAGGATAATAAGAAATGTGACGATGATCATTAATATAATCAATAACATTGTAAAAATTTACAATAGTGTCCGGAGGTAAAATCAAGCTGATTTCATCGATCAGTTTTTTTTGCTGTTCGATAAGCATATTTAATTCCCGTTCTTTTTTATGCTCTAGCGATGACATCGTCGATTAACCCGTTGAGAGTTATTGTATCCGCAGGAAAATCAATATAAAAATCCTCACAGAACTTATTATCTAACCAAGATTTTTTATTTGGATCAATACCAACCTCTGTGAAATCATCTCCTGTGCCTTTGAATCTGACGGCAATCATTCGAGGAGAGTATATCTCTTTCCTCTTTTTATTTTCTACTGTGACATCTCTTGCTTCAAAACTCGGATCACTACGGCCAACCATATTTGCATCTGAGCCAGTACTATCTCCGACATAGACTATTTGCACCGCCCGACCAAACTTTCTGTCAGTCAAAATGCTTTTGATGGCATTATAAAAGTTCAGTGAATTAAACTGAATATTAACACCAGCAATTTGTAATAAGTCGATGAAAGCATTTCTTGTACCAGTTAAGGCCTTAGAACCCTCTCTTTTGCCAAGGTTGCGTGGTATACGGTACTCAATGCGTTTCTTTTTTTTCGGAACAAAAACTGTTGTAAAAAATTGATAAGGTACGTTAGATGGGGTTGAGTTTTTCGCACCTTTAATTTTAACATTGTATAAATATGAAAAAATAAACGCATACCCATCGCCAGTGTCTAAGCACTTTGTTAGATGTGTTCCGGGTGTAACAGTCTTAGTTGTCGTACCATCATAAATCTTAACGGGGTATTTTTGTGCATATTTTTTTTCTGGCACTGCTGTTTTAAATACATGCTGGATTTTTTTATGAAACCCCACAGTCTGACTACTATCGATAGAATAAACATGGCTACCGGCAATATTTATTCTGTCAATCATCAATGACAATGATTTTAAATCGGCATTAGGGAATGATGCAGATGGGACATTAATAACTTCTTCAATCGACTGTAATGCAGCATCCATACCTCTTTTTAATGGAGGAAACCCATACACAGTTGAAATCTGGCTCAAGTATGCATACATATCTGCTTGATCGAGAGCTTTAAGTAGATCTGATAGGCTATGAGAAGCAGATTTTGTAGCGTGTGACATTTGAGCTACAGCAGTATTAAGATTATTAGCCATGTTGCCATCCATAACATAGATTTTGTGTTTTTTCACGAAAATCAGAATATGCCGAACGGAATGAAATGGCTATATTTTTTCTCTCAAAATTTTCTCATCGCGAGTTCGGTCACAGACACAATCAAGTGTAAGTGCTTGAATAGTGGCGGAGAGAGGGGGATTTGAACCCCCGGTAGAGTTGCCCCTACTCCGGTTTTCGAGACCGGTCCGTTCAGCCGCTCCGGCATCTCTCCGTTTTGAACGGTTGCCATGATGCCAGGTTATTTGGCATTTTAATAGTCCTTGCCCTTTCGATTTTGTTCAAATGACGACTTTGCGAGCAGATAGATGATTAAGTGGCCGTGGAAAGCGAATGAATCCACCTCGACAACGCCTCTTCCCTGGGATGACGCGTTCACCATTCCCGTTTTGGCGGGCTTCACTCCAGGGGAACAGCAAAAGCTCATCCGCCTGGCTGAACGTTTTCTTCAGCAGAAACGGCTGGTCGCGCTGCAAGGTTTTGAACTCGACGAACTGAAATCCGCGCGTATCGCCCTTCTTTTTTGCCTGCCGGTGATGGAACTTGGGATTGAATGGCTGGATGGCTTCCATGAAGTGCTGATTTATCCGGCACCCTTTGTGGTAGATGATGAGTGGGAAGACGATATTGGCCTGGTCCACAACCAGCGCAGCGTACAATCGGGGCAAAGCTGGCAGCAGGGGCCGATTATTCTCAACTGGCTGGATATCCACGACTCCTTTGATGCATCAGGCTTCAATCTTATTGTCCATGAGGTTGCCCATAAACTGGATATGCGTAATGGCGATCGTGCCAGCGGCGTACCCTTTATCGCGCTGCGCGATGTAGCGGGTTGGGAGCACGATCTCCACGCCGCGATGAGTAATATTCAGGATGAAATCGATCTGGTAGGCGAAAACGCCGCCAGTATCGACGCCTACGCCGCAACCGACCCGGCGGAATGTTTTGCGGTGTTGTCAGAGTATTTCTTTAGCGCGCCGCAGTTGTTCGCTCCGCGCTTTCCGTCGCTGTGGCAACGCTTCAGCCAGTTTTACGGTCAGGATCCCTTAAAACGTCTTTATTCAGGCGAAACGGATCCCTGGGCGGCTAAGGTACACTAAACTGGCAAAATGGTGCGAAAACAGCCAATTGAATCAAGGCATTAAATTTTGCATTGACACAAATTGGGCTCGCTATTACTATGCGACCCGTTCACACGATTCCTCTGTAGTTCAGTCGGTAGAACGGCGGACTGTTAATCCGTATGTCACTGGTTCGAGTCCAGTCAGAGGAGCCAAATTCCAGGAAGCCCGCTTAAGGAAACTTAAGCGGGCTTTTTAATTTTTGGCACCTTTATATCTGATAATCAATGACCACTTCGTCGCTTTCCAAAGCCTGACGCTTAATCTCATCCACCGACAGCGCCGAATTACATAACTCGATAAAGCGCCAGACGTAGTTGCGCTGTAGCTGGCCGCGCTTCAAACCTAACCAGACGGTATTGGCATCAAACAGATGGCGCACATCCAGCCTGACCAGTTGCCCGCTGTCATGCTCGCCGCTCGCCTGCTCCGCCACAATCCCGATGCCAAGCCCCAGTTCAACATAGGTTTTGATCACGTCAGAATCCTGCGCGCTCAGCACGATATCGGGCACGATACCTTTACGGGCAAAGGCCTCATCGATGCGTGAGCGGCCGGTGATCCCCTGCCGGTAGGTGATAAGCGGCCAGCGGCCCAGCTCGTCAAGGGTAACCGGCACGGCGTGTAAAAGCGCATGCCCAGCGGGGACCAGCAGGCTGTGCGACCAGCGGAACCACGGATAGGCCACCAGCAGCGGATCGTTGCTCAACCGCTCGCTGGCGATACCAATATCCGCCGTGCCGTTTTCCAGCAGGGTTTCGATTTCTTGCGGTGTGCCCTGAATCAGTTCCAGCCGTACTTCGGGAAATAGCGCGCGAAAAGATTTAATTACCGCCGGCAGGCTATACCGCGCCTGGGTGTGCGTGGTAGCGATGGTCAGAATACCGCTGGTATCGTTGGAGAACAGATCCGCCAGACGGCGAACATTACTGGCTTCATTCAGAATACGTTCGGCAATGACCAGCAGCGCTTTGCCCGGCTCCGTCATGCCCAACAAACGCTTACCGCGCCGAATAAAAATTTCGATACCCAGCTCGTCTTCCAGCTCGCGTATGTGGCGGCTGACGCCGGATTGCGAGGTGTAGAGCATACTGGCGACTTCAGTCAGGTTGTAATCCCGCTTCGCCGCCTCGCGGATAATTTTGAGTTGCTGAAAATTCATAATGTCCCCAGAAGCATTCTGATATAACGCTATTGTTAAAGTCAGTGCTTCTGCATAACAAATAATAAAAACCAGCAACTTATTCTTTTCTGGAATATGGCCTAGCTGACCAGCAACAGCTCACGACCCTCCATCGCAGGACGTGAAATCAGCGACATAAGAATTTCTTTTACCGCTTGCGCCTGTGGAGACAGCGACATATGCGCCGAGACGTTCAAAGACAGTGGCAAACTCAGCGACGGGCTGGTAATGCGCGCCGTCCAGCCGTTTGCCGCTTGCGCCAACGATCGCGCAGCGGATTCCGGCAATACCGTTACGCCCATGCCACTGGCGATAGCGGCAGTCAGTGTAGAAGCCGAATCTATTTCGCCAATGATTTTGGCTGTCAGTCGGCGCAACGAAAAGGCTTCGTCAACGCGTTTACGTACCGCGCAGAAATCACGCGGCAGGAATAAATTCATCTCCGCCACGCTGGCTAAATCCACTTGCTGCCCCGGGCAATCCCGTGTGCCGACTAAAAACAGCTCCTCTTTCAACAACGGCTGGCTGGCGATCCCGGCAACCGGCGCGCGATCGTAGAGCACCGCCATATCCAGCTGGCCGCCAAGCAGTTTGTCGTTCAACTGCGCGCCGCTGTTTTCCTGAAGATAAACCAGCACGTCCGGCAGTTCATTACGTACCGCCTGCAACAGCGGCATGGTAATCGCCGCGGCGGCGGTTCCCGGTGCAAGGCCGATCGACACATGACCACTTAAGGTGTGCCCCACATTATTCACCGCCAGTTGCGCCTGCTCGCACTGGCGCAGAATGGTACGCGCATGGGCATAGAGAATTTTCCCGGCCTCGGTTGGCGTAACGCCGCGCTTGGTGCGAATAAGCAGTTGCTGATCCATCTCTCCTTCCAGCGTTGCTACCTGCTGGCTCAGTGCCGGTTGAGCGATGTGCAGCACTTCTGCCGCCTGAGTCAGGCTGCCGATATCAACGATTTTTACGAAATACTTCAGGCGTCTAAGGTTCATATGGCCCCCTGGAATGAATGACATGAACAAGCTGGTTACAGGGAATTTGCAAGATGCTTGCCAGTTTTTTTCATTACAGCAATGGCCTCTTAACCCGCTGGATAATAAGAGAAACTAATCTTTATATGCATTTTTAGAATGGAATCGTGTTTTACTTCTGCCCCATAAGAGGTAGGGATGCACCATTTGCGAGCGTAGGTAGGCTCAAAGGCGCCAGTTCCCTGATAATCATCACGATTCTGCCTACAGGCGACGTTTGCATCGCCAGGCTGCCGGAAAATTCAGCAATCAAAAAGTTTTATGCAAAACAGGCTTTGACAAGGCGATCGGCCCCCGTTAACATGCGCCCCGTTCACACGATTCCTCTGTAGTTCAGTCGGTAGAACGGCGGACTGTTAATCCGTATGTCACTGGTTCGAGTCCAGTCAGAGGAGCCAAATTCCAGGAAGCCCGCTTAAGGAAACTTAAGCGGGCTTTTTATTGCAGCCGCTCACCCCGCTGCGGTTTCAACTCTCATCAAAGAGTGCGCCTGGCTGTGGTATTTCAGGGGGCCTGGCGGGTGTAATTATGCCAATCCTCACCGGCAGCGAGCGGTTCTGCTTGCAAAGCGTTTTCACCAGGTGCCAGTCTTCTTTCTCGGTTTCGATATGGTCAAGCATGGAATCAAACGCGCCGTCCGCGATGTGTATCGTTGGCTTGTTATCGTCGTTGCCCGTCTCGGTTGAACCCTCCGGTTGGCTATCCAGGTGCTCTTTAAATGCGCCCAGCCTCTCGTCCAGTTGCTGATAGCTCTCAGCGGCTGACTGAGGCGAATAGAAAAACAGCCCGCTAATAAAAATCGCCTCCATCACATCAGCGAAAGAAAACGAGGTCTCACCTGAAATGTAACGGCTATTAAGGGCGCTGTTCACGCCACTTACGCTGTCACTGAGTAACCCCTCTTTGCCTGGCGCGATAAGCGTTTGTTTATCACAGAGGATCACCGGCAGATTTTTAATTTGATGGATATCTTCACTGATGCTCCAGCGCTGCTCGTCGCCTTTGATAAACCCTGACGCATCACAGTGGCTTTCAATGTCAAATTCATCGGAGGGGGTTTGCTCGCGATTAAAATAATCCTGAAGAGACTCGTCTTCTTCCCGGGGTTGATAATGATAAGCGCGATAAACCGACGTCCGGCGATCGATACCAATCCACTCGAGATCGCAGGATGTGGAGCCTGAGGGCTTTTTAACCTCATCAATGTAAGCGCCCACGTCCCGGTCCAGCCAGGCCGTTAACAGCGCTTTCCAGGGTTCGATCGCCAGAAAAATACTCGCCAGAGTGGTGCCTTGTTCTATCACGACCCGGTGGCGAAAATATTTCAGCAGGAAGTACGGATCGGCTTCGGCGAACGTCTGTTGTATTGAAAGCAGCGGTACGGCGGTTGTGTCATCATACTCCGAGCAAAAGCGCAGTATGGCGTCGGAACAGAAGACTAATTGACCTTCCATGTTTGTTTTCCTCTCCTGATAGTGGCAGTCAGCGCATCCTGGCAAAGGGAGGCCAGGCCCGTCCAGTTTGTTTGCTGGATCTGGAATCTGTATTCCAGCAGTGCTGCGTTTTAACCGCCTCACACCCCACCCAGATACGCTTTCCTCACTTCCGGGTTCACCAGCAGTTCCGCCCCGCTCCCGCTCAGGCGAATTTCTCCGTTGGTCATCACATACCCGCGGTCGGAGAGTTTTAGCGCGTGGTTAGCGTTTTGCTCCACCAGAAACAGCGTCACCCCCTGCTGAGTCAGCTCGCGCAGGATATGAAAAATCTGTTTCACCACCAGCGGCGCGAGTCCCAGGCTCGGCTCATCCAGCAACAGAAGTTTTGGGCGGCTCATCAGCGCCCGGGCGATAGACAGCATTTGCTGCTCGCCGCCGGAAAGCGTCATCGCCCGCTGGCTGCGACGCTCCTCAAGCCGGGGGAATAACTCAAACATGCGCGCTTTATCTTCTTTCTGATAGCGGTTACCGATGGCGATTGCGCCCATCAGCAGGTTTTCCTCCACCGTCATATCCGGGAAAATGCGCCGTCCTTCCGGTGCCTGAGCTATGCCGTTGCTGGCGATAAAATGGGTGGAGCGGCGGCTGATATCTTCTCCCCGGTAGAGAATTTGCCCGTTGGCGATGCGCGGCTGGCCGAAAATCGACATCAGCAGGGTAGATTTGCCCGCGCCGTTCGCGCCAATCAGCGAGACGGTTTCGCCTTCGTTCACCGTCAGAGAAATGCCTTTCAGCGCCTGAATCGGCCCATAAAACACGTCAACATCGCGAAACTCCAGCAACGGCTTCATCCCGTGACCTCCTCTTCCTCTGCGCCCAGATAGGCGGCGATAACGCTGGGGTTGTGCTGAATGTCCTGCGGCGCGCCGCGCGCGATGACGTTGCCGTGATCCAGTACGATAACGTGGTCGGAAATCTCCATCACCATGCCCATGTCGTGCTCAATCAGCAGCACCGTGACGCCGTGCTGCTGGCGCAGCAGCCGTAGAATGCGGCTCAGGGCGTGGGTTTCCACCGGGTTAAGCCCGGCGGCGGGTTCATCAAGGCAGATCATCTCCGGCCCGGTGCACATGGCGCGGGCGATTTCTAACCGGCGCTGCTGCCCATAAGAAAGCGTGCCCGCCAGCCGGTTGGCACAATCCACCATCTCCACCACTTCCAGCCAGTAAAACGCCCGGTCCAGCGCCTGGTTTTCGGCCCTGCGATAAGCGGCGGTATTAAAAATCCCGGCAACCAGATTACGGTTCGCCAGCATGTGCTGGGCCACCAGCAGGTTTTCCACTACCGACATTTCACGGAATAAGCGGATATTCTGGAAAGTGCGCGCCAGCCCGGCACGGTTCACCAGATGGGTGCCGCCAAACATTTTGTAGTAGAGCCGCGAACCAAGCCGTCGGGGATGAAGGAAATCATTGGCGCGCAGTTTTTGCCCCAGCACCTGGATGATGTCGGTAGGGGTGCGCGTATTCAGCAGGATCGCGCCGCCGGTGGCGTGATAAAACCCGGTCAGACAGTTAAATACCGTGGTTTTACCCGCCCCGTTCGGCCCGATTAGCGCGGTGATCGAACCGCGCTCCACGTCCAGATTGACGTCGTTAAGCGCGTTGATGCCGCCAAAATGCATCATCAGATGCTCAACCCGCAGGATGCTGTCGCTCATGGCGCCACTCCTTTACGGGTGGCGAACCCGGCGCGGCTGGTGCGCACCAGTCCACGGGGTCGCCAGATCATCATCACCACCATTAACACGCCGAACAGCAGTACGCGGTATTCGGCAAAGCTCCTCAGCAGTTCCGGCGCCACCGTGAGTACAAACGCGGCCAGCACGACGCCGAGCGTCGAGCCCATGCCCCCCAGCACCACAATGGCGAGGATCAACGCCGATTCGAAGAAGGTAAATGAGGTTGGATTAACAAATCCCTGATAAGTGGCGAAGAACACCCCGGCGATGCCGGCGGTCGACGCCCCGAGCATAAAGGCCGACAGCTTCACCAGCACGTGGTTGAGCCCCAGCGAGCGGCAAGCGATTTCATCTTCGCGCAGCGCCTCCCAGGCCCGGCCTATCGGCATTCGCGTCAGACGATGCTTAATAAAAAGCACCAGCAGCACCACCAGAACCAGTACCGCGTAGATAAAAATAAACTTCAGGTTAGGGTTATAAGAAATATCGAAGAATTCATGAAAAGGCACGCCGCCGTCTTTGGCGCGCCGGGAAAACTCCAGCCCGAACAGTGTCGGCGCCGGGACGGAAATCCCGTTCGGCCCGCCGGTGAAGCTCAGCCAGTTGTTGAGCACCAGCCGGATGATCTCCCCGAACCCGAGGGTAACAATCGCCAGGTAATCCCCGTGCATCCGCAAGACCGGAAAGCCGAGCAGCGCCCCGGCCAGCGCGGCGAGAAGCGCGCCCAGCGGCAGCATCACCCAAAACCCCAGCCCCAGATACTGATAACCCAGTGCCAGCCCGTAAGCGCCAATGGCGTAAAACGCCACATAGCCCAGATCGAGTAGCCCGGCCAGGCCTACCACGATATTCAGCCCCAACCCGAGCAACACGTAGATTAGCCCAAGGATCGCCACGGTGAGCAAGTATTTGGTGGCGACAAAGGGGAACAGCAACGCCAGCACCATCAACAGCGGGATCACCCAGCGCAGCGGCGATTGATAATCGACGGGGCGCACGTAGACGCCGTCGTCCGCGCTTTCAAACTGCCGGGCAAACCGCCGCCCGCGCGACGTTTGCAGCGCCAGGCTCAGGACGAAGCGCCCTGCCATCACCGCCGCCACCAGCAGCGCCACGCGATCCGGCGACAGCGTATAACTGTAGCCTCGCAGTACCACCCCGACTATCGGCCCAAACACCACTAATGCGCATAACCCTGCCAGTACGGTATCCAGCAGGCATTTTTTGATATCGATTCCTGGCTTCAGTGCCGCATCTGTCATCGTTTACCCCTTACACCTTCGCGACCACGGGACGGCCCAGCAAGCCTTGCGGGCGAAAAATCAGGATCACCACCAGCAGTGAAAACGAAAACACGTCTTTGTAATCGGAGTTCACCAGCCCGGCGAACTGCGCTTCGGCAACCCCTAACAGCAGGCCGCCAAGCATGGCGCCGGGCAGTGAGCCAATCCCCCCCAGCACCGCCGCGGTAAAGGCTTTAATGCCGATAATAAAACCGGCGTAGAAGTCAAAGGTCCCGTAGTTCATGGTGACCAACACCCCCGCCAGCCCGGCCATCGATGCGCCAATCACAAATACCAGCGAGATCACCCGGTTGGTGTTGATGCCAAGTATCGAAGCCATGCGCCGGTCCTGCTGGGTGGCGCGGCAAATCCGCCCCAGCCGGGTAAACTGAATAATCCACGTCAGTACCCCCATCCCCACCACGGCAGCCACCAGGATAAAGATTTTAGTCAGGGTGATTTGTACCACCCCGTCGTCAACATGGAAGCGCAGCACCCCGGTCAGCAGCGTGGGAATACCCTGCTGATTTGGTCCCTGGCTTAGCTGAACGTAGTTTTGCAGGATCAGCGACATACCGATGGCGGAGATCAGCGGAGCCAACCGGGTGGAGTTGCGCAGCGGCCGGTAGGCGATCCGCTCAATTGCCCAGCCGTATACGGCGGTCACGGCGATAGTGAAAATCAGCGTGCCGAAGATCAGCAGCGGGAAGGAGTGAATGCCGAAACTGGCCAGCAGCGCCAGCCCGATGGCACAGAGATACGCGGAGATCATATAGACTTCGCCGTGGGCGAAATTGATCATCCCGATAATGCCGTAAACCATGGTGTAGCCGATGGCGATCAAACCGTAGACAGCGCCTAACGTCAGCCCGTTAATCAGCTGTTGGAGAAAAAAAGCATCCATATCAACACTCTCGCCAGTGAGAAAGCTGCCCGCCAGCCGGGCAGCTTTCAGTGTCGCGGCGTTTTACCTGGCGGCAAAACGGACGGGGCGGCAAACTACAGTTGTTTGTATTTGCCTTTGTCATCCCACTGATAGACCACGTAATCCGAGACTTTCAGGTCGCCCTTGCCGTCCCAGGATTTGGGGCCCATCACCGTATCCACGGTATTGGATTTCAACCACTCACTGGCTTTTTCGTTATCTTTCCCCGCGCCGTTATAGGCTGCGGCAATTGCCTGGATGGAGGCGTAGGCGTAAAGGGTGTAGCCTTCCGGCTCAAAACCGCTGGCGCGGAATTTTTCGATCACCGTTTTACCCGCCGGGATGGTGCGCGGATCGTTGCCGAAGGTCATCAACACGCCGTTGGTAAACTGCGGGCCACCCGCTGCGGTCACCATCTCTTCGGTCACTACGCAGTCGCCGGAGAAGAATTTCGCCTGCACGCCCTGCTCACGCATCTGGCGCACCAGCGGGCCCGCTTCCGGATGGCAGCCGCCGAAGTAAACCACGTCGGGTTTCAGCGAACCGATTTTGGTCACCAGGGCGTTAAAGTCTTTTTCACCGCGTGACAGCCCTTCGTACAACACCTCTTTGGTGCCGCGTTTTTCCAGCGCCGCTTTGGTGGCGTCGGCGAGGCCCTGTCCATAGGTGTCTTTATCGTGAATGATGGCGATTTTCTTCGCTTTCAGCGTGTCGAGCATATAGTTGGCCGCCACGACGCCCTGCTGGTCATCGCGCCCGCACATGCGGAACATACCCTTCATGCCGCGCTCGGTGACCTGCGGATTGGTGGAGCCCGGCGTGATAGTCAGCACACCCGCCTCGTCATACACTTCGGACGCGGGCATGGTGGAAGAAGAACAGAAGTGCCCTACCACCGCCGAGACTTTTGATTCATCTACCATGCGGTTGGCTACCGCCACCGCCTGCTTGGGTTCACAGGCGTCATCTCCCTGAACCAGTACGATTTTCTCGCCTTTAATGCCGCCAGCGGCGTTGATATCCTCCGCCGCCTGGGTTGCGCCCTTCCAGTATTGCGCGCCGTAAGTGGCGTTCGGGCCGGTGAAGGGCCCCGCCACGCCGATTTTGATATCCGCCTGGGCATAAAATGCCGTGGTTAAACAACCGACAATGGCGATATGCAGCGGTAATTGTTTTATTTTCAAAGACATTCGGATATTCCTCGCACTGTTCAGACACGGCGCCAACGCTGGCGCGGGAAAAATCACGGGCTTCGTCAATACACGGGCATTCGGACAGGCCTGTTTATTAACAATCAAAGAGATGAGTTTGCCATCACGTGGCTGGCTGGGATGCGCGGTTTCCGGACCGTCCAGAATCTTAAACATAGCCGCGCGCCCGTCAGGCTGCGCACCCCGCAAGTAGAAATTTGCGGCGAAGATCACCAGTCCGATGCGGATTGTTGAACATTAACAGTCGGTTCAGGGTGGCAATCATTCAGACGGATGAGTTTTACAGAGGTTGCTATTCAACACACGACTGTATTACTCCTGTGACATACTATCGGTAATGTTGCACCCGACAGCTTGCCGGGATAAGGAGAGAAGATGAACCAAGCCGTAGTAAGCCTGACGCCAGAACAGGCGCTGGATCAACTGGAAGCCCTTTACGACCAGGCGGTAAACGCCCTGCGCGACGCCATTAGCCTGTACATTTCAGAAGGAAAATTGCCGGATGCCACCCGCCGCGCCAGCGGGCTGTTTGTTTATCCGCAACTGCAAGTGAGCTGGGACGGCACGGCGGTTAATCCGAAAAAGACCCGCGCTTACGCCCGGTTTACCCATCCTGGCTGTTACACCACCACCATTACCCGCCCGGCGCTGTTCCGCGCCTATCTGGCGGAACAACTGGAGCTGCTGTATCACGATTACGGCGCGATCATCGAAGTGGCGCCGTCGCCACATGAAATCCCCTATCCTTACGTGATTGACGGCTCGGCGCTGACGCTGGACCGCTCCATGAGCGCCGGTCTGGCGCGCCATTTCCCCACCACCGAACTGGCGCAAATCGGCGACGAAACCGCCGATGGGATTTTCCACCCCACCGAGTTTTACCCGCTGTCGCATTTTGACGCGCGCCGGGTCGATTTCTCGCTGGCGAGGCTGCGCCACTACACCGGTACGCCGGTAGAGCATTTCCAGCCGTTTGTGCTGTTTACTAACTACACCCGCTACGTAGATGAGTTTGTGCGCTGGGGATGCAGCCAGATCCTCGACCCGGACAGCCCGTACATCGCACTCTCCTGCGCGGGCGGCATCTGGATCACCGCGGATACCGAAGCGCCTGAGGAGGCGATTTCCGATCTGGCCTGGAAGAAACACCAGATGCCGGCCTGGCATTTGATCACGCAGGACGGACAGGGGATCACGCTGGTGAATATCGGCGTCGGGCCGTCGAACGCAAAAACTATCTGCGACCATCTGGCGGTGCTGCGCCCGGACGTGTGGATGATGATTGGCCACTGCGGCGGGCTGCGCGAAAGCCAGGCGATCGGCGATTATGTGCTGGCTCACGCTTATCTGCGCGATGACCACGTCCTGGACGCGGTACTGCCGCCGGATATCCCGATCCCGAGCATTGCCGAAGTGCAGCGCGCGCTGTACGACGCCACCAAACAGGTGAGCGGCATGCCTGGGGAAGAGGTCAAACAGCGGTTGCGTACCGGCACGGTCGTCACCACCGATGACCGCAACTGGGAGTTGCGCTACAGCGCCTCGGCGTTGCGTTTTAACTTAAGTCGCGCCGTGGCGATTGATATGGAAAGCGCCACCATCGCCGCTCAGGGCTATCGCTTCCGGGTGCCCTACGGCACGCTGCTGTGCGTATCGGATAAACCCTTGCACGGTGAAATTAAACTCCCCGGCCAGGCAAACCGGTTTTACGAAGGGGCGATTTCCGAGCATTTGCAGATTGGCATCCGGGCGATAGATTTACTGCGCGCCGAGGGCGACCGCCTCCATTCCCGTAAACTGCGCACCTTTAACGAACCGCCGTTCCGCTAACCGCGCAACACCGTCCGGGTGAGCGTTTTCACCCGGATTTTCGGCAAGTTGTGGAATTAATCAGCAAACGCACTCAAAATCAAAAACAGGCTTTGACAAGCATTCGGTGGGTCGATACTATGCGCCCCGTTCACACGATTCCTCTGTAGTTCAGTCGGTAGAACGGCGGACTGTTAATCCGTATGTCACTGGTTCGAGTCCAGTCAGAGGAGCCAAATTTAGAAAAAGCAGATATCGGAAGGTATCTGCTTTTTTGTTTTTATAGCTTTTCCCTGTCTCGCTACCTCCCAGAAACATCAGTTCAGAATAGCTTCCAGCCTGGCCAGTACTTCATTCACTATCGCCTCGGGAATACGTTCCACACGCTTGCCGCTCCTGGCTACCATATCGATGGTTCTGGGCTGGTCGCAGCGAATGACGCCCGTTGTTTTGGTGCCGGTCCCGTCTAGTGAAACGGTAAACCCAGCAGCATGGGCAAAGTGTCCGCCACGGGTAACGGGAACGACAACGGGTAGACGGGTAAACGTATTAAACGATGCCTTCGATACGATAAGCACCGGACGCTTTCCGCTTTGTTCATGACCAGCAATGGGATCGAGTGAAACAAGCCAGATTTCGCCTCTGTCCATTTATAGAATCTCCTTGCCCACCGGCGGCGCATCCATCCATTCACGATCCTCTTCGCTCATTTCGGCGTTGGGATCACACTGCGCCAGCAACTCTTCAAGTGAATAACGGGGCCGTTTCTGGGGTTCAATAATCAGGCAGCCATTATCAATGGTCATACCCACTTCGCTGTCCGTAGACAGTTCCAGCGTTTTCAGCACGGCGGGAGGAACCGCCAACATGATGGATCCGCCGACCTTTTTTAAACGAGTAGTAAACATATTAAACCTCCGAAAGTTATATTTTAATATAACATCGAAGTTGCGAAATGCACAATTAGTCATCAATTCCATTGATGATTTCCTTAACGCAGCCAGGCGTGAAAGCCAATACTAAGAAACTGATTTGACGGTTGAAATGTTTATGATGGATCAGATAAATAAAATGCGGCGCAGCTTCCGTAACGGGTCTGCGCCGCAGGCAGGAAAGAATATTACTGTACAGACGGCACCATTCCCGCCATAACTTTTTGAGCCCGCACCCAGACTATCTGCGCCTGCACTGCCACCATGATGGCAATCAGCACGAGGATTTCCCCAAAACCGTTATGCGGCTGCGGATGGTTAAAATACAGCCAGGTGCCGAGCAGGAATTTAAACGCTACCAGCCCAAGGAATAAACCAATCGTCAGCGCGCTTCCCTGGCTGAAGACTTTACCGCCCTCAATGCTCAGACGCGTTAAATTACCGCGCATCACTCCCACCAGCGCGCTTGCGCCAACGCTTAACACAACGGTTGCCCAGGCGATGGCATCGGTCGGCAGGTAAAAGCCGCCAACCACCAGGCCGACAATGCCGTAAATTTTCGCCATTTTGAACCGGCCTTTACCGTTCACTTCGGTGCGGATGGTTTGTTTGTAAACCGACCAGCAGGTCAGGGCTATCAGCATCAGAATTTGAGTGGTCGTCATTTTTCACCTCAGCGATTCAGGAGTACGTGTCGATGAAATAATCTTACCAGTGGAAAGATAAACGCCGAATCAACAAAACGAACGAAAAAAAACCAGGCGTTTAAGCCTGGTTCGGTTCGTAATATGGGGAATTAAAAGGTCGTCCCGACCACATGATTAATCTGTACCGGCATGCCCGAGCGGCGCTCAAGAGCTTCGGCAACAATCTGCGCATCGGCATCCGGGCTTTCCACTTCCTTACGCAACGCCCCGGTTAAGGTGATCGGCACACGTTTATCCGATTCAAACTCGGTGCGGTTGCGCGATAGCGGCTCGTGGACTTCCAGCCAACGCGTGCCGTCCGGTTCAATGGTGGTTTTTACCGGCTGATCGATCAGCTGTACACGCGTTCCCACCGGGACATTATCGAACAGCAATTTAATGTCATCGTCGCGCAAACGGATACAGCCCTGGCTCACCCGCAGGCCGATCCCAAAATTGGCGTTGGTGCCGTGGATGGCATACAGGCGGCCAATATAAATCGCATACAGCCCCATCGGGTTATCCGGCCCGGCAGGCACAAACGCCGGCAACGTAACACCCTCTTTGGCGTATTCGCGGCGGGTATTGGCGGTCGGCGTCCATGATGGCGCTTCTTGTTTACGCTCGACTTTGGTTACCCAGTTGCGCGGCGTCTCGCGGCCCGCCTGGCCGATACCAATCGGCAGCACCACCACGGTTCCGCTGTCTGGCGGATAGTAATAGAGGCGCATTTCGGCGCTGTTCACCACAATCCCTTTACGCGGCGTATCCGGCAGGATCACCTGCTGAGGAATAATTAACTGGCTGCCAGGTTTAGGCAGATACGGATCAACGCCCGGATTGGCCTCCAGCATATTGCTGAGCCCAAGCCCGTACATCGCCGCAAAGTGTTCGAGCGGCTCGGTGTTGCCTTCCGGTATCGTGATGGTGATATTACTGCCCACCAGGCGGCTGCCTTCGGGCGGCAATGGATAGGTAGTCGCCCAGGACGCTCGCAGCGCAGAAACCAGAAGTAAAAATGAAACCAATATTAAACGAAGCATAGCGTTCCTTATTGAGTCAGAACTTTAAGCATAGATTGTCAAAACATGACCGAATGTTACAGAAGTATGATCTTATAGCCACCCTGGTGTGAAATGCCCATTCTCTCCATTCTGAAAAGTTATCCTGATTACCTGATTTTATGAATTTCGATGATAACAATTATCATTTGCCCTCTCATATAGCTTAGGCTATGTTTTATAGCAGGTGCTATAAACGATGAAATATCAATCAGGAGAGAGGCATGATGGGAACCGGAAAGGGGCGCAGTGCGGCTGCAATAACGGCACTGGTTGCCATGCTGATGTCTTTTCACGCCAGCGCGCAGGAAAAATTTAAAGCAGTCACGACGTTCACCATCATTGCCGACATGGCGAAAAACGTGGCCGGGGACGCCGCTGATGTGGAATCCATCACCAAACCCGGCGCAGAAATTCACGAGTATCAGCCCACGCCTGGCGATATCAAACGCGCCCAGGGGGCAAAGCTGATCCTTGTTAATGGCATGAACCTGGAGCTGTGGTTTGCCAAGTTTTATCAGCATCTTAAAGGCGTGCCGGAAGTGGTGGTCACGAAAGGCATCACACCGATGGCCATCGGTAATGGGCCGTATCAGGGCAAACCTAACCCTCACGCATGGATGTCGCCGGATAACGCCATGATTTACGTGGATAACATCCGCGATGCTTTTGTTGAGCACGATCCGGCCAATGCCGACACCTATCGCGCGAATGCCCAACGCTATAAGCAAAAAATTGCCGCCACTCTTGCGCCGCTGCATCAAAAGCTCGATCAACTGCCGCCGCCGCAGCGCTGGCTGGTAACCAGCGAAGGGGCATTTTCCTATCTGGCCCGGGATATGGGGCTGAAAGAGCTGTATCTGTGGCCCATCAATGCCGATCAGCAAGGCACGCCGCAGCAGGTACGCAACGTGGTGGACACCATTAAGCGCGAGCGCATCCCGACGATTTTCAGTGAAAGTACCGTATCCGATAAGCCAGCCCGCCAGGTGGCCCGGGAGACCGGCGCGCATTACGGCGGCGTACTGTATGTCGATTCACTGAGCAAAGCCGACGGCCCGGTTCCCACCTATATCGATTTGCTACGCGTCACCACCGACACCATCGTCACCGGCATCCGCGAGGGGGCAGCACAATGATTTCTCCTTTCAGGCGAGTTCAAACTTCAGATATCTCACGTCACGGACCCGGCGTGGCGGTTAACCAGGCGACCGTCACCTGGCGCAATGGCCACACCGCCCTGCGCGACGCGTCGTTTCAACTTCCGCAGGGCAGCATCACCGCGCTGCTCGGCGTCAACGGCGCGGGAAAATCGACGCTGTTTAAAGCCATTATGGGGCTGGTGCCGCTGGCGCACGGCACTATTACCCTGTTGGGCATGCCAGTGAAAACCGCGCTCGGCAATAACCTGGTGAGCTATGTACCGCAATCCGAAGAGGTGGACTGGAATTTCCCGGTGCTGGTGGAAGATGTGGTCATGATGGGGCGCTACGGCTATATGGGCATGTTGCGCCGTCCGTCCGCCGCCGATCGCCATGCCGCCGATCAGGCGCTGGCGCGAGTGGATATGGGTCATTTACGCCAACGGCAAATCGGCGAGCTCTCCGGCGGCCAGAAAAAACGCGTCTTTCTGGCGCGGGCGCTGGCGCAGAACGGGCAGCTGATTTTACTGGATGAACCCTTTACCGGTGTGGATGTGAAAACCGAGCAGCAAATCGTGACCCTGCTCGGTCAGTTGCGCGACGAAGGCCGCACGCTACTGGTTTCCACCCATAATCTCGCCAGCGTGCCGTCATTTTGCGATCATACTCTGTTGATTAACGGCAGCGTGGTGGCCTGCGGGAAAACCGCCGACACCTTTACCCATGCCAATATCGAACGGGCGTTTGGCGGCGTGTCACATCATCTGTTCAGCACCTGCCAGGAGGCGGTATGAGCTGGCTGCTTGAGCCCTTTAGCTACGGCTGGATGGTCAACGCCATGTGGGTCTCGGCGCTGGTGGGCGGCGTTTGCGCATTTCTCTCCTGCTATTTGATGCTTAAAGGCTGGTCGCTGATTGGCGATGCGCTTTCCCATGCGATCGTCCCCGGCGTGGCGGGCGCATGGATGCTCGGGCTGCCCTTCTCGTTGGGCGCGTTTTTCTCCGGCGGGCTGGCTGCCGCCGCGATGCTGTTTTTGAATCATCGCACCCGGCTGCGCGAGGACGTGATTATCGGCCTGATCTTCTCTTCATTTTTCGCTCTCGGGCTGTTTATGGTGTCGCTCAACCCCACCGCCGTGAATATTCGGTCGATTGTGATGGGCAACGTGCTCACCATCGCGCCTTCGGACATCCTCCAGCTCTCGCTAATTAGCGGGATTACCCTGCTGATTTTACTGGTGAAATGGAAAGATCTGCTGGTCACGTTTTTTGATGAAACCCATGCCCGGGCCGTTGGCCTGAACCCGGTACTGCTGAAATGCCTGTTCTTTACCCTGCTGTCAGCCTGTACCGTGGCGGCGTTGCAAACCGTCGGCGCGTTCCTGGTGATTTCCATGGTGGTCACCCCCGGCGCGACGGCGTGGCTGTTTACCGATCGCTTTCCCCGGCTGATTATTATCGCCGTGGCGCTCGGCAGCCTGACCAGCTTCTTCGGCGCATGGCTGAGTTATTACCTTGACGGGGCGACGGGCGGCATTATCGTCACCCTGCAAACCCTGCTGTTTGTGCTGGCGTTTTTCCTTGCTCCGCAACACGGCGTTATTGCAGCGCGCAAACGGCGGATGACCCGCCAGGCGGTGCCCCATGACTGAATGGATTATGGCCCCGCTGGGCTTCGACTTTATGGTCAACGCGCTGATCATTTCAGTGCTGATCGCCATTCCCTGCGCCCTGCTCTCCTGCTTTTTGGTGCTTAAAGGCTGGGCGCTGATGGGCGATGCCATGAGCCACGCGGTGTTTCCCGGCGTGGTGATCGCGTGGATGCTCGGCCTGCCCTTCGCGCCCGGCGCGTTTGTGGCGGGGATGCTATGCGCACTGGCGACCGGCTATCTGAAAAACAATAGCCGCATCCGTCACGACACGGCGATGGGCATCGTGTTTTCCGGCATGTTTGGTTTCGGGCTGGTGCTGTATGTCTGGCTCCAGCCGGAGGTACATCTCGACCATATTCTGTTTGGCGATATGCTGGGCATCGGCAACAGCGACATCCGCGATACTGCGCTGGTCACGCTGCTCACCGTGACGGTCATCGCCGTGAAATGGCGCGACCTGGTGCTGCACGCCTTCGACCCGGTACAAGCCCAGGCGGTGGGGCTGCGCATCAGGCTGCTGCATTACGGGCTGTTAGTCTTGCTGGCGCTGGCGATTGTCGCCTCGCTAAAAGCGGTGGGGATTATTCTTGCCATTGCGATGCTGATCGCGCCCGGCGCGATAGCCTTTTTGATTACCCGCAGCTTTGGGGCGATGCTGCTGGCGGCGGTTGGCGTGGCGATTATCGCGTCGCTGAGCGGGATCTGGCTGTCATTTTATCTCGACAGCGCCCCCGCGCCCACGATCGTGCTGGTATTCAGTCTGCTGTTTGTGCTGGCGATGCTGGTTAACCGTCGCCAGCCTGCGCCGCAGCCTGACGCGTAACGTCAGTTTTTTTGCTGCGCGGGTACTTCTGCAACCAGCGTCCACTCATCATACGCCAGTAGAAGAAGAGGCCGCGCACCGCCCAGTCGAGGAACATACCCAGCCATACCCCGATGACGCCCATGCCGAGCATAATCCCCAGCACGTAACCGGCAACGACCCGGCACCCCCACATGCCCAGCATGGTCACCCACATGGCGAAACGGGCGTCGCGCGCGCCTTTCAGCCCGGCGGGAAGCACCCACGCCGCCGCCCAAATCGGCATGAACAGCGCGTTCAACCACAGCAGATGTTTAACTACTTCGATAACGTCCTGCTCACGGGTATAGAACGACGCGATAAGCCCGGCAAACGGTGCGCTCAGCCAGGCGATGGCGGTTAATCCGAGGGTTGAAATCCAGAAAATATGGCGCAGTTGCAGCTCCGCCTGGCTTATCTGCCCTTTACCAAGACGTTTTCCGACAATAATGGTCGATGCCGAACCCAATGCGTTACCCGGCAGGTTAATCAGCGCCGCCACGGAGAAAGCGATAAAGTTACCGGCAATCACGTTGGTGCCCATGCCGGCGACAAACATCTGGGTGAGCAATTTACCGCAGTTAAACAGCACCGACTCTACGCTTGCCGGCACGCCAATCCCTAACACTTCACGCAGAATGGAGATATCAAGGCGGGTGAAATAGCTGCGTAACGTGATCTTAAGCGCCGGGTTAAAGCCGATCATCAACACATAAATAATGCCCAGCGCGCCGATATAGCGCGACAGCGTGAGACCCAGCCCCGCCCCGGAGAATCCCAGCCCGTCCCAGGAAAACAGGCCGTAAATCAGCACGCTGCTGATCATAATGTTAAGAATATTCATCCCGCCGTTAATCAGTAGCGGAATTTTGGTGTTCCCTGCCCCGCGCAATGCCCCACTGCCGATAAGCGTAATCGCCGCCGCCGGGTAGCTCCATACCGTCAGTTGGAGATAATTGAGGGCCAGTTGTTTCACCTGGACGGACGCCTCGCCCGCCACAACATCGATAATTTCTTTACCAAAGTAGTGGATCACCGCTGCCAGCACCACGGCGACAAGCGTCATCAGTATCAGCGACTGACGCGCCGCCGCACGGGCGCGTTTCGGGTCGCGCTTGCCGAGGCTAAAGGCCACGACCACGGTGGTCCCCAGGTCAATAGCCGCAAAAAACGCCAGGATCACCATGTTAAAGCTATCGGCAAGACCCACGCCCGCCATCGCTTCTTTGCCCAGCCAGCTCACCAGGAAGGTGCTGAGCACCCCCATCAACAGTACGCAGGTGTTTTCTATAAAGATCGGCACCGCCAGCGGCATAATTTCCCGCCAGTAAAGGGTACGATAACTTTTTCTACGGCCGTGCCAGTGCGTGCGCGACAAGGTGCGCCGCAGCGAAGTGGATAAGCTCAAGGTGAATCCATCAGGAAAGTAAAACGACTTTTCAATGATGAGTGAGGAACGGCGTTACTGCAAAGTATTTCCACAATTTTTGTTGGCATTTTCAGCGAAACGTCGGCAAAGTGGTCAGTCGCGTGCTGAGGGCTGAAATGGGGTTTGACAAAAAGTTTTCCCCCGCTAAGATAAGCCTCCACACGATTCCTCTGTAGTTCAGTCGGTAGAACGGCGGACTGTTAATCCGTATGTCACTGGTTCGAGTCCAGTCAGAGGAGCCAAATTCTTGTTTTCATGCCGCTTTGCGAATCCTTATGTGATTCATATTCAATGAGTTAGCGTGAAAAGTCTTCCCGATGCATTTTCAGTTTTCCCTCCGCATCGGGAGAATTTGGTGGTCAGATTTGGGGTCAAGTTGGTTCGATGACGGAGTGACCCCCAAATGTCTCTTAACGACTCAAAAATCCGCAACTTAAAATCATCTACAAAACCCTTCAAAGTCTCCGACTCGCACGGTCTATACCTTTTGGTCAATCCGGGCGGTTCACGTCTCTGGTATCTCAAATATCGTATCAATAGAAAAGAATCTCGCCTCGGCTTAGGCGCCTATCCCGATGTGTCTCTGGCTAATGCCCGTCAACAGCGTGACGGTATCCGTAAATTGCTGGCGCAGAATATCAATCCAGCACAACAGCGATCTGCTGAAAGGGCCATTGCATCACCAGAGGAAACCTTCAAATCAGTGGCACTAAGCTGGCATAAAAGCAACCGTGCATGGTCCGAGAACCATGCCGCTCGTCTGCTTGCCAGCATGAACAATCATATCTTCCCGATAATTGGACATCTGCCAGTAACAGAACTGAAAACCCGCCATTTCATCGACCTGCTGAAAGGGATTGAGAAAAAAGGTCTTCTGGAAGTGGCGGCACGAACCCGACAGCATATGTGCAACATCATGCGTCATGCCGTGCATCAGGAGTTGATAGAGCATAATCCAGCGGCCAATCTGGACGGTATAATCGCCCCGCCCGTTAAACGCCACTACCCTGCCCTTCCGCTGGAGAAACTACCGGAACTGTTGACTCGCATTGAGGACTACAAGCAAGGGCGAGAATTAACCCGTTTGGCGGTATCACTTACTCTACACCTCTTCATCCGTTCCAGCGAATTGCGCTTTGCCCGTTGGTCTGAGATCGATTTTAGAAACAAAATCTGGACCATTCCGGCCACCCGTGAAGCCATCCCCGGTGTACGTTATTCTGGACGTGGTGCAAAAATGCGCACGCCACATATAGTTCCCCTCTCTCGTCAGTCCATCGCTATTCTGAAACAGATACGGGATATATCCGGGCATCAGGAATTGATATTCCCCGGTGACCATAATCCATATAAACCAATGTGCGAAAACACGGTTAACAAGGCTTTGCGCCTTATGGGTTATGACACAAAAGATGAAATCTGCGGTCACGGATTCCGGGCAATGGCCTGTAGTGCCTTGATGGAATCTGGACTATGGGCGCAGGATGCGGTTGAACGGCAGATGAGCCATCAAGAACGCAATAGCGTTCGGGCAGCCTACATTCACAAGGCGCAATATCTGGATGCCCGTAAGGCGATGATGCAATGGTGGTCAGATTACCTGGAGGCATGCAAGGGATCTTATGTGCCGCCTTATATTCAAAGCAAAAAAAATCCAGTCAACCAGTCTAACTCTGTTATGATAGATACTGATATATAAGGCATAAGCGGCACCTGTTAGCACAGGTGCTGCTTTTTTATAACACTACAATGAAACTGAAATGGCCCCAAGTTCCATTTAAACAAAACGGCTAAAATTCATTTAGATATAATTGACCTGCCCCCAGTATTAAACACAATCGTCAGTTAGTAATGTCGGTTTGTTTACCTTCAATTTTTCCATTTCGCCAGCCCGCTGCAAATTCCGCTGGCGTCCGATAATTCAGTGAGGAATGAGG
>NZ_JACHZE010000016.1 GCF_014193285.1 Atlantibacter sp. RC6
TCTGACCTGGTGGCTGCCGTTCAGGGGCTACATGAACAAAATGTGACGCAACTGGATGAAATTACGTCACTCAGACAGGAGCTGGACGAACTGAAGGAAAAAGTGGATCAACTCATCGCTAAATAATTCAGCCCGTTACGTCAGCGCTGGAAATTAATAGTCAGCGCTGATATTGCCTCCTTCGTTAATTAAAACTACTGTATATAAAAACAGTATTTATAAAAAAAGGAGGGACTATGCCACGTCGTAATGACATTGAATCGGCGTTCAGATCCGCCATGCACACAGCGCCAGGCGGAAAAAGGACAGTAACTACGGCTGATTTTGTTCAGGAGCTGGGCCGGATAAACTGGTGCTGCTCGCTGAGAACGGCAAACCATTGGATCGAGATGTCGGTTTCAATTTTCAGCGACATCACACCGGACGCCAGCGAGAACCGCACATTCGTGTTGTCCGGCCGGAACGGAGGACACTGACATGGGATTCCCGTCGCCAGCGGCTGACTTCGCCGAACCCACGCTCTCGCTCGATGCCATGTTCATTAAACGACCACACGCCACTTACTTTATGCGGGCTGGCCAGATGCACTGGCGCGCAGGGATCATGAAAGACGCGCTGCTGGTTGTCGACAGTTCGCTGCCCGCGCTTGATGGATCAATAGTGGTCTGCGCTCTGGCAGGGGATTATCAGGTTCGCAGAATGCGGCTCTATCCGTCCCCACACCTGGAGCACCTGGACACATTCGAAAAAGCGACGCTGGCGGATGATGATGATCAGATTTTTGGCGTGGTGGCGTACATCGTTAACGATGCCCGGAGTCAGGAATTTGACGATATCCCTGTGATTTAACCAGTTAGTTTGAAGATTCAAAAAAAAAGCCCGCACGGGAGCGGGCGTCAATCTCTTAGTCTTTTAGTATA
The DNA here is from genome assembly GCF_014193285.1 of Atlantibacter sp. RC6. Lineage (GTDB taxonomy): Bacteria > Pseudomonadota > Gammaproteobacteria > Enterobacterales > Enterobacteriaceae > Atlantibacter. Next base: position 921 of record NZ_JACHZE010000016.1, read on the forward strand.
TATCCTGCGTTCAGGACGCAGGTGTATAACATATCGGTAAAATTTATCATTTCTTTAAATGCGCGGTCTTAGGACTTCTCATTCAAATCAACGTTAACGTCTTGTACTCATAGCCCTGGATCTGCGATATCATTTATGAATTCCCGCGTTTTATCGTTAAACCCCACTGCAGAAAAACGCATTACAAGATTACTTTCTTTAATAGTGACAGATTCCTTACGCATGAATTCTCCAATGATGTATTTCTTCCCTTCCGGCGTGTATGCATACCAGTACATACCCATTTTGCTGTCGCAATTCTGATACCAGCGGACTTTAACGCCATTAACGGTTACGCTCTGTGATGAGCCACTTTGTGAGCATTCGAAGAGATTTCTTGAAGTAAGATAAATGTTAACATCGCCACCAGAGGTTCTTCCTAGGAACATGTACCAATTACCGTCATCTGACATAACTGTTGGATTATTATTTTGGGCTATATACCAGCCTTCAGCGTAGGCAGGGAAAATAAAAAGTAATAAAAATGAAATAATTAACTTATGCATATTTCTGTCCTTTTAAAGATATGCGAGTTAAGCAATGCATAATAAAGGCAAGATACAGTAGAGGATATTATATCAAGCTTGGTGTTTTTATTCTATCAAAGAGTAATTACACTGTTTATTTAACTTAAGAATTTATATATAACTACGGTATCTGACTTTATACATATTTATCGCCAACAGATCTTATTTGAGCACTGAATCACGAATTTTTTTGCAATGACCTACTGAGTAAATAGGTTATAACCACGTAGTTTTATTTAGCTGAATGGCGGCCATTAATGCCGTGCTGAGTGTGAAAACGGACGAATAGCAAGTATCTTCCATTCCTTCTGGTGCATCATCAGGGTTATCAATTTATCTGTACCAAATATCACATATTTTGGCAGTTCTGGTGACGGGATTGGCACCGGTCGCCACTGCGCGGAAAGTAAACTTACTCCCTGAAATCGTCATACTCTCGCTATTACCAGAAATCGCTCCTCCTGCGTTTATTCTTCAACAAGCCACATGTCAGCTTCTTCAAACATCTCCTCCAGCATACGGTTCAGCTTTTCCCGATCACTTTTGCTGGCATCACTGTTAAGGCCGTTTGCCTGCATCGGCTTAACCTTCACCTCGGCATCGGGAAAGATCCGATGTACTCGCTTCGTCAGCTCTGCCAGGATAACCTCTCTGGCCCCTTCAAGTCCCTCTACATTTCGCTTGTCATAAACCAGTTCAACGAACATAAAAGCCTCCGGAAAACCACTGTGGTTATATACAGTATTTTTACTGTAAAAATAAACAGTGTCAAGGCGAGCGGAGCGCGAAAGGGGAATGGGTTTTTGTTACCCTTAGTTACAAATAGAAAAACCCCAGACCGTGAAATCTGGGGTTCTTTTAAAGTGCACGTGCATTTCACGTGCATATTTTTGTCTTTTCTAGGTCTGCCATCTGTCTGGTCAGTGTCCGTAAGTGGCTGTTTTTAATGCCGCTGTCCGGTTGCAGTCCTAACAAAAGTGGTGGAGCTGGCGGGAGTTGAACCCGCGTCCGAAATTCCTACATCCTTGGTACTACATGCTTAGTCAGTCTTTACATTCGCCTGGCACCTGCGGACCGACACGCCACTACCAGACTAGCCTGATTAGTTTTAACGCTTCAACCCCAGGCAGGGCATCCGCGCGATCTCTTTTGGGTTTGACCTCTCTTTGATCCCCGTCTTAAGAGCGGAAGCTAGGGAGAGAGGGCTCAGAGCAGGTTATTAAGCTGCTAAAGCGTAGTTTTCGTCGTTTGCGACTATTTTTTTGCGGCTTTTTACGAGGCCAACCGCCCCTCGGCATGCACCTTGGGTTTCGCGAATCCCGTCGAATCCAGAATCAGCCCCAATAGTGTTGAAGCAAGTATAACAGATTTTGCCTTTGCCATGCCAGTCCATATCGCTACGACTTTTGTATGAGCGCGTGGGCAGAATGGAAGGTTTTGCCATAAGTGATGGTTTTTAGCCTAATTATCATACAGATATAATAATTTGTTATGGGGTAGACTATATTTGAAATAATCCGAAATAAATACTGTGTATTATTGACCAGGAATGTTCTTATAAATGATTCTGCATAATATATTTTCTATGCTTCTATTTTTAAATAGTTACACATAGTGATGATATTAATATTGATTACCTCCCACTTTATCCCCCGCACCATCTTTTATAACAGCCACTTATTACCTGCTAGCACAGGCGTAATTTTTTGCCACCGCATAATTGTTGCATTTTTTTTTGCCTAATTAAGAAAGCTTGTTTATATGTTTAATTGCGCATACCGGCTACCTGCAATCGCGCCATTTAATAAAAAATAAATTACATTCAGCAAGTTATCTTCGATTTAAACACTTTTACCAGGCAAAGCTTTGATGCTGCTTTAAACGAAGCGGCATCAATATTTAGCGGGTGTGATGCATTCACCTCGCCGGGTTGAGTGTTGTCTTTATTCGGGAGATAGCCGACATGGCTTTAGAAAATAACCGTTCAGAATCCGTTGATATTCTTAATCGCAAAACTGGCGATCTGGTTACGCAATATTCCGGGCCCGGCGATCGTGTGGTGAATATCACCCAATCCAGTGTGGTGAGAATTAATGCCTCACCGGAATCTGTGAATTTTTATGAGCGCCAGGGCGATGACTTGATCGTCCATATGCGCGACGGTTCGACGGTTCGTTATCAAAACTTTTTCCATCTTGATGCCGACGGCTTGCACAGCGAGCTGATTTTTGAAGATCAGTACGGCACCCATCATGCGGTTTTTCCCTTTGCAACCGAAGCGGGCCCTGCAGCGGCAGAAGCCATTGTTCCCGTGATGGCGGATACGTCGCTGGGCGCGCTGATCGGCGGTGAAGGTCTGTCAACCGCGGCGATTCTGGGCGGCCTGGCGGCGGTAGGCGGCATTGCTGGGGTAGCCATTGCCGCAAGTGGCGGCGGTGGCGGTGGTGGTAATGATAACGACAGCGGCAACGGCAACGGCGGTGGAGACGGCGAGGGCGGTAACGGCGGCGGTGACGGTGGAACCGGCGGTGGGGATAACGGCAACGGGGGAGAAGATGGCGGAACGGGCGGCGGCGATAATGGCGGCGGCGACAATGGTGGCGGCGATGACGGCACTGGCGGCACCAACCCTGGCGGTGAAAACCCCACGCCCTCCACGCTGAATATCGCGCCTTTTACTGAAGACAACGTTATCAATCTCACTGAAAGTAATAGCGATCAAATCCTTAGCGGCACCACGGACGCCAGCAACGCGGGCCGGACAATTACCGTTACCCTGGGCAACAACAGCTGGAACGCGGTAATCGCGGCGGACGGCAGCTGGGCAGTGACCATACCGGGCGCGGTGCTGCAAGCGTTGCCTCAGGGCGACGCTAATCTGAACGTCTCTTTCGTCGACAGTAACGGCAATCCGATCTCCGAAGATATCACCCTGACTGTGGATACCATCCCGCCAGAGCTTGGCCTGGCGGAATTCTCTCCCGGAAACGTGCTCGATCAGGCGCTGATCGACAGCGGAAAACTCATCTCCGGCTTTAGCTCGCCGGAAGATGCCGGGCAGACGGTCACCATTACGCTTGGCGAAAACCAGTTTGAGGCGATTATTGCCGAAGACGGCAGCTGGAGTGCGTTAATCCCGTCTGAGGTGCTGCAAACGTTACAGGAAGAGCAGGTTTATACCCTGGAAATCAGCGTCACGGATCGGGCAGGCAATACCGCCACGGCTGAGCAAAGCTTTATCGTGAATACCACCCAGCCGGTTATTCAGCTGGAGCCGTTTGCCGGTGACAACCAACTCAATGGGGCAGAGCTGGCGCTTAGCCAGGTCCTGACGGGCTGGACGGCGAATATCGATCCTGGCCAGATAGTGAGAGTGACCCTGGGCGCGAACAGCTATTTCACACGCGTGGCCGGTGACGGCAGCTTCCAGCTCACGGTCCCTGCCGGGGATTTACAGGCGTTGGTGCCGCCCGCCGAAACCATTACCGTGCAGTGCCAGAACAATGACGGCACGCCGCTGGCGCAAACTACGGAAACGCTGGTGATCGACCCCTCTCAGGACGCCATCGCGATTGCCATTCTTTCCACCGATGATTACCTGAACGCGGCAGAATCGACCCAGCCGCTGGAAGTGCGCGGTGTGACCACCGTGACCGGGCCCGGTGTCGCGGTGACGGTGAATTTTAACGGCAAAGATTATGCTGCGCTGGTGGACGGTGCAGGCAACTGGAGCGCCGTGATCCCGCCGGAAGATCTGGCTTCGCTGCCGGATGGCGTGAACCCGGTGACCGCCACGGTGACCTATGGCACAGAGAGCGCCAGCGACGCCCGCGACCTGAACGTGATGGTGAATTTCCTGCCGAAACCCACGCTCGACGCGCCGTTTGGCGACGGTTATCTCAACGCGCAGGAAATCACCGCTAATCAAACCCTTACCGGCAGCACCGGAATTACCGGGACGGGGCAGCAGGTGACGGTCCAGCTTGGCGATAAGAGCTATAACGCGATTGTGGATGTGGACGGGCGCTGGTCGCTTACTGTACCGACTGCGGATCTTCAGAGCCTGCGCGAAGGCACCGTAACCCTCAACGTCAATGCGATCGATGCGGCAGGCAACAGCGTCACGCTGGCGGGTAACGCCATCGTCGACGTGACGCCGCCTATCCTCAGCCTGCTACCGCTTTCTGGCGACGGCAAACTGAGCGCCGCAGAGCTCAGCGCGGCGCAGACGCTGTCGGGCGTCACGACGCCGGAGCAAAATGGCCGCGAAGTGGTGGTGGAAATTAACAACCAGCGCTTTACCACCACGGTTAACAGCGACGGAACCTGGCGCGTCGCGCTGCCTGCCGGTAGCCTGAGCTCGCTGCTGGCAGGCGATAACAACTACACCGTGACGCTCACCGACAGCGCAGGCAACAGCCAACAGGCCATCGGCACGGTATCAGTGAAAACCGCGCAGCCGCTGCTGAGCGTCGATCCGTTTACCGCCAATAACGCCCTTAACGCCGCTGAAATGAAAACCGATCAGTGGCTGACCGGCTCGACAAATAACGTCGAGGCAGGCAGCAAAATCGTGGTGGTGCTGGGTAACCAGGAATTCACCACCCAAGTGGACGCCGATGGCAACTGGCGCATCCAGATGACCGCCGCCGATTTGCAAAGGCTGGCTGACGGCACCAACACGTTGCAGGTCTTGGTGACGGACGCCTATGGCCAGCCCGCCACTCAGCAGCACAGCTTCGTGGTGGATAAGAGCCTGAGCGCGGTAGCGATCAGCATCATCGCCGATGACGATTATCTTAATCAGGCGGAAAGCGCCGAAGATCTGGTGGTGCGCGGGACCAGTTCCGGCTTACCGGCGGGCACGACGATCAACGTTGATTTCGGTGGCCTGGTCATCCCCACCCAGGTTAACGCGGATGGAACCTGGAGCGTGACCATCACCGCCGGACAATTAACCGATGTCTCCGACGGCCCGCTGACGATTACCGCCACGGCAACCGCGCCGGATAACTCCACCGTCACCGATACGCATCTGCTTAACGTGGTGGTAGATAATCTGCCACAGCCGACCCTGGACTTGCCGTTTGGCGATGGAGTACTCAACCTGGCGGAACGCGGGCAGTCCCATCAAATCACCGGCAACACCGGCATTTCCGGCGGCGGGCAGCAGGTCACCGTGACGCTTGATGGCAACACCTATCGTGGCCAGGTGGCCGCAGACGGAAGCTGGAGCGTTAGCTTGCCCGCAGGCGCGCTGACCGATCTGACCGAGGCTGACTCCCCCGTGGCGCTGGTGGTGACCGTCACCGATGTGGCGGGCAACGTGGTACCGATTAACGAAAGCTTTACGGTCGACGTCACGCCGCCGACCATAAACGTGTTGCCATTTGCGGGTGACGATATCCTGAATGTGACGGAAGCTGGCGTAACGCAAACGCTCAGCGGCACCGCGCCGGGGGCGGAAAACGGGCAGACGGTCACGGTGGTGATTAACGGTGTCACTTATCAAACCACCACCGGCTCGCTGGGTGGCTGGGAACTGCCGATCCCTGCTCAGGATCTCCAGGCGCTGCCCAACGGCCCGGTCGCCATTACCATTACCGCCACCGATAGCGCGGGCAACGCGACCACCATTACCCATCTGATTACCGTGGATACCGATCCGCAGCAGCAACCGCGCATCGTGATCGACCCGGTAACCGCTAACAACATCATTGATGCCGGCGAAGTGCTTGCCGATGTCACTATCACTGGTTACACCCTGAACGTGGAAGCCGGGCGCGAAGTGACGGTGACAATCAACGGCGGGAGCTGGACCGGGCTGGTCGATGCCGCAGGACGCTGGAGCGTCACGGTGCCGCAGGCGGCAATCGGCGCGTTGGCTGATGGCGAACAGACCGTAACCGTAACGGTCACCGATGCGGCGGGCAATGCGGCCGGCGCGGATCGTACCTTCACCGTGAACCTCGACACCAGCTCGCTGACCCTCGATCCGATCACCGGCGATAATATCCTCGGCGTCGCCGATCTGGCTGATGGATTCGCCATCACCGGCAACAGCGTGAATATCGCTGAAGGCACTGTGCTGACCGTGACCCTGAACGGCAAACAGTACCCGGCGACCGTAGCGGCAGGCGGCATCTGGAGCGCACAGGTTAGCCAGGCGGATGCCGCCGCGCTGGCCGATGGCGCCGCCACCCTCACCGTGTCGGGTATTGATGCCGATGGCAATCCGATTTCCACCTCGCACAGCTTTAACGTGCTGACCCACCAAACGCCGGAGCCGACGCTCAATACGCCGTTTACCGACGGCATCGTCAGCGCGAGCGAACTGAGCGGCGGGACGCTGAGCGGCACCACCGGCGTGAGCGGCGCAGGGCAGACCGTCACCGTCACGCTGGGCACCGCTACCCTGACCGCCACCGTAGACGCCAACGGTAACTGGAGCGTGGCTGTACCCGGTAGCGCACTGGCGGATCTGGCTGAAGGCCCGAACGCGCTGGTGGTTACGGCGACCGATGCCGCAGGCAACAGCAACGCCCTGGAGAGCAGCCTCGACGTGGATACCACGCCGCCGACCCTGACCATCGGGGCCATCGCCGGCGATAACATCGTCAACATCGCTGAAGCGAAACAGGAAATCATCATCAGCGGGACCGCAGGTCCGTTTGACCCTGAGCGGGCGCAGTATGTGATCGTCGATGTCAACGGCCAGAAATACAGCGCGCTGATCCAGGAAGGGAATACCTGGAGCGCGACCATTCCGGCCAACGCGCTGAGTAATCTGCCGGATGGCCCGGTTACCGTGACTGTCACAGCCAGCGACTCGGTGGGTAACAGTACGACGGAAAGCACCACTCTGACGCTGAACACCGATCCGCTGAGCGCCCCGACGCTGACGCTGAACCCGATCTCCGGGGATGATTACGTCAACGCCATCGAAGCGCAGGGCGTGGTTCAACTTACCGGTAAAACGACCTTCGTCGAGCCGGGCCGCGAAGTCGTACTGACGCTGAACGGCGTGGAATATCGCGCCACGGTTGATGAAAACGGCAACTGGTCAGTTGGCGTTGAGTCCACGGATCTGGCCGCCATCGCCGATGGCCCACAGGTGATTAGCGCTGTGGTGACGGATGCGGCGGGCAACCCGGCCAGCGCGACCCGTTCGGTTACCTTTATCGCCAGCGAAGCCAGTCAGCCGAGCCTGACCGTGGACGTGGTGGCCGGGGACGATGTGATCAATGCCCGGGAGCAGGATCTGCCGCTGACCATTACCGGCGGATCGCGCAACCTGCCGCAGGGCACGCAGGTGGATATTACGCTGGGCGACGAGCGTTACACTGCCACCGTTGGCCCGGACGGCAAATGGCAGGTCACGCTTCAGCCAGCCGATCTGGCGGCGCTGGCCGATCAGGGGTATGAGCTGGTGGTCACCGCCCTCGATCCGGCATCAAACGAAGCGTTGATCGCTTACCCGATCACCGTTGATACCTCGGGCCCGGACGTCAATATTGATGTCGGTGGTTTTTACGCCGATGGTCGTCTGAATCTGGCGGAAGCCAACGCCGATCAACTTTTAACCGGCAGTACGGCGGCGGGTTCGACCGTGTCGCTGACGATCAACGGCAACACCCTTACCACTCAGGCAGGCATTGACGGCACATGGCAACTGACGTTGCCATCCCAGGATCTGCGGGCGCTCGATCAAGGCCTGAACAATCTGCAACTGATCGTCACCGACCCGCAAGGCAACGTCACCCTCGAGCCGCTGCCGCTGGATGTCGGCACCGTACTGCCGACCCTGGCGCTGGACGCGGTGTTCGGCGATAACCTGATCAGTATCAATGAGGCGGACACGGGCGGAGAAATCACCGGGACGGCCACGGGTCTTGCCGACGGCACAGCGGTGGAAATTTATCTTGGCGGCACTCTGCTGGGGACCGGGACTGTCACCGACGGCGTGTGGACCGTGGCGATAGATACCGGCGAGTTCAATAACTTTACCAGCGGGCAGTATGAACTGACCGTCAGCGCCACCGATCAATACGGCAACCCGGCCAGCGCCAGCGCAAATATCGAACTGCTGTTAACTGAACCGCAGGCCACGCTGCCGCAAGCGCTGTTCGCCGACGGTTACCTGAACCAGCTGGAAGCCAGCGTTGGCCAGACCCTGACCGGAAACACCGGTATTACCGGCAGCGGTCAGAACGTGGTGCTGAATATTGAGGGGCAGCCACCCATTACCGGCACCGTGGACGCTCAGGGCAACTGGACGGTACAGCTTTCTGCCGATGTGCTGCAAAACCTGGAGGATGGCGCTTACGACCTCACCGTGACTGTCACCGACAAAGCGGGGAATACCACGACCAGCCCGACGGAAACCGTCGAGGTGCGCACTGACGCGCTGCCGTTGCCGACCCTGACTCCGCCGTTTACCGATGGCACCCTGAACGGCGATGAAGCAGACGCTGGCGGCGCGCTGGGCGGCGCCACGGGCCTGGCGGCGGAAAATATCGGCCAGGTAACCGTCAGTATTAACAACGGTCCAGCGCAGGTTGCCACGGTGAACCCGGACGGCAGTTGGACGCTGCCGCTGACCCCGGAACAGCTGAACGCGCTGCCGGACGGCACGCTGCCGGTGACGGTGGTGGTCACCGATGTGGCGGGCAATACCTCCACTGGCAACAGCAGCCTTGGCGTGGTGATCAATACCGTGCCGCAAGCGACCTTTATGACCCCGTTTGGCGACGGCGTGCTCAACTCTGCTGAAACTCAGACGCCGCAGGTGATCCGTGGCTCTACAGGCGTCACCGGCGCAGGCCAAACGGTGATCCTGACGTTTAACGGCGAGGACTACCCCGGCACGGTGAATGCGCAGGGCGAATGGAGCGTGACGCTGCCAACCAACGCCTTTGTCGGTCTGACGACGGGAACCACTCCGACCATGACGGTGCAGGTGACTGATGCGGCGCTGAATACCGATTCCGCTGACTTAACCTATCAGGTGCAGACCGCGCTGCCGACGCCGCAGATCACCAGCCTGTTCGGCGACGATGACGTCCTGAATATCGCGGAAGCTGCCGGTCCGCTGACCCTGACGGGGACCACTGGCGTGACCGGGCCGAATCAGTATGTCACCGTCACCATCGACGTAAACGGCTCTCGCTATGTGGCAACCGTAACGCCGGAAGGCAACTGGAGCGTGCCGCTGCCTGCTGGCGCATTGCAGTCGCTGCAAAATGGCCCGCACACTATCACGGTCATCGCCCAGGATCAGTACGGCAATCAGACGCCGCTGGAGGTGCCGTTTACCGCCGCGCTGACGCCGCCCACCGTTACCATCAGCACCCCCATCTTTAGCGATGGCTACGTGAACGTGGCGGAATCGGATGGCAATACCCAGTTGAGCGGCTCGCTGACCACCGGCGTGCCGGAAGACACGACCGTCACTGTCACCATTGGCGGCGTCCCGTTCACGGCGGAGGTTTCCGGTAATAGCTGGACGCTTAACCTTGGCCCGGATAGCCTGGAGGGTGTGCCGAACGGCCCGCAGAGCGTGGTGGTGACCATTACCGATGAGGCGGGAAATACCGGCAGCGCGACGGTACCGGTGAATATTGCGATCATCCCGCCGACCATCACGGTGGATCTCCCGTTTGGCGATGGGGTGCTCGACTTTACCGAAAGCCAGCAGCTCCAGACCATTAGCGGCACCACTACCAATGTGGAAGCCGGGCAAACCGTGACGGTTACTATGGCGGGCCAGCAATACACCGCCACCGTGCAGCCTGGCGGCGGCTGGTCGTTACAATTGACGCCGCAACAAATGACCTTACTCACCGCAGGTGACGGCACCCTGGTCGCCACGGTTAACGACCGGGCCCAGAATCCGGCATCTTCTGATCCGGTTGATATTTCAATCGCGACCACCCCACCGGAATACAGCGTCACCATCAACCCGCCAGGCACGGATGGCTACCTGAACGCCAGTGAACTGAGCGGCGAAACGGTGGAAATTTCCGGGCGTACTACCGGTTTTGCCGCCGGTCAGGAAGTGACGATCACCGTTAATGACGTTGCGGTCGGCAACGCCGTGATTGACGCCGACGGTAACTGGACGCTTCCCGTGTCATCGGCAGTCTTTGCGGCGCAGACCAGTTACACCGTGATTGGCACCACCGTCGCCGAACCGGTGACGACGGGCACCACCAGCGTGATTGTCGATACCACGCCGCCAGAGGTGGTCATCAATCCCGTCTCGGACGATGACGTTATCAGCGCCAGCGAAAGCAATCAGCCGTTGATCATTACCGGTACTGCGGTGGGTGAACAGGGCCGCACCGTGACAGTCACCCTGAACGGACAAATGCTGTACAGCACCGTAGACAGCGCGGGCAACTGGAGCGTCACGCTGTCGCCTGCCCAGGTCGCGGCGCTGCCGAACGGGACGTTGAATGTCATCGCATCAATGACCGATGCGGCAGGTAACCCGGATTCGGAAGTGCGTGTGATTACCGTCGACAAAGACGCGCCGCTGCTGGAGGTGGATGCCTTGGGCGTGCCGGCGCTACTGACCACGGCGACCGTCTTACCGGGCGTATTGCTGGCCGGGCAGGGCGATCCTGGCGAAACGGTCACCGTGCGCGTCGGGGTGCTCGAAGTGAACGCCCTCGTCGGGCCGGATGGCCGCTGGACCATCAACTCAGCGGATCTGGATCTCACCTCGCTTTCTGACGGTGCGCAGGTGATTTCGATTACCTCTACCGATGCGGCGGGCAATACCTCCACTAATAATGTGGCGCTCAACGTGGCGCTCAACCGCGGGCTGGGCGTGCTGGTGGAGGATCTGATTGGCGGAGACGGCATCCTGAACGTTGCCGAATCGCTGCTCACCCAGACCCTGACCGGCACCATTACCGGGGATTATCGTGGCGCAACGGTGGAAGCGACGCTGATCGGCACCGATATCACGCTACCGGTGGTGGCCGTCGGGCCGGATGGCCGCTTCGCGATTGATTTCCCGCCGGAGCTTTGGTCACAAATCCTCTCTGATACCGTTTCTCTGCAACTGAACGTCACCGACGCTAACGGCAACACCACTAACGAGATCATTGACGTGCGTCTGGCGCTGACCGATCTGCCGGTCATTGGCGATGTGATTGCGGCGGGCGACAACATTATCAACGTGCTGGACAGCACCACCGACCAACTGGTGACGGGGACGCTGTCCAAGGTGGAAAACGTGGCCGGTGTAGCGGTCACCCTGGCGGGCAACACCTACCAGGCGGTGCTGAACGGCACCCAGTGGGCCGTGGCATTACCGCAGGAGGTGCTGGCTGCGCTGCCTGACGGCACGGCGGCGCTTCAGGTGGCGGTCACCGATACCTTTGGCAACGTAGTGTCGGACACCATCAACCTGACGGTGGCGCTGCGTAATCTGCCGACCCTGGCGCTGGATCCGCTGTTTGGCGACGGGACGCTCAGCATTCCTGATTTGCTGTCCGGGCTGGTCAGCGGGACGGCGACCGGGCTGGCGGGCCAGACATTGAATATCAGCATCGGCGATGCGCCGCTGTTAACCACCACGGTCGGTGAGAATGGCCGCTGGTCGGTGGCGTTAACCCCAGAGGTTCGCGATATTCTGCAAACCGTGGGCAGCGGGACTGTACCGGTAAGCGTCACGGCCACCGATCAGAACGGCAACGTCGCCGCAGCGGAAAATACGCTGCGTCTCGACCTGCTGCAACCAGTGCTGGATGGCCTGACGATGTTTGGCGACGGGCTGCTGAACGCGGTTGACGCGCTGGCAACCCAGACCATCACCGGCGTGGTGGGCAATGCGCCAGCAGGCTCCAGCGTCTCGGTGGATATTGGCGGCAGAACCTTTGCCGGCGTGGTCGCCAGCAACGGGGCGTTCACCATTTCTGTCGGCCCGGCCCAACTGGCGCTGCTGTCGGACGGCGTATTTACCCCAACGGTGACCATCACGACGCCAAACGGTAATACCAGCCAGGTGCCGGGCAGTTCGCCAGTCACGATTGGATTGACCAATCTGCCGACGGTAGTCGTCGATACCGTGTTTGGCGATGGCTTCCTCAACGCGGTGGAGACCGGCGTCGCTCAGACCATCAGCGGGACGGTGGCTAATCTGGCCAGCGGCACGGTGCAGGTGCGCATCGGCAATGCAGCGCCGCTGGAAGCCACCATCAACAACGGCGTCTGGTCGGTTCAGGTCCAGCCTGATGTGCTGCGTTTGCTGCCGGATGGCGCGCTCAACGTCAGCGCGACGGTGCAGGATGCCGTAGGCAACGTGGCGACCGGCAACAATGTGCTGAACAGCATTATCAACGCCGTACCAACGCTGGCGGTCAATACGCCGTTTGGCGACGGCAGCCTGAGCCTGACGGACCTGCTGACCAACCAGATCCTGAGCGGCAGTTCCACCAACCTGGCGGCGGGCACGCAAATCACCGTCAACGTCGGGCCGCTGGCGCTGCGTACCACCGTTGCGGCAGACGGCAGCTGGCAGCTGTCGCTGCCCGGCTCGGTATTGCAGGGCTTGCAGGACGGGACTCAGTTAATCTCGGTGACGGCGCAGGACGCGGCTGGCAACGTGGCGCAGGGCACGCAAAATCTGCTGGTGTCCATCGCCGCGCTGCCATCGATTATTCTCGACCCGCTGTTCGGCGACGGCGGCCTGAACGCCGCCGATATCCTGAGCGCGAAAGTGATCACCGGTAGCAGCACCAACGCCGTCGGCGCGCAGGTTAACCTGCTGCTGGGCGGCAAAACCTACCAGACCACGGTGGGCGCGGATGGCAAATGGTCGATCCCGGTTTCGCAAACCGATCTCGGCCAGTTGCTGGACGGTACGCTGACGGTTAACGCGTCGCTGACCAACGCCGCAGGCAACAGCGCCAATACCAGCGCGCTGCTGAACGTGGTCACCCATCTACTGCCGACCATTTCGCTGACCTCGCTGTTTGGTAACGACAGTTATCTGAACGTGAGCGAAGCGAACGCCGGGCAGATCCTCAGCGGACGGTTAACCGGGGCAGGTGCGGGCGCGAGCGTGGTCGTCACTCTCGGTAACACGCCGTACAACGCCACGGTGAACCCGGACGGTACCTGGTCTCTGGCGTTGAGTCGCAACATTCTCAGCGGCCTGACTAACGGCGCGCTGAAAGTTGGCGTGGCGGTAACGGATAACGTCGGCAACGTGACTCGCACCAGTACTGACGTGACCGTGAAACTCACCACGCCAGAGCTGACCTTCAATGCCTTGCAGTCGCTTAACCTGCTGACGCTGCTGTCGAAAGGGCTGACCCTGAGCGGGGGTTCCCGTAACCTGGGGGCTGGCGCGGTGGTGCATCTGTCGCTGCTGAATAACACCGTGACCACCACGGCGATCACCGATGCCAACGGCAACTGGTCGGCGAATCTCGGTCTGGGGCTGAATATTCTGCAACTGCTGTCGTTGTCCAGTGTGTTGACCATCTACTCCACGGATGTGGCGGGCAACACGGGCTATCTGAACGTGGGGCTGGGCGGCAATATCATCTCTACCGAGCCGCCAGCGGGCGTCACCGTCACGCAGGCCGATGCGGAAACCTTCTCGCTGCTGGCGGCGACCGCCGATGTGCAGCAGGAACCGACGGCAACCCAGGAAGAGCAAACCACCACGCTGGCGCGGGATGATGCGGCAGGGTTTGCTGAACCTCAAACCACCACCGAAAGCGAGCTCAGCAGCTTCACGATTGGCGGCGTGAGTATCGACCTGGCCGACGGCACATACCAGAGCGGGGAGACGCTTCAGGGCAGCGAGGGCAACGATACCATCCACCTGTCAACGCTGGGCTTTACCGCCATCGACGCAGGGGCGGGCACCGATACCCTGGTGCTGGACGGCATCAATATGACCCTCGACCTCACCGCGCTGGCCGGCAAATTGCACAATATCGAAATTTTCGATTTGGGCCAGTCCGGCACTAACGCCATCACTCTCGATCTCAATGAGGCGCTGACCATCACCGACAAACCGGAAGACGATCTGCTGATCAAAGGCAGCAACGGCGACCAGGTGAATCTGGTGAAAGGGCAGGGCGATATCTGGCAGGTCAGCGGGCAGCGTGAAGTGGACGGCGTGCAGTTTGATGTTTACCACAACAGTTCGCAGACCAACACCCTGGGGGATGTGCTGGTGCAACACGGGTTACACGTCAACGTGGTTTAACGGGCGACACAGGCAGGGACGCAGGGAACTCAGGGATGAGGCCATGACTGCTAACAATATCACCAGCCGCCTGCGGGCGGCTTTACAAGGTGGAACCCTATGACGATAAAACCTGTGTACCGACGCACGGTGGCGGCGCTGCTGGTCGCCGTGGCGTTGTGCAGTACCGCAAAGGCGGCGCAAGAGGATTTTCGCTGGCAAACCGCGCCAACCGAAGCCTTTCAGGCGCAACTGACCATCAAAGAAGCCATCCTGCGCGCCTTCGCGCGCAATCCAAAAATCGCCCAGGCCTCGGCGCAAATCCAGGTCGGCAAAGCCAATCTCTCCGAAGCGGAAAGCGCGTGGTTTCCGCAAATTGCGCTCACCGGCAACGCCGGGCGTTCGCACCGTACCGACTCCGCGGGGTCGCTGAACAGCAACGCGGCGGCGGGCATCAACCTGAAACAGTTGCTGTGGGACTTCGGGAAAACCGGCGGCAGCATCGACGAGCAGGAAAATCTTTCAACTGCTTATCAGTACGACCTGTACACCACCCTGAATCAGGTCGGCATGGAAACCCTGCAATCCTATTTGCAGGTCAAGCGCTACCAGGCGCTGGCGAAAGCGGCGGAACGCAACCGCAGTTCGCTGGAATCGGTGCGCGAGATGGCGAAGTTGCGCGCCGGGGCGGGGCTCAGTTCCCAGTCCGACGTATTGCAGGCCAGCACGCGCATTGCCGCCATGAACGCCACCTATGAACAATACCAGGCGCAGATGCGTTCGGCGCAGGCGTCACTCAGCGTGCTCACCGGCGTCGTCTCCGACAATCTGCCGGACCTGCCTGACGATTTGATGAAGCAAAAAATCTCGCTCAAGGCCCTGCCTTACGACCAGAACAACGCGGTGCGCAGCGCCCAGGCGAAACAGTTGGCCTCGGAAGAGCGCATTCGCCAGGCCAGGGCGCAGCACTACCCGACCATTTCGGTGCAGGCGGGGCGCACCCGCTATCAGAACGACAACGGCGACTACTGGGATGACGAAGTGCAACTGGTGGTGGACGCGCCGCTGTATCAGGGCGGCGCGGTAAGCGCCCGGGTGGATGCCGCCGAAGGCGATCGGGCCAACGCCCGCGCCCAGGTGGAAGCCAGCAAGCTTGAGGTGAACCAAAAAGCCGCCACCGCCTGGGCGGATTTAACCGGCGCGCAGCAGCGCCAGCAGGCCGGTGAACTGCAACTGTTAAGCGCAGGCCAGGCGCGCGGGGTTTATCGCGACGAGTACCAGTTAAGCAAGCGCAGCCTGAATGATTTGCTGAGCGTCGAACAGGACGTATTTTCGGCACAAAGCGCCGCAATTGTCGCCCGCTACGACGCCTGGGATGCCGCCGTGCGTTACGCCGGGGCGGTAGATAATTTGCTCGATATGTTGGGCATCGAGCGCACCCGTTTAACAGGAGACAGCCTGCCGTCGTTATAGGCAGCGCTTGTGAAGGAGTCAGTATGGAACAGCCCGATACCGCAAGCTGGGTAGCCGCGATGACCCGCGCCGCTGGCCGCTTTGGCCTGACCAGCGACGCGCCCGCCGTCCGCCAGCAGATGCGCTGGTTTGAAAATCTGCCGTTATCCCAGCGTCTTTCCCGCATGGCGGGGCTAATGGGATTACAAATTCAAATGATACCCCGCGACCGGATGCGCTGGAGCCCGCAAAACTTGCCGGTGATCGTACCGGGCCAGGATGGCAATCTGGTGCTGATCGAGGCGCTGGACAGCGACGGCCTCGCCAGTTACTGGGTGAGCGACGGCGGCGATCTGGTGCGGGAAGAGGCGCTGGAGACGCTGCTGGAACGGTTACAGGATCAGGTGGTGATGATTGGCATCGCCGCCCGCAGCCACGACCCGCGGATTGATGAGTTCGCCCGGGCCTGGGAGCCGCACTGGTTCTGGCGGCATTTCCGCCACGCCGGACGCAAACTGGCGGAGATCTCGCTGGCATCGGTGGTGGGCAATGTGCTGGCGCTGGCAGGGATCCTGTTTTCTATGCAGGTTTACGACCGGGTGATCCCGGCGCAATCCTTTCCAACCCTGTGGGTGCTGTTTTTCGGCGTGCTGATGGCGGCGCTGCTGGAGTTCTTTATCCGCCTGGCGCGCACTCACGTGTCGGACATTATGGGTAAGCATATCGATCTTCAGGTCTCGTCGCTGTTTTTCGCCAGGGCGATGGCGATCAAAAACGACGCCCGCCCGAAATCCACCGGCTCCTTTATTTCCCAGTTGCGGGAAATCGATCAGGTGCGCGAACTGCTGACCTCCACCACCGTAGGGGCGGCGATGGATATTCCGTTTGTGCTGCTGTTCCTCGCCATTATGGCGCTGGTGGGCGGGCCGCTGGTGGCGATCCCGTTACTGGCGATCCCGCTGATCGTGATCCCCGGGATTCTGATCCAGTGGCCGATGGCGAAGCTCGCCAAAGAGGGGATGCGCGAAAGCGCGATCCGCAACGCGGTGCTGGTGGAATCCATCGAAGGGGTGGAGGACATCAAGGCACTCCAGGCGGAACCGTACTTTCAACGCCAGTGGGAACACACCCACCACGTGGGGGCCAGCATCGGCATGAAGCAGCGCATCTGGGGCGCGCGCCTGAGCGGCTGGGCCTCTACCGTGCAGCAAATCACCTACGCCGGAATGCTGGTATTCGGCAGCTATCTGGTGCTCGACGGGCAAATCACCACCGGGACGCTGGTGGCGTGCAGCCTGCTCTCGTCGCGCACCCTCGCGCCGCTGATGCAGTTGACCATGGTGTTTTCCCGCTGGCAGCACGCCAAAACCGCCATCAACGGGCTGAATGAACTGTTGAAGAAACCGCTGGATCGCGAAGCCTCGCGCAAGATGGCGCACTGCCCGGTACTGGCGGGGCATTACCAGTTCCAGAACGCGCAATACAGCTACGACGAAGAAAAGGGCGATCGCGCGTTGTCCATTGGCAAGCTGGAGATCAAGCCCGGCGAGCGGGTGGCGATCCTCGGCAAAGTCGGCGCAGGGAAATCGACGTTGCTGAAGCTGCTCAGCGGCCAGGCGCAACCGGGTAAAGGCAAAGTGATTATCGATGGCGTCGATCTGGCGCATATCGATCCTAATGATGTACGCCGCCAGGTGGGCTATCTGTCGCAGGATTCCCGGCTGTTTTTCGGCACCCTGCGCCAGAACCTGATGCTCGGCCACCCCCATGCCACTGAGGCGGAGCTGTTGCAGGCGCTGCGCATCAGCGGGGCGCTGGGCATGGTGCAGCAGGACGCCGCCAGCCTTGACCGGCTGATCAATGAAGGCGGGCGCGGGCTGTCCGGCGGCCAGCGCCAAATGGTGCTGTTGAGCCGCCTGATTGTGCGCAATCCACAAATTGTGTTGATGGACGAGCCGACGGCCAATATGGATGAACAGCTGGAAAATTTGATTATCCGCCAACTGCACCAGTGGCTGACGGGCCGCACGCTGGTACTGGTGACCCATCGCCCGGCGCTGCTGGCGCTGGTGGACCGGGTGATCGTGATGGATAACGGTCAGGTGGTGGCGGACGGGCCGCGTGATGAAATCCTCAAAACCGCCCAGCGTAACAGCAACGTGGCGTCCATCGCTTAAGGAGACAGGATGAGTCAACTTACTCTTGAGGAAGATCTGGCGCGTCAGGGACGCTTTTATTCGTCGGTGATCTGGTTGTCGCTGATCGGGCTGGTGGTGTTTTTTGCCTGGGCGTGGTTCGCCATGCTGGATGAAGTGACCGTCGGAACCGGTAAAGTCACGCCCTCCAGCCATGCGCAGGTGATTGAAAGCCTCGACGGCGGGATCGTTAACGCGCTGCTGGTGCAGGAAGGGGATATTGTCGAGCAGGGCCAGATGCTGGCGCGGCTTGACCCGACGCGTTTTCAGTCCAACTACGGCGAAGCGGCGGCGCGGGCCAGGGCGTTGCGGGCCTCCAGCGAGCGGCTGCGCGCCGAGCTTACCGGCGAACCGCTGAAATTCAGCGCGGAGTCGATGCGCGAGCCGAACCTGGTGGCGCGTGAACGCCAGCTGTATGAATCGCGGCGACGTAATCTCAACGAGACGGTCTCTAACCTGCAAAAAACGCTGGAGCTGATTAACGCTGAAATCCGCATGACCCAACCGCTGGTAGCGAAAGGGGCGGCGGGGCAGGTGGAAGTCATCCGCCTGCAACGCCAGGTCGCGGAGCTGCGCGGCAAGATCGACGAAGCGCGTAACCAGTATGCGGTGCGCGCCAGGGAGGAGCAGGTGAAGAACGACGCCGATCTGGATGCGCAGATCCAGGCGATGGCCGGTAAAGCCGATCAGCTGGATCGCGCCACGCTCTATTCGCCGGTGCGCGGGGTGGTAAAAGATATCCAGGTGACCACCGTGGGTGGCGTGCTCCAGCCGGGCGGTAAACTGATGGAGATCGTGCCGCTGGAGGACAAACTGCTGATTGAAACGCGCATCAACCCGCGTGATATCGCCTATATCCGCCCCGGCCTGCCTGCGACGGTCAAAGTGACGGCTTATGATTCATCCATCTACGGCAATCTCGACGGCAGAGTCGAAGTGGTATCGCCGGATACCATTCAGGATGAGGTACAGCGCGACCAGTTTTATTACCGGGTGTATGTACGCACCGACCACGCGGAGCTGGAGAACCGCAGCGGCAAACGCTTCCCGATTTTGCCGGGGATGGTAGCGAGCGTGGAGATTAAGACCGGTCAGAAAACGGTGCTCGATTACTTAATCAAGCCGTTGAATAAGGTAAAGGAGGCGCTAAGAGAGCGGTAATAAAAATCCCAACCGCAGGGTTGGGATTTGAAAGAATTAGCGGCCCGCGTTTTTCATAATGCGGGCTTTATCCACCTGCCACTCACGCTCTTTAACATCCGAGCGCTTGTCGTGCTGTTTCTTACCTTTCGCCACGCCGATTTTGACTTTGCACCAGGCGTTCTTCCAGTACAGCGACAGGGCAACCACGGTGTAACCTTCGCGGTTGATGCGGCCATACAGATTGTCGAGTTCGCGCTGATTCAGCAGCAGCTTACGGGTACGAGTGGGGTCGCAGACCACGTGCGTGGAGGCGACGTTAAGTGGGGTAAAGTTGGCGCCGAACAGATAGGCTTCGCCATCTTTTAAGATGACGTAACTGTCGCCGATATTGGCTTTTCCAGCGCGTAAGGATTTTACTTCCCAGCCCTGAAGGGCGAGGCCTGCTTCAAATTCGTCTTCGATAAAGTATTCGTGACGGGCGCGTTTGTTGAGCGCGATGGTGGCAGAACCCGGTTTGTGTGCTTTTTTCTTCGTCATAATGGCACTCAGTATACGTAATCCGACCTTAAAAAACACCCCATCCACAGGGGCAGAAAGCCGTTATAGTAGCACGTCTTAGGCGGGAGAGTTTTTGTTTCACCCGGGATAAATGCTATTCTTGGCAGGTTGCAGAACGACAGGAAACGCTATGCCTCAGATTAGCCGCACTGCCCTGGTGCCATACAGCGCCGAGCAGATGTACCAATTAGTGAATGATGTGAAATCCTATCCGGAATTTTTACCGGGCTGCGTGGGCAGCCGGGTGCTTGAATCCTCCGCAACGCAAATGACAGCGGCGGTGGAAGTCTCGAAAGCCGGGATCAGTAAAACGTTCACCACCCGCAATACCCTGACCAGCAACCAGAGCATTTTGATGCATCTGGTGGATGGGCCGTTTAAGCGCCTGATGGGCGGCTGGAAGTTTACCCCGCTCAGCCCGGAAGCGTGCCGCATTGAGTTCCAGCTTGATTTTGAGTTCACCAGCAAGCTGATCGAACTTGCGTTTGGCCGGGTGTTTAAAGAGCTGGCAGGCAGTATGGTTCAGGCGTTCTCGGCACGGGCGAAAGAGGTTTACAGTGCCAGCTAAGATCGCGGTTGAAGTGGCCTACGCGCTGCCGGAAAAGCAGTATCTGCGGCGCGTGACGCTGGAAGAGGGCGCAACGGTCGAGCAGGCGATCCACGCCTCGGGCCTGTTGGCGCTGCGTACCGATATCGATCTGGCGAAAAATAAGGTGGGGATTTACAGCAGGCCAGTAAAGCTCACCGACGTGCTGTCCGATGGCGATCGGGTGGAGATCTACCGGCCATTAATCGCTGACCCGAAAGAGTTGCGCCGCCAGCGCGCGGAAAAAACGGCGAAGAAGTGACGCCATCATTTTTTCACTAATGCGTTGAGCCGTGTGGCGGCGTTTTTATAAGGCGACGCCGTATTGAACTGGATCATACGGCCGCGCGTCCAGGTGTTGTACCAGGGGATACCATACAGCGCGTCGTCACTGTAGCTTTCCACCAGCTCAAGTAGCTTGCGGTGGGTATCGGCATGCTTTTCAAGTAATGCCGACCAGCAAGTAATAGAGGCGTAATCGGCATAGTATTTTTGCGCCAGTTTGCCTAATTCGTTCCATTTATAACCGCTGGCCGGAAAATCGATATTTTGCCCGGCGCGTTCCTGCTGATGCCAGTACAGCACCTGTTCTCCCCAGCCGATGAGATAACTTACCAGATTCGCCACGCTCATTTGCGTGCCGCTGACGTGACCGTCGAGCTGCGTGATATAAGCTTGTTCGGCGGGAACGAGGCTGAGTTTTTTTTGTAACGCATCCCAGTTTTTAGTCATCGCCGCCAGCAGCTGTTTTTTATTTTCAGGTATTGACACGCTATTTACCCCATAAAAAAAGGTGCCAGGTGGCACCTTTTGAACGCGTTATTTGATGAGCGCGGGTTTGTTATCAATGTTAGTCAGCACGCCGCTGCTGTTGAAGGTCAGCGTCAGCGTTTGCTGCGTGACGCTTTCGTGCCCCGGTTGCTGGCGGAACACGTAGAACCAGGTATTGGTGCCGAACGGGTCGCTCATCATTGGGGTGCCCAGTGCATACGCAACCTGCTGTTGTGTCATCCCGACGCGGATTTTCGATACGTCGTTAGTGGTCAGGTAGTTGCCCTGGTTGATGTCCGGGCGGTACACCACTCGCTCCAGCGTGGAACAACCAGCGGTCAGCATCAGAAGGGCCGCCGCAGCAGCAGTCAGCGTTTTACAGCGCATAGTCATGTGATTCCTTTTCGGGCCCGAGCAGTCTGTGGCTCATGGATAATTTGCCGATAATAATAAACCTTCAGCCAGTTTAAAACCTTAGGCGCTTCAGTATGACCGCGAGAGTGGAAAAAAGTTGGTGAAAAGTCGCTATAACGGATTTTCACCGGGGGAGTTGGTGGTAATTTAACCAACGGTGCGCGAAAGCTTCGCGCACCGCCGGGAAATCATCAGGCCGCTAACAGTTCGCGGGCATTGGCCAGGGTATTGCGAGTCACTTCGCTACCCCCCAGTAAACGGGCCAGCTCCTGCAGGCGAGCGCGCTTGTCCAGCGGCTGCATGTGGGTTTCCGTCATTGCGCCATCGGTCTCTTTGCTGACAAAGAAGTGTTGATGCCCACAGCCCGCCACTTGCGGCAGGTGAGTCACGCACATAACCTGGGTGGATTCGCCAAGCTGACGCAGCATTTTGCCGACAATCGCCGCCGTCGGGCCGCTGATACCTACGTCCACTTCGTCGAAAATCAGCGCCGGGGTTTCCATCTTACGGGCGGTGATCACCTGAATCGCCAGCGCGATGCGGGAGAGCTCGCCGCCGGACGCCACTTTCGCCAGCGGCTGCAACGGCTGGCCCGGGTTGGTGGTGACGCGGAAATCAATCCGGTCAGCGCCATCGGCGGTGAGGTGATTTTCTTCAAACGCCACCTCAATGTTTAAACGACCATGCGGCATAGAAAGTAAGTGCATACTTTCGGTAATCAACTGGCTCAGCTCGTTGGCATAAACGCGGCGGCTGTCATGCAGTTTTTTAGCGGTTTCCAGCGCCAGCTTGTGATGTACGGCCACCGCTTCCGTTAAGGCCTCCAGCGAATCGGCCTGGCCATCAAGCAACGCTTGTTCATCCAGCAGGCTTTGATGGAACGCAGGCAGCGCTTCCGGCGCGATACGGTGCTTGCGCGCCAGGTTAATTTGCCGGGAGAGGCGCTGCTCCAGTTCATACAGACGGTTGGGGTCCATATCCAGACGATCACAGTAATGGCGCAGTTCATCGCCGGCTTCCGTAAGCTGGATTGCCGCTTCTTCCAGCATATCCAGCACGCTGGACAGCTTTTCATCCATACCGGCCAGTTCGGCGAGCAACTGGCGGGCCGAGTAAAGCTGGCTTTGAATATTGGCGTCTTCGCCATCGGCAATCAGCTGTAACGCCTGCTGCCCGGAAGAGAGCAACTGGCCGCTATTGGCCAGTCGTTTGTATTCGGCATCGATCTGCTCGTATTCGCCCGGCTGTGGGGAGAATTCATTAAGCTCTTTTAGCTGGTATTGCAGCAGTTCGGCGCGCGCGGCGCGATCCTGGCTCTGCTGCTGGTGAGCCGCCAGATCGCGGCAGCTTTGATGCCACTGGCGATAGTGCTGGGCCATTTGCTGAGTAAGCGCATGCTCACCGGCGTAGCCATCCAGCAAGGTGCGTTGGTGTTCAGGCTTAAGCAGCAATTGATGCGCGTGCTGGCCGTGGATTTGAATCAGCAACTGACCCAGCTCGCGCAGCTGTGACAACGGGACCGCAGTGCCGTTAATAAAACCGCGTGAACGCCCATCGCTGCTGATCACGCGGCGAAGCAGGCACTCACTTCCGTCTTCAAGCTGGTTTTCTTCCAGCCAGCGCAGGGCGGCGGGGGTATCTTTTAACGAGAAACGGGCGCAGAGATCGGCACGGGAAGCGCCAGCGCGCACCATATCGGCTTCGGCGCGTCCGCCCAGGCACAGGCCGAGCGCGTCAATCGCGATGGATTTACCCGCCCCGGTTTCACCGGTAATGGCGGTCATCCCGCCGTGAAAGTCGATTTCAAGTTCACGAACAATAGCGAAATTGCTGATGGTCAGTTGTGCCAGCATAACCGCTTTCCTGTATAAAAGAACATTGCTGTTTATGCATACAGTATATACTGGTTCCTTATACAGTAAAGAGGGGAGTGCGGTTTCAGAATAATTTTTTTGACCACCCCAGCTTGGAGCTTAGCGTGTTGAAATAGCTGTAATCTTTAGGATGGATAAGATTCAGGTGATAGTCGCAGCGGCGGATTAACACGTCCTCGCCTTCCTGGATCGGCAGGGCGATTTGGCTGTCGCAGCTCACCTCCAGATCGCTGCTGATATGTGAAAAGCGCAGCCGAATGGTGCTGCTGCTGTTAATCACCAGCGGGCGCGCGGAAAGCGTATGCGGGAACATCGGCACCAGGGTGATTGCGTCCAGCGAGGGGGTCAGAATCGGCCCGCCGGCGGAAAGCGAGTAGGCGGTTGAACCGGTCGGCGTAGAGATAATTAACCCGTCGGAGCGCTGAGAAAAGGCGAATTTCTCGTCAATATAGACTTCAAACTCAATCATATGGGCGACTTTTCCCGGGTGCAGCACCACCTCGTTGATGGCAGTGCTGATGCGCTTCTGGCAATCCTGCTGGCACACCTGGGTTTCCAGCAAAAAGCGTTTTTCAGCGATATAGTGCCCTTCGAGCACGTCGGCCAACTGCTGCTGGGCGTTGTCAGGATCGAGGTCGGTGAGGAAGCCGAGATTGCCACGGTTGATGCCGATGACTTTGATGTCGTAACGCGCCAGCACCCGCGCTGCGCCCAGCATATTGCCATCTCCGCCCACCACCACGGCTAAATCCGCCTGTTGGCCTATTTCCGCCAGTGTGCCGGTTTTGACGCCTTTAAGCTTGAGCTCATGCGCGATTTGTTGCTCAATAATGACTTCATAGCCTTTTTCACTAAGCCATCGCCAGAGCATTTCATGCGTGGTGAGCGCGGTTGGGTGACGGGGATGCCCAACAATACCAATGCAATTGAAATGTTTATTCATTTTCTGGTGATCCTTTGTGATTTAGCCTGCGACAATCTGCCCGGTTCCCTTGAAACCCGTAAACTGATCCCCATAATAAGCGAACCAGCGAGTTGAATGCTAAGAAACGCGGAGAATTTCATGAGTAGTAAAGAACAGAAAACGCCTGACGGGCAAGCCCCGGAAGAGGTCATCACGGAACAGCACGAGGCGGTAGAGGTGGAAACCGCAGAAACGGCTGAACAGGTGGATCCGCGCGATGAACAGATTGCTAACCTGCAGGCGCAGCTAGCGGAAGTTCAACAGCGCGAGCGTGACGCGGTGTTACGTTCTAAAGCCGAAGTGGATAATATGCGTCGCCGCACCGAGCAGGATGTTGAAAAAGCGCATAAATTCGCGCTCGAAAAGTTCGTCAACGAACTGCTGCCGGTTATCGATAGTCTGGATCGCGCGCTGGAAGTGGCGGATAAAGCCAACCCGGATATGAGCGCCATGATTGAAGGCATTGAACTGACCCTGAAATCCATGCTGGACGTGGTGCGTAAATTCGGCGTTGAAGTGATTGCCGATACCAACGTTCCGCTCGATCCAAACGTGCATCAGGCGATTGCTATGGTGGAGTCCGAGGACGTTGCGCCTGGCAATGTGCTGATGGTGATGCAAAAAGGGTATACCCTGAATGGCCGCACTATTCGCGCCGCGATGGTGACCGTGGCGAAGGCGAAAGCCTGACCATAATGAAAACCCGCCGACCGGCGGGTTTTTTTACTCTTCTACGCTCTGACGCAGCGGTTTTACCGGTATTACCCGTACCTGGCGGATCATATTGTCCTGCACGTCGAGAATATCGATATCATACTGGGCGATGCGCACCCGGGTACCCTTGGCGGGGATCTCTTCCAGCGCTTCCAGCAGCATCCCGTTAACGGTGCGCGCTTCGTCTTCCGGCAGATGCCAGTTGAAGGCTTTATTGATCTCGCGGATGTTCGCGCCACCCTCGATAATCACCGAACCGTCGTTTTGCGGCGTGACCTCTTCTGCAAGGGTCGGCGACATAGAGGTGGTGAAGTCTCCGACAATTTCCTCAAGAATATCTTCGACGGTGACCAGGCCCTGGATATCGCCATACTCATCCACCACCAGGCCGACTTTCTTTTTATTACGCTGGAATTTGATCAACTGGGTGCTGAGCGGCGTGCCTTCCGGCACGTAGTAAATCTCATCGGCGGCGCGCAGCAGCATCTCTTTGGTAAACTCCTGCTTCTCGGTCATCAGCCGGTACGCTTCGCGCACCCGCAACATGCTGATAGCGTCATCCAGCGAGTCCCGATACAGCACAATGCGGCCATGGGGCGAGTGCGTAAGCTGGCGGACAATGGATTTCCAGTCGTCATTGATATCAATGCCGACGATGTCATTACGCGGCACCATAATGTCGTCAACGCTGACTTTTTCGAGATCCAGCACCGACAGCAGCATGTCCTGGTTGCGCCGGGAAATCTGCGAGCGGGATTCATTGACGATAGTGCGAAGTTCGTCCTTACTCAGCGCCGCGCTCACCACGTTATCCACTTTAATCCCGACCATGCGCATCAGGATGCGCGTCACGGTATTCAGCAGCCAGACCAGCGGCATCATCACGATTTGCAACGGGCCAAGCAGCACGCTGCTGGGAAAGGCGACTTTTTCGGGATACAGCGCGGCAATGGTTTTTGGCAGCACTTCGGCGAATACCAGCACCACAAAGGTGAGCACGCCGGTGGCGATAGCCACGCCCGCGTTACCGTACAGGCGCATACCGACGATAGTGGCGATGGACGAGGCGAGAATATTGACCAGGTTATTGCCGATCAGCACCAGGCTAATCAGGCGGTCAGGCTTACGCAGCAGTTTTTCCACGCGCCGGGCGGCGCGGTTACCCTGTTTGGCAAGATGACGCAACCGATAGCGGTTAAGCGTCATCATGCCGGTTTCCGACCCTGAAAAGTAGGCGGAAACCACCACCATTACGATCAGGGAGACAATTAGCGTGGTAGTCGAGATATGTTCCAGGGGAGATCCTTAGTTAGCCAGCGAATTCCTGGATAACGCGGCTGCCGAAGTAAGCCAGCGTTAACAAGGCGGCACCCGCCACGTTAAACCATACGACGCGCCGCCCGCGCCAGCCCTCATGGAAATGGCCCCAGAGCAAAATGATGTACACAAACCAGGCGATAATCGACAGCACGGCTTTGTCGATATTTTCCAGGCTAAACAGGTTACGCATATAGAAAAGGCCGGTGCAGAGCGTTAACGTTAGCAGCACCACGCCCACCTGGGTGATATGGAACATTTTACGCTCAATGGTCATCAGCGGCGGCATTTCGTTATTAAACGCCAGTTTTTTATGTTTGAGCTGATAATCAATCCATGCCAGTTGCAGCGCATACAGCGCGGCGATAATGAGCGTGGCGTATGCAAACAGCGACAGCCCAATATGCACCATCATCCCCGGCGTGGTTTCCAGGTGAGTGATAAATTCGTTAGGCATAAAGCTGGCAAACGCCAGGTTTATCAGCGCAAAGGCGTAAACGATGGGCAGCAGCAGCCAGCCGCGATTGCGCGAGGCGACAATCGTCATCACGGTACAGATCAGCAAACTTACCAGCGAGCCGACGTTGAGCAGGCTCAGGTTCTGACCGGAGCCGTCCGCCGGAAAGATACGCGCTTCCAGCGCCAGGCCATGGCTTACCAGCGCAATCACCGCAGAAATAATGGCGATACGACGCCATGCGCTGTTCTTTCGAAGCAGGCCGGGAATAATCAGCGCCAGGCTGATGGAGTACGCGACGAGCGCAAGTAGTGCGAAAAAAGGCATATAAGGGTGTCGTTCATTCGCCAGAAAGGAAAGTAAATCAGTATACCGTTACGTGACTCAGGCTCCAACCGTTGCAGCACACTCAATACACCGATCGTGTTATACTCCGGGCCATTCTGAATCAGAGTCGCTGTGGCGGCCTTAATGTGACCTCTTAGGCAAAAGACCATGTTTGATAATTTAACCGATCGTTTGTCGCGTACGCTGCGCAATATCAGCGGCCGCGGACGCCTGACCGAAGACAACATCAAAGAGACCCTGCGCGAAGTGCGCATGGCGCTGCTGGAAGCCGACGTGGCGCTGCCGGTGGTGCGTGAATTCATCAACCGCGTGAAAGAAAAAGCGGTGGGTCATGAAGTCAATAAAAGCCTGACCCCAGGCCAGGAATTCGTCAAAATCGTCCGTAACGAGCTGGTTTCGGCGATGGGCGAAGAGAACCAGTCGCTGAACCTCGCGGCGCAACCGCCTGCGGTCGTGCTGATGGCGGGCTTGCAGGGGGCGGGTAAAACCACCAGCGTCGGCAAGCTCGGTAAATTCCTGCGCGAGAAGCACAAGAAAAAGGTGCTGGTGGTGTCCGCCGACGTGTATCGCCCGGCGGCGATCAAACAGCTGGAAACCCTGGCGCAGCAAGTTAGCGTTGATTTCTTCCCGTCCGATGTGGCGCAGAAGCCGGTTGATATCGTTAACGCGGCGCTGAAAGAAGCCAAACTGAAATTCTACGATGTGCTGCTGGTGGATACCGCCGGTCGTTTGCACGTCGATGAAGCGATGATGGACGAAATCAAACAGGTTCATGCCGCGATTAATCCGGTAGAAACCCTGTTTGTGGTCGACGCCATGACCGGCCAGGATGCGGCGAATACCGCCAAAGCCTTTAACGAAGCGCTGCCGCTGACCGGCGTGGTGCTGACCAAAGTCGACGGCGACGCCCGCGGCGGTGCGGCGCTCTCTATTCGCCATATCACCGGCAAGCCGATCAAATTCCTCGGCGTCGGTGAAAAAACTGAAGCGCTGGAGCCGTTCCATCCAGATCGTATCGCTTCCCGTATTCTCGGCATGGGCGATGTGCTGTCGCTGATTGAAGATATCGAAAGCAAGGTCGACCGCGCCCAGGCGGAAAAACTCGCGAATAAGCTGAAAAAAGGCGACGGCTTTGACCTGAACGATTTCCTTGAGCAGCTCAAGCAGATGAAAAACATGGGCGGCATGGCGAGCCTGATGGGTAAGCTGCCGGGCATGGGGCAAATCCCGGATAACGTGAAGTCCCAGATGGACGACAAAGTGCTGGTGCGGATGGAAGCCATTATCAGCTCCATGACGCTGAAAGAGCGCGCCAACCCCGACATCATCAAAGGCTCACGCAAGCGCCGCATCGCCGCCGGTTGCGGTATGCAGGTGCAGGACGTTAACCGCCTTCTGAAACAGTTCGACGACATGCAGCGCATGATGAAGAAAATGAAGAAGGGCGGGATGGCGAAGATGATGCGAGGGATGAAAGGGATGATGCCGCCAGGCTTCCCGGGTAGATAACGGCCTGGCTTGTTTGCCATTTTGACGCCGGGGTGTGCTCGCCACCGTCACGTACTGCGTGTACGCTCCGGCGGCTGTGCGCACGCCGTCGCCAAACTGGCTGCACCGCCGACGGCCTTCAGCCCGTTTAATCTCATCTGCTGATTGCTTTTTAGCTGAAAATGAGTAAAATTTTCGGGCTTTTAATATGACACCGGGCTCCTTCCCTCGAGGGGGCCTGGTGTTTTATTCACTATAGAGGATGTTATGGTAACTATTCGTTTAGCACGTCACGGCGCGAAAAAGCGTCCGTTCTACCAGGTTGTCGTGACCGACAGCCGTAATGCACGCAACGGTCGCTTCATTGAGCGCGTTGGTTTCTTCAACCCGATCGCCAGCGAAAAAGAAGAAGGCACCCGCCTGGATCTGGACCGCATTGAGCACTGGGTTGGCCAGGGCGCTACCGTTTCCGATCGCGTTTCCGCGCTGATCAAAGCAGCAAAAAAAGCAGCTTAATCTGTCACGGTGGTCATGATGAGCAAGCAAGAAACCGCAAAGGCACCTGTTAACCCGATTGTTCTCGGGAAAATGGGCTCCTGCTACGGTATCCGTGGTTGGCTCAGAGTGTTTTCCTCCACCGAAGACGCTGAAAGCATTTTTGACTATCAGCCCTGGTTTATCCAGAAGGCGGGTCAGTGGCAGCCAATACAGCTGGAAAGCTGGAAGCACCACAATCAGGATCTGATCATCAAGCTGAAAGGCGTTGACGATCGGGATGCCGCGAATCTGCTCACCAATTGCGAAATTGTGGTCGATTCAACGCAACTGCCCAGTCTCGAAGAGGGTGACTATTACTGGAAAGACCTTATCGGTTGCCAGGTAGTGACCACGCAGGGATATCAGCTCGGTAAAGTCATCGACATGATGGAAACCGGGTCGAATGACGTTCTCGTCATCAAGGCAAACCTGAAAGATGCGTTCGGCATCAAGGAGCGGTTGGTTCCGTTCCTCGATGGGCAGGTTATCAAGAAAGTCGATCTCGCTACTCAAACCATCGAAGTAGATTGGGATCCTGGTTTTTAAATACTTCTGAATACGGTAAAAGACGGCGCTATGTGGATTGGCATAATTAGCCTGTTTCCTGAGATGTTCCGCGCAATTACCGATTACGGGGTAACTGGCCGGGCAGTAAAAAATGGCCTGCTGAGCATCCAGAGCTGGAGTCCGCGTGATTTCACTCATGACCGGCACCGTACCGTGGACGATCGTCCTTACGGCGGCGGACCGGGGATGTTAATGATGGTGCAGCCCTTACGGGATGCCATTCATGCCGCAAAAGCTGCGGCGGGCGAAGGCGCGAAAGTTGTCTACCTTTCACCTCAGGGACGCAAGCTTGATCAAGAAGGCGTCAGTGAGTTAGCGACAAACGAGAAGTTGATTCTGGTTTGTGGCCGTTACGAAGGGATTGATGAGCGCGTGATCCAAACCGAAATTGACGAAGAATGGTCAATCGGCGATTACGTTCTCAGTGGTGGTGAGTTACCCGCAATGACGCTGATTGACTCGGTCGCCCGGTTTATTCCGGGGGTGCTGGGTCACGAAGCATCGGCAATTGAAGATTCATTTGCTGACGGATTGCTGGATTGCCCACATTACACCCGCCCTGAAGTACTGGAAGGGATGGAAGTACCGGCAGTTTTGCTGTCGGGTAACCACGCCGAAATTCGTCGCTGGCGTTTGAAGCAGCAACTGGGTCGTACCTGGCTTAGAAGACCTGAACTTTTGGAAAACCTGGCTCTGACTGAAGAGCAAGCAAGGTTGCTGGCGGAGTTTAAAATTGAACACGCAAAACAGCAACATATACACGAGACATGCAGGTTGCATCGAGGCGGCAACTGAATGAATCCTCAGGAGTTTACTTAAGTAAGTGACTGAGGTGAATGAAGGCAGCCAACGATGAGGCAGCCTGAAGGGCGACGTGTATAGACATGATGGGATGGCGTAACGCCCCCGATACATCAGTTTACCCAGGATAAGAGATTAAATTATGAGCAACATTATCAAGCAAATTGAACAAGAGCAGATGAAGCAGGACGTACCTTCCTTCCGTCCGGGTGATACCGTGGAAGTGAAAGTATGGGTTGTTGAAGGTTCCAAAAAACGTCTGCAGGCATTTGAGGGCGTGGTTATCGCTATCCGTAACCGCGGTCTGCACTCTGCATTCACTGTTCGTAAGATTTCCAACGGCGAAGGTGTTGAGCGTGTATTCCAGACTCACTCACCGGTAGTTGACAGCATCGCTGTTAAACGTCGTGGTGCCGTTCGTAAAGCTAAACTGTACTACCTGCGTGAGCGTACTGGTAAGGCAGCTCGTATTAAAGAGCGCCTGAACTAAGATTCGCTTAAGCGACATCCAATAAGTTAGTGCAAATACAAGGGGTTGGCGTTATGCCAGCCCCTTGTTTTTTTGTTTGCAGAATTCTGATAGCCGCAGCAATAAAGATTTTTTCGCAAGGATGGGAAAATAATGGACAGGTCACTCCTCTTTTTTTACGGGTTATTCATCGCATTTATGGGCTACTATGCCTGGAAAGCCAAAAAACAACGGGTTCTCACAAGTACTCTTTGGCAACTGGCGGCGCTTGTTACAAGTATGATTCTTGCCTCGCTGATTGCAGAGTCGGGCACCGGAACATGGTGGGTTATTGTTGTCGTAATTAACTTTGCGTTATTGGCTGGCGGGATGATACTTTTTCTGGGTATTAAATTTCGTCGCGGTAAAAAACAGTTTCAGGCAGCGCTTAACATCATTCAAAGCCAGGGCGCGGAGGGCCTCTATACGTTACTGCACGACGAATCAGACCATCGCCTGGACTGGCAAGTGATTTATTTCCCGGAACAAAATGCCTTAGAAATTGGTGCAAATATTTATTATCAGAAATGGGTGCTATTTAAAAAATATTACTTACGCACCCTTTCAGGCCGGACGGTTTATTTTGTACCTGACCTTCTCCTGGTGGAGGTCGATCTCAGCAGGAATGGGCTTTATGCCCTCGGCATGTTTGTGCGGCATAGCAAAGAAACTGCTGATTTAGTAGGGCATTATGCGGATGCGATTAAAAGTGGAGTTAAGCAACCATGGAAGCTTTTAGATGAAGAGCATCAGCAAAAGCGCTAAATGGCCGAACTCTGATAGCAACATTTTGACAAGGAACCTGGCGATGAAAGTCCGTGCCTTATTTCTCTTCCCTCTTTTTTTAGCTTTATTCGGTGCATCTGCGTTTAGTAACGCTGCTAATTACCCTTGTTCTAAATCAAAAGGGGGCGTCTCGCACTGTACTGCTGACGGTAAGTTTGTATGTAATGACGGCAGCATCAGCCGTTCAAAAAAGGTATGTCGTTAATGGCTGCTTTGCTTTAAGCAAATTTATGCGTTATACAACCGCAATGCAAAAAGCTGCTTTCTTGAAGCAGCTTTTAAGTTTTGAAGGGCATTTTCATTAACCTTCTGGACGCAAATCATTTACAATGCCCTCTCTTCCGGAGGGGACGTGACGACGGGTTTAGCGCAATCACACAACACGAAAAGAGCGGCATGGGCGGCGCTGTTTGCCATGCTGTTGATTCTCGTTGCGCCGCTCATCTCGATATCTCTCCATAACGCCCGTGTCACCGACGCGGCTCCGCCCTCCCATTCTCTGCATCATCACGCGATGCCCATGCATGACGGCATGGCAGAACATGTTCATTCCCCTGGCCTGACAATGGTCGATCATGCGGAGGCCTGTGGCTACTGCGTGCTGTTAAGCCATGTGCCGGGGATGTTACTTCTTGCCCTGGCGCTGGTTTATGCGCTGTTGCGCCATATTGGGCGGGCGAGTTACCCCGCCGTCGCTGTTGTTTATTCTTCTCTGATTTGGCTGCGGCCCGCACCCCGAGCGCCGCCGGTAGCGTCTGCTTATTCCCTTTCATTGTGACTATGACGTCTCTCCACAGGAGGGACCACCCGTACTTTATAAAAAGGAAAAGTATGACCACCTGCACCCAACGCCAGGCGTGGATCACGCTATTGCGACGGCTCCATTTTGCTATTGGCTTATTTGTCGGCCCGTTTATTTTTGTGGCGGCACTATCGGGCACGCTTTATGTGGCGACGCCCCAACTGGAAAATATTGTTTACGCATCGGCGCTGAACGGCAGCCGGGAGGGAGAGCCGCAGCCGCTTGCCCGCCAGGTTGACGTGGCAGAACAGTTCACCCGCCATGCGCTGCGCTTACATGCGGTCAGACCCGGCCTGGAAGCGGGCCAAACCACGCGGGTAATGTTCAGCGATCCGTCGCTGAGCGTATCGGAGCATCGGGCGATTTTCGTCGACCCGGTTACGCTCGCGGTCAAGGGCGATCTGACCGTTTATGGCACCAGCGGAATACTTCCGCTGCGGCAGAGTATTGATTATCTGCACCGCTCGTTATTGTTAGGGGATATCGGGCGGATATACAGCGAGCTGGCGGCATCATGGATGTGGATCGCGGCGCTGGGCGGCATTGTTCTGTGGTGGGCGACGCGGCCTGCACGCAAGCGTAAGCCGGTCAAACGCAGCCGGTTTATGGCGGCAAGGCAGCTGCATATCATGCTGGGCCTGGTATTGCTGGCAGGTCTGCTGCTCTTTTCCGCGACGGGGCTCACCTGGTCACAGTATGCGGGTGGCAACGTCGATAAACTGCGCGCCGCGCTGGGTTGGATGACGCCGCAGGTCAATACGGTAATAGCCGGCGAGGCGGCGGTGGCCGATCCGCACGCCGGGCATCATGAGCACCACCAGCACGCGATGGCTGCGCAGACAATCAATAGCGCCGATTTCGAT
This sequence comes from Atlantibacter sp. RC6, assembly GCF_014193285.1. Taxonomy (GTDB): domain Bacteria; phylum Pseudomonadota; class Gammaproteobacteria; order Enterobacterales; family Enterobacteriaceae; genus Atlantibacter. The sequence continues at coordinate 34,847 of NZ_JACHZE010000016.1, forward strand.
CACGTGATGAATCTGGCGCAGCAAAACGGCCTTCATGCCAGCCTGGTAGAGATTCGCCCACCGCGTAGCAATAACCAGGCCTGGACGGTCACGGAGATTGACCGGCGCTGGCCGACACAGGTTGATGCGGTGGCGATAAATGGCGAAACCATGCAGGTAATCGATAAGACTGACTTCACCCAATTCCCCTTAATGGCGAAGCTTACCCGCTGGGGTGTGGATTTCCATATGGGCGTCTTGTTCGGGCTGATTAATCAACTGGCGTTGGTGGCCTTTGGTGTCGCCCTGTGCGTACTGATTGTCATGGGTTACCGGCAGTGGTGGCTGCGACGCCCGGCTGCGGCAGCAAAGAATCCGGCGCAAACGCTGTGCGATGCCTGGTTGCAGCTTTCCGTTATCGGACGTGCCTGCGTACTGGCTATTACGGCTGCGGCAGGGTACGCCATGCCGGTGATGGGGGGCAGCATCCTGCTGTTTTTGTTGATTGATGTTGTACGCTGGAAGCGGGCGCAGCGCCGTCAGGCTACCGCACCTGCCGTAAACTAAGCCTCAGGGCGTGCTGATGACCACCGCAACGCGACGGTTTTCGGCACGTCCTTTACTGGTTTTGTTGCTGGCGACAGGGAATTTCTTACCCAACCCCTGGGTCGTAAAATTGCTGCGCGGCAGATTGGCGCCTTTCGCCCATGCGTCGGCCACAATATTAGCCCGTTTAAGGGAAAGCGCTTCATTGTAGCTGTCCTCGCCGTAATTATCGGTGTGGCCGTCCATACGCGCGTGTTTTAAACCATGGGAAGAAAGATTGGCTGCCATGGTTTCAATCTGGCGATAGCTTTCGGGACGCAGTTGATATTGGTTTTTATCGAACAAAATGGTATCTGATAAGCCCAGCGACCAGTCGCCATTACTCTCGCTAAAGCCGTAAGACTGCATGGCTGCGACCTGCTCAGGGGTGAATTTTCCCTGCGGCGTCTGGCAGCCGGTTAACAGAAATGCAGCGAGAACGGCGGGAGCGAAAAAGCGGGGCAACATAATGACCTTCCTTTGTGATTATCCAAACGCCAGGCGGCGCTTACTCTTGTCGTGATACATGTTCTTGTCGGCGATCTCCATTAGCGCTTCCGGCGTCGCCGTACACTTCGCCAGCGCGTAGCCGATGCTCATTGATAGCGCCGTCGTTTCGCCATTGTTCAACAAAATTGGCGGCAGCAACGCCTGACGTAAATCGGTAATGCACATCAGTATTTCTTCGGTAGAGTGAACGCCGGTGAGCAAAATGGCGAACTCGTCGCCGCCCAACCGATAGGCGCTGTGCGTTTCCCCTGAAAAGTTGCGTAAGCGCTGAGCGGCTTCAATCAGTACGCGATCGCCTGCCGCATGACCCCAGGTATCATTGATATATTTGAAGTTATCGCCATCCATAAACAGCAGCGCCGCGTCGATTTTACGGCTTCTGTCATTCATCATGGTCTCAACAGCCTGGCGAAACGCCGTGCGATTGGCCAGGCCAGTCAGCGGATCGTGGGTGGCGCTGATCAACAGCGAGGCATTTTTACGCTGTAATTGCGTTTGCCAGGTTTCCATCTCGTCCAGCAGCGTATTGAAGTCCTGCCCGAAACGGTGAAATTCTTCTATGCGCTCAGCGGATACCCGTCTGGAAAAATTACGGTTAGTCTGCACGTCATGAGCGACTTCGGTAATATTGTTGAGCGCGTTAACCATACCTTTATGCAAATAACGCGTAATCGACAGGGAGATACAGGAGGCCAGGATCAGGCAGGCGGTCAGCACGCCGAGCGAGGTCCAGACAAAGTGGGTAATAATATTATCCATGGCGGTCAGGCGGATTTCGCCCAGCACTTTACCATTGTGATAAATCGGCTGAACTATCGGCGTCGGGAATACCCATTTACTCACCAGCCCGCCCATCACATCGCGATCGTTTTCTGGCGTGCCTGACCAGTCGGCAATAACTTCCCCGTTGGTGTCCACCACCTGCGCGCTGGCGAATTGCCTCTGTCCGCCAAGAGCGGCGAGGGTGTCGTAGGCCGCCGGGCCATCACGAAATACCATGGCCGCTTCCAGCGTATGGCTGATGGAAACGCTCAGTAAACGGAGGTTATTCTGGGCGTATTGTTTCAGGGTCAGCATGGATGAGACGGAAAGCAGCAGCCAGGCGATAATCATAGTAATCACGACGCTTATCATGCTGATGCGTCGCAACGTTCTTTTGAACGTTGGCCGAGGCATAGAGTTGATATCCTTAGTCATGACTATTATTCCGTGCGAGCATCAGTACGTCTGGATTGACCCGTACACCGCTACGGGACAAAGAATCAAGATTTACCGCAAATTTAACCGGGGTAACATTAATATTCAGGCAAAACGAGCTGCCAATCAGGCATTGAGTATTTTGTTCCGCAATTAATAATAAAGGGCGTGGCTGATAGGCTTCGATTAATTCCGCCTGTTCTTCCGGTTGTTCTTTTCCAAAATAAATACCGTCGCATTGCGACGCTAATGCCTGTTCACGGGTTTCAACGATGACCGGCGTAAAAGATAACGGCGTAATATTATCGTTAACCAATTTCGCCAGCCGGGAGGAGCTAAAAATACATATACGCGGTGCCGCTGAAAGAGCGGGCCAGCGGGTATAACTAATTATGCCCGATACAATACGTTGAACAGCTGCATCATTATTTGCGTCAGGTATAGGCAGTTCCGCTATCGAAGGTATTGCCACTATCATCAATACAAAACAAATCGCTCGGAAGTGCAGCACAGGCATGTTGTGGATCCCAGCTAAAACGGTGACGCAGTAATGGTTGTTACAGAATATATCCTGGGATAATACCATTTACCGCTGGGTTCGTCATTATCGGCACGCCAGTCAGTCGCAGAGACCGAGCCGGTAGCACTATCAGCGAACAGTCAAGTGCTTCAATTTAGTAGCGAATCTTCGCTGGCACCCGTATCGCCTTCTTTCCAGCGTGCGCGTAATTGAGAACTTTGCTCGAGGTTTTCGCACGTTGCCGGGAAACTTCTGCCGCTCAGTCCCCAGACGTATAAAAAATCATCCTGACATAACCGCTGTTGGCCGCGTAGATAGCCCTTTTTATATGCCGTCATATCAATTCGCGCGTCATCATAATCCTGGTAAAGCCGCTGCCGATCTTTTGCCAGGCTGCCGGACATCGCATCATCAACGCCGATCTCATACCAGTTCCGGTCACTCCACGTCGGCGCATGGGTGTAGGGATCGATTTGACAACCGGTAGCCAGCAGGATGCCGAGAATTACCATTACATGACGCATTGCCGCAGCCTTAAGGTGTGTTAGTGCTTATGCAAAACGTAGCGCAAAAAGCGAATAAGCCGCTTAGTTTTTTTGCGTTCTGGTGATTGAATATGCAGAGTGTAAATAAATAATTACATTCTGGTGCTGATTAAGGCGCATAAAAATGGCTTAAAATTGCTTTTGTAACGAAAAATTTACGAGTTGTGGATTGAAATGTTTACCGCTTATGGTAAGGTACGCTTACCTCAGTGAGGTAAAGACTATCGCAAACGAGCAAATTTAAGGGTCGCAATCATGCAAAAAGACGCGCTGAATAACGTTCATATCGCTGATGAACAGGTTCTGATTACTCCGGATCAACTGAAGGCAGAATTCCCGCTGACGCTGGAACAGGAAGCGCAAATTGCGCACTCCCGTGAGACGATCGCCAATATTATTGCCGGGCGCGATCCGCGTCTGCTGGTGGTGTGTGGACCTTGCTCGATCCACGACCCCGAAGCGGCCATTGAATATGCTCGTCGGTTTAAAACCCTTGCCGAACAAGTCAGCGATACACTTTATCTGGTAATGCGCGTCTATTTTGAAAAACCCCGTACCACCGTTGGCTGGAAAGGGTTGATTAACGATCCCCACATGGATGGCTCGTTTGATGTCGAAGCTGGCCTGAAAATCGCCCGCAGCCTGCTGGTGGAACTGGTCAATATGGGGCTGCCGCTGGCGACCGAAGCGCTGGACCCCAACAGCCCGCAGTACCTGGGCGATCTGTTTAGCTGGTCCGCCATTGGCGCGCGCACCACTGAATCGCAAACCCACCGTGAAATGGCGTCAGGTCTTTCCATGCCGGTAGGCTTTAAAAACGGCACCGACGGCAGCCTGGCGACGGCGATTAACGCCATGCGCGCCGCCGAGCAGTCTCACCGCTTTGTCGGTATTAACCAGGCGGGCCAGGTTTGCCTGCTGCAAACCCAGGGCAACCCGGATGGGCATGTGATTTTGCGCGGCGGTAAAGCGCCGAACTACAGCCCGGCGGACGTGGCGCAATGTGAAAAAGAGATGGAACAAGCGGGACTCCGTCCGGCGCTGATGATAGATTGCAGCCATGGTAATTCAAACAAAGACTACCGCCGCCAACCGGGCGTCGCCGAATCGGTCGTCGCGCAGATTAAGGATGGCAACCGTTCGATTATCGGCCTGATGATTGAAAGCCATCTCTTTGAAGGCAATCAGTCTTCTGAACAACCGCGCAGCGCAATGAAATACGGCGTATCGGTGACCGATGCCTGTATCAGCTGGGAAACCACCGACGCGCTGCTGCAGGAAATCCACATCGATCTGAACGGTACGCTCGCGGCGCGTTTCGCTTAAGAGGTTATTATGGTTGCAGAGTTGACCGCATTGCGCGATCAAATCGATGAAGTGGATCAGGCGCTGCTGGGGCTGCTGGCGCGCCGACTGGCGCTGGTTTCTGAAGTGGGCGAAGTGAAAAGCCGCTATGGCCTGCCGGTTTATGTGCCGGAGCGCGAAGCATCGATGCTGGCGTCCCGGCGTCAGGAGGCCGAGCAGCTTGGCGTCTCGCCAGATCTGATTGAAGACGTGTTGCGCCGGGTGATGCGCGAATCCTATGCGCATGAAAATGACAAAGGTTTTAAAACGCTGCATCCGACGCTGCGCCCGGTAGTGATTGTCGGCGGGGCGGGGCAAATGGGGCGTCTGTTTGAGAAGATGCTACAGCTGTCTGGCTACCAGGTGCGTATTCTGGAACCGCAGGACTGGCCGCAGGCGGAAGCCCTGGTTGCCGACGCCGGTATGGTGATTGTCAGCGTGCCGATCCACGTGACCGAACAGGTGATCGCTAAACTGCCGCGCCTGCCGGATGACTGTATCCTCGTCGATCTCGCGTCGGTGAAGAATGGTCCGTTACAGGCGATGCTGGGCGCGCATAGCGGTCCGGTTCTGGGCCTGCACCCCATGTTTGGCCCGGACAGCGGTAGCCTGGCGAAACAGGTGGTGGTCTACTGCGACGGACGCCAGCCGGAAGCCTATCAGTGGTTCCTGGAGCAGATTCAGGTATGGGGCGCGCGTCTGCACCGCAGCAGCGCTGTGGAGCATGACCAGAATATGGCGTTTATCCAGGCGCTGCGTCACTTCGCGACCTTCGCCTATGGCCTGCATCTGGCGGAAGAGAATGTGCAGCTGGAAAAACTGCTGGCGCTCTCATCGCCAATTTATCGCCTTGAGCTGGCGATGGTTGGGCGGCTGTTCGCTCAGGACCCGCAGCTGTACGCGGATATCATTATGTCGTCGGAAGATAATCTGGCGTTGATTAAGCGCTACTACCAGCGGTTTGGCGAGGCGATTGGCTTACTGGAGCAGGGCGATAAACAGGCGTTTATCGACAGCTTCCGCAAAGTCGAACATTGGTTTGGCGATTACGCGCAGCGCTTCCAGAGCGAAAGCCGGACGCTGCTGCGTCAGGCCAACGATAGCCGCCAGTAAACTGAAAAAGCCAGCGAATTCGCTGGCTTTTTTATGGATTATGCCGGATCGACCGGCACCACGTTTTCGCTGGGATAGCAGCCCAGCACTTTCATTGAACGGGTGATATCGGTGAGTTCGCGCAGCGCCTGCTGCATTTCCGCTTGCTGAACGTTAGCCTGCACATCCAGATAAAACATCTCTTCCCACGGGTTGCCGTTTATGGGGCGCGATTCCAGACGGGTCATGATCAGGTTGTGATTACGCAGCACCAGTAACGCTTCCACCAGGGCACCTGCCTGTTGGCCAGTCGCCATCAGCAGGGTGGTTTTCGCGGGGACCTGATCGGAAACGTGAATCGCTTTGCGCGCCAGCACTACAAAGCGGGTGATATTCTGCGTCTGGTTCGCCAGATTGCGCTCCAGCACCTGTAAGCCATACAGCGCGCCGCCGGCTTCGCTTCCCAGCGCCGCCACCTTCGGCGATTTTATCTGCGCCACTTTTTCCATGGCGGCGGACGTGCTTTCACAATACTCAATTTTCCAGTGTGAATAGCGGTTCAGGAACTGGCTACACTGCTGGAACGGCTGCGGATGGCTGTAGATAGTTTCAATGCTATCCAGATCGGTAGAGCCCGATACCAGTACGCAGTGATCGATAGGAATGGTTAACTCGCCAACGATAGACAAGCTGGTGTGCTGGAGCAGGTCGTAGACATCGTTAATCGCGCCGGAGCTGGTGTTTTCCAGCGGCACCACCGCGTAATCCGCCTGGCCGGTTTCCACCTGGTTAAAAATCTCATGGAATTTGGCGCAGCCGCTTTCAATAAACTGCTCAAAATGGCGAGCCGCATACTGACGCGCCGCCAGGTGCGAATACGATCCTTTTGGACCAAGAAACGCCACGCGTGCCGAATGCGGATTGGTTTGGTTGAGATGCTGCTGAAGCAGCGCCTGCTGGGTGAGGACAGAATCTTCAATAATCAGCTGAAACAGGCGGGTGATGTAATGCGCATCAAGATGGTGGGCTTTGCCGAGGGTAATCAGCTTATCCAGCAGATCGCGCTCGCGGTCGATATCCCGCACCGGGCGATGCGTGGCGAGCTTGGCTTTGCCAACTTCCACCGCCAGGGTGCGACGCTCGGCTAGCAGCGCCAGTAACTTTTCATCTAATGCGCTGATTTTATCCCGCAAAGCCAGTAAAGGGTTTTCCGCTGTCATAACGCTACCTTTTTTATAGTCATAAAAAAGGCCCCCCGATTTGGGAGGCCTGTTTGTTCGTCTTCGCATTCTTTATCACATGACGAAAAGCCTCCCGTTCAGGGGAAGGTAAAAAAGAATGCGAAGAAGAACGGCAGTTGTTTCATAACATGTTCCTTGAAAAAGTACGGATTACACTACCCGTACTGTTTTCGCTCTGTCAATAAAAAACGCGCCCGGAGGCGCGTTGTTGATGTTGAGTTGATTACTCTTCTTCCGCGAAGCTAACGTCTTTAACTGAAGGTACTGCGCGACGTGCTTCCCCTTTGTGCTGCACTTTATTCAGTTGTCGCTCCAGTTTGTTAATGAGTTCGTTAATAGCCGTATACATATCTTCGTGTTTTGCGCTGGCGACAAGATGGCCGTTTGGCGTATTCATGGTGGCGTCAGCGACGAAGCCTTGAGGTTCTCTGGATAAGATTATGTGCGGATTAATTAAGTGAGTTTGCCATTTATCCAGTTTAGCGAGACGGTCTGCGACATGCTGGCGAATTGCCGGAGTGATTTCCATTTGTTTGCTGGTAATGTTCATTGTCATAAATTTTACCTCTCGTCTTTCCCGTCTTGGTGATTCAAGCATACCGTCCTGAGTGTCAAAATGTGTGATGTAAATCACGTAAATTTGTCACTTTTTGTCAACTCAACTGTTTTGTGAGACAGGACAGGAAGAGGGCATTTTTCCCTTGTCGGATCGCCTTTTTCAGGCCATATTTGATGGGATGACTTCGCGCTAAACCCGGCTAAGTGGGGATGGCGGGCATAAAAAAAGGCAGCCAGGCTGCCTTTTTTGTAGCGATAACAATCAGGTGTTGCTGCCGTTCGCGGCGATAATTTTGGCGACTTTATCCGCCTGCGCATTCATCTGCATTTCGCGGTAGGCGTTTTCCATTAACTTCAGACCATCACGCGTAGCCTGAGTATCCGGGTAATCACGCAGCATCCCTTCCACACGGTTGACCACAGCCACATACGCGCCGCGTTTGGTGTAGTATTCGGCAACCGACAGCTCATACTTAGCCAGACGGTCTTTCAGGAACACCATGCGTTTGGTGGCATCAGTAACGTACTGGCTCTGCGGATAACCGCGGGTCAGCTTTGCAAAGTCGCGGAACGCGTCGCGCGCGTGTTGCGGATCGCGGTCAGAACGATCGACGCCGAAGAAGCCTTGCAGCGCGCTGTCATCCAGCGCCATATTGGTCAGCCCGCGCATATACATCACGTAGTCGATGTTCGGGTGAGTCGGGTTCAGACGCATAAAACGATCGATGGAAGCCTGAGCCAGCGGGAGATCGGCGTTTTTGTAATACGCATAGATCAGATCCAGCTGAACCTGCTGGGAGTACGGCCCGAATGGATAACGATTATCCAGCGCTTCCAGTTGCGTTATTGCCGCTTTCCAGTTACCGTCCTGCAGTTTTTGCTGAGCAGTCGCGTAAATTTCAGATGGCGGATTATCAGGGACCTCTTCCTTAGAACCGGAGCAACCCGCCAAAGCCAGGCTCAACGTGGCGGCAGCCACCAGATATTTCATGCGCGTCATGACGTTTTGACTTTCCTCAGAATGTTTTACTTGTGCGGGAGATTGACAGTTCCTGCTCCCGGTTAAGACCAGCTACAATAGCACACTATATTATACGGCGAAGCCGTAAATCCCAACGTAAACGAAGAAGCAGTATATGGCACAACGAGTACAACTCACTGCAACGGTGTCCGAATCTCAACTCGGTCAACGCTTAGATCAGGCTTTGGCCGAAATGTTCCCCGATTATTCGCGATCGCGGATAAAAGAGTGGATTTTAGACCAGCGCGTCCAGCTCAACGGCAGGATTAGCGACAAGCCAAAAGAAAAAGTGTTCGGCGGCGAAAGCGTGGTTATCGACGTAGAAATCGAAGAAGACGCCCGCTTTGAACCCCAGGATATCCCGCTGAATATCGTCTATGAAGATGACGATATTCTGGTGATCAACAAACCGCGCGACTTCGTGGTGCATCCCGGCGCGGGCAACCCTGACGGCACGGTGCTCAACGCGTTGCTGCACTACTATCCGCCGATTGCCGACGTGCCGCGCGCGGGTATCGTGCACCGTCTGGATAAAGACACCACCGGTTTAATGGTGGTGGCGAAAACCATTCCGGCGCAAACCCGCCTGGTGGAATCCCTGCAACTGCGCGAGATCACCCGCGAGTACGAAGCGGTGGCTATCGGTCATATGACTGCGGGCGGAACGGTGGAAGAACCCATCAGTCGTCATCCGACTAAACGTACCCATATGTCAGTTCATCCGATGGGTAAACCGGCCGTTACACATTACCGGATTATGGAGCATTTTCGGATTCACACCCGGCTACGGTTGCGCCTGGAAACGGGGCGTACTCACCAGATCCGCGTCCATATGGCGCACATTACCCATCCGCTGGTGGGCGACCAGTTGTATGGCGGCCGTCCGCGCCCGCCGAAAGGCGCGTCCGACGAATTCATTCAGGCGCTGCGTCAGTTTGATCGCCAGGCGCTGCATGCGACGATGCTGCGTCTGTATCACCCGATTACCGGTATCCAGATGGAATGGCATGCGCCTATTCCGCAGGATATGGTTGATCTCATCAATGCGCTGCGTGCTGACTTCGACGCGCATAAAGACGACGTTGACTGGTTATGACAAAACTCATTATCCCCGACTGGCCATTGCCGCCGGGCGTCGCGGCCTGTAGCAGCATGCGCATTGGCGGTGTAAGCACCGGGCCGTATGCATCGCTTAATCTGGGCGCGCATTGCGGCGACAACGCCGATGACGTCGAAGAAAATCGCCGTCGGTTATTCGCCGCCGCGCAGATGCCCTCCAGGCCTGTGTGGCTGGAGCAGGTGCACGGCAACGCGGTATTACGTCTCACCGGCGAGCCGTATGCCTCAAAACGCGCGGATGCCTCCTGGAGCGACACGCCTGGCACAGTATGCGCCGTCATGACCGCAGACTGTTTGCCGGTGCTATTCTGTAATCAGGCAGGCAGTGAAGTGGCTGCCGCGCATGCGGGATGGCGGGGATTATGTGATGGCGTACTGGAAGCGACCCTTGCGAGTTTTAACGATCGTCCGGAAAATATCATGGCGTGGTTAGGCCCGGCGATTGGCCCACAGGCGTTTGAAGTGGGCGATGACGTGCGCGATGCGTTTATCGCCAAAGACAGCCAGGCCGCCAGCGCGTTTCGTCCCGTGGGCGAAAAGTATTTCGCCGATATTTATCAGCTTGCGCGCCAGCGTTTAACAACGGCGGGCGTGACGAAAATCTACGGCGGCGACCGTTGTACCTTTACTGAAAAGGATGATTTTTTCTCATACCGCCGTGACAGAATCACGGGCCGTATGGCAAGTTTCATTTGGCTGATATAACCTAGCGAATCAAGACGATCCAGAACGCGTTGTTTTCTTTTCACATAATTCAGGTCATTCACCTTGAATAATTGAGGGATGACCTCATTTAATCTCCAGTAGCAAATTTGACCTGTTTATGGGAGGAGTTATGCGTCTGGATCGTCTTACTAATAAATTCCAGCTTGCTCTTGCCGATGCCCAGTCACTCGCACTGGGGCACGACAACCAATTCATCGAACCCTTACATCTTATGAGCGCCTTACTGAATCAGGAAGGGGGTTCCGTTCGTCCTTTACTTACCTCTGCGGGCATTAATGCCGGCAAGTTACGCACTGATATCGATCAGGCGTTAAGCCGCCTGCCGCAGGTGGAAGGCACCGGCGGCGACGTACAGCCGTCACAGGATTTAGTGCGCGTCCTCAATCTTTGCGACAAGCTGGCGCAAAAGCAGGGCGACAATTTTATTTCGTCAGAACTGTTTGTTCTGGCGGCGCTGGAGTCACGCGGCACGCTGGCCGATCTGTTAAAAGCGGCGGGCGCCAATACCGCGAACATCACTCAGGCAATTGCGCAAATGCGTGGAGGTGAAAGCGTGAACGATCAGGGGGCTGAAGATCAGCGCCAGGCATTGAAAAAATACACCCTCGATCTGACCGAGCGTGCCGAGCAGGGTAAACTTGACCCGGTCATTGGCCGTGACGAAGAGATCCGCCGCACGATTCAGGTATTGCAGCGTCGCACCAAAAATAACCCGGTGCTGATCGGTGAACCTGGCGTGGGTAAAACCGCCATCGTTGAAGGGCTGGCGCAGCGCATCGTCAATGGCGAAGTACCCGAAGGCTTAAAGGGCCGCCGCGTACTGGCGCTGGATATGGGCGCGCTGGTGGCCGGGGCAAAATACCGCGGCGAATTTGAAGAGCGTTTAAAAGGCGTGCTTAGCGATCTCTCGAAACAGGAAGGCAATGTCATTCTGTTTATCGACGAATTGCACACTATGGTCGGCGCGGGTAAAGCTGATGGCGCGATGGACGCCGGGAATATGCTGAAACCTGCGCTGGCGCGCGGTGAACTGCACTGCGTCGGTGCCACCACGCTGGATGAGTATCGTCAGTATATCGAGAAAGACGCCGCGCTGGAGCGTCGTTTCCAGAAGGTGTTTGTCGCCGAGCCGACGGTGGAAGACACCATCGCGATCCTGCGTGGCCTGAAAGAACGTTATGAACTGCACCACCATGTGCAGATCACTGACCCGGCGATTGTCGCGGCCGCTACGCTGTCGCATCGCTATATCGCCGATCGGCAATTACCGGATAAGGCCATCGACCTGATCGATGAAGCCGCATCCAGCATTCGTATGCAGATTGACTCGAAACCGGAAGAGCTTGACCGGCTCGACCGGCGCATCATTCAGCTTAAACTGGAACAGCAGGCGCTACTGAAAGAGTCGGATGAAGCCAGTAAAAAACGTCTTGATATGCTGAATGACGAGCTGGCTGATAAAGAGCGTCAATATTCAGAACTGGAAGAGGAGTGGAAGGCGGAGAAAGCCTCGCTTTCCGGCACTCAGACCATCAAGGCTGAACTGGAGCAGGCCAAAATCGCTATTGAGCAAGCGCGCCGCGTGGGCGATTTGGCCCGGATGTCGGAATTGCAGTACGGGAAAATTCCGGAGCTGGAAAAACAGCTGGCCGCCGCGACGCAAAGCGAAGGCAAAACCATGCGGTTGCTGCGTAACAGAGTCACCGATGCGGAAATCGCTGAGGTGCTGGCGCGCTGGACCGGTATCCCGGTGGCCCGCATGATGGAAAGCGAGCGCGAAAAACTGCTGCGTATGGAGCAAGAACTGCATCAGCGGGTGATTGGCCAGGATGAAGCGGTCGAAGCGGTGTCCAATGCCATTCGCCGTAGCCGCGCCGGATTGTCCGACCCTAACCGTCCAATTGGTTCGTTCTTGTTCCTTGGGCCGACCGGGGTAGGGAAAACCGAGCTGTGCAAAGCGCTGGCGAACTTTATGTTTGATAGCGATGACGCGATGGTGCGTATCGATATGTCCGAGTTTATGGAGAAACATTCGGTGTCGCGGTTAGTGGGCGCGCCTCCGGGATATGTCGGTTATGAAGAGGGCGGTTACCTGACCGAGGCGGTGCGTCGTCGTCCTTATTCTGTGATCCTGCTGGATGAAGTCGAAAAAGCGCATCCGGATGTATTCAACATTTTGCTGCAGGTGCTGGACGATGGCCGACTGACCGATGGACAGGGCCGCACGGTAGATTTCCGCAATACGGTAGTGATTATGACCTCCAACCTGGGGTCTGATCTGATTCAGGAACGGTTTGGCGAACTCGACTACAGCCATATGAAGGACCTGGTGCTGACCGTGGTAAGCCAGAACTTCAGGCCGGAATTCATCAACCGTATTGATGAAGTGGTGGTATTCCACCCGCTGGGCCAGAAACATATTGCGTCGATTGCCCAAATCCAGCTGCAACGGCTGTATAAACGGCTTGAGGAACGCGGATATCAGGTTGAGATGTCTGATGAGGCGCTACAGTTGCTGGGTGAAAACGGATATGACCCGGTTTATGGCGCACGACCGCTAAAACGCGCTATTCAGCAACAAATCGAGAACCCGCTGGCTCAACAGATCCTCTCTGGTGAGTTGGTCCCGGGTAAACCGATTGAGCTGACCGTTAAAGACGAACGTATTGTGGCTCGCCAATAAACGTTCGACGATGGTAAAAACGGGCTCTCAGGAGCCCGTTTTGTTTATAAAGCAGGCAGAATAAGGCCTTCTTTCGAAGTTTTGTTTGAAATGTGAGCGAACGATAACTTTTTTGAATTTTAGGCTTGTCAGATTCTGATTACTCCCTATAATGCGCCACCACTGACACGGAACAACGGCACACAGGCCGGCCGGTCAGCGAAGTCCCTCCGGGGAGTTCGGCAGAGAAAAGCGAAATTAACGCTTGACTCTGAAGCGGGAAGTCGTAATATACGCACCCCGCGCCGCTGACAAAAAGCGAAGCGGCACTGCTCTTTAACAATTTATCAGACAATCTGTGTGGGCACTCGCAGGATTGATATCTCAGCATCTCCGGATGCACAAAGA
>NZ_JACHZE010000017.1 GCF_014193285.1 Atlantibacter sp. RC6
GATTGTCTGATAAATTGTTAAAGAGCAGTTGCGACGCGGCTTTCAGCTCACTGTCGCGAGGTGGCGTATATTACGCTTTCCTCTTTCAGAGTCAACCCTGAATTTCAGGATTTTTCTCTTCAACCTCCGCCGTTACATTGTGATGTTGTTCACATGTTCCGTGTCGATGGAGGCGCATTATAGGGAGTTCTTTTGTCGCCGCAACAGGAAAATGACAGAAAAATGACTGACTGCTGCATTCCACAGCAAAACCCCGCCTTATACCCATTTACACACAGAGTTATCCACATCCCATCGAAATTCTAAAAATTCGCGAGCGTTGCGCAAACGTTTTCGTTACAATGCCCGCGCTAAAACAAGGATGCCCCGCGAGGGGCGTTAGCTGAGTTTTTAATGAAAAATTCAGCTAACGCTCTCTGTAATCGTCAAATCCAGGGGATTTACCATGCAACAACGTCGTCCAGTGCGCCGCGCTCTGCTCAGTGTTTCTGATAAAGCCGGTATTGTCGAATTCGCTCAGGCGCTTTCCCAACGTGGTGTGGAGCTGCTGTCTACCGGCGGCACAGCCCGTCTGTTAGCAGATAAAGGCCTGCCGGTAACCGAAGTGTCTGACTACACCGGTTTTCCGGAGATGATGGATGGACGCGTCAAAACGCTGCACCCTAAAGTTCACGGCGGCATTCTGGGCCGTCGCGGCCAGGACGACGCAATTATGGCTGAACATGCTATTGCGCCAATCGACATGGTAGTCGTTAACCTGTATCCGTTCGCGCAGACCGTAGCGCGTGAAGGCTGCTCACTGGAAGATGCGGTCGAGAATATCGATATCGGCGGCCCGACCATGGTGCGCTCCGCCGCCAAGAACCATAAAGATGTCGCCATCGTAGTCAAGAGCAGCGACTACACCGCCATTATTAATGAAATGGATGCCAACGACGGTTCCCTGACGCTGGAGACCCGTTTCGATCTCGCGATCAAAGCGTTCGAGCACACCGCGGCCTACGACAGCATGATCGCCAACTATTTTGGCAGCCTGGTTCCCGCCTATCACGGTGAGAGCAAAGCACCCGCGGGTCGCTTCCCCCGTACGCTGAACCTGAACTTCATTAAAAAGCAGGATATGCGTTATGGCGAGAACAGCCATCAGAACGCTGCCTTCTATATAGAAGAAGAAATTAAAGAAGCCTCTGTGGCGACAGCCACTCAGGTGCAGGGCAAAGCGCTCTCTTATAACAACATCGCCGATACCGACGCGGCGCTGGAGTGCGTGAAAGAGTTCAGCGAACCGGCATGTGTGATCGTGAAGCACGCTAACCCGTGCGGCGTGGCGGTCAATGATTCCATTCTTGAAGCCTACGATCGCGCTTATAAAACCGACCCCACTTCCGCGTTCGGCGGCATCATCGCGTTTAACCGCGAACTGGATGCGGAGACCGCGCAGGCCATTATCTCCCGCCAGTTCGTTGAAGTCATTATCGCGCCGTCAGCTTCGCAAGAAGCGCTGAAGATCACCGCGACCAAACAGAACGTTCGCGTTCTGGTATGCGGCCAGTGGCAGCAGCGCGCACCGGGCCTGGATTTCAAACGTGTCAACGGCGGTTTACTGGTGCAGGATCGCGATTTAGGTATGGTGAGCGAAAGCGACCTGCGCGTGGTGACCAAACGTCAGCCGACCGAGCAGGAACTGCGTGATGCGCTGTTCTGCTGGAAAGTGGCGAAGTTCGTGAAATCCAACGCCATCGTGTATGCCAAAGAAAATATGACCATCGGCATTGGCGCAGGCCAGATGAGCCGCGTGTACTCCGCGAAGATCGCCGGGATTAAAGCAGGCGATGAAGGACTGGAAGTGAAAGGTTCCGCAATGGCGTCCGACGCGTTCTTCCCGTTCCGTGACGGCATCGACGCCGCTGCGGCTGTGGGTATCCGCTGTGTGATCCAGCCTGGCGGCTCTATCCGCGATGATGAAGTCATTGCCGCCGCCGATGAGCATGGCATTGCGATGATCTTCACCGATATGCGTCACTTCCGCCACTAAGGATCTGAGAATGAAAGTATTAGTCATTGGCAACGGCGGGCGCGAACACGCGCTGGCCTGGAAAGCGGCCCAGTCGCCACGCGTATCTACCGTGTTTGTCGCACCGGGCAACGCCGGGACCGCGCTGGAGCCGGCATTACAGAACGTGGCGATTAACGCGACGGATATCGCTGGCCTGCTGAGCTTCGCGCAGAATGAAAAAATCGATCTGACCATTGTCGGCCCGGAAGCGCCGCTGGTGGTAGGCGTGGTGGATGCGTTTCGCGCCGCCGGGCTGAAAATCTTCGGCCCAACCCAGGGCGCCGCGCAACTGGAAGGTTCTAAAGCTTTCACCAAGGATTTCCTGGCGCGTCATAACATCCCGACGGCGGAATACCAGAACTTTACCGAAGTAGAACCTGCACTGGCGTACATTCGTGAGAAAGGCGCACCGATCGTGATTAAAGCCGACGGTCTGGCGGCAGGCAAAGGCGTTATTGTCGCCATGACGCTGGAAGAAGCCGAATCTGCCGCCAAGGATATGCTGGCCGGTAACGCCTTTGGCGACGCGGGGCACCGTATCGTTGTGGAAGAGTTCCTGGACGGCGAAGAAGCCAGCTTCATTGTGATGGTCGACGGCGAGCATGTTGAGCCGATGGCCACCAGTCAGGATCACAAGCGCGTCGGCGACGGTGATACCGGGCCAAACACCGGCGGTATGGGCGCCTACTCCCCTGCCCCGGTGGTGACGGCCGATGTCCACCAGCGCACCATGGAGCGCGTGATATGGCCGACCGTGCGCGGTATGGCGGCGGAAGGCAATACCTATACCGGTTTCCTGTATGCCGGGCTGATGATCGATAAGCAAGGCAACCCGAAGGTTATCGAATTCAACTGCCGCTTCGGCGATCCGGAAACACAGCCGATTATGCTGCGTCTGCAGTCTGATTTGGTGGAGCTGTGCCTGGCGGCCTGCGACGGCAAACTGGACGAGGTGCAATCCCAGTGGGACGCGCGTCCCTCGCTGGGCGTGGTGATGGCGGCGGGCGGTTATCCTGCCGACTACCGTACCGGCGATGAAATTCACGGTCTGCCATTAGAAGACGTTGCCGACGGGAAAGTGTTCCATGCGGGCACCAAACTGGCGGACGACGATCGCGTGCTCACCAACGGCGGGCGCGTGCTGTGTGTTACCGCGTTGGGAGACAGCGTGGCGCAGGCCCAGCAGCGCGCTTACGCGTTAATGAAGGATATTCACTGGGACGGCAGCTTTAGCCGCAGTGATATCGGCTATCGCGCCATCGCGCGGGAAAACGCAAAATAAACATCAGCCGCCTACGGGCGGCTTTTTACTGCCTTCAGAACGTCGCCGCTTTCGGCTGCCAGTGACAGTAATCCTGGTTGGCCACCAGGAGCAGTTGGGTGCCTTCCGGCGCTTCCAGCCACGCTACACTCACTTCAAGGGAAGAATGCGCCTGACGGCGTTCGATATGGCTTATCGCAACATCATCCAGCGCGGGCTTGAGGGTTTCCCCTTC
This sequence comes from Atlantibacter sp. RC6, assembly GCF_014193285.1. Lineage (GTDB taxonomy): Bacteria > Pseudomonadota > Gammaproteobacteria > Enterobacterales > Enterobacteriaceae > Atlantibacter. Next base: position 3,553 of record NZ_JACHZE010000017.1, read on the forward strand.
GCAGGTAGTGACCGTGCGGTTGGCATGCCAGCGCCCTTGTCTTAGCACCACGTTGCCGGCGCGTAACGCGTCGCTGGTCGTGCGCATTTGTTGGGCCTGATAGCGATACAACGCGATGGTATCGTCGGAGAGTTGCTGCTTCTGACCGTCCACTTCGCGCTGCATAAAGCTCAGCTCGCCGTGATCATCAAAACGCACCTTCACATGCTCCGGCGGTTTGGAATAGATATTGGTTTCAATGAACGCGAGCGACTCGCCCTGCCAGCGGTATTCGCGGGTCGTGGTCGTACCGGCCCGCCAGGGGCTAAACACCACCAGCATACGCACCGCGTCGTTGCTGTCGTCTTTACGCCAGATCCTTACTGCGCCCTGATCGGCGGCATAACCGCTGGCGGTAAAAGGAGGAAGGTCGGAATGGCGGCTGCAGGCGGTGAGCAACAGCGCACCGGCTGCCAGAGCCAGTGAACGCCAGGTAAACAAAAGGGGCGATATCGCCCCTTCGTTAAAACCTTTTGCCGTCACAGCGAATTACTTAACAGCGTCTTTCAGAGCTTTACCAGAAACAAATGCCGGCACGTTTGCTGCGGCGATTTTGATTTCTTTACCGGTCTGCGGGTTGCGGCCAGTACGCTCAGCGCGGTGGTTCACTTTGAAGGTACCAAAACCAACCAGTTGTACAGCGTCGCCTTCTTTCAGAGACTCAGTAATTGCAGCCAGAGTGGATTCCAGTGCTGCTTTAGCCTGGGTTTTAGACAGGTCAGCCTTGTCCGCAATTACATCAATCAATTGAGTCTTATTCATAAGTTATCCTTACAATGTGTTTATCGCTTGCTAAGCATCGAGTGCGACGAAAATGCCAGAAAAGCACTCTCCTGCATACACGCACCGATAGCCACTTTTTTTCGCCTCCCAAATGTAGACCAGACGGGGGGCCAATTGGAAGCCTTCAGGTGAGACAAAACAGGTGATAAGTCACGTTTTATTGTCTCATTGCTGCAAATTTATACCGATATTACTGGTTCCGTCTTCACGCAGGTCGGCCCGCAGGCCTTTGATAAGCTCTATATCGCGCTCTTCGCAGTCAGCCAGCAGGCGGAAAATCTCCCACTGAATGTCCCATTCCTGCTCAACAGCCGGGTTAACTCTCAGCTCTTCATCGGTCATTTCGCGACCGGCCTGCGACATCTCCAGCATGGCGACAGTGGTGATAGACGCTTTGCTGACTTCAACGGCATGCTCCAGCGTTTCGCCGCTTAACCGGGAATGCACCAGCTCGCTCAGTGCGACGCAGGCATCGATCGCCGGATAAACGCCATAAATATCGTAGTCATCCGCAGCGGGAATTGCCTCTTCGAGTTTATCGAGTTGAGAGTCAAAGTTCACCTTCGCATCCTTGACCGTCAGCGTTTCCCAGATTAAATCCAGAATACGGCGGTATAAATGCGCATCACCATAGCCGGTTTGCTGGCAGAAAATGGCGTAATTGGGATACATCCGCTCACACAGCGACGCCATAAATGTCACGTGCTGCCAGCTTTCCAGCTTCTCAAGGCGCAGGTGAATCGGGTTTTGTAACATAGTGGACTCTCATAAACCGAATATTGTGCGGGAGTGTACCTGAATCACCCCTGAATTTCCTGCCAACGAACAAACGCCCGCCGCCCGGATGCCACCGCATCGGCCCAGCGCGTCGGCTCAGGAAGCCGGTAACCCGCCATGCAGCGCTGAACCCACAACAGCGCGCTGTCCTGGCTGACACGATGACCTGTGGCGATGAACAACGGATTACAGCGTCGTTTACTGCGCCATACCCACGCCAATTGTTCGCCTTTATCCATCAGCGGTTGCAGCGCGCCCTGCTCTTCATCCAGCGGCTCAAACTTGCCGCACAGGCGTTTTTTCGCCACGCCGATAGTCGGCACATCCACCAGCAGGCCGAAATGGCTGGCAACGCCCAGGCGGCGCGGATGCGAAATACCATGGCCATCGACAAACAGCAGGTCGGGTTTTTGTGACAGCATTTCCCACGCTTTTAGCAGCGCGGGATACTCGCGAAAGGATAAGAAGCCGGGAATATAAGGCATGGTGGTGGCGATACGCGCCACCTGATATTCCACGAGCTCCAGAGAGGGGTACTTGAGCAGCACCATCGCCGCCCGGGTTACTTCGCCGCCTTGTTCAAATCCAACATCCGCGCCTGCGATCAAGCGCGGTGGATCCTGTAACAGCCGATCCTCGCGGATCACCTGCGACGCCAGTTCCCGTTGTTGATCGCGTAGCGTAGCGAGATCCATTCCCCCTCCTCGGTTTACTTGTGATAAGGCGCTGATAAGCGATGCACCGCCTCGACAAACGCACCCGCGTGCTCTGGCGGCACATCCTGATGAATACCGTGCCCAAGATTAAAGACGTGGCCTTCACCCTGGCCGAAACCAGCAAGTATAGACGCTACTTCCTGTTCGATGCGCTCAGGGGCCGCGTAGAGCATGGACGGGTCCATATTCCCCTGCAGCGCCACTTTATCGCCGACGCGACGGCGTGCATCGGCGATATCGGTAGTCCAGTCCAGGCCCAGCGCATCGCAGCCGGTTTCCGCCATCAGCTCCAGCCACTGGCCGCCGCCTTTGGTGAACAGCGTTACCGGCACGCGTTTGCCGTCCTGCTCGCGCAGTAGGCCGTCGACGATTTTGTGCATGTAATAAAGTGAGAACTGCTGATAGTCGCGCCCGGTCAACACGCCGCCCCAGGTATCGAAAATCATTACCGCCTGCGCACCGGCGCGGATTTGCGCGTTGAGGTACAGGGTGACGCTTTGCGCCAGTTTATCCAGCAGGTTGTGCAGGGTTTGCGGATCGGCGTACATCATCTTTTTGATCACGGTAAAGGCTTTGCTGCTGCCGCCTTCCACCATATAGGTCGCCAGCGTCCACGGGCTACCCGAGAAACCGATTAACGGCACTTCACCTTTGAGTTCGCGACGAATAGTCCGCACCGCGTTCATCACATAACCCAGCTCCTGCTCCGGATCGGGAACCGGCAGCTTATCCACATCGGCTTTACAGGTGATGGGCGATGTAAAACGCGGGCCTTCGCCGGTCTCAAAATAGAGCCCGAGGCCCATGGCGTCAGGAATGGTCAGGATGTCCGAAAAGAGAATGGCCGCATCCAGCGGGAAACGACGCAGCGGCTGGAGCGTCACTTCACATGCCAGCTCCGGGTTTTTACACAGCGACATAAAGTCCCCGGCCTCGGCGCGGGTGGCCTTATATTCCGGTAAATAACGGCCTGCTTGTCTCATCATCCATACCGGCGTGACGTCTACGGGCTGGCGCAGCAGCGCACGGAGGTAACGATCGTTCTTCAGTTCGGTCATTTTTGCATTTCCTTAAGCGACAAGGGGCCAGTGTATCACGAGCCGTACTCGGCCCGGCACAGCGCCACCGTGTCTTCAATTAAGCGGCGGGCAACGGTGCCCGGCGGCGGCAACAGGGGCAAATCATCAAAGCGATACCAGCCTGCATCCAGCAATTCTTTGGGGTCGATCTTCAGCTCGCCGCTGTGGTATTCCGCCATAAACGCGGTCATCAGCGACTGCGGAAAAGGCCAGGGTTGGGACGTCACGTAACGCAGGTTCTTCACGGTGATCCCGCTCTCTTCCATCACCTCACGCGCCACCGCCTGCTCCAGGGTTTCGCCCACTTCGACAAAACCGGCTAACACGGTGTACAAACCGTTGCGGTGGCGGGTGTGTTGAGCCAGCAGGATTTTATCCTGGTGGCGGATTGCCACAATGATGCAAGGGGAAATTTGCGGGTAATATCGCTGACGGCAGTGATGACACAACATTGCCCATTCGGTTTTGCTGGGATGCATCTCGTGTCCGCAGTAGCCGCAGAACTTATGGGCGCGGTAAAACTCCGCTAACTGCACGCCTCTGCCCGCCAGTTGAAACAGCCCGACGTCCTGATCGATGACCTGGCGAACCGAGCCCATATCCTGGCGTTTCGCCTGGCGGACCAGCCATACTGGCTCGCCTTCCCAGACCCCAATTTGCGCAGCCATCTGCCCGGTCAGGCCGAAATTTTCAGCATTACCGTGAGGCAACTCTCCCTTTGGTAACCATAATTTTTGTTCATGGCTGACTATCCACCAGCCATAGTCTATTTTTTCTAATAGCCGTTCCATAATTAGTTGCACTACCTCAGCTTCACTGGCATGTTGTTAACATTATTTTTACATTTTGGGTTGTTGGACAATTAAATTTTATAGCTTACGGAGTCAATCATGCTAAATCAGCTGAAGAGCCTGACAGAGCGCGTCGGTGGTAGTAACGAACTGGTCGATTACTGGCTGAATGCCCGCAACCACCTGTTGGTCTCCTATTACAATTTAGTGGGCATTAAACCGGGTAAAGAAGCGGTTACCGCGTTAGATGAAAAAGCGCTGGACGATTTTTGCCACGCCCTGGTGGATTACCTGTCCGCCGGCCACTTCAATATTTATGAGCGCATCATCAACGAGATGGAGGGCACCAGCCCGCTGCTGGCCGCCACTCAAATCTACCCCCTTCTGGAAGCGAATACCCAGGAAATTATGGATTATTACGATACCCACCTGGAAAGCGCCATCGACCACGATAATTGCCTGGAATTCCAGACCGCGCTGTCGGACATCGGCGAAGCGATGGCGTCGCGTTTCGCGCTGGAAGACAAACTCATCGTTCTCGCTTTTGATAACGATCTCAAAGAGAGCGCCAACGATGACAGCGTAGTGGCACGTCCGGCTTGAACTCCGGATCGTTAACGCGTAGTTTATTTATGCCCTTGATTGCTGACGCTTACCGTCCGTAATCAAGGTTTTTTCTTGTCGGAGTGCCCAGTGCGCGAGCACGGGCTGAGACCGTTAATTCGGGATCCGCGGAACCTGATCAGGTTAATACCTGCGAAGGGAACAAGAGTAATTCAGCATAAACCTGCTCTGTTGCGCCGGCTTTTCGGAAGTTGCCGCACCTCAAACGCACAGGTTCTGTTACTCCCTCCGTTGTTCTGACAAGCCCTTTCCTGCTGATTAACTGGAACGCGCTATGTCTGTTACTACCAAACCAAACCGTCGTGAAACCCGCGCACAGGCCCAACACTTTATCGATACCCTGGAAGGCACCGCTTTCCCGAATTCGTCACGCATCTATCTTACAGGCTCACGCGATGATATTCGGGTGCCGATGCGTGAAATCCAACTGAGCCCAACGCTTATCGGCGGCAATCAGGATGCGCCGCGCTATGAGCCCAACGAGCCGGTGCCGGTCTATGACACCTCCGGTCCCTATGGCGACCCGGCGGTGCGGATTGACGTTCACGCCGGTCTTGGCAAACTGCGCAGCCGTTGGATAGCCGAACGCGATGACACCGAATCCCTGCCCTCATTAAGCTCCGCCTATACCCGTGAACGCCTGGCGGATGAAGGCCTGGATGAACTGCGCTTCACCGGTCTGCTGACACCGCAACGCGCCAAAGCGGGCCGCCGCGTCACGCAGCTGCACTATGCGCGTCAGGGCATCGTGACGCCGGAAATGGAATTTATCGCCATCCGCGAAAATATGGGCCGGGAGCGCATTCGCGCCGCCGTGCTACGCCAGCAGCATCCGGGTGTCGGTTTTGGCGCACAGTTGCCAGACAACATCACGCCGGAGTTTGTCCGCGATGAAGTGGCCGCCGGTCGCGCCATTATCCCCGCCAATATCAACCACCCGGAACTGGAGCCGATGATCATCGGGCGCAATTTCCTGGTGAAAGTGAACGCCAATATCGGCAACTCCGCCGTTACGTCGTCCATTGAAGAAGAGGTGGAAAAACTGGTGTGGGCCACGCGCTGGGGCGCGGATACGGTGATGGATCTGTCCACAGGCCGCTATATCCATGAAACCCGCGAATGGATCCTGCGCAACAGCCCGGTGCCGATCGGGACGGTGCCGATTTACCAGGCATTGGAAAAAGTGAACGGCATCGCCGAAAACCTCAACTGGGAGATGTTCCGCGACACGCTGATTGAGCAGGCCGAACAGGGCGTCGACTACTTCACCATCCACGCGGGCGTACTGTTGCGCTACGTGCCGATGACGGCCAAACGCCTGACCGGGATTGTGTCGCGCGGCGGCTCAATTATGGCGAAGTGGTGCCTGTCTCATCATCAGGAGAATTTCCTGTATCAGCATTTCCGCGAGATCTGTGAAATCTGCGCGGCCTATGACGTTTCCCTCTCGCTGGGCGACGGCCTGCGTCCCGGCTCGATTCAGGATGCCAACGATGAAGCGCAGTTCGCCGAACTGCACACGCTGGGCGAGCTGACCAAAATCGCCTGGGAATATGATGTGCAGGTGATGATTGAAGGCCCCGGTCATGTGCCGATGCAGATGATCCGCCGCAATATGACCGAAGAGCTGGAGCATTGCCATGAAGCGCCATTTTATACCCTCGGGCCGCTAACCACCGATATCGCGCCGGGCTACGACCATTTCACCTCTGGTATTGGCGCGGCGATGATCGGCTGGTTCGGCTGCGCGATGCTGTGCTACGTCACGCCGAAAGAGCATCTGGGCTTGCCGAATAAAGAAGATGTAAAGCAGGGGCTGATTACCTACAAAATCGCCGCCCACGCCGCCGACCTGGCTAAAGGCCATCCTGGCGCGCAGATCCGCGACAACGCAATGTCGAAAGCACGCTTTGAATTCCGCTGGGAAGATCAGTTCAACCTGGCGCTGGATCCATTTACCGCCCGCGCTTATCACGATGAAACCCTGCCGCAGGAATCCGGTAAAGTCGCCCATTTCTGTTCGATGTGCGGCCCGAAATTCTGTTCGATGAAAATTACTCAGGAAGTGCGCGACTACGCGGCGGCGCAGGCGCGCGACGCCGGCTTAACGGATATGGCAAACAACTTCCGCGCTAAAGGCGGTGAAATCTATCTGCGTCAGGAGGAGGCGTAATGGTGCAACCTCTGTTTCCGCCGGTGCCAAAACGGCTGGGTTTATACCCGGTGGTGGATAGCGTCGCGTGGATAGCGCGTCTGCTGGACGCGGGCGTTCGCACGCTACAATTGCGAATCAAAGATAAGCAGGACGATGAGGTCGAGGGCGACATTATTGACGCCATCGCTTTAGGCCGCCGCTATCAGGCGCGATTGTTTATCAATGACTACTGGCGGTTGGCGATTAAGCATCAGGCCTACGGCGTGCATCTGGGCCAGGAAGATCTGGAAACCGCCGACCTTGAAGCAATCCGCGCCGCCGGTTTGCGACTTGGCGTTTCTACGCATGACGATATGGAAATCGATATCGCGCTGAAGGCGCAGCCCTCCTATATCGCGCTCGGTCACGTGTTCCCCACCCGAACCAAACAGATGCCCTCCTCGCCTCAAGGCCTTGAGCAACTGACCGCCCATGTGCAGCGGCTGGGGGATTACCCAACGGTCGCCATCGGCGGTATCTCTCTTGAACGCGCCCCGGCGGTGCTTGCCACGGGCGTCGGCAGTATTGCGGTGGTCAGCGCCATCACGCAGGCGCAGGACTGGCAAGCTGCCACGGCGCAGTTGTTGAAACTGGCGGGAGCGGGCGATGAATGATCACGATTTTATGCGCTACAGCCGGCAAATCCTGCTGGAGGATATCGCCGTTGACGGGCAACAGCGTCTGAAAAACGCGCGAGTGCTGATTATCGGCCTCGGTGGGCTGGGCTCCCCTGCCGCGCTGTATCTGGCGGGAGCAGGCGTCGGTACGCTGATACTGGCGGACGACGACGAGGTGCATTTAAGCAATCTCCAGCGCCAGATCCTGTTTACCTCCCAGGACATCGGCACCAGCAAAGCCGCCGCCAGCCAGCATCGTCTGCAACAGCTTAATCCGCAGATCGCGATCCAGGCGCTGGCGCAGCGTCTGGCGGGCGATGCGTTGCACAGCGCCGTCGCCCGTGTCGATGTGGTGCTGGATTGCAGCGATAACATGACCACCCGCCAGGCGGTCAACGCCGCCTGCGTAGCGCTGGATAAGCCGCTGATCAGCGCCAGCGCCGTGGGGTTTGGCGGGCAGTTGATGGTGCTGACGCCGCCCTGGCGACACGGCTGCTACCGCTGTTTATGGCCGGACGACGCCGAGCCGGAACGCAATTGCCGCACGGCGGGTGTACTCGGCCCGGTGGTCGGCGTGATGGGCACGCTACAGGCGCTGGAAGCCATCAAGCTGCTGAGCGGTATTCCCGGCTCGCATAACCAACTGAGGCTGTTTGACGGTCGCCGTCATCAGTGGCGCTCGTTAAACCTGCAACCCGCGCCACACTGCCCGGTATGCGGAGGTCGCCATGCGGATTGCGCTTAACGACCAGCAGACCGACTGCGCCGAGGCCATCACGCTGCACAGGCTGCTGGAGCAGCAAGGGCTGTTGAAACCGGGCATCGCCCTGGCGGTCAACGACGCCATCGTGCCACGCAGCCAGTGGCCAGAACATGTTTTGCAGGACGGCGATAGCGTGCTGCTTTTTCAGGTTATTGCCGGAGGCTAATATGTTACGCATTGCTGATAAAGTCTTTGATTCCCATCTGTTTACCGGAACCGGGAAATTCGCTTCGCCGCAGTTGATGACCGACGCCCTGCGCGCCAGCGGCAGCCAACTGGTGACCATGGCGATGAAGCGCGTGGATTTGCGCCATCATCAGGACGCTATCCTTGCCCCCTTACAGGCGCTGGGCGTCACGCTGTTGCCCAATACCTCCGGCGCCAAAACCGCCCAGGAGGCGGTTTTCGCCGCGCAACTGGCCCGTGAAGCGTTGGGCACCCACTGGGTAAAGCTGGAAATCCATCCTGACGCGCGTTATCTGCTGCCCGACCCTGTCGAAACGCTGCTTGCCGCCGAGCAACTGGTGAAAGCGGGCTTTGTGGTGCTGCCCTACTGCGGCGCCGATCCGGTGCTGTGCAAGCGCCTGGAGGAGGTGGGCTGCGCGGCGGTGATGCCGCTTGGCGCGCCGATTGGCTCTAACCAGGGGCTGCAAACTCGCGCCCTGCTCAACATCATTATCGAACAGGCCACGGTGCCGGTGGTGGTGGATGCCGGTATCGGCGCGCCAAGCCACGCCTGCGAAGCGCTGGAAATGGGCGCATCGGCGGTGCTGGTGAACACCGCCATTGCCGTGGCCGACGATCCGGTGGCGATGGCGCAGGCGTTTCGTCTGGCGGTGGAGGCAGGCGTGACCGCGCGCGATGCCGGTCTGGGCGCGCGACAGTGGCGCGCCGAAGCCTCCAGCCCGTTAACCCAGTTTCTGGGAGAGGCGCGATGAAAACCTTCACTGACCGCTGGCGCGAGCTGGACTGGGACGATATCCGGCTGCGTATTAACAGCAAAACGCCTGATGATGTTGAACGCGCATTGCGCTGCCCTCGTCCCGGACGCGAAGAGATGATGGCGCTGCTCTCCCCTGCCGCCGACGCGTATCTCGAACCGCTGGCCCGCCAGGCACAGCGCCTGACTCGCCAACGCTTCGGCCATACCGTCAGCTTTTATGTGCCGCTGTATCTGTCCAATCTGTGCGCTAACGACTGCACCTACTGCGGGTTTTCAATGAGCAACCGCATTAAACGCAAGACGCTGGATGCCGATGAAATTGCGCGTGAATGCGCGGCCATCAAAGCGTTGGGTTTCGATCATCTCTTGCTGGTGACAGGCGAGCATCAAAGCAAAGTCGGCATGGACTATTTCCGGACCCATTTTCCGGCAATCCGCCAGCAGTTCGCCTCACTGCAAATGGAAGTGCAGCCGCTGGCGGAACAGGAATACGCCGAGCTGAAAACCCTGGGACTGGATGGCGTGATGGTCTATCAGGAAACCTATCACGAGGCGGTATATGCCCGGCACCATTTGCGCGGCAACAAGCAGGATTTTTTCTGGCGGCTGGAAACGCCGGATCGCCTGGGGCGCGCCGGGATCGACCGGATCGGCCTGGGCGCGCTGATTGGCCTTTCTGACAGCTGGCGCGTGGACTGCTATATGGTGGCGGAGCATCTGCTCTGGCTGCAACAGCACTACTGGAAAAGCCGTTACTCCATCTCGTTTCCGCGCCTGCGTCCCTGTACCGGCGGCGTAGAACCGGCATCGATTATGGATGAGCGCCAGCTGGTGCAGACCATTTGCGCATTCCGCCTGCTGGCTCCGGAGGTGGAGCTATCGCTATCGACCCGCGAATCCCCGGCGTTTCGCGATAACGTGATCCCACTGGCGATCACCAGCGTCAGCGCGTTTTCGAAAACCCAGCCCGGCGGTTATGCCGACGACCATCCCGAGCTGGAGCAGTTCGCGCCGCATGACGCGCGCAGGCCGGACGAGGTCGCCGCTGCGCTGAGCCGTTCGGGCATTCAGCCGGTATGGAAAGACTGGGACAGCCATCTGGGCCGGGAGGCGCACTAATATGTTGGGCGGCACGCTGCCGCCCTGCTTATTAATAGACGGTGACTTTCGCCACCTTGGCCACTTTCCCGTCATGTGACGGCATATCCGGCGTCACGCCCCGTTCGATGGCGCAATAAAGCCCCGCCAGCTGCGCAAACAATACGTACAGCATCGCAGCCCAGGACTCGTGGAACTCCGCCAGCTCCGGGCTCGCGAAATGGAAATAACGATCGCCCAGTTGTGCGGCATCCGACGCCGCATCGTGCCCGATAGCGACGATCTGCGCGTGTGGGCTGCGTTCGCGCGTTAACTCCACCAGCATATCTTTGTCATAACGATAAATATCGCGGTTCGCCGCCAGATAGCCCACCACCGTGGCATCCCGGTTCACAATAAGCTTGGGGCCATGACGGAACTCAAGCATTGAATGCCAGGCGGTCATCACCTGCCCATTGCCCATTTCCAGCAGTTTAAGGCTCGTTTCGCAGGCGATGGCTTTTAACGATAACGACCCCAGCGCCACCACATTATTGCGCCGTTCGCCAGCCCACCGCTCGATACCAGCAGCCTGATGCTCGAAAAAATAACGCGCGCCGCGTTGCAGTACCGGCAGCACGCGCTCCGCCTCAGACCACCGTTCCGGTGCCAGTAGCAACATCACGTACCACATCGGAAGGGTGAATTCTGATGTGGCGGCGAAACTGCCATTCGACGTGCCTTGCGGCGAGGGAATACACAGCCGTGACGATGACTGCCCGGCTAACTGCGCCAGCGTGCTGGCGCTATTAATGGTGATGGCCAGGTAAGGCGTTTGCGGCGCAGCGGATAAAATCTGCTGTGTGACGTTGACCGTTTCCGGCGTATTCCCGGAGCTGCTGACAGACACCAGCACACAATCTGATGTCATCGCGTGCGGTTGCAGGATCAAATCCGTCGCCGGAATGACCTCTACAGGCCGGGACACCACGCTACGCAGCAGGTTGAGGGCCGCCTGGGCGGCAAGCAGCGACGAGCCCGCGCCGGTGATCAGGATGCGCGCGTGGGGAGAGCAAGCCTGCCAGAATGCGGTAATCTCGCGCTGCTGCTGTTTGATCTGCTCGAATCCTTGCTGCCATAAACGGGGCTGATTGAGAATGGCGTTAACCGTCAGGCTGGCGCCTTTTTGCTGCCAGTATGCTTCATTATGATTTAACATGATTATTTTCCATCTGTTGCTGAATTTACGCCTTGCCGGAACGACGCTTTAGCCAGCCGACAACCGCATCATTCTTACCGGGGACGCCATGAAACCGTTGTATATCCTTATTCGCGACACCCTGAAACGTGATATTCATAGCCAAAAATACCCGGTGGGCGCACTGATCCCGTCGGAGCGTGAGCTGGCAGAGAAATATCAGGTGACGCGCGCCACCGTGCAAAAAGCCATTGCACAACTGGAGCAGGAAGGGCTGGTGAAGAAAATTGTCGGAAAAGGCACGTTTGTGAGTCGCGCGTTTCCCCAGCCGGTGTATTTGCTCAATCCCAGCGGAGAAGGCAGCTCGCTCGGGGTGACCCACGAATTGCGCGGTAAAGTGACCATTACCAGCCGCCTCATTTACCACGTCCAACAAACGGCGGGCACCTATCTGGCGAACCAGTTTGGCTTGCCGGAGAGCGAACCGGTGCATGGCATCCGCCGCGTCCGGCTTTTCGATGGTGTCCCGGTGATGGTTGAAGACAGCTATATTCCGCTGGCGATTGTCGACGTGATTGACGATGACGTACTCCAGAACCATTCGCTGTATGCCTTTATCGAGCAAAAGTGCGGCCAGAAAATTGGCGGCTCTGACGCCCTGGTCAGCGCCAGTCTGTTTGACCCGGAGATGGCTGCCCTGCTGGAAATCACCGCCCATTCGCCGATGCTGCATATCAAAGAGAGCACCTGGCTTGAGGACGGCACGGTATTTAACTATTCCTGGAGCTATAACCGTGGCGACCTGTTCCGCATGCGCAGCCGTAAGTCGTTATTCCCGGAAAAACTGGGGTAAGTAGGCGCGGTGCGCCTCGAGAAGTTCGTCCAGCACCACTTTGGCAACTTTGCCGGACGGCACCAGCGGGTTGAGCGTGAGCGCCTGTAATGCCGCGCCGTAATCCCCCGTCACGGCGGCTTCAACCGCCATCTCTTCCCAGGCTTTCATTAACGACACCAGTCCACAGACCGTGGGCGGCAGCGGATCGTTATTCAACGGGATCGCGCCATAACGCCCGATAACGCAGGTGGTCTCAATGGCGACATTATCCGGTAAAGAACGAATGGCGCCGTTATTCCGCACATTTACCGTCATCAACAGATTTTTATCGTTATGGATGGCGCTGATAAGTTCGCACGCCGCCTCGGAGTAATACGCCCCGCCCCGCTGTTCCAGCTGTTTGGGCTTATCGTGCAGCGCCGGGTTCTTATAAAGTTCGAACAGTTCATGTTCGACTTTTTGCACCACTTCTCCCCGGGTACCGTGTTCCGCAAACTCCTGGAGCTGCGTCTCCAGTACATCGCTGGTGGCGTAGTAATACTGATGATAAGGACACGGAATAACGCCCAGATGCTGGATTTGTTCCTGTAACCACGGAATATCCGGGATGTTTTTCGGCTTATGGGCGCTGTCGTATTTAAGGTTTTTGAGCACCTCGGGCATCACGTCTTTGCCATCCATATACACATGAGTGCCATACAGGAAGTGATTAAGCCCGGTCAGATGCAGTAGAAAACGGGATTTATCAACGTTGAGAATTTCCGCCACCATACGCTGCATCGACTGCGACAGGTTGCACAGGCCGATGCATTTAATGTTGCTGTGCTTCAACACGGCTTCGGTAACAATGCCGCTGGGATTGGTGAAGTTGATGAGCCACGCATCGGGACACAGCTCCTCCATGTCGCGGCAAATATCCAGAATCACCGGGATGGTGCGTAGCGCCTTAGCAAAACCACCTGCGCCGTTGGTCTCCTGACCGATCAGACCGTGAGAAAGCGGGATACGTTCATCCTTGATACGCGCATCCAGTTGCCCGACGCGTAACTGTGTGGTGACAAAATCAGCATCTTTTAGTGCTTCGCGCCGATCCAGTGTGAGATGGACCTGGCAATCGATCCCCGCCGCCTCAACCATACGCTTTGCAAGACTTCCCACGACGTTGAGCTTTTCACGCCCGGCTTCGACGTCTACCAGCCAGATTTCACGGATGGGCATTTCATCGTAGCGCTGAATAAACCCTTCGATGATTTCTGGCGTATAAGAGCTACCGCCGCCGATGGTGACGATTTTCAGTTTTTTACTCATACCGGTTCCTTTCATTATTCCGTAGCCAGCGATTGCTCAGCTGCGGGTTGTTGTTCGCTGGCGTTTTCTTCACGTAGATATTGCCGATCCAGAGCCATCACGAAGGGATAATAAACTGCCATGGCCACAGCCAGATTAATGGCCTGAAAGAGCATGCCTTTCCATCCGCAAATTAAAAAACCGCTGATAAAGATGGGCGTGGTCCAGGGAATTTCCAGACCGGAGGTTAACGGCAGCAATCCAAAACTCATGGCGCTGTAAGTGATAACGCATAAAATCACGGGCACGATAATAAACGGAATAAATAACACCGGATTTAGCGCAATGGGTACGCCAAATATAATGGGCTCATTGATATTAAATATTGCCGCCGGAGAAGCCAGCTTCGCTATTTCACGCATCCTTTTACTTTTTGCTTTAAACAGCATCACCAGTAGCATCGCCAGCGTAAAGCCCGTGCCGCCGCAAATCAGAAATACATCGCGGAATTGTTGGGTGATGATATTGACGGGCGGCAAACCCTGCTTCATCGCCTGCATATTCTCCAGCGTCAGCGAGCGCCAAATCGGGCCCATAATAGCGGTAACGATGGAATCGCCATGCAAACCGAAGAACCAGAAGAAACTGACAAAGAACTCGGCGATCATCTGCGACGGCAGCGTATTGCCCAACTCCATCATGGGTGCCTGCAATACTTTAAAAATCATCTCCTGGGCGGTACCGAAGGGCGTTATTTCGAACAGCAGTCGCGCCAGCCAAAACATCACCACAATAATCAATGACGGTATCAGCGAGCTAAAGCTGTTAGCCACCGCTGGCGGAACGCTGGCGGGCATCTGGATAGTCAGACGCGGATGGTTTAACAGCCGGTACAAACGCACCGCAATTAGGGTCACGATAAGCGATAAAAAGAGCCCCTGCGCCCCGAGCGCGGAAACTGGGATCACATCAGCAATAACGCCATTCTCTACCGGCGCGCGAAAAGGCGTGACAATCAGGAAACTCACCAGCGAAATCAATGCGCAGGAAATTTCATTGAGTTGCCAACGCTTCGCCAGGCTGACGCTGGTGCTCACCACCACCAACAGCGCCATAATGGAGTAAGTGGCATCCAGTACGTAATTTAACCGGCCAATAAGTTTATTACCGAAGATATGAATAATAAATTCGTTGTAGCCGGGAAGGGGTAAATTAGCAATTAATAAGAAAAAAGAACCAATAATCAAAAAGGGCATGATACGAATAAAGCCATCCTTGATGGCAGAAAGATAATCATTCCCTTCAATCTTCATTGCCAGCGGCAATATCTTTCTTTCCATAAGCTCTGTGAAGTTATTCATATGAATACCTGAATGATAATTTATATATTAGTGGTATATACCACTTAAATTTAGCCTATTCGCGTCCAGGGAGACTGTCAATCCACTATGTTTGTTTTGTGATAGCTTGCACACATTCGTATCAATTCGGTTGTTGTCTGCCAGCGGCAACGATAATTATCATGCTAATAAACGCCAATCGTGGATGTGAACTATGAAGAACATCGTTTTATGTTGTGCTGCCGGGATGTCCACCAGCATGTTAGTGCAACGCATGCAGGACGCCGCGCAGAAAAAAGGGGTTGAGGTATCGATTAAAGCGGTGCCTGTCGCCGAGTTTAAGGAGAACCTCGACAGCGCGGATATTATTCTGCTCGGCCCGCAGGTGAAGTATGAACAGGCTAAACTTCAGGCGCTTGCCGATCCGCAGGGCAAGAAAGTCGCGGTCATCGATATGATGGATTACGGCATGATGAAAGGCGATGTGGTACTGGAAAAGGCCCTGAAACTACTGGAGTAACCATGGACGATCTGGAAACCATTATTATGGAGCTGCTGGTTAATGCGGGTGCGGCGCGTAGCGAAGCGCTCAGCGCGCTACGGATGGCCAGAAGCAACGACTTTTCCGGCGCTGAACAGGCGATGACGCAATCACGCGAGTATGTTAAGCAGGCCCATAAAATTCAAACCCAGCTTATTGGTATGGATGAAGGCTCCGGCAAGCTGCCGGTGAATCTGATTACCGTGCATTCTCAGGATCACCTGATGAACGCCATGGTGATTCAGGATCTGGCGGAGGATTTAATCGAGCTTTATCGACGGTTGCCACCAGTTAACTGATTTCTTTTAGCCATAAAAAAACCCGCCGAAGCGGGTTTTTTTATTAGCTGAGCACGATTACTCGTTGTCAGAACCACCCAGACCTGCGTTCAGCAGTTCTGCGAGGCTGGCAGTTGCGTCTTCTGCAGTCACCTGCGGTGCAGCCGGGAGTTCACCCGCAGCACGACGACGCATACGATCCTGGTGGTACGCATAACCGGTACCGGCCGGGATCAGACGACCCACGATGACGTTCTCTTTCAGGCCGCGCAGTTCGTCGCGTTTACCCGCAACCGCTGCTTCGGTCAGCACACGAGTGGTCTCCTGGAACGATGCCGCGGAGATGAAGGACTCGGTTGCCAGAGAGGCTTTGGTGATACCCAGCAGATCGCGCGCGTAAGTCACGCCAATCTTGCCGTTCGCTTCCAGTTCGCGGTTAGCGATCTTGATGCGGGAGTATTCAGCCTGCTCGCCTTCCAGGAAGTCGGAGCTGCCTGCGTTAACGATGGTTGCTTTACGCAGCATCTGACGAACGATAACTTCGATGTGCTTATCGTTAATCTTAACGCCCTGCAGACGGTAAACGTCCTGCACTTCGTTAGTGATGTAACGGGTCACAGCATGGACGCCACGCAGACGCAGAATGTCGTGCGGCGCTTCCGGGCCGTCAGACACTACGTCGCCGCGTTCAACGCGTTCACCTTCGAACACGTTGAGCTGACGCCATTTCGGAATCATCTCTTCGTACGGATCGCTACCATCAACCGGCGTGATCACCAGACGGCGTTTGCCTTTGGTTTCTTTACCGAAGGAAATGATACCGCTGATTTCCGCCAGGATTGCCGGCTCTTTCGGACGACGCGCTTCGAACAGATCCGCAACACGCGGCAGACCACCGGTAATATCCTTGGTACCGCCGGATTCCTGAGGAATACGCGCCAGGGTATCACCTGAGCTGATCTGAATGCCGTCTTCCAGCTGAACAATCGCTTTACCCGGCAGGAAGTACTGCGCAGGCATGTCGGTGCCAGGGATCAGAACATCGTTACCGCTGCCGTCGACGATTTTCAGCGCCGGACGCAGATCTTTACCACCTGCGGTACGTTCAGCGGAATCCAGAACCACCAGCGAAGACAGACCGGTCAGCTCGTCGGTCTGACGAGTAATGGTCTGGCCGTCGATCATGTCCGTGAAGCGGATGAAACCACTTACTTCGGTGATAACCGGCATGGTGTGCGGGTCCCAGTTGGCAACGGTTTCGCCGCCGGCAACCTGCTCGCCATCACCCTTCGCCATAACAGCACCGTAAGGCACTTTATAGCTCTCTTTGGTACGACCGAATTCGTCGATCAGCTTCAGCTCGGTGTTACGAGAGGTCACAACCAGCTTGCCAGCGGAGTTAACAACCGACTTGGCATTAGACAGCTTGATGCTACCCTTGTTTTTCACCTGGATGCTGGATTCAGCAGCCGCACGGGATGCCGCACCACCGATGTGGAAGGTACGCATCGTCAGCTGTGTACCCGGCTCACCGATGGACTGTGCCGCGATAACGCCGATAGCTTCACCTTTGTTGATCAGGTGGCCACGCGCCAGGTCACGACCATAGCAGTGCGCGCACACGCCGAAGTCGGTATCGCAGGATACAACCGAGCGAACTTTAACCGCATCAACAGAGTTAGCTTCTAACACGTCACACCACTGTTCGTGGAGCAGCGTATTACGCGGCACCAGAATGTCAGCAGTGCCCGGCTTCAGCACGTCTTCCGCCGTCACACGACCCAGAACGCGATCACGCAGCGGCTCTTTAACATCGCCACCCTCGATAACCGGGGTCATCATGATACCTTCGTGGGTACCACAATCGTCTTCAGTGACCACCAGATCCTGCGCCACGTCAACCAGACGACGGGTCAGGTAACCGGAGTTCGCGGTTTTCAGTGCGGTATCCGCCAGACCTTTACGCGCACCGTGCGTGGAGATGAAGTACTGGAGTACGTTCAGACCTTCACGGAAGTTCGCGGTGATCGGCGTTTCGATGATGGAGCCATCCGGCTTCGCCATCAGACCACGCATACCCGCAAGCTGACGAATCTGTGCAGCAGAACCACGCGCACCGGAGTCGGCCATCATGTAGATGCTGTTGAAGGAAACCTGCTGCTCTTCTTCACCGTTACGGTTAATAACGGTTTCAGTTTGCAGGTTATCCATCATCGCTTTGGATACGCGATCGTTCGCCGCAGCCCAGATATCGATAACTTTGTTATAGCGTTCGCCAGCGGTTACCAGACCAGACTGGAACTGTTCCTGAATCTCAGCAACTTCGGCTTCCGCTTCGGAGATGATCTCGTGTTTCTTCTCCGGGATAACCATGTCGTCGATACCTACGGACGCACCAGAGCGCGCTGCATAGGCAAAACCGGTGTACATGGTCTGGTCAGCAAAAATGACGGTCGGCTTCAGGCCCAGAATGCGGTAACAGGTGTTCAGCATTTTGGAGATCGCTTTCTTGCCCAGCGCCTGGTTGACGATGGAGAAAGGCAGACCTTTCGGTACGATCATCCACAGGATCGCACGCCCAATGGTGGTGTCGATCAGGCTGGTTTTCGCAACGAATTCGCCGTTAGCGTCTTTTTCATATTCAGTGATACGCACTTTAACGCGCGCATGCAGAGAGGCCAGGCCAGCGCGATAAATACGCTCAGCTTCTTTCGGGCCCGTCAGCACCATGCCTTCGCCTTTGGCGTTAACACTGTCGCGGGTCATGTAATATAGACCCAGTACAACGTCCTGAGACGGAACGATGATTGGCTCGCCGTTCGCCGGAGACAGGATGTTGTTGGTAGACATCATCAGCGCACGCGCTTCGAGCTGGGCTTCCAGCGTCAGCGGTACGTGAACAGCCATCTGGTCACCATCGAAGTCGGCGTTATAAGCCGCACAAACCAGCGGGTGCAGCTGGATCGCTTTACCTTCGATCAGTACGGGCTCAAATGCCTGAATACCCAAACGGTGCAGGGTTGGTGCACGGTTCAGCAGTACCGGGTGTTCGCGGATCACTTCGTCCAGGATATCCCAAACGACAGCTTCTTCACGCTCAACCATTTTCTTAGCGGCTTTAATGGTGGTGGCGAGGCCACGCAGTTCCAGCTTGCCGTAGATGAACGGTTTGAACAGCTCCAGCGCCATTTTCTTCGGCAGACCGCACTGATGCAGACGCAGGTATGGACCTACGGTGATAACAGAACGACCGGAGTAGTCAACACGCTTACCGAGCAGGTTCTGACGGAAACGACCCTGTTTACCTTTGATCATATCGGCCAAAGATTTCAGAGGACGCTTGTTGGAACCGGTGATCGCACGACCGCGACGGCCGTTATCCAGCAGGGCGTCAACCGCTTCCTGCAGCATACGTTTTTCGTTGCGTACGATAATGTCCGGCGCAGCCAGATCCAGCAGACGTTTCAGACGGTTGTTACGGTTGATCACGCGACGGTACAGATCGTTCAGATCCGAAGTCGCGAAACGACCGCCGTCCAGCGGTACCAGCGGACGCAGATCTGGCGGCAGAACCGGCAGAACGGTCAGGATCATCCACTCCGGCTTGTTGCCAGACTGAACGAACGCTTCCAGCAGCTTGATACGCTTGGTCAGCTTTTTACGTTTAGTTTCGGAGTTGGTTTCGTTCAACTCTTCGCGCAGCTGTTCGCACTCCTGCTCTAGGTCCATGCTTTTCAGCAGGGCCTGAATAGCTTCGGCGCCCATTTTCGCGTCGAATTCGTCACCGAACTCTTCCAGCGCGTCCAGGTACTGTTCTTCGGTCAGGATCTGGCTACGTTCGAGGTTGGTCATGCCACCTTCGATAACCACATAAGATTCGAAGTACAGAACGCGTTCGATATCGCGCAGCGGCATATCCAGCAGCAGGCCGATACGGGACGGCAGAGATTTCAGGAACCAAATGTGCGCGGTCGGAGAGGCCAGTTCGATGTGACCCATACGCTCACGGCGCACTTTAGTCTGGGTTACTTCAACGCCGCACTTCTCACAAATCACACCACGATGTTTCAGGCGCTTGTACTTACCGCACAGGCACTCATAGTCTTTTACTGGCCCGAAAATACGCGCGCAGAAAAGGCCGTCACGCTCAGGTTTGAACGTACGGTAGTTGATGGTTTCCGGCTTCTTAACTTCACCGAACGACCATGAACGGATCATGTCTGGCGAGGCCAGAGCAATTTTGATCGCATCAAACTCTTCGGTTTTAGTCTGCGCTTTCAGAAACTTTAATAAATCTTTCACGGATTGGCTCCCGTCGGAGTTAGCACAATCTGCCGCCAGGTTTTACCCTGGCAGCAGTGACCTGTTTGAGCGAGAGTTACTCGTCTTCCAGCTCGATATTGATACCCAGCGAACGAATCTCTTTCAACAGTACGTTGAAGGATTCCGGCATGCCCGGTTCCATCTGATGGTTGCCATCCACGATGTTCTTATACATCTTGGTACGGCCGTTCACGTCATCAGACTTAACGGTCAGCATTTCCTGCAGAGTATAAGCAGCGCCGTATGCTTCCAGTGCCCACACTTCCATCTCACCGAAGCGCTGACCACCGAACTGCGCCTTACCACCCAGCGGCTGCTGAGTAACCAGGCTGTAAGAACCGGTGGAACGGGCGTGCATTTTGTCATCAACCAGGTGGTTCAGTTTCAGCATGTACATATAGCCAACGGTAACCTGGCGCTCGAATTGCTCACCGGTACGACCGTCGAACAGCGTGATCTGACCGGAAGTCGGCAGGCCACCCAGCTGTAACAGTTCCTTGATTTCCGACTCTTTGGCACCGTCAAATACCGGCGTTGCAATCGGCATACCTTTACGCAGGTTCTCAGCCAGACGCAGCACTTCTTCATCGCTGAAGGTGTTCAGGTCAACTTTCTGACAAACGTCTGCACCAAGGTCATAGGCTTTCTGGATGAATTCGCGCAGTTTGGCGACTTCCTGCTGCTGTTTCAGCATGGCGTTGATCTTATCGCCGATACCTTTCGCAGCCATACCCAGGTGGGTTTCCAGAATCTGACCGATGTTCATACGAGACGGTACGCCCAGCGGGTTCAGTACGATGTCTACCGGCGTGCCGTTTTCATCGTAAGGCATATCTTCGATCGGGTTGATCTTGGAGATAACACCTTTGTTACCGTGGCGGCCTGCCATTTTGTCACCCGGTTGA
This sequence comes from Atlantibacter sp. RC6, assembly GCF_014193285.1. Taxonomy (GTDB): domain Bacteria; phylum Pseudomonadota; class Gammaproteobacteria; order Enterobacterales; family Enterobacteriaceae; genus Atlantibacter. The sequence goes on from NZ_JACHZE010000017.1 coordinate 24,663, forward strand.
ATCTGACGTTTAACGGCCAGATACACTTTCACGATTTTCAGCACGCCCGGTGCCAGGTCATCGCCCTGAGTGATTTTGCGGCGCTTCGCTTCGAGTTTCTTCTCAAACTCGTGCTTCAGCTCATCGTACTGCTCAGCCAGTTGCTCAAGCTGATTCTGTTTCTCTTCGTCGGTCAGGCCCAGTTCCAGCCAGCGATCGCGGGACAGTTTGTCGAGCTTCTCAGCTTCAACGCCGCCAGCAACCAGCACAGCATAGATACGACCAAACAGGCCGGCTTCGAGGATCTGCAATTCTTCAGACAGGTCTTTCTTCGCCTGCTTGAGCTGCATCTCTTCGATTTCCAGGGCACGTTTGTCTTTTTCCACGCCATCGCGGGTAAAGACCTGAACGTCGATAACGGTACCGGACACGCCGTTCGGTACGCGCAGAGAAGAGTCTTTAACGTCAGACGCTTTCTCACCGAAGATCGCACGCAGCAGTTTCTCTTCTGGGGTCAGCTGGGTTTCACCTTTCGGGGTAACCTTACCTACCAGAATGTCGCCACCGGTCACTTCAGCACCGATATAAACGATACCGGATTCATCCAGTTTGGAGAGCGCAGCTTCACCCACGTTCGGGATGTCAGCGGTAATCTCTTCTGGCCCCAGCTTGGTGTCACGGGACACACACGCCAGTTCCTGAATGTGGATGGTCGTGAAACGATCTTCCTGGACCACACGCTCGGAAACGAGGATGGAGTCTTCGAAGTTGTAACCGTTCCACGGCATGAACGCTACGCGCATGTTCTGACCGAGCGCCAGTTCACCGAGGTCGGTGGACGGACCGTCTGCCAGCACGTCGCCGCGCTCAACCGGTTCACCCAGGGACACGCACGGCATCTGGTTGATGCAGGTGTTCTGGTTAGAACGGGTGTATTTAGTCAGGTTATAGATGTCGATACCTGCTTCGCCCGGATACATCTCGTCTTCGTTAACTTTGATAACGATACGGGACGCATCCACGTACTGAACGGTACCGCCACGTTTAGCCACGGCGGTAACGCCGGAGTCAACCGCAACAGCACGTTCCATACCGGTACCCACCAGCGGCTTATCAGCGCGCAGAGTCGGAACCGCCTGACGTTGCATGTTCGCACCCATCAATGCACGGTTGGCGTCATCGTGTTCCAGGAACGGGATCAGGGACGCACCGACGGAAACCACCTGCTGGGTGGAAACGTCCATGTAGTCAACCTGGTCGTTGCTGAACAAGCTGGATTCGCCTTTGCTACGGCAAGTAACCAGATCGTCGACGAAACGGCCTTCTTCGGTCAGGTTGGTGTTCGCCTGCGCGATCACGTAGTTACCTTCTTCGATAGCGGAGAGGTAATGGATCTCGTCAGTGACCACGCCATCAACAACGCGACGATACGGGGTTTCCAGGAAGCCGTATTCGTTAGTCTGCGCGTACACAGACAGGGAGTTGATCAGACCGATGTTCGGACCTTCAGGGGTTTCGATAGGACATACACGACCGTAGTGGGTTGGGTGTACGTCACGGACTTCAAAGCCCGCGCGTTCGCGCGTCAGACCGCCTGGGCCGAGTGCAGAGATACGACGCTTGTGCGTAATCTCAGACAGCGGGTTGTTCTGGTCCATAAACTGAGACAGCTGGCTGGAACCAAAGAACTCTTTCACTGCCGCAGAGATCGGCTTGGCGTTGATCATATCCTGAGGCATCAGGGTATCGAGGTCGCCCAGAGACAGACGCTCTTTCACCGCACGCTCAACACGCACCAGGCCAACGCGGAATTGGTTTTCCGCCATTTCGCCTACGGAACGGATACGACGGTTGCCGAGGTGGTCGATGTCATCCACTTCGCCTTTGCCGTTACGGATATCGATGAGCTTCTTCATCACTTCGATGATGTCGTCTTTGCTCAGGATACCGGAGCCTTCGATTTCTTCGCGCAGCAGAGAACGGTTGAACTTCATACGACCAACCGCGGACAGATCGTAGCGGTCTTCGGAGAAGAACAGGTTCTCGAACAGGCTTTCAGCGGCTTCACGTGTCGGCGGTTCACCAGGGCGCATCATGCGGTAGATTTCTACCAGCGCGCTCAGACGATCGTTGGTTGGGTCGACGCGTACGGTTTCAGAGATGTACGCACCGTGATCCAGATCGTTGGTAAACAGCGTTTCGATACGCTTGTGGCCGGACTGGCTCAGTTTCGCCAGCAGATCCAGAGAGAGTTCCATGTTCGCCGGGCAAATCAGCTCGCCGGTGGACTCATCAACGTAATCTTTCGCCGCCACTTTACCGGCAATATATTCAACCGGTACTTCGATGTGCTTAATGTCGTCTTTTTCAAGCTGACGAATATGGCGCGCAGTGATACGGCGGCCTTTTTCGACATACACTTTGCCGTCTGCTTCGATATCGAAAGAGGCGGTTTCGCCACGCAGACGCTCCGGGACCAGCTCCATTTGCAGCTTGTTGTCACGGATTTCAAAAATCACTTTTTCAAAGAACAGGTCAAGGATCTGCTCAGTGGTGTAGTTCAGCGCGCGCAGAATGATGGTTGCAGGCAATTTACGGCGACGGTCGATACGGACAAACAGGTTGTCTTTCGGATCGAACTCGAAGTCCAGCCAGGAACCACGGTAAGGGATAATACGTGCGTTATACAGCACCTTACCTGAAGAGTGAGTTTTACCCTTGTCGCTGTCGAAGAACACACCCGGGCTACGGTGCAGCTGAGAAACGATAACGCGCTCAGTACCGTTGATAACGAAGGTGCCGTTATCGGTCATGAGCGGGATTTCGCCCATGTATACTTCTTGTTCTTTGATGTCTTTAACGGTGCCTTCCGGCGCTTCGCGCTCGTAGATCACCAGACGCAGTTTCACGCGCAGCGGAGCCGAATAGGTTACGCCACGAATCTGACACTCTTTAACGTCAAATACGGGTTCGCCAAGACGGTAACTGACGTACTGCAGTTCCGAGTTGCCGCTATAGCTCTTGATCGGGAACACGGAACGGAATGCCGCTTCCAGACCATACTGGCCTTCAGGATCTTGCTCGATAAACTTCTGGAACGAGTCAAGCTGGATAGAAAGGAGATAAGGAATGTCCAGCACTTGCGGACGTTTTCCAAAATCCTTACGAATACGTTTTTTCTCGGTATAGGAGTAAACCATAGGGTTCCTCAGCTCGCTGACAAGTCGACCCACTCTGTCCATTGAATAAGGACAGTTTATGCAACACCATTTTGTTGACCGGAAAATGGAACACTTTCCGCAATGCCTGTTTCTATCACTCTTAAATCATTTCGTTGCGATTTACACAGCGCGCCTGCCCTGTCGCAATATATTAAGTCGTCGATAGAAATAACCATTGGGGGAAACCAGTAGATAAATAGTGTGAAAGGCTACTGGCGCCCTGTAGCGCAAAAAGGCTGGTGACCAAAAAGTCACCAGCCATCAGCCTGATTACTCAGGCTGCAACCAGAAAAGTTGGCTTATTTAACTTCAACTTCAGCGCCAGCTTCTTCCAGAGATTTTTTCAGAGCTTCTGCGTCGTCTTTGCTGATGCCTTCTTTCAGAGCGGCCGGAGCGGATTCAACCAGGTCTTTCGCTTCTTTCAGACCCAGGCCAGTCGCGCCACGTACAGCTTTGATTACGGCAACTTTGTTAGCGCCGGCAGCTTTCAGAATTACGTCGAATTCAGTTTTCTCTTCAGCAACTTCAGCCGGGCCAGCAGCAACAGCTACAGCAGCAGCAGCAGAAACACCGAATTTTTCTTCCATTGCAGAAATCAGTTCTACAACGTCCATTACGGACATAGCGGATACTGCTTCAATGATTTGATCTTTAGTGATAGACATTTAAATTGTTCCTGAATATCAGAATAAGTTTATACGTAAGCAGATGCTTTATAAGGAAAACTGCGATTAAGCAGCTTCTTTCGCATCGCGTACAGCAGCCAGAGTACGAACCAGTTTGCCAGCCGAAGCTTCTTTCATGGTTGCCATCAGGCGTGCAATTGCTTCTTCGTAGGTCGGCAGGGTTGCCAGGCGATCAATTTGCGATGCCGGGATCAACTCACCTTCAAAGGCCGCAGCTTTAACCTCGAATTTTGCATTCGCTTTCGCGAACTCTTTGAACAGACGAGCAGCAGCGCCCGGGTGTTCCATAGAGTATGCAATCAAGGTAGGACCAACAAACGTGTCTTTCAGGCATTCAAATTGAGTGCCTTCAACGACGCGGCGCAGCAGGGTGTTACGAACAACACGCATGTAAACGCCAGCTTCACGACCTGCTTTACGCAGTTCAGTCATTTTATCTACGGTAACGCCACGGGAATCCGCAACAACCGCAGACAGCGCGCCTTTGGCTACTTCGCTGACTTCAGCAACAATCGCTTGTTTGTCTTGAAGATTTAAAGCCATTAGCTTTGCTCCTGGATGTTTGCCGGGGCTCATGCCCCGGAACTCACTTCACTCTTCTCAAAGAAAAGAGCGTCTTAATACGGTGAGCAGAAACAAGCCAAAGAAAACTTATAAAAAGGTCTTCAGGTTCTGTCACCGTCTACGCAGGAGATTAAGTTTCAGAGAAACACCTGCGGTCTTGGACGGGGCCTGGATAAGGCCAGGCTCCAACCGAAAATTCTGTCTATGACTTCGCCATTCAAACCGCAGCAGCGTTTGTTGCAATTTGACTGGCTCGCATAGCGTTCTGTCTGATTCGACAGAATCGTGGGCGTAAGATTGTAGACAAATCCGCCGCCCACGTAAATAGCGAATTATTAGTTCGCTGCTGCGTTCAGACCAGCCTGGTCAACCGCAACACCTGCACCCATGGTGGTGGAGATGCTAACTTTCTTGATGAAAATACCTTTTGCCTGAGACGGTTTTGCTTTTTTCAGCGCAACCAGCAGGGCTTCCAGGTTTTCTTTCAGTTTGTCAGCGTCAAAGTCCACTTTACCGATGGTGGTGTGGATGATGCCGTTTTTGTCGTTACGGTAACGAACCTGACCGGCTTTCGCGTTTTTAACCGCTTCAGCAACGTTCGGCGTTACAGTACCCACTTTCGGGTTCGGCATCAGGCCACGCGGACCCAGAACCTGGCCCAGTTGGCCAACAACGCGCATTGCATCCGGAGAAGCAATAACAACGTCAAAGTTCATTTCGCCTTTCTTGATCTGCTCAGCCAGATCTTCCATACCTACCAGCTCTGCGCCAGCAGCTTTAGCTGCTTCAGCGTTCGGGCCCTGGGTAAATACAGCTACGCGAACTGAACGGCCAGTACCGTGCGGCAGTACAGTTGCACCACGTACGTTCTGGTCAGATTTACGTGCGTCGATGCCGAGGTTAACAGCAACGTCAACGCTTTCTACGAATTTAGCGGTAGCCAGTTCTTTCAGCAGAGAAATAGCTTCGTTGATGTCGTACTGTTTGGTCGCATCAACTTTCTCACGGATCACACGCATGCGCTTGGTCAGTTTAGCCATTTCTTAGTCCTCCACTACCAGGCCCATGGAACGAGCAGTACCTTCGATTGAGCGAGTCATCGCTTCAATGTCAGCACCAGTCATGTCCGCTGCTTTAGTCTGCGCGATTTCCTGCACCTGAGCGCGGGTTACTTTACCCACTTTGTCTTTGTTCGGCTTGCCGGAACCAGACTTGATACCAGCCGCTTTTTTCAGCAGAACTGCTGCCGGCGGAGTTTTGGTAACGAAGGTGAAAGAACGGTCAGCATAAACGGTGATAACAACCGGGATTGGCAGACCTTTTTCAATGGAATCGGTTTTTGCGTTGAACGCTTTGCAGAATTCCATGATGTTCACGCCCTGCTGGCCCAGTGCCGGACCAACTGGCGGACTCGGGTTCGCCATACCAGCTGCTACTTGCAGCTTAACGTAGGCTTGTACTTTCTTAGCCATTCTAAAATCCTCTGATTGGGTAATAACGCTTCAGTGAAGCTCCCCGTGATGAATATCGTTTTACGGGCAAAGCCCATAAAAACAAAAGGCGCGAAATTGTAGTCCAATCTCGCGCCCTGTGCAACGATTAATCGTTGCTTTTACAACCTGACTGTTAGGCCTTTTCGACCTGAGCAAAGTCCAGTTCGACTGGCGTTGCGCGTCCGAAAATGGATACTGACACTTTCAGGCGGCTTTTCTCGTAATCGACTTCTTCAACAACGCCGTTGAAGTCAGCAAACGGACCATCGCTAACACGAACCATCTCACCCGGTTCAAACAGCGTTTTCGGACGCGGCTTATCACCCACCTGCTGCAGGCGGTTCATAATCGCATCCACTTCTTTATCGCTGATCGGAGCCGGACGATCCGAAGTACCACCGATGAAGCCCATCACACGCGGTACGCTGCGCACTAAGTGCCAGCTCGCATCGTTCATGACCATTTGGACCAGCACATAGCCCGGGAAGAATTTGCGTTCGCTTTTGCGACGCTGGCCGCCGCGAATTTCCACAACTTCTTCAGTTGGGACCATCACGTCGCCAAATAACTCTTCCATGTTATGTAATTTGATATGCTCGCGCAGGGAAGTCGCTACGCGGCCCTCAAAACCGGAAAACGCCTGAACGACGTACCAGCGCTTTTTAGGAGCTTCAGACATCTCAGAACCTCAGGCCAGTGATAAAAGAAACCAGGCGGACCAGAATACCATCCAGGCCCCATAGGATCAGTGACATTACAGCAGTAACCGCCGCTACAATTAACGTGGTATGCAATGTTTCCTGGCGAGTTGGCCAAATCACTTTACGGACTTCGGTTCTCGCTTCACGGGCAAACGCTACAGTCGCTTTGCCTTTCGTGGTCAGCAGCGCAACGCCGCCCGCTGCCGCAATTAAAATCACCACTGCCAGGGCACGCAACGGCAGGGATATATCACGATAAATGTAGTTGCCTACGATAGCTACGATCAGCAGCACCGCCACGGCGATCCATTTCATCGCTTCCAGGCCGCGCCCACTTCCCTGAGCTTCGGTATTCGCACTCATAAACCAACCTGTCACAATAAATCAGACAAACATTTTTGCCCCGCTACTGCGAGGCAAACCGAACCGAATCGCGTATTTCCGTCATTTTCAACAGGTTACCGCATCAATCAGTAACATGGCGGAGGATAAATGCTTCGGACTAAACGCCCTCTTCAGAGCCTGTCTCAGCAATGATTATGAGAAAGAAATCACTGATGAGCCAGGTTCTGGTTCGAAAGCGTGCAAAAAGGGCATCAAATGATGCCCTTTTCATGCGCATTGCGTCAAATGTTATCAGCGATTAGCTGAGAACTTTAGCAACAACGCCCGCGCCAACGGTACGGCCGCCTTCACGGATTGCGAAACGCAGACCGTCGTCCATCGCGATCGGGTGGATCAGGGT
>NZ_JACHZE010000018.1 GCF_014193285.1 Atlantibacter sp. RC6
ACCCTGATCCACCCGATCGCGATGGACGACGGTCTGCGTTTCGCAATCCGTGAAGGCGGCCGTACCGTTGGCGCGGGCGTTGTTGCTAAAGTTCTGGGCTAATTAATTACCCTGAATTGAAAAGGGCGCTTCGGCGCCCTTTTTGTTTTTATATTACCCGGTAATTTTGGTTACGTTCGCTCTTTACCGTTTACAATTGTGCTATTGTAATCATAACTATTCTCATTTACACTGCGCATAATTTGAACGGGAGCGATCATGTACGTTTGTTTATGTAACGGTGTCAGCGATAAAAAAATCCGCCAGGCAGTACGCCAGTTTCATCCGCAGTCATTTCAGCAACTGCGTAAATTTATTCCTGTTGGGAATCAGTGCGGTAAGTGTGTTCGCGCCGCGCGCGAAATCATGCAGGATGAATTGATGCAGATCCCGGAATACAAAGAGATTGCTTAAAGCGTCATCTTTTTTTTGACTTCCCTTTTAGTCGATCTACGCTTCATGTAGTGGAAGCGGAGGGACTATAAAATGAAAGGTGATATCAAGATAATAAATTATCTCAATAAATTATTGGGAAATGAGCTTGTCGCAATCAATCAGTATTTTCTTCACGCAAGAATGTTCAAAGACTGGGGCCTGATGCGCCTCAATGACGTCGAATACCACGAATCCATCGATGAGATGAAACACGCTGATAAGTACATTGAGCGTATTTTGTTCCTCGAAGGTATCCCAAATTTGCAGGATCTCGGGAAACTGCACATCGGCGAAGATGTGGAAGAGATGCTGCAATCCGACCTTAATCTTGAGCTCGAAGGCGCTAAAGACTTGCGCGAGGCGATTGCCTATGCCGATAGCATTCATGACTATGTTAGCCGTGACTTGATGATCACTATCCTGGCAGATGAAGAGCACCACATTGACTGGCTGGAAACCGAACTGGACCTGATCGCTAAAATCGGTTTGCAGAACTACATCCAGTCGCAGATCAAAGAACAGAGTTAAGCACTCTAATCACAGGCAGCCCGAAAGTCTGCCCGCTAACGCAGAACCCTGCAGCCACCAGAAATGGACCAAATGGCAGCGGGGTTTTTTTATGCCGGTGCGGATTTTTCCAAAGCAGTAACCCGGCAATGATTAACCCACTCGTTGATGCAATCAGAATGATGGCCGACAACCATTGCCATCCATGCCAGGCACCCAGCGCCGCAAGTAGCTTGACGTCTCCATAGCCCAGTCCTTCATTACCGCGCAAGCAGCGGTACAGCCAATAGAAACAGGCAAAGAATCCATAACCCGCCACCGCACCCAGTACGGCATCGGGGAGTGTATCCGGCAAACAAAATACGTTGAACAGCAGGCCGCCCCACAGTAAAGGGCAAGTCAGGCGGTCGGGCAGAAGGTGGGTACGCCAGTCATGCCAGCTAAGGCATCCGCACACCACAATATAAAAAACCATCAATGCAATGGCCATTGGCATCTCCATAAAGACAGGCAGGGGAAGGGTGTGCAAACAATGCCGCTATGACCAAAGAGAAAATAGCGCGAAATGTTTTATGCAGAAGCTGTCTTCAGGCTTATCTGACCCTCTTACATGGCCTCGGCACAAAAATGCGCGCCGGATTCCAGTGCTGAACGTACGAAGAGTAAACAGCGCTTGCTTAAGCTGCGTAATTCCGTATAATGCGCGGGCTTGTCAATATTGACGGCAGGTTCAATCAGAACCGAAGCAATGCAGTTTGTTGCTTAACAATGCTTCCAATTGGGAAGCTATGTAAAAAACGATTACACTCCCCCATCAATCGTAATGGGTGTGAGGAGTAATTATTTTCGTCTATAAATAATTGGAGCTCTGGTCTCATGCAGAACCAAAGAATCCGTATCCGCTTGAAAGCGTTTGATCATCGTCTGATCGATCAATCAACCGCCGAAATCGTCGAGACTGCTAAGCGCACTGGTGCGCAAGTACGTGGTCCGATCCCGCTGCCGACCCGCAAAGAGCGCTTTACCGTTCTGATCTCTCCGCACGTTAACAAAGACGCGCGCGATCAGTACGAAATTCGCACTCACAAGCGTCTGGTTGACATCGTTGAGCCAACCGAGAAAACCGTTGATGCTCTGATGCGTCTGGATCTGGCTGCCGGTGTAGACGTGCAGATCAGCCTGGGTTAATCAGGTCATTGAGCGATTGAGAGGTTGAAACAATGATTGGTTTAGTCGGTAAAAAAGTGGGTATGACCCGTATCTTCACTGAAGACGGCGTTTCTATCCCAGTAACCGTTATCGAAGTAGAAGCAAACCGTGTTACTCAGGTTAAAGACCTGGCTAACGACGGCTACCGTGCAATTCAGGTTACCACTGGTGCTAAAAAAGCTAACCGTGTAACCAAGCCGGAAGCTGGTCACTTCGCTAAAGCTGGCGTTGAAGCTGGCCGTGGTCTGTGGGAATTCCGCCTGGCAGACGGCGAAGAGTTCACTGTTGGTCAGAGCATCAGCGTTGAACTGTTTGCAGAAGTGAAAAAAGTTGACGTAACTGGCACCTCTAAAGGTAAAGGTTTCGCAGGTACCGTTAAGCGCTGGAACTTCCGTACCCAGGACGCTACCCACGGTAACTCCTTGTCTCACCGCGTTCCGGGTTCTATCGGTCAGAACCAGACTCCGGGCAAAGTGTTCAAAGGCAAGAAAATGGCAGGTCAGCTGGGTAACGAACGTGTAACCGTTCAGAGCCTGGACGTAGTACGTGTTGACGCTGAGCGCAACCTGCTGCTGGTTAAAGGTGCGGTCCCGGGTGCAACCGGTAGCGACCTGATCGTTAAACCAGCTGTGAAGGCGTAAGGAGATAGCAATGGAATTAGTACTGAAAGACGCGCAAAGCGCGCTGACTGTTTCCGAAACTACCTTCGGTCGTGACTTCAACGAAGCGCTGGTACACCAGGTTGTTGTAGCTTATGCAGCTGGTGCTCGTCAGGGTACTCGTGCTCAGAAGACCCGTGCTGAAGTAACTGGTTCCGGTAAAAAGCCGTGGCGCCAGAAAGGTACCGGCCGTGCGCGTTCTGGTTCTATCAAGAGCCCGATCTGGCGTTCCGGTGGCGTGACCTTCGCTGCTCGTCCGCAGGACCACAGTCAAAAAGTTAACAAAAAGATGTACCGCGGCGCGCTGAAAAGCATCCTGTCCGAACTGGTACGTCAAGATCGTCTGATCGTTGTCGAGAAGTTCTCTGTAGAAGCACCGAAAACCAAGCTGCTGGCTCAGAAACTGAAAGACATGGCTCTGGAAGATGTGCTGATCATCACCGGCGAACTGGATGAGAATCTGTTCCTGGCTGCGCGCAACCTGCACAAGGTTGACGTACGTGACGCAGTGAGCATCGATCCGGTTAGCCTGATCGCCTTCGACAAAGTCGTAATGACGGCTGACGCTGTTAAGCAAGTTGAGGAGATGCTGGCATGATTCGTGAAGAACGTTTGCTGAAGGTGCTGCGTGCACCGCACGTTTCTGAGAAAGCGTCTACTGCGATGGAAAAAACTAACACCATCGTTCTCAAAGTTGCCAAAGACGCGACTAAAGCAGAAATCAAAGCTGCTGTGCAGAAACTGTTTGAAGTCGAAGTCGAAGTCGTTAACACCCTGGTTGTTAAAGGGAAAGTTAAACGTCACGGACAGCGTATCGGTCGTCGTAGCGACTGGAAAAAAGCTTACGTCACCCTGAAAGAAGGCCAGAACCTGGACTTCGTTGGCGGCGCTGAGTAAGTCGGAGGAGTAATACAATGGCAGTTGTTAAGTGTAAACCGACATCTCCGGGTCGTCGCCACGTAGTTAAAGTGGTTAACCCTGAGCTGCACAAGGGCAAACCTTTTGCTCCGTTGCTGGAAAAAAACAGCAAATCCGGTGGTCGTAACAACAATGGTCGCATCACCACTCGTCACATCGGTGGTGGCCACAAGCAGGCTTACCGTATTGTTGACTTCAAACGCAACAAAGATGGTATCCCGGCAGTTGTTGAGCGTCTTGAGTACGATCCGAACCGTTCCGCGAACATCGCGCTGGTTCTGTACAAAGACGGCGAACGCCGTTACATCCTGGCCCCGAAAGGCCTGAAAGCGGGCGACCAGATTCAGTCTGGCGTTGATGCTGCAATCAAAGCGGGTAACACCCTGCCGATGCGCAATATCCCGGTTGGTTCTACCGTTCATAACGTAGAAATGAAACCAGGTAAAGGCGGTCAGCTGGCGCGTTCTGCAGGTACTTACGTTCAGATCGTTGCGCGCGATGGTGCTTATGTCACCCTGCGTCTGCGTTCTGGTGAAATGCGTAAAGTCGAAGCAGATTGCCGCGCGACTCTGGGCGAAGTTGGCAATGCTGAGCATATGCTGCGCGTTCTGGGTAAAGCAGGTGCTGCACGCTGGCGTGGTGTTCGTCCTACCGTTCGCGGTACTGCGATGAACCCAGTCGACCACCCACACGGTGGTGGTGAAGGTCGTAACTTTGGTAAGCACCCGGTAACTCCGTGGGGCGTTCAGACCAAAGGTAAGAAGACCCGCAGCAACAAGCGTACTGATAAATTTATCGTACGTCGCCGTAGCAAATAATTTTAGAGGATAAGCCATGCCACGTTCTCTCAAGAAAGGTCCTTTTATTGACCTGCACTTGCTGAAGAAGGTAGAGAAAGCGGTGGAAAGCGGAGACAAGAAGCCCCTGCGCACTTGGTCCCGTCGTTCAACGATCTTTCCTAACATGATCGGTTTGACCATCGCTGTCCATAATGGTCGTCAGCACGTTCCAGTCTTTGTTTCCGACGAAATGGTTGGTCACAAACTGGGTGAATTCGCACCGACTCGTACTTATCGCGGCCACGCTGCTGATAAAAAAGCGAAGAAGAAATAAGGTAGGAGGAAGAGATGGAAACTATCGCTAAACATCGCCATGCTCGTTCTTCTGCTCAAAAGGTTCGCCTTGTTGCTGACCTGATTCGCGGTAAGAAAGTGTCGCAGGCCCTGGACATCCTGACCTATACCAACAAGAAAGCTGCGGTATTGGTTAAGAAAGTACTGGAATCTGCCATTGCTAACGCTGAACACAACGATGGCGCTGACATCGACGATCTGAAAGTTGCGAAAATTTTCGTAGACGAAGGCCCGAGCATGAAGCGCATTATGCCGCGTGCGAAAGGTCGTGCAGATCGCATCCTGAAGCGCACCAGCCACATCACTGTGGTTGTGTCCGATCGCTGAGACTCTGGAGACTAGCAATGGGTCAGAAAGTACATCCTAATGGTATTCGCCTGGGTATTGTAAAACCATGGAACTCTACCTGGTTTGCGAACACCAAAGAATTCGCTGACAACCTGGACAGCGACTTTAAAGTACGTCAGTACCTGACTAAGGAACTGGCTAAAGCGTCCGTATCTCGTATCGTTATCGAGCGTCCGGCTAAGAGCATCCGTGTGACCATTCACACTGCTCGCCCGGGTATCGTTATCGGTAAGAAAGGCGAAGACGTAGAAAAACTGCGCAAGGTCGTAGCGGATATCGCTGGCGTTCCTGCTCAGATCAATATCGCTGAAGTTCGTAAGCCTGAACTGGACGCAAAACTGGTTGCTGACAGCATCACTTCTCAGCTGGAGCGTCGCGTGATGTTCCGTCGTGCGATGAAGCGTGCTGTACAGAACGCCATGCGTCTGGGCGCTAAAGGTATCAAAGTTGAAGTTAGCGGCCGTCTGGGCGGCGCGGAGATCGCACGTACCGAATGGTACCGTGAAGGTCGTGTTCCGTTGCACACCCTGCGTGCTGACATCGACTACAACACCTCTGAAGCGCACACCACTTACGGTGTAATCGGCGTTAAAGTGTGGATCTTCAAAGGTGAGATCCTGGGTGGTATGGCTGCTGTTGAACAACCGGAAAAACCGGCTGCTCAACCTAAAAAGCAGCAGCGTAAAGGCCGTAAATAAGGAGCGTCGCTGATGTTACAACCAAAGCGTACAAAATTCCGTAAAGTGCACAAAGGCCGCAACCGTGGTCTGGCGCAGGGTACGGATGTTAGCTTCGGCACTTTCGGTCTGAAAGCTGTTGGCCGTGGTCGTCTGACTGCCCGTCAGATCGAAGCAGCACGTCGTGCTATGACCCGTGCAGTTAAGCGTCAAGGTAAGATCTGGATCCGTGTATTCCCGGACAAACCGATCACCGAAAAGCCGCTGGAAGTGCGTATGGGTAAAGGTAAAGGTAACGTGGAGTATTGGGTTGCCTTGATTCAGCCGGGTAAAGTCCTGTATGAAATGGACGGAGTACCGGAAGAGCTGGCCCGTGAAGCATTCAAGCTGGCAGCAGCGAAACTGCCGATTAAAACCACCTTTGTAACTAAGACGGTGATGTAATGAAAGCAAAAGAGCTGCGTGAGAAAAGTGTTGAAGAGCTGAACACCGAGCTGCTGAACCTGCTGCGTGAGCAGTTCAACCTGCGTATGCAGGCTGCAAGTGGCCAGCTGCAACAGTCTCACCTGTTGAAGCAAGTGCGTCGTGATGTCGCACGCGTTAAGACTTTACTGACTGAGAAGGCGGGTGCGTAATGACCGATAAAATCCGTACTCTGCAAGGTCGCGTTGTTAGCGACAAAATGGAGAAATCCATTGTTGTTGCTATCGAACGTTTTGTGAAACACCCGATCTACGGTAAATTCATTAAGCGTACGACCAAACTGCACGTACATGACGAGAACAACGAATGCGGTATCGGCGACAAGGTTGAAATCCGTGAATGCCGTCCGCTGTCCAAGACTAAGTCCTGGACGCTGGTTCGCGTTGTAGAGAAAGCGGTTCTGTAATACAGTAGCCTTTCTCAATACAAATAAACGGCTCAGCGATGAGCCGTTTATTTTTTCTACCCATATCCAGGAACCGGTGTTATAATGCCGCGCCCTCGATTATGGGGCTTTTTAACGACCCGATTTATTGGGTCCCGAAGTAGTAGTTGACATTAGCGGAGCACTGAAATGATCCAAGAACAGACTATGCTGACCGTGGCCGACAACTCCGGCGCACGTCGCGTAATGTGTATCAAGGTTCTGGGTGGCTCGCACCGTCGCTACGCAGGCGTCGGCGACATCATCAAAATTACCATCAAGGAAGCAATTCCTCGCGGTAAGGTGAAAAAAGGCGATGTCCTGAAGGCGGTAGTGGTGCGCACCAGGAAGGGCGTTCGTCGCCCGGACGGTTCTGTCATTCGCTTCGATGGCAATGCATGCGTTATTTTAAACAATAACAGCGAGCAGCCAATCGGCACGCGTATTTTTGGGCCGGTAACTCGTGAACTGCGTAATGAAAAGTTCATGAAAATTATCTCTCTGGCACCAGAAGTACTCTAAGGAGCGAATCATGGCAGCTAAAATCCGTCGTGATGACGAAGTTATCGTGTTAACCGGTAAAGATAAAGGTAAGCGCGGTAAAGTTAAGAGTGTCTTGTCTTCCGGCAAGCTCATTGTTGAAGGTATTAACCTGGTTAAAAAACATCAGAAGCCGGTTCCGGCCCTGAACCAACCAGGCGGCATCGTTGAAAAAGAAGCTGCTATTCAGGTTTCTAACGTTGCAATCTTCAACGCGGCAACCGGCAAGGCTGACCGTGTAGGTTTTAGATTCGAAGACGGCAAAAAAGTCCGTTTCTTCAAATCTAATAGCGAAACTATCAAGTAATTTGGAGTAGTACGATGGCGAAACTGCATGATTACTACAAAGACGAAGTAGTTAAGAAACTCATGACTGAGTTTAACTACAATTCTGTCATGCAAGTCCCTCGGGTCGAGAAGATCACCCTGAACATGGGTGTTGGTGAAGCGATCGCTGACAAGAAACTGCTGGATAATGCAGCAGCTGACCTGGCAGCAATCTCCGGTCAAAAACCGTTGATCACCAAAGCACGCAAATCTGTTGCAGGCTTCAAAATCCGTCAGGGCTATCCGATCGGCTGTAAAGTGACTCTGCGTGGCGAACGCATGTGGGAGTTCTTTGAGCGTCTGATCACTATTGCTGTACCGCGTATCCGTGACTTCCGTGGCTTGTCCTCTAAGTCTTTCGATGGTCGTGGTAACTACAGCATGGGTGTCCGTGAGCAGATCATCTTCCCGGAAATCGATTACGATAAAGTCGATCGCGTTCGTGGTTTGGATATTACCATTACCACTACTGCGAAATCCGATGATGAAGGCCGTGCTCTGCTGGCTGCCTTTGACTTCCCGTTCCGCAAGTAAGGTAGGGTTACTTCATGGCTAAGCAATCAATGAAAGCACGCGAAGTAAAGCGCGTAGCTTTAGCTGAAAAATACTTCGCTGTACGCGCTGAACTGAAAGCGATCATTTCTGATGTGAACGCTTCTGACGAAGATCGTTGGAATGCCGTTCTCAAGCTGCAGTCTCTGCCGCGTGATTCCAGCCCGTCTCGTCAGCGTAACCGCTGCCGCCAAACTGGTCGTCCGCACGCTTTCCTGCGGAAGTTCGGGTTGAGCCGTATTAAGGTCCGTGAAGCCGCTATGCGCGGTGAAATTCCGGGTCTTAAAAAGGCTAGCTGGTAATTGTCACCAATTGAATCACGGGAGTAAAGACAGATGAGCATGCAAGATCCGATCGCGGATATGCTGACCCGTATCCGTAACGGTCAATCCGCGAATAAAGCTGCGGTCACCATGCCTTCCTCCAAGCTGAAAGTGGCAATTGCCAACGTGCTGAAGGAAGAAGGTTTTATTGAAGATTTTAAAATTGAAGGCGACACCAAGCCGGAACTGGAACTGACTCTTAAGTATTTCCAGGGCAAGGCTGTGGTAGAAAGCATTCAGCGTGTCAGCCGCCCAGGTCTGCGCATCTATAAGAAAAAAGATGAGCTGCCGAAAGTAATGGCTGGTTTAGGTATCGCTGTCGTATCTACCTCTAAAGGTGTTATGACCGATCGTGCAGCGCGCCAGGCTGGTCTTGGTGGCGAAATTATCTGCTACGTAGCGTAATCGGAGGAAAAAATGTCTCGTGTTGCTAAGGCACCGGTCGTTATTCCTGCCGGCGTAGAGGTAAAACTCAACGGTCAGGTTATTTCGATCAAAGGTAAAAACGGCGAGCTGACTCGTACTCTCAACGATGCTGTTGAAGTGAAACAAGCAGACAACGCTCTGACTTTCGGTCCGCGTGATGGTTTCGTGGATGGATGGGCTCAGGCGGGTACTGCTCGTGCACTGCTGAACTCAATGGTTATCGGTGTTACCGAAGGCTTCACTAAGAAGCTGCAGCTGGTTGGTGTAGGTTATCGTGCAGCGGTTAAAGGCAATGTAGTAAACCTGGCTCTGGGTTTCTCACATCCTGTTGACCACCAACTGCCGGCAGGCATCACTGCTGAATGTCCGACCCAGACTGAAATCGTGCTGAAAGGCGCTGATAAGCAGCTGATCGGTCAGGTAGCAGCTGATCTGCGCGCCTACCGTCGTCCTGAGCCCTATAAAGGCAAGGGTGTTCGTTACGCCGACGAAGTCGTGCGTACCAAAGAGGCTAAGAAGAAGTAAGGTAACACTATGGATAAGAAATCTGCTCGTATCCGTCGTGCGACCCGCGCACGCCGCAAGCTCAAAGAGCTGGGTGCAACTCGCCTGGTGGTACATCGTACCCCGCGTCACATTTACGCACAGGTAATTGCACCGAATGGTTCTGAAGTTCTGGTAGCAGCTTCTACTGTTGAAAAAGCTATCACTGAACAACTGAAGTACACTGGGAACAAAGACGCTGCCGCTGCTGTTGGTAAAGCAGTTGCTGAACGCGCTCTGGAAAAAGGTATCAAAGAAGTTTCCTTTGACCGTTCCGGTTTCCAATATCATGGTCGTGTCCAGGCACTGGCAGATGCTGCCCGTGAAGCTGGCCTTCAGTTCTAAGGTAGAGGTGTAAGATGGCTCACATCGAAAAACAAGCTGGCGAACTGCAGGAAAAGCTGATCGCGGTAAACCGCGTATCTAAAACCGTAAAAGGTGGTCGTATTTTCTCCTTCACAGCTCTGACTGTAGTAGGCGATGGTAACGGTCGCGTTGGTTTTGGTTACGGTAAAGCACGCGAAGTTCCGGCAGCCATCCAGAAAGCGATGGAAAAAGCCCGTCGCAATATGATTAACGTCGCGCTGAACCACGGCACCCTGCAGCACCCGGTTAAAGGTGTTCACACGGGTTCTCGTGTATTCATGCAGCCAGCTTCCGAAGGTACCGGTATCATCGCCGGTGGTGCAATGCGCGCCGTTCTGGAAGTTGCTGGAGTTCATAACGTACTGGCTAAAGCGTACGGTTCCACCAACCCGATTAACGTGGTTCGTGCAACTATCGATGGCCTGGAAAATATGAATTCTCCAGAAATGGTCGCTGCCAAGCGTGGTAAATCCGTTGAAGAAATTCTGGGGTAATGACCATGGCAAAGACTATTAAAATTACTCAAACCCGCAGTGCAATCGGTCGTCTGCCGAAACACAAGGCAACGCTGCTTGGCCTGGGTCTGCGTCGTATTGGCCACACCGTAGAGCGCGAGGATACTCCTGCTGTACGCGGTATGGTTAACGCGATTTCCTACATGGTTAAAGTTGAGGAGTAAGAGATGCGTTTAAATACTCTGTCTCCGGCCGAAGGGTCTAAGCACGCTTCCAAGCGTCTGGGTCGTGGTATCGGTTCTGGCCTGGGTAAAACCGGTGGTCGTGGTCACAAAGGTCAGAACTCTCGTTCTGGCGGTGGCGTACGTCGCGGTTTCGAAGGTGGTCAGATGCCGTTATACCGTCGTCTGCCGAAATTCGGTTTTACTTCTCGTAAAGCAATGGTCACTGCAGAAGTTCGTCTGTCTGACCTGGCTAAAGTAGAAGGCGACGTCGTTGACCTGAACACGCTGAAAGCGGCCAACATTATCGGTATCCAGATCGAGTTCGCGAAAGTGATCCTGTCTGGCGAGGTGACTCGTCCGGTAACTGTACGCGGTCTGCGTGTTACTAAAGGCGCTCGTGCTGCTATCGAAGCTGCTGGCGGTAAAACTGAGGAATAAGTAGCAGATGGCTAAACAACCGGGATTAGATTTTCAAAGTGCCAAAGGTGGCCTTGGCGAACTGAAACGCAGACTGCTGTTTGTAATCGGTGCGCTGATTGTGTTCCGAATTGGCTCTTTTATTCCGATCCCTGGTATTGATGCCGCTGTACTTGCCAAACTGCTTGATCAACAGCGTGGCACCATCATTGAAATGTTCAACATGTTCTCTGGTGGTGCTCTTAGCCGTGCTTCTATCTTTGCATTGGGTATTATGCCGTACATTTCGGCATCCATTATTATCCAGCTGCTGACGGTCGTTCATCCGGCCCTGGCGGAGCTTAAGAAAGAAGGGGAGTCTGGTCGTCGTAAGATTAGCCAGTACACCCGCTACGGTACGTTGGTGTTGGCGATATTCCAGTCGATCGGTATTGCTACCGGTCTGCCGAATATGCCTGGAATGCAGGGCCTGGTTCTTAACCCAGGCTTTGCTTTCTATTTCACCGCTGTTGTAAGTCTGGTTACAGGAACGATGTTCCTGATGTGGCTCGGCGAACAGATTACTGAGCGTGGTATCGGTAACGGTATCTCAATCATTATCTTCGCTGGTATCGTTGCGGGTCTCCCGCCAGCCATTGGCCATACGATTGAGCAAGCGCGTCAAGGCGACCTGCACTTCCTCCTGTTGCTGTTGGTTGCAGTATTAGTATTTGCAGTGACCTTCTTTGTTGTTTTCGTTGAGCGTGGACAACGCCGCATTGTGGTGAACTATGCGAAACGTCAGCAAGGTCGTCGTGTCTATGCTGCACAGAGCACACATTTACCGCTGAAAGTGAACATGGCGGGGGTTATCCCGGCAATTTTCGCTTCTAGTATTATTCTGTTCCCGGCGACCATCGCGTCATGGTTCGGGGGCGGTACCGGTTGGAACTGGCTGACAACAATTTCGCTGTATTTGCAGCCTGGGCAACCGCTTTATGTGTTACTCTATGCGTCTGCAATCATCTTCTTCTGTTTCTTCTATACCGCGTTGGTTTTCAACCCGAGAGAAACAGCTGATAACCTGAAGAAGTCCGGTGCATTTGTACCAGGAATTCGTCCGGGAGAGCAAACGGCGAAGTATATCGATAAAGTAATGACTCGTCTGACTTTAGTTGGTGCGCTTTATATTACTTTTATCTGCCTGATCCCGGAGTTCATGCGTGATGCAATGAAAGTGCCGTTCTACTTCGGTGGGACATCACTGTTAATCGTTGTTGTCGTCATTATGGACTTTATGGCTCAAGTGCAAACTCTGATGATGTCCAGTCAGTACGAGTCTGCATTGAAGAAAGCGAACCTCAAAGGCTATGGCCGTTAATGGTCGCTTAAGAAGTTACGGAGAGTAAAAATGAAAGTTCGTGCTTCCGTCAAGAAATTATGCCGTAACTGCAAAATCGTTAAGCGTGATGGCGTCATCCGCGTGATTTGCAGTGCCGAGCCGAAGCATAAACAGCGTCAAGGCTGATTTATCTCGCATATTTTTCTTGCAAAGTTGGGTTGAGCTGGCTAGATTAGCCAGCCAATCTTTTGTATGTCTATGCGTTTCCATTTGAGTATCCTGAAAACGGGCTTTTCAGCATGGGGCGCATAATTAAATAGTAGGAGTGCATAGTGGCCCGTATAGCAGGCATTAACATTCCTGATCAGAAACATACCGTGATCGCGTTAACGTCGATCTACGGTGTCGGCAAGACTCGCTCCAAGGCCATCTGCGCCGCTGCGGGTATCGCTGAAGATGTTAAGATCAGTGAGCTGTCTGAAGAACAAATCGACACGCTGCGTGACGAAGTTGCCAAATTTGTCGTTGAAGGTGATCTGCGCCGTGAAGTGAGCATGAGCATCAAGCGTCTGATGGACCTTGGTTGCTATCGCGGTTTGCGTCATCGTCGTGGTCTCCCGGTTCGCGGTCAGCGTACCAAGACCAACGCTCGTACCCGTAAGGGTCCGCGCAAACCGATCAAGAAATAATCGGGGTGATTGAATAATGGCAAAGGCACCAATTCGTGCACGTAAACGTGTAAGAAAACAAGTCTCTGACGGCGTGGCTCATGTCCATGCTTCTTTCAACAACACCATCGTGACTATTACCGATCGTCAAGGTAACGCGTTGGGTTGGGCAACTGCCGGTGGTTCCGGTTTCCGTGGTTCTCGCAAATCCACTCCGTTTGCAGCTCAGGTTGCAGCAGAGCGTTGCGCAGAAGCCGTGAAAGAATACGGTATCAAGAACCTGGAAGTTATGGTTAAGGGACCGGGTCCGGGTCGCGAATCTACCATTCGTGCTCTGAACGCCGCTGGTTTCCGCATCACTAATATTACTGATGTGACTCCGATCCCTCACAACGGTTGTCGTCCGCCGAAAAAACGTCGCGTATAACGCCCGTTTTTAGGAATGTTGGAGAAAGAAAATGGCAAGATATTTGGGTCCTAAGCTCAAGCTGAGCCGTCGCGAGGGTACAGACTTATTCCTGAAGTCTGGCGTTCGCGCGATCGATACCAAGTGTAAAATTGAACAAGCTCCTGGCCAGCACGGTGCGCGTAAACCGCGTCTGTCTGACTATGGTGTGCAGTTGCGTGAAAAGCAAAAAGTTCGCCGTATCTACGGTGTGCTGGAGCGTCAGTTCCGTAACTACTATAAAGAAGCAGCACGTCTGAAAGGCAACACCGGTGAAAACCTGTTGGCTCTGCTGGAAGGTCGTCTGGACAACGTTGTATACCGTATGGGTTTTGGCGCTACTCGTGCTGAAGCACGCCAACTGGTTAGCCACAAAGCTATCATGGTAAACGGTCGTGTTGTTAACATCGCTTCTTATCAGGTTAGCCCGAACGACGTAGTCAGCATTCGTGAGAAAGCGAAAAAGCAATCTCGCGTGAAAGCAGCTCTGGAGCTGGCTGAGCAGCGTGAAAAGCCAACCTGGCTGGAAGTTGATGGTAGCAAGATGGAAGGTACGTTTAAGCGTAAGCCTGAGCGTTCTGATCTGTCTGCGGACATTAACGAACACCTGATCGTCGAGCTTTACTCCAAGTAAAGCTTAGTACCAAAGAGAGGACACAATGCAGGGTTCTGTGACAGAGTTTCTAAAACCGCGCCTGGTAGATATCGAGCAAGTGAGTTCGACGCACGCCAAGGTGACCCTTGAGCCTTTAGAGCGTGGCTTTGGCCATACTCTGGGTAACGCACTGCGCCGTATTCTGCTTTCATCGATGCCGGGTTGCGCGGTGACTGAGGTTGAGATTGATGGTGTACTGCACGAGTACAGCACCAAAGAAGGTGTTCAGGAAGATATCCTGGAAATCCTGCTTAACCTGAAAGGGCTGGCGGTAAGAGTTCAAGGTAAAGATGAAGTTATCCTTACTCTGAATAAATCTGGCATTGGCCCTGTGACTGCAGCCGACATCACCCATGATGGTGATGTCGAAATCGTCAAGCCGCAGCACGTGATCTGCCACCTGACCGATGAAAACGCATCTATTAGCATGCGTATCAAAGTTCAGCGCGGTCGTGGTTATGTGCCGGCTTCTGCCCGAATTCATTCGGAAGAAGATGAGCGCCCGATCGGCCGTCTGTTGGTCGACGCTTGCTATAGCCCTGTAGAGCGTATCGCCTACAATGTTGAAGCAGCGCGTGTAGAACAGCGTACCGACCTGGACAAGCTGGTCATCGAAATGGAAACCAACGGCACAATCGATCCTGAAGAGGCGATTCGTCGTGCGGCGACCATTCTGGCTGAACAACTGGAAGCTTTCGTTGACTTACGTGATGTACGTCAGCCGGAAGTGAAAGAAGAAAAACCAGAATTCGATCCGATCCTGCTGCGCCCTGTTGACGATCTGGAATTGACTGTCCGCTCTGCTAACTGCCTCAAGGCAGAAGCTATCCACTATATCGGTGATCTGGTACAGCGTACCGAGGTTGAGTTGCTGAAAACGCCGAACCTGGGTAAAAAATCTCTTACCGAGATTAAAGACGTGCTGGCCTCACGTGGTCTGTCTCTGGGCATGCGCCTGGAAAACTGGCCGCCGGCAAGCATTGCTGACGAGTAACCGGATCACAGGTTAAGGTTTTACTGAGAAGGATAAGGTCATGCGCCATCGTAAGAGTGGTCGTCAACTGAACCGCAACAGCAGCCATCGCCAGGCTATGTTCCGCAACATGGCAGGTTCTCTGGTTCGTCATGAGATCATCAAGACGACCCTGCCTAAAGCGAAAGAGCTGCGTCGCGTAGTTGAGCCGCTGATTACTCTTGCCAAGACTGATAGCGTTGCTAATCGTCGTCTGGCATTCGCCCGTACTCGTGATAACGAGATCGTGGCAAAACTGTTTAACGAGCTGGGCCCGCGTTTCGCGAGCCGCGCCGGTGGTTACACTCGCATTCTGAAGTGTGGCTTCCGTGCAGGCGACAACGCGCCGATGGCATACATCGAGCTGGTTGATCGCTCTGAATCGAAAGCAGAAGCTGCTGCAGAGTAATCTGTAGTAACGTTAAAAAAACCCGCCTCGGCGGGTTTTTTTATAGCCACTCTCCCCCGCCTGTTATACTTTTCTTCTTTTCTAAGCCTGGATTATCGCAATGTGGTTAATCGATCAGTGGGCTGAGCAACGCATTGTCGAAGCCCTCAACAAAGGTGAGCTGGATAACCTTCCCGGTACAGGCCAGAAACTGGTACTGGACGACGACACCCATGTGCCCCCGGAACTGCGTGCTGGCTATCGGCTATTAAAAAATTCAGGTTTTTTGCCTCCTGAGTTACTGCAACGTAAAGAGGCAGTGGAACTTCACGAGCTACTCAATGGCCTTAACCCTGAACAACCGGAATACGCCTCGTTAAAAAAACAGCTGCTGGTACTGGAGATGAAACTACGACAGGCAGGCATGAGCACGGATTTTCTTCATACCTGCTATGGACGCACTATCGAGAAAAAACTGGCAAGGGAGCAATGATGTACAGAATAGGTGAGATCGCAAACATGGCGGATGTTACGCCTGACACAATCCGTTTTTATGAAAAACAACAAATGATGGATCATGAAGTCCGTACCGAAGGCGGGTTCCGTTTATACAGTGAAAACGATTTGCAGCGCCTGAAATTTATCCGTTATGCCCGACAGCTGGGATTCACGCTGGAATCCATCCGCGAACTCTTGTCGATCCGTATCGATCCTGAACACCATACCTGCCAGGAATCTAAAGGGATCGTGCAGGCCAGGCTTAAAGAAGTAGATGCCAAAATCCACGAACTGGAAATTATGCGCACCTCGTTGCAGCGTTTGAATGAAACATGTTGTGGCACAGCGCATAGCAGCGTGTATTGTTCGATCCTCGAAGCGCTGGAGCAGGGGGCCAATGGCGCCGCACGTTGATTTTTCATCCAGCAGGTATTACACTCGCGCCACATTTCAAAGGAGACATCTATGAGTCGTTATAAGCATACCCGGGGGCAGATTAAAGAGAATGCGCTCGAAGCACTATTACACGATCCGTTATTCAGACAACGCGTCGAGAAAAATGTCAAAGGGAAAGGAAGCTATCAAAGGAAAGGGAAACATCAAGGACGGGGTAACTGGGAGGCCAGTGGTAAACAAGCTAACAGCTTATTTTCCACTGGCCTTCTGCTTTCCTGGTACTAATTAAATACGTTCTTTCTGTTGTTTCAAAATATCGCGGATTTCAGTCAGCAGAACCTCTTCTTTAGTGGGCGCAGGTGGCGCTTTCGGCTCTTCTTTTTTCTTACGGTTCAGTTTGTTAATGAGTTTTATCGCCATAAAAATAGCGAAAGCGACAATGATAAAATCAAAAACATTCTGAATAAACACACCGTAATGCATCACCACCGCAGGCGTATCGCCAACTGCTGGACGCAGAGTCAGTGCGAACTGTTTAAAGTCGATACCACCGATTAATAAGCCCAGCGGCGGCATAATAATATCGGCAACCAGAGAGGAAACGATTTTCCCAAATGCCGCCCCAATAATCACACCCACTGCCAAATCAACCACATTCCCGCGCATCGCGAATTCGCGAAACTCTTTCAACATACTCATTTTGTTCTCCTTATCTGGGCTAGCCTCATAAGTCTAACAAAGAGTTGGTCGTTTGCCATTGGTGCGAAGTAATTGTTTTCACACAGTATCCCTATCATTGAAGCGGAAAAATAGCGAGGCGGAGCTGCTCCGCCTTGCTATTACAGGAAGAATGGGCTTGGCTGGAATAAACGCTCAACGTCAGAGACAAACTTTTTATCCGTCAGGAACATAATGACGTGATCGCCCTGTTCAATACGCAAAGTATTATTGGCAATCATGACATCATTACCGCGCACCACGGCGCCAATAATCGTGCCGGGAGGGAGTTTAATATCGTCGATTACCCGTCCAACGACGCGTGAGGTGCTCTCATCGCCGTGGGCAACCGCCTCAATGGCTTCCGCCACCCCGCGCCGCAGTGAAGATACGCTAACGATATCCGCTTTACGTACATGGCCTAATAATGCAGAAATCGTGGCCTGCTGGGGAGAAATTGCGATATCGATAACGCTTCCCTGGACCAAATCGACGTAAGCACGTCGCTGGATCAGCACCATCACTTTTTTGGCGCCCATTCGCTTCGCGAGCATGGCGGACATGATATTGGCTTCGTCATCGTTAGTGACGGCAATAAACAGATCCACCTGATCGATATGTTCTTCGGCAAGTAATTCCTGATCCGATGCGTCGCCATAAAACACGATGGTATTTTGTAGTTTTTCGGCGAGCTCCGCGGCGCGCTGCTGGTTACGTTCAATCAGCTTAACGCTGTAATCTTTTTCCAGGCGATGGGCGAGGCCTGCCCCGATATTCCCGCCGCCAACCAGCATAATGCGCTTGTAGGGCTTCTCCAGGCGCTGAAGTTCACTCATCACCGCACGGATATGCTGTGATGCCGCGATAAAAAACACTTCGTCACCGGCTTCAACGATAGTCGAGCCTTGAGGGCGAATAGGACGGTCGTGACGGAAGATCGCTGCCACGCGGGTATCAATATGCGGCATATGCTCACGCATGGTAGATAACGCATTACCTACCAGAGGCCCGCCATAATAGGCTTTTACCACTGCAAGACTGACTTTCCCTTCCGCAAAATTAACCACCTGTAGCGCGCCGGGATACTCAATCAAGCGATAGATATTATCGATAACCAATTGCTCAGGGGCGATAAGGTGGTCGATAGGCACCGCTTCTGAATTAAACAGCTTTTCAGCGTCACGGACATAGTCCGGAGCCCGGATACGGGCGATACGGTTCGGCGTATTGAACAGCGAATAAGCGACCTGACACGCGACCATGTTGGTTTCATCAGAACTGGTCACGGCAACCAGCATATCCGCATCATCAGCGCCCGCTTCACGCAACACGCGGGGATGCGAGCCATGGCCCTGCACAACGCGCAGATCGAACTTATCCTGTAGGCTGCGCAGGCGATCGCCATTGGTATCAACCAGCGTAATGTCGTTGTTTTCGCCTACCAGGTTTTCCGCCAGGGTGCCGCCAACCTGACCCGCGCCCAGAATGATTATTTTCATCGTCTCTCGATTCTCAGACTCAGTTGAAAATGACCTTAGCCTTGCTTCACAAGCTTAGCGTAAAAGAAGCCGTCGCCTTCTGTGCTGGCCGGCAAATTCTGAATACCTGGCGAATCCGGCGTACCGGTTTCGGTGAGCTGGGCATCAGCAGTGCGTTTCAGGAAGGCGGCTACCTGCTGCGTGTTCTCTTCGGGAAGAACAGAACAGGTTGCGTAGACCAGCGTACCGCCGGGTTTCAGCAGTGGCCAGATGGCATCCAGAATTTGCGACTGAAGTTCCGCCAGTTCCGGAATATCGCGGTCGCGGCGTAACCATTTTATGTCAGGATGACGGCGGATCACGCCCGTTGCGGAGCATGGCGCATCCAGCAATATACGGTCGAACTGTTTATCTTCAGCCCACTGTTGTGGATAACGGCCATCGCCCTGTTTGACGGTGGCTTTCATTCCCAGGCGTTTTAAATTTTCATAAACCCGGCTCAGGCGTTGCTCATCAATATCTACCGCAAGCACATTGGCTTCGGGAACTGCCTCGAGAATATGCGTGGTCTTACCGCCCGGCGCGGCGCAGAGATCTAAAATATCTTCGCCATTTTGCGGGGCGAGCAGCGGAAGACAGCCTTGTGCGGACGCATCCTGTACCGTGACCCAGCCCTCTTCAAAACCGGGGAGCGTATGGACTGGCGCAGGGGTTTCCAGACGTACCGCATCCGGATACGCCGGATGCGCGAAGCCCTGGATCCCGTTTTCTTCCAGCAGGGCTAGCCAGGCGTCGCGGCTGTGATGCTGACGATTAACCCGTAGCCACATCGGCGGTCGTTGATTGTTTGCTTCAAGAATCGCTTCCCATTGTAGGGGATAAGCGGCGCGTAGCCGTTTAACCAACCATGACGGATGCAGGAATCGGCTGTCGTGCCTGGTAAATTCGCCGAGCAAGGTTTCCTGTTGGCGCTGAAACTCGCGCAATACGCCGTTAATGAGGCCTTTGAGCTGCGGACGCTTAATCACCACCGCACCTTCCACCGTTTCGGCTAGCGCAGCATGGGGAGGAATACGGGTATACAGCAGTTGGTACAGCCCAACCATAATTAAATAATGTACGGTACGCTGTTTACCAGTCATTGGGCGCGACATCAGTTTGCCGATAAGCCACTCCAGCTGCGAAAGCGTACGCAGCACGCCAAAGCACAGTTCCTGTAGCAGCGCTTTATCTTTTTCGGGAACTTTTTGCTGTAAAACCGGCAGCACATTGCTTAATGACTGGCCTTTCTCGACCACTTGCTCAACGGCTTGCGCCGCCAGGCTGCGAATATTTGGTGATTTCTTCATAGTTACGGTCAGTAAAATAAAAAGGCCCGGAAGTTCCGGGCGCTAAAAAGAGAGTGAGACTCAGGCCAGTCTGTTGCCCGGCGCGAAAAACGCCTTGCGGGAGTTCAGCAAATCTTGCGCTTTCATGGCTTTCTTACCGGCAGGCTGCAACTCTTCAATATTGAGTACGCCCTGTGCTGTCGCAATCTGAATGCCTTGTTTATCCGCCTGAAGAATGGTGCCCGGCGCGGCATTCATCGTCGTTTCAATTACGCTGGCTTTCCAGACTTTTACCGGCTGCCCGTCCATCATAAAGTAGCTCATCGGCCACGGGTTAAAGGCGCGAATACAGCGTTCTAACTGAGCGGCAGAGAGCGACCAGTCAAGCAGGGCTTCTTCTTTACTCAGTTTTTCCGCGTAGGTCACCTTTGATTCGTCCTGCACTTCCGGTTTGGCTTTACCACTGGCGAGCAGTTGCAGCGTCTCGATAAGCCCTTGCGGACCCAGCTCGGCCAGTTTGTCATACAGCGAAGCGCTGGTATCGTCTGGCGTAATCGGGCAGGCCAGTTTATACAGCATATCGCCGGTATCCAGACCCACGTCCATCTGCATAATGGTTACGCCAGTTTCGTCATCGCCCGCCCAGAGCGAGCGTTGGATCGGCGCAGCTCCGCGCCAGCGTGGCAGTAACGAGCCATGAACGTTGATGCAACCCAGGCGAGGCATCTCCAGCACGGCTTTGGGCAGGATTAATCCATAAGCCACCACAACCATGATATCGGCGTTCAAATCGGCGATAAGCTGTTGGTTGTCAGCCGGGCGAAGCGAGGCGGGTTGGAAAACAGGGAGACCATGCTCTTGCGCCACGACTTTAACCGGCGAAGGCATGAGCTTTTTACCGCGTCCGGCCGGGCGGTCAGGTTGAGTAAAAACGCCCACCACGTTGTAGTTCGCGGCAAGCAGCGCGTCGAGATGGCGCGCAGCGAAATCAGGCGTACCTGCAAAAATGACACGTAATGAATCGGACACGATATTCCCTGTTTTGTTAAAGGCTTAACGCCCGTTTAAACGATCGAGTTTTTCGACTTTCTGGCGAATACGCTGGCGCTTCATTGGCGAGAGATAATCAACAAACAGTTTGCCCACCAAGTGATCCATTTCATGCTGAATGCAAATCGCCAGCAGGCCATCGGCGGCTAGCTCAAAGCTGTTACCGTCGCGGTCGAGCGCACGGATTTTTACCGTTTCAGCGCGCGGCACCAGGGCTCTCTGCTCAGGAATGGATAAACATCCCTCTTCGATGCCCGTCTCGCCATGTTTTTCCAGCAGTTCCGGGTTGATAAGCACTAAACGCTCATCGCGATTCTCAGAAACGTCGATCACAATAATTCGCTGATGGATATCGACCTGAGTGGCCGCCAGGCCAATGCCTTCTTCGGCGTACATGGTTTCGAACATATCATCCACGATACGTTGGATTTCCGCATTCACTTCTTTGACCGGCTCGGCGACTTTGCGAAGACGCTCGTCCGGAAAATGTAATACCTGCAAAACTGACATATTTATCCAGAGCTGTGTTCAAGAGTTGATAAAGATCATTATCTCTATTCTAGACAAAACCCCCCCTGATTGACAGCATCCATAACCAATCGCAGGGATTGCCTGGATGCGTTACTGGCAGGGGAAAATGATGCCGCTTACAGAGATTTGGTTGCGCTTAATGGCCGTTGCCAGCCTGAATGGCGAACAGATGCTTAATGCTGTGAAACAACTGCAGCGTCATCCTTTTGAACCTGCCCTGGCTTTGGCCGCCGTGCCGCTATCGGCCTCACAAATTCAACAGTTCTTAATGGTTGGCATGACTGACATTGAGCGCGCCCTTAGCTGGCTTGAGCAGCCAGAGCACCACTTATTAACCGCAGATATGCCCCTGTATCCTTCGCTGCTCAGAGCCATCGACTGGTTTCCCGGCGCGCTGATGATTGCTGGCAATGTCGAAGCGTTAACCACGCCGCAGCTTGCCGTCGTGGGGAGCCGCGCGCATTCATGGTACGGCGAACATTGGGGACGATATTTTTGTGAAACTCTGGCTAATCTGGGCATGACGCTTACCAGCGGTCTGGCATTAGGGATTGATGGCGTAGCCCATCGCGCGGCGCTCAATATGCAGGGAACCACCATTGCCGTGCTCGGCAGCGGACTGGAGCAACTGTATCCTAAAAGACACAAGCGACTGGCTGATGAGATCGTTGCGAAAGGCGGCGCGCTGGTCAGCGAGTTCCCGCTCAACATGAAGCCCTGGCAAAGCAACTTTCCCAGACGAAATCGCATTATTAGCGGATTAAGCCACGGCGTGCTGGTGGTTGAGGCGACGCAGCGTAGCGGGTCATTGGTTACCGCGCGCTGTGCGCTTGAACAGGGCCGGGAAGTCTTTGCGCTGCCAGGCCCAATCGGCAATCCCGGAACAAGCGGACCACACTGGTTGATTCAGCAGGGTGCTACGCTGGTCACTTCTCCCGACGAGATCCTTGCGCATTTGCAAAGCGATCTCCATTGGCTGTCTTCTCTGAATGTCGCAAATTATTCACCAAATGAAGAGGAGGGCGCATTGCCATTTCCCGAGCTGTTGGCTAACGTAGGAGATGAGGTTACACCTGTTGACGTCGTCGCTGAACGTGCCGGCCAACCTGTGCCAGAGACAGTAACCCAATTACTCGAACTGGAGTTAGCAGGATGGATCGCAGCTGTACCCGGCGGCTATGTCCGATTGAGGAGGGCAGGCCATGTTCGACGTACTAATGTATTTGTTTGAGACATACATCCATAACGACGCCGAAGTGCGCGTCGATCAGGATAAAATCACTCGCGACCTTACTGATGCTGGCTTTGAGCGTGAAGATATTTTCAACGCGCTGCTGTGGTTAGAAAAACTGGCGGATTATCAGGACGGTCTGGTTGAGCCGATGCAGTTGGCTTCTGACCCGCTTTCGATGCGTATCTATACCGCCGAAGAGTGTCAGAGACTGGACGCCAGCTGCCGGGGATTTCTGTTGTTCCTGGAACAAATTCAGGTGCTGAACCTCGAAACCCGTGAAATGGTGATTGAGCGTGTGCTGGCTCTCGATACGGCCGATTTTGATCTTGAAGATCTTAAATGGGTGGTATTGATGGTGTTGTTCAATCTGCCGGGCTGTGAAAACGCGTATCAACAAATGGAAGAATTACTCTTCGAAGTGAATGAAGGTATGCTGCACTGACATTCAGGCAGCGTAGTAAGTCGTTATGACAAAATCGGCACTCTTTTCTGTGCGCCAACAAGAGCCCTGCCCGCAGTGCGGGGCCGATCTGGTTATTCGAACCGGGAAACACGGCCCGTTTCTTGGTTGTTCTCACTATCCGGAATGTGACTATGTCCGTCCCCTGCGTAATCAGGCGGATGGACATATCATCAAGATTCTGGAGGGTAAGTTTTGCCCGCAGTGTCAGGCAGAGCTGGCGCTACGCCAGGGCCGATTTGGCATGTTTATCGGCTGTAGCCGCTATCCGGAATGTGACCATACCGAACAGATTGATAAGCCTGATGAGACGGCGATTAACTGTCCGCAATGTCAGGAAGGCCATCTTGTCCAGCGCCGCTCTCGCTACGGCAAAACCTTTCATTCATGCGATCGCTATCCGGAGTGCCAGTTCGTCATTAATGCTAAACCTGTGGCGGGCGTATGCCCGGCGTGTGACTACCCGCTGCTTATAGAAAAGAAAACCGCGCAAGGGGCGAAGCACTTCTGCGCAAGTAAACAATGTGGAAAGCCGGTTACGGCGGAATAAAGTGAATAAAAACCTGCCTGCAAACCCCATCGACGCGATCGTTGAGGTATTAAAAAAACAAGAAGTTATCGCCTATCCTACCGAGGCCGTGTTTGGCGTAGGTTGCGATCCCGATAGTGAAATGGCGGTCAATCGCCTGCTGGCGCTTAAACAGCGTCCGGTTGAAAAGGGGCTTATTCTCATCGCCTCCCGTTTTGACCAACTGGTGCCTTATATTGACGACAGCCTGTTGACACAAGAGCAGCGTGACGCTGTTTTTGCCCGCTGGCCAGGGCCTGTTACTTTTGTCTTTCCCGCCAAAAGTACCACCCCACGCTGGCTCACCGGCCGTTTTGATACTCTGGCCGTGCGCGTAACCGATCACCCGTTAGTGATTGCGTTGTGTGAAGCGTTTGGTAAGCCATTAGTGTCAACCAGCGCCAACTTAACCGGATGGCCGCCGTGCCGTAGCACTCAGGAAGTCCAGCTACAATTTGGTGATGATTTCCCTGTGCTTGATGGTGCGACTGGCGGACGTCTTAATCCTTCAGAGATCCGCGATGCGCTAACGGGCGAGCTCTTTCGTGAGGGGTGATGTAATGGAAACCTATGCGGTATTCGGCAATCCTGTTGCTCACAGCAAATCCCCTTTTATTCATCAGCTCTTCGCGCAGCAACTGCAGGTTACCCATCCTTATGGCCGGGTTCTGGCTCCGCTTGATGGCTTTATCCCGACGCTGGAGGCTTTTTTCCAGGCGGGCGGTAAAGGTGCTAACGTCACGGTACCTTTCAAAGAAGAAGCGTTTGGGCGCGCAGACGAGTTGACTGAACGCGCTGCGCTGGCGGGCGCGGTAAATACCCTGAAGCGCCTTGAAGACGGGCGGCTACTCGGCGATAACACGGACGGCATCGGCCTGTTAAGTGATTTAGAGCGGCTGAAAATGATTAAGCCCGGCTCACGCGTTTTGTTGATTGGCGCAGGCGGCGCGGCGCGAGGCGTATTGCTTCCGCTGCTTTCTTTAGATTGTGCGGTAACAATCACTAACCGGACCCTGTCTCGTGCTCAGCAGTTGGCCACGCTTTTCAGCCATACCGGTAGCGTGGTTGCGCTGGACGGCGACGCGCTTGTAGGCCATGAGTTCGATCTTATTGTCAATGCCACGTCCAGCGGGATTTCGGGCGATCGTCCTGCAATCCCGGCTTCACTGATTCACGCTAGCGTACATTGCTATGACATGTTTTATCAGCAAGGGTGTACGCCTTTTTTGAGCTGGTGCGAGTCGCTGGGCGCACAGAGCATGTCCGATGGGTTAGGTATGCTGGTGGGCCAGGCGGCGCATGCTTTTATGCTATGGCATGGACAGATGCCGGATGTGGCCCCGGTTATTGAACGCCTTAAGCAGGAACTGGCTGTATGAATCAGGCGATCCAGTTTCCGGACGTCGAGCAATGGAATGAAGCTCTGCACGCAGTGTGTTTTCCGGCGCTGACGGGTGGGTTTCAGGTTAACTGCGCGATTTCCGCCGGGACGCTGTCCAGGCGTTATGGTGGCGAAACGCCTGCAGACTGGCTGGAGCTGTTTCGCCAACACCGTTGGGATCTGGAAGAAGAGATCGCGCCCCTGATCGCTGAGGGGCAGGATGACGATCAGGGTTGGTTTTGGATCTCCTGATCCAGATACTCATCTTTCCACTTCACATAGTTATTAGCGGAATAGATTAAGCCCTGTATTTCAGCATCCGAGAGCGGCCGGATCTGTTTGACCGGGCTTCCAAGATACAAATAGCCGCTCTCCAGGCGCTTATTCTGCGGAACCAGACTGCCTGCGCCGATCATTACGTCATCTTCAACTACCACGCCATCTAATACAATCGATCCCATTCCTACCAGCACGCGATTGCCGATGGTGCAGCCGTGCAGTATCACCTTATGCCCGACCGTAACGTCTTCGCCAATCACCAACGGATTGCCTTCCGGATTGTAAGAAGACTTGTGTGTCACATGTAGCACGCTTCCATCCTGAATATTGGTGCGGGCACCGATTGCAATAAAATGCACGTCGCCGCGCATAGCAACCAGGGGCCAAATGCCCACGTCATCGGCGATCCGAACATCACCAATAACCACGCTCGACGGATCGACCATGACGCGTTGGCCGACTTTAGGGAAGGTATCTTTATAAGGACGCAGTACTGCAGACATAAAAACCTCATCTATCTAAGACCGTGAAACAGACTTTGGCCGCATTACAGAGGGTAAGCAAGGCAAAACGGTATCATTTTTTAGGCAGATCGTATGCGATCGCAGCGAAAAGCGCGAAAAACCAGCGATCAAAAGAAAAGATCGAAAAAAGGCTTGTGCAAAAAAATGGGATCCCTATAATGCGCCTCCGTTGAGACGACAATGTGAAACGCTTCACAGCAACAGTCGGAACAACAAAGAGAAAAATCCTGAAATTCAGGGTTGACTCTGAAAGAGGAAAGCGTAATATACGCCACCTCGCGACAGTGAGCTGAAAGCCGCGTCGCAACTG
>NZ_JACHZE010000019.1 GCF_014193285.1 Atlantibacter sp. RC6
GTGGGGTCTCCCCATGCGAGAGTAGGGAACTGCCAGGCATCAAACAACGCAGAAGCCCATCCTCACGGATGGGCTTTTTGCTGTCTGCTATCCAGCAAACTCGCCTGGACGCCCCCACCAAAGCGCTGAAACCTGCCTCCGATCTCCACCAATCAAACCACGATACAAGCCTTACGATGCGCGATCGGGTAAACTAGCGGGATCGTTGTATCAGGAAAAAATCATGCGTACTTCCCTCAAACCTTTTAATAGTTTTAATCTGGAATGCAGCGCTAAAAAGCTGATTGAGGCGACGACACCCGAGTCGTTACAGCAAGCCTGGCTTGAGTCAGCACGACAGGGCGAGCCGGTAATGATTCTCGGAGAGGGCAGCAATGTTCTTTTTCTTGAGGACTTCGACGGCACGGTGATTGTTAATCGCATTGCGGGCATCACCGTCACTGAGACAGATCGGGCGTGGCATATTCACGCAGGGGCAGGGGAAAACTGGCACAAGCTGGTCGAATATACGCTCGATAAGGGAATGCCCGGACTGGAAAACCTGGCCCTTATCCCCGGATGCGCGGGATCGTCACCGATCCAGAACATTGGCGCTTATGGCGTTGAGCTTAAGCACGTGTGTGAATACGTCGATTGCGTTGAACTTGAAACGGGCAATATTTTACGCATCGAGGCGGCAGACTGCCGCTTTGGCTACCGTGACAGCATCTTTAAGCACGAGTACCAGAACCGCTACGCGATTACCGCAGTAGGGCTACGCCTGAACAAACGTTGGGCACCTGTACTGACCTACGGCGACCTGACCCAGTTGGATCCTGCTACTGCCACCCCACAAGACGTGTTTCATAGCGTTTGCCATATGCGGCAAGCAAAACTGCCCGACCCTCGCGTTCAGGGCAATGCGGGTAGCTTCTTTAAGAATCCCGTCATCAGTGTGGAACTGGCAACCCGACTCATTGAGCACTTTCCCCGTATGCCTCATTATCCGCAGGCTGACGGCAGCGTTAAGCTCGCTGCGGGCTGGCTAATCGATCAATGCCAGCTAAAGGGCTATCAGGTGGGCGGCGCGGCTGTGCATCGCCAACAGGCACTGGTATTAGTCAATGTAGATAATGCGATGAGTAATGATGTTGTGAACCTGGCGCATGACGTGCGACAACGTGTCGGTGAGCGATTTAACATCTGGCTAGAGCCGGAAGTGCGTTTTATTGGCCGAACCGGTGAAGTGAATGCCGTGGAGAAAATTTCATGAAGGATAATAAAATACCCTTAACGCTTATTTCTCTGCTTGCTGATGGCGAATTCCACTCGGGCGAGCAACTGGGCGAAAAATTAGGGATGAGCCGTGCGGCGATTAATAAACATATCCAGACGCTGCGCGACTGGGGCGTGGATGTGTTTACCGTCCCGGGGAAAGGGTATAGCCTTCCCGAACCTATCCAGTTGCTGGATGAGGCGTTAATTCTTAGCCAAATCGATGCTGGCTCGGTCAGCGTATTACCGGTTATCGATTCAACCAACCAGTATCTTCTGGACCACCTGGCAAGCCTCTCTTCTGGCGATGCATGTATTGCTGAATATCAGCAAGCGGGTCGTGGCCGTCGCGGTCGTAAATGGTTCTCGCCGTTTGGCGCGAATCTCTATTTATCGATGTACTGGCGCCTTGAGCAGGGGCCCGCTGCGGCGATCGGCTTAAGTCTGGTTATTGGTATCGTGATGGCTGAAGTTCTGCATGAGCTGGGCGCCGATCAGGTACGCGTAAAATGGCCAAACGATCTTTATCTCCATGACCGTAAACTTGCCGGGATCCTGGTGGAGTTAACCGGCAAAACTGGCGACGCGGCGCAGATTGTTATCGGCGCAGGCATCAACCTGGCGATGCGTCGGGTCGAAGAAGAGGTGGTTAACCAGGGGTGGATTAACTTGCAGGAAGCGGGCATTCATATTGATCGCAATAAGCTTGCCGTCCGGCTTATTAATGAGTTGCGCAACGCACTGAAAATCTTCGAGCAGGATGGACTGGCTTCGTTCCTGGGCCGTTGGGAAAAACTGGATAACTTTATTCATCGCCCGGTGAAACTGATTATTGGCGAGAAAGAAATTTTTGGTATTTCCCGGGGGATTGATGAGCAGGGCGCGTTATTACTGGAGCAGGATGGCGTGGTTAAACCCTGGATTGGCGGCGAAATATCATTACGTAGCGCAGGATAAGAAAAAGGGAGCTTTGCTCCCTTTTTTTATTTCCGCAGTCTGACGCATTCAACCGCGTGATCGGCGCTCTTAGTCATAATCAAACTGGCGCGCTCACGGGTTGGAAGAATATTCTCTTTAAGATTCAGCCAGTTGATTTCTTTCCACAGCTGTGTGGCGACGTTAACTGCTTCTTCTTCAGAAAGTTTGGCGTAATTATGGAAATAAGAATCCGGGTCAGTGAATGCCCCTTCGCGGAATTTTAAGAAGCGGTTGATATACCAGGTCTGTAAGAGATCTTCCGGGGCATCAACATAAATAGAAAAGTCGACGAAATCAGAAACAAATACATGATGCGGATCGTGCGGATAATCCATGCCGCTTTGCAATACATTCAATCCTTCAAGGATTAATATATCTGGCTGGGTCACAACTTTATCCCCATCAGGGATAACATCATAAATGAGATGGGAATAAACCGGAGCCGTCACATTCGGTACGCCGGACTTGAGATCGGAAACGAATTTTACCAGCCGGTGCATATCATAAGATTGCGGGAATCCTTTCTTCTTCATCAGAT
Organism: Atlantibacter sp. RC6; assembly: GCF_014193285.1. Taxonomy (GTDB): domain Bacteria; phylum Pseudomonadota; class Gammaproteobacteria; order Enterobacterales; family Enterobacteriaceae; genus Atlantibacter. The sequence continues at coordinate 2,771 of NZ_JACHZE010000019.1, forward strand.
TCCGGTCTTTAAGCACCTGGTTAGGATGCAGAAAGCCATCGGTGGTAATTAATTCAACGCGACGATGTTCCGGCCAGCGAGACAATAGCGCCTGAAGCACGCGCGCCGTGGTGCTTTTCCCGACGGCAACGCTGCCGGCGATACTAATGATATAAGGAATGCGTTGCCCGTTAGTGCCTAAAAATTGTTCCAACACCGCCTGACGGCGAAGATTCGAGCTGATATAGAAATTTAATAAACGCGACAGGGGCAAATAAATCTCAGCCACTTCATCCAGCGAGAGATCTTCGTTAATACCCTTCAAACGCGCAATTTCGCCTTCAGTTAAGGTCATTGGGACTGAGTCACGAAGCGCAGCCCACTGGCTCCGGTTAAACTGAAGATAAGGAGTCATTATTGTTTGCTCTGTATTACTTTTCAGCATGTGTTTGCCTGTCATTGCGGACAAGAATGAACGCTCTGGCTGGTTCGTTTCATTTTATAAACGGCCAGTGACACGCCATAGATATCAGTTTCAACGATGGGCAGGAGGGTAACACCAGAATGCAAAGAATAAGAAGAAAAAATCAAAAGGAGTGATGCTTTCCTGTGAAAGCATCACGTTTATCTGCCCTAACTCGCTACGGCGCGAGGATAGGGATGCGTCGCAAACAAGCGTTTGTAGTAAATCACGGCAGAGTGGCAATAGCCGTCGCCAGAGCAGACATAATCCGGCATCTCGCCCAGGCAGCGATACCCTACGGCTCGCCAAAAGGCTTCCGCCTTTGTACCGGCTTGCACATCCAGATAAAGCAACCCGCGCCGGGCCTGAGACGCCGCCTCTTCTACTGCCTGAATAAGCTTCTTGCCTGCTCCCAGACGGCGAGCGCGGCGATGCACCATCACGCCTTTGATCTCGGCGCGATTCAACCCATCGGCGTCTGCACACAGATCCAGACGGGCGTATCCCATGACGCCGGACTCATCTCTGGCAATCCATATCAGCGTTTCCTGTTTGCTTAACGCATCGCGAAGGCGGTAAAACGCGCTTTCCGCTTCTTCCCGACTCATGGATTGCTGATAGCCGGGCAGGCTGCCGTCAGCCAATACATCTAACAGCACCATTGACAGTTCCCGGCAATATACGGGGAGTGTGGATGCGTTTAAGGCGATAATTTTCATAGCGGCACCTCCGGATCACAGGACACAGGATGATTATGCAATATGTGATCCAACCCCCAAAAAACGCTCAATAAGCCAAAACGGGCAAAGTTCGCCACGCGGATGCTTCATCGAAAGGCGTACATCGACTGGTTATGCACAATCATTGTGCGTCCTGACGCGCAAATTGTGATTATTTCTTACGCTTCGCTGGTCAAAATAGTGCCAGAAGTGACGGGCTTAGTTCAAAATGTGAGCGGTAGAGCGTTTTATGCAATTTTTTTGTTGCATGCAGGCCCGGCAGTTCCTAGAATGCGCGCTACTTGATGCCGGCTTAGCTCAGTAGGTAGAGCAACTGACTTGTAATCAGTAGGTCACCAGTTCGATTCCGGTAGCCGGCACCATCAAGTACCCGGTGGGGTTCCCGAGCGGCCAAAGGGAGCAGACTGTAAATCTGCCGTCATCGACTTCGAAGGTTCGAATCCTTCCCCCACCACCATTTTAGGTTGCGCGCTGCGTAACCCGAGACGATAAGCTCAGCGAATCGGCTCGAATAGTGAAGGGCTTCTCTTCATATTCACAACAGAAGAATCAGGTAGCCGAGTTCCAGGATGCGGGCATCGTATAATGGCTATTACCTCAGCCTTCCAAGCTGATGATGCGGGTTCGATTCCCGCTGCCCGCTCCAGATGTGCTGATATAGCTCAGTTGGTAGAGCGCACCCTTGGTAAGGGTGAGGTCGGCAGTTCGAATCTGCCTATCAGCACCACTTCTTTTTTCCTCCCTGCTTCTTTTCTGTTTATATTCAGCAAATTCAGGCTACTGCCTGGTTGATGTGGTGATATCACCGATTTATCCGTGTCTTAGAGGGACAATCGATGTCTAAAGAAAAGTTTGAACGTACAAAACCGCACGTTAACGTCGGTACTATCGGCCACGTTGACCATGGTAAAACAACGCTGACCGCTGCCATCACTACCGTTCTGGCTAAAACCTACGGTGGTTCTGCTCGTGCATTCGATCAGATCGATAACGCGCCGGAAGAAAAAGCTCGTGGTAT
>NZ_JACHZE010000020.1 GCF_014193285.1 Atlantibacter sp. RC6
ATGGAGTTGAAACTGTGCCGATCTTACTCTCTCTCAAATAAAAGATCGAGTATTACTAACTCTGATCAAGCCTTCGGCCTGTGCTACGCAATAACTACCAAAGGAAGTTCAGCCCCCCCCAAAAAGGGCGCTTCACCCAAAGTTTCGCCTCCTCGATTGCCTATGGCTAATCAAGTTGACGATCCCTTGGAAAAGCTTCTTTTTTGAGCTTCACCCAAAGAGCAGCGACTTAGAGCTGAAGGCAGTTTCCCACCAACTGGCACCCTGTTGCACCCCCGCTGTCGCCACATAGCACTACTTGCAGAATTCTAACCCCATTTATGGCTGGGCTTTCTCATAGCTGGCCTGAATCCTTACCAAGCGCCTTAGTGACTCGTTCCCGGTCTGGTCTTTTGCAACACTCCCCGTTTAGACCAACATCAACACCTACCCGAACAATCACATGGCTGCAGCTCGTGCAGACGGCTCCACAGGTAGATCCTGATACAATAGGCAAAGTGAAAAAGCAACTTTGTTGATGCTTAAGGATTTGAAAAGGCTAGGGATTTTATGAAACTTGTAAGGAAGCGGGATTTGACTTTTACGGAGATGTAGGATAGATTTGTTCTTACATCACGTAATCGAGTTCTTGACCAACTTGATTACAAGACTTCAAAAGTCGCCAAACTTTTCAAGTCCCTCAAAACCAGCGCAAGCTGGTTTTGTTGTATCTGGACTCAGTTATAACCGATCTCCTTGAACTGTCAATAGTTCTTCAAAAAATCTGAATACCCGAACATCAAAAAAATAGACACCTGAACCATTCAAAAGCGAGTTTTGAACGGTTCACGCGCCTGCATTATCTTGGCTTGATCGACGTTCTGGAACCCCTCTGCAAATTTGCAGCAGTCGATTTTTTAGACTGTGAAATCTTGCTACCTATAGAACCAGCATCACTTTTAGACTTTATATATTCTTTAATATCCGGCTTTACTTTAATATCATTACTCGCTTTAGCTACAAACTCTCGATCACCTTTACCCTGTTTAGAATAGCCGTAGAACTCTTGGGATACAGTATTTCTATGCCCCATAGCTTCAGCTATTTGCCTACGTGTAGCACCTGATTTTTTTAAATCGCTGGCAAAAGCATGACGATAAGAATATAAAGAAAAGCCTTCATGGTATTTATTAAAATGCTTCCTTAATGCGTTGTAATCTTTTTTTGTTTGAACGCATTCAAAAACCTTATTGGGGCTATTTGCTATAGCCTCCAATAAAAGCTTATCAGCTGCATTATTTAAATCAGGTTCATATCCTATAGCTCTTACCTGCTGCCCCCTGTCTTTAGCAACTTTAGCACCTCTAACAACAGCAAAAATACGCCCATTTTCAAATTGTAGTTTGACACCTTTTTGCATCTCAGATGGTCTAATACCAAAACGATTTATCACAGAAAAACAAATAGAATGACGCTTAAAAAAAGCAGGTTTCATATTATCCAAAACCTCATTAGAGGAAGGTGCATTTTTTGCAGTTTTTCTTTTACTCAAAGATTTTTTATCATAACCAATCTTTGATTTAATATCTGAAAATAGAATTCTTTTATCACTTAAAAACTCATCTTCAAACTTTATAGATAGCTTAAATGCTTCCACTGTTAGCTCTTGAGAACCTTTATAATCCTTTGCCTTTGATAGCTTTTCAGCTTCACGGCGTAGCTGCTTTATCTGTTCTACTATACAAAAACGAAAAGCCGTTCTTGTTTTATCAAAACTTGCGCGGGTGTTGCATGACATAAGTATTTGTTGAACACTTTTCCCCGCGTTACTAGAAGTCATTGATTTATATAATGTTCTATACTGTTCATTTGACTCTGCAGATGCATCCGTTTTTACTTGATTTATTACATCTTTAATCATTTTATCTACATAAACACTCAAAAACGAACCCGCCTGCATTGCCTGTTCTTGTGCCATTAGCAATCTTGCATCGGCTATTCCTTTTTGGTGTCTGGTTAAATTTACTTTCATATCCAGCCCCTCTTTTAGTCTTCCTGTGGGTTTATTTTTCGCTGTCGCAAAAAATCAAACCCATTGCCTTTTCTCCTAATATTTCAAAGGTCGCTCGCTCCCAATGAAATAAAAGTCGAACGGCAACGGTTCTTCGCTACCCGCGATTTTTATTTTTTCTCGCTTATACTCGAAAAACTAAAAAACGAACCTACATTATTGCGAATAAAAATACGCAATAATGTTTTCCTTGCCGCTTATATATTAATATTCCATTTACGCTATTTCGTCAAATCTTGCCAAATCCGCCACCATCTAACTAACCTAAGATATATATACTTTTGCTTTTTACTTTCTGCGGCAATCGCTAAAACATATATCCGTTAACTTTCTATTTTTATATTGTATTGCTAATATATATATGTGTTAGCTTTAAAAATCTACCTGCGTGGTCAGGTAGGACAAGGCATTTTTATTTGCGGTAAGATTTTTTTATTGCCTTATTGTGATAGTCAAACAATAAATCAAATCTAGAAAGTTTACTTTCAACATCTTTTTGATATTTATTTTTTATGCAAATATAATCAATAGAGATCTTATCTTTCGCCGTCCTTTTTTCTTCTCTTTTTGTTAATCCATCCCCTTTGTTTTCAACATTAGAAAAATGTAAAAATAACCTATCCCCAAGAATTCCGCGAGACATAAACAACTTACAAAGTTTTAATGATGTATGATAAGTTAGATCTATTTTTTCTTTTTTTGCAATCGAATATAATATACTAATCATAAGATCAGCTTTTAATCTCTTTTTAGTGGCAGAGACATATGCACCAAATACATATGGTGAATCGGTACTATAATACTTTTCTGAATAAAGTGTTCTCAGTTCGTTTTCTATTTCGTTTTCCATATTAGCTCCTATAAATAATAATCACATGCATGCAATACCGTGCAAACAGTGCTTTTGTCAAGAGCTAACAAATATATTTTTTATCTAAAAACAATGGGTTATAAAAGGCTATCTGATATATACGTTAGCTTTAAATAACATTACAAGGCCGTAGGCAAATATAAGTTTTCTTCCAATAAAAAAGGCCGGTAGATCCGGCCTTAAAAGGTTTTATCTTCTATGGAAAGTTATTCGGTCTGCATAGATACCTTTCAGAACTATGACGCCGATCCCCATGAAAGCGAACCCTATAAAGAATGATGGCCCTGATTGGGTAGCCATAGCTATCAAAGCACCGCCCACCATTCCTACCAACCACACTAAGAAGACTAACCAACCGGGTGGCGTTCCATACTTCACCGTAGCAAGGCACGTTCGACAAACATGCACTCCCTTCGTCAGCTCAGTATCACAGTACGCACAGTGGATCACTTCTTTCGTGTTGTTTTCCATATTAAAAAATCCAATAAAGTTTGATAGTTACAGACCAGTTTTAAATTGATCTGACCTTCGCCTATTCTTCGTTAAGTGCTCGAAAAAAAAGCGTCATTTATCGAAGGATTTCTACCAAACTCTAGATTTTTCATGGAGTTGAAACTGTGCCGATCTTACTCTCTCTCAAATAAAAGATCGAGTATTACTAACTCTGATCAAGCCTTCGGCCTGTGCTACGCAATAAC
>NZ_JACHZE010000021.1:0-1421 GCF_014193285.1 Atlantibacter sp. RC6
TTTGATGCCTGGCAGTTCCCTACTCTCGCATGGGGAGACCCCACACTACCATCGGCGCTACGGCGTTTCACTTCTGAGTTCGGCATGGGGTCAGGTGGGACCACCGCGCTGTTGCCGCCAGGCAAATTCTGTTCACCTGCCGCGCCGCTTTCGCGTTGCCACAGGCTTTTATCCGGTTAAGCTGAAAATCGTCTCTCACAACCAACACCAAAACCACTCTGGCGTTGTAAGGTTAAGCCTCACGGCTCATTAGTACCGGTTAGCTCAACGCATCGCTGCGCTTACACACCCGGCCTATCAACGTTGTCGTCTTCAACGGTCCTTCAGGAGACTTGAAGTCTCAGGGAGAACTCATCTCGGGGCAAGTTTCGTGCTTAGATGCTTTCAGCACTTATCTCTTCCGCATGTAGCTACCGGGCAGTGCCATTGGCATGACAACCCGAACACCAGTGATGCGTCCACTCCGGTCCTCTCGTACTAGGAGCAGCCCCCCTCAGTTCTCCAGCGCCCACGGCAGATAGGGACCGAACTGTCTCACGACGTTCTAAACCCAGCTCGCGTACCACTTTAAATGGCGAACAGCCATACCCTTGGGACCTACTTCAGCCCCAGGATGTGATGAGCCGACATCGAGGTGCCAAACACCGCCGTCGATATGAACTCTTGGGCGGTATCAGCCTGTTATCCCCGGAGTACCTTTTATCCGTTGAGCGATGGCCCTTCCATTCAGAACCACCGGATCACTATGACCTGCTTTCGCACCTGCTCGCGCCGTCACGCTCGCAGTCAAGCTGGCTTATGCCATTGCACTAACCTCCTGATGTCCGACCAGGATTAGCCAACCTTCGTGCTCCTCCGTTACGCTTTAGGAGGAGACCGCCCCAGTCAAACTACCCACCAGACACTGTCCGCAACCCGGATTACGGGTCCACGTTAGAACACCAGCCATTAAAGGGTGGTATTTCAAGGACGGCTCCACGCAGACTGGCGTCCACGCTTCAAAGCCTCCCACCTATCCTACACATCAAGGACCAGTGTTCAGTGTCAAGCTATAGTAAAGGTTCACGGGGTCTTTCCGTCTTGCCGCGGGTACACTGCATCTTCACAGCGATTTCAATTTCACTGAGTCTCGGGTGGAGACAGCCTGGCCATCATTACGCCATTCGTGCAGGTCGGAACTTACCCGACAAGGAATTTCGCTACCTTAGGACCGTTATAGTTACGGCCGCCGTTTACCGGGGCTTCGATCAAGAGCTTCGCCTTACGGCTGACCCCATCAATTAACCTTCCGGCACCGGGCAGGCGTCACACCGTATACGTCCACTTTCGTGTTTGCACAGTGCTGTGTTTTTAATAAACAGTTGCAGCCAGCTGGTATCTTCGACTGGCTTCAGCTCCACGGGTAAACCGCTTCACCTACG
>NZ_JACHZE010000021.1:1517-3057 GCF_014193285.1 Atlantibacter sp. RC6
ACGTGCCAGCGTGCCTTCTCCCGAAGTTACGGCACCATTTTGCCTAGTTCCTTCACCCGAGTTCTCTCAAGCGCCTTGGTATTCTCTACCTGACCACCTGTGTCGGTTTGGGGTACGATTTCGTGTTACCTGATGCTTAGAGGCTTTTCCTGGAAGCAGGGCATTTGTCACTTCAGCACCGTGGTGCCTCGTCATCACGCCTCAGCGTTAAAAGGGACCGGATTTACCTGGAACCTCCGCCTACACGCTTAAACCGGGACAACCGTCGCCCGGCCGACATAGCCTTCTCCGTCCCCCCTTCGCAGTAACACCAAGTACAGGAATATTAACCTGTTTCCCATCGACTACGCCTTTCGGCCTCGCCTTAGGGGTCGACTCACCCTGCCCCGATTAACGTTGGACAGGAACCCTTGGTCTTCCGGCGAGCGGGCTTTTCACCCGCTTTATCGTTACTTATGTCAGCATTCGCACTTCTGATACCTCCAGCATGCCTCACAGCACACCTTCAACGGCTTACAGAACGCTCCCCTACCCAACAACGCATTCGCGTCGCTGCCGCAGCTTCGGTGCATGGTTTAGCCCCGTTACATCTTCCGCGCAGGCCGACTCGACCAGTGAGCTATTACGCTTTCTTTAAATGATGGCTGCTTCTAAGCCAACATCCTGGCTGTCTGGGCCTTCCCACATCGTTTCCCACTTAACCATGACTTTGGGACCTTAGCTGGCGGTCTGGGTTGTTTCCCTCTTCACGACGGACGTTAGCACCCGCCGTGTGTCTCCCGTGATAACATTCTGTGGTATTCGTAGTTTGCATCGGGTTGGTAAGCCGGGATGGCCCCCTAGCCGAAACAGTGCTCTACCCCCACAGATGAATTCACGAGGCGCTACCTAAATAGCTTTCGGGGAGAACCAGCTATCTCCCGGTTTGATTGGCCTTTCACCCCCAGCCACAGGTCATCCGCTAATTTTTCAACATTAGTCGGTTCGGTCCTCCAGTTAGTGTTACCCAACCTTCAACCTGCCCATGGCTAGATCACCGGGTTTCGGGTCTATACCCTGCAACTTAACGCCCAGTTAAGACTCGGTTTCCCTGCGGCTCCCCTATACGGTTAACCTTGCTACAGAATATAAGTCGCTGACCCATTATACAAAAGGTACGCAGTCACACCACGAAGGTGCTCCCACTGCTTGTACGTACACGGTTTCAGGTTCTTTTTCACTCCCCTCGCCGGGGTTCTTTTCGCCTTTCCCTCACGGTACTGGTTCACTATCGGTCAGTCAGGAGTATTTAGCCTTGGAGGATGGTCCCCCCGTATTCAGACAGGATGTCACGTGTCCCGCCCTACTCATCGAGTTCACAGCATATGCATCTTCGTGTACGGGACTATCACCCTGTACCGTCGGACTTTCCAGACCGTTCCACTGACACACATGCTGATTCAGACTCTGGGCTGCTCCCCGTTCGCTCGCCGCTACTGGGGGAATCTCGGTTGATTTCTTTTCCTCGGGGTACTTAGATGTTTCAGTTCCCCCGGTTCGC
>NZ_JACHZE010000022.1 GCF_014193285.1 Atlantibacter sp. RC6
CAGTTAGTAATGTCGGTTTGTTTACCTTCAATTTTTCCATTTCGCCAGCCCGCTGCAAATTCCGCTGGCGTCCGATAATTCAGTGAGGAATGAGGCCGGCACTCGTTATAGTCCTGCCGCCAGTCGTTAATGATTTTCCTGGCGTGAACGATATCGCTGAACCAGTGCTCGTTCAGACACTCATCCCGAAATCGACCATTAAAGCTTTCGATAAACCCGTTCTGTGTCGGCTTACCCGGCTGAATAAGCCGAAGCTCAACGCCATGCTCAAAAGCCCACTGGTCCAGTGCCCGGCAGGTAAATTCTGGTCCCTGATCTGTTCTGATCGTTGCCGGATAGCCACGAAATAACGCAATACTGTCCAGAATGCGTGTGACCTGAGCGCCTGATATACCGAAGGCGGCAGTGACTGTCAGGCATTCCTTCGTGAAATCATCTATGCAGGTCAGGCACTTTATTCTGCGTCCGGTAGCCAGTGCGTCCATGACGAAATCCATCGACCACGTCAGGTTAGGAGCAGCCGGACGGAGCAGTGGCAGACGTTCTGTTGCCAGTCCTTTACGACGTCGTCTGCGCTTAACACCCAGGCCACTGAGGTGATAAAGGCGGTACACGCGCTTGTGATTAACATGCAGGCCTTCCCGACGCAGTAGTTGCCATATACGGCGGTAACCGAAACGCCTGCGCTCAAGCGCCAGCTCAGTGATGCGTCCGGATAAATGCACATCAGCCGCCGGACGCTGCGCCTCATAGCGGCAGGTCGACAGGGACAAACCAGCCAGCCTGCAGGCTCGGCGTTGCGACAGACCCGTCGCTTCACACATCACTACAACAGCTTCCCGCTTGTGGTCTGTCGTCAGTACTTTCGGCTCAACGCCACCTGTAACGCCTCCTTATCCAGCATGGCTTCTGCAAGCAACTTCTTGAGACGGGCGTTCTCTTCTTCAAGCGACTTAAGGCGTTTTACTTCCGGTACTTCCATGCCACCAAACTTCTTACGCCAGGTGTAAAAGGTCGCGTCAGAAATAGCATGCTTACGGCAAAGCTCACGGGCGGGAATGCCAGCCTCGGCTTCGCGGAGAATACTGATGATCTGTTCGTCGGAAAAACGCTTCTTCATGGGGATGTCCTCATGTGGCTTATGAAGACATTACTAGCATCGCGGTGTGTTAATCAACGGGGAGCAGGTCAG